>NZ_CP047949.1:0-2481217 GCF_014279635.1 Synechococcus sp. RS9902
CTGAGCTCCTTTTCCCCTTTTCCCCAGGCCCTACGACGACTATTTTTGTTTTTTATTTTTTAAATCCATAAGAACCAAACAGCCGAACAGAGGCTCCCGAACCGTTGGCCATTGCACTTCCCCTCAGCCTGTGAAACCGTGGGACACCTCAGCGCGCTCAGGTCTTCAGGACGATGAAGGTGGTCTGTTCACAGTCCGAACTGAATAGCGCTCTGCAATTGGTGAGCCGTGCAGTCGCCACACGCCCCACGCACCCGGTTTTGGCCAATGTCTTGCTCACCGCCGATGCCGGCAGCAACCGCCTCAGCCTGACCGGTTTTGACCTAAGCCTGGGAATTCAGACGTCCCTCGCCGCCAGTGTGGAAACCAGCGGCGCCATCACACTGCCGGCCCGGCTGCTGGGAGAGATCGTGTCGCGCTTGTCCAGCGATTCTCCGGTCACCCTCGCCGTAGACGATTCTGGTGAGCAGGTTCAGCTCACCAGCCTCAGCGGTAGCTACCAGATGCGCGGCATGAGCGCTGACGACTATCCCGATCTTCCGATGGTGGAGAGCGGCATGACGCTCAAGCTGCAACCTGAACGGTTGGTGCAGGCCCTCAAAGGCACTCTGTTTGCCAGCAGTGCTGATGAAGCGAAGCAACTGCTCACCGGCGTGCATCTCAAATTCAACCAGCGAGCTCTGGAAGCGGCTGCCACCGATGGTCACCGCCTTGCCGTGCTCAATGTTGAGGATGCCCTGCAGGATGCGGCCGTGACCGATGCGGTGGACGACGAGGGGTTCGCCGTGACTCTTCCATCGCGCTCACTTCGGGAGGTGGAGCGGCTGATGGCGTCTTGGCGGTCCGATGAACCGGTCAGTTTGTTCTGTGATCGCGGCCAGGTGGTGTTTCTTGCGGCCGATCAAATGGTCACCAGCCGCACCTTGGAAGGCACCTATCCCAATTACGGCCAGCTGATCCCCGACGGTTTCACCCGCACCTTTGGAATGGACCGTCGCGCCCTGATCGCTGCTTTGGAGCGGATTGCTGTTCTCGCTGATCAACACAACAATGTTGTGAAATTCAGCAGTCAGCCCGAGGACGGTGTTGTTCAGATCAGTGCCGATGCGCAGGATGTGGGCAGTGGCTCTGAATCGCTTCCCTCCAATTTGGAGGGTGACGCCATGCAGATCGCCTTCAATGTTCGCTATCTGCTGGATGGCCTGAAAGCCATGGGCTCTGATCGGATTGTTCTGCACTGCAACGCGCCCACCACGCCGGCTGTGCTCCGTTCCGAGGAAGCGTCCGAAGCCTTCACCTATCTGGTGATGCCTGTTCAGATTCGTTCCTGATGTGTCGCTACCGGATCAGCTGCTCCTCAGTGATCTTCTGAGTCATACGGTTCGTTGTGATCTGGGTCTGGATCACGGGCCTGGGGTCATGGCCTGGATGCATCCGCCGGTGCATCGTCTTCTGGGCTGGGTCAGCCGTCCATCAGCCCTGCGCATGTCACGGGATGTCTGGCGTTTGAACCAGTGTTGTGGTTTGAGCGATCAACAGGTGTTTGTGCGTGGCGAGCCGGCGGTCACCGATCAGGTGACTCTGGAGCGCTTGCCCACGCTGATGGATGCAGCCTTGCTGGATCGTGACGGTGAGCGGATCGGCAGCGTTGTGGACCTTGATTTTCGACCTGCCGATGGCGCGATTCTTCACTACCTGATCGCCCGCAGCGACCCGCGGTTGCCGGGGAGTTCCCGATGGCGTTTGGCTCCCGATCGCATCCTTGATCAACAACCGGGTCAGATCCAAACCGGCCTGATGGGATTGGACGATCTGCCTATGGCCCGCGCCAGCGTTCGGCACGATCTGCTCCAACGCACCCAACACTGGCGGGACCAGTTGCGTTCCATGGGTGATCGGGCCAGCGATCGCCTGGAGGGTTGGTTGGACGACTCGCCCATCGATGAGTTGCGATCGGAAAGCGTGCGCTTCAGATCCGACGACGAGGATCAACCAAGAGAGGTGTCTGGACCTGAAGTCTGGGACGACGAAAGCTGGGATGAGCCCCCCTCTCGTCGCCGCCGCGAGGACGAAGATCCCTGGGTCTGACAGGCGGTCGGCAACACTGGGGGGAGGTGCTCCGCGATTCGTGGTTTCCTCCCCTGCGTACGACATAGCTGCAGCCCTGAAGCAGGAAGGGCTCAAGCCCACTGACTGGGATGAGATCTGTCGGCGTCTCGGCCGCGAGCCGAATCGAGCCGAACTGGGCATGTTCGGGGTGATGTGGTCCGAACACTGCTGTTATCGCAATTCCCGGCCTCTGCTGAGTGGTTTCCCCACGGAGGGACCACGCATCCTTGTTGGACCCGGCGAAAACGCTGGTGTGGTGGATCTCGGTGGGGGCCACCGGTTGGCCTTCAAGATCGAAAGCCACAACCACCCCTCCGCCGTCGAACCCTTTCAGGGGGCGGCCACAGGGGTGGGCGGCATCCTGCGTGACATCTTCACGATGGGGGCCCGTCCGATCGCGCTGCTGAACGCTCTGCGCTTCGGCCCACTTGAGGATCCCGCCAACGTTGGCCTGATGGAAGGCGTTGTGGCCGGCATTGCCCATTACGGCAACTGCGTTGGGGTGCCGACGGTGGGTGGCGAGGTGGCTTTTGATCCTTCCTATTCCGGCAATCCGCTGGTGAATGCCATGGCCCTTGGCCTGATGGAGACCGAGGAGATCGTCAAATCCGGTGCGATCGGCGTCGGCAATCCTGTGGTGTACGTGGGCAGCACTACCGGTCGGGACGGTATGGGGGGAGCCAGCTTTGCCAGTGCTGAGCTCAGTACCGATTCCTTGGATGATCGCCCCGCTGTGCAAGTGGGCGATCCGTTTTTGGAGAAAGGGCTGATCGAAGCCTGCCTTGAGGCCTTCGCCAGTGGTGATGTGGTGGCTGCTCAGGACATGGGCGCCGCTGGTCTCACCTGCAGCTGTTCGGAAATGGCTGCCAAAGGGGGCCTGGGGGTGGAACTGGATCTGGACCGTGTTCCGGCCCGTGAAACCGGGATGACGGCTTACGAGTTCCTGTTGTCGGAATCCCAGGAACGGATGTTGTTCGTGGTGAAGGCCGGCCGGGAGGACGCCTTAATGCAGCGCTTCCGTCGCTGGGGCCTGCAGGCGGCGGTTGTGGGCAAGGTCCTCCAGGAACCGATTGTGCGGGTGTTGCATCACGGTGCCGTCGCCGCTGAGGTGCCGGCCACGGCTCTTGCCGATGACACTCCAATCGAAAAACATGCCCTGTTGCAGGAGCCCCCGGCAGACCTTCAGGAGCTCTGGAGCTGGACCGAGCAGGAGCTTCCGGAGCTGAGTGATGCAGCGGCAGCGCTGCTTCAGCTTCTGGATGACCCCACCATTGCGAGCAAGCAGTGGGTTCACCGTCAGTACGACCAGCAGGTGCTGGCCAACACGGTGGTCTCGTCTGGAGCCGCTGATGCCGCCGTGGTGCGGTTGAGACCTCAGCAAGGCGATGGATCCATGGCCGCATCCAATCGTGGTGTTGCTGCCACGGTGGACTGCCCCAACCGTTGGGTTGCCCTGGATCCCGAACGCGGCGCTCAGGCGGCCGTTGCAGAAGCGGCACGCAACCTGAGTTGTGTGGGGGCGGAGCCCCTGGCGGTAACCGACAACCTCAATTTCCCGTCACCGGAAACACCCAAGGGCTTCTGGCAGCTGGCCATGGCCTGCCGCGGGATCTCCGATGCCTGCCGTGCCCTCAACACTCCCGTCACTGGAGGCAATGTCTCGCTCTACAACGAGACCAAACAGGACGACGGCACGATGCAACCGATCCACCCCACGCCGGTGATCGGGATGGTTGGTGGTGTGGATGACATCAGCCGTGTGACTGGCTTGGCCTGGCAACAGCCCGGCGATGCGATCTTCCTCATCGGTGTCCCCCCGGAGGATGGTGCCGATCCCAGCCTTGGTTTGGCCGGCAGTGCCTATCAGCAGCAGACCCTTGGCTCCTTGGCCGGACGACCGCCCAAGCCCGATCTTGCCCTCGAAGCAGCGGTGGGGCATTTGGTGCGTGAGGCCATTGCTCAAGGTTTGTTGGCCTCGGCCCACGATTGCAGTGATGGCGGCTTGGCCGTGGCGTTGGCCGAATCCTGCATCGCTTCTGATCTGGGCATCAGCGTGACCTTGTCCACAGGCTCAGCGCGCCTGGAGCGGGTTCTGTTCGCCGAAGGTGGCAGCCGGGTGATTGTGTCGGTGAATGCAGCATCCCTCCCTGCATGGGAGCAGTTGATCGGATCCAAGCCAGAGCTTTGCGTCACCCAGCTGGGCAGCGTGACTGCGGAGCCTCGATTGGTGATCCGATCCGAATCAGCCGTTCAGCTTGATCTTGAGGTGCAACGCTGTGCTGCTGTTTTCCGTGATGCGTTGCCCCGACGGATGCATTCGGAGTGATTGAGTCAGGCGTTGCCTGACGGTCGTTTCTCTTCCTTATCTCTCTGACTTCGGATTCATCATGTGCGGCATTATCGGAATGTTCTGTGTTGACTCAGTCAACCAACAGATCTACGACAATCTGCTTCTGCTTCAGCACCGTGGTCAGGACTCGGCAGGGATTGTCACGATGGACAATCACACCTTCCATGTGCACAAACAAAGGGGACGTGTGCGTGAAGCCTTTCGCACAAGAGACATGCGAAAGCTGCTGGGCAATGCCGGGATCGGTCACGTTCGTTATGCCACCCGTGGAGCTGCTGCGTCAGAAGAGGAAGTTCAGCCGTTCTATGTGAATGCCCCCTATGGCATCACTTTCGTTCACAACGGCAATCTCACAAACACCCTTCAGCTTGAGCAGGATCTGTTCAAGATTGATCGTCGTCACACCAATTCCACCAGCGATACGGAGATGCTGGTCAATGTGTTGGCCACGGAGATTCAATCCCAACTCACAGGTCGTGATCTGACACCGGATCAGTTGTTTGATGCGGTGGCGTCACTCCATCACCGCGTTCAGGGCTCCTATGCGGCGATCGCTTTGATTGCGGGCCACGGAATGCTGGCCTTCCGGGATCCCTACGGAATTCGTCCCCTGATTCTCGGCAGGCGGTTGTCTGACCAAGGTCGTGAGGAGTGGATTGTCGCCAGTGAATCCCTGGTGATTGAAAACAGCGGTTACGAGATCGTTCGTGATGTTGACCCTGGAGAAGCAGTGTTCATTGACGTTGATTCGAACTTGCACCAGCGTCAGTGTGCGGAATCTCCACGATTGATTCCCTGCGCATTTGAGTACGTGTATTTGGCGCGGCCGGATTCCGTCATGAACGGCATTTCGGTGTATGAGTCCCGGCTGCGCATGGGTGATCGCCTGGCTCAAACCATTGCCGAAACGTTGCCGGCTGGTGATATCGATGTTGTGATGCCGATTCCTGATTCAGCAAGGCCTTCTGCGATGCAGGTGGCCAAGCAATTGGGCCTTGATTATCGCGAAGGTTTCTACAAGAACCGTTATGTCGGTCGCACCTTCATTATGCCGGGTCAAGCGGAACGCAAGAAATCAGTTCGGCAGAAACTCAACGCTCTTGGTACTGAATTTGTCGGAAAGAATGTCTTGATTGTGGACGATTCGATTGTTCGTGGCACAACGTCCCGCGAGATTGTTCAGATGGCGCGCAGCGCTGGTGCCAACAAGGTGACGTTCACGTCGGCTGCTCCCCCGGTTCGCTATCCCAATGTTTATGGGATCAACATGCCAACCCGGGCTGAGCTCCTTGCCCACGGCCGAACAAGTGAGCAGATCTCAGATGTTCTTGGGGCTGATCATGTTGTGTATCAGACCGTTGAGAATCTGCTGGAAAGCATTGTTGAGAACACTGAGATCAAGGATCTCGAGATGTCTTGTTTTGATGGTCACTATGTGACCGGTGGAATCGACGAAGATTATTTCCAGTGGTTGGAGCAGAATTGCCGCTCCTGATCGGGGCTTAGGGATTCGGTTGAATGACGTTGATCACATCAACGATGGTCTCTCCCTTTTGAAGAGACGCCTGTTCCGTGGGTTTGTCTCCGGGTTTTGAGACGTTGATGTTGTCCGCATCTAGGCGCCCGTGACGATCCTTGCTGGTACGCACACCCACAAGACCTGGTCCGGTGCTGATGCCCACCAGACGATCAGATTCCGCATCAATCTGCACCGCCATGCTGCCGAGATCGCCTCGCTGGTTGTAGCGCAGGCCTGAGCAGTCGATTCGCATGATTACTCCCTGCCTGGTGATCAGCATCAGTGGGGTCTGTTCCGTGCAGACGGCTCCAACGATCTGTTCCCCGGGGAGCAATCGCATGGTCATGGGTCCCTGTGCCAATCGACCCATCAACGGAAGTGAATCTTCAGTAACTCGCAGTCGTAGAAGGCGACCGATGTCGCTGATCAGCATCAGCGTTCCTTGATCGCGGCAGATCACTGCACTGTTGAGCTCGACTCCCTCTTTCAACTTGAGAACGCTGGTGGCCCGACCGGAAAGGTCCACCACTTCGCTGAGGGGGAGCCGCTTGAAGCGTCCATCGCTGCTGAGCAAGCCCAGACTCAGGTCGTCGATGTTCTGGCTGGGCAGCGACAGCAGCGAAACGATGGGGTCCCCGTCGAGTCCCGTGGGCAGGAATCGGTCAATCGGGCCGGGTTGCTGTCCAGCAAATTCCCAGCGCACCTGGGCGATGCGTCCCCCCGCACTCACCGCCAACAGTCGTGGTGGTGGCTCGATCGGAAGGATCACCCGTGCCGGAGATGGTGCATCACCAATGGGGCATGGATCATTGAGGTGCAGTCGGCCCAGCACCTGGGGGGTGACGATCTTCACTTGGCCATCGGCCTGGATCAGCACCCGTCCATCTCCGGGCAGCGCAGCCAGGGCCTGCTGACGCAGCAGTTCTGTGTTCGGCCGTTGGCTGGCTGCCCGTTCGGCCATCAGGGCATCACCGCCCTCCACCAGGCGGGTTCGCCGCGGAGTGCTGAAGCGTTTTTTCAACGCCTTGAGCTCTGTCACCATCGCGTCCAGCAGCTGATCCCGGTTGTCCAGGAGCAACTTCAGGCGTTGACGTTCCGCTCGAAGCTCATCCAGCTCCTGGCGCAGGCTTTCCTGCTCGAGTCCGGTCAGGCGCCTCAGGGGCATGGCCAACACCGCATCCGCCTGCCGTTCGCTGAGGTCGAGACGCACCATCAGGCTGGCGCGGGCTGAGGCGGCGTCATTCGCCTCCTGAATCATGGCGATCACAGCCTGAAGACTGTTCAGGGCTGTGATCAGTCCTTCCACCACCTCAAGCCGGTCTTCGGTCTTGCGCAGGGCATGGCTGGTGCGCCGGATCAGGGTCAGTTCCCTGAAATCGAGGAAGGTCTGCAGCAGTTGGCGCAGCGACAGTTGCTGGGGTTGTCCATCCACCAAGGCGAGAAGGATGGCTCCGAAATTGCTCTGCAGTGCCGTTCGCCGTTGCAGATCCTTCAGCACCTTCTCGGGATCTGCATCGCGACGCAGCTCCACCACCACACGCATGCCTTCGCGATCGCTTTCATCGCGGATGTCTGCAATTCCGCCGATTTTTCCGTCGTTGACGGACTCCGCCAGTTTTTCGATCCAGCCGGCCTTGCTGAGCTGGTACGGCAGTTCGGTGACGACCACGGCATTGCGTTTGTGGCGCCCTTTGCCCGGTTGCACCTCTTCGGTGTGGGCCACGCCACGCATCGGGATGCTGCCGCGTCCATGCAGGTAGGTGTCCCGCAGGCCTGAGCTGATCAGCACTTCACCGCCTGTGGGGAAGTCGGGCCCTGGGATCAGCTCCAGCAGTTTTTCGTCACTCAGCTCCGGCTTGCGGATCAGGGCGATCAGGCCATCCACCACCTCTCCGAGGTTGTGCGGAGGAATGCTGGTGGCCATGCCAACGGCGATGCCGGAGCAGCCGTTCAGCAGCAGGAAGGGAAGCTGAGCCGGAAGAACGGTGGGTTCCTGTTGGGACCCATCGAAGTTCGGTGCGAAATCAACCGTGTCCTCACCGATCTCCTCCAGCATCGCCTGGTGAGAGATCGGCGCCAGGCGGGTTTCGGTGTACCGCATGGCCGCCGGTGGGTCGTCGTCCACCGAGCCGAAATTGCCATGGCCGTCGAGCAGTGGATGACGGCTGGAGAAGCTCTGAACAAGCCGCACCAAGGCGTCGTAAACGGCCTGATCACCGTGGGGGTGGTATTTGCCGAGGACGTCACCGACAACCCTCGCGCATTTCCGATAGGGGCGGTCTGGGGTGAGCCCCAGTTCCTGCATGGCGTACAGAATCCGCCGCTGGACGGGTTTGAGACCATCACGGGCATCGGGCAACGCCCGACCCACGATCACGCTCATCGCGTATTCGAGATAGGAGCGCTGCATCTCCTGATGCAGGGCGATCGGTTCAACGCGCTCCTCAGCCATTCGGTCTGTCGCTCTCCGACCGGAAGGCGCTCAGCCTACAGATGATCACTGGCTTTTCTTCCACGTTGCGTTGGCTTGGGCTCGCTCCACGCTGTTGGTGAGCTGCGGCTCGCTCAGCAATTCTGCCGTCGCTTCACGGATGCGCACACCCCAAAGCTGTTCGGCTTGATGCAGGGGCAGAACGTAGTTGGGGTTCTTGGCCAATGCTGTGGATGCCAGCTGGATCGCCTCGGTCTTCTCACCCTGTTGATGCAGCGCTGCGGCCAGGGCCAGCATCGGTTCTGCGTTGGACTCCAGCTTCAACACCCGGCGCCAACGCCGCACGGCTTCCTGCCGCTGGCCCATCTCAAAAAGCACCAGGGCCTGGTTGTTCAGGGCTTCCCAGAACTCCGGCTTCAGGGCCGTGGCTTGTTCGAACGACTTCAGGGCCAGAGGGAGTTCGCCCTGCATGATCCTGGCGTTGCCGAGGTCGAAATAGGCCGAAGCGTTGTTCGGATCTAATTGGAGTCCGCGGGTAATCAAGGGAACGGCATCGTCCGGTCGCTCCGCCCGCAGGGCGATCGCTGCTTCGGCGAACCACAGGCCGGCTTTTTCAGGATTCAGCTGCTTGGCCCGGGCCAGAGATCGGCTTGCGTCCTTGAGGTCGTTGTTGCGCAGTTGAGCCTCCGCAAGGATCGACCAGAACCGTTCGTCATTGGGGTTGAGCCGCACCGCCAGAGCCGCCAGTCGTGCTGCGTCCTTGGCTTGCCCCAGCTGAAGCAGCTGTGCAGCAGTCCGACCGATGCCGATTGATGAGCCCTTGAGTTCCGCTTCGGTGGGCAGATAGACGTAGGGGATCAGGGCGTTGGCTGCTGGGGCGCCGAACCAACCCCCCAGAACGACCAGTGCAGCCGCCAGCGTTCGACGCAAGCCAATTCGACGCAGCACTGGAGCGAGGGTGGAGTCGCTAAAGCGTAGGTGTGGGATCCGGTTGTGCTGCAGCGGCGTTGCGACGCCACATCCAGGGTTTGATCCGTCGCAACGCCGATCCCCGCAGGTTTTGGTCCCAGACGCTGTCGTCCCAGCTCTGGATCTGCTCCTTCTGCAGATTCAGCAGCCATGGGCGTGGCTGCACCTCGGGATCACTGCTTTGGGGCAGGCTTCGGTGGTTCCAGGGGCAGACGTCCTGGCAGATGTCACAGCCCGCCACCCACGGTCCAAGGGCGGCGCGAATGTTTTCCGGTAAGTCGTCCCCACGGTTTTCGATCGTGTGAAAGGCCAGGCAACGTCTTGCATCCACCACAAAAGGTTCACGGATCGCATGCGTGGGGCAGGCATCGATGCAGGCGCTGCAGCGTCCACAGAGGCTGCGGGCTGGTGGGTCGGCATTCAAGGGCTCCGTTGTCAGCAGATGGCCGATCACCATCCAGGAGCCCCGTTCGGGGTGAATCAGGTTGCTGTGCTTGCCGATCCAGCCCAGGCCGGCTTCCTCAGCCCAGGCCTTGTCCAGCAGCGGTGTGGCGTCAACACAGGCGCGCCAACCGCAGTCGGGCCGTTGTTCCGAAAGCCAGCGACCGATCCGTCGCAGCCGTTGATCCACAACCCGGTGATAGTCACGCCCCCAGCCGTAGCGGGCGACTTTGAGGGAGCCGGGGGAGGATTCAGCGTCGACGTAATAGTTGAGGCCAACGGCGAGAAGGCTCTTGGCTCCGTCCAACAGCAGCCTGGGGTCTCGCCGACGGGGGGCGGCCATCCAGGCCATGTCAGCTTGATGACCATGGTCTAACCAGCGCTGCAGAGCTTTGGTGCGCAGCTGCAGCCGAGGACTTCCCGGGATTCTGGCAATGCCAACGGGATTGAACCCTTCCTCAGCGGCGCGGCGCTTCAGAGCCTCGCTTAAACGAGTTTGCTGATCGGTGACATGCCCTTGCATCGACCTTAAGGTTGGGCGCTTATCAGCATCTTCTCTGTGACCGGCACTGAGACAGGACGGCTTGCTCCCTTGCTGCGCTGGCTTGGTTTGACCCTCGTGGTGATCCTCGTCCTGCAGATGCTGGCTGTTCTTGTCGGTGTCGACTGGGGTGCGGATGCTCCACGCCCGCAGGTCACCGGACCGCTGGTGGCCCTTGCTCCTCTGGGATTTGCCGGTTTGTTGATCTGCCTGATCGGATCACGGCTGGATCACCCCCATCAGCAGCGCACTCCTTTGCGTCTGCTGATCGCCGTCCTTTCAGCGCTGTTGGCCCTCGGCATGGTGATTGCCGTGCCCATTTCCCTGGATGGGGGTGCGGGTGACGTGGCCCGTCAGCGCAATCTGGATCAGGGCCGCGAAGCGCTGAAGGATGCTCGAGCCTTCCGAGCCGATGCAGCGCAAGTCACCTCCCTTGGTGAGCAGCTGGCCCAGGCCGGTCAACTCGCTGCCGATGCCACCGAGGACGACAAGTTGCGGGCGGCACAAAAGATGGTTGACGATCAGATCGCCCAGATGGAAGCCCAACTCAAGACCGTTGAGACCGGCCAGGCCCGTGAATCCCAGCAGCGGTTCATCGGTGGAACCATCACGGCTGTGGTTCTTGCGATTGCGTTTGCGCTCCTTGCGTTCACGGCAGTGCTCTGACCGCTGGTTAGGTTGGTCAGACTTCACTCAAAGCTGGGCGCAGTAGCTCCTTGGTCCAGTCCAATCCCAGACCTGATCTGCCGCTGTCCGCAAGGCTTCGGCAGGATCTGAAAAACGACCTGATTGCAGGGTTGCTGGTGGTCATCCCGCTGGCGACAACAATTTGGCTGTCAACGATCGTCAGTCGCTTTGTTCTTGCGTTTCTGACCTCGATACCGAAGCAATTCAATCCGTTCATCACCCTGAATCCACTGCTTCAGGATCTGATCAATCTGGCTCTCGGTCTCACGGTGCCTCTGATGGGCATCCTTCTGATCGGCCTGATGGCCCGAAACATCGTGGGTCGCTGGCTGTTGGAGTTCGGTGAAGGCACCTTGAGCCGGATTCCCCTGGCTGGATCGGTCTACAAGACGCTGAAGCAGCTGCTTGAGACCTTTTTCCGCGACAACTCCTCTCGCTTCCGTCGTGTTGTTCTCGTTGAGTACCCACGGGAGGGATTGTTCAGCGTTGGTTTTGTCACCGGGGAGGTGGGGCCTTCCCTGCAATCCGATCTGAAGGAGCCTCTGTTGAGTGTGTTCATTCCCACCGCTCCGAATCCCACCACCGGTTGGTACACCCTTGTTCCAGCTGGATCCGTCCGAGAGCTTGAGATCAGCGTTGAAGAAGCGTTCCGAACGATCATTTCGGCCGGCATCGTCAACCCCGATGATCGTGAAGCTCCAGTGAATCGGAGTTTCTCCAGCCTCATGGCCCAGTTACGGGCTTCTGCATCTCCTTCCAGCTGAGTCATGGCCACACGATCCCTTACACGCGAGCTGGCCTTGCTGGTGCTTGGTCAAGTGCCGGAACAGAAGTCAGCCTCAGTTGCTGATCTGGCCCTTGATTCGATCCTGGACCAAGCCCTCGACACCCTCACCCAGCACTGGCGTGAGTCGCTTGATGCCAGTGCTGCCGAGCTCGATCAAGCACAGCAGTCTCTGCTGGACAGCGAGCTACAGCAGGGCGAACCAGGAACCCATGACACCGTCCGCATCCATCTGCGCGCCTCTTTGAGTTCCGCTGAACAGGTGCTGAATGGTTTGTCAGCCAGCCTTGAGTTGCCTCGGCTGTTGCTGCTTGGCGACCAGGAGCAGATTCGCCGCGGCGCCATGGAGCGGGTTCAGAAGGTGCTCACCCAGCGCGAGGGCATCGACAAACGGTTGGATCAGGTGATGGAGGGCTGGAGACTGACCCGGCTTCCGCGGATCGATCGAGACATCCTCCGGTTGGCTGTCGTTGACCTGGAAAGCCTGCGTACTCCCGCTCCGGTGGCGTTCAACGAGGCGGTTGAGCTGGCCAACCGTTACAGCGATGAGCAGGGTCGCCGGATGATCAATGGTGTGTTGCGTCGCTTCCATGACGCTCAATCGAAAGCATCGGCCTGATGGTGTTCAACTGGTTCGAACGACAGGCTGAGGAGTCACCGACGCCGGAGCCGACGCCCACCCCCGCGCCGACGCCGGAACCGATGGCTGGTGGGACTGATGCCCCCGTTTCAGCGGCGCCGGAGCCGACTCCAGCTCCTGCAGCCAGTGAGGAAGAGGATGAGGCTCTGATTTGGGCCCGTGAGGCCTATGCCCGGCTGAAGGCTCAACAACAGGCCGCGGCCTCTGTCGCCGAAGCGGCCCTCCAGCCCACCCCTGCGCCCAGTCCAGAACCAGCGCCTACACCTTCACCAACCCCAACTCCAGGACCGGCACCGTTACCAACGCCGTCCCCGCTCCCGAGTCAGCCACCAAATCCCACGCCGACTCCAGCGCCAGCCCCCGGACTGTCGCTGCTGGAGCAGGCCGCGGCTCAACGCCAGCAGCGTCAGCAGGATCTGGATGAACGGGCTCTCGAGGTTCCCCCTGCACCCACGCCGGCTCCCACCCCTGCGCCAGCTGTCGACTCAGAAGAGCCGCAGTTGGGTGACTTTGATCAGGATTTCACCTGGTCTGCCGAAGTGCTTGCGGCCCAGGGCCGTCGCGTCGATCAGGTTTCCCTTGAGGAAATCGATTGGTTGGGTCGGCTGCGCCGCGGCCTTGAAAAGACCCGTCAGGGGTTTGTCACCAGCCTTCTGGAGAATCTCGGTGATGATCCGCTGACGCCGGAGGTTCTCGACGATCTCGAAACCCTGTTGCTCCGGGCTGATGCCGGCGTCCAGGCCACCGATCAGGTGCTGGATGCCTTGCGACAGCGGATGAATGAGGAGGTGGTCGATCCTGCGGAGGGGATTCGCTTCCTCAAGGAACAACTGCGTGGCCTGTTGGATGCCCCGATCCAGGCCAGTGGTGTTCCCCTTCTGGCGCCCGAACGGGATCGCCTCAACATCTGGTTGATGGTGGGGGTGAATGGGGTTGGTAAGACCACCACGCTTGGAAAACTTGCCAACCTTGCTGTTCGCAGCGGCTATTCAGCTCTGATCGCGGCCGCCGACACCTTCCGGGCTGCAGCTGTCCAGCAGGTTGAGGTCTGGGGAGAGCGCAGTGATGTTCCAGTGGTGTCCAACCCCAGCAGCAACGCCGATCCCGCTGCCGTTGTCTTCGACGCGATTGGTGCCGCTCGCTCGCGCAAGTCTGATCTGTTGTTGGTGGACACCGCCGGACGCTTGCAGACCAAGCACAACCTGATGGAGGAACTCCAAAAAGTCAGAAAGATCATCGATCGTTTGGCGCCGGAGGCGAAGGTTGAATCCCTGCTGGTTCTTGATGCCAGCCAGGGTCAGAACGGGCTTCGCCAGGCCATGGCCTTTGCCCAGGCGGCAGGTCTTACCGGCGTTGTGATCACCAAACTCGATGGCACGGCCCGTGGCGGAGTCGCGCTGGCGGTGTCGTCTGAGGCTGGATTGCCGATTCGTTTCATCGGCGCTGGGGAAGGGATTCGCGATTTGCGCCCCTTCAACAGTTTTGAATTCGTTGAGGCTCTGCTGGCTGGACGCTGAAGCGTTGCTACCTTGCGGACCCTGGGGGTGCGAGGTTGAGCAGCAAGCCGCCCGGACGTCATCCCAGCTCAGCGCAGCGGACCGGGAACCCCTCGCCCGAGGCGATGGCCTCGTTGCGTCAGCTGTTTGACAGCCTCAGCAGCGAACAGCGCCGCAATCAGGATCTGTTGGTCTCCCTGGGGTTTGCCCTCCGCAGCTTCACCAACCTCCAGCGCTTTCTTGAGCTTGTGCCTGTGGTGGCCTCGCGTCTGGTGGGTGTTGAGGGGGCCTTGCTTGTTCCGTTTCAGTCGGATGGTCGCCTCTGGCGTGATCAGCTGCAGGGGACTCCAGCTGAGCCGTCCCAGGATCTGCTGCGGCGTTTGGCAGCCTTTGAACCCGGCTCTGCCGTGGGCTTCGGCAGCGACGATCAGCAGCTGCTGGCGCTCGACCGGCTGGTGCAACGCTGCCTTCCCAAAGCGGCTTTGTTTGCCACGTCTGTGACGGCTCGTGGTCGGACGCGGGGCCGCCTTTACGTGTACGCCCGTAACGGCGCGTTGGTCTGGACCGAGGTGCACCGTCGGCACGTTCAGTTGGTGGCGGATCTTGCTGGCGTTGCTATCGAAAATGATCAGATGCTGCAGGACGCCCGCCGGCATGAGCGGGTGGATCGACAACTCAGCATCGGTGCAGAGATTCAGGCCCAGTTGTTGCCGGACCGTTGCCCCGTGATCGAGGGCGTTGATCTGGCCGCGCGCTGTCGGCCTGCGTTTCAGGTGGGCGGTGACTACTACGACTTCATCCCCACCCGTCCGGAACTCATCGGTCGACGCCGTGAGCGGGGTCGCTGGGCCCTTGTGATGGGTGATGTCATGGGCAAGGGCGTGCCCGCTGGTTTGCTGATGACGATGCTGCGCGGAATGCTGCGCGCGGAGGTTCTAAGCGGTCTGCCACCGGATCGGATTCTTCACGACCTCAACCACCTGGCGCAGGAAGACCTGGCGCAGTCGCACCGGTTTGTGACGCTGTTTTATTCCGACCTGGATCCGCGCACGCTGCGGCTGCGTTATGCCAATGCGGCCCACAACCCGCCCCTGCTTTGGCGTGCCGAGCGACGGGTGATCATGCGGCTCGATGCGGCTGGGCTGCTGATCGGTCTCCAACCCGAAGCTGAGTTCGCACTTGGCGAGATTCGCCTTGAACCGGGAGACGTGTTGCTCTACTACACCGATGGCGTCACCGAAGCACCGGGGATAACGGGCGATCGTTTCGACGAAGCGCGGCTGATTCGTGCCCTTGAAACGGCCTGTCGCAGTGGTCAGGGAGCGCAGGGAATTCTTGAAAGCCTGTTTGAACGCTTGGACCGTTTTGTTGGTCCGGATCGTCAGCTGGAGGACGACGCGTCGCTTGTGGTGCTGAAAGTTCCGGAGGCGGTCACGCTGCCGAGTGTGCAGGGACGGTCCATCGCCTGACAAGCTGAAGAAATCGACGGATGAATGATGGCTGGTGGGGTGACCGGTGGTGCAGCAGGCACCTGGAGCGATCGTTTTGAGCAGGGTCTGCATCCCTTCATCGAGGCGTTCAACGCCTCCATCGGTTTTGACCTGACCCTTCTTCAGGAGGATCTTGATGCTTCGATCGCCCATGCCCGGATGCTCGCCAGCGTGGGAGTGATCACGGAAGCGGAGGCTGAGCAGCTGGTGGAGGGTCTTGAGACCGTTCGTGCTGAGGCGGCATCCGGCAGTTTCCAGCCCGGCCTGGCAGATGAGGACGTTCATTTCGCCGTGGAACGCCGGCTGATTGCCCTGCTCGGTCCCGTGGGCAAGAAGTTGCACACCGGACGCAGCCGCAACGATCAGGTTGGGACTGACCTCCGCCTCTGGCTGCGGCGACGGCTGGATGGCCTGGATCAGGATCTGCAGCGGTTGCAGGGGGCGTTGTTGACCCAGGCGGATCGCCATCGCCGCACCATGATTCCTGGGTACACCCACCTGCAGCGGGCCCAGCCGCTCTGTCTCGCCCATCACCTGCTCGCCTATGTCGAGATGCTGGAGCGCGACCGTGAGCGACTTCAGGATGTGCGCAAACGCGTGAACATCTGCCCGCTTGGCGCTGCCGCCCTGGCGGGTACGCCGGTTCCGATTGATCGCCAGCGCACCGCGAAGGAGCTCGGTTTTTCAGCGGTTTATGCCAACAGCCTCGATGCGGTCAGTGATCGCGATTTCTGCGTTGAGTTCTCCGCTGCCGCCTCCTTGGTGATGGTGCACCTCAGCCGTCTGGCGGAAGAGGTGATCGCCTGGGCATCCGAGGAATTCGGCTTCGTGCGGCTCAGTGACCGCTGTGCCACGGGCAGCAGCCTGATGCCCCAGAAGAAGAATCCCGATGTGCCTGAGTTGGTTCGGGGCAAGACCGGACGGGTCTTCGGACATCTCCAGGGATTGCTGACCATGATCAAGGGTCTTCCTCTGGCGTACAACAAGGATTTTCAGGAAGACAAGGAGGCGCTGTTTGATGCCTTCCGCACAACCCGTGATTGTGTTGAGGCGATGGCGATTTTGTTTGAGGAAGGCCTTGATTTCAGGGTCGAGCGCCTCAATGAAGCGGTGGAGCAGGATTTCTCCAACGCAACGGATGTTGCCGACTATCTGGTGTCTCGCGGTGTTCCATTTCGCGAGGCTTATCAATTGGTCGGCGCTGTCGTCCGGCGCTGTCTGGAGCAGGGATGTCTGTTGCGGGACCTTGATCTGAGTGCCTGGAAGGAACTCCACCCGGCCTTTGAGGCGGATCTGCACGACGCCTTGGCTCCCCGTGCTGTTGTGGCCGCCCGTCGCAGTGAAGGGGGGACAGGATTTGAGCGTGTTGATGAACAGCTTCAGCGCTGGTTACAGCGTTTCAACGGAACTCAGCCGGTGGGATGACTCTCACCCATAACCGGGTCTACGCTTAATCAGCCAGAGGTATGTCACTTCGTTCCGGAGTCATGGCCCGATGGCAATGTTCAAGGCCTCATCGGTCCACTGTTTCGTACCCGGTCCACGCAAAACGTGAGCATTTTTGTCGGCAACCTTCCCTTCCGCGCTGAGCAGGAAGATGTGATCGAACTGTTTGCCCAGTTCGGTGAAGTGACCAACTGCGCGCTGCCCCTCGAGCGGGATACAGGCCGCAAGCGTGGTTTTGCCTTCATTGAGATGGCCGATGAGTCCACCGAAGAGGCAGCGATTGAGGGGCTGCAGGGTGCCGAACTGATGGGCCGTCCTCTGCGGATCAACAAAGCGGAGCCCCGCGGCAGCGCCCCCCGTCGTGGTGGCGGCGGTTATGGCGGTGGCGGCGGTGGTGGCTACGGCGGCGGTGGTGGCGGTGGCGGTTATCGCGGTGGTGGTGGCGGCTATGGCGGTGGCGGCTATGGCGGTGGCGGCTATGGCGGTGGCGGCGGCGGTGATCGTCCTTCCGGTGCACGGGGCTGGGAAGACCGCAGCTATGGCGCCCGCGATAACGCTGGGGAGGGCAATGCCTACGACGAAGGGCGCAGCCGTCGTCGCCGTGGATCGTCCAGTGGCGGTGGCGATGACTATTCCGGTTACGGCGGAGCTGAGGGCTGACCTCAGCCGTTGATCAGAGCCCTGCGTCCTTGAGCTGCTGCCCGGCATTGAGCAGCACATCCAGATCGGCCCCGGGGCGCTGGGCTTTCTCCCCCAGCTCCCGGCGCCAGTGCCGTGCACCCCGGACGCCTTCCACGAGTTGCACCAGGTGACGGCAGAGGTCCCAGATTCGTCCTCCTCGCTCCAGATGAGCGGCCGCATGGGGAAGCAGTCCGTTCACAACGTCTGACGCCAGGATCTGGCGTGATTCCTCTCCAAAAATGAGGGCATCGACGCTGGTCCAGCGCAGGGGATGGCTGTAGGCCGCTCGGCCCACCATGGCGCCATCGCATCCTTCCAGTGCCTGAAGGCAGTCTTCAGGGGATTCCAGCCCCCCGTTGAGTTCAATCACCAGGTCGGGGCGGCGTTGCTTCAGCGCCACTACGCGCTCATGCTGCAGCGGAGGAATCGTCCGGTTCTGCTTGGGATCAAGGCCCTCCAGCCAGGCCTTACGGGCATGAACAGCGAAGCGGCTGGCCCCTGCCAGCGCCACCCGATCCACGAAGTTCGTCAGCAGCGCATCGCTGTCGAGATCGTCAATGCCGATCCGATGCTTCACGGTCACGGGGAGTCCCCCTGCGTCCACCATGGCTTCCACGCAGCGGGCAACCAGATCCGGTTCCGCCATCAGGCAGGCTCCGAAATTTCCGGCCTGCACCTTCTGGCTGGGGCAACCCACATTGAGGTTGATCTCGTCGTAGCCCCAGTCCTGCGCCAGTTGTGCCGCTTCGGCCAGCAGGGCTGGGTCGTCCCCCCCCACCTGCAGGGCGATGGGATGCTCCACAGGATCGAAGTCCAGCAGCTTGTTGCGTCGCTTGCTGTGGTGCAGCGCCTGGGCCACCACCATTTCGCTGTAGAGCAGGGACCTGCGGCTGATCTGCCGCATCAGCACCCGGAAGTGGCGGTCGGTGCAATCCAGCATCGGGGCCACACTGAAGCGGTAGGCAGCGGTGGATCCGGAGGCAGTCATCAATCCATTAGAACCGCCCGAGATTCCCGCTTCAGCACCGATGAGCTTGAGTGCCGCCGTTCTGTCCCGTCGATCGTTGCTGTTGGCGGCAATAGCAGGGGTGTTTGGCAGTCTCTGGAGACCTCAGCCTGTGCTGGCCGCATCTAAAGCTGGCGATCCCTCCTGGGATCTCAAGGCTGACCAGTGGCGTGAGCGGTTGTCTCCCCAGGCCTATGACGTGTTGCGCAATGAGGGAACGGAGCGCCCGTTCACCAGTCCGCTCAATGGGGAGAAGCGTTCCGGCATGTATCACTGCGCTGGTTGTGATGCAGCCTTGTTTTCGTCGGAGGCCAAATTCGACAGCGGCACCGGCTGGCCCAGCTTCTGGCAGCCCCTGGATGGAGCCATCGCCACGAAAGTAGATTTCAAATTGATCCTGCCGCGTACGGAATACCACTGCAGCCGTTGTGGTGGGCACCAGGGCCACGTGTTCAATGACGGACCGCGACCCACCGGCAAGCGCTACTGCAACAACGGTGTCGCCCTCCGCTTCCAGCCCGCTTGATCTGATTGTTGTTGGCGGTGGTCCTGCCGGGTACATGGCGGCTATCACTGCAGCTGAGCAGGGGGTTCGGCGGGTGCTGATGCTGGAAGGCACCCCTGAGCCTCTCCAGAAGGTGCGGATCAGTGGTGGCGGTCGCTGCAATGTGACCCATGCCTGCTGGGACCCCAGTGAACTGGCGACCCATTACCCCCGTGGCAGTCGACCCCTGCGGGGGCCCTTCAGTCGCTTCGCCTGCGGCGATGCGATCGCCTGGTTTGACGAGCATGGGCTCACGCTGGTGGAGGAACCCGATGGACGGATGTTTCCGCAGCAGAACCGTTCTGAGGCCGTGATTCAGTGCCTGCAGAAGGCGGCAAGGGCGTCGGGTGTCCAGCTGCGCACGAAGGCGATGGTCCAGCAGGTGCGCGTTCACCCCGAGGGGGGGTTTGTGCTCGAGGGCCGCGGCCTCGAGCCTTTGCATGGGGGCTGCTTGATGCTGGCCACGGGTGGGCATCCCAGTGGCCGAAACCTGGCGGCAGCCCTCGGCCACCAGGTGGTGCCGCCGGTGCCATCGCTGTTCAGCCTTGCCCTGCAGGCACCGGCCCTGTCGGCCTGCAGTGGCATTGCCATCGACGATGTGGGTCTTGATCTCAAGCTGGGCGATCAGCGCTTCCGCCAGATCGGGCGGGTCCTGATCACCCACCGTGGTCTGAGTGGACCCGCCACGTTGCGCCTCTCAGCCTTTGCAGCCAGGGCCCTGCATCAGAACCGCTACAGGGGTGAGCTGAAGTTGGATTGGAGCGCAGGCTTGGGACGGTCGGGGCTGACCGAGCGGTTTCAGCAATGGCGACAGGAGCAGGCCCGGCGAACCCTTGCAGCCGCGAAGCCCTTCGAACATCTGCCGCGGCGGTTGTGGCAAGCCTTTTTGACCATGGCTGGGGTGGAGCCAGAGCGCCGTTGGGCGGATCTGCCGATCAAGGCGGAGCGTCGATTGGTGGAGCTGCTCTGTGCGCAGAGTGTGCCGATCCAGGGACGTGGACCCTTTGGGGAGGAGTTCGTCACCGCCGGCGGTGTCGCCTTGGGGGAGGTCAACCTGGCCACGATGGAGAGCCGCCGCTGTCCCGGTCTTTACCTGGCGGGTGAACTGCTGGATGTGGATGGGGTGACCGGCGGTTTCAACTTTCAGGCTTGCTGGAGCGGTGGTTGGCTGGCGGGCCAGGCCATCGCTGCAGTGCTCACTGGATCTGATCAAACACGGTGAACATCGGCAGGTACATCGCCAGCAGGATGGATCCCACGATTCCGCCCACCACCACAATCATCGCGGGCTCGAGCATCGAGGTGAGCGCTTTGACCATGGCGCCGACTTCGTCTTCGTAGAAGTCCGCCACCTTGCTGAGCATTTTGTCCATCTCACCGGTTTCCTCGCCAATGGCCAGCATGTTCAGGGCCATGTCGGGCAGCACCTTCTGACGGATCAGCGCATTGCTCAGGAGCACCCCCTCCTGAACCATGCCCCGCGAGGCAAGGATGGCATCGGAAATGATCGCGTTGCCGGCGGTTTCGCTCGAGATCTCCATTGACATCAGGATCGGCACACCGGCTCGCGTGAGCGAACTGAAGATCCGGCAGAACTGAGCTGTCGCTGTCATCAGGATCAGTTCGCCGAACAGTGGCAGCTTCAGCATCAGGCGGTCGATCGTTCGATGACCGTTGTGGGTGGCGTAGAACCGGTTCAACATCCAAATCGCCAGCAGGATCACTCCGACTGCATAAAGCGAGGCCGAGGAACGCAGCAGGGCGCTCAGATCAACGAGCAGCCTGGTGAAGGCCGGCAGCTCGGCGCCCAGATCTTCGAAGATCCCCGCGAACGTCATCACGGGTTTCTCCCACCAGCAGAACGTCAGGGTCCTGGCGCATGAAGGCCCGCAGTGCCGTGGCGAAATCGAAGCCCTTGTCACGGTTCACCTGGCACTGGGTGATGCCCGGCAGGGTGTATTCGATCGGGTCCTCCACCGTGGAGATGTTGATGCCCGGATCGTTGCGCTCGGCGAGAAGTGAATAGAGGGTGGTCGACTTTCCGGAGCCCGTTGGTCCTGTGACCAGGATCATTCCAAAGGGTTTGGACCCCAGCTTCCGCACCAGGGCCAGGGCATCGGGATCGTCGATCAGCTTGTCCAGCCCCAGTTGGGTCGCTCCACTGTCCAGCAGGCGAAGACAGACCTTTTCACCGAAGCGACTGGGCAGCGGCTCCACGTATTGCTGGAGCACACCGTCCTGGCGGAAACGCAGACGCAACCCCTTCTGCTGTGGCTCCACATGGATGTCACTGGCTCCCACTGACATGGCCTGCAGCAGGATCCTGTCCACCAGCGTCACCACGGGCGAGGCCTCCGCATCATTGAGGCTGGTCTCAAGGTCAAGGGCATCCCGAGCCAGTTGGGCGTCGCTGTCTTCCTCGCTCTCCAGCACCTCATCGGGGCTGAAGTCGTGGAGAAAGGACTCAGCATTCAGATCGAGAGTGCTTGCTGTCTCTGCCGGAGCAGGGTTGCTCGAGTGTTCTGCGGCTGGCGGGTTTGGTTCCGTCGTTGGCTGGTCTGTTTCTGTGGCCAAGGCCCGCTGCAGATCCGCTTCGATGGCGGGGTGTAGGCGGATCGTGCGGTGTTGCTCCGGCAGCTGATCGTTCAGTTGTTGCCATTCCTGGTCTCGCCACTGGCTGGGGATTGCGATGTCCAGGTGGTCAGCACCGATGGCGATCGGCATGGCCTGCAGTGCCCGCCATTGATCCGGGCTGACGTCCGGGAGGGCGTCGCTGAGCAGCTTGCGGCTTTCCAGCAGTTGCTCTGGGCCCGGAACCGGTTGCTGCAACAGCAATTCAAGGGCGAAACGCTGCCGTGCCGTGTCGCCGGCATCGGGGGTGGGCAGCGTCAGAGTCATCGATGGCGACAGAGGTGCGGGCTTCCGCAGCTTGTGGGAGGTAAGCGTTGCCCTTCAACATGTCTAGACAGCAATCCCTGAGCGGTCAGCATGAGCGGCGACGCCTCCACCCCAGAGCAGGACCAGACCGTTGAGTCCGGTGCTGTTCCAGCCACGCCGGAGTCCGCTCCAGATGCGCCCGAGGTGACGTCTGAACAGGCTCCTGCAGCGGTGGATCCGGCCGATCGGATGCAGCAGCTCGAGCAGGAGTTGAGCGGGTTGAAGCAGGAGCACGAGACGCTCAACAGCCAATACATGCGCATTGCGGCGGATTTCGACAACTTCCGCAAGCGCCAGAGCCGCGACCAGGACGACATGCGTCAGCAATTGGTCTGCTCGACCCTCACGGAGATTCTCCCCGTTGTCGACAACTTCGAGCGGGCCCGTCAGCAGCTGAATCCTGAAGGTGAGGAAGCCCAGGCGCTGCACCGCAGTTACCAGGGTCTGTACAAGCAACTGGTGGAGGTGCTGAAGCAGCAGGGGGTGGCCCGGATGGAAGTGGTTGGCCAGGAGTTCGACCCCAACCTGCATGAGGCCGTGCTGCGGGAGGAAAGCAGCGAGTTCGCTGAGGACGTGGTGTGTGAGGAGCTCCAGCGCGGCTACCACCGCGATGGGCGTGTGCTGCGCCACGCCATGGTGAAGGTGTCGATGGGTCCAGGACCATCCGATTCAGCGTCAGCGCCTGCTGAGGCCGCAGCGGCAGCGGATCAGACGGCGGAGGAGGCCTGATGGCCGACTTCTACGACCTGCTCGGCGTCAGCCGGGATGTGGATCCCGACAGCCTCAAGCGGGCTTATCGGCGCATGGCGCGTCAGTACCACCCCGACATCAACAAGGATCCGGGAGCTGAAGACCGTTTCAAGGAAATCGGCCGCGCCTACGAGGTGCTCAGTGATCCCCAGACCAGGGCCCGTTATGACCAGTTCGGTGAAGCCGGACTTGGTGGTGCGGCCGGTGCTCCCGACATGGGGGACATGGGCGGATTTGCCGATCTGTTCGAGACGTTTTTCCAGGGCTTCGGTGGACCTGGGGGTGCTGGAGCTGGTCGGCCGCGGCGTCAGGGCCCTCAGCAGGGGGATGACCTGCGTTACGACCTGACGATTGATTTCGAGCAGGCGGTGTTCGGTCAGGAGCAGGAGATCAAGATCCCGCATCTGGAGACCTGCGACACCTGCGGCGGTAGCGGTGCCAAAGCGGGCAGTGGACCCACCACCTGCGGTACCTGTGGCGGCGCCGGGCAAGTGCGCCGTGCCACCCGAACTCCCTTCGGCAGTTTCACCCAGGTCGCCGAGTGCCCCAACTGTGGCGGTACGGGCCAGGTGATTTCGGATCCCTGCGGGTCCTGTGGTGGCCAGGGTGTCAAACAGGTGCGCAAGAAGCTGCGGATCAACATCCCTGCCGGGGTGGACACCGGAACACGGCTTCGTGTGACCGGTGAAGGCAACGCCGGACCCCGGGGAGGCCCGTCCGGTGACCTTTACGTGTTCCTCACCGTTCGCAATCACCCGCGCTTGCAGCGGGATGGCCTGAACATCTTCTCGGAGGTCAAGGTCAGCTACCTCCAGGCGATTCTTGGCGACACCATTGAGGTGGAAACCGTGGATGGCAGCAAGGAGCTGGACATTCCCGCCGGCACCCAGCCCGGCACGGTGCTCACCCTGCCGAACCTGGGCATTCCTAAGCTCGGGAATCCAGTGGCACGGGGCGATCAGCGCGTGACGGTCACCGTGGATCTGCCGAAGCGGATCAGTGATGTGGAGCGGGAGCTCCTCGAGCAGTTGGCGGGTCACCATTCCGCCCGCGGCAAGCAACACCACCACCACAACAGTGGTCTGTTCGCTCGCTTGTTCGGTCAGAAGGGATGAGCAGGCGTTCCCTGGATCTGCGGGGAACGCCCTGTCCGGTGAATTTCATTCGCTGCAAGCTCACCCTCGAGCAGATGAGCAGCGGTGACTGTCTGGAGGTCTGTCTCGATCGGGGTGAGCCTGAGGCCATGGTTCTTCCAGGTCTGAGGGATGCAGGCCATCATGTGGAGTGCATTGATCAAACGCCGGATGCCATCACCATCGAGGTGATCCGCGGTGGCTGACACCGGCCGTTCGGTGGCATCCGGGATGGTGGTGGCGCTCCAGGCCAACTACCTGGAGGTGGAGCTGGATGCCGCACCTGATGGATGCCCAGGGCGGCTGCTCTGCACCCGTCGCACCCGGCTCAGCCATCGGGGTGAAGCCGTTTATGTGGGCGATCGGGTTCGCGTCGAGGCGATTGATCAAGGCCAGGGGCGTGCCGTGGTGGCCGAGGTCGAGCCACGCCACAGTTTTCTCACACGCCCACCGGTGGCCAACGTCTCCTTGGTGGCTGTGGTGTTGGCAGTGGAACAGCCCAGTTTTGACCCTGATCAGGCCAGTCGCTTTCTGTTGACGGCGGAACGGACCGGGCTGGAGGTGATCCTGCTGCTCACCAAGACAGACCTTCTTTCAGGTGCAGCGCTCGAGCGGCTGGTGACCCGGTTGAAAGGGTGGGGCTATGACCCGCTGGCGCTGTCAAGTGCAGCCGGAACGGGCATTGATGCTTTACGGCAGCGTTTGGCTGGTGCGCAGCTTTCGGTGCTGTGTGGGCCTTCTGGGGTGGGCAAGAGCAGCCTGCTGAACCAGTTGCGCCCTGACCTTCAACTGCGCACGGCTGCGGTGTCCGGTCGACTGCAGCGCGGGCGCCACACCACCCGCCACGTGGAGCTGTTTCCCCTGGGGCCGAGCGCGAGGGTGGCTGACACTCCCGGGTTCAACCGCCCCGATCTGCCGGATGACCCCCAGGAACTGGGGGTTCTCTTTCCTGAGCTGCGTCAGCAACTTGATCCCTGGCCTTGTCGCTTCCGCGACTGCCTGCATCGCGGTGAGCCCAGCTGCGGTGTGTCCACGGACTGGGAACGCTATGCCCTGTACAAGGCCGCGTTGATCGAGCAGAGCAGCCTCAGCCGCCCATCCCGGGGAGGTTGAGATTTAGGCCACCGGTGAGTTCTTCCATCCGGCCCTTCATCGTGGCGGTGGATTGCTCATAGGCCGCCTGCAGAGCTTCAAGGGTTGCCGTTTCGCTGGCCTGTTGGCCCTCCTGCAGCAGGGCTGGGTCCAGTCTTACCCGCAGGGGTTGCTGGTTGCCCGACAGCCAAACGCTGGCGCGGCCATCGCTGCTCTTGCCTTCGATCTCCATCCCGTCCAGTTCGTCTTGCAGGGCCTGAGCGTTCTGCTGAATCTCCTGGGCCTTCTTGAAGGCTTCGGTGAGCTGGCCGAAATTGGGGAGTCCGAACCCTGCCATGGCGATCCTGTGGGAGCCGGAAGGTTAAGCCGCCGAAGCGAATCCCAGCCGTTTCACTTCGGGGTGCAGACGGATTCCGTGTTCGGCTTCGATGCGGTCCTGCACCAGCTGGATCAACTGGGCGATGTCCTTCGCCTCGGCATCACCGGTGTTGACGATGAAATTGGCATGCACGGTTGAGATTTCGGCGCCGCCGATCCGGGTTCCCTTCAGTCCTTGCTCTTCGATCAGCCGTCCGGCCTTGAGCGGTTCGGGATTGCGGAAAACACTGCCGCAGCTGGGTTGTTGGTAGGGCTGCGTGGTGGTGCGGTGACTGAGGTTCGCCGTGGTGACCCGCTTCAGTTCATCCGGATCGTGACCGGGCTGCAAGCGGAATCGTGCCGACAACACCACGAGGTTGTCGTCTTGAAGACGGCTGTGCCGGTAGGCGAAGTCCAGTTGATCCCGCTGCAGCTCAAAGCAGTTGCCCCCTTCCATGGGCATGACCCGCACCGACTCCAGCCATTCCGCTGTGCAGCCTCCCTGGGCTCCTGCATTCATAACAGCCGCACCGCCAGCGGTTCCCGGGATGCCTACCGACCACTCCAGACCATGCAATCCAGCGCGGGCAGCGCGTCTTGCCAGTGACGGGATCGGTTCGCCGGCGAGCACCTCCACGGTCCCCGTGGTGGCATCAAGCTGCAGCCCCTGAAGTTTGCGCAGACAGAGCGAGAGCCCCGGCAGGCCGTCATCGTGAATCAGCAGGTTCGACCCAGCGCCGATGACGCGGCAGGGCATGCCCTGGTGAGCAGCCCATTCGATCCAGGCCTGGGTTTCCTCAAGGCTGGCGGGTTCGGCCAGCCATTCGGCCGCTCCTCCCACCCGCCAGGTGGTGTAGTCCGCCAGCTTGACTCGGGCCTGCGGTAGGCGGGCATCGCACTGCTTGGTCATGACGTCAGCCTTGACCACAGTCCATTCACGTCGCCAGCACCCATGGCCAGAACAAGATCGTTCTCGCGGCTGTGCTGGATCACCAGCTCGGTGAGTTGATCGAGAGTGTCTGCGACGGCGATTTCAAGATTCGGTTTCAGCTGGCGCACCCGATCCGCCAGGGCGTTGCTGCTGATGCCCTGCAGCGGTTGCTCGCCTGCGGGATAGACGGGAGCCAGCAGCAGCAGATCACAGTTCTGTAGGGCTTTGGCGAAGCCATCGAGGAACTGCCTGGTGCGGCTGTAGCGGTGCGGCTGGAACACCGCCAGGAGCCGTTGTGGTGCTGTGGGGAGCGGACTGCGTCCACTGCGCACCATCAGGCGTGCCATCTCCAGGGTTGCCTGCACCTCACTGGGATGGTGGGCGTAGTCATCAACGATGTGACGGCCCTTCCAGGTGCCCCGAAGATCAAATCGGCGGCCCGGTGTTTTCAGGCCAGCGAGGCCCTCCACCAACTGGTCGAAGGGGAGACCTTCCATGCGGCAGGCGGCCAAGGCGCCTGTGGCATTGCTCAGGTTGTGCAGCCCGGCCATCGGCAGGGTGAAGTCGCCGACGGGGTGGCCGGCTTCATAGAAACGGGCGACGCAGCGATCGCCTTCAAGGCTCAAGGGCAGGGCGGCGAAATCAACGGATTCGGCGCTCTGGTTGGACCACCAGGCCGTTGGCTGGAAGTGTTCCTGAAGGATTGGGCAGTCGTGATTGGCCAGCACGCGATCGCAACCCCCTGCGAAGCGTTGCAGGGTGGAGATCAGCTCGTCGAGGTTGGAGTAGTGATCGGTGTGATCCAGCTCCAGGTTGGTGATCACCCCCAGGCTGGGACTGAACTTCACCAGGGACCCGTCGGATTCATCCGCCTCGGCCACGAGCAGCTTCCCCTGGCCGGCGTGACCATTGCTGCCGAGGCTGGGGACGATGCCTCCAATCACAGCTGTTGGGTCCTGATCGGCCTCCAGCAGCAAGGTGGTGATCAAGGTGCTGGTGGTGGTTTTGCCGTGGCTGCCGGCGACCGCAATGGAGGGTTGCTGCTCGATCAGAGCCGCCAGTAGATCGGAGCGATGCCAGATCTCCAGCCCCTGCTGACGGGCCCGCTGCAGTTCCGGATTGCTCTCGGGGATGGCTGTGCTGATCACCACCACCGGCGAGCCAGCGGCTGTTGCTTCCGTGACGGCATCAATGCAGGTGGCGTCCTGCTGACGGAAGACCTTCACTCCGAGGGTCTTCAGCTGTTGCGTTGTTGCATTGTCACGCGGGTCTGAGCCGCTGACGAAGTGACCGCGGTCAACGAGAATCCGGGCCAAGGCCGACATACCAATTCCGCCGACACCGATGAAGTGGACTGGTGTCTGACGGTCGAGCAGGCGCGGCAACGGAGGGCTTCAGTCGGAAGAAAGATAAGTCAGTTGCCGCTGCTTGTCTGCCGTGCTGAGGGCCGGATCGAGCTGATTGAAGCGGGGTTGAACAAGGTATTTCTGCTGATTTCTGTATGATCGGCGGCCAAAACCCTTGCGCGGCTTTGCCGCTTCTGCCATGACCCTGCGCGTTGCGATCAATGGATTCGGCCGGATCGGTCGCAATGTTCTGCGGGGATGGATCAGCCGGGGTGCTGACACCGGCCTGGAAATCGTGGGGATGAACTCCACGTCCGACCCCGCCACCAGCGCTCACCTGCTGACCTACGACTCCATCCTTGGGCGTCTCGATCCCTCCGTGGATATCAAAACCACGGACAGCTCGATGTTCGTCAACGGTAAGGAGATCAAGTTCTTCGCTGACCGCAATCCCCTCAACTGCCCCTGGAAGGAGTGGGGCGTTGACCTAGTGATCGAGTCCACTGGTGTGTTCAACACCGATGAGAAGGCCAGCATGCACATTCAGGCTGGCGCCAAGAAGGTGATCCTCACCGCCCCTGGTAAGGGTGATCGCGTCGGCACCTTCGTTGTGGGCGTCAACGACGACCAGTACCGCCACGAAGACTGGGACATCCTCAGCAACGCCAGCTGCACCACCAACTGCCTGGCACCGATCGTCAAGGTTCTGGATCAGAACTTCGGCCTCGACTGGGGTCTGATGACCACCATTCACAGCTACACCGGCGATCAGCGGATCCTGGACAACAGCCACCGCGACCTGCGCCGCGCCCGTGCTGCAGCTCTGAACATGGTTCCCACCACCACCGGTGCAGCCAAGGCCGTGGCTCTGGTTTACCCCGAGGTGAAGGGCAAGCTCACCGGCTTCGCCATGCGCGTTCCCACCCCGAACGTCTCCGCTGTTGACCTCACCTTCGGCCCCTCCCGCGCCGCCAGCGTCGACGACATCAAGGCCGCCATCAAGTCGGCTTCCGAGAACGGCATGAAGGGGATCATCAAGTACAGCGATCTGCCCCTGGTGTCCACCGACTACGCCGGAACCAACGAGTCCACCATCTTTGATGCCGACCTCACCTACGCCATGGGTGACAAGGCTGTGAAGATCCTGGCCTGGTACGACAACGAGTGGGGCTACAGCCAGCGTGTTGTTGACCTCGCCGAAGTGGTGGCCAAGAACTGGAAGTGATCGCCCGTTGATCGCTTTTTTGATCCCTCCCGACCTGGGGGGGATTTTTTTTGGTCAGGCACGGTCGCTTAGGGGCCGCTCAGGGCTGCTCAGGGCTGACCGAAGTGATCAAATCCGCTTGTGTCCACTGGCTCGTGGTTGTGGGCCCAGCGGATGACGCCCGCTTCAGCATTGATCTGGCCGATGCGCTGGCTTTCGGGGATGCATCGCTGCAATGCATCGGCCCAGGCCTCGGGAAGGCTCAGCACCAACTCAAAGTCCTCTCCTCCGGCGAGGCACCAATCCGTCCATCGAGCTCCCTCAGGCCAGCCTTCGGCCGTTGGAAGCTGGTCGTTGTGCAGCACCGCTCCGCAGCCGCTGCTGCTGCAGAGACCTGCGACGGCAGAGAGCAGTCCGTCGCTGCTGTCGGTTCCCCCGGCCCGCCAGGGCAGATGCTTCGGTTTGCAGGCCAGCAGCTGCTGGACGTCCTTCAGCCGAGGTGTGGGGCGTTGGTGGCGTGCGATCGCCTGGTCCCGCAGGGTTGAGCACAAAGCGATGTCACGCACGTTTGGATCGTTCTGGAGGAGGGCGAGGCCCAGTCGGCTGAGCCCATGGGGCCCACTGGTGACCAGCACATCGCCAGGGCGGGCTGCGTTGCGATGCAGACGCAGGGGTCCGAGACGGCCGAGTGCCGTGATCGAGAGCAGCCTCTGTTCTCCTTTGGAGCAGTCACCTCCCAGCAGAACGCCGCCGTACTGCCCCAAGGCGGCACTGATGCCTTGATACACCCCGTCCACCCAGTCCCAACGGGTGTGGCCTGGGGCGACCAGGGCCACGGTGATTCCATCGATGGCGACGGCACCACTGGCGGCCAAGTCGGACAGGTTGGCGGCAACGGCGCGCCAGCCCACATCCATGGCGGTTGTGGTGGCATCGCTGAAATGGATGCCATCCACCAGAACGTCGGTGTTGATCAGCAGTGGCCGGGCGTCGGCGGGCAGGGCTGCGGTGTCGTCACTGAGCTGATCGGGCGGAGCGAAGCGAGCCAGCCGCCTGAGCAGCTCCGCTTCAGTCAGCTCCGCCAGGGTCGGGCTCATGCGTGGGCTTTGAGCTGCTCCGCTCCCTCCACTACCTTCACTGCGGTGATCCGGTCATCGACGCCCAATTCCTCCACAACATCGAATCCATCCACCACGTAGCCGAAGGCTGCATTGCGGCCATCCACGAGGTTCAGACCAGCCGGGGTGAGCTCTGCCTCGTAGAGAAACATGAAGAACTGCGAGGATCCGTCGTCGAGGGCCTGGTCTGAATGGGCCCAGCCAAGGGTGCCCAGGGTTGCGAACGGAAGGGTTGGTGTGGCCATGAACAGGCCCACGTCTTCAAAGGTTTCGTTGTAGATCGTGTCGTCTTCGCCCGGCACGCGGATCTCAAGGGGCACATGGCGCTCCTGCTTGGTCTTTGGATCCACGTAGCCGATCTCCGGACCTTCCGGATCACCGCTCTGGAGCACGTAGAAGTCTTCGGCCCGGATGAAGGGCAGTCCGTCATAGAAGCCCTTGAGGGCCAGATCCACGAAGGCGCCTGCGGTGAGTGGGGCGTTGTAGCCATCCACCACGGTGGTCAGCTCCCCCTGGGTGGTGCTGATGTTGAGGGTGGCTCGTCCCTGCAGCCGTGGCAGGGCATCGAATTCTGCGGGGATCTCCCGTTCAAAACCTTCGGGCACCAGCAGGGCCTCCACATCGCCGATGAAGCTCAGCGTCCGTCGTCGATCGGCGATGAAGCCTGGTTTGTCGGTGGCTTTGACCTTCTCTTTGAGGTCTTCAAGGCCCAGATCCACGCGCTCAAACAGTGCTTCAGCCGTACCGCGTTTGGCTTCAGGGACCGCGTTCAGGATGGTGTCGCGGCGGGTGTTGAGCAGCGATTCAGTGCGTGACACCGTCTTGCCGAGGGCTGTCCAGCGTTTGGCCCGCAGATCGTCACTGGTGAGTTCCAGCCGATGCTGCAGTTCGCGGATGTCGTCCTGATCGAAGGGCAGCGCGTCCCGAAGAATCGCGGCAGGGTCCTTCACAGCATTGCCCTGGGGCAATGCGGCCCAGGCAGGGGCGGCGATTGTGATCAGAGCAAAGCTGATCAGAACAGCAAGGACGGCGTTCAAACGCTGATGGACCAAGGGGGAACCCCAGTACTGACGGGACTTTGGCACAGCCGTATAGTCCGATGAACCGTTCGGTGGGAATGATCTCCAGTAACGACTTCCGCACCGGCACCACGATTGAGATCGATGGGGCCGTCTGGCGTGTTGTCGAGTTCTTGCACGTCAAGCCCGGCAAGGGATCTGCCTTCGTGCGCACCAAGCTCAAGGCGGTGAAGTCCGGCAACGTGGTGGAGAAGACCTTCCGCGCCGGGGAAATGCTTCCTCAGGCGATGTTGGAGAAATCCTCGCTTCAGCACACCTACATGGAAGGTGAGGACTATGTCTTCATGGACATGGCCACCTACGAGGAGACCCGCCTCAGTGCCGACCAGATCGGCGAGAGCCGCAAATACCTCAAAGAGGGCATGGAGGTGAACGTGGTGTCCTGGAACGACACCCCCCTCGAGGTTGAACTGCCCAACTCCGTGGTTCTGGAGATCAAAGAAACCGACCCTGGCGTCAAAGGCGACACCGCCACCGGTGGCACGAAGCCCGCCATTCTTGAGACCGGTGCACAAGTGATGGTTCCGCTCTTTCTTTCTGTGGGAGAAAAGATCAAAGTGGACACCCGCAACGACAGTTACCTCGGGCGCGAAAACGGATGACCATGCAGCTGGATCACGAACAACTGCACCGCTTGCTGGAAGCGCTCGGCGAGAGCGACATCCAGGAGTTCCGATTGGAAGGGGACGACTTCCGTCTGGAAATCCGTCGCAACCTGCCGGCCCAAGCCGTCATGGCCCCGGTCATGCCCGCTCCCGTTGCTGCTGCACCAGCGTCCGTTGCGCCCGCCGAGCCTGCAGCTGCACCGCCTGCATCCACCGCAACCCGCAGTGACCTGCTCGAAGTCACGGCTCCCATGGTGGGCACCTTCTATCGCGCTCCCGCTCCGGGCGAACCTGCCTTTGTTGAGGTGGGCAGCCGGATCAACGTCGGCCAGACCGTCTGCATCCTTGAGGCGATGAAGCTGATGAACGAGCTGGAGTCTGAGGTTGGCGGTGAAGTGGTGGAGATCCTGGTGGACAACGGCACGCCCGTTGAATTCGGTCAGGTTCTGATGCGGGTCAAGCCGGCCTGAGTCAGCTCAGGTCCCAGGCGGCCTGAAGGGCTGCCGTCGTGCTCTCAGGGCTGGCGATCCCTTGGCCTGCAATGTCGAAGGCGGTGCCGTGGTCGGGGGAGGTGCGTAGGAACGGCAGTTCCACAGTGGTGTTCACCGCTGCGTCGAAGGCCAGCAGCTTCACGGGAATGAGCCCCTGGTCGTGATAAAGGGCCAGGATCCCGTCAGGACCAGGCTGGTTTGGCGACTGCCAAGCGCGAGCAGCGCTGATCCAGCAGGTGTCCGGAGGAACGGGACCCACCAGCTGCACCTGAGGATGGTCCTTCCGCCATTGATCCAGCAGCGGCAGCAGCCATTCGGCTTCTTCGTGGCCCAGTTGACCGGCTTCACCGGCATGGGGATTCAGACCGGCAATGCGCAGATGTGGTGTGCTCGTGAAGCGTCGACAGAACTCCTCCAGCACGTTCAGTTTGTGGTGTACCAGGTCTGGTGTCAGCGCTTCAGGGACCTGGCTGAGGGGGATGTGGGTGGTGGCCAGCAAGGTGTTCAGGCGCCAGCCGCTGGTTGGAGAGACGGCCGTGAACAGCATTGAGGAGCGCTGGCGTCCAGCCAACTCAGCCAGGCGTTCGGTCTGCCCGGGATAGCGGTGGCCGGCCGCATGCCAGAGGTGTTTGGCGATGGGCGCGGTGACCAGGGCGCGGGACCCTCGTTCCTGCAGCAGTTCGACGGCGCGGGTCAGCCAGCGAAACCCCGCATCGGCTCCGCTGGTGGTGGGCTGTCCTGGCTGAACGCTGGCCTCCAGCGGTTGGTCGTCGATCCTGAGGGCTGCGGGGTTGGCAAGGGGGTGGCTCGTTTGCCGCTGCAGTCGCGCGTGGGTGCTGATCAGCGTGCGTCGGCAACCCACCAGCAGGGGCTGGAGCTCTGGGGGGAGCGTGGGTGAGGCGAGGGCTTTGAGCACCACTTCCATGCCGATGCCCGCGGGATCGCCGAGAGCGATCACCAGCTCATGCCTAGGGTTCGTGGAATCGTGGGGGCCCATCGCTGTGCTGCGTTTGCTGCTGCTGGGGTGTCTGTTGGTGGGATTGGCCGCTGGCCTGAGCAATGGCTGGATCGAACTGCATCTCTCCCGTTTCCTTGAGGATGTGGGGCTATCCCTGCCTGAGGAAGGCGAGGGTTTCGATTTCAACCGTTGGCTGATTGAGGGGGAGAACGCAGGTCAGACGGATTGAGTTTGTCCTGGTTCAGGCAATCCTGCAGCCCAACGTGGTAGTTCGGATGCAGCAACGCGTAACCGAGCTCATGGCAGAGCCTGTGGTTGCTGACGCGGCGGTTCTCGCTCCAGAACGACTGCGCCATTGGACTCATGCTGTCCACGATCTGGTCGAACGGCTCCAGCGGCGGCAGGGCACAACCCAACAGGTCTGCCGCATACCGCATCAGTTCGGCGGTGGGAGCCGGGAGGTCATCCACCACATTCACGATGCTTCCATTGCCCGGGCTTGCCGGAGCGTCCTGTCCGGCGCGATGCATCAGGTGCCAGCAGGCCCCTGCGATGTCTTCCACATGGATGCGGCAGAACACCTGGCCAGGCTTGTCGATCAAGCGGGCCCGCCCTTGCTGTAAGCCGTTGAGCACTGACCGGCCCGGTCCATAAATGCCTGGCAGACGCAGAATCTGGATCGGCAGACCTGAGCGCAACCAAGCTTGTTCGCAGTTGAGGCGGCGCATGCTGCGGTCCAGCGCTGGTGCCGGGTCGTCCTGTTCCGACACCCAACCGCCCTGACGATCGCCGTAAACCCCTGTGGTGGAGAGATAGCCCGCCCAGCGCAGCGGCAGGCTTCTGAGCGTTGGCAGCAGCTTCAACAAGACCGGATCGTTGCCTTCGCGATCCGGGGGGATGGTGGACAGCAGATGGGTCACGCCCTCCAGGGCGGCAGGGTCGAGCTGGTCTTGACCATTGCTGTCGAAGAGCAGATCCGCCTCGGCAGAGTCGAGGGAACGGCGGGTGCAGAGCACCGGTGTTCCCAGGGCTCGAGCCAGCCCGGCCAGACAACGTCCGCTGTATCCGCCGCCCAGCACCAGCAGCTTGGTGTCAGCCGCCAGCGGCTGCGACCGCTTGACAAGATCAGCAAGCATCAGTACACCTGTATTAGATCAAATGTACTGTCGTGACGTCGTCGTCTCTCCATCGTTCCCGTTCCGGGCCCATCGTGCTCCGGGCCATCCTGACGGCTGCCCTGCTCGCCGGTGCTGTGGTGCTGGCGCCTGAAGACCCAGGCGTTCAGGCCTCCATCTGCCAGCGTCACCACTCCTCGGATGTCTGTCGGGTTTGGTGAGCCTCAGGCCGCCTGAGCCGCGATTGAGATGTCGTCCGGCTCGTTGATGGGCTGATCCGGTTGGGCCCACTGCAGCAGGCGAACGGCGAGCCGAAGGTCGCCATCCATCCAGGCCCGAATCGCCATAGCGCGGCGTGGGTCATAGAAGCGCTGTCGCCGGTACCAGTCGAAAACGTCGGCGTCCGATTTGCGGCCATTGCAGGACAAGCAGGCCGGTACGCAGTTTTCTGTAACGCTTGAACCCCCTTTGGCCTGGGGGTGAATGTGATCAATTGACTCGGAAGGTTTGCCGCAATAAATACAACTTTTGCCGGTAAAAGTGTGAAGAGACTGTCGCCATCTTCGAACGCGTAATTTGGGACAGAGTTCGTCGAGAAAAACCGCGTCCCTGCTATGCATCCAAATGCATCGGTTAAGGGAATTCTGCCTTGAACGAAAAGCCCGTCAATGTGTCGAGCGCTGCATTTTCGATAATTTTTCAGCCTGTGATGTGAATCTTGACCTCAATGCTTGCGCGCTGATCTGGTTTCACTAAAATAATTGTTTGTGGGGGCCTGTTGGTGGCGTCAAAACCCACATTTACCTGTTGCCTGGATCTGTCCCCAGCGGGTCTGATTCGCGTGGTCAGCCCCTTTGATGCGGTGACCCAGTCCCAGTTGCGTCGGATCAAGCCACGCGGGCGTTGGAACGGTGTTGGCCAGGGTTGGGATTTCCCCTTGGCTGCAGCCGATGCGCTTCAGCAGGCCCTGGGGCGTCGTTTCCCCGTCACCTCCTCATTGCAGCAGTGGCTCGACTGGTGTCAGCAGCCGCTGCCGCCGCTGCCGCCGCACCGGACCCTTGTTGCTGCAGCGGATCTCGACGAAGTCCTGCAGGATGGTCGTCGGCCTCTGCGCCATCAACGCTCCGGGGTCCGCTGGCTCCTGGCCCGTCGCGGCGCCGTTCTGGCCGATGAGATGGGGCTGGGGAAGACCCTCACAGCTCTGTTGGCGGCCCGTGCCCTGATGCGCTGCGCTGAGCTGCGGTTGCTGGTGGTGGCTCCCGTTGGCCTGCATCCCCACTGGCGCCGGGAATCAGAGGCTCTCGGGGTTCAGCTTGATTTGGCGAGCTGGGCTCGGCTTCCCGACACCCTGCCACCAGCGGGAACGCTCCTGGTGGTGGATGAAGCGCACTACGCCCAGTCGCTTCAGGCGCAGCGCACGGCCGCTTTGCTGCGTCTGGCCCGTCATCCCCGTCTGCGGGCGATCTGGATGCTCACGGGAACCCCGATGAAGAACGGTCGCCCGTCCCAGCTGTATCCCCTGCTGGCGGCGATGGATCATCCGATTGCTCGGGATCAACGCCAGTTCGAAGAGCGGTATTGCCAGGGGCACTGGCGGGAGGGTCGAACCGGTAAACGCTGGCAGGCGTCCGGCGCCAGTCAGCTGGAGGAGCTGCGGCGCTTGACTCGACCGTTGATCCTGCATCGCCGCAAGCAGCAGGTGGTAGACCTTCCTCCCAAGCAGCGGCGTCTTCACCCCGTGGAGCTGTCGGAGGCTGAGCTCACGGGTTTCGACCATCGTGTCGAGCTGGTGTTGGATGACTACCGCCGTCGGGCTCAGCTCGGAGAGGTGCGACGGGATGCAGAGCACCTGGCTTTGCTCACCTCCATGCGCCAGATCGCTGCGGAATTCAAATTGCCGGCGGCGCAGCAGCTGGTGGAGTCACTGCGCCGGCAAGGCGAGGCTGTAGTGCTGTTCAGTGGCTTTGTGGCCCCATTGCAGCTGTTGCAGCAAACCCTTGGCGGCGAGTTGTTGACCGGTCGCCAGCGCCCTGCTGAACGCCAGGAGAGTGTGGATCGGTTCCAGCAGGGTCAGAACGATTGTCTGTTGGCCACCTTCGGCACCGGTGCCCTTGGCTTCACCCTGCACCGGGCCCGTCATGTGGTGTTGCTGGAACGCCCCTGGACGCCAGGCGATCTCGACCAAGCCGAAGACCGCTGTCATCGTCTGGGAATGGGAGATGGCCTGACCTGCCATTGGCTGCAACTAGGCGCAGCCGACCAGCTGGTGGATGGCTTGTTAGCGAGCAAGGCGGAACGGATCCAGGTGTTGCTGGGGCCCCGGCGCTTGTCGCTGCAACGTCAATCACTCCCCGCCATGGTGCGGGATTGTTTGCAATTGCTCTGACGCACCTGGAGTTCGTGCTGCAGCATCGGGTCGACCGGCTGGCTCGACCGCTTCAGCAGCGACACTGCCGTTGTGACGTCGTCGCAGGCTTTGGCTTGATCGCCAAGCAGGGTCAAGACAAGGGCGCGGTCGCGATGCAGATAGGCCTGATTCGGTGTCTGCTCGATGGCCTCATCACATCGTTTGACCATCAGCTCAAGGTCATCCATGCGGAACCCGCTGAGGCAACTGGAGACGAGCGGCGTCGGTGTCTTGGCAGGCGTCGCGGGTTGCTGGCTTTGACAGCCAGCCACAAACACGGCAGCCAGAAGCATCAGCCCCAGAAGCCCTGAGGGCTCAGTAGCTGTAGCGCGTGGTGTCGTCGCTGCTCTCGATGCTGCTTTCGGTGTCGGATGAGGAGTTTGCAAGGGCGGCAGCGGTGGCTGGTTGAGTGTTCCCGCCGAACAGATCACCAAGGAACTGGCCACAGTCGGGGAAATTGCCGGGGTCCTGGACGACGGCTTCTGTAATCATCACCGAGGCATGCTCCGGGGATGTTTTGAACACGCCGCTGCGCTGCCGCTTGATCACGGCGTAGGCGGCATTCCAGCTCACCTCGTGGTCGTTGCCGCTGGACCGCATGAAGCAATAGATTTTCGCCCCTTTTATTTCGCCGGCTCCGGCTGCTTGAACAGGAGTGGCCACGCTGCCTAGAGCGCCGATCAGGGCCGCGGCGGAGAGAACCAGCGATGACCTGATGGGACCCATGACGTCAGTTGTGGATTGGTTCCAAGGTATCGATCAGCTTCCAGCTGTCGAGGGGACGATCAGCCGCACCACCAACGGCAGCACCAGCAGCACGGTGATCAGCCGCACGGCATGGAGGGCGGCCACCGCGGCACCGACGCCGAATTCGGCACCGACCAGGCTCATGCCACTGATGCCACCCGGGGCAGCGCCAAGCAAGGCCACGACGGGATCAATGCCGAGCAAGCGGCTGGTCCAGAGGCCGACGACCAGTCCTGTTAGCACCAGCGCCAGGGTGATCAGAACCGCTGGTTTCCAGAGAAGTTGCAGTTGCTCCAAGGACGCTCGCGTCAGGCCAGTTCCGATCACGGTGCCGATGCCGATCTCCAGAACCGTGCGCGTTCCCGCTGGCCATGTGGCTGGTTCCAGCTGGCCGCTCATGCTGACGATGCCAGCACCCAGCAAGGCTCCCGCCAGAGGTGCGGCGGGAATGCCGCTGAACAGAGCCAGCAGTCCGATGGCGGTTCCAGCCAGTAGGTACAGCGCCAGCGTTGCCAAGGAAGGCATCGGTCTCGATCGCGTCATGTCAGCTTGATCTTGAGACAGCGGCGCTCCTGTGTTGTCATCAGCGCAACCATCAGCTTTTCGGTGATGACGTCCTCCGTGTCCTTTCGGATCACCCGCACAGCGGAAGATCTTGCTCAAACCATCACGGCTCTGTCGCAGCGCTTGGTGAAACTGGAACAGCGTCAGGAAGCGCTCGAGCTCCAACTGCGCTATCAGCAGCAGAATCTGAATGCTGTCCCAGACGAAGAGATCTCCACTCTCGAGGGCGTAGAAGCTCTGCTGCGGGAAACGCGGGAGCTGCTGGAGAGCACAGCTCCGATGCCAGAGCCTGAAACGGCTGAGGAGTCCTCCCAGAACCATGCCTGGGGTCAGCAGGCCGAAACAGAAGCGGGCCGCGACGTCGCGTAGGGGTGGCGTGCGGTGTCAAAATAAAAAGAAAGGCAACTATGGCGACCACCATCCCTGCCTCCAATGCTTGTGCATCTCGCACCTTGCATGGCATGACCATCTGGACCCGGTCAGGTTTCCTTGAAGGTGGTCATCAGCTCGAGAAGCTGGAATTCGCGCTTGCCCTCGCTGAAGCCAAAGGTGATCAGCGCCGTTGCTCGCAGTTGCGCGACCGAATTGCCGATCTGGGGGGTAACGCAGAGGAACCTGGTACTTGATCTGAATCCAAGCAATTGACGGGGTTGATCGGCAATCGTGCAGATCGCGTGTGGGATGGTCTAAATATCAATTAGAGCTAATCTTTTGTTGATAAGGGACTGGAACGTTGACCCTGACGCTTACGAAAACAAAACAACCTGAGACGGCTGCTCAACAACGTCAGGACCACGAATCGGCAGCGCAAGCCTTGTTCACCAAGGCCCGTCATTGTGCTGAGGATGGCCGAATCAACGAAGCGGGCTCTTTGATCTTGAGGGCCTTGGGGCACGAACGTCGTGCTGGTTGTGCTGGTCCTCAAGTTCTTCAGCTCATCAAGCCTCGTTCTTGATGAGCTCTTGAAATTCGTTCAAGCGGGTGACCGGACTCGAACCGGCGACGTTCAGCTTGGGAAGCTGACATTCTACCACTGAATTACACCCGCAAAGGGGCGAGATCGCTCTCGCCACCTGTGTTTTAGCTAAGAGCAGCGGAGGCTGCAGCAACCCCTGCTCCCATGCAGCCTTTGTGGAGACCAAGGGACTGAAGGGTGGATTCGATCGCAGCGACGGCGGTCAGAACATCCCGGTCGCAGACGTAGCCGAGATGGCCGATGCGGAACACCTGACCTTTCAGGTGGTCTTGTCCTCCAGCCAGAAGAATGTCGAACTTCTCCTTCACGGCTTTGCGCAACTGTTCGGCATCGATGCCTAAAGGGGCAACTGCGGTGATGGCCGGGCTGCCGCAACCCTCGGCAGCAAACAGGGGCAAGCCCATCGCTTTCATGCCCGCCTGGGCAGCAGCGCGGTGGCGGGCGTGGCGGACAAAGATCGCCTCTAGGCCCTCCTCCTGCATCATGTCCAGAGCAGCTTCCAGCCCGAAATAGAGGTTCACGGCCGGGGTGAAGGGGTTGCTGTCCTTCGCCGCTGTTTTCCGGTAAGGGCCCAGATCGAGATAGAACTTGGGCAGATCGGAGCGCTCATAGGCCTCCCAGGCCCGTGCACTCATGGCCACAAAACTCAGACCCGGTGGAAGCATGTATCCCTTCTGCGCGCCTGATGCCACCACATCCAGTCCCCACTCATCCATCGGGACGTTGGTGGCGCCAAGGCTGGTGACGCAGTCCGCCAGGGTCAAGGCCGTGCCGTGGGCCTTCACGTGACGGGCAATGCTCTCCAGGTCATTGATTACCCCTGTCGAGGTTTCCGAGTGGGTGAGGATCACGGCCTTGATCGCTTTAGCGCTGTCGGCTTCCAACGCTGAGCGGAAGGCCTCTGGATCGAGGGGTTGGCCCCACTCCGCCTTGATCACCTCAACATCGAGTCCGTAGGCGCGGGCCACCTTGACCCAGCGTTCGCCGAACTTGCCGTTGTCACCGCAGAGCACCTTGTCGCCGCGGCTGAGGGTGTTGATGATCCCCGCTTCCATGGCGGCGGTTCCGCTACCGGTGATCACCAGCACGTCGCTTGTCGTCTGGTGCAGCCACTTGAGCTGTTCGGTGGTGCGCCGCACGATGGCCTGGAACTCCCCGCTGCGGTGGCCGATGGGGTGACGACCCATGGCCTTCAGCACCGTTTCCGGCACCGGGGTCGGGCCCGGAATCATCAGGGTGAGCTTGTCCTGCATGGCGCGGGGGATGCCAATCGGCGACTCTAGAAAACAGCTTGTTCGGTTCCATCGCCCCCTCCAGCCCTGGATTGACCCTGCCGGTGTGGGTGGCGGCGGCGGCCAAGGCGGCCCTGCAGGTGTTGCTTGGTGAGCCGTTTGAGCCTGAGCAGCAGTTGAGTCAGGGGTCAGATCAACCCTCGATGCAGGTGCCGGTCTGCTCGGCGGCTCCTCTGGCACCAGGTGAGGCCTTGGGCATCAGCCGTTGTGATCCAGGGCCTGGCCTTGATCTGACGCGGGATCTTGAGGTCTGGGTGCGGGTGGCCTGGATCGCTGCATCCCAGCCGGTGCTCGAGCTGCAGGCCGGAGAAGGGGTGGGTCGTTTTGGCGCTGAGGGGGACGTTTGCCTCTCCGGTTTTGCCCGTGAGCTGTTGGAGCGGAATCTGCTGCCCCTAGTGCCGCCGGGTCGGGGCTTGCTGGTGCAGCCGATTCTTCCGAGGGGCCGCGTCCTGGCCGAACGCACCAGCAATGCCGCCTTCGGTGTTGTTGATGGTCTGGCGTTGATCGGCACCCAGGCGGAGGTGCAGCGCAGCGCCGCACCGGATCAACTTCAGCAGGTGCTTTCAGAGCTGGGCGCGCTCGCTGCGGATCGGGCCTTCCAGGGACGCCTCGTGCTGGTGATTGGAGAGAACGGATTGGATCTGGCCCTTCAGCAGGGTCTGGGGCCCGTGCTCAAGGTGGGCAACTGGGTGGGGCCGGTGCTGGTGGCCGCGGCGGAGGCTGGTGTTCGCCATCTGTTGCTGCTCGGTTATCACGGCAAATTGATCAAGCTGGCCGGCGGCATCTTTCACACCCATCACCACCTGGCTGATGGTCGTCTGGAGGTGTTGGTGGCGCTGGGGCTGGATGCGGGTCTGTCAGTGGCCCAGTTGCTGCAACTGCGTCGCGCCGCCTCCGTTGAGGAGGCCTTCCAGCTCCTGGACGCTGATCAATCCGCTGCCCTCGGCCAGCATCTGGCCACGATCGTGGAGCGGCGCAGCCAGTCCTATGTGTCCCGCTATGGCGAGTGGTCGATGCGGATCGGTGCTGTCCTGTTCGATCGGAGCCGCACCCTGCGCTGGTGGGGAGCGGAGGGGGAGAAGCGCTTCTTTACATTGAGGGATTGACGCTCGTCCGCGAGCGGTACCTCCCAGGATCGATGTCCCAGCCCTCGTCCGACGGTCAGCGTCAGCCGGCCATCGTCATCCTTGATTTCGGCTCCCAGTACTCGGAACTGATTGCCCGGCGCGTGCGCGAAACCGAGGTGTTCTCGGTGGTGCTCGGTTACAGCACGTCGGCCGAAGAGCTGCGACGGATGGCTCCGAAGGGAATCATCCTCAGCGGTGGCCCAAGTTCCGTGTACGCAGAGCATGCTCCGCTCTGCGATCCCGGCATCTGGGATCTGGGCATTCCCGTGCTGGGGGTTTGCTATGGGATGCAGCTGATGGTGCAGCAGCTTGAGGGCGTTGTGGAAGCCGCCACGGGCAAGGCCGAATACGGCAAGGCGCCCCTGGAAGTGGACGACCCCACGGATCTGCTCACCAACGTCGACAACGGTTCGACGATGTGGATGAGCCATGGCGACTCGGTGAAGGCTCTGCCCGATGGGTTTGTACGCCTGGCCCACACGGCCAACACTCCGGAGGCGGCTGTGGCGCACCTGCAGCGCAAGCTCTACGGCGTTCAGTTCCACCCCGAGGTGGTGCATTCCACCTGCGGAATGGCCCTGATCCGCAATTTCGTCTACCACGTTTGCGGTTGTGATCCGGACTGGACTACGGCGGCGTTCATTGATGAGGCCGTTGGCCTGGTGCGAGAGCAGGTGGGCGACAAGCGCGTCCTGCTGGCTCTCTCCGGTGGCGTCGATTCATCAACCCTCGCCTTTCTGCTCAAGAAGGCGATTGGTGATCAGCTCACTTGCATGTTCATCGACCAGGGCTTCATGCGGAAGGGTGAGCCCGAGTTCCTCATGGACTTCTTCGATCGGAAGTTCAACATCCATGTGGAGTACATCAATGCCCGCCAGCGCTTCATCGGCAAGTTGAAGGGAATCACCGATCCAGAGGAGAAGCGCAAGATCATCGGCACCGAATTCATCCGTGTGTTCGAAGAGGAGAGCAAGCGCCTCGGACCCTTCGATTACCTCGCCCAGGGCACGCTCTATCCCGATGTGATCGAAAGCGCTGGCACCAACGTCGATCCCAAGACCGGCGAGCGGGTTGCCGTGAAGATCAAGAGTCACCACAACGTTGGTGGTCTTCCCAAGGATCTTCAGTTCAAGTTGGTGGAGCCCCTGCGCAAGCTGTTCAAGGACGAAGTGCGCAAGGTGGGCCGCAGCCTCGGTCTGCCCGAGGAGATCGTGCGCCGCCATCCCTTCCCGGGGCCTGGTCTGGCCATCCGCATCTTGGGTGAAGTCACCGACGAGAAGCTGGATTGTTTGCGTGATGCCGACCTGATTGTTCGCCAGGAAATCAAGGAAGCAGGGCTTTATCACGACATCTGGCAAGCCTTTGCGGTGCTGTTGCCGGTGCGTTCTGTAGGTGTGATGGGCGACAAACGCACCTATGCCTGGCCGATCGTGCTGCGCTGTGTGTCCAGTGAAGATGGCATGACCGCCGATTGGTCCCGCCTTCCCTACGACCTGATGGAAACCATCTCCAACCGAATCGTGAATGAGGTGAAAGGGGTGAACCGGGTGGTGCTTGACATCACCAGCAAACCCCCCGGCACGATTGAGTGGGAGTGATGGCTTGGGATTGGTTGCGGCCCAAACCGGGCCGCATCTTTTTGATCGGTCACAACAAGTGCGGCACGCGCTCCTTCCACAAGCTGTTGCGGAAGAACGGCTACAGCTCGATCCATTACGACAAGGGACGGCTGGCCCGTCGGATCCAGGCCAACTTCACCTTTTCCAAGCCGCTGCTGGATGGGGTTGATGGCTATTGCGGCTACACGGACATGGAACTCTGCGGTGAGTTCTACGCCTACCGCCTTTTCCCCCTGTTGGACCTGCAGTACCCGGGCTCCTGCTTCATCTACAACACGCGCGACGTGAGCCGCTGGGTGGACTCACGCATGAATCACCGCAAGGGCAAGTACGCCCGTGCCTACCTCGATCGGATGCGTCGGGCCTACGACGATCCCTCGTTGACGCTGGAGGACCTTCGCCAGCACTGGGAGGAGGCCTGGCAGCGCCATGACCTCGACCTGAAGCGTTATTTCGCCGGACGCAGCAATTTCTTCGCGTTCAACATCAGCGTGCCGTCGGAGCAAGCCGCCCTCTGCCGTTTCCTCAGGCGTCGGGGCTACCGGATCCGCGGCAAGGTTTTGCCTCATGCCGGGGCGCGATCTTCGCAGGCCTCAAGCTGATTCACGGCTGGCGACGGCCCTGCATCACCGATACCTTGGGCCACCGGCCTTTGGGATATGACTGCGACACAACAGCAGGATGTTCAGCTGCAGCGTCGGCGGCAGCAGGACAGCATTCAGCTGGGTGGCCGCACGATCTATCTGAACCCCTTCCTCTATTGGCGGCGGTTCGACAGCAACACCGATCGCTGGCTGCGGGAGCCCGGTCAGCTGACGGAAGATCAGATCACCGCAAACCGCAGCCGTTTTTACCCCGAACTCGACTGGGGTCAGCTGGATGATCACGCCACCGCAGTCCACGACGGCGCTGTGGAGATGTTCCTCAAGAGCCTGGAGCTGATCAGCACCTTCCATCCCGAGCTGGGTTCCGGGCAGATGCTCGAGGTGGAACGCAAGATGACGATCACCAAGAAGCGGGCCTTTGAGCGCTGGGTGGACAAGGCGATCCGGCGGCGTCAGCGTGACGAAACCCGGGAGCACCGCCGCTTTGAGCGCAGCCGCTTCTGGCGTGCCTGGCGCGAGTGGATCCTGCTGGACACCACCCAGAAAGCCCTGGTGCCTGTGGTGATGCTGATGGTGCTGAGTGGGGTGATGGGCTGGTCCCTGGCGGCGGACCGTTCCGCTTGTCCAACATTGGCGCTTCCTTCGGGACAGACTGGGGTCCGTTGACCTGGCCCCATGGCCGCCGATTCCAACTCCGACAACCCGCTCGATCAGTTGCGTCTGTCCTTGATGCAGGACGTGCTCCCTGTGGGGCTGGCCGTGCTGGAGCGGGCCCGGCAAGGGGGTCCCGGCAAGGTGGTGGAGGCCTTCACGGCGGGGTCGGAGGACCCCATCGCTGATTTGCGTCAGGAAGGGGAGCCTGTGGCGCGCGATGTTCGAGAACAGCTTGATGCCGTGAGCCCCGGGCTGGGCAATCCGGTGATGCCGGTCTCGGTTTCTGTTGACGAACCGGCAACAGTCGAACAGGACCGCCCCGACGACTTGCTGCCCACCTTGCGGCGGATCGAAGAGCGCCTCGAGGAGTTGCGCCGCCGCTTGCCAGCGCAGCAACAGGAATGACCCGTTCCGCCCAGCACCGTCAGACCGGTTTGCGTCAGCAACCCCTGGTGCTGCTGATGCTGGTGTTGCTGTTCTGCAGCGCCATGGTCAGCCGTCTTGTCTGGATGCAGCTGCTGGAGGGGGCGCGCTTTCGCGAACTGGCGGATGAAAACCGCATCCGTCTTGTGCCCCGTTCGCCCATTCGCGGTCGGTTGCTTGATCGCAAAGGCCGGGTCCTGGCCACCAGCAAGCTCACCTACTCCCTGTATCTCGAGCCGCGTCTGGTCAGCGATGACGACTGGCCTGATCTGAGGGATCGTCTGGCACGGCTGCTGAATTTGAAGCCTGATCTGCTCGACCAGCGCCGCCAAAAGGGCCTGGATCGGGATGGTTACCGCACCACGTTGGCCCTCGATCTCAAGCCGGAACAGGTGCTGCGCTTCCGTGAACAGGCCCTGGGGTTGCGGGGTGCCCAGGTGGATGTCGACATCCTGCGCTCCTATCCCAATGGAACCCTGGCGGCCCATGCCCTCGGCTACACCCAGCCGATCACGGAAAGCGAATTCGAAATCCTGGCGGAGAAGGGTTACAAGATCCGCGATCGGATTGGTCGTACCGGTGTTGAAGCGGCTTACGAGCGCCATCTGCGCGGGAAGTGGGGCGGCCAGATGCTTGAGGTGAATGCCATGGGCGAGGTCCAGCGCAACCTGGGCGATCGACCCTCTCAAGCAGGAAAGGATCTGGTGCTCACCCTCGACCTGGATCTGCAGCGGGTGGCGGAGCAGGCGCTGGCCGACAAGCCCGGTGGCGCCGTGGTGGCGCTGGAGGCGGCAACGGGTGCCGTGTTGGCTTTGGCCAGTCGTCCCAGTTTTGATCCGAACTTCTTCTCCAAGCTGATCACCACCCAGAAGGAGTACGACGCCCTCTTCTCCAATCCGAAGAAGCCATTGCTGTCCCGGGCCATGAATCCCTATGACCCCGGCAGCACCTGGAAGCCGGTGACGGCGATGGCGGGCATGGAGTCGGGCCAATTCCCGCCTGACACCAAGCTCCACACCACGGCCTGCATCACCTACGGCGGCCATTGCTTTCCGGATCACAACGGGGCTGGCTTCGGCCATATCGGCTATGCGGATGCCCTGCGTTTCTCCAGCAACACCTTCTTCTACCAAGTGGGCGTTGGGGTCGGCTCCAAGGCCCTCAAACAGGCGGCTGATCAGTTGGGCTTCCAGCAGAAAACCGGCATTGAGATCGTCTGGGAAGAGAGCGTCGGCCTGGTGGGAGATGAAGACTGGGCTGCCCGTGGCCGCGGCTGGACCGATCCCGGCACCACTCCATGGATCCCTGAGGACATGGCCAGTGCCTCCATCGGTCAGTCCGTTGTGCAGATCACTCCCTTGCAGTTGGCCCGCGCCTATGCGGTGTTCGCCAATGGCGGTTGGTTGGTGACGCCGCATCTCGCCGCCGGCGACAGCGACTGGATGAGTCCGGAGCACCGCACCAAGGTGGCGATGAAGCCATCAACGTTGCAGACGATCCGGGAGGGCCTGCGCAAAGTGGTGGAGGCCGGAACTGGTGCCGGCCTCAATGGCCCTGGCATTCCTGCGGCGGCTGGCAAAACCGGAACGGCTGAAGACAGCACGGGAGGGCCTGATCACGCCTGGTTTGGCTGCTATGCCCCCTATCCCGACGGCAAGATCGTGGTGGTGGCCTTTGCCCAGAACACCCCTGGAGGTGGGTCGGTCCACGCTCTGCCGATGGCCAAGAAGGTGCTGGCGGAGTGGGAGCGGACCCGGCAGCGCTAGGCAGCCGTGAGTTGAGGCGCTGACAGCACCGTGCGGTAGTAGGTCCGCAGTTGTTCGGTGGCGCCTGCCCAGCCCCAGCGCTCGGCTTCGGCGCGGGCAGCGCTGCGCAGGGCCTGGCGTTCCAGGTCGTTGCCCAGCAGGCGGCGGGTGGCTTCGATCAGGCTTGCAGCGCCACCATCGGCGCCGTCGGGTTCATAGAGGCAGCCGTTAACCCCGTCGGTGATGATGTCGGGGATGCCGCCACGGTTGGCACCGACCACGGGACAACCGGCTGCCATCGCTTCCAGCAGCACCAGCCCCAGCGTCTCTGTGCTGGAGGGGAAGAGGAAGGCATCGCCGCTGGCGTAGGCGCCTGCCAGGTCGTCCCCGGCGAGATAGCCGACGAAGGTGGTGGCGGTTCCCTCGAAGTGCTTCTCCAGTTGTTGGCGGTGGGGACCATCGCCCACGAGGGCCAGCCGTGCATCGGGAAGGGCCTCCAGCACAGGGCGGATTCGTTCGATCTGCTTCTCCGCGGAGAGGCGGCCGACGTAGAGCAGCAGCGCACCACGGTCGTCATGGCCGCCGAGAAGCCGCTGGCGCAGCTCCGCGCTGCGCAGCTCGGGACGGAACAACTCCGTGTCCACACCCCGCTGCCACAGATCAGTGTGCTGAATGCCTTTGTCGCTGAGCTCCTTCACCATGGCGGTGGAGGTGCACAGATTGAGCAGGGCCTGGTTGTGGGCGGCCTTGAGCATCTCCCACAGGAGTGGCTCCAGCATTCCCAAGCCGTAGTGCTCGAGGTACTTGGGCAGGTGGGTGTGATAACTCGCCACCAGAGGGATGCCTTTGTTCTTCGCGAGCCAGATGCCGCCGAGACCCAGCACCGCCGGGTTCACAACGTGGATCAGATCGGGTTGAAACGCATCGATCGCGTCTGACACTGCCGGGCGAGGCAAGGCCAGTTTGAGCTCGGGATAGAGCGGCAACGGCATCGCCGGCACGCCGATCAGGCGTGCCCCCATGTACTCCTCCGGACAGCCTTCCGGGCAGAAGACCACCACCTCATCGCCGGCGTCCACCAGATGCTTCACCGTCTTGGTGAGACGGGTGACGATGCCATCGACCTTCGGCAGGAAGGTTTCGGTGAAGAAGGCGACTTTCAAGGATGAAGCTCGATCAGGACGCGGTGCCGATGGCCTGGGCCTGGGTTTTGGTCCAAGCGGAGGTGCAGAGGATGCGGTTCCGGTCGCAACGGTCGGCGTAGCGGGTGGCGATCTCCACCACTTCCTTCAGCAGGCCGTCATCGAGGGTGGTGGGGTTGAGGCCCAGCTCGATGAAGCAGCGGTTGTCCACGATCAGGTCGTTTTCAACGGCCTCGTTGCGGGGGTTGGGCAGGTTGTTGACTTGAGCGTCGGTGAGGGCGGCCACCTTCTTGGCCAGTTCACCCACCTGATGGCTTTCGGTCATCTGGTTGAAGATCTTCACCCGCTCCCCTTGTTCCGGAGGGTTTTCCAGCGCCAGCTGGACGCAGCGCACGGAATCGCGGATGTGGATGAAGGCGCGGGTCTGGCCCCCGGTTCCATGAACGGTGAGCGGATAGCCGATGGCGGCTTGCATCAGGAAGCGGTTCAGCACCGTGCCGTAATCGCCGTCGTAATCAAAGCGATTGGTGAGCCGCGGGTCACGGTCTGTGGCATCGGTGTTGGTTCCCCAGACGATGCCCTGGTGCAGGTCGGTGATGCGGACCTTGTCGTTCTTGTTGTAGTAGAGGAAGAGCAGCTGGTCGAGCGTCTTCGTCATGTGATAGACGCTGCCTGGGCTTGCCGGGTGGAGGATTTCCTCTTCGAAGCGGCTGCCGTCGGGCTGGGGCACTTCCACCTTGAGGTAGCCCTCAGGGATGGTGGCGCCGCGGTGGGAGCCATAGCCGTAGACGCCCATCGTGCCGAGGTGCACCACGTGGATGTCTTGACCGCTTTCAACGATGGCCGCCAGCAGGTTGTGGGTGCCGTTGACGTTGTTATCGACGGTGTAGCGCTTGGTGGCGCTGCTCTTCATCGAATAGGGGGCGGCCCGCTGTTCAGCGAAGTGGACCACGGAATCCGGGCGCTCCTGCTGGAGCAGATCCAGCAACCGCTGGTACTCATGGGCGATGTCCATGTGGACAAACCTCATCGGCTTGCCGCCGGTTTCCTCCCAGGCTTTGAGGCGCTCACCGATGCTCACGATCGGCGTCAGCGACTCAACTTCAAGGTCGACGTCGATCTTGCGACGGCTGAGGTTGTCCACGATCAGAACGTCGTGGCCCTGATCCGCCAGGTTCACCGCACAGGGCCAGCCGCAGAAGCCGTCACCGCCGAGAACGAGAACTTTCACCCCAAACTCCTGCTGGAACGAGCGTGATGCTCAGTCTTGGCAAGCTACTACAGGGATTTTCAGTGTGAACCGTCTCAGCTGATGGCGACGGTCACCGCCACCATCGCGGCCACGATCAATCCACCGCTCACCAGCATCATCATTGAGCTGCGGTTACGGCTCTGGCTGGTGGCGACGTCCATCACCTCCATGCGTGGCTCCTTGGCGAAGGCGTTGAGACGACCGCCGTCTTCCGTGGTGACCGACATGGGTCCAATGCGACTGGTCGGACCTTATGAGTCCAAATGCTCATTGCCTGCCTTTGTGAAGCAAGCTTCACCTCACTTCACGTCTCTTCACTTCATTGGGGTGACTGCACCAGGCCCGTGGTCGGTGAGCTGGCAGAGGCCTGATCCCTCCGCGGCAAGCGCCCGGAGAGGTGGGCGGTCCGCCCGGCCATCACCGCTTGGCCCATGGCCTCGGCCATGGCGGCGGGGTCGCCCGCCAGGGCGATGGCGCTGTTGACCAGCACGGCATCGGCGCCCATTTCGAGGGCCTGTGCCGCCTCGCTTGGAACACCAATGCCGGCATCCACCACCACTGGAACCCCGGCGTTTTCGATGATTAAACCGATGTTGGCGGCATTGTTGAGTCCCTGACCCGAGCCGATCGGAGAGCCCAGAGGCATCACCGTGGCGCATCCGACCTCCTCCAGCCGTTTGGCCAGCAGGGGATCTGCATTGATGTAAGGCAGAACTGTGAACCCTTCCTTCACCAGTTGTTCTGCGGCGTTCAGGGTGCCGATCGGATCGGGCAGAAGATGCCGGTAGTCAGGAATCACCTCCAGCTTCACGAAGGTGTTGTCCTCCTGTCCAGCCAGCTTGGCCAGCTCCCGTCCAAGCCGTGCCACGCGCACTGCCTCTTCGGCATCGGTGCAGCCCGCCGTGTTGGGCAGCATCCAGATCCGCCGCCAATCAATGGCTTCCATCAGGCCCTCATGGCCTGCGGCCACGGTCTGCACCCGGCGCACGGCCACCGTGACCATGTCGCAGCCGGATCGCTCGATGCTCTGCTGCATCGATGCCATGGATGGATATTTGCCGGTGCCCGTGAACAGGCGGCTGTTGAACTGACGTCCGCCGATGGTCAGGGGGTCGGAGCTGGGGGAGGGCGAATCCATGACGCGTCTGAGCAAAAGGGCCTACCGTTCCTGCATCATCCATCGTCTTCCATGCCGTTCCTGCTCGCCATGGATCTCCCGGTTGGCAGCCAGGTGCCGTTTAAGACCAACCCTCAGCTGCCTCTGGATCCGATTCAGCTGGCGGTTCCTCTGGAGCTCGATGCCATCGAAGTCGAGAGCTTCGACCCTGTCGCACGCGCTGCTGAGTTGGCGGTATCGCTGCCCCGCCAATGGTGCGGCACGTTTGAACCCTTTGATGAAAATCCCACCGTTGATGTCACGTTGGACATCACCCAGATGACGGCCATGGGCCAGATGGTGGACCTTCGGGGCACGATGACCCTTGGCTCCGTGACCACACCGGTACAAGGCAATCTCCATGCCAGGTCGGATCAGCTTGATCTCATTCCCTTGGCGGATCCTTTGATTGCCGGCCTTGAGCCCGGTGGCGTCTTCCTTGGCCTGCAGATGTTCAGTCCCACCAGCTGGCAGGCACCTCGTCTGATTAACGTGGCCAATCCCAGCACTGGAGTGGGTGGACGTCTGGCGTTGACCAGTGGCTGTGAAGAAGAACCCCCGGTTCAGCCGCTCTGGTGACCATATTTTTGTGAGGCAACAAGGAGATCTGAAAGAACTCAGCTGTTCCGCCGTTTGAGTTTCTTCAGCCCTTTCTTCGCAGTAGCGTTGTCGGGTTCCAGTTGAAGTGTCTGCTCGTAGAGGGAGATCGCCTCAGCGTCCTTCAGCAGCTTCTCCTGAGCAAAAGCCAGGTTGTTGAGGGCGACGGGGTAGTCCGCTTTCGCCTTCAGAGCAAGCTTGTAGTGCTTGGTGGCACCGGAGTAATCCTTTTGTGCTGCCAAAGCAAAGCCGAGCGCGTTTTCGATCAGCGCACGGGCTTCATCCGGCTCACCACTCAGGCGTTTTAGGGCCTGGTTCAAGGTGGCAGCCGCCTGCGGGTACAACCGCTTTCGCAATTGAACGGATCCGAGTTCGTAGAGGTCAGATGCCTGTCGTGACGAGGCCGTGTCGGATTTCTCGAGCTCAATCAGGCGTGCTTCATCACGACGCACACGAAAAAATTGTCGGCCCACCACCACCGCAACGATGGCAAGCAGGCCGACCAGGCCCAGCAGGTAGGTCTGGGGCAGCAGGTTCACGGTTGGGAAATTCAGCTCTTAGCTGCAGCCACGACGTTGGTGAAGCTGCCGGGGTCAACAACTGCCAGCTGAGCCAGCATCTTGCGGTTCAGGCGCACATCGGCCTTCTTGAGACCGCCCATCAGACGGCTGTAGCTCACACCATTGAGGCGGGCAGCTGCGTTGATGCGGGCAATCCAGAGGCGACGGAAATCGCGCTTGCGACGACGACGATCGCGGTAAGCATTGCAGAGGGCTTTCATCACCCGCTGGTTTGCTGTACGGAACAGGGTTCCGTTGCCACCACGGAAGCCACGGGCCAGCCGCAGGATCTTGTTGCGGCGTTTACGGGCGACGTTGCCTCTCTTGACGCGGGCCATGAGGTTGGAAGGGTTGGATCAGGTCTTGTTGAACGGTCTCGTCTGAGCGGCTGTGCTCAGGCGTAGGGCATCATCAGGGTCACGCGCTCTTCATCGGTGCGGTCCACCACGGCCTTGGTGGCCAGATGACGCTTCTGCTTGGGCGTTTTGTGGTCCAGCAGGTGGTTCCGGAAAGCGCGACGACGCAGAAATTTGCCAGTGCCGGTTGCTTTGAACCGCTTCGCGGCAGCTTTGCGGGTCTTCAGCTTGGGCATTGGTCTGCTCGTTCGGACACAAACGACAACAATACGTCCCGACGTGCCCCCTGCTGAATGATTCGGTTCCTGACGCTCACATTGCTGCTTTGCGTGGGCCTGGGCTGCCGCGCCCGTGAGCAGGGTGATGGCCTGCAATCCGCCGTGTCTGAGCCCCCGGTGGTGGAACCGGTTCAGCGGGCGACGCACCGTTCCGTCGCTGACCCACCGCGGGTTGAAGGTCATGAACCGGTGCTCTGGGTGGCCTTGGAGGATCACCTTGGTGCCACGGCGACTGCCGCTGCTTTGAACCTGCGTGCCTTTGCCGGATCGCTCAGCCTTCGCGACGCCACCGGGGAGCAAGGCATTGGTTCAGGTTTCGTGATCACCTGGCGAAGCGTTGCCTTGGCCCGTCCGCTCAAGTTGGCCCGCCGGATTGCAGGTCCCTACGCCAGCTTTGAGTCGGCGGATCGTGTCGCCTCCCGTTGGCGTGCTCTTGGAGTTGCGGCCGAGGTGGCCCATCCCAAGGAGTGGGAGGTGTGGGCGCCGGAGAGCTCGCCTGTTCCCGACGGTCTGGCCGTGCGCGATTGGCAAGGCACCGTCACCAGCACCGTCGAACCGGTGTTGCAGACGCTGGAGGGTGAGCGCCCCCTGCAAGGACCTCTCTTGATTAAGGCCTCGGATGGGTTGCTCTGGGCGGGTGGACGTTTTGAGGGGCCCTTCCGCTTGCAAAGGGATGCCTACGGCAGCTGGACGCTGGTGGAGCAGGTGCCGGTGGAGCGTTACCTCGAGGGGGTGGTGCCCCATGAGATCGGTGCTGGTTCACCGATGGCGGCGTTGCAGGCCCAGACCGTTCTGGCGCGCACCTGGGCCCTGGCCAACAGCCATCGCTTCAGCGTTGATGGCTATCACCTCTGCAGCGACACCCAGTGTCAGGTTTACAGCGATCCCCGCCATGCGGGAGCTGCTGTGCGCGAGGCGATTGCAGCCACTCAGGGCAAGTTGCTCAGCCTGAACAATCAGCCGATCAGCGCCGTTTATCACGCCACGAATGGCGGGGTGATGGCTGCCGGGCCGGAAGCCTGGGCTATGCAGCCCACCACTTATTTGCGTGCGCAGCCGGATGGGGATGAGGGCTGGAGAAACCGTCATCCCTTGCCCCTGCAGCAGCGCCAGGCGGTGCAGGCGCTGCTGGCGGATCGCAGCGGGGCCTTTGGCCAGCGGCACCCCCGCTTCCGCTGGACCCGAATCCTTTCGGGTCCGACCTTGCGTCAGTCCCTCGGCGCAGCCGCAGACTCGCTGGTTTCGCCTTTGAAATTGAAGGTGCTCGAGCGGGGCGCCAGCGGCAGGGTGCTGGCCTTGCAGATCTCAGGCAGCAGCGACGCCGCTCCGGTCATTCTCAAGTTGGATGCCATTCGCCGGACCCTCCGCACGCTGCCCAGCACCCTGTTCGTCTTGGAGCCTCAGGGGACTGAACGCTGGTTGGTGGTTGGTGGTGGCTTTGGCCATGGGGCTGGTTTGTCGCAGGCTGGAGCCATTGATCTGGCCTGGCGTGGCTGGCCTGTGGAGCGGATCCTGAGCCATTACTACCCAGGGACTGTCTACGGCCCACTCTCAAGACTGATGCAGTCCCCTTAAAGTCCTTCCCACCTGGGCAGCTGGATGAGCTCGAACGCCACATCGGGTGATCACCGTCGGGTGAAATCGGCAGCGTTCCTGTTCGCATGCGGATGTGCTGGTGCTGCTCCCCACTGGCTGGACTCCGCCCGTTCGCTCTGGCCCGCCATCAGCCTTGCCCTGATGCTTGGGGGCTATGGCCTCCGTTCCGTCATGCGCGGGCAGCTGACTCGTGGGTCATCGGAGTCTGTGCCGGAGATTGATCGGGCGAAGCTTCCCAGCCTTGATGTGGTGGTGGCCGCCCGCGACGAAGAGGCGGTGGTGCAGCGTTTGGTGGAACGGCTTACTTCACTGCGTTATCCGTCCGGGCAGCTCACCACCTGGGTGATCGACGACGGCAGTCTTGATCGAACCTCTGAGCTGCTGGACGATCTGGCCGTGCAGCACCCTGAGCTGAACGTGATCCATCGCCAGCGCAATGCCGGTGGGGGCAAGTCGGGCGCGCTCAACACCGCTTTGGGCTGTCTCAAAGGTGAGTGGCTGCTGGTGCTTGATGCGGATGCTCAGTTGCAGGACGACTTGCTTGAGCGCCTTGTTCCCTACGCCCTGGAGGGTGGCTGGTCGGCGGTGCAGCTGCGCAAGGCCGTGATTGATGCCGATCGCAATTGGTTGACCCGGTCCCAGGCGATGGAGATGGCTCTGGATGCGGTGATCCAGTCGGGCCGACTGGCTAATGGAGGCGTGGCGGAACTGCGGGGGAACGGACAGCTGATCAAGCGCTCCGTGCTCGAGTCCAGCGGTGGTTTCAATGAAGACACCGTCACCGATGACTTGGATCTCAGCTTCCGCCTGCTGACCCATGGGGCCTTGGTTGGATTGTTGTGGGACCCTCCGGTCCAGGAAGAGGCGGTTCCCGATCTCCAGGCCCTGTGGAAACAACGGCAGCGCTGGGCGGAAGGCGGATTGCAGCGCTTCTTTGACTACTGGCCTGTGCTGACGTCGGCCCAGGTCAGTCTTCGTCAGCGTTGGGATTTGACTGCCTTTTTTCTGCTCCAGTACGCCCTGCCGGTGGTGTCCTTCGCTGATCTGAGTACGGCTCTGATCATCCGCAGCCTGCCGGTCTACTGGCCCTTGTCTGTGGTGGCCTTCAGCGTTTCAGGTCTGGCCTATTGGCGCGGCTGTCGCGGTGGTAGCGAGGGGCCGGAGATCCCCTCAGCAAGCCTGGCCAATCTCCTTGTGGCGATTGCCTACCTCGGCCACTGGTTTGTGGTGATTCCCTGGGTGACGCTGCGGATGTCACTGCTCCCCAAGCGCTTGGTCTGGGCCAAAACAAGTCATGGATCGGAACTCAAAACTGTGAATGCCCCTTAGTAATTCTGGGATTGTTTGGTTATTTGCAACAAGTTTTTTCTTTAATAGCCCTGGGCTTTTCTGGTCGACTCCCGGTAATGCCACTGTGGCTTATCCATTGGCTCTGAATCGCTTGCCTTTGGTGTACAGACTTTCTGTCTGTTTATGCAAGTTGTGGATTATGCGCAATGATTGTCTCAAGATCTGTGTTCAGAAGGGTCGTATGAATTGAATTCGATTTGTTGATCAAAATGATATTTTTGCCAGTATCTGTGATCGATAGTTCAAGATGTTTAGGGAAAACAAGTTTGTCGCCTTCGGTTGGATTGTAGTCAGTAATTGAATCTTTTCCTGCGGAAATTTCAAATCGATCGGCTCCCTTTTCGCCGCTGAGGATGTCCCTGCCGGGGCCACCATTAAGTCTGTCGTTGCCTTCTCCTCCCCGCAAGCGGTCCTTTCCGCGCTCTCCCCTGAGGATGTCGTTGTGTGCGCCGCCGAAGAGTCGTTCCTTGCCACTGTCGCCGATCAGGGTGTCACTGCCATCGGCTCCGCGTAGAGCATCGTGACCGCGCCCTCCTATTAGCAAATCGCGATTCGCGCCTCCGTTCAATCGGTCCTTGCCCTTGCCGCCTTGGAGGCGGTCATCGCCCTTACCACCAAAAATCGAGTCGTGACCTTCACCACCGATGAGGAGGTCATCGCCTGCAGCGGATCCGATGGTGTCATTGCCCCCCCCACCATCGAGGGTGTCATCGTCTTCTCCGAGCACGATGAGTTGTTCGGAATTATCCCCGATTACAACGTTGCTGCCCGTGCCACCTGTGATCACCGCTGGTCCGACGATGACGGCGAGATCGATGTTGTGAAGCTCCAACTGCGTGGTTGTAGTCAAGGGCATCTGGGTGAGATCGATCACGAACGCGTCTTTCTGGGTGTTGCTTTCGCTATTGCTGTTGGATCCTGAACCGGTGCCTGTTGGTTGAGCGGTGGTTCCTGAGATGACGATGGGTTGTCCCGGCGTTGTGGATACAGAGGTGGGGATGATGGTCCTTACATCGATATTGGAGGTGCTGGGCAGGCTGTTGATGAAGCTTTCCACCCCTTGGATCAGGCCTTCTGCTTCAGCTGCGGAGGTGTCTCGCATGCTGATGGCTTGAACAAGGGACTCCTCTGCCTCGTTTGTGGATTGAGTCTCTGCCGATCCCTCTGATGTGATTGACACACCAGAGGGAAGCGTGGCGGTCACAACGTTGCCGTTGTTGCCGGAGTTTTCAACGAGTGGGGCAGAGCCGCTTTTGCTGGAGGACGTGTTGGAGATGGTCTGGGAGGCATCACTGGTTGCTGTAGGAGTGGGGGTGATGACGATGAAGCCCTCGTCAGCGCCAGTGAGGTTGACGGTGTAGGTGGCTGAAGTTGTTTCAGTGCCGTCAGAGGCGGTGACGGTGAAGGAATCGGCGACGGAATCGCCGTCATCGAGAGCTTCTACGGCGTCGGAGTTTGGTGTGTAGGAGTAAGCGCCGGTGGAGGTGTTGAGGGAGAGGGAGTCGTAGGAACCAGCGAGTGTGGATGTTCCATCAGTGGTGGAGCCGCCCGTGATGGCGAAGGAGAGTGTGTCTCCATCGGCATCGGAAAGGATTGATTGCTTGTTAATAGCTGCTAATTGTGCTTGCTCTGCAGCCGCAAACATCCCCCTTGCACCGTTGGGCCTGGCGTTCTGTTATCGCAGCTGCTCAGGATTTTTTTCTTCGCTTTGTTGTTTATTGGTTCCTGTTCCAACTTCTTCAACGGCCAGAACCTCCCCGTTGAAGAAGTTGGCCAGAGTTTTCGCATGGCGGTCAATATCAGTAGCTGCGGTGGGTGGTGCCTGAGGCTCTGGCTTGGGCCTTTCTTCGCTTGGCCGGGCGATTGGCTGTTCACGTTGAGGCGCTTTCGCTTCAACCGCTGGCTTGGGAGATGCAACTGCTCCTGCGACTCGAGCTGGTGGCGGAACCGGGTCAGCCTCTGGGTTGGGCTGAGGCTTTGGTGGGTTGGTTGCCGCTGTTGGTGTTGCAGGGGGCGCGATTGGTGGAATCACAGGAGGCGTGACCGGTTTCGGAGTGGGAGGAGACACCACAGGGGCAGGCGCCACTGATCCGCTGCTGGCTTCCAGCACCAATTGCCGATTGCCGCCCAGGGCTTTGGCCACCGCTTGTTCCAAGAGGTTGGAGCGGGTTTGCACCATGCTCATCCAGTTGCCCGCCACCTGCACCACGGCACGGTTGGCATCGAGCCGCACCAACTGCGCCTGCTGCGACAGCAGCATCCGTGTCGATGGCAGTTCGAGGCTGCCGAGGATCTGTTGCCAGAGTTCCGCCAGATTGACCTCACCTCCTGAGAGGTTGGGCAGTTGCGGTGAGGCTGCTGCAGGTTCTTGGGCGGCCTGCGGAGATGCCGGCGCTTTTGTGTGGGCTGGGGGCGGTGGAGGAGTCTCGGCCTGTGCAGTGACCGGAGGAGTGACTGCTGGCGCTGCTGCCACTGGTGGCTGTGCTGCTGGCGCTGCAACCCCCTGGTTTGGACGGGGGGCAGCGGTTGTGGATGCTGCTGCGGTCGTGGTTGGTTCCGCCAGCAACCCCAAAAGCAGCACTTCCAGCCACAGGCGCGGCTGCACGCTTTGGCGCAGTTGTTGCTCGGTGCCGCGCAGTTGGGCCTGCCATTGCAGCAAGTGGGCCCGGCCGATGGCCTTGGCGAGGGCGGGCAGCTGCTCGCGGAACTGGGGCGAAACGCTGGTGAGTTCCAGTCGGTCTGGAGCGGCCGCCATCAACACCAGATCCCGCAGCATTCCGGCCAGACCCTGCAGCACGGCCCCGGGATCCCGCCCCCGGTCCAGCAGGTTGCGGGTGGCCTCCAGCAGTTGCACAGGTTCGGCGCTGCTCATGGCCCCCACCAGTTCCAAAAGCTCCTGTTCGGGCACGGCCCCCAGCAGATCCCACACCGCAGCGGCTTCGATGGGCGGCGGCAGCAGGCTCAGCTGATCCAGCAGGCTTTCCGCATCCCGCAGGCCTCCCTGGGACCGCTGGGCCACCACATGAATGGCCTCAGGCTTGATTTCGATCGCTTCCTGTTCGGCGATCCAGCTGAGATGTTTGTTGAGGGCATCCAGAGGAATGCGCCTGAAATCAAAGCGTTGACAACGGCTCAGGATCGTCGGCAGCACCCGTTGCGGGTCGGTGGTGGCGAGCACGAACACCACCTGCGGCGGTGGCTCCTCCAGGGTTTTCAGCAGGGCGTTGAACGCTGCGGTGGAGAGCATGTGGCACTCGTCCACCACGTACACCTTCCAGCGGGCCTGCACCGGGGCGAAGCGGGAGCGTTCGATCAGTTCGCGGATGTTGTCGACGCCCGTGTTGGAGGCGGCGTCGATCTCGATTACATCCAGGGCTGTGCCTGCGGCGATCGTGGTGCAGAGCTCGCAGGTGCCGCAGGGTTCCGGTGTGGGTCCGTTGCTGTTCAGGCAGTTGAGCGAGCGGGCCAGGATTCGCGCGCTCGAGGTTTTGCCCGTGCCCCGGGGCCCACTGAACAGATAGGCCGGCGCAATGCGGTTGGTGGTCAGGGCATGGCTGAGGGTGGCGGCGATCGCCTCCTGCCCCACCAGCTGATCAAAGCGCTGGGGCCGATATTTGTGATGCAGCGGCTGGTAGGCCGAACTCATGCGCCGCGAGCGTTGAGAGGAGATTACTCAGAGGAATCGGAGCCTGGAAGGGCGGGGTGCTGCTGGAGCAGGGCATCAATCCGTTGTTTCAGATCTTCGACGGCGGTCAGTTCATCGGCCAGGCTCTGGCCGGTGAGCAACAGCCGGCGATCCGTTCCCTCTCCTGCCCGTTCCAGCAGACCCTCCAACTTGTGCAGCAGCGAGAAGCGCAGGCGTTCCAGCTTCTCCACCCCCCGCCTGGCCATGGCGCGGGCGTCGTCATCGAGCAGGCCCCGTTGCACCAGGAGCTCCAGGCCCCGCATCAGCGCCGAAGGCATCAGCCCGCTCCAGTGACGGGCCCGCTCCAGCACGGAATCCACCTGGGCACTGCGATGACGTCCGGTTTTGCACCAGGTGGCGAAGTGCTCGCAGTTGTTGAACAGCAGGTTGTAGTCCTGTTCCCCCAGACGCCCCATGGCCCGGCGCAGGGTCACACCCTGCGGAGACGCCTCGACGTAGTGGATCACCCGCAGCGGTTGCCCCTGGCTGAACTCCTCCAAGGGGCTGCGCAGGATTTCACGCCCTTCCAGATAGTGGGCGACGGTTCCGTCGCCGAGGTCGATGCCGTGGTGGTTGAACAGGCCGTGCTGACGCGGCACCTCCAGGTGGTCAGCGGCAGCCAAGATTTCAGGCGGTCTTCTGTTGTTCCGTGCCAGGCAGGGGGAGCACCTTGCCGCCCGTGTGTTCCTCCACCATTGCCCGGGTAACGGTGAACTCCTTCACCGATGTCTGCGATGGCAGGTCGTACATCAGGTCCAGCATCAGCTCCTCAACGATGCCGCGCAGGGCGCGGGCACCGGTCTTGCGCCGGTGAGCCTCCTGGGCAATCGCCTCGATGGCGTCATCGGCGAACTGCAGCTGCACGTTGTCCATGCTCAGCAGGGTGCGGAACTGCTTCACCAGGGCATCGCGGGGCTCGGTGAGGATCGATTGCAGGGCGCTTTCGTCCAGGGGCTCCAGCACGGCACTCACCGGCATCCTGCCGATGAATTCGGGGATCAGGCCATAGCGCACCAGATCATCCGGCTCCAGGTGCCGCAACACCTGGGCGGCCTGAAGGTCGCGGTTGGCGCGGCTGCGTCCACGGCCGTCGCTGGGCATGAAGCCGATGGCATTGCGGCCCATGCGTTTCTGCACCACGTCTTCCAGGCCGACGAAGGCACCACCGCAGATGAACAGAATCTGGCTGGTGTCGATCTGGATGCAGTCCTGATAGGGGTGCTTGCGCCCGCCCTGTGGCGGCACGTTGGCCACCGTGCCCTCCAGCATTTTCAGCAGGGCCTGCTGCACACCTTCGCCGGACACATCCCTCGTGATCGAGGGGTTCTCGCTCTTGCGGGCGATCTTGTCGATTTCATCGATGTAGATGATCCCCCGTTGGGCCTGGTCGACATCCATGTCGGCCTTCTGCAGCAGCCGCAGCAGGATGTTTTCCACGTCCTCACCCACGTAGCCCGCTTCGGTGAGGGTGGTGGCATCGGCCACGGCGAAGGGCACGTCCAGCATCTCGGCCAGGGTCTGGGCCAACAGCGTCTTGCCGCAGCCAGTGGGTCCGATCAGCAGGATGTTGCTCTTGTGCAACCGGGTCGCCGTTTCCTCGGTCTCGACCTGGCCGTCCCCCTGCCAGGCCAGACGTTTGTAGTGGTTGTAGACCGCTACAGACATCACCTTCTTGGCCGCGTCCTGGCCGACCACCTGCTGATCCAGGAAGCTCTTGATGTCCTGAGGCCTTGGAATGGAGGCCAGGGTCGGGGCCGGTTTGCTGCTTTTGCGAGCAGCGGGTGTGGCCTTCCGGCTCGGCTCATGGCTGTGGCGGGGGTTGCCCTGGCCATCCACCAGCTCCTCATCCAGGATCTCGTTGCAGAGATCGATGCATTCGTCGCAGATGTAAACGCCAGGTCCGGCGATCAGCTTGCGCACCTGGTCCTGGGATTTCCCACAGAACGAGCACTTCAGATGGGCGTCGAACTTGGCCATCGAACGCTGGGCACCAAACAGGAGAACAATTCAGGAATCAACCGATGGGGTCTCCCTGAACACACAGGATCGAGAACGGAAGGGCGTCTGTCAGCCCTCCGTAATGATTCCTCCGTCCCCGGAACTGTCCACCACGCGATCGATCAGGCCGTATTCAACCGCTTCTGCCGGAGAAAGGAAGTAGTCGCGGTCGGTGTCTTCCGAGATCTTGTCGAGCGGTTGGCCGGTGTGCTCCGCCATCAGCCCATTCAGGGTTTCCTTGAGGTAGAGGATTTCCTTGGCTTGGATCTCGATGTCCACCGCCTGCCCCTGGGCGCCACCGAGGGGTTGGTGAATCATGATCCGGGCATTGGGCAGGGCGAGACGCTTGCCTTTAGTGCCTCCGGAGAGCAGGAAGGCACCCATGCTGGCGGCGAGGCCGTAGCAGATGGTCACCACATCTGGAGCCACCTGCTGCATCGTGTCGTAGATCGCCAGACCAGCGGTGACCGAACCGCCTGGTGAGTTGATGTAGATCTGAATGTCCTTTTCGGGATCCTCGGCTTCGAGGAACAGCATCTGCGCCACCAGGGCATCAGCAACCGCGTCATCCACACCAGTGCCGAGGAAGATGATCCGTTCCCGCAGCAGACGGGAATAGATGTCGAAGGCACGGTCGCCGCGACCGGACTGTTCCACAACCGTTGGCAGAGGCCCCGGCGCCGAGACGGGCATGGCGGCCCGCCAGCGGTTCTGGATGGGGTGGTGACTGCGGGCGTCGATCACGCGATCCGGGCGGTGAAGTTGGGCCAATCTATGGGCGTTGCTCAGTCCTTGGCGTCCGCCTTGGACTTGCTTTTGGTCGGGGCCTTCTTGGCGGTGGGCTTTTTCTTGGCTTCAGCCTTGCTGTCGTCCGCGGCCGGGGCCTTTTCGGTGAGGGTGCTGTTCTCCTCGAGCCAGCCCATCAGGCGGTCCTGCATCAGGTCGTCCATCACGGCCTGGCGCAGGCGCTCGGGAGCGATCTTGGCGTCGGCGGAGAGCTCCTTCTTCACCTCCCTGATTTTGGCGTCCACGTCCTTGTCGTCGAGCTTGATGTCTTCCGCTTCAGCCAGGGCGGTGAGGGCAAAACTGCGGCGCAGACGCTCTTCGGCCTCGGGGCGGGAGTTCTGCATCAGGTTGCGCACCAGGTCGGGCGTAAACAGCGACTTCACATCCATGCCCTGTTGAGCGAACTGGGCTGCGGTCTGCTCCAGCAGGTTGCGGCTTTCCTGTTGGATCAGGGCTTCCGGCAGCTCCACCTCGAGCTGCTCCACCAGCGCAGCGACGAGGGCATCGCGGCGGTTGCTGGTCTGACGGCGTTCGGCGTCGTCCTTGAGGCGCTGCTCCAGGTCCTTGCGCAGGTCCGCCAGGGTCTCCTGTTCGCTGGCCTGCTTGGCGAAGGCGTCGTCCAGCTCGGGCAGTTCGCGGGTCTTGAGGTCCTTCAGTTCGATCGCGAAGGCGGCCTTGCGTCCCCGGGCGTCCTCCTTTGGGTAGTCGTCGGGGAACTGGCAATCCACGGTTTTGGTCTCGCCGACCTTCATGCCGATGACCCCTTCGATGAAGCCGGGGATCATGCGGCCGTTCTCCAGGTCCACATCCATCGAATCGGCACTGCCGCCCTCGATCTCGCTGCCGTCATCGCTGTAGGTGCCCTTGAAGCCGAGCACAGCGATGTCGCCGTTCTGGGCGGCGCGACCTTCCACGGGGACCACCGTGGCCATCTGTTTGCGGGAGTCTTCGAGCATCGCGTCGACCCGGGAGGCGTCGTAGGCGACGGTTTCGAATTCCGCTTTCAGGCCCTTGGTGGTTTTCAGCTTCGGCGTGGGGGCGACGTCGGCTTCCAGGGTGAAGGTGAGTTCCTTACCGGGCTCAAAGCTCTCCAGCAGCCCATCGAAACCACTGCTCAGATCAGGCTGACTGATTGGTTCCAGCGATTCCTGCTGGATGGCGTCACGCCAGGCGTTATCGATCAGCTTTTCCAGGGCCGTGGCTTTGATCCGCACGCCTCCCAGCTGTTGCACCAGCACCGTGCGCGGCACCTTGCCCTTGCGGAAGCCCGGCAGGTTGATGCTGCGGCTCAGGCTGGTGATGGCGTCTTCGTAACTCGTCTTGCAGCGCTCCCCGGGAACGGTGACCGTCACCGCCAGGCGGCTGCTGGGGCGGGCTTCGGTGGTCACCTTCAGGGCTGCAGCGCTCATGGGGGAAGGGAAAGGGCAGCCCAGCACTTTATGCAACGGGTGAATTCAGGCTGGATCGGTAAGCTGAGCGCGTCGCTAGGTCGGCATCACGTTCTCTACGCAGTGATGTCGGATTCGAGAAACGACGGGTTTTCGTTCAGATCGTTCACTCCACCGCTTGTCTTCGACCCTTCCCAATCGCCCTCTCAACGTTGCTGTTCTTGGTGCCAGCGGTGCTGTTGGCCAGGAACTGCTGCTGCTGCTTGAAGAGCGCCGTTTCCCCGTTGGCGAGCTGAAGCTGCTGGCGTCGCCCCGTTCGGCCGGCCAGACCCAAACCTGGAACGGCCGCACCCTCACGGTGGAAGAGGTTTCGGCCCAATCCTTTGAAGGGGTCGATCTGGTGCTGGCCTCAGCCGGTGGTTCTGTTTCAAAGCAGTGGCGCGAGGCGATCACCGCTGCCGGTGCGGTGATGGTGGACAACTCCAGCGCCTTCCGAATGGAAGACGGTGTGCCGCTTGTGGTGCCTGAGGTGAATCCCGATGCGGCCCTTACCCACAAGGGCGTGATCGCGAACCCGAATTGCACCACGATCCTGCTCACCCTGGCTTTGGCTCCTCTGGCGGCCAAGCGGGCGATGCGCCGGGTGGTGGTGAGCACCTACCAGTCCGCCAGTGGTGCCGGTGCTCGGGCCATGGAGGAGCTGAAAAACCTGTCGCAGACGGTGCTGGATGGCGGCACTCCGAAGGGAGAGGTGCTGCCTTACTCCCTGGCGTTCAACCTCTTTCTGCACAACTCTCCCCTGCAGGCCAACAGCTACTGCGAGGAAGAAATGAAGATGGTCAACGAGACCCGCAAGATCATGGGTCTGCCGGATCTGCGCTTCACCGCCACCTGCGTGCGGGTGCCCGTGCTGCGGGCCCATTCGGAAGCGGTGAACATCGAGTTCGAGTCCCCCTTCCCGGTGGAGGAAGCACGTGAGCTGCTCGCGGCTGCACCCGGTGTGGAGTTGATTGACGACCCGGCAGCGAACCGTTTCCCGATGCCGACGGATGTGACCGGTCGCGACCCGGTGGCGATCGGCCGGATCCGTCAGGACATTAGTGATGCCAATGCTCTGGAACTCTGGCTGTGTGGGGACCAGATCCGTAAGGGAGCGGCGCTTAATGCTGTTCAGATCGCTGAACTGTTGATTCAGAAGTGATGACCCAGGCCGCCACCCTCTCGCCAACGCCCTTCGGTCGTGTGGTCACCGCGATGGTGACCCCCTTTGATGCCAGCGGTGCTGTGGATCTCAGCGTTGCCGCAAACCTGGCCCGGCACCTCGTGGAACAGGGCTCCGATGGATTGCTGGTGTGCGGCACCACCGGTGAATCGCCGACCCTCAGCTGGGACGAGCAGTTGCAACTGCTGCAGGCAGTGCGTGATGCTGTAGGCGATAACGCCAAGGTGTTGGCGGGCACGGGCAGCAACTCCACAGCGGAAGCGGTGGAGGCCACCAAGGAAGCGTCGGCGGCCGGCGCCGATGGCGCTCTCGTGGTTGTGCCCTACTACAACAAGCCTCCCCAGGAGGGGCTGGAGGCCCATTTCCGAGCCATCGCTGAAGCGGCACCTGAGCTGCCGTTGATGCTTTACAACATCCCCGGGCGCACCGGCTGCAGCATCGCCCCGGCCACCGTGGCCCGGCTGATGGACTGCCCCAACGTGGTGAGTTTCAAGGCCGCCAGCGGCACCACGGAAGAGGTCACGGCCTTGCGGCTGGCCTGTGGTCCGCAGTTGGCGATCTACAGCGGTGACGACGGCCTCACCCTGCCGATGCTTGCGGTGGGTGCCGTGGGCGTGGTGAGTGTGGGCAGCCATGTGGCGGGCCCTGAGATCCGCGCCATGATCGAGGCCTATCTGAACGGCGATGGTGCCTCCGCACTCGCCCTGCACGACGCGTTGATTCCTCTGTTCAAGGCCCTGTTCGCCACCACCAATCCGATTCCTGTCAAGGCTGCCCTGGAACTCAATGGCTGGTCTGTCGGTGCACCCCGTCCGCCCCTGTGCCCCCTCTCTGACGACATGAAACGTTCGCTTTCCAACGCCATGGCCGCCCTCCGTCAGACCTAGTTCGGTCCGGCTTATCGGCTTACGCAACCCGTTCTTTTACACATCGTTTTCATGGCCAACAACGCACGATCCAGCAAGGGTCAGGAGCCCTGCCTTCGGGTGATCCCCCTGGGTGGCCTGCACGAGATCGGCAAGAACACCTGTGTGTTCGAGTACGGCGATGACCTGATGCTGGTGGATGCCGGTCTGGCCTTCCCCAGCGACGGCATGCACGGGGTGAATGTGGTGCTGCCCGACACCAGCTTCCTGCGCGAGAACCAGAAGCGGATCCGCGGCATGATCGTCACCCATGGTCATGAAGACCACATCGGTGGCATCGCCCATCACCTCAAGCACTTCAACATTCCGGTGATCTACGGCCCGCGGCTGGCCCTCTCGATGCTCACCGGCAAGATGGATGAGGCCGGTGTCCGCGACCGCACCACCCTGCAGACCGTCGGTCCGCGCGATGTGGTGAAGGTGGGTCAGCACTTCTCTGTGGAGTTCATCCGCAACACCCACTCGATGGCCGACAGCTTCTCGCTGGCCATCTCCACACCGGTGGGAACCGTGATTTTTACGGGTGACTTCAAGTTCGACCACACCCCGGTCGACGGCGAAAACTTCGACATGGCCCGCCTTGCCCACCACGGCGACAAGGGCGTTCTCTGTCTGTTCAGCGATTCCACCAACTCCGAGGTTCCTGGCTTCTGCCCGCCGGAGCGCTCGGTGTTCCCCAACCTGGATCGCCACATCGCCAATGCCGAAGGGCGGGTGATCGTCACCACCTTCGCCAGCTCGATTCATCGCGTGTCGATGATTCTGGAGCTGGCCCTGAAGAACGGCCGCAAGGTGGGGCTGCTGGGCCGCTCGATGCTCAACGTGATCGCCAAGGCGCGGGAACTGGGCTACATGCGCGCGCCGGATGAACTGTTTGTGCCGATCAAGCAGATCAACGATGTGCCCGATCGCGAAACCCTGCTGCTGATGACCGGTAGCCAGGGTGAGCCGCTGGCTGCCCTGAGCCGCATTTCCCGCGGTGAGCATCCCCAGGTGAAGGTGAAGACCACCGACACGATCATCTTCTCGGCCAGTCCGATCCCCGGAAACACCATCTCCGTGGTGAACACCATCGACAAGCTGATGATGCTGGGCGCCAAGGTCGTGTACGGCAAGGGCGAAGGCATTCACGTTTCCGGCCATGGCTTCCAGGAAGACCAGAAACTGATGCTGGCCCTCACCCGGCCCAAGTTCTTCGTGCCGGTGCACGGTGAGCACCGGATGCTGGTGCAGCACTCCCGCACCGGTCATTCGATGGGGGTTCCGGTCGATAACACCCTGATCATCGATAACGGTGATGTGGTGGAGCTCACCCCGGATTCGATCCGTAAGGGCGATGCGGTGAAGGCAGGCATTGAGCTGCTGGATCAATCCCGCAACGGCATCGTCGATGCCCGGGTGCTGAAGGAACGCCAGCAGCTGGCGGAAGACGGCGTGGTGACGATCCTCGCTGCCATCAGCACCGATGGCGCCATGGTGGCTCCGCCGCGGGTGAATCTGCGGGGTGTGGTCACCACAGCCGATGCCCGCAAGATGTCGTTGTGGGTGGAGCGCGAAATCAAGTGGGTGCTTGAAAACCGCTGGAAGCAGCTCTGCCGCAACACCGGTGGCAAGGCACCGGAGGTGGACTGGATGGGTGTGCAGCGTGAAGTGGAGGTGGGCCTTGGTCGCCGGATGCGCCGTGAACTGCAGGTGGAGCCCCTGATCCTCTGTCTGGTGCAGCCTGCCCCTGGTGGCACACCGGTCTACAAGGGCCGTGCCGATGCTGAGCCCGATGACCGTCCGGCTCCCCGCGGTCGCGGTGGCCGTGGCGGTGGCTCTCCCTATGGCCGTCGCAACGGCGGTGGCGGTGGAACCCCCGCTCCGGTGCGGAACAATCAGGGCAATGGTCGCTCTGGCTCGGCCACCCCTGCCCCTGTGCGTGCAGTGGCGGCCACCGCAGTGGTGGAGAAAGTGGCTCCTCAACCGGTGGCTGAAAAGGCAGCCCCTGCCCCGGAGCCAGAGATGCCTGCAGGCCGCACCCGTCGTCGTCGTTCAGCGGCCAGCTGAGCGGGCGAAGACCCCTTTGATCCTTTCGATCAGTCCCATCGGCTCCACGGAGTTGGTGGGGCTTTTGGTTTCAGGCTGGAGTTGAACGCGGAGCCATGAGTGTTCCAAAAGCTTGGTGCCTGCAGGCTCCTGGGGTTGGGGCGCTGGCTCGATGGTGTCGAGGGGTGGTTCTTCTGCAGTGGGTTCTGGTTCCTGGTTTGCCATTGCCACGTCTGAATTGGCTTCTGGGGTGAGCGTTGGCTCTGGGCTTTGCACAGGAGCCGGGAGAGGAGTCAGAGGAGCAGAGGGATCCGGAGTCGGCATGGCCCGGGGTTCCGCATCACCGGACAACCACGGCATCGCGGTGATCGCATCAACTGGTGCTGGCCTGGTTTGATCGGGATCGTTGCTCAGGAAGGGATCCTTGAGCAGATCTGAGATGGCGCCACTGGTTGCGGGCGTCGAACCTGCTTCGCTGGCCATGTCTTCTGATCGGCAGCGCTGCAGCCCCTGTTCCGCGAGGGCTGCGATGGTGGCGTCCACGTCACCCAGCAGCACCCGTTCGTAGGAGATGGCGGCTTGCTCCGGTTGCTGGAGCCCATGCAGCTGGATGTGACCCAGGAGCAGCGACACCACCGCCCGCCAGCCCAAGACAAGGCTTGGGTCGTGCTTGTCTGATGCGCTTTCGAGTTGATCGCACAACGCTGAGGCGAGGGCGTGGGCCTCGGCGTAGTCCCCAAGGCCATAGGCCCGTTCCGCGGCTTGGTAGTGCTGCTCGAAATCGGCGTCCACGCGTTGGGGGGCCAGTCCCCCCGTTGTAGACCGTTAGTCGGGGTCGTGCGGTGAAGCGGTGCCTTGGGCGGTGTGACGTTCTTCACCTCCCAGTCCGAATCCGGCGTGCACCACCTGGAGTGCCTGAACGCCAGCATCTTCGGCCACCACACAGCTGGTTCTGATTTCGCTGGTAGCGATCAGGCCGATGTTGATGCCTGCATCCGCCAGCGCACGGAACATGCGCCCTGCCGTCCCTGGCGTTGCCGGCATCCCAGCGCCGACGGCACTCACCCGGGCAATAGCCTCGCCGTCTTCAAGGGCGGCACCGGTCCACTGGGCCAGCAGGGGGGCCAGGGCCACATCGGCGCGGGTACGGTCGTCCTTGCGCAGGATGAAGGTGATGTCCCGCGATCCGTCGCTGTGCTGACGTTCCGATTGAACGATCGCATCGAGGCTGATGCTGTTGTCTGCCAGGGCTGAACACAGCGCCGCTGCGGTGCCGGGTCGATCGGGCACGTGGCGAACACTCAGTTGCACCTGGTCGCGGTCGAGGGCGACGCCGCGCACTTCTGGTTCCCCGCTGCCGTTGTCGGTGGGATTGATGCGGATTTGCGAGTCCTCCAGGGCGAAGGCCTCTTGCACGGCTTGAACCGCCTTGCTGCCGGCGCCGGAGTCGATCACGCAGCTCACCTTCACCTCACTGGTGGCGATCAGGCGCAGATTGATGCCCTGCTGACACAGGCAGTTGAACAGGCCGGCGGCAATGCCAGGGCGCCCCATGATTCCGGCCCCGCTGATACTCAGCTTCGTCAGCCCTGCTTCGGATGCCAGATCGCCGCCCAGTTGATCCAGAACCTTCTGGCTTACAGCGCGGGCCAGCTCGAGATCCGCTTCCGCCACCGTGAAGGTGATGTCGTTGCTGTTGCCCTCATGGGTGGCCTGAATGATCAGGTCCACATTGATTCCGGCCTCGGAGAGGGTTTCAAACAGGCGTGCGGCAATCCCAGGCTGATCGGGAATCTGGGAGAGGGCGACCACGGCCTGTCCGTCCACTTCCTCCATCCCATCCACAGGGCTGCCGAGCTCGAGGCCACTGCTGCTGATCGGACGGGCTGAACGGCTGGTGATCCGGGTGCCGGGGGCATCGCTCCAACTGGAGCGCACCACAAGGTTTACGCCGTAGTTGCGGGCGATCTCAACGGCCCTGGGATGCAGCACGGAGGCCCCAAGGCTGGCGAGTTCCAGCATTTCGTCGCAGCTGATCGTCTCCATCAGCTGGGCATCGGACACCTTGCGCGGATCGGTGCTGAGCACACCTGGAACGTCGGTGTAGATCTCGCAGGCATCGGCACCCAGGGCCGCCGCCAGGGCGACAGCGGAGGTGTCGGAGCCCCCGCGCCCGAGGGTGGTGATTTCGTTGAGGCCATCGCTGCTGGTGGTGGTGCCCTGGAAACCGGCCACCACCACCACCTGGCCAGCCGCGAGGCGGTTGCGGATTCGGTCGGTGCGAATCCCGAGGATTCGGGCCCGGCCATGGGTGGATTCCGTGGCGATGCCCACCTGTGGACCGGTCATCGACGTCGCACTGACCCCCTGGGCGTTCAAGGCCATCGCCAGCAAGGCGATCGACACCTGTTCGCCACTGGCCAGCAGCATGTCCATCTCCCGCTGGGTGGGAGCGGAGGTGATGGCGTTGGCCAGACCGGTCAATTCATCGGTGGTGTGGCCCATGGCGGAGACCACCACAACCACGTCGTGCCCCTCCTCCCGGCAACGTCCGATCCGATCAGCCACCGCCTTGATGCGTTCCACGCTGCCGACGGAGGTGCCCCCGAATTTCTGCACCAGGAGGGCCATGGACCGGGCTTCAGCAACGCTGGATTTTCTCACCTGGCGGGCAGCGATCAGCCCAGCAGGCCGTCGCGGAAGGCGTCGCCCGGTTGAGCGCCGCGTTTCAGTCGGGCTTCCACCTCCAGGAGACGGCCGAGCAGCGAGAGAAAGCGCTTGGGCGGACGACCCTGCAGCTGCTTCCGCATCACGTAGATGCGTTTGGGGTTACCGATCCCAGCGGCTTTGGCGATCACCGCCACATCCCGTTCCCCCTGCTGTTCCAGCAGGCTCACCCAGAGCCAGCCGCGGATCTGACCGGTGAGGGTGGCCACAATGCGCAGGGCTGGTTCCCCGGCTTCTATCAGGGCATCCCAGCGGGCGATCGCCTCGCCGGGGTTGCCCTCCAGCAGGGCGTCGCCCACGGCCAGGGCGTTGGTGGAGCGTCCTCCCACCAGCTCCTGCACCCGTGCGGCGGAAATGCTGGTGTCCCGCAGGGAAAGCTTGCGCAGTTCCGATTCCAACCGGGCGCTGTCGGTGCCGATGGCCTCCACCAGGGCATCGATGGCATCCGGCTCCACCTTCAGGCCCAGGGCTTCGGCCGTGCGTTGCACCAGCTGGCGCTGGCCGTTGCCATCCCAGGCGGCCGGTAGTGGAAAGCTCTGCTCCTGATCGAGCCCGCTTTTGATCCGTTTCTGCAGGGCTTTGGTGGTGCGCAGGCGACCATCGGGTTTGGCCGGGTTCACCAGCACCAGGTGGCTGCTGTCGGGGATGAGCTCGAGGGCGGCCTCAAACCGGTCGGCCAGCTCGCTTGGGCAGCCATTGCAGAACGGACTGCGCTGCAGCAGCACCAGCCGTTCGCCCGTGGCGAAGGGAGGGGTGCGGGCCTCCTCGAGGGCCTGCAGGGCCTGACCAGCGTCGGCCCCATCCAGGCGGCTGAGGTTGAGGCTGCTCCAGCTGGGGTCGACAACCTTGCCGATAAGGGCATCGATGGCCCGGTCCCGCGCAGCGGCGTCATCACCCCAGAGCAGATGGATCGGCATGGGTCGATGATGGCGTGGATGGCCCAGGACCACCCGATCTTCACCGAAAGCATCCGGCGGATCCGGGCGGCACTGGGGGACACGGGCCTGCCGCCGCTGCAACAGCAGGTGCTGGAACGGCTGGTGCACAGCAGCGGTGATCTCTCGTTGGGAACACTGCTGCGGTTCAGCGAGGGGGCCTGTGAGCAGGGTTTGGCAGCGCTGAAGCAGGGGGCGCCGATCCTGACGGACACCGCGATGGCGGCGGCGGCGGTGGCCCCGATGGCCCAACGCACCCTCGGCAGTGCGGTGCACACGGTGCTGGAGTGGGCACCTAAGGCGGCGCCGGCGGGTTCAACGCGCACGGCGGCGGGCATGGAGCAGGCCTGGCGCGCGCTCGCGGCGGCGTCACCGGCTCCGGTGGTGCTGATCGGCAGTGCGCCAACCGCCCTTGAGGTGCTGTTGCAGCAGGTGGCCGCCGGTGCTCCAGCCCCCAGCCTGGTGATCGGCATGCCGGTGGGTTTTGTGGGGGTTGCCGAAAGCAAGAAGCATCTGGCGGCCAGTGGCCTGGCCCAGATCCGTTTGGAGAGCAGCAGAGGTGGAGCGGGTCTGGTGGCCGCGGCGGTCAACGCTCTGCTGCGCGCTGCTGCAGCACCAGTTCACCCGCCCTCCAGCTGAGTTGCCAGCCCCCGGCAAGGTCGGCCGCACCGCCGGGGGCACCCCCTTCCAGTCGCCTGCTGAGCTCGTCCAGCTGGCTGGCCGGCAGGGCTGGCACCCCCTGCTGTTGCAGCCACTGCGCCAGCAGCAGGCGGCGGCTGGCTGAGCTCAACGCCCCCAGGCCGCGGCGGTCCAGGCCGGCAGCGGTTTGCAGAAGCTCCAGCGCCATCTGGCTGAGTTCCGTCTGACTGTCCCGCACCTGGGACACCCGTTCGGCCAGATCGCTCATTCGCTGCGTGCTGCCTGGATGCAACGCCTCCAGCACCGGCAGCACCTCCTGGCGGATCCGGTTGCGGGCGAACTCGGGGGATTGGTTGCTGGGGTCCTCCCAGATCGGCAGGGCCAGGTCCCGGCAGATCTGGAGGGTGTCGTGGCGCTGCAGGTGCAGCAGCGGCCGGCGCAGGAGGGGCCCTTCCGGGCTGAGGCGGCGGACGCTGGGCAGGGCCGCCAGGCCGGCCAGGTCGCTGCCGCGGGCCAGCTGCAGCAACATCGTTTCGGCCCGGTCGCTGGCGGTGTGGCCCGTCACCACATCGGCGCCTGCTTGGCGGCCCCGTTGTTCCAGTCGTTCGTAACGCCACTGCCGGGCCTTGGCTTCGCTGGGCACGTCTCCAGCCGCTGCCTGGTCCACCAGCAGGGGGAGCTGCCGCTGCTGGCACCAGCTGCTCAGTTCCGCGGCGATTCGGCTGGAGTTGTCGTGCCAGCGGTGGTCGCCGTGCCAGAGGCTCAGGATCCAGCCATGCAAGGGCGCCAGATCCTGCAGCAACGCCAGCAGAGCCATGGAGTCCTGTCCGCCGGACACCGCCAGCAGCAGGGAGCTGCCCTGGGGCAGCAGCTGCGGCTGCATCAGCAGGCGCCGGTGCAGGCGGTCATGCCAGGACGTCCAGCCCAAAAAGGAGGGGTGCGTTTCCCCCACGGTGTGAGAATCAGGGGATCGCTGTCCAGTCCCCCATGACCCGTCTTCAGCAGCTGCCCGTTTCTCTGCAGCGCAGCCTTGACCAGCGCTCTGCGCTCAAGGTGATCGCTGGCCTGATGAATTTCGATGCCGCCAGTGTGGAGCGGGTCGCCCGTGCCGCCGGGCGTGGCGGTGCTGATCTGATCGACGTGGCCTGTGACCCCGCCCTGGTGCGTCTGGCGATCGAGGCCTCCGGTGGTGTGCCCGTGTGCGTGTCGTCGGTGGAGCCTGAGCAGTTCCCCGCGGCGGTGGAAGCCGGTGCGCTGATGGTGGAGATCGGCAACTACGACGCCTTCTATCCCGAGGGCCGGATCTTTGATGAGGCTGAGGTGCTGGAGCTCACCCGCCGCACCCGCCAACTGCTGCCCAACGTGGTCTTGAGCGTCACCGTGCCCCACGTGTTGCCGATGGATGAGCAGGAGCAGCTGGCCATCGATCTGGTGGCTGCCGGTGCGGATCTGATCCAAACCGAGGGCGGCACCAGTGCCAAGCCCTTCAGTGCTGGCCACCTGGGCCTGATTGAGAAGGCTGCCCCCACCCTGGCGGCCGCCCACAGCATCAGCCGCGCTGTCGATGTGCCGGTTCTCTGTGCTTCGGGTCTGTCGGCGGTGACGCTGCCGATGGCCATCGCTGCCGGTGCGGCCGGTGTGGGCGTCGGTTCAGCCGTGAACCGCCTCCAGGATGAGCTGGCGATGCTGGCCGTTGTTCGTGGTCTGCGTGATGCCCTCGGCAGCGCTGTCGCGACCCGCGTTTGAACCTGAATCTCCGCTGAGCGGAGGCCTCTTCCCCTTCATGGTGTGAAGAGTGCTCCGCTCGCTCGCGGGAGCAACAGCTCTCGTGTGAAAATCGACTCCTGACTTCCAGCTCCATGCAGTTCATCAACACGCTGACCGTTCTGGCCCTGGTGGTGGCGTCCTTCGCTTTGATCGTTGCGGTGCCGGTGCTGTATGCCTCCAGTGAGGACAGCGGCCGCTCCAACCGTCTGATCCTGTTGGGCAGTGCTGTGTGGGTGGCACTGGTGCTGCTGAACTGGGGTGTGAGCTTCTTCGTCGTCTGAGCTCAGCCTCAGGCAGAACCTGGCGGGTGCCACGATGGCTGAGATTCAGTCGGCACCTTCCCAATGGCCACGTTTGAAGGACGTTTCTCTGACGCAGCCGGACTGCGCGTCGGTATCGTCGTGGCCCGTTTCAATGATCTGGTCACCGCCAAGCTGCTGAGCGGTTGTCTCGACTGCCTCAAGCGTCACGGCGTGGATGTGTCGGAGACCAGCTCCCAGCTGGACGTGGCCTGGGTGCCGGGTTCGTTCGAACTGCCGATCGTGGCCCAGCAGATGGCCCGCTCTGGTCAGTACCAGGTGCTGATCACCCTGGGTGCTGTGATCCGCGGCGACACGCCCCATTTCGATGTGGTGGTGGCGGAGGCCAGCAAGGGCGTGGCTGCGGTGGCGCGCGACACGTCCGTACCGGTGATCTTCGGCGTGTTGACCACCGACACGATGCAGCAGGCCCTGGAGCGGGCGGGCATCAAGAGCAATCTCGGCTGGAGCTACGGGCTGGAAGCCCTGGAGATGGGCAGCCTGATGCGGGCTTTGCCGTCGGCTTGAGGCTTCAGGCCGCCAACTGATCGAGCACCTGACGGGCCCGTTGAACCACGGGCTTGGGAACGCCGGCCAGGCGTGCCGCTTCGATGCCGTAGCTGCGGCTGGCGCCGCCGGCCTGCACCTGATGGAGGAAGACCAGATCTTCACCGGTCTCCTCCACCAGCACCTGGAAGTTGGCCACGTTGTCGCGTTCGGCGGCTAGGTTGTTGAGCTCGTGATAGTGGGTGGCGAACACCGTGCGGCTGCCCAGGTCGCCCGCCAGGTGCTCGCTCACGGCCCAGGCGATCGAGAGACCATCGAAGGTGGCGGTGCCCCGCCCGATCTCATCGAGCAGCACCAGGGAACGATCGCTGGCGTGGTGAAGGATGTTGGCGGTTTCGGCCATCTCCACCATGAAGGTGGACTGGCCGGCGGCCAGATCATCCACGGCACCCACCCGGGTGAAGATCCGATCGGCGATGCCGACTGTGGCGGAGCGGGCCGGCACCCAGCTGCCGATTTGAGCCATCAACTGGATCAGGCCGATCTGGCGCAGATAGCAGCTTTTGCCACTGGCGTTGGGGCCTGTGAGCACCACCAGGTCGGTGCCCGCACCCAGCTGCACATCATTGGGGGTGAAGGCGGTTTCCACCAGCCGCTGCTCCACCACCGGATGACGGCTGGCCTCCAGCTGCAGCCCCCGGCCGTCGATGATGGTTGGTGCGCAGTAGCCACCGCTGGCGGCCACATCGGCCAGGCCGGTGAGGGCATCGAGGGCAGCAACGGCGCGGGCCGCCTGGCGGATTGGGGCGGCCATGGCCCCCACCTGCTCGCGCAGTTGGCAGAACAGCTCGTATTCCCGCTGGCAAGCCCGGGCCCGCAGCTGGAAGATGCGACCCTCCCGCTCCTTGAGATCGGGGGTGATGAACCGTTCTTCGTTGGCCAGGGTCTGGCGCCGGATCCAGTGGTCCGGCACGGCGGTGGCCTTGGCTTTGCTCACCGCCAGGAAGTAGCCGAAGGTGCGGTGGTGCTGCAGCTTCAAGGTGCTGATGCCACTGCGTTGGCGCTCCTGCTGCTCCTGGTGGCTGAGCCAGGCGTCCTGATCGTCCAGCTGGTTGCGCAGCCCATCCAGCAGCGGGTCGACGCCGTCATGGATCAGGTCGCCCTCGGAGAGGGAGAGCGGTGGGGCCTCCACCAGCTTGTGGCGAATCGTTTGGGCCAGCTCCGCCAGGGCTGGATCGGGGCTGAGCAACTGCTGCAACCACTCCGGCCCTGCGCTGATCGCAGAGCCCAGCCGAGCGGTGAGCTGGGGTAAGCGTTCCAGGCCATCGGCGATGGCCACCAGATCGCGGGCACCGGCATGGCCCGCTCCGGCCCGGCCAGCGAGTCGCTCCAGGTCGCCCATCGGCCGCAACAGCTGGCGGATCGCCAGCCGCAGGCTGCGTTCACCCACCAGGTTGCTCACCAGATCCTGGCGCTGCTCAATCGCCTGACGGTCCATCAACGGTGCTTCCAGCCAGCGGCGAAGGCAACGGCCGCCCATGGCGGTGAGGGTGCGATCGATCGCCCAGAGCAACGATCCCTGCAACTGGTTGTCCCGCTGGGTGGCGGTGAGCTCGAGGTTGCGGCGGGTCTGAGCATCCAGCACCAGGGCATCGCCGCGGTGCACGATCGTTGGCACCTCCAGGGGAATGCGGGTGTCCTCCTCCAGGGGTTGGGTGTCCTGCAGGTAGCGCAGCAGGCCACCGAGGGCCTGCAGGGCCAGGGGGTGCTCCGGCAGGCCGAGGCCATCCAGGCTGCTGAGGCCGTAGTGCTGCTGCAGGGTGCGCTCCGCCTCTGCTGGGCTGAAGGGGGTGCTGGCCATTGGCGTCAGCCGCAGCCGTTCAGGACACCAGGCCGGCCGCTCAGCATCGAGAGCGGCCGCCCAGAGCAGTTCGGAGGCCTCCTGCTGGGCCAGCTGCTGGTGCAAGTCGCTGCTGTCTTCCCGTTGCATCACCTGCACCTCGCCGGTGCTCACATCGGCGCTGGCCAGGCCCCAGCGCAGCGGTTGTTTTCCCTGGGCCGGCTCCACCACCACAGCCGCCAGCCAGTTGTTGCGGCGGGCGCTGAGCATGCCCTCCTCCAACACGGTGCCGGGGGTCAGCACCCGGGTGATGTCCCGCTTGAGCAGGGCGCCCTTGGTGGGGGTGGTCTCGAGTTGATCGCAAAGGGCCACGCTGTAGCCCTGCTTGATCAGTTCAGCGCAGTAGCGCTCGGCGGCGTGGTGAGGGATGCCCGCCATCGGTACCCGCCCAATCGCCTTGCCGCCTTCCTTGCCGGTGAGGGTGAGCTCCAGCACCCGGGAGAGTTCGATCGCGTCTTCGAAGAAGCACTCGAAGAAGTCGCCCAGGCGGTAGAGCAGCACCCGCTCGGGATGGGCGGCCTTGAGCTCCACGTAGTGGCGCAGCATCGGTGTGAGCTGCAGCGGGTCCAGCTGGCTGTGGTGGGCCCAGGCCGGTGCGTCGCTGCTGGGTTCGGAATCGTTTGCAGCCGGGGAGTCGCTGCTGGCCTCGCTTGCCGTGGCCTGTCGCTGGCGGGGCCTGGCGGCGGCATCGGCGCCGAGCTCGTCGTCGCTGAGATCGTGGCTGGCCGCCTCAGGTTCGCTGGTGGGTGCAGTCGGTGCGGCCGGCTCAGGCGCCCCGAACAGATTGCCCTGCAGGGCGTCGTCAGGGGACTGGGACGCGGACCGGGGCATCGGCTGATCTGACGGATCCGGATCGTACCGGGCCTGACCGGATTGAGATGCCTCAGCGGCGCAGCACCATCAGCTGCTGGGGGTTCGCATCCTGGAAGCCCAGTTGCCGGTAGAAGCCGGCGCTCTTGGTGGTCATCAGATACACCCGTTCCACGCCCACCACAGGCGGGGTGTGGAGCAGTTCTTCGATCACCCGGCGGCCGAGGCCATGGCCCTGCAGATCGCCGGCCACCACGATGTCCCAGAGCACAGCTCGGCTGAAGCCATCGGAGGTGGCTCGGCCGAAGCCCACCAGCCGCTTGCCGCGCCAGAGGCTCACCACGGCATCGCTACCGGCCAGCAACCTCCGCAGCTGAGCAAAGCTGCGGCCGCGGGCCCAGAAGGCGTGGCGATCGAACAGCCGTTGCAGCTTGAGCAGGGCCCGACTGGGGCGCAGATCCGGCCCGAGGCCCAGCCAACGCAGGCCGGGGGCACCGGGGGCATGGTGAACCAGCCGGATCGGGGTCACGGGTTGGGGAGCCGCAGCACTTCATCTTGCTCCCCGGCGATAATTGATGGCCGCCGTCTGGCCCCGCACCCATGCCCGCCTACGACCTCACGGCTCCGTATTCGCCGAAGGGTGATCAGCCGACGGCGATCAAGCAGCTGGTGGCGGGGGTGAATAGCGGAGAGCGCTATCAGACGCTGCTGGGGGCGACGGGAACGGGCAAGACGTTCACGATGGCCAACGTCATCGCCCAGACCGGCCGGCCGGCACTGGTGCTGGCCCACAACAAAACCCTGGCGGCCCAGCTCTGCAACGAGCTGCGGGAGTTCTTCCCGGAGAACGCCGTTGAGTACTTCATCTCCTATTACGACTACTACCAACCGGAGGCCTACGTTCCGGTCAGCGACACCTACATCGCCAAGACGGCGTCGATCAACGAGGAGATCGACATGCTGCGCCACTCGGCGACGCGGTCGTTGTTTGAACGGCGCGACGTGATCGTGGTGGCCTCGATCAGCTGCATCTACGGCTTGGGGATTCCGAGTGAGTACCTCAAGGCGGCGGTGAAGTTCGAGGTGGGCGAGACCCTCAACATCCGTAGCCAGCTGCGGGAGTTGGTGAACAACCAGTACAGCCGCAACGACACCGAAATCGCCCGCGGCCGTTTCCGGATGAAGGGAGATGTGCTGGAGATCGGCCCCGCCTACGAAGATCGCTTGGTGCGGATTGAGCTGTTCGGCGATGAGGTGGAGGCAATCCGCTACGTCGACCCCACCACCGGCGAGATCCTGCAGAGCATGGACACGGTGAACATCTACCCGGCCAAGCATTTTGTGACGCCCAAAGACCGGCTGGATTCCGCCATCAGCGCCATCCGCTCAGAACTGCGGGAGCGGCTGGATGTGCTCAATGGCGAAGGCAAGTTGCTGGAAGCGCAGCGGCTGGAGCAGCGCACCAAGTACGACCTGGAGATGCTGGGCCAGGTGGGCTACTGCAACGGGGTCGAGAACTACGCCCGCCATCTGGCCGGCCGTGAGGAGGGCACGCCGCCGGAGTGCCTGATTGATTACTTCCCGGACGACTGGCTGCTGATCGTGGACGAGAGCCACGTCACCTGCTCGCAGTTGCAGGCGATGTACAACGGCGACCAGGCCCGCAAGAAGGTGCTGATCGAGCACGGCTTCCGCCTGCCCAGCGCAGCGGATAACCGGCCGTTGAAGGGGGCCGAGTTCTGGGAGAAGGCGCGGCAAACAGTGTTCGTCTCCGCCACACCGGGGGATTGGGAGATGGAGGTGAGCGGCGGAGAGGTGGCTGAGCAGGTGATTCGCCCCACCGGGGTGCTCGATCCGGTGGTGGAGGTGCGGCCCACCACGGGCCAAGTGGACGATCTGCTGGGGGAAATCCGTGACCGGGCCGCCAAGAACCAGCGGGTGCTGGTCACCACGCTCACCAAGCGGATGGCGGAAGACCTCACCGATTACCTGGCAGAGAACGAGGTGCGGGTGCGCTACCTCCACTCGGAGATCCATTCGATCGAGCGGATCGAGATCATCCAGGATCTGCGCCTGGGGGAATACGACGTGCTGGTGGGGGTGAACCTGCTGCGGGAGGGTCTCGACCTGCCGGAGGTGAGCCTGGTGGCGATCCTCGATGCCGACAAAGAAGGCTTCCTGCGGGCTGAGCGCTCCCTGATCCAGACCATCGGCCGGGCCGCCCGCCATGTGGAGGGGGTGGCGCTGCTCTATGCCGACAACATGACCGACTCGATGGCCAAGGCCATCTCCGAGACCGAACGACGCCGGGCGATTCAGCAGACCTACAACGAGAAGAACGGGGTGGTGCCTACGGCGGCGGGCAAGAAGGCCAGCAACTCGATCCTCAGCTTCCTGGAGTTGAGCCGCAAGTTGAAGCAAGACGGCCCGGACGCGGATCTGGTGGAGGTGGTCGGCAAGGCCGCTAAGGCCCTGGAGAACGATCCCGATGCCGGCTTGGCGCTGGAGGCGCTGCCGGAGTTGATCGATCAGCTCGAAGCCAAGATGAAGGAGGCGGCCAAGAAGCTCGACTTCGAGGAAGCCGCCAACCTGCGGGATCGGGTGAAGCAGCTGCGTCAGAAGATGGCCGGCTCCTGTTGAAATTCACGGTGGGAACCCTTGGCAATTGACCATTGGTCCCTCCGTAAGGCAGAGTCTCCAAGTCGTCAGGGACACGCCCGCGTCGACACCTGCGGATGTAGCTCAGTGGTAGAGCATCTCCTTGCCAAGGAGAGGGTCGAGAGTTCGAATCTCTTCATCCGCTTGATTGAGAACCCAGTCCAGAAGGGCCTTCTGCGAGTGAGCCTCCATTAGGCTGAACCCGATTCGGTTGCTGCTTTCCATGCTCAAGCTCCTGCTGGGTGATCCCAATGCCCGCAAGCTGAAGCGTTACCAGCCGATCGTTTCGGATATTCAGCTGCTTGAAGAGGAGATCGCTCCGCTCTCCGACGACGAGTTACGTGGCAAAACCGCTGCCTTCCAGGAGCGTTTGGCCAATGCCGGCAGTCTGGCGAACCAGCGGCCGATCCTCGACGAGATCCTGCCTGAGGCCTTTGCCGTTGTTCGTGAAGCCGGCAAGCGTGTGCTGGGCATGCGTCATTTCGATGTCCAGCTGATTGGCGGCATGGTGCTGCATGAAGGTCAGATCGCCGAGATGAAAACCGGCGAAGGCAAAACCCTGGTTGCCACCCTTCCGAGCTATCTCAATGCCCTCACTGGAAGGGGCGTTCACGTCGTGACGGTGAACGACTACCTGGCTCGTCGTGATGCCGAATGGATGGGCCAGGTGCATCGTTTTCTTGGTTTGTCTGTCGGTTTGATTCAGCAGGACATGCGTCCTGAGGAGCGCCGGCGTAACTACAACTGCGATATCACCTACGCCACCAACTCAGAGCTGGGCTTCGATTATCTGCGCGACAACATGGCCGCCGATATCTCGGAGGTGGTGCAGCGGGAGTTTCAGTACTGCGTGATCGACGAGGTGGATTCGATCCTGATCGACGAAGCCCGAACTCCACTGATCATTTCTGGTCAGGTGGAACGTCCTCAGGAGAAATACCAACAGGCTGCCGAGGTGGCCAATGCTTTGGCTCGCGCCGCTGAGTTGGGCAAAGACGGCATTGATCCAGAAGGTGATTACGAGGTCGATGAAAAGCAGCGCAGCTGCACACTTACCGATGAAGGCTTTGCCAAAGCCGAGCAGATGTTGGGGGTGGCGGATCTGTTTAACCCTCAGGACCCCTGGGCTCACTACATCACCAACGCCCTCAAGGCCAAGGAGCTGTTCGTCAAGGATGTGAACTACATCGTGCGCGACGGCGAAGCGGTGATTGTGGATGAGTTCACCGGTCGGGTGATGCCGGGTCGCCGTTGGAGTGACGGCCAGCATCAAGCCATCGAGGCCAAGGAGGCCCTGCAGATCCAACCGGAAACACAGACTCTCGCTTCGATCACGTATCAGAACTTTTTCCTGCTCTATCCGCGCTTGGCCGGTATGACCGGCACGGCAAAAACTGAAGAGGTCGAATTCGAGAAGACCTACAAACTCGAAACCACAATCGTCCCCACCAACCGGGTCCGGGCGCGTCAGGACTGGGCCGATCAGGTGTACAAAACCGAGGCTGCCAAATGGCGCGCTGTGGCCAACGAAACAGCTGAGATCCACAAGAACGGACGGCCTGTGCTCGTGGGCACCACCTCGGTGGAGAAAAGCGAACTGCTGAGTTCGCTGCTGGCGGAGCAGGAGATCCCCCACAACCTGCTCAACGCCAAGCCGGAGAACGTGGAGCGCGAATCGGAGATCGTCGCTCAGGCCGGTCGGGCTGGCGCCGTGACCATCGCCACCAACATGGCGGGCCGTGGCACCGACATCATCCTTGGCGGCAACAGCGACTACATGGCCCGCTTGAAGTTGCGGGAGGTGCTGCTGGGCCGTCTTGTGAAACCGGAGGAAGATCACAAGCCGCCCGTCCCTTTGCAGCGCAGTGCTCCGGGCGGGTTCGCTGATGCTGCGGCGCCTTCGCTGCCCCGCAGCGGTGAGAGCCTCTATCCCTGCCCCCTCACTGATGACACTGATCAAGTCCTCGGCCAGTTGGCGCGTGATCTGGTCAAGGCCTGGGGCGACCGTGCCCTCACGGTGATTGAGCTGGAGGAGCGCATCGCCACTGCTGCGGAGAAAGCTCCCACTGAGGATCCCCAGATTCAGGCGTTGCGCGAGGCGATCGCCCGGGTGAAGGGTGAATACGACGCCGTGGTGAAGCAGGAGGAAAGCCGCGTTCGCGAGGCCGGTGGCCTGCATGTGATCGGCACGGAACGGCATGAGTCCCGCCGTGTCGATAACCAACTGCGTGGCCGTGCCGGCCGCCAGGGCGACCCCGGTTCCACCCGCTTCTTCCTCTCTTTAGGAGACAACCTGCTGCGGATCTTTGGCGGTGACCGTGTTGCCGGTTTGATGAATGCCTTCCGCGTGGAGGAGGACATGCCGATTGAGTCCGGCATGCTTACCCGCTCGCTGGAGGGGGCCCAGAAGAAGGTGGAGACCTACTACTACGACATCCGCAAGCAGGTGTTCGAGTACGACGAGGTGATGAACAACCAGCGGCGTGCGGTGTATTCCGAACGCCGCCGGGTGCTCGATGGCCGTGCCCTCAAGAAGCAGGTGATCGGCTACGGCGAACGCACCATGGGCGAAATCGTTGAGGCCTATGTGAATCCGGATCTGCCGCCGGAGGAATGGGATCTGGGCCAGCTGGTGGGCAAGGTGAAGGAATTCATCTACCTCCTGGAGGATCTCACCCCTGATCAGGTGCAGGGCCTTGGCATGGAGGAACTCAAGGCATTCCTTCAGGAGCAACTGCGCAACGCCTACGACCTCAAAGAAGGCCAGGTCGAACAGCAACGTCCGGGGCTGATGCGGGAGGCCGAGCGCTTCTTCATCCTTCAGCAGATCGATACCCTCTGGCGGGAGCACCTTCAGGCGATGGATGCCCTGCGTGAATCGGTGGGTCTGCGTGGCTACGGTCAGAAAGACCCTCTCATTGAATACAAGAACGAGGGCTACGACATGTTCCTTGAAATGATGACCAATATGCGTCGCAATGTGATCTATTCAATGTTCATGTTCCAGCCAGCTGCACCACAGCAGTCAGGGTCCACTTGATTGACATTGGTGTGATCTGAATGTCTACTCGTGTGGTGATGACTCTTCTCGTTCGTAACGAGGAGGATGTTATTGCTGAAAACATCCTATTTCACTATGCCCAGGGTGTTGAGTCTTTTTTGGTGATGGATAATCTGTCTACGGATGCAACGTCTGCGATCTTGCGGCGGTTAGCCCGTTTTGTTCCTATTACTTATATCCAGCAGACATCTGATACGTATGATCAAGCACAGTGGGTTACGGAAATGGCCCGCTCTGCTTATCAAGATCATGGGGCTGATTGGGTCATCAATAATGATGCTGATGAGTTTTGGTTGTTCCCCGATGGAGATGCGCCATCCTTTTTGGATTCTGTTGCTCCAGGCATAGCTGGGTTGTTTGTTCAGCGTTTTAATGCTGTTCTCCCAGAGAGTGGTCGGCGTCGTGATGGTTTGGCTCACCCTTCACAGAGTTGTTTCTTCTGGCGTGAAAGTGTTAATGCGCTTCACCGTCCTTTGCCTCCTAAGTGCATGCATCGTGCCTTTGCTGATGTAACTGTTGATCAAGGCAATCATGAGATTTTTGGTCATCAGGGGTCACTTGAGTTCAGTGATCAGGTATCCATCTTTCACTTTCCGTACAGGCGTTTTTCCTCCTACCAATCAAAAATTCGACTTGGCGGTGCTGCCTACCAACGCAACAAAGGTCTTCCTCGAACTTGGGGCGATGCTTGGCGACAGCAACGCCGGCTTTTGCGTCGTGATGGTCTTTGGGAATTCTGGCGTGGCTTGCAGACAACCCCCGAGGCCCTTGCTCAAGGTTTGAAAGAAGGCAACATTTTTGAGGATGCTCGGCTTTTCGTTGCTGTGAAGTCTTTGCGGGCCAAGCACCGCTGGTTCTGGTTGAAGTGTCGAATCTCTCGTTGGCTGAGTTGTAAATAGTCTCATGTATTTGCTAGATTTTTTGAATTTTTGAGGTCAATAATCAATGCAGTCATGCTCCTTGTGGTTTGTAGGGTGCGGCGTTGAGAATGCCTGTTTTTGGATGCGTTAATGCTGATGTTGGTGTTACCGCTTTGAGTTCATTTATTCGCAATTGGGTTCATTGCTTTTAAAAAGCAATTTTTGTTGCGCTGATTAAAGTTGAAGATTTGCCGTTCAATCAATTTCAGATCTTGGTCAACCCTCGCTGGAGGTCTCGCCGAGGAACTCCAGGATTTCCCGGTCTTTGAGATTCTGAGCTTCGCCAGCGCATTCATCAAGCAACTGTCGCCCTGCCGCAACTTCTTGCAGGCAGCGCTTGAGGTTCGTCACCGTGTTCTCAAGATGGTCGATCCGTTCCATCAGGTTGCGGATCACGTTGGCCTCGGCGTCCGGCAGAGCGGAGTGGGCCAGGGGGTTGATTCGCACGCCGCTCTGGTGGATCACCCGGCCTGGGATGCCCACAACGGTGCAGTCGCTCTCCACATCGCGGACCACCACGGATCCAGCGCCAATGCGGGTGTTGGTCCCGATCGTGATCGCACCCAACACCTTGGCGCCTGCACCCACCACCACATTCTCCGCCAGGGTTGGGTGGCGCTTGCCGTGTTCCTTGCCTGTGCCTCCCAGGGTGACGCCTTGATACAGCAGGCAACGGTGGCCGATTTCGGCGGTCTCGCCGATCACCACTCCCATGCCATGGTCAATGAACACGCTGTGGCCGATCCTGGCGCCGGGGTGGATCTCGATGCCGGTGAGGGCGCGGCTGACTTGGCTGAGGCAGCGGGCAGCCAGCTTCAGGGGCAGACGGCAGGTCCAGAGGCGATGGCTAATCCGGTGCAGGCTGATCGCCTGGAAGCCGGGATAGCAGCACACAATCTCCAACCAGCCACGAGCAGCCGGATCACGCTCGCGAATGATCGCGAGGTCGGCACGGATGTGATCAAACATCGCAGGAGAATTAGCTGGCGGCGGCCGGAATTTGCAGACCAATCTCCTTACGGAGCAAATCGATCGTATCGGTGCTGAGGTAGCTCTCGGCGCAATGCACCTGGGGCATGCGCATCAGCTGGGAGCGATTCTGGCGCAGGCTCTGTTCCACCAGGGGAAGGCTGGGTCGATCGCAGAGCACGTGGCTTGAGGCCCGTAGAAGGGCCAGCAGGCGGCTGCCCACATCCGGTGTGGCGGTCATCAGCAGCAATTCATTGCCACGCATTGAGTGGAGAATCACTTCCGCGGCCCGCAAAATGCCGGGGCTGATGCTCACCAGGCCCACGCAGCTGCCGGGGCGCAGTTCCTTGAGCATGGCCAGTTCCTGGCGGAAGTCGTTGAGGTCAACCGCCACGGCCCGGACGCTGTGTTTCTTGGCCAGCTCCTCCACTGGTTGGAGGAAATAACGGCTGGTCACCACGGTGCCATTGCTGGAGTTCTCCAGCACGCTTTCCAGCTCTTCCAGCGGCACCACTTCCACCGGTACATCCAGGCAGGGTTCCAATTCCTCTGCGATCAGCATCGAGGCGCCGATGTCTTCCCGGGGTGTGCTGACCAGCACGCGGGCGCCGCAACGCAGCCGCCAGTCGATCTCACGGGTCAGTAATTCGCGGGTTTGCTGCAGGGTGCATCCTGCATTGAGCAGGCCATCCACGCACTTGCGCACTTCCCGGTCGAGGTCGGTGACGCCCCGGTTGCGGATGTGCGGAGGCGTTTTGATTTCCCGGGGTTTCTGCTGGTCGCGCACGTAGATGCCAGAGCCGGCCATGGCCTCCACCACGCCATCGGTTTCCAGTTGGCGGTACACCTTGCTGATCGTGTTGCGGTGCAACCCCGTTTGCATGGCCAACTGGCGGGTGCTCGGCAAGCGATGTCCCGGCGGGTAATGCCGCGCTGCGATGGCAAAACAGATCTGGTTGTAGAGCTGCGTCGATGCCGGAATGTCACTTTCCTGTTGGATATGGAATCGCACGCCGGTGGGACAGGTCTGAATGCGGCCACCATACGGACCGATTCCTTTGGTGACAATTGCCTGTGTGTCCTATGCAGTTATGGAAAGTTCTGAGTCCACCTGGGGCTTTTGGGTTGAAGTTCGGAATGGCTCGGTTTGCTTGCGTTGCTGGCGGGCAGAACCGCAACGCAGTGCGAACGATATTGACTCAAGAGCGTGCATAAATCGTGTCTATATCGTGCTGCCTGAGGTGTTTGGGGTGAACGCTTGGGTGCGCAGCGTGGCGGATCGCTTGGCCGCCCAGGGGCATCCGGCCCTGGCGGTGCCGTTGTTCTCCCGCACGGCTCCTGATCTGGAGTTGGCCTACGACGCCTCCGATCTGGCTGAAGGGCGCCGCCACAAGGACGCCACCACCAGCGAGCAAATCCTTGCTGATGTCGCGGCTGCAGTCAGCTGGTTCAGGGCTCGCTACCCGCAGGCCGCCATCCATGTGGTGGGCTTCTGCTTCGGGGGGCATGCCGCTTTTCTGGCGGCCACGTTGCCCGGGGTTGAGCACGCCTTTGATTTTTACGGTGCCGGTGTGAGCCGAATGCGGCCTGGTGGTGGTGAACCTTCGTTGGCCCTGCTGCCTGAAATCAAGGCGCGACTCACCTGTGTCTTCGGCACGGCCGATCCCTTGATCCCCGCCGAGGATCGCGAGGCGATCGTGGCAGCCCTGCAAAAGGCTGACCAAGCAGGCGAGCGCTTGCGTTCCGTGGAGATTGCCGGCGCAGATCACGGCTTCATGTGCGACGCCCGCAGCAGCTACAACTCCCAGGCCGCAGCCCGGGGATGGCGGCTTCTGCTTGGTTGCGACCCTGTGATTTAGCCCTGGGGGCTGGCCACCTTGGCGGCGGTGGGCCGGGGCGGTGCCGGGATGGTGCGCACGGCCTTGTTGGCGGCCTGCTCCTTTTCCTCTTTCTTCACCAGCGGCGTTTTGCGCGGGGTGAGGAACATGATCATGTTCCGGCCTTCCCTCTTGGGCGCCTGCTGGATCTCGGCTTTTTCCTCCAGATCTTTGGCCATCCGCCGCAGCAGGGTTTCTGCCAGAGCGGTGTGCTGAATCTCGCGGCCGCGGAAGATCACGGTGCACTTCACCTTGTCGCCTGCCTTGAGGAAGCGCTGTGCCTGACCGATGCGCACGTCGTAGTCATGCTGATCAATCTTGTAGCGCATCTTGACCTCTTTGACTTCGGTCTGATGCGACTTCTTCTTGGCCTCTTTGGCTTTCTTTTCCTGCTCGAATTTGAACTTGCCGTAGTCCATGATCCGGCAGACCGGCGGGTCGGCCTTCTCGCTCACCAGCACCAGATCCAGTTCCCGATCGCGGGCCACATCGAGAGCTTCTTCCCGGCTGATCACGCCCAGCTGAGCGCCGTCTGAGTCGACCACCCTCAATTGGGGGTAGTTGATCCGGTCGTTGATGTTGGGCAGCTCCCGAACCGGGGCACGACGGTCAAAACGGGGACGTGGGGGCATTCAGGCGGTGACGGGGACAGGTGCAGACAACTTCAGTGAATACAACGTCTGCATCCTTCACCTTAGATGTTGCTCGATCAACGTCATCGCATCCGTCAGCGTTGCCTGGTCGGGCAGCCAGTGGGGGTTGTGCTGACGGCGGAACCAGGTGCGTTGGCGTTTGGCGAACTGGCGGGTGCGCTGACTGGTGATCCGCACTGCCTCTGCTGGGGTGAGGCTGCTAGCGATCACCTGCAGCGCTTCGCCGTAGCCGATGGTTTGCAGCAGGGGCAGATCAGCGCCGTAGCGCTCGCTCAGGCGTCGGGTCTCGTCCACCAGCCCATCGCGGTAGAGCTGCTCGGTCCGCTGCTGGATGCGCTGGCGCAGGTTGGCGGGATTGAGGCCCAGTTCCAACACCCGCCAGGGCGGAGGGGTGGCCGTGGCCTGACGACTCATCGGTTGCCCGGAGGCATAGAGCACCTCCAGGGCTCGCTGGGTGCGCACCGCATCGGCCGGGGCGATTTTGGTGGCGGCCTCGGGGTCGGCGGCCCGCAGCATCGGATGGCAGATGCCCTGGCCTAGGGCTGTCAGCTGCTGGCGCAGCTGCGGCTGGGGGGGCACCGCCGGAGGCTGCAGTCCGCTAGTGAGGGCCTTCAGATAGAGGCCACTGCCGCCCACCAGCAGGGCGACGCCCCACTGCTCCAGCTCACGGTTGATGCAGGGATTGGCCTCCGCCTGGAACTCCTGCAACGTGATCGGCTGGTCTGGTGTGCGTAGGTCCAGCAGATGGTGCGGCACCCGTGCCTGTTGCTCCGCCGTCGGCTTGGCGGTGCCCAGATCCATCTCTCTGTAGAGCTGGCGGGAATCCACGTTGATCACCGGCAGATCCAGCCGTTCGGCGATGTCCAGCGCCAGGGCGGTCTTGCCGCTGGCGGTGGGCCCGAGCAGGGTGATCACCAGGGGATGGGAGCTGTTCAAAAGGGTGAGGGGGTGCAGCCCGGCTTGAAATGGGCCCTCAGAGGCCTCTGCAAGCCTCTATAGACAGCCGGTGGTAAATTGACATTGTCAGGTCGAGGTTTAGAGCCGTTGCGCCCGCCCATGACCCGGTTTCCTGGCTTGAGACTTTCTGAATGAGCGACGCTTCCAAGGTCCAGAACGCCTACGGCGCTGAGCAGATTCAGGTGCTGGAGGGGCTTGAGCCCGTTCGCAAGCGCCCCGGCATGTACATCGGCTCTACGGGGCCGCGGGGCTTGCACCACCTGGTGTACGAAGTCGTTGATAACTCGGTTGATGAGGCGCTAGCGGGCCATTGCGACCGCATTGTTGTTGTGCTCGGTGAAGACGGCTCCGCCTCGGTGAGCGACAACGGTCGCGGCATTCCCACGGATGTGCACCCCCGCACCGGCAAGAGTGCCCTGGAGACGGTGCTCACCGTGCTGCACGCTGGTGGCAAATTCGGCGCCGGTGGTTACAAGGTGTCCGGCGGTCTGCACGGCGTTGGCGTGTCGGTGGTGAACGCCCTAAGTGAATGGGTGCAGGTGACGGTGCGCCGTCAGGGTCAGATTCATCGCCAACGTTTTGAGCGCGGTGCTGCCATCGGGTCGCTGGCTTCCGAGTCCCAGCCTTCAGCGGAGTCCGGCGAGACCGGCACCACCGTCTGTTTCAAGCCCGATCTGGAGATCTTCACCGGCGGCATCGTTTTTGATTACGCCACTCTCTCGGCCCGGCTTAGGGAACTGGCTTATCTCAACGGCGGTGTGCGGATCGTCTTCCGTGATGAGCGGGAGTCGGCCCGGGATGAGGAGGGCAACCCCCATGAGGAGACCTACTTCTACGAAGGCGGCATTAAGGAATACGTCGCATATATGAACAAGGAGAAGGACGCCCTTCATCCGGACATCATTTATGTGAATTCGGAGAAGGATGGCGTTCAGGTGGAGGCCGCCCTGCAGTGGTGCTCCGATGCCTACTCCGACAGCATCCTTGGCTTCGCCAACAACATCCGCACCGTGGATGGCGGTACCCACATCGAAGGCCTGAAGACGGTGCTGACCCGCACCCTTAATGCCTTCGCCAAGAAACTGGGCAAACGCAAGGAATCTGATTCCAACCTGGCCGGGGAAAACATCCGTGAGGGCTTGACTGCAGTGCTTTCGGTGAAGGTGCCGGAACCGGAATTTGAAGGTCAGACCAAGACCAAGCTCGGCAACACCGAGGTGCGCGGCATCGTCGACAACCTGGTGGGTGAAGCCCTGAGCCAGTTCCTCGAGTTCAATCCTTCCGTGATCGGCCTGATCCTCGAGAAGGCAATCCAGGCGTTCAATGCCGCTGAAGCGGCTCGCCGGGCTCGGGAACTGGTGCGCCGCAAGAGCGTGCTGGAGAGCTCAACCCTGCCTGGAAAACTGGCCGACTGCAGTTCCCGCGATCCCGGCGAATCCGAGATCTACATCGTGGAGGGTGACTCCGCTGGTGGCTCTGCCAAGCAGGGCCGGGACCGTCGCTTCCAGGCGATCCTGCCGTTGCGGGGCAAGATCCTCAATATCGAGAAGACCGACGACGCCAAGATCTACAAGAACACCGAGATCCAGGCGCTGATCACCGCCCTGGGCCTGGGGATCAAGGGGGAGGACTTCGACGTGAAGAACCTCCGCTACCACCGGGTTGTGATCATGACCGATGCCGACGTGGACGGCGCCCACATCCGCACCCTGCTGCTCACCTTCTTCTACCGCTACCAGAAGGAGCTGGTGGAGGGTGGCTACATCTACATCGCCTGCCCGCCGCTCTACAAAGTTGAGCGCGGTAAGAACCACACCTATTGCTACAACGAGGGCGATCTGCAGAAGACTCTGGAAGGCTTCGGCGAGAAGGCCAATTACACGATCCAGCGCTTCAAGGGCCTTGGCGAAATGATGCCCAAGCAGCTTTGGGAAACCACCATGGATCCCACTACGCGCACGATGAAGCGGGTGGAGATCGAGGATGCCCTCGAGGCCGATCGCATCTTCACGATCCTGATGGGCGACAAGGTGGCTCCCCGCCGGGAATTCATCGAAACCCACAGCGCCGAGCTGGACATGGCAGCCCTCGACATTTGATGAAGGCTGTTTCGACGAGCAATGTTCTGCGTTGGAGTTGGCTGTTGGGGGTGGCCCTGATGGCTCCAGCTGCCCTGCCGGCCGGTGGTGCCGACCGGCGTCAACCGCAGCCCCGGCGTCGCGCGGCCTCCGGGCCCCTGCACATAAGTTCCGATCAACCTCTTCGCCTCAGTCCGCTGGCCATCGCTCCACGCCTGAGCACCCTCAAGGCGGGATCCTCCCTGCGTCTGCTGCGGCGTTGGTCTGCCGCCGACGGCCAAGACTGGCTGCACGTGCAAACTCTCTCTGGAGATCAACGCCGTGGCTGGCTCCGCGTCTGAGGCTCTGTTGGTTGGGCTCGGGGCGATCCCCGGAGCCTGGCTGCGCTTGAAGGTGGTGAACCACTTTCAGCCGATGGTGCCCAAGAAGCACTGGGGCACCTTTCTCGTGAATGTGGTGGCCTGTTTTGCTCTTGGGCTCGTGCTGGCCCTCAATGAAACCTGTGCTGCCAGCACCGGCATTGCCTTGCTGATGGGTGTGGGCTTTTTCGGCAGCCTCAGCACCTTTTCCACTTTCGCCGTGGAGCTGCTGAACGAGCTCCGGGCCGGCCAAACGCTCACGGCTGTGGTGCTGGCGCTGGCCTCGATCGGGGCGGGCTTGCTGGCCTCGGCAGTGGGTTATGGACTGGGGATCCATGCCTGAAACCCAACCAAGCCTGCAACTGGAACTTCAGGAGCTCCTGCTTGTTGGCGTGGGCGCTGTGCCCGGAGCCTTGCTGCGCTGGCAATTGGCCCTGCATCTGGGGGACCAGAACGTGCTGGTGAATGGTCTCGGGGCAGCCCTCCTGGGCTTGTTGGCCGGGCTCCCGGCGGCCCCACGGCGACAGTTGCTGCTGGGCATTGGCTTCTGCGGTTCGCTCACCACCTTCAGCAGCTGGATGCTGGCGGCCATGAAGCACCTGAGTTCCGGTGACGGGGCCGCCGCATTGGGCTTGATCGGGCTGACCCTCGGGCTGGGACTGGGTGCCGCAGCCCTGGGGTTCAGCCTGGGGCGACGGCTCAAGCCGCCAGCGCCGCCTCAATCGCCGACTTGAGGTCTTCAGGGGCGATGCCGCTCTTGAAGCGGGCGATCACGGTGCCGTCCTTGCCCACCAGGAATTTCTCGAAGTTCCACTCCACATCACCTGCGGGATCCATCTGATTGAGCGTGGTGTATGGCTCTGTGGTGCTCCCCTTGGCGTGCACCTTGTCGAACAGTTCGAAGTCGGCGCCGTAGGTGGTGGAGCAGAAGCTCTTGATCTCGTCCAGGGTGCCGGGCTCCTGGGCGCCGAAGTCGTTGCAGGGGAAACCCAGCACCGCCAGCCCCTTGGCGGCGTAGGCCTCGTTCAGGGCCTGCAGCCCGGCGTACTGCTTGGTGAAGCCACAGCGGCTGGCCACGTTCACGATCAGCAGCACCTTGCCGGCGTAGTCGCCCAGGGATTTGCTGCTGCCGTCAGGGGTGGTGACGGAGACGGAGCTGACGCTGATCGCCATGGTGAAACAGGGAATGAGCGCAGAGGTTAACCGGCTCTAACGGCCATACACTGGGCTCCCGGCCGGAGGGGCATGACGGAGGCATCGGGGCTGAGCAGTGCTGGCGTGAGCGTCGAACCCGACTTGCTAGCCGAAGCGGTCTCCCAGGAACTCGCCGCGATGCTTCAGGCGGGCAATTACGACGCCGTGAAACTGCTGCTGGAACCGGTGCAGCCGGTGGACATCGCCGAGGCGATCGGCAGTCTTCCGGCCAATCTGCAGGCGATTGCCTTTCGCCTGCTCAGCAAGGATGAAGCCATCAGTGTTTACGAATACCTCGACACCGCCACGCAGCAAAGCCTGCTGAGCCTGCTGCGCTCTGGCGAGATGCGGGAGGTGATGGAGGAGATGTCGCCGGATGATCGCGCCCGATTGTTCGAGGAGTTGCCGGCCAAGGTGGTGCGGCAGTTGTTGAGCGAGCTCAGCCCGGATGAACGCAAGGTGACCGCTGAGTTGCTGGGCTACCGCTCCGAAACGGCCGGTCGTTTGATGACGACCGAATACATCGCGTTCAAGGAAAACCAAACCGCCGCAGTGGCGCTGGAGATCGTGCGGCGCCGTGCTCGCGACACTGAGACGATTTATTCCCTCTACGTGACGGACGCCGAGCGACGCCTCACCGGCATCCTTTCGCTGCGGGATCTGGTCACAGCAGACCCCCAGGCCCGTATCGGTGATGTGATGACGGAGGAGGTGCTCAGCGTCAGCACTGACACGGATCAGGAGAAGGTGGCCCGCACGATTCAGCGCTACGACTTCCTCGCTGTTCCCGTTGTGGATCTGGAGCAGCGTCTTGTAGGCATCGTCACGGTGGATGACGTGATCGACGTGATTGAGCAGGAGGCCACCCGTGATCTCTACGCGGCCGGCGCGGTGCAGGCCGGCGATGACGACGATTACTTCAGCAGCAATCTGTTCACCGTCGCTCGCCGCCGTGTGGTGTGGCTGGCGGTGCTGGTGCTGGCCAGCTTTTTCACCTCAGAGGTGATCGCCGCCAATGAAGATGTGCTGCAACGGGTGGTTTTGCTGGCGGCGTTCATCCCCTTGCTCGGTGGCACTGGCGGCAACGTGGGGGCCCAGAGTTCCACGGTGGTGATCCGTGGTTTGAGCACCCAGAGCATCTCCAGTCTCGGCCCCCTGCGGGCGATTGGCCGGGAAGCCATGGCGGGGGCGTTGCTGGGGGTGTTGATGATGCTTCTGGTGGTTCCCTTCGCCTGGTGGCGCGGCGAAAGCGCACTGGTGGGCCTCTCGGTGGGGATGAGCCTGCTCGCGATCACCACCCTGGCGGCTACGGCCGGTGCAGCGTTCCCACTGCTGTTTGACCGCATGGGCCTGGATCCTGCGTTGATGTCCACACCCTTCATCACCACCTGCACGGATGTGGCGGGAACGCTGATCTACTTGAAGACGGCGGGGTGGCTGCTGATCCACCTGCCGCAGCTGGTGCAAGCCGCAGGTATTTCTACCCATTTCTTTGTTTTCGGGGTTTTCTGAGAGCTTGTTTACGTTTCTTAGGAGTACTCTTCACATAACTCAAAGAAGCGCCCCATGGCTCCGGCTGCGACCGCTGCTTCCAAGCCCAAAACCGCTGCCAAAGCTGCGAAAACCATTACGGCAGACGTCGATCTGGTTCGTTCTTATTTACGAGACATCGGCCGGGTCCCTCTGCTGACCCACGAGCAGGAAATCACCTTGGGTCGCCAGGTGCAGGAACTGATGGATCTGGAATCGCTCGAGTCTGAGCTGGAGAGCAAGGCTGGTGAAAAGCCCAGTCGTGACCAGCTGGCCAAGGCATCAGGTCTGTCCTCGATGCAGCTCAAGCGCAAGCTGCAGCATGGTCGCCGCGCCAAGGAGCGGATGGTGGCCGCCAACCTCCGGCTGGTGGTGAGCGTGGCCAAGAAGTACACCAAGCGGAACATGGAGCTCCTGGACCTGATTCAGGAGGGAACCATTGGATTGGTGCGTGGTGTTGAGAAGTTCGACCCCACTCGGGGCTACAAGTTTTCCACCTACGCCTATTGGTGGATCCGCCAGGGCATCACGCGGGCCATTGCTGAGAAGAGCCGCACGATTCGGCTGCCGATTCACATCACGGAGATGTTGAACAAGCTCAAAAAGGGCCAACGGGAGTTGAGCCAGGAGCTGGGACGCACCCCCACGGTGACCGAGTTGGCTGAGTTCGTTGAGCTGCCGGAAGACGACGTCAAAGATCTGATGTGTCGTGCTCGTCAGCCCGTCAGCCTTGAAATGAAGGTGGGTGATGGTGATGACACCGAACTGCTGGAGCTGCTCTCCGGCGATGGCGATCTGCCCAGCGATCAGGTGGAAGAGGATTGCTTGAAGGGTGATCTGCGCAGTCTCCTGGGACAGCTGCCCCATCTGCAGGAGCAGGTGTTGCGGATGCGCTACGGCATGGATGGAGAAGATCCGATGAGCCTTACGGGCATCGGCCGGATCCTGGGGATGAGCCGTGACCGTGTTCGTAACCTCGAGCGTGATGGTTTGGCCGGCCTGCGCCGGGTCAGTGATCAGGTGGAGGCTTACGTCGCCTGCTGAATTGATTTTTTGTTGATCAGCTTTTGCAGCACCGGATTGACCTGATCCGGGGCTTCGTCGTGAGGACAGTGGCCTGCGTTTTGAATCACTGAGAGGGATTGAACGCAGTTCAGTTTTTGGGCCCAGCGCTCTGCTTCAGCAATTGGCTCCCAGGGATCCTGCTCACCCCAGATCAGATCCACAGGAAGGCTCAGCTCTTCCATCAACTGTGGGGCGAGATAGTCGTCGAACAGGTTGATGAATCCGCGGAATGCCTCGGCGGCACCGTCGCGTTGCGTGGGTTGAAACAGCAGATCCACCAGGTCGTCGTCGATGTTGCTGCCACTGGGGTAAGCCTGCTTCAACACGCTGAGGATCACGCCGGGCCGTGCGGCATTGCGGAACAGTGCGGTGCTGAGCCAGCGCTGCCGCACCATTGTTTTCAGTAGTGGCCGGATCCAGGTCATCCAAGCCGGTTGTGTGGCCAGTTGCTTGTCGTCCATCAAGCGCTGGGCGCAGTCGATCAGCACCACGCCACGGCAGCGCTTGCCAAGCAGTTGTGCGGCTCGCAGGGCAACAACCCCGCCGATCGAGTTGCCCACCAGTCGCACCGGGCGATCGATGACTTGGCGGCAGAAGTCAGCCACCTGTTGGCCCCACAGATCAAAGCCGTAATGAACGGCATCGGCAGAAACGGGTTCATCCTTCAAGCGAGCCCGAGGCTGATCGCTGCGCCCGAAACCGAGCAGATCGATGGCGTAGGTGGGCATCAGTTCGGCCAGCACCGGTTGGTTGAAACGCCAGTGGTTGGTGTTGGCCCCGAAACCATGAATCAGCAGCACGGCCTCTTCGGCATTGGGGTCGCCCATCAGGCTCCAACCGATTGTTCGCTGGTTCCAGCTCCAGAGGCTGTTGCTTGGGCTCACGCCTTGGCTTGCTGCGCCAGTGCATCCTGGCGAGCGAAGCACTTGGATGGACGGTCGTTGCACGGGTCCTGTTCTGACACCAATCGCGAACCAATCGATGCGTTGACCGAGGCCAAAGCTGCTCCTCTATCGACAGCCTTGCTGGTTTGGTGGGAGCGCCATGGCCGCGGCGGACTCCCGTGGAAGCTGTTGTCTGGTGGTGTGCCTCCAGCGCCGGATGATCAGCTCGATCCATACGGCATCTGGATTGCTGAGGTGATGCTGCAGCAGACCCAGTTGGCCGTGGCGCTCCCCTACTGGACGCGCTGGATGGCGGCATTTCCCACTGTGGAGGCCCTGGCCGCGGCGTCTCTGGATGAGGTGCGGTTGCAGTGGCAGGGCCTGGGGTATTACTCGCGGGCGCGTCGGCTGCATGAGGCAGCGCAGCTGCTGGTGGGCCACCCGTGGCCGCACAGCTTGGAGGGTTGGATGGCCTTGCCGGGCATTGGCCGTACCACCGCCGGCAGCATCCTTTCCAGTGCCTTCAATGTCCCGTTGCCGATCCTGGATGGCAACGTCAAACGGGTGCTGGCGCGCTTGATGGCCCATCCGCTCCCGCCAGCCCGCGACGACGCCCTCTTCTGGAGCTGGAGCGAGGCCCTGCTTGATCCGCTGCGGCCTCGTGACACCAACCAGGCCTTGATGGATCTGGGGGCCACGCTTTGCACCCCCCGCCAGCCGGACTGCCCCCGCTGCCCCTGGCAATCCCACTGCGCTGCTTACGCTGCCGGCGACCCCCGCCGCTGGCCCGTGACCGACTCCCCAAAGCCCTTGCCCTTTCAGGTGATCGGTGTGGGGGTCGTGCTCAACTCGGCAGGAGAGGTGTTGATTGACCAGCGCCTGGAGCAAGGCTTGCTGGGGGGCATGTGGGAGTTTCCCGGTGGGAAACAGGAGCAGGGCGAAACAATCGAAACCTGCATCGCCCGCGAGCTCAAGGAGGAGCTCGGCATTGCAGTGACGGTCGGGGCTGAACTGATCACTGTGGATCACGCCTACAGCCACAAGAAGCTGCGCTTTGTGGTCCATCTCTGCAACTGGGGCTCGGGAGAGCCGCAGCCCCTTGCCAGTCAGCAGGTGCGTTGGGTGCGCCCGGATGACCTAGGGAACTACGCCTTTCCAGCCGCCAATGCGCGGATCATTGAGGCGTTGCTTGGCAGGTTGGGCTGCTCTGCCCACCCTTAAGCAAGGTTCTGCTGCGATCGGATGACGCTTGGTTCCGTTGTCGTCTGTCTTGGTGAAGCCCTGATTGATCGGCTCGGCCCGCCTGGAGGTGACCCGGCGGTCGATCAGCCGGTGGACGATCGTCTGGGCGGTGCGCCCGCGAATGTGGCCTGTGGCTTGGCCCGCTTGGGCACCCCCGTTGCTTTTGCCGGACGACTTGGCCAGGACGCCATTGGTGAGGCGTTTTCAAAATTGTTTGTTGAGCGTGGGGTTGAGACTGCGTTGTTGCAGCGGGATGCCGTGCGTCCCAGTCGCATCGTGCTGGTCCGTCGTTCGCTGGAGGGTGAACGGCAGTTTCAGGGTTTTGCTGGGGATGAAGGGGCTGGCTTCGCGGATCAGGCTCTAGAGCTGGCTGCGTTGCCTCAGGCCCGATGGTTGCTGATTGGCACCCTTCCGTTGGCAGCCCCAACGTCGGCTGAAGCTTTGTTGTCGGCTGTGCGCCAGGCCCGGAGCCAAGGAACGGCGGTTGCCCTCGACGTGAATTGGCGTCCCACGTTCTGGGATCCCGTGGCTGATCCCGCGGCGGGACCGTCGGCTGCGGCGAAGGCTGCGATCCAACCGCTTCTGGATCAGGCGGCTCTGATCAAGCTGGCGCGGGAAGAAGCCCTTTGGTTCTTCAATACCGATGATCCTGGCGCGATCCAGCAGGTCTTGCTCCAGCGGCCGGACGTGGTGGTGACCGATGGCGCGGCCCCAGTGCGCTGGCAGTTGGCTGAGGAATCGGGCCAGCAGATCGCCCTTCAGCCTCCCACTATTTTGGACACCACCGGTGCTGGCGATGCCTTTACCGCCGGTTTGCTGCACCGCTGGTCGGCGCCGCCTGGCGAACGGGTTCGATTTGCGGCCGCCTGCGGGGCCCTGGTCTGCGGCGGGGCCGGTGGGATTGATCCGCAGCCCAGCGAAGCTCAGGTGGAGCAGTTCCTTGGTGGGGTGAGCTGAGCCAGTCGCCCTTCGTCTTGATGGCGCAGCTCCAGGTGCCAGGCCTCGGCCAGATCGAGCCCCAGCCGTTCCGGCCACTCCACGGCCATCAACGCTCCGGTGGCGCGGGCTTCCTCCTCCTCCTGAAGAAACAGTTCGTCGGCAGAGGCCGGTTGCTCCAAGCGGTAGAGATCAAGGTGCACCAGTTGTGGCTCCCCCTGGGGGTAGTGCTGCGCCAACGCGAAGGTGGGGCTGGTGATCGCTTCGCTGATCCCGAGGCCTTCGGCCAGGCCCTGCACCAGCGATGTTTTGCCGGCCCCAAGGGGGCCGCTCAACAGCAGGATTGCTCCCGTCGGAAGCTCGCGCGCCAGCAATCGGCCTAGGCCCCGGGTCGTCTCAAGGGTCTCAAGGGACCAGACATGCCCTGTAGAGTTAGGTTCTGGCGAGCCCGAAGCCTCGGCGTCTCTGCAGAGATTCAACTCCAAGATTGCTTTAGGGAGCATTAGATCCATGGTGGCAGCGCCCACGTCCCCGGCTGAGCTGAAGCTCGGCGTTGATTGCGTCATCGCCGACATCAATCAGGCCGACTTCGGCCGCAAGGAACTCGACATCGCCGAGACCGAGATGCCCGGTCTGATGGCGTTGCGCGAGAAGTACGGCAGTGAGAAGCCGTTGAAAGGAGCCCGTATCGCTGGCTCCCTGCACATGACGATTCAGACCGCTGTTCTGATCGAGACCTTGGTGGAACTCGGGGCCGAAGTGCGCTGGGCCTCCTGCAACATTTTTTCGACCCAGGATCACGCTGCTGCGGCGATCGCCGCTCAGAGCATCCCCGTGTTCGCCGTCAAAGGTGAAACCCTCGAGGAGTACTGGGAATACACCCACCGCATTCTTGAGTGGGGTGACGGCGGTTCCCCCAACATGATCCTGGATGACGGTGGCGATGCCACCGGTCTGGTGATGCTGGGCAGCAAGGCCGAGCAGGACATCACGGTTCTCGACAACCCCGGCAACGAGGAGGAGACCTTCCTGTTCGCCTCGATCAAGAAGAAGCTGGCTCAGGATCCCAGCTTCTACAGCCGCACCAAGGCGCAGATCCAGGGTGTGACCGAGGAGACCACCACGGGTGTGGCACGTCTCTACAAGATGCAGAAGAGCGGTGAGTTGCCTTTCCCCGCCATCAACGTCAACGACTCGGTCACGAAGAGCAAGTTCGACAACCTCTACGGCTGCCGTGAGTCGCTGGTGGACAGCATCAAGCGAGCCACCGATGTGATGGTGGCGGGCAAGCAGGCCCTGGTCATCGGCTACGGCGATGTGGGCAAGGGTTCGGCCCAGTCCCTGCGCGGCCTCGGTGCCACCGTCTGCATTGCGGAAGTGGACCCGATTTGCGCGCTGCAGGCGGCCATGGAGGGCTACCGCGTCGTCCGTCTCGAAGACGTGGTCGAGGAGATGGACATCTTCGTCACGGCCACCGGCAACTACCAGGTGATCCGCAATGAGCACCTGGTGAAGATGAAGGACGAAGCCATCGTCTGCAACATCGGCCACTTCGATAACGAGATCGATGTCGCCTCTCTCAAGGAGTACGAGTGGGAGAACATCAAGCCGCAGGTGGACCACATCACCCTGCCCAGCGGCAACAAAATCATCCTGCTGGCGGAAGGCCGCCTGGTGAACCTGGGCTGCGCCACTGGCCACCCCAGCTTTGTGATGAGCAACTCCTTCACCAACCAGGTGTTGGCTCAGATCGAGCTGTTCACCAAGGGTGATGAGTACGCCAAGGAGGTGTATGTGCTGCCCAAGCATCTCGATGAGATGGTGGCTCGTCTACATCTCGGTCGCATTGGCGCCAAGCTCACCGAGCTCAGCAAGGACCAGGCCGACTACATCAATGTGCCTGTGGAAGGTCCCTACAAGCCGGACCACTACCGCTACTGATCACGATCCAGTGGATCGGAACCTGATCCTTACGGCCCCATGGAAGACTTGCGCGTTCAAGCGCAGTCTCCATGGGGCTTTCTGATCTGATCACACAACTGCCGGAGTTGATCGGCCAGGCGGTGGAGGCGAATCAGTGGCTGGGTTACATCGCGATCTTCGCGGCGATGTTTCTTGAGAATCTCTTCCCGCCGATTCCGTCCGAGCTGATCATGCCCCTCGGGGGGTTCTATGTGCAGCAGGGTCAGCTGGATCTGGTCCCCGTTGTGCTGGCGGGTTTGCTGGGCACGGTGCTCGGTGCCCTGCCCTGGTACGGGGTCGGTCGCTTGATCAACGAGGAACGCATCGAAGCCTGGTTGCAACGCCACGGTCGTTGGATCGGCATCAGTGCCGATGAGTTGGCCCGCAGCCGCCGCTGGTTCAGCCGCTACGGCACAGCCCTGGTGTTCTGGGGGCGCTTGGTGCCTGGCATTCGCACGCTGATCTCGGTCCCAGCGGGCATTGAAATGATGCCGATGGCGCCGTTTCTGGTCTGGACCACCGCCGGCAGCCTGATCTGGACGGCCCTGCTCACCGTGGCCGGCATGGTGCTTGGAGAGGGCTACAGCAACGTTGAGCTCTGGATTGACCCTGTTTCCAAGGCTGTAAAGGTGTTGCTGGTCGTGGCGGTGCTGGCGGGCGCGATCTGGTTGGGTCTGCGCATCTGGCGCCGGCGTCAGTCGTCCGACTGAGCACCGGCGCTGGGGGGGTGGCTGGGATGGAGGCTCAGAAGGGGATGTCCTCATCGGAGGCCTGGCCGCCAAAGCTGCCGGCGGCCTCCTGGTTGTCCCGTTTGGATCCGAGCAGTTCGAGCCGATCCACACGGACCACAGGCTTGCTGCGCTCTTCCCCGCTGGCACGGTCGGTCCAGCGGTCCAGCTTGAAGCTGCCGATGATCCCGAGCAAGGAGCCCTTCTTCACGTAATCCGCAGCAACCTGTGCCTGCTTGCCCCAGATCTCGAGGTTGAACCAGTCGGGTTCATCGTCGCGGCTGCGACGGTTCACCGCCATGGTGAGGTTGGCCACCATGCTGCCGGACTCGAAGTAGCGCACTTCGGGATCGCGGCCGGCACGGCCGACGAGGGTGACGGAATTAACGCCCATAGACGATTCATCTCCTGAATTTGAATTCATGATGCGGCACCGATTGGGTAACTGCTTTTAAGGAGTTCCACCCAAGCCGCTGGGCGTAACAGGCAAGGTCTGAGAACGCCCCTATGATCCGGCGGTCATAGCTGCGGTGTCTGTGTTCTTTCGTCGTTTCCAGCTGTCGCGCGACATCGGCATCGACCTGGGCACCGCCAATACCCTGATCTACGTTTCCGGTCGGGGCATCGTGTTGCAGGAGCCCTCAGTGGTGGCTCTTGATCTCGAGCGTGGTACCACCCTGGCTGTGGGTGATGAAGCCAAGTTGATGCTTGGCCGCACCCCTGGAAACATCCGGGCCGTCCGCCCGTTGCGCGATGGGGTGATTGCCGATTTCGATGCCGCTGAGCAGATGCTCAAAACCTTCATCACCAAAGGTAGTGAGGGCCGCGGCATCATGGCCCCTAGGCTCGTGGTGGGGATTCCCAGTGGTGTGACCGGTGTGGAGCGTCGCGCAGTCCGTGAAGCGGGCATGGCTGGGGCCCGTGAAGTTCATCTGATTGATGAGCCGGTGGCAGCTGCCATCGGCGCTGGCCTTCCGGTCACCGAGCCCGTTGGAACGATGATTGTTGATATCGGCGGCGGCACCACTGAGGTGGCGGTGTTGAGCCTGGGCGGAACAGTACTAAGTGAATCCGTTCGCGTTGCCGGTGATGAGATCAGCGATTCCATCAGCGTCTACCTCAAAAAGGTGCACAACATGGTGGTGGGTGAGCGCACGGCCGAGGAAATCAAGATCCGCATCGGCTCCGCCTTCCCCGACGACGAGTTCGATCAGCAGTCCATGGATGTGCGGGGTCTGCACCTTCTTTCTGGTTTGCCGCGCACCATCAATCTCAAAGCCGGTGATCTGCGGGAAGCCATCGCCGAACCGCTCAATGTGATTGTTGAAGCGGTGAAGCGCACCCTGGAGCGCACACCCCCTGAGCTGGCGGCCGACATCGTGGATCGCGGCATCATGCTGGCTGGCGGTGGTGCATTGGTGCGGGGCATCAGCGACCTGATCAGCCATGAGACCGGCATCTTTGTGCACATCGCCGAAGACCCTCTGCTCTGTGTGGTGAACGGGTGTGGTCAGGTGCTGGAGGACTGGAAACGCCTGCAGCGGGTAGTGGATACCCCGGAATTCGTCCGAACCGCGGCAGGCGTCTGAAGCGATGGCGCCGACGCTCCGTCCCGGCAAGAGCCGCTGGCGCGGATTGTGGCAACTCACCCCCTGGTTGCTGCTTGTGGCTGGGCTTCTGATGGTGCGTCTGAGCAAGGGTGCTGGCTTCACCGATGCCTATGCCCTGCTCAGCCGTCCTTTTTGGCCTGGTTCTGCCCAGCGGGAATGGGTCATGGCTGCAGCGGATTTGGAGGCGCGGTCTCGCCTTCAGCTGCTGGAAGAGGACAACCGGCGCTTGCGCGCTCTGCTGGAGCTAAAGCAACAAGGATCAGCGCAAGGAAACGTTTCCGCTGCTGTGATCTCCCGCTCGCCGCGGGGATGGTGGCAGCAATTGCAACTGGGTAAAGGCTCCCTGGAGGGCATCGGAAAGGGTGACGCTGTTCTGGGTCCTGGCGGTCTGGTGGGTCGCATCGACAGTGTGACCCCCGCCACGGCGCGGGTGAAGTTGCTCACCGCCCAGGGCCATGAGATCGGTGTTTGGCTGCCCCGCAGCCGCCGTCATGGCTTGCTGGTGGGCCGCGGCAGCAGCCGTCTGTCGCTCCGTTTCATCGACAAAGACCCCGACGTGCGTCCGGGGGATCTTGTCGCCACATCCCCGGCCAGCACCCTGTTGCCCCCCAATGTGCCGGTGGGGGTGATCCAGTCGGTGGATGAACAGGCTGTTCCTGCACCGGTAGCGGTGGTGCAGTTGATCGCAGCACCGGAGGCGATCGACTGGGTGCAGGTGCAGACCCGTTGAGATGAACCACTGACATGACGCGTCTGCACCGACAACCGATCTGTGTGACCTCAGCTTTGGTGGTGCCGTTTCTGGCCTTGGCGTCGCCGCCTTGGTTGGCCATCGATGGGGTTGGTCCCGCCTGGGCTGTGCTCTGGCTGTTGCCCTGGGCTCTCGTGGATGGTCCGGTGTCGGGGGCGTTGTCGGGTGTGGCGTTGGGGTTGGTGCTGGATGGTCTCAATCTGGGCGGTGTCAGCCAGGTGCCGGCGCTGCTGCTGCTGGGCTGGTGGTGGGGACGGCTGGGGCGGCGTGCAGCCCCGATCCAACGCAGCCTGAATCTGGGCTTGTTGGCCTGGCTCGGGTCCGTGGGTCTTGGTTTGTCGTTGATCCTTCAGCTCTGGTGGCGTCAAGGCGGAGTGTTGGATCCCCTCACCCAGAGCTGGGGCCTGCAGACCCTCTGGTGCCAGGCCCTGGTGACGGGATTGCTGGCGCCGGTGTTGGTGTCGTTGCAGTTGCTGCTCTGGCGCAGGAGGGTTCCCTCATGAGGCTGACGCGTCGGGATCTGCTGCTGGGGACAGCGGCCATGGGGTTGGCGGCCTGCGGCCCGAAGACCCCACAGGTCAGGACCCTGGAGTTGTGGACCCTGCAATTGGCTCCCAAGTTCAACCCCTATTTCGCCGATGTTCTGGGGGGCTGGGGCGGCCTCCATCCCGATGCGCCCGTGCGTTGGACGGATCTGCCCTGGGGGTCCGTGGAACGCAAGTTGCTGGCGGCGGTGTTTGCGCGCACGGCCCCGGATGTGGTGAACCTCAATCCGCCCTTCGCAGCCAATCTGGCCAGCAAGGGGGGACTGGCCGACTTGATCCCGTTGCTGCCGGCTGATGCCGCTGGTCGCTATCTGCCCTCGGTGTGGCAGGCCTGCCGTGACCCCGATGTCGGGCAGATCGCTGTGCCCTGGTACCTCACGGTGCGGCTGAGTCTGGTGAACCGGTCGCTGTTGGATCAAGCCGGCATTGCTGCTCCGCCCAGCTGCTGGGATCAGGTGCCGGCCTTCGCCCGTCGGATCCGCGAGCGCACGGGCCGTTACGGCCTGTTCCTCACCACCGTTCCGGATGACTCTGCCGAACTCCTGGAAACCCTGGTGCAGATGGGAGTGACCCTGCTGGATCCCCAACGCAGGGCCGCCTTCGACAGCCCTGCGGGGCGCCGGGCCTTTCGTTTCTGGAGTGATCTCTACAGGGAGGGGCTGTTGCCCCGGGAGGTGGTGAGTCAGGGGCAACGCCGGGCGATCGAGTTGTTCCAGAGTGGTGATCTGGCCCTGGCTGCCACGGGGGCAGAATTCCTGCGCAGCATTCAGACCAATGCGCCAGGGGTGGCCGCGGTGACGGAGCCCCATCCCCCGGTGACCGGTGCAGATGGCACAGCCAATGTGGCCTTGATGACGTTGGCGGTGCCGCGTCAGAGCCGTCGCGCCCGAGAGGCCGTGGATCTGGCGCTGTTTCTGACCAATGCCGATCAACAGGCGCGCTTCGCTGCTGAGGCTCGGGTGCTGCCGTCGTCGTTGGAGGCCTTGGCTCGGGTGCGTGAGGCGTTGGAGCAGGAGGAGCCCTCGACCACCGCGGAGCGCCAGATTCGCCAGGCCCGTTTGTTGTCGGCCAGCACGTTGGACCGGGCCCGGGTTTTGGTGCCGGCGCTGCCGGGGATCAAGCGCCTGCAGAAGATCCTCTACACCCAGATGCAGAGGGCGATGTTGGCCCAGATCAGTCCTGAGCAGGCGTTAACAGCTGCGGCATCGGAATGGAACCGTTATGCCCGTTCCCGCTGGCCTGAGGTCGCCGGCAATTCTTAAAACAATCGGTAAACAGGCTGCGCGCCAGGGTGTTTGCGTCGGTGTCCAGGCCCTGACCAGTAAGGTTGCTGCTCGTTAAGGGTTTGATTCGGATGATGGGCGACGTGCCCTCACAACCGAAAGCGACCATTCTTGTCGTTGATGACGAGGCTGCAGTCCGGCGCGTCTTGGTGATGCGCCTGCAGCTGGCGGGCTACCGCGTCATCTGTGCTGAGGACGGTGAACAGGCCCTGGAAATGTTCCACAACGAGTCCCCCGACCTGGTGGTGCTCGACGTGATGCTGCCCAAGCTGGATGGCTTTGCCGTCTGCCGCCGCCTGCGGGCTGAATCCTGCGTGCCGATCATTTTCCTCTCCGCGGTTGAAGCGATCTCGGAACGGGTGGCTGGCCTGGATCTGGGCGCTGACGACTACCTTCCCAAGCCCTTCAGCCCCAAGGAACTCGAGGCACGCATCGCCACGATTCTGCGTCGGGTGGGTCGGGGCAATGCGGTAGTTGAAAGCCGCGAACTACCCACGGGGCAGGGTGTTTTACGTCTCGGCGATCTGGTGGTGGACACCAATCGACGCCAGGTCACCCGTGGATCGGAGCGCATCAACCTCACCTACACGGAATTCAGCCTGCTCGAGCTGCTGTTCCGCGACCCCGGCCATGTGGTGCCCCGGGCCGAAATACTGGAGCAACTCTGGGGTTATCCCCCTCGCCGTGCCGCCGATCTGCGCGTGGTGGATGTCTATGTGGCGCGGTTGCGCGGAAAACTGGAGCCTGATCCCCGTAATCCCGAGCTGATCCTGACGGTGCGCGGCATCGGTTACGCCTCCCAACGCATGGGCGAGGCCTCTGCTTCCGGTTGATCAACCCGCGGGCGGGCAGGATGGCGCCCGACTGACCTGCTGCTGTGTCTGAGCTGCGCGACACCCGTCTGGACAAGGCCAAGACCTTGGAAGAGCTGGGGCAGGGCCCCTATGCCCTCACCTTCAGTCCCAGCCACCGCATGGCTGAGCTGCAGGAGACCCATGCCGATCTGCCCAAGGGGGAAGAGCGGGACGTCAGCGTTTCCGTAGCGGGACGTGTGATGACCCGCCGGGTGATGGGAAAGCTGGCCTTTTTCACCCTGGCCGATGAGACGGGCTCCATTCAGCTGTTTCTGGAGAAGGCGGGCCTCGAGGCCCAGCAGGAGGGCTGGTTCAAACAGATCACCTCGCTTGTGGACAGTGGTGACTGGCTTGGGGTTAGCGGCACCCTGCGTCGCACTGACCGTGGCGAGCTGTCGGTGAAAGTAAGCGACTGGCGCATGCTCACCAAGGCGCTGCAGCCCCTTCCCGACAAGTGGCATGGATTGGCCGACGTGGAGAAGCGCTACCGCCAGCGCTATCTGGATCTGGTGGTCTCCCCCGACAGCCGTGAGACCTTCCGGCGTCGGGCCCGCCTGGTGAGCGGCATTCGCCGCTGGCTCGATCAGCGTGATTTTCTCGAGATCGAGACCCCCGTGCTGCAAAGCGAACCCGGTGGCGCTGACGCGCGGCCGTTCGAAACCCACCACAACGCTCTCGACCTGCCACTCACCCTCCGGATTGCGACAGAACTGCACCTGAAGCGCCTGGTGGTGGGCGGCTTTGAGCGCGTGTATGAGCTGGGCCGGATCTTTCGTAACGAGGGGGTCAGCACCCGCCACAACCCCGAGTTCACCTCGGTGGAGATCTATCAGGCCTACAGCGATTACCTCGGGATGATGGAGCTCACCGAGCAGATGGTCAGCGCGGTGTGTGAGGAGGTCTGCGGCACGACCACCATCACCTACCAGGGAACCGAGATCGATCTGGCACCGCCGTGGCGGCGCGCCACGATGCATGAGCTCGTGCAGGACGCCACGGGGCTTGATTTCAACAGCTTCGGCAGTCGGGAGGAGGCGGCTGCGGAGATGGCCGCCAAGGGCCTGCATGCGCCTGAGCTGGCCGACTCCGTGGGCCGTCTGCTCAATGAGGCCTTTGAGCAAGCGGTGGAGACAACCCTGATTCAGCCCACCTTCGTCACCGATTACCCGGTGGAGATTTCTCCCCTGGCCCGGCCCCATCGCAGCAAGCCCGGCTTGGTGGAACGCTTTGAGTTGTTCATCGTTGGCCGTGAGCACGCCAATGCCTTCAGTGAGCTCACCGATCCCGTGGATCAACGCCAGCGCCTGGAGGCCCAGCAGGCGCGCAAGGCGGCAGGTGATTTAGAGGCCCAGGGGTTGGACGAGGATTTCGTCACGGCCCTGGAGGTGGGCATGCCCCCCACCGGAGGTCTGGGGATCGGCATCGACCGGCTGGTGATGCTGCTCACCGACAGCCCTTCGATTCGGGACGTGATCGCCTTCCCGCTGCTGCGGCCGGAGTCTCGCCAGGGAGAATCACCCTCAGTGGAATAATGGGATGAGTGGCATGGTCCTATCCCCATGAGTGGAGAACGCGTCGGGTTTCGCTTCAAGCACGCTGATGCCGTGGTCAAGCGGAATCCCCAGGGCCGTTCCCGCCGGGGATGGGTGATGGAGCCGGTGGAGCAGACCACCAGCCGTGGCACCAAAATGCCTGCGTACCGCATCCGCTGGCGTGACAGTGAGCGCCCGGAAATCGTGCTACAGCACATGCTGATCTCCGATCCGGATCCCACTCCTCCGCCCGAGGGTGTAAGCCTGGAGCCCCCAGCACCCAAGGCCTGATTCAACCCAGCCCAGCGTCGCGGCGCAGCTGTTCAAGCTCTTGTTCCGCTTCAAACAACGCCCAGTCCTTCTCCAGTGTTGAGGGGCCGGGCGTTTCCTTTTGCTGTTGAAGCTCCTGCAACTGTCGCTCAACCTCGTTGAAGCGGCGTCCCAGATCCTCCAGGTCGGCCCAGAGGGCACGGCCCTGGTTCATCAGGCTGTTGAGGTGTTGTTCGGCTCGCCCGGCCAGATCGGCTGCGCCGGCTGCCCTGGCCCGCTCTACCCGGCTGCGCCAGGCCCGTACGTCCCCGGCCAGCCTCAGCAGCTGCTGGCGTTGTTGCTTCGCTTCGCCCTGCAGTTGCTGGCGTTGCCGTTGCAGGGCTGCCGCCCGATCCTTCTGGTGCTGCTCACTGAACAGGTGCTCCTGGACGGGGTTGTTGCGCAGAAAGGCGGAGAGCCGGGCGTCCAGCTCCCGCTCCAACTGCTCCAGCCAGCTGCTCATGCCTCGCCTGGGGTGGTGATCACCGGTTTTTCGATCTCTTTCTCCAGGGGCTCGATCGCGGCCGTTTTGGAGTTGAGGATCATCTGGGTGAGTTGCGCTGCTTTCACTTCTCCCACTTCACCTTCCAGGTCTCCCAGGCGATCGAATGCGGCCATGTAGACCGCTTCGAGGTCTTGGATCAGCTGCTCACGCTGCCGTTTGATCGCCTGACGCCGTTCGTCTGATTTCATGCCGCCTGAGTTCCTTGGCTCTGTGTGTGGGATGAGTCTGTGAGCTCAGTTTGCCGGCAAAAACAGATGCAGAGCGATCGTTACCATCTGCTCATCGATGCGGCTGAATGCCTTGAGCGGTTCCGGCACGGTGCTGGTGCAGCGTTACCGCCTGGAGGAGCGCTTGAGCGGGCCCGACCCGCTGAAGGGATCGCTCTGGCGCGCCGTGGATGTGATGGCCGGCGATCTTCCGGTGGCCATTCGACAACTGGAGACCCCGCAATCCCAGGAGCGTTTGCAGGTGTTGTGGCCGCAGTTGCAAGCCCTGCTCCATCCCCAAGTCCCCCGCTGCGGCGAGCTGTTGGAGTTGGATGGCTCTATCTGGCTTATTCGCGACTGGCAGGACGGCGTCACCTATGACGTTCTGCTGGAGCAGAGGCGCTTCGCTGCCGGCGAGGTGCTGCAGTTGATGCGCCAGATATTGCCGGTGCTGGCGCTGTTGCATGGCTGCGGCTTGGTGCACGGTGAACTGAATCCCCGCCATCTGCTGCGCCGCCGCAGCGATGGCCTACCGGTGCTGCTTGAGGCAGGTGTGGCCCAGCGGGAGGGCGTGACGTCGACGGATGGTCCCTGGCGTGAACTGCATGATCTTGGGGTCACTGCTCTGGTGTTGCTCGGCGGGACAGCAAGTGATGACGGCGGCTGGCCAAAACAGCTCGAGTTGGACGCAGGATTCCGGCAGGTGCTGGAGCGCCTGCTGTCGGAAGAACCGGAGCGGCGTTTCAGCCAGGCCTCCGAGGTGCTGAAGGCGCTGGAGGAGGTGGCGTTGCCCGCGTCCGAACCGGATGGCGTGTCGGTGCGAACCAGTCGTGCGCTAGCTCGCGAGCAGGGAGCGGAAGGTCGCCTCTGGCCCGTGGTGATCGCGCTGGCTTTGTCGGCTCTGGTGGGTTCCGCCATCGGTTGGTTTCTGCTCCCGCGCAGTTCCACCGCAGATAGGGCATCTCTCACCGGTAGGGAGGGGGCGACTTCAGCCCCATCCGACAGCCTGCCGCCGGTGGAGTTCGATCAACGCCAGCAGCTGTTCAGCCGGCTGCGGGCGCTTCAGGTGGATCGCAGCTGGTTCCTGAAGCTGGTGGATGCCAGTTTGTTGAACCGCTTCCCTGAGCGAGCCGACAGCCCTCCCACCAAATCATCTGAGGATGCGCAGCTGCGAAGGGTCTGGACCGAGCTGGCGAAGCATTGGCTGGCCCGGATCGAGCAGCTGCGACCCGCGATCCGGGCCCGGTTGGGGCGTCTAGGTGCAGGGGACTGGGAGCAGCCGCGTCAGTCGCTGGTGCAACAGGGCATTCATCCGGACGTGGTGGAACAGCTGGTGAGTGCAAGCTCCCAGTTGCTGCTGCCGGAGTTCATGCAGGACAGCCAACCTGCCGAACCTTTTCGTCAGCTCTGGATTGCAGCGGCCATGCAGAACCTCGATGACGTGGAGATCGTGCGGCTCAAGGCGGGCCCCCTGGAACCCACAAACACGTCCTTGCGTATTCCTGCCGGTGGCGCGCGTTTGGTGCTGGTGGAGGTGCCGGAAGACCATGTGTTCGCCCTGGGCATCAACGGCACACCGTTGATGCAAATGCTGGTGTTCGGTGCCAAAGGGCAGGTGGTGGAGCAGCGAGGACCGCTGCGGGTGGTTCGGATTCCAGCGGATGTGGGCTTGCCGCTTCACGTGTTGGTCACCAACGAGGGGGTCTCCTCAAGTGCGTTCACCCTGTCCTGCCTGGCCGATCCAATGGATCAGTAGCGCTCCATCGCTGCTTTCACGTCCTTCCTCGATTGCTTTTCCTTTTCGGCGGCGCGCTTGTCGTGCAACTTGCGCCCTTTGCCCAGCCCGATGGTGAGCTTGATCCAGGACCCCTTGAGGTGAATGTTGAGGGGGATCAGCGTCAGGCCTTTCTGATCCACCAAACCGCGCAGCTTGTCGATCTCACGGCGGTGGGCCAGCAGTTTGCGGGTGCGCAGTGGGTCGTGGTTGAAGTAACTGCCGGCGTGGGTGTGGGGTGAGATGTGCACGTTGTGCAACTGCAGCTCTCCATTGCGGATCAGACAGAAGCCATCGCGCAGGTTGGCCTTGCCGTTGCGGATCGACTTCACCTCGGTGCCCACCAGCTCGATGCCGGTTTCGAGGGTTTCGAGGATCTCGTACTGGTGCCGTGCCTGCCGGTTGTCCGCCAGCATCCGATTGGCGGCGGCCCTTGCCGCGGCTGCGGCTGCTTTTTTCGCTCCTCCCTTGGCCATGGCTGCGGCTGCGTCTTCCGACCCTATCCAGGTCTGGGTACCCTGCCCGCATGGCGATTGTCTCCTCCAGCTCCGGTCGCAAGCCACCGCGCCGCCCCGAAGCGCTGGTGGACCCCCAGCCGGCACCTGAAGAGGTAGTGAGCCGGCCGGAAGACAAGCTTCGGCCCCAGCGCCTAAACGACTACATCGGTCAGAGTGAGCTCAAGCAAGTGCTGGGCATTGCGGTGGAAGCGGCGCTTGGCCGTGGCGATGCCCTCGACCATGTGCTGCTCTATGGCCCACCGGGCTTGGGCAAAACCACCATGGCCATGGTGCTGGCCGAAGAAATGGGGGTGCAGTGCAAGGTCACCAGTGCACCGGCCTTGGAACGCCCCCGCGACATCGTTGGCCTGTTGGTCAACCTGCAGCCCCATGATCTGCTGTTCATTGACGAGATTCATCGCCTGAGCCGGGTGGCGGAGGAGCTGCTCTATCCGGCGATGGAAGACCGTCGCCTCGATCTCACCGTGGGCAAGGGCAGCACGGCGCGGACTCGATCCCTCGACTTGCCTCCCTTCACCCTTGTGGGGGCCACCACCCGTGCCGGATCGCTGAGCTCCCCGCTGCGGGATCGCTTCGGCCTGATCCAGCGGTTGGAGTTTTACGGCCAGGACGATTTGGAAGCGATCGTGGAGCGCACCGCCGGGCTGATCGGGGTCACCCTCACACCGCAGGCCCGCAGCAGCATTGCCGCCTCCTGCCGCGGTACGCCCAGGATTGCCAACCGCCTGCTGCGCCGGGTGCGGGATGTGGCCAGCGTGCGAGGCGGTAGTGGTGGAGCCATTGATCAGGCCCTGGTGGGAGAGGCCCTGAGCCTGCACCGCGTGGATCATCGGGGCCTCGATGCCAGCGATCGGCGTTTGCTGCAGCTGCTGATCGACCACCACGGTGGTGGCCCGGTGGGCCTGGAGACTCTGGCGGCGGCCCTCGGCGACGACCCCGTCACCCTGGAGACCGTGGTGGAGCCATTTCTGTTGCAACAGGGGTTGTTGGTGCGCACCCCCCGCGGCCGAATGGTCACGGATGCGGCCCGCAGTCATCTGGCCGAGGCGGCATGAACCGGTTTCTCGTCCTGTTGATGAGTTTGGTGCTGGCCCTGCCAGTGCAGGCCCTCGATCTGCAGGGGCTTTATGAGCAGGCGCTGACGGCAAGCCGTCAGGGGGATTTTGTGGAGGCGTTGCCCCTTTGGGATCGCTTTCTGGAGCAGGCTCCAGACGATGCAGCAGCGCTGAGCAACCGCGGCAATGTGCGTCTCGCTCTGGGTGATCCTTCCGGGGCCATCGACGATCAGAGCGCCTCGATTGTGCTGGCGCCTGAGGAAAGCGACCCGCATCTGAACCGGGGCACGGCGGAGGAAGCGCTTCAGGACTGGTCCGCGGCAGCGAACGACTATCTCTGGATTCTGGAGCGCGATCCGCAGGATGCCTCAGCCCTCTACAACCTGGCCAATGTGCGTGGCTCGCAAGGGGACTGGCCTTTGGCGCGAGAGCTTTATGGCCAGGCTGCTCTTGCCCGCCCTGGCTTCGCCATGGCCCGCTCCAGCGAGGCGCTGGCGGCCTGGCAAGCAGGAGATCTCGATTGGGCGGAGGCGGAATTGCGCAAACTGATTCGTCGCTATCCCTTGTTCGCCGACGCTCGGGCGGCCCTCAGCGGCCTGCTCTGGCGCGAAGGATCCAGTGGTGAAGCCGAAAGCCACTGGGCCGCGGCGGCCGGCCTGGATCAGCGTTATCGCCAGGCCGATTGGCTGGAGCAGGTGCGCCGCTGGCCACCGCAGCCGACGGCGGATCTGATGGCGTTCCTGGCCTTGGAGGCGTCCTGAGATGACCCAAGCGGCGTCCCTGTCCGATCGACTCCGCCGGGAGCTGCCTGAGCTGCTGCAGCTGCGCCGGCATCTGCATGCCCACCCTGAGCTCAGCGGTGAGGAACATCAGACGGCTGCTCTGGTCGCCGGTGAACTGCGTCAGCTGGGTTGGCGGGTTCGTGAGGGAGTTGGCCGCACGGGCGTGGTGGCCGAGTTGGGGCCTGATCACGGCCCCACGGTGGGTCTGCGGGTGGACATGGATGCGCTTCCGGTGGAGGAGCGCACCGGGCTGAGCTATGCCTCCACCCGTCAGGGTCTGATGCATGCCTGTGGCCACGACCTTCACACCTGCACGGGCCTTGGTGTCGCGCGCTTGCTGGCTCAGGAGCCCCACTTAGGGGCTCGAGTGCGGCTGCTGTTTCAACCCGCCGAAGAGTTGGCCCAGGGGGCGGTGTGGATGAGAGATGCGGGGGCGGTGGAAGGCCTCGATGCGTTGTACGGCGTGCATGTGGTGCCAAATCTGCCGGTGGGCACGGTGGGGATCCGGCGGGGCTGTCTCACGGCGGCGGCCGGAGAGCTGGAGATCCTGGTGCAGGGAGAAGGTGGCCATGGTGCCCGTCCCCATCAGTCGGTGGATGCGGTTTGGCTGGCGGCTCGGGTGATCACAGAGCTTCAGCAGACCATCGCCCGTCGCTTGGACGCCTTACAGCCGGTGGTGATTAGTTTCGGCAAGGTGGAAGGCGGTCGCGCCTTCAACGTGATTGCCGATCAGGTGCGTTTGCTGGGCACGGTGCGCTGTCTGGATCTGCAGCAGCACGCTCAGTTGCCGGCCTGGATTGATGAGACGGTGCAGGGAATCTGTGCCAGTGGAGGGGGTACGGCTGTGGTGAATTACCGCTGCATTGCACCACCGGTGCACAACGATCCGCAGCTCACGACCCTGCTCGAACGCTGTGCGGTGGAGTGTCTGGGGCGCGACAAGGTGCTGCCGGTGGAGCAGCCCTCCCTGGGGGCGGAAGACTTTGCTGAGCTGCTTCGCGATGTGCCGGGAATGATGGTGCGGCTGGGTGTGGCCGGGCCCGAGGGGTGTGCGCCGCTGCACAACGGAGCGTTCGCACTGGAGGAAGACGCCCTCGGTGTTGGCATTGCGGTTCTCACGGCCACCGTGCTGGCGTGGATCACGGAGAACACCTCGGCATGAACCAACGTCGTGCGGTGATTTGGGTTTCCCTCGGGGCTCCGTTGCTGATCCTGCTCGCGGTGCTGGCCACAAACCAGCGCCAGGGCAAGGACCGGGTGCAGGTGTTGCCCCCCATCTTGGTGGGTTCGGGTCTCATCATCAGCAGCGCTCTCGGTCGGCAGCGTCGCCGCGCCAGGCTGTTGGCCGATCTTCAACGGGCGCGCACCCCCGGCAGCAACCCATGAGCGAGACCGATCCGCAACGTCCTGATCTCGAGGTGGTGCGCCAGGCCATTGCCAGTGGAGATCCGGTGAAGGCGATGCCGGCGATCACACAGCTCCGCCATTGCTCGGACGCTGAGGCGGTGCCGTTGCTGGTGCTGGGCACGGAGCAGAAGCCTTTCCTGGTGCGTTCCTTGAGCTGCAGTGGATTGGGCTACAAGCGCACCGAACAGGGCTGGACCGTCCTGAGTGCGTTGATCACTGCCGATGAAGACCCCAATGTGCGGGCTGAGGCAGCCAATGCTCTGGCCAGCTACGGGGTGGATCGGGCCTGGCCCTTGCTGCGTTCGGCCTTCGAGGCCGATGCCGCCTGGCTGGTGCGCTGCAGCATCCTTTCTGCCCTGGCGGAACAGCCCGCCATTGATCTGGGTTGGTTGCTGGAGTTGGCCACCATGGCAATCGCTGATGCTGATGCGATCGTGCGGGTGAGTGGAGCTGAGATCCTCAGTCGGATCGTGCGGGAGGGGGGGGGCGATCCCAGTGCGGTGCAGGCCAGAGGCTTGTTGCAATCTCTGCAGCAGGACAGCGATCACCGGGTGGTGGCTGCGGTGCTCAATGGCTTGCAGGCCAGCTGAACGAGTTGTTGAGCAACGCTTGCTAGCGTTCAAACATCACTAGGGGTGTCCGGGTTTTCTCATGAACCCAGACTGAGATCACACCCTCCGAACCTGATTCCGGGTCATGCCGGCGCAGGGAAGTGCTTGAGCGTGATCCACGGCCAAAAGTCGACCCCTGGGCTGTCCGTCGCACCTCAGATCATGCGCGCTTCCTGGGTTGAGTCCCGCAAGGGTCAGGCCAACGTCTCTCAGATGCACTACGCCCGTCAGGGCGTGGTGACCGAAGAAATGGCCCATGTGGCGAAGCGGGAGAACCTGCCCGAATCGCTGGTGATGGAAGAGGTGGCCCGAGGGCGGATGATCATCCCGGCCAACATCAACCACACCAATCTGGAGCCGATGGCGATCGGCATCGCCAGCAAGTGCAAGGTGAACGCCAACATCGGCGTCTCTCCGAATGCGTCTGATGCCGCTGAGGAGGTGAAGAAGCTGAAGCTGGCGGTGAAGTACGGCGCCGATACCGTGATGGATCTCTCCACCGGCGGCGTCAACCTCGATGAGGTGCGCACCGCGATCATCGGTGCATCCCCCGTTCCGATCGGCACCGTGCCTGTTTATCAGGCTCTTGAGAGCGTCCACGGATCGATCGAGAAGCTCGATGAGGACGACTTCCTCCACATCATCGAAAAGCACTGTGAGCAGGGTGTCGACTATCAGACCATCCACGCTGGCCTGCTGATTGAGCACCTTCCCAAGGTGAAAGGCCGTATCACCGGCATCGTCAGCCGCGGCGGCGGCATCCTGGCTCAATGGATGCTGTATCACCACCGTCAGAACCCGCTTTATACGCGGTTTGACGACATCTGCGAGATCTTCAAGCGCTACGACTGCACCTTCTCCCTTGGCGACTCGCTCCGTCCCGGTTGCCAGCACGATGCATCGGATGCTGCTCAATTGGCTGAATTGCACACCCTCGGTGAACTGACCCGTCGCGCCTGGAAGCACGACGTCCAGGTGATGGTGGAGGGTCCCGGCCACGTCCCCCTTGACCAGATCGAGTTCAACGTGAAGAAGCAGATGGAGGAGTGCAGCGAAGCACCCTTCTATGTGCTCGGCCCCTTGGTCACCGACATTGCTCCCGGTTACGACCACATCACCTCTGCGATCGGTGCGGCGATGGCCGGTTGGCATGGCACGGCGATGCTCTGTTACGTGACGCCGAAAGAGCACCTCGGTCTGCCCAACGCTGAGGATGTGCGCGAAGGCCTGATCGCTTACAAGATCGCTGCCCATGCTGCAGACATCGCTCGCCATCGCCCCGGCGCCCGTGACCGTGACGACGAGCTCAGCCGCGCCCGCTACAACTTCGACTGGAACAAGCAGTTTGAACTGTCCTTGGATCCTGAGCGGGCCAAGGAGTATCACGACGAAACCCTGCCGGCTGACATCTACAAGCAGGCTGAGTTCTGCTCCATGTGCGGACCGAAGCACTGCCCGATGCAGACCAAGATCACTGATGCAGACCTTGAGGGCCTTGAGAAGGTGCTCGAAACCAAAGCCGGAGCCGCCGAGCTCACAGCGGTCAAGCTCGACAAAGCTGATTGATTGTGTTGACTGAAGTCAGTTGTTGGCCCGGCGTCCATTAAGGCATGGGCCTTTTAGTTGCAATCTTTAAGCTTATTTGCAAATTTAGCTTTTGTCCCAAAGTGCGATGAGTTATTTTTGCTTGTTTAAATTTAATCTGTGTTGAGGAAGCTTCTATTTTGTCTAAACAGTTATTCGCTATATTTCTTCATGAGGTTCTTTGAGGTGATTAATAGGCTTGAATTGTTTTTCTTTATGGAATGAGTCGAAATGAATGTATTGACCGAGTTGGATTGGGGATATGTTATTTCATCAAGAAAGACATGGTTTTAGAGTAAAAGGCATTCGACTTTAGTCGATGCGCTGTAATTCTTTCAATGGACTGATCGGCTCTATCGCTTGATCTGCCTGAGTCTGTTTCGTAAATTAGTTTTATTTTTTTTTGGAGAGAGCCCGGCTTGCAATATACCATTTTATCGCAAAAAGAATAATGGCCTGAGGAGAAAGGGATGCAAATTGTAGGGACTGAAAGTAAATATGCCCAATACATTGCATGATAGGAGTTAGTTATTAGAATGGATGTGCTGGAAATAAAGTCTATGCATTCTTCAATCGTCAGGGGGTCGTTGGAGATCAAAGGGAAGTTATTTGGGTTTGGGATTGGCACTTTCTTGTGCTGAAGTATTTTGATTCCGTTTGGTTTGGTTTTGAAGTTATTATTGAAAATAGGATGATTGCAACTAGCGCAAGGGAGCCATTCAATTCCTGGCTCTAGGCTGCGCATGCTCGGCAGGTGTAATGCCGTATCAAAAAAACTAGGCTTGATGTTCGTTTTTTCTTTGCGGCTTATCCAGCCATTTTTCAGGTTTTGATTTAATCTTTCTCCTATGCCCCAAAAGGCTATATGGCATTCTTTTGCGAACAAAATATCTAGCGATGCATAAAATGTGTTTTTAATTAGCCCTCCTCCTCCGACGACGCATTTCGATCCAGGAGGAATTGAGCCAAGTTTTTTCTTGTTCAAGATGTCAATAGTTGCGTAATTCTCGAAATCAAAATAGTGCCTTGGCGATGACCACAAGTCTCCCGGATTTTTGTCGATTCGATGAATATGAAAAATCATATTATGGTGTTTCCAATTTTACTTTTTAATTCTAGGCTAAGCTCCAGTTCAAGTCCAGGTGTGCGATGTAGTCCTTCTTTTTTTGTTTGTTCAGGCTTTTGCTTGTCGACATTGCTCCCGGCTACGACAACATCTCCACTGCGATCGGTGCGGCGATGGCTGGTTGGCATTGCACGGCGATGCTTTGTTACGTGACTCCTAAGGAGCACCTCGGTCTGCCTAACGCTGAGGATGTGCGCGAAGGCCTGATCGCCTACAAGATCGCTGCCCATGAGGCTGACATCGCCCGTCACCGCCTAGGTGCCCGGGATAGTGACGACGAGCTCAGCCGCGCCCGCTACAACTTCGACTGGAACAAGCAGTTCGAGCTGTCCCTGGATCCTGAGCGGGCCAAGGAATATCACGATGAAACCCTGCCAGCTGACATCTACAAGCAGGCTGAGTTCTGCTTCATGTGCGGACCCAAGCACTGCCCGATGCAGACCAAGATCACTGATGAAGATCTCGAAGGTCTGGAGAAGGTTCTGGAAACCAAAGCAGGTGCTGTTGAGCTCACCCCGGTCAAGCTCGATAAAGCGGATTAATTGTGTTGACTGAAGTCAGTTGTTGGCTCGGCGTTCGTCAGGACGTCTAGCTTTTTTGTAAGGCCATTGATTGGGTTGGCAACAAAAAAAGACCCCCTGCCAAAGCAGGAGGCCTTGTTGTTGAAGTGTTCTGGCGATCAGCCGAGCAGAGCCTTGGCTTTGGCTACCACGTTCTCCACCGTGAAGCCGAATTCCTTAAGGCAAGTGCCACCAGGGGCTGATGCACCGAAGCGGTTCATGGTGACGCTATCGCCATCCAGTCCGATGAAACGGTGCCAGCCGAAGGACTCAGCGGCTTCCACCACCATGCGCTTGCGCACGGCATTCGGGAGCACTTCTTCCTTGTAGGCATCGGTCTGCTCGTCGAACAGCTCCACGCAGGGCATGGAGACGACTCGCACCTTCTTGCCTTCGGCGGTGAGTTGCTTGGCAGCCTGCACGCAGAGATCCAGCTCGGTGCCGGTGCCGATCAGGATCAGATCAGGGGTCCCGGCGCAGTCTTCGAGCACGTAACCGCCCAGGGCCACTTTGTCGATCGAGGAGTTGGCCTGGTTGGCCATCCCCTGGCGGCTGAGGCAAAGGGAGCTGGGGCGCTTCCGGTTTTGGATGGCCACCTTGTAGGCACCGCTTGTTTCGTTGCCGTCACCAGGACGGAACACCAGCATGTTCGGCATCGCCCGCAGGGAGGGGATGGTCTCGATCGGCTGGTGGGTGGGGCCGTCTTCGCCGACACCGATGGAGTCGTGGGTCAGCACATAGATCACGCCCAGCTCGCTCAGGGCCGACAGGCGCATCGAGCCGCGCATGTAGTCGGCGAACACCAGGAAAGTGCCGCCGTAGGGAATCAGGCCGCTGTTGTGATACGCGATGCCGTTGAGGATCGCGGCCATGGCGTGCTCACGCACACCGAAGTGCAGGTAGCGCTTTTCAGGGCTGCTGGCCTGATATGAGCCGGTCTCACCCTTGATGTCCGTGTAGTTGGAGTGGGTGAGGTCGGCAGAGCCTCCGATCAGCTCGGGCAGGTTCGGGCCCAGAGCACCCAGGCAGATCTGGGAGTGCTTGCGGGTGGCCAAGCCGCCGTCTTCGGGGGTGTAGGTGGGCAGGTCTTTGTCCCAGCCTTCGGGCAACTCGCCGCGCAGCATCCGCTCGAACTCTGCGGCTTCGCTGGGGTACTTGGTGCGGTAGGTGGCCAGGGTCTGGTTCCACTCGGCCTCGAGGCTGGCTCCGCGGTCGATGGCCTGGCGGAATTGGTCGTAGGCGTCCTGGGGAATTTCGAAGGGGGCGTAGTCCCAACCCAGTTGCTGGCGGGTCAGGGCTGCTTCCTCTTCACCCAGGGCAGCACCGTGAACACCGGCAGTGTCGGCCTTGTTGGGTGATCCGTAGCCGATGGTGGTGGTCACCTTGATGATCGACGGCTTGTCGGTCACGGCCTTGGCGGCTTCGATCGCCTTGGCGATGGCATCCACATCAGTGTTGCCCTCGGCCACGTGCTGCACGTGCCAGCCGTAGGCCTCGTAGCGCTTCAGCACGTCCTCGGTGAAGGACACATCGGTGCGTCCATCAATGGTGATGCTGTTGTCGTCATAGAGAGCAATCAGCTTGCCCAGCTTCAGGTGTCCAGCCAGGGAGGCCGCTTCAGAAGACACACCCTCCTGATTGCAGCCGTCGCCCATGATCACGTAGGTGTAGTGATCCACCACGGTGGCGTCGGCCTTGTTGAACTTGGCCGCCAGGTGGGATTCAGCGATGGCCAGGCCCACAGCGTTGGAAATACCGGCACCCAGGGGGCCGGTGGTCACTTCAACGCCAGGGGTCTCGAAGGTTTCGGGGTGGCCGGGAGTTTTGGAGCCCCACTGGCGGAACTGCTTAATGTCCTCAATGGAGACCGAGTCGTAACCGGTGAGGTGCAGCAGCGCGTACAGCAGCATGCAGCCGTGGCCGGCGGACAGCACGAAGCGGTCGCGGTTGAACCACTTGGGGTTCTTGGGGTTGTGCTTGAGGAACTTGTCCCAGAGGGCGTAACCCATGGGTGCGCAGCCCATCGGCAGGCCGGGGTGGCCGCTGTTGGACTTGTTGATGGCGTCGACAGCCAGCATCCGAATGCTGTTGATGCAGAGCGTGTCGAGAGACGCGGGCGCAGCGACCATGGTGTTAAGAGGAAAAGTTGGAGCGATTTTGACGCACGACGTGAGCGCGGAGGCTCAGCTGGCGCGTTTGAAAGCCAGGCAGACGTTGTGGCCGCCGAAGCCGAAGGAGTTGGACAAGACGGTTCCCAGTGTCTGATCCCGCGCCTCGTTGGGCACGACATCCAGATCACAGTCGGGATCCGGGGTGGTGTAGTTGATAGTGGGGGGCACTACCCCGTGTTGCAGCGCCAGCACGCAGGCCACCGCTTCGATGCCGCCGGAGCCACCCAGCAGGTGACCGGTCATCGATTTGGTGGAGCTCACCGGGATCTGCAAGGCCTGTTCGCCCAGGGCACTCTTGATGGCTGAGGTTTCGTTCTTGTCGTTCGCCGGGGTGCTGGTGCCGTGGGCGTTGACGTAGTCGATCTCGGACGGATCAATGCCGCCATCGGCGAGGGCCAGGCGCATGGCTTCGGCACCGCCGACGCCGCCGGGGGTGGGGGAAGTGATGTGGTGGGCGTCGCAGGTCATCCCGTAACCCACCACTTCGCCGAGGATCGTGGCGCCACGGGCCTGGGCATGCTCGAGGGTTTCGAGCACCAATACCCCAGCACCTTCCCCGATCACGAAGCCGTCGCGCTCTTTGTCGAACGGACGGCTGGCCGTGGCCGGGTCGTCATTGCGGAATGACAGGGCCTTGGCGCTGGCGAAGCCGGCCACCCCAAGGGGAGTGATCGCTGATTCGGCGCCACCGCACACCATGGCGTCGGCTTTGCCCAGCTGCAGCAGCCGGAAGGCATCGCCAACGGCATTGGAGCCAGCAGCACAGGCGGTGGCCACTGCGGAGCTGGGACCCTTGGTACCCAGGGCAATGGCGGCAAGGCCTGTGGCCATGTTGGGGATCATCATCGGCACCGTGAACGGACTCACCCGTCCAGGGCCTTTGGCTTCCAAGACATGGGCCTGTGTCTCCATCGTCAGCAGACCGCCGACGCCGGAGCCGATTATCGTGCCGATCCGATCCGCATTTGCGTCGTTGATCTCAAGGCCGGCATGGGCCACAGCCTGCTTGGCTGCCACCACGCCGAACTTGCAGAACCGATCCCAGCGCTTTGCTTCCTTCGGTTCGATGAAGCCGGACGGATCGAAATCCTTCACCTCCGCCGCAAAGCGGCAGGCGTGTGCGGATGCATCGAACAGGGTAATGGCATCAACTCCGTTGCTGCCGGAGGTGAGGCCGTTCCAGTAGTCCTGAACCGTGTTGCCGATCGGTGTGACCGCGCCGAGGCCGGTGATGACGACGCGATGGAGACCATCCATCATTGCGTTGCTCAGGCCTGCTTGTCTTCGATGTATTTGACGGCGTCACCAACGGTGGTGATGCCTTCAGCTGCTTCGTCGGGAATCTCGATGTCAAAGGCCTCTTCAAGGGCCATCACGAGTTCCACGGTGGCCAGAGAATCAGCTCCCAGATCATTCTGGAAGTTGGATTCGGGCTTCACTTCGCCGGAGTCAACACTCAGTTGCTCCGCAACGATTGAGCGCACCTTTTCGAGAATCGCTTCCTGGGACATAGCCGTGGCAACGGGACGCTGCATCTTACGGGCACGCCTTCGTGGTCCCTTTCTCAACGACCGCGCCGTTAACAACGGTGACGGCCTGGTCATGGACCGGCGAAGGACGGGTACGTTTGCCGCAAGCCTTCGAATGCATCGGGCACATGTCCCACGCCGTCAAGATCTACGACACCTGCATCGGCTGCACCCAGTGTGTGCGTGCCTGCCCTCTCGACGTGCTTGAGATGGTGCCCTGGGACGGCTGCAAGGCCGGCCAAATTGCCTCCTCGCCCCGCACCGAAGACTGCGTAGGTTGCAAGCGCTGCGAAACCGCCTGCCCCACCGACTTCCTCAGCATCCGCGTTTACCTGGGAGACGAGACCACGCGCTCCATGGGTCTGGCCTACTGATTTCCCCCATTTCACCTCATAAGCTCGGCCCGGCTTCAGCCGGGCTTTTTTTGTATGTGCGGAATCGTTGCCCTGGTGGGTTCCCGAGAAGCGGCACCCCAGCTCCTGGAGGGTCTCCGGCAGCTGGAGTACCGCGGTTACGACTCCGCAGGGATCGCCACGGTGGCAGCCCAGGGGCAGCTCACCTGCTTACGGGCCAAGGGCAAGCTGCTCAACCTCACTGCCTGTTTTGAAGCCGAGGGCGCCCCTGGGCAATGCGGCATTGGCCACACCCGCTGGGCGACCCATGGCAAACCGGAAGAGCGCAATGCCCATCCACACCGCAGCAGCGATGGGGCTGTGGCTGTGGTGCAGAACGGTATTATTGAGAACCACCGGGCCCTGCGGGAGCAACTGGAGGCTTCCGGGGTTGTCCTCCAGTCGGAGACCGACACCGAGGTGATTCCCCATCTGCTGGCGGCAGAACTGCAGCAGCTGCAAGCTGCGGGTGGAACCCCTGGCGGTGGGCTGTTGCTGCAGGCCCTGCAGCGGGTGCTGCCCAAGCTGCAGGGGGCCTATGCCCTGGCCGTGATCTGGGATCAGGCGCCGGGGGCTTTGGTGGTGGCCCGCAAGTCGGCCCCGCTGTTGATCGGCTTGGGGGAAGGCGAATTCCTCTGTGCCAGCGACACGCCGGCCCTGGCGGGCTTCACCCGCACGATCCTTCCCATGGAAGACGGCGAGGTGGCCTTGCTCTCACCTCTGGGGGTGGAGCTCTACGACGCCGCGGGGGTGCGCCAGCAACGCATGCCCACCCAGCTCAGCGGTGTGGCCCACGTGGCCGACAAGCGTGAGTTCCGTCACTTCATGCTCAAGGAAATCCATGAGCAACCGGAGACCGCAGAGCTGTGGGTGGCGCGTCACCTGCCTCAGGGACTGCCGGCGGAGCTGCCGGTGGCGCTGCCGATGGACGATGCCTTTTACGCCGGGATTGAGCGGATTCAGATCCTGGCCTGCGGCACCAGCCGCCATGCCGCGATGGTGGGTGCCTACTTGCTGGAGCAGTTCGCTGGGATACCCACGTCGGTGCACTACGCCAGTGAATTCCGCTATGCGCCGCCTCCGCTGGCCCCCCACACCCTCACCATCGGCGTGACTCAATCTGGTGAAACGGCAGACACACTTGCGGCTCTGGCCATGGAGGCGGAACGGCGCTTGGCCCATGGAGATCCAGCTTTTGCCCCCCGCCAGCTGGGGGTGACCAATCGTCCGGAAAGCTCCCTCTCACGTCAGGTGTCCCACATCCTCGACATCGGGGCTGGTATTGAAGTCGGAGTGGCGGCCACCAAGACGTTCCTCGGCCAGCTCCTGGCCTTCTATGGCTTGGCCATGGCCTTTGCGGCCCGCCGTGGTGCTCGCCCCGCTGCTGAGATCAAGGCTCTGGTAGACGAACTGCGCGGTCTGCCCCAGCAGTTGCGCCAGCTGGTGGATCTGCACGACCAGCGCTCCGAAGCCTTGGCCCCTCGCTTTGCCGACACCCAGGATGTGATCTTCCTGGGCCGGGGAATCAATTATCCGATCGCCCTGGAGGGGGCATTGAAACTCAAGGAGATCAGCTACATCCATGCCGAGGGCTACCCGGCCGGGGAGATGAAGCATGGTCCGATCGCCCTGCTTGATTCCCGGGTGCCGGTGGTGTCGATCGCTGTCCCCGGCGTGGTCTTCGAGAAGGTGCTCAGTAATGCGCAGGAGGCCAAGGCTCGCGACGCCCAGCTGATCGGTGTGGCGCCCCAGGGGCCCGACACCGATTTGTTTGATCAACTGCTGCCGGTGCCCTCTGTGAGCGAGTGGGTCAGCCCTCTGCTCACCGTGGTGCCGATGCAGTTGCTGAGCTATCACATCGCAGCTCATCGCGGCCTGGATGTGGATCAGCCCCGCAATCTGGCCAAGAGCGTCACGGTGGAGTGAGCCTCAGCTGGGGCTGAGGCTGAGATCGCTACGGCCATAGCAGTCCTGGAAACGAACGATGTCGTCTTCGCCGAGGTACTCGCCGCTTTGCACCTCAATCAGCTCCACGGGGATTTTCCCTGGATTTGACAGGCGGTGCTTGCAGCCCAGGGGGATGTAAGTGCTCTGGTTCTCACCCAGCAGTTGCTCTTCTCCATCCCGTTCGACGATGGCTGTTCCGCGCACCACAATCCAGTGTTCGGCCCGGTGGTGATGCATTTGCAGCGACAGGCTGGCGCCGGGTTTCACGGAGATTCGCTTCACCTGCCAGCGGCTGTCCTCCACCACACCCGTGTAAGAGCCCCATGGCCTGTAGATCTTCCGGTGGGCCTTGCCCTCCGGGCTGCCTTCGGCCTCTAGCTGCTTCACCACGGTTTTGATCTCTTGCGCTTTCGAGCGGTCCGCAATCAACACGGCATCGTCGGTTTCCACCACCACCAGGTTCTCCACCCCCAGCCCCACCACCAAGCGGTGTTCGCTGCGCAGGTAGCAGTCGCGGCTGCCTTCGGCGATCACATGGCCCTGCAGCACGTTGCCTTGAGAATCCCGCTGTTCTGAGGTTTCCCAGAGCGCGCTCCAGCTGCCCACATCGCTCCAGCCCGCATCCAGCGGCAGCACACTGCCCAATTCCGTTTTCTCCATCACGGCCACGTCAATGGCCACGTTGGGACACTTGGCGAAGGCCTCCCGCTCCAGCCGATGGAATTCCAGGTCGGCCGTGTCTTGCTCCAGTGCTGCCCGGCAGCAGCTCACCACTTCCGGGGCCAGTCGCTCCAATTCCGCCAGCATGGCGCTGGCGCGGAACAGGAACATGCCGCTGTTCCAGGTGAAGCGGCCGGTGGCCAGGAATTGCTCTGCTGTGGCCTGATCGGGCTTCTCCACGAACCGCTTGATCGGCACATGGGCCGGTCCCCCAAGGGAGAAGGGTTCGCTGGCTTCGATGTAGCCGTAACCGGTTTCCGGAGCCGTTGGCACGATCCCGAAGGTCACCAGACGTCCCTCTTCGGCGGGTTGGCGGCCAGCGTCGATGGCCTGGCGGAACTGGGCGGCATCGCGGATCAGATGATCTGCCGCCAGCACCAGTAGCAGCGGGTCCTCGCCGTTGCTCGTGGCCTGCAGTGCGGCCACGGTCACCGCCGGAGCGGTGTTGCGGCCCATCGGTTCCAGCAGAATTGCGTTCGGCTCGACTCCGATCTGCCGCATCTGTTCGGCCACGATGAAGCGGTGGTCTTCATTGCAGATCAGCAGGGGGGCCGCCAGGGCATCAAGGCCATGGAGCCGCTGTTGGGTCTGTTGCAGCAACGTGGCCTCCCCCTCTCCGCTCAACGGCCAGTACTGCTTGGGGTAACTCGCCCGTGACAGCGGCCAAAGCCTTGTGCCGGTGCCTCCGCAAAGGATCACAGGGATCAGCGGTGTGGAGCCCATCACGTCCTGAGAGCGGTGACCCAGAATCGCTTGCCCTATGGGGTTCTGTCGATGCCCCGAGAGAGATCTGTCAGAGCTCCAACAGGCCTGGTGGTGGGGTGAGCAGCAGCCAGCCCTCCTCCAATTGCACTTCGGGCACGATTGCCTCCACGAAGGGAATCAGTAGCTTGCGGCCCTCCGATGTGGTGATTTCCAGCAGGTCGTTGCCGCCGCTGATCAGATCGCTCACGGTGCCAACGGCAGGGCCATCGGCCGCGAGCCGTGCCTCCAGGCCCAGCAGATCGAGCAGGTGAAATTCCCCCTCGTCCAATTCGGGCCGGTCATCCGCTGACACCAGCAGTTCATGGCCCACAAGGGTTTCGGCGGCGCTGCGGTTGTCTATCCCTTCAAGCCGCACTACAAAAAGCGACTTGCCGGGCAGTTGCCGGCCCTTCTTGAGTTGGATTTCCATCGGCTCACCCCCCTTGCGACTGCGCAGCCAGCGCGGCCCCGGCGCCGTGAATCGCTCGGGGAAATCACTGGCGGGATTCACCCGCAGTTCCCCTTGCAGCCCCTGGACCCCCACGATCTTGCCGACGCTGAGCCACTCATTGCTCTCAGCCATGCCATCCGTCGCGCACTCTGCCGATAATGGCGCCAGAACAGTCCGCGAACGAGCCATGGCGCCTGCAACCGCTCCGATCCTCCCTGGCTCCACCGTCACCGTGGCGGATGCCACCTCGATCTACAACGGCTACACGGGCTTTGTGCAGCGAATCAGCGGCGACCGTGCGGCCGTTTTGTTCGAAGGTGGCAACTGGGACAAGTTGGTGACCCTGCGGTTGAAGGACCTCCAGCCGGCCTGAGGCGATGGAGAAAGACCGAAGCCTGCGACAAAGGCTGCAGTCCACGGTGCTGGAAGCCAGCACCTCGGCGGGCAAGGCCTACAACGCTGTCATTTTCGGGGCGATTCTGCTGAGTGTTCTGGCCCTACTGCTGGAACCCGACCCCCTGGGCAACTCAGCCCTGCGCCAAACCAATGTGCCCTGGATCGATCTGGTTCAGAACGTTTGCTTGGCGGTGTTTGCGGCGGATTTTGTTCTTCATCTGGTCTTGGTGGAGAAGCCTCGCCGTTACCTGTTCAGCTTCACCGGACTGATTGACGCCTCGGCAGTCCTGTTTTTCTTCGTGCCGCAGGTGCGCAGTGAGTTGCTGCTCTGGGTGTTCAAGTTCGGCCGCATCCTGCGGGTGTTCAAGCTGCTCAAGTTCATCGATGAAGCCCGCGTGCTGGGGCAGGCCCTGCGGGGAAGTGCCCGCACCATCGGCGTCTTTTTGTTCTTCGTCTTCCTGCTGCAGGTGGTGCTCGGCTACAGCATTTTTGTGATCGAGAGTGCCCGGCCCGACTCCCAGTTCCAGACGGTGGCGAGCGGCGTCTACTGGGCGATCGTCACCATGACCACCGTTGGTTACGGCGATGTTGTCCCCCAGACGGAACTGGGGCGGCTGTTGGCCTCAGTGGTGATGCTCTTGGGTTTCGGCATCATTGCCATTCCCACAGGGATCCTGACGGTGTCGGGGGTGCGCCATCACCAGCAGCGGTCGGCTGAGCTGGTCTGCAGCAGCTGCGGGCGTCAGGGGCACCGCAGGGATTCCCGTCACTGCGATGCCTGCGGTGCGTCGCTGCCTTCCAGGGCCTGAAGAGCGGCTTTTGCCGCGTTCTGTTCGGCCTCCTTGCGGGATCGGCCTTTGGCCTCCGCCAGGTCTCGGCCTTGGATGCTCACCCGGCAGCGAAAGCGTTCGGGGTCGCCGTGCTGGCGGCTGCATTCTTCGGTGGCGTAGCTGGGCAGTCCCAGCCCCTGGCCCTGGCTCCACTCCTGCAGGGCTGTTTTGCCGCCGAACTGATGGGGAGTCGCCAGCACTGCCTGGGCGGTGGTGCACCAGTGGGGGGTGAGCCAGCGGTGAATCGCTTCAACGTTGCCGAGGGCGCTGTACAACGCACCGATCAGAGCTTCGGTGGCATCGGCCCGCAGCCTGGATTCGGCGGAACGATCCCCCTGGGCGTGCCGCCCCAGCAGCAGATGCTGTTCGATGCCAAGTGCTCCACCCACGTCCGCCAGCCAGCGATCGCTTACCAGCTGAGCCCTCAGGTTGGAGCAGGCACCCACCGCCAGATCGGCGTGGTGGCGATCAATGAATTCGGTGGCAGCGAGCCGCAGCACCGCATCACCAAGGAACTCCAGCCGTTCCAGGTTGGGGTCCCGGCCGCTCGACACGTGGGTGAGGGCCTGATCCACCAGGGCGAGTAGCTCAGAGTTGATGGGGATCTCAGCGTCGAGCTGCTGGATGAAGTCAGTGAGCTCTGCGGCGCGGGATGGATCCATCAGGACTCCTGAGCAACGCTGAAGAAGGGGTGAAAGCAGGACATAAGCCGGGTTCTGTTCACGCCCCACAGAGGTTCGTCTGCGGAGGGTGGGTGGCTATCTATCTGGGACCGCCGTTGCCGACGGCCTCGAGCGGCGCGTTCAAACGGAACGGGGCCAATGGCCAGCCGTCGTTCCTTGGCCTTGCTCCCAGCCGGGGTTTACCGAGCCAGCACCTCTCGATGCTGCTGGTGCGCTCTTACCGCACCTTTGCACCCTTGCCTGTGCCGGCGAACCGGCCATCGGCGGTGTGTTTCTGTGGCACTCTCCTCACGGTCACCCGCACTGGGCGTTACCCAGCAAGCCTGGCCATCAGGGAGCCCGGACTTTCCTCAGCCGACACTCAAAGAGATCGGCCGCAACCACCTCGCCTGCTTTCAGATCTCATCATGCCTCGTGGGCATAATTCAGAGGTCTGGGGCTGTAGCTCAGCTGGATAGAGCGACGGTTTCCTAAACCGTAGGTCGTGGGTTCGAGTCCCGCCAGCCCCGTGAGACTTACTCAAGAGGTAGTGAGCGCTACATCTGGTGGGGTGTTCAGATCGTTCACCACCGCTAGGGTTGGTACAACCGGGTTTGGGTGCCATGACCCAGCTTCACGATCTCCGTCTGCGGCTGTTGGTGCAGCAGGAAAGTGAGCGGATTGCGGAATCCCAGCCCACGGATCTGGATTTATCCGTGGTGCAGGCCCGCTGCCTGTGTTGGCTTGCTCTCCTGGCGGAAGCCCACGAAGACCAGGCCAGTGACGCGGAACGTCGCGGCGATACGGAACAGGCCATGGGCTGGTTCGCCGATTCGATGCGGCTGCGGGATGTGATCGGTGTGGTGTCCTCCATTGAGATCCCTCTGCCTGACACCGCTGGTGAGGATGGCCCCCAGGCCGAGGAGGATCTGGGGCCTCAGGCGGCTTGATCGGTGGCATAGTGGGGAATGACCGCGAGGGACTGCATTGCCGGAAGAGCCCTGCCAGTGCCCGGATTGCCAACGGTTTTACCGGGAGCATGACCGGCTGATCCGGGAGTCCCCCACGCTTCGTCAGCAGCAGGAGCTCAACTGGGCAGCACTCCAGTCGTTCCGCACCCTGTCGGGCCGGGTGCTCGAGGATCTGCAGAAGCAGCACGGGTCCCGCCCGACCGCCGATCCAGCCGCCTCGAAGCCTGCGGCATCCGGCGCGCCTGTGCCGGAAGAATCAGGTGATGGCATCCAGCAGGCCATTGCCGATCTGGAGAACATCAACGCCCATCTGTTCTCGATCGAGGCGTTGATGGAGCGGGTGTTTGATGTGCGCGTCCCGGAAGAAATCGAGCAGAAGTTCCGCGAACTGGCCGGTGAGCTGGCTCCTGATCCTTTGAATGTGGACCGTCTGCGGCTCAACCGCCTGTTGCATCAGACGCCTGATCTGCCTGATCGGAGCTGAAGCACTGCATCTTGGTTCCAAGCCCTGGACAGGATCCAGGGCTTTTTTTTGTGGCTGTTTTCAGCGCACGTCGCAGGTGATCTCCACGTTGAGAGGATCCACGGCCCAGATGTTCCTGCAGTATTCGCCGATGGAACGGTCGGAGGAGAAGAACCCGGTGCGGGCCGTGTTCAGCAGCGACATCCGATTCCAGTGCATCCGGTCGCTCCAGGCACGGCTCACCGCCTCCTGGGCCCGCAGGTAGTCGGCGTAGTCGGCCATCACAAAGAAGGGGTCGTTGCCGGTGAGGTTGTCGAGCAGGGGGCGGAACAGTTCGCCGTCGCCGTTGCTGAAGTGCCCCATCTCGATCAGCCGCAGGGCCTCCTGCAGTTCCGGCAGTGCGGCGATCACATCGCCAGGGCGGTAACCGTCCTGCTGCAGAGCCGTGATCTCTTCCACCGTCTTGCCGAACAGGAAGAAGTTTTCGCTTCCCACCAGCTCGCGGATCTCAACATTGGCCCCATCAAGGGTGCCGATGGTGAGGGCGCCATTCATGGCGAACTTCATGTTGCCGGTGCCGGAGGCTTCCTTGCCGGCGGTGGAGATCTGTTCGGAGAGGTCGGAGGCGGGATACACCTGCTCCCCCAGTTTCACGTTGTAATCCGGCAGGAACACCACCCGCAGCAGGCCATCCATGTCGGGATCGGCATTGATGGTGTCCGCGATGCCGTTGAGGAAGCGGATGATCAGCTTCGCCATGTAGTAGCCGGGAGCGGCCTTGCCGCCGAAGATCACGGTGCGGGGCGCCATGCCGTCGGTCTGGCCGTTCTTGATCCGCAGGTACTGGGTGATCACCTGCAGGGCATTGAGGTGCTGGCGCTTGTACTCGTGGATGCGCTTCACCTGCACGTCGAACAGGCTGGCGGGATCCACCAACACACCGGTGTTGCGGTGGATGTAGGTGGCCAGCTTGCGCTTCACCGACAATTTGGTGTTGCCCCAGAGCTCGAGGAAGCCCTGGTCGTTCTGCCGCTCCTCCAGCTTGCGCAGGCTCTCCATGTTGGAGATCCAGTCGGGCCCAACGTGCTGATCCAGCAGAGCCGACATCTCGGGGTTGGCCAGGGCGACCCAGCGGCGCGGGGTGACGCCATTGGTGACGTTGGTGAATTTCTCCGGCCACAGCGCCGCGAACTCAGGCAGCAGGTCGGTTTTCACCAGATCGGAGTGCAGCGCAGCCACACCGTTCACATGGTGGGCACCGATTGTGGCCAGGTGGGCCATGCGCACGGCCTTGCTGCCCTCTTCATCGATGATCGAGAGCTTGCGCTGGATCGCGTCGTTGCCGGGGTAGCGCAGCCTCACCTGCTGCAGGAAGCGTCGGTTGATCTCGTAGATCAGCTCCAGATGGCGCGGCAGCAGGCTGCTGAACAGGTTGAGGTCCCACTTCTCAAGCGCTTCGGGCAGCAGGGTGTGGTTGGTGTAGGCCACGGAGCGGGAGGTGATGTCCCAGGCCCGGTCCCACTCCAGATGCCGATCGTCAATTAGCAGTCGCATCAGCTCCGCCACGGCGATGGCCGGGTGGGTGTCGTTGAGCTGAACCGTCCAGTAGTTGGGGAAGTCCTCGACGGACAGTCCGCGGTTGTCGAGGCTGCGCAGCATGTCCTGCAGCGAGCAGCTGACGAAGAAGTGCTGCTGCTTCAGGCGCAGACGCCGGCCTTCGTCGGTGCCGTCGTTGGGGTACAGCACCTTGGAGAGGGTTTCGCTGCCCACCTTTTCCTCAACGGCGCCGTAGTAGTCGCCGATGTTGAAGGCATAGAAGTCGAAGCTTTCGGTGGCATCGGCACGCCAGAGCCGCAGCCGGTCGCAGATGTTCACCCGATAGCCCAGCACCGGCACGTCATGGGGAATGCCGATGGCGTGTTCCGCCGGGATCCAGCGGGAGCGGTAGTTGCCTTTGTCGTCGATGTAGCTCTCGGTGCGACCGCCGAAGCCCACGAAGCAGGCCTCATCGGGCTGGGGCAGTTCCCAGGGCCAGCCGCCCTTGAGCCATTTGTCGGTGATCTCGACCTGCCAGCCATCGCGGATCAGCTGATCGAAGATGCCGAACTCGTAGCGGATGCCGTAGCCGGTGGCCGGGATCTTCAGGCTGGCCAGCGATTCCATGTAGCAGGCCGCCAGACGGCCGAGGCCTCCATTGCCCAGACCCGGTTCCTCCTCCACATCCAGGATCTGCTGCAACGACTCGATGCCGAAATTCTTCAGGGCCTCTTCGGCTTCCTTCTGAATTCCCAGATTCAGCAGGTTGCTGTGGAGCTGCGGGCCGATCAGAAATTCCGCTGACAGGTAGGCCACCGATTTCTGCGGGCGGGCCCGCATCGCTTCGGTGGTGGCCAGGTAGCGCATCATCAGCCGATCACGCACCGCATAACTCAGGGCCATGTAGAGGTCATGGCGGCTGGCGGTGGGGGCGAGCTTGCCGAGCGTGAAGAACAGGTGTTCCGTCATGCCGTCGAACACGCTCTTGGCATCGAGGCCGGCTCGTTCTGGGTCGTTGTGACAGCCGGGGGTCGGCAGACGCAGATCGAACGGTTGTGACGTGGTCATGGGGGTTCAGCGAGCCATGGAGCGTGGAATCACCGTCAGGCCAGGGGTGCTCGGAGCCCAACTCAATGAATTACCCGGACCGTAGCCATCACAACTGGGGCTGCCTGAAAAAAAGCGCTTAATACAGCATTCCCGGTCAATTGGGATCATCCAGCGAACAGTTCAGCGGCGGAATCACCATTAAGGTTCGGCGTGAGACATGCCCGGCTTGATGCTGCTGCCCACTCTGCTGAGCGAAATCAGCAGTCACGACCTCGAATTGGCGGAAACGCTGATCGGCGTCCTTCGCTTCATGCTGATCTTCGTGGCGGCCCGCACCCTTGCTGAGGTGCTGGTGCGCTTTGAGCTCCCCACGATTCTTGGGGAACTCCTCGCTGGCGTGCTGATTGGTGCCTCTGGCCTTCACCTTCTGGTGCCGCCAGAGACCCAGGTGCAACTTTCCGGAGCGTTCTCCGAGGTGGTGGCCGGCCTTTCGCATGTGCCGGTGGAGGAGATTCCAGTCCTTTACAACGAGAGCTTTGGCGCCTTGCAGTCGGTGGCCACGCTGGGGCTTTATTCCCTGCTCTTCCTCACGGGTCTTGAAAGTGAGCTGGAAGAACTGATGGCGGTGGGGGCTCAGGCCTTCAGCGTCGCCGTGGTCGGCGTGGTGCTGCCCTTCGCCCTCGGCACCCTTGGCTTGATGGCGATCTTCCACGTGGATGCGATCCCTGCCATCTTCGCGGGTGCCTCGATGACCGCCACCAGCATTGGCATTACCGCCAGCGTTTTCGGTGAACTTGGCTACCTGCGCACCCGAGAAGGCCAGATCGTGATCGGTGCCGCCGTGCTCGACGACATCCTCGGCATCGTCATTCTGGCCATCGTGGTGTCCCTGGCGGCCGGCGGCAGCCTGGAGATCGGGCCCATCGTTCAGCTGGTGGTGGCGGCCGTTCTGTTTGTGGTGGTGGCCTTGTTGTTGAGCCAAAAGGCTGCCCCCGCCTTCGACTGGGTGATTGATCAGCTCAAGGCTCCCGGCGCCAAGCTGATCGGCTCCTATTTGCTGCTGGCCGTCAGCTGTTTTGTCGCTTCTGCCATTGGTCTGGAGGCTGCACTCGGGGCCTTCGCCGCTGGTTTGATCGCCAGCACCTCCAAGCATCGCCACGAGATTCAGGCGGCGGTCACCCCCATCGTTGGCTTGTTCGCCACCGTCTTCTTCGTGTTGGTGGGTGCCGGTATGGACCTCTCAGTGATCAACCCCTCTGATCCGGGGGCCCGTTCCGCCCTGGTGGTGGCAGCGTTCCTGTTTGTGGTGGCGATCATCGGCAAGGTGGCTGCCGGCTGGGCCATCTTCAGCAAGGAAAAGACCAACAACCTGGTGGTTGGGCTGGGAATGATGCCCCGCGGCGAAGTTGGCCTGATCTTCCTGGGCCTGGGCACCGCTTCTGGGCTGCTCAGCCCTGGCCTTGAGGCGGCGATTCTGCTGATGGTGATCGGCACCACGTTCCTGGCGCCAGTGCTGTTGCGCATCGTCCTCAAAGACAAGCCCCCTGAAGACGGCAATCAGGTTCCCGATGAATTCGCTGCCGATCCCCTGGCGGGTGCCTCCTGAATCAGTCGTCTTTTCCGGCATTGGCGAGGACGATCAGAACACTCCAGCCCACGGCCAAAACACCAAGGCTGGAGGCCCAGCTCGGACCCAGGACCCAACTGAATCCGAGCTGGGTGACAACGCCCACGACGAGGGCCAGCAGCAGGCTGCTGATCACCAGCACCGGTTGACGCACCGCTTCGGGAAGACCACCCTCCTCCAGGCTGGATTCCAACGTGCTGAGCGGTGCGCTCAGCGGCACGTAAAGAGCGATGGCCCAGAGCAAAGCTCCGCGCCAGACGGATGCGTCCGCCAGCGGTCCGCCCATCACCTCGTAGCTCACCATCCAGGCCGCTTCAGTGCTGCTTAGCATCGCGTCCCTCGCAGCCGGCTGTGGATCGCGTCACTTGGAGCCATCTCGGCCACGCCGTGCACACGGTGCAGCAGCATCCCGAGCAGGACAGCACCGATCATCCGGCGCTTCTGTTGGTGCATGGTTTCGGAGCATCCACCGATCACTGGCGTCACAACATTCCCGTGTTGGCCCAGACCCACGCCGTGCATGCGATTGATCTGCTGGGCTTCGGCAGAAGTGCCAAGCCGGCGGGTCTCAATTACGGGGGTGCCCTGTGGCGCGAACAACTGGTGGCCTATGTGCGCGAGCGGATCGGCCGCCCGACGGTGATCGCCGGCAATTCCCTCGGTGGTTTTGCTGCCCTTGCTGCCGGGGCCGCGTTGGGATCGGACTGTGCGGGAGTCGTGCTGCTCAATGCCGCCGGTCCCTTCAGTGATGAGCAGAAACCGCCGCAAGGCTGGGGCGCCATCGCCCGTCAGAGCATCGGCACGGCCCTGCTGAAAAGTCCGGTGCTGCAGCGGTTGCTGTTCGAGAACCTGCGCCGACCCGCCACGATCCGCCGCACCCTCAATCAGGTGTACGTCGATAAGACCAACGTCGACGATTGGTTGGTGGAGTCGATTCGGCGCCCCTCCCTGGATCCCGGCGCCTTCGGGGTGTTCCGCACGGTCTTCGATATCCCCCGCGGTCAGCCCCTCGATGAGCTTTTCGCGGAACTGACGGCGCCGCTGTTGCTTCTCTGGGGCATTCGTGATCCCTGGATCAACGCCCCCGGTCGCCGCTCCACCTTCCAGCGCCATGCTCCGGAGGCCACCACTGAGGTGGTTCTGGAGGCCGGGCACTGCCCCCACGATGAGGTGCCGGATCAGGTGAATGCGGCGTTGCTGCAATGGCTGGAGAGCCTGAAGTCGGCTGCGGCACCGACAAATGCGGATCTGCTGGCTAAGTGAATGAATGAGCCACCCCGCATCGGCGGATGCCCATGACCCTCACCCAGCAGTCGGCCCCCTACGCCCACTGGGACTTTGTGCATCCCAGCAGCGGTGATCGGTTGCGAATCATTCCTGAGCGGGGTGGTCTGGTGAGTGGTTGGTCTTGCGGGGGACGGGAGATCCTGTATTTCGATCAAGAGCGTTACGCCGATCCCAGCAAAAGCATTCGCGGCGGCATTCCGGTGTTGTTTCCGATCTGCGGCAATCTGCCCGGAGATGTGCTGCCTGTGGATGGCGTCGACCATCCCCTCAAGCAGCACGGCTTCGCCCGGGACCTTCCCTGGCAGCTTCAGTTGCTGGAGGATCAGAGCGGTGTGTGCCTCAGCCTCTCCAGCACCGACGAAACGTTGAAGGCCTATCCCTTCCCCTTTCGTTTGGAGATGGAGCTGCGCCCGGTGGCCTCGGCCTTGGAGATCTCAATCACGGTGCACAACTGCGGTGATGCCGCCATGCCGTTCAGTTTTGGCCTGCACCCGTACTTCAACGTGAGCGATCTGGCCCAGACCCGCCTCACGGGTCTGGCGGAGTGCTGCCTCAACCATCTGGAGATGGCGGAGGCCGCTACCGCCGATCAGCTCAAGCGGCTGCCCGAAGGGGTGGATTTCCTCTGCCGGCCTGCGGGTCCTGTCAGCCTGATCGACGATGCCACCGGCGTGACGCTGGAGCTGCAGCATCAGGCACCGCTGGACCTCAGCGTGGTTTGGACCGAGCCCCCGCGGCCAATGGTTTGTCTGGAACCCTGGACCGGTCCGCGGCAGGCCCTGGTGAGCGGTGATCGAAAACTGGTGCTCGAGCCCGGGACGAAGCAGACCCTGGACTGTCGCTACAGCGTCTCCTGATTCACCCCCGGCAGGCGGCCGCGGCTGAGCTGCTGCTTGGGGTCGAACTGGCGTTTCACCGCTTCGATCAGCGGTCGGGAAGGACGGTCAAGCCAGACCGGCACGGTTGACCCAGCCACGGGTTTTAACAGCGTCAATTCGCCGCCGAGGCGGATCACGCTGCGGCGCAGCGCCTCCAGCTGGTGATCCGGTGTTGTTGCATCGCACCAGCCATCACCGCAGCCGGCTCCTGCGGCCAGTTCCCAGGTCCATGGTTGGAGGGCCTTCATCGCCTCATCCCGCAACAACCGGTGCAACTGGGCCGGCGGTAGCACCAGCCGCACCAGCTGCGCAGAGGGGCTGGCATCGAAGGGTGTGGTGAGGGCATCGGAACAAGGCTGGCGTTCGGCGCTGAGCTGCTGGTTTAGCGCCAACGCCTCGAGCTGCTTCAGCTGATCGTCTACAGCCTGCTCCGACACGCTGCTCACCACCAGACGCAGCCGCCAGGCACCATCGCCGCCGTTGATCCAGTCACAGCGTTCCGGCGTCAGGCTGGAGCGCAGCAATTCGCTGCGAAAGGCCTCCTGGGCCTTCAGGTCGCCTTCCACAAATAGGCCGCTCCGGGCGGGCCGCAGCGGTTGCAGCCGCAGGGTGAGTTCGGTGATCAGCGCCAGGCTGCCCCAGCTGCCGCAGAGCAGCCGCATCAGGTCGTAGCCCGCCACGTTCTTCACCACCCGCCCACCGGCATGGGCTTCGACGCCATCCGCCCGCAACAGGCCGATGCCAATGATCTGATCGCGCACCCCCAGATGGCGCTGCCGCAGTCCCCCCGCCAGTCCACGGGCCACCAGGCCGCCGATGCTTCCGGGAGCGCCGGCCCGGGGCCAGTCAATGGGCAGCCATTGCCCCTGCTCCGCCAGCAGACCCTGCAGGTCCTGCAATGGCATGCCGGCTTCCACCGTGATGGTCAGATCGTCCACGGCATGGTCGATCACCCGGTTGAGCTGCCGGCAGGAGAGCACCTCATGGCGGGGATCCAGCGGCGGACCCCAGTCCAGGCGTGTGCCCAGTCCACTGGGACTCCAGGGGGTGCCGCTCTGGTGCCACTGGCGCACCAGATCAATCAGAGCACTGCGGCTGGCGGGGGAATGGCTCACGGCACGATGGTGCCATGAAGGTTGTGGTCATTGACGACGATCCCACCGGCTCGCAGACGGTGCACAGCTGCCCGCTGCTGCTGCGCTGGGATGTCGACACCCTGCGCCAGGGGCTTCGTCATGGGTCTCCGCTGTTGTTTCTGTTGGCCGACACTCGGGCGCTGATGCCCATGGATGCTGCGGAACGCAACCGCGGTATTGCTGTGGCCTTGGATCAGGCGCTGCAGCGGGAGGGATTGGCCCGTGATCAGGTGCTGCTGGTGAGTCGTGGGGATTCGACCTTGCGCGGTCATGGGGTGCTGGAGCCTGAGGTTTTGCAGGCGGCCTTCGGACCCTTTGATGCCACCTTCCATGTTCCAGCCTTCTTGGAAGGGGGCCGCACCACTGTGAACGGCGTGCATCTCCTCCACGGGGAACCGGTGCACACCACGCCGTTTGCTCAGGATCGGCTGTTCGGTTTCAGCAGCAGTGATCTGGCCCGCTGGTTGGAGGAGAAAAGTGATGGGTCCATTGCCGCGGCGTCGGTGCAGCGCATCAGCGGCCGGGAGCTTGATGCCGCCTGCGCTGCGGGGCTGCCGCTGTTGATTGAGCGTCTGCGTGGGCTCCAGGGCAATGCCTCTGTGGTGGTGGATGCCGAGCGCCAGGAGCAGCTCACCGCTTTGGCCGCAGCGGTGCGCGCCCTGCAAGGGCAGAAACGCTTTCTGTTCCGTTCCGCCGCCAGCATGGTGAAGGCCCTGGCGGATCCAGGCCCGCCGCCGCTTGATCCCAAGGGCTTAGCGGGGTTGCGACGGTTGGCTGACGATGGAACGCCTCTGCCGGGCCTGGTGATGGTGGGCTCCCACGTGCCCTTGGCGGATCAGCAGCTGGAGCTGTTGCTGCAGGAATCGGGTTGCCAAGGGGTTGAACTGTCGGTGCCGCGCATCGCCCGGGTGCTGGAGGGGCCGACACCCGATCTGTTGCTGGCGGATCTTGAGCGGGTCTGGTCGCAGCAGCTGCGGGCACTGCTGGATCAAGGTCTGACGCCGGTGTTGTTCACCAGCCGCGGTGAGCTGCGTTGTGCTTCCGAACAGGAGGGCCGGCGCTTGTCCTGCGCTCTGGCCGAGTTGATGGGGCGACTCGCGTCAGCCCTGGCTCCTGATCTGGGCTATCTGCTCAGCAAAGGTGGCATCACCACCCAGACGCTGCTGGCCCGGGGTCTGGCCCTCGAGTCGGTGCAGCTGGAAGGGCAGCTGCTGCCGGGTCTGTCGTTGGTGTGTCCTTCAGCGGGGCCCTTCAGCGGACTGCCGATTCTCACCTTCCCCGGCAATCTCGGCGTTGCTGGCACGTTGAGGGATGCCTGGCAGCGGATGGAGGCCGGCTGAGGCGGCCAGCAGTTCCATCGGATGCTGCACCCGGGCCCGATCTCCCAGGTGGCGCCGCAGTTGCAGGGTGCAACCGATGTTGGCGCTGGCCACCCATGCAGCGCCGGTGCCGCTGAGGTCGTCGGCCTTGATCCGGCCCAGTTCAGCGGCTTCCTCCGGTTGCACCAGGTTGTAGATGCCGGCACTGCCGCAGCAGACCCCAGCCTCGGCCGCTTCTCGCATCTGGATGCCAGGAATGGCGCGCAGCAGCTGGCGGGGCTGGGCCTGGATTCCCTGGCCGTGAATCATGTGGCAGGCGTCATGCATGGCCACCACGCCTTGTAGAGGTTGCAGTTGGGCGCGGAATGTCTCCAGAAGGCCGCGGTCTGCCAGGAATTCCTGCACATCCAGCACCGGAGCGCGGAAGGCAGCGTCGCCGTTCAGCAGCTCGCCGTAGGCCTTCATCGTGTGGCCACAGCCCGAAGCAGCCACCAGCACGGCATCCAGCTCTCCTTGGATCGCGTTCATGCTGCGGACGAGATCCGTCGCCAATTGGCGGGTGAGTTCCAGCTCTCCCTGGTGATGGCTCACCGCCCCGCAACATCCCTGGTCCGGTGGAATCACCACCTCAAATCCGTTGGCTTGCAGCACTTTCACCGTTGCGCTGCTGACGTTGGGGTCGAAGCAGCGTTGCACGCAGCCCAGCAACAGCGCCACGCGGCCGCGGCGTTCCCCGCTGGCGGGGTTGATCTGGGGCAGTCGGTCGTTGAAGCTCTCCGGCGCTAGGGGCGGCAGAAGTTGTTCCATCGCTTCGATTTCCGGCCCGAACAGACGAGTAAGCCCGGAGCGGCGGGCTAGCTGTTGCATCGGTGTGCCGGCGTAGGCCCGTAGGGGTTGCAGCAGAGCCCGCAGGCGCTTGGGGTAGGGCAGCACCTGCAGCAGCAGCTTGCGGAAGCTGGTTTGCCAACTGCTGCGCTGGTTGGTCTGATTCAGCTTGGGCCGGGTGGCTTCGATCAGCTGGTCGTAGCGGACTCCTGAAGGACACGCCGAAACACAGGCGTAACAGCCCAGGCAGGTGTCGAAATGGCTGGCCACCGTGGCATCCAGCTCCAGTTCACCGGCTTCGATCGCCCGTAGCGCGTGAATACGGCCGCGGGGAGAGTCCATCTCACTGGCCAGCACCCGATAGCTGGCACAGGTGGGCAGGCAGAAGCCGCAGTGCACGCAGGGGTCGGCAGCGCCGGGTGGCAGACCGGGAAGGGGGCTGGTCGCAGGCTCGGCAGGTGCTGGCTGGCTCATGGGCAGAGTCTGGATTTATCGGCTTTCGGACGGCTGGTTATGACAAAAAATCGTTGCTTGCCTGTGGTTGGCTTTTGCATTGAAGTGAATTTGTTTTTTTGGTTTTTTAGAATCGGTATTTTCCCCATTCAATTTCTTGAGCAAAAATGCGCTCGATGTTATTTCTTTGGCTGGAATTGAGTAAGTCTTTGTAGGGTCTTTTATCGGTGCGCAAGTTCGACTTGGCTCTTGGGAGTTGTGGATTTCCGGTCAGGTTGAGGTCGTTGAAAATGCTCTCGACCGTTTCCTGGAGATTTTCGTACCGATACAGGCGCTTCACAAGAATTGTTCCTTGATCGCTGTAGATCGATCGGCATGAACTTGCGAACTTGTCGAGCATTCCGCCTTCGATGAAGGTGTCCAAGTCGAGGGACTGCAGTCTCTGGTCTTTTTTGAGTTCAAAAAACTGGGAAAGAGCGTGGTCCCATGGGTTTCGAATGAAGCAGAAGCTGTAATAGCTCTCGAACGTCGATGCACTGATGTAGTTCTTGTCGAGAGCGGTTGTTGCTTCAATGTGCGTGTGCAGCCCAATGGATTTGAGATAGCGGCTGACACCTTTTTTCTGTATCTTGCATTTTGCTTTGATGGCAAAATAATTTAGTTTGTTCCACCAGGGAATGAAGTTTGTGGGCCCCTGATAGCCAAGCTCCTTGCGAATTTTTTCGTCTCGGCCTAGGGGCGTAATCACATCATTGTGATTGCAGCTGCTCGACAACGCAATGGCTGTTGATGTTGATGCTGTTTTTCGGTTGGCAAAAAATATGAACTTCTTCGAGTGATTGATGATCACGGATGGCCTGCTGGTGAGTGTTTAGAAACGGGCGATGACCGCTTCGGCAAAACCGCTGCAGCTCACTGGATCCACTTGGGGCTCCATCAGTCGGGCCAGGTCGTAGGTGACCTGCTTGTCTGCGATGGCGGCACTGAGGCCCTTGGTCACCAGATCAGCAGCTTCCTGCCAGCCGAGGAACTCCAGCATCATCACGCCGCTGAGGATCACTGAGCCCGGGTTGATCCGATCGAGGCCGGCGTGTTTCGGGGCGGTGCCATGGGTGGCTTCGAAGATGGCGGCGTTCTCGCCGATGTTGGCGCCGGGGGCCATGCCCAGGCCACCGACCATCGCAGCGGCGGCATCGGAGATGTAGTCGCCGTTGAGATTGAGCGTGGCGAGGATCGAATACTCCTGGGGGCGGGTCTGGATTTGCTGGAAAATGCTGTCGGCGATGCGGTCATCCACCAGCACCATCTCCTTCCACTTGCCGCCCCCGTGGCTGCTGCCGATGGCGTCGATCACCGCCTGGACCTCGGCATCAATTTCAGCCTTTTTCTCTGGGGTCAGGCTGTCGTAACCGGGCTCGATCATCCTGGCGTTGGCCTGAATGCTCAGGTTGGGATCCTTCTCGAGGTTGCCGAGAATCCAGCTTTCCCGCTCGGTGATGCACACGTCGCGGAATTCTGTGGTGGCCAGCTCGTAGCCCCAGTCGCGGAAGGCTCCTTCCGTGAACTTCATGATGTTGCCCTTGTGCACAAGGGTCACATGGCGCTTATCGCCCTGAAGACGCAGGGCGTGCTGGATCGCCTTGCGGATGTGGCGCTGGCTGCCAGCTTTGCTCACCGGCTTGATGCCGATGCCGGAACCCTCGGGGATCTGACGCTTGCCCAGCTTGCCGTTGGCTGGGATGACCACCTCGTTGAGATGCTTCCGCAGCTCTTGGCCGACGGCGTCATCGGCTTCCCATTCCACCCCCATGTAGATGTCTTCGGTGTTCTCCCGGTAGACGATCACGTCCAGATCCTGGGGACGCTTGTGGGGGCTTGGGGTGCCCTCGTAGTAGCGGCAGGGACGCACGCAGGAATACAGGTCAAAGATCTGGCGCAGGGCCACGTTCAGTGAACGGATGCCACCGCCCACTGGTGTGGTGAGGGGGCCTTTGATGGCCACGCCGTAGGCGCGAATTGCCTCAAGGGTGTCCTCCGGTAGGTATTGGTAGGTGCCGTAGAGGTCGCAGGCTTCATCACCGGCGTAAACCTTGAACCATTCGATGCTTTTGCTGCCGCCGTAGGCCTTGGCCACAGCTGCATCCAGCACCTTCTGCGTTGCGGGCCAGATGTCCACGCCGGTGCCATCCCCTCGGATGAAGGGGATGATCGGGTTGTCGGCCACCACGGGTTGGCCGTTCTCGAAGCGGATCGGTGTGCCCTGGCTGGGGGCGGTGAGCTTCTCGAACTGGGCCATGGCGGTTGGTCGGGCGTCAGCAGCCCGAGCCTATGACTGAGCCGGTAGCTCTACGGTTCCCAATAGTGCAGACCGTGCATTGATGGCCAGCGAGCAGGTGTGGGTGGTGGCGGCCTGCTTCAACGAAGCCGCGGTGATCAGCACCTTTATGGAGCGGGTTACGGCCTTGCCGGATGTGGACCATCTTCTGCTGATTGATGACGGATCGTCTGATGCCACGGTTGCTGTGATCCGTGACTGGCAGCGGAGCCATGTCAATCAGGCCGTCACGCTGTTGGAGCTCACCCGCAACTTCGGCAAGGAGGCCGCGATGCTGGCGGGGTTGGACTACGCCAACGGACGCTGTGCCGCTGCGGTGCTGATCGATTCCGACCTGCAGCACCCTCCTGAGCGGATCCCATCCATGGTCCAGGCCTGGCGAAACGGGGCTGAAGTGGTCACCGCTGTAAGGGATGACCGTGATGCCGAAGGGCTTGTGAAAGTGGCCACGGCGTCTTGGTTCTATCGGGTGTTCAACCGCCTGGTGGATTCGATCCAGCTTCAGGAGGGGGCCGGCGATTTCCGGCTCTTGAGTGCTCCGGTGGTGGAGGCGGTGACCCAGTTGCGTGAGGCCACGCGCTTTTCCAAAGGGTTGATGCCCTGGACCGGTTACCGCAGCGAGGAGATCGCTTACAGCCGGGTGGCCCGCGTCGGTGGCACCACGTCCTGGAGCTCCCTCAAGCTCTGGCGCTACGCCTTGGACGGCATCTTTTCCTTCACGGTCAAGCCCCTGAAGGTATGGGGCGTGATCGGTGTGCTGATTTCATTCCTGAGCTTTGTCTATGCCGCCCTGATCGTGCTGCGCACCTTGGTTTTCGGTGTTGACCTGCCGGGCTACGCCTCACTGATCGTGGCTGTTCTGTTCCTTGGGGGAATTCAGCTGATCGGCATCGGCGTGCTGGGCGAGTACATCGGTCGGATCTACATCGATGTCAAACGGCGTCCGCACTATTTCGTTCGAGCCGTACATCAGGGCTCAAAGCTGTTGCGCTGAGCTCCACTCTTTCTGGCGATTAGTGGAACTGAAAAAGGTCACAGACTGCTGAAACGCCGCCTGATCCATTCCCAACGCAGCATTAGGGAGGGCTGGGTGGATCAGAACTAGCGGCTGTGCAGCACGTTCCGGAGTGATTGAGCTGTAGGCCGTTTCCCAGCAGCGGCGAAAGGCTGTTCCGAACATTGATCCACTGAACAGCACTCCGGCGAAGCGCCGGTTGGTTTGAAGTCCGGCCCGGCGCAGGCGCGGGATGGCCAGCCTGCTCAGCAGTTGCAGAACCAGCCACTTGAGCAGACCTCCTGTTAGCAGGCTGCGCCACCAGAGCCTCAATGGCAGGCCTTCCGGCAGGGGCTCCCGTGTCGTACGCACCCAGGTAATTGATTCGTCGCTGGCCAGATCCAGCACCGCATCCAGCACAAGCGGAACCAAATGGATGTGTTGATGGCCATCGAGGTTGATGTGCCGCAGCCCCGTGAGCTGGCGGTAGCGGCTGATCTGCTGCAGCAAAACCCTGCGCAACTGGAGGGCGATGCGCCGCCGTTGCCATGGCAGGAGGGAGGCCAGCAGCAAGGTTCCGAATCCGGTTGGGATCTCTGGGCAGTTGGGTAGGCGATGCCCCTCCGTGAGACAGACATGCAGGCTGAGCGGCGGTGGGTCGGCCAGGTCATGCCACGCCTCCATGGCGGCGGTCGCACTGGGACCATTCACCAAAAGACTGGCCCCCTGAAGCCGCCCGCTTTGGGCCAGATCGAGGATGGCCGCATCGACGCCCTCCGCCAGGCCGAGGTCATCGGCATGGAGCAGCGGTGGATGCCCCTTCTGGTGCTCGCGGGCCTGGGCACTGAAGCGAGCCGCGCGGCTCCAGATCAGGGCATTCAGCAGCGTGGGTGTGAACACCAACACCAGCGTTGGCGCTTTCAGAAGCGGCAGCAGGGCACAGACACTGATGTTGACCACGTATTGCAGCAGCAGCCAGCGACGGGCGAACTGGCGTCCGCCGGTCTCTTCTCGGAACGTCAGCAGGGCATGGCCGAGATATCCCGCGACGGAGGCGGCCATAAAGGCGATGGGGTTGGCCAGGCTCAGGCTCATCCACTGGCCCAGCAGCAGCAGCACGCCGATGTGAACGGCTGCGGCAGTGCCACCCACCAGGCCGTAGCGCAGCATGCGGTTCAGCACAGGCATTATGCGCATCTTCGAGGTGCGTCTTTGCAGCGTTGCAGCAGGGCCTCAATCAGCCGCCAGGCCCGCTGTTCGTAGCACTTGACGAAGTCTTCGAAGCTTTGGGCGGCCGTTTCGTCGGCACCATCGGAAATCACCCGCAGCACCAGCCAAGGAACACCCTCCTGCTCGGCCACCTGCGCGACGGCAGCACCTTCCATCTCAACGGCTTGCAGGTCGGGCAGAGCATCCCGCAGCGCCTGCAGCACCGCTGGATCTCCGATGAAGCGATCGCCCGTGGCGATCAGACCGCTGCTGGGCTGTGCGAATCCGTCGAGCTCGCCTGCGCTGTGGGCCTCCAGAAGAGCGGTTTTGGCCCAGTCGAACCAGGATAGCTGCGGTTGGAGCTGGGCCTGGTTCAGTGCGGGCAGCGTGAAACGTGGGAAGAGGGGCCGGGCATCCATGTCGTGCTGCACCACGGCATCAGCCAACACCACATCCCATTGACTCAGGGCCGGATCTGCAGCGCCCGCAACGCCAGTGAATACCAGCAGATCGATGCTGGGATCGCTAGCGAGCAGGCGAGTGGCGGCCCGCGCAGCGCTCACCTTCCCCCAGCCGCTCCAGGCCAGGCTCAGGTGCACCTCGTCGCCCCATGATCCCCTGTGGATTTTCAGGTCGCCGTGGTCGCTGCAGCTCAGATCCTTGAGGTGGCTGAGATCAGAGCCGATCTCTTCCGGCATGGCGCCCAGCAGGCCCAGGTGCAGCGGTTGCGTCATGGTTTCGTGAACCTCGTGCAACCGTAACGGCGGCCTCTTGCATCTCCCTCCACACTGTGCGGAACGACGAGGTTGCAGTGAACGCGGGCGAATCGGTACACAGCGTGGGCCGGATGCGAGCGCTTGCATCCACGATCACGCTTGTGCGTCGCCAATTTCCCGCTGCACAGGCCAACCTCAGCCCCTGGCGGGACGACCCGCAGACCCGACAGTGGACTGAGACGGAATCGCTGGATCTCTCGTTTCACTTCCCTGGCTGGAGTCCCCGCCTCGAATGCCGCAGTTTGCTGATGCAATTGCGCATCAGCACGGACCGTGGTGACGACCAGCTGCGCCTGTTGGGGGTGTTGATGCGGGGCATGACCTACGACGGCGAACGCTGGCGCCTCGCCACGGTTGGTGAATGGTTGCCGGAAGGCCCCCACCTGCCTCAGCAGCAGCAGGTGAAGCAGCTTCAGCAGATCTGTCGCGAGCTGTTCGAGCTCTTTGAAGGAACTGCTGCGTCCGAACCAGCGGCGTAACCCTTCGCAACGCACAAAGCCGTCCTGCCTTGAACTCCTTTTAAGTTCGAAGTCAGGCCGTTTCTCGCAATCATGTCTGTCGCCCTTGCTGCCCAGCTCCGGGAAGGCACGAAAAAGTCTCACACCATGGCCGAGAACACCGGCTTCGTGAGCTGCTTTCTGAAGGGAGTCGTTGATAAGGCCAGCTATCGCAAGCTGGTGGCAGATCTTTATTTCGTTTACTCCGCCATGGAGGACGAGATCAGCAAGCTGACGGATCACCCTGTGGTTGGTCCTGTAGCCATGGCCCAGCTGAACCGTCGTGAGGCACTCGAGCAAGACCTCACCTATTACTTCGGTGATGGTTGGAAGGACGAGATCCAGCCCTCCCCCTCGGCAGCGGCCTATGTGGAGCGCATCCATGCCGTGGCCCAGGAGTCACCCGAGCTGTTGGTGGGCCACCACTACACCCGTTACCTCGGTGATCTCTCCGGTGGTCAGATCCTCAAGAACATTGCCCAGAAGGCGATGAACATGGAGGGTGATGCCGGCCTGCGCTTTTACGTCTTCGACGACATCGCCGATGAAAAGGCGTTCAAGACGAACTATCGCTCTGCGATGGACACACTGCCGATCGATCAGGCCATGGCCGATCGCATCGTTGAGGAGGCCAATCACGCCTTCCACCTGAACATGAACATGTTCAAAGAGCTGGAGGGCAACTTGGTGGCCGCCATCGGCAAGGTGCTGTTTGGTTTCCTCACCCGCCGTCAGCGGGCCGGCAGCACGGAGGCTGTTGCGGCCTGATTTCGCGGCCTAAATCTGTGGCTCCTGCGCTTGTCCGCTTTCTGGTTCCCGGCACCAGTGCCCGGTTCTGGTGTGGCGGACTGAGCGTTGAACAGCAGACCGCCCGACTGGTGGAGAATCTGTGCCCAACGGAACTGGTCACCTACCGCGAACGTTCCGTTGATCATCCCTACTTGGACGATTGCCTTCGCCAAGATCGTCCGGATGCGCAGGTGCTCTGGGTGGTGAGCTGGGGCTTTGATGTTCCTGGTTTGATCCATCGGCTCAAAGGCCGCCGGGTTGCTTACCACGCCCACAGCAGCCAGTACGGCTTCGGCTTGCCGCCGGGTGTTCCTGTGTTGGCCGTCAGTCGGAACACCATGGGCTATTGGGGGGACAAGGCTCCCCGCAATCCCCTGATCCTGGTGCCGAATGCTCTGGACCAGACCTGGCTCGACCGTGGCGACCGTTCTGTCGGCCAGCGTCGACCTATTGATGTGCTGGTGCAGGCTCGTAAGAGCAGCCCCTATGTGCTGGAGCAACTGGTGCCGGCGCTGCGACAGGCGGGCCTTGTGGTGGAGGTGCAGGCCGGCTGGGTGGATGACTTGGTCGATCTGTTCAACCGCTCCACGGTCTACCTCTACGACTCAGCGGAGTACTGGCGCGGTCGCGGCGTGACCGAAGGTTTTGGCTTGCCACCTTTGGAGGCCTTGGCCTGCGGCTGTGTTGTGTTCAGCAGCCTGAATCATGCTTTGGCTGACCATGGCGATCCCGGGCACACCGTGCATCAGATCGGATGTGGCCGGCTGCAATTCGACCTTGAGCGAATCAAGGCTGCCGTTGCTGTGCCGCAGCGCTGGCGGCCCGCGGGCGATCGTTTGGAGGCGCTCCTGCGGGAGTGTTCAGAAGCTGCGCTGTTGGAGCGCTGGCGCGACGCCTTCGCTCACCTGGATGCCCTGGAGGCTGCTTCCGGACCATCCCTGAGCAGTCCTCCCACGTGGAGGTTGCGACTGCAGCAACGGCTCGTTCGGCTGCAGCGAGTGGTCAATCGGTTGCCCGGCTGGCCTTCCCGATAGTTCAGCTTGATCCTTGACGCGTACGGTCAGATGACAGGTTGATGCGTCGGTTCTGGCTTGGGAAAGATGAGCCGCCAGTCTCCAAGAGTTTCGCTTCAGAGTCAGACCTGGAAAGATATTTCGACGTTGCTGGGCAAGTTGCCGGCACAGCGGAAGCGGTTGGTCGGTTTTGTTCTGCTTGCCTCGTTTTTCCAGGGCATTCTTGATCTTCTTCTGATTGCCTTTCTGGCCCGATTTGTGGGCCTTTTCTCAGGTGCAAAGCTGGCAGACCGTTTACCAGGTATTTGGGTTTTTGGGGGTGGAATTTTAGATCAAACAGGTTGGTTGTTGGCGTTGTTAATTGCCTCCTTCTGGCTCACTTCTTTTGTTCGTTTCTTTGTATCTTTGATGCAAAGTTTGTTGAGTGCGGAGATATGGAATGACCTTGTCAATCAGGTCTATCAAAATGTGCTTCAGCAGCGGTATGAATTTTTCATCGAAAACCGTACGGCCAATCTTTCTGAAAAATTCAATCGAATACTCAATAGTGTTTCAACGAAAGTTGTCATTCCCTTGATTGCGATTGCTGGCAATGCTTTGTCGGTGACGTCCCTGCTGATTGGGGTTGTTTTTGTTCTTGGCTATCAGGCCCTGGCTATTTTCGCGTTGATGCTGATGGCCTATGCAGTGGCTTCAGTGCTGATCACACCTTATTTGAGGTTGGCGACCAAGCAGCGCGTCCGTTATGGCCGCAGGATCAACCTTCTGCTGATGGAGTCGTTGCGCTCCATTCGTGATGTTCACCTTTATTCCGCTGATAAATATTTTGTGACTCGTTTTTCCTCGGATGGAGTCATCGCAAAACGGTACGATCGATTAACACGTTTACTGCCTGATGTTCCTCGTTTTTTGATCGAGCCTGCTGGGGTTTCGATTTTGTTCTTGGTTGGCCTTGCTCCTGCCGTTTTGAGTGGAGATTCAAGTGATGTGCGCAATGCGATACCTGACCTATTCGCAATCATGTTCACGTTGTTGAAGATCTCTGGGCCGCTTCAGAACACATTTCGAAGCCTCAACCGTTTGCGGGGCGGTCTCCCGGAAATTAAAGATGCGCTGGATTTGTTGGATTTGAAGCCAGAGAGGCTCCTGTTGTCATCTCCTGGTGTGCCAACCCCAGAAGGGTTGATGCCTCGTCGGCTGATTCAATTGAAAGATGTCAGTTTTTCATATCGACGTAGCGACAGATTGGTGATTGATGCAGTCAATCTCTCGATTCCGATTGGATCCCGTTTTGCATTGGTGGGGCGCACGGGAAGCGGAAAAACAACCATTGCCCATCTGCTTCTGGGTTTGCTCCAGCCGACCTCGGGCCAACTCATGTTGGATGGCATTCCTGTGAGTCCGCAAGATCTGCCGGCATGGCAGGCCAATTGCGCTTTGGTGCCTCAGGATATTCGCCTATTTGATGGAAGTATTCGCGACAACGTTGCTTTTGGATTAGACAACGATTCGATCGATGATGAAGATATTTGGTCGGCGTTGAAAACGGCTCAGTTCGATGATGTTGTTGCTCAAATGCCTTACGGCCTCTACACCATGATTGGTGAGAATGGCGTGAAATTGTCTGGCGGTCAGCGTCAGCGTCTTGCTCTTGCACGAGCTTTTTATCGTGGTGCCAAAGTTCTTGTTTTGGATGAAGCCACAAGTGCTCTCGACAACAGAACTGAGCATGATGTTCTTCAGGCCCTGGATCTGGTGGGGCGACGCTGCACAACCATTGTGATCGCTCACCGGTTGTCAACCGTCAAAAAGTGCGACCGAATTGTTGAGATCGAAAACGGCAGGATTCATGCTCAAGGTGATTTTGTCTCCCTTTGTGAGAGATCGGAAACCTTCAGAGATATGTATCGCATTGAAAACACTTGATGGCAGATGTCGTTCTGCTCTCCACGGCTGACTGGGACCACCCTCTCTGGACAAACAAGCAGCACGTTGCCTGTGCACTCGCGGCGGAAGGTGAGCGTGTTTTGTACGTTGAATCCCTTGGTCTACGCTCAGTGCAGGCCAAAACCCAGGATTTCAGAAGAATTCTTCGGCGGCTGATCCTCGGTCTGCGATTTCTTCGGGCTGTGCGACCGGGGATCTGGGTGTTGTCGCCGTTGGTATTGCCCGGTGGCTCCCACGGCTTGGCGCTTCGCCTTAATCGCTTGATCGTGCGTTTCAGCATTTCACTGGCGTGTTGGCTCCTGCGCTTCCGTTCCCCTTGGCTTTGGACCTACAACCCGTTGACGTTGCTTTATCTGCCATTGAAGGGGTTTGGGCTGTCGATCTATCACGCGGTGGATGCGGTTCAAGAGCAACCCTGCATGCCCAGGAGTTTGATCGAATCCCAGGAAGCCCGCTTGTGTCGTTCCGTCGACCAGGTCTTCACCACGTCTCCCTATCTCGCTGAGCGACTGGCCAGGCATACGGACCGAATCTGTTACGAACCCAACGTGGCGGATCGGGATCATTTTTCCGCCGCAATGGCACTGCGTCGGGATCCGGGCTTTGTAGATCCGCCGGAGTTGGCAGGAATCCCAGAGCCCAGAATTGGTTTTGTTGGTGCGATCAGCAACTACAAACTTGATTTTGGGCTGATTCGCACCGTTGCCCTCCTCCATCCTGACTGGCAATTCGTCTTCATTGGTCCACAGTCCGAGGGGGAGCCCAGCACCGATCTCTCCCAGTTGTGTGGTCTCAGCAATGTGCATTGGCTCGGTCCCCAGCCTTACCGCCAACTGCCGCGGTTTTTGGCTGCCTTTCAGTGCGCCTGGCTGCCATTGCAGTGCAACCCCTACACCCGGGCGATGTTTCCGATGAAGTTTTTCGAGTACCTCTTCGCTGGTTTGCCAGTGGTGTCCACACGGATTCACGCTCTCCGTTCGTTCGAGGCGATTTGCTGCCTTTGCCCACCGGATCCGTTGGAGTTCAGCCGGCAGCTTCAACGGGTTCTGAGAGGAGACGGGCCAAGCCTTGAGACACGATTGAGCGGGATCGAGGGGTACACCTATGCCGGTCGCACGCGTCGCATGCTGAAGTTGCTGCGTTCTCAAGGGAAATGCGCTGGATGAAGGAGCAGATCTCGCTCCAACTAGCTGCTGTCAAGAGATGGCTCAAACGCGTTGCTCCGCCGATTTTTGTGTTGCTCAAGGCTTTGAACCAGCGGCGTGAACGGCTTTGGACCAGTCCCTTGGCGTATGTCTGGCGCAACAGCCACCTTGGTCATGCTTTCGGCGTTGCTCTGTTTCGGCTCACGCAGGGGAGGCTCACGTCAGCATCAACGAGCTATCTCATGTTTGATGCCAGCCTTCGCCTTCACGACTATCAGCAGGCGTCTTGGATCGCTGATGCGGCGCGGCGCCGTTGGCCGGATGCCATCGATGTTGTTGCGATGCAGTGCACCTTGGCGCTGAGGGCTGGTGCCTTGCCCGAGGCGTTGGCCCTGTTGGAGCGCTGCTTGTTCGCTTCGGATGAACGGGCTGTGGATCGGGTGCTTTTTCGCACCGGATCCCGCCCCCGTGATCTTCTCCAAAGCGGTGAGGTCTTTCGTTGGCTCTCAGATCGTGCAGACCTTGACCTCACCCGGCGCTCCTATGCGCTGGTCGCGGAGGCCTATCTGATTCTTCGCTTGAAGAATGCAGCGCGTGCTCAGGAGTTGATTGCGGCATTGGAGGAGACAGCAAAGAAGCTGCGCAGCGATGAAGCAACAACCTGTTGTCCACAGTCCAATCGGCAGAACCTGGGGAAGCTGTACGTGTCGATCAGCAGTGCCCTCTATCACCTGGCTCTGCTTCAGGGGGACATGCCGTTGCTGGCGCGTTGTTGGCAACGCCTGGCTGAATTCAGTCGAGCGATCGACAGGGATCAGATGAATGCGGATGCGTTGTTCCGCATGTCCAGCAACCTCGGGCGCGGCCTTGCCCTTGGTTTTCTGCTGGATCCGCGTCAGTACGGCACGGTCCGCAGGGATGCGACGACCTTGTTGAACGCTTGGACGACCGCCAACGCTGCAGGGCTCGCCCCGAGGCGACGGGTCAGGGGACGGACGCCTCAGGAAAACCATCTGTTGTTTCTTCAGGAGTTGCAGAACAGTTGTGAGGAGCTTCACCAGGCGGGTGGCTCCGTGACGCCCCAGGCGTGCCGTCATTGGGCCCGACTGCTGAATCACTCCTCGGAGGGGAGCTTGACCGACACGATTGCGGCGTTGGTGCAGAGGCAATTGATCCAGCCCGAGCCATGACGGATTCAGCAAAGCCCCGCAGGTCGGCATTGCTTTTCATCGATTCGCTCAAAATCGGTGGTGCCGAGCGCGTCACCCTGCAGTGGGCTGAATGGTTGTTGGAAGGCGGTTGGAACGTCACCTTGTTGACCTCGAAGCCTGCCAGCCACGATTTCTATCCCGTGCCTTCTGGTCTCCGCCGCTTGCGGGAGCCTGGCCTGTTGGGCTCGTTGGATCGTGCCTTGTTTTGGCCGTTGAAGCTTTTGCGCCTGCGCAAGTTGCTTCGACGAGAGCAGCCAGATCTCTTGATCGGCATGACGACGCTGCCGTCGATCAAGTTGGCGCTGGCGGCGATCGGTTTGTCGTCGCGCTTGGTGATCTCGGAGCGCAACTACCCTCCGGCCCGTCCATTGGCTTGGCGTTGGCGCTTGCTGCGTCGCTTGGCCTATCCCAGAGCTGATTTGCATTTGGTACAAACGCAGGGCATTGCCCAATGGCTTCATCAACGCGGCTTGGCACGCCGCACCGCGGTTTTGCCCAATGCGATCCTTTGGCCGATCCCGCGACTTGCTCCCCAGCTCACTCCCGAGGCCTTTGTTCCGTCGGGGCAGAAGATGATCCTGGCGGTTGGTACCAAGCTCCATCAGAAAGGCTTTGACCGCTTGGTGGCCGCTTTTGCCGGTCTGCAGGCTGACTTCACCGATTGGTCGCTGGTGATTCTTGGCATCGAGGACGAGCCGTATCACGGCGTCAATCAGGCGGCTCGGCTGCGCCAGCTGATGGGCTCCGCGTCTTCGCGTCTGATCCTTCCGGGCAACGTCGGCAATGTGGGGGATTGGTACAAGGCCAGTGATCTGTTTGTTCTTGCCTCTCGGTTTGAGGGCTATCCCAATGTGTTGCTTGAGGCGATGGCCTCTGGTCTGCCTTGCCTTGCGGTGGACTGTCCAACAGGCCCTTCAGACCTGATTGATTCAGGCGTGAACGGTTGGCTCGTGTCCGAGCACGTCGCTTCCAGCGACATGGCACCACCCTTGCGTCGGGCCTTGGCAGATCTCGCAGCGCGCGCGGCTTTTGCCTCAAGGGCTAAGGCGGTCCGCCAACGCAATGCCCCGGAGAGCTTGCGACCTGTGTTTCTCGATTTAATGGGGTCGCTTTGATGGTCGTGCCGGTGCTGACGGATTCAGGCCGTGATGATCTGTGGCTGGTGTTGCCGCATCTGGGGGCGGGAGGCGCTCAGAAAGTGGCCTTGATTGCCGCCAGTTATTTCGCTGCTCAGGGGTTGAAGGTGAAGCTGGTCACCCTTATCCCTGGCCATCCCGTGGCCCAAGACCTCCCCGACGGGATCCCACTGCTGGAGCTGGGGGCGCCGACCCATCGCTCCTGGTGGGCCCGCGCTGGTCGTTTTGCCCTGGCCCAACTCGACAAGTTGATCCGCTTGCTGTTTCAGCTGCAGCTGCGTTGGTTCGCCGGCTGGTTCGAAGCCCGTGTCCATCCAGGGGGTCGGGGTCTTGCCATGCAGCTGTTTCGTCTCGGAACGGAGGCGACAGCTGGTTTTCGCTTCCGGCAGCTGCGACGTCAGTTCCGCTCTCAGCGGCCCCATCGGGTCTTGGCTCTGCTCACCCGCACCAACATCACCTGTTGTTGTGCCGCCTGGGACTTGCCGATTCACCTCGTGGTGTCCGAGCGCAACGACCCCTCGCTTCAGCTGCTGCCGGAGGTGTGGCAGCGCCTGCGGCCTTTGGCCTATCGCCGGGCGGATGTGGTGACCGCCAACACAGCAGGCGTTCTCACGGCTTTGGAAGCGATGGGGGCCTGGGAGCGTTTAGCCCTGCTGCCCAATCCGTTGCCCGCTGCGCCAGCTCCTGCGCTTGGCAGTGGGACGTCCAATGCCACCGGCTTCATCAGCGTGGCCAGGTTCGTACCGCAGAAGGGGCTGGATGTGTTGATTGCAGCCTTGCCCCAGTTGAGCGGACCTGCAGCGGCTTGGCCCGTCACCTTGGTGGGTGATGGTCCAGAGCGCGACAGATTGCAAGTGCAGGCGAAGGATCTTGGCGTGTCCGATCAGCTGCGATGCCTAGGGTTTCGCGCCGATCCGCAGCGCTTTCTGGCGGAAGCTGCTGTGTTCGTCTTGCCCTCCCGTTTTGAAGGCATGCCCAATGCCTTGCTGGAGGCCATGGCTGCTGGTCTGGCTGTGATCGTCACGGATGCTTCTCCTGGTCCCCTGGAGGTGGTGGAGCCGGGGGTGAGCGGTTTGGTCGTACCGAGTGATGATCCGGTCGCTCTGGCTGCAGCGATGGAGTCGCTGGCCTCGGATCCAGACCGTTGCAGGAGAATGGGCGATGCGGCCCGAGCACGAATCGCTGCCTTGGATTGGCCCCAGTTGGAGCCGCTTTGGCGGTCGATCCTGGCGTTGTCATGACAGCACGTGTTCTGGTGTTGGCGCCGACCCGGCGCGCACGGACGGAAACCTTCGTGCGCGCGAACCTGGCCCGCTTGCCGTTTGCGGTGGAGGCTTGTTTCGGGGACGAGTTTCCTTGGCGTGAGCCCCTCAAAGCCCTCTATGGCCTGGCGGTGCTCACCAGCAAGGTCTGCACCCGCTTGGGCTGGCTTCGGCTGGCCACCCTGCCTGCGTCTCTCGTGGCTGTGCTGTTGGTGCGGCGCCACCGGCCGGATGTGGTGATGGTGGAGTTCGGCTTTCATGCCGTTCGGGTGATGGAGCTGGCCCGCACGGGAGTGCCCCTGGCGGTTCACTTCCGCGGCGCCGATGCTTCAGCGGAGCGTTACGTGAGGCGTCTGGAGCAGCGTTATCGCCGTTTGTTTCAGCTCACCTCGGCTGTGATCGTCAAGAACCAAACGATGCGGAGTCGTTTGGTTGCCCTGGGTGCCAAGCCCGCACAGCTGTTGATCAGTCCATCCGGTGCCGATGAGCAGCGCTTTCAGGGGGCCACTCCCGCCTCCATGCCTCCTCGGTTTCTTGCGGTGGGTCGTTTTGTGTCCAAAAAAGGTCCGTTGGACACCCTGGAAGCCTTTGCCCTCTTGCGAGGCCTGACGGACCAGGCCAATGCCTGCCGCCTGGTGATGGTGGGTGATGGACCTCTGTTCCCCCTCGTGCAGGCCAGGGCTCGCCAGCTTGGCCTCGAGCAGTGTGTTCAGTTCCCTGGCGTGCTGTCACCCGATGCGGTGGCCCAGGAGATGCGTCGTGCGCGGGTGTTTGTCCAGCATTCCCGCACGGCGGAGGATGGGGATGAGGAGGGATGTCCGGTCTCCGTGATGGAAGCTCAACTTTGCGGTCTGCCTGTGGTGGCCACCCGTCATGGCGGGATTCCTGATGTTGTCGTGGATCAGCAGACCGGGCGGCTGGTGGAGGAAGGCGACCGTCGTGCCATGGCGGAGGCGATGGCCTTGCTGGTGGACCAACCGGATCTCGCGGCTGCTTGGGGTGCGGCTGGGCAGCTTCGGGCTCAGGCTCGGTTCACCGTGGCGCATCACGTGGATCAGATCACAATGCTTCTCAACGATTTGGTGGGCCGAAGCCGATGAGCAGCAAGCGATTGAAGTTGCTGCTGATCCGTGGTCTCGGCCACAGCGGCACAACAATGCTGGATTTGGCCCTGGGGGCGCATCCGCAGATCATTGGCCTGGGTGAGGCGGCGCGAATTCTGGTGATGCCAAAGCCGGGGGATGAGCATCGCGGGCCCAGCCAACTGCGCGGTGCTCACCGGTTTGAACGGCGTTGCACCTGTGGGGTCGTTGCCGCGGAGTGCCCAATCTGGGGCCCTCAGCTTGAGTGGCTGCGCCTGTATGACCAAGTGCCGATGCAGGAGAAAGTGCAGCGGCTGCTGTTGCATTCACCCCACGCGGGTGAGGCGGTGTGGCACGTGGACTCGTATCAGGACGATCTGGAGATGACGCGGTTGCCCGAGGCGATGTTTGACATTCGGATCATCCATCTCGTGCGTGACGTGCGCTCCTGGGTGCATTCCCGGGCCCAGGCCGGCCGTAAGGCAGGCCAACGCTGGCCGGCAGCGCGTCAGCTGGCGCGCTGGTGGCGTGTCAATGCCAAGTTTGAACGGGCCTTTCGCCAGTCTCCGTACCCGGTGTTTCGTCTGGGATATGAGGAATTTGCGCTTCAGCCCCAGAGCAGTTTGCAGTTGCTCTGCGACTGGCTGGCCATCGATTTCCAGGCGACGATGCTGGCTCCTGGTCTGAATAGCAGCAGTCACATCCTCGCGGGAAACCGGGTGCGTTTCGATGCGGATCGGAGTCGATCGATTGCTTATGACGGTGCCTGGTTGGGGGCGCAGGCGCCCACGGCTGCGCATCTCGGCTTGCTTATGCCGGGCGTTGCCCGCATGAACCGTCGGCTGGTGTATTCGAACAACTTGCTCTGCCGCTGATGGCTTCAGGCCTCCCGCCAGGTCATGGCGGTGGCCCAGTGCTGCTCAACCGCAAGATCTGGACAGCGCTCCTGAACAGCTGCCACCAAGGGAGAGAAGTGCCGGCCCAAGCGCTGCAGCACCTCCAGCGGAACCGATGTGGTGGCCTGGCTGGCATTCACCCGGTGGCTCCCGTCGGAGACCTGCTCCGGGATGCCGAGATACCGGCACAACTTCCGATGTGTCACTGCTGTGAACAGCGTTTCGTACAGACCGATGAAGATCTCCGATTTAGCCAGTCCGTCCCGCAATGCATCGAGGGTTGCGGGGTAGTCGTTGCGTGGAGATTCACGTTTGAGCAGCTTGAGGCTGGCTTTGTTCAGGTGTTCGATTTCATGCGCTGGTGTGAGCAAGCCCCGCTTGCGCAATTGCATTCGTTGCTGCGACAAGAACCGTTCCACCGGGTCGCGCATGATGAACACCGCCCGCGTTTGCACGCCGCGTTGCGCGAAGGCTTTCTGGATGCGCTGATAGCTCTCAGCGCTCAACCCGGCATAGGAGGGTGTGATGTCTCCCGTCAGGCGGATCTGGGGTGGCTTGAGCCGTGATGCGAAGTAGTCGAAGTAGCGCTCAGGACGCGCAATGAACCGCGCCCGACGCCAGGTGCGCCACTTCAGCGGTGTGGGCCGTTTGGGCCGGAAGTTGGCAAAGCGTTCCAGTTCGAGAGCATCGAAGATGTGGTATTCCTTCAGAAAACCAAAATCGGCGTCGCTGCGGCGATTGAGTTGATCGTGCAGCCAGGAGGTTCCCGCTTTCTGGGCGCCAACGCCGAGCAGAAAGGTTGCGTCAGATGCCAAAACGTTTTGCCGTTTGAATGGGTATCAGTTGATCTGCAGGTCTGGCATGGCCTTCACCAGATCATCGATGGCTTTGACCTGCGTGAGAAACGGTTCCAGCTGATCGAGAGGTAATGCGCTGGGGCCATCGCAACGGGCTTGCGCCGGGTCTGGATGTGCTTCCAGGAACAAACCGGCCAGTCCAACCGCCATGCCTGAGCGGGCCAGGTCCACCACCTGGCTGCGACGTCCGCCGGAGGCAGCACCGCCTGGATCCCTGCACTGCAGGGCGTGGGTGACATCGAAGATCAGAGGAAGGTCATCGCAGGTTCGCTTCATCACGCCGAACCCCAGCATGTCCACAACGAGATTGTCGTAACCGAAGTTGGTGCCGCGCTCGCACAGCAGCAGCTTCTCGTTCCCGCATTCGCGGAATTTGTCCACGATGTTGCGCATCTGTTCCGGACTCAGGAACTGTGGCTTCTTGATGTTGATCACCGCACCGGTTTCAGCCATGGCGCGGACCAGATCGGTCTGCCTGGCCAGAAAAGCCGGGAGCTGAATGATGTCGGCGACCTTGGCGGCAGCGACAGCTTCTTCCGGACTGTGCACATCGGTAATGACCGGAATGCCGTGGGTGTCCTTCACCGCCTGGAGGATCTGCATCCCTTCGTCGAGGCCGGGACCACGGAAGGAATGAATGGAGGAACGATTGGCCTTGTCGTACGACGCCTTGAACACCAACGGGATGTTCAGCCTTGTGCAGACGTCTTTGTAGTGGCCGGCGCAACGCAGGGCAAAATCGAGATCCTCGAGAACGTTCACGCCACCAAGAAGGGCGAAGGGGCGGTCGTTCGCGAAGGTGATATCTCCCAGTTGGATCTGATGCGCCACGGTTTCAATCACGTCCAGTGATCGGCGAGCCTACCCGCCTTCAATCCATTCGGTTCTTCGGTCGATCAGCGATGGCGGAAGATCCGTGCGTACTGACGGTTTGGATCCTCTTGATAGAGCACGTTGTAATTGGAGAGATCAATTCCATATTGGGTCAGTTTTTTGCCCGTATCGATGTCAACCAAAAAATCTCCCGATTGCGGTGTGTACAACTCCCCTTTCCCGATTCCTGCTTTGACGATGTAGCGCCTGGTGTCGATGTCGTAATACACAAGGCGGTCGTAGGTGAGAGCCTTCATCTGATCGGAATGCTTGAACCATCCTTTTGAGTAGATCAGGTTGACGGTTTCTCCGTTTTCTTTGGCACGTTCTGTGATGGCTCTGGCTTCGTTCAGGGTTGTCCGCCATGAACGTTGTTTCCAGCTGATCAGTTGTGCGCGTTTTCGGAATGTGTCGGCTTGTCGATCTTCGATGTTCAGCAGCAACAACGTGGTGCCGAGGGCCACAGCTTGAGCCTGGCGGCCGTTCATTCGGTTCTTCAGTTTTGGTGCGATGAGGCTCTCCCAAATCATCAAGATGTCGAGAACGGCGACAAACTGAATCGGCAGGCTCATGTAGTTGCTGCCTTCCAGTCCCACCAAGGCGAAAAGGGCGAATCCATAGGCCAGTGCCGCAAGGTTCAGACCATCGAGGGCGGTGACATCGGCTTGTCTGCGACCGATCAGCCAGAAGCGTGTTGTGATGAAGCCCAGGAAGACGATCAGGCGAATATCCAGTGCCAGCACTGAGAAGCCCAGATGTGCGTCATAGCGCGGCACATCAGCGGCAATGCTTGGAAGCGCACTGAGAATCGCAAACGAAGCCAGAAAAAAGAGTGCCAAGCTGACGATGGCGATCTCCAGGGCATAGGCCTGCATCCACTGGGAGGGCTGGACAGATCCCCATTTCGGGCGTCTGGGCATGCCGCCGAGGCTGCCCGCGACGATCGTTGTGGCGGCGGGGACCACGGCTAGCAGCACGGCTGTGTCTTTGAAGAATGGAATGAACAGCGCAGAGAGCAGGGCGAGTCGGCCGTTGCGCAGCTGGCCAGAGTCCAGGTAAACGCAGTAGTGATAGGCGTATAACGCCAGCAGAAATGTGAGAAAGCGTTCGCTGTAGATGAACTGGAAATAGTTGTAAGCCGATGCGCTGGTGAAGAGGAACAGCAGTGTTCCCATCAGGATGGGAGAAGCGCTTGTGCGGTTGTTGTTGACCCGTTCAATCAGCTTGCAGCCAACGATGATCGTGGCGATGAGTTCAAATGCGCTCACCAATGACCACACCTTGGTGTAAGGCGTGACCCAGCTGAGGGTATGAAGATCCTGGTGGGAGAGTGGAAAGAAGCGAAAATCGTTTCTCCCCATCGTTTCATTGATCAACCTTTGCCTGAGGCTGAAATTGTTCAGGAGCTGATCGCTTTGTATGTCGTTAAACCAGGTGAGAATTTCTTTATAGAACCAGCTGCTTTCCTGCACCATCAGCACCACGTAAATCGTGAGGATGATCGTCACGACTGGATGTTGCTTGACGAAATCTGTGACGATGAAGGGCCAGGGTTTTGGTGGTTTTGGTTGTGCGTCCTGTGTGTTTGCTTGAACAATCGAACGAATCAGCAGTCCAGCGAGGACAGCCAAAACAGCGAAAAATCCTCCATGGGCGATGGCGTTGTATTGGCTCAGCAGAGAGTCCCTTGTTGTTTCTGGAAGAGCGCTGAATCCGCTTGCGCCGGATTGAAGCCAGAGCGCTAGGCCCGCGCTGATGAGTAAGGCCGCACCAGATAGTGCTGACAGCCAGAAGCTCCAGCGTTGTTCAAAGACCGTGGTCGTCGTTCGCATGGCCTAGCGAATGTCTTGTTCGGGTTTGGACTTGAGCAGGTCCACGACCTTGGCCTGCAGCGCTGCGGCGTTGGAGGCATCTAAGCACCACTAATCTCCACCCATGAGCTTTTTGGCCGGCCTCAACGACGCCCAACGCCGGGCGGTGGACCATCACGAGGGGCCCCTGCTGGTGGTGGCAGGCGCCGGCAGTGGCAAGACGCGTGCCCTCACCCATCGGATCGCTCATTTGATCGGCGAGCACGGAGCCGATCCCGCCCAAATCCTGGCGGTGACCTTCACCAACAAAGCCGCCCGCGAGATGAAGGAGCGGCTTGAGCTTCTCCTGGCGCAGCGTCTGGCCCAGAGCCAGTACGGCCAGCCCTGGAGCACCTTGCCCCCGGTGGAGCAGCGCCAGCTGCGATCCCGCATTTACAGGGAGGTGACCAAGGAGCTGTGGATCGGCACCTTCCATGCCCTGTTTGCGCGGATGCTCCGCTACGACATCGACAAGTTCAAGGACGCGGAAGGACTCACCTGGACCAAACAGTTCTCGATCTACGACGAGGCCGATGCCCAGAGCCTGGTGAAGGAGATCGTGACCCAGGAACTGCAGCTGGATCCCAAACGGTTCGAGCCCAAAAAGACCCGTTGGGCCATCAGCAATGCCAAGAACCAGGGTTGGCTGCCGGACCAGCTCGAGGCGAATGCGGAAGGCCAGCGGGGCAAGCTCACCGCCGATGTCTATCGGCGTTATCGCAAAGCCTTAGCGGCGAACAACGCCCTTGATTTCGACGATCTGCTGCTGCTGCCGGTTCAGTTGCTGCAGCAGAACGAGCAGGTGCGCAGCTATTGGCACCGCCGCTTTAGCCATGTGCTGGTGGATGAATACCAGGACACCAACCGCACCCAGTACGACCTGATCAAGCTGTTGGTGACCGATGGCAAGGATCCTCAGGATGTTGAGGACTGGTCAGGTCGTTCGGTGTTTGTGGTCGGCGACGCCGACCAGAGCATCTACAGCTTCCGTGCGGCTGACTTCACGATCCTGATGGGGTTCCAGGACGACTTCGGTGATCAGGCGCCGGACGACTCCACCCGGACGATGGTGAAGCTGGAGGAGAACTACCGCTCCACCGCCACGATCCTTGAGGCAGCGAATGCCCTGATCGCCAATAACAGCGAGCGGATCGACAAGGTTCTCCGTCCCACCCGAGGAGAGGGAGAGCTGATCACTCTCACCCGTTGTGATGACGAGATCGCCGAGGCGGAAGCCGTGGTGCACCGCCTGCGCACGATGGAAGCTGCCAACCCCGAGTTGAGCTGGGGCGACATGGCGGTGCTCTATCGCACCAATGCCCAGTCCCGTGCGATTGAGGAATCGCTGGTGCGCTGGGGCATCCCTTACATCGTTGTGGGGGGATTGCGCTTCTACGACCGCCGCGAAATCAAGGATCTGCTGGCCTATCTGCGTCTGCTGGTGAATCCGGCTGACACCGTCAGCCTGCTGCGGGTGATCAACGTGCCCAAACGCGGCATCGGCAAGACCACGATTCAGCGCCTCACCGATGCGGCCAATCAACTGGGAATTCCGCTCTGGGATGTGGTGAGTGATCCCGAGGCGGTGCGCTCCCTCGGCGGCCGCTCCGCCAAGGGTCTCCTGCAGTTCTGTGATCTGGTGAATGACCTGAAGGCCCGCAGCCGTGACGAGGCGCCCTCGGCGCTGATTCAGCAGGTGATGGAGAAAAGCGGCTACGTCAGTGAGTTGATTGCTGATGGCACCGATGAGGCGGAGGAGCGCCGCCGCAACCTGCAGGAACTGGTGAACGCGGCCCTGCAGTACCAGGAGGAAAACGACGAGGGCGACCTGGAGGGATTCCTGGCCACGGCGGCCTTGTCCAGCGATGCCGACAGCAAAGACACGGCCGCTGATCGCGTCACCCTGATGACGCTGCACAGCAGCAAGGGCCTCGAATTTCCTGTGGTGTGCCTGGTGGGCCTGGAGCAGGGATTGTTTCCCAGCTACCGCTCTTTGGATGACCCCGCCTCGCTGGAGGAGGAGCGCCGTCTTTGCTATGTCGGCATCACTCGGGCCAAGGAACGGCTGTTCCTCTCCCATGCCTGTGAGCGTCGTCTCTGGGGCGGCATGCGCGAAGCGGCGGTGCCCTCGGTCTTTCTGTCGGAGTTGCCGGAAGCTCTGGTTCAGGGCGATCTCCCCCAGACCGGCGGGGCGGCGCTGCGGAGGGAACGGCGTCTTGATCGGCTCACCCGTGTGGACCGCGATAAGCCGTCAACGGCCCCAGCCAATGCTGTGCGTCGCCGTCAGGCTGGCCCAGCTCCCGGACGCAGCTGGCAAGTTGGAGATCAGGTGATCCACGCCAGTTTCGGGGTTGGCGAAATCACCCACACCTTCGGCAGCGGCGAGAAGGTTTCGATTGCGGTCAAGTTCGCCGGGATGGGTCCCAAGATCCTTGATCCGCGTCTGGCGCCGATCGAGCCCGTGACCACCGCTTAATCTCCTCACCAGCCATCGACGGCCTGTGTCGACCACCAGTCAGCCGATTCCAATTTTTATCGGCTACGACCCCAGAGAGCGGGCGGCGACCAATGTTCTGATCGACAGTCTTTATCAGAACAGCAGTGTTCCTCTGGCGATCACGCCGCTGGTGACGCCTCAGCTGGAGGCTCAGGGATTGTTTCGCCGCGAACGAGACCCCAAACAGAGCACGGCGTTTTCCTTCACCCGGTTTCTGGTGCCATACCTGATGGGCTACCAGGGCTGGGCTCTGTTCATGGATTGCGACATGCTGTGCCGGGCGGACATCAAAGCGCTCTGGGATCAGCGCGATGACTCCTATGGCGCCATGTGCGTGCAGCACGAACACGTGCCCGGCGAGACCGTGAAATTCCTCGGTGAGGTGCAGAGCGCTTATCCGAAGAAGAACTGGAGTTCTCTGATGCTGCTTAACTGCAGCCGCTGCACCAAGCTCACGCCCGACTATGTGAACACGGCCACGGGGCTGGAGCTGCACCGATTCCACTGGCTGGAGGGCGACCATGAGATCGGCGCTATCCAAGGCGGTTGGAATCATCTGGTGGATGTGCAGGCTCCGCCTGAGTCCGAGCAGGTCTCCCCGATGTTGCACTGGACTCTTGGTGGTCCTTGGTTTCGCGAACAGCGCACCATGGGCGGGCCTCTTGCGGCTGAATGGTTCAGCGCCCGCGACGATGCAATGAAACTCTGGGATTGATGGCGATTCGCAAGTGTGTGGTGGCCGTTCCGGCCCGGTTGCAGTCTTCAAGGCTGCCCAACAAGATGCTGGCGGACATCGGCGGCAAGCCGATGATCCAGCGTGTTCTGGAACGTTGCCGTGAGGCCCGCAGCATTGAAGCGGTGGTGCTCTGCACCGATAGCGCCGAGTTGCAGACCCGGGCCGAGGACTGGGGTTTTCCGGTGCTGATGACAGCGGAGTCCTGCAGTTCCGGCAGCGAGCGCATCGCATCGGTGGCCCACTCCCTCATGTCTCTAGCCTGGGGGGAAGCCGATTCCGTGGCTGAAGAGACCGCCGTGATCAACGTTCAGGGCGATCAACCCTTCATTGATCCTGCTGTGATTGATGCCATGGTCGAGGAATTTAGGCGTCAGGACCCTGTGCCTGCTGTGGTCACGCCCGTTTACGGGCTGACGCCTGAATCAGTTCACAACCCCAATGTGGTGAAGACCCTGCTGGCCCATGACGGCCGCGCCTTGTATTTCTCTCGCTCCGCGATTCCCCACGTGCGTGATGTGGCTGAAGCGGAGTGGCATCAGCACACCACCTATTGGGGGCATGTGGGGATGTACGGCTTCCGCGGAGATGTGCTGACTGCCTGGGACCAGCTGCCCGCGTCACCCCTGGAGGATCTGGAGCGGCTCGAGCAGTTGCGGCTGATTGAGGCGGGTCTCACCATTGCCACCTTCCCGGTGCAAGGAACCTCTCTGTCGGTGGACACCGCCGAGCAGCTGGAGCAGGCCCGGGCGATGGTCTGAGCTCAGTCGTTGCGGTCCTTCCAGCCGTCGCGACTCAGACGTCCCCAGCGTCCACGCGCCATAAGGATCTTCTCCGCCAGCTCGCGGACAGCTCCATGGCCACCGCGCCGGCGAAGCACAGCATCGGCTCCGCGGCGGACGGGCCGACAGGCATCAGCGGGGGCGAACAGCAGACCAACCACCGGACGAACGGCCAGATCGTTGAGGTCATCTCCCACGAATGCGGTCTGCTCGACACTCACGTCCAGTTGGTTCTGCAGGGTCGTGAGGGCGGCCGGTTTGTCTTTGACGCCCACAAGGCAGTGGTCGATGCCCAGTTGCCGGGCCCGCACCTCCGTTGCTCCTCCCTGGCCACCACTGAGAAAGGCGATCTGAAGCCCCGCCTGTTGCATCAGGCGAATCCCAAGACCATCGCGCACATCGAAGCGCTTGCTCAGATGCCCCTCAGCGTCAAACCAAAGGCCACCATCGGTCAGCACGCCATCCACGTCCAGTACAAGCAACTGAACTCTTCTGAGGCGGTGCCGCAGCAACCACCAGCGCAGTCCCTTCATGCGAGGCCGGCCTGAACCAGATCATGGAGCCGCAGGAGACCCATCAATTGATTCTCTTGATTCACGACTGGAAGCACTGAAATGGGTTTCCGCCGGTTGCGCTCCATCTGTTCGAGGGCCTTCACCACAAGAACATCGGCGTTCACCGTGATCGGATCTGCAGTCATCAGATCCTTCGCCGTCAGATGGGTCCAGGTTTCAGCGCCGTGATCCTGCAGGGCCCGCCGCAAATCGCCATCCGTGAGGATGCCCAGGAGGCCTCCGGGGCTGTCGGGATTTTCAACCCAGCCACTGCCGATGCCATCGCGCGTTAAACCGCCGATCACCTCAGGTAAGGGGGTGTTGGGCTGAAGGGGGTGCAGCTGGCTGGCGGGAACCATCAGGTCGGCGGCTGTGAGGGTCAGCTGTTTGCCCAACGATCCAGCGGGGTGATTCAGGGCAAAATCCGCCGGTGAGATGCCGCGGCGTTCCATCCACACCGCTGCCAGGGCGTCACCGATGGCCATGGCCACGGCGGTGCTGGCGGTGGGGGCCAAGTTCAGAGGACACACTTCACGGTCCACGCCGGCTTCCAGCACCACGTCACTGCCGCGGGCCAAGGAGGAGTCAGCCCGTCCAACGATGGCGATCCGCCCGGTTCCGCGTCGGGTCAGGTGGGGCAGCACCTCCAACAGTTCGGTGGTTTCGCCGCTGTTGGACAGCAGCAGGCAGACGTCCTCGGCGGCCACCACCCCCAGATCACCATGCAGTGCATCGGTGGGATTGAGGAAGAGGGCCATCAGCCCGATCGACGAAAACGTGGCTGCGATCTTGCGAGCCACGATGCCGCTTTTGCCCACACCTGTGATCACGAGCTTGGCCTTGCGATCTGCACAGCGCTCCAGCAGGGCCAAGGCGGCTTCCACCTGCTCGCTGCTCAAGCGTTCAGCAGCAGTGGCGATCGCTGAGGCTTCCTCTTCAAGGCAGCGGGTGAGAGCGGACAAGGACAGAATCCGTGATGATCGACGCATTCTCCTGCAAGCCCCGCAATGGATCTTCCGGGTGTGCCGTCTTCCGTTCTGGAGGAGTTGCAGGGAGCTGCCCGGTTGCTTGGGATTCCGCGTTTGGCCTTGGTCGGCGGGGTTGTGCGCGATCAGCTTCTTCATCAGCGTTACGGCCGTGCCTGGTCGGGTGTTCCCGATCTGGACTGGGTGGTGGAGGGAGATGCCGCTCCGCTTGTGGAGGAACTGAACCGTCAGCTGGGTTCCGAACGCATCAGCGGTGTTCAGGAGCATGGTGCTTTCGGCACGGTGGCGTTCCAGCTGGACGGGATCCCGTTGGATCTGGCCACAGCGCGCCAGGAGCATTACCCCGCCCCTGCAGAGAATCCCGTGGTGCAGGCGGGCACCCTTCAGGCTGACCTCGCGCGCCGGGACTTCACGATCAATGCCATGGCCCTCGATCTGGTGGCCAATGAGCTGATCGATCTCCACCATGGCCAGGAGGATCTGGCATCAGGCCAGCTGCGGTTTCTGCACGTCGGCAGTGTTCAGGACGACCCCACCCGGGTGATCAGGGCCGCCCGTTACGCCGCTCGGCTCGGTTTTCAGCTCGCGGAGGAGAGCAGCAAGCAGATTCGCAGCACCATTCAAGAGTGGCCCTGGGACTGGCGTCCGGGTGATGCCGCCACGGTGGCACCGCCGGCCCTTTCAACACGATTGCGGATGGAGTTGGAGCGACTGCTGGAGCGGGAACCCTGGCCGCAGGCGTTGGACCTGCTGGAGCAGTGGCAGGCACTGCCGCTGTTGGACTCCCAGCTTCAGAACGATCCATGGCGTACGCAGCGGCTGCACTGGGCACAACGCCTGGGTCTTCCCTTGATGTCGGCTCTTCTGTTGGGAGCAGCAGATCCGGTTGCTGTCGCGCAACGGTTGCAGATTCCTGGCAAGCAACAGCAATGGCTGCAGCAGTGCGGGGAATTGCGCGACTGGCTGGTCGAGACGCCTCCACCTTTGGAGGCCACCCCGTCGATCTGGTCAACGGCTATCGAACAACAGGGTTGGCCTCCGGAAGTGGTGGCCCTGGCGGTGACCCTCAAGCCCAAGCAATGGAAGCCCCTGCTGCGTTGGTGGGGCCGCTGGCGGCGGATTCAGGCCCCGCAAACGGCGCGCGATCTGATCGCCGCAGGCTGGCAGCAAGGGCCGGCGATCGGTGAAGAGTTGCGCCGGCAGCGCAGCGCAGCGCAGGACCGCAGCCGATGAAACGCAGTTGGCTTGTGCTGGTGCTGGCCCTTTGTCTGGCTTTTGGCCTCAGGGCCTTGCTGTTGATCGATGCCACGGCGCTGTGGAGCGATGAGCTGTACAGCGTCGGCAAGAGTTTTCAGCCCAGCTTCGGCAGCCTGCTGGGGATGCTTCGGGAGGACACCCATCCCCCGGCCTATTACTGCCTGCTCTGGCTCTGGGGGCATGTGGTCGGTCAGAGTCCGGTCAGCCTGCGCTTGCTGTCCTGGCTGGCGTATCTCGCCGGTGGTCTGGTGATAGTCCGTCAGGCGATGGCCCTTGGCCATACGGGCACTCAGGCCAGGGTGGGGGCAGTTGCAGCGCTCTTGGCCTTTTGCAGTCCTTATCCGATTCGGTTCGCGATCGAAGGCAAGAGCTATGCCGTGCTGGTGCTGCTGGTGGCTCTGGCCTGGTGGTGGCGCCGCTTGGGCCATCCCGTCGCCTACGGGGCGGTGGCGGGGCTGGCCGGTCTGACCCATTTCTATGGTTTGTTTCTGGTGATGGCGGCCGCGGCTTGGGATGGTTGGCGACGCCGCTGGAGCCTTTCCGCTGCCGCGCTGATCGGAGCTCTCCCGGCCTTGGCCTGGATGGCCTATGCCGCGGATTACCTGTTCAGCTCCAGGGCCGGCAGCTGGATTGGTGTGCCTGATTACGCTCTGTTTGAGGAGACCCTGGCCCGCGGCCTCGGCCTCTGGCCGCTGCCCAAATTGGCCCTTGTTCTGCTGTTGCTGGTGGTTGTGCGGCGCTGGGGAGGGCTGCTCCGTTGGTCATGGCCGGAGACATCTCTGCTTGATCGAAGCGGGCTGATGCCATCCCTGTTGATGGTGGTTGGAGTTGTTGTCGTGTCGTTTCTGAAGCCGATGGCTTTCAGCCGCTATTTCGTCGTGCTGTTGCCGGCTCTGGTGCCCGTCCTGGCGGTGCAGATCGGTGCTCTGGAGCTCAACCGATTTGGCCGCGGCTCTGCTCTGGTGGTGCTGGGGCTGATGTTGATCAGCTGGTGGGGGCCTGGATTTTCAGAGCTCGATGCTGGCGTCGGTGGTGTGCGGGAACAGGACCAGTTCCGTCTGATCAGCCAGCGCACCAGTGGTTTGGAGGAGCGCTACAGCCCCCGCCAGCGACTGTTCAACCTCAGCGATCGGATGGAGGCGGCGATGGGGCGGATCCCTTCGCCTTCAGCGCCATGGGGAGGCAAGGGAGATCTGAAGCAACGGCTGCAGGGGCTTGATCATCTGCCGCCGCAACTCTGGCTGGCCAGCAGTGGGCCGCCTCAGGCCATGGAGCGCAAGCTCAAACCCTTGAAATTGCAGGCTGAGCAGGCGGGTTACCGCTGTGAACCGCAAGCCAGTGATCTCAGCCATGCACGGCTGTTGCGCTGCCGATTTGAAGCCAGGAGCCGTTCTGAGTGAGTTTCGTCGCGGCTTCATTGCTGCAGGCCAGCAACAGCGGGCCGCAGGTTTGCGGGTCCACCAGCAGCTCCAGTAGGCCCGCGGAGGGGGGCTGTTTCAGCTGAACCGGGCCTTCCAGCCAGCGCCAGGCAGCTCGGTTGGAGGGGGCCAGGGTGCTGGAGAGACCGCGTTCGAGCAGCTCCAGTGCACCGGGGTAGGCCGGAATGGCAGAACCGTCCAGCTCGACGGTTAGTCCTGGGCTGTTCTGGAGCATCTCGCCCAGATGCCCGAGCAGGCCGAACCCCGTGATGTCGGTGCACGCATGAATCCCTTCGCGGATCGGCTCAATCTGCTCAATAAGCGTGTGCTGGCTGCAGGTCATGGTCTGAAGCGCAGCATCCAGCTCAGCCGCTTTCGTGGCGCCGCTCATGGCCCCTGCGAACAACACTCCGGTGCCAAGGGGGCGACTGATCAGCAGGGCATCACCGGGCTGCAGCCCTGATTTCAGCCAGGGTGATTGAGGGCTGTCGCCGTTCACCGTGAGGGTGATCTGCACCCCAAGGCTTGCTGGCACTGGTGAGGCGCTGCGGGATTCCATCGTGTGTCCACCGATCAGCTCGGCGCCCTGTTCGCCCAGCACTGAGCGGATGCCGGCCAGGGTCTGCACCAGCAGCTCCTGCTGCTCATTGGCTGAAACCATTGGCAACGTGACCGTTGCCATAGCGCTGGAGACATGGGCACCGCAGGCCCAGAGATCCGAGCAGGCATGCAGGGCTGTCAACCGGCCGTTGAGCCAGGGGTCACTCACCAGTGCTGGAAAGCCATCCATGCTTTGCAGCAGCCCTTTGCTTCCCGGCAGACAAGCGGTGTCTTCGGGCTGTCCCCCAAGCTCCACCCGCGCTAGGGCTGCGGCCAGGGGTTGGGCCGGCAACTTTGCGGCGCAACCCCGGCAAGCCATGGGCGCTGTATCGGCCATCGCTGCTGGCTGCTGAAAGCCGGCCATGAAGGCGCGATCGATGCGTTGTTTCAGCATCCAGAGCAGGGGGGATGGTCCCAGTCGCCAGCCACCCCAACGCGCCCAAGCGGCATCTTGATGGCTGCTAATCAATTGCAGTGCCTGGCGTTGTGGCTGCCAGGGGCGTAATGGTCTGCCTTGGCAGGCTGCTTCCAGATTGTCGGCCAAGGGGCGTCCTGCTCGCACCGCCCACACCCCAGACGCCGGCCGGGGTTCTGCGGCGATCACGGCACAGTCGCCACTGGCGAACAGGGATGGATGTCCTTCCACCCGAAGGCACCGATCGGTGCGGATCCGGCCATCGGGATCAAGCGGTAGACCGGTGCTCGCCAGCCAGGCCGGCCCCTGGCTCCCCGTGCAGAGCAGGCTGGGTCCGTTGTGGCTGCTGTCGTCATCGATCACGGCGATGCGGGCCCGTTGCAGGCTCGTCCTGGTGGCGGTATCCAGCTGTCGAGGGCGGTGTTGCAGCTGCAGGGGCCGCAGCGGCCAGCGGCGTCGCAGTGCCAGGACCACCTCCAGGCCGGCAGCGCCCGCTCCGATCACCCGCAGTGGCAGGGGATCGCTTGGGTCTTCGCTCTCGAGAAAAGCGAGCGAGGCTTCCAATGGCTTGATCGGAATTCCAGTGGCACTCGGTCTGCTGATGGCTCCCACATCCAGGCTGAGCCAATCGAAGTGGAGTGCAGGCCGATCGCGCAGCCTCAGACATTTGTCCTGCGGGTTCAATCCCGTGATTTCGGCTTCCAAGAAGGCCACTCCTGCCTTGTCACAGAGTTGGCGCAGGTCGATGGCGAGTTCGTCGCGCTGATAAAGACCAGCGATCAACCCCGGCACCATGCCGGAGTACAAGCCCGTGCTGGTGCGATTGATCAGCGTGATGCTTTGCTTCGGACGTTGCTCCGGCCTCATGGCCCAGCGCTTCAACACCAGAGCATGGCTGTGGCCGCCGCCGGCCAGGAGCAGCACACCAGCCGCAGTCATGGGTTCTCGCGATATCCCCCCGGATTGGCCTGCTGCCAGGCCCAGCCATCACGGCACATGTCGAGCAGTGAGCGTTGTGCGCTCCACCCGAGGGTGGCCTGCGCTTGCCTTGGGCAGGCCTCCAGCCGAGGCACATCTCCCGGACGTCGCTCCACAACCTCAAAGGGGATCTTGATCCCTGTGGCGTCCTCGAAGCCACGCACCACGTCCAGCACGCTCAGGCCCCGCCCGGTACCGATGTTTAGCGTGCACTGGCAGGGGGCTGGCTGGTTCAGGAGGTGGTCCAGGGTCATGCCATGGGCGTCTGCCAGGTCCATCACGTGCAGGTAATCCCGGATTCCTGTTCCATCGGGAGTGGGGTAGTCCTGGCCGAACACCCGCAGTTGATCGCGGCGGCCTGCGGCCACCTGCGTGATGAACGGGAACAGGTTGTTCGGAATGCCCAGGGGGTCTTCGCCAATGCGTCCGCTGGGATGGGCTCCCACGGGATTGAAGTAGCGCAGGGCGGCGATCCGCCAGGCTCCGGTGCGGCCCAGGGCCTGCAGCATCTGCTCCACTGCCAGCTTCGTCTGGGCGTAGGGATGAATAGGGGCTGTGGGGGTGTCTTCCCGCAGCGGGAAGGTGTCCGGTTCGCCGTAGACCGTGGAGGTGCTGCTGAACACCAGCGTGCGGCAGCCGTGCCGCTCCATGGCGGCGGTCAGCACACGGCTGCCGTTGAGGTTGACGTCCCAGTACCGCAGGGGATCGGCAACGGACTCTCCCACCGCCTTGAGCCCCGCGAAGTGGATCACTCCATCGATGGGAGTATTGCCGCTGAAGGCATGGTCGACCGCATCGGGGTCACGCACATCCCCTTCCACCAGAGTGATGGCTTTGGACCCCGCCAGCTCTTGAACCCGGTTCAGTGCTTCGGGGGAGCTGTTGTGGAAGTTGTCGAGCACTACGAGTTCGTGGCCTTGCTCTAGCAGCACAAGACAGGTGTGGCTACCGATGAAACCGGCTCCACCCGTGATGAGAACGCGTCTAGTCATGTCTTAAACACTGTTCGAGTTCTGACTATGGATCAGCTGATTTGTAAAAATTCTGAATCCAAAGGCGTTTGAACTTAAGGTTTGCGCGTTGCTTTGGATCTGTGAAGAGCGGAACGGTGGTTCCTGAGTTGCAGCGTGCGATTGGTGCCGAAGGTCGAGCCCTGCTCAACAAGTTCAATTTGCTCAGTCCTCTTGTAGAGGAGATGGTGACGCGTGAGGCGGTTGCTGCTGTTGCGGTCTCTGATCAACAGATTGAAGAGGCACGGGTTGGCTTGCTTCAACAGCGTGGTTACGACGGAGTCGAGCAGTGGGCGGAGCTGTTAGAGGAGCTTGGCCGAAGCGATGATGAGGTTTTAGACCGTCTTTGCTTTGGTATCGCTCGCTTGAGTTTTGCGCGCGAGCGTTTTGCGGCCAAGGCGGAGGCGCGTTTCCTGGAACGGAAAAGTGAGTTGGATCAAGTGGTTTACAGCCTGCTGCGTCTTGAGAGCAGCTTTCTGGCGCGCGAGCTGTACCTGCAGATCGAATCCGGCGAATCAAACTTTGCTGATCTGGCCAAGCGCTATGCCGAGGGACCGGAACGCAACACCAATGGAATTGTGGGCCCCGTCTCCCTTACTCAGGCGCATCCGACCTTGGTTGAGAAATTACGAGTCGCTCAGCCTGGCGTGTTGCTGGAACCCTTTCGTATCTCGGACTGGTGGCTAGTGGTTCGCTTGGAGCGTTACTCGCCAGCCACTTTCACCGATGAGGTTTCCGACCAGATGTGCCAAGAAATGTTTGATATTTGGATCAGCGAAGAAACTGCTGAAAGTTTGAGCCGGTTGCAGTCTAAGCCAATGGAATCTGTCCCAAAAAACGATTTCAGTGATTTCAGTATCTCCTGATGACCCAGAGATCGTCTTTCCCACTCCTGGACCATCCCGCGTTCCGTGGCTTGTCCGATGTCTCGGCTTCCTCTTTGGAGAGAGGCTGCAAGGTATTCCGCTTCGAGCTTGGGGGGCAGCTATGTGACCCCAATGACATCCCAGCTCGGATTCTTGTCATTCTTCAAGGCCAGGCCAGATTGGTTGGACGCCACAACGGACGTCTTACCACTGTGGGAAAGTTTGGCCCTGGCAGTGTGATCGGCGCTGCCAGCATGCTTTGCGGTGCTCCTTGCGAAAATGTGATCGCGGCAGAGGAGGTGATTGCCGCTGCTATTTCTGATGAACTGTGGCGTGAGCTTTACTCCAGCGAATCCTCCTTTCGTCAGTGGTGTGATCAGCAGCTATGGCCTCAGGAGCTGCTCAAGTTGTTGGAATCTCTTGAGCAGAACACCCCGGAGGCAGATAGCTCCGCTCTTGAAAAGCTTGAAGATGCTCTTCAATATTCTCAGCGCTGCTCCCCTGATCCAGCTGAAGTCGATATTGCCCTCGCTGCTGGAAAGAAGCTTTATGTCACCAGTGCATGGGGTGATTTGACATTTGGCCAGTCTGTTCCCTCTTCCGCAGAGCTGCCTTCTTGTGAAACGTTTTCGTTGCGTTTGGTGTCCATGCCAGCCTCGGCTGTATCAGGCAAAGCTGCCGATACGCAAGACCAAAGCAGTGGATCGATCCTTCCAATTGCATCCATTCAGGAGGCAGAAGATCTTCCGCCCATAAGTAGCTTCAGTCCTGAGCGGAATGTTGTCGATAGCCTGCGCCTGATCCGGGCTGAGGGTCCGCTCAAGGAAACTCTCGCCTGCTTCCAGATGTTGGCGCAGCTGATGAAGCTGCCGTTCCGCCGGGACTCAATTGAGAAAGTCCTGCAAGACAACCTCCGTCGTGGTCTTGCTCCCAACCTTCAGGTCTGCGGCCAGTTGGCTGCGAGCCTGGGATTGCATGTGATGGCTTCCAGGGTCCCGGCAGAAGCGGGAACTCGACTGCAGGTGCCTTCCATGCTGCCTTGGCAGGGTGGGTTTTCTTTGGTGATCGCCAGCAATGAGCAGGGGCTGAAGTTGGCTTCGCCCAAGCAAGGCCTGGTGATGATCGGCCCGGACGATTTGGCCGAGCAGTTTCCTGAAGGGATCGAACTGCTGCTGATGGAGCGGTCTAATGCCACTCCCGATCAGAAGTTTGGTCCAGGTTGGTTTTGGCCCGCTCTTAAGCGCTATCGCGGGGTGTTAATCCAAGTGTTGGCAGCCAGTTTCGTGGTTCAGCTCTTCACACTGGCCAACCCGTTGCTCATTCAGGTGATCATCGACAAGGTGATCAGTCAACGCAGCTTAGATACCTTGCAGGTGTTGGGGATTGCCCTTGTGGTAGTCACCATTCTGGAGGGGGTGCTCGGCAGCCTCAAGACTTTCTTGTTTGCTGAAACCACCAACCGAATCGATCAGCGCCTCGGTGCTGAGGTGATCGACCATCTGTTGCGTCTTCCCCTCGGCTACTTCGACCGTCGCCCTGTGGGTGAACTGGGAACTCGTGTGGCCGAACTGGAGAAGATCCGCAATTTCCTCACTGGTCAGGCCCTCACCACGATCCTGGATGCTGCTTTTTCGGTGATCTACATCGCGGTGATGGTGGTCTACAGCTGGCTGCTCACCTTGATCGCCCTCTCCGTTCTGCCGATCCAGATTGGTCTAACGATCCTGGGGGCCCCGCTCTTCCGCCTTCAGTTCCGTGCTGCTGCTGAAGAAAACGCCAAGACCCAGAGCCATCTCGTGGAGGTGCTCACAGGTATCCAGACCGTGAAGGCTCAGAACGTGGAGATGGTTAGCCGCTGGCGATGGCAGGAGTTCTACTCCCAGTACATCGCCCGCACTTTTGAGAAAACGATCACCGGCACAGCCCTAAACCAGACCAGTCAGGTGCTGCAGAAGATCTCTCAGCTGATGGTGCTCTGGATCGGTGCCTCGATGGTGCTGAGTGGTGATCTAACCCTTGGTCAGCTGATCGCCTTTCGGATCATCTCCGGTTACGTGACCCAGCCGCTGCTGCGTCTTTCCACCATCTGGCAGAACATCCAGGAACTGCGCGTCAGTTTTGAACGGCTTGCAGATGTGATCGATACACCGGAAGAATCCGATGAGGTCGACAAGTCAAAGGTGATGCTCCCACCGCTCCAGGGAGAGGTGCGGTTTGAGAACTTGTCGTTCCGCTTTCGCCCCGGGCAGCCACAAGTCCTGAAGGATGTGAATCTGGAGATTCCCTCTGGCACGTTCGTGGGGATTGTCGGTCAGAGTGGCAGCGGCAAGAGCACGTTGATGAAGCTGTTGCCTCGGCTCTATGACCCCGAAGAAGGTCGGATCCTGATCGACGGCTACGACATCGGAAAGGTCGAGCTTTATTCCCTGCGTCGTCAGATCGGTATCGTTCCTCAAGATCCTCTGCTGTTCAGCGGAACCGTGAGCGAAAACATTGCGCTCACCAACCCTGAAGCGTCAAGTGAAGAGATTGTGAAGGCCGCTCGCCTCGCCAATGCCCATGACTTCATCATGGATCTTCCCAGTGGCTACAGCACACCTGTGGGCGAACGGGGTGCTGCTTTGAGTGGAGGTCAGAGACAGAGAGTTGCCATTGCAAGGACCCTGCTGAGTAACCCAAAGCTTTTGGTGATGGATGAGGCCACCAGTGCCCTCGACTACGAAACAGAACGGAAAGTCTGCGACAACCTTCTAGAGAATCTGGATGAACAGACGGTGTTTTTCATTACTCACCGTTTGTCGACCATCCGTCGGGCCGACATGATCGTGATGCTCCATCAGGGAGCCGTCGTTGAAGTGGGAACACACGATGACTTGATGACGCATCGCGGTCGCTACTACGCCCTTTATCGCCAACAGGAGAGCTCCTGATGAAGATCCATCCGCAGAAATTGAAGGATCTCGTCAAGCAGGGTGCCAGCGGGTTGGTTTCAACGTCGCGCCACTTTCTTCGCCGCTTTGATCCCAGCGCCACGCAAGATGCAACCACACTCGACACTTACGACGAGTCGATTCTTCAGCAGGGGCGCTTCTGGATGCGCACCGTCACCTGGACCTTGATAGGTACCACTGTTTTTGGTGTGGGCTGGCTGGCCCTTGCGCGGACCGAGGAGATTGTTGTGGCCGCTGGTCAGCTTGAACCGGTTGGCTCCGTACAGGACATCCAGATGCCCGTGGGTGGTGTCGCTGACCAAATCCTCGTTGAGGAGGGAGATTCAGTCAAAGCCGGCCAGGTCTTGATGAAACTGGACACTGAAGCTACTGAGGAACAGCGTCTTAGTCTGGAAAAAACGATCAAGCTCAAGCAGGAGCAGTTGACGCTGAAGGAAGAGGAAAAACGCAACACCATCCAGGTGAATCAGGAGGAGGTGCTGATGCTCGAGAATAATCTCGAGCTTCAGGCTGAAATTCTGAAGCGATATGAGCAGTTGGAATCAGCTGGTGCTTTTTCAGAAGTGCAATACCTCAACCAGAAGAACGTTGTTGCCGAAATTCAGGGCCGACTGATGCAGAGAAAGGCTGATCGGCTGCGCCAAATCGCTCTTCTTGATCAACAGACTGCCCAGTTGAAGTCGGAACTCGCTGATTTAAATGGGAAGTTGGTGGAGACTAAGGTCACTCTGCGCTATCAGCAGTTGAAGTCGCCAGTGGATGGTGTGGTCTTTGACCTAAAGCCCACCTCTCGAGGTTTTACTGCTCAGTCCACGCAGACGGTTATGAAGGTGGTGCCGATGGGTTCTCTGGAAGCCAAGGTGGAGGTGCCGAGCAACAAGATCGGTTTCGTGAAGGTTCCTTTCGGTTGTCCTGAGGAGAGAGAAGTTTGTATGAATGCCGACATCAGTATCGACTCCTTTCCCTCTACTGATTTCGGGGTGCTTAAGGGGAAGGTGTCTCGAATCGGTTCTGATGCCCTAGAGCCCGATCCCCAAGAGCAGCGGCAGGAACTCAGTTTTCCGGTCACTATTCAGCTGGATAACCAGCAGTTGAAGCTGAAAAATGGAACTTCCTTGCCCTTGCAGGTTGGCATGAGCCTGACTGCCAATATCAAGTTGCGTAAGGTCTCTTACCTTCAACTTTTGCTCGGTGAGTTTCAGGACAAAGCGGAATCATTGCAGCGTCTCTGAGGCGGTGAAGATTCTCTTCGTCCACCAGAATTTCCCCGGGCAATATGTTCACGTTATTCAGCGCCTCGCTCAGCATGGGCGACATCAGTTGCTTGCCTTGGGTATTAACTCCCTTGGCAGTGGGCGTAGGGTTCCTGAGAAAATCAAATATTTTCAATATCATCTTGAGCGTGGTAATACCAATGGAATCCATCCCTTGGTGATGGAGACGGAAACCAAGATCATCCGAGCGGAGGGCTGCGCCCGTGCTGCTGAACAGCTCAAGCAGAAGGGCTTCGCGCCCGATTTGATCTGTGCCCATCCCGGTTGGGGCGAACCACTTTTTCTGAAGGCGATCTGGCCCGATTCGCCACTGCTTTGCTACCAGGAATTCTTCTACAACGAGTTTGGCTTCGACTCCAATTTTGATCCGGAATTTCAGGACGATGGTAGTTGGCAAGCGCAGGCGAAGCTCACGATGAAGAATGCCTATCTGCATCTCACCCTCGAGCATGCCGACTGGAACGTCTCCCCCACCCATTTCCAGGCCAGCAGCTTTCCTGAGCATTGGCGCCGAAAAATCAGCGTGATCCATGACGGCGTTGATCTTCAGCAGGCCCGTCCCAATCCATCACCGGCGCCGCTGAAGCTGCCTGATGGAACCGTGCTGGAGAGCGGCCAGCCGATCGTCACCTTTGTGAACCGCTGCCTGGAGCCCTACCGGGGCTGCCACACCTTCATTCGGGCTATCCCTGAACTGCAGCGCCAGCATCCCGAGGCCCGGATCGTTGTCGTGGGTCGAACCAAGGGGGTGAGTTACGGCGGTGCATGTCCTGATGGCGAGTGGGGGGAGCGATTCTTGGCGGAGATCGACGGTCAGTACGAACCCAGCCGGGTGCATTTCACAGGCCCCTTGCCCTATCGCCAGTTCATTCCGCTGTTGCAGATCAGTGCCTGTCATGTCTATCTCACCTATCCCTTCGTGATGAGCTGGAGCCTGCTGGAGGCCATGGGCTGCGGTTGTGCGGTGGTGGGGTCTGACACGGCTCCGGTGCGGGAGGTCATCCGTCACGGTCAGAACGGCGTGCTGGTGAATTTCTTTTCGCCCACCGATCTGGCCGCGGCGGTGGTTGAGATGCTTAACGATCCAGAGCGCGCTGCTGCGTTTGGTGTGGCGGCCCGCGAGACGGTGGAACGGACCTATGAATTGAATGCCTGCGTCACCCGACAGCTGGCCTTGATGGATCTGGTGGCGAGCCGCAGCATCGTGGCCTGAGGCCACCCGGCAGACTGAGTCGCCGTACTCGAATCCCGCACGTGAGTCAGCTCCAGAGCCTCAGGGGCATGGTGGATCTGCTGCCGGAAGCGCTGCAGCGCTGGCAGGCGGTGGAGGCGATGGCGCGGGAGCATTTCCAGCGTTCTGGTTTTGGAGAGATCCGGACGCCGCTTCTGGAGACAACAGACCTGTTTTGCCGTGGCATCGGCGAGGGCACCGATGTAGTGGGCAAGGAGATGTATAGCTTTCAGGATCGTGGCGATCGCTCCTGCACCCTGCGGCCGGAAGGCACCGCATCGGTGGTGCGCGCTGCTCTCCAGCATGGCTTACTCAGCCAGGGCGCCCAGAAGCTCTGGTATGCGGGGCCGATGTTTCGCTATGAACGGCCCCAGGCGGGCCGTCAGAGGCAGTTCCACCAGATCGGGGTGGAGTGGCTTGGGGCTGAACGGGCTAGCTGTGATCTTGAGGTGATTGCGCTGGCCTGGGATCTGCTGGCCAGCCTCGGCGTGGGTGGCTTGGAGTTGGAACTGAACAGTCTTGGCACGGCCGAGGATCGTCAGGCCTACCGGAGCGCCTTGGTGGCCTGGCTTGAGCAGCGTTCTGCAGCTCTCGATCCTGATTCCCAGGCTCGGCTGAGCACCAATCCGCTGCGCATCCTCGATTCCAAAAACAAAGACACCCAGGCGCTGCTGGAGGACGCGCCCACCCTCGCGGATGCCCTCTGTGAGGCCAGCCGCGAGCGTTTTGCAGAGGTGCAGCGGGGGCTGACAGCCTTGGGAATTCCCTTCCGGCTCAATCCCCGTCTGGTGCGGGGTTTGGATTACTACAGCCACACTGCCTTTGAGATCACCAGTGATCAACTCGGGGCTCAGGCCACCGTGTGTGGTGGTGGTCGTTATGACGGCTTGATCGACCAGTTGGGAGGAGCCCCAACACCCGCCATTGGTTGGGCTCTTGGGATGGAACGGTTGTTGCTGGTGCTGGAAGCTGCCGCTCAGGCTGATCCTCAGGGTGTCGCCGCCCGGCTGACCGCACCGATGTCCCCCGATGTGTACCTCGTGAACCGTGGTGGAGAGGCCGAGCCTGCTGCTCTGGCCTTGGCCCGGGACCTGCGTGCGGCAGGCCTGTGGGTGGAATTGGATGCATCTGGCTCCTCCTTCGGCAAGCAGTTCAAGCGGGCGGATCGCAGCGGGGCGCGCTGGGCCTTGGTGCTCGGCGACGAAGAGGTCGAGCGGGGTGAGGTGCGACTGAAGGCGTTACAGCAGAAGGCTGAGGAATCCACCGTTGCGCTTGCGCCAGTTGCCGCGATCGTGGAGAAACTGCTCACCCCCTGAGGATGCAGATCCACCTCGTCACCGGCGGTGCCGGTTTCCTTGGCTCGCACTTGGTCGACTGGCTGATGGAGGCCGGCGAAGAGGTGATCTGTCTGGACAACTACTTCACCGGGCGCAAGGCCAACATCGCCCGCTGGATTGGCCATCCCCGTTTTGAGCTCATCCGTCACGACGTCACGGAGCCAATCAAGTTGGAGGTGGATCGGATCTGGCATCTGGCTTGTCCGGCCTCGCCGATCCACTATCAGTTCAATCCGGTCAAGACAGCCAAAACCAGCTTTCTCGGCACCTACAACATGCTGGGCCTGGCGCGGCGGGTGGGCGCGCGGCTGCTGCTGGCCAGTACGAGTGAGGTCTACGGCGATCCTGAGGTTCATCCTCAGCCTGAGGCTTACTGGGGCTCCGTCAACCCCATCGGTGTGCACAGTTGCTACGACGAGGGCAAGCGCATCGCTGAAACGCTCTGTTTCGACTACCAGCGCATGAATGGTGTGGAGGTGCGGGTCGCGCGCATCTTCAACACCTATGGCCCGCGCATGTTGCTGGATGACGGCCGGGTGGTGAGCAACTTCATCGTGCAGGCTCTGCGGGGCGAACCGCTGACGCTGTATGGCGATGGCAGTCAGACCCGCTCCTTTTGTTACGTGAGCGATCTAATTGATGGGTTGATCCGCCTGATGAATGGCGAGCAAAGCGGCCCGATCAACCTTGGCAATCCGGAAGAGTTCACGATCCGGCAGCTGGCCCAACTCGTGCGGATGCAGATCAACCCGGAGCTGCAGTTGGTGGAGAACCCCTTGCCGGAGGATGACCCGCAACAGCGTCAGCCGGCTATTGACCTCGCCCGTCAGCAGCTCGATTGGCAGCCGACTGTGTCACTGGAGCAGGGGCTCCCCCCCACCATCGACTCCTTCCGTAATCTCCTCGAACATGCCGACGGCTGCGGAACGTGACCATTGAACGGATCTGCTGCATCGGTGCGGGCTATGTGGGCGGCCCGACCATGGCGGTGATCGCTGATCGCTGCCCTGAGGTTGATGTGCAGGTGGTGGACATCAACCAAGCGCGCATCGACGCTTGGAATGATGCTGATCTGAGCAAGTTGCCGGTTTACGAACCGGGGCTCGACCGTGTTGTGGAACGGGCGCGGGGACGCAATCTCAGTTTTTCCACCGATGTGGCGGCGTCGATCGCCGCTGCAGATATGGTGTTTATATCGGTGAACACGCCCACCAAGACGAAGGGGCTCGGTGCTGGACAGGCTAGTGATCTGCGCTGGGTGGAAGCCTGTGCCCGTGAGGTGGCTCAGGCGGCCACCGGTCACACGATCGTGGTGGAGAAAAGCACTCTGCCCGTTCGTACCGCCGCTGCGATCAAAACCATTCTGGAAGCGGCCAGTGATGGAGACGATCAGCGCACGTTTTCGGTGCTGTCCAATCCCGAGTTTCTCGCGGAAGGGACAGCCATCCGTGATTTGGAGGCTCCGGATCGCGTCTTGATCGGTGGTGATGATCCCGCATCCATTGATGCTTTAGCTGCGATTTATGCCCACTGGGTTCCGCAGCAGCAGATTCTGCGCACCAATCTCTGGAGCAGCGAGCTGTCCAAGCTCACCGCCAATGCCTTTTTGGCACAGCGAATCAGTTCGATCAACTCGATTGCGGCGTTCTGTGAGGCCAGTGGAGCGGATGTGCGTGAGGTTGCCAGGGCGATTGGCACCGACAGTCGCATCGGCCCGAAGTTTCTCAATGCTGGCCCTGGTTTCGGGGGCAGCTGTTTCCAGAAGGACATCCTCAACCTGGTGTATCTCTGCCGCCATTTCGGCCTGCCGGAGGTGGCGGATTACTGGGAGAGTGTGGTGGCTCTGAACACCTGGCAACAGCACCGCATTGCCCGGTTGGTGGTGGAGAAGCTCTTCGGCACGGTGACCGGGAAGCGGCTGGCGATTCTGGGTTTTGCTTTTAAGGCAGACACCAATGACACCCGTGAAGCGCCGGCAATTCGCATCTGCTGCGATCTTCTCGAAGAGGGTGCGCAGTTGGCCATTCACGATCCCAAGGTGGCTGCCCATCAGATGGCTCGGGACCTCCAACAGGATGCAGCACCGCAGGCGGATGCCCTTAGTGGAACCGGCACTTGGGCGGAGGCCGCCAGCGTTGAGGACGCCGTGACCGGAGCCGATGCCGTGCTGGTCCTCACCGAGTGGCAGCACTACAGGGATCTCAATTGGGAGGCTCTGGCCGGTCGGATGCGCAAGCCGGCGTGGGTTTTTGATGCGCGGGCCGTTGCGGACCCCGAACAGGTGAGAGCCGCGGGCCTCACCCTGTGGCGCGTGGGGGATGGAGAGGGTTGATGTCGCGGACGGTTTTGGTCACCGGTGCTGCCGGTTTCATTGGTGCAGCCCTGTCGCAGCGTCTCTTGCAACGCGGTGATCGGGTGGTCGGCCTCGACAACCTGAACGACTACTACGACCCCAGCCTCAAGCAGGCGAGGCTGCGTCAGATCGCAGCCGTGGCCCCCGAAGGCGCCTGGCAGTTCGAGCACCTGGCTCTGGAAGACGGCGATGCCCTTATGGCTCTCTTCGCGGCAGAAAACCCGGCTGTGGTGGTGAACTTGGCGGCTCAAGCCGGTGTTCGTTACTCCTTGGAGAACCCGGCGGCTTACATCCAAAGCAATCTGGTGGGCTTTGGCCATCTCCTGGAAGGCTGCCGCCACCACGGCACCGAAAACCTCGTCTACGCCTCGAGTAGTTCGGTTTATGGCGGCAATAGAAATCTGCCTTTCCATGAGCAGCAGCCCGTGAACCATCCGGTGAGCCTCTATGCCGCCAGCAAGAAGGCCAATGAGCTGATGGCGCACACCTACAGCCACCTTTATGGAGTGCCAGCCACTGGGCTGCGCTTTTTTACGGTGTATGGCCCCTGGGGTAGGCCAGACATGGCTCCGATGCTTTTTGCCAGGGCGATCTTGGCTGGAGAGCCGATCAAGGTGTTCAACCACGGCAAGATGCAGCGGGATTTCACCTACATCGACGACATTGTTGAGGGGGTGCTTCGTTGCTGTGATAAACCTGCCACCCCTAATCCCCTCTTTGATCCGTTGCAGCCGGATCCCGCAACGGCGGCTGCAACGCATCGGGTGTTCAACATCGGCAACAGTCAGCCCACTGAGCTGTTGCGCTTCATCGAGGTGATGGAACAAGCTCTGGGTCGGGAGGCGATCAAGGACTTCCAGCCGATGCAGCCTGGTGATGTGGTGGCGACAGCTGCCGACACCTCCGCCTTGGAGCAGTGGGTGGGCTTCAAGCCCTCCACCTCCATCGAGACAGGGGTGGACGCCTTCGCTCGCTGGTACCGCGACTATTTCAACGTTTGATCTGAAGTCTGTTCGTCTGCTCTGCAGGCAAAGGGCACAAAAAAACCGGCCCTATGGACCGGTTTGAAGCATTGAGTTGCCTGCAATCAGGCAGAACCAACGCCGGTGTAGGAACCATAGAAAAAGAGGCCTACAACGAACAGAACAGCCATTCCGCCCGCTGTAGCCACCAACCACAGTGGAAGGACGCCCTCGGTCCAGCGGCTTCTCCAGGGCACAGCCGGTGTGCCGTCAGGATTGCGATCGGGAATTCGACCGTCGGGATAGGGAGATTTTTTTCCGCTCATCGAATAATCCTCAGTTGAAGAAGTAGCTGGACATGAGCACGCCGGTCACAAAGACAAACAGCAGACCCAGGTACAGGCTGGTGCGGTTGAGCTCAACCGGAAGGTTGTTGGGATTGGGATTGCGTTCCATGGTTCGGATCAGCGACGGATGAACTGCATCGCGGCAAGGGCGCCCAAGAAAAACACCGTCGGAATGCCGAGGGTGTGCAACGCCAGCCAACGCACCGTGAAGATCGGATAGTTGCGTGGCGTTGTGGCGACAGGAGGAATTTGTGTCATGGCTTATTTCAGACGGATGTCGAGTTCAGACTTGCCCTCGTAGCGCTGGCTCACCACGGGAGCTTTGCTTTCCGAAGCCTGGAAATAGGCGTCAGGACGGGGTGTCCCGAAGGCGTCGTAGGCCAGGCCGGTGGACACAAACAGGAACCCTGCAAGGAAGATGGAAGGGAGTGTCACGGCGTGGATCACCCAATAGCGGATGCTCGTGATGATTTCGAAGAACGGGCGTTCTCCTGTTGAGCCGGCGGCCATGGCGTTGGGCGTGTCAGGACGATGATCTTAGGAGGTGGCTCAGGTGAGCTGAGGCTGAGGCGTTGCCGCAGTTACACAGCGTTGCCCACCCAGCGCAGCAGGTTGCCCCGCTCACCCAGCACAAAGGCGTGCTCCCCGTCGAACACCATGCGGGTGAAGTTGCTGGGCTGACGGTCCCCGACGGGGTCGTTTTCCCAGCTATCGCCGCCGTCGCGACTCACCAGCAGGGTGCCGTTGCCACCGCCGGCCCAGATGGCGCCGTCGTCATCCCAGGCCAGATCCATGTAACCGTAGCCATTGGTGATGGGGATGATGGCTTTGCTCCAGCTGTCGAAGTTGCCTAGCTCATCGTTGAGGCGGATCTGTGCGCCGCGGGCCACCATCCAGAGGTTGCCGTCGGGCTGGAAGCCGATGCTCTGCAGCCGCTGGCTGCTCACCCGCTGGTGCACCTGCCAGACGGAATCACCCGGCTCCCAAGTGGCGTAGAAGTTGCCGAGGCCACTCACGCTCACGTAGCTGCCGTCCCTGCTGCGACGCAGATCACGGACGGCACCGGCGGCATCGGTCACCTTGGCTTCCCAGCTGTTGCCGTCATTGTGGGTCTCGTAGACCGCACCCACGTTGGTGGCCAACTCTGCGGAATGGCTGCCCAGGGCGGTGATCAGGTAGGGCTCGCCGGGCAGTTTGGTGTCGAGGAATAGGCGGGTCCAGTTCTGGCCGCCGTCGTCGCTGTGCATCAGCAGCCCGGGCTGTCCGGCGATCCAGCCTTCATCGCCATCGAAATCGATGCTGATCAGGCGGAAGTTTTCTTCGTCGGGCAGATCCAGGCTGCGCTCATTCCAATGGGCACCCCCATCGTTGGTTTCCCGGATCATCCGGTTGCTGCCCACCAGGTAGCCGTGGCGGCTGTCTGTGAAGGCCACATCCAGCGGGTTGGCCTGGGTGTCGAGATCCTCGGCCTGCCAGGGGCTCGTGCTGGCCGTTGGCACGTGGGTGGTGACGCAGCCGCTGAGGCTGACCCCCAGCACAAGCACCAGCAGCAGCTGGCACAAAGAGTTCAACAGACGTTTCATGGCTGGGCCTCAGCGTAGGGAATAAAGGGACAGGAAAAAGGCGAAGCCGAGGGCGAGGCTGCCGAAGATCAGAACATTCTTCTGCCCCGGCGTCATCCGGTTCACCCCAAGGCCGAAGTCGAGGTTCTCGTCGAAACCGCTGGCCTTGGCACGCGGACCAATGTCGCGGAAGGCGGCCACTTTGCTGCGGCAGACGGGGCAGCGGAAAGCCAGCGCATCGAGATCCTCGAAGGCCGTGCCGGGGTCAATCCCAACCTTCTTGACCCCTTCGTCGGGGTCATATACGTAGCCGCAGCTCCGGCATTCGAAACGGTGGGTCCGTGGGTCGCTCTCCGGAACGGGTTCAACCGCTGGTTCCACTGCTTCGGTGGTTTCGACCGGCTGGACGGACTGTTGTTCGTCGCTCACCGCTGTGTTGCTGGGCTAAACGACTCTATCGACGACAACTCCAGGCGGTGAATGCCAGACTGGCCCGGTCTACGGGGACCTCCATGTTTGCCCTGCCCGGCTACGACGCCTTTCTGGGGTTTCTGCTGATTGCGGCTGCAGTGCCTGCCCTGGCGCTGATCACCAACAAATTGGTGGCGCCGAAAAGCCGTGCGGGTGAGCGCCAGCTCACCTATGAATCCGGCATGGAGCCCATTGGCGGGGCTTGGATTCAATTCAATATCCGCTACTACATGTTTGCGCTGGTCTTCGTCATCTTCGATGTCGAGACCGTGTTCCTTTATCCCTGGGCTGTGGCGTTCAACCGTCTCGGCTTGCTGGCCTTCATTGAGGCCCTGATCTTCATCGCCATCCTGCTGGTGGCCTTGGCCTACGCCTGGCGCAAAGGCGCCCTTGAGTGGAGCTAGTCATGTCTGAGAACACATCCCCCTCCATTGCTGCTGTTCGCGATCTGCGCGAAGCCAGTTGCGGCCCGATTGGTGCCCCAACGGTCACCAACGATCTCAGCGAGAACGTCATCCTCACCAGCCTGGATGACCTTCACAACTGGGCCCGTTTGAGCAGCCTCTGGCCTCTTCTCTACGGAACGGCCTGCTGCTTCATTGAATTTGCAGCGCTTCTCGGGTCTCGCTTCGATTTCGACCGCTTCGGTCTGGTTCCCCGCAGTTCCCCGCGTCAGGCCGATCTTCTAATTGTGGCCGGCACGGTGACCATGAAAATGGCGCCTGCCCTGGTGCGGCTCTACGAACAAATGCCGGAGCCGAAATACGTGATCGCCATGGGTGCATGCACCATCACAGGCGGCATGTTCAGCGCTGATTCAACCACTGCAGTGCGCGGCGTCGACAAGTTGATTCCGGTGGATCTCTATCTGCCGGGCTGTCCGCCCCGCCCTGAAGCGATTTTTGATGCCGTGATCAAACTCCGCAAAAAAGTTGGGGATGAGTCGCTGGCAGAGCGCCGCAAGCATCAGCAGACCCATCGCTACATGACGGTCTCCCATCAGATGAAGCGCGTTGAACCTGTCGTGACAGGTTCTTACCTTCGGGCTGAATCTCAGAAAGCCGCCCTGGCTGCAGCGCCGGCCGGTCAGACTTTGGCCACCGATGCCGCCGTGCTCACCCCTGCTGCTGAACCTGTCGAGTCATGAGCGAAACCCCTTCCAAGAAGACAGCCGCTTCGGATGACGCGGGTGCGGTTGTTGCTCCCGAGCCTGGTCCGGTGAGCCAATGGCTGAGCAAGCAAGGCTTTGATCACAACAGCCTCGACCCTGATCATCTCGGCGTTGAGCAAATCGGCGTTGACGCTGCCGTTCTTCCGATGATCGCTGCGGCGCTCAAAAGCAACGGTTTCGACTACCTCCAGTGCCAAGGCGGCTACGACGAAGGCCCCGGTGAGCAACTGGTTTGCTTCTATCACCTGTTGGCGATGGCTGAACAGGTGGAGGCCATGGCGGCCGATCCCTCAGCCAAGCTGCGGGAAGTGAGGATCAAGGTCTTCCTCGATCGTGAAGGCACCCCCTCGCTGCCGTCGATCTATGGACTGTTCCGTGGCGCCGATTGGCAGGAGCGTGAAACCTTCGATATGTACGGCATCCAATTTGAGGGGCACCCTCATCCCAAACGGTTGTTGATGCCAGAGGACTGGAAAGGATGGCCATTGCGCAAGGACTACGTTCAGCCTGATTTCTATGAAATGCAGGACGCCTATTGATCGCGTTCTCGTCGGTGGGTTCGGTAAAAGCGCATCACCGCAAGAGCAAGGCTTCTCGAATCATGGCGCAATGTTGCTGTTGGCCTCACCCCCTGCAGTGGTGCCTGAGTGACGTCGTAGCCGTCTGAGCGGAGCCCTTCCGCATCGCAACGCACGGGATCAGCGCCGCGGCTTTGGTAATACCGCACTAGGTCTGAATCGGGCAGATCGTCCTGGGCCAGGACGGCATTGAACAGTCTGGGCTCAATGCCAAGAGTGGCGAGCTGTGCCTCGATGGCCCGGATGTGACCGCGCACATCGAGGCCGTCGGTCTCGCCGGGTTGCGTCATCAGGTTGCAGATGTAAAGCCTGGGAGCCTTGCTGCGTTTGATGGCGCCCACCAGTTCTGGCACCAGCAGATTGGGGAGCAGGGATGTGTAAAGGCTGCCCGGTCCGAGCACGATCAGGTCGGCATTGGCGATCGCTTCGAGGGCCCGTGGCAGGGCCGGCGGTCGTTCAGGACTGCAGCCCAACCGAACAATGGGGCTGGGGGCGTGGCCGATGTTGCTTTCGCCTTCGATCCGTTGGCCGTTTTCAAGTTCGGCCCAGAGCTGCACATCCACGTTGGTGGCGGGCACCACCTGACCTTGCACGGCCAGCACACGACTTGATGCGGTGATGGCTGTTTCCAGATTGCCCGTGATCGCTGAGAGGGCAGAGAGAAACAGATTGCCGAAGCTGTGCCCCTCCAAACCGCTCCCGGCGGCAAAGCGGTATTGGAACAGGCGTGTGAGCAGTGGCTCTTCGGTGGACAGGGCGGCCAGGCAGTTGCGGATGTCGCCCGGGGGAAGCACCCCCAGTTCCCGGCGGAGCACCCCGCTGCTGCCGCCGTCGTCAGCGACGGTGACGATGGCGGTGATGTGGCTGCTGTAACGCTTCAGACCGCTCAGCAAGGTTGATAAGCCTGTCCCTCCGCCGATGGCCACGATGTTGGGCCCCCTGTTCAAGCGGCTTTTGGCCCGCAGGGCATCCACCAGCACGGTGTCTTTGTCGGGAACGAGAGCCTGTTGAATCGAACCGAAGCTGCGGCTTTGCCCCCAGAGCAAAAGACCGCTGCCGATGAGCACCACCAGCGGGCCGGTGATCTCCCGGGGCAACACGGTGGTGAGGCTGCTCAGCAGCCAGCTCAGGGTTTCCAGAATCCAGTAAATCGGTTTCAGGTCGGCCCAGACGGCGGCCCCCAGCAGCGCCATCAACAGGCCCAGGCCGGAGGTGAGCAGCCAGCGTTTGACGACGAGGCCAGGTTGCAACCAGCGCACGGCCCGTTGGGATCGGGTCATCAGGTCCCGTCGCCGCTGATCGCGCATCATCCGGGCTTGGCGTCTGCTTGTCGGGGGCTTCAGCGCCAAGGAACGGCTTGATTCGCAAGTTCACCGAACTGTACGGAGCTTGTGGAAAGGCGGCAGGATGTCTGTGTTTTTCGGCTCAGCCCTTGCCGCAGCTTCAATCCGTTGTGGAGATGCGGGACCTCACGATGCAGTGGGGACCTCGGCCTGTTCTTGATCGGGTCAACCTGACCCTGCGTGCCGGCGAGCGCTTGGCGGTGGTGGGTCCATCGGGGGCTGGCAAGTCAACGGTGTTGCGCCTGCTGGCTGGTTTGCAGTTGCCCACCAGTGGTGAGCTGCGTCTGTTCAACAAACCGCAGACCTACCTGCGGTTGGATCAGACCGATCCGCCGGACGTTCGATTGGTGTTCCAGAACCCCGCTTTGTTGGCATCGCTCACGGTGGAGGAGAACGTCGGCTTCCTGTTGCGGGAACGGGCGCAGCTGTCGCGGCAAGAGATTCGCGATCGTGTGCATGCCTCCCTGGAGGCGGTGGGGCTCTACGACGTGGCCCACCTCTATGCGGGTGAATTGAGTGGTGGCATGCAGAAGCGGGTGAGCTTCGCACGTGCCCTGATTGATGATCCCCAGCGGGGGGATCAGTCGATGCCCTTGCTGTTGTACGACGAGCCCACCGCAGGGCTCGACCCCGTGGCTTGCACGCGGATCGAGGATTTGATTGTGAAAACCACCACCGTGGCCCAGGGATGTTCGGTGGTGGTGAGCCACGTGCGCAGCACGATTGAGCGCTCTGCACAACGGGTGGTGATGCTTTACGACGGTGAGTTCCGCTGGGAAGGCTCGGTTGATGCGTTCCGCAGCACAGACAACCCCTATGTCGTCCAGTTCAGGACGGGTAGCCTGCGCGGACCGATGCAACCGGCGGAGCACTGACCACCATGCGACGCAGCGTTCGAGATGCCATCGTCGGATTCACGCTGATTGGCGGCATCATCGGATTTGCTTCAACGGCCCTTTGGCTCAGGGGGGTTCGATTGGTGTCCAGCCACTGGTCCCTCACCGCCCGTTTCAACGATGCGGCGGGCCTAGCGGAGCGTTCACCCGTTACCTATCGCGGCATCTTGGTGGGTTCGGTGCGATCCATTGTGGTGACGCCTGAGGCTGTGGTGGCGGAGCTTGAGATCAATAACCCAGATCTGCGTCTGCCTCTGCCTGTGACGGCAACGGTGGGATCGAGTTCCCTGTTGGGGGGGAGTGCCCAGGTGGCCCTGGTCAGTGGTGGTAGACCCCTGGCGAAGGATGCACCTCTTCCCCGTGGGGCCGATTGCCCGCCAACGCGTCAGCTCTGCAACGGTGGAACCGTGGTTGGACGAGAAGCCCCTAGCCTCTCCACCGTGACCGCAACAATGCAGGAGCTGCTGACACAGGTTCAGGACGAACGGGTGATTCCAAATGTGGCGGCCTCGCTTGAGCAGATTGAGGCCACCACGAAGGAATTCGAGGCGCTGACGTTGCAGCTGCAGGATGAACTGGCCAAGGCCGCTCCTGCGATTCGAAATCTCGAGACGGCAACGGCTCACGTGAACAACATCGCCGCCTCGCTCGACAATCCTGAGACACTGAATGAGCTCAAGCAGACGGCCTCTAATGCAGCTCAGCTCACCGCCAAGATCGATGCTGTGGGTGGCGATGTGGCTCAACTCACAAGTGATCCTGAGTTCATGAAGGGTGTGCGCAATCTCACCATCGGCTTGGGTGAATTGTTTGGAGAAATCTATCCAGCGCAAACCGCCCGATAGGCACGATATTGGCTCGAAATCAACACAATTTCGAGCCAATATCGTGTTGCTTAGATGTTGCTGATGGCGTCCATGGCAACCGCTGCAATCGCCTGGTCGCTGGCCTTGGGCAGCTGAACGTATTTGCCGCCTGCGGCTTCTGCGAGGTCTTTGCCCATGCCACTGCCGATGAACTTGCGTTCGGTGTCGATCACCAGCAGCTTGATCCCGAGCATCCGGTAGCGGGCGGCTACATCCAGCACCTCCTGCTTGAGATCGGGTTTTTCCTTGCCCTCCAGCTCCGGTTGGCCTAATGAGGTGCTCAAGGGGACGTTGCCGCGACCGTCGGTGATGGCCACCACCACCACCTGGCCGAGATCCCCGGTAGCCAGAGCATTGGCGCCGACGCGGGCCGCCTGGGTGAGCCCATGGGCCAGGGGCGAACCGCCGCCACAGGGCATCGATTCCAGCCGGCGCCGGGCCGCCGTGATCGAGCGGGTTGGAGGCAGCAGCACTTCGGCCTGATCCCCGCGGAAGGGGATCAGAGCAACTTCATCGCGGTTTTCGTAGGCCTCGGTGAGCAGGCGGATCACGGCGCCTTTAGCGCTCTGCATTCGGTTCAGGGCCATCGAGCCGCTGGCATCCACGAGGAACACCACCAGGGCACCGGCCTTGCGCTGCAGCAACTTGGCCCGCAGATCGCCCTCTTCCACGATTACGGAGCGGCCCGGTTCCCGCTCACGGCGAATCTTCTGGTACGGCGCCGCTGCCCGCAGGGTGGCATCCACGGCGATCCGGCGCACCGGCCCTCGGGGCAGCATCGGTTTCACATAGCGACCACGGCTGTCGCTCAGCACCACGGAGCGGCTGCCGCTGTTGCCGCTTTTCGCCTTGGCAGCATTGAACAGCAGCAGATCAGGGTCCACTTCGATCGCTTCCGGGTCGAGCATGAACTCCTCGGGCACTGCCGGAGGGGCATGGTCCTCCTCGCCGTCACCCTCGTCATCGTCGGTGTTGTCGTCTTCGCTGTTGTCCTCCGGTGGATCGTTGTCCTCTTCGCCGGATTCCTCCGGTGGTGGGGGCGGGTTGTCCTGCTGCTGATCGCCCTGGTCCTGGGGCGGCGGCGGTGGCTCCTGGTCCTGTGGTGGCGGTGGTTCCATCTGCTGGTCCGGGGGGGGCATCTGGGATGCCCGCGGCGCGATCACCAAGGCGACGGCCACCTGGAGGTCATCGGCTTCCACCTGATCCCGGCCGCTGAGGGCGGCATGGGCCTTGGCCACCCGCACCGCGTAGAGCTCGGATCGGTGCCCTTCGACGCCTCCGCGGATGGCCTCAGTCACCAGGTACTCGATCTGTTCGCCGCTGATCTGAACATCCGGCAACCATTGGCGGGCCAGCAGCAGCTGGGTGGCCAGAGCATCGGTTTCTTCGCTCCATTTCTCAGCAAAGCTGCGGCTGCAATGGCCATGGCTGATCACAGCGTTGGTGATCTCCACCCGCTGCTCGGTGCTCACGAGCTGGTTGGCGGAGAGCGCGATGGCGAATCGGTCCAGCAGGTGATCGCGGACGTTGCCCTCCTCAGGGTTGTACGTGGCGATTAGCAGCGGCCTGCAGGGGTGGCTGAGGCTGAGACCTTCCCGTTCGACTCGGTTTTCGCCGCTGCCCACCGCCGCCAGCATCAGGTTGACGATGCCGTCGTCAAGAAGATTGAGCTCATCGACGTAGAGCACGCCGCGATGGGCATCCGCCAGCAGTCCCGGCTGAAAGACTGCACTGCCGCTGGAGAGTGAAGCGGCCACGTCCACAGCTCCCACCAAACGGTCTTCGGTGATGCCAAGGGGGATCTGCACGAAGGGGGCGGGAATGACCGTGGACGGTGCTTCGCCTGTGATCCGCTCACGGGTGGTGTCGTCCCATTCCTCTGGGTTCTGGGGATCGAGGTTGCGGCCTACACCCCCCTCTGAATCGAGGATGTCGATCGGGGGCAGCAGGGCATGCAGCCCCCGAGCCAAAACTGATTTGCCGGTGCCGCGTCCCCCCGCGATCACCACACCGCCCAACCCAGGATCCACAGCCGCCAGCAGGAGAGCCAGCTTCAACGTGCCATGGCCAGTGATCGCTGCCAGCGGAAAGGCACGGGTGGCCTGGTCGTCCTTCACCGCTACTCCGGTTGCCACCATGGACGCGTTCAGCCCGTTCGTGCGCGCCAGTCTCGCTGATGCCCTCCATCGATGACGCTTCTGTTGCGGTGGCGCTGGGGGCGAACCAGCCCAGTGCGGCGGGATCGCCGCGCGAGACGTTGGTGGCGGTGCGGCCTTTGTTGGAGGACCTGCTCAAGTCCTGGTCCGCTCAGGAGCTGGTTTTCCGCTGGTCATCCCTGCACGACACCGCCCCCGTTGGTGGTCCCCCGGACCAGCCCTGGTACTGCAATGCCGTGATGCTGGTGGAGGGGCTGCAGGCCCCGCCAAGCGTGGCCGCCGCCCTGGAACTGTTGGATGCCCTACAGGGTTTGGAACAGCAGTTCGGCCGCAACCGATCGCAGGAGCAGCGCTGGGGGCCACGCAGCCTCGATCTGGATCTGCTGTTCTGGGGTGAGCTGCGGCTGGACCACCCGCGCCTGCAGCTGCCGCATCCACGCCTTCATCTCAGGCGCTTCGTGCTGGGGCCGTTGCTTGAGGTGATGCAGGGCTTGGCTCCAACGTGATCACCTGATCTGCCTGGGCCAGGAGCTCCGGGTCGTGACTGCTAATCAGCATCAGCCGTTGCTCGGCGCGTTCGCGAATCACCGAACGAACCTGCTCAGCGGCCTTGGCATCCAGGAAAACCGTCGGTTCATCGAGCACCTCGAGTGGCTTGTTGCGCAGCCAGGCCCGCAGCAGCCCCAGCCGATGAATCTCTCCGCCGGAGAAGGGTTCTTGCGCCAGGGCGAGCGGTGCATCCAGCCCACCCTGGCGCTGAAGCAGGTGGGCCAGGCCCAGCCGCTGTAGCCAGGTCTCGATGTCGTCCTCGTGGCGATTCGCCCCCAGCAGCAGGTTGTCGCGCAGGCTCGCTTCAAACAGCACCGCGTTCTGAGGGGCATAGGCAATCAGCTGATGCATCTGCCGCGCCCCGGCGAGCCCGCTCAGTCGCCAGAAGTCGTCGGCGCAGTTCAGCTGCCAATGGCTGTCTTCTTCGCGGAGCAACCCGCAGATCCGATCGAGCAGGGTGGTCTTGCCAGCTCCGGAGGGTCCGGTGATCGCGACCAGCCCGTTGGCGCGCAGGCAGAGGGAATCCAGGCTTTTTGTTCCGTCATCACGACGGCTCCACTGCAACTGATGCCAGCGTTGACGGCTGAGCCTCGACAGCGTGTCGTCAGTGATGGTGAGGTCGCTGGCTTCGCCTTGGCGGGGGATCAGCTGGTCGCGCCGTTGGCGCAGGGCCTCGTAGCCAGGCAGGTTGCCCAGGCAGAGCCGGCGGGCCTGCACCACCGTGCTCAGCGAAGCGCTGGCGCGGTAGGCCAGCACCAGGGTGGTGGTGAGCGCTTCGGCGGTGAGGGACTCCCCCTGAAGCAGCATCCACAGACCGGCGACGGCCACCACCAGGGTGTCGCGCCAGGCGTTGAAGCTGGCCCGGCGGCGCACCCGTTCCCGCAGCAGCCAGCGCCCTTCCGCTGTTTCCCTGGCGAAGCGCTGCAGCAGCCAGGCCTCCGCCGTTGCTGCGCGCAGGGCCTTGAGGCCATGCAGCCCATCGCCGACGGTGCGTTGCAATGCGGCATTGAGGCGGCTCTGGATCCGCCCCAGTCCCCAACTGCCGGAGCGCTGCAGCAACGCCGCTGCAGTGGTGGCCAACAGGGCCAGCAAAAGCGGCCAGGCGGTGGCCTGGCCCACCAGCAGCACGCTGGCGAGGTAGATCGCCATCGCCAGAAGCGACTGCCCCATGCGCACCGCCTGATCCAGGCTCAGTGCCGTGCGGTTGATGTCGGCCATCAGCAGGGCAAGCAGCTCACCGCGTCCCAGCCGGTCCAGTTGGGCCGATGAAGCCTCGAACACTTCATGCAGCAGCTGTTGCCGAAGTCGATCGGTGAAGCCGGAGCGCAGCCGTTCCCTGTTGATGTCGACCTGGGCCTGGATCAGACCCCGCAGCAGGATCAGGCTGACCAGCAGCCCGAGGCTGGCGGCAATAGGAAGGCCGCCGATCAGGGGTGCGGCGTCCGTGCTGGAGCCTGATCCCAGCAGCAGCGTTACCGCCAGGCCGAGGCCGGCGATATCGAGCAAGCTGTTGATGGTGCTCAGGCCATTCAGCAGAGCCAGATGGCGCCATCCCGCCTCGAGGGCCAGGGCCTTGAGCAGCTGGACCTGGCGCCGACGGGGCAGTGGTTGCGGGCCTGTTTCGGTCAAGGCAGACGACACGGGGGCTGGGTTTACCCGCCATGCTGGGCCCTAGCAATGCCCCTGAGCCATGGCGCCCCTGCCGTCGCCGGAACCGTTCGAGCTGCTGGACACCGTTGAAGTGGTGGATGCTCGCAAGCTCCGTTTCGAGCGCAACAGGATCAAGTTGCCGATGGGTGTCGAGGCCACCTTTGGGATGATCCGTCACCCAGGCGCCTCTCTGGCGGTGCCGATCACTAACGATGGCCAGGTGGTGTTGCTGCGTCAGTACCGCTTTGCGGTTCAGGCCCGCCTGCTCGAATTCCCTGCCGGCACGCTTGAAGATGGCGAAGATCCACTGGAATCAATGCAGCGGGAGCTGGGGGAGGAAGCCGGCTACAGCGCTGTGCAGTGGGATGTGCTGGGGCCGATGCTCCCCTGCCCTGGTTATTCCGATGAAGTGATCCATTGCTTCCTGGCCCGGGAGCTCACGCCCTTGGAGAACCCGCCAGCCGGCGATGACGACGAAGATCTGGAGGTGGTGCTGATGAGCCCAGCTCAGCTGGATGCAGCGTTGGCCTCGGGCGATGAATGGCTCGATGGCAAAAGCGTGACCGCCTGGTTCCGTGCCAAGCAGCTTCTCGGCCTCTGATGACCAGCTCTCGCGTTCTGTTCTGGCACCGTCGCGACCTGCGCCTGGCGGACAACCTTGGTTTGGTGGTTGCTACGGACATCAGTCCGGCGGTGACAGGGGTGTACGTGCTCGACCCGCAGCTGATCAACCCGCCGGATCATCTGCCGCCGATGGCGCCGGCCCGGCTGTGGTTTTTGATCGAGAGCCTGGTGGAACTGCAGCAGCGCTGGCGGGAGGCGGGCAGTCGCCTGCTGGTGGTCGAGGGCGACCCCGTGGCGTTGTTGCCGCAGCTGGCGCAGCAGATCGGTGCCGAAGCTGTGGTGTGGAATCGCGATGTGGAGCCTTATGCCCGTGAGCGGGACCGCCAGGTGGCCAAAAAACTGCAGGCCGATGGCCGCAAGGTGGTGGTGGATTGGGATCAGCTGCTGATCGCTCCGGAGCTGCTCAAGACCGGTGGTGGTGACCCATATCGCGTGTATGGCCCGTTTCTGCGCAACTGGCGCGGCCAGGTGCTGGCCAAGCAACCCAGCACCGTTGCGGCCCCCACTGGGCTGGTGGATCTCGATCCTGCTCAGCTGCCGGCCGTTGAGTCCCTGGAGGCTCTGCGGGAGAGCCATGGTTTCAAGGGCGCTGAGATCTGCCCCTGTCGCCCTGGAGAAGCGGCGGCGCAGGCTCAACTCAACAGCTTCTGTGATGGGCCGCTGCTCGGCTATGAGCCGGACCGCAATTTCCCCGGTACCGCAGGCACCTCCTACCTCAGTGCTGCCCTGAGCGTCGGCACCCTCAGCCCGCGCCAGGCCTGGTGTGCCGCCCAGGACTCCCGTGAGCAAGCCCGCAGCGAGGAGCACTTGCAGGCCATTGCAGTGTGGGAGCAGGAGCTGGGCTGGCGCGAGTTTTACCAGCAGGCCCTGTTTCATTTCCCGGAACTGGCCGATGGCCCCTACCGCGAGCAGTGGCGCCGCTTCCCCTGGGAGAACAATGAGGACTGGTTCGACTTTTGGAAGGAGGGGCAGACCGGCATGCCGATCATCGATGCCGCCATGCGCCAGCTCAACCAGACCGGCTGGATGCACAACCGCTGCCGCATGATCGTGGCCTCTTATCTGGTCAAAGACCTGATCTGCGACTGGCGCTGGGGCGAGCGCGCCTTCATGGAACTTGAGGTGGACGGTGACCTGGCCGCCAACAACGGTGGCTGGCAGTGGAGCGCCAGCAGTGGCATGGACCCCAAGCCCCTGCGCATCTTCAACCCCGCCACCCAGGCCTCCAAATTCGATTCAGCCGGCGACTACATCCGCCAGTGGGTGCCGGAGCTCCGCCATGTGAACACTAAGGATCTGCTCAGCGGTGAGATCGGAGCACTGGAACGGCGCGACTATCCTGAACCGCTGGTGGATCACAAGAAGCAGCAGGCAAAGTTCAAGGTGTTGTACGCCACCATCCGGTCGTCCTAGGAATCAAGCCAGAGGGTCTAATCCAGGAAGCAGCGAAAGGTCGTTCTGGTCGGTGAATGGATTCACCAGACGGCTGGAACGACCGGGGTCAAACGAGAGTGCATCACGCTGCTGATCGGTGAGGACATTGATGAAATCATCCGCTTTTTTGATCTGCTTTTTGCTGAGACCTGCTAATTGCGTGTCGTTCAAAGCTTGCGCCTGCTTCTTCCTGAGGGCGTTCAAGGCAGCAGGCTTAAGGCCAGAGATTGATTCAGAGGTAATTGATGTGATGCGTCCAACTTTGAAGGCTGAGATTTCGTCACTTGAAATAGTTTCTAGTTGAACTTTGCTGAGGCCTGTGATTGCATCCTTGCGTAATGATGCCAGTTGCTCGTGATCGAGCCCCTTGAAGGCATCTACGGTCATCTGTTTCGTCTGAAAACCAGTTAAACCACTGACGGCCTCTGCCGATAATTTTGAGGCCTGGGATTTGGTCATTCCAGTAATTGCTAAAGGGGGTAGCTTTTTGACTTGTTTTTTGCTTAGGACGCTTGCTGCATCATCAGAGAATTTGGCTATGTGGTCTGCGTTGAGACCTTTCATGGCGTTAGGGATTAGATCCTTGACTTGATCAGTGGTAAATGATTTGAGAACCCCGGGCATCAGTGATGCAATCTCATTTGCGTTGAGATTTGACGTATCAGCAAGTAAGTTATTTATGAAGCCGGTGCTGGCCAATTTGAGTCGTGATCCAAGAGATTTGCGTTGTTGTTTGGGATCTTTGATTCGATAAAGGCCTTCAGAGAGCATACTCGTCTTGCTATTGTAAGTGCTAAGAATTTCGCTCTTTAAGGTGTGAAGAGAAGAGACGAAGCTGTCCGGAGTGTCGCCTCCCCCGCCTGTTATGTGTTCTCGATTTAGTTGCTTTAGGCGTGCCGCCACTGCTGAGTTTGTAGTGGCTACAAAGTTGGCAATTTTATTGAGGTACTTGGTGTCATCCTTGGATGCATCTGGGTGCATGTTGCTGACGATCGTTAGCAGTGCACTGCTAATGGCTTTATCCCTCTCAATCTCTGTAGTAGTGTTTTCAAAAAGTGATTTTGTGAATGCTCGTAAGACCTCAATGTCATGCTGATTATTGTTCTCAGCGTCATGAAAGCTTTTTTTCAGTGCTCGTGTGAACAGATTTAATCCGACCATTAATTCGATGTGTGATGTATAAGCAGCGAGTTCTCCCCGTATTGCTACATCGTCAACAGATTTAGCCCGCTTGATTCCTTGAAGTGGGTCTTTGGTCAGGTAGTCAAAGTTGTTCAGATTGAAGATCTGATCTAATCGATCCTTGATCTCGCTGTCTTCATATCCTAGTTCCTGCGCGAGGGCATGAAGCGTGGTGAGTGGTGTCAGCATGTCGCCGAGCGGTGCCAACATCGGGATCCCCAATGGCAGGCCTGTGGAACTATCAATGCCTCCAAAGACAACAAGGCGACCTTCTGAGGGATCAATTGTGCCATTCCGATTGGTATCAAAATCTCGATGATCTACTTTTAGTTTGTAATGTGAATCGTCGCCGACGATCATGCTCGGCTCGAGGGAATCAATCCGTCCGTTAAAATTGGCGTCGAAGAAGATCGTGCTGCCGTTGAGATAACCGTTGCTGACGGTCCCTGAGCCGTAGCTGCCACCGACTCCAAACTCAAAAATAGGAATTTCAGCCAGTTTTTCTTGCCAGACGGTGTCCCAAATTGAGTAAAAGCCCATATCAATGCCGATCTTTACTTTGGCCTGCAGATAGGCAGATAGAGACCCGATCAGTTCAAATAGATCCAGTGGGTTGTCCAGTCGACTTGTGATCTCATCTCCATAGATTTTTCCATCATCAGTGCCCGCAATCTCACCTTCATCCAAAAGATCTAGGCTTGCTTCTGCTTCCAGGCCGCCGGTGATGTCAGCGCGCACGACGACGGCAGAGAATCCGAGACCAGCTCCCATGCTGGCATCTAGAGTGAATTCTGGAATGTCAACACCGTCATCATTTCGATCATTTACGTAGAACCCATTGAAGACTTTCCAGAAGTCTTCTGCCGCAAATTCATCATCCATCCATTCCTGTAGACCAGAGGTATCGAAACCGAAACCGATAGTGGCATCAACACCGAAGCCGCCTTCGATGATTCCGTCGACACCACTGTAGATCGGAAAACTTTCTTCGATCTCGGAAGACATGCCCATACTGGGCATTCTCCATGTGAATAGATCAACTTCGTTTCCGAGCAGCAAGTTAATTGCATTGGTTGGATCATCGATCAGCGGTATCGCGAATCCGAGCTCATCCAATTGCCCCATGATCTCGGCAAAACTGCTGTTGGATACCCCCTCTCCTGGATTTTCAGGATCACTGTTCCCGCCAGCATCGGCTTGCTCTTGAGTATTTTTGGATAGCCCTTCTGTACTTGGATCATCTGGATTTGTTGCCTGGTTGGGTACCACAGGTGTTTCAGCCTCAGGATCGCCAGCGCTGAAATCTGATAAGGCATAACTTCCAAATTCAACATAAAAGCTCCCCTCGTCCGCCATCTCTTCCAAGTCGCGCACAAGATCCATCACTCCTTTCACCACATCCAAGAATTCGATGGTGTCTTCAATGGATTGTTTCAGGTGTTCAGCTTGCTTGCCGGGCTGAATGATGGCGTAAAGATCAGCAAACCATTCAGCTAAATCAATCGGACTAACATGGCCATCTTTATCATTGTCAAAGGTTTTTGTCAGTCCAATTGTGTCGAAGATCTGTGTGTTGGCATAAAGGGCGTCAACGATTGGGTAGAGAGGATTTAAGATGTCGTCAATTCCATCCACAATTGGATTTAACATCTGTGTGATGTATGTTCCCAGGTCGAGATTAATGTTGTCGAAGTAAAAATCTGTCTTTGTTTCAGCACCTGCTTCCTCTTCTTCTTCAATATTTGAATAATCGAACAGTGGCAGCACACTGGAGAGGTCGAAACTCATTGACGGGATTGCCGCAGAGCCGTCGACACTGGTGACGACGCCAAAGGACATTGCTGCATCACCGTTAATCGTGTACTGAAAGAGTTCCTCCAGATCAGTATTGGAATCCGTCAGTTCTGTCCATGTCAGGGATCCATCGTCACCAGCACCACCAGCGAGATCCAGATTGAAATCAACGGACATTCCTGTGGTTTGGCCTTGCAGACCCTCCGCGACTTCATTGGGGCTTGGCTGGTTTTGTGCATCCAGCTGGAGGAAGCCAAGGCCGCCTGTCAGGCTGAAATCATCAGAAAGATTGGTGACGAAATTGGCACTGAGATAGGTTTCGTCCGGGTCTGTGATGAGCTCAGCTTCTCCTTCTCGTGGAAAGTGAAATTTGAGATTGGCATCGTAGTCAAAATCGGCTTCTATCGATCCCTGGCTTTGTAGACCCAAACCAGGTAGGCCAAAGTTGGCATCTAAGGGGATATCTAGGACGTCATACGAGTCAGCAAAATTAAAACCAACATCAATGGCAGCATCGCCATCATCATCGATCATTTCCAGTGTGACAGTGACATTTTCCAGGCCAGTTGCTTCGTTGATCTCATCACTGATTAGTTGACTGATTTTTGCCGGTGTTGGTGTGCCAATGGATCGGATACTGTTGGCTAAATTGGTAATAAATTTGCGTAGTCCGCTTCCGGTTTTACCATCTAGGCTGCCGACGATGGGTAGGGCCAGGCTGTCGATACCCTCTTGAAGATTCGTCAGTGCATTTTGCAGTGAGTCGGCAGTTGTCTCTGGTAGTTGGATGTCCAGTACATCAACATCCTGAATTGTGTTCGTGAAATGGGTCGCATCATCCGCATGGGAGTCAGTGCTGTAATCGCTGTCAGTGCTTGTAAATGTGTACTTCAGTTGCGCTGGATGCAGCCCCGAGCTCAGTAGTAACTCTGGATTTATGATTTCTGCGCCATTTGTGTCAACTGGTTTGCCGTTTGAATTGTATGTGACGAGGTCTCCGCTGCTGCTTGTATCTTCAATGATGTAGTCGTCATAGGCGGTGACGGAGACTGTTTGTGCAATGAACCAATTGTCTGATGTGAAGTTGAGTGTTTGGCTGAATTCTTCATTTTTTGAGGACCCCAGCTGCTTCACTGATGTGCCATTGATTTCGCTTTTCAGCTCTTCCAGTGTCAGGGAGACATCGCCGCTCGGTTGACTCAGCAAGGCGACTGAGAACTGACCAGGATTCCCAGTCTCGCTGACTTGCAGTGGATCTGCTGAGAGCAGGATGATGATGCCTGCAACATCATTGTTAATGATCTGTACCGTGGCTTGGTTGTTGAGGCTGGACTCATCCAGCACATAGCCGTCCCCGGAGCTCAGGCCAATCGTGAAGGATTTGTCGAAGCTGTCCGCAACAAAATCATCAATGGGGACCACAAAGACTTCGCTTGAGGTCTGCCCTGGTGCAATCCGAACTTGTCCCGTCGTGGAGCCCGGAAGCTGAGTTATTTGATCGATTGAGATTGGATCTGATGGATACTTGAGTTTTTCTGTGTCGAGTTGTACGTCGGTAATATTGTAATTAACAACGATGCCATTCGATCCCGATGAGTTAGGTGCTGGCTCTGATAATTCAATCCGAAACCGCCCTGGCCCCGCCGCTTCGGAGCTATCGCTGACAGGAATAATTGATGCTGTGGGTAAGTCGTTGTCGACGATTTTGATCGTGACGGGGTCAACATCTTTGCCGTCATAGTTCGGGTCTTCAGATGTAATATTGATTTCTAAAAGACTCTCGGTGATGTCCTCTACAGTGGCGTCGTCGACAGCTTTGAGTTCAAGGCTTTGCAGGACGTCCCAGTTGCTTGGCGTGAAGGTTAAAGTCTCGAGATGACCAATTCCGCGTTGATTGAGGGTGAATTGGTGATCAGAAGGCGTCAGCGAAATGACGACATTCTTGCTGGGTTTTGCAGTTAAGCTGAAATTAAGGAAACCGTTCTCAGCCTCATTGACAATGCTTTGTTGGAGTTCGATCTGGACATCGGCAATTTCGTTGTCTGCGATAATGACAGGAATGCTTGCTGCTTTGTCGACTGAATAGTGGTCAGTCTCTTGATAAAAAGGATCGCTGCTGTTGGTGCGGCTGAAGATCGCGGCGCTGATATCGCCATCATGAAGTAAGTCGTCGGCCGGTAAGATATTAAATGCTTGCGTTTCATTCCAGTTCTCTGGAGTGAAAGTTAGTGCGATGCGTGACAGTATGGGTGCATCGTCTATCTCTCCATTTTGAAGAAGGACTTCTGTTTTATCGTTTGTTTCGAGATATAGCGTGACGCTGTTGGTGGGTTGGCTTGTTAGTGCGGCATAGCGGGTTGCACCTTTTCCCTCCTCGATCAGATCGATGGTGGTGTTGCTATCAATTACAGTGCCGCCACCAGCATCGATCGTGAAATTAACTCCTGCTCTGTCATCATCCTGAATCTTGATGATGCTTGGGTTGTCTGGAGTAAAACTGCTGCTGATTCCAGGAGCGACGGTGGATAGATCTAGTCCTTCTGTGACATCCTTTGCTGTGACTGAAATTTGTTCGACTGGTTCATCGCTGAGAAGGGTTAGTTCTTCTTCCAGTTTCAACGAAAAGCTTTGTTGAATCGGGGTGCTGCTGGCTAAGCCTGACTGGATTGAGGTGATCTCCAGTGCATCGGAGGCATTGCTAATCAGGACAGTTGCGTCGTTCACGCTTTGACCAGCTTCAAGGATGATTGTTTCGTTGAGTGTGAGGTTGAAGGTTTGATCCTCATCCTTAAGGCTGTACATCAGTGTCGTGCCAGCCAGAAGTGTCGCTGGGCTGTTGTTTGTGTCGCTGCGTAATAGAGTGACTTCATATAGATCACTGTCGTCTGCATTGACTGTGAAAGGTGATGACAGTGTTAGCTCGACATTCAGATCTGGGGCCGTGTAGGGCAGAAGTGTATTGGCCGGTAGTGTGATTGATTCGCGATTTGTCTCTTCAAGTCTTAGCGTTGTGGTGTATATGTTTTGACTGTCTGATTGGCGAATGAGTTGGCTTTCTAGATTGATGTCTACATATGCATCAAGTACTTGATATTGCCCCTGATTTTCCGCGCCCACCATTCCGATTACCGATGATGCTTCGGCTGAGGGATCGGCAAGGACGAGAACTCCCTTCGTTTCAATATTTCGATCTCGGTGGATTCTCGTCTCTTCTGTAAGGGTAAATGTGGCGAGACTTTCTGATTGCTCACCATCTGCACCTTGGTCTTCTCCTAGGCTAAGTACTGTGTTGGCAGGTAGTGTGACGGATTCCACATCTGTGGTGCCAAGAGTGAGCCCGAGGGTGACGTTACCTAGGTCGTCTGTCGTTTGTGTGCTGACCTTGATTTCAACGCCTCGGGCTGCTAGGAGTTCGAACGCATAGGTTTCATTGTTCTCTTTAATATTGTCATCTTTGGCTGCCACAGTGAAACTGGTTGTTGTTTCGCCAGCCTCAAGAATGAGATGATGGCCTCCGATCCGGGATAGTGTGCCTGCGGGGAGTGTTTCTTCCGTGTATCCGCCACCATGATCATTGGGCCGCTCCCATAGCAGTTCAATCCTTGGATCTGGAGAGCCGAATGATCGATAATCAAGCTCAATGCTGACAAAATCTCCTTCTGTGAATTCAAGATATTGTGAGGTCCAGTGGGCATCTGCATCATAGTACTCGTCAATGATGAGTTTTCCGTTAATGCTTAGTCTTGTGCCGCCAGCTAGCGCCGTGCTGAAGTTGTAGTACCCGCTTTCCGGAATGTAAATATATCCAGACCAGGTTGTTGAGAAGTCCCCGGTCAGGTTGAGATCAGAAAATGTCTCTGCTGTTTCGTAGATTCCATCCAGATCAAGTCTTATGGTCTCTGGGCTGTCTGTGATCGCTTTAAAAAGAGTTAAGCCCCCTGCAACGTCATTGGGGCTGTCTGGTGTCAGAATCAGATTATTGGGATCTCCATCTGAAGCTTGGCTATCCAGATCAAGAAAGATAATGCGATCGATATCTGCAGCTTTTTCAACGCTGACGCGGAATTTGCTGCTGATGTCGCTGTCTTCAGCGAATTCTGATTCTGATGGAGCAGATAATACTGCCAGGGGATCACTACTATTAATCTCAGGATCGGCGAGATCATCATTGGCTTCTGTGGCGTCATTGTCGACGACTATTACTGATAGTGATGGTGCTAGTGCGCTGTAGCCTGGATCATCACTATCGACAGTGAAACTAACTTGAATTGTTTTATCATTGTCATCGATAGTTTCGTCGACTGCTTCCAGATAGAGTGTTTGGCTTTCATTCCAATTGTCGGGTGTGAATGTTAACGAAGGCTGGGTGTCTGGGCTGCTTGGGTTCGTGATGAGCAGATCATTCGTTGAGAATGACTCCGGATCCAGTGTCAGTGTGACCGACTTTGATGGGCGGCTCGTCAGTGCGAGCCCTACGCGGCTACGTTGACCGGCCGCAGTCAGTGACTCGCTTGTCCGGATCTGATTTGCTTCGGTCCATTCGTTATCAGTTTCAACGTTCTCATTAGTTGCGACCAGAAAACTGATCTCGGCTAAATCATTGTCAACCAGGCTTGCTATCGCACTGCTGGTCTCGCTACCAATGCTGTAGGTTTCAGAAGGAATTAATGTTGCCGTTATCGTTTCATCTCCTTCGGCAAGATTATCGTCAACTGGCACGAGTGCGATACTTACGTCTGTCATTCCAGCAGGAATGGTAATCGTGTATTGACCATCTGACTGTGATGTTGGTGCCTTCAGAACATCGGCATCAGGCCCAACGAGTTCAAAGCCACTGCCCTCTGTCAGGGTGTAGGTAATGCTGAGGTCATTCGAGAGTGCCGAGCTCAGGCGGAAGGTAAATCCGAGTTGGCTGTTGGCATCTTCACTTCCTTGAGTCGCTTGGACTGCGACGCTAGGAAGAATGGGATTGCTATCGCCTCCTTCCCATAACGTGACGATCAAGTCATCAGGCCAGCCGGAGGGAACGATTGTTTGATTGGCTCCCTTGTTGGCGTATGTGCTGTCTGATGATGATGCAACGGCAGACACTGTCGTGATCTCCTCTGCACTCTGACCAGTGAGAGAGATGGTTTGCGCTTCTGACCAGTTGGCAGGTGTAAATGTGATCGTATTGGAGGACAAGGAGCCACTGCTCGGTGTCAGTTGGATCGATACATCTGCTGTAGGCTCACTGATGAGATGCAGGTCTAAGGTCGCAGTTTGTACCCCATCGCTATTGATCGTGGAGCGAATCGTGCTTAATCCAGTGCGTCCTTTCGGTGTAATCACCACGGACTCGCTGTAGAGACCGCTGTCTGTGATGGTTAGTGTGGCAGCATCATTGCTGCCAACATTGTACATTTGGTAGCTGAATCCTTTGTCAGTAGTCTGAACATCTGGTAATAACTTTATTGTTACCGTTTCGTCGTTTTCGCGAATTGCATCTGCTAAGGCTGAGATGTAAATCTTGCCTGAGCTGGCATTGGGCTCCAGGAAAACATAATGCTGTGGATTGAAGGATGTGGTCGATAGTGTTGCTTTGGGTGCAAGGTAGTCATTGCCTTCCTTCGCTGTACTGTTTGTGCTGATTTCATACAAGACACGCATTCCGGATTCGGGTGCTGTTTTCCCTTCTCCGATGTCGATTGTGATCCAGCCCAGCTCGCCTTCCGTTGTGTTCTGAATGCCTCCCAAAGACAAAACAAAAGGATTATCAGCTATGTCAAGCGATTGACTTATCGTCGAGTCTATCTTTCCGTCGTTAAGGATTCCATATCCGCTCGATTCTTTGAGGCTCAGCGTTACATGCTCTGTCGCTTCGGCGTAGGGATCAGAAAGGACAGATGTAAATAAATTTTTGATATTATTCTGGCCTCCAGCATTTGGGGTCCAGCCGTAGTTGCCGGCATAAGAGCCGTTGATATCGATTAGATTTTCTAAAATGACGCTACCACTATCTGATAGCAAAATGTAGTCATCACCAACCTTTGTGCTGTCAAACTGTCGTTGCGCTGTGTCTGTTTCTGCAGGAACAGTTGTTGCATCCGTCTCGCTGCTGCTGGTCAGTTTGATGTTGAGCTCGCCACTATTTTGATTCGAAAAAATCTGAAAACCTGGTTCATTGGTCTTGCCGGACCATGGTTCTTGTTGGTCTGTGCCTGGATTGCTGCTTGCGCTGGCGAGTTGTCCGCTGGCAAGTTGCTGCGACAGGAACATCGCTGAGGCAGGAATGACTGCATCGCCAGATCCATCGTTCCAGAGCAGTTTTGCTGCCGTTCCCCCTTTGTTTTCGTAGTAATCAAGTTGAACCCAGACGACATCTCCTGCTTTGAGCCCGTTAACAGCGCCCGTGGAGTATGTGGTACTACCTTGATCCTTCCAGCAGCTAATATTTCCTAGCAAGCTGCCATTGGAATTGTTTTGTCTGACGGTGAGATTTGCTCCGTCGTCGCTTGTCAGTTTAAAAGTGTAATTTCCATCCTTTGGTATTCTTATGTAGGTTTCCCATTGAATTCCAAAGTTATCGTATAGGCCAAGGTTGCCGAAAGTTGTGTCATTTTCGTTGATTCCATCTTCGTCGAAGATGATCAGATCCCCTTGAATTGTTTGGTTGCTTGTGTAGTAGGTGTCAATGGTTTGCCAAGCGCCCTGGCCCAAGCTCAGCTGTGGCTCGTTGTCGAACAGCCAAACTTGACCGTCCCAGCCCGATGAAGTATTGGCATTCGTCCCAAATGTATAGATGTTTTCTCCCCCGTCGGCTCCCAGGCTGACGTCGAATCCCCGTAGTGGTTGCCACGTGTCATTGTCATTGTTGACGAATTCAACTTTGACTGTTCCGCCGTTGCCGACGTTGAGCAAATAAAGTCTGCCGTTTGAATAGTAACTGCTACCTCCCGTGACCTTGACTGAGTAATTACTGTCGTTACTTGTGACCGTTAAGGGTATGTCAATGAGTGGAGTCCCGTTGTAGATGTTTTTATAGTCTGATCGGATTTCACGTCCGGGACTGATTGTCAGGCTGGGATTGGATTGCCCTTCTGTACCGTTGCTGGTGCTGACCGTGAGGTAGTACTCAGCTCCGCCCTTCCCCCATTCTGTGATGTAGCCGCCAACGCTATCGGGATCGTAATCGTCCCAGTATCCCGACGTATAAAACTGCGCATAGTCTTGGTTGTGTTTGTTGTTTGGTTCCCCACTATTCCAGTTCGCGTAGCCATTGTTGCTCCCCGCTTCTCTGAAGACTGTTCCAGCCTCTGGGGCGTTTTGTCCGTACCAGATCCACCGTCCTTCCCATGTGCCACGATCGTTGTGATCTGTGCCGCCAATAAATGCGTTGTTAGTGATTGCTGATCCAGCTTTGCTCTTGTCTTGAATGAAGCTGTTTTCGCCGCTGGATGTGATGGTTGCTAGGTATCCCCATGTTCCATTGAGCGATGTTTTTTCGGATTCTGCTAGAGCATCCGGCCACTTGATTTTTTTGCTCGTGAAAGCGTAGTAATGGCCATTCCCTTCGTAGGGGCGTGCATTGCCAGTAGAAGGGGATCCCATGGTTGCAACGGTAAATTATCCCAATTTGACGCTTATCCAGTTGAGGTTGTCAAATCAATGCTATTTCCTAATTTTTTCGTTTATTTGTTTTCTGTCCCATTCGGCCTCCCTTTTTCTCTTTCCTTGGTGAATAAATCGAAGTGGTCGTTCTTTTTGTTTTAACTCTTGTGCCTGCCCTCGCACCTGCTTTGTTGTTGCTCTGGTGGGATTCAATCGTTGGTTGTTTTCAGTGCTCATGCCAGCAATGTTGTGTTCAGGATTAGTCCCAACTCTCGTCGCCATTGTCCCCGTCTGTGTTGCTGAACACATGTGATGTTCGGGTACCAGTTCCAGGACCCTTCCGTTGCGATGTAGCGCCACTCTCTTCGCTGAGGCACCAGCACACTCGCCTGTTTCCCGATCGCCCCTGCCAGATGAGCAATGGTCTGTCTGGTGGTTACAACATGGTCTAGCGCCGCAATTAATCCAACAGTTTCATCCAGATCTTCACCGGGTGACGCCAGCACCTCCTGGCACCCTTGGGCCCATTCGCTCCTGAGTTGTTCCCATCCTGTTGGTAGATACTGCAGATCGATACACATCAGGTCCTGGGATTCGGTGAGCAGTGTGAGGTCTTTGTCTGAGATGGCTCGTTCGCGCTGTTCCGCCCCGGTGCTCCCTCCAAGCCAGCCGATTCCGACACTGCGTCGTTCGCCCTTCATTGATTTCAGCCGTTGACGCCACTGCTGCGTCCGGGCTTTGTCGGGCTGCAGCCTCCATGATGCTTTCTTGCTTTTTATGCCGTCTTCGTCCCAGCAAAGTAGGGGCAGGCTTCCAGTGCCCATGATCAGGACTGGTTCTGTTTGGGGCAGGTCGAGTTCGCCGGGACCAAGGAGCTCGATCCCATCTGGCAAGGAGCGTCCGAGCAGTCGCTTGAGCCGCTGTGCCGGCTGCACGATTAGGCGGCGGCAGGCCTGGTGCAGTGTTGGTATGTAACGCGCCATCATGATCTGATCACCAATGCCCTGCTCCCCGATCACGATCACCGTGGTCTTGCTCAGTCCATTCAGTGGAGGAATGGACTCGGGTGGATTGTGTGCATGCTGACGGCGTGGATTACCGGGTCTCCATTCATATTGCTTCCAGCCTTCTTGCCAGCGCTCTTGGCAGAGAAGCGTCAGTCCGAGGTTGTGATTGGCTTCGGCTTGGTTGGGCTGAGCAGCCAAGATGCTCCGATATATCTCTTCGGCTTCCTGCCAGGCATTCAGCTGAATCAGGTGATTCGCTGCGGCCATCTTCCAGTGCAGTGTTCGCTCATGCACCGGCCATTGCTCGAGTTCTTCCCATGCCTCTTCGCTGCGCCCAATCGCACTCAGGGCCTGCACCCGTAGTTGTGTCGCTGGCCATGGATTGACCCCTGAATCCAGTGCTCCCGCCGCGGACTCCAGCAGTACCAGTGCCTGTTCGTGCCGCCCCATGCTGATGGCCAGTTCGGCGCAGCCCATGCGTGCTATCGGATGACCTCGACTCTGTCGCAGCGCTTCATCGGCGAGGACGCTCAGTTGTTCAGGAGTTCCCTGGCGATTCCTTTGCAGGCAGATCGCGAGATTGAGAGTGATTCCCCAATGGATGCCGCCATTCGCACGCCATTGCTTGCCGGTTGCAATGGCACGCGCCCAGTCCCCTTGGGACATGGCTTGCTGCATGGTGCGGATGACGGCGCTCTGTTGCATCACGTCGCAGCCGGTTCAGGGGAATTCCTCCACCCAGGAGGTCAGGATGTACTTATTTCCGCTGATTGGTGGATTGCCGCGGTGGGTATGGGTAAAGCCCGCCGGGAAGATGACGAGTCGACCTTGTTGCGGCTTGATGCGTCGTTTTTGATAAAGAAACTCGGTTTCTCCACCTTCAGTCACGCTGTTGAGATACAGCATGGTCACTAGTTTTCGGTAGGGAACATCACCGTTGTTTTCGAAATGCCAGGCGTGGTAGCCCTCGCCAGGGCGTGAGCGCTGAAACTTACAGTTCAGGTGTAAGTAGCGTCCATTTTTTAGGATTGGGAAGTGATCGAAGTAGCGTTCAAGGGCAAGTTCGCAGAGCCTCGAATACGCCTTGTAAACCGGAGCGATCAGGCGATCGTTGAAATACCGTGGCGCCACTCGATTGAGTAGTGCTTGTTGGTCGCGGGCCTCTTCTTGCCCTTGGTTGCGCTCAAGGATCAAGCCGTTTTGGGTGAGGTAGTTAAAGATCTCTTCGGCTGGTAACGCCGGGTGATTCGTCTCGAATATGCCGATGAAATCATCATCAATGGTCGATTTCAGGATGGTGGGTTCCTGCATCAACCAAGCATCAACAAATTGATTTTACTGGTGTGATCTGGCATGACATTGTTTGTTTGCCAACGTTGATATTGCTTTGGCCGCATGATCGAAATGCTCTGCACAGCGGGGGAAACGGTGCCCTTGAACGGCGGGATTACCTCAACCGCTGGAGAGTCACAAGAGCCAGCAGGCCAGGTTCAAAGCGCTTTACGCCACCATCCGGTCCTGATCACGGTTGTCGCCGCGGCGGAATTGAGCTGGTGCGTTGGATCCCAGCAACTGGCGCACGGTGTCGATCACTGCCTGTTGCTGGTCGACAGTAAGCTCCGGGAAGATCGGCAGGCTCAGCACCTGGCTGCAGAGCTGCTCCGTCACCGGTAGGGAACCCTGTTGCAAGCCCAGATGGGCATAGGCCGGCTGGCGGTGAATCGGAATCGGGTAATAGATGATCGTGCTCACCCCACGCTCCTGCAGGGTCTGCTTGACCCAGTCGCGGCAGCAGCTTTCCGGGATGCCATGGCGTGCACTGGTGGTGGAGGGAGTGCAGCTGGCGTTGCAGAGCGTCTGGCCGCTGGGGCAACTGCCGATGCGCACCACGAACTGGTTCCAGCTGTGGCCGTCCTCGGCCGTCGGCAGGGTGAGTCCGTTGAGATCAGCGAGGGCATCCCGGTAACGCTCAGCGATGGCGGTCCGTTTGCTGATCCACGCCTCCAGCTTCGGCAGCTTTATGTTCAGCACCGCCGCCTGGACCGCATCCAGGCGGCTGTTGTAGCCAAGGCTGGTGTGGAGGTAGCGCTCGGGCATGCCATGCACGGCCAGCTCACGCATGGCCTGGGCCAGTTGGGCATCACTGGTGGTGACGGAACCGCCGTCTCCCGCCGCACCGAGGTTCTTGGTGGGGAAGAAGCTGAAGCAGCCCGCATCGCCGAAGCTGCCCACCGCCTGGCCGTTCCACCGGGCTCCCGTCGCCTGAGCGCAGTCTTCGATCACCTTGAGCTGGTGGCGTTCGGCAATGGCCATCAGCCGTGTCATGTTCACCGCACGCCCGAACAGGTGCACCGGCATCAGTGCCCTGGTGGCGGGAGTGATCGCGGCTTCGATCTGATCGAAATCGATCAGGTAGGTGCTGGGGTCGACATCCACGAACACTGGCGTGGCGCCGACGGCGCTGATGGCCTCAGCCGTGGCGAAAAAACTGAACGAGCAGGTGATCACCTCATCGCCGGCGCCAATGCCCAGGCCGCGCAGGGCCAGAATCAGGGCGTCGGTGCCGCTGTTGCAGCCCACGGCCTGGTCGCAACCAACGTTGGCGGCAAAGGCCTCCTCGAAGCGTTTGATCTGCGGTCCACCGATGTACTGGCCGCTGCGCAAGACATCGAGCACCGCCTCTTCGAGGTCCACACCGAGATCATCGATCTGCTGGCTGAGGCTGAAGGGAGGTACCTGCATGAAGCAAAGCTTAAGTGGCTCAGCCGAACCACTCGGGTTCGTGTCCGGGGTTCCACTTCACATTGCAGCCCACAGAGGCGGTCTGGTCTGGGTTCACAGGAGATCCCGTCAGCACGGCATCGAGCGCGATCCGCAGGTCGCGGCCGTCGAGGGGCTGATCGTTGCCGGGTCGGCTGCCGTCCAACTGGCCGCGATAGCGCAGGCTCTGCAGGCCATGGCCATCGGGTGAAAACAGGTAGAACTCCGGTGTGCAGGCGGCCCTGAGAGCTTGCGCCAGGGTTTGCTGCTCATCCAGCAGGTAAGGGAAGCTCCAGCCGTGGCGCCTGGCCTGGTCCGCCAGTTTCTCCGGCCCATCCTGGGGGTGGGTGATCAGGCTGTTGCTGCTCACACCGATCAGCTGCACCGCATCGCTGAAGTCGTGGTCCAGCCGAGTGAGCTCGGGTTCCACGTGTTTCACAAACGGGCAATGGGCGCAAAGCACCATCAGCAGGATGGGCCGTTGGTCCAGAGAACGGCTGTTCAGCCGCCCCCCCGTGACCTGGGGAAGATCAAAACCGGGCAGGCCTGTGCCCAGCGCCAGCATCGTGGAGGGTGTGAGGGCCATAACGCGCGGGCAGATGCGGCGAATCTGCTTCAGGATGGCCACCTCCGGTGGTGATGGATGCCGCGCTTGCGTCTGCTTTGGGGAATCGCCCTGCTGCTGGGGGCCTGCGCTGCTCCGAAGGAGCCACCCAGCTGGCGCTTGTTCCCTCTGCAGCGCCATGTCCTCCATGACGGTGTGGCTGTGGTCAACCAGCCCGATGGCTACGGGCTCCACATCTATCTGGAGACAGACACCAGCTTCCCGGGGGTGTGTCGTCCTCGATGGCTGCCGGATCCAGCCCGCCTGTTCAATGGCAATGGATCCACTCCGTTCAGTTCCGGGCTGGCCACCCGTCAGGAGTTTTTCGATGCCGTGGCCCGGCGTGATGTGCGTGGCCTGCTGGAGATCGAGCTGAAGGCTCTGTGCCAGGCCCGCGCTCCGGACGACCGCTGGCAGTGGATCGAGCCGCCCCGGAACGACAACCAGGTGGTTCCTGTGCAGCTGCCCTCGCTCGAAGAGGAAGACCTCCTCACCAATCCCGTGGAGGAATTGAAGCGGGCCCGCCGGCTGCTGAGGGATCAACGGGCTGGTGAGTAGCCCTCCCACACGAAGGCTTCGGCCTCGCGCCAGTAGCGGCTGAACCGCCCCAGCCGGGGTGGCCGCGGCAGCGCCACGAACGGTTCGGGATCAAGCAGTTCCAGCGGCAGTTCTGCATCGATGGCCTCGCCGATCCGCTCCAGGCGTGGATCCACTGCGCTGCTGCTCACCACACCATCGGCCTGATGGCGGCGGGCAAAGGCCAGGACCTCAGTGGCCACATCCCCCTTGCGCAGCGTGAGGGGTAGGTCGAGGGCGTTTTCGTAGAGGAAGCCGAGCCGTTTGCGGCTGATTCGTGCCTCTTGGATCCAGCGGGTGTCGAACACGAACACCGCTGGTGCCTCGGGCCAGGCCTGCAGCGTTGGGTTGTTGGCACCAAGGGCCTCCTCGTGAATCCAGAGGATGGGGCGTTGAAAGGTCATGTGGAATCTCCTGCTTATCGCTTGGGACGGGCCAGGGCCGCACTGGCGCCTCCGCTGCTCCGGCGTTGGCGGTTGCGCTGCTGGTTGCGGTTGTTGCCGGTGTCCCGAATCGCCGGCATCGGGGCAAACAGCTGGTTCTCCAGTTGGTCGTAGCTGCCTTCGAAGGGGCAGCTGTCCGCACTGGGGCAGCTGTCGCAGTAGTGCCCGTCGCTGTAGCGCTCCAGGTTGCCGCGGTTGAAGAAGTAGGGCTTGTGGCTGAAGGTGCTGGCCACCCACTGCCAGCTCAGATGGTTGCTGGCCGGATCGCCATCCAGCAGGTGCTCAAGAAACCAGTCGGCTCCGGCCTTCCAGTGCACCCGTCGCCAGTGCACGAGCCAGGCGGCCATCCACATGCGGGCGTGGTTGTGCAGCCAGCCGGTGCTCACCAGTTGATCGCGGAAGCCGTCCATGCATGCCAGTCCCGTGGTCCCGTCGCGCACATCGGCCGGCAGCTCCCGGGCATAGGTCCCGGCGTCATGGCCCGTTTTGAACGGTTCCTGATCGTCATGGATGCCATCCCCCAGATCGAGCCACATCCGTTGCCAGAAGTCCCGCCAGCCGAGCTCGTTGATCAGCTTTCCGCCCTCATCGCGGTTGCGGATCCGTGCAAACACTGAATCGCGCACCTCCGCGAGGCTCAGCACGCCGTGGCGGATGTAGGGCGACAGCCCGGTGACCGCGCCCTTGAGGTGATTGCGGCTTTTGGCGTAGCGCCTTGCGTCGATGCGCCGCAGTTTGTCTTCGGCTGCTTCACGCCCACCGCGGATCGGGCTGAGTTCCCCTTCCGCCCCTGGGAACTCTTGCGCCAGCAGGGTGTTGAGGGCATCGCGGGACGCCAATTTCCGCGGCAGATCGCCGTTGATCGGGGGTGACGCAGCGCTGGGCACCGTCCTTTATCAGCAAAGGAGCAGTGATCTTGGCGGGGGATGGGGGAGAATCGCGCGAATTCAACCCGTTCCGGTCTGTCCCGATGCTGCTTGATCTCACCGGTAAGAAGATTCTCGTCACCGGCATCGCCAACAATCGTTCGATCGCCTGGGGCATCGCTCAGCAGCTGAAGGCGGCCGGTGCTGAACTCGGCATCACCTACCTGCCTGACGACAAGGGCCGCTTTGAGGCCAAGGTGCGCGAACTCACCGCTCCCCTCGAGCCCAGCTTGTTCTTGCCTCTGAATGTGCAGGATGCCGACCAGATGGCTGAGGTCTTCGGCGAGATCAAGGAGAAGTGGGGCGTTCTCGATGGTCTGGTGCACTGCCTGGCCTTTGCCGGCAAGGAAGAGCTGATCGGTGACTACAGCGCCACCACCGCCGAAGGTTTTGCCCGTTCCCTCGACATCAGCGCCTATTCCCTGGCCCCCCTCTGCGCCCATGCCAAGCCGCTATTCAGCGAGAAGGCCGGTGTGATCACGCTCTCGTACCTCGGTGCTGAGCGGGCGATCCCCAATTACAACGTGATGGGCGTCGCCAAGGCTGCTCTGGAGGCGTCCGTTCGCTACCTGGCGGCAGAGCTAGGCCCCGAAAAGCAGGTGCGCGTCAACGCCATCAGCGCCGGCCCGATCCGCACCCTGGCCAGCTCCGCCATCGGCGGCATTCTCGACATGATCCACAACGTGGAGGAGAAGGCGCCCCTGCGCCGCACCGTCACCCAGATGGAAGTGGGTGGTACCGCTGCTTTCCTGCTCAGCGATCTGGCCAGCGGCATCTCCGGTCAGACCATCTACGTGGATGCGGGGTACTGCGTTACGGGAATGTGAGGCACGATGAGGTCACTGAAGCTCGAGTGATGGCACGTCAGGGAACGATCCATCGGGTCACCGGTGAAACCGATGTGAAGGTGCGTCTGGATCTGGATGGCTCCGGCCAGTGTCAGGCCAGCACCGGTGTTCCGTTTCTCGACCACATGCTTCATCAGCTCAGCAGCCACGGCCTGATCGACCTGGAGATCAATGCGGTGGGCGACACCCACATCGACGATCACCACACCAATGAGGACGTGGGGATTGCCGTGGGTCAAGCCCTGGCACAGGCCCTGGGGGACCGGCGCGGCATCCATCGCTTCGGTCACTTCGTGGCACCGTTGGATGAGGCCCTGGTGCAGGTGGCCCTGGATTGTTCCGGTCGCCCCCACCTCAGCTACAGCCTGGCGATTCCCAGCCAGAAGATCGGCACCTACGACACCGAGCTGGTGAAGGAGTTCTTCGTGGCGGTGGTCAACAACAGCGGGCTGACCCTCCATATCAGGCAGCTGGATGGGGCCAACTCCCACCACATTGTTGAAGCCTGCTTCAAGGCCTTTGCCCGGGCTTTGCGGATGGCCACGGAGGTGGATCCACGCCGGGCTGGCGCCATCCCCAGCAGCAAAGGGGTGCTGGAGCAGGCCGGCGCCAGCTGAGCTTGGCTGCGCGCTTCACAGTCCGTTACGAGAAGATGGAGGAACGTTGATCGTTCGCCCGTGACCGTCGCCCCTGCCCGCAGCTACGACCGCAGCGACTGGGCCAGCGCCTTTGTGAACGTTGAGCAGGAACTCACCGACGTGGCGCTGACGCCGGCTCGTGGCGTGGTTCCTGCCGAACTTCAGGGCACGTTTTATCGCAATGGCCCCGGCCGTCTTGAGCGGGACGGACATCGCGTGCATCACCCCTTTGATGGCGACGGCATGATCGCGGCGATGCGGTTTGAGAACGGCAGCGTCTGCCTCAGCAACCGTTTTGTGCGTACTGAGGGTTGGTTGGCGGAGGAGAAGGCCGGCAAGGTTCTCTACCGCGGCGTGTTCGGCAGTCAGAAGCCGGGTGGTCGGCTGGCCAACGCCTTTGACCTGCGCTTGAAGAACATCGCCAACACCAATGTGGTGCGTCTGGGTGATCAGCTGTTGGCCCTCTGGGAGGCGGCTGAACCCCATGCGCTCGATCCCCGCAGCCTGGAGACCCGTGGCCTGTCACGCCTCGATGGTGTGTTGAAAAAGGGCGAGGCCTTCAGTGCTCACCCCCGCTTCGATCCCGGCCACAACGGACGGCCCTGCATGGTCACCTTCGGGGTCAAGACCGGGCCCCGCAGCACCATCCGTCTGATGGAGTTCGCCACCGATGGCCCGGAGGCGGGTGCCTTGCTGCACGACCGTTCCGACAGCTTCCCCGGCTTCGCCTTCCTTCACGATTTCGCCATCACCCCCAACTGGGCGGTGTTCCTCCAGAACGCCATCGCTTTCAATCCCCTGCCGTTTGTGACCGGCGAAAAGGGTGCGGCCCAGTGCCTGGCATCTCAACCCGGCGGCAAGGGGCGTTTCTGGCTGATTCCCCGCGATTCCGGTCGCTTCGCTGGTCAGAAGCCCCGCATCCTCGAAGCTCCCGACGGTTTCGTCTTCCATCACCTCAATGCCTTTGAGGATGGCGATCACGTTGTGGTGGAGAGCATCGTCTACGACGATTTCCCGTCCATCGGACCTGATGAGGATTTCGCTGAGGTGAATTTCGACACGGTGCCGGAGGGGATCCTGCACCGTTGCCGCCTCGATCTCAGTCGGGAATCGGTGCAGACTGAGCGGATCAGCGAGCGCACCTGTGAGTTCGCCATGGTCAATCCCGAGCGTCAGGGCCTCAGCGCCCGCTACGCCTGGATGGCGGTGGCGGAGCGGGAGAGGGGCAACGATCCGTTGCAGGCCATCCAGAAACTTGATCTGGATTCCGGGGAGACCCACACCTGGAGTGCGGCGCCCAGGGGCTTTGTGAGTGAGCCGTTGATGGTGCGTCGTCCCGGTGCTGAGGCAGAGGACGATGGCTGGGTGCTCGATCTGGTGTGGAACGGGGCCCGGGCCGCATCCGATCTGGTGATCCTCAACGCCCGTGATCTGTCGGAGGTGGCGGTGCTTGAGCTGCCGTTGGCCGTTCCCCATGGCCTGCACGGCAGCTGGGGGCCTTTATGAACATCTGAAGGCAAATTAATTGTTATGCCCAACTTTTTATTTAATCAGTAGCGTTTGAGCTAGTTTGTTGAGGTTTTAAAGCTAACTTTCCCCCGGATTGTGCAGCCAGCCACGCTTGCTTGCAAGCATTGAGTGATCCCAGTAAGCGCTTTCGGTTTTTTATTAAATACAAATCATATTCTCGGTCCGAAAATTGTGTATATTAAAGCGGATCCTCCGATTAGAGCATAAAATTGTTGATTCAATAATTAAATCTAAAATCTAATCTGTCTCGAGGAAAGCATCCTCGCCTGGCTTTGGAAATATTTTTCTTGAGAATTAAAAAATTTAGAATTTATTTTCCTGTATTTTAGCTTATCAAAATCTTTTTCACTGGTTCTGGTTGGTTTCTTGAATCTTTGGTGCAACATTGAAACATCAAAACAAATAATTGTTGTCACTTGAAATTTGTTCGGATTTAAGTTTTTGGTTTTTTTACTCTTGTGAGCAGTAATTTAACTTGAAAGCATTGTCGAGATCAGGATGAATGCGTAATGCAGTTTCTACATCTTTCAGTCTTTTCATTCGCAATTGAGTTGCTTCGTCTTTGGCTAAATTGACGCCGCAATATGTTACGATCTTTCCAACTTCTTCGTGTGGCTTTACACGCAATGCAGCACCAATATTGAGAGGGAATAAATCACTTAATTGTCGGCGAATTTTTAAAGTGTATTGTGTAGAAAAAGGGGATATAAAATCGATCAGCCATAGCCTATTGCCAATATTCCAACTACTTGGATGAATCTTTCCTGGTTTCAATATATAGTTTGCTTCGGCTGCTTGATCAAAGTATGCCCAAGAACAATATGCTACAGGATTTTGTTCTTCGTCGTACAAGATCAGGTATTGATTGAGCTTAATCGGGGGTATAATTAAATATGATTGCGTTCTTATTGACCAACTTAGATGCAGTTCTGAATTCGACCATAGCCAAGCTACTTCTCCGTACAACTCATAAATAGATTTTGTATCGTGCATCACAATATAGTTTAGGGCATCACTGCAGTATATGCTGCTCGATAACTTAAATCAAAAAGATACTCGTTGAATTCAATTTGATTGTTTGGTGAGAAAGGATTCCTTTCTGGACAAGTTGTAAGGGATCTATAACTTCGATAACCTCCCATACCATCTACATCTGCGAAAGTAATTTCGTTATTATATTCATCGTTTTCAAATCGCAATTTTGTGAGCGCTACGTTTTCTAGAGCGAGAGAATTATTTGAATTGTGACTGTCCATTCTAAAATCTGGCACCTCTCTAGAATCTCGAGAATATAAAGATTCTCTCTCGCGAGATAAAGATTTAAAGCCCAAACCAGACAAACCGCTCATTAATCTATTCAATTGATTTTGTGTTAGAAATTCGTCTAGTAAATAGGGCTTTGGGTTCTTCGTATCTTTAAAGTGCGTTATAATATCATTGGAAAGACGGTTGCTTTCCCAACATTTTTCGCATATCCCGGACGATTTTGATAAAAATGTTTTCAAGCTAGATTTGTTAATTTTGAGCGGTAATTTAGTTTTATTGTCTAGCTTAACTCCTGTAATGAAAAGTTTATGATGCCTGCTTGATTCACTGTAGTATTCGGAAGTTTCTTCACGATACTTATTTACTTCATCATGAATTGATGTCCCCATAATTCGGTTCCCGCTGTAGATATATTCATCAGTTCGTGGGAGGAAGCTCTGCAACTTGCCCCCAGCTTTTACATATTGATCATCTAAGTTTCCGTAGGAGAGGTTCAACTCATCTTTTTCGTATTTAAAAAAGTTTTGAATCGTTATCGAGTTGGCAAAAGAGTGATTAAAGAAGATTCCTTCTTCTTGTGGGTTTTCATAATTTAAAGTTAGATCAGCTACAATCAAATTATTTCCACGTTTGATGAAATCCAAGTACATTGTCGGCTCGCCATACACAAGAATAATATCATCCTTTAATTTAGTAATTTCATCGGATTTGAGGAAATAATGCTTGCCATTGTGAAAGTCAAATGTATGAGTTTCCAGGTTCTCTGTTGGTTCAATAACTTGTGCCGAGGTAGTCAATGCCAAATCTAATCCTCTTTTTGAGAGAGGTATATTTTTCACATTTTGAATTTCTCTGCACGCGCTAGATCGACTTGGAAGTGACACAGGAACATCGTAAACTTTTTTAGTCTTCAAACCAAATACACTTCTATTCTCATCTGATTTTGAAAATATGTTTATGTAATCACTGCTTTGTACATAATTCACGGCTTCTCTTAAAGATTCAGATGTTTCTGAAGAGCTGTTTTGAATGGCATGGTCAATATGATGAACGGTTGTCACATCTTTTCCGTGTGAGTGCCCTTCTTTGGCAAAAATATATTCTAATTGTTTTGTTGGCTGGCTTTTAAGGTCAGTACTTCCAATAATTTTCGTGCCGTTATCAAAAATATACTCCACATATTCGCCATCACCTATAGATTTTTTTGCACCATTTGGATTGGATGCTGGTGTGCTCAAAATGCTGTAATTATTTAATTGCGCCCCTTGTTGATTTGTATTCATCAGCATGATATAACCTTTATCTCTGAAGAAATCTACAAGGCGTATAGTTGAAATTATTGTATCTAAATCTGGGCCAGACTCAAGGTATAGAATTAGATCATTGTTCTCGTACGCATATTGCATTGGCGTATGTTGATTGTCGATACTGAGAGGTCCGAAGTTGTAAAGAATATCGATGATATCGCCGTTCAATTCGTCTGGGGAGGTGCCTGCGTGAATAATTGTATGTTTAGCTGGGAGTTTGATTTTGTAGTTATCAAGCCCTAATCCGCCGTTAAGGACATTGAATTTTCCCATCGCCATTAATACATCATTTCCATATCCTCCGAGGATGCGATTTACTTCACCTTTTCCACTAATTATTATGTCGTCATGCGAGGATCCAAATAGATTCATTGATGTATTGTGCTTTTCTGCATTGAATATCACATTGGTATTGCTTGATGATAATGAATAATTTAACAAATCACGATAATCTGCCAGAAAGTAGCTTTTATCTATCTCTGTATTCCCTGAGGAAACTCCATTCAATCTAGGTGTTAGGTATGACATGTCTATTTTTTCTCCTTTGTTTCTTTTCTCAGAAACAGTTGAAAGATTCGATCTAGAGAGGTTAAGCAAATAGTATTCAATGCTATCTGCAATTATTCCTAGTTTTGATTTATCTACAATCTGAGAGTTCATCGCGTTCTCAGTTGCTCGATCATCAATAACTCCTGCTATTGCGGCTGTGACCAAGCTTGAGAATATTTGTTCTTGCTTGTTAAGGCTGTGAAGTTCACGTAAGTGGTCGATACTCTTTGAATCCACTTCTAGTACATCAATACCAGATCCTCCCTGAATAATAATTGGTGCAATTGTATTACTTTGATCTTCACTCCCTTTAGTTTCCTCCGTTTTTTTCTGGTGTGACATTAAAGATTGAAACTTTATGTGGTCACCTCCCGCTCCCAAGGAGATGACCTCAGGAGTCACCCCAGTATTTTTATTATTTGATGATATGAATACATAATCAGAACCTCTACCCGTAAAAACTTGCTTTAGTCCACGTCCCAAATTCATAATTGTATCATCACCATCTAAGGTATTGAGCATTCTCACGACATCACTACCCGTTAAATCAACGAAGTCTTTTTGGTTCGTGGTTGTAAGGATTTCAACGCTTTGAAGGCGATCTTTAATATCAGTATCTGCTTTTAGTTTATCGACTATTGTTTCAGGGAATTGGATTCTATTCCGGCGTTTGTCACTTTCTCGTATTTCGACTTCGCTTATCTTTTGCTTAAATATACTTGCTCCTTCGCGAATTGTTTTCTGAACCCCAATTGTATTTGCGTCTTCCGCAAATACTCTAACACCACTCAGTTTGTATAGATTGTCTTCCAGACGTGGTGACGCATAACTTGCGGCATCGCTATCATTTTTATCCTCAAAGATGACTTCTACTTCACTTGTATTTCCGAAGAATGTATCATTTCCGGAGCCTCCCAATATCTTTAGTTTAATAGGTTCTTCCCTTCCGCCTTTTTCTTTTTGAGCAAATGACACCCATTGGTCGTCGAATGAGAAAGTCGTGTCTACGTTATTGTAATTTTTGTTTTTATTTTTTTTGTCATCGTTAAAATCTTTAAAGGTCCATCCTTCCAGTTTTTCAAACTTTAATTTTTTCACCCATGTTATTTTGTCGCCATCCGCCTTTTCGAAATTAGTTTTGAGTGCTTTCCCATTAGGTGACAATGGCAAAACAAACTTTGTTAGTCTTCTGGGGTTTGTCTTTCCGGTTTTTTCAACTTTTTCGAGATTTACGGTTGAAGTCGCGGGTTCTGCAATGGTCTTGTCGATGTTCCACTGCCCTTTTGTTGATTTATTTTTAGAGTCAAAGAAAGTTTTTGCTGAGTTGTCCAGGTCTTCGCCTATTCTCCCATGAGCTGCTATTTCTAATGCCTCTGCGGAATCACTCAGGGAGTATCCAATAACAACGTTGTCGTAGGAACCACCGGCTGGTTCAAAGTATTGATCAACCATTTTTTCATTATCTCCCCTGACCTCATTTCTTGCTTCATCTCTCCATTGATCAAAGACTTTTTGGACACCTTTTGCACCTCCTCCACCTTTTTCTCTAAGAGTCTCTTTCAACTCTTCTGCGGCTTTTGCAATTTCCCCTTGTTCTACTGCCAGTAGGATTCCATGGACTGCGGCTTGGACGGCAGCGAGAGCTATTGCCGCTGGCAATCCAACACCACTTGCTGCAAGTGCGGCTCCTGCCAACGATAACCCTGCATCTACTCCAGTCCTGACCCCATAATGTGTCTTTTCACGATTTAGAGAGTCCTGAAGGTGCTTGACAAGAATTTTGGATGCTTCATTCTTTTTAGGATCACGATCATCAATTGTATCTTGCATTTGTGTGAACGCGTCCCACTGCTGTGGATCAATTACCGAGGCAGCAGCTGCCAAAACCCCAAATAATGGACCTGCTTTCCCAAGCACCTTAATAGCGGTGGATCCGCCCAATCTTGCACCTAATGCTGCACCTTGAAGTGATCCTTTAGCCGCCAAGTGTGCAGCATTTTGTGCAGCCATTCTCGCAGCTACTTCCCCTGCCCCAGCCAGAACATCAAACGTTAATTCAGTTGCCCTCGCTGCTACAGCTCCAGCATTAGCTTCCTCTGATTTAGAACATTCTCCCTTCTCAACTTTTTCTTTTAGATCTTTTTTTGATACATTTAGGCAACTTGAAAGGCTTGCTATGTCGACTCCTAATGCTCCGATTGTCACTGCGCTTGAGATCGCTTCTAGACCTGCTCCAATCTGAGAAAACCCTTTTTTATATAAGTTTTTCTCAACTCCATTTATTTCCTTTCGTACTAAGCGTGTGTGGTTGGGATTTAATTTTTGTATTGGTTTAGCAACAGCTGGTATTCCAACTGTTGCAATTAAATCTAAAGCAGACCCTGTGAGCAGTAGTATTTCTTTAGCTGTTACCTCCTCGTTTTGATTCACAAGCGAGTTAATTTGGTAAATATCTGTCCCCAACGCTGCAATGCCGCCTATGCCTGCCCATGCTTTATAGAAGGTAGATCCATTACTCAACCCATCCCAAAAGAGCCTGCTCGAACTCGTGAAAGTATTTTTATTGTTCGCAACTGTTTTTAATCGCAAGACCTCATCCACACCTATGCTGCTTTGAAGTTCAAGATCATCAATGTGACGTATTAATACATTTTGCTCGTTTATCCGACTTCTCAATTTGTTTTCAAGGCTTTCTAGCTTTGATTTTTCTTTCTTTATTGCTTTTGCTGTGACTCGTCCCTGCCTTTTTTTATTTTTATAATAGCTAATATTTCTCTTTGTTCGCCTAATGCCTATTTCTAGGCGATGAATTTCTCTTAGCTGCTGCTTTTCTTTCCTTTTATCCTTCGATAAAATTGGTTTTATGCTATTCCTCTGTTGCTCTAGTTCACTGTTTATTTGCATATAGCTGCTTTTGCTATTTATGTCATTTATCGCCCTCTTGGTGTTGGATTTCAACACGCCTCTTGACAATAAGTCGTTTTCTGCTTCGGCTAACAAGTTCCTGATTTCGTTCTCCTCGATGCCGAGATGTTGAATAAGAAGACTGTGCCGTGCAATTAGTTTAGAATCGTCTATATTGTTGTTATCTGGAAGCAATGATTTTAGGATACTGATTAAGTTTTTGTTGTATCTTTGGCGTTGATAAGAGTCAATGATATTCATTGCTTCCTGAAACTGCTCTGTTATTCCTGCAGTAAACGCAAAGGCCGAATATAGTTTTTCATGGATCTCTTCTTCAACCCCTGTAAAGTTGTCCTGATTAACAATATTGATCAGGTTGCCTATTAGTTTTGTTGAATATCTTCCGGTTGACCATTTGTATTGTGCGACTTTTGTATAACCTGCATTAACATCACGAGTATATTCAACATGTCCGCTGGGAAGCATATGCCCAGGCTTGACAATTGCTTCATCTAGTTTCGTTATTAGCCGACTTGTTTTTGGAGAGGTGATATATTCTCTTGCTTTTTTCAAATTAGCAGCATAAGCCTCTTTTGAAACGCCAAACTCTTCTGTTTTTTGATTATCTATTTCAATGCTGTCCAATACAGCATATAACTCCAAAGGATTGGCGCCTACTTCTGCTAATGGTTGATATATACTGGTATCATTAATATTAATTTTAATCATCTCGTCGTTGAATACGTTGCCTGCAATGTCTACATATTTAATCTGTAATTCATGCGCTCCAGGAGGAAGCTCGGCTCCTGTGATTGTCCAGTCGTATCCCTTGTTGGCTTTTTGCTGATTCTGTGCATTGATTGTGCTTGTATGGCCTATGATTGTGTCTCCATCAAGTAGATAAATATCCATTTCTTCTTTGACCACCCCTGAAAAAATTGGCCTTCCATAGTTTGTTTTGTTTGTAAATACCAAAGGCCTCCAAACTTTATCTGTAATCTTTTCAGCAATATCTTTGCTCAGAGGAATTATTATCTTGTCAACATTTCCTTCTCTTACCGCCTCATCTTCATTGAATAAACCTAGATAATCACCATTGCTTGTAAACATCCAGTACTGTCCATTTTTCGCTCCTTCTTTTTCATTCTGGTCAATCAGAATTTCTAACTGTTCTTTTTCTGGGTTGAAAATCGTAAGTAAGTCTGGATGCGACGACGTTCCAATCGGGTAATAATAGGAGCGGTGATGTTGCTCACCAATTAGACTTTCAAGTCTTGCTATTTTTACTGTCTCGTCGACGACTACCTCGACATCGCTTTTTGAAGTTGTTATATTACCGGCGATGTCAGTTGCTTTGTAAGAAGTGTCGTATTGCCCTTCTGCCATCTTCTCTGCTGGTTGAGCACTTACGTTGCCTTCTTTGTCTACTAATCCACTAAATAAGATTGTAACGCCGGTATTTCTTTCTACGCATTTAAATTCTACGTTTGTCCCTTCAAATTTTGGGCTAAACGAAAGCTGAAAAACCGGTCTTCTGTTCTTTGTATGAATATTTATTCGTCCTTTGGTCCCATCTGCGATTGATAATTCTCGTTCAATCTTTTCGAAAACCCTGATTTGTCCGTTACCACTATTGACGGAGTGGGCCATCACTTGATTGTTTTTTGTTGAAGCGACTCCATCACCCAACTCATTCGCTTGATCTTGTTCTACCGTTTTTGAATCAAGTCTTTTTTCTTCCTTTCCCTTGATTGATCTTGTCAAACGACCTTCTATTTTCTCGTTCAAGTCTACTGTTAGTTCAGTGATTTTCTTGTTCAACGCATTTCTTTTTAAATTCAGATTACTCCCAATAATTAGTGTTTTGTTGTCTAAAAAGTCAAGTGTTTTCCCTAGGTTCAACGTTACACTTGTAGAGTGCTGATCTACTGCTAATTCAAATGTACTTTTTAAGTTCTCATTTTCTTTGATCGTCCAAATCCCGTCGGTTCCCTTTCTAAATATACTGACGTTTCCTCTACCTATCATCTTATTCGTGTCTTGATTCGGCGAGCCTACAGCTAGAGTTTTGCCATCGGGTGACAGAGCGATGGCTGCTCCAAATTCCCCATTATTGGTCGGGCCGTAAATTGTTTCTCCTACTAAATTCCACTTGTTTCCTTTCAGTTCATAAAGGTCAACAGATCCCCTTGTATCAAGCTCTTTTCTTTTTCCTGGCGAACCAACTGCTATCAACTTCACGTTATTAGCTAACGAAATGGCGGCACCAGTTTGATCAGATGGAAATTCACCAAAAATTGAATTTCCGATTTGCTTGAAAGATTTATCTTTTACAATTCCAACAGGACTTGAATGAGATACTCCCAGTACGTAGCTATGCTCCTGAGAGCGTTTTTTATTTCTATTTTCTCCAATCCAAGCAATATCAACGTAGCTCACTCCCTCAAATTCTGTTTTTAATGTTACGTCCCATTGCCCATCTGGTTTTATCTCTACTTCAATAATTCTTTGTCCAATTTGGTCTTGTTGGTCACTTTCACTGATTTCTAACCACTCTCCATTGTCAAGTTCGATTGCAGTGATAATATTTTCACTGGGTTTATTTGACCAGCGTAGTTCTATCTTCGCCCCAGGTTCATAATACGATCTTCCTGATATTCTTGTTTTTTCTTCTTTGCTTTGTAGGAGTATTTTTTCATTTCTTTCACCTGCGTTCGTATCTATTTTCTCAATTCGACTGATTTTTTGCCCATTAACTGTCTGTATTGATGGCTGCAGGTCGATTTCAATTTCCCTTTTCTCTAAGGAACTTTTGTTTCCGACCTCATCAAATGTATTGATTTCTACCCACCAGTCTTTGCTTGGATCCATTTGGTTGGTTTCTACTAGTACTTCCCACATGCCTTCAGGGTTATCGACAGTTATCAATTCCCCTTCCAATCTCTCGTTTTCGTTGTCTCTATTTATGAGGTTTACTTGTATTTGCTTGGCCCATATTTGCCCACCATCTCGTCTACTTGGCTTTGCAATGCCATTGATATGAATTAAATCACCATGATTGAAACTTAGTGTTGTGTGTTGGTTGTTATTTCCAGGTTTTTTTTGAGCTAGTTCGCCTGAAATCTTTGTGTCAAGACTTATGTCTGGCCCAATTTCTATGATATCTAAGTATCTATCGGCAGATCGGTCTGACGTTGGTATGTTCAATTCATCAACAATTGTTGCTGTTACGGACCATCGGCATTGTATGCAAGCATTATCATCACTTACAAGTGGATCTTCCTCTTCGAATGTGTACGACCATCTGCCATTCAAATCTGGCTTAATTAATTTCACTTTTTTTTGCGTGCCATCCATTTTTATTGTGGTCAGCCGAATATTCTGCTCTGGCACCAAAGTGATTCCACTAAATGTTGGATATCTATTGTTGATTGCATTTGGATCTCTTCCTTGAACTTCTTCTATATTTAGAGTAATTGCTTCGCTAAAAATACCGTCTTCATTTAGGTCTTGCCAAGATCTTGATTCGAGTAGTTTGAATTCGGAAGTTCCTTCCTCATAAATGCTCTTCCTGCCAGTTAATCCCCAGTCTTGATTTAGTTCCCATGCCTCATATTCGTGGAATTTCCCGCCTACGATGAGATAGTTCTTGCTTTCTATTTTTTCTATACCTAGAAGCGTCTTGCCATCTAGGGGCCCTGTTCTTTTTTTGAGTTGTTTCCCGTCTTCTCCGTATATTGGCTTAGGTTTTGAATCAAATGGAAATTCAGTAAACTGCTGACGGTAGAGCATATCTGTCTTCTCGCCGATAAACAGATGGATATACCCGTCTGGATCGATAGCTGTTTTCTTTTCACCAATATGTGCATCGATGTCTAAGTCTTTATCGAATAATTCTTCTACTTCGTCGTGTTTGTTGCTATTTTTATCCGTTATCTTTTCTATTGTACGTAGTTTTCCATTTTTTCTAAATATCCATTTCTCTAACTCCTGTGTTGAGTCCAATCTGCTCCATAGTAATACCATGTTGGTGTCTAGCGTTGTTTCAATCCCTATTATTTTTTTGTTATTTCTGTTTTCTTCGCTGATCAAGTTTATTTTTGTTCCGTCCTCGTATCTAAGTTCTATTAAATTTTCGTGTGTCTGTGTCTCTTCTTTCCCTATTGCGTATAAGTCATTATCACCTGAGTCTCTATACAAGAGGGTGTTTCCTTCGTTTTCAATTGCAGCATAGATATTCTCGTCTATCTGCTGTTTCCTTCCGATATACCCATCCATATTTAGGTCTTTATTCTCTAGTATTTCTAGGTCTTCAACCGGTAACAGATGTTCTGTTTCATACGTTTCGATCTTGTCCGTCAAGTTATGCTTTTCGTCGAGATGTATCAGTGCGTAACCAAATCCTTCGTCGACGCCTGTTTCGATTTGAACGAGTAATTTTCTGGTGTTTTCTGTCTCTCCAACTGCCAGTATTTTGGCATTGAACCATCCTAGTGTTGAGACAGCAGCTTGAGATCCGTCTGGAGCAAGTAATGGATATATTTCCTCAAATATACCTTCTCTGGCATTCTCCTCTTTGTAGAGCAAGCCCTCAATTATCCAAATTCTTATGTTGTCCCCTTTAATGACTTCCATCGCTTTTTTTATGTATTTTAATTCTACTCCTCTTTTTTGGGGTAAGCGTGTCTCTATTATGATTTCGTAGTATGTTGGGCTCATGTCTTTTCTTTTTTCTCCATGTGTTGTTATTCGTTGATACGTTTACCCCTTTTTTGAGGTTTTATTTTGCTTAGTAGATTTTCGCTTTTCTATTCTGCGGGGTTTCTCTTTGTCTTTTGTTATTGGCTCGTGATGGGTCTTTTGATTTGATTTTTTGGTGTATATCTTTTACTTTTCGTGTTTTGATTGTTATTATTTGCGGGATACTGTAATTGTGTTTTCGGCTGCGGGCATTCTATTGGGTTAGTTCGTTCTATGCTCTTAATTGTGTTTTTCGCTCCTGGTTCATGTGAATTTTTGTTCCGCTGCAACGTGGCCTATTGATTTTATTGGTCTCTCCTCCGCGGCGGTTGGATTTTTGTTCTGCTTAGGGCCTTGCCTTCTCTAGAATTGTTATTCTGCTGATCCTGGCTCCTCGTGAGTTCAGAACATCTGATTTGATTGTTTCGATCGGCCGGGATTTGATTTTTTTCTGATCTTTGCGGTCTGCTTCTTCTCCTTTCGGCTTGTATTTCTCTTGCATTTGACTGCTTTGATCTTTGTGCTTTTGTGTGCTAGTTGTTTTGATCTGTGTCGCCCCATTTTCAGGGGGAATGTTTTGTCTTTATTCATGTCACGATTCCTGTTAGATTAGCTCGTAAAGCGAATTGAACTGTGTCAGAAGAATTTTTCCGGACGCAGATCAATCGTGACGAGCGGATGCTGTGGATCCATGCCGGTCCCCACAAGGCAGCCAGCAGTTATGTCACAGAGCGGCTTCGACAAAACCGTGAGCATCTGTCCGTTCAAGGTGTCTTGATGGATGGTGATAACAACCGTCTTGCTAATGCCATTGCTGAAAGGAACTATGGCCCTGTCGAGGAGGCTCTTGCCACGCTTCCTTCCCATTTGAACAGGGTTTTGCTCAGCAGTTCTTCTTTGGATGATCGGATTCTCAGTCGAACTGTTTTGGGAAAATTACAGGCTCTGGTTGAGCGGCAAGGATTTAAGCTAGGCGTCAGTTATTTTGTTCGAGATCAGCAGTCTTGGTTGAATTCTGTTTACGCGCACCGGGTGCGAAGGTTTCGTGAAACCCCTGATTTTGCGCAATATTGTGATTACATCATGCACGATTCAGAATCGTGGAATATTGCTTATCCATCCAAGTTCCGTGTGTTGAGTCGCTTCCCTGCGATTGCGACCTTGTTTCTGCCGTTGTCAAGGCAGGTTGCAATCACGGACCCTTTTCTGGCCCTTGTTGAAGCCCTTGATCTGGATACGCCTGCGGGTGAACAGGGTTGGCTTGCGGGCCGTCCCTCCAAGCAGAACATCCAGCCTGGGGCACGGGGGATCTGGATGTCGGCCATCTGCCGTCGCTTGATGGTGGAAACGGGTTTTGACCCGGAAGTGCTGAAGCGGAAGGGCAAGGTCATCCGTGATCTCGCCATTGAGCTCGGTTGGGACCGGGAGAAATTTGATGGCTTCGATCAACCGCTTCAAGACCGCGTCTCGGCCTTTTACGCCAGCTCCAACGAAGCGTTTGCCCAAGAGCACTGGGGCGTCAGTTGGACCAGCCTTTTCCCGCTGCGGCCTGCTGCGCAACGGGTGTACGCGGGTCCTCAAACCGAGGCGGAGCGCAAGGAGATGCGAACTCTCATGGTTCGTGTACTGCGGGAGTTGCGCTTCCCCTGGTGGTTGCGGCGTCGTTTCTTTGCTCTGTACGACGCCGCCATCTGAGCCCAACCGTTTCATCCTTTTGCTTTTTGGTCAGTCACGGCTTGACACAGGCCGGTCATGGTTGAGCAGGGTTTGTCGCTCCAAGCTCGCCAGCATGGAGATCCCAACAGAAGGCTCGGCATGACTTCTCGACTCTTGGGCGCTGACAAGGTCGTCGCTCACGTTCTGTTGGGGATCAGTGTTTTGACGCCATCCCCGCTGCTGGCTGGAGAGCGTGCTTGCAATGGAACTCTGCTGCAGATCCAGGTGAATGAGCGTGGAACGAGCCGAAGCGATCACTTTCGCTTTTCGCTCGGGCTCGATGCTGAACATGCCAGTAAGGACGCTGAGATGAGCGCCCTTAACGCCCGTTTGGCGAAGGTGCGTCAGGTGATTCAGCCCTTGGTGATGGGGCGGCTCAAGATTCCTGCACCCCGCAGCTACGCCGTTGGTGGCGGTACGTCGGGACCACGGCTGGAGCGGGCGCGCACCACCATCATCGGCGAGGTCAGCCGTGACGATTACGACGCGCTGATCCAGGCCGCCGGTCGCTTGCCCGGAGTGCGACTGCAGGGAATGACGTCCTTGGCATCGAGCGAGAGCCGTGCCTCATTGGCGGATCAGTTGCTGAAACAAGCCCTGGAGACGGGGCAACGTCTCGCCCAGGCCACAGCCCGGGCTCTCGGTCTGCGCAAGGTGGAGCTGTTGCTGATTGACCAGCGGGGGTCGATTCATCGACCCATGCAGATGGCTGCGCGCATGGGGGAAGCAGGCTTCAGGCCTGGGGAGGCTCCCAAGCCCAGACAGAGCCTCACCCTCAAACTGAACTACTGCCTGCGTTGATGGGCATCGGGATCACTGCGGCGTGACCGTGGTGCGCCGCCATTCCTTCCAGGCCAGGCGAGGCGCCGTCCAGAGCGTGAACAGCACCAGCGGGGTGACCGGCACCGCGGTGATCACGATGAAGGCCTGCAGGGCATCGATCGAGGTGCTGTCCCCCAGGCCCGAGCCGATGCGCAGCAGCACCAAGGTGAGGCTGCCGATCATCAAGGCCCAGAACAATCGCAGCAAGGCCGGCGGCTCGTTGCGGCCGCTCACCACCATGGCCGCGGCGTAACTCATTGAGTCGGCGCTGGTGCACATGAACAGCACCACCAGCACCAGGCCGACCGGAATCAGCAGACCGGCCAGTGGGAGTTGGCTGAGGATCGTGAGTAGGGCAGTGGCGGCTCCGTTCTGGGCCAGGGCTTCGCTGATGCCGCCCCCTGCCAATTCGAGATGCAATCCGGTGCCCCCCAGCAGGGTGAACCAAAGGTTGGTCACGATCGGGCAGAGGATGCCCACCGCCAGCACTAGTTCACGGATGCTGCGGCCGCGGCTGACGCCGGCGGTGAACAGCCCCATCAAGGGCGCATAGCCGAGGAACCAGCCCCAGTAGAACACCGTCCAACCGTTCACCCAGTTCGCCGGCACGGCATTGGGCGTGAGGGCCATCTGCGGCAGGTGGATCAGGTAGGTGATGAAGCCGCTGAAGAAGTGCTGCATCAGCCAGAGGCCCGGGCCCAAAAGCAGCAGGCCCGCCGCCAGGGCCAGGGTGAGCCACACATTGAGTTCCGACAGCCACTTGATGCCCTTCTGAATGCCGCTGACGGTGGAGGTCGCGAAGACGGCGGTCAGCAGCACCACCACCAGGGATTGCAAGCCGGCACTGTCGCTGAGCCAGGGCAGTTGCCCTGCGGCATTGCTGAGCTGCAGCGAGAGGAAACCCAAGGGGCCAACCGTGCCGGCGATGGCGGCCACCACAGACAACCCATCCGCCAGGTGACCGAGCGGACCATCCACCCAGCTGCGCGGCACGATGTTCACCAGCAGGGTGCGGGGACGCAGGGGTTCACCGCGTCGCTCCAGGATCGAGAAGGTGATCGTGGTGGTGGTGGCCACCAGGGCCCAGGCGAGGAAGCCCCAATGCAGAAAACTCACCGCCAGGGCGGGATCCACTGCTGCGGCTGTGCTGCCCTCGACCCCCGCAAACACCGGTGATGGGGTCTGGAAGTGATACAGCGGTTCGGCTGCCGACCAGAACACACCACCCCCCGCCAGCAGGGTGCAGATCAGCACTGCGCACCAGTCGAAGAATTTGAGACTGGGCTTGCTCTCCGCGCCTCCAAGCCGGAGTTTGCCGACTGGGCTGATGGCCAGGATCAGCGCGATCAGAAACAGCAGCACCACCATCCACTGCCAGACCCCGCCGAGGGCATCACTGATCACGGCTTTGCCGTTGTCGGTTAATTGCTTGGCCAGCGCCAGGTTGATGGCCGACACCAGCAGAAAGATCAGCAGTGGAGCAGCCCCCACCCAGAGGGGGGGCTGGCGCCACCAGGAGCGCTGGTTCGCGGGGGTGTCAGACATCGGAGGAGGGGTGAGGGGTCAGGCGCGGACGGCGGCGCGTTGGTGGCTCCAGCAGGAGAGATCCACCGTTGGTTGCTCTCCACTGGCCAGGCGTGCCAGGGAATCACCGATTAGGGGGGCGAACTTGAAGGCCTGGCCGGAGCCTCCTGCAAACAGGCTCAGCTTCGGGGTGAGCCGGTCCAGTACGAAGTTCACGTCGCTGGCCATGGAGTAAGGGCTGATTACGGTCTCCACCCGCTCCTGCACACCCTCCAGTTCGTTGAACAGGAAGGTGTCGAGTAGCTCCACCAGGCGAGCGGGTGGCTCGGTCACCATGGCGTTGGGTTCGGCGACGCGCAGCTCCCGCGGAGCCCAGTCGATGCCCGCCTTGATCCGGGGGCGGCCATCCGCCGTTTGGCTGAGGACGGGGAATCCGTAGTAGAGGCCACCGTCATCGCCGCGTTCCTGCTGGAAGCAGAACCACTGGGGGTAGCGATCGGCCAGTGCCGGGTCGACCGTGTAGTGGGCCCAGAGCATCGGCCACACCTCCAGTTTGGGTGAGAGGCCAAGAGGGGCCAGCAACAGCTGGCTCCAGATCCCACAGGCCACCACCAGCTGTCCGGCGGCGATGTGTTCGCCGCTTTCCAGGGTGACGCCACCGCCATCGGCATCGAGGCCCGCCACGGGGCAGTGCTCGATCAGCTGATGGCCGGCCTTGCGGGCGGTGTTGATCCAGTGGGCCACGACCCTGTCGCTGCGCACGGCTCCGGCGGTGGGCTCGAACAGTCCGGTGAAGCCCGGCCTCGGCTTCAGCGGGAAACGGGCCGCGATCTGGTCGGCGTTGAGGGCCTCATAGGGGATGCCCTGATCGTCCATGACCCGTCGGGCCCCAGGGATCGACCCCTCGATCGTCTCTTCATCCCAGCTTTCGCCGTAAAAGAGCAGGCCGTGGGTCTCCCGCAGTTGCTGACCGGCGTGGTTTTCTTCCTCGCGCCAGAGGCGGTTGGCCTCCTGGGCGAGACGGCAGAGCACCGGGTCGGAATACATCTCCCGGAACATTCGGGTTTCGCCATAGCTGCTGGCTTTGGCGTGGGCCAGGGTCTGGGCTTCCAGCAGCACCACATCGCGCACGCCACGGCGGGCCAGGGATGCAGCGCAGCTGAGGCCGGCCATGCCGCCGCCGACGATCACGACGGCTGCCCGGCTGGGCAAGGACGCTGGTGCGGTCATTCGCTTTCTCCAAAGCTGAGGCCGATGGGCTCGGTGGAGGGTGTTGCAGCCACCTCCTTAAGGGCTGCACCCACAGACAGGCCCTGTTCGCGCTGATTCAGATAATCGCTGGCCCGTCGGCGCACTTCATCGCGAACGAAGGCATAGACGTCCTTGGCACCAGCGTCTTTCCAGGCGTCGGGGGAGAACCGCTCGATTGAGTCGGCGATCACAGCTCCTGCATTCACCAGGGGGTCTGGCAGCACCCGCACACCGCGGCGACGCAGGTCATCCGCCAATTGGGGTTGCTGGAAGGGGGCATTGGCGGCAGGCACCACGGCGGGGGTTTTCAGCGCCGACGCCATTTCGGCGTTGATCAACCCGGAGATCGAGCAGGGCAGCAGCAGGTCGAGGTTCAGTTCCCACCAAGCGCAGCTCTCCGGCAGCGGCGTTGCGCCAGGAAAACTGGCTTTTTCTCGGTCCAGATCCACGGTGAACACGGTCCAACCGTGCGCGACGAGATGGCGGGCAACGGTGCCACCAACGGCACCGCAGCCGTGCACGAGGGCCCGGCCGGGGCGGGCGTCGTTGAGGTCCTTGTCCAGAACGGCCTCCACAGCACCGAGGGTGCCGTGGGCGGTGGCGGCACTGGCGTCCACAGGGCTGCCGACCGCCGCCAGCACATGGGGGGTGAGCGCCGTCAGACGCTCCATGTCCTCCAGGCTGGTGTTGAGATCGCAGCCGGTGATCATCGCGCCGTCAAGCGACTCCAGTAGCTCAGCGGTGACGTTGATCAGCTCATCCTTGACGGCATCGGGCTCAGCGGCCCGGGCAACGATCTTGCCCCCGGCGAAACCGGTGCCGTAAAGATCGTGCTTGTGGGTCATCAACCCCGCCAGTCGCTGGCCGTCTGCGATGCAGGCCTCGTCGCTTGGGTAATTGAGCACCCGCAGGCCTCCGTTGGCGGGGCGCTTGGCATCGGTGTCTTCCGCCACCACGAACACCGAGAGGTGATCGGAGACGTGTTCCGCCAGCACCGACACGGTCGGCGCTGTTTTCTTGCCGCTGCTCATCAGGCCACCTTCTCCATCATCTGGTGGTGTTCGACGTAGTCGAGGCTCCATTCGCTGGGGGCTTCGGCGATGCGCTGCTGCAGCCGTTCGAACACCGTGTCTGCTGCGGTGTCGCCGGCAGCACTGGCGAAGCTGTGGCGGCTCCAGCTGCGGATCGTCGCCATCAATCCGGCGGCGAAAGTCGCCGTGTCACCGTTCTCGTTCCAGCGGCGTCGGTAGGGGCACTTCACGTAAACGGTGCGCTCGTCCACCAGCCGCAGGCCGTTGCGGTAGGCGGCGCTGCTCTCGTCCTTCAGCGGAGCCATGAACTCCTCGGGGGACTTGTAGAAGTTCAGAACCGTGCCTTGTTGGTACTGCTCCTGGCTGATCAGGCCTTCCTCGGCCATGCCCCGCCAGATCTGGTGCAGCTGGTCGTGCACGTTGCGGGTTTCGCCGCCGTTATGGCCGAGATAGAGCCCTGCTTCATCACGGGAGAGATTCACCGTCAGCAGGCGCCCGCCCACTTTCAGTTCGCGGCTGCGCAGCTCGAGGATGTGGTTCCAGTCCTTCATCGCCTGGGCGGTGAAGCGCTGAAGCGCGTCGGCATCACCGGAGGCCAGCACATGGGTGTGGCTGTTCAGGGGGCCGGGGGAGACGCTCAGCCAGTGCATTGCCGTGGCGGAAAAACCGAAGCTCACCGAGTTCGGCGCCACAGAGGGCTCGTAGAAGCTGCGGGCACTCACCAGCACCGTTGGTTTCGGATCCCGGGGGATCTGCAGGGCCAGGTTGTTGGCCAGAGCAATGTTGTCGTTGCTCGGCAGGTCGTTGCCGATCAACGTCAGGTGGGCCTTCGGCTGGTTGGCATGCAGGCGATCCAGCACCTGGTTCCAGAGCCCAACGGCGGTTCCACCATCGGCAGCTCCGTAATCGATCAGGACATGGCTGTCAGCGACAGCCAGTTGATTCACACAAGTCAGGGCCCAGTCCGAGGCGGCTTCGATGCACAGAAGAGCGCCCTCGGTCTGCGCGCTGTAACCCGTGGTCATGGCGATGGCCATGGACCTCGTCAGCGGCAGGCCTCACCGTACAGACCATGCCCCGAGAGCCTTTGTATCCCAGGTTCTTCTTCAGCTTGCTTCGAGCAACTGGCGCAACTTGGGTTCCAGGAGGCTGAAGGCTTTGCCCCGGTGGCCGTGCTGCTTTTTCTCCGCCAACGGCATCTCCGCGAAGGTGCGGCTGGTTCCAGCAACTTCGAAGATCGGGTCGTAGCCGAACCCCTGATCTCCCCGGGGTGCGGCCGTGATCAAGCCGTCGCAGCGGCCTTCCACCTCCAGCAGGATCGTGCCGTCTGGGGCGGCGACACAGAGCGCGGCGCAGAAATAGGCCTGGCGTTGGTCTGAGCCGTTCAGGGCCTTCAGCAGCCGGGCAATGCGTTCCGGGTCGGTGGGGGCGTAGCGGGCGGAATGAACACCCGGAGCGCCATCAAGCGCATTAACGCTGAGGCCTGAATCGTCGGCCAGGGCCCATTCCCCTGTGGCGGCGGCAACCGCTTGAGCCTTGAGCCGGGCATTGGCGGCAAAGGTGGTGCCCGTCTCCTCGACCTCCAAGCCTTCTGGCTGGGGTTGCACGCTGACGGGCAGGGCCTGCAGCAGACCCTGGAATTCACGAATCTTGCCGGCGTTGCCGCTGGCGATCACAAGGGTCTTCATGCGGCCTCCGCAAACTGTCGGGCCCAGGCGAGAACCTCGTTCACCCGCTCGGCATCCGGCCCTTCGCAGTAGAGCCGCAGCAGCGGTTCCGTGCCGGAGAAGCGCAGCATCAGCCAGTGGTTCGGCCCCATCCTCAGTTTGATCCCGTCGGTGCTGATCACTTCCAGCACGTCTGCGCCGGCTACGGTCGAGGGCGTGCTCTGGTCCAGCAGCGTCTCGAGACGTCGGCGTGCCTCCATGTCGGCCAGGCGCAGGTCGAGTCGGTCGTAGTGACTGCTGCCTCCATGCTGTTGCTGGAGTGCATCCAGACGCGCACCCAGGGGTTGCTTCCCTTCCACCAGGGCTTCCAGCACCAGCATCGCCGCGAACAGGGCGTCCCGCTCGGGAAGGTGCATGCCGAAGCCCACACCACCGGATTCCTCTCCGCCGATCAGCACATCCCCGGCCAGCATCTCTGCGGCGATGTACTTGAAGCCCACCGCGAGCTCCAGAACCTCGCGTCCCTGGGCCTCCGCCACCAGCCGCATCAGATCCGAGCCGCTCACGGTCTTGACCACGGTGCCCGGCAGCTGGCGGGCGCGGGCCAGGTGATCGATCAACAGGGGCATCAGCAGCTGGGTGCTGCAGAACCGGCCGGTTTCATCCACGGCAGCGATGCGGTCACCATCGCCGTCGAACACCAATCCCACCGCAGGAGTTCCGGCGGCCGTTGAGGCTTTCACGGCCGCGATCAACGCCCCGAGGTAGGGCGCAAGGGGTTCCGGCGGATGACCGCCAAACAGGGGATCACGGTCGCTGCGGATCTCGTCCACAACGCCAGCGGCTTCAGGGCCGAGCAGCTCCGTCACACAGCCGGCGGCTGATCCATGCATCGGATCGACGATCACCTTGAGGTTGATGGCCTTGAGGCCATCAACCAGGGCACTGAGATCCAACTTGCGGCGCAGCCCTTCCAGATGCTCGCCGCGCCCATCAAACCGGGGGACTTCCGCCTTGATCGGTGCCGTGATGCCGCCGGCCGCCAGACGTCGTTCGACTGCGGCTGTGAAGTCTCCCTCGACCGATCCACCAAAGGGTCCTTTGATCTTCAGCCCCAGCCATTCCGGTGGGTTGTGACTGGCGGTGATCACCAACGCGCCCAGGGCTTTGCGCTCCACCACGGCCCAGCTGCAGGCCGGCGTGGGCACAGCGGTGTCGGTGAGCAGGGGTTCCAGTTCACAACCCCGCACAGCGGCTGCGATGGCTTCCGCCAGTTCTGGAGCCAGAAAGCGCCGGTCGTAACCGATCACCACCGTTCGGCTGTTGAGACCTTCGGGGGCGCGATGGGCGAGCTCCTGAGCCGCGGCAGCGGCAACGGGCAACAACCGCTCAACTGTGATGTCGACGCCGGTGATCCCGCGCCAGCCATCGGTGCCGAACTTGATCGGAGCTGGACTCAGAGGGATGGGAGTCGATGCCATGGCACAGCCTGCACTTCAGTGGATCTAGCAGCTGGCAGCCGTAGGGTCGGCGGATGGGTGACACCCCGGCTGCCGACAACGCTCTCACCGACCGGTTGCTGCGCAGTTGGCTGCGTTGCCGTCGCAAGGCCTGGCTCGATCGCCACGGGAATCCTGCCGAGCGGCGTTGGACGGCCCATCGCAATCTCCTGCTGGACGACCAGCAGCGCTGTTTTGTGGCCTTGCTGCCCCGCAAGCCTGGCCATGGCATCGCCGCCTGTGCTGCCGGAGCCGAGGCCGTGGTGGGTCTGCGCCTGAAGGGGCTTGGCCCATCCGGTGAGCCGTTGGAGGCACACCCTCCACTGCTGCGGCGGGTCAAGGGGCAGAGCCGCTGGGGTGACTTCGCCTATCAACCGGTGCTGGCCCGTCAGGGCCGCCGCACCACCCGGGAACATCAGCTGCCGCTGGCGCTGATGGCCCTGTTGCTTGAGCAGCATCAGCAGGGGGACGTTCCGTCGATGCTGGTGCTCGGCGGTGGTGGCCGGCGCCTGGAACAGGAGCGGCTGCATCTCTCAAGTGGTCTGCGCCGACAGCTGTCGGAGGGGCTGCGCAAACTGCGCTCTGACCTCGAGAGCCCGGTTCCTCCTCCGCTGGCCGCTGACCGCCGCAAGTGCTCACTTTGCAGCTGGCGTGTCGCCTGCAATGCCGTGGCGGCGGAGGAAGGGCATCTGAGCGAGGTCAGCGGCATCGGCGCCAAGCGGCGCGAGATGTTGCTGGAGCTTGGGATTCGCGGCTTGTCCGATCTCGCCGGGGCTGATCCGTTGCAGCTCGCCAAGCAGCTGCAGCGTTTTGGGGATCAGCATGGTGAGGTGGCCGCATCCCTGGTGGCTCAGGCCCGGGCGCAGCGGGATGGACGGGTGGAGCGTTTGGATGCCTCAGCGGCACTGCCGGAACTGCAGGACTGTGCTGGTGTGCTGCTCTACGACATCGAATCCGATCCCGACGCCCGTCACGACTTCCTTCACGGTTTTCTGGTGTTGCCCAGAACCAAAAGCGGAAATTGGGATCTGGCATCCGTGGCGTATCACCCGATCCTGGCCCTGGCGGAGCATGGTGAAGCCCGTTGCTGGCTTCGTTTGCAGCGGTTGCTGAATCGCTATCGGGGTTGGCCGATCCTCCACTACGGGGAGACAGAAAGCCTGGCCTTAAGGCGGATGGCTGAGCGGCAGGGTGCTGCCGAGGCCGAGGTGCTGCAACTTCGTCAGCGGTTGGTGGATGTGCATGCCCGGGTCAGACATCACTGGCGCCTACCCCTGGCCAGTTATGGCCTCAAGGCCGTGGCTGTTTGGCAGGGGTTCCAATGGAGTCAGGCCGGTGTGGATGGGGCCAGGGCCCTGCTCTGGTGGCGGCAGTGGCAGGGAGAGGGGCCCGACCGACGCGGCACCAGGCACGGGCTGCGCTGGATCTTCGATTACAACCGCGACGACTGCCTGGCCACCTGGGCCGTAGCCGACTGGTTGCTTGAACAGGATCAGGCGTCGGGATCCTGAAACGCCTCAGGTTGACGGATCTGGAGCTGTTCTCCGTTGGGACCTTCCAGCGTTGGACTGGCCAGGCACTGGCGGCGCACCAGGGCCAGCCCAAGCCAAGTGCCATCGCGTTCGAGCGCACTGGTGATCACCCCGGCTCGCTCGCCATCCAGCGTGAGCTTGGCGGCGGCCGCCAGCGGACTGGGGCAGCTCCAACAGCGCAGCTGTTGCTTCACCCCTGCCTGGCCGATGAGTTTGGCCATGGTTTCCTGGCCGAGGTAGCAGCCTTTCTCTGTGCTGACCTGAGCGATAAGCCCAAGCTCCAGGGGGTTGGTCTCGCCATTGAGTTCACCGGGTCCCGGGGGGAATCCGCTTTGAAGCCGCCATTGCTCTAGAGCCGTCGCGGTGGCTGCTTCCCCTGATGCCCAGGGCTCCGGCAGGGCCGCATCCGGATCGCACCACACGGCTGCAGCCATGGGCTCGAGCCACTGCAGTCGGCGCAACTGGCCCAGGGGTTGGAGGCGAACCCGATCGGCTGGAAAGATCACCTGATCAAATCCAGCGTGAACGGCAGAGGCCTCTCCCGCCAGAACGATCACATCGGCTCCTTCTGCATCGAAACGAAGTTCCAGCACGGCCCGCAAGCGTCCCGTTGCGGTCAGCCAGCAGGTCTGAAGCAGATCCCCGGATTGGAGTGCGTTGAGGTCAGCACTGGTCTGCCCCTGAAGAAACTGGCGAGCTCCGCTGCCGTTCAAGCGCAGCCAGGGAACCTGGGCGTCCCAAAACAACTTGCTCATGCCGGCACGAAGGCGGCGATTTCAGACAGCTTGAAAAGGCTGATTAGTTCAAGATTGTCTGCCGCCATTGCGGCGTCACCGCCTTCCTCACGGTCGACGATGGTGACAACCCGGTTCACCTCGTAGCCGGCGTCGCGCAGCTGCCGCACTGCCTTGAGGGATGAGCCTCCTGTGGTGACAACGTCTTCCAGCACGGTGATGCGTGCTCCGGGGGCGGGGAGCGGACCCTCCAGCCAGGCACCGGTGCCGTGGCCTTTGGCTTCCTTGCGCACGATCAGTGCATCCAGCTCCCGACCTCGATCGGCGGCGGCCATGGCAACACCGCTCACCAGTGGGTCTGCTCCGAGGGTGAGACCAGCCACGGCCAGCGCATCGGCCTCCACGTGGGTGAGCATCGCCCGGCTGATCAGCGCCAGGCCGGAACCGCTCAGGCTCACGGGTTTGCAGTTCACGTAGTGCTCGCTCTTGCGGCCTGAAGCCAGGGTGAAGTCTCCGCGTCGGTAGGCCAGGGTGGCCAGACGGTTCAGCAGTTGCTCCCGCTCAGTCGGGACACTCGACGATTCAGACATGGGGCTGGCCGCGCTTCGCAGATGTCCTTAGTTTGCGCTTAGAGCTGATTCATCCGGTGCTGCTGCGGTCGTTCTTTGGTTCGAGCCTGCTCCTGCTCGCCGGCCCATCGGTTTTGGCGGGTCCGTTGGTCTGCACCACCAGTGTTGAGGCGCCTCCGCCCGGCAGTGGTGGTACTCCCGTCGAAGTCACGGTGTGCCACCCCACGGAGACCACAAGTGAGCTGGTCAACCGTCGCTTCTACACCTGGACCTCGCCCATGGCCCGGGGCGTGGACCCCCTGCATCAATTGACCGATGTTCTGGGGATTGCTGTTGGCGGTATCGAGGGGAATCGGGTCATGGGATTCGGCTTCCCCGACCAGACCCTGATCTGGGATGGGTCGGCACTTCAGAACACGACGGGAGCCCTGCTGGAGGAGCAAAGTCCGCCGCTGCCGATGCGAACCCTGGATATCTCGAGCGGTTTCAACGGCAGCCTGGCGGCCACCGAGACCATCGAAGCCGTGCCGGATGCGCCCTCAGACGATCACTTCCCCGGCGTGACTCCCCTGTGGTAACACTCTCCCCATGGGGGTCTAGCAATCTGGTGAATGCAGCGAACTCATAATTCGCCTAAGGCGAGTTCGATCCTCGCGACCCCCATTCCCCCCTGTTGATGCGGCTTCTTCTGCTGGCTGTTCTGCTGGTTCTGCCGGCCTTCTTCGCGGCTGCAGAGGTGGCCTTGCTGCGGCTACGCCCCAGTCGCGTTGAAGTGCTCGTTGAGGAAGAGCAGGCCGGGGCCCGTTCCATCCAGCGTCTTCAGCGACGCTTGCGGCGCGCTCTGCTGGTGTCTCAACTGGGTGCAACCCTCGCTCTGGTGGCCCTTGGCTGGGCTGGCCGTGGTCTGGGGGGGCGGCTCTGGTCGGATGGGTCTGTGGGTGTCGCTTGGCGCGACACAGCCTTGTTCCTCAGCATCGTGTTGCTGGCCACGCTGGTGGCTGGTTTGCTGCCCAAGGCCTGGGTGTTAAACCGTCCGGAATCCTCGGCGCTTCGCCTGGTGCCGCTGCTGGAGGTGGTGATGCGCTGCCTGGCCCCACTGCTCAATCTGCTTGAGGCGCTGGCGGGCCTGTTGATGCGCCTGCTTGGCCTGGCTCCCCAATGGGATGTGCTGGTGCCAGCCCTTTCCGCTGGTGAGCTGGAAACCCTTGTGGAGTCTGGACGGGTCACGGGCTTGTTCCCGGATGAGAAGAACATCCTGGAAGGTGTCTTCGCCCTGCGGGACACCCAGGTGCGGGAGGTGATGGTGCCGCGCTCTGGGATGGTCACTCTGCCGGCCACGGTCCGTTTTGCGGAAATGATGGAGGCCGTGCATCACACCCGTCATGCCCGCTTTCCGGTGATCGGCCAGTCGTTGGATGACGTGCGTGGCGTGCTGGATCTGCGTCAGATGGCCGAACCGATCGCACGGGGTGAGCTCCAGGCCGATTCGTTGCTCGAGCCGTATCTCCAGCCTGCGGTGCCCGTGCTGGAGACCTGCACGCTGGCGGAACTGCTGCCGATGATCCGCAGCGGTCAGCCGCTCCTGCTGGTGGTGGATGAGCACGGCGGCACCGAGGGTCTGGTGACCGCAGCTGATCTCACCGGAGAAATCGTCGGTGATGAGGATCCCGCCCAGACCGATGAACCGGATCTGCTCGAAGAGAAGGACTGCCCCGGTGCCTGGCTGGTGGCCGGAGATCTGGAGATTTTCGAACTCAATCGACAGCTCGATCTCGATCTGCCCGAGGCCGATGACCATCACACCCTGGCGGGCTTCCTGCTGGAGCGGCTCCAGCACATTCCGTCCGCGGGGGAAGGGCTTCATTTCAACGGCCTGCAGTTCGAGATCACAGCCATGGCCGGGCCGCGGATCGAGCGGGTCCGGCTTGTTCTCCCCAGCCCAGAGGAAGATTCCGACTGAAGGCCGATAGTCTTCCCCCAATCGACCGCCTGCGCTGATGTCTCCCGACCCCATGGTCCCAGTCAAGGTCGGGGTGATCGGCATCGGCAACATGGGCTGGCACCACGCGCGGGTGCTCAGCCTTCTGCGGGATGCCGATCTGGTGGGCGTCGCGGATCCGGATGCTGAGCGCGGCAAGCTCGCCACTGAGCAATTCGGCTGCCGCTGGTTCGCCGACTACAACTCCATGCTCTCGGAGGTGGAGGCCGTCTGCATCGCGGTCCCCACGCTGCTGCACCATCCCGTCGGTCTGGCCTGCCTGCGTGCGGGTGTGCACGTTCTGATTGAAAAGCCGATTGCGGCCAGTCAGGACGAAGCCACTGCACTGATCGAGGCCGCTTCAGCGGCGGGGTGTCTGCTGCAGGTGGGCCACATCGAGCGGTTCAACCCTGCCTTCCGTGAGCTCACCAAGGTGGTGGCCAACGAGGAGGTGGTGGTTCTTGAGGCGCGTCGCCACAGCCCCCACTCCGATCGGGCCAATGATGTTTCTGTGGTGCTGGATCTGATGATCCATGACATCGACCTCGTGCTGGAGCTGGCGAAGGCACCGGTGGTGCGGCTTGCCGCTGCCGGTGGTCGCAGTGCCGAAGGCCCGATCGATTACGTCAACGCCACGTTGGGTTTCGAGAACGGTGTTGTGGCCAGCCTGACGGCGAGCAAGATGAGCCACCGAAAAATCCGCAGCCTCAGTGCCCATTGCCGTTCGAGCCTGGTGGAGACGGACTTCCTCAACCACACCCTGCACATCCACCGCCGGGCCCACGAGTGGTATTCAGCTGATCACGGCGAGCTGCTGTATCGGAATGATGGCTTCATCGAGGAGGTGAGCACCACCTCGATCGAACCGCTCTATGCCGAGCTCGAGCACTTTCTGCAGTGCGTTCGCGGCCGGGAGACCCCTGCGGTGGATGGTCTTCAGGCCTCGCGGGCTCTCAAGCTGGCAGACCTGATCGAACAGGCCGTTGAACACCCGGATACGGGAGCGCCCCTGTGCGCACCGATCTGAAGGCTTTCACTGGGATTACACCAGCCCCTGCTCTTCGGCCAGTTCCCGCAACGCCGTGACCTGCCAGCGGCGGCAGTCACCGGGTGAGGACCGATAAAACTGCCCCCAGGCCTGGGCCTTGTATTGCGGGTAGTTCTCTGGACGAAGAGAGGGATGGCTCCGCTGCCAGCCCACCCTGACGGCATGACCGATCACCACGTCGAGGGCCAGGTCATCCTCGAAGCGCACCTCTGGATTGGCTTCGACAAAGGCCATCAGCGAAAGCAGGCATTCGCTGCAGAGTTGTCGGTATTCCGGTGCCTTGATCCGACTGAGCAAATGGTCGACCTGGGCGGCAAAGTTGCGCTCCCCTGGCGTCTTCTCGAGGACGAGGCTGCTGTTAAGGCGATTGCGCCGCTCCAGCTTGTCGCCAATCACCAGGCCGCGGCAGTGCTGAAGCAGCGACCAGATCCCGGCATAGAAATCGCGGGGAACTTTCTGTAAGGAACCCAGGCGGATGCGGTGTTGAAGCCAATCCCCACCCCCCGGTGTTTCCTCCAACGGGTCAGGCACTGACCACTGCACCCGGCCGCTCACGTGCAGCTGTTCGCCGCGTTGCAGGGCTGCTCTGGCATGGTCCACATCGGCGAGCACGGCGCGCAAGCGCTTGCGAATCGCATGGGGTGCTTCGCTGCAGAGGGCTTCAAAGGCTTCGTCCTGACTGAGCGTTTTCTCCACGGCCAGCTCTGATGTCAGCAGCAACATCAGCTGCCCCAGCTGCAGGGTGAGGCTCCCCTTCAGCAGCGCTGGCTCCCGCCGCGCCACGCTGTCGAGGGCGAGCAGGAGTTCCTGTTCGAGCATGCATTCACGGCCGTCGATTCCGCTGGTGGTTTCAATCCGCTCGGCGATGGCGGCACTGTCCATCGGCTGACGCAGCCGGGAGTCGCCGGTGTAGTTGCGCCCCACTACCACCTGTTTCTGGCGCACGAGGAGATCGGTGAGGGCATCTTCGAGTTGGGGATGCACCATCCCCATGGCGCCAGCACAGCGCCGCACCACATTCCAGTCTTCACAACGCAAGCCCCGTTGATAAACCTCCTCAAGCAGGGTGCGCAGGGCCACCGGATGGCCCTCAGGGCTGTGTTGAATCCCCTGGGGGCCGAGACGCCGTTGCAGCAATTCGAGCACTTCCGCCTGTTCATGCAGCAGCGCACTGTTCCAGAGGCGCTGGCTCAATTGTTCGATCGGTGTGTCATCGAGCTCCTGCTCCTCTGCGGCGGTCAGATCCCTCAGATCGGTGGCGTCGCGCAGAAGCGGTTTGGCTGGCTCGGAGCATGGAACCGGTTTCTGTTGGAGCGGCGGCAGCTGCACCTCCTGCGCCTGATCCACCAGTTCACTGAGGCAGCCCAAGCGGACAGGGATGCTTTCAATGACGCCGCTGCCGAGTTGCCGGGCCAGTTTGAGAATGACGTCGCGGTGCTGCTGCAGTGCTGCGTCGCGAATGGGGATCACCAGAAGGGGATGTCCCATGCCGCGCCAGTGTCGTTGCAGCAGATGCAGCTCGTCCACAACGGTCTCCAGCAGCTCCTCCGGGTCATCGGCCAGATAGCTGCTGACGTCTTCCAGCACGGACGGGGTGAACACACTGATGGCGCCGTCCTGGCGGTAGACCCGAGCCGTGTCTTCGGTTTCCACTCGGTGCCCCGGGCGTCCGCTGAGCTCCAGCCGCGGGTTGGTGCCGGCGGCTTTCAACCGTTGCTTCAGGTCGTCGGACGACTGCACCGAAATCATTGAGGTTGGGTCGATCGGCACCTCTGCAGCCAGCAGTGCCTGGCGCACGTCATCCGTCTCCGCAGCCATCGCCACAAGAACCCTGTCGGCGCCGAGCGACTGCGGCTCCCTGCGTCCACAGGGGTCAATGTCCTCGGGACGGATCAGATCGTCCAGCAGCATTTCCCCGAGCCACACCAGGCTCTGGGTCCAGATCAGCGGCAGGTTGGTGTTGGCCACCCGCTCCTGGCTGCCTGGATTGAGCCGTTCCTGATCGACGGCACTGGCCGGCACCTGATAGAGCTCGGGGTAGAGACGTTCGCCGTCCTGTTCAACGGCCAGCGTCTTGAGCTGGCTGTGCAGGCGCCGGGCCTCCTCCCAGCGCCTTTCGCAGCAGGCGGTGACCAGTTCGAAGGCCAGAAACAACGGCCACTCCGACTCGATCCCTTCAAAGGCGGCGAGCTCCTCCGGTTCATAGTGCAGGCGGTTGACGTCTTCCACCGCCGTCTGGTGACCATCCCGGAGGAAGCGTTTGTAGCCATAGGGACCGCCGAGTTCCCGTCGAATCCGACGGCCGGTGCGCTCCACCAGGGCGGCATCCTCCACGGCCCAGGCGGGATAACCAATCACCGAGAGGCAGGCACTGTCGGCTTCCTTGCTGGCGGATTCCCGCGGCAGGAGCCCTTGCAAGGCCCGCCGGAGCCGTGCGATGGCCCCCTGGGGAATCAGCAGGATGCAGCTGCCGTCGCCATGGGGGCCGTAGAGGTCAACCCCATCCAGGGCCTCCAGGGCGGCTTTGGCCATGCCGATCGAGCTGGCATTGCGCTCCGGCAAACCATGGTTGCCTTTGTCGCCCCGTTCCCAGATCCCGTAGTCGGGGGTGCGGTAGGCCCTGGCGATGTAGTGCACCAGGTTTTGGAGGAAATCCACTTCGTCACGGCTCTGCACCACGGCGCAGCCGCCCTTGGTCAACTGCGCCAGCTGCAGCAGAAACAACGAGGTGGCATCCAGTTGAAGATGGCCCCAGGCGTCATCGGCCACCACCGGCTCGCCGGTGCAGCTGTCGTACTTGGCGTGGAGGGCATCGAGGGGGTTGAGGCTCTCCTTGAAGCGCTCCACCTTCTCGGCCTGTCGCATCATCGAGCGCATCAGGCCGCGCATGAGGGCCACCACCCGCTGTTCCAGTTCCCAGAAGCGCAGGTTGTGCTGCCCCTGCTGACGGCGGTGTGCCAGGGCCAGTCCCCAAACGCACTGCACCGAATAGACGCAGTCCCGCACCCAGGCATCGCCGTAGTTGCCATGGATGGTGTGGGCGGTGCTGGCGGGCAGCAGGCCGCTGATCGGGTCCTGCCGATCGAGAACCACCCGTTGGATGGATTGATCCAGGCGCTGAAGGGTTGTGGCGTGGTTCTGCGGAAGGGTCTCCTTCGTCGTCACAACTATGCCCTCATCCATTACCGCCCCTAAATTCTCCAACGCAGCCCCACGGCCATGGACTCTGTTAGCACCGCTCCCGATGACCGTCGCCGCTGCCACGTGCTCGGCGTGCCGGTGGATGCCTGTCGTGATGTTTGTGCTGCAGCCCTTGGTCTGCATGCCCGGGGTGGCGGACGCATCGTCACCCTCAACGCTGAGATGACGATGTCGGCCCGGGCCGATGCAGCCTTGGGGCAGGCGATCGCAACGGCTGATCTGGTGATCCCCGATGGAGCGGGCGTGGTCTGGGCCCTGGGTCGCCAGAAGGTCCGGGTGGTCAAAACGGCAGGGATTGAGCTGGCCTGGACCTTGCTCGAGTACGCCGCTGCCCATCGATGGCGTGTGGCGCTGGTGGGGGCAACACCTGAGGTGATGGCAACGCTGCGTGCGGAGTTGCCACAACGCATCGGGGGCCTCAACCTGGCGCTCGCGGTGGACGGCTATCAAGCGCCCGAGGCTTGGCCGGGCATTGAGGCTCAGCTCAAGGCCTTGAAGCCGGATCTCGTGCTGGTGGCCCTGGGGGTGCCGCGCCAGGAAACATGGTCGCAACGCGTGGCGGCCGGTCAGCATGGATTGTGGATGGGTGTCGGCGGCAGTTTTGACGTCTGGGCCGGCATCAAGAAACGTGCCCCCGGCTGGATGTGCCGGATGCAACTTGAATGGCTCTATCGGCTCATTCAGGAGCCATCACGCTGGCAGCGCATGCTGTCGCTGCCGGCGTTTGCTCTGAAGGTGATCCGGATGGGCTGAGGCTTCAGCGGAAGCCCACAGAGGCTTGCCAAACGAAGGCCAGCAGCAGGAAGAAGACCGGGATCAACGGAAGAATGTCGATCAGCGGAGAGAAGGCCTGATAGGCCTCGGGCAGCTGTGCCAGCAGGTCGAGGGTGAAGGCGGCCATCCCTTGCATCAAAAAGGCGTTGGGCTGGACGCTACCACGTGTGATGGGCTGGCGAGTCTGGCTCCCAGGGAGCGAAATCCTCTGAAAAACAGCCGTCGCGGATGGCTTGTGCCATGGCCGAGGTGAAACGCACCAGATGGGTGATGTTGTGAATGCTCAACAAGGTGAGGCCCAGAAGCTCCTCGCTGCGAATCAGGTGATGCAGGTAGGCCCGGGTGTGACCGGTGCATGCCACACAGGAGCAGCTCGGATCCAGGGGGGTGTGGTCGTGGCGGAAGCGTGCATTGCGCAGGTTCCAACGTTCACCGCCCACCAGGGCGGTGCCATGACGGCCGAGTCGGGTGGGCAGGACGCAGTCGAACAGGTCGATCCCGTTGGCCACGGCAATGGCCATCTCGCGCAGGGTGCCGATGCCCATCAAGTAGCGCGGTTTGTGTGAGGGAAGTAGGGGCGTGACATCGCGCACGATGCGATGCATCTCCTCTGCGGGCTCACCAACGCTGACGCCACCGACGGCAATGCCAGGCAGATCAAAGGAGGCGACGGCCATGGCGCTCTCCCGCCGCAGATGGGGGAAACAGCCGCCCTGAACGATGCCGAACAGCGCCTGATCTTCGCGGGTGTGGGCTGTGACGCAGCGCTCGAGCCAGGCATGGGTGCGGCGACAGGCATCGATGACGTCGTTCTCCGTCGCCGGATAGGGCGGGCACTGGTCGAAGGCCATGGCCACATCGGCCCCGAGGGCCATCTGGATCCGGGTGGCATGCTCCGGCGTCATGTCGATGGTGCGTCCATCGCGGGGGTTACGGAACACCACGCCGCGATCATCGATTTTGTTGAGGTCCCCCAGGCTGAACACCTGAAAGCCTCCGGAGTCGGTGAGCATCGGGCCGTCCCAGCCCATGAACCGGTGCAGGCCGCCGGCCGCCGCCACGATCTCCTCGCCGGGCTGCAAATGCAGGTGGTACGTGTTGGAGAGCACCATCTGGGCTCCTGTGCGCCCCAGTTGCTCCGTGCTGATGCCCTTGACGGTGGCCAGGGTTCCTACCGGCATGAAGCGTGGTGTGTGCACCGGCCCATGCGGGGTCTGAAAGGCGCCGCACCGGGCTGATGTGTTGGCGCAATGCGCGTTGATCTCGAAGCCGAACACCGCTGATCTGCCCCTGCAATGACCCTACGGTGAGGGCCGATTGCATCCCTCGCGCCATTCCCAGGATTGTTCCGCCCTGGCTTTCCGATCTGGCGGGAGCCTGGATCTTTTACACGGTGCTGCCCGCATGGCCCTGGCCGCAGCCCTCGTTTCAGCGCATTGCCCGTTTCGCCCCCTGGATCGGGCTGCTGATCGGTGCACTGCAGGGGCTGCTCTGGCTGGCTTTGTCCGGGCTGGGTTGGCCTCCTGCTGCCTGTGCCCCCTGCGTGGTGGCTCTCGGCATCCAACTCAGTGGTGGGTTGCATCACGACGGCTTGATCGACACGGCGGATGGCCTCGGGGCGCCAGCGGAGCGGCGGCTCGAGGCCATGGAGGACAGCCGGGTGGGTGCCAGTGGGGTGCTGGCTCTGGTGATGGTGCTGCTGCTGCAGGTTGCTGCATTGATCCAGCTGGGTGGGCAGGCCCCGCTCGGGCTCTGCCTGGCGGCGTTCTGGGCCCGCGTGGCACCGCTCTGGGCCATGGCACGTTTCGACTACCTCCGTTCTGATGGAACTGCGGCGTTTCATCGCGAGCACGGCAGGCCGCTCTGGGATGCCCTGCCCTCACTTCTGGTGGTGGTTCTCTTGGCCGGTTGGGCGGGGGCCATGCCCCTTCTCCTGGGGGGCGTGGTGGCGATCCTGGTCGCCCAGAGCCTTGGGCGACGCCTGGGGGGGCACACCGGTGACAGCTATGGAGCGGCTCTTGTGCTCACCGAGATGATCACGTTGTTGGGTCTGGCCTTGCTCCTGCCGGCCAGCTGAGCACGAATGCATTGCCCTGAGCGGGCAGATCCGTAGCGATCGTGGAAGGCTCCACGCAGAGCGTGAGCTTGCGGCCCTGCTGCTCCGCCAGGGAGCGTGCAAGGGCCAGCCCAAGGCCGGTTCCCGCCCGGTCCTGTCCGGTGGACCCCCGTGCTCCCCGCTCGAAAATCAGGTCGCGCTCCTCCAGGGGAATCGGCGGCCCGTTGTCCCAGACGCAGAGACCATCGGGCAACAGGCACAGCCCCACGCTGCAGCCCGCTGGGCTGTAGCGGAAGGCATTTTCAAGCAGGTTGGCGACGATCTCCGCGATCGTTCCGTCCTGGGAGGGTTGATCAATCCACTGGGGCCACAGGTTCGGGCCCCGCCAGGGGCGGCCCTGCAGGCTTGCCGTCGCTTCCGCCCGCTCCAGCAGAGGCATCAGCAGGGTTTGCATGGTGGCCTCACCTTCGGCAGGCCCGGGGGGCAACAGGGTGGGGCCAAGGGGTTCCTGTTGGGGGAGACGTTGTTGCCCGAGGCCATCGAGCACATCGATGTACTGGCCGAGTTGGCGTTGTTCCGAGAGCATTCCCTCCACGAGTGGGCGGTGGGAGCTGTCGGCTTCGAGCCGCCGCAGTAGCAGTTGGGCGTAGGTGCGCAGGGCAGCCAGTGGATTTCGCAGCTGATGCACGAGGGTGCGCAGCTGGTCGTTTTGTTGGCTGAGTTCCTGGCGAAGTTGCAGGCATTCCAGGTCACGCCCCAGGGCGTGGCTGATGGCGGCGGCACTGCGCCGCATCCGTTGGTCCAGGGTCTGCGTCCAGCTCCGCTGCGGATCCAGGTCCGCGCGCAGGGCTCCCAGGATCAGACCGGCATCCTGGAGGGGATACCAGCGCCGTCTCTGGTGTGGCAGGCGCAGGTTCGGGTCGGCGTCGGCCGGAGGGAGCGACCGTTCATTGGCTGACCATTGCCGGATCAGCAGCAAGGGCGGGCCTTGCTGATTGGGTGGCGCACTGACGTACAGGCCCAGATGCTGAATGCCTTCTTTGGCGGTCAGATCAGCCAGCTGTTGATCAGCGAACTCGAAGAATCGATCGGTGAGCTGCATCAGATCCGACCGGTCAATTCAGGTGTTTGGGCAAGCCTGCGCCAGGGGGACTTGAAAAATCTGGGAAAAGTCTTAAGATCCTCTTATCGACCGAGGCGCTGTTCACTCTGAACAGACGCCCGCTAGCACTCACAACGGTTGCATTTGTTATGCGACCAAAGCTACAGCAGAGGTTGCAGTGTCCTCCGCTGGGTCCCGCTTGGGTGTTGGTTCCTGCCGGTGATTGTGGTGTGTCTGCAATTGCCTCGACGCGCTCCCTTGCGTCTGGCGTTTTCGCGCCGACGGCACCTGTTTGTTCTGACGATCCACCCCGTTCTTCCTTTCGTACCGGAGCCCTTCCATGTCCAAGAAGCGCAAGCGCATTAGCCGTCGTCGCCTGGCAGGTCAGCGGGTCCTGGCCCATGTGCCAACCCATCACCTCGAAACCGGTGAGTACAAGCCCGTGACGGCCGCTCGTCGTTACATCGCCGAGGGTGGACTGGTGCCTCCGGCGCTTCTGAACGTGCGCCGCAATGAGCACACCACCGACCGCTTCTTCTGGGGTGAGAAGGGTCTGTTCAGCGCTCAATACGCTGAAGAGAACCATTTCCTCTTCCCGTCATTGCGCACGATCGTTGATTCCATCGGTGAAGACAAGCTGTTTGAGGGTCTCGAGCTTGGCGCTGATGATTGGGAGGAAATGGAGGAGTACGAGTACGCCTTCGTTTGATCAGGCGTTCTCCAGAACACGCTCGATAAACATCAGAATCGGCTGCACCGTCTCATCAGGGATGGTGTGGCCGTTTTGGAATGAAAGCGTCTGACATTGATCGGGCTGCAACTGCGCAGCGATCGATTGCATGGCCTGGAACGGCACCACGGGATCGTCTGAACCATGCATCAGCAACACAGGGGGGTGTTGCTGGGGCGGAGCCCAGTTGGGGTGTGGATAGCCGCTGCAGCTGATCAGCCCTGCGATCGGCAGGGCGCAGCCGCCTTCCAGGGCCATGGCTCCTCCCTGGGAAAAGCCGAACATCACCGTTCGTTCGAGTCCAAGGCCTGAGCTGCTCAGGCTCTGAAGTTGAGTCTTGAGGCGCTCAACGGCCGCGGGCACGGCATCCCACTGGGCTGGGAACAGGCCATACCACTGACGCCCTCCCGGTTGGTCGGGATGGAGCTCAGGAGCCTCCAGGCACACCACATCAAGAGTCTTGGAACACTCTCGCGCCAGGCGATCGCCCAGGGGCTTGAGATCCTCTCCGTTGGCTCCCCAGCCGTGGAGCAGCACCAGCCGGCCATCCATGGGGCATGAGCATCACTGCTGCGTAGGTTGGCTCACGACCCAGTCACGACCCTTCGATGGCTCCTGTCGCTCTGCTGAGTGTTTCCGATAAGTCCGGGCTGGTGCCCTTGGCGGAGGCCCTGCATCGGACCCATGGCTATCAGCTGCTCTCCAGTGGGGGCACGGCCAAGGTGCTCGAGCAGGCCGGCCTTCCGGTGACCCGTGTGTCGGAGCACACCGGGGCTCCAGAAATTCTTGGCGGTCGTGTGAAAACGCTCCATCCAAGGGTGCATGGCGGGATTCTGGCCAAGCGGGGTGACGCGTCCCACCAGGCTGATCTTGAGCAGCAGAACATCGCCCCCATCGATGTGGTGGTGGTCAACCTCTATCCCTTCCGCGAAACGATTGCGCGGGCTGACGTCACCTGGGATCAGGCAATCGAGAACATCGACATCGGTGGCCCCGCCATGGTTCGGGCGGCCGCCAAAAACCATGCTGATGTGGCTGTTCTCACCAGCCCTGACCAATACGACCGTCTGTTGACCGCCATGGCGGAGTCGGGCGGGAGCGTGCCTTCGGAGCTGCGGCGCGAACTTGCCCTGGAAGCGTTTCAGCACACGGCGTCGTACGACACGGCGATCAGCCGCTGGATGGCCGACCAAACCGCCGCAGAAGACAGCCCCTGGCTGGAGGCGGTGCCGCTGCGGCAGACCCTTCGGTACGGCGAAAATCCCCACCAGAAAGCGCGTTGGTTCAGTCATCCCAAACAGGGTTGGGGTGGGGCCATTCAGCTGCAGGGCAAGGAGCTGAGCACCAACAACCTGCTGGATCTCGAGGCGGCCCTCGCCACGGTGCGGGAGTTCGGCTACGGAGCCGCTGGTTCCGCACCGGCCTTGCAGCCTGCCGCCGTGGTCGTCAAGCACACCAACCCTTGCGGTGTGGCGATCGGAGCTTCGATTCCTGCTGCACTGACGCGGGCCCTGGATGCCGATCGGGTGAGTGCCTTCGGCGGCATCATCGCCATCAATGGTGTGGTGGAAGCCACGGCGGCCCGTGAGCTCACCAGCCTGTTTCTGGAATGCGTTGTGGCACCGGGCTTCACGCCCGAGGCACGGGAGGTGCTGGCGGCCAAAGCCAATCTGCGCCTGTTGGAACTGGCTCCGCAGGCCATTGACCTGGCCGGCCCCGATCACGTGCGCAGCATCCTGGGTGGTCTCCTGGTTCAGGATCTCGATGACCAGGCGATCACGCCGGCCGACTGGACCGTGGCCAGCCAGCGGCCGCCCACGCCGCAGGAAAAGCAGGACCTGGAATTTGCCTGGCGATTGGTGCGTCACGTTCGCTCCAACGCCATCGTTGTGGCCAAGGATGGCCAGAGCCTCGGCGTGGGTGCTGGTCAGATGAATCGCGTGGGCTCAGCGCGGATTGCCTTGGAGGCTGCGGGTGAGAAAGCCCAGGGGGCTGTTTTGGCCAGTGATGGTTTCTTCCCGTTTGACGACACGGTGCGTCTGGCCGCCAGCCACGGCATCATCGCCGTGATTCATCCCGGCGGGAGCATGCGCGATGCCGATTCAATCAAAGCCTGCGATGAGCTCGGCCTGGCCATGCAGCTCACGGGGCGCCGCCATTTCCTGCATTGACGCTGGTGGGGGCCGCCGGCCCCCTAGCCTCGCGGCACTGAAGAGTCCCCTTCAATGCTCGCCACCCTCCCCTTCAGCCTCAATTTCGCTCACCCCCTAGCGGAGTGGGGCCTGCTCGCCGTTGGTGGGTGGGCTCTCTACCTGGGGATCAAGGCCAAGAAAACGCGCACTGGTACCCCAGAGCAGCGCAAGGAACTGGTGCCGAAAAAGTTCGCCCAGCGCCATTACCTCTGGGGCAGCATCCTCCTAGCCGTGATGACCCTCGGGACCCTGGGTGGCATGGCGGTCACCTATCTGAACAACGGCAAGTTGTTTGTTGGTCCGCACCTGCTGGTGGGTCTTGCCATGACCGGGATGATCGCCATTGCCGCCTCGCTCTCACCCCTGATGCAGCGGGGCAATGTGATTGCGCGCAAGGCTCATGTGGGCTTGAACATGGGCATGCTCACGTTGTTCCTCTGGCAGGCCGTCAGCGGCATGGAGATCGTCAACAAAATCTGGACCAACCGCTGAAGATCCTTCAGAAGGCTGCCCGCTGACGCGGTGGGCAGCTCAGGCCATGGGCGGCATGGAAATCTTCCTGGACCTTCCAGGTGAGCCGTCGTGAAATCTGACGGACAATCTGCTTGAGCAGATGATCACCACTGCTCTGGACCAACTGATCCGGGAGCATGGTGATCACCTTGGGCAGACGGATCCACACCTTTAGATCCAGGTCCCATTGGACGGAGGTGTGCTCCTGTTCGGGGATCAGGCGCATCCCCGCGCGGAAGTCGACGTCGTAGTGATCGCGCAGGGCGAGCGACTGCGGCACGGTTCGAACGGTTTCAATGCGGTAGATCCCTTCCTGCTGTGGCAGCAGTCGCAGAGCGATCGTGGGTTCCACCTCGAAGCCGAAGTTGCCGAACCGGCCCAGGGTCAGGCTGTAGGACTGCCGATCGATGGCCTCGACCTGCATCGGCCTGGCGCAACGTTCAAACCAGCTCTGATGGTCATCCAGGTAGCGAGCCACCACCGCTTGGGGCGCCAGCATCTGCATCGAATCCTCGAAGTGGCTGCTGTAGCAGCGCACCTGCGGGTCGGCACCGTGCAGCTGATTGTCGGTTTCAGTGGGCGACAAGACAGTCACGGATGGGGGAGCTGCCGGCGGAGGGCGATTAAAGATGAACCAATGTAAAGCTCTCTGCGCTTCAGTTTTCGCTCAATTGCATCAGTTTTTCGATCACCTCTTCCACCGCCCGATCCGGGGTTGAGGCACCGGAGGTGATGCCCACCCGAACGGGGCCCTCAGGCAGGAAATCGCCCTCACGACAGAGGTCGGCTGCCAGTGGTTTGTGCTCGATCGAATTGCTCCCAACGTCGATGCGCTCGGGCGTGTCGATGTGGAACGAGCGAATGCCGCGGCTCACGGCAATCTCCTGCAGGTGGGTGGTGTTGGAGGAGTTGAAACCACCGATCACCACCATCAGGTCCAGTGGTTCATCCACCAGGGAGAACATGGCGTCCTGACGTTCCTGGGTGGCGTCGCAGATGGTGTTGAAGGCCAGGAAATGGTCGTTCAGCTGGGTCGGGCCGTATTTGCTCAGCATGGTGCGTTCGAACAAGCGTCCGATCTCCTCGGTCTCGCTCTTCAGCATCGTGGTCTGGTTGGCCACCCCCAGACGTTCGAGGTCCCGATCGGGATCGAACCCTGGAGAGCAGGCTTTGGCAAAGCGTTTGATGAAGTCATCTCGGTCCCCTTTGCCGAGGATGTAATCCGCGACGTACTGGGCTTCCTCCAGATCGAGCACCACCAGATAGGTGCCGGCAAATGAGCTGGTGGCCAGTGTTTCCTCGTGCTTCACCTTGCCGTGAATGATCGAGGTGAAGGTGTGCTTCTTGTGTTTCTCCACGGTGTTCCACACCTTGGAGACCCAGGGACAGGTCGTGTCAACGATGTGGCAGCCCCGTTCATTCAGCAGCTGCATTTCCTGAACGGTGGCACCAAAGGCCGGCAGGATCACCACATCACCGGAGGTGACACCTGAGAAGTCCTTCACTCCCTGTTCAACAGGGATGAACTGCACATCCATCTCCCTGAGGTGATCGTTCACGGAGGGGTTGTGGATGATCTCGTTCGTGATCCAGAGACGCTCGCTGGGGTAGTGCTTGCGGGTCTCGTAGGCCATCGCTACGGCCCGTTCAACACCCCAGCAGAAGCCGAAGGCTTCCGCCAATCGGACGTTGAGCCGGCCGTGTTCCAGTCGGTAGCCGTTGTCCCGGATGGTACCGATCAGGCCGCTCTGGTAAGCCTGCTCAAGGCTTTCGGCCACTTCCTCAGCGCGCCCGAAGCCTCGCCGGTTGTAACGCTCGGAATGGTGGAGGGAGCGCTTGAAGGCGTGGGTGTCCATGGAGGGCGCTGGAGTGAGGCAACTCTATGTGGCCTGAAGCAGCGCTTCAGGCAGAAAAAAAGCCCGGCCAGTCGGCCGGGCTTGAGATCAGCAATTGATCCGAATCGGAATCAGTTGTTGATGGTGGAGAAACCGGCGTAGGCCTCCATGCCGTGTTCGCCGATGTCCAGACCTTCGGACTCTTCCTGTTCGGTGACGCGGATGCCGCCGAAGAGGGAGCCGATGATCTGCCAGGCGATGAAGCAGGTGACCACGGTCCAGATGGCATAGGCAGCAGCACCCAGAGCCTGGATGCCGAGCTGCTCAACGCCGCCGCCGACCAGAAGGCCGAGGCCAGAGCCGTCGCCCTGGACGTCGTAGCCCCAGAGACCGATCACGATCGTGCCCCATACGCCGCACACACCGTGCACGGAGAAGGCGCCGACGGGGTCATCAATGCCTGCGGCATCGAGAGCGGCAACGGAGAAGACGACGATGATGCCGCCCACTACACCAGCCACCCAGGAACCCGTCAGGGTGAGGTTGCCGCAACCGGCAGTCACGCTCACCAGGCCGGCCAGGATGCCGTTGATAATCATGGTGAGGTCAGGCTTCTTGGAGGTGAGCGTGGAGATCACCGTGGCGCCGATGGCACCACCGGCTGCACCGAGGGTGGTGGTGACGGCCACGTAGGGAACCCACTGGTCCATGGCCAGCTGGGAACCGGGGTTGAAGCCGTACCAGCCGATCCAGAGGATCAGAGCGCCAAGGGTGGCGATGGACATGTTGTGGCCAGGGATCGCCTGAACCTTGCCGTCGACGTATTTGCCGATGCGAGGTCCAAGCAGCATGGCGCCGACCAGGCCGGCCCAAGCTCCGACGGAGTGCACGATCGAGGAACCAGCAAAGTCGATGAATTCGACGCTGCCAACACTGTTGAGCCAGCCACCATTCCATTCCCAGCTGCCAGCAACTGGATAGATGAAGGCGGTGAGGACCAGGGCGAAGATCACGAATTCGCCGAACTTGATCCGCTCAGCCACAAGACCGGAAACGATCGTGGCAGCGGTTCCGGCGAAGGCCGCCTGGAACAGGAAGTCAACGGTGGGAACCAGGCCTGCATCGCTGATGGTCTCAGCGGTGACGGTCGGGTCGAAGAAGAGGCCCCCGAAATACAGCCAGCCGTCGATGACGGAGTCGCCGTACATCAGGGAGTAGCCCACGAACCAGTAGGCGGTCACCGCGAGGGCGAACACAAACAGGTTCTTGGCGAGGATATTGACGGCATTCTTTTGCCGGCACATGCCTGCTTCGACCATGGCGAAGCCGGCATTCATGAAGATCACCAGGATGGTGGCGACCAGAAGCCAGAGGTTGTTGGCCAGGAAAGCAGCGGAGAGCTCAGGCAGCTCTTCGGCCTTGGCCGACAACGTGAAGATGCCAAGGCCCATGAGCGCCAGGGGCGCGCAGGCGAGCCAGGTCATGGCGCGGTTGGAGCTGAAGCCACGGATGCCCTTCAGGAGCAGCATCGGGCCTTCCAGGAGGCTTGCCTCCTGCAGTGTTTTGCGCCGCCTTTGTGGTGGCGCGTGGAATGCAGTTGTCATGAACGAGGGTGCAGAGCTGCGTGACACGCCTAGTTGTAACTAGGCGAACCAGCCCACGCTGCACGTCAATCTCGTCTTTCTATGTTCGATCTGCTACCAAAATCAATCTAGGTGGACTAGGCGTGTCCCCTGCCAGTGCACCGCATCGGCGCTGAAGCTGAAGCAGCACGGCAGAACTTCCACGCCGCTGTTGGTGGCCTGACGAAACAGCTCCCCGTAGCGCGGATCAGCGCTGTCACCGGGAGCAAAGGCAGTCACGTCAGGTCGGCTGAGGCAGGGAACCAGCACCGCCCGCGCGTCCGGAAGGACCCCCATCAGCTCAATCAGATGCTTCTGCCCCCGTTCGGTCACCGTGTCGGGGAACAGGGCCGTGCTGCCGTCGGTCCAGGTGGTGTTCTTCACCTCCAGGTAGATCGGTCGTTGATCAGGGTTCTGCGCGGATGGCGTCAGCAGGAGGTCGATCCGGCTGCGTTTGTTGGTGCCATAGGCCACTTCAGCGCGGATCCCCTCAATGCCCCCGAGCTGGGCCTCCAGGCACCCCGCTTCGACCGTGGCACGAATTAGTCGGTTGGGCAGGGCCGTGTTGATGCCCACCCAGCAAGGTTGGCCATCGGCACCTGGCACCTCGGCTTGCTCCCAGGTCCAGGCCAGCTTGCGTTTGGGGGAGGGGGCGTAACGCAGACGCACCCGTTGGCCAGGGATCAAGACTCCGCTCATCGGGCCGGTGTTGGCGCAATGGGCGGTGACGGTCTCGCCGCTGCTCAGCTCCACATCGGCCAGGAAGCGTTTGTAGCGCTTCAGCAGCACGCCCTCCGTAAGGGGTTCAAAGCGCAGCAGGGCATCGCCCGGAGAGGGAAGGCCAGTCATGGCAGCAGCCGAGATTGGCCCATGGTCTCGTGTGGTGCCTCCACAATGCGCCCAATGCTGGGGGCCGAATGGCGCGTTCACTAAAGGGGATCGCACTTGTGGTGACCCTCGGCACCTTGCTGAGCAAGGCGGGTGGCCTGATTCGGCAGCTGGTGATCGCAGCGGCCTTCGGGGTGGGCGCTGCCTATGACGCCTACAACTACGCCTATGTGCTGCCTGGATTTCTCCTGATCTTGCTCGGGGGAATCAATGGCCCCTTCCACAGCGCCATGGTGAGCGTGCTGAGCCGGCGCCCCCGAGCGGAAGGGGCGCACATCCTTGCGGCGCTCAACACCAGCGTCAGTGCTCTGTTGCTCCTGGTCACCATCGTTCTGGTGCTGGCGGCGGATCCCCTGATCACCCTTGTGGGCCCTGGCCTTGCTCCTGAGCTTCACGCCATCGCACGGGTCCAGCTGCAGGTGATGGCGCCGATGGCACTGCTGGTCGGGCTGATCGGGCTGGGCTTCGGGTCCCTCAACGCCGCAGACGAATTTTGGATCCCTGCGATTTCACCGCTGATGTCCAGCGGGGCCTTGATCCTGGGGGTGGGACTGCTCTGGTGGCAGCTCGGTGCTGACATCGCCTTGCCATCCGCCGCCATGACAGGTGGTGTGGTGCTGGCCTTGGCCACGTTGGTGGGGGCCTTGCTGCAGTGGTTGATCCAGCTGCCGGCGTTGATCCGGCAGGGGTTAGCCCGTTTCCAACTGGTATGGGACTGGCGACACCCGGGAGTGCGGGAGGTGTGGCGTGTGATGGGGCCGGCGACGTTGTCGTCGGGAATGCTTCAGATCAATGTGTTCACTGATCTGTTTTTCGCCTCCGGCATCCTCGGTGCGGCGGCGGGTCTGGGGTACGCCAATTTGCTGGTGCAAACCCCCCTGGGCCTGATCTCGAATGCACTGCTGGTGCCCTTGCTGCCCACTTTTTCCAGGCTCACGGCTCCGCAGGATCGTCCTCAGCTGATCGATCGGATCCGCCAGGGGTTGATGCTGTCTGCGGCATCGATGATCCCGCTGGGGGGACTGTTCATTGCGTTGGGTGGCCCCATCGTCGCCCTGGTGTACGAGCGTGGTGCCTTCGATGCATCAGCCGCACAGCTGGTAACGGGCCTATTGATGGCCTATGGGCTGGGCATGCCGGCCTACCTCGGCCGGGATGTGCTGGTGCGCGTCTTCTATGCCCTGGGGGATGGAACGACGCCTTTTCGGCTCTCGCTGGCGGGGATCGGTCTGAACGTGGTTTTTGACTGGCTGCTGGTGGGTGGTCCGACCCCTTGGGGGAATCAGTCACCGTTCAATTTCGGTGCGCCCGGGTTGGTGCTCGCCACGGTTGCCATCAACCTGCTCACCTGCCTCGCCCTGTTGGTGGGTCTGCAGCAACAGGTTGGAGGCCTGCCACTGCGGCGCTGGGGGATGGATCTGCTGCGGCTCGCCATCGCAGGAGTTCTGGCAGCGGGGTGTGCGTGGATCCTGGTGACCGTCGTGCCCTGGCCCGCAGGGTTGCTGGGCCTGCTGCTGCAGGTGTCTGCCCCTGGCCTGCTGGGCTTGGCTTTGTTTGCCTTAATCGGTGCACAACTCAAGGTGCCGGAAGTTCGTGAGATCACGCAGTTGGTGGTTGGCCGATTCAGGGCTCGCTGAGACGAACATCGAGTTCTTCACGCACCTGGATGGGCAACTCCAGCTGCTCGCGACCCACGAGTTGAGGGCCCTGAACAGACACAATCCGGGCCTCGATGCCGAACTCTTTGAACGCGGTTTCCAGTTCCTGAATCAGAGCTTTCTCAACTTGAGCCTCCGCATCCACCACCCGGCCGATCAGCCGTTCACCCAGGCGGCCAATGCGTTGGCGCACCAATTCTCTTGAGTTGGTGACTTCAATGATCAGCACACCAACGGCGGCGGATGGAGTGCAACCTTATCCGCAGTATGGCTCGAGGATCTCTTCAAGATCACGCAGCTGGGCTGGGGGGATCAGCTTGGAGAGGGGAAGTTGACTCGCCCCACCCGCCAGAGGCACCTTGACGGCGTCGAGGGCCTGCCGGGCTGCCACCTCAGCACCTTGATTGACGCGGGCACTGCATTCGATCGCCAGGGCTGAGGCCAGGTCGGCATCGCCGAGGTAAAGATGCCAACCGCTGATCTGAACGTAGAGGCGGTCAGCCAGAGCACTCTGAAGGTCCTGCAGGTCGCTGGCGGAGAGGGACATCAGCCCAGAAGGATCGTGGTGTGGATTGCCTCCATGCTGGCTTTATTCCTCAGGCTTGGGTCGCTGAAGAATCACCCAAATCAACTGGCCCAGCCACAGGGTTGCCCAGAGGCTGGTGATCCAGACCAGGCTTCCGCCAGTGAAGGGGTGGCGCATCTCCTGTAGAAACCAGCCGCCGCTGTTAACCGCGGCGAACACGCCGCCGTGCAGGCACAGGTTCACGATGCGCTCGAAATGCCGGTAGGTCGGATCCTCAGGGTCAGCGGGGCCATACCAGCGGATCGGCATTGCTCGGGGTCAGAAACACCTGAATCCTGACGCGCCCCGCACCCGGTTGACGAGCGGACCCTCGATGGGGTCTGATGGTTTGGCGCAAGCGCTTGTAGCTCAGCGGATTAGAGCATCTGACTACGGATCAGAGGGTCGGGAGTTCGAATCTCTCCAGGCGCGTTTCAACTGCCCCCGAAGGGCAGTTTTTTTTTGGTTGATCGGTCGGGCTGATCGCTGCGGTTTCTTACGATTGGTCAAAGCTTTGCTGACATTTCATGGGCCAGGCCTCTGGACGCGCCATCGACGCTGATCTGGCTCAGTCGGATCCCGATATCGCGGCGTTCATTAACCAGGAACGGCAGCGTCAGGAAACCCACCTCGAGCTGATCGCATCCGAGAACTTTGCGTCCCGTGCGGTGATGCAGGCCCAGGGTTCCGTTCTCACCAACAAGTACGCCGAGGGTCTGCCCAGCAAGCGGTATTACGGCGGTTGTGAGCACGTTGATGCCATTGAAGAACTGGCCATCGAGCGGGCCAAGCAGTTGTTTGGTGCCGCCTGGGCCAATGTTCAGCCCCACAGTGGGGCCCAGGCCAACTTCGCCGTCTTCCTGGCGCTGCTGCAGCCCGGCGACACGATCATGGGGCTGGATCTGTCCCATGGCGGTCACCTCACCCATGGTTCCCCGGTCAACGTCAGCGGAAAGTGGTTCAAAGTCGTCCAGTACGGCGTCGACAAGCAGACCCAACGCCTCGATATGGAGGCGATCCGCCAGCTGGCTTTGGAGCACAAGCCGAAGCTGATTGTCTGTGGCTATTCCGCCTATCCACGCACCATCGACTTCGCTGCCTTCCGTGCCATCGCTGACGAAGTGGGTGCCTATCTGCTGGCAGACATGGCCCACATCGCTGGCCTCGTGGCCGCTGGAGTGCATCCCAGCCCGGTGCCCCATTGCGATGTGGTGACCACCACCACCCACAAGACCCTGCGCGGCCCCCGCGGCGGCCTGATCCTCTGCCGCGACGCCGAGTTCGCCAAAAAGTTCGATAAGGCCGTGTTCCCTGGCAGCCAGGGCGGCCCTCTGGAGCACGTGATCGCTGCCAAGGCTGTGGCCTTCGGTGAAGCGTTGCAGCCTTCGTTCAAGGCCTACAGCCAGCAGGTGGTTGCCAATGCAGCTGCCCTCGCCGAACAGCTGATCGCTCGCGGCATCGATGTCGTCAGCGGCGGCACCGACAACCATGTGGTGCTGCTGGATCTGAGGGGTATCAGCATGACTGGAAAGGTGGCTGATCTGTTGGTGAGTGATGTGCACATCACGGCCAACAAAAACACCGTTCCCTTCGATCCCGAATCTCCTTTCGTCACCAGTGGCCTGCGGCTGGGAACCGCTGCCCTCACCACCCGTGGTTTTGATGCGCAGGCCTTCCGGGAGGTTGCTGATGTGATTGCTGATCGTCTTCTCAATCCTGAGGATGATGCGATTCGTCAGCGTTGCCTCGACCGGGTGGCTGCTCTCTGTGAGCGCTTCCCTCTCTACGCCGACAGCAAGCAGCCTGTTCTGGCGTGAGGCTTGGCCCTGGCTCTCGAATGGGGTCGGGGCGGTGTCTGGTTGAACGGTTGCAGGCTCCCTAGGATTGGGGTGACTCCTTCTGACCGGGGGATCGTCTCTTTCCCGGAGCCTGCGTGAACCTCTTGGCCAGCCCTATCGCGGTCGCCTCGGTCAGCTTTCTTTTGGCTGCGGTGACCACCACGGTGCTGGTGCCCCAAGTGCGCCGGATGGGGCTTCGCTTCGGGTGGACCGATCAGCCCGATGAGCGCAAGCAGCATGTCACCCCCATGGTGAGGCTGGGGGGCATTGGCATGGTGCTGGGCTTTGGAACGGCTTTGGCGGCGGTCTGGTCCATGGGGGGCTTCGGCCTGCTGGCACCGGCCAAAGATCAGCTGATCTGGAGCACCCTGGCCGGTTCGCTCTGCTTTTTTCTGATTGGCCTGGCGGACGACCTCTTCGCCCTCTCTCCCTGGCCGCGGTTGGCTGGACAGGTCGCCGTGGCTTGTGCCGTCTGGAGCCAGGGCGTTCGGATTGGAGCGATCGATCTTCCCTGGTTCACCGCTTCAGCCGGTCCGATTGCTCTGCCCGACAGCCTCAGCCTGCTGGCCACCGTTGTTTGGCTGGTGGGAATCACCAACGCCATTAACTGGCTGGATGGCCTCGATGGCCTTGCTGCGGGAGTGGCTGGCATTGCCGCCGTCGGCCTGGTGTCTGTCAGCTTTTCGCTGCATCAGGTGGCTGCCGGATTCCTTGCCGCAGCGCTGGCGGGCTGCTGCCTGGGCTTCCTGCGCCACAACTTCAACCCCGCCCGCATCTTCATGGGGGATGGGGGCTCTTACTTCCTCGGCTTCACCCTTGCCGCCGTGAGCATCGTGGGACCTGCCAAGGGGCTTACGACGGTGAGCCTGCTGCTGCCGTTGCTGATTCTTTCGTTGCCCCTGGCCGACATGTCGGCCGTGATCATGGGCCGTCTGAGGGAAGGCCGTTCCCCCTTCTATCCCGATCGGCGTCACCTCCATCACCGCCTGTTGCGCGCTGGGTTCAGTCATCGGCGCACGGTGCTGTTGATCTACGTCTTCACCCAGTGGCTTGCTGCCCTGGCCCTGGTGGTGGCCAATGCGGAGATGCGCTTCCTCTGGCTGGCTTTGGCCACGGCCATCCTCGTGGCCACGGTGGTGATCAGCCGTCGCCAGCTGCAACAAGAGCGAGCTCTTTTGAACACCAACCCTTGTTCCACCCCTGTTGATCCTGCGGCCCTTGGCGAACCGCGTGGCTGAATCGGGTGTTGAAATCCTGTGCGTGGGCACAGAGCTGTTGTTGGGAGACATCCTCAACGGCAATGCCCGATGGATTGCCGAACAGTTGGCGGGGCTGGGGCTGCCGCATTACCGCCAAACCGTTGTTGGCGACAACAAAGAGCGTTTGATCTCTGCCGTACGCGAGGCATCGCAGCGCTGCAGGGTTCTGGTGACGACAGGGGGTTTGGGCCCAACCCCCGATGACCTCACCACCGAGGCCCTGGCCGCTGCTTTCGACACTCCCTTGGAGGAGCGGCCCGAACTCTGGCTGGAGATCCAGCAGAAGTTATCGGCAGGTGGCCGGCCGGTTGCTTCCAGCAACCGCAGCCAGACTTATCTGCCCCGTGGCGCGGAAGTTCTTCCCAATCCAAAGGGGTCGGCACCGGGAATGATCTGGTCTCCCCGGCCTGATTTCACGATTCTCACCTTCCCGGGGGTGCCTGCGGAAATGCGGGCGATGTGGATGGAAACGGCCGCCCCGTGGCTTCAAGCCAATGGTGGGGCTTCCGGTGTATTCGTGAGCCGTCAGCTCCGCTTCAGCGGCATTGGCGAATCCGATCTGGCTGAGCGCGTTGCCGATTTATTGGAGTCGACCAACCCAACGGTGGCTCCCTATGCCTCCCTCGGCGATGTGAAATTGCGGCTCACGGCCTGTGCGTCCAGTGCCGATACCGCCGCAGAGCTGTTGGTGCCGCTGGAGGCTGAGCTGCGTCGTCGCACGGGCAATCACTGCTATGGCGTCGATGCGGACAGCCTGGCGTCGGTGGTGATCGATCTGCTCAAGCAACGGCACCAGACGCTGGCGGTAGCGGAGTCCTGCACCGGTGGTGGATTGGCGGCAGCCCTGACGTCTGTTCCAGGCTCCTCGTCGGTTTTCCAGGGCGGCGTCGTTGCTTACAGCAATGCGGTGAAACAGGCTGTGCTTGGGGTTTCGCCAGATCTGCTCACTGCCCTTGGCGCTGTTTCACAGCCTGTGGTCGAGGCGATGGCGCGGGCAGCCCGGGAGAAACTCAATTGCGATTGGGCGATTGCCGTCAGCGGCATCGCCGGCCCTGGCGGTGGCAGTGCTGAGAAGCCGGTGGGCTTGGTGCACCTGGCCTTGGCTGGTCCCGATGGCTGTGAGGCCTGGGTGCAGCATTTCGGTGAGCGGCGGGGCCGTGAGGCCATTCAGAAGATGAGCGTGATCCGCGGCTTGGACCGTCTGCGTCTTCGCTTGCTCGCTCAGGTTTAGGGTCAACGGTTCTTGCGGCTGAACTGTTGAGTTCCGGCACCCTCTACGACAAGGTGTGGGACCTGCATCGGGTGGCGGAGCTCCCCGGCGGATCCACCCAACTGTTTGTCGGTCTGCACCTGATCCATGAGGTCACCAGTCCTCAGGCCTTCTCGGCGTTGAAGGACAAGGGGCTGACGGTGCGCTGTCCTGAGCGCACGGTGGCCACGGTGGACCACATCGTTCCAACCACGTCTCAGCAACGGCCGTTCGCCGATCCGTTGGCGGAGGAGATGCTCAGCACCTTGGAGCGGAACTGCCAGGAGCACGGCATCCCTCTCAACAACATTGGCAGCGGCCGGCAGGGCATCGTTCATGTGATTGCCCCGGAGCTGGGCCTGACCCAGCCGGGCATGACGGTGGCCTGCGGTGATTCCCACACCTCCACGCACGGCGCCTTCGGGGCGATCGCCTTCGGGATCGGCACCAGTCAGGTGCGCGATGTGTTGGCCAGCCAGAGCCTGGCCATGAACAAGCTCAAGGTGCGCCGGATTCAGGTGAATGGCCGTCTCGCCGAGGGCGTGTCGGCGAAGGACTTGATCCTGCATGTGATTCGCCACCTGGGGGTGAAGGGCGGCGTTGGCTACGCCTATGAGTTCGCCGGTTCCGCCATCGAGGCGTTGTCGATGGAAGGACGGATGACCCTCTGCAACATGGCGATCGAGGGGGGAGCCCGATGCGGTTACGTCAATCCCGATCAGGTCACCTTTGACTATCTGAAAGGTCGTCCCCATGCCCCCGAGGGTGAGGCCTGGAACCGTGCTGTCGCCTGGTGGAGCTCCTTGGCCACTGATGCCAACGCAACGGTCGACGATGAGGTCGTGTTTGATGCCGCTGCGATTCCACCCACGGTGACCTGGGGCATTACCCCGGGCCAGGGACTGGGGATCGATGAAACGGTGCCAAGCCTTGACCAGCTGGATCCAGGTGAACGGCAGATTGCAGAGGAGGCCTACCGCTACATGGATCTCCAGCCGGGAACGGCCATTTCAGGGGTGCCTGTGGATGTCTGTTTCATCGGCAGCTGCACCAATGGTCGTCTCAGCGATCTGCGTGCGGCTGCCGATGTGGCCCGTGGGCGCCAGGTGGCTGCAGGCATCAAGGCGTTTGTGGTTCCAGGCTCGGAGCAGGTGGCGAAGGCTGCTGAAGTGGAAGGGTTGGATGCGGTGTTCCGTGCCGCAGGTTTTGAGTGGCGGGAGCCCGGCTGCTCGATGTGTCTGGCGATGAACCCGGATCGGCTGGAGGGGCGTCAGATCAGCGCCAGCTCCAGCAACCGCAATTTCAAGGGTCGGCAGGGCTCGGCCAGTGGTCGGACGTTGTTGATGAGTCCAGCCATGGTTGCCGCAGCTGCTGTTAACGGTCGTGTGACCGATGTCCGTACTTTGATTTCTCCGTCCGCATCGTGATGGCTCTCTTCCCGACTGGTCCGATTCAACAGGTGAGTGGAACGGCCATCGCCGTCCCCGGTGAAGATATCGATACCGATCGGATTATTCCGGCACGGTTCCTGAAATGCGTCAGTTTCGAGGCGCTGGGCGACCAGGTGTTTGCCGACGATCGTCTTGAACTCTCCGGTGAGCATCCCTTTGATCAGGCCCGTTATCAGGGGGCCTCGATCCTGGTGGTGAACGGCAATTTCGGCTGCGGTTCCAGCCGTGAGCATGCTCCTCAGGCGTTGATGCGCTGGGGAATTCGCGCGGTGGTTGGGGTGAGTTTTGCCGAGATCTTCTACGGCAACTGCCTCGCCCTTGGCATTCCCTGTGCAACGGCCGCTCCAGAGCAGATCAAGGCGATTCAGGCCCAAGTGGATGGCGATCCCGGGCGCTCCTGGGGCCTCGATCTTGCCGCTTTGCAACTGACCTCAGCCGACTCCAGTTGGCCTGTGTCGATCGATCCCGGCCCTCTGGACATGCTGCGCAGCGGTCGTTGGGATGCCACGTCCCAGCTCCTGGATCATGGCCCCCAGGTTGCGGAATTGATGCAAACACTGCCCTACATCAACCAGTTCGCCGCCAAGTAACAGCCAAGCGCGACTCCTGTGTCTATGAAGGAGATAGGAGTCGCGCTCGGAGGTTGGATCTCAATGGCCCATTTGCTTTCGCGGTTGTTGTTGCCGTTGGCGCCCCTGTTGGTTGTTGCCGGAGTGGCTTCCGTTGGTGCTGTTCCGCTTCAGATTGAGCCCCATGATCCGTTGGACCGCAGCTGTCCAGGCTGTGACCTCCGCCAGGCGGATTTCCGTCAGGCCCATCTGATCGGCGTTGATTTCCGAGGCAGTGACCTACGCGGCGCAGATCTTAGGGAGGCGAATCTGGAAGGTGCTGACCTGACGGGAGCGTTGCTGGAAGGTGCTGACCTGCGGGGAGCCAACCTCACCAATGCTGAGCTGTCCGGCGTGGACTTGCGCAATGCCGATCTGCGGGAGGCTCAGGTGATCAATGCCTATGCACCGAGCGTGCGGACCTCCGGCATGCGCTATGCCGGAGCTTCACTGTTCGGAAGCGATCTGATCATCGGGGGCGGTGATTGATCAGAAGGGTCGATCCGCGTTGGTCGTTTCCATCCAATTCGTTGGGGTGTAAGGCACAAACGGCACACCTGTTCCCTTGAAGTCAAAGTCGTTGAGCCGGAAGCGAACGCCACCAATGCCCTTGTAGGGATTGAAGTAGACCCCCACGTCGTAGCTGCGCCGTTGCCAGCGCAATTCGATGTTGGAGTTGACGGTGCTGCCGTAGAACTTCGAACCGGGATCGACGTTGTAGCTGACGCCGGTGCTCAGCACGACCGGCCCAACAATCTGTTGGGTGAGGCCAACCCCAAGTGTGGCGAGATCGACGTTCCGATCAAAGGCGAACGGGCTGTCGCCGTTTTTCAGGGAGCCGCTGCCGACGATGGAGATCTGCGTGAAATCGAGGAAGGGCTTGCTGAAGTTGCCCAGGGTGATGGTGGGGCCTCCGCTGAGACTCAGGGTCTCCTGGTGGCGGCCATCGCCATAAACGGCAATCGTGGTGTTGACATTCGTATTCAGGCTTAGCCCCGGAACGATGGGAACGGGGGAATAGCGGTAAGCCGCGGTTGGGATGAGCTCCGCTGTCTTCCCCTTGAGCAAAGGAATCTTGCTGGTGATGGATGCGAAAAAGCTGCTCCGCCCACTGCGCAAACGGCGGTTGCTGTTGAAGCGATCGGCGTCGTAGTCCCCGACGGCACCGCGAATGAGGTAGTCGTGATCCACTTCGCCTGTCGACCAGCTGCCCTTGGTCTGGGCATAGACGCCGTAGGCCGCATTGATGTCGGTTTCACCTAGGGAGCCATTCCACGTGCGGTAGCGGTAGGCCCCGAACAGATTGGTGCTCAGCACGCCCAAGCTGCCCATGTCGATGTCCCGGCCAAAACTTCCCCAGTAGCGGCTGCTGTTCAGGATGTCTGCGGGGTCAAAGCTGCTGATGTCGGCGTCGCCGTTCAGTTTGTAGTTCCCGTAGCGGCCGCGCAGTTTGGCGTCCAAGCCAAACAAATCAGCGGCGCTGTTGAAGTCGCCGTCGATGGCGCGCTGCACCATGAACTGGGGTTGAACGGACAGTTCCGTGCTCGTACCGATGGTGAGTGGCTTGAGGTTGCGTCCCACAAAAAGGCCATCACGGTCCCTGTTGTCGATGCCAAGAACGAAGCGGTTCTCCACTTCCTCTTCCTTCTGGATGAGCTGTCGACGGGTGACCGGGATGGGCAGCCGCTCCTCAATGATCAGCCGGTTGCGTCGCGCCGAGATGAGCACATCGCCATTGGCTTGCTCGCGGGCGATCACGTCCTCTGCATCGATTCTGGTTTGCGTCGGCGTGAAGGGATCGTTGCTGAAGCCCATGCGATCAGCCTCCCATCCATCCGCTGTGATCAGGATCTTCGAGGCCTGCACCCTCCAGCGGCTGATAGTGCCGTTGAGGAAATTCGTGCTTCCCAGGCTCTTGAGTTGGGGAACTTTGACTACACCGAAGCGGTTTTCATCCCTGACGGAAGAATTCAGGCGTTGAACGGGGATGCCACTGCGCCGTTCGATGCTGAAGCTGCCCTGGAGGTCGACGTCTGAGATGCGCTGGTCGATCTTGGCGATCGCCTCAGTGCGCATGGCCTGCTGCTTGGCTGGCGGGATTGCTGGCTGTTCGCTTTTGGTCTGAGTGGGAACATGACGCTGGGGATCACCTCCGTCGCCCAGGGCAATCGATTCGAGGCGCTCGGAGAGAGAAGAGGGCTTGACGCGTTGGTCGTGATCCGCCGGGTCGTCGCACTCCGGTAGGGGAGGGATAATGGCGCTCACAGGCTTGGGTGTCTCCCGTCCCCAGCGGTAGCGCAGGCCCAGCAAGTAGGCATTGCTTCCCTCAGAGACTCCTCCATAGGTGCCGAAGGCGCCCGAGCGGTGGTGAATCCGGCCAACGACTGACAAGTCGGAGGAGATGGCCGCTTCCAGTTCGATGCCCAGATAATTAAGCAGTTGGGTGTAATTTTTCCGGTGTGTTTTCTCATAAAGGCTCACAGTGCTGTTGTAGCTGATTCCCTCCAGGACGCTGAAGCTCAGCCAAGGTTGTAGCCAGATGCGAGCCCCGATCCCAAAGATCCCTTCTCCAAAGTTCTGTTTGGCGAGATCGGCATAAGGCTTGTCCTGATTGAATTTCCCTCCTGATTGCTGTTGAGAGATGTGGCCGAACAAGTCAGCCTCAAGTTCAATGGCAAATGGACCAGCACGCATGATCCGTTTCTGTACGCCGACGCCCAGCACCGCTTCGGGACGCATGCGACCGTTGAACAGGAAGGTGTCACCGAAGTTGGCATCAATCATCTGCCCGCCCCAGGCAGTCACTGCCCACGGTTGTGGATGCCAGTCGGGAACCGGAGGAAGCAGTGGCGGGCAGGCCACGGTCGGCATGCCTTCACGGCTGGCTGGCGTGGGTGGCTCCGGTGGGGCTGATGCCGTTCGAGACGTGGTTAATGGGTTGGCGAGGGGCTCTTCAAGGTCGATGACCCCGTAGACATCGTTGAGCTGCCCTTCGTTCTGGACGAGGTTGTAGCGGAAGCTCGACGCTTGGAAAAACTGATTGCCGCGCCTGAAACGGACGGCGCCTCGGGCGTAGAGCGTGCGGTAGGCCGCATCAAATTCGATCCGATCGGCGTGCAGTTCGGCGTTCCCGAGCCGAACAGAAACGTTGCCTTCGGCAATCGTGGCCTTCGACTTGGTGTCGGTGTATTGGCGGTCAGCTCGAACGTTCAGGCTCGCTGGTGCTGAAGCAACTTTCTCTGGCGTTGATTCAGCCGAACCTGCCGCTGCGGGCAACACGGACATCGTCCCTGTGATCAGGGTTCCGGTCAATGCAAAAAGAAGGCGGTGCGCCGCCAAGGCAATGCTGCTGCGGCCCATGAGCTTGGCAGCTCATTTCAGAAATAACGCTCCGCTCAGACCAGTGTGTGGCGCGGTCTGAGCGGAATGTTGAATCAATCTTCCAGGTCTTTGCGGCTGGGGGTGCGGCTTGGATCGCTCGCAAGGAACCCGAACACGAAGATGCCGAGGAAGAAGAAGACGACCGAGTAAACGGAGATCTTGAGGGCGAGCATGGAGACCGACCGGCGTCTGTGACAAGGGCATCATCCTATGGGGCATGACAGCGTCTGCAGGGGAATGAACCCTGATCAAGTCGGTCGATCGGAGTGGATTGAAACGTTTCGCAGTCGCTCGCGGCGTGATCTGCGTGCCGGTTGGCGCCGCTCAGGCGCCACCCAGGCAGGGTTTTTTCTCGACGAAAGCTGGGGAGCAACGCACCGGCCGGACTGGGCCAAGCGCGGCCTGTTGATCTGGCCCAGGGGACGCCAATGGTTGCGTCTTGAGCAGCGGTTGAGCTGGCCTGATGGCTGGAGTAACCGTGATTCCTACCGTGCCCGGCTGGTGCTGAGCTGGTGGGCCGAGCAGATGCGTCTCTGGGTGGATGGCGTGCTGGTGCATGAGGGGGATCTGTTCGATACCGCCTGTCGCTGGCCGCTGCCTGGGCGTTGTCGTCAGGGGGCTGCACTGGATCTTGTGCTGGAGCTCTGCAGCCCCCTGCATGACGATGGAGCTCTGATCAGCAGCCATCTCGACCTGGAGCCGCAGACCGCAGGCCCCGATCCCGAGGGCACGCTGTTGCCTGCGGCACTGGAGCTGCATCTGGCGGCGGACGGAGACCTGCCGCCGCATTGGGCGGAGCTGGATCCCAGCGGTGCAAAGGCGCAGGCTGCTGTTGCAGCTCATCTGCACCAGGCAGAGCCGCTACGAGGGTTGTTGCATTGGCTGGGTCATGCTCATCTCGATCTGGCTTGGCTTTGGCCGGTCGCTGACACCTGGCAGGCCGCTGAACGCACCTTCCGATCAACGTTGGCTCTGATGCGTCGCTGGCCCGAGCTGCGCTTTGCCCATTCCACGCCGGCGCTTTATGCATGGATGGAGCAACATCGGCCTGCTCTATTTGCGGAGATTCAGGCGGCCAGCCGGGCCGGCCGCTGGGAACCGATCAATGGCCCCTGGGTGGAGACCGACTGTGTGCTGGTCAGCACGGCGTCGTTGTGGAATCAGTTCGCTCTCGGTCAGGACGACAGCCGCCGCCGTTTCCCGGAGTGGACCCATGAGTTGGCCTGGTTGCCGGACAGCTTTGGCTTCGCTGCTGGTCTGCCTGCCGTGGCATCAGCCACCGGTGTGCGCTGGTTCTGCACCCACAAGCTGGCCTGGAATGCTGACAACCCTTTCCCCCACCGCTTGTTCCGCTGGCGCGCACGGGGACGTTCGGAACTGCACAGCCTGATGCTGCCGCCGATCGGACGCCGCGCCGATCCCCTGGAGATGCTGGACGAGCAGCGGGCCTGGCGTCAGACCACAGGGCTGGAGGCGGCGCTCTGGATTCCAGGCGTTGGTGATCACGGTGGTGGTCCCACCGAGGAGTTGCTGGAGCAGATCGAGCTCTGGGAAGGGCAAGCGGCGGCCTTGCCCACCCGAGCCGGCACGGTGCGGGAGTTCTTGGCCGAGCTGGAGCAGGGTGATCAGGCCTGGCCGGTGTGGCGCGACGAGCTTTTCCTGGAGTTGCACCGCGGTTGCGCCACAAGCCGTCCTGATCAGAAGCGCCACAACCGAACGCTTGAACGGCTCTTGCGGGAGGCTGATGCAGTCTCAGCCCTGTTGGCGATTGCAGGTCGCGACAGCGGCAGCAGCGATTGGCGCCCGCTGTTGTTCCAGCAGTTTCACGACATCCTTCCGGGAACCTCGATCCCGGAGGTGTTTGACCAGGCGGAACCGGTCTGGCGCTCGGCCCGGCGCCAGGCCCGCCAGGAACGCGATCGGCGGCTGGCAAGGCTGCCGCGTGCGAAGGACACAGCAGCGGCGTGGAGTTGGTGGGGGCTGCAGCCCTTGGCCTCCTGGTCGCCTCTGGTTCGCCTTCCTGCGGGATCGTGGTCAGCGGATGCCGTTTCACTGCCGCAGCAAAATGCCGCTGCTGGTGGTACCTGGGTGCAGCTACCGCGTCAGCATGGGATTTGTTCGGTGCCGCTCCGGCGTGAACCAGGCTTGACGTCCTGTGCGGCTGAGCCCCGTCAGGCTGTGGTCATCACGTCGCTGGGGGCGGGAGCTTGGCGTGTGGGCAATGGTCTGATCGAGCTCGATATCTCCTCGGCCGGACTGCTGGCCTTGCGGGATCGCGATGGACGGGACCAGTTGTCGTCTTCCCTGCAGTTGGAGCGCTATCGGGACCGGGGCGAATTCTGGGATGCCTGGGATCTTGCGGCGGACTACCGATCTCAGCCCCTGGGGGTGCTCTGTACGGATTCCCTGGAGTGGCTCGATCAGGGGCCCCTGATGGCGCATCTGGTGCTACGGCGCCAGCTCGGTGCCAGTTGCATGCGTCTGGACCTGCGGCTGAAGGCGGACACGCCCTGGCTGGAGCTGATCTGCGGTATCGACTGGCGCCAGACCCATGAGTTGCTGCGTCTTGAGCTGCCGCTGGCGACCCCCGCCGTCCGCATCGCTGCCGACACCAGTGGAGGGGTGATCGAACGCCCCGCTGCACCGATGACGGCTCGGGAGCAAGCCCGTTGGGAAGTGCCTGTGATCTCCTGGTTCGCCTCGCAGTCGGCGGCTCCCGGAGGCGGGATGGCTGTGTTGCTGGACGGCCCCCAGGGTGTGGATTGGTCTTCAGACCGACTTGGCATTTCGCTGCTGCGGGGCCCAACCTGGCCAGATCCCAGCGCTGATCAGGGGTGGCATCGCCAGCGCTTGGCCCTCATGCCGTTCGCCGGCTCATGGAGCGATGCCGGTGTGTCGCAGGCGGCCATTGCCTTTCGTGAGCCCGGGTGGTGTGCGGACTTGCCGGCGGAGCAGCGTCAATGGTTTCCACCGCTGCCGCTTCCACTCACGCCGGTGGGGTTGGAGCGCCATGCCGATGGTTGCGTGCTGAAGCTGCTCAATTCGGGATCAGCCCGCTGTCGCTGGACCCCTGGAGCGGGGTGGCGGGTCCGCAGGGAAGCCGACTCAATGGCCGCCTCTGCCGTGGTGATCACTCCAGGAGAACTCGTCTCCGTGGTGGTGGATCAGTCCTCGTGATCGTCGAACGGGTCGTCGAGTGCTTTTGATGGTGGGCCAAAAGCCTGATACACGCCAAATCCGGTGAGTCCGAACAAAACGGCGAGCACGCCAATGGCGACGGACAGGGCTGGGGACGACGTTTCCATCACATCTCTCGACAGGATCAACCCCGAACCGGAGTCGGCCCCTACAGTATCGAGACTTCAAACCACCCGAGACCCGGCGTCGCCATGGCACAACGCACCCGTCTGGGAGACCTTCTCCGCCCACTGAACTCCGAGTACGGCAAGGTGGTTCCCGGATGGGGCACCACTCCCGTGATGGGCATCTTCATGGTGCTCTTCATGGTGCTGTTCCTGGTGTTTCTTCAGCTGTACAACAAGTCCCTCATCCTTGAGGGCATCAACGTCAACTGGAACGGCCTCGGCTGATCTGCACCCATGAACATCTTCGGCGTCGGTCTCCCCGAAATGGCGGTTATCGGCGCCGTTGCCTTGTTGGTTTTCGGGCCGAAACGCCTGCCCGAGCTTGGTCGGACTCTTGGTAAAACCCTGAAAGGCTTCCAATCCGCCTCCAAGGAATTCGAACGCGAGATCAACAAAGCCATGGCTGATCCGGAAGTCCCCGGTGAGGCTGCGAAGCCGGTTGAAGAACTTCCCCCCAGCGACTGAGTCGTTCCAGCGGTATGACCACTGATCTCAAGCTGGTGGTGGGTCTGGGAAATCCGGGTGCGAAATACGCCGGTACCCGTCACAACATCGGCTTCATGGCCCTCGAGCTTTTGGGTGAGCGCTCTGGTTTCAGTTTTCGTCAGCAGGCCAAGTTGCACGGTCTTGCAGCCGATACAGGGGGTGGTGAGCAGCGGCTGCGCTTGCTAATGCCTCAGACCTATATGAATGACAGCGGTCGTGCCATTCGTGCGGCTCTCGATTGGTTTGGCCTGGAGCCTCACCAATTGCTGGTGCTGGTGGACGACATGGATCTTCCGCTGGGTCGTTTGCGGTTGCGGGCCCAGGGCAGTGCCGGCGGGCACAACGGTTTGCGCAGCACCATTCAGCATCTCGGAACCCAGGCGTTCCCCAGGCTGCGGATCGGCATTGGTGCGCCGGCTGAGAACCCTGCAGAACGCCGCGCCCGAACGGTGTCCCATGTCCTTGGTCCGTTCAGCAAGGCGGAGCAACCCTGTGTGGGCGCTGTTCTCGATGCTGTTCTGGATGGAATTCAACGTCTTCAGCGCCAGAGCTTTGAGCGCGCTGGAACCTGGATCAACGGGTTCCGCTATGACCTGGAGTCGGACGACTGATGCCGGCACTTCCGGCGACAACGGCCCATTTGCGGGTGCTCCGCCAGTGTTTTCAAGCCAAGTGCGTGGAGGGTGAAGTTTCTGCTGGAGGGTTTGAGTGGCAGTTTTCCTGGGCCTTTGATCGCGGTGAACTGGTGGTGGAGCCATCCCTGGGACGTGCCCTGATCGAGGATGCCCTGCGCCGGTTTCTGGTGCGTTCTGATTACAGGCTGGAACCGGGGGGTGATTACACCTTCATGGTCCGGGCCAGGTTCTGAGCGAGAACGTGGGATCAGGCTCAGGCCATTTCAGGCGGCATTGCAGGTGCTCCTCAAGCATCACCAAAGCTGCAACAGCATCCAGATCCACCGGTGGAATGCGCAGTCCTGCTGGCAGCATCCGTCGCCAACCTCGAGCCGGCCACAGCGCCCAGTAACGCTGTCTCGCCCTCAGGGTTGTTCCCTGCTCCGGAACCACAGTGAGATGGCCCAGCCGTTCCAGTCGCTGGATCCAGGCTCGGCTTCCCGTGCCATCGCCGATCAGGATGCGATCGAGAGCTTGGTCTTGATTCCACTGCTCCAACCAGGGTTCGACGGCCTCTGGGGCCAGCACATGCCCTTCGCGCACGAGGCCGAGCTGAAGATCGGCCAGCACAAGACCACATTTGCAGCGGCCTGGATCGAGAACGGCCACCCGTTTCATGGGGAGGCCTCAATGGTGACGACGACAGGATCGGCACTGTCGCTGACCCCTGCGGAAATCACGTCCAAGACCACGCTTTGGCTGGGCCCTTCCATCAGGGTCTGGGCCAGTTGGGAGAGGGCTGATCCATCGAACTGAAGGCCTTCGGTCAGGGATCCCCGCCGCTGCACTTCGGCATAGGCCGAGGCCAGGAGAAGGTTCAACCGTGTGCGAATGCCCTCTGGAGTGCGTTCATCGGGTTGCAGTGTGGTGGTGGCCAGCAAGTCTCCGCGTTGGGTTACCGGCCGGTTCGGACGCACCTCGGGGAAGGCATACACAGCTGTTTCGCCCCGCAGCACATTGGTGGCTGAGCGCAGCGAGATCACCCAGGTCTCCGGTTTGCGGATGATGCTTTGCAGGCGTTCCACATCGCTGCGCGGAACGCGGATCAACTGGCGTTCGGGTGCCTCGCCAGGTCGCACTTTCCCGTATGCGTTGAGATTGGCCTCCTGCAACAGCCTGTCGACAGCCTGTTTGGCCTGGTCCGGAGCATCGAGTCGAACCGTTGCTCTTGCCAAGGTCTGTCCGCTGCTGATCACCACCGATCCACGCCGTAAGGCGACCAGATTGCGTTCCAGTTCTTTGAGTTCCTTCTCACCGGCTCGGATGCGGCTGCGAACGCTGTTGAGTTCGGCTTCCGTGCGCTCGATGTCCGCATCGCGGGAGGCGATGTCCTGGCTAAGGCGTTCACGTTCGGCTTCGAGTTGGGCCAGCTCCTTCTGAAGAGGAGCCAGTTCGAGGCGCAGGGTGTTGGCCCGTTGCTGTGATTGCTCGAGCTCAATGGCGATCCGTTTGGTTTCCGTTTGGGTCTTGTCCCGTTCCCGCTCGGCTGCCTTTAGCTGCTGACGGCTGTCTTGGAGTTTCTCCTGTAGGGCATCCAGTTCAAACAGGCCCACCCGCAACTGCCGGCTCACCAGAAGCATCAGGCCAAGTGAGAGTGCGCTGATCAGGCTGCCGGTCAACACCGTGATCAACACTGCGGTGCGCCGTGGGCGCATGCTGAACAAACTCAGTCGCGCTTTGCCGACGCGGCTGCCCAAGCGGTCGCCCAGGGTCGACAGCACGCCCCCGAGCACCAACAGAACCAGAATCAGTGCCCAGCCGCTCATCGCTGCACAAGTCGGGCGATGGCAGGCCTAGCTGAAGCGTTTGGCCAGCGCGATCGGATCCAGAACCGTGATTTTCTTGCGGTCAATCTGAACCAGACCGGATTGACGCAAGTCTCCCAGCAGACGCGTGATTGTGACGCGTGTTGAGCCAATTGCTTCAGCGATGGCCTGATGGGACAGGCGCAGGTCGATGGTGATGCCCAGCTCATCGGCCACGCCGAAGTCCCTGCAAAGCACCAGCAGGAAGCTCACCAGCCGGGATGACATGTCCCGATGGGTGAGGGTTTCAATCATTGTCTCGGTCTGCAGAATCCGGCTGGAGAGACCCTGAAGCAAGCGCAGGCCAACGCTGGTGTCGGCTTCGATGGCGGCCTTCACGGAGGTCGCTGGTGCCGTCACCATTTCAACCCGGGTGAAGGCCACAGCGTGATAGAAGCGGTCGGACCGTTGACCAGTCAACAACGACAGCACCCCGAAGAGGCTGTTCTCGCGCAGCAGGGCCACGGTGATCTCTTCCCCCGATTCGTAGACGCGGGACAGACGAACAGCTCCCCGGCGGATCAAATACACCCGTTCTGCGGGATCTCCGGGGAAGAAGATGGTCTTGTTGCGATCCACCAGTTCACTGCTGGCGCCATCGAGATCCCTAATGATCTCCAGAAGGGAACGGTTGGCCGGTTCTGCGCTGGGAGCTGGAGCCACCATTTGCGGGGTGTATCGGCTGAAACCTCGGCTACTGGTCATGACAACCCCCTGGTGAAGCGAAGCTACGGAGCAAGCGATGCTTGCCATGTAGCGGTTATTACCTATTAATGCTGTGTTCGCCTGCGGCCTGGCGTTGTGCCTGCATCAGGGATGACAATCCCGGCTCAGCCAGATCCAGCAGTTCATTGAGTTGCTTGCGGCTGAATGGTGCTCCCTCCGCAGTGCCTTGGATTTCCAGCAAACGGCCATCGCCGGCCTGCACAACGTTCAGGTCCACCTCAGCTCGGCTGTCTTCGCTGTAGTCCAGATCCAGCAGGGCGTGGCCATCAACCAAGCCCACGGATACGGCCGCTACCTGATCGATCAGGGGCGATTGCTCCAGGACTCCTTGCTCCACCAGTGATCGGCAGGCCTGGTCCAGGGCGAGCCATGCTCCGGTGATCGAGGCCGTCCGGGTGCCGGCGTCCGCTTGGATCACGTCGCAGTCGATCAGCAAGGTGCGCTCCCCTAGGCGCTCCATGTCGATCACGGCGCGCAGGCTTCGGCCGATCAGCCGCTGAATTTCCTGGGTGCGACCCGAGAGTTTCATCAGCTCTCGTGATTGCCGCTGTGGGGTGGATCCGGGCAGCAACCGGTATTCGGCGCTGAGCCATCCCAACCCTTCTCCCTTGCGCCAGCTGGGGACCTTGTCCTCCAAGCAAACGCTGCAGAGAACCGCGGTTCGGCCTGTATGAACCACAAGGGAGCTCAAGGCAAACCCCATCGGATTCCAGGTCACCGAGAACGGTCGCAACTGTTGCGGGCGACGGCCATCAGTGCGTTGTTCAGGGGATTGGCTCATCGGTGGTGTGCAGTTCGTCAAGCCTCGCAGGCGGTTGGTTCTCGCCCTGTCCAAACACCATGGGTGGTGTCAATCCCCTTGTGGAATGTGATCTCGCCGCTACATTCAAGGTCTTGCCGGGGTCGCCCGGACAGATGCTTCCGTGATGACCACAAGCCTCGCCGACCCCCAATCCTTCCCGAATTCCCTGGATCGGGATCAGCAGGCCTTGCAGCGGGCGGGCCTGAGGCCCTTGCCTGCCGTCTCTGATCCGCCACCCCTACATCTGGTGGCTCCCGAAGGGCAGCTGCAAGTGCATACGGCGCCTTATCGAGGCAGTTTCGCCAGTGTTCTCAGCCAGGCCATGCGAGCTGCAGGCTTGGGCAGTCGTGTTCTGATCAGTCAGTTCCTCAAAGGCGGCGTGCAGCAGGGACCGGCCGGCCGGGTGCAGCTCTGCGGAGGCCTCGTCTGGCTGCGGCCGGCAGTGCCCCTCTGCCTCTCCTCGCCGGGGCATCCCGGTGGCGCAGAGGCGGTGGCTGAGGTTTGGTCCATCTGCCGCCAGCATCTGATCCAGGGAGATCTCGACCAGCTGGTGTTGGATGAAATCGGCCTTGCAGTGGCCTTCGGATACCTGGATGAAGCGGACGTGATTGCAGCCCTTGAGCAGCGGCCCGCTTCGATGGATGTGATCATCACTGGACCTGCAATCCCCGCCGGTGTGGTGGAGATGGCAGATCAAGTCACGGAGTTGCGCCGAGGTTTCTGATGCTCAAGTGCGATCGCTGGATCACTGAACAGGCCGGGCAGGGAATGATCGAGCCATTCCAGAGTGGTCTGGTCCGTCACCTGGAGCCGGAGCAGAAGCTGCGGCCAGTGCTGAGTTTTGGTTGCTCCTCCTACGGCTACGACCTACGCCTTTCTCCCCAGGAATTTCTGATCTTCCGGCATGTTCCGGGCACGGTGATGAATCCCAAGCGGTTCAACCCTGCCAACCTCGAACCCACTCCCCTTCATGAGGATGAAGACGGGCGTTACTTCATTCTCCCGGCCCATTCCTATGGCCTGGGTGTGGCCTTGGAGAAGTTGCGGGTTCCCCCCAATATCACTGTGATCTGCTTGGGCAAGAGCACCTATGCCCGCCTTGGAATCATCGTGAACACCACCCCGGCAGAAGCGAGCTGGGAGGGTCACCTCACCCTTGAATTCAGCAATAGTTCCGGTGCTGACTGCCGGATCTATGCCAACGAGGGCATCTGTCAGTTGCTGTTTTTTGAGGGTGATCCCTGCTCGACCACCTACAGCGATCGACAAGGCAAGTACCAGCACCAACCGGAACGGGTGACGCTGGCCAAGGTCTAGTTCTCTATTAATTAAGGGGCCAAACGCGCCCGGTGCAGCCTGCTCTTTTCGTACCAGGCTGCAAATTCAGGGGCCCACTCCACCATGTGGGGCCACATCAGATCACAGAGCTGGCGGATCTCCAGCTGGGCATCGAGCTTGGCCCGCAGATCCATGAAGTGCAGGAACGCCCGCAGGCTGAAGCTCACTACAAAATGCTGGCGGTAGTCGAAGGGAAGGATGCCGCGGGCATGCTCCTCGGCGAAGCCGGCCTTGAGCAGATCCCTGTAGCGCTCGGCGGAGCTCCGGCAGAGATCTAGATCCTGTTGGCGTAGTGCTTCGGTGTAGGCGTATTTCTTGCCCTGCCGATCGCTGTACTCGCCGATGGGCCGCAGATAGAACACCTCTTCCAGATCCAGGGCTCCATCCGCTGCACGGCAGATGCGTTCACCGGTGTAGCGCATCGATTGCACATCGAAGCTCACCCCAACCCGGTGGGTGCGGGCCTGCTGCATCACCGAGTGCGGGAACCAGCCCACGTTCAGCACGATCTGTGCATGCTCCATCGGGCCGTAGTGGCCGCGCTCTCCAGACAGCAGGCGTTTCACACAGATCTCTCCAGCCCGCTGCTCATCGGGCCAGTTGGCACGATCTCCGGCCACGAATCCTTCGCTGTAGTCCTGATGCATGGCGGCGTACACGCATTGCTGCGGGTTCGGCGTAGCTGCGATCAGATCGACCCGAAAGCGGTCCATGGGAGCGTCAGAGTGACGAGTTGTGGTGATCATGGCGAGGCGTGTCAACCATGGCTGCGGGGCCCCGCGTTGGCTGGGCTCGAGGCACCTGCCATCGCCTTGTTCTCAGAGGGGGGCGTCAGCAGCTGGCTGATGTTCCCGACACCAGGCAAGGCCGGCAACGGCTGATTTTCAAGCAGTGCTGTGGTGAGCAGCTGGAGTTCCTCAGCGCTGCGCAAACCGAGGGATCGCCCCTTGGCTTCCCCCTCAGAGTTGAACAGGTTCAACTGGGGAATGCCGTTGACGTCGTAGCGATCAACCAGATCTTGCCAACGGGGGTTGTCGACGTTGACCAGAACAACATCGAGTCGATCTCGCGATTGCTTCTCCAAAGCCAGCATCGAAGGTGCCATCTCTCTGCAGACCTGGCACCAATCGGCGTAGAACTCGATCAGCGTTGGGCGTCCGTTGGTTAACGCTGTCTGTGGGTCGAGGGATCGTCTCGCCAGCTGCTCCATCGGGCTTTCGCTCTGAATGCCACCGCGTAGGACAACCAGGCCAATGGCCAGAGCCACCGCAATCAGCACCAGCACCCATCGCTGCGCTGTGCCCAGGGGCGAAGACTCCGGGGTGCCTGTCATCGCACGTCAACCGCAACGATCACTCTGGCAGCTCCTTTGAAAGGCCGCCGCTACCTTGACGCTATGCCAATTTTGCGACTGCTGAGCCTTCCGGTTCGGGCGCCGTTGCTGACGGTGCTGTTTCTCGTTGCGGTTGTGCTCGGCAACAATTGGCAAATTGTTCAGCCCTCCTTCACGTCTCTCTATGGCGTGAGTGCGGCCTGGTTCTGGTGTCTCGTGCTGTTGCAGACGCAGGTGGTTGTCGTCTTCTGCACCATGCCCGATCTGCTGTTGCGCCAGGTGTCGTTGCTGATTGCGTCGAGCCGGGTGATGACGTTGGTGGTCACGCTGCTGGTGGTGATCACCGGTGGCATCTATCTGCTGAAGCTCAATGTGCTCACCGACGTGTTGATCCTGGCCTCAGCCGTGCTGTTGGCCAGGATCGATCTCATCCGCATCGGTGTTCTGCCCGCCGCCGGGATCTGCCTGCTTCTGATGAGTTTGGTCGTGATCACTGGCATCGTCGCCGGCACGCTTCTGCCCCATCCCACCGCCAGTCTCGTTGCAGAACGATTGATTGCCGCCTAGGTAGCCGAGCAGATTGTCCAGCACTTTCTTGGTGTAGAAGCGTGTTTCCGGGTAGGGAATGCGTTCCACCCAGAGCGCATCGTCGTCTTGATCCGTGGGTTGTGCCCAAGAGGCCACAGCACCTGGCCCGGCGTTGTAGCTGGCAATGCTGCGAAAGGGGTCGCTTTCCCATTGCTCCAGCAAGTGGTGGAGGTAGCGCGCGCCCAGTTCGAAGTTGTCGGCGGGATCCTTCAGCATCAGCGTGCTGGTTGGTGCGTCAGCCATCTCTGTGGCTGTGGAGGGCAGCAATTGCATCACGCCAACGGCCCCAGCAGGGGAGACGACACCGGGAGCAAAGCGTGATTCCTGTTTGGCGATCGCTCGCAGCAGATTGGCCTGAACACCTGCTTGCTCTGCCGCTGTCTGTATTTCAGCTTCGAAGAGGCGAGGGAATTGGCTGCGATGCAGGAGAGTCCGTTGATGGCAGCTCGGATTACGCCAGCGGAGGCTGAGCCACCAGAGCTGGTCCAGTCCCATCCAGGTGTCCCCGACGGCAAGGCGCAGCCTGCCTTCGGCGAGACGTTCTTCAGGTGGCGGCGGGACTGCAGGGTCCGCCTGAGCCTGCCAGGCCTCCCAGGCGGCGTGCACCTGGCCCAGGCGCCAAAGCTCGTTCACCAGGCGGTGATGGCTGTTGAGCGGTTGCCAGGCTGGCGGCTCCTGCTGCGGGTCTGGGGATCGCAACGCCAGGGGTTCGGCCACACCCAGGTGCTCCATGGCGCGCCAGCGGTAGTAGCCCCCCGGGAAGGCCCCGATCAGGCGGCGCCAGCTGCGTTCTGCCTTTGTCGTTTCGCCGAGTTGCTTGTGGCTAAGCCCCAACCAGAACAGCCGCCGCGTCTCCAACGGTGGAGGCAGGGGACCATCCTCATCGGGGCGTTCCAGCAGGGCACGGGCACGATCCCAATCTCCAGCCAGAAATGCCTCGCGGGCGAGGTCCCATTGGAGTTGCCAGATGTCGGGGTCGTTGGGCCAGCGGCTCAGGGCGGCATCCGCCCCATCGCCGCCGGCGAGTCGCACGCGAGCTGCTGCAACAGCGGCTGAGCGCTCCTCAAGGGCAGCCGGAAGCGCATCCAGAACCCCAGGCTGGGCATCGAGCGGTTCACTCAAGATCCGTGCTGCTTCAAGGCTGGCGGGGTGGTTTGGGTGGTTCTGCGCCAGGGTCAGCAGCCGGGCTGTACCTGCATCAGGGTCGCCATGCAGCAGCAGGGAACGACCGATGGCCAGCTGGGTCTCAGGGGAGGCCTCAAGCTCCTGAAGACAGGTCACTGCGGTGTCGGCATGGCCTTGTTTTGCCAGTGCTTGCGCCAAGGCTTGGCGTTGGTCGGGTTGAGGTGCCTGCGCCCCCGTGGCCTCGCAGGCGCCACGCATCAGCCCAAGGGCGCCGGCTCGGCGCGCATTCCAACGGGCCAGGTGCACGGCGCCTTGATGGCTTGCTAGCGCTTCGGAGCCATCCCGAGCCGCCAGGGTCAGTGCTGCGGGGTGTGCGGGTTGCTGTTGGAGCAGCTGCTGATGAAGAACGGGATTGTTGTTGCCAAGCGCCAATCGAGCCCAAGCTGAGCCGGGTGCTTCGGGAAAGCGATCCAACAGGCGCTGCCAGGTCTCAGCAGCGTCCGCTGGCTTGCCCTGTGCGGCAGCGGTGAGGGCGGCCCGTTCGAGCACCACGGCCGCCATCGGATCGCGCCCCCAGCCTTGGCCATGGAGCAGTTGCGGTGACCCATCCCTCGCCACCATCAACAGGGCGGCCTCTCGACGGGTCTGCGGATCGATGGCCCAGCGGTAGTGCTGCCAGAGCTTTGCTTGCGAGACCTCAGGCGTGAGGCGCTGATGCTGCTTGTTCAGAAGCAGCTGCCCGCCCCATGCAGCCAACCCACTGAAACCAGCAACCGAAAGCAGCAGCAGCGTTCCGATTCGCGGCCCTGCCTGCACAGCCAACCTGGAGCTCGTTTCATTCTGATGCTTCAAAGAGAGTTGGCGAGCCTCTGATCGCCTGTGGGCCGTGGAGGGCAGAGCCGCACCTGTCACGTCTCTGGGAATCAGCCTCAGAGGTGCTTCCTATGGTGCTGTCCACGATTGAGACCCATGGTTCAAAAGGCGTGCTCCCCGATCGGCCCCGCTCTCGGTGACGCTGCGCCAGGGTTTGGAACCGATGGAATCCGTGGGCTTGCCGGCACGGTTCTCACCCCCGCCCTGTGTCTTCAGATGGGCTATTGGGTCGGTCGGGTTCTGCAGGCGGAAGGTCCTGTTCTGATCGGAATGGACTCCCGGACCAGCGGCAGCATGGTGGTTGCTGCCCTGACGGCCGGCTTGACGGCCGCTGGTCGCGATGTGTGGACCCTTGGGCTCTGTCCGACGCCGGCGGTTCCGTTGTTGATCCGCCAGCTGGGGGCCGCCGGCGGCCTGATGGTCTCCGCCAGCCATAACCCCCCTGCAGACAACGGCATCAAAGTGTTTGGGGCCGATGGCGCCAAACTCAGCGCATCCCGTCAAGCCCAGGTGGAAGCCGGTCTGCAGGGGCAGACACCCATGGCTGAGCAAGCAACATTCCGCTGCGGTGTGGCGCGATCCAGCGCCGATCTCCTCGATGGCTACAGAGAGGTGTTGCAGCAATCGGTGGCTGAACGGCGACTGGATGGCGTTCCCATCGTTTTGGACCTCTGCTGGGGATCCGCGACGGCTTGCGGTGCCGATGCCTTCCGTGCCCTGGGGGCTGACCTCACCGTGCTCCATGGGGAACCCGATGGCTCCCGCATCAACGTGGCTTGCGGGTCAACCCATCTGGAACCGCTGCAACGGGCTGTGATCGCGCGCGGCGCGGCGATGGGTTTTGCCTTTGATGGTGATGCCGATCGGATGCTGGCGGTGGACGGCCGCGGCCGGATCATCGACGGCGACCATGTGCTGTTTCTCTGGGGATCCGTGCTGCAGGAGCAGCAGGCGCTCCCCGATCAGCGGTTGGTGGCCACTGTGATGTCGAACCTTGGCTTCGAGCGTGCCTGGCAGCAGCGGGGCGGCACCCTTGATCGCACGCCGGTGGGAGATCAGCATGTCCATGCCGCGATGGTGGCCAGTGGCGCGGCCCTCGGCGGAGAACAATCCGGCCACATTCTTTCGGCCTCCCACGGACTCTGTGGCGATGGTGTTCTGACCGCCGTGCAGTTGGCCACCCTCTGCCATTCCCAGGGCATCTCCCTCAGCGATTGGTTGGACCGCAGTTTTCAGGCCTACCCGCAGAAATTGGTCAATGTGCGGGTGATGGACCGTTCGCGTCGCAAGAACTGGAGTGCCTGCACTGCTCTCACCGACGCCATTGCTTCAGCGGAGCAGTCGATGGGCGAGAACGGTCGCATTTTGGTGCGAGCCAGCGGTACCGAGCCCGTGCTCCGGGTGATGGTGGAAGCCGAGCAGTCGGACGCTGTGGAGCATTGGACGGGGCATCTGGCCGCCGTTGCCGAGGATCATCTCAACGCGGCCTGAGGCTTAAGCCCTCGGCCATCAGGAGGGCGCCATCACAGGCATCGCCCTTGGCCTTGCCCCATCGGGCTTCGGGAATCGACTGATCGATGGCCTGTTGCACGGCTGTGCGGAACCCCTGGAGATGGGTGACGGCTCCTCCATGGCAGACCACCAAGGGGGACCGCAGGGAAAGCTGCTGGGCCACGGTGCTGATGCAGCGGGAGAGGGCTGCTGCCGATCCCTGAACGATCTCCTCCGCGCCAGGGCAATCCTTGGCTGCGGCTTCCACCACCAGTGGAGCCAAGGCTGCAAAGTCAGCCGTGCCGAAGTCCTGCTGCACCACCCGGGCTTTCACTGCGGCGTGGCTGTCGCAGCCAATCTGATTCCAGATCTGCAGGCGCAGCGGATGGTCGGGCAGGCGTCCATCGGCCATGCGCAGGGTCAGCTGCAATCCCTGGTGGCCCAGATCAAAGGCCGAGCCGGCTCCATCGAGCAGCCATCCCCAGCCGCCACAGCTGTGTTCATGGCCGTTCTCGTCTCGGCCCAGCACGATCATTCCGGTGCCGCTGATCGCCAGGATTCCTGCGCCTTCAGGGATCGCACCTCGCAAGGCGGTGCGTTCGTCTCCGGTGACCAGCACCTTGATCACCCCTGTGGCATCACCGATGGCCAGGGCTTGACCCACCAAACGTTCAGCGCGCTGTTGCAACGCTGTTCCGTGTTCGATGCCGCTGGCTCCCACAACGGCCGCCTGGATCACGCCATCGGGGTGATGTTTCAGGGCCTGCTGCGCACTGGTGCTGATCGCCTCGAGGAAACGACGTTCACCCTGGGGGGCATCCAGGTGGCTGACTCCGGGCCCCTCGCCTTCTCCAACAGGCTGGTGCACGCCGTTTTGAACCACGCTGAGTCGGCAGCGGGTGTGCGTCTGTCCGGCATCGAATCCAGCGAGCAGTCTCATGATTCCCTGGGTCGACTCACCAGGCTGGCCAGAGCAAACCAGCCGATCAGCTGCACTTCGGGGCGGAAGAAGATTGTGTCGGTGCTGCCCTGCATCAATAGGCCAGCGATGGCAGCGAGGCTGGCGATGGATGCCAAGGCGCTTGCAGCATCGGCATGGAGCTGCTTGAGGCCCTGCCTCAGGCTGCTGGCCAGCAATCCCATGCAGGCCAGCAGCCCGGGAATGCCGGTTTCCACCAGGATTTCCAAGGGAACGGAGTAGGCACTGAGGGCGTTGAACTTCGGTTGCTGATACAGGGGATAGATGCTGTTGAACGCCGTATTGCCAGGGCCGATGCCCAACCAGGGACGGTCTTGCACCATCTGGATGGCCGCCATCCAGACGTTGATGCGGAAGTTGTTGGAACTATCCCCCCGTCCCGCCAGCAGGCTGGTGATGCGCGTGCGGATCGGATCGATCTGGGTGGCCGCCACCACAAGGCAAGCGGCTCCAACCAGCAGCACGGCCAGAGGCACCAGACGTCTCCAGAGCGGAGGCCAGTGGCGTGTCCAGCGCAGCAGCAGCAACAACAGCAGCACGGCACCGGCAGCAACCATCCCCAGCCAGCCGCCGCGGCTGTAGGTGAACAGCGTGGCTGTTGCTGCCAGCACCAGTGTGGTTCCGGCAAACAGCTGGGCTCCCACACCACGCCAGCGCACCAGTGCGATTGCTGCAAAGGGAATCAGCGGCAGCAGGTAACCCGCTAAGAGATTGGGGTTTCCCAGGGGGGCATAGATCCGAATGGTGCCAGCACTGATGGAATTCGGATCGGCCCAGCCCGCCAGTTCCACGCTGGAGGCATACAGCTGTCGCAAAGCCAGAACACTGCTGAAGAGGCCGCCACTCAGCAGTCCGGCGATCAGCCGGTCCCACCATCGGCTGTTGCTCAGCAGCAGTTTGCAGAGCAAGGCATAAACGCCCAGGTAGCTGAGCAGTTTGATCAGGCCTTTGCTGGCGGCGATTGGAACTGGAGAACACCCCGTGGCCACAATCGCGATGGCCAGAAAAAGCATCAGCCAGCGCGAGATGGTTCCGATGCGCTGTGGTGGCGGACTGCAGAGGCACCAGAGCAGCCACAGAACGCCGCAGGCTGCAATCACCAGGGCCAGGCCTGTGCGTGTGAAGAAAGGAAGACCCGTGAACAAGGCCAGCAGCAGGAGTCCCGCCAGCCCTTCAAGGCGTTTCAGCACCGCCTGATCCGGAGTGATCACCCCCTGCCAGCGCACCAACAGGGCCCCACTGCTTGCCGTCTGGGTTGCATCCGCAGAGGCCATCGTGGGGCTTCAGGTGGTGAGTGCTTCCGCCGGATTATCGATCTCCTGCCAGCGCTGTTCCAGATCTGACACGGAAGGAAGTGGATTCTGGTTCCGGCGATAGAGCACCCGGTAGACGGGGAGGTTTTGCTCAAGCACGTAGCGCTCCCGCTCCGTGGGAACCGAAAGCGGGTTGCTGGCGCGCCAGGGACGTTGATCCTCGGCGGGGCGGTCGAAACAGTCGCTGAGTTCGGTGAGAGCCACCATCGGCTCAATCACGTCCAGAACATCGCTCTGCAGAAACAGCTCACGGCCTGGTTGGAGTGCCGTTGCGATGGCCAGAAGCAGCGCGGGTTGCAGGACACGGCGCTTGTGGTGCCTTCGTTTGAACCAGGGATCGGGGAATTGGATCGAGACTCGTTGCAGTCGGTCCTGCTTCAGGGCCTTCATCCAGCCTTCCAGGCTGATGTTGGCGTTGCAGAACAGGATCCGAACATTGCCGTGCTCCGAGGCGAGCGCGTCTTGATCGGCAGACGTCACAAGCGGTCGGCGGATTTCAACGCCGAGATGATTCCAGTGGGGATCACGCTCGGCCAGGCCCAGCAGGCACCGTCCACGGGCACAGCCGATATCAAGATGGATCGGCTGATCAGGCACGCGAAACAGCTGCTCGGGTGGTGGTAGTTCCAGCGGCAACTGGAAGAAGCTGCTGAGGGGATTGACGTGCTGACGCAAGGTTCTGAAGCGGTGCGATCCGGTTCAACTGAGATTGTCAGAGCCACTGCCGGAGGAGCTGTCGGGGTCCTGGCGCAGCAAGCCCCAGCAGGCGGTGTAGCCATGCAGATGCGTCGTGCCGCCGACGGGCCCGATCTCCCCGTTGCAGAACGCTCCCGCCACAGGCAGGTCTGGCATCAGTTGGCGCGCCAGGCTGATGTCGCCATCGGCTCGACCAAACAGCCCCTGGCCCCGTCCCAGGCAGGCCATGAGCAGTCCGAAATGGACCGTGTCGCCAGAATCTGTTGTCGCTGCTTTGAGCAGGGCAACGGCTTCGTCCTGAGAGGCCGTGGCTTCGCGCAGGTGAAATTGCACGTTTTGGCCGGCGCGCACCCGCTCAGCAACGGCCACGGCGCCATTGTTGGGATCGACTCCGATCAGGTTGCGGATCAGGAAGGCACTCGCTTCTGAGGTTCCTCCGTTGGCGTTCAGCCGCAGGCTGCTGCGTTCCACACCGAGGAACAACGAGTGACGCACCAGTTCGCGCTCCCGTTCGCTGAGGTCCGCCAGAACCCGTTGCAGGCAATTGATGGGGCTGGCCTTGGTGCTGCCATCACTCAGTTCCAGCAACACGTTGCGCTGCACCTGCTCGATTGAGAAGACCGGGCCGATGGGGCGGCAGCCCTGAGCCACAACGGTTTCGAACCGCCAGCTCCCCCCGATGGAACACACCACTGCGCCAGTGACGACCTGGTCATCCAGCAGCAGCGATCCGTGCGGACTGTTGTGGGGTGCGGCGATGCCGCCAATCTTTTCGGCACTCGGATAGGCGTAGTCCAGCCCGCTGATCAGGTCATTGATTCCACTGCTGGTGGGGTCGATCAGCAGGATCTGGCTGCGGGCAGCCTCGGGGGTGATGCCAACCCAGTCTTGCCATTGCTGGGCGGCTCCATCCAGATCAGGCAGCTCCTCTGTGCTCAGGTGTTGAGTGGCGATCGATGCCCCCGGCAGGGAGAGCAGCGTCACGCTCAAAGCAGGTGTCTGCTCCAGTTCCGAGGCGCTGCCATCGCCGCGGGTGCCCACCACGCCGCCACCGGTGCATCCGATCCAATGCTTCGCGCTGATCTGGGCGCGCAGCATCGGCAGCAGCCGCGGCAGGTCGGTGGCGTAACCCGTGGAGGTGAAGACGAGGGCGAGATCTGCCTCGCCCCTGGATCGACCCAGTTGCTCGACCACATCCCGAACGGCTTCGTCCAGGGACGCTTTGCCAGAAAGTCCTGACCGGCAACTGGCTTCAGCGCCCCTGGAACGGAACCAGCTGAACGGTGCGAACGGTGCCATGAAGCGGACCTTATCAACCCTGGGGCTCAGCTCGGGACGTTGATAATGGCGGCACTGTGACAGTCCCCAGTGAACGAGCTCACGTACCGCGCTCTGGTGTGGCTGACCTATCGCCTGGCCGCCACCTTTGCCGTTGGTGTGCCTTTGGTCCTGTTGATCTGGTCGGCCTGGCGTCGCGAGCCGTTGGTGCTGCGGCTGCTCGGGATCTATTGGAAAGTGGCCAGCCTGATGGCGATCAGCCTCTTGCTGCTGACGGATCAGCGGCCCTTGGGCTACGCCATGGCGGTTGTCGCACCGGTGTTGATGGTGATCAGCCTGTGGTTCTGGGTCGACATCAATGAGGAGCTGGCCGACCAGCCGCCCTGGCGTCCGCTGCCCCTTGCCGTGAAGGTGTGGCGTTGGGCATTCAGTGGGTTTGCTCTCATCAGCCTGGGCATGAGCGTGACGGGTTTGGGCTGCATGCAACAGCTGGAGTCCTCGGCATGCCTCACCTGGCTGGAAGCTCCTCAGGGCATCCATGGTCTTGCGGCCACAGTGTTCAATTTTCTGTTCGGTGGTTTGTGGACCGAGGCCGTTGCTGCCTTTGTGGGGTACGTCGCTCTGGTGGCTTACCTGGCTGGTTTGCTGCAGTGGCTGTTGGTGCGTTTGCCCCGTTACGGCCGCGTGGCGGGGGATTTCTGATGACTGACCAGGCGCTGGTTCAGGCTCTGGAACAGCGAACGCGTGTTCAGCCCCAGCGAGTTGTCCGCCTACGGGGTCAGGTCGTGGATGAGCCGTTTGAGTTGCTGATCTTCCGTGGGTTCAGCAGCAGCACCACCCATCCAACCGCCTTTGACCCTGATGCCTCCGTTCTCCCTGAGGGAACCAGCCTCGATCAGGCTGAGCTGCTGCAGGGGCCCTTGTCGCCAGGTCAAGAGGTTGTCCTGGCTGGACCGATGCCGCCGAACGATCTCCTGGCTCAAGCTAACTGGTGAGTCCGGCGTTCCAGAACCCCAACACAGCGCCCACAGATGTGGGGATGTTCCGGGTGCTGACCCACATCCCCCTCGTAGTGCCAGCAGCGCTCGCATTTGGTTCCCCGCGCTCGGCTCACCTCGATCGATGCGAGCTCGTCGTCCTGGCTGGCCAGCACTTCGGCCCAGGGCTCGCCGCCAATCTGCAGTTGTGAGACCAGCAGCCAGTCCCGCAGACCGTCCACCTCGGGATCCCCCGTCTCACTCAGCCAGGAGAGAGCGGCCTGGAGTTCCGGACGGCGGGCGTCAATCCGCACGGCTGCCTCAAGCGATGCGCCAAGTTCCTGACGGCCGCGGCAATCTTCAAGCACTTTGTTGACGGCGGCGCGGAGCTCCCGCAGCTCTTGAACCGGAGCGCTGAGAGCAGCATCACGCCACTCGACTGGAACCGTCGGCCAGCCGCGGTGGAAGACCGATGTCTCCTCCACGGGGTAAGGCAGGTTCTGCCAGATGTCTTCGGCCATGTGGCACAAGACAGGAGCGATCAGTCCGGCCAGGCGTTCGATGATCAGGGCCATCACGGTCTGGCAGCTGCGCCGGCGCTGGTCGGCGGGGGCACTCACGTAGAGCCTGTCCTTGGCGATGTCGAGGTAGAAGTTCGACAGATCGGTGACACAGAAGTTCTGCAGCAGCTGGAAGAAGCGGAAGAACTCGAAGCTTTCGAAGGCTTCTGTGATGTCGTCCATCACCTCGGCCGTGCGCTGCAGCATCCAGCGGTCCAGCAACGGCAGTTCCGCAATCGGGATCGCGTCGGTTGCCGGATTGAAGTCGTGCAGGTTGCCCAGCAGATAGCGGCTGGTGTTGCGCACCTTGCGATACACATCGGCCAGCTGGCGCAGAATCCCGGCTCCGATCGGCACATCGGCGGAGTAATCCACCGAGCTCACCCAGAGCCGCAGCACATCGGCGCCGTAGGGCGGTTCCTGTTTCTGGTTTTTGCCCCCCTCGATGATCACCATCGGGTCGACCACATTGCCGAGGGATTTGCTCATCTTGCGGCCCTTCTCATCCAAGGCGAAGCCATGGGTGAGCACCCGCTTGTAGGGAGCGTGGCCATTCACGGCGACCGAGGTGAGCAGTGAACTCTGGAACCAGCCGCGGTGCTGGTCGGACCCTTCCAAGTACAGGTCGGCGGGATAGCTCAGGTTGTCCCGCTGGCTGGCGACGGCAGCCCAGCTTGAGCCGGAGTCGAACCACACGTCCATGGTGTCGGTGCCCTTGCGCCACTGATCGGCCTGGTCGGCGTAGGCGGGCGGCAGCAGATCCGCTTCGTCTTTCTCCCACCAGACGTCGGCACCGTGCTCGGCGATCAACGCCTGGATGTGCTCCAGGGTGTCGGCGTTCAGCAGCACTTCGCCGTTGCTGCAGTGATAAAAGACGGGGATTGGCACCCCCCAGGTGCGCTGACGGGAGATGCACCAGTCGCCCCGCTCCTTGACCATCGATTCGATCCGGTTGCGACCGGAAGCAGGGGTCCACTCCACGGCGGCGATCGCATCCAGGGCCTGTTGACGGAACCCTTCCACGGAGGCAAACCACTGTTCCGTGGCCCGGAAGATGGTGGGTTTCTTGGTGCGCCAGTCATAGGGGTAGCGGTGGCCATAGGCCTCCTGCTTGAGCAGGGCCCCGGCGGACTCCAGCGCCTCAATGATCTTGGGGTTGGCATCCTTGAGCACATTCAGGCCCGCGAACGGCCCGGCCTCGTCCGTGAGGTTGCCGGCTTCGTCCACAGGGCAGAGCACCGGCAGGCCGTTCTTTTGGCCGGTGTGGAAGTCGTCGACGCCGTGACCAGGTGCGGTGTGCACGAGGCCTGTGCCTGATTCGGTGGTGATGTAATCGCCTCCGATCACCACCGGACTGGTGCGATCCAGCAGCGGGTGGCGGTAGGTCAGCCCAGCGAGCAGAGCACCTTTGACGGTGGCGCGCCGGCTCAGTGGGCGCGCCAGGGTGCCGCTCAGCGTCTCGATCAGATCGGCAGCCACCAGCAGCAGTCGGCCTTCGCCGTCGTCGGCCAGGGCGTATTCGAGCCTTTCATTCACAGACACCGCCAGGTTGGCCGGCAGCGTCCAGGGGGTGGTGGTCCAGATCGCCACCTGCAGGGCCTTCCCAAGGGCCTCCGTCTCCGTGGGCAGGTCCAGGCCTTCGGCCTTGAGTGCATTCCGCAGCGCCGCTGGAAGCTCCACGGCTGGGAAGGCGGCGTAGACGCTGGGACTGGTGTGGCCGTCGGGGTACTCCAGTTCCGCTTCGGCCAAAGCGGTGCGTGAACTCGGGCTCCAGTGCACCGGTTTTAGACCCCGGTAGATGTGCCCCTTGAGCACCATCTCGCCAAACACCCGAATCTGAGCCGATTCGTACTCCTTTTGCAGAGTCAGATACGGCTGCTCCCAGTCCGCCCAGATGCCCCAGCGCTGGAAGCCTTTCATCTGGCCATCAACCTGTTTGCGGGCGTAGGCGGCAGCCTTTTTGCGCAGCTTGATCGGTGTCAGCGCCTTGCGCTGCTCCTGATCCATCGACTGCAGCACCTTGAGCTCGATCGGCAGACCGTGGCAGTCCCAGCCCGGTACGTAGCGCACTCGACGCCCGTTCAACACCTGATATTTGTTGATGACGTCCTTCAGCACCTTGTTGAGGGCATGCCCCATGTGCAGCGCACCGTTGGCGTAGGGCGGACCGTCATGGAGTGTGAAGGTTGGGCCGCTGTTGTTCAGGCCCAGCTCGCCGTCGATGCCGTGGTCTTTCCAGAAGCCCTGCAGTTCAGGTTCGCGTTGGACGGCATTGGCGCGCATGCCGAATCCCGTCTGCAGCAGATTGAGGGTGTGTTTGTAGGAGGGGCGTTCCTCAGCGGCGGCGTCGCGCGTCTCCTTGCTCACGGGGTCCCTGCTCTTGCCTCGGGATTATCAGTCTTCGCCCTCTGGAGATGTGACCTTGGCGGCTTCGGCTGATTCGGTGTCGCTTGCGTCAGTGGTTTCGGGGGACTCGGGACGCACCCATTTTTTGCCCGTAACCCCTGATTTGCCGGCCGGTTTGAGTTGTTTGGCGATGCCGCCGATGCCTTCGCCCACCCGGCCCGTGGTGATCAGAAGTTGTTGAAGGCTGGTGCGCCAATGATCGAGCGAGGTGAACCGCTGCTGCTCGGTTTCGCTGAGGCTGTTCCAGCGGGCCTGTCCGACCTCGGATCCCAAGCGTGCGATCAACAGGCCGGCGCAGAGAACCGCCAGCATCGGCGCTCCCCGCAGACGGTCCGTGCTGGTGACCAGAACGAGACCAAGCAGCAAGACCACAGCGCCCCAAACACCATCGCGGGGACGACTGAGTTCAACGGCCAGAAGGGGAAGCAACAGGAGTGCCAGGCCGAGCAGGAGGCAGAGATCGCCGCTGAGGGTCGCAAGCATCCGAGGTGTGGCGGTCTGCTCCCATTCTGGTGCGATCTCTAAAGTCGGGGCGTTGCCCACCTGGCGGAATTGGTAGACGCGCTGGTTTTAGGTACCAGTGGCTTTGGTCGTGGGGGTTCAAGTCCCCCGGTGGGCATTCCTTTCCCTACCGTGGTTCGGGATCGTTACAGACTTGTTGCCTGACCTCCGGATGCATCAGAGCCCTGCTCAACAACAGCAGCCTCGTCCGGTTGGAGTGGGCTATCGCTCGGTTCCGCGCGAATTCGTTGACCCGCCGGCCTTCTGGAACCCCACCGTCGGGCTCTTTTTAGGCGGTTATGCCCTGGCGGCTCTGACCATTTGGGGCTGGTTTGTGGCGGCCTTGCCCCTGCCGGTGCTGCTGTGTACGGGCTTTCTGGCGCTGCATCTGGAAGGGACGGTGATTCATGACGCCTGCCACAACGCAGCCCACCCCAATCGATGGATCAACCAGGCCATGGGCCATGGCTCGGCGCTGTTGCTCGGGTTCAGCTTTCCCGTGTTCACGCGGGTGCATCTTGAGCATCACGCCCATGTGAATGACCCGAAAAACGACCCGGACCACATCGTCAGCACGTTCGGGCCGCTCTGGCTGATCGCCCCGAGATTTTTTTATCACGAGTGGTTTTTCTTTCAGCGTCGCCTCTGGCGCCGCTGGGAGTTGATGCAGTGGGGGCTGGAGCGCAGCATTTTTGTGGTGATTGTGCTGGCGGCGGCACGCTTTGACTTCCTGCCGTTCATCTTCAACTGTTGGTTTGCCCCTGCCCTGATGGTGGGCGTGACGCTGGGTTTGTTTTTCGACTACCTCCCGCATCGGCCGTTCACCTCCCGCAACCGCTGGACGAACGCCCGGATCTACCCAGGCAGGCTGATGAACTGGCTGATCATGGGGCAGAACTATCACTTGGTTCATCACCTCTGGCCATCCATTCCCTGGTTCGAATACAAACCGGCCTATGAGGCAACCAAGCCTCTGCTTGACGCCAAGGGATCTCCCCAACGGTTGGGCATTTTTGAAACCCGCCGGGATGGTTACAACTTCCTCTACGACATCCTTGTGGGAGTGCGCAGCCACAAGCGCCGCAGCGGAAAGATGAGGCGCGCAGCCCGTTTCATGCCCGGTCGGGGGCTGCGTCGCCACTGGCTCGGTTTTGTTGATCGCATCGCGATCAAAACCGAGCCCAAACGTTCGCTGTCCCGCTGATCTGGGTTCAGTCGGCCAGGATTTTCGGAACCCGGAAGAAGTCACCTTCTCTCTGGGGTGCCTGGTTGAGAATGTCGTCCCGAACGGGGGTCGGCTGCACGCCATCGGCCCGGGTGACGTTGGTCACCTCCACGGCTCGGGTGGTTTCCGGAACGCCTTCGGTGTCCACCTGCTGGAGCTGACCCACGTACTCGAGGATGGACTCGAGCTGACCGGTGTAGGTCGCAATCTTGTCCTCGGGCAGATCAAGGCGGGCGAGCTGGGCCACCTTGCGGACGTCGTCGCTGGAAATCTGGCTCATGACTCGCCGAGGAAAGTGCGCAGATCCTCGCTCAACGCGGTGGCGGCTGTCTCCAGCAAGGCCTCACCGTGCTGGGCGGTGGCCAAGGAGGGGTGGGACCCCATGCGTCCATCGGGGTGACGGCGCCGGAAGTCGTCCGGTCCATGGATGGGCCCTGCTGGCGCGGGGTCGGGCAGCGGTCGCTGCTTGCTCTGCAGGCTCGGCTCCATGGCGAGGGTGACAGCGATTTCGCTGGGCGTGGCGTGATGGCCTTCTTTGTCGCCATACAGATCGCGCGCTTGGCGCATCACGGGGCCGGCCATGAACCAGTTGGCCAGGCGACAACGCAGCTGCGGGGCAACGGGGAGATTGCGGGTGGCGGCGGTGCCGTGGGCCTGGGCAAAGGCGGCTTTGGCCGTTGCAATGTTGCCGCCATGGCCATTGATCACGAACACCCGTTCGAAGCCATGCCGGCCCAGGGACAACACCAGGTCGTGCAGAACGGCCAGAAGCGTTGCTGGCTGCAGGCTCATCGTTCCCGCGAAACCAAGGTGGTGTTCCGCCATGCCAAAGGCCTGGGCTGGGGTGACCAAGACGCCGGTGCGACGACCCACCTCCAAGGCCACCGCTTCTGCGGTGAGGGCGTCGGTGCCGATGGCGCCCGTGGGACCGTGCTGCTCGGTGGATCCCAGGGGAATGATCACCCCCTTGCAGCCTTGGAGGTAGCTCTCCACTTCAGGCCAACTGCGCAGGGCGAGGCGAATGGCGTCCGTGCTGTCGACAGGACCGGGAGTTGCAGCGGTCATTCAGGCTGAACCAGTGACCCGATGATCGCTCAACTCCAGCCGATCAGTGGGCGGTGCCGTTGCCGTCGTACTGATCGGTGTTGTAGTAGCCGCCGCGCGTTCCGAAGAACAGGCAGGCCAGGGGGAACAGCACAATGCTGGCGAGAAGCACAGTGCCGAGGTTGAAGCTGGAGGTGGCTGCGTCCATCACCTGGCCTGAACTCACCTCAGTTTGGAGTGGATGCGCCCTTCATGCATCGATGACGGGGCTTCTGTTGTGAGTTCGCCTTCCTCTTCAGGAATGTCCAGCCACTCCCTCAGCCATCCCGTGAGCCAGATGAAGGGAAGCGTGTCGGTCAACGCCGCCAGCACTTTGAACAGATACCCGCTGCCAATGAAGCTGATCAGCTGGGGCAGCACGGACTGTTCTGGCTGCACAGGCAGCACATGGGCGCCGTAATGGCTGATCAGAACCACTGCACTGGTGTCCACCAACTGGCTCACCAGGGTGGAGCCGTTGTTGCGCAGCCAGAGCGCTTTGCCCTTGGTGAGCTGTTTCCAGAAATGGAACAGCCGCACGTCCACGAACTGCGCAGTGAGGTAAGCCACCATCGAGGCGCCAACCGAACCGAAACTGAGCTGCTGAATGGTGCGAAATGTGCTGTCATCGCTGCCGCTCATGCCCGGCAGAACGCCCCCCAGCCAGAGGATCAGCAGCACCCAGCCGTTGAGCAGCAGCCCGACCCACACCACTTGATTGGCTTTCTGTTCTCCCCAGAGTTCGCTGATCAGATCAGTGCAGAGGAACGTGATCGGGTAAGGCAGTGCACCAACGGCCACCACGATCGGCCAGCCGCCGATGCTGCCCAGTTGCAGAAAGCGCGTCAGGCCCAGGATGTTGAGCATGCCGAGGGTCCCGAGGAACAAACCCGCCAGCACCAGAAACACCCCATCACGCCGTGCCTGGAGGTTGCTGTCCACAGCCTGCAACGTTCAAGCTGAAACAAGCGTGGCCGCCAGCCGGCAGCCTGTCATCGATTTCGTTTCGCTTCCGCTCAATTTTTTTGCCCGTCCGGCTCAGATCGTGGGCCCCGATCTGGTGGGCTGCAGGTTGGTGAAACGCCAAGATGACGGCAGCCTGCTCTGGGGCGTGATCGTTGAAACCGAGGCCTATTCCCAGGACGATCCCGCTTGTCACGGTTACCGCCGCCGTTCACCGCAAAACGAAACTCTGTTCGGTGAGCCAGGGCGGTTTTATGTGTATGTCAGCTATGGCATCCACCATTGTGTGAACGTGGTCACCGATCGGGCCGATTGGGCCAACGGCGTGTTGCTGCGTGCCGTGGCACTTCCCGATGAACCGGAGCGGATTGCTGCAGGGCCCGGCCTGCTGGCACGACGTTTCGGGCTTGATCGCTGTGATGACAGCCGTCCGGTGACGGGCGAACATGACGTGTGGATGGCCCGAAGGTCAGACACATTTGCCAGCCAGGATCTTGTGACAACCACCCGGATCGGCATTTCCCAGGGCGCTGCAACCCCATGGCGCTGGTACCTAAGGAGCAGTCGCAGTGTCAGCAAACGAGCTCGGGGTGATCGCATGCCACCCAAGGCACAGTGCTGGGCGCCATCGCTGGAGTCGTCGTCATGAGTGGCTGGCCGCATCGACACGTGCTGGATCTCGCCTCGTTTTCGCGGGAAGACTTTGCTGCGGTGCTTGAGCTGGCCCAGCGGTTTCGTTCACTGCCCGTCACTGGTGCCCGCAAACTGCCCGCCTTGCAGGGCCGTCTGGTGGCAACGCTGTTCTTTGAGCCCAGCACTCGAACTCGCAGCAGTTTTGAGTTGGCGGCCAAGCGTCTGTCGGCCGACGTGATGAGCTTTTCACCCTCCAGCAGCTCACTCAGCAAAGGGGAAAGCGTTCTCGACACAGCGCGCACCTATGTGGCCATGGGAGCCGACGTTCTGGTGGTGCGCCACCGTTCCACTGGTGTGCCGCAGCAACTGGCGCTGGATCTGCAGCAGATGGGTGAGCGCACCGTGGTGCTCAATGGGGGCGATGGACTTCACAGTCATCCCAGTCAGGGACTACTGGATCTGCTCACTCTTGCCCGGCATTTCTCACCCCAGTACCCCATGCCTGAAGCGCTGCAAGGACGCCGAATTGTGATTGTTGGAGACATCCTTCACTCGCGGGTGGCCCGTTCCAATCTCTGGGCTTTGACGGCCTGTGGCGCGGATGTGGTGTTGTGCGGTCCTCCCAGCCTTGTTCCCGAGGATTTTTCGGCTTTCGTGGATGCTCCGCCCCCGGGTCTGCTGAAGGATCCGGTGCCGCAACGGGGCAAGGTCAGCGTGGTGCGGCGTTTGGAGCACGCGCTGCCGGGCGCCGATGCTGTGATGACCTTGCGGCTTCAGAAGGAACGGATGGGCCAGCAGTTGCTCACCAGCCTGGAGCGCTATCACCGGGACTTTGGGCTGAGCCATGAGCGCATGCAGCTCTGCGGGGAGAACGTTCCCGTACTGCATCCCGGCCCGGTCAATCGCGGCGTTGAATTGAGTGGGTCGCTTCTGGATGACCCGCGCGTCAGCCTTGTGGAAGAGCAGGTCAGGAATGGCGTGCCCACCCGGATGGCCTTGCTCTATTTGATGGCAGCTTCCGAATCTGCAACTGAGGCCTCCTTGGTGTCGAGCAGCTCCTGAGTTTGGGGGAGTCCACTGAGTTGATGGGCGTAGTAATCCATGGCTGCCTTGAGGGCGGCATCGGGTTCTGCGATGGAGCGACCTTTGCCGCTGGCCATCGGGAAGTGGGCATCCTCAGCATCAAGCGCCAGATGTTGGCTTGGCATGCCGGTTAGCAGAACCGAGGCCCGTTGCCGGGTCGCGAGTGCGTACAGCCATTTGATGCTCAAGGTGATCCGGTTCTCTCTGTTGGGGATCAAGGCCAGGTGAACGATGGCCCACAGCAGCAGGCCCAGGCGTCCGGAAAATTTGAAGCCATGCAGGTCGGCCACTGCACTGGCGTGCACCACAGCCATGCTGCCGAAATCGACGTAGCGGAAGGTGGGACGTGAACGTCCGTCGACGATTGCAGCGATGTCTTTGCCGATGAATGTTCCGGCCTGTTTGGCGGGAGCCGCCATGCCCGGCAGCGGCTTTCCATTCACGGTGTGGCTGTAGCTGCAGAGATCACCGGCGATGCGGATCTCGGGATGGCTGGGAATCGAGAAATCGGGGCTGACGATGACCCTTCCACCACGATCGACGTCGCAACCAGTGGCTTCCGTCAGCTTCTGTCCCAGATGGGATGGCTTCACGCCAGCGGTCCAGATCACCGTGGCCGCCTGAACCCGGACATCACTATCGGGGCTGCTGATCACCACCTCTCCGGGCCGCATGGTTTGGACGCGGCCTTGGGGCAAAAACTCGATGCCGTCGCGTTCGAGAGCCACAAGGGCTGCTTCGGAGAGCTCCTCTGGCATTGCTCTCAGAACTCTGTCGCCGGGGTCCACCAACACGATCCGTGTTTTTTGGGGATCCAGCTGTTTGAAGGCATTGTTCAAGGCCCAACGCATCAGCTCTGAAACGGCACCAGCCATTTCGCAGCCGCTGGGGCCGGCACCAACGATCACTACCGTCTGAAGAAACTGGCGCGCCTCGGGGTTCGGTGTCTGCTCCGCCTGCTCCATCGCCATCAGCAGACGGCGGCGTATTTCCTCGGCGTGCTCGAGGATTTTCATCGGGGGCGCAAAGGTGCGCCAGTCTTCGTGCCCGAAATAAGTGCTGCCTGATCCTGTGGCCAGGATCAGATGGTCATAGCTGTAGGCCTTGCCGTTGAAAACGATCTGTTTGCCTTCGGGGTTCACGGTGGTGACCTCCCCCAGCAGCACCTGCACGTTGTCTTGCTTGCCCACCAGTTCGCGCAGAGGCGTGGCCACATCACTTCTTGAGACCAATCCGGTGGCCACCTGATAAAGCAGGGGCTGGAACAGGTTGAAGTTGCGCTTGTCAATCAGGGTGATGCGCACATCGGCCTTGGCCAGGGCCTTGCAGGCATGCACCCCTGCAAAGCCGCCGCCGACGATGATTACATGCGGCGCATGACGCAACCGCTCCGCTGGCGGTTCAAGCTCCAGGAAGCACTGGTTGCTCGCCATGTGCACCCCATCGGATTCTTTCCGAAGGGTATGAATCGCAATTTTGGTTGGCTGTTTTGAACGGTTCTGCTTCAGATCAGCTTGAACCCTTCGAGAAAGAGGCCGTAGAGAAAGCCAATACGACCAAGATCCAGGAGCTGTTGGGGCAACTTCAGTGATGGTTCGGAACTGCGTCGGCGCCGAATTGTGAGTTCAGTGCCAAGAACCACCACAAGCGCAGCCACGGGGTCCATCTGCCCGAGAACGCCTGCGACTGATGTGATGGCGCTACCGATCAAAAAGCCAATGAGTCCGGCAAGGGCCAGCAGGGAGAATCGGCGCCAAGGATTGCGCGCCCATCGATCCAGCCTTTGAAGTGCTGCTCCAACGTTTGTTTGCAGCCGGGTGGATTGAAGCCGTCGCACGGCACTGGTTTCAGGGGAAGAGGCAGGGTTGAAACCAGTGATCCCCATCACCCGGCCATGCCCCTGCCAGCCCCTGTTTACACCACCCCTAGGCAATCTGCAGGCATCAGACACTACGGATAGGAGATTTCAACAAAAAAACCCGGGGCGAGCCCGGGCCAGGTGATGGGGATTGGCGCAGCAAAGCCTGAGACAAGGGCTTTGACAACGGCTTGCGCTGAAAATTATTTGGACTCAGCCTTCGCTTTTCTGGACGCTTTGCCTTCGAGAAGCTCCAGCAGGGCTTCCATTTGTGCCATCACACCCCGAACTTCACCCGCTTCGGGAAGAAGGCCGTCTTCCATGACTCCTTGGTGCATCTCGCGCAGCTCTTGGCGGATGTAGCGCAGGTGGCTCACGACCTGCTCGCGCTTCGATTGCGACATCGGCTACGGGGGAGTTCAACACCCCTTTTACCTCATGGGGGGTCAGGTGCGGCGTGATGGTGCGCGACTTATCGCACCGGCTGCAGCCAGGAGTGTGAAGGTGAGCAGGGCTGAAGGTCGTGCCACGGTGCTGAACACCACAAGGGCGAACAGGCCAACAAGTGGCAGGCGACGCTGCAAAAGCACAGTGGAGAATAGGGGATTCGAACCCCTGACCTCTGCGGTGCGATCGCAGCGCTCTACCAACTGAGCTAATTCCCCGGTCAGCTAACGCTAGCCGGCACGGCCTGCGTCAAACTGCCATGGATGGGGTCTGAGGACGGCTCGATGCTTACGCAGGAACGGCTCGAAGCTTTTGACGAGGCCTCGACGGCTGAACTCGCCCGCCGGCTTGAAGAGGACGATTACCCCTCTCCTTTCGACAGCCTTTCGGATTGGCACCTGCTTCGGGCGCTGGCCATTCACCGGCCCGAACTGATCCTTCCGTACCACCATTTGGTGGACCAAGAGCCTTTTGATGAAGACTGAGCAGGCGTCGCCACTGTCGTCGCCACTGTTCGGGCGGCGTGTGCTTGTGGCCGTCAGCGGCAGCATTGCTGCTGTTAAGACGCCCTTGCTCGTCAGCGCGCTGATTAAGGCCGGCGCTGAGGTGCGCTGTCTTGTGACCACCAGTGGTGCTGCCTTGGTGAGTCCCGTGGCGCTCGCCAGCCTCAGTCGCCATCGCTGCTACCTCGAGGCCGACCAGTGGGACTCCGCCTCATCCAGGCCGTTGCACATCGAGTTGGCGGAGTGGGCGGAGTTGGCCATCGTTGCGCCCCTGAGTGCCAGCAGCCTGTCCCGCTGGAGCCAGGGTTCAGCCGACGGTCTGCTCGCCAGTGTTCTGCTGGCCATGGAAGCTCCTGTTATCGCGGCTCCGGCGATGAACACGGCCATGTGGCGTCACCCTGCGGTGCAACGCAACTGGCAGCAGGTTCAATCCTTCCCTGGGGTGATCCCCCTCGTGCCGGCGTCCGGTCTCTTGGCCTGTGATCGCGTCGGCGATGGGCGCATGGCCGATCCGCTGTTGATTGAGTTGGCGGCTGCGTCCGTGTTCAGCCGCGGTTCGGGAATTCCTGACGTGACCCTTGATTGCTCGGGGATGACCGTTCTTGTTTCGGCTGGACCGACGCAAGAGTCGATTGATCCGGCCCGTTTCCTGAGCAACCGCAGCAGCGGCCGCATGGGTGTGTTGCTGGCGCAGGCGGCACGCTTCCGGGGTGCCACCGTTCATCTGGTGCATGGTCCATTGGATCTCCCCGACGCCTGGCTTGAAGGCCTGGAGTGCACTGCGGTGGAGAGTGCCGCCGAACTCGGTTCAGCTCTGCAGTTGGCTCAGTCCAGATCCGATGTGCTCGTCATGGCTGCTGCCGTCGCTGACCTGCGGCGCGATGCCGCTCCCCCAAGCAAGCTGGCCAAGCACGATCTTCAGCAGGCACTTGTTTCCGGTTGGGCCGAAGTGCCTGATTTGCTGTCGAATCTGACCCGCCAACGCCGTCCCGGACAGTTGGTTCTCGGTTTCTCAGCGCTCACAGGCAGCGATGCCCGTTTGCTGGAGCGGGCTGAAAGCAAGCGGCTGGCGAAGGGCTGCGATCTGATGATGGTGAATCCCGTGGACCGCGATGGTCAGGGTTTCGGGGACCAACCCAATGGAGGCTGGTTGCTTGGAGATGGCTGGAGACGAGAGCTGCCTGTGACGGCAAAGCTCTCTCTGGCCCATCAATTGCTAGATGCTCTGGTTGAGGCTCGGGATCAGGCCGCGGCGTCGATGGAGTCCTGACCGAGCAGGTCGATGAAGGTGCGCAGTTGAAGACGAGGGATGTAGGGCCAGCCTCCGTTTTTCTCCATTCCCTGCAGAAGTGTGAACAATTTCTGGCGGTTTTCTGGAAGGCTTTGACGAAACGGACCGTCCTGAACGTCGCGATGCAGGGCCTCTAGCTCACGGAGCAGGGTGAGCAGTGCTTCGGGATTTCCCCTCAACTCCTCTGCCAGCTCGCCTAGGGCGGCCATTGCCGGAGCCATCCGTGTCTGGGTCGAATCGGGATCGTTGGATGTCACGCGCTTTCGACAAGTTGTTGAGAGCTGCAAAAGGCTAGCCCTGACGTCATTTTTCGCCCTGTAAGATCCAGATCTGACGGCATTCCGTCCCCATTAGCGTTCAGCCGATCGGCTCCTTCCATGCGCATTCGTCCTCTGCTGGCCGTCGTGCTGGCGCTCTGCCTCGCGTTCTTCACTACGGCCTGCAGTGGCGACAGTGATGCAGTCCAGCGTGGTGGATCCAACGTCACCTACGACGACATCCACAACACCGGCAAAGCCAACGATTGCCCCACGATCGGGGATTCAGCCCGGGGCTCGATTCCTCTGACGGCCGGTGGCAGCTACGAGCTTCGTGAGATCTGCATGCACCCTGTGCAGGTCTATGCCAAGGAGGAGCCCAAGAACATTCGTCAGCAAGCTGAGTTTGTTGAGGGCAAGATCCTCACCCGTTACACCTCCAGCCTCGACTCCGTTTTTGGCGATCTGAAGGTGACGGAATCAGGCCTGCAATTCCAGGAGAAAGGTGGCATCGACTTCCAGCCGATCACCGTTCTGGTGCCCGGTGGCGAAGAGTTCCCCTTCACGTTCTCCAGCAAGTCCCTCAATGCCACTGCTGAGGGTTCGGCTCTGACCACCAGCACCGACTTTGAAGGCACCTATCGCACCCCCAGCTACCGCACCAGCAACTTCATTGATCCCAAGGGTCGTGCTCTGACCACTGGTGTTCAGTACGCCCAGGGTCTTGTGGCACTTGGTGGTGATGACGAGCAGCTCGAGAAGGACAACAACAAGCGCTACATCGATGGTGTGGGAACCATGAGCCTCTCCATCACCAAGGTTGATCCTGAAACCGGAGAATTCGCTGGTGTGTTCAGCGCCATCCAGCCCTCCGACTCCGACATGGGTGGTCGTGAAGTGGTCGACATCAAGATCACTGGCGATCTCTACGGCCGTCTTGAAGAGGCCTGATCGAAGTCATCACAACAGGTTGTAAGGGGGCTTAGGCCCCCTTTTTTGTGGCCCATTGCAATCCTCCGGCGATCTGGGAGAATCTCCCGATCTTTCTCTAGGCCTCATGACTGCCAGTGCTTCCGCTCCCGCCCAGCGATCCGGTGTGATTGCTCCCTACGGCGGAACGCTGGTCGATTTGATGGTGGCCGAGGCGGATCGTGCCGCTGTGAAAGCCACCGCGACCAAAACGCTCGAGTGTTCCGATCGCAACGCCTGTGATGTGGAGCTGCTGTGTGTTGGTGGCTTCTCTCCCCTGCGTGGCTTCATGCAGCAGGAGGACTACGACGCCGTGGTCAGTGGGCATCGTCTGGCTGCGGGCCAGTTGTTCGGTCTGCCGATCGTGATGGACACCGACCGCGATGACGTGGTGGTCGGCGACAAGCTGCTGCTCACCTACAAGGGCCAGGAGCTTGCCGTTCTCGAGGTGGAGGACAAGTGGGAACCCAACAAAGTGGCTGAAGCCAAGGGCTGCTACGGCACCACCTCCATCGAGCACCCTGCGGTTCGGATGATCACGATGGAGCGCAAACGCTTCTATCTGGGTGGAAGCCTCAAGGGCCTTGCTCTGCCCGAGCGTGTGTTCCCCTGCAAGACCCCTGCTGAGGTGCGTGCAGGCCTGCCTGAAGGCGAAGACGTGGTGGCGTTCCAGTGCCGTAATCCCATTCACCGCGCGCATTACGAACTGTTCACCCGTGCACTGCATGCGCAGAACGTCAGTGACAACGCTGTGGTGCTTGTTCATCCCACCTGTGGTCCCACCCAGCAGGACGACATCCCTGGTGCCGTTCGCTTCCAGACCTATGAACGTCTGGCGGCCGAAGTGAACAACGACAGCATTCGCTGGGCCTACCTGCCCTACGCCATGCACATGGCCGGTCCGCGTGAAGCGTTGCAGCACATGATCATCCGCCGCAACTACGGATGCACCCACTTCATCATTGGCCGGGATATGGCCGGCTGCAAATCGTCTCTCACCGGTGACGATTTCTACGGTCCTTACGACGCTCAGAACTTCGCCAAGGAGTGTGCCCCTGAGCTCACGATGGAAACCGTTCCCTCCCTGAACCTGGTCTATACCCAGGAAGAGGGCTATGTGACTGCCGAGCATGCTGAAGCTCGTGGCCTGCACGTGAAGAAGCTCAGCGGCACCCAGTTCCGCAAGATGCTGCGCGGTGGTGAGGAGATTCCCGAGTGGTTCGCCTTCAAGAGCGTGGTTGAGGTGCTCCGCGCCGCCTGAAGACTGAGAACCCGTTTAACATTCCTTCATCTACGAGGCGACCTGTGAACAAGCGTTGGCGAAATATCGGTCTCGGAGCCCTTTTGGTTCTGGCGATCGTTGTGATTGCACCAGCGTTCTTTGGTGGCGGCGGTGGCAGCCAGCCCCAGGTGAACACCATCCGCTACAGCGAGTTCGTTGAGGCGGTGAAGGATGACCAAATCAGCCGTGTGCTGATTTCTCCGGATCAAGGCACCGCCCAGGTGGTTGAAAACGACGGCCGTCGTGCTCAGGTCAACCTGGCCCCCGATCGTGAGCTGCTCGGTTTGCTGACCGAACACAGCGTTGATATCGCCGTGCAGCCCTCCCGTCAGACCCCTGGCTGGCAGCAGGCTGCTGGAAGTCTGATCTTCCCTCTGCTGCTGCTTGGTGGTCTGTTCTTCCTCTTCCGGCGCGCCCAGGGCGGTGGTGGTGGAAACCCAGCCATGCAGTTCGGCAAGAGCAAGGCGCGGGTTCAAATGGAGCCCTCCACCCAGGTGACCTTCACCGATGTTGCCGGCATTGAAGGGGCGAAGCTTGAGCTGACCGAGGTGGTCGACTTCCTCAAGAATCCTGATCGCTTCACGGCGGTTGGCGCCAAGATCCCCAAGGGTGTTCTGCTTGTGGGGCCTCCTGGCACCGGTAAGACCCTGCTCGCCAAGGCTGTGGCTGGTGAGGCAGGTGTTCCCTTCTTCTCGATCTCCGGTTCTGAGTTCGTTGAGATGTTTGTTGGCGTTGGTGCCAGCCGCGTTCGTGACCTCTTCGAGCAGGCCAAGAAAAATGCTCCCTGCATTGTCTTCATCGACGAGATCGATGCCGTTGGCCGTCAGCGGGGCGCAGGTCTAGGAGGTGGTAACGACGAGCGTGAACAAACGCTGAACCAGCTCCTGACGGAGATGGATGGCTTCGAGGGCAACACTGGGATCATCATTGTGGCGGCCACCAACCGTCCGGACGTGCTCGATGCCGCTCTGATGCGCCCCGGACGTTTCGATCGTCAGGTCACCGTTGATCGGCCTGACTATGCCGGACGCCTCCAAATCCTCGGCGTTCACGCTCGCGGCAAAACCCTGGCCAAGGATGTCGATCTCGACAAGGTTGCCCGCCGGACACCTGGTTACACCGGTGCTGATCTCGCCAACCTTCTCAACGAAGCCGCCATCCTTGCGGCCCGTCGCGAGCTAACCGAAGTGAGCAATGACGAGATCAGTGATGCCATTGAACGGGTGATGGCGGGTCCGGAGAAGAAGGACCGTGTGATGAGCGAGCGTCGCGCTCGCCTGGTTGCTTATCACGAGGCTGGTCATGCCCTTGTGGGCGCTCTGATGCCGGACTATGACCCCGTTCAGAAGATCTCGATCATTCCCCGCGGTAACGCCGGTGGTTTGACCTTCTTCACCCCCAGTGAAGAGCGGATGGAATCGGGTCTGTACTCCCGGGCCTACCTCCAGAACCAGATGGCCGTTGCCCTTGGCGGCCGTGTGGCTGAAGAGATTGTCTATGGCGAAGATGAGGTCACCACTGGTGCATCCAACGACCTCCAGCAGGTTGCTTCAACGGCGCGTCAGATGATCACCCGCTTCGGCATGAGCGATGAGCTGGGTCCCGTCGCCTTGGGGCGCGCGCAGGGTGGCATGTTCCTTGGCCGCGACATAGCGGCGGAGCGTGACTTCTCTGAGGAAACCGCCGCCATGATTGATAAAGAGGTCTCCGAGTTGGTTGATGTGGCCTACAAGCGCGCCACCAAGGTTCTGGTCGACAACCGAGCCGTTCTGGATGAATTGGCTGAGATGCTCGTTGAGCAGGAGACTGTTGATGCTGAAGAGCTTCAGGAGCTGCTGATCAAACGTGACGTCCGGGTCGCCGAATACGTCTGATTTCGATTCGTCTTCCAACCCTTGGCTGGTGCGGCAGGAGCTCTTGGTGGCATCCCTGCGGCATCAGCCTCTTTTATTGGTGATTCGTCCTGAGCCCGACGACCTCTTGGCTTCGGGTTCAGGCTCTGGTTTGTTGGAGCAGGTGCAGCAACTTCATGCCGCAGGACTTCGACATCTTGAGGTGGCATGGCTTGACCAGCCAGGTTGGATGGGGTTCATGCAAGGGCTGCAGGACCATTGCCCTGGATTGAATCTGGGGGCGGCCTCGGTAACGGCCCCCAAGGCGCTCAACGATCTATCGCGGCTAGATCTCAGTTATGCGATGGCACCTTGCTGGTGCCCGGAGCTCGTGGAGCAGGCCAGAGGGCTTGGAGTCTTGCTGGTGCCTGGGGTCTTCAGTCCCACCGAGGTTCATCAGGCCCTGCGGTTCGGCTGTCGTGTCGTCAAGCTGTTTCCCGCTGCCAATCTGGGGCCGGGCTACTGGAGCCGCTTGCAGGCGCCCCTCGGCCCATTGCCCTTTGTGATTGCCGCTGGTGGCCTCGAGGTGAGTGATCTCCCCCTATGGCTGGAGGCTGGGCATGGGGCCGTGGCCCTGGGCCGCAGGGTGGTGGGATCGCCTCCTGCCTTCCAGGCACTTGTCGACTGGTTGCACCAATCGACAAGCCAGGATTGATATCTACCACTGGGCGGCATGCGTCCAAGATGCTACAGATGAGATAGCTATCCAACTGCGTCATGTCGCAGCTCACGATCAAGCTCAGCGACAAGGCCGATGCCCTGATCGCTCAGCTTCAGAAGGAGATTTTCAATCGCCGGCGCAAGAAGGTTTCGGCTGCTGGGGTCGTGGAGACCCTGGTGGAGAGCGGAGCGAAATCGCAGTCTGACAAGCGTTTTGCCACGTCCTGGACGAATCTGATCAAGGACATCGAGAAGGCGGCCAAGCTGTCCTATGCCCATGGCAGCAAGCCATCCACCCTCAGTGATGAGGAGTGGGCCCTGGTGTTGAGTCATCGCAGCCGAGGAACGACAACTCGAGCACGCCGGACCGTGAAGAAAACGATGGCTGCCAAGAAACCGGCCTCAGCCAAGGTTCAAGCCAGCAAAAAGCCCGCTCGCCGCACCCGCACCCGCAGCGCGGCAAAGACGAAAGCGGCTGCAGCGGCGGTGAGCTCTAACGCCAGCACAGCGGTGGGTTCCGTTTGATCTGATTGGAGGGTGGTGCTCACCACAGGCTGCATTGCCCCCGCTGTCTCAGGAGGTGATCAGCCAGAACGAGTGCCACCATCGCTTCCACCATCGGTACGGCCCGCGGCAGAACGCAGGGGTCGTGCCGTCCTTTCCCAGCGAGTGTGGTGGCCTTGCCATCGGAATCGATGGTCTGCTGCTCTTTGCGGATCGTGGCCGTTGGCTTTAAGGCCACTCGGATCACAATCGGCTCACCATTGCTGATCCCTCCTTGGATGCCCCCGGAGTTGTTGGTGGCGGTCTTCAGCCGTCCATCGTCGGTCGGCACAAAGGCGTCGTTGTGCTCGCTGCCTTTCAACAGCGTTCCATCGAAACCGGACCCAATTTCAAATCCTTTGGTGGCCGGCAACGACATCACAGCCTTGGCGAGGTCGGCTTCGAGTTTGTCGAACACCGGCATGCCCAGCCCAATGGCGGGATGGCGCACCACGCATTCGATCACCCCACCGCAGGAATCACCCTCGCGGCCAATGGCTTCGATGCGCTCAATCATCCGCTCGGCGATCGCTGGCTCGGGACACCGAACGATGTTGGCCTCAACATCACTCAGCTGAACCTGCTGTGGGTCAATGCCTGAGGCTTCGATGGTGTGGATCCGCTTCACCCAGGCCAGGATTTCAGTTCCGGCTGCTTGTTTCAGCAGTTGTTTTGCGATTGCACCTGCAGCGACACGGCCGATGGTTTCCCGCGCTGATGCACGTCCACCACCGCTGCGGGCCTGGATTCCATACTTCGCCTGGTAGGTGGCATCGGCATGGGAGGGCCGAAAGGCGACCGCCATGTCCTTGTAATCCCCGGGCCGTTGGTCCTTGTTCCGCACGACCATGGCAATCGGGGTGCCAAGCGTGGTTTCGCCATCCAGCAGGCCACTGAGAATTTCCACCTGGTCCGCTTCTTTGCGCGGTGTGGTGATGTGGCTTTGGCCTGGTTTGCGTCGGTCCAGTTCGGCCTGAATCGACTCGACGCTGAGGTTGAGCCGTGGTGGACAGCCCTCAACGATGACACCCACCCCTCCCCCGTGGGATTCACCGAAGGTGCTGATCCGGAAGAGGTCGCCGAAGCTGCTGCCCATGGCCATTGATCGATGCGGTGAGGCTACGAAGCCATCGGTTCAGATCAACTCCGGATGGGGCAATTTCGGACGTTCTGTCGCGGGATGCTGCCGGGCCATCTCGAAATCGCAGAAGTCAAACCCCGGCCCGACACAACAGCTCATCAATGAGTAGTCACCAAGACTCCGCGCCGCCTGCCAGGTGTTGGCGGGAACCACCTGGATGGGGTTGGACTCATGCAAAGCATCACGTTTCAGCCCTGTGCCATCGCCCTGGCATTGAAAGAGCTCCAGCGTGGCCCCATCAATGTGCGTCCAGATTTCGTCTCCACCGATCACCCGATGCCAGCAACTGACGGCACCGGCGGGCAGCAAAAACAGAATGGCCGTCAAGGCAGATCGCTCGGCACCGTCCTGTCGTTGAACTCGGTCTGGACTGCGATGCAACTCGCGGTACCAGCCCCCCTCTGGATGGGGCTTTAAGCCGTGGTGCTGGATCAGGGTTTGCATTTTTCTCATGGATGTACAGCGCGTCGTCTCATCCGTTTTGGTTGCCTCTTAACCCGGCTCGTCCACAGGACTGTTTAGTAAACGCCGACAAGCAAAAGCGGTGTGTTCTTGTGATGTCGAAGTTGCCTCGCTCCCACACTGCTGATTCGAAGTAGAGCGTTGCCGAGGTTCAGATCACACTGAGTTGTGCAGTGAGAATCTCAGATGGCTCTTCTCTGTTGATGGTTGATTGGAGCTCAATTCTGAAAGCACAACAAAAAGCCCCCTCCGAGGAGGGGGCTTTCCGATTCAGTTGATCTGAATCGTTTTTGCTGTTCCAAAAGGAACAGGTTGATTCCAGATCAACCGATGGCAGGAGCCTGCAGAGCCACAGGAGTGGACTCAGCAGCAGCCAGGTCGAGGGGGAAGTTGTGAGCGTTGCGCTCGTGCATCACTTCCATGCCGAGGCCGGCACGGTTCAGCACATCAGCCCAGGTGTTCAGGACGCGGCCCTGACCATCAAGGATGGACTGGTTGAAGTTGAAGCCGTTCAGGTTGAAGGCCATGGTTGACACGCCGAGGGCGGTGAACCAGATGCCGACAACAGGCCAGGCAGCCAGGAAGAAGTGAAGGCTACGGCTGTTGTTGAAGGAGGCGTATTGGAAGATCAGGCGACCGAAGTAACCGTGGGCAGCCACGATGTTGTAGGTCTCTTCCTCTTGGCCGAACTTGTAGCCATAGTTCTGAGACTCGCTCTCGGTGGTTTCACGCACCAGGGAGGAGGTCACCAGGGAGCCGTGCATGGCGGAGAACAGGCTGCCGCCGAAAACACCTGCGACGCCCAGCATGTGGAAGGGGTGCATCAGGATGTTGTGCTCGGCCTGGAACACCAACATGTAGTTGAAGGTGCCAGAGATGCCCAGGGGCATTGCGTCAGAGAAGGAACCCTGACCGAAGGGGTAAACCAGGAAGACAGCGGAGGCTGCAGCGACAGGTGCGCTGTAGGCAACGCAGATCCAGGGGCGCATGCCCAGGCGGTAGGAGAGTTCCCACTCACGACCCATGTAGGCGTAGATGCCGATGAGGAAGTGGAAAACAACCAGCTGGAAGGGGCCGCCGTTGTACAGCCACTCATCGAGGGAAGCAGCTTCCCAGATGGGGTAGAAGTGCAGGCCGATGGCGTTGCTGGAAGGAACAACAGCACCAGAGATGATGTTGTTGCCGTAGATCAGGGAGCCAGCGACGGGCTCACGGATGCCATCGATGTCGACCGGAGGAGCGGCGACGAAAGCGATGACGAAACAGATGGTGGCAGCCAGCAGTGTGGGGATCATCAGCACACCGAACCAACCGACATACAGACGGTTGTTGGTGGAGGTGACCCACTCACAGAAGGCCTGCCAGCTGGAAGCGCCGGAGCGCTGCTGGAGGGTGGTGGTCATGAGAACGGAAAGAAATGTTCCCGAAGGAACGGTTTAAGGAAGGGCAGGAAAGCCCTGCCTGATCGGGAGTGTAAAGGAAGTTTGCGCTGTGTGTCGCTGGCTTGATGAAGTTGTTGTGAAGAGGCCTTCGGCTCCTTTGGCGGCAGCGCTTGTTAGCGTCCCGGCAGCCTCATGGCAGCTGACGTGGCACCACAACAAGAACGGGTGTTGCTGGTGCGGCTGCCCTGCAATCCGATCTTTCCGATCGGGCCGATCTACCTCGCTGACCATCTCCACAAATGCTTTCCGGAGATGCCTCAGCGCATCCTGGATCTCGCGGCTCTGCCGGTTCTGGATGTCCATCGCGTGCTGGACGCCACTGTTGACCAGTTCCAGCCGACGCTGCTGGTGTTCTCGTGGAGAGACATCCAGATCTATGCGCCGGTCGATGGGCGGGGGGGCAACCCTCTTCAGAATTCGTTCGAAGTCTTCTACGCCCGAAATCCTCTGAAGCGTCTGCATGGAGCCTTGGGTGGGCTTCAGTTGATGAGCAGTCATTACGGCGAGCTGCGCAGGAATCAGCGTCTGGTGCGTCAGGGTCTGAAACGTGCGCGCCGCCACCAGCCGGCGGCCAGAGCAGTGCTTGGCGGTGGAGCTGTCAGTGTGTTTTATGAGCAACTTGGCAAGTCGCTCCCCAAAGGAACCGTTGTCTCCATCGGTGAGGGTGAGCCGCTGCTGGAGAAGTTGATCCAGGGTCACTCCCTCGAGGGCGAACGATGCTTCGTGGTTGGTGAGAAGCCACGTTCAGGCCTGATTCATGAGCAGCCGGAAAGTCGGCCCAAAACCGCCTGCAATTACGACTACATCGCTTCGATCTGGCCCCAGCTCGACTGGTACCTCGAAGGCGGCGACTTTTACGTGGGAGTTCAGACCAAGCGCGGCTGCCCCCACAACTGTTGTTATTGCGTTTACACGGTGGTGGAAGGCAAGCAGGTGCGTCTCAACCCCGTGGATGAGGTGGTGAAAGAGATGCGCCAGCTGTACGACCGCGGTGTTCGTGGTTTCTGGTTCACCGATGCTCAGTTCATTCCTGCGCGGCGCTACATCGAAGACGCTAAAGAACTGCTGCGGGCGATCAAAGCTGAAGGGCTGACTGGCATTCGTTGGGCCGCTTACATCCGTGCCGACAATCTGGATCCCGAATTGGCTCAGCTCATGGTGGAGACGGGCATGAGCTATTTCGAGATCGGCATTACATCCGGCTCGCAGGAGCTGGTCCGCAAGATGCGCATGGGGTACAACCTGCGCACCGTTCTGGAGAGTTGCCGGATGCTGGCGGATGCGGGCTTCCGGGATCACGTGTCGGTGAATTACTCCTTCAACGTGATCGATGAGCGGCCGGAAACGATCCGCCAGACCGTGGCGTATCACCGAGAGCTAGAGGACATTTTTGGCGCTGATTTGGTGGAGCCCGCGATCTTCTTCATCGGTTTGCAGCCTCACACCCACCTCGAGCAGTACGGGTTCGATCAGGGCTTGATCAAGCCGGGTTACAACCCGATGAGCATGATGCCGTGGACGGCGCGCAAGCTTCTCTGGAACCCTGAGCCGATGGGGAGCACCTTCGGACGGGTGTGTCTCGAGGCGTTTGATCGCAACCCTTCAGATTTCGGGCGCACGGTGATGTCGCTCCTCGAAAGGGATTACGGCGTGGCTTCGCTTCAAGACGCTCTTCGCGCTCCGGTGGAGGGCCGCAAGGCCTTGGCAACGGCTGTGCGCTGAATCAGCAGCAGGATCAGCAAACTGATGATTCCGACAGCTCCGCCCAGTGGGTTGGGGGCATTCCCCCCCGGGCCCACCACCCACGACGGGGCATTGGGTGACAGCTCAAGCAAGCCGCTCTGCAGCAAAAACCATCCAGCGACAAGTCCGCCATGCAGGCCGATGCAGCTCCAAAGTGACCCCCGGTCCGATTGACGCTGTCTGGCCAGCACCATGCCTAGAAGAAACAGGCCGACCAGCAGGCCACTCATGGCACCGAACCCCAGGTTGAAGCGTGTGTGAACGAGGCTGAAGACGCCTGCTTGAGCCAAAGCTGCACGACGCGAGCTCATCCTTTGATGCAGTTCCGTCCAGAGCCAGCTGCGGAAGATCAATTCCTCTGCGAAGCCAACGCCCAGGCAGAGCAACACGGCATTCGTCAGCTGAGTTGCATCCACTTCGCCCCGCCAATCTCCCGAGCCTTCGAGCAGAACGACGCTTGTGATCACCGTCAGCAGCCCTGCGGCAATGAGCAGACCTTTGAGAAGAGCAGCTGCAGGTGTGGGTCGTTTCTGTGGGGTGGCCCCGCAGATTCCCAGGGCCGCCCAAGGCCGTGATTCGGACCAACGCAGTGCTGCCCAGCGGGGCAGCACAAGGAGGAACAGCGCAAAACTCAGCACCGTTCCGGTGAGTGAGAGCTGATCCATTGGCAGGCCAAGCAGCGTCAACGGAACAGCGGCAAGCCAGCCCAGTGCATAGAGCAGAGGGATGAACAGAACCGTGGGCAGCCAGGCTGGCTGAAGCAGGAGGAACCTGTTCAGCGGTTGCTGCATCGTTCTAGTTCTCAGGCTCGATGGAGCTTGTCAGGCCTTTGGATTTCAGCGTCTCGCAGTAAAACTCAGCCGGTTCGATGTCGCAGACGATCACCAATCCCACTCCAGTGTTGTGAGCCTCCAGCATCACGGCCATGCAGTCCTGTTCGCTGAGTTGAGGCACGACCTGCTGCAGGGTGGCCACCACGTATTCCATGGAATTCACCGGATCGTTGTGCAGCAGCACCTTGTAGCGAGGCGAGCGCTTGCGAACCCGTTCCGGCGCTTTGTCCAGAACAGCTGCACCACCTGGTTTTTGGCTGGGAGAGTCCACCGCCATGACCATTGATCCGAAGGCTTTGAAATCTAAAGGGAATGGGGAGAGGGAGCGGCTCACAGCGCCTTGATGCGAGCCATGGCTTCATCCACATTGGCCCGGCTGTTGAAGGCCGACAAGCGGAAATACCCCTCTCCAGCTGCACCGAAACCACTGCCGGGTGTGCCCACCACGTTGGCTTTGTTGAGCAGATGGTCGAAGAATCCCCAGGAATCCATGCCCTCAGGGGTCTTGATCCAGACGTAGGGAGCGTGTTCGCCGCCATAGACGGTGAGGCCCGCAGCACTGAGTTCGCGACGAATGATCGCGGCGTTCTCCATGTAGAAGCTCACCAGCGCCTTCACTTCGGCCTGACCGGCTTCGGAGTAAACAGCCTCAGCTCCGCGCTGAATGATGTAGCTCACACCGTTGAACTTGGTGCTCTGACGTCGGTTCCACAGCCCCCAGAGTTCCACCGCTTCGCCGTTGGCCGCTTTGCCTTTCAGCCCTTTGGGCACAACGGTGAAGGCACAGCGGGTGCCGGTGAAGCCAGCGTTTTTGGAGAAGGAACGGAATTCGATGGCACAGTCGCGGGCTCCTTCGATCTCGAAGATGGAGTGAGGGAGTTCAGGGTTCTGGATGAAGGCCTCATAGGCAGCATCGAAGAGGATCAGTGCGCCATTGGCGCGGGCGTAGTTCACCCAGGCCTGGAGTTGTTCCCGGGTGGCGACGGCACCGGTGGGGTTGTTGGGGAAGCAGAGGTAGATCAGGTCGACCGGTTCACTGGGAATCTGGGCTGCGAAGCCGTTGTCCGCGCTGATCGGTAGGTAGGTCAGTCCCGCGTAGCGACCGATCTCTCCGGCTTCCCCGGTGCGGCCAGCCATCACGTTGCTGTCCACGTACACCGGATAGACGGGGTCTGTGACGGCCACCTTGTTGCCCTCGCCGAGGATGTCGAGGATGTTGCTGCTGTCGCACTTGGAGCCGTCGGAAACGAAAATTTCCTCGGCACTGATGTCACAGCCTCGGGCTTGGAAGTCGTTTTTGGCGATGGCTTCCCGCAGCCAGCCGTAGCCCTGTTCCGGGCCATAGCCGTGGAAGCCTTCGGCGGTGCCCATCGCATCGATGGCGCTTTTCATGGCTTCACGGCAGGCCAGCGGCAGGGGCTCCGTGACATCCCCAATGCCCAGGCGGATCAGCGCTGCGTCGGGATTGGCGCTGCTGAACGCCTTGACGCGTCTGCCGATCTCAGGGAACAGGTAGCCCGCTTTGAGCTTGAGGTAGTTGCCGTTGACCTGAACCACGGAATCGGGAGCTATTTATGCGGGGCATCCTGCCGTGTCGGCAGCTCCATACGATGACCTCAGGAGTCAGGACATCCGACGTGGTCGTCTCATCCCTGGATCACCCGGTTGATTTTCATGCCCTGGTGGACAGCGGCATCAACAAACCGGCCCGCTACATGGGGCACGAGTTAGGGGTTGAACCACGGGACTGGCAGACAGCCTCGGTTCGCTGGGCGCTCACTTACCCCGAGATCTATGAGGTTGGCTCCAGCAACCTGGGCCACATCATTCTTTATTCGATCCTCAATGCCGTTCCCGGGCAGTTGTGTGATCGCGCCTATCTTCCAGCGGCTGATCTGGCAGGCCGCTTGCGGGAACGCTCCCAGGCGTTGTTTGCCGTGGAAAGCCGTCGGCCCTTGCCGGCCTTCGACATCCTGGGTTTCAGCCTCAGTTACGAACTGGGCGCCACCAACATCCTTGAGATGCTGGACCTCGCGCAGGTGCCCATCCGCGCTGCTGATCGGGGCGACTTGCCCCTTAGTGATCCTGCAGCACCTCCTCTGATTTTCGCTGGTGGGCCTACCGCCACCAGTAATCCAGAGCCTTATGCCGCGTTCTTCGACTTCATCGCGCTGGGTGACGGCGAGGAGTTGTTGCCTGAAATCGGTCTGGTGGTGGCGCAAGCCAAAGCGGATGGATTGACGCGATCGCAATTGCTGCGGGATCTGGCCCAAGTTCCCGGCGTTTACGTGCCTTCGCTCTACGAAACGGGCTCTGATGGGGTCACCCTCGAGCCGCTTCATCCTGATCTTCCAGCGCGGGTTCTTCGCCGTGTGGCGACGCCAATGCCCCACTACGCCATGGGTCTTGTGCCCCATGTGGAAACGGTGCATGACCGTCTCACGGTGGAGATTCGCCGCGGTTGCACCCGGGGTTGTCGCTTCTGCCAGCCGGGAATGTTGACGCGACCTGCTCGGGATGTGGAACCCGAAGCGGTGATCGAGGCAGTGGAGACCGGCATGAAACAAACCGGCTACAGCGATTTCTCACTGCTCTCCTTGAGCTGCAGCGACTATTTGGCGTTGCCGGCGGTGGGAGTTGAGTTGCGCAACCGCCTTGCCGATCAGAATGTCACGCTTCAGCTGCCCAGTCAGCGGGTTGATCGCTTCGATGAAGACATCGCCCACATCCTTGGTGGTACGCGGAAAGCGGGTCTCACCTTCGCCCCGGAGGCCGGAACACAGCGCCTCCGCGACATCGTCAATAAGGGCCTCACTGATGACGACCTGCTGCATGGCATCCGCACGGCCATGCAGAACGGCTACCGCAAGGTGAAGCTGTACTTCATGATCGGCCTCCCTGGTGAGACGGATGCCGACGTTCTCGGCATTGCCGAGACCTGCGTGATGCTCCAGCAGCGCTGCCGTGACCTGGGTCGGCTGAACCTGAACATCACGATCAGCAATTTCACGCCCAAGCCCCACACCCCTTTTCAGTGGCACAGCGTTTCCACGGCTGAGTTTGAGCGCCGCCAGGCCCTGCTTAAAGAGGCCTTCAGGCGTTTGCGCGGCGTCAAGGTGAATTTCACCGATGTGCGGCTGTCGGCCATGGAAGATTTTGTGGGCCGCAGCGACCGGCGCCTTGCCCCGGTGATCGAGGCGGCCTGGCGAGCCGGTGCCGGCATGGATGCCTGGTTCGAGTCGCTGGATCGGACCTACGCCGCCTGGACCGGAGCCATCGCGGATGCCGGCCTGGAGGGCCGTTACAGGGAGATGGAGGTGGGGGGCTGGAGTGCCGTGGCTGCCTTGGATCGGGAGGATCTGGAAGCGTTCTGTGCGCAGCCGCTGCCCTGGGATCACATCGACACTGGCATCGACAAGGCCTGGCTGGCGGACGATCTGCAACGGGCTCTGGCAGCGGCGGTTGTGCCCGACTGCTCCTTTGATGGCTGCAGCAGTTGTGGGGTCTGTGGTCCGGATCTCGGACACAACGTGGTGGTTCCCGCTCCCGAGGTGCCAACCCAGGTGCCAACCCAGGCGCCGCCCAGTGAACGGGTGTGCCGGATTCGGGTGCAATTCGCCAAAACGGGATCGATGGCGCTGCTCAGCCACCTTGATCTGATGCGCATGCTCGAGCGGGCCCTGCGTCGCAGTGCGCTTCCGATCAGCTTCACCGGTGGGTTTCACCCACTGCCGCGGATTCAGATCGCTTTGGCACTTCCCCTTGGCGCTGAGGCCCAGAGCGAGTGGATGGATCTGGAATTCACCGAGGCTCTGGATCCCAACCACTTCCGCAAGACGCTGCAGCCGTTGCTGCCGGAGGGCATTCAGCTGCTGGCGGCAGCCGAGGTTCCCGTCAGTGGCAAAAGCCTCTCGCAAGAACTGACGGGGGCCATTTGGTGTTTCGATCTCGTGCCTGAAGAGCAGGCTCCAATGCCATTGGATTGGAAGGTGGCGGTGGATCAGCTCCTGCAGGCAACAACCTTGGTGTGGCACGACACCGATAAGAAGGGCCGCCCCCGGGAGCGGGATTGCCGCCCTGCTTTGAAGGCGCTGCAGGTGACGGATCAGAACGCCAACGGATCCATTCGGCTTCGCTTGGAAGCGGCGGTGGATGAGATGGGCCGAAGCTTGCGCCCTGCTCAGATTCAGCACTGGCTTGCCGAGACCGTTGGCCAGCCCTTGCAGGTGCAACGCTTGGCGCGAGAGGCCCTGCTCCTCAATGCGCAGTGCTAATTTGACTACAGAACAGGTGTTACGTCCGTCGGGACCAACCTTGTTCCGGTCTTGTCTGATCCAACACGGATATCGAGGTCCTTATCACGGCTTGCACGGCGGTCTTTTCGGAACCCCCAAGCCTGAGTCATAGGAGTTTTTGCTCCGCAACCTTTTGGTCTTACTGACCAGCTCAGATCTTTCCATCAACCCGTAAGGGAGAACCGGTAGGTTCCTCAACGGATTTGGCCCTCAATCGGGCTCAACCAGTCCTCTTATGCCCCAGCAAATTGTCATCGCGGAGCAGCTGCGCATCGCAGCAGTGCTGACCGATGAACGCGTTGATGAACTCATCGTCGCGCAGGGTCGTTATCAGATCGGAGATGTCTATTTAGGAACGGTAGAAAATGTTCTGCCAGGCATCGATGCCGCCTTCGTCAATATTGGTGAGAGTGAGAAAAACGGGTTCATTCATGTCACCGATCTTGGGCCGCTGCGTCTGAAGAAAGGTTCGGCTGGGATCACTGAACTTCTGGAGCCTCGCCAGAAGGTTCTGGTTCAAGTGATGAAAGAACCGACCGGCACCAAAGGCCCACGGTTGACCGGAAATCTTGCTCTGCCAGGTCGCTACCTGGTGCTTCAGCCCCATGGCCAGGGGGTCAATATCTCCCGGCGCATCAGCTCCGATGCAGAACGGAACCGACTGCGTGCCCTTGGTGTTCTGATCAAGCCTCCTGGAGCTGGCCTTCTGATCCGTACGGAAGCCGACGGCATCAGTGAAGAACTGTTGATTGAGGATCTGGAATCTTTGCTGCGCCAGTGGGATGCGATTCAGCAAGCTGCTGAAGCGGCTGCACCGCCGGTGCTGCTCAACCGCGACGAAGACTTCATCCATCGGATTCTGCGGGACCACATGGGTCCGGATCTGGCCCGGGTTGTGGTGGACGATGCTGCCGCTGTGGGCCGTGTGAGCAGTTTCCTCGGTGCCGAAGCCGGCAATGTGCTGGTAGAAGCGCACAGTGAACCCAGTGAGTTGCTTGAGCACTACAAGGTCAATGCCGCCATCCGCGATGCGCTGAAGCCGCGGGTTGATCTGCCGTCCGGTGGCTACGTGATCATCGAGCCCACCGAAGCGCTCACGGTGATCGATGTGAACTCCGGCTCGTTCACACGATCGGCCAATGCGCGCGAAACCGTGCTGTGGACCAACTGTGAGGCGGCGATCGAAATCGCTCGCCAGCTCAAGCTTCGCAACATCGGTGGGGTGATCATCATCGACTTCATCGATATGGATTCCCGTCGTGATCAGCTCCAGCTGCTGGAGCACTTCACGACAGCCGTCCGTGATGACTCAGCCCGCCCGCAGATCGCACAGCTCAGCGAACTGGGCCTGGTGGAACTCACCCGCAAGCGTCAAGGGCAGAACATCTATGAACTGTTCGGTCGAGCCTGCCCCAGCTGTGGTGGTCTGGGCCATGTGGCCGTTCTTCCCGGCAAAGATCTGCTTCAACCTCTGGCGATGGCCACGGGATTGGTTCGCTCGGCGGCTTCCGCCCGCGCCGAAGTTGTTGCGCCTGGAGAGAACGGTGGCAATGGCCGGCGGCGGCGCGGTGGTCGAGGGCGCGGTAGTCAGGATGCCGTCCTTCCTGTCGAAACGTCCGACACCACGGCCCCTGAGGTGTCGACCCAAGAGGCTCAGGAGCCCGCGACCGCCCGTCGTCAGGACCCTGAATTGGTTGCCGTCCCGATGACCGATGATCAACAGCAGCTGTTTGGTTGGCTGGGATTGAATCCTGCCCTGTTGCTGGATGAGCCCCCTGCATCCGACAACGTCGTGGTCCGGGTTGTGCGTCCTGGCGAGGACGAGCAGGAGGTGCTGGAGGCGGCGCGTCAGCAATTGGCGGCCAGTTCCGGACGCCGCCGTCGTCGTGGCGGACGGGGTGGTCGTTCAGGGTCCCGCAACGGGGCGAGTCAGCCCACTGCGACTCCTGCCGCTGAGACGCCTGTTGTCGTCACCTCATCCGCTCCGGATGAGTCGGCTCCCCTGATGGTGGAGATCACCCCCTTGGAGGCGGTGACCAACCTGACGATCACCGAACCAGAATCTGCCCCCATCAGCGAACCGGCTGAGCCCGAGCCTTTGGCCGTGGCGGAAACAGCTGAGCCTGATGAGCCTCGCCGTCGCCGTCGCCGCTCCTCGGCTGTCGCCACGGTCTGAGTCGGATGACCGCGCAGGACTCCCTCCTAATCGGGCGGGACGTGGCTGGTGTGGATGAAGTTGGTCGCGGTTGCTTGTTCGGTCCTGTGTTTGCGGCTGCTGTTGTGCTCGAAGGCTCAGCTGCCGAAGAGCTGTTGAAGGCAGGGCTGACCGACAGCAAAAAACTGTCAGCCAAGCGTCGGGCTGCTCTGGTTCCGGTGATCCAGTCGCTGTGTGTGGCATCCGGTCTGGGCCAGGCGTCAGCGCGCGAAATTGACGCCTGCGGCATCCGCGTTGCCACGGAACGCGCCATGTTGCGGGCTCTGCAGCGACTGCCCCAGAGCCCTGGGCTCGTGCTGGTGGATGGCAATCTTCCCCTTCGGCTGTGGCAGGGCCCGCAGCGCACGGTGATCGCAGGGGACAGCCGATCAGCGGCCATTGCGGCGGCCAGTGTTCTGGCCAAGGAGGCCAGGGATGCACTCATCCGTCGCTTGTCGGCTCGCTTCCCTGGTTACGGCCTCGAGCGCCATGCGGGCTATGGCACGGCGCAACATCGTCAGAGCTTGATGGCCTCAGGCCCCACGCCCCTGCATCGGCACACGTTCTTGAAGCGTCTGCTCGGTTGAGCCTTGCTCATCTGTTTCCCGGCACCAGCTGCGGTAGTCGTCGATCAGCTGCTGGCCAACCCGGGCTTTGATGCCGATGAGGATGCCACTCAGGATTGATTCGCCCGTTGATTCCAACACCCGTTTGGGGATGAGCTTGAGCAGCGATGGCTGGCTGACGCTCACCGACAGATGGGCATGTCCCTGAAGTCCGTCGGGTGTGGAGGTGAGCCGTGCTTCCAGGTTCAGGGCGAAGTCATCAACGATTCCCAGACCCTCCAATTCGCAGTCGAGGGCCTGCATCACCAGCGTGTCGCCTTCCATGTGGATCTGGAGGGACACCACGGGTTTTACGTGGAGCTGGAAGACCTGCAGGCTGGTCACCACATAGCGGTAACGCCCTGGCTGCAGGCGGGTGAGCTGTTTGGCATCCAGCAGGGCTCCGAGGACGCGCTCCTCCTCCAGCAGGTAGGTGGGCAGCCGATCTGCTGCGGTTTTGACTGGCAGATCAAGCTTTTGACTGGCTTCGAAGGCCAGGGGCATGGTCTTCACCTGACGCGGCATGATCTTATCGAGTCCATCCAGTGCGGCTTCGATGCCTACACGTCTCGCATTCCTTGGCCCAGTGGGGACCTATGGCGAGCAGGCCGCCCGGGTGTTGATCGAACAGGACGCTCTCGAGGATGTTCAGCTTGTTCCCTGCGTGGGGCTTCGATCGGTTGTGGAACAGCTGGCCGGAGGGCAGTGTGATGCAGCCGTTGTCCCGATTGAGAACTCGGTTGAAGGGGGTGTGACAGCGACCCTCGATGCGCTGTGGTCCCATCCCGAGCTTTGTATCCGCAGGGCTTTGGTGCTGCCGATTCGGCACGCTCTGCTGGGGAGCGGGCCGCTCAGCAGAGTCACCGAAGTGCTGTCCCACCCGCAGGCCCTGGCCCAGTGCAGTGGCTGGTTGGCCCAGCATCTGCCCGATGCGCTGCAACTACCCACCTCATCCACGGCTGAAGCAGCTCGCATGGTGGCGGGGAGTCCCTTCCGTGCTGCGATCGCCTCCCAGACCGCTGCACGGGAACACGGGTTGGATGAGCTGGCGTTTCCTGTGAACGATGTTGCGGGCAATCGCACCCGTTTTCTGCTGTTGCGTCGTGGGCAGCGCAGTGAGCATGGCGATGTGGCCAGCCTGGCGTTCTCGCTGCATCGCAATGCGCCTGGGGCCTTGCTGGAGGCGCTGGCCTGTTTGGCTGAGCGGGGCCTGAACATGAGTCGGATTGAATCGCGACCGTCCAAACGGGAGCTGGGGGAATACGTCTTTTTTGTGGATGTGGATCTTCCTCCGGATCCGTCAACGGCCCTGCAGGATCTGATTGCCCAGTTGCAGCCTCAGTGTGAGCATCTTGCCCATTTCGGTGCCTACCCCAGCAACGATTTGAGTGGCTCTTGAGGATCAGTCTTTGCTGATTCGGAAGACGCCGAACTGCATCAGCCCGGTGGCGAAGGCCCAGTGCATCAGCAGCAACGTCGGCGTTTCTCTCAGGCCTTGAAGGACAGCTTTCGGCCCCAGGCTGAGCACGGCCCAGGGGCGTCGGATGCCCTCGATGATCGAGTCAATCCATGAGGGGAGGGTGGCCTGGGTCCAGTCGCCGGTGACGATCTCGCCACGGTGGTGGACGCTGTTGTCGAGGTTCTGGCGGAACCCCTTGATGCTGGCGAATTCAGGGTGGGCCCACTGGTTGAGCAGCTGACGCATCACCCAGCGTTCGGTTCTCGTCATGCCGCCATCAGAGGGGTCTCGGCGGTTCCAGTCGGCCACAGCAAGCAGACCCCCCGGTCGCATCACCCGCAGCAGCTCATCGGCATAACGCTGCTTGTCCGGCATGTGGGGACCGGCCTCCACACTCCAGACCGCATCAAAGCTCTGATCGGGCAGTTGAAGATCCAAGGCGTCCATCACCTGGAAGCGGCAGCTCAGGCCTGATGGGGTGAGTTGTGTGGCTCGTTCCACCTGGGCTGGGCTGATGCTGATGCCGAGAACGTCCAATCCGTAATCCTGCGCCAGGATTCGGGCGCTGCCACCGATGCCGCATCCCACATCCAGCACCCTGCTGCCAGCGGGGAGTTGGTCCAGACCGCTCCATCGCACCAGCTCGTGGACGAAGGCTTCCTTGGCTTCGCGGAAGTCGCAGGAGCCTGGCGGGGTCCCGTAATGGCCGAGATGGACATGTTCTCCCCAGAGCTGCTCCAGCAAACGGTCTTCCGTCCAGGCGTCGTAGGCGGAGGCGACACTCTCCGACGATTCGTAGCGCCGGTCGCGGCGAAGCCACAGCGCAACTCCGGTGGCTCCAACGGCGCCGGCTACCACTAACAGAGATCCCAACATCACTTCAGATCCATCAACACAGTGCGGGCTGCCAGTTGGCGTCGGGTGTGATCCAACATTTCAAATTGCTGACTCAACCTTTCGTGGGTGTCGGTTAGTTCCAGAAGACTCTGTTGCTCCGAAGCGGCCTGATCAAGATGGGCGCTGATCCAGAAGGAGAGTTCCCGCGGTAGATCAGGCAGATCGTCAGGCAGTTCCACCTCTCGGTTCTGCAGTTTGCTGGTCAGCTGAACGACGTCGCTCAAGGCTTCGCTCACCTTGTCCCTCAGGCTGTTGAGCTGGTCGGTGTCGGCCACGGGCTCATCCTCCAGCCAGCTCACCATCCCTGTTCGGTAGGGCGTTTCACGCGTGATGTTGAGCAGCCGGAACCGCTGTTGGCCCAGCGAAACGATGTAGCTGCGACCGTCTTCGGTTGTTTGGTGTTGAAGCACCTCAGCGCAGCAACCGATTTCGGCCATTTCGCCGTTCTCGGGGTTGATGCGAACGATGCCGAATCGTTTGTCGGTCTCCAGAACCGTCTGGAGAAGCATCCGATAACGCGATTCAAAAATGTGCAGCGGCAGGAGCTGCTGCGGGAACAACACGACGTCCGGCAGGGGGAACAGGGGAAGCTCCCTCACAGAAAAATCGGACACGAACGCCGTGTTGTAGGCAACTGAATCCTAGGAAAATGAAGTTCTGATCGAACGGATCAGAGCTTCACTTCGATGTCCACACCACTGGGGAGATCAAGCTTCATCAGCGCATCGATGGTTTTGGCCGATGGGCTGTAGATGTCGATGATCCGACGGTGGGTGCGGGTCTCGAAGTGCTCGCGGGAGTCCTTGTCCACGTGGGGAGAGCGCAGAACGCAGTAGATCTTGCGTTTCGTGGGCAGGGGGATCGGACCGATCGCGGTTGCAGCGGTGTTATCGGCCGTTTCAATGATTTTCTCGCAAGAAAGATCGAGCATGCGGCGGTCGAACGCCTTCAGGCGGATGCGGATCTTCTGCTGAGCGATGGCAGTGGACATAGGAAGGGAGCGAAAAAGCTTCGAGCTCGAAGCAGGACTTCAGTTGTCGAGGTTCTGAGAAATGTAGGAGATGGGGGGCCGAGCCCCTCCATCTCCTGCCGTGTGGTTCAGCTTGCGCTGATCACTCGATGATCTTGGAGACCACGCCAGCACCGATGGTGCGGCCGCCTTCGCGAATAGCGAAGCGCATGCCTTGCTCGATGGCGACGGGGCAGATCAGCTCACCGGTCATCTGGATGTTGTCACCAGGCATCACCATTTCCACGTTGGAACCGTCTTCCGCGGTGAAGGCAGTGATTTGGCCGGTCACGTCTGTTGTACGGATGTAGAACTGCGGGCGGTAGCCAGCGAAGAAGGGAGTGTGGCGGCCGCCTTCTTCCTTCTTGAGCACGTACACCTGCCCCTCGAACTTGGTGTGAGGGGTGATGGAACCAGGCTTCACGAGCACCATGCCGCGCTCGATCTCTTCCTTCTGGATGCCGCGCAGCAGCAGACCAACGTTGTCGCCAGCCATGCCCTCATCGAGCAGCTTGCGGAACATTTCCACACCGGTGACGGTGGTCTTGCGGGTGTCCTTGATGCCGACGATTTCGATCTCTTCGCCGACCTTGACGATGCCGCGCTCAATACGGCCGGTGGCCACGGTGCCGCGACCGGTGATGGAGAAGACGTCTTCCACAGCCATCAGGAAGGGCTTGTCCACTTCCCGCTCAGGCTCAGGGATGCTGGCGTCAACAGCCGCCATCAGTTCCTCGATCTTGGCTTCCCACTCAGCCTCGCCCTCGATGGCCTTCAGGCCGGAGACCTGAACAACGGGGATGTCGTCGCCGGGGAAGTCGTAGCTGGAGAGCAGTTCGCGGACCTCCATCTCCACCAGTTCGATGATCTCCTCGTCATCGACCATGTCGCACTTGTTCAGTGCAACCACCAGAGCGGGAACGCCCACCTGCTTGGCCAGCAGGATGTGCTCCTTGGTCTGGGCCATCGGGCCGTCGGTAGCGGCACACACCAGGATCGCGCCATCCATCTGAGCGGCACCAGTGATCATGTTCTTCACATAGTCCGCGTGGCCAGGGCAGTCCACGTGGGCATAGTGACGAGTCTCGGTCTCGTACTCAACGTGAGCGGTGTTGATGGTGATGCCGCGCTCACGCTCTTCAGGGGCGCCGTCGATGTCGGCGTAGTTCTGAATTTGCGCCTGACCCTTCTTGGCGAGCACGTTGGTGATCGCAGCGGTGAGGGTGGTCTTGCCGTGGTCAACGTGGCCGATGGTGCCGATGTTGACGTGGGGCTTGTTCCTTTCGAACTTCTCGCGTGCCATGGGTGTTTAAAGAATCGAGGGTTGGATTTGGAGGTGTTTAGAGATCAGGAATTGCCCTGATTCTTGGAAATGATGGCCTCGGCCACATTGCGAGGAACTTCGGCGTAATTGTCGAATTCCATCGAGAAAATGCCCCGGCCCTGGGTCATGGAGCGGAGCTGGGTGGCGTAACCGAACATCTCGGCAAGGGGCACCTTGGCCGAGATTTTGGACGTACCGTCATCGACGGACTGGCCCTCAACCTGACCTCGACGGGAGGACAGGTCGCCGATGATCGAACCGAGGAAATCCTCGGGAGCTTCGACCTCGACCTTCATCATCGGCTCAAGCAGCACAGGGTTGCACTTCTTGACGCCGTCCTTGAAGGCCATGGATCCGGCGATCTTGAACGCCATCTCCGAGGAGTCGACGTCGTGATAGGAGCCATGCACCAGGGTGCATTTCACATCGATGAGGGGGTATCCGGCGATCACACCGGATTCGCAGGTCTCCTTCATGCCCTGCTCGGCGGGCTTGATGTATTCCTTCGGAACGACACCGCCCACGATCTTGTTGACGAATTCGAAGCCGGAGCCGGGCTCGCCCGGTTCCATCTCGATCACAACGTGGCCGTACTGGCCCTTACCACCAGTCTGACGGGAGAACTTGCCCTCGCCACCTGCTGAACCACGGATGGTTTCGCGGTAGGACACCTGAGGTGCGCCGATGTTGGCTTCCACCTTGAACTCACGCAGCATGCGGTCCACCAGGATTTCCAGGTGAAGTTCGCCCATGCCGGCGATCACGGTCTGGCCGGTCTCGGCGTCGGTGTTGACGCGGAAGGTGGGGTCCTCTTCAGCCAGAGCAACCAGGGCCTTGGAGAGCTTCTCCATGTCGCCCTTGGTCTTCGGCTCAACAGCCACGGAGATCACCGGTTCAGGGATGAACAGGGTCTCGAGAACGATCGGATCGTCCTGGGTGCAGAGGGTGTCACCCGTGGTGGTGTTCTTCAGTCCGAGAACAGCACCGAGGTCGCCGGCACGCAGTGCGTCGACTTCCTCACGGTCATCAGCCTTGAGCACCACGAGGCGGGAGATGCGCTCCTTTTCACCTTTGGTGGAGTTCAGCACGTAGCTGCCCTTCTCGAGGATGCCGGAGTACATCCGCACGAAGGTGAGCTTGCCGTAGGGATCGGCCATCACCTTGAAGGCGAGGGCACTGAAGGGGGCGCTGTCGTCGGACGGACGCACCGCTTCGCTGCCGTCGGGAAGTACACCCTGGATGGGGGGAACGTCGACGGGAGCAGGCAGGTAGTCGATCACAGCGTCGAGCACCAGCTGCACACCTTTGTTCTTGAAGGCGGAGCCGCAGAGCATGGGCACCAGACCGTGCTTGAGCACGCCCTCACGGATGCCTTCCTTGAGCTCATCAACGCTGAGTTCGCCGGTTTCGAGGAACTTCTCGATCAGAGCTTCATCGGTTTCGGCGACGGTTTCCATCAAGGTGTTCCGCCATTCGGCGACCTCATCGGCCATGTCGGCCGGAACGTCGGCTTCTTGGATGTCGGTGCCGAGATCGTTTTTATAGATGTAGGCCTTGTTGGCAACGAGATCGATGATGCCGCTGAGCTCACCTTCAGCACCGATCGGAAGCTGAATCGGAACAGCGTTGGCTTTGAGGCGATCCTTGATCTGGCCGTGAACCTTGAGGAAGTCCGCACCGGTGCGGTCCATCTTGTTCACGAACACCATCCGGGGAACGGAATAGCGATCGGCCTGACGCCAGACAGTCTCGGATTGGGGCTGAACGCCACCAACAGCACAGAAGACGGCAATCACGCCATCCAGCACGCGCATGGAGCGCTCCACCTCAATGGTGAAGTCCACGTGGCCAGGCGTGTCGATGATGTTGATCCGATGGTCCTGCCAGGACGTCGAAATGGCAGCTGCGGTGATCGTGATGCCACGCTCCCGTTCCTGGGCCATCCAGTCGGTCACGGCGGCGCCGTCATGCACCTCGCCGATTTTGTGCACCACACCGGAATAGAACAGGATCCGTTCTGTCGTGGTGGTTTTGCCGGCATCAATGTGAGCAGCGATACCAATATTTCTGACGCGTTCCAGGGGGAAGTCGCGGGCCACAGGAAATTCTCCGGGGGTGGGGCGTGAAAAGGCGGGGAGACTCTACAGGCCAGCCATGAACATCTGTGTTGATGACTGGCCCGCGATGCTCAGTAGCGGTAGTGGGCGAAAGCCTTGTTGGCTTCGGCCATCTTGTGGGTTTCTTCGCGCTTGCGAACGGCGTTGCCAGCCTCGTTGGCGGCATCCATCAGTTCGCCAGCCAGCTTCTGGGCCATGCTCCGGCCGTTGCGGGCGCGGGAGAAGCTCACCAGCCAGCGCAGGGCCATGGCGGTGCCGCGCTCCTGGCGCACTTCCATGGGCACCTGGTAGGTGGCACCACCGACACGGCGGGCTCGTACTTCCACCAGAGGGGTGGCGTTCTTGACGGCTGTCTCGAACAGTTCGAGCGGATCTCCGCCGGTGCGCTCGTTGATCAGGCCGAACGCGTCGGACAGGATCCGTTGCGCTGTCGACTTCTTGCCGTGCTGCATCAGGCGCACCACCATCATCGTGGCGAGGCGGCTGTTGAACTGCGGGTCGGGAAGAATCGGGCGCTTCTCAGCGGCGTTACGGCGTGACATTAGGGATCAGAACTTGATGGGGATGGGTAAGAAACCGGTGATCACTCCTTCGGAGCCTTGGCGCCGTACTTGGAGCGGGACTGACGCCGGTCTTTCACGCCAGCGGTATCCAGGGTTCCGCGGATGATGTGGTAGCGGACACCAGGGAGGTCTTTGACACGACCGCCGCGGATCAACACCACCGAGTGCTCCTGCAGGTTGTGACCGACACCGCCGATGTAGGCCGTGACCTCAAAGCCAGAGGTCAGGCGTACACGAGCCACCTTGCGCAGCGCCGAGTTGGGCTTTTTGGGCGTTGAGGTGTAAACGCGGGTGCAAACACCGCGACGCTCAGGGCACGACTTCAGGGCTGGGGATTTGGTCTTGGCCTTGAGGCGTGAGCGCTCAGTGCGGATCAGCTGTTGGATGGTTGGCATCGATGGTCGGTGAGCGGTCGGACTCCCGACCTGATTCGACAATCGACCACGATACCGGGTGACGGTCCCCCCTCAAAGGCGGCTGAAGGCACTGCCGCAGGCACAGGGTTCAACCCCATCGCTGTTGCGGATCAGAAAACCACCACCACTGAGGTCGCCGCGGTAGTCCAGGCAAAGGCCTTCAAGCAATTTGAGCTGTTCTGCAGGGGCGTGCAGGGTCACGCCATCGGCCCTTGCGATCGCAACGCCAGCCAGATGTCCTGCCCGGATGCGCAGCACATGTTGTGCGCACTCGCCGGGCGTGAGATCGAGATGCATCTGCCCCGGTGTTCCCGCAACGGACGCCTGTCGCCCAAGCTCGGCAGCAGCGGCAGCGGTCAGCCGCAGATTGGCAGCCATGCTCAGTTCTTCGGGGCCCCCACTGTCGCAGGTCTCAGAGGGGGATGAGCCCCAGGCCGTTGTGGACTCTCGGGGTGCTGCTTCGGCCATTCATCACGGTGCGTCCGGCCACCACGAGGGTGGTGGAGCTGCCGCCATCCATGTTCAAGGCATCGCGCAGCCCCAGTTGCTGGGCTGCCAGGGCTGTTTCCACAAGGGTGGGATCACTGCCGGCAGCGCCACGCAAGGTCATCAGCCACTGACCGCTCGGCCCCTGGGCCACCACCGTTCTTGGTGCCGCCAAGCTCATGAAGCCAGGGCTGAATCCCTCCTGACGTCCATTCAGCACCACGTGGCCGTTTTGCATCAGCAGTGGACCGCCGCCCAGAACATTGGGTTGTTGCGCGAGGGGGGAGAGTGATCTTTCTGTCACCTGGATTCGATCACCAGGCCGTGCTGGCAGCGGCGTGCGTCCCCGGGCCACCACCAATTCAGCGTCTTTGGGGATGGCGATGCCGCGTTGCAGGCTGTTCTTGTCGACCGTTGCTTCGACGCGGCCGCCGCGAATCAACAGTGCTTCCTCCTCGCCGCTAAGGGCCCGGTAGCGGGGCCCCCATGCAGGTGTGTAGAGGCTCAGCCCCTTCTGGACGTAGCCGCTGTTGAGAGCCATGAGGCTCCAACGGCGACCGTTGTTCACCTGCAGCGTCTGATTCAGACGCAGCCGGCCGAACTGCAGATCCCCTGAGGATCCCCAAGCGATCACACCGCGGTTCAGGATCGGACCGGACAGCCAGACCCCCTGATGCCGCACGGCCCCCAAGGGGAGTTGGTTGATCCGGTTGAAAAAGCCTCCGTTCACTGCGACCAGTGCCCCGGCGGGTTGGGAGAGCTGAGGCAGAAAACGCAGACCCTGTTGCTGCTCGGCTTTGACCAGAGGCTGAAGGGTGATGCCGAGACGGCTCAGCCGTCCGCCGGCACGGAACACCTGAATGGGTTTCACCCCCACCTTGATGGTGCGTTGCTCCAGGACGAAGCCCCGCCTCAGCCATTCGGCTACGGCTGGGTTGCGGAGGGGGAGACGTGCGCGCTGGACCGGACGGCGACCACCGGTCTGCACACCATCCAGCACCACCCGCCAAGGGGACGCCAGGCTCAGGCTCCTCAGCTTGGTGGCTTGTCCCTTCAGCACAAGGCCGCCGTGGCGATGCAGCTGTGGCGAGAGCCCCCATGCCTTGAGTTGACGTTGCTGGGTCCGCGACAGCTTGAGCTCCAGCAAAAGGTCGCCGTTCAAGCGCTGCACCAGGGCGGGACCGTTCAGGTCCAGCACCAACCGATCGGCTGTTGAACCCTTGCCGCGGCGCAGGTTGTTCACCTTTGGTAGGGGCAGCCGAAGCTCCAAGGTGTTTCCTCTCACTTGGGCGCTGACGCCAGTGGCGGCCAGCCAGTCGCTCACTTCGAGGCCGACTTCATCACCGAGTGAACGGGTCGCCAATGCGGTCAATGCGACCGTTCGACCAAACCATTCCAGTGCCTCTCCATCGAGGCGAGACACCCGCCGGAAACCCAGACGGGATTCCAGAACCTCCAAGGGCAGCCACAGTTCTTCCGGGTTTGCGTCGCTGCCCCGCCAGAGCCAAACCGCTTTGCTGCGCTCTCTCCCGATCAGCACCTCCTCACCGCTCTGGTTCGGCACTGGGCGAAGCTCAGGCGGTGGCGCGGGAAGTGGGGCAAAGGCCAGCATGAAATGCCTTGGCGGAGAGGCGCCTGCCTAGGATCGTCCCTCGAGATGGATTCTGCAGAGCTCGAAGCTGCAGGCCCATGCGATCGTCCGGTTGAGTTCCCTATGTCTGACGCCATCCGTTCCGCTGTCTGGCCTTACTGCGACAGCCCTGCACCCGAGGTTGTTTCGGGCGAGAAGGATGCGTGTGGCGTTGGTTTCCTGGCTCAGCTCCAGGGGCAGGCCAGTCACTGGGTGCTGGAGCAGGCCCTGCGTGGTCTGGGATGCATGGAGCACCGTGGCGGTTGCGGGGGAGATGGCGACTCCGGAGACGGCGCGGGTGTGTTGTGTGAAATTCCATGGTCGTATCTGAAAGCCGTCTGGCCCGAGGCGGCTGCAGCATGGGGCCTCGGCATGATGTTCATGCCGACCGATGCCAGCCGTCGTGCTGAGGTTCGGGGCCTGTGTGATGAAGAGGCCAAAGCCCTTGGCTTGCAGCCTCTGGGGTGGCGAACGGTGCCTGTCGACCCTGCGGTTCTCGGGCCTTTGGCTCGTGCCACAGCCCCCGTGATCGAGCAGTGGGTGCTGAATGGTGATGCCGACGACGCAAGCTTTGATGGCCAGCTGCTGCGGTTGCGGCGCCGTATCGGTGCCCGTGTGCGGGCCGCTCTGGGTGCTGAGGTGGCCCAGGACGTTTATGTCGCCTCCCTGAGCAGCCGGACGGTTGTTTACAAGGGAATGGTGCGATCCGAGGTGCTGGCGCAGTTCTACGCCGACCTGCAGGACCCACGATTTGAGGTGAGCTTTGCGGTGTATCACCGCCGTTTCAGCACCAACACCCTGCCGCGTTGGCCCCTGGCTCAGCCGATGCGGCTTCTGGGGCACAACGGCGAAATCAACACGCTGCTGGGCAACCTCAACTGGGCCAAGGCTTCAGAAGCCAGCCTCGAGAACGTCTGGGGTGAGGCGGCTGATGACCTGATTCCGGTGGTGAACCCTGCCTTCAGCGATTCCGCCAACCTGGACGCCACTCTGGAATTGATGGTGCGCAGTGGGCGGTCGATCACCGACAGCCTGATCACACTGGTGCCCGAAGCGTTTCGCAATCAGCCTGATCTCGATAGCCGTCCCGATGTGACGGCGATGTACGAATTCAATGCGGGCATTCAGGAACCCTGGGACGGCCCGGCCCTGTTGGTGTTCGCCGACGGCAAGCGCGTGGGTGCAACGCTCGATCGCAATGGGCTGCGTCCGGCGCGTTGGTGCACCACCGCTGACGGCTTCGTGATCATGGGATCGGAGACCGGCGTGGTGGATCTCAGCGGCAAGACGATTGTTCAGAAAGGTCGTCTTGGCCCGGGTCAGATGGTGGCCGTCGATCTTGAACGCGGCGAGTTGCTCGACAACTGGTCGGTGAAGGAAGACGCGGCGCAGCGCTTCCCTTATGCCGATTGGCTGCAGAAGCATCGCCGCGGCGTGGCCCCCCAGCCCTGGACCCAGGACCGGCAGGTGGGCGAACTCGATCTGCTGCGGTTGCAGACCGCGATGGGGTTCACCGCCGAAGACTTTGATCTGATCATCGAGGACATGGCTGCCCTCGGCAAGGAGCCGACCTACTGCATGGGCGATGACATCCCCCTGGCGGTTCTCTCCGACAAGCCCCACCTGCTTTACGACTATTTCAAGCAGCGTTTCGCCCAGGTCACCAACCCTCCGATCGATCCCCTTCGGGAAAAGCTGGTGATGAGTCTGGAGATGCATCTGGGTGAGCGCCGGCCCGCCCTGAAGCCCCAGCCGGAAGCTGCCTCCGTCATCCATCTGGAGACGCCCGTTTTGAACGAGGCGGAACTGGCGGCCATCAGTGAGCAGGGTTTGCCCGTCAAGACGGTCTCCACCCAGGTGGCTGTGGAGTCGTGTGCGGGAGGCCTGCAACAGGCCATCGCGGCGCTGTGCAGCGTTGCGGAACAGGCGGTGCGTGACGGAGCCCAAGTTCTGGTGCTGTCCGACCGGGTCGATGGCACGGGGGCGGCTGCCCCGCTGACCCCCACCACGGTGGCGATGCCTGCCTTGCTGGCCGTGGGTGCTGTTCATCACCATCTGCTGCGCCAGAAGCTGCGGCTGCAGTGCTCTCTGGTGGTGGATACGGCCCAGTGCTGGAGCACCCATCACATGGCCTGCCTGATCGGTTACGGCGCCAGTGCCGTCTGCCCCTGGCTCACCTGGGAGACCACCCGCCACTGGCTGGATCACCCCAAAACCAAGAAGCGGATCGAACAGGGCAAGTTGCCCGCCCTGGATGCCAATCAAGCCCAGGCCAACGTTCGTGAGTCACTGGAGAACGGCCTGCGCAAGATCCTCTCCAAGATCGGAATTTCATTGCTGGCCAGCTACCACGGCGCTCAGATCTTTGAAGCGATCGGCCTGGGAGCGGATGTGGTGGAGACCGCCTTCACCGGAACGACCAGCCGTGTTGCCGGCATGACGCTGGCCGAGCTGGCGAACGAAACGCTCTCGATGCACGCCAAGGCTTTCCCTGAGCTCAACCGCAGCAAGCTCGAATTCATGGGCTTTGTTCAGTACCGCAGTGGTGCTGAGTACCACCGCAACAATCCCGAGCTCTCGAAGGCGCTGCACAAGGCGGTGGCTCAGGGCCCTGGTTACGACCATTTCTCCACTTACCAGGCCTTGCTGGAGAACCGCCCGGTGATGGCCCTGCGGGACCTGCTGGAGTTCAAGTTGGCTCCCACCCCAGTGCCACTGGATCAGGTGGAGAGCGTCGAGAGCATCTGCACCCGCTTCTGCACGGGCGGCATGAGCTTGGGCGCTTTGTCCCGCGAAGCCCATGAAGTGTTGGCCGTGGCGATGAATCGCATCGGCGGCAAGAGCAACAGCGGTGAAGGCGGTGAAGACCCTGCTCGTTTCCAGATCCTCAATGATGTGGATGGCGAGGGCCGTTCGGCCTCATTCCCCAGCATTGGTGGTTTGCGCAATGGGGACACCGCCTGCTCGGCAATCAAACAGGTGGCTTCAGGTCGTTTCGGTGTGACAGCGGAATACCTGCGCAGCGGCAAGCAGCTCGAGATCAAGGTGGCCCAGGGCGCCAAGCCCGGTGAAGGCGGTCAGCTGCCAGGGCCCAAGGTCGACAAGTACATCGCCTGGTTGCGCAACAGCAAGCCAGGTGTGGCCTTGATTTCACCGCCGCCACACCACGACATCTATTCGATTGAAGACCTGGCGCAGTTGATCCATGACCTGCATCAGGTGCATCCCGCTGCTCCCGTGAGCGTGAAGCTGGTGGCCGAGATCGGCATTGGCACCATCGCTGCGGGTGTGGCCAAGGCGAACGCCGATGTGATCCAGATCTCTGGTCACGACGGTGGCACCGGTGCCTCTCCCCTGAGTTCGATCAAGCACGCCGGCAGTCCCTGGGAACTGGGCCTCACCGAGGTGCATCGTTCCCTGGTGGAGAACGGTCTGCGCGATCGGGTTTTGCTGCGCGCCGATGGAGGCCTGAAAACAGGCTGGGATGTGGTGATCGCTGCCCTGTTGGGGGCGGAGGAATACGGCTTCGGCTCGATCGCGATGATCGCCGAGGGCTGCGTCATGGCTCGCGTTTGTCACACCAACAACTGCCCTGTGGGTGTGGCCACGCAGAAGGAGAACCTGCGCAAGCGCTTCACCGGCATTCCTGAGCACGTCGTCAATTTCTTCTGGTACGTCGCCGAGGAAGTGCGTCAGCTGATGAGCCTGCTCGGCGTCACCCGCCTCGAGGAGCTGATCGGTCGCACCGATCTGCTCCAGGCTCGCTCGGTTGATCTGGCGAAGACCAAGGGTGTGGATCTCTCCAGCCTGCTGGCTCCGATCAGCGGCGCCGAAGACCGCTCCTGGCTGCGCCACAGCGACCAGGCCCATGGCAATGGACCGATCCTTGAGGATCAGCTCCTGGCTGACGCTGAGCTGATGGCTGCCCTGGACAGCCACGCTTCCATCAGCCGCAGCATTGAGATCATCAACACCGATCGCAGTGTCTGTGCCCGTCTGGCCGGTGAAATCGCCCAGCGCCATGGCAATCGAGGCTTCAAAGGACAGCTCGATCTCACCTTCCGGGGTGCCGCAGGCCAGAGCTTCGGGGCCTTCATGGTGCAGGGCATGCAGGTTCGTCTGGAAGGCGAGGCCAACGACTACGTGGGCAAGGGCATGAACAGTGGTTGCATCACTCTTGTGCCATCAGACGGTTGTGCCTCTCCAGGGGATCAGGTGATCCTCGGCAACACCTGCCTCTACGGGGCCACCGGAGGTGAGTTGTTTGCCCATGGCCGGGCTGGCGAGCGCTTTGGTGTTCGCAACAGCGGTGCCCGCACGGTTGTTGAGGGAGCTGGTGACCACTGCTGTGAGTACATGACCGGTGGTGTCGTCGTCGTTCTCGGCAGCACCGGCCGCAATGTCGGCGCTGGCATGACCGGTGGTGTGACCTTCCTGCTGGATGAGGAGGGGCGTGTCGCTCCTCGGGTGAACCCGGAGATTGTGGAGGTCTGCACCATCACCACCCATGAGCAGGAGTCGCTGCTGAAGGGTCTGCTGGAACGGCATGTGGCGCTTACGGGAAGTGAGAAAGCTGCTGCTCTCCTGGCCGATTGGTCTGCGGCGAAGGGTCGCTTCAAGGTGTTGGTCCCCCCCAGTGAGCGGGAGGCGATGGGATTGGCCGATAAGCAGGCTGTGGCGGCCTAGCGCCGACCCCAGTCCGTGGCCTGGTTCGTCAAGACCGAAACCTTCACGGCCGTCGCCGCCGCTCTCTCCGTTGAGCAGAGGCGACCCACCCTGGAGGCTCACCGCCATTGGGTTTCAGAGGAAGCTGCAGCAGGCCGCCGTCTACGCAGCGGTTACCTGGTGGATGGCGATCGGCGTCCGGGTGGCGGGGGTTTGTTGATCTTTGAAGCGTCGTCCTATGCCGATGCCCTGGCGTGGGTCCAGAACGACCCGATGATCCGCGATGGCCTCGTGGACTGGCAGGTGCAGGAATGGATCCCCGTCAGCGGGGATGGCTGGCCATGAGCCGTTGTACTTCGCCGGCGTGGTAGCTGCTGCGGGTGAGTGGTGTGCTGACCACCTGGAGGAAGCCCAGCTCCTTTTCTCCCACTGTTCTGTAGGTCTCGAATTGCTCCGGGGTGACAAAGCGGTCGACGGCCAAGTGCTTGGGGCCAGGTGAGAGGTACTGACCGATGGTGACGATGTCGACCTTGTGTTTGCGCAGATCCCGGAGCGTCTCGATTACCTCTTCATCGGTTTCCCCGAGCCCCACCATCAGGCCCGACTTGCTGTAAGCCTTGGGCCATTGGTCCCGCACCCGTTGCAGCAGCTCGAGGGAGCGTTCATAGATGCCCTGGGGCCGCGCCAGGCGGTACATCCGCGGCACCGTTTCAATGTTGTGGTTCAGCACGTGGGGGGCGGCGGCCATCACCGTTGCCAGGGCATCCCAGTTGCCGCAGAAGTCGGGGATCAGCAGCTCAATCGTGGTGAGCGGTGAGCGTTGCTTCACCTGTTCTATGCAGGCCACGAACTGGGACGCTCCACCATCGGCGAGATCGTCGCGGTTCACTGAGGTGATCACCACGTGCTTCAGGCCCAGACGGGCCACTGCCTCCCCAAGCCGTTGCGGCTCGGTGGGATCGAGCTCGCGCACGCTCTTGTCGAAGTCGATGTCGCAGTAGGGGCAGGCGCGGGTGCAGCCGGGCCCCATGATCAAAAACGTGGCGGTGCCGCCTGCAAAGCATTCGCCGATGTTGGGGCAGCTCGCCTCCTGGCAGACCGTGTTCAGGTTCAAGTCCAGCAGCAGGTCGGCCACAGCGCCGATTCGCTCGCGCTGCGGAGCCTTAACGCGCAACCACTCCGGCTTGAGCACGGCGAAGCATCTTCAATCCATGACCCTAGTCGCTGCTGAGATCTGCCTGAATTTCGCTTCGCTGCGATCTTTTAAGATTGCAGAGCCGGGATGTGGCGCAGTTTGGTAGCGCACTTCGTTCGGGACGAAGGGGCCGCAGGTTCGAATCCTGTCATCCCGATTCTTGGTTTGCATGGCACTGCCTGGTCTTGATGGAGGCCTGAGCTAGGCCGAAAAAGACTTGGCGCTCATTGGAGACTCGCCCCGGGGTAGCCCCGCGGCGTCACCATCCAGCCATCCTCTGCACGGCTGCTGCTGTTCCCGATCAGAACCAGCGTGAGCATGTCCACGGATTCCGGCTTCAAGCGCTCAAGGCTCGTGAGCTCACGGGATTCCTCTGCGCGGCCCAGCTGCCGAGCCAGCGTCACCGGGGTTGTGGGGGGGCGGTGTTTCAGCAGGATTTCCTTGGCGTGTCCCAGCTGCCAGTCCCGGCCCTTGGAGCGTGGGTTGTACAGAGCGAGCACAAAATCTCCAGCGGCGGCGGCCTCCAGTCGCTTTTCGATCACGACCCATGGCGTTAGGCGATCGCTGAGGCTCACGCAGCAGAAGTCATGCATCAGGGGTGCCCCGGCCCGGGCGGCGGCCAGCTGGAAGGCTGAAATGCCTGGATGCACCGCGAAGCTGGGCCGCTCCTGCTCGGGTTGCTGAAGCAGCAGCTCCAGAGCCAATCCCGCCATGCCGTAGATGCCGCTGTCGCCGGAGGAGATCAGAGCAACCTTGGCCCCTTGTTGGGCCAAGCGCAGCGCTTCGGTACAGCGGTCCCATTCCCGGGTGAGCTGGCCATCGAATCGGACCTGATCCGGCCGGCGCAGGGGCTCCAGAAGATCGAGGTAGAGGCTGTAGCCAACCCAGGCGCAGCAACGGGAGAGGGCCGCTTTGGCGTCTCCGCTGAGCAGGGACAGATCCCCTGGACCGCTCCCCACCAGATGCAGCTCGCCCCTCTCTGGCGCATAGGGGAGGGCTGCCTCGGCAATGGCCACCGTCACGGCACCCTGTTCCCCTGTTGACGGACGGCTGATTCGCTTGGGCTGGATCAGATGGCCTTGTTCGCCCGCAGCCAGCAAGGCCGCTGCTTCAGCCACCGACGCGGTCCCCATTTCCTGGCGCACCACTTCGGAGGGATTGGGCACGTCGATGGATGCAAGGGCATGCTCCGCAAAGGTTCGGAACGGCCATGCCCTGGTGCGGCTTAGCTCTTGCAGGGCCGGTTCATCGGATTTCCGCGCTGCGCTGGCGATGCCGGCGATCGCCTCTTCCGCCAGTCCTGCTGTTCCCAGGGCCTCGGCAATGGCCTTCTCCACCAGTGAAACACTGGTGTTGCGCTCACAGCCGATGCCGATCCAGAGCGTTCCTGGATGCCACTGGCAATCACCCTGACGGCGCGCTCCGATCACGAGATCAGCGGCGTCTGGCACCCCTTTGGGATCGATGTTTTGCAGCAAGGGATGGCCTTCAGGGCCTCGCCATGCGGTGGATCCACTGCTCTGGTGAACGCTGATGCTGGATCCCTGGGATTGCCGCACCATCAGATCGCGCCAATGGGCCACCGATCCGCTGCGTTTCCAGCCCCAGCCCTCGCCAAAAGCATCCAGGGGGAGACGTCCTTCATGTGCACAGGCGCCCGTGATCACCGCCTGCCCGCCGAGATCCATGGCAATTTCCCGGGCGCGTTGTTCGGCCCCTGCGGAATGGCCTCCCAACAGCGGAATGATGAATTCTCCTTTCGGGTCAAGCACCAGAACGGCCGGATCCTTCTCCTTGCCTCGGATCCGAGCTGCAATCAGGCGCGTCACTGCTCCCACGGCGCCGACGAACAACACGACGTTCTCTGCCGTCCAGTGCCCATCAAGGGCGGTGCTGATGTCTTGATCGGCTGGCTTGATCCGGTCGATGTGGCCGCGCAGCAGCAAACGCTCCAACAGCGGCATGGCGCTGGGGCTCAGTCCTAGGCCCAGAGCGGGAGCGGCAGATGTGGGGTTCAGGGCAGGAAATCCGGATCAGGGCTTGCGCAAGCGCCCATCGCTGTTGAGCAACTCACGAGCTGATCCTCCCAGGCTGCTGCTTGGCTTCAGTTTGGGTTCCTGGTCGGCTGGCTGCTGAGGCTTCGCTTGCTTTTCCTGGGCAGGAGGGGCAGGAGTGGGCCGATCAGCTTCTGATTTGGATGGCTGTTCAGCAGGTGGCTGTTCAGCACGTGGCTGTTCAGCAAGCGGCTGGGCAACAAGGGCCGGCTCAGACTCCTGCTCTTCGTTTTCCTCTGGTGCCGCGGGCTGGGGGGTGGCCTCAGCCTTGGTTTCAACCTCGTCCTTGACGCCGGCCACGGCTTTGAGCTCAGCCTGAGGAAGGTCTCGGGGCTGTTCTGTCTTCTCCTGTTGTTTCTCCTCAGTCTTTTGAAGAGGCTCTGGCGAGGATTCGACCACCTCCAGAACATCAGGCTCAGGGGAGCCGCTCAGGCGCGCGAGCTGGCTTTCGGTGAGGCGTGGGCGCATCCAGCCCGGCTTGGCACCGGATGCGGCTTTCAGATGAATCAGCTGATTGTTGAAGACAGGTGTAATTGGCTCGCCCAGCCCATTCAGCAGTTCCATCTGAATGTCATGGCTGCCTGAGCCGTTCGATCCTTTGAGCCAAAGGGCTTCCTGGTGATCAACCAAAAAGCTGTCCCCATCAATGCTGATGCGGAGTCGCCAGCGGCCATCGCCCTCCCGCAGGTTTTGCAGCGGAGCATTCCAGATCAGCCAATCCACCAACAGGGGTTGCAGGCCCTGCTCTCCGGCTGGTGAGACAGGGACCAGCCAGGGGGCATCACGTTCGGGTTGTGTGCCCTGCAGTTTTTGCCAGAGGTGCACGTGTCCCTGGACTGAGGCTCCCGGTGCTTGAACGGCTTCTCCCCAGGGGTAAGCAGCCCAGGCGCTGAACCGGTGACTGCCCGCCTCCAGGTCATCGATGCGGACCTTCAGGCCGTTTCCATCGCTTTTGCTCAGTCGTAGGGGAGCGCGGTTGTCGATTTGGAGCACCACATGGGGCCCCAGGCCCAATTCGGGGTCGCTGCTGAGGGGCCAGTCGTCGATTTCGAAACGCAGCTCAAGGGCGTCAGAAGAAACGATGCTGTCGTCGCTTGGATCGATCAGCCGCAGGGAGGGGCGGTGCTGTTGCAGCTTCTGGCGCAGCTGTTGCACTGCCCCTGGGGGAGCCACTTCCTGGAGTTTCCCGCTGGGGGCTGAACTCGGCAGCGGTTTGGCAGCGGACCCTGCATCGCGATTGAAGAATCCAGGGCGCGCATGAACAGGTAAGCCGGCACCAAGAAGCAGCACTGCTGCCAGCAGAACAGCCCATATCGACTTCAGGCCAGGGCGACGCATCGGGCATGAACAGATCCGATCATTCTGAACAATCCGCCCTTCACTGTCAGAGTTTTAGTTATTTAGGAAGGAAATATGCGTGAAATTGTATTGCTTACTGCCTGGGATCTTTGTTGTTTCGCTGATTCTCAGCCTTCTGCAGACGCCTGTCGCTGACTGGCTCGCCACGGGATTGAACCTTTGTAACTCAGGGCCCTTTAACCCCCTTCTCCGCCCCTATGCTTCCGCCAGCGGTCCCCTCTTTGGGGCCCCAGCTTCAGTGCAGGCAAGGGGTTTCGACCCCTTTGCAGTACTGACGCCCGAACGCCGATTCCTTGCGAATCCTTGTTCGGGGCCCCGATTGGCTTCGGCCCTTCGGAGGGGTGGCCCACCACCTCGAAACCCGTCCCTCGAGGAACGACTCGATGACCATCAGCCCACCTGAGCGTGGGAGTGACGCGAAAAGCCAGGTCGAGAAGGTTGACAATCCAGCAACCTTCGAGCTGTTCGGTAAGCCCGGACACTTCGACCGAGCTCTCGCGAAAGGTCCCAAAACCACCACCTGGGTTTGGAACCTTCACGCCAACGCTCACGACTTCGACGCTCACACGAGCGACCTTCAAGAGGTCTCTCGGCGGATCTTCTCCGCTCATTTCGGCCACTTGGCCGTCATCTTCATCTGGCTCAGCGGTGCCTTCTTCCATGGCGCCCGCTTCTCCAACTATTCCGGTTGGCTTGCTGACCCCACCCATGTGAAGCCAAGCGCCCAGCAGGTCTGGGCCGTCTTCGGCCAAGAAGTCCTCAACGGCGACATGGGTGCCGGTTTCCAAGGCATCCAAATCACCTCAGGCCTCTTCCAGATGTGGCGGGCCTGGGGCATCACCAGCGAAACCCAGCTCATGGCTCTGGCCATCGGTGCCCTGGTGATGGCCGGCCTCATGCTCAACGCCGGTGTTTTCCACTACCACAAGGCTGCGCCGAAGCTGGAGTGGTTCCAAAACGTTGAGTCGATGCTGAACCACCACCTGGCAGGTCTGCTGGGTCTCGGTTCACTGTCCTGGGCTGGTCACGTCATCCACGTGTCTGCCCCTGTCACCAAGTTGATGGATGCCATCGATGCCGGCCAACCGCTGGTGCTGAATGGCAAGACCATCGCTTCGGCTGCAGACATTCCGCTGCCCCACGAGTTCTTCAATCAGGACCTGCTGGCGCAGCTCTATCCCGGCTTCAGTGCTGGTGTCGGCGCCTTCTTCTCCGGCGACTGGGCTGCCTACAGCGATTTCCTCACCTTCAAGGGTGGTTTGAATCCTGTAACGGGAAGCCTCTGGATGACCGACATCGCCCACCACCATGTGGCGATTGCCGTGATGTTCATCGTTGCCGGTCACATGTACCGGACCAACTGGGGCATCGGTCACTCCATCAAGGAGATCCACGAAGGTCAGAAGGGTGATCCCCTGCTGTTCCCTGCCACCAATGGTCACGACGGTCTTTACGACTTCATGACCAATTCCTGGCATGCCCAGCTGGCGGTCAACCTCGCCATCGGCGGTTCAGTGAGCATCATCGTTGCTCAGCACATGTACGCGATGCCTCCGTATCCGTACCAAGCGATCGATTACCCCACCCAGATCGGGCTCTTCACCCATCACATCTGGATCGGGGGTTTCCTCATCGTTGGTGCCGGCGCTCACGCCGCCATCGCCATGGTTCGCGATTACGACCCCGCCAAGCACATCGACAACGTGCTGGATCGGGTGCTCAAGGCTCGCGACGCCATCATCAGTCACCTCAACTGGGTCTGCATCTGGCTTGGAGCCCACAGCTTCGGCCTGTACATCCACAACGACACCATGCGTGCCCTGGGTCGTCCCCAGGACATGTTCAGCGATTCGGCAATCTCCATTCAGCCGATCTTTGCTCAGTGGATTCAGAACGTGCACGCCGCAGCAGCCGGCAGCACGGCTCCCAACGCCCTCGCGGGTGTGAGTGAAGTGTTCAACGGTTCCGTTGTCGCCGTCGGCGGCAAGGTTGCCGCTGCCCCCATGCCGCTCGGCACCGCCGACTTCATGGTTCACCACATCCACGCCTTCACGATTCACGTGACGGTGCTGATCCTGCTGAAGGGTGTCCTGTATGCCCGTAGCTCCCGCCTCATCCCTGATAAGGCCAACCTGGGCTTCCGCTTCTCCTGCGACGGCCCTGGTCGTGGTGGTACTTGCCAGGTCTCCGCTTGGGACCACGTGTTCCTGGGCCTGTTCTGGATGTACAACTCCCTGTCTGTTGTGATCTTCCACTTCTCTTGGAAGATGCAGAGCGACATCTGGGGAACGGTGAATGCCGACGGTTCCGTCGCGCACATCACCAACGGCAACTTTGCTCAAAGCGCCATCACCATCAATGGCTGGCTGCGTGACTTCCTGTGGGCTCAGGCCGTTCAGGTGATCAACAGCTATGGCTCGAACACGGCCGCCTACGGAATCATGTTCCTCGGCGCCCACTTCGTGTTCGCCTTCAGCCTGATGTTCCTCTTCAGTGGCCGCGGCTACTGGCAGGAACTGATCGAGTCCATCGTCTGGGCTCACAACAAGCTGAAGGTGGCTCCCGCCATCCAGCCCCGTGCTCTTTCCATCATCCAAGGCCGTGCCGTGGGTGTTGCCCATTACCTCTTGGGCGGAATTGCGACCACGTGGGCCTTCTTCCACGCCCACATTCTTGTGGTCGGCTGACCTCACCTGACCTCTCCCTCTAATGGCAACGAAATTCCCTTCGTTCAGCCAGGGTCTGGCCCAGGACCCGACAACCCGCCGTATTTGGTACGGGATCGCCACGGCTCACGACTTCGAGAGCCATGACGGAATGACGGAGGAGCGCCTCTACCAGAAGCTCTTCTCCACCCATTTCGGTCACCTCGCGATCATCGGCCTGTGGGTTTCGGGAAACCTGTTCCACATCGCCTGGCAGGGCAACTTCGAGCAGTGGGTCGCCGACCCCCTGCACGTGCGCCCCATCGCTCACGCAATCTGGGATCCCCACTTCGGTCAAGGCGCCATTGACGCCTTCACCCAAGCGGGTGCTTCCTCCCCGGTGAACATCGCCTACTCAGGCCTTTATCACTGGTTCTACACAATCGGCATGAAGACGAATGCCGAGCTGTACCAGGGTTCCATCTTCATGATGATCCTGTCGGCTTGGGCCCTCTTCGCCGGCTGGTTGCACCTGCAGCCCAAGTTCCGTCCTTCCCTGGCCTGGTTCAAAAACGCTGAATCGCGTCTGAACCACCACCTCGCTGTCCTCTTCGGCTTCAGCTCCATCGCCTGGACCGGTCACCTGGTTCACGTTGCGATCCCCGAAGCCCGCGGTCAGCACGTTGGTTGGGACAACTTCCTCAACGTTCTGCCTCACCCCGCCGGTCTTGGACCCTTCTTCACAGGTAACTGGGGTGTGTACGCCGAAAACCCCGATTCTCTGAATCAGGTCTTCGGTAGTTCCGAAGGTGCCGGCACCGCCATCCTCACCTTCCTCGGTGGCTTCCACCCTCAGACAGAAGCTCTCTGGCTGACGGACATCGCCCACCACCACCTGGCCATCGGTTGCCTTTTCGTGATCGCCGGCCACATGTACCGGACCAACTTCGGTATCGGTCACTCCATCAAGGAGATCCTCGAAACCCACAACCCCCCGAAGGGCACCCCTGGTGACCTAGGCGCTGGCCACAAGGGTCTCTACGACACCATCAACAACAGCCTGCACTTCCAGCTTGGTCTGGCTCTCGCCTCCCTCGGCGTGGTCACCAGCCTCGTGGCGCAGCACATGTACTCGATGCCGTCGTATGCCTTCATCGCGAAGGACTACACGACTCAGGCAGCCCTGTACACCCACCACCAGTACATCGCCATCGCGCTGATGTGTGGTGCCTTCGCCCACGGTGCGATCTTCTTCATCCGTGACTACGACCCCGAAGCCAACAAGGACAACGTCCTGGCTCGGATGCTCGAGCACAAGGAAGCGATCATCAGCCACCTGAGCTGGGTGTCCCTGTTCCTTGGTTTCCACACCCTCGGCCTCTACGTCCACAACGATGTGGTCGTTGCCTTCGGTACCCCCGAGAAGCAGATCCTGGTTGAGCCCGTGTTCGCCCAGTTCGTTCAGGCCGCCTCTGGTAAGGCCATGTACGGAATGGACGTGCTGCTCTCCAACGCCTCCAGCTCCGCCAGCCTTGCTGCCCAGAACATTCCTGGTGAGCACTACTGGCTGGACGCGATCAATGGCAACACCGATGTGTTCCTGCCCATCGGCCCTGGTGACTTCCTGGTTCACCACGCCATTGCTCTGGGTCTGCACACCACCACCCTGATCCTTGTGAAGGGTGCCCTGGATGCCCGCGGCTCAAAGCTGATGCCCGACAAGAAGGACTTCGGCTACTCCTTCCCCTGCGACGGCCCCGGCCGTGGCGGCACCTGCGACATCTCTGCCTGGGACGCCTTCTATCTGGCTGTCTTCTGGGCTCTGAACACCGTGGGTTGGCTGACCTTCTACTGGCACTGGAAGCACCTGGCCATCTGGTCCGGCAACGTGGCCCAGTTCAACGAATCCAGCACCTACCTGATGGGCTGGTTCCGCGACTACCTGTGGCTCAACTCCTCCCAGTTGATCAACGGCTACAACCCTTTCGGCAGCAACAACCTCGCCGTCTGGGCTTGGATGTTCCTCTTCGGACACCTGGTTTGGGCCACCGGCTTCATGTTCCTGATCTCCTGGCGGGGTTACTGGCAGGAACTGATCGAGACCATCGTCTGGGCTCACCAGCGCAGCCCCATCGCCAACATGATGGGTTACCGCGACAAGCCTGTGGCACTGTCCATCGTTCAGGCCCGTGTCGTCGGCTTGGCTCACTTCACGGTTGGCTATGTCCTGACGTACGCCGCCTTCCTGATTGCCTCGACTTCAGGGAAATTCGGTTGATTCCTTCCTGAATTAACCCGCGACGAGTCGTTCCTCGTTTCAAACGTCCCCATCCGGTTCGCCGGGTGGGGATTTTTGTTGTCTGTGCTTCGCAGTGGTTCTGTTGGACCGCGTTGTTGTTCTCGTCTTGGTCGGGGCTCTGCCTAACCTCAGGCCTCGATCGGGATTGGGCTGAACGTGGGCGAATGGGAGCACCTGCAGCGCAACGTTGGTGAGTGGCGCGGCTGGTTCGACAGCCTGGACCGGACGCTTCAACGCACCAAGCGTCAGCCCTCCCTGCTCACGCTTAAACCGGCTCCCTCCGGTGTGCCACTGAATCTGACTCTGCTGCTCTGGCCTGAGGGAGCGGGATCGAGTTCTCCCCATCAACCGCCTACCGGCGAGCCTGAAAAGCGGATTGTTCAATGCTTCACGCGGCTGGATCCCGACATGGGGGTCTTCGGCACCGGTAGTTTTTCAAGGGGGACGCTGCACCGCTCCACCTGGACCAAGCTCTATGCCGAGTTCGGGTTCTTGCATGAGCAACGCCGTCATCGCTTGGTGCTGCTTTGGGATGGTGCGGGGCAATTGGATCGGATTGTGCTGATCCGTGAGTTCCTCGCCGGAAGTTCAGCCCTGGAACGTCCACCCCTGGAGCCAGATCAGCTGATTGGCGACTGGCGTTGCGACCACCCTTCTCCAGGGGACAACATCTGTTTTGCCGCAGGCGATCTTGATCGCTGGATCTTTTTGCCGGATGGAGGAGCCTTTGTGGCGCCTGCCCAGATTGATCCCCATCAGCCCTTCAACATCGAAGCGCTTTGGCTGTCGAGTGCGACACGTCTCGAGCGTATTTCACGTCGTTATTCCGAACACGGTGCCCTCAGCTCGGTGAACCATCAATTGCTCACCCGTTGAGGTTGGGTTGGCTATGGGGTGTGGCTTAAGTCAGCCCGGCCGCTGTTGCTGAAGGCAATGTCGAGAGTGCGCAGATAGGTGTGCAGGCCGGCATCCTGAATGGGCAGCACGTAGGCGTCGGCGCCGGATTCGTTGTGGTGAGAGTGCCAGTAGCCGGGAGGGGTCACGAAGGCTGCGCCGGCTGCCCAGTCTTCCCGGTGCCCATTGCGGATCATTCCGTTCTCATCCAGCTCGGTGCCGATCATCGTGTAGCAACCCGGTTGGCAGGCCACCGCAAAATCAAGGGCGATCGACTGGTGTCGGTGGGGCCGCTGCACCTGGCCTGCGGGGAGGATTCCCAACATGGCCCAGAGGGTATGAGTGACGGTGCGTGTCTGCGGGAAGGCGTTGTTTCCCAACAGCACACTCACGCGATTGGCGTTGGCTCCGCGGGGATTGCTGGCGATGGCATCCAACTGCGCGCGAGCATCCTGGTGGCTGTAGAAGCAGGGTTCGAACACCGGTTTCACTGTGCTCACGCCCAGATAACGAAGCAGGGGAGCATCGTGCACCCAATACAGGCCTGCGTGGGTATCGCTGCTGTGAATGGCTTCACCGCCAGCCGGAAGCACGAACGTGTCTCCCTCGCTCCAGTGAAAAACCTGACCACAGGCTTCAGTTTGTCCATGGCCCCGGGCCACGAAGAACAGCTGACTGGTCGCATCCGCATGGGTGCGCAGGGATCCCTGATTCAGCCGGATGAAGTTGCCGCAGAGCGATGGACCGGTGGCCGGGCCTTCGCAGTGCAAGTCGGCACTTAAATCAAGAGGTTGCAGGGCCGTTCCGGCTTGATCAAAAAAACTGGCCGAAAAGCTGCGGTAGGGGATCGTGCTGATCAGCCCCTGTTGCAGGGGATTGGCTGCTGAGGCGTAATCGAAGAACTGCGCCTGGGAACTGGTTGCCGTTGTCGCCCGTGGGGTGATGGTCATTGTTCCCTCCAGCAGCAGAACCATTGGATCGAGAGCGCACCCTACGCGGTGGGCCTTCGATCGCGTTTCAGCATCAGGTAAACGGCAGGGACGGCAAAGAGGGACAGCAACGAGGCCACCAGCAGTCCGCTGAACACCACGGTGCCAATGCTGACCCTGCTGGCGGCTCCCGTGCCCTGGGCAAACAGAAGGGGCACGAAACCCGCCAGGGATGTGACCGCTGTTAGCAGGATTGGGCGCATCCGGTTCACGGCTGCATCCACAACGGCCTCGCGCAGGGCCAGGCCTGCCGCCATCCGCTGGTTGGCGAATTCCACGATCAGAATTCCGTTCTTGGCCGCCAGGCTTACCAGCACCAGGAGTCCCATCTGGCCGTAAACATCCAGTGGAAGGCCCCGCAATTTCAAGCCGATCAGAGCTCCGAGCAGGGCCATCGGCACCGTGAGCAGGATGATCAACGGGTCGATGAAGCTCTCGTAGAGAGCGGCCAGCAGCAGATAGACCACCGTCACGCCGAGGGCAAACAGCACCCAGGTCACCTGCCCAGCCCGTTGTTCCTCTAACGCCAGGCCAGTGAAGGCCAGGCCGATGTTGCTGCCTCCAATGCGATCACCGGCCTGAGTGAGGGCATTGATGGCTTCACCGCTGCTGACCGTTGGCGCGGGGATGGCGGTGATCCGAATGGCCCGGTTGAGTTCGTAGTGGCGGATGTTGTTGACGCCCTCCTCGAGGGTCAAGCTGGCCACGCTTGCCACCGACACCAGCTCACCGCCGCGATTGCGCACCATCAGCCCCGTGAGATCTTCCGGCCGACGTCGCTCGCGGCCATCCAGCTGAAGAACAATGGAGCGGATTCGACCGTCGTCGTAGGTGTCATCGATGTAGCGGCCGCCGAAAGCGGTGCCGATCTCCCGTAGCGTTGTGCCGTAGTCGAGGTCGAGAGCAGCCAGTTGGTCGCGGTCGAGCTCCAGCCTCCAGCGGGGGAAGCTGGCATCAAAGCGGGTGCTCACCCGTTCAAATCGGTCTGTCGCCTTGGCCGTCTGGATGAAATTCTGGGCGACTTGGCCGAATTGCTCCAGGCTGAGTTGCCCTCCGCTGCGGTCCAGCAGTTCCAGAGAAAGTCCTGATTCACTGCTGAATCCCCGCACGGTTGGCGGTGTGATCAGCACGACCCTGGCATCACCAACACGTTGCTGAATCTTTTGATTGAGACGGCGTTTGATGGCGTTGCTGCTCTGCGCTTTGCCAGGTCGGTCCTTGAGTGGCTGAAGGCGCAGGTAAAACGATCCACGGTCTTCTCCGCTCTGTCCGAAGGAGCTCCCGGCATAAAAGTTGCCGGTGCGCACCAAGGGCTCTTCGCTGACGACGCGTCGGATGTCGTCCATCACGGCCACGCTGCGCTCAAGGCTGGCGCCGTCGGGGAGGGTGAAGTAGCCGCGGATCTGGCCTTGGTCGTCATCAGGGATGAACGCCGTTGGCATCACCGCCAATCCTGAGGCCGTGATGACAAGGCCGCTCAGCAGTACGAGGGCGATGCGTCGCTTGTGCTGCAGCCAGTGCTCGAGTTGTTTCGCGTATTGGGATTGCAGGGTTTGCATGCCCTGCCGAAGCCAGCGGCTGATCCTGCTAATGGCCCCAGGAAGACGGCCGCCCCCTGGGCCTAACACCTGGGCGCAGGCCATCGGGGTGAAGCTGAGCGCATTCAGGGTGGAGAACAGAATTGCTCCGCTGATGGCCAGGGCGATCGGTTGATAGAGGCGTCCGATCGATCCAGGAATGAGCAGCACGGGCAGGAACACGGCTGCCAGCACCAATGAGGTGGCCACAACGGCGGTCGCTAGCTCGGCCATGGCGTCTTCGGCCGCCTGTTCGGGGGGTGTGCCCCGTTCGATGCGTCCGGCGATGTCCTCGCTCACGACGATGGCGTCATCCACAACGATTCCGGTGGCCAGCACCAGGCCAAACAGGATCAGGCTGTTGAGATTGGAACCGCTCAGTTTCACCAGGCTGAGGCTTCCCACCAGCGCCACCGGCACGGCAAGGCCAGGGATCAGGGCGAGACGCCAACGGCCCAGAAACAGCACCAGCACCACCAGCACCAGCAGCACGGCATCGCGCAAGGTGATGAAGGTGCGATGGAGGTTGGCCTGAACCGTGTCGGCCACATCCACGATCATTGAGCGCTCGATCCCCGGGGGAAAGCTCGCTTCCAACTGTTTCAGCTTGCGCTTGATCGCCTTGCTCACCTCCAGGGCATTGGCCCCATCGCGCTGGTAGATCCCCATGGCCACCGAACGCTCGCCAGCCAGATTCATGGCCTCGCGTCCGTAGTTGCGCTGTCCGAGTGCAACCCGTCCCACATCCTTCAGGCGCAGTAGCCCGCCGTTGTCGAGCCGGCGCAAGACGAGATTCTCGAAATCCGATTGGCTGCGAAGACGCCCTTCCGCTTCCACCGGAAGGCTCAGCACTTGCCCCGCTGGGACTGGGGCAGCCCCGATGCTGCCAACGGCAGCTAAAACGTTCTGTTCAGCCAGGGCTCGGCTGACATCGCCAAGGGTGAGGTTGGTCTGTTCGAGGCGTTGCGGATCCAACCACAGGCGAAAGGAGATTTCACTGCTGCCGAAGATCCGCACATCACCGATGCCTGGTGTGCTGAGCAGCGCGTCCCGCAGGGTCTGGTCCAGCCAGCCGGTGAGGAAGGTGGGGACGTATTGATCCGGTGGATGGCTGAACCCCAGGATCATCAATAGGTCTTCCGAGGAGCGCCGGACCTGGAGCCCCTGGCGCGTTACGGCCTGGGGCAGCCTGCGGCTGGCCAGGTTCACCTCGTTCTGAACCTTGATCGCATTCAGCTCGGGATCACCCGCGTTGAAGCGCAAGGAGATGCTGGCGCCGCCCTGCCTGCTGGTTGAGCTGATGCTTTCGACCCCTTCAAGGCCATTCAGCTGTTGTTCCAACACCCGGGTCACGCTCTGCTCCACCACCTCCGGTGAAGCCGCCGGGAAGCTGGCGCTCACACTCACGCGGGTGGGAGCGAGGGGCGGAAGATCCTCCAGCCCCAGGCCGAACAACGACGTGCAGCCTGCCAAAAGGATCAGCAGGCTGCAGACGACCGTCAGAACAGGCCGCTGAAGAAACGGCTGGGAGATCGACCGCACCGGGACGTCTCAAATGTGAATGAATCCTGCCAGGAAAAATCCCCCGGCTGCCTGGAATCAGGCAACCAGGGGATGAATGATTTGGGTTGGCTGTTTCAGTGGATCGCTTCAGCCGACGCTCCACACACCAGCAGCGATCTTGAACAGTTCCTGCACGTGAACGGTGTTGCAGAGGAACCAGGCGAAGACGGCACCGCCGCAACCACCGAGCCAGAACCCACTGGTGAAGTCAGCCCAACCGGTGCGGGTGAACAGGTCAGCGGGGGGGTTCTCAACCGTCACATCTGCAGGGGGGATGTTGGGTTGTTTGCCGGGCTGGTTGTAGAGCAGAAACAGCAGGCTGAGGATGTGCACGGCGCCAATGGCAGCCAGCAGACCAGCGGTTTGCTGGTACTCCGTGGCACGCAGGGGACCACAGATGGTGAAGGGGCCGTAGAGCAGATAGCCGAAGGCTGCACCGGTTTCTAGGCCACGGAAGTTCGGGGAAATCCCGGGGCGGTACAGGGGCAGGTTGTTGATCAGGCCCTTGATGAAATAGCCGCTGTTGACGGGTGTCGCAAGGTTGCCGACGCAGGGATCAGCAGCAGGAGTGACGGTCATGAGGTACGAGTGCTGAGGGGTTGAAACGGTCCGCAGGTCGCGGTCACTCGGCAGCGGTGATCACTCGACCAACAAGGACGATGAACACTGCGGGGAACACGATTCCGGTGATGGGCACGAAAATCGCAGGCAGCCAGGCAGCAGCGAAATCTCCAGTCATGTCGAGGCCAAAAGCTTCGCAGCTACTGTAAGTAGGTCCGTTCTGACGGCCTGCTTTAGGCCCCGACGGCGACATAAAAGTTCAATCCGCATGCAGAACGTTCTCCTCCCCGGTGCCGTCGTGCTGCTCACGGTGGTGCTCTGGTTGCGCAGGAAGCCGGTGAAGCCGATGCTTTCCAGCACGGATGCCAGCCGTGTCGCACAGATCAATCGTGCCCAGTTGGAACTGGTGATTGAGCCTGCAGTTGATGGGGAATCTGCTGAGCTTGCGCTGGAGTCCTGGACGGCGCCGAGCAGTCCCTTGGAGCGACTTGCCCTGGAGCGTCGTCTCAAGGCTGATCTGGAGGCTGGACCCGAGGAGCGTTTGCGCGCTGTTCGTTTGGCCGGCCGATGGGGACACCGTTCGGTGCTGCCCCTGCTGCGCCAGGCGCTGCGGGACAGCGATGCGCGTGTGGTGGAAGCAGCTGCTACTGCGATCGCACCGTTCCGCGGCGCGCCGGCCGCTGCCCCGATCCGTCAGCCGGCTCGGCCGCCGCGCAATGTTTCGCGGATGCGATAAATCGGGCGATCCTGGCTTTCGTGGTACGTGCGGATCAGCAGTTCGCCCAGCAGTCCGAAGCAGAACAATTGAATGCCAGCTAAGCCAAGCACCACCGCCAGGGTGAGCAGTGGGCGATTGGCAATGTCGCCTCCCATCACCTTGATCACCAGGAGATAGGTGCTGGTGATCAGGCTGGCGGCGATGGCCAGCAGCCCTCCGAAGCCGAACACGTACATCGGCCGGGTCAGAAAACGCTTCATGAACCAGACGGTGAGCAGATCCATCAGCACACGGAAGGTGCGATCGATCCCGTACTTGCTGCTGCCGAACTGACGCGCCCGGTGGTTCACCTTCACTTCGGTGATCCGTGCACCCTCGATGAAGGCCAGGGCGGGAAGAAAGCGATGCAGCTCTCCATAGAGCCGCATGTCTGAGAGCACCTCGCGGCGGTAGGCCTTGAGGGAGCAGCCGTAGTCATGCAGCCGCACCCCAGTCACCCGGCCGATCAAGCGGTTGGCGATCCGGGAGGGAAGTTTGCGCTGGAGAGCGGCGTCCTGGCGCTGATGGCGCCAGCCACTCACGAGGTCATACCCCTCTCGCAGTTTGGCCAGCAGCATGGGGATATCGGCCGGATCGTTCTGCAGATCTCCATCGAGGCTGACGATCACCTCTCCGCCAGCCACATCAAACCCAGCCGCCATGGCGGCGGTTTGGCCGTAGTTCTTCCGCAGCAGCACAGCCACCACCTCGGGCACTTCGGCGCTGAGCTTGGCCAGCACGTTCGCGGTGCGGTCGCTGGATCCGTCGTCGACCAGGACCAGCTCAAACGCTTCGTCGGTTGGACGCAGTGCTGTAAGGAGCTGCTCAACAAGGTGGGGCAGGCTTTCCTCTTCGTTGTACAGCGGCACCACCACCGAGAGATTCAGGGGTGCACTCATGCCGGTCGCGCTGTGAGGCGCTCAACTTAAGCCGGGGCCTGGTCGATCCGGCTTGCAGCGTCAGGAGAGATGCGATCCGTCATGGCAACGCACCACACGGCCTGCGCCGCGGAATTCAGCCCTGTAATGGCAAGCCACCGGGTGTTGATCTCTGCTGTGCAAGCTGTCGATGCCGATCCCATTGCGCCCATGGTCCTGGCCTGAGCTGTGGCGGTAGCGGCCTTCGCCGAGATGGAGCCCCACATGGGTGCAACGCCGCCGTGTGCCAAAAAACAGCAGATCTCCAGGGCGCAGCAGGCTGTGATCGTCGGGGAGAGCGGCAACAGGTTGGCAGAACCGCTCCTGCTGGTAGGCATCCCGCGGAATCCAAATGCCCTGGCTGGCGAAGGCCATTTGCATCAGACCGGAACAATCCATGTCCGGCTCGGTGGTGCCTCCCCAGAGGTAGACATTGGGACGCTGCTGGGCGGTTTCGCTCCAGGCGAGCACGCCGGGCAGACGTCGTTCAATCTCCGTTGCGCTCAGCGGCGACGGTCTCCAGGCTGCGCATCGCTTAGCTCGCCCCAGAACCGCATCGAGTTCGAGCCAGCAGCGGTAGCCATCCTCCAGCAGCTGAACAGCGATCCTCTTGCTCTGCCTCTCCAGAATGCGAAAGCGTCGTCCACGACAGGCCTGGGTGGTCAGACTCGCGCCGTCAGATCGCGAATAACCATTCACGTCAGCGCACAGCTGCCAACATGAGCCTGTCTGAATCAGGTCCGGGGCCAGCAGGGTGCCTAACGTCGCCATGGCCCAATCGAATCGCTATGGCGTTCTACCGTCCCGATCCCGCAATGGCGGCTCGGCTTGAGGCGGCCCTCGATGGGCTCGATGCCGACGGTCGCCCGGGGCTGCGCAACAGCCTCGCGATCACCTGGGTGCAGTACGACGACGCTGCACCGGAGGCGGGTCAGGGCCGTGGTGCTTCCTGGAACCAAGACCGGATTCTCTATCCGGCCAGCGTGGTGAAGCTGTTTTATGCCGTCGCCGTTGAGCAGTGGCTGCAACGGGACCTGATCCCTGAGAGCGACGAATTGCGGCGCGCGATGCGCGACATGATCGCCGACTCCAGCAACGATGCCACGGGGCTGGTTGTAGATCTGCTCACAGGCACCACCAGCGGCCCTGCCCTCCATGGCGAACGTTGGGAGCTTTGGATGCAGCAGCGTCGCTTGATCAATGGCTGGTTGCAGAGCCTGGCCTGGCCGGAACTTGAGGCGGTGAATTGCTGCCAGAAGACCTGGGGTGATGGTCCCTATGGCCGGGAAAAAATGTTCTATGGGGCCGACAACGGCAACCGCAATGGCTTGTCCACGGTTGCGACAGCCCGGATGCTGGAGGCGGTGATGACCGGTGCGGTGGTGTCGCCACCGGCCTGTCGTCGGCTGCAGGGTCTGTTGCGGCGCTCGCTCGATCAAAAGCAGCGTTGCGCTGATCCTGAAAACCAGGTGGATGGATTTCTGGGCGAAGGCCTGCCTGAGGACGCGCTCCTCTGGAGCAAGGCCGGCTGGATGAGTCAGGCCCGTCATGACGCCGCCTGGTTCCAGACGTCCGAACAGCAGCCCCCCAGCTTGCTGGTGGTGTTCACCACGGGGCCCGATCGCGCCAGGGACGCATCTCTTTTGCCGGAGCTGGCACGGCAACTCAACTAGTTCACCAGCTCCGAGGAACCGGCGGATTAAGTCAATGAATTTGGAACGGAGAGGGAGGGATTCGAACCCTCGACAGAAGTTGCCTCCTGTAACTCCTTAGCAGGGAGCCGCTTTCAACCACTCAGCCACCTCTCCAGCGGCGCACCCAGAGTACCAAGTGCTCGGCAGATGGTCAGACTTCAACACGGGGCAGGCGTCGTTTGAAACCACAGAGGATCTCCCAGGGAATCGAGCCGCAGTGGTTGCTCCAGTTTTGAGGGCTTAACTCCAGGTCACCGTCCTGGCCCAGCAGAGTGACGATGTCGCCTGGCTCCAGCTCAGCTGCATCGGTGGCATCCAGCAGGAGCTGGTCCATGGTGATGGCTCCCACCTGAGGCAGCTGGCGATTGCGATGCAGGGCGTGAATGTGTCCGCTGAGGGACCGCAGAACACCATCGGCATAGCCAATCCCCACCACGGCAAGCCGAGTGGGGCGCTGGGTGATGAAGCGATGGCCGTAGCTGACTCCTGTGCCAGCGGGCACCTCGCGGATCAGGCTGACCCGGGCGCGAACCGCCAGGGCGGGTTGCAGGGGAATGACGTTGCCCAGATGCCTGGCGGGCGCATGGCCGTACAGGGCCAGGCCAACGCGAACGAGGTCATGATGCAGCTCCCGGTTGAGCAGGGTTCCCGCCGAGTTGGCCAGATGACGGGTGATGCCGGCGCCGCCTCGCGGCAGGGCCGAGAGCATGCTCACGAAGCGCTCCTGCTGGAGGCTGGTTAAGGCATCGTCCGGCTCATCGGCACAGGCCAGATGGCTGTAGATGCCCTTCAGATTGAGGTGTTCCAGGCTCTGCAGCGCCACCGCGGTCTGATGCCCCTCGCTGAGGGAGCAGCCCAACCGTGCCATGCCGGTGTCGATCTTCAATTGCACGTCGAAACACCGACCGCTGTCGGCCGCCAGAGCGTTGCAGAGCTGGGCATCCCTGAGGCTGCTCAGGGTGGGCATCAACCGCCAGTGCAGGCAGGTGCGCAGGTCCTCCGGTTCATTGAGGTTGCTTAGCAACAGCACCGGTGCATCCAGGCCGGCCCGCCGCAGCTCAAGACCTTCCTGCAGCGTGGCCACGCCAAGGCTGGTGGCTCCCCCCTGAAGGGCAGCCCGTGCCACCGTCTCGGCGCCGTGCCCGTAGCCATCGGCCTTCACCACCGCCATCAGTTGGGTACGAGCGCCGAGGTGTTGGCAGAGCGCCCTGGCGTTGGCCCGAATCGCTGCAGGTGAAACCTCTACCCAGGCGCGCTGACGTGGATTCAGCTCCGGAATCACAGGCGGTGCTCGGCGCTACCGAGACAGCTTCACATCGCCGATAGCATGACCATTATTGAGTGAGCTGGCATGGGCCAGGTTCTCGTTCTCAATGCGTCCTACGAGCCGCTCAATATCACCACCTGGAGACGGGCTGTGGTGATGATGCTGAAGGGCAAGGCCGAGAGTCTGGAACACGACCCCTGTCGGCAACTGCGTCAGGGCACCCACCTGCCAACGGTGATCCGCCTGCGCCAGTATGTTCGCGTTCCCTTTCGTCAGCTGCCCCTGACGCGTCGCAACCTCTTCCAGCGGGACAACCACACCTGCCAGTACTGCGGCAGTCGTGACAATCAGTTGTCGATCGACCATGTGATGCCCCGCAGTCGGGGAGGTAGCGACACCTGGGAGAACGTGACCACGGCTTGCCTCAGCTGCAATGTGCGCAAAGGCAATCGAACTCCGAAGGAAGCCGCCATGCCTCTGCGCCATGTGCCGCGGCGACCGGCCAGCAGCCTCAGTTTTGAGGCCCGGCGCCAGATCCATTCCGGTCATCACCAGGAATGGGCGAAGTACGTGATTGGTGCTTGACCGTCAGGCCTCGGCCTGATCGCTCAGCGCTTCGAGTTTCTGACGTTGCTCTTCGGCGATGCAGGCACCAATCAGGTCTTCTAGCTGGCCCTCCAACACAGGTTCCAGGGTGAAGTTTCGGCCCAGTCGGTGATCTGTGGTTCGGTTGTCTTTGTAGTTGTAGGTGCGGATTTTTTCAGAGCGGTCACCACTGCCCACTTGGGCGCGTCGGTCGCTGGTTTCGCGTTCTGCGGCAGCCGCCTGCTCCCGCTCCAACAATTTGGCGCGCAAGATCTCCAGGGCCCGTTCCCGGTTCTGCAGCTGGGAGCGTTCCTGGGTGCAGAACACGCGGATGCCCGTGGGTTTGTGGAGAAGGTCCACAGCTGTTTCCACCTTGTTGACGTTCTGCCCCCCAGCACCGCCTGAACGCGCGGTGCTGATATCGAGATCCTTCGGGTCGAGCTGAACTTCCACGGCATCGGCTTCGGGCATCACGGCCACCGTGGCTGTTGAGGTGTGGACCCGACCCTGGGATTCCGTGGCCGGTACCCGTTGCACCCGATGCACTCCCGCTTCAAATTTCAGTTGGCTGTAGACGCTGTCGCCACGCACCGACAGGATCAGTTCGCGAAACCCGCCCAGGTCGGCCTCGGTGCAGCTGATGGATTGCACGGCCCAGCCCACTTTTTGGCTGTACCGCTCATACATCCGTGCCAGATCACCGGCCCAGAGACAGGCCTCGTCGCCGCCTGCGCCGGCACGAATTTCCAGCATCACACTGCGCTCATCGCGGGGATCCCGCGGCAGCAGAGCCAGGGTGAGCCGCTCCGTCAGCGTTGCGTGCTGTTCCTGGAGGCTGGCCAACTCATCCTGCGCCAGTTCCTCCATTGCAGCGTCACCGCGACTGTCTTTCAGCAGCTGACGTGCGGAATCACGCTCGGATTCGAGCTTCTGGAGTTCCTCGAAGTCGAGCACGAGTGGCTCAAGTCTTGATCGCTCCCGTGCGATCGATTCAAGCCGCTTCGGATCAGCGGCCACATCAGGATCAGCCAGCTGCCGCTCGAGGTTGCGGAAGCTGGCTGTGGCTGTTTCCAGCCGTGTGAACAAGGTCGAGGCGTCCATGCCCCGTTCTCACCCTCAGGCCTTGGACTCGGCCTTGGCAGAGTCGGCACCTTTTTTCTTGGTGCCCATGCCGTACTTCTTCATGAAGCGGTCCACACGACCCTCGGTGTCGAGGATCTTCTGGGTGCCGGTGAAGAAGGGGTGGTTGCCGCTCCAGACGTCGACGTGGATCTCCGGCTGGGTGGCGCCTGTGGTCATGACCACTTCGCCGTTGCAGATCACCTTGGCGTCGGGATACCAGGTGGGATGAATGTCGGGCTTTGGCATCGGTAAAAAAATCAGCGCTTGGAGAACTGAGGAGCCTTACGGGCTTTCTTGAGGCCGTACTTGCGGCGTTCCTTGGCACGGGGGTCGCGGCTGAGGTGACCTTCCGTCTTCAGCGGCTTGCGGTTGTCGGCAGACAGTTCGCACAGGGCGCGGGCTGCACCTTGCTTGATGGCGCCGGACTGACCGGTGAGTCCACCACCATGAACGTTGACGAGGATGTCGTACTCGCTGCTGAGGCCGAGGGTCTCCAAGGGAGCCTTCACCGCTGCGATGTACGAGGGGTTGTAGTTCAGATAATTGTCACCGGGACGACCGTTGATGGTGATCGTTCCATTGCCGGGGACGAGACGAACACGGGCGACAGAGGTCTTGCGACGACCGGTGCCCCAGTAGACGACGGAGTTGTTGCTCATTGGGCGGATGCGGAGGGGTTGAGCTGAAGAGGCTGGGGCTTCTGAGCGGCGTGGGGATGCTCGGTGCCTTTGTAGACCTTGAGCTTGCGGAACATCTGGCGGCCCAGGGCGTTGTGGGGAAGCATGCCTTTGATGGCCTTCTCCACGATCCGCTCGGGGATCCGCTCCTGCAGAGCCTCGAAGGTTTCCACCTTCATGCCGCCGGGACGACCGGAGTGACGGCGGTACAGCTTCTGCTGGGGCTTACGGCCGGAGACTTTGATCTTCTCGGCGTTCACGACGACGACAAAATCACCGGTGTCCAGATGGGGGGTGAAGCTGGGGTTGTTCTTGCCACGCAGCACGGCGGCCACTTCAGTGGCCAGACGGCCGAGGGTTTGATTCTCAGCGTCCACCACGTACCACTGGCGGTCGATCGAATCAATCGGGGGGAGAGAGGTCTTGTTCATCGCGCCGGCATGCCGGTTCGGTTATGTCCCGCCTGAAGAAGCGGAACTGGGCAAAGGGGTCGGTCCAGAACTGGACCTGACGGGGCTAAAGATCGAGCTTACTCTTCGGCCCTCCAGCTCCAGTGAGTTGGGCAGCTTTCGAAGTAGAGGCCCGTTTATCCCGGCGTTGAGGGTGGATCCGGAGGCGGATCGCTCTCGGCCAGAAAAAACCACGGCTGACAATCGTACCAGCCGGCTTTGGTGAAGATGGGCTCGGCATAGCCAGCCCGAAGCAGGCAGAGGCCCGTGGCCGGCGCCGCCTCTTTCACCTCATGGCGTCGTCGTTCCCTCCAGCGCTGTTCAAAGGCGGCAACACTGAGACGGTGCTCGCCAACGGCCACCAACTGGGCCATCAGCAGGCGAACCATGCCGTACAGAAAACCACTGGCCTGAATCTCAACCCGCAGAAGATCGCCTTGGCGCTCCACGAGCACCTCCTGCACGGTGGTTCGGGCATGGGCGCGACGGCTGCCTGCCTTCATGAAGGCGCTGAAGTCGTGCAGACCAAGCATGCTGCTCAAAGCGTCCCGCATGTGGGACTCATCCAGCCTGTGTTGGTAACGGTGCCAGCTCCAGGGGCTTAAAAACAAATTGGGGCGGCGCCCGTTATGAATCGTGTACCGGTACCGCCTGTAGGTGGCGGAGTAACAGGCATGCCAATCCAGGGGACGGGCGACGGATTCGCGCACACGAATGGTGCTCGGCAGGCGTCCGTTCAAGGCCGGGGCCCATTTGCGAGCTGGGATCGACCCACTGTAGTCGAAGTGCACCACCTGACCGGCGGCATGAACGCCGGCATCGGTGCGACCGGCTGCAAAGGTCTGCACCGGTCGGTGCGGATCAAGCTGGGCGATGGCGTCCTCCAGCACGGCCTGAACACTGCGACCGTTGCGTTGGCGCTGCCATCCACAAAACGAAGAACCCTCGTACTGAAGGCTGAGCGCGATCCGCTGAAGGGACGCTGGCTCAGGACCTGCAGACGAGGGTTGGGTGTTCAAACGTCAGAACTGACGTGAGGTCTGATCAGACCAGTTCAATGATGGCCATCTCGGCGTTGTCGCCACGACGGGGAACGGTGCGGGTGATGCGGGTGTAGCCACCCTTGCGATCGCTGTAGCGGTTGGGAGCCTTGTCGAACAGGGCATGCACCAGCTGCTTGTCGTAGATGTAACCCATGGCCCGGCGGCGGGAGGCGAGGCTGCCGTCCTTGGCCAGGGTGATCATGCGCTCGGCTTCGTCGCGAAGCGCTTTGGCCCGTGCCTTGGTGGTGGTGACCCGACCTTCGCGAATCAGCTGGGTGGTCAGGGCGCGCAGCATTGCCTTGCGCTGGTCAGCTGGACGTCCCAGCTGAGGAACTCGGCATTGATGACGCATGGTTCTGTCGGTGACGAAGACGAAAAAGGACGTTCAGGCCGTTCTGCAGTTATGCAGAAGTGCGGCTCTGGGGGATGGAGATGCCGATGCGCTCGAGGGCTTCGATCACTTCATCAGCGGATTTGGAACCGAAGTTCTTGATCTCCAGAAGATCCTCGTAGCTGAAGCCCATCAGGTCAGACACGGAGTTGACCTGGGCCCGCTTGAGGCAGTTGTAGGCGCGAACTGAAAGGTTCAGTTCCTCAAGAGGAATCTGTGCTTCCGCCGAGGGCTCGGGTTCAGCAGGAACTTCTTCCACGAGAGTGACCGTGGCCAGCGGCTGGAACAGCTCAATCAATTGATTGGCTGATTGAGCCAGGGCGTCGTCGGGGGTAATGGAGCCGTCGGTGACGATCTCCATCCGCAGGCGCTCGCGGGCCGAACCGCCTTCGGCAACGGCGGTTTCGTCGATGGTGAAGTTGACCCGGGTCACGGGCATGAACACGGCATCGATCTGGAGCAGATCGATAGCACTGGTTTCTTCGTTGTGACGATCCACCGGGCGATAGCCAACGCCGCGCTCAACGTGCACTTCCAGCTCGAGGCTGTGGCCGTCGGCCACGGTGGCGATCGGACGATCGGCGTCCACCACCTGCACCTGAGAGGAGAACTGAAGATCTCCGGCCTTCACTTCAGCGGGTCCAGCCACCACGAGACGACCGATCTCGAGTTCGGCCGAACGGCTGTTGACGGTGAGCTCCTTGCAGTTCAGCAGGATGTCGAGAACGTCTTCACGGACCCCAGGAACCGTGGCGTATTCGTGATTGACACCGGCAATCCGGATGGCGGTGACAGCACTGCCTTCCAGCCCACCCATCAGCACGCGACGCAGCGCGTTGCCCAGGGTCGTGGCCTGGCCACGCTCGAGGGGACCGATCAGGAAAACGCCGGACTGGGCGCGATCCTCGGCCACTTGATGCTCAATGCGATCAATCTGGTACTGCAACACGGTCTGAATCGGGGTAAGGGGAGAAACCGGACGGAAATCAGCTCGGTTCAGACGCGGCGGCGCTTGGGCCGGCGGCAACCGTTATGGGGCAGGGGGGTGACGTCGCGAATCAGGGTGATTTCGAGGCCAGCAACCTGGAGAGCACGGATGGCGGTCTCACGGCCTGAGCCAGGACCCCTCACCAGCACTTCGATCTGACGCATGCCTTGGTCAAGGGCGCGACGTGCTGCTGCTTCTGCAGCGGTTTGAGCCGCGAAGGGGGTGCCTTTGCGAGCACCTTTGAAGCCACTGGCACCTGCAGAAGACCAGGAAATCACCTCACCGGCGGTGTCGGTGATGGACACGATGGTGTTGTTGAAGGTGCTCTGGATGTGAGCAACGCCGTTAGGGACGTTGCGCTTGGCCTTCTTGGGGCCGGATTTTTTGACGGTTTTAGCCATGGCCGTATGCAGTCAGGGATAAGGATGTGGGGACTTACTTCTTCTTGCCGGCCACAGTTTTCCGCGCGCCGCGGCGGGTGCGGGCGTTGGTGCGGGTGCGTTGGCCACGAACGGGAAGGCTCATGCGGTGGCGACGGCCACGGACGCAGCCGATGTCCTGCAGGCGCTTGAGGGCCATGCCCTCCTGACGGCGCAGATCGCCTTCGAGGGTGTATTCCTCCATGGCGTTGCGGAGCTTCTGAAGATCTCCGTCCTCCAGATCTTTCACCCGGATGTCGGGGTTCACGCCGGTTTTGGCCAGGATGGCCTGTGAGCGGGTGAGACCAACTCCGTAGATGTAAGTGAGGGACACTTCGATCCGCTTGTCGCGGGGAATGTCAACGCCGGCGATCCGTGCCACGTTCGTTTAGTTGAAAAGGACAGATGCCTCCGAAGTCCTGGAGGCGAGGAATGTTTCAGAACAGCGGGGGATCAGCCCTGGCGCTGTTTGTGCTTAGGGTTGGCGCAAATGACCATGACCTTGCCGTGGCGACGGATCACCCGGCACTTGTCACACATTTTTTTCACTGAGCTGCGCACCTTCATGAGGCGTGGCTCTCCAAATTTCCAAACGGCAACGTTACCATGCCGGTCAACCGAGAACGGCCTCGATCCGCTTGGTGATCTCCTCGACTGTGCCCTGGGCGGGGACGGAAACGAGGAGACCCTTGTCGCTATAGAAGCGAATCAGGGGTGCGGTTTTCTCGCGGTAAACCTCCAGGCGATTGCGGATCACCGTTTCGTTGTCGTCGGCGCGACCGCGGGCCAACAGGCGTTCAATCAAAACGGCGTCATCCAGCTCCAGCAGAACCACGGCCTGGATGGGTTGCTGCAATTCGGCCAGCAGGGGTTCGAGTGCTTCAGCCTGGGGCACCGTGCGCGGGAACCCATCCAGCAGCCAGCCATCGGTGGTGAGAGCCTTCATCTGGCTTTCTACAATCGCCAGCACAAGGGCGTCGCTCACCAGTTCGCCGCGGTTCATCACCGCTTCAGCTTCTTTGCCCAGATCGCTGCCGGCTGCTACTTCAGAGCGCAGCAGATCGCCTGTGGACAGATGCTTCATGCTGTTGGCATCGCACAGCCGAGCGGCCTGGGTGCCTTTGCCGGCTCCGGGAGGGCCAAGAAAGAGCAAGCGATTTTTCATGGTTGCGTAAGCGTGAGGTGACGTGAACGGAAGGTGCGCTGCCCAGCAGCGCTCACTGGCGAACGAGGCCTTCGTAGCGTTGTGAGATCACATAGGTCTGCACCTGCTTGGCCGTGTCGATGGCCACACCGACAAGGATCAGTAGTGATGTGGCGCCAAGCCCCTGGAAGGTCTGCACATTCGTGGCGCGTTCGACGGCCGCGGGAATGATGGCGACGGCGCCGAGGAACAGACCACCCAGCAAGGTGAGGCGGTTCTGGACTCCTGAGAGATAAGTGGCCGTGGCGCTGCCGGGGCGAACGCCTGGAATCGCCACACCACCCCGTTTCAGGTTGGTTGCGATGTCAGAGGGATTCACCGTGAGCGAGGCATAGAAATAAGAGAAGCCCAGGATCAACGCAAAAAATGTGAGTGCGTATGGCCAGGGGTTCGCTGCCCCAGGATTCAGGGCACTGGCAGCACGGATCAACCACTCACTCTTGGTGAGGTTGGCGATGGTGACCGGCAGGAAAATCAGGGCTGAAGCGAAAATGATCGGCATCACACCGCCGGCATTCAGCTTGAGCGGCAGATAACTCTGACGCGTGGGGAGCACACCTGCTCCACCCACCTGGCGCTTGGCGCTGACGATGGGGATACGGCGAGCTCCCTCCTGCACGAAGATGATTCCAACGATCGTGGCCAGGAACACCAGCACCAGAACAATGATGCCCAGCACGGTGTCCCGGTCACCAGTTTGAGCGGCTTCGATCGTGGCGCCGAGGGTGCGCGGCAGGGTGGCGACGATGTTCAAAAAAATCACCAGGGAAGCCCCCTGGCCGATGCCCCGCTCCGTGATTACTTCACTCAGCCACATCACCACCATCGAGCCGGTCACCAGGGCCAGGGCCGTCTGAACCACAAAGGTCACTTCGCTGAGACCCTCCACGGCGTATTGGCGCAGGATCATGGCGAAGACGACGCTCTGGACGAGACCCCAACCGAGCGCCACATAACGGGTGATCTGGGCGATCTTGCGTCGGCCAGCCTCGCCTTCATTCTTCTGGAGGTCTTCCAGCTGCGGCAGCGCTGCGGTCAGCAACTGGAGGATGATCGAGGCGTTGATGAAGGGCAGGATCCCCAGGGCAAAGATGCCCAGGGTGGAGATCCCGCCGCCGGTGAAGATGTCGAGAAAACCGATCAGCTGTCCGCCTTGATCGATGAATTGCTTGAACGCTTCCCGATCGATTCCGGGCATTGGGATGTAGATCCCAAGACGCACCAACAACAGCAGGCCGAGTGTGGTGAGCACGCGACTGCGGAGCCCAGGGTTGGTGATCAGCTGGCCGATCACTTCGGAGGCGTTGGGGTTGCGACCCCGACTGACGAGCATGTCCGGAAGAAAGTGAAGTTGGGCGAAAAGCCAAGAAGCCGCCCGTGGATCGAAATCCAGCGGACGGCTCAGACCCTAGGGCTGACTTGGGGACGAGCCCTTGATTAGTCGAGGATTTCGCAGGTTCCGCCTGCGGCTTCGATCTTGGTGCGGGCCGAGGCGGTGAACGCCGCGGCTTGCACTGTCAGCTTTTTGGCTTTCAGTTCACCGTTGCCGAGCATCTTCAGAGGATGCTTGGGGCTGGTCACGCTGCCGTCCTTGACCAGGGAATCCAAGTTGACGGTGCTGCCGTCCTTCAGGTCGTTCAACGCAGAAACGTTGAGCACGGTGAAGAACTTGGGATTCACCAGGGGGAAGTGCTTCAGCTTCGGCACCCGGCGGTACAGAGGCATTTGGCCACCCTCGAAGCCGGGGCGCGTGGGGCGACCCGAACGGGATTTCTGGCCGCGCATACCGAAGCCGCAGCTGGCACCCTGACCAGCGGCGATGCCGCGGCCCTTGCGCAATTTGCGGCGACGAGCGCCCTTGTTGGATTTGAGGGAATTGAGTCGGAGAGTCATCGCGAATCAGGAATAGATCTGTTCGAGGGAGATTCCCCGTTCCTTCGCCGTCTCCTTGTGGGTGCGGAGAAGCGACAGGGCCACCATGGCAGCCCGTGCATTGTTCAGGGGGGTCTTGCTGCCCAGGCGCTTGGCCAGGACATTCTTGATGCCGGCGAGTTCGAGCACTGTGCGGATGGAACCGCCAGCGATCACACCGGTACCAGGGGCTGCAGGGCGGATGAGCACGCTGGCAGCACCATCACGACCATTGGAGAGGGTCGGAATGGAGTTGTGGCGGGTCAACGGCACTTTGACCAGGTGCTTCTTGCCATCGGCAACACCCTTGCGGACGGCACCGATCACATCACCGGCCTTGCCGACGCCAACGCCGACCTGGCCTTTCTCGTTGCCGACAACCACGATGGCCCGGAAGCTCATCTTCTTACCGCCTTTCACGGTCTTGGAGACTCGGCGGATCTGAACCACGCGCTCTTGCCATTCGGAATCGCGCTCCTGGCCGCGACGGCCACCACGCCGGTCGCCACGACGACCATCACGGTCGCCACGGCCGCGGCGCTGTTCCTGTTGCTGCTGCCCTTCGGCTGCCGCTGGAACGTCGGCCGCACCCGGCACGGCTTTGGGATTGGATTGGGGGGAGGAATCTGTCATGGGTTGAGCAGGAATCAGAACTGAAGGCCCGCTTCCCGGGCGGCATCGGCGAGGGCTTTAATCCGGCCGTGGTACAGATTTCCGCCGCGGTCGAACACCACCTGCTGAATGCCTTTGGCGATGGCGCGCTTGGCGACCAGTTCGCCGACGGCGACAGAGGCGTCGCAGCTGCCAGCCGGAGCCTTGAGGCCGGCGCGCAGCTCCTTGTCAACGGTGGAGGCGGAGCAGAGTGTGCTCTGGGCCGCGTCGTCGATGACCTGGGCGTAGATGTGGTTGTTGGAGCGGAACACGGCCAGCCGCGGACGGTCTGAGGTTCCGGTGATGTGACGACGCAGACGCCGGTGGCGTTTTTGCGTCTGCTGTTTGCGGGACAGTTGGGACATGGTGGGTGAAGGGAAGGAACGTCAGGACAAGGCTTATTTCTTGCCGGACTTGCCTGCCTTGCGCAGGATGCGCTCGCCCTCGTACTTGATGCCCTTGCCCTTGTAGGGCTCGGGCGGACGGATGGCGCGGACCTTGGCGGCTTCGTTGCCCACCAGCTCCTTATCAATGCCGGAGACGATCACCTTGGTGTTGTTCTCCACCTTGAAGGTGATGCCTTCAGGGGCTTCCATCTCGACGGGGTGGCTGTAGCCAGCACTCACCACGAGAGTTTTGCCTTTGACCTGGGCACGGGAGCCCACACCAACGATCTCCAGGGCTTTGCTGTAGCCGTTGCTGACACCCTCGATCATGTTGGCGACGAGGGTGCGGCTCAGGCCGTGGCGCTCACGGGAGATGCGCTTGGTGCTCGTGGGAGAGACCACGATGGTGTTGTTGTCCTGGCTGACGCTGACGCCTTCAGGAAGGGTGCGCTCCAGTTCGCCTTTGGGTCCTTTCACCTTGACGGTGAGACCGTCGAGAGAAACGGTGACCTTTTCAGGGACGGGAACAGGGGTTTTGCCGATTCGTGACATGGTTCAGCTCCGGATCAGTAGACGTAACAGAGCACTTCGCCACCGACGCCCTCACGACGGGCGTCGCGGTCGCTCATCACACCTTTGGAGGTGGAGATGATCGCCACGCCCAGTCCGCCGAGGACTTTGGGCAGGCCGCGAGTGTTCTTGTAGATGCGGAGACCGGGCTTGCTGACCCGCTGCATGGAGCGGATGGTGGGCAGCCTGTGCTTGCCGCTGTACTTGAGGGCGAGCACCAGTTCGGTGCGAACGCCTTCACCCTGCTCGCTGATCTCGGAGATGAAGCCCTCCTGCTGCAGCACCTTGGCGATGCTGCGGGTCATCCGCGAAGCGGGGATCTTGGTGGTTTCGTGACGTTTCTCACTCGCATTGCGAATGCGGGTGAGCATGTCGGAAATGGGGTCGTGGTTGGCCATAGGTGTCGACGGGGAGGGCTCAGTTGCTCTGGAACGGCATTCCCATCTCGCGGAGGAGGGCCCGGCCCTCTTCGTCCGAACGGGCAGTGGTCACGATGGTGATGTCCATGCCCCGGATCGCATCGATCTTGTCGAAGGAGATCTCAGGGAAAATGATCTGTTCGCGCACCCCAAGGGTGTAGTTGCCGCGGCCATCGAAACTCTTGGGGCTGACCCCGCGGAAGTCGCGGATGCGGGGCAGCGCCAGGTTGATCAGGCGCTCGAGGAAGGCATACATCCGATCACCACGGAGGGTGACGGCACAGCCGATCGGCATGCCCTGCCGAATCTTGAAGCCGGCGATGGCTTTTTTGGCACGGGTCACAACGACCTTCTGGCCGGTGATCTGTGCCAGCTCATTCACCGAAGCCTCGAGGGACTTGGCATTGGCGGCGGCTTCGCCGAGACCCCGGTTGACGGTGACTTTCACCACCTTGGGGACTTCATGGATGTTGGTGAGGGAGAGATCCTTCTGCAGCTTGGGCTGGATGGTCTCCCGGTAGCGCTTCTTGAGTGACATAACGGGTTGGGGTGCTTCTGGGCGTGGTCAGAAGTCGGGATCAGTCGAGGACTTCACCGGTTTTCTTCAGCCGGCGCTTCTTGGTGCCGTCCGTCTCGACGACGATTTCAACGCGGCTGGCCACCTTTTTGTCGGTGGAATACAGCATCACGTTGGAGGCATGCAGGGAAGCTTCCTCCGTCACGATGCGGCCGGTCTCGCCCTCCTGGGTGGGCTTTTCGTGGCGGGTGCGCATGTTCACGCCCTCCACGACGACACGGTTCTCGTTGGGCAGGGTGCGCAGAACGGCACCGGTTTTGCCCTTGTCCTTGCCGGCGATCACCTGAACGGTGTCGCCCTTGCGGATGCGCATCTTGATGCGCTCGGTGGCCTTGGCCTTGGTGGTTGCAGTCGCCATGGTCAGATCACCTCCGGAGCGAGGGACACGATTTTGGTGAAGCTGCGCTCACGCAGCTCACGGGCCACCGGTCCGAAGACGCGGGTGCCTTTCGGGTTTTTGTCGTCGTTGATGATGACGGCGGCGTTGTCGTCGAAACGGATCGAGTTTCCGGTTTCACGACGCATGGTGGCTTTGGTACGCACCACAACGGCCTTCACCACGTCGGACTTTTTGACGCCCATGTTGGGGGCGGCATCCTTCACAGCGGCAACGATCACGTCGCCCACGTGGGCATAGCGACGGTTGGTGCCGAGGACGCGAATGCACTGAATGCGCTTGGCGCCGCTGTTGTCGGCAACGGTGAGATAGGACTCCTGCTGGATCACTGCTTCACCTCCTGAGCTTCAGCCTTGTTGGCTTCCTCAGCTGCAGCTTTCGGGCTGTGGCTGAGAACCTCGGCGATGGCCCACCGCTTTTGGCGGCTCATCGGACGGGTTTCAGTGATGCGAACGCGGTCACCGACGCGACAGGTGTTGTCTTCGTCGTGAGCCTTGTAACGGGTGGTACGGCTGACCGTCTTTTGATAGATGGGGTGTGGGAAGCGGCTTTCCACCGCGACCACCACCGTTTTTTCCATCTTGTCGCTGACGACGGTGCCGATCCTTTCCTTGACTGCCATGGTTACGGAGTGGGGGATCAGGAGGCGGTGGAGCGCTGGCGCTCCGACTGCACCGTCAGCAGCTGGGCCAGCTTGATGCGGACCTCTTTGAAACGGTGCGTGTTAGCGAGCTGGCGCGTGGCCTGCTGGAAACGGAGTTGGAACAGCTCGCGGCGCAGGCCGTCGATCTGTTCGTTGATGTCCGAATCGGACAGGCTGCGCACATCGGCGGCGTTGGGACGGGCCATGGTCAGGACTCCACGGTGACGGCTTCAGAAGCTGCCGGAGCCTTGGCACCAGCTGACTTCTCCTGCTCATCCAGTTGGATGAACTTGGTCTTCACGGGAAGCTTGTATTGCGCGAGGCGCATGGCTTCCTTGGCGATTTCGGGGGTGATTTCATCACCGCCCATCTCGAACAGGATCCGGCCGGGCTTGATCACCGCCACCCAGAATTCTGGGTTGCCTTTACCGGAACCCATCCGGGTTTCGGCAGCGCGCATGGTGACCGGCTTGTCGGGGAAGATTCGGATCCAGATTTTCCCGCCACGCTTGACGTAGCGGGTCATGGCACGACGGCTGGCCTCGATCTGGCGCGAGGTGATCCAGCCACATTCCTGTGCCTGCAGCGCGAATTGTCCGAAGGCAATGGTGTTGCCCCGGGTGGCGACGCCGCGCATGCGGCCTCGCTGCTGCTTACGGAATTTGACGCGTTTTGGACTCAGCATGGTTCAGGCCTCCTGTTCAACCCTCGTTTGAGCGGTCTTCGAACTGTTGGGGCCGACGGCTGGCCCGGCGCCGGGGGGCAGCACCCACCGGCATGGGCTGAGCCTGTTCGCTCAGCACTTCGCCCTTGAACACCCAAACCTTGATGCCGAGCACGCCGTAGGTCGTGCTGGCCACCTTGGTGGCGTAGTCGATGTCGGCACGCAGGGTGTGCAGGGGCACCCGACCCTCGCGGGTCCATTCCGTCCGGGCGATCTCAGCACCGTTCAGGCGACCGGAGACCTGGATCTTCAGACCCAGAACGCCGGCACGCTGAGCGCGCTGCACAGCCATGCGGATGGTGCGGCGGAAGGCCACACGCTTCTCCAGCTGCTGGGCGATGTACTCGGCAAGGAGGAAGGCATCACCGTCGACGCGTTCGACCTCGACAACATTGATGCGCACCTGACGACTGGAGTCGCCGATGGTCTTCTGAATGCCGGAGCGAAGCTCTTCGATGCCGCTGCCTTGACGGCCGACCAGCACGCCGGGGCGTGCGGTCTTGAGTTCAACTTCCATTTGATCGGCCTTGCGGGCGATCAGCACATCACTGATGCCGGCGGAGCCGTACTTCTTGTGGATGAACTTGCGAATCCGGTCATCCTCCTGGAGGAGGGCCGGATAGTTCTTGCTGGAGGCGTACCAGCGTGACCGGTGTTCCTGGGTGATCCCCAGGCGCAGACCGGTTGGGTTGATTTTGTGTCCCATTGGGTCAGAGTCCTCGGGGGTCAGGAATCGGTCTGAGCCGCCACAGCAATGCTGATGTGGCAGGTCTGTTTCTTGATCTGGTAAGCCCGGCCCTGGGCGCGGGGGCGGTAGCGCTTCATGGAGGGGCCCATGTCAGCGGTCGCGCTCGAGATCACCAGAGATGAGGGGTCGAGACCGAGGTTGTGCTCAGCGTTGGCCACCGCAGACCGGAGCACCTTGGTGATCGGGCCGGTGGAGCGGTAGGGCATGAACTCGAGCATGATCAGCGCGTCGCGATAGGTGCGGCCACGGATTTGGTCGAGCACACGGCGCACCTTCGACACGGAGCCTCGGATGAAGCGACCGTGAGCCTGGGCGGTGGGTGCCGTTGGGGTTGACGATGTCATGGTTTAGCGGCCTCCTTTCTTGTCTCTGATGTGGCCCTTGAAGGTGCGGGTGGGAGCGAACTCTCCCAGCTTGTGGCCCACCATCTGCTCGGTGATGAACACCGGCACATGGGTGCGGCCGTTGTGAACCGCGATCGTGTGGCCGATCATCATCGGCAGGATCGTGGAGGCCCGTGACCAGGTCTTGATCACAGACTTGTCGTCGTTGTCGTTCTGCTTTTCAACCTTGCGAAGCAGGCTGTCGGCAATAAACGGACCTTTTTTGAGTGAACGTCCCATAACGGTTTAAGCAAGCGGATAAGTGATGGTTTGCATCAGGAATCGCGTCCGCCACGGCTCCGCTTGGAGGTCTTGCGACGCTTCCGGAGCACATATTGGTTGCTGGGTTTGTTCCGCTTGCGGGTCTTGAGACCGAGGGCGGGTTTGCCCCAGGGGGTCACTGGGCCGGAACGGCCGATCGGTGCACGACCCTCACCACCACCGTGGGGGTGATCGCAGGGGTTCATCACACTGCCTCGAACCTGAGGACGGCGACCGAGCCAGCGGCGACGACCGGCCTTACCCAGGCTGGTGTTGCGCATCTCGGAGTTACCGACCTCGCCGAGGGTGGCGTAGCACTCGCGGCGAACCAGGCGAACCTCGGTGGAGGGCAGCTTCAGAGCGACGTAGTCGCCTTCTTTCGCCATCACCTGGGCACTAGCACCGGCGGTACGGACCATCTGGCCACCACGACCGGCGTAGAGCTCAACGCAGTGAACCGCCGAACCGAGGGGCACCGAGGACAACGGCATGGCGTTGCCGTTTTCGATCGGGGCATCAGGGCCGGAGACCACGGTCTGGCCCACCTGAACTCCTGCAGGAGCAAGGATGTAGCGCTTCTCGCCATCGGCGTAGAAGAGCAGTGCCAGACGCGCGTTGCGGTGCGGGTCGTAGTGAATCGCGGCCACCTTGGCGGGGACACCGTGCTTGTTGCGACGGAAATCCACCACGCGATAGAGGCGCTTGTGGCCACCACCGCGGTGGCGGCAGGTGATCACACCGCGGTTGTTGCGGCCCTTGCGGCGGTGTTTGGCCACCACCAGGGTCCGCTCCGGCTTGCGGCTGGTGATCTCACTGAAATCAGTGACCACCCGGGTGCGGGTACCGGGGGTGTAGGGGCGGAAATTACGGATTGCCATGACGATTCAGACCCCTCAGGACTCAGGGAAGAGTTGGATCGAGTTGCCCTCCGCCAGGCGCACCACGGCTTTCTTCACCTGGGCACGTTTGCCGGCGAAGCGACCCATGCGACGGGAGCGTCGCGGGGGATTCATGGTGCTGATGCCGGTGACCTTCACATCGAAGAGCTGCTCAATGGCGGCCTTGATGTCGGGCTTTGCGGCGCGGTGGTCCACCTCGAAGGTGTACTGGTTGATTTCGAGGGCGCGGGTGGCCTTCTCGGTGATCAGGGGACGGCGGATCACATCCGCCAGGCGTCCTTGGAAACGTTCAGTCATCGCCGTAGACCTCCTGGATGGTTGCGAGAGCTTCCTCGCCCAGCACCAGAGCATTGGCGTGGAGCAGGTCGAAGACGTTCAGCTGATCTGCGGAGATCAACTTGACTTTCTCCAGGTTGCGCACGGAACGGCGCACAACATCGGAGGGGTTCGTCAGAACGATGAGCACCTTGGAGCCGGCAGCAACACCGAGGCGACCCAGAGCATCTGTGATCTCACGGGTCTTGGGGGCCTCCAGCGAAGCACCGAAGTCCTTCACGACGGTCACATCGTCAATGCGGGCCATCAGAGCGGTGCGCAGGGCCAGACGACGCTCCTTGCGGTTCATCGCAAGGTTGTACGTGCGGGGCTTGGGTCCAAAGATGATGCCGCCGCCGGGTTTCAGAGGAGTGCGGATCGATCCCTGACGGGCCCGACCAGTTCCTTTCTGCTTGTAGGGCTTGCGACCACCACCGCGCACTTCTGAGCGGGTGAGGGTGCTGGCGGTTCCTTGGCGTGCATGGGCCTGCTGACGCAGAACTGCCCGATGCATCAGGTCAACGGCGGTGGTCTCTTTGGCCACCTTCAGGTCCAGGGTTGCCTTGCCGGCTTCCTTGCCCTGCCAATCACGAACGACACAACTGGCCATCACTTACCTCCTTTGGCGGGCTTGGCGCCCACGCGCAAGGCCGGGCGGATGTTGAGCAGCGCACCAGGCTTGCCGGGCACGGATCCCTTCACCACCAGCAGGTTGTGCTCGCTGTCCACCTTGAGGATGGTCAGGCCGCGGGTGGTGATTTTCTTGCCGCCGTAGCGACCGGCCATCCGCTTTCCGGGATAGATGCGGCCCGGGGTCGTACCGGCACCGGTCGAACCGGGCTCGCGGTGATTCTTCGAACCGTGGGTCATCGGACCCCGGCTGAAGCCGTGGCGCTTCTGGTAGCCAGCGAAGCCGCGGCCGACGGTGTCACCGCTGACGTCCACCTTTTGGCCGGCTTCGAAATCGCCGACGGTGATGGCGCCACCGAGTTCAAGACCTTCAACGCTGTCGACGCGGTATTCGCGCAGATGACGTAGAAGGCCCTCACCGGATTTGTTGAGGTGACCCTGGGCGGGCTTGTTGATCAGCTTCTCGCGGGTTTCGCCAAAGCCGATCTGTACTGCGGAATAACCGTCAGTGTCGTCGTTTTTGAGTTGGGTGATGCGGCAGGGGCCGGCTTCGATCAAGGTGACCGGAACAGCTCTGCCCTGCTCGTCGAAGAACTGGGACATACCCAGCTTCTTCCCGAGGATGCCAATGGACATGGATGGGGAGGAAGCGCCAGCGTGGACAACCACCAGGCGGAGAACCGCATGGGGTCAGGTGCTGATCGATTGGACGCAGACGTGGTTCGAAGCGGAACTCCCGAAGGAGTGGATTCGAATGGGCTAGCGAACGATTCAGCGAGGCTGGGACTTGCATCTGCACGATGTGCTGTTGCAGTTTCCCGACGGAGATTTCCGAAGAAAGCTTCCGTACTGGCCTGGGGATTCGACGCAATCGTCGAATCTGTTCTGCCGACTGGAGGCCCGGCTAGCGGACGGGCACAGAAACACAGAACAAACAACGAACCTACAACACCGACCTTCCCTCTCCCCTGATCCCTCTGCCTGCTGCCAGAATCTCCTCCAATCCCTGTAGCTGCCATGCCTCTGCTTCTCACCGGTCAGGCATTTCGCCGTGATCTCGAAGCCAATGGTTGTCTGGCGGTGCAGGCTCCGCTCGAAGGCGGTGCAGAAACCCGTCTATTAAGACGTCTGCGCGGCGCCGGTTACAGCACCCGCATGACTTCGGCCCGTGGTCTTGGTGATCCGGAGGTGTTTCTCACCCAGAAGCACGGCATTCGTCCGCCCCATCTCGGCCATCAAAGCGTTGGTCGTGGTGCTGCTGTGGGAGAAGTGCAGGAGGTGGCTCCCCAGCTCGGCGACCTGTTTGAAGGTGATGCTCCCGTGGCTCTTTGGCTGCTGGAAGGCCAGGTGCTCTCGCGCTCCGAACTTCTTTCGCTCTGCGATCTGTGCAAGCGCGAACAGCGTTTACGCATCATCGTGGAGATGGGTGGTGCTCGTAGCCTGAAGTGGGAACCGATGACTACATATCTGAAGGCCTGACGCCTGACGACGCCCTCGTTCAGGGGCGCTGGGTCAAGCTGATCTGTGGGGCAAGCAACCAGGATCTGCCAGCCATTGCCGACCTGACCGCAGTCTTTGCGGCTGTTGGTGTTCATTGCGTTGATGTGGCGGCCGATCCAGCGGTTGCCCTGGCAGCGCGTCGCGGCCTGGACTGGGCTGAGGCGCAAACAGGGCGTCGCCCTTGGCTGATGGTGAGCCTCAGTGATGGCACCGATGCTCACTTCCGCAAGGCCTGGTTCGATCCTGGTCGCTGTCCGGTGGACTGTCCGCGGCCCTGCGAAAGGATTTGTCCGGCGGCAGCGATTCCGTCCGTTGCTGGCATCGACCAACACCGTTGCTATGGCTGCGGCCGCTGCCTGCCGGCTTGCCCCCATGGCTTGATCGAGGAGCGCGACCACCGTTTGGCCCCTGAGCAGGTGATCTCCCTGCTCCAATCGATTCAGCCCGATGCTGTGGAGGTTCACACCGCATCTGGGCATGACGAGGGCTTCGCAACGCTGATCCAAAGCCTTCAGCAGCAAAAGGTTCCCTTGCGGCGCTTGGCTGTGAGCTCCGGCTTGGAGGGCCACGGCGTGAAGGCCGATCAGTTGGCTGATTTGCTTTGGCGTCGCTACTCCCGCTTGCGGCAAGCCGGTTACAGACCCCTCTGGCAGCTGGATGGGCGTCCGATGAGCGGCGATGTGGGGGCTGGCACCGCGTGGGCTGCAGTTCAGCTCTGGCGTGCCATGCGGAGTCTGGCCCCGCCGGGCCCGCTGCAGTTGGCAGGTGGTACCAACGCCGCAACGCTGGAGTTCTTGCGTCCGACGGAGCGACCGGCTGGCATCGCCTTTGGTGGTGTGGCCCGTCGCTTGCTGATGCCTGTGCTGGATGAGGCGCAAACCCGTGGTCTTGCCCTGTGGCAATGGCCCGAGGGTTGGAAGCGTGCCCTCTCCCTCGCGCGTCCATTGGTGGCGCCATGGCTGCAGCGCTCTTGCTAGAAGGCTGAAACGCGCAGATCCCATGGGCACGCAACGGGTCACCGACGATCTGGATCGCCTTCTCGAGCTCCTGCCGGATGCCGTGCAGGAGCAGTTGCGGCCGGAAGACGCGCGAGAGCAGTTGCTTGAGGTGGTGCTCGATCTGGGTCGGGTTCCAGAAGCTCGTTATCCGGGCCGTGCCCTGGCGTTGGGTTCCACGCCTTTGTCCCGCCAGGATCTAACGGCTGTGGTGGCGAGGCTCGGTCAGTTTGGTGGCGACAACCGGGCGGGAATTGAACGAACGCTTCACCGGATCAGTGCGATTCGCAACCGTCAGGGTGAGGTGGTCGGTTTGACCTGCCGGGTGGGCCGAGCCGTGTTCGGCACCGTTGCCATGGTGCGGGACCTCCTGGATGGAGGGCAGTCCCTGTTGTTGATGGGGCGCCCGGGTGTTGGCAAGACAACGGCGTTGCGCGAGATCGCCAGGGTGCTTGCCGATGAGCTGGATCGGCGCGTTGTTGTCATTGACACGAGCAATGAGATCGCCGGTGATGGCGACATCCCCCACCCCGCGATTGGTCGGGCCCGCCGCATGCAGGTGGCCAGGCCTGAGCTGCAGCACCAAACCATGATCGAGGCGGTGGAAAACCACATGCCCGAAGTCATTGTGATCGATGAGATCGGCACGGAGCTGGAGGCGCAGGCCGCGCGCACCATCGCTGAACGTGGTGTAGTTCTCGTCGCCACAGCCCACGGCAATGCTTTGGCCAACCTGATCAAGAACCCCACCCTCAGCGATCTGGTGGGGGGCATTCAGGCGGTCACCCTCGGGGATGAGGAGGCCCGGCGGCGGCGCAGTCAGAAAACGGTGTTGGAGCGCGCCGCTGAACCAACGTTTCCGGTGGCGGTTGAAATGCACAGCCGGCAGCGCTGGGCCGTACACACCGACGTTGCCGCCACCGTGGATCAACTGCTCCGGGGCCTGAAGCCAAGGGTTCAGGAGCGCGAGCTGACGCCTGAGGGGGGCGTTCAGCTGGTGGACCCGCCTCAGGCTTCCGGTTTGCTGCGGCCTCCGTCCCAGCGGTCGTTTGCGGATCAGCCGGTTTCCGCTCCCGTGCCCATGCCTGCAGCCAGTGCCCGAGGGGCCAGTGCGGCAGAGGAACCACCTCCGCCGGAGACCAGCGCCGAGCATCTGCAGGTTCTCTGTTGCGGGGTTCCACCTCGTGTTGTGGAGGAGGCCATCCGTTCCCACGGTTGGAAGGCGCGGGTTGTGGAGGACTTGAGTGAGGCTGATGTGGTGTTGAGCGTTCGGCTGGGCCTTAGTCGTCAACCATCACTGCGCCGTCAGGTCAGGGATCTGGGGATCCCGATCCTGGTGATCAAGTCCGACACCCTGCCCCAGGTGACCCGTGCCATGGCACGTCTTCTGCGCCGTCAGGCCACCGAAACAGCCGCTGAGGTCACTCCGCCGGATCGGGCCTCTCAGGACGATGAATTGGCTGCTCTCGAGGAATGCCGGCTTGCGGTGGAACAGGTGGTGATGCCGCAAGGCAGGCCGGTGGAGTTGCTGCCTCGCAGTGAGCGTGTTCTCCGGATGCAGGCCGACCTTGTGCGCCGTTACCGACTGCGCAGTGATGTCTTCGGTGAGGCTGAAATGTCACGCCTGAGGGTTTTCCCCCGCTGATCGGCCGTCGGTTGGTTCGCCCGGTGGATTGACGAAGGGTTGGCTGCTGTGGGTAACTATGTGTACTCCGGTGATCCGCAGGTCGCGGTTCAAACGGATCAATGGGCCGTCGCCAAGTGGTAAGGCAGCGGGTTTTGGTCCCGCCATTCCTAGGTTCGAATCCTAGCGGCCCAGTTTTTGTCCATGAATGATCGCCCCCTCCTGGTCTTCGACTTCGACGGGGTCATCGTTGATGGCATGGCGGAGTACTGGTGGAGTGCTTGGCATGCCTGTCGTCGTCTTGAGGCTGCTCCAGAGGGCTTGACGCCTGATCAGGTGCCTGACGCCTTCCGACAGCTGCGGCCGTGGGTCCATCACGGTTGGGAGATGGTTCTGCTGGCCGCGGAGCTGCCGGTGCTGAACCTTCAGGATTGGCTGCGGTCCTACGGGGAAGCGCAGGCCTCGGCACTGCAACGGCGTGGATGGCGGCCGGAGCAGCTGCAGGCGGCCCTCGATGACGCCAGAGATCAAGCCGTTCAGCAGAACCGTTCGGCCTGGTTGGCGCTGCATCGACCTTTCCCCGGTCTGGTGGAGCGGCTGCAGCAGTTGGAGGCTGAGGGGGTGGACTGGTCCGTTCTGACCACCAAAACCCAGGCCTTCACAGCTGAACTGCTGAACAGCCTCGGCCTGCATCCTTGGCGCCTGGATGGCCGTGAGGCTGGCGCCAAGCCTCAGGTTCTGCTTCAGCTTCAGCAGCAGCGAAGGCTGTGTGGCTTCGTGGAAGACCGCCGGCCGACGCTGGAGGCGGTGCGCTCAACGCCAGGGTTAGAAAAGTTGCCCTGTTTTCTGGTGAGTTGGGGCTATCTTCGCCCGCAGGATCAGAGCCGTCTTCCCTCAGGGATTGCCCTGCTCCATCCAGATCGTTTTCGGGCCCCCCTGGCGCAATGGCCCTGATTCGTTACGGTACGCTTGTACTACCTGAGACGATTCGGCGCTTCTGTGGCATTGGATCTCTCGTTCCTTAGTTTCAGGTCCTTTTCATGCCTGCAGATATGAAATCCGGCGCTTCCGATCCCCGTTCCTCCGGCGAGAGGGACAAGGCGCTGAATCTGGTGCTGGGTCAGATCGAGCGCAATTTCGGTAAGGGATCGATCATGCGGCTGGGCGATGCCTCCCGCATGCGGGTGGAGACGATTTCCACCGGTGCGCTGACCCTTGACCTCGCTTTGGGTGGTGGATACCCGAAGGGCCGCGTGGTGGAGATTTACGGCCCTGAAAGTTCCGGTAAAACCACGCTCACCCTGCACGCGATCGCTGAAGTGCAGAAGTGTGGTGGTGTGGCGGCCTTCGTGGATGCGGAGCATGCCCTGGATCCCGTTTATGCCGCTTCTCTGGGCGTTGATGTGGAGAACCTGCTGGTCTCTCAGCCCGACACCGGCGAGATGGCGCTGGAGATCGTTGATCAACTGGTGCGATCGGCGGCGGTGGATCTGGTCGTTGTCGACTCGGTGGCTGCCCTCACCCCCCGCGCTGAGATCGAAGGTGAGATGGGAGATCTGGCGGTTGGCGCCCAGGCGCGTCTGATGAGTCAGGCGATGCGGAAGATCACCGGCAACATCGGCAAGTCGGGTTGCACCGTCATCTTCCTCAACCAGCTGCGTCTCAAGATTGGTGTGACCTACGGCAACCCTGAGACCACCACTGGAGGCAACGCGCTCAAGTTCTATGCCTCGGTTCGCCTCGACATCCGTCGGATTCAGACCCTCAAGAAGGGAACTGAGGAATTCGGCATCAGGGCCAAGGTGAAAGTGGCGAAAAACAAGGTGGCGCCCCCCTTCCGCATTGCCGAATTCGACATTCTCTTTGGCCGCGGCATCAGCACCTTGGGTTGTCTGCTGGATCTGGCTGAAGAAACGGGTGTTGTTGTCCGTAAGGGCGCCTGGTACAGCTACGAGGGAGACAACATCGGTCAGGGTCGCGACAACACCATCACCTGGATGGAGGAGAACCCGGATGCAACAGCCACCATCGAAACGCTGGTGCGTCAAAAGCTGACGGAGGGCTCTGAGGTGAAGTCGAATTCCATGCGGCCTTTGGCTGCCGCTGCGAAGGCGGCTGCTGACAAGCCCGTTGTGGCAAAGGCTCCGGAAGCCGCCGCCTGATCTCAGGCGGCCTGGGCCAGGGACTGCATGGCGCGGACCTGGCCTTCCTGGGCCAAATCAGCCATCCGCTGCAGTTCCTGGATGGCTTCTGCTCCCTCCAGCTTCACCAGTTCTCGGCCGTTGCGGGATTCCACCCAGCTGATGCCGAAGTCGGAGACAAGAAAGCGCACCATGTGGCCATCGCCGATGTCAGCCACAAACGAAGCTCCATGGCCATCGCGGCCGTCGCCACAGGAGTAGCAAGTGGCTGTCAAGCCTGCGCTTTGAAGGCTGCTGGCTAGGGCCTGCAGGCTCATTACCAGGTCTTCAACGACGGATCTGTAGTGCTCGGCGAGGCGCGGAAACATAACTGAGTCTCCATTGAGACCCAGTCTAAAGGTTTTCTTTGGTTTTCGTTTGTTGGGTTGAGAAGGTTGCTCAGGGGGTATCCGCAAGCGTCCACCAACCGGCGGCTGGGCCGATGAAGCGCACTGTGACCCATAGCACCACCATTCCCCCGATTCCAATCCAGGCGCCACGGGTGGTCACCGCCATGAACTGCTGCGTCTGATTGCGGGTCAGCGGAAGCCAGGACACCACCCGTGGGGAGGTGTCCACAGCTTTGGTGCTGGCTTTGGTTTGACGAGGGGGTAAGCCTTGGGCAGCCCGGCGGCGTGCTTCTCCCATGCACTTCTGAGCGTTGCAAGGAGGCTAAGTGTTGTTCACTCCGGCAGCAGTCGCTGCAATGGAATCCAAGGTTCCAGTCGATTCAGCACCTGATCACCCCAGCTGCGCCCTCGCAGGCGGCCATCGAGGATGGCCAGGCGACCACCGCTGCGGCGCAGCGGCGCTATGGCGGCAGGGATCAGGCTCAGAGCTTCCGGCAGCAGCAGGGTGCGGAACCAGTCCTCTCCCTGCTGTTTCAACCGCTCCACCCGAGCCGAGGTGAGCGGATTGTCCAGGCTGGCGATGGGGAGCATGCCGACAATCAGCTGTGCTGGGGCCGGCAGTTGCTCCTGATGCTCCAGCCACCAGTCCCAGTTGCAGGTCACCACGCCATTGCTTTCGGGTGCTGTCGACTCATGCACCACACGGCGTCCGAATTCCGCCGCCAGGGAGCTGGTCAGCTGCCGACGCAGCTGGTCGTCATTGATCAGAACAAGGGTGAGCCCCGCCTGGCCAAGGATGAGCCTTCTGCTCTCCTCCAGGAGATGTTGGGCGTAGATCCGGGTGTTCGGCAGCGGCTGGCGCCGCGGGGCATAGAGGGGGAGCGGTTCATTAAGCTCCCGTTCCCGCAGTGTTGCCCGCACGCCGGGAGCAACGCCGGCTTGTTCAAATTCCAGATCAAGCCTGGCGTTGTCTCCATTGCTGCTGAACATCAGGCAGGGGTGATCCAGCAGCACCCCTCGCAGCAGTTGGAGGGGTTCGAGGGGGGCCAGCTTCCAGCGCCACTGGAGCAGCCGGTGATCCAGTTCAGCCCACTGACTCCACTCCGCCGGGTTGATGCTGCGGAGGCTGTTCCACGGTTCAGGGCTGGCTGGCATCAGCTGGAGCAGGTCACGCAGGGCCTGCCCGGCTGAGCCCTCGAGTCGCACGGCGCCATACGGCCTCGTGGCATCAGCGAACAGCTGCCGGCTCATGCGGTCATGCAGCTCCAGCAATCCGGATTCCGCCTGGGGACAGGCCTGGCGCAGCTCATCCCAGTGCTGATGCTCGATCTCCAAGGTGAGAGCGTTGCGCATCCGCCGGCTCAACTGATCCATCTCCGGAATCAGCAGTTGCCGTTGGCCCAAGTGGCCGTCCCGATGGGCCTGAATCAGCTCGCCAACATCCATCAGCCAGAGCTGAGGACCCTCAGGAGGGGTCGGTCCCTGCCAGCAGGGGAGCCTCAGGCCCTGGTTGCGGAGACGGGGCAATTCCAGCTGGAGCAGACGCCGGCGCTGGGGGGCCGTCAGCACCAGCGCCCCCGCTTCGGGAGCCAGGCACAGCGGCACCAGCAGACCGAGCCACCAGCGTTCGCTGCTGCTGGGGGGGAGCTGAACGAGTGTTGTGTCGCGACGCCTCAGGCTTCGTGCCACCAGCCGGCTCAGGGTCAGGTGGTGGGGCCAGTCGGATTCCTCCTGACGGAGCAGGGTTTTGATCTGGTGGTGGGCCTGGGCTTCCAACATCGTCAAACCCTAAGCAGGGTTCCCCTGGCGATTGGTTCATGGCAATCCATCCATCAACATGGCTTCACGACCCTGCGGGAGAGATGGCGGTGCAACCGGGACGTGTGGGGATCGTTGGCCTTGGCTTGATCGGGGGATCCCTTGGTCTGGATCTGCAGGCGCGGGGCTGGACGGTGCAGGGCCTTGTGCATCGTCAGGCCACGGCGGATCGCGCCATGGCCCGAGGGCTGGTGGGCGCGGTGTCGACCGATCCCAGCTGCCTCTCGGGTTGCGACCTGGTGATCCTGGCGTTGCCCATTCCCTTGCTGCTGAACCCACCTGATGAGCTCATTGCGGCCCTGCCTGAAGCAGCGGTGATCACCGATGTTGGTTCGGTCAAACAACCTGTGTTGGAGGCTTGGCGCCAGCGGCATCCCCGCTTTGTGGCCAGTCACCCCATGGCAGGCACAGCTCAGGCGGGCGTTGAGGCCGGTGTATTGGATCTGTTCCGCGGCCGCCCTTGGATCGCGACTCCGGATCAAAAAACAGACCCCGCTGCCCTGGCTCACGTTCGTGATCTGGCCGTCAGCGTGGGTGGCCATTGGCTGACGGCCACCGCGTCCCAGCACGACCAGGCTGTGGCTCTGATTTCCCACATGCCTGTGCTGGTGAGTGCTGCACTGCTGCGGGCAGTCGGCGATGAACGGGATCCGGAGATCCGGCAGTTGGCGATGGTGCTGGCGTCCAGTGGCTTTGCCGACACCAGTCGTGTGGGTGGCGGGAATCCCGAGCTGGGGGTGGCGATGGCCTCCACCAATCGGGATGCGGTGTTGCGTGGCTTGGCGGCCTACCGCTGGAGCCTGGAGCAGCTCGAAGATGCCGTGCTCCAGCAAAACTGGTCTCAGCTCGCGTTGGAACTGCGCCGAACGCAGACCCTGCGCCCGGATTTTTTGAGGGCACCAGGGGAAGTCAGCTCCGAAAACTGAGGGGTTGACCCCGTTCGGCCCTGAGCTGCCGGCAGGCATTGAGGGCTGACAGGCTCACCCCCGCTGTGCCCTCGCCCGGATGAAGGCTGTCGCCGCAGAGCCAAAGCCCCGGTATGGGCGTTCGTCCTGCCAGGCCGAAGGGGCCGAACCGGCTTGGATGCTGTCCAAGGCCCCCGACCATGCCGTTGGGACGGCCCGTCCAGCCGGCGAAGCCACGTGGTGTTGCCAGTTCAGCGTGCAACCAGGCGTCGTCTTCGAGCGAGAGCCAGCGGTTCAATTCGGCTTGGATAAGGTTCAGCATCTCTGTTTTGCGCTGCTGGTACTCCGGCTCCGGCAAGCGGCACCAGTCACCTGTTGGGGTGAACACGCTGGCAATCAAGGTGGCCTGCCCCTGGGGCGCACGCCCATCGCCCTCGCGGCTGATGGAAACGAACAGAGGCCCTGGGGATGCGCAGCCCCGCTGGAGATGGCCTGGGCAGGAATGTGGCAGTGCATCACGCCGCACTGCTCCGTAAAGCACCAGCGCACCACTGGGTTCATGCAGGTTGTCCAGTCGCTTGCGGTACCCCTGGGGCAGTTGATCCGGTTCGATCAGCTCCTGCAGGCACTGGGGCGGCAGGCTGCAGACCACATCGCGGCTGTTGCGTTGGTGTTCCGTGCCCTTGCCGGTGCTGATCGTCACCTGCCAACCGGATGAGCGGGGCTGCAGCTTGGTGACCCGATGCTTCATCAGTACCGTTCCGCCGTCGCGCTCAATGGCTGCCACCAGCTGATTGCTCAACACCTGCATCGATCCCTTCAGATGCCAGAGCCCGAGCGGTGCTTGGGCCATATGCAGGACGGTTGCGCCGTACAGCGCCGCTGTGCCATCGGCTGGTTCCTGGGAGTACAGCTTCAGCTGGAGGTCGAGAAAGCGCCGCAGCCGTTGATCGTCACCGCACCCGCACAGCTGCAACAGATCGGCGATGGTCAGACCTGTGAACAGTCCCGATGCCAGCGTTGCGGGCCGAAGGGCCCGCAGCAATGTGCCGAGATCCCAGAGGGAGCGCGGCGTCACCACAGGGTCCTGGCTGGCGAACTGCCAGTTGCTGGCATGCAACTGATGGCAAAGGCTCCAGAAGCGCTGGCTGCCTGGGAATTGACGTTCACGCTCGGCGGCCCAGGCGTCCGGGTCATGCCAGAGCGAAATGGGAGGGGAGCCATCGCCAAGGTCGACCACACAACCTGGGTCCAGAAGCTCTGCGCTGGGCAGAGGCATGTCCAGATGCTTCAGCAGTCGCGCATGACTGCCTCCGGGCTCCAACCCAGCCACCTGGGTCGCCCCAACATCGAACACCCATGGACCACGCCGGAACGTTCCCGCACAGCCCCCCGGTTGTTGATGCGCTTCCAGCAGCGTGACCTTGACGCCATCGCGGGCAAGGAGTGCCGCTGCCGTCAAGCCAGCGATCCCACCGCCCACCACGATCACGCTGGAATCGCTCACTACGCCCTGAAGAATCGGGCCATGCTGGCAAGACAGGGGGCCTGCTGAGGATGAAAAGCGAACTGCGTCGGGATCTCACCGCGAAGGATGGGCCATTGGCGGGGGCTGTGATCACAGACGTCTCCCCCGTTGGTGGGGGCTGCATCCATCAGGCCTGGAAACTTCGCCTCCGTGATGGCCAGGTGTTGTTTGCCAAAAGTGGTGGCGCCAGCGCTCTACCCCTGTTTGAGGTGGAGGCGGAGACCCTCGAGGCCCTGCATGCCCAAGCTGATGCCTCGTTCCTGGTTGTGCCGCAGCCCATCGCTCTGGCAGCACTTCCCCACGGTGCGGTGCTTCTGTTGCCTTGGCTGGATTTTGGTGGCAGCGACCAAACAGCCCTTGGCCGGGGTTTGGCCTTGCTGCACCAGTCGTCGATGGCCTCCAGCCCAGCTCGTTTCGGCTGGCACCGGGACGGTTTCATCGGCGCTGGGTCTCAACCCGGTGGTTGGCGTGATGACTGGGGATCGGCCTTCGTGGAGCTCAGGCTGCGCCCGCAACTCGAGATCCTTGATGGGTTGCAGCAGGATTTGACGGATCTAAATCCGTTGTTGCTGCGCCTCGCACAGCATCTGAACGAGCATCAACCGTGTCCTGCGTTGGTGCACGGCGATCTCTGGGGTGGGAATGCTGCCAGCCTCAGCGATGGACGGGGGAGCATTTTTGATCCCGCCAGCTGGTGGGCTGATCGGGAAGTTGATCTGGCTATGACCCGGCTGTTCGGCGGCTTCGGTGAAGCCTTCCGCTCGGCTTATCGGGAGGTGATCCCCGATGCTTCAGACGCTGACGGTCGGGTGGAGATCTACAACCTGTACCACCTGCTCAACCACGCCAATTTGTTTGGGGGGAGTTATCTGAGCCAATGCCGAGCCAGTCTCAAGGATCTGGCTCGGCAGCTTTGAGGATCAGCCCAGGTACTCCTTCCGGAGTGTTTGAACACGCTGAACCAGGGCATTGCGCTTGTCGCTGGTGGTGAGGTTCTTCCAGCTCCATTGCCCCACCACGACCACGCCGAGCAGTTCCAGCAGACCAGGAACGATCGGCAGCAGATTGATCGTGTCGAGGATTCCCTTGATCAGGATCTGGGCAATGATCACGGCGGCAAAGATGCCGACGATCTTGCCGATGCGTCCCATCTGGCTCCAGTCGACCTGATCGAGCGTGTCGTTCACCTTGCCCAGCACGTCGCTGTAGCGCTCAGCGAAGGAGGTGGTGTCCTCCTGCTCAGGGGTTTCGAGGGGTGTCGTCACGGTTGTGGCGGCATCCTTAACTTCAGTGGTGGCGTCACTCATGAGAACGACTAAATCCCTCACAATTTCAGCTGAGCGTATCGGTGCGACGGGGTCTATGCCATCCGTGCTGCAAATTGATCACCGATGCCACACGGATCTGCACCGCATTTTGTTGGCGCCCCATCCCGAAGAAGGCTGCGCCTTGCTGCTGGGACAACGGACGAATTCAGGGTGTTTGAGGCTGACCACGACCTGGCCCTGTTGCAATGTCTGGGGACGGGGTGCATCCGGTCAGCAGCCTATCCACGACCGTCGCAGCAGGTTTCTGGTGGATCCGAGGGAGCAGTTGGCAGCCCAGCGATGGGCGCGGGATCGCCACCAACGTTGCCTTGGGGTGGCCCATTCCCATCCGGCATCCGCGCCCGTTCCCTCGTCCAGGGATCGGCGCTTGGGACAAACGGAGAGTCTGATGTTGATCCTCTCTGCCTCGCTTGGCCTGCGGGCCTGGTGGCTGCATGGGGACCGCAATGTGGATGAAATCCCGATTCAGCTCTGGGACACTCAAAACCATGCATGACCACGCGATGCTGAGTGCTGATGAGCTGGGGCGCTACGCCCGCCATCTGATCCTTCCCGAGGTTGGTTCTGCCGGTCAGCTCCGGTTGAAGTCTGCGTCGGTGCTTTGTGTTGGCAGCGGTGGGCTGGGATCCCCCCTGTTGCTGTATCTGGCCGCGGCAGGCGTGGGCCGCATCGGAATCGTGGATGGAGATGTGGTGGAGCTGTCCAATCTCCAGCGGCAGGTGATCCATAGCTCCAGCGGGGTTGGCGGCTCCAAGGCCCGCTCAGCCGCAGCGCGGATCCACGATCTCAACCCTCACTGCCAGGTGGAGGTGCATGAACACATGCTGGATGTGGGCAATGCTCTGGATCTCATCGGTGCCTACGACCTGGTCTGTGACGGCACCGACAACTTCCCCAGCCGGTATCTGATCAACGACGCCTGTGTGTTGCTCGGCAAGCCCCTCGTCTATGGCTCCGTGCAGCGCTTTGACGGTCAGGTCAGCGTGTTCAACCGCACGTCGACGAGCCCCAATTACCGCGATCTGCTGCCGGAACCACCTCCGCCGGACGCTGTTCCGTCTTGCTCGGAGGCTGGGGTGATGGGTGTGATGCCGGGGCTGATCGGTCTGCTTCAGGCCACCGAAGCGATCAAACTGATCACCGGCATTGGCGAGTGCCTGGATGGTCGGCTGTTGGTGGTTGATGCCCTGGCGATGCGATTTCGCGAACTCACCCTCCGCGTTGATCCCGATCGACCGAGGGTTGAGAACCTGATTGACTACCGCCAGTTCTGCCGCCCGGCGTCATCGGAGATGGAAGCCATCACTGTCATGGAGCTGAAGTCCCTGCTCGACTCCGCTCCAGACGAGATTGCGCTGGTTGATGTGCGCAATCCTGCTGAAGCAGAGGTGGCTTCGATTGAAGGGAGCCACTTGGTGCCGTTGGCTTCGCTGGAGAGTGGAGAGGCGATCGATCGCATTCGTGCATTGGCAGAGGGACGGCGCCTTTTGGTGCACTGCAAGCTCGGGGGGCGCTCTGCCAGGGCCGTTGAGCTGTTGGCTCAGAAGGGCATCGCGGCAACGAATGTGACCGGTGGAATTGATGCCTGGTCTCAGCAGGTGGATCCTGCAATCCCTCGCTACTGAACCTGAGGGTTAGTAATCCACCCCTCGCTTCAGGTCGACGCCCTGTTCGGCGTAGTGCTTGTGGCACACCATTTCGGAATGAATGCTGGCCAGATCGAAATAGGCCGGAGGGTTTTTGCAGCGCCCGGTGATGATCACTTCTGTTTCTGCCGGTTTGCGCAGCAGGGTTTGCAGGATCGGTTCGACGGGCAGCAGCTCCAAGTCGACTGTGGGGTTCAACTCATCGAGGATCACGGTCTTGTAGAGCCCGCTGGAGATGGCGGCCCGTGCGATCTCCCAGGCCCGCTCGGCTTCCACGTAGTCAATCGGCTCCTGCTGGCCCCGCCAGACGATGGCATCGCGGCCGGAGCGGAGGTGGTCCACCAAATGGGGATAGCTCTCGCGCAGGGCAGCAATGGCTGCATCTTCGGTGTAACCGCTGCCGCCTTTGAGCCACTGCAGGATCAAGACCCGATGGCTCTTGTCCTGGCTGATGCCCCGCCCGATGGCCTGCAGCGCTTTGCCCAGCGCACTGGTTGATTTGCCTTTGCCTTCACCGGTGTAGATCTCGATGCCGCTGCTCACATTGAGAGGCACCACCCGGTTGTCGTTCATGCCCGGACGGCGATGGGCCCGCATCTCAGAGTGGAGGTCGGCCTCACGTACCAAGGGGGCCGGTGCGGCGCGACCGGTGACGATGATCTCCATCCCCTCCGGCCGGTTGCTGAGGGTGCGCACCACGTCCTCCAGGTCCAGCAGGCCGAGATCGAGCACAGGATTCAGCTCGTCCAAGACCACCACCGAGTAGAGGGCACTGGCGATCGCGCCCTTGGCGATCACCCAGCCCCGCTGGGCTTCGTCGCGGTCGAACCGGGTGGCTTCATCAGCGGTGAAGTGATCGGCCCGTCCGGTGCGCAGATGGTCGATCAAATGGGGGAAGCCCTGCTGCAAAGCTTCGATGGCCGCATCCTCGTCGTAGGCCCGTCCTGGGCCCTTGAGAAAGCGCAACAGCAGCACCCGGGTCTGGCGCTGCTCGCAGATGCCGAGGCCGATGGTGCGCAGCACAACCCCTAGGGCTGCTTGGCTTTTGCCCTTGCCTTCGCCGTCATAGATGTGCAGCTGTCCATGGCTGCGCTCGCGGCTGTCCGCTGCGGTGACAATGCCGATGCTTCGAGGCATGGGGACAGCTCTTACCGTTGGAGCCTACCTAGCTCAACTGGTTTTCCCCGCTGATGTTTCGGTTGCAGGAGCCTTTGGCGGATCGAGAGCAGCAGCTGCTGGCGAACCTGCGGCAGTGGATGGCAGATCAATCTGCCCTTTGTGTGGCCTATTCCGGTGGAGTCGACAGCACCCTGGTGGCGGCGATGGCCTACGAAGCCAAGGGCGATGCAGCCCTGGCTGTAACGGGGGTCTCTCCGGCCCTGGCGCCGCACCTGTTGCGGGAAGCCCGTGATCAGGCCTCATGGATCGGCATCCCGCATCGGGAGTGTGCAACGGCGGAGTTGAACGACCCGGACTACAGCAGCAACCCCGTGGATCGTTGCTTTGCCTGCAAGCGCGAATTGCACATGCACCTTCAGCCCATTGCCGCAGCGGCTGGAGATGCCTTGGTGATTGATGGAGTCAATCTTGATGACCTCGGTGATCACCGGCCCGGCATTGACGCGGCCCGACAGGCGGGGGTTCGCTCCCCCCTGGCGGAATTGTCGATCGACAAAGCAGCGATCCGTGCCCTGTCGAGGGCCCTTGGTTTTCCCTGGTGGGACAAACCGGCGCAGCCCTGCCTGGCCTCCCGTTTCCCCTATGGCGAAAGCATCAGCGCCGAGCGGTTGAAGCGTGTAGGTCAGGCGGAAGCCTGGTTGATTGCTAGGGGATTCAGCTCCGTCCGTGTGCGATCCCATGGCCTGGCCGCACGGATCGAGGTGCCCAGCGAGCAGATCCGCGCTGTGCTCGCGCTGGCGGAGAGCGAGCCTCTGGTGGAGGCTTTTCGCTCCCTTGGGTTTACCTCCGTCAACCTGGATCTTGAAGGTCTGGTCAGCGGCAAGTTGAACCGCCGCTGATTTCGTCTGGGCCGGATCAGCTGGGGAGCTGGCTTGGCGTTTCAACAGGTTCTCTCACTCCAGTGGCAATGGCCGCAGGTGTTTCACGAAGAAAGCTCTTCAGCGCGTGCCGTTTCGCTTGGAGCTCACTGCAGAGAATCGCGCAGGCCTGCTCCGGCATGGTGTGGTCACCACAAGTGAACACATCGATCGCCGCGTAGCCGGATTCCGGCCAGGTGTGGATGGAAATGTGGGATTCCGCCAGCAGGGCCAGGCCTGTGACCCCCTGGGGTTGAAATTGATGGGTGATCAGGTTCAGCAGCGTCGCACCAGCTCCTTTGGCTGCTGAGGTGATCGTTGTGCGGATGAATGCTTCGTCGTCGAGCCGGCTTGGATCGCAGTCGTAGAGCTCGAGAATGCAGTGTTTGCCGACCATGTCGGTGGCATGAATCTCAGGTGCCCCCCATCCCGGGTTGGGATGCAGTTCAGAGAGGGTCTGCTCCATCAGGCGATGAGAGAAAAACAGGTCCGCCACCTTATCCGATCTTCAGGTCGGGTCTCAGGTCTCTTGCTCCGAGAATTTGGGCCTGTTGCTGCCATCCGCCGCCAAAGCCTTCCAGGTGCGTGGCGCTCACCAGGCATTGATGTGATTCGCCCACGGCCTCAAGCAGAAGCTGCTGGCGGGTTGGATCCAGTTCGGCCAGCACATCATCAAGAAGCAGCAGTGGAGGCTCCCCACAGAGCTGGGTCACCAGTTCCAGTTCAGCGAGCTTCAGGCCCAGCACCAGCGACCGCTGCTGACCTGCCGAGCCAAACCGTCGTGCCGGGCTGCCCCCCAGCAGCAGGGCGATCTCATCGCGGTGCGGGCCCACACGGCAGCTGCCGAGCCGTTCCTCCTCCTCACGCTGCTGGCGCAGTTGCTCTTCGATGGCGAGTCGCCAGGGTTCTTCGGCATCCTCCCCATCGAGCTTGCTGCCGGGCTTGTAGTGCAGTTCCAAGGCTTCCGTGCCCCCGCTGAGGTGGGCCTGCCAGCGTTGGGCGATCGGTTCCAGCCGATGCAGGGCCCGTTGTCGCCGCCGGTGAATTCGGGTGCTCACCAGCGCCATCTGAACGTCAAACGCGTCGAGCAGTGCATGGCGTTCGCCACTGGAGACCTGCCTCTGGCGCCAGAGCTGGCTGCGCTGCCGCAGCAACCGGTTCAGCCGCGCCATCAGATCGGCATACACAGGTTCGAGCTGCAGCACGACGCGGTCCAGCCATTGGCGGCGTAGGGCGGGTTCGCCCCGCACCAGATCAAGGTCCAGGGCGCTGAATCCGATGCAGCGCAGCGGTCCAATCAGGTCAAGCTGCCGATCCAACAGCTTGCCGTTCCGTTTGGCCTGACGGCCTCCCTGGCGGCGCAGTTCCAGTTCAAGACGATCACCATCCCCCACGTCAGCCCTGATCAGGGCCTGTGGAGCGTCCCACTGGATCAGATCGCGATCATTGCTGCAGCGATGGGAGCGCAGGCTGCCAAGCAGTTCAACAGCCTCGAGCAGGTTGGACTTGCCAATGCCATTGGGCCCGATCACCAAAAGGCGTGGCTGCGTCAGTTCCAGCTGCAGAACGGTGTGGTTCCGGAAGCCCTGCAGTTGGAGCCTGTGGAGCCGGATGGGTGCTGGGGCGACCAGTGAGTAAGGTACCTGTATCGGGACGGTTGCCGCTCGATATCACTGCGGCTTAATGCCGATCAGTGGGCATGTAGCTCAGTTGGATAGAGCATCAGATTCCGGTTCTGAGGGTCGGGGGTTCGAGTCCCTCCATGCTCGTGTTTGAACTCAATGTCTCAGCTCAGACTGAGGCCCATGGCGCGAATGCCATTGGGGTCAATCAGGAAACCCTGCTGTTTGAGAACGTCCAGCGCATCCGCAGGGGCCGAGATTGAAAGGCTGCAGCCCGGCAGATCCCGGCGCAGAATCTGCAGGGCTCGGTGCACCAGAACCGCGAAAAGGGCCCCTTGGTTCGGCCCTGGTTTGGCGGCCAGGTTCCAAAGATTGGCATTAAGGGCCAGATCACTGGTGGCCCGCACAAATCCGATCAGTTCCCCTGTTGATTCCTCCAGGATGCTGATCTGCCACAGGCTGCGCTGAAGGGCGAGCTCCCAGCGTTCCTCAGGGTGGGTTGATTCCCCGCAGGACATCAGCAACGTGTTGAGCTGCTGGGAGGTGGGAGGGGTTGATGTTTCGAGTCGCGTTCCCTCGGGCAAGGGTGGAATCGAGGGTTGTTGAAGGAACGACAGCACTGTGGATCAGCCGGTGTTGCGCATGCCTGCTGCAATGCCGTTGAGGGTGAGCAAGGCTCCCCGCAGCAGTTCACTGCGGCTGTAGGTGCGGGTGTCTTCGGGGGTACCTGGCGTCTCGCTCATGGGTGGTTGCCGATTCTGATCCCGCAGCCGCTTCAGCAGCGCCACCTGGAGAAAGCCCAGGGGAACGATGGTGCGGTTGCGCAGGTCAACAGACAATTGCAGCCCTTGATCAGCGCCCAGCAGTCGGTTTTGGCCTGTGATTTCCAGAACCAGTTTTCGGGTGAGTTCGTATTCCTTGGCGATCACCTGGAAGATCGCTTCAAAGGCTTCCCGCTGTTCGGGGTGCCCCAAGCTGTTCATGTAGTGATTGGCCAGGTCGAGATCCACCTTGGAGAGGGTCATTTCCACTTTGGAAATGAGCATCCGGAAGAACGGCCAACGTTGATGGAGGCGCCGTAGCAGGTCGAGCTGTTCGGCGTCGCCGCCCACTTCTTCCGACAACGCTGTGCCGAAGCCGAACCAGCTCGGCAGAAGGAATCGGCTCTGGGTCCAACCGAAGACCCAGGGAATGGCCCGCAGGCTGGAGAGGTCCTTGGCGCCGGTTTTGCGTCGGGCTGGTCGACTGGAGATCTGCAGCTTGCTGATTTCTTCGATCGGTGTGACCTGCTGGAAAAATGCCACCAGATCGGGATTGTCGTGAACCAGAGCGCGGTAATGATCCCGTGAGCGTGTGGCAAGACGACTCATCAGCTGGTTCCAGCTGGGGGTGGCATCGAGCTGGTTGGTCACCAGGCTGTTTTGAACCACCGCTGTGGTGACGGTCTCGAGGTTGTAGAGCGCTAATTCAGGCAGGCTGTACTTGGAGGCCAACACTTCACCCTGTTCGGTGATTTTGATCCGGCCCTGCAGCGTGCCGCTCGGTTGGGCCAGGATGGCTTGGTAGGCGGGTCCGCCGCCACGACTGACGGATCCACCGCGACCGTGGAAGAGGCGAAGCGCCACTGACTGGCGACTGGCGAGCTCCTGAAGGGCAATCTGAGCCTGATGAATCTCCCAGTTGCTGGAGAGGAAGCCGGAATCCTTGTTGCTGTCGGAGTAGCCCAGCATCAGCTCCTGCAGCGGCTGTTTTTGCTGCCCCACAACGGGGAGGAGTTCGCGGTAGAGCGGCGTCTTGAACAGCCCCTCCATCACCTCAGGGGCCCGTTGGAGATCCTCCACGGTTTCGAAGAGCGGCACCACCAACAGGGAGGCCCGTTTGTTGGGCGGGTCAACAAGACCCGCCTCCTTGGCCAGCAGCAGGACCTCCAAGAGATCCGATGCCGTGTGGCTCATGGAGATCACGTAGGAGTTGCAGATCCGCGGACCAAACTCCTCCTGGAGGCGCTGCAGCATTCGGAACACCGCCAGCGTCTCGGCCGTTGCTGCCGACCAGCTGGCGGCAGGTGGGATCAGGGGACGACGGGTCTGCAGTTCCTGCAGGAGCCATGCCATCCGCTCCGTCTCATCCATGTCCCCATAGGCCTGGGGCAGTTCAAGGCTGCGGGTGAGCTCGTCGATGGCATCGCTGTGGCGGGTGCTCTCCTGACGGATGTCGAGGCTGGCCAGTGAGAACCCGAAGATGTGCACCTGGTGCAGCAGGGTGTCGAGCTGTTCGCAGCTCAGTTCGGTGCTGACAAGGCTGTTGCGCACCAACTCCAGATCACTGCGGAACTGGTCCACCGAGGTGTAGTGGAGAACCTCAGCGTTACCGAGCCCATCCTTGGGATCGGCCAGAGCCTCACAGGGCATCTGCCAGCCCGCTTCCGACAGTTGGTTGTTGCGGGCGAGGGTGCGCTCCAGTTTTTCGAGCACGTAGCAGAGCTTCAGCCGGTAGGGCTCCAGTCGGTATCGCGCTGCTCTGCGCTCGTAGATCTCTGGGAACCGGAGCCGATCCATTTCCAGCGACTCCAGTAATGATGGAGCCACCTGACTCCACTGCATGGAGATGCTCAGCTGCTGCCGGAGCGACTGCACAGAACTGATGTAGAGCTCCAGCATCAACTGACGCTGATAACAGGCGGTTCGCCAGGTGATCTCGGGTGTGACCGAAGGATTGCCGTCCCGATCGGAACCCACCCAGGAGCCGAAGGTGCAGAACGACGCCTGGGGCACCTGGACATCGGGGTAGTGCCGATGCAGGGCGGTGATCAGCCTTTTGCGCAATTGCGGCATCGCGTCAAACAACACCTGCTGGAAGTAGTGCAGAGTCGAATCCACCTCATCGATCACGGTGGGCTTGAACTGGTGGAGTTCATCGGTGCGCCACCACAGGCGGATTTCCTCCTCCAGTTGGTCGCGGCAGTCCTCCCGCAGCTGATGCGCCAGAGGGGCGTCGGATTGAAGTTGCTGGAGCAGGTTGGCCACCCGCCTCTGTTTGTGCCGCACCGTGTGCCGCACGATCTCCGTCGGGTGCGCGGTGAAGACCAGCCGGATGTCCAGTTCCCGCAGCAGTTGTTCCACCTGCGCGGGGGGAACGTTCATCCGCCGCAGCCGCTCGAACACCTCTCCAAAGGTGGCTGGATCGGTCTGGTTGGCGAGGGGCGGGGCGAAGGGATCAAAGGCGTCCCGTTGGGCCGCGTCAGCACTGGAATTGGGTCTCAGGCTGTCGAGATAGCTGTCTTCCTCGATCCGTTGCTCAAGGATGTTGATCAGCTGGAAATACAGCGAAAAGGCACGGGCGGCCGAGATGGCCTCCGAAAGGTCCATGGCCTTAATCAGCTCGACGATCGCCTCGCTCGTGCTGTCGCCATCTCGCCCTCCCATCGAAACGGGGTCGCTGAGTTGTTTGAGCCTCAGCAGGCGTTCGCTCTGCTCCGGTGGGCACTCGCTGCGCAGCACCGACTTCCAGAGGTCTTCAATCAGGTCCAGCCGGTGCTGAAGAAGCTGTCCTGCGCCGGATCCGCCACCGCTCAAGCGTGCAGTCTCTTGCTCGGAGACAGGGGTGGTGGACTCGGGCATGAAGTCTCCACGCTGCGACGAACTCGACATGATCATCCCAAACAGGCTTCCCCGGTGGAGATCCGTTCCTCCTCCTCCATCCGCTGGATCCCTTCCTGAAGCAGGTTCTCGATGGATTGCCCTTGGCCATGGGCCGCTTCCCAGCGCATGGCCTGATTGCCATGAACCAGCAGGGAATCCAAGGGCTTCAAGCAGGCGCTGAGCTGGAGCGATTCGGCCAGGGGAGTGAGCTGATCAATCAGCTCCAGCAGCCAGTCTTTGCAGTTGATGACACGGCCGTCCTGCCAATGCCTGAGTTCAGCATTCAGGCTGGATCGGGCCACGGCAGCGTCGTTGCTGTCGGCGAGTTGGACCAGTTCAGCGGCGCTCAGCGAACTGCTGCTGAGTGGATCAAGGCTTTCGATGTTGTTTTTAAGGGCCAGCAGCCGCAGCTCCAGCAGACAGGTGATCGCCAGCAGCTGATCGGGATTGGTGACCAGATCACAGATCCTTAATTCCAACCGGTTGAGGTCGTAGGGGCGCCGCGGACCATTGGGCCGAACCGACGTCCACAGGTGACGCTCGTTGCGCATGGCACCCGTGGACAGCTGCTCCTCCACCCACTCGATGTAGTGCTGGTGATCCCTAAAGAGAGGAACTGCAGCGGGCGTGAGCGGAAATTGATGCCATCGCTGGGAATGGTGGCTGGTGCTCTGCCCATCCAGGAAGGGAGAACTTGCACTCAGGGCCAGCAGCAGCGCCGCTTCGCAGCGCACGAGCCGCACTGCTGCAAACAACCAGTTGAGATCGGTGATCCCAAGGTTGATATGGATGCTGGCTGTCACGACCCTGGTGCCATACAGCTGTTCAATCAGCGCGTGATAGGCGTTCTCGGGGTCGGAGCGTTCGAATCGGCTGCTGTCACCCAGGCTCATGGTGCTGCCGGGGAGAAGCGTCAGCTCCCGCTTCTGCAGCCACTGCCGCAGCGTCCGCCGGGGAGCGAGCAGCGCCTCGGGCAGTTCGGCGTAATCCCGGATCGGGTCGGTGACATATTCGAGGTTGCGACGGTCTGGTTCCGTCACAAAGCCAGGCAGGTCCCTGGCCACGTCGGGGGCGACGCCCACGTTGGCTCCGTTGCTTCGACCGGTGAACAGTTCAACCTCGAAGCCTTTCAGCAGAAGGGGGTGCGCTGTCATCCCGGCGGATTCAGGCACGCCAGTGCGGTCAGCATTCCCCGGGCTTTGTTGAGGGTCTCCTCAAACTCCGCCGTCGGTTGTGAATCGGCCACAACGCCGGCCCCGGCTTGCACTTTCACCCGGCATCCCCCTCCATCACGAGGTTGCACCACCATGGTGCGGATCGTGATCGCCGTGTTGAGGGCCCCTGCCAAATCAACGGATCCGTAGACCCCGGAATAGGGGCCACGGGCATCGGGCTCCAGTTCGTGGACGAGTTGCATCGCCCGGATTTTCGGTGCGCCGCTGACGGTGCCGGCGGGGAACGCCGCCATCAGCAGATCCCACACGTCGTGCGTCGGGCCGAGGCGTCCTTCGACTTGGCTGACGATGTGCATCACGTGGGAGTAGCGCTCGATCACCATCAGGTCTTGCACGGCCACGCTTCCGGGCTGACAGACCCTGCCGAGGTCATTGCGGCCCAGATCCACCAGCATCACGTGCTCAGCCCTTTCCTTCGGGTCGGCCAGCAGGTCAGCTTCCAGTTCGCGGTCTTCCAGGGGCGTGGCGCCACGGGGCCGAGTGCCGGCGATGGGGCGAAGGCTGGCGTGGATGCCATCAGCAGCGGGTTCGGCTTGAACCATCACTTCCGGACTGGAGCCAATCAGTTGCCAGTCCCCAAAGTCGAAGAACGCCATATACGGGGAAGGATTCACCATCCGCAAACTGCGGTACAGCTCAAGGGGCGATTGAGGCACCTCGGTTTCCAGGCGCTGACTAATCACCAGTTGGAACACATCGCCGGCCGCGATGTGTTCCTTGGCGGTGTCGACGGCGGCTTCGAATTCATCGCGGCTGCGGTTGGAGCGCACCGCGGGAAGCTCTTTGCTTCTCGCGTCCCAGGTGAGTGGTTTGACGGCCGGCAGAGGTGCGTCCATCCGCTGGCGCAGGCCCTCAATCCGTCCGATTGCGGTTTGCCAGGCCTGCTCCTCATCCGCTCCGTTGGAGAGGTCGCCGAAGGCGACAGCAGTGATCTGTCGTTTCACCTGATCAAAGATCAGGATCGCGTCCATCAACATCCATATCCCATCCGGGGGATCGGCAGCAGCACGGGGATGAATGGCGACGGTGGGTTCGATCCACTGGATGAGTTCGTAACCCCAAACGCCATAGAGCTGCCCAAGCGGAGGGAGGCCAGGAAGGTTGACGCAGGAGTACGGCGCCAGGCAGTCGCGCAGGGATTCGAATGGATTGCCGTTGAAGGTTTCTTCGCGACCATCTCGCCAGGTGCGCGTCAGACGATCGTTGCGCGCTGACGCCGTCCAAAGCGGATCGCAGGCGATCACGCTCCAACGCCCCAAGGTTTCACCACCCTCAACGGACTCAAGCAGCACGCCTGGAGGCCTTCCGTCACCCACCTTGATCCAGGTGGTGAGGGGTGTTTCAAGATCTGCGGGCCAACTCTGAGCCAGAGGAATCAGGTTGGCGCCACTGCAAACAGCCTGATGAAAGGCGTCGCGATCGGGACTGAACATGACCTGATCATCGCAGCCGGGACCCGGAGATCATGACCTCCGGGTGTCGGTTTTGAGAGATCAGGCGTCGAAGGTGTTGCGGCCGCTGAACTTGATGTTGGCCGGGTTGACGTTCTGGCCAATGCGACGGGGGTTGTGGCCCACCATGGGACGTCCTTCGTTCACCTTTTCGGAGAACACGCCATCCTTGGGATGCAGGAACTCGGTGTCACCACCGGGATAGATCCGGTAGATCTTGTAGTCCTCGATCCGGGGCTTGAATTTCGTGCGCAGCTGGGTGCCGAGGGCGAGGCACTGTTCCTTGCGAGCGAAATACATCAGGTTCTCGCCTGAGTTCATCAGAGCGGAGCCACCGGTGGGCAGCTCAAAAGCTTGCTCTGTCTTGCTGGTCCAGGTGATTGCGTATTTCTCTTCAGTCTCCGCTGAATTCAGAAGGCCGCCAGTGCTGGCGATGTGCTGGGGAAGTTGACCGTTCAACGCCGTTGCTGCCATGGCTGAAAGAATCCACAAGAGCCGTTATGGCTGGAAAGTAGCACCGTCATTGGGGCCTGTTTTGAGCTCCGAAAGCAAGCTTCACACCCGTCAACAAACCCATCACTCTCCGAGCGTATGCACCGGGAAAAAAACGGTGATGTCGCGGTCGCGCCTGGGCTGATAGCGGCCTCCCAGGCTGGCCATCATCTGGCGGGTCGCATCCTGGCTTAACTGCAGGCTCCCGGTGCTGGGATCCCAGCTCAGGACGGTGCCCACGTCCTCGCGCTGGGGAGACGGGCCGGCCTCCGTGGCCTGGCCACTGTCGGGATGCTCCACGCGCAGCTGAAGCTTCACCCGCGGACCCGCTGCCTGGAGGTGAAGCGTGAGCTGACTTCCTGAGGGGAGCCCCCTGGTGCTGCGGTCGATCAGACCCCCCAGCATCGGTTCCAGTCGCCGGGAGTCACTGAGGATCGCGGGCAGGTCGGCGCTGAGATCCAGCTCCAAGGCGATCCCGCGACGGTTCAGCTGCTCCGTCCAGCTGGGTGCAAGGGCGCTCAGCATGGCCTCCAAATCTGTGCGGGCCAGATTGGCCTCGTTGGGCTCCCGTTGCAGTTCAGCGGCATGGAAGATCAGGCCAAATCGATCGATCTGCTCGCTGCATTCCACATCGATCTGCCGCAAGCGATTCACAACGACATCAGCCAGATCCTTCCGCCGCAGCAGAGAGCGGATCAGTGTTCGGATCGTGGCCAGCGGGGTGCGCACCTCATGGGTGATCGCTTCCAGCAAATTCAGATCTCCATGGCTGGGCGCTTCCGGTGGGCGCTCAGCCTGGATGGGTTGCAGCATCAGCCCAGGGGCTGTGCCGGTGAGCCGCTCCGTCAGACGTGGCCAGAACTGTTCTGACCAGGCTGCATTGCTCTGCAAGGAGCCGATCGATTCGAGCGCTTTGCGCAGCTGCTCGGCCTGCGCTGGTGACTGGTGCTCCAGCCGCCCCCCCAGCTGCACCAGTACATCACTGAGGGTTGCTGGGTCACATCGCATCAGCAGCTGCCGCTTCTGAGCCGGCCCATGCAGGGCAAGGGCCACCTGGACCTCGGGTGTGATCACCAGCAGCAGTGGGTCATCCCCGTCGTCGGGGCCCAGGGACAAGCGTTGGAATCCCCGCAGGGAACCGGGCTCATCGCTGCTGGACCGTCCCGGCAGTGCTGTTGGATGCGGACTCAGTTGATCCAGTTTATCTGGAGCCCACACCCATCCCTGCAGATGTTTCAGTAATTCCGGTTCGTAGAGAGCTGGCAGGGGGGCAGCCAGCCAGATGCCGCGTTCCAGGCCCCGCTCAAGCAGGTCCTGTTGCAGGGTTTCAAGAGCAGCCCACCAAAGCCGCCGGACACCAATCTCATCGCAGCGACCCTGGGGTACGTCCTGTGCCAGCCGTTGCCGCAGGTCGGTGAAGGAGGGACCTGTCAACGGAGGTGCGCCAAGGAGCGACGGCTTTGCCGGACCACCGACAGGCAGAGGCCGAGCGCGATGAAGTTCACCACCATGGCTGAGCGCCCATAGCTGAGGAAGGGCAGGGGGATTCCTGTGACAGGGCCCAGACCGATGGTCATGAAGATGTTGACTACCACCTGGAACATCAGCATCGTGCCGATCCCGATCACCACGAGTGATTCGAAGTCGGTGCGGGCATTGCGCGCGATCTGGAGCAACCGTGCCATCAACGCGGCAAAGCCAAGAACCACCAGAAGGCAGCCAAGGAAGCCAGTTTCCTCACCCAGGGCGCTGAAGATGAAATCGGTGTGCTGTTCAGGGATGAAACGAAGCTTGGTCAGTTGTCCTTGAAGAAGACCTGTCCCCAAGACGCCGCCTGAACCGATGCCAACGGTGCTCTGGAGCAGGTGATAGCCCCCGCCCAATGGATCCTGACTGGGGTCGAGGAACAGCACCAAACGGTCCCGTTGATAGTCCTTCAAACCATGCATCCAGAGCCATGGCGTCACAGCAGCCATGGCGCCGTGCATGGCCAGGGTTGCTGTGGCTGCCAGACGTTTCCAGGGCAGGGAGCGGTACGCGAGAACTCCCATTAATGGGATCCAGAGGGCCATGGCCCAGGGAAGAAGGCCTGAGAGCAGGGCCGTTACCAACGGTGATAACAAGAGAATCACCCACTCGACCGGCATCCCAGACCAATAGAGCATCGTGAGCATCAGGGCGCCGAACACAAGCGATGTGCCGAGATCAGGCTGGATGAACACCAACAGCCAAGGCACTGCAATCACGCCGAGCGGGCGCATCAGATCAACCGGTCGTTCCACCGGGTGTCGCGACAGGACTGCTGCCACGAGCAGGATCGCCGCGATCTTTGCGAATTCCGATGGCTGAACATGAACCCCGCCAATGCTGATCCAGCGTTGGGCGCCCAGCGCTGTGGTTCCAATCACGCGCACTGCCACCAGGCTGATCACCGTGAGGGCGTAGACGGGAACCAAAAGAGGCCGGAGACGCTGCAGCGGCAGCCGTTCCAGTCCAAGCGCCAGCAGCACTCCGAAGGCCGCGGTGATCCAGTGGTGATACCAGTCGGCATAGTCCGCCTGGCGTTGGGTGCTGGCGATCAGCACCCCGGCGATGGCGATCATTCCGAGCGGAACACCCCAGAGCACCCACTCCCGGTGCGATCTGCGGCGGTCACGTCGGCTGAACATCGTCAGACGGTCTGGGTGACGGCCTGGAGTACCGCGTCAGCAAGGCCCTTGAACTCGGCGGCGCTGGCGGAGTCGCTGCGGTTGATCACGATCGGGCGTCCCGTGTCACCGCCTTCCTGCACGGGCATTTCCATGGGGATCTGAGCCAGCAGGGGAACGTCGTAGTCCGCGGCCAGTTGGGCGCCGCCGCCACTGCCGAAGAGGGCGTAGCGGCAGTCGGGACGGTCTGGAGGAATGAAGGCGCTCATGTTCTCCACCACGCCCAAAACGGGAATGCCCATCTGCCGGAACATGGCGAGACCCCGTCGCGCATCCTGCAGCGACACTTGTTGTGGGGTGGTCACGATCACAACGCCCGCCATCGGCACCGCCTGGGCCAGGGAGAGCTGTGCATCACCGGTGCCCGGCGGCAGATCAACGATGAGAACGTCCCGCTCACCCCATTCGGCCTGATACAGGAACTGCCGAATGATGCCGTTGAGCATCGGGCCGCGCCAGATCACAGGCTGGTGATCGTCGATCAGCAGACCCATCGACACCATGGCGATGCCGCAGGTCTCGATCGGGACAATGCGCTGCTGATCGCCGCTGCCCTGCACCTCAGGTGTTTGGTCAGCGACGCCCAGCATGGTTGGTGCGTTCGGCCCGTAGATATCGGCGTCCAGAAGTCCGACCCGAAGCCCGATCTGGGCGAGGGCGCAGGCCAGATTGACCGCGACAGTGCTCTTGCCGACGCCACCCTTGCCGCTGCTCACGGCAATCACCTGGCGGACGCCGGGGATCGACTGGCGTTCCGCCGGCTGACCATGGCCGGCCTGGCCAATGCCCCCTTGGCTTGGCGGTTGGCCGATCTCGATCTGCACGTCGTCAATGCCATCGAGGGCCATAAGAGCGCCCCGTGCTTCGGCCACGATGCGGTCTCGCTGGCTTTGAGCGAAGCCTGGAAGGCTGAGGCGAAACACAGCCCGCGGCGGGGTGATGCGGATCTGTTCGATCCAGCCGAGCTCCAGGGCCGTTTTGCCACTGCCGGCATCTTTGACTTGCTGGAGGGCTTGGTTGGCCTGCTCGACCGGGGTCATCCGTTTCATCAAGGCAAGCCGGATCCTAGGGGCGCCGCCCGTGACAGTCCCTGACGGATGCTTGTCCAGGCCTGGGGTGACCTGGTTAGGTTTCGATGTCTTCAGTCTCTGACACATGGTCCGCTCCCTGATTCGCCGCGTCCTCGGACGCCAGGACGTGGGTGTCAGCAACGCTCCCCTTGAGCTGCCCCCCAGCGATTCCAGAGAGAGGGCCCGAGCGATGGTGATGGGGCTGCAGGATGAAATCTGTGCGGGCCTGGAAGCCCTCGACGGTGAAGGTCGCTTCGTTGAAGAGAGTTGGGTCAGACCTGAAGGGGGTGGGGGGCGCTCCCGGGTGATGCGTGAGGGCCGCGTCTTTGAACAGGGAGGCGTGAATTTCTCCGAGGTTCAAGGCGAAGAACTGCCCCCGTCGATCCTCAAACAGCGTCCTGAGGCCAAGGGGCATCCCTGGTTCGCCACGGGAACCTCGATGGTTCTGCATCCGCGCAACCCCTACATCCCGACGGTTCACCTCAATTACCGCTATTTCGAGGCTGGCCCGGTGTGGTGGTTCGGCGGCGGTGCCGACCTCACTCCCTACTACCCCTTCCTCGACGACGCCCGCCATTTCCATCGCACCCATCAGGCGGCTTGTGATTCGGTTCACCCGGATCTGCACAAGGTGTTCAAGCCCTGGTGCGATGAATATTTCTATTTGAAGCACCGTGGTGAAACCCGCGGCGTTGGCGGCATCTTTTACGACTACCAAGACGCCAACGGCACCCTCTACAAGGGTCAGGATCCCTCTGGGCCTGCGGCTCAGATGTCAGCCCGTTTGGGAGCTCGGCCGCTGAGCTGGGAGCAGCTGTTCTCCTTGGGGCAGGCCAATGGCAGAGCCTTCTTGCCCGCCTATGCCCCCATCGTGGAGAAGCGCCACCCGATGGCCTACGGCGATCGCGAACGGGACTTTCAGCTCTATCGCCGGGGCCGTTATGTGGAGTTCAATCTGGTGTGGGATCGCGGCACGATCTTCGGCCTGCAGACCAATGGACGGACGGAGTCGATCCTGATGTCTCTGCCCCCGCTGGTGCGTTGGGAGTACGGCTACACCGCCGAGGCTGGATCTCGGGAGGCCCTGCTGACCGAACTGTTCACCAAGCCGCAGGACTGGCTCGGTGATGCCTCGCTGGATGAGCGCTGCCGCCCCCATGGAGCGATCAGCTAACTGACGCCTTGAACGAGCGCGCTCACCACGCGCTCGGCCAGGCAATTCACCGTGTGCTCCCTTGAGCGTGGATCCCTCAGTTTTGTCTCGAGAGGGGGCTCAAGCATGGCGATTTCAAGAATTCCGATGCCGCGCCGCGGACCGCCAAGGCCTCCGCGGAACAGGCGTGGGTAGCGCCCGAATGCCTGGGCCAGGCTTTCATCGACGACATTCAGTTCACGCACATTTGGGAGCACCGGAATCAGGCCGGAGCCGAAGCCGTGGGGCCGGTAGGCATCGAAATGGATCTCCAGGACGTATTCACCACGCTCCGAAAAGACCTTGGCCTTCGACCAGTTGGTGCTGGGGTCGTCATCGTTCGCGATGCTGATGGACGGCGGGGTGTAGGCGCGGATGTTCAAGCCACGGGCCTGCCCTTGGCTCACCACAGCGGCCTGGACTTCGCGGTTCCAGAACAGCTCATCGCGAATGCCCGGTTGCATCGGCGGTCGCTTCTGCTGATCCACGGCATAACCAGGTGTTCCTGGACTGGCGGTGCCCTGGGAGTCGGCGTGTCCTGCCATGACGACGATTGGCAGGTTGCTTTGCACAGGGCTTCTGCCAACCCAGCTCCCGGGTTTTTTTGTGCGTGGGCCGAGCAGGGGATCTGGCGTGGCGGGCTCAGGACAGGGGGCTGGCTGTTTCGGTGCAGGTTGCTCTGCTGGTTCGTTGCTGGGCTCGGCTTTGCCAAGCCAGTTGTGCTGTTCCGCAGCCTTGGTCATCGCCAGGGTTGCCAGTGACAGGCCTGCGATGGCAAGCCCTGAGGCAACGCGACGCCGTCGCATCCAGCCCGGCAGACCCATGGTTCAGATGGGGGAGGAGAGCAGGGATCCGTCACTGGCGAGTTGCAGGGTCTCAGCCAGTTCCAGTTCGATGGCGATCAATTCGTCTCGATGCGCCCGCAGACGAATGGCGCTGCCGTCTCCCTCGGGAGCAGGAAGGAGTTGCAGTTCAAGGGCTTCTGTGCGAGCGGCCCGCCGTGTGTAGACAGCTCCTGCCAGAGGGCCGAGGCCGATCAGCAGCAGAGGCCACCAGTGCAGTTGCGGTGCCAGCTGACGCAGGACCAGACCGAAGCAGGCGGAGCCAGTGGCCGCCAGCACTGAGAGCAATACGGCAAGGGGTTGGCTGGAGGCCACTTTCCCCTTGAAGCGGAGCACCTGCCGCTCAGCATCGCCGCCATCCCGGCTCCAGCCGCGCTCTTCCAGCCAAGTGCTGAGCCCGTTAAGCACGGTGATGGGGGGTTGGGGGGACATCACGTCCACCACTGTGGTTCGGTCTTTGCTGGCTGCACGAAGAAAGAAGACCAGACCAATCGCCAGCAGAACAGTCAGCAGGAGGGTGGATTGAAATCCTGCAGGCATGGCATCCCTGTGGTGTTCAACCGTTTTAAGCCTTGCGCCGGCTGAATCGCTTAGTTCAAGGCGAACCGGTGGGAGTCCAGCCAGCTGCGCCAGGGCTGCATCAGTCGCTCGGCTTCGCCGCGCGCATCTGATTCAAGGTGCAGCATGCGCCGCGGCCGTCCGCGGCTCGGGCAGCGTTGGGTGTAACTCCTGATCGAGCCCTGTTGCTCAAGGAACTCGAGGGCCTGTTGCAGCACGGTTTCAGAAAGCCGCAGTTGTGGCTCCTCCCGGATCAGTTTCTGCAGGAGTCCGGAGGGGTAGTTGTCGTCTTTAAGCAAGCACTCGAGGATCCAGCAGACAGCTAACTCGAGATCGAGGAACTGCGGCGGCGGCTGATGGAAGTACTGCTCGATGTCTGCCAGACAGGTGCGCGAAGGCTTTCTGCGAGAGAACACAGGCGCGGGACGACTTCACCAATCAAAAGCGATCTTATTTCGAGATTCAAGAGGAGAGTCTTGAGACTTGCTGTGGAGGTGATTGGCCAAACTGGCCCTATCCCTTCCTGAAGTCATGGCTGAGAAGTCGTCATCCCCAGCGGAATTCGCCGTCTTTGATCGCGACCTCGATGCAGCTTGGACGGAGCGCTACCTGCAGTCCCCGCGGCTTGCCGTTGACACCGAAGCGATGGGGTTGATCCATGGGCGTGATCGGCTTTGCCTGGTTCAGATCGCCGACGCCGAGGACCGTGTGGCCTGCGTCCGCATTGGCCTGGGCCAGACCGAGGCACCGAATCTCAAGCGCCTGTTTGAGGCGCCCACGGTGGAGAAGGTGTTTCACTTCGCCCGGTTTGATGTGGCTGCGCTTGCCGCCGGTTTGGGGATCGACGTGAACCCCGTGTTCTGCACCAAGGTCGGCAGTCGACTTGGCCGCACCTACACCCCCCGCCATGGCCTCAAGGATCTGGTGATGGAATTGGTCGGCGTTGAGCTGGACAAGGGCGCCCAGAGCAGTGACTGGGGCCGGGTGGACGAACTCACGGATGCCCAGTTGGCCTACGCCGCCAACGATGTGCGCTATCTGCTGCCAGCCCGAGAGCGCCTGGAGCAGATGTTGCGGCGGGAAGGGCGCTGGGATCTGGCGCAACGCTGCTTTCAATGCGTTCCGGTGGTTGCCGAGCTGGATCGGCTGCGCTTTCACCAGATCTTTGAGCACTGAGGTTGGGGCTCAGTCTTCCAGCATGAAGTTGCCGTCGCCTTCGCTGTTCTCGAGCAACGCGTCCAGCTGACGGGCGTGGTCACCGTTGTCCTTGTCGAGGGCGGCCAGCATGGATTCAGCTATGGCTCGCCGTCCCTCCACATCGCGATGACCTTCTCGGGCCGCGGCTTGTTCCACCTGGCGTCGGGCACTGGCGAGGCTGATGCTCAGTCGACTCGCCAACTGGGCACAAAGTTTGACGAGGGTGGGGTCTTGAATCGCGGCCATCGCAACCAACCGGGGATCTTCAGTATCCGTTGAAGCGATCCAGGATCAGGCGTGCCAGCTGATCACTTCCCCCTGCCGGCCCCATCCTCTGCGTGCCGATCCGTCCCAGGTGGGAGCGGAGTGCCGGGTCGTCCAGGAGGAATTCGAGGCGTCTAGTGAGCTCGGATTCATCAGGGCAGGGACGAACCGCTCCCCCCAGCAGGCGGCTCTGACGGCGGGCGAAGCCCGGCTTGAACTGCGGTCCTGGTCCCGGCAGGGACAGGGCCGGAATGCCCAGCCCCACCAGTTGTTCCGTCGCCGTTCCGGCGGTGGCGATGCCGGCTTCTGCCCAGCCGGCCCATTGGTCAAAGCAACCTCGCCCGATCAGCAACAGGCAGGCTCCTTTCACCCAGCAGGCTTCGGCACCCAGTTGGTCTGAAGGCGGAAGGCTGCGTCGAAACCCCAGTTGTTCAAGACTGTCGCTCAGGGCCTCTGCATCGGGTTGGGCGCCCACGGCCACGAGTAGTGCCATCGGCACACGGCCGGGCAGCGCCATGGCACTGCGAACCAACCGCTGAAGGTTGCGCTGGGCCTCCGGCATGCGACTTCCGCAGAGCAGGAGCACTCGGCGGCAGCGGTCCAGGGCCGATGGCAGCGGTTGGACCTGAAGGCCATCCATCATCGGATTGCCCGGCGCAAGGGCGCTCACGCCCTTGCGTTGCAAGCCTCGGGCTGTGAGCCGATCACGCATCGCCACCAGCTGACAACGGCGCGAGCGCATCAGGCGCCATTCCCATGGATCCCACTCACTGCCTTTAAGCCGGTGGTAGCAGTCGCTCTTGGCCCGTCCGGGACCGCTGAGCCAGGTGTAGTCGCTTTTGGGAGTGCCGATGAAGCCGAAGGGGGCACCACTGCTCCAGGCCATCAGCAGTGGCAGCAAATCACCCACGGCAACGATGGGTTGGCGCTCATGTCCCAGGCGACGTACCAACTGCCATTGACTCCAGCTCAGGCTGGGGAGTCCAGCCCTGACGTCTGCCAGCAGACCTCTCAGGCTTTGGTTGCTGAAGCCACCACTGGGCAGGGCCGCTTTTGGCCCCAGGCGTGTCAACCATCCCTGTTGAACAGCAGCATCAAACACCCGTCCGGCACCCACCAGAGGAAGCACGGTCAGGGGGCGTCGCGGTGCGCGCCGATGCACGGCCTGGATGATCCGCAGGGTGATCAGGTCTTCGCCGTGGCCGTTGCAGAGAAACAGCAGAGAGCCAGGGGCATGGCTGATACGATCCCCTGATGGGGACAGCTGTTCCCGGGCGGCGGCATGGCCAAGTGGTAAGGCAGAGGATTGCAAATCCTTTATCCCCAGTTCGAATCTGGGTGCCGCCTTTCAATCCTCATCACAGTTGAGCCTCCGCGCTCATGCCGGCAACGTTGCGTGAGTGACTCTCGCAGCTCACGGTGTCCGCATCAATCCAGCAACGCCCCTGGGCCATATGGGTTGCAGGAAGGCCCTTGGGGAGGCCTCTGGCATCAAAGCGAACCCATGACGTGCTGAGCAGGGTTGCGCTCCAGCGGCGTGAATCCACGCGGCAGCCTGAGTTATCGCAGCTGAGCGGACTGCCTTGATCTCCATCCAGGCTGACGAAGCTCAACTGGTAGCTGCCCCCCGTTTCTTGATCATCTCCGATGAATCGAAGCCGCAGGCCACGGCTTCCGTTCGCGCTGATCTGCAAGCGCTCGCAGGCCAAAGAACGCCCACCGACGACGATGCGGCAATGCGCAGGCCTGTGCTCCAGACGGCCAAAAGCCTGGGCTGGACTGGCCGTTGCCGGTGCGGAGAGCAGCAGTGGCGCCATCCAGAGATGAATCATCAGTAATCGCTGTCGGCAACGCACATGCCCAGGCAGCGAATGCCATTGCTGGCGGTTCTGCGGCAGTGGTTGCAGAGGATGCGTTCCGCGTCCGCAGTCGATCCCTCCACGGCTTGATCGGTCGATCGCGCAGGTTCCTGCGTGGGGGATGCGGTCATGACGCAACGGGATGGGCTGGTGGCGATCATGGCTGGCAGCAGCATCGCCCCGTTGAACGGCATCGGTTTCGGCACCTGGGCCTGGGGCAACAAGGCGGTTTGGGGATACGACGCCCAGCGGGACGACGCTCGACTTCGTGCCACGTTTCGTCAGGCCCTCAGCTCTGGGCTCAACTTGATCGACACGGCGGATTCCTATGGAACGGGGAGCCTGAGTGGACGCAGTGAAGCGTTGCTTGGAGACTTCATGGCCGAGTTGCCATCCCTTCGTCGATCCCAGTTGACGGTGGCCACGAAGTTGGCCCCATTCCCCTGGCGATGGGGGCGTAGGGGCTTTGATGCCGCCTTTGAGGCCAGTCGAACGCGGCTTAAGGGGCAGCTTCGGCGGGTGCAGCTGCACTGGAGCACAGCGCGCTACGCGCCCTGGCAGGAGACAGGCCTTCTTGATGGCTTGGCTGATCTTGTTCTGTCTGGCCGGGTTGAGGAGTTGGGCCTGTCCAACCTGGGCCCCCAACGCCTGCTGTTGATCCATCGCCGTCTTTTGGAGCGGGGCGTTTCCCTGCGCAGCGTTCAGGTGCAGTGCTCGCTCTTGGCACCTGCGGATGATCAGCTGCGCGAGTTGGTTGCCGTCAGCAGGGAGCTTGGCGTGGAGGTGTTGGCTTATAGCCCTCTGGCTTTCGGCGTGCTGGGTTGTGCTCCCGGGTCTGAGGAGAGGCGTCCTGTCACCTGGTTGAGACAACGCCTGTTCCAGCGCCTGCTTCCGGCAAGTCTTGAGTTGCGCAGTGCGATGCAGGCCATCGCGATCGATCGCGGGGCATCGATGGTTCAAGTCGCTTTGAACTGGTGCAGATCTCTCGGCACAACGCCGATCCCGGGGCTGCGAACTCCAGAGCAGGCCAGGGATGTCGCCGCTGCGCTGCAGTGGTCGTTGTCACCGCAGGAGTTTCAGCGGTTGGATGCGGCCCGGCTCCATTGCAGCGATCGGATGCCAGCCAATCCCTTCCAGAGCCGCTGAGTGTTGTGCTCAGGCCTCCGAGGCGGATTCAGGGGCTGGACTCACCACCACCGGGAGGCTGTCGCCGTCATTGCGAATAGGAACGATTTTGTCTTGCGAGGGTTCCAGGCGAGTGGGGGCTGGGGCAGTGTCCTGTTGCTTGGCACAGGCGGCGAGGGCTTCCTGCAGCAAGGAATCGAAGGTTGCCCCAGGCAGTCGATGCCGGGCGACCTCCAGAAAGGTGCGCGGAAGCGATTCGCCAGCAGCGCTCCTCAGAGCGGGGTTGTTCTGGCGATGCTCCTGCTCGTCCTGAATGGCGCGGATGAACCTGCGCGTGACATCGCGCTTGGTGGACGCCTTGATCAGGGTGTCGCGCTCCTGAGGACCGTGACTGAGCTCCTGCTCCATGTCTTGAATCCGCCGTTCGAGGCTTTCCAAAACCTCCTGGGCTTCCTTGCCGATGTGAGCAAGCTGCCCATCCGAAAGGTGGGGCATATCGGCCACGAACACCTTGCCGTGATCCCGGAGCGTGAGAAAAGTTGGTCGTGGACCCTGCCTGTAGCCCTGTTGCCTGTCCTGGCCTGAAGGCAAAGGACGCCTTGGAGGAACAGGACCTGCAGACGATCGACGGCGCGTAATGCGCTGGGGCTTATCAAAAGGCATTGAAAAAAAAGATGTATTGACGCCGCTATCGGAAAAGGTTCCGATGTGCTTGAGAGCAGTTTATTCGATCCCTTCTGAGGCGGTGCTCGACTGCATCAAACCCGTCTGAAACTGACGTAATCAGGCGGGAACACCGTCCAGAACAGCCGCGCTGCCTGGGGTGTTGGAAGTCACGTTGCCAATCACCCAAGCCCGATGGTTCTTGTCGCGGCAATGCTCGATCACAGCGGCCTCGCTCCCAGCCGGCACCACCAGGCAGAAACCGATGCCGAGGTTGAACGTGTGCCAAAGGTCTCTTTCGGGAATGTCTCCGGCCTCCTGCAGCCATCGGAACAGGGGTGGTCTTGTCCAGCTGGAGGCGTCGATGCGCGCAGAGCAGCCATCCGGCAGGCAGCGCGGCAGGTTTTCCGGGAGTCCTCCGCCGGTGATATGGGCCATGCCGTGGAGCTCGCATCCGCTCTGCAGCAGGTGCTGCACCAGGTCGGCATACAGGGTTGTCGGCGCCAGCAGGTCGCCGATGAGAGGGCGCTGGTCGTCGCCATAGAGGGTGTTCGCATTGGCGTTGGCCTTCTCCAGCACCTTGCGCACCAGGCTGAAGCCGTTGCTGTGCACGCCGCTGCTGGCTACACCGATCACTCTGTCGCCAGGTTGGATGCGCTGGCCGTCAATGAGCTCGTCTTCTTCGACGACGGCCACACAAAAGCCGGCGAGGTCGTAGCGCCCCTGCGGGTAAAACCCCGGCATCTCTGCCGTTTCGCCGCCGAGTAGGGCGCAGCCGCTCTGCCTGCAGCCATCGGCGATTCCTTCAACGACCTCGGCCATTGCCGATGGCGCTAAGGCCCCGGTGGCCATGTAATCCAGGAAGAAGAGCGGCGCGGCTCCTGAGGTGATCACGTCGTTGACGCACATCGCCACCAGGTCGATGCCCACGCCGTGATGGCTGCCATGCTCCTGGGCCAGCTCCAGTTTGGTTCCGACGCCATCGGTGCCTGAGACCAGCAGAGGCTTGCGCAATCCAGCTGGAAGACGCATCAGCCCGCCAAAACCGCCAAGGCCGCCAATGACCTCCGGTCGGTGGGTGGCTTCCACAGACGCCTTGATGCGTTGCACGAACGCGCGCCCGGCCTCAACGTCAACTCCAGCGCTCTTGTAATCCATGGAACGAATCCGATGCATTGATCCTGCAATGCCGCGGAACCTGTGCTGATTGGCTTGTCGGCACAGCATCTGATTGGTTGTGCTTATCGGTTGTTCTCTCTCGGCTTATGCCCAGGGGCTTGCGTTCCGGCGTTGATCGGCCAGTCGGCATGCGGTTTAGCGAAAGAGGCGGGCCTGGGTGGCTGTGCCGATCGCGGTGATGGCGCCCAGTTTCTTTCCAAGAGCACCTTTTTTAAGTTCACAACAATCTTTTTGTGAGGCCTGCCAACGGCCGGGAACTGTGCGCGCTCAGTTCCAAGACCTTGGCCACGCCGTTCTGCATGCGAGTCCTCCTGACGTTGGCCACGCTCTCCGGAGCGATCTCAGGCAGTGCGGCCCTCCTGCCGGTCGTGGCCAGCGATTTCCTTTCGCTCAACGGTGCGGAGCCCCTTGACCCTCTGGATCTGGTGGTCGAGCCCCAGACTCCTGGGCTGCAGGCAACGCTTTCTCCGGCAGAGGTCAAACCAGTTCTTGCACCTCCTTCCCCTGAACTCCCCAAGCCGAAGCTGAAGGTCGTTCCAGAAGTGGTGAAGGTCATCACTGGTGAGGCCAGTTGGTACGGCCCCGGTTTTTACGGCAACCTCACGGCTAACGGTGAGATTTACAAGCGCGGCACGATGACGGCGGCCCACCGCACGCTTCCCTTTGGAACAAAAGTGCGCGTCACCAACCTCTGGAACGGGCGCACCGCCGTGATCCGCATCAACGATCGCGGACCTTTCATTGATCACCGGGTGATCGACCTGGGCCACGGCGCCGCCTCTGACCTGGGACTGACAGCCTCTGGAATTGCCCAGGTCAAGCTTGAGGTGCTGCGCTGAGCTGCGTCGTTCTCTCCACCCAGGCCGAGCTAGAACGCTTCCGGGCCAACCTCGGTGGACCTCTGCAATTCGTGCCCACCATGGGGGGGTTGCACCAGGGTCACGGTGAGCTGATCCGCCTCGCTGCAGCACGGGGTCCTGTGCTGGTGAGTGTGTTTGTTAACCCACTCCAATTTGGGCCAGCTGAAGACTTTGATCGCTACCCGCGAACCCTCGAAGCGGATCGCGATTTAGCCGAACGTTGTGGCGCCCATGCCCTTTGGGCTCCGGCGGTCGACACGGTCTATCCCGGTGGACCTCAGTCGGCGGTGTCGCGTTCAGCACCGGTAGACCTGCAGACCCATCTTTGTGGAGCCTCCCGTGCCGGTCACTTTGATGGGGTGGTCACGGTGGTGGCCCGACTGCTGCAGCTGGTGGAGCCGTCCTGCCTTTGGCTGGGTGAGAAGGACTGGCAGCAGCTGGTGATCCTGCGCCGGCTCGTGGCCGATCTTGATCTGGGCGTGGCGGTGCAGGGCGTTCCCACCGTTCGTGAATCCGATGGTTTGTCGTTGAGTTCCCGTAACCAATACCTCTCTTCTGTTGATCGGGCTCGAGCCGCTGCTCTGCCGGCGGCACTGCGTCGTGCCGATCCCAGTGATCCTGAGACTTCGGTGCGACAGTGCCTCGCTGAAGCAGGACTTGAAGTGGAGTATGTAGAGAGGGTCGATCCCCGCACCCTTCAGCCCTGTGGCGCTGAAACGGCCATCTCACTGTTGGCCGCGGCGGTGCGTTGCGGGACGACCCGTTTGATTGATCACGTCTTCCTGATGACCCGCCAGCCTCTTGTTGCCATCGATGGCCCTGCCGGTGCTGGCAAAAGCACCGTGACTCGGGCCTTTGCTGAGCGGATGGGGCTGGTTTACCTCGACACCGGTGCGATGTATCGGTCGGTGACCTGGTTGGTGCAACAGAACGGTGTGGACCCGCAGGATTCGGCTTCGATTGCACCGCTGTTGAACGACCTCGACCTTCAGCTGCGGTCGCTGCCCGGTGGTGGCCAGCAGGTGTTGGTGAATGGGCAGGACGTGAGTGACGCGATTCGCTCGCCGGAGGTCACCGCGTCGGTTTCGGCCGTGGCCGCCCACCGTTGCGTCAGGCAAGCGCTGACCGCTCAACAGAAAGCGATGGGTGCCAAGGGTGGTTTGGTGGCAGAAGGCCGCGACATCGGCACCGCTGTTTTCCCGGATGCGGATCTGAAGGTGTTCCTTACGGCCACGGTGGGCGAACGGGCCCGGCGCCGGGCTCTGGATCTGGACCAGCGAGGCTTCCCGGTGCCTGAGCGATCTGAGCTTGAAGCACAGATCGCCGAACGGGATCACCTCGACAGCACCCGTGAGGAGGCTCCTCTGGTGCAGGCGGACGATGCCGTTGAGCTCGTGACCGATGGCATGAGCATCGAGGCTGTGATCGATGCCCTGGTGGGGCAGTTCCGGTCTCGGGTGGCTGAAGAAGCCTGGCCTACGCCGGCGGGCTGAGCTCGTCGAGCAGGTTGGCGCAGGCATCCTCGAGCAGGTCGAGCACATGCTCGAAGCCCGCCTCGCCCCCGTAATAGGGATCCGGCACTTCCGTTTCAGAGAACCGGCCGGCGTAGCTGAGCATGGGCTTGATGCTGGCCGTTGCTCGGGGCCCGGCTTCGCGAGCCAGTACCTGGACGGCCGCGAGATTGTCGTCGTCCATGGTCAGCACCAGATCGAAACTCGAGAAATCGTCGAGGCTGATCTGCCTTGCTCGGCTGGGGAGGTTGATGCCGCGGCGGTTGGCGGCCGCCTGCATGCGTCGGTCTGCCGGGTTGCCCACATGCCATCCGCCTGTTCCGGCGGAATCCACCACGAACTGATCACTGAGGCCACGCTTTTCAAGCAGATGCAGGAAGACGCCTTCGGCTGCTGGTGAGCGGCAGATGTTGCCGAGGCAGACGAACAACAGTTTCTGGGTCATCCGGCGTTGAGGCGTTGGAGGGCTTTCAGGGCCCGCAGCCGCACCACCCTGACACCTTCCGCATCGGATGCGAGCTGGTTCAGTGCGGCACGGCCCTGTTCGGCGAGGTGCGCTGACACAGCAGCGCTGTTCAAGCGTTGCTCGAGTCCGTAGGCCGCTGCGTAACGCACCACCCACTCGTCGTCTCGCACGGCTTTGAACAGTCCCTCGAAACAGCGCACAAGCTGATCGTGCGCTGCATCTTCACTGAGCTCCAAGTCCGCCAGGCCACGGGTTGCTGAGCGCCGCACGCTCGGAGCGATGTCGGCCTTAAGGGCATGCTCCAGGAGGTCAAGACCCCGTGGATCCCGCAAGGCGGCAATCACCTTCACTACCCAGGCCCGTGCGCCGTAATTGCGGGCATCCAGGCTCACCAGAAGGATGGGAACGATGTCCTGTCCCAGTTGAATCAGCCCCTGTGTTGCCACGGCTGCCACCGCTGGATTGTTGAACCCCAGCACCTTCACGAGCGGTTTGGCGGCCTCAAGGTCGTTTAGTGCACAAAGGGCTTGCGTTGCTTGAACCAGCTCAGGAGTGCTGGTGGCCCGCTCGAGCGTCTGAAGCGCCTGGTCCAATGCTGTGCTGGTCATCAGAGCAGTCCGTCCATTGTGTCGAGAACGTCATCGGGGTCGACGTTGCGTTCCGCCACCTCTCGGAGTGCAACCAACTTGAGGCTGGGTTCCACCGCAGCCGAGCGGATCGAGGGCACGGCGCCGAGCCAGCCGGTGGCGCCAAGGTCCAGCAGCGCGCCGCGGCGTACCAGGGGTTCTGGATGGTTCAGCAGCTTTTTTAGTTCCATCCCCCATTGATCACGACCGGTCAGCTGCAGCAAGGCTCGGTAGGCCGCTGAACGGATCAATGGCCGCGGGTGCTCCGTAAACGGCTGAATCACAGCGAGATTTCTACTGCTTCCATCACCAATGTCACCGAGGGCTTCCAGCAACGCTTCACAGGGTTCGTTGAGCAAGGGGGATGAGGGTTGCTCAGCTCCTGCTCCCTCCAATCCACCGGCAAGCAAGGCGCGGATGCCCTCAACAGCCCCACAGCTGCCCATGGCACCAAGCGTGCGGACCACCTCCTCTCGCACGGTGTAATCGTTGGAGTGCAGCAGCGCCAGAAGAGGTTGTTCTGCTCTCATGTCCCTGAGCAAACCGAGAGTACGGATCGCGTTGAGAGCGACACCGCGCTGTTCTGGATCAATCGGCGTGGCATCCAGTGCTCCAAGAGCCTTGAGCAGAAGAGGGATGGCATCAGGATGCTGGCTGCGCATTTTTCCGAGCCACCAGGCGGCGTAGTACTGCGCCGAAGGGTCCTCCGTCTGGCGGAGGTTTTGGATCACCTGCGTTTCACTCAGCGGTTCCATCACACCCAGGCCGATGCCATATCGGCTGTCCAGCTTTCAGTTCGTTTGAACCGGAACGGTCCCGCCACCGAGCCCCAGCAACGCTCATTGGTTTCCGGGTCATGACCGCGATCGAGGGTCGCAAGGGAGTCTCCCTGCAAATGAAAGCTGCTCACCAGCACGGTGTCTTTGCCATTCCGTTGCACGATGCATTTGCAGCCTGGTTCCATGGCGCCGTGGTAGCCGTCTGGCTGTTCGAGCACTTGGTAGTGGCACTGATCCAGGCTGATCAGGTCGCTGTCCTGAATGGCAAGGCGCAGTTGTGGATCAAACGTGGCTCCGGCGAAGCGTTCCGGATCACGGAAGGTGTGATTCCAGAGCTTGATGGCGCCGGAGGCCTGCTCTTCAGCGCGGATCATGCGCAACCGATAGGGATGCTTGGGATCAACGGCATAGGTCTGTTCGAGCAGAATCGATCCTGGAAGGAGCTGTATGAGCGGGCGATACCTCAGAAAAATGTGGGCATAAAGGGGTGGGTTGTCGAAGGCTTGCTGCTGGTTGCTGTATTCGCCGCAGAGCAGGTTGAGAAAACGCCGAACGTTGAGGGTGATCACAGCGCTCTGATGGGGCCGAAAAAGAACAATAAAAAAAGCCCCCCGAGGGGGGCTTGGAATGCAACGTCAGCTGATCAGATCAGAGCGTTGATGGCGTAATCGATGTAGCTGTTGGCTTCGGTAGCAGCGTCGCCGCTGAGGCCGTGGTTGGCCTTGATGTGCTTCAGAGCTTCCACATACCAGGAGGGGGAGAGCTCGAAAGTGCGGTTGATCTCGTCCAGACCGGCGATCAGGTAGTCGTCCATGGGGCCGGTACCACCAGCGACCAGGCAATAGGTGATCATGCGCAGGTAGTAGCCCACGTCACGGGAGCACTTGGCTTTGCCTTCGGGGGTGGCTGAATAGTTCGGCCCAGCCATCTGGGTGGTGTAGGGGAACTTGGTGTACACGGCCTGGGCAGCGCCGTTCACCAGGGAATCAGCCTTGCTGGTAAGAGCCTTAGCAGCTTCGAGGCTGGCCTTGGCTCGGTTGAAACGACCGGAGGCAGCTTGAACTTCGGTGTTGCTCAGGAAACGTCCCTGAGAATCAGCTGCTGCAACAGCTTCGGTGAGAGGGGTTTTCATTGGTTAGGAGAAGTAAGACGTCGAATCAACGCGTCGATCAGGCGACGGAAGCTGCGGCTTTGTCGAAGTAGGTGCCGATTTCGCTGCTCAGGGAGGCGCAGTCACCAGCTGAGATGCCAGCTTTGTCGTTGACGAGTGCTAGAGCGGCTTCCTTCATCAGGTTGACTCCAGCTGCAACCGAAGCACCGGGGGTGCCGAGGGCCAGGTAGGTCTCGCGAAGGCCGTTCAGACAGCGGTCTTCCATCACGGAAGAATCACCGGTGAAAGCGGAGTAGGTGACGTAACGCAGGATGATCTCCATGTCGCGAAGGCAAGCAGCCATACGACGGGAGGTGTAGGCGTTACCACCGGGGGAAATCAAAGAAGGCTGTTGGGCAAACAGCTGACGAGCGGCCGAAGCAACGATGCTGGAGGCGTTGCTGGAGATGCGGTTAACGGCATCCAGACGCTTGTTGCTGTCGGAAACCATGGCAGCGAGGGCGTCGATCTCGCTGGTGCTGATGAATTGTCCCCGGGCATCGGCCTGGGCGACAACCTTGGTGAAGGCGTCGAACATGGTTGTTGTTCCTGTGAACTACGTCTGGAGCGGGAATCTCAGACTTGAAAGGGATGGTTGAAGGCTATTGCCTCCATCCCGTCGCCCGCGATTCTGGCCAACAGCTCGGGAGCGTCCCGAAAGCTGTTCATAATGCTTAACTCCCTTGCGGCGACAAGGAAGTGGCGGTGGCTTCTTCGAGGTCAAACAGCACGCCGTGGATGTACGACTCCGTCCATTCACTGCCATAAAAGCGCGTCAACATGCCGCGTGCTGGATCTTTCTCGGCGCGGTACGCCGTGTAGCGCTTCTGGCCCGAGAGCAGGTGTGCAGCACGCTCATGGTCAACGGGCTGCGCCTCCTCCACCAACGCCAGGTAGAGCTGAAGGTAGTCCGCAAAAGCCGGACGGATCACGCGGTCAATCAGCGCATCGCCTTCCTCCCCAAGAGGGATCCTGGTCCAGAGAAAGGCAGGTGAGAAATAGGGCTGTGCTTCGTCAGGAATGGGTCCCCCATCGGGCAGTTCGGCGCGCCAGCGCTCGAAAAGCGGCATCAGCCGCTGCCAAACCGGGTCCGTGTGCTTGGGATCTGTCTTGTCGACAGGTTGCAAATCCAGAGCGAGCAGGTGCCCGTTGGGCAGCGTTACCAGATCGGCTCCGAAGAAAGGAAGATCAAAACGACTGCTGGGGTTGATCACGAAGTTGAGCACCGATGCAGCCGCACCAGCCTCAACGCAGGCACAGCGCACTTGGCGCAGCTTTTCTGTTGAACAGGCCCAGGTTGCAGTGCTGACCGGCACTGGTTTTGCCTTGGATCCTGTGCTGCCCTCTTTTTGTAGAAAACGATCCGCAATTGGATAAGGATTCGGCTGCAGAGAGCTCAGTGCCGCAACGGCGGTGTCGAGAAAAGGCTGCCAGCGCCATCCGGGGATCTGGACAGGATCAAGACTCGTCGTGCGGAGAGGGAAGGTCATTTGGGCTGGCTGGCGGGGAAGAGAAATTCGTGCAGGAAACGATCAGACCATTCACTTCCGAAATGGCTGGTAAATAGGCCGTGTGCAGGATCTCTCTCTGCACTGTAGATATCATAATTTTTCTGAAGTTGTTCCACTTCGATTGGATTAATGGAAGAAGGGGTTTTAACTGCTTCGTCGTGTAAATCCCAGTAGGTTTTTAGAAAAGCGCTGAAAGCTGGGGGTAGCGATGATGTCGCCTGTTCTGCTCCGCCCCGGCAGAACAGCAGCCATGAGGAAAAGTATTGATTTGGATCAAAGGAACGCATGGTCTCTTCACCATTGAGATCCGGAAATTGAGCGTTGAGTGACTTCAGTCCATCGAAGTAGCGCTCCAAATAGTCCTTGTCTTGAACAAGTGGTTGGAAATCAAGAACAGCAACCAACTTCTGCTTGGCACCGAACCAGAGCAGATCAACTCCCATTAATGGATGGTCGTAGGTGTAGTCGGGATAGGCAACTGAATTCAGGACCTGCAAGCTGTCACCAGCATCCAACCGGGTAACGCGCCACCTCCGAAAGCCAGGCACGTCCCAAAGCCAGCTCTTGATGGTGCTAGAGCGTTTGGATGATTGATTGTGCTGAAGTCCAATAGGAACCTCAACGGGTACTGCGCCCCGGGCTTTGATTCCTGAAAGCAATTCCTCAAGAAATGGATCAAACATGGTGATCAGTTGTTAACTGTTGAAGACGCCATTGCCAGTTGTTGTGCCTGCTGGGTGATATCTGAAATTTCGGCATCAGTAGGGCACCGAAACTCGGTGCAGTATGTGGTCATTGCAACACCATCTAAGCACTGAACAGAACTCACTCTCATTCTGATCTGATCGGTCACAAACCAACAGCGTTCAATGCCAATATTGGTGTCGTATCGCGTCGTGATCGTCACGACGCCGTCGTCTGCGAAGCTGTAAGTGCTTAAAACAGATTGTTTTTCAACATATCCAACATCTCGAAGTAGAAACCCCTTTCGGGGATCTTCATGGTCAGGAACGTCGATAACCACTGCAGCGTAATCATCGTTGCGAACGCCCTTCTTGATATTGCTTTCCCACCAAAATCGTGCTCCACCTGAGCTGTCTTCGGTTTTAATGTTCAAAGAATTGCAGATCTTGGTGACGACCGGGTCATCAGCACTAAATGGTTCAATGACTAGATTGGAATCCGCAGCTTCGTCATCTTGATAGTCGTGGTGATGAACAGCGCGCCTGTTTAACCAAGTCCCTCGGCTGGCTTCGAAGAAATCCGCCATTGTCATCGGCGGGGAAAGTGTCTGCACCATTGGTTTGTGCTTTGAAGAAAATTAGTTAATACAGGCGAGCCGGTAAAAAATTTTTTTGCAATTCAAGACTTGCTCTGCTGTGCATTTCTCTGTGCAACCAGCTGTGACATCACTTCGTCAAGTCTTTGAAGCTCTGGATGTGCTGCAACAGTGGAGTCAATCTTCTTTTGTGATAAGCGCAGTTTTTTGCCTAAACCAACTACATCCTGAAAAAGTCTTTCCCTGTAGGCAGCTAATTCATCGATGGACGCTTGCAACTCTTCAAGGGTAGGTAAATCGGACGCTGCGTTGTCCATGAAGTTCTGATTGAGCCAAAAGATCCTAAGCCTGACAGATGCCTGCCCAAGACTTTTGTGAACCTTTGCTCGGGTTTGCGTCAATAAAGGAGAGATTGCCCTCGGATCGGCCTAATTCCTAGGGCGTTAACCGGGGTATTTGGCCCAAGGTGACAAACTTTTGCGTAAAGGGGGCTGTTTGACGAACCCTGCTGATAACTGAGTTTAGCTTGGGTCAGCGCTTCCATCACCCTTGGGTCTCCGGGCTTCTAAGGCCTGTTCACCCGGCGGTTTCCGAAGCACTGCATCCCCAAAACTGTCTGGCCCCCAATGCTCGACGCATTCTCCCGCACAGTCGTCAGCGCTGACGCCAAAACTGCACCTGTTGGTGGTAGCGATCTCGCTAGCCTCCGCTCCTACGTGCAAGATGGCAACAAGCGTTTGGACGCTGTGAATGCCATTACTTCCAACGCCTACTGCATCGTCTCCGATGCAGTCACCGGCATGATCTGCGAAAACACAGGTCTGATCCAGGCTGGCGGCAACTGCTACCCCACCCGTCGGATGGCTGCGTGCCTTCGCGATGGTGAGATTGTGCTTCGCTACATCAGCTATGCACTTCTGGCTGGTGACGCGTCCGTGCTGGATGACCGTTGCTTGAATGGCCTCAAGGAAACCTATATCGCTTTAGGTGTTCCTACCCAGTCTGCTGCCCGTGCTGTCGCGATCATGAAATCCGCAGCTACGGCTCTGATTGGTCAGACCAACTCTCCTGCCAGCGGTGGTGCTAAGTACCGCAAGATGGAAACCACTCAGGGCGACTGCTCTGCACTGGTGGCTGAAGCAGGTTCTTACTTCGATCGTGTGATTGGCGCGATCAGCTGATCTGCGGACGATCAAGTCTTTTCTCCTTACCTTCTCAGCACCTTTTACCTAAGGATCTCAAATGAAATCCGTCGTCACCACTGTTGTGACCGCAGCTGATGCAGCCGGTCGCTTCCCTTCCCAGAACGATCTTGAGGCTGTTCAGGGCAATATCCAGCGTGCAGCTGCACGTCTGGAAGCTGCCGAAAAGCTGGCCGCCGGTCTGGACAACGTCACCCGCGAAGCAGGTGATGCTTGCTTCAATAAGTATGCCTATCTGCGGCAACCCGGTGAAGCCGGTGATAGCCAAGTGAAGGTCGACAAGTGCTACCGCGACCTCGGTCACTACCTGCGCTTGATCAACTACTGCCTCATCGTGGGTGGTACTGGTCCTCTCGATGAGTGGGGTATTGCAGGAGCACGTGAGGTGTATCGCACCTTGGGTCTTCCCACCAACGCCTACATCGAAGCTCTGACTTACACTCGCGATCGTGCTTGCGCTCCTCGCGACATGAGCCCTCAGGCTCTTAACGAGTTCAAGAGCTATCTTGATTACGCGATTAACGCTCTGTCTTGATCAATTCAAGATCCTAGGGATAGGGGGGAGCAGCAGTTCCCCCCTTTTTTTGTGTCAGCCAGATGGAAGACCACCGATCATCCATCACAGACGAACTGAAATTCCATTAGATTCATCAAAGGTGTATTTTTTTGATGACAACGTTTGTTCTATCTCACAATTTGCAGGTTCAATCAGATCTAGTGCCTGCATTGAATTTTGAACTGCTTGCTCAAGAACTTAAATCTCTTTCGAAAAATATTTATTCAACGGAAGTTCTTGGCCATCCTCATTGGAAACTATCTGTATCATCTGATTTATCTCCGCAAGATATGGCTGTTGATTTAGTTCAGACTTGGTCTGATTACCGTCGTCAACTCGGACACGACATGAATCACGTTGTCCTGGCACTTGGTGGAAGGAAAGATTCCCCAGCTTCTCCTGGAGCTCCACTCCAGGAGGGATATTGGGGTGTTGATTTGGTTGAAACGCCCGATGAAAGCACTTTTCTTCAAGCGATCAACTGGGAAGCTCTCAAAGCTGGGCGATCCGAAGATGCGATTTTTGAAGTCTCTTCGAGAGCCTCATAGATTTTGATCAGGCTTGTTTCCGGCGATTCCTACGGCGGCTAGAGGTAGCTTTACGTTTGTTGGCCTCTGGCTTGTCGGAACCCGTTTTTTCTTTCTTGTTAGGAGTGGTTTCTTTTTGGGGTGTTAGTTTCTCTACTAGTTTCCGAACCTTGGATGTAGAAGGTTGCTTTTTGGGTGCTGGTATCGAAGGCTGATCTACCGCGCTCCAGCCAACAGATGTTATAGGTGTATTGCAATTTCTAAAAGATTTCATCCATTGCGCCATGAACCGGGTGTCAACGCAAACTGTGTGGGAAGTTGAGGGCCTGCAGCCGTCCATCACACCAGTGGAAACATGGATCAATCGTCCTGGGAAAGGTCCCATATTTTTTGTTGTGGCTCAGAAGAATTTTGCCTCCGGTGTCGTCTGATGGCAAGCTTGCTATTACTTTCTTATCCCGACAGGACCCATTGAATTACGAGCCTCAAGTAGAATCGTCCGAATGTTGACCATTACTGATGACTGGTCTTTTCGATAATATTCATGCTGGCTTGGATCAACAGGGAGCAGTTGATATCTTGTCTAAAGAAATTGATGTTCTTGAGAGTGAAAGCGATTATTATATGGCCGCTTCTCATTTGATTAATTTTCCTGGCCCGAAAACAAGCCAAGCATTATTGGCATTTTTGGATAAGTGTTCTGCGGATGTACCTGTAGGTCTTGCACAACGCAAAGCCGTAGAAGTTCTTGCGCGATTAGGGGTTGCAGAGGCTACGTCCAAAATTTCGAGTTTTTTAAGTAGCTCTGATGTGTATATGGTTGAGAATGCAGCTTGGGCATTGTCTCATTTGAACTGTCAAGATCCTGAAGTGCACCAACATATGATCGATTTGTTAGATGATGCTAGCCAGAATCAAAGAGTCCTAATTCAAAGTCTCTCAAAGCTTTCTGTTAAATCAGCAATTTCGTCTATTTCAGTACATACAGCTCATGAAAAGACTTCGGTCCGCGGTGCTGCCATCGCTGCCATGATTCATCTATCTGGAGATCAATCTCATCTGGCTGAGCTTTCAGATCATTTGTATGGCTCCAATCAAATGGATCGCCAGTCGGCTGTGCAGGATGTGATCGATGCAAATGCTGCAGAGCTTTTGTCTGATTTGATGCAAGCACCAATATCGCCTGCATTTCGGATGCGAGCTGTGAGATCTCTCTTGAATAACCCGTCAAACAAACTCTCAGACAGTGATTCACTATCAGCAGTAGATCAAGTTTTGTTTGACGATCCTCGTTTGATCACTGTCCTCCATCATTACGACGATCCTTTGCCTACAGAGCTACTGATTGACGGCTTGTTCCATCCCGATTTCAGTCGTTGCTATCTTGCGATGCAGACACTAATAAAACGTGATGCTCAAGAGATTTGGAGTGCTATTGAGAATTGCTGGCAAGATAAAGCTCACAATGACTATGGTGCACACTATTTTTTGATGCGATTGTTTGGCCTTGTTGAAGGTTGGACAGACGAAGCATTGCTTCATATTCGCAAAATTCTCTCAGATGCTATTATAGATAAGCGTCCTCAATTTAGAAAATCACCTCCAGCTGCTTTGCTTTCTTATGCTCGGCTGTTTCCTGAGCAATGCATGTGCTTCTTGGATCATTTTTTGTCTGGTGATAATAAGCTTAGTTGGGATATGCATTATGTCGGCCTCCTTGTGATCAATTCCGATCAGAGCGACCATCTCAAAAATCAATATCAATGTCAATTGCAAACGCTTGTCAATGCTGATGTTGATGATTTGGTGAAGCTCAAAGCGAAAAGCATTCTGGATCGTAGATAAGAACTAAGTTTGAACCCAAATAGCCTTAGTCAACAATGCTAGTATTAAGTACAGGTCATTATTTCTGAAGTGAACGGCGATTCGACTATCCCTTCTGTTGATGCACTGTTTGAAGACCTGATGCATCCCAACCCTAGGATTCAAGAAGAAGCTTGTTTGATTCTTTCTGAGAACTATCGGGAAGAAGCATTGCCAAGATTGTTAGACCTGTTTTGTCATCATGACCCTAAAGTTTATAGAGCAGCTGTTAAAGGCATTGGTTTCTTTGGAAGTGATGCATTCGATCCTTTGATCGACCTTTATGCAACAACAGTCAATCAAACTGCAAGGCGTTGTTGCCCCAAAGCATTCGTGCAAGTATTCAAGAATTTTCCCGATCAGCCGTTTCCTGATTCAGTCATGCAAATGTTGGAGCAAGGAATCGAAGATTCAGATATGGTTGTCGTACAAGGTGCGTTGATGTGTCTTGGTCAGATCGGCAAGCAACAATTCAAGTCTGAAGAGGCAATCCAAATTTTGGCCAAGTCTCTCAGCAGCCAAAATGTTGCTTTAATCTTCAGTGCATCTCAGGCTCTTGCCGATATTCCCAACCCTTTGGCTGAAGATGCTTTACGTTCACTGCAGGACAATAATACAGATCCTTTGATTCAGGAAGCAGCTCAATCTGCGTTGGCACGTCTTCAGAATCTGCTCAATTCAAAGCATTAGACTGTTTTTTGTCGAGCTACAGTTTCTACTCCTTCGTAATAACCTCCAGCGCGGAAGTCAAAACGTTCTACTTTGTCATCTTTAGCACAAGTCGTTTGCGAATAATGTAGCAGTGTGCTGAATCCTTCCGGTACCATCTTGGGGCATAGTCTTCCAACATCATTAGCAAATGGGCAGAAGTACACCCCTGCCCATCGATTAAGAAAACGCCCTTTTATTTCATCAGAAAAGATAAATCCATGTTGATCAGCGAGCTTGAGGATCTCCTCGGGCTCAGCCTCACGAAATAAAGACCTAAACGTGGTGTCTTCTTCGAGCACACCAAGAAAACGGATGAACTCAGCTCTTGACATCTGCCGGTGTATAGACTGCCTCTTCAACTATATCGATAACTTCACCTTTAAAGCTACAACGAGCTGAAACTTATTGATTGTTTGTTTGGACAAGCCTTTTGGGTGGTTTAATCATTTTTCGCTGATAAAATATTGATCGCGACTTTGAGAACGGCTTTCACGTCGGGATCATCTTCTTTTTTTTCTGCCATCTTTAGCTGCTCAATGGCCCCTAGTGCATCTAATTTCATCAAGGATAATGCAGTATTTTTCCGAACTTGTGTGTCTTCGTCGCTTAGTTTTTTCAGTAGTAATGTTTCCACATCTTCGGCGTCACATGATTTTCCTATGAGAGTCACTGCCTCTGCTCTGACGTCTGCTGAGACGTCCTCGAGTGCCTGAAATACTCTATTTTGTGCTCTTAAATTGTCACTCTTTTGTATTTGATCTCCCAAGGCTGAAATTGCAGCAACTCGAACTTCTGCCACGTCTGAATCGGCAGCCTCGAGCAATGCCTCCGGTGCCTTAGACCCGATAAAACTCAGTGCGAGATTGATTAATCCAACCTGAAATGGTGTGCAGTCTGGATTTTTTAGGATTCCAAGCAACGAATCCATGGCATCTGGACCAATGGTGGCCATTGCTCCAGCAGATGATCCAAGTACAACTGGGTCATCATCTTTTAAAAAGGCTTCAAGCAGATAAGGCAACGCGTCCTTGTTGCCAATCAAATTAAGTGTTTTGGCTGATGCTCGTCTTACGACCACATTTTGGTGTTGGCGAAGTGCTTTACAAAGAATGGGTAGAGCTTCGTACCCAACTGCCCCAAGACTTTTAGCAAAGGTGAGTCGTAAGGCGCCTCTCGCGTCCCCAAGTCCGGCGACCATCCGTTTAAGTGACTCGGCATCAGATTTTGGGATCTCACCTTCGCTTAATTTTCCACTGAGTTCATCAGCGAGCTGGAGTGCTTCTTCTTCCGTGAGTTGGCTTTTGCTGATTGATGAGATATCGGTGAAATCCTGGAGCACTGCGTACGTTCCTCTTTGTTGTGTAGCAATCTAAGCGACGCCGATCAGGCCCTTGCCATCCTGTGTTGTGCTGCATTAAAAAAGCCCCCTTCCTGGGAAGAGGGCAAGAGTTATTGCAAGAATTGCCTGAATTAACCTCAGGCAAACGGTTTAACCCCGAACGGTCGGAACGGAACAGCGCCAGTCCTTTTGGGAGGCTGTTGTGCACCATACTTTTGTTGGGGCAGTGTTGGGGCAGCTTTCAGGATTGGCTTCATCATGCTGATCGCGGCAACAGCCAGTTGCGTTGTAGTGCGACTACGGCTCCCTTGTGCATTGTCGCTGACGGCAACCTTTGTGCCGGCAAGTTCACGCATTAAGTTGAATGAGCTGGTCATCATCCCTGCGTAGGAATCGCCCGCTCGCATGTAAGGAACGATGTCTGATCCAAAAACCTCTGCATATTCTGCGGAATCTGTGAGGCTGTCAATCAGAGCATCAAAACCCTGTTCTGCTTGAAGTTTGATACTGTTTTGAACTTCTTCTTGATTGAGAGGAGCTCTCCCTAACAGGTGTTTGAAATTAAGCTCGATCCCACGTTGTGGGGCAACACTATGGAAGTAATTGTCCTTGTAGAAAGGGGATTTCGCTAATCCGTTGACAAAGTCGCGGACCGTAATTTCTCCGTTCATCAAGCGTGCTTCAAGGGAGCTGCACCGCTCGTTTTCGGTTGGAGGTAGGTTTCCGTAAACTTGTCTGTAGGCGTCATTAATTGTTCTCTCTAAAGCCCAGGAATCACTGGGGTGATACTCATCAAAAACTGAACCGAAGGGGCATTCGCTATGCAGCCTAGGGCCAATTCCGAGCCCCATCTGAGAACAAGTGTTGCGCTTAAATTCAGCAATTGATCCAGCTACTGTCCGATGAACAGTGTTTTTGCCAGCCTTGCTTGGCATGGCGTACGAGGCTGGTTTGGTGCGGCTAGCCGACGCCATTCCAGCGGGGCTGGTTTGTGTACTTAACATAAGGTTGGTGAGGGGAGGTGATTTGTGGTGACTCTTCCCAACATGCTTTAAAACAACTCTTTAAGCTGTTGTTAGTAAGCTTTGCCGAGAAAAATTCAGCGAAATTGAGTATTGATGCGTTTCGATGCCCATAATTCGCCAATTGCCACACAGAGTAAACATTGCGTCTTTGACTGTGGCAAAATTGTTTGTTAATTAGCCACGGATTTTCTGGATCGCTCCAGAATTGTTTACTCTTAATTGTCAAGAATTTGTGTTTTTTGATTTTGAAAACAAAAAGGGGTGGGCTTTTGGCCCACCCCTTGGTTAGATCAAAAAATCACTCAGCTTGACTGATGATCAGCCGAGGGAGTTGATCACGTAGTCGAGCAGCTGGTTGTAAGCGGTCAGAGCCTGAGCGCTCATGTCGCGAGGGGCGCAACCGCGGGAACGCAGGTGGGAGAAACCAGCCACGTAGGTGCCAGCGTCGATGCTGAGGGCCTTATAGACCTCTTTTTGGCCGTTGATGGCCAGCTCATCCAGAGGGCCGGTGCCGCCGGTGACCAGGCAGTAGTTGATCAGGCGCAGGTAGTGAACGAAGTCACGCTTGCACTTCTCTTTGCCTTCAGTGGCGCACTTACGGGGCTGACGGCCGGTGGCACCGTTGGGGTACTGGGCGTAGACAGCATCAACAGCTTCCTGGGCAACTTGGTCGTAGTTGCTGGCCAGCTTTTCAGCAGCTTCCAAACGAGCAGAGGCACGTTGGATGGAGCCCTGGACGGACTCCATGTCGGAAGCGGTGGGGAAGCGGGATGCGCTGTCGGCTGCGCCGACGACGGTGGTGATAACGGACTTCATGATTAAGAAGAAGGGTGTTCAGGTGTGCAGAAAATCGATCTCTGGCTCAGCTGATGGCGCTGATCACCATGTCGAAGTAGCTAGCAGCTTCACCAGACAGGTTTGCGCAGTCACCGGAGGTAACGGGCATCTTCTTGGGCTGGCTGTTGGTGTTGGTGATCAGGGCGCCAGCGGCAGCCTTCATGATTGCAACAGCACGGGCGGCGGAACCGGTGGGAACGCCCAGAGCGGCATAGGTCTCGCGGAGACCATTCAGGCAGCGGTCCTGCAGCACGGAAGCGTCGCCGGCAAGCAGTGCGTAGGAGACGTAACGCAGAACGATCTCGCCATCACGCAGGCAAGCAGCCATCTTGCGGTTGGTGTACACACCACCGTTGGGGGCGGTCAGGCCGGTGTTCTCGCAGCAGATGCCGGCGACGGCGTCAGACACGATGCAGCTGGCGTTAGAGGTGATGGCGTTCACAGCGTCCAGGCGCTTGTTGCCATCAGCAATGAAGGACTTCAGGGAAGCCAGTTCACCGCCACCAATGAAGGAGCCGCTGGAATCGGCCGAGACAGCAGCCCGGGAGAATGCGTCGAGCATGGGGTTGTGGAATACGTTGTTTGGGGAGATGCATTCCGCATCACGAATGACACTACCCCTGCTTCCCAGGCCGTCTTCCCGAAGGAGGACGTCAGGACACACAAGTTGACAAAGGCGAAATCAGTAAGGCCGTGTCGTCAACCAATGTCCGACAGTTCACCTTATTTATTGCTCGTCTTTTTATGACAACTGTTTAAGGACGCGTTGGCAGGTCCATTTAAGTGGTAGCCAGAAGGCATTGGCCGAAAGCTCCTCCAGAAGAGGCTTTTGGTCCACAAGGCCTAAGCGGAGGCACCCCCATGCAGCTGCAATGCGGGACTTGGTGTACTGAGGGATTGTTTCGGCTAAGGCAAGCCTGATTAGATCGCTTCGTTCTTCCAAACCCTGAAGACTGACGACGGCGGTTAGGTAATAGTGCGTAACGTAATCACTCCATAATTTTTCTTTAATTTCGTCAATTAAAATCATTCTCTCTGCTTTAGGCATGGCCATCAAGCTTGAGGCACCACCGTATTGGCGTGCTTCGTCGCGATGTTGAAGGTTATTTTCGATCTCTGTAGGCTCAATATCGCAAATCCACTCTTTCCTAAGTTTGAGTTGTTGAGGGTTATCTTGTAAGAGTTGTGTTATTAGCTCAGCATATTCTTCCGGTATCTGGCATTTCTTATCAGGATCGACCAACTGAAATGCACTTCTCGCCCGCAACGACATTGACACGGGAGCTGTGACAAGAGCTTCCAGCCTTGAAACGTCACCTGCATCGCCCAAATCAATCACGGCAGAGCGCCTTCGTCCTGCGATTGGATCAACAAGTTGCGGGATGAGCACATCAAGGCCCTCTGGCTGTTGAGCAACTTTCGACATGTATGCCCTTGCCGCACCAGCCACCAAGGGATTGGAATCATCTTGGAGGGGGCTGATGCTGTTGATGACAGAGGGTACTCCTAAACGACAAAATGCCTGTATGACAGCTCGCTTTTGAATATCCTCGCCCTCAAGCGCTCCCAATAATTTTTCATGATCTACTTCTGTTAACGGTGCTCCAATTTTTGTTATCGCGTCTACAGAATTAATCACCGCAGCTTCATCATCGCATTTTAAGGCTCGAAACAGTGATGGTAGGGCCTTTGGACTTTTTCGTCTGCCAAGGGCGTCAATCGCCTTGCGTCGCGTGATTCGATTAAAAAGATGCTCTGGATCCAGCTCTGCAGCCTGAATCAGCACATCAAGTGATTCTTCGCTCTTGCTTGCTCCAAGCCTTGTGGCTGCCATGTATTTATCAACGGGCCTCTCGAGCGAGTCTGGATCAGCCAAAATCACCGCCATGGCCCGCTCTTCCGTCAAGCCTTCAACCAAGTTGTCGAATCGCTCGGCCATGTTTAAAGGGTCATCAATGAAAAACCTGGATTTTCTGTCAGCTGGTGTTGAGCTGCAGCTTTAGAGCTGCTGACCTGATTCTGTTGAATCGTAGTGACGTTGAAATTCCATCATCTCTTTGACCATAGCATCAACGTCTTAATCTCAGTGATGATTTATGACTGGTTGATTGTCTTCTTTAATTTGCGCTGTCTTTTGATAAATACGTTCTCGCCATCTGTTACCGTGAGAAGAGGGGTTTTTGTATCATGCCAGTCTCTCCCGAGCTCGAACAGGCTCTTCCTAGGTTTGTTGAAGCTGTCCAGAAGTCAGCAGATGTACAAGATCAATTGAACCTGGTTTCTGATTTGGAGCAATTGAAAGCAATTGTTAATGATGTTGAGCCTTCATTGACTGGCTCGGCATTGATTCCCTATGAACAGGCTACGAGCCCTCCAAAAATTACCATCGATTCAGGTATTTTGGAAAAAAATATTCCATGGCGGTTGTTGCGTTGCCCGGGTGGACCTTTGGTGCTGCAGATGATATGTGAGAAGGTAAATTTTGCGCTTTGGATTGAAAGCTGCTGATGATGCCTGATTCTGTTATTGATGATTTTGTGCAGATGGTCATTTACGATCATTCTGTTGCAACAGGATTAAAGACTTGTAAGACAAATCAAGATATCGTGGATTTTGCGGCTTCTTGTGATTATGTTTTCTCAATCACAGCGTGGCTCAAGTATGTTGAATTAGATTCAGCTAGCTTATCTGAATCTGAAGCCATGGCGATTCAAGCCATCGCAAGCGATCACTGGTCATGGGCATTCCGTAAGATCGCCCCATGGAGAGCCATGTTGATGGATGGTGCCTAGTTTTACGGTCTCTTCATGAGAATTTCGTTTAGAATTATTTTTGAGATTTCATTGGGCTTTGATGACCGATTCTGCTCTTGCTGCAAATCAAGATCAAGTCTTGGAGGCTTTTATTATTCAAGTTCGCCAAAGCCCAGATCTAAAAGCTCAAATTAAGGCTGCACTTAATCAGGATCAAGTCATTGAGATCGCTGCCGCCAATGGTTTCGATATCGATTCAGCCGCTATTTTGAGAAAATGGAGCAAGCATACTGATTTCAGCCAAGACACTTGGATGGGCTGGTTTGAAGAATAAATTTTGATTCAAGAATTGATTTCTGAATATCTTGTAGTCTTACTACCTTTTTTTGCCCAATAAGTGACAAGATCTTCTCCTCCTGGTCTGGGTACGCTTGCTGTAGCTTGCAGTATTTTGAATGATCTTCTGGGGCCCATTGGCCAATTTCCAATTGCTTTGACTGTTCTTATTCTTCCTCCAATTGCTTGAACAGAAGCCTCAAACTTATCGAGTTGAGTTTGATCCACTGTTTCAAAGATAAAGTCTGTGCCAACACATATTAGATGTTGTGAGCGTATCCAAGACTTCATTTGTTTTTTTACGTCTTCCATTCTAGGTTTTCGAATTTAGCCACTCATCATTGATTTCCTCGGAGAAACTTTGGATTCTTTTGAATCTCAGAAGGCCATGTTCTGAACCCCAAATTTGTTCGTCTGTGTTTGGATCAAAGCCTCGATCGCGACTAATCCAATTTTCTTGGTCCACCTCAACTTCGCTCACAAGATAAGTGAGTTTTCCATCTCGTGGAACCAAACAATTTTTGCCTGGTTCAACTTTTCCGATGTAATGTCCTTTTTCTTTACGATGAAAGTGCATGGCACACCCACACCGTTCTTTTAGGGTTGTGGAATCGATTGCATTCATGATTTGGGGCTCTCGACCAGCCCCTGCCAATCTTCTGGGATTTGTGAACCCATAGTTCTCAACCACAAAAGTATCTTCATGCGTAGTTAATCGGTGAATGCCCTGCCGGTAGGGATCCCATGGTGCATAGTCATAACATTGTTCAGAATAAAAACCAGGACCTTCAAAAATATGCCAGGGTAATGGGCGGAAAAAGATATTGATTCGAGCAAAATCCTTCGGGTCTTTTTGTGACTGTTCGATGTTGTCGTAGATGCCCGCAAGAGTTTTGGCAAATTCGGCAAGGTCTAAATTCTTGTTCATCTTTCGGAATTATGCATTAATTCGTCTGACTTCTGATGCAAACGACGTTTGCAGCACTCCTGACCCGGCTGAAGTTCTTAAAACTGATGACCTGCAGCGCACATTCTCTGAGACAAACCAAATTCTTTCTTCGGCAATTGATTGCTCGTAGTTTGTTGTGAGCGTGAACGTACCGTCGTTGGAAAAGTTGTATTCCGAGATGGCTGCCTCGGCTTCTGCATAACCAACGCTTCTGATCAGCGTCCCCGAAGAAATGTCTTTGACAAATGGAATAATAATGCAATGGCCTGATGATACTTCTGATGGGTCATCAGGTTCCCAGTCACTTTCTGCGCACCATTCCATTTTGAATGGAGATGAAATTGTATCTAAATTAAATCTTTTCGCTAGAGGTGATTCGATTAATTGTTTAATTGCGGAATCTTCTCTGCTGATTTCTTCGATCGTAACTTCGCTCAGAACTTCTTCAAATTGCTGGAAGGCTAAGGAATGCCCAGATCTCATTGAGCGCCATTTGCCTGCACTTTGAGCAACAAATTGCTCAATCGTCATGCAGGCTTGTGTTGTTTTCTGAGCTGAGCTCATCCAGCGAAGGAGAGTTGATGTGCATCATGTTAACCATAGAGTCGACCATCATGGACATGGCCATGGGTGTTGATGAGACCGACTGCAGGAATGTTGTTTTCCTGTTGGGGTTTTCGCTTGATGGTGGACGCAGAATGGGCATGTCTGAAACTAAATTTTGCTTTGTACCTGTTGACTGGGGTGTATTGACCGGTTAACAGTCACTAGAAGATTATGACTGAGCCGCCAGTCAAATCTGCCAGATATTCCCAAGGGTTAAGCCTTCGCAATAGAAAGGATCTGCCCGCCCTGCGACAGAATTGATTTTATGGTGGCTGACATGGAGGTCTGAGTCACCACTGATTTTTGAACTGCCCGGCGGTTGGCGCCCACCTGACGACGTGATGTCCAGTTAATCGTCAACGCGTTTGCGTTGCCAACGCTTCTGCGATCCTGTGCCTCTGGTGAAATGTCAGTGCAGAGACTATTCAAGAGTTTCGAATCTGTTTCTGCGTTGTCGTATCCGGCATATCCGGCATCCAAAGCCTTCGCACGTGTGAAGTACAGCGTGCTTCCGCCTATCACGGTTTGGGTGGCACGATTGTATGGAACTTGGTCGATGCCGAAGGCAGAAAGGTATTCATCACTGTAGGTGTAACTGGCGATCTCTGCTTCGTATCCCTCTTCCTGCAGCAGTCGAACATGGCTCATCAACTCAGATTGGTCACGGGGAGGACGGCCTAGTAGATGTTTGAAGTTCAGTTCAACAAATCGGTAGGGGCTGTTGCTTTCCAGAAAAAGCTTTTTATAGGTTTCCGACTGGGCCAGAGCCGTTACCAATCCTTGAACCGTTAGGTCACCGTTCATGAACAGCGCCTCAATGGAGGGGTTCAGATCGAGTTCCATCAGGTGTCGATTGCCAAACACCTGGCGGTACGCTTGGCGAATAACATCCGCAGCATGTGATGTGTCGACGTTGGCTGCTGAGGAAAGAGTTGTTGGCCCAGTCATTGTTGTCTGAATTGAAAGTGATGTGAGTGAGCCACCCTTCAAAAGGTGGCTCCCTGTTGCAGCAATCGAATGCTCTTACATCACTTCAGTGATGGAAACGATTTTGCCTCCCCGAGCATGGATGTACTTCATCTGGCTGCTCATGTCTTTCCCGGACACGACGTAGCTGTTTCCAGCTGTGCGTTGGCGGGAACGAGCTGCCTGAGAAGCAACAACAATTCGATACCGCTTCTTGGTGGGATCAGTTGCACCAGACTGTGTACCTGTGCGGTTCGCCCGGCTGGTGGTTTTGCTCCAGCCACTTGGTGCCAGCCCTGTTGCGACCGAACTCACCAAAGCGGAGCTGCCGAGGACCGTATCGCTTGCGGCATACCCTTCTGCCAGGCTCAGTTGACGGTTGAAGTCAACTTGAGATCGGCCGCTTTCGGTGAGGATTCGAGCGAATGGAACTGTGTCTTCACCAAAGGTGTTCTGGTATTCCTGGCTATCCACGTAGCTGGAGATTTCAGCCTCGTAGCCACCTTCGGCAAGGATCTTGGTGTGCTCGCTGATTTCGGCTTGGGACCGAGGTGCTCTCCCCAGGAAATGTTTGAAGTTCAGCTCGATAAATCGATAAGGCGCGCTGGTTTCGAAGAAACGACGCTTGTATTCGGCTGAAAGGCCCACAGCACGAACGAATTCACGTGTGCTCAGATAGCCATCGATGAACTTGCTTTCCGCAGAGATAACCCGTTCGAATTCCATCAGATGGGGATTGCCCATCACCTGTTTGTAGGTCGAACGAATCAGCGCGGCGAGCTGATCGGGACCGTCACCAGGGCAACGTTGGAAAGTTTCTTGCTCCCGCTGGCCGAGGCCGAAGGTGACATACATATCACCGCGCATGGGCGCAGAGTCTTTGCCTGAGGTGATGCCAGGTGCTTTGCTGCTGAACTGCGTGGCTGTAAAACTTCCAGACGATGGACGCAGACCAACAGGCTGACTAGGCAGGCTGATTCGGGGAGCTACTCCATTAGCAAGGCTGCGGGTTAGCGCCGGGCCTGCGCCGCGGGCACTATCACTGCCGGCGAAACTCTTTTGCAGAGCGGCCAGCATTGGGAAGGCTGCTGTTGATAGGTCTGCGGGCGAACTCCATGAACGGGCATAGGGCACCACGTCGCTGCCGAAGACTTCGAGGTATTCCGCGGAGTCAACGATGCTGTCGACCAAGCCGTCGTGACCTTGTTCTGCCAGAAGCGCAATTTTGGACGAGATTTCAGCTTGTGTTTCAGGTGCACGACCCAGCAGGTGCTTGAAATTCAGCTCGACACCCCTCTGTGGAGCAACGCTTCTGAAGAAGCGGTCTTTGTAGAAGCTTGACTTGGCCAGGCCGCGAACGAAGTCACGCACGCTCAATCGTCCGTCCCGAAGCTGAGCTTCCAATTCCGAGCAACGCTCGAAATCCATCACGTGGGCGTTGCCAAAAATCTGTCGATATGACGCACTGATCACGGTCTCCAGAGACGCGTCATCCTCTGGCGAGTAACACTCGCTTGTGACGCGATGGGGGCAGTCAGCGTGACTCCGGGGACCAACCCCAATCGCCATCTGATCACACGACTGTTTTAGAAATTCGCCAATGGTGAGAGCAGCGCTGAGTTCTGCTCCTCCCTTTCGCTGGAAGCGAACGGGATCATTCCACTTAGTGGTTGCGCCGAAACCACTGGAGGATTGGGTGCTGGCCATTGTTTTGGTGAGGGGAGATGAGAGCGTCGAGATAAATGCGGAGCTGGCTTAAGTCACCGGCGTAATGCTGGCGATTTTGCCGCCTTCGTTATGAATGCGTTTGAACTGCTCGGAGAGCTTGTCGAACGGCACGTAGAAGATGCGGTTGCTTCGTGTGTAGCGGGAAATCCGCCTGACATTGTTTGCTTTGTAGGCCGTGACCTCGACTCGATACGTGATGCCTTGATCGCCTGCGCCAACCCCGAGACGTGTGGGTGCGTCCTGAAGGTTGGTCGAGGGACGGAAGCTCCAGCCAGCGGTCTCTTTGGAGGATGGGGGAACCACTGCGATGGCTCGGTTCAGATAAGCCGAACCACCCAGCTTGCTCCTGTTGCCTGCAAGGTCACCCTTGAGGCTGCTGCTGCTGTTGCCGCGCAGCAACTGGAAGCTCCAGGTGAATTCCTGCAATGTGGCACAGCTTTCGGTCTTCCAGCCCCGCTGATAGGGGACCGTCCATTCTCCGAAGGTGTTTTGGTATTCCGCGCTGTTCAGGAAGCTGTCGATATCAGCCTCATACCCTTGGCTGTCCAGGCGATCGGCGTGCTCACGCATTTCTGCGTAGTCAGCAGGTGCGCGACCGAGAAGATGGCGGAAGGCCAGCTCGATGTAGCGGTATCGCGCGCAGTTATCAAAGAAGCGGCTGCGGTACAGGTCGCTTTTGGCAATGCGGCCCACCAGCTCACGGACGCTGATTTCACCGAGCTTGAACTGCGACTCTTCGACGATCTGCCGCTCGCTGTCCATCACGTAAGCGTTGCCAAGCACTTGCTTGTACACAGCACGGATGATCTGTTCTTTCCTGGCGTCCTCATCGCCTGGGATCAGCTCGAGAGGGGCTTCACTCTCTTCAGAGAAGCGTTCGACCCCTAGAAGCGAGGCTGGACCAAAAGGCATGAATTCACACGCAGTGGTTGGACTAATAGTCCTTCAGAAGCTCACGTCCGAAGAGCATTCTTTATAAACCTCAATCAATTGTGTCCGACTGTTGCGTCACGCACTGATTCACCCGCCTCGACGGCGATCTCGGCGGGTTCTGTAGGAAAAGTTTGGATTCAAATGGCTCCCTTTAGGCGTCCTGCCCTTGCTCCTTGATCAGGGACTCAAGGCTCGCCCTCGTTGTGGAGCGGGTCATCGGATTCCAGCAGTCGAGTTCCTGGACGGATCGACTGAGCAGAGCACCAATTTGATCCTCCAGCCCGGTGCAGAGCGAAAAGTCCGCCCCGCGGATCGATGTAACGGTTTCGAGGGCTGCCCCCTCAAGGTTGGCGCCGCGAAGATCGGCCATGTCCATCTCACAGGTTCCGAACCGGGTCCCCCTGCACATGGCTCCGCGAAACGTGGCTGATCGCAGGTCAGCGCCTGCTAGGGAAACGCCATCGAGCAAAGCTCCACTCAGATCTGAACCGCTCAGATACGCGCCCATCAACACGCTCCCCCTGAGGTCCATCCCGCGCAGATCTGTGCTGTTGAGAAAAGCCCCATTCAGTTTCGCCCCGGGCCCAACGGCACCGCTTGTGTTTAGTGCAAAGCCCTCAGGCACCAGCGTGGTTTGGTCATAACGGGCAAGGCGTAAGTCAGCGCCTTCGAGTTGGCACTGGCTGAGATTTGTGCCGCGCAGATCACAGCGACAGAGCTTGGCGTCTCTTAGGTCGAGCTCACCCAAGTCCTGACCACTCCAGTCAGCCCCTCGAGCATCGACTGGATTTGTGGCTGAGCTTGTTGCTCCGCAGGTTTCGGGTGCCGTCCACTCACGCAGATTCAGAGCCCCAGTTTTGGGCATCGACATCTCAGTTGCGCAGCATTGCGCCAACGATGGTAAGGAGCACCCGCAAGATTTCGAATCCACCGACGGCAAACAGGCCGAGCCAGAGCTTGAGAGCGAAAGCAGGGGGTTCTTCGTTCACCCAAGTGGCAGCAACCTCCAGTCGCTCTGACGGCGCCCCTTGATTGATAGGCGCCCGATCTTGAAGGGCGTCGCGCCAGTCGGTTCCGTAGCGCGGGAATTGTTGGTAAATCGGGATTTCCCCAAGGGGCCGCCCGGGCAGCACGCGCGAGCGCTGCTGCGGCACTAGGTCGTAGCCGAAGCTTTCCATGTATTCAGGGCTGTCGAGCATCGTGTCGACAAAGGCTGTGAAGCCCTTTTCGCCGATCACGATCGACCAGGTCCGGCGTTCGGCGTCGCCATGGGTCGGGCGCCCAAGCACGCGTCCCACCACCTGATCCACCATCCGGTAGTTGGAGCTGCATTGGTAGTAGCCCTGCTGGAAGCGTTCAGAGAGCAGCAGGCCTCGGATGAAATCCCGCACCGTGATGTTGCCACTGCGAAGTTGTGATTCCAGGAATGGTTCGCGATCACTGCGCATCGCATGGAAGAAGATCTGGCGGTAGGCCTGTTCGATCACGGCATCCATGTCGCTGCGGCTGGTGTCGTCACCTGCTGCAGAGGAGGGATAGAGCTGGCTCTGAACGGTGCTGTTGTCGCCTGCGAGATTGCTAACGCGGCCGTTTTGGGTGTTGAGCGGGTACCCAAGAAGCGGGATGGCCATGGGGTGCTCCGTGAGTAGAAATACTTGGGTGTGATCCTCTCTTGATCAAAAGCTTTTGGTGGTGGTGCTTATCAGCTCTTAACTGCAGTTTTGTTGAGCTGATCTCTTAGGTGTTGGAAGCAGTCGTTGATCAGCTGCCGGTCGTTCGATCGCGAGACCCCCTCCAGGGCCTTCTCCTTGAGCTGACCGAGGGCGATGTTCATCCCCTCGATAGGCACGTTCATTCGTCTGTACAGCTCCCGTAGGGCAGCCATGCCACTCGGGTTTGTAAAGCAGCTCTGGTTGCAGGCCACCGCATACGTGATCACGCGAAGAAAGTTCCAACAGTCGCGCCAGCAGGCCTCTGCCCTGTCTTCTGGGTGCAGAGCCCCGCCCGGTTGCACCAAATGCGGCTGGGTTGCAATCAGATGTGCCCGTGCCTGGTTTACCAGTTGATCCGATCGTTGGATCAGGTTGTCGGCGAGCGATACATCAATGCCGGAGACCTGGCAGATCGTTGTGAGCTCATCGCTCGAGAGCTGGCGCTGGGCTTGATCAGCACGCTCAAGAATGCTGCGCGTGGCCTGTGGCAGATCTTGGTTGAGGCTCAGTCCTTGAACCTGGGCGGTCTGCACCAGGGTTTTGAAGTCGGTGTTTTGAAGGTTCAAGGGTTAACGCTGGCCACCGGTGTAGCGATCAGCCAGCCGTGGCGTTCCAGGTAAAAAGCCCAGACCAGGTTGTCCCCCAGGCCAGGACAACGGCTGATGGCTGCTTCCGTGAGTTCAGTTGGTACCCCCAACTGCGTCAACAGCCAGCCGACTGCGTCGGGGCTTGATGCCGTCGCTGTGCGGATGGCAGATCCCACCACCCAGGTCAGGCGGGTGTCTTTGAGGTCTCCGTTGCTTTCTTCGCAAGCCAGCAGAAGGTTGGCTGCTGTGGTGTGTTGATCAAATGTCTCCTGCCAGAGCGCGATGTTTTCATCACGGAGGTTGATCCGAAAACAACCGTCTCCCACCGGTAGATCCAGCTCACCGCTGCTGCCGGCCTGGTTCTGCAGGGTGGCAATTCTCGGATCTGCCAGTGCGCTCATCGAGAAACGCCGATCAACTCGAATGTAACCAGTGTCCAGGAATTTCCTCGACCCAGTCAGCGGTTCGTGGGAATCGACATGGATCGGCTGTCATCCCCCAGGGTTCCTTTCAGGATTGGTTGTTGGAGGGCGCCTCTGAGGATTTCTTTTTCAGCACACCGGTGATTGTGGCTAGAGCAAACATGGCCAGCAGAGCCAATCCCAGGGTGAGGCTGGCGCCCTGAGCGACTCCAGCTCCAACAGCCACGAGGATCGAATCGCTGATCAGCACGCTGATCAGCAGAGCCGGAGCAAAGAGTCGCCAGTGGGTGCGGCTGATCCCGATGGCATAGCTGAGGAAATCAAACAGCCCGGTCATCAGCAGGCCTGTCATCAGGAAGAAGTTGCCCTCCAGCTGGTTTTTGCTGAAGCCATCGATGCGTTTCATCGCGCTGGCCCCCACCAGACGGCTCACCGGTCCGCGTCCCCAGCGGCGGGCAATGAAGAAGGCCGCGCTGCAGAACACCAGGTCCGAAAGGATGATCGTGAGGTAGCCCGCTTTGAAGCCCAGCAGCGAGCCGGCCAGAAGGGAATACACCGAACTGGGCAGCGCCGGCAGGATGATGCTCACCCCCCGCAGCAGGAACAGGCCGAGTGGGGCCCAGATGCCCATGTCATTCACGGCGCTTTGCAGCGGTGCGATGCCGTATCGCTGCAGATAAACGACGGCAACAATGAAGATGGCGATCCAGGCGCTGACCTTCAGCCCCGTCTTCAGCCTGGACATCTCTTCAACCGCTCGCAAGCCCTGGGGAATGTAGGCCAGTCATGGCTTTTCCCAGAGCCGTGGACACGAAGCTCAGCATCGATACCATCAGCGAAATTTCTCAACACGAGGCCAGCCCGGTGACCACCACCTCCCCGCGCACCGCGTTCGAGCAACAGCTGTGCACCCATCTGCTCAGTCTCAGTGAGGTGGTGGAAACGCTGGCGGATCGGTTGATGGAGCTGGAGACGCGGTTGGTTGCCGTTGAGGGCCAGCAGCTGGAAGATGCGGAGATCGCCGCGGTCAGTGATGACGCCGGTGAACTGCTCCTGGCCAGCGAAGAAAAGGTGCGGATGCTTCGGGATCGTCTGAGCCCAGGTGAGGTCGTGGAGCTTCACGCTGATCCCCACGCCGAGGAGGCCTCAGCAGAGCACGATCACGACACTCCAGAAGCTCCTGAAATGGAGATGGGGGGGATGGATGACGACCGAGTCGAGGATGAGGCCTTCAGTGATGAGCCCCTCAGCGGTGACACGGAATATGTGGATGATCCCCAGATCGATCTGCTCTCCGCCTGATCAGGCCAGTTCCAGCAACCTGATCCGGAAGGCAGCCACCTGGCGTGCCATGTCTGGGGAACTGATCAGGAAGGGGTGATCAGCCATCGCCTCGAGCACGGCTTCGAGATGCTCTTCCTGGCTGAGTTCAGCCTTGCTGCTGCTTCGGAGTTGCTTCCAGGTGCGGTCAAACACCATGGCGAAACTGTCGGCGTTGTCGAAAACGCGATCTGTGCCTGCATCTGGGGAGATGAATGACACGGCAGTTTTGGCATCAATGTGATGCCAGGACCCAGATTTGAACTGGGGGCGTTGCGACAATTCGCCCCTTTAAGCGCTCAATCTGTATAGCAGCGATACCAAAAAAGACGTTTTGAGGCGCTTTTGCTTGCTGCTCCCATACCGCTCCCATACCATTGGGATGATTTGCGGTAGGTCCGAACCACTCCTGGAAGGTGTTTCGGTAGGGGAACTCTATGGGACGGTCGCTGCCACAGGAATGGATTGACGGCACCCTTCACACCCTCAACGTGGTGCGCGACCTGGGGGGGAAAGGGAACATCCCACACACGTCTCTATCGGTCGTTCGTCAGAAACCCAGCGCGAACAGCAGAAAGACCAAGAACCTCCAGTGGCGCTTCCTGCCGGAGAAAGCAGATGACCCTCGTCCGTTTGCTGGCAAAACCAATCGGGGGCGGGGAAAGCGCATCTATATAGAGGGGACTTGCGGGACCACCGACCCCTGGGAAGCAGCAAAGGTCGCGGTCGCTGCCTCTCAAAAGAAGTGGCAGGACCTCCTCTCACAGTCCCAAGTGCGGGAAGTTGAGAAGCAACACGCTCTGTCGGTCTATTGGGAGCGTTGGTATGCCAAGGCGGAACTGGAACCACGGAACAACCGAAGTCGTTGGTTGAGCGACAAGCGGAACCTTTGGAACGGGACCACAGGCATAGGCGTTCAACCTTGGGCGACGGTCAAAAGCGTTGAAGCGATTACCAGCAACGACTTTCTGGAGTTCTTCCGTCTTGTTAGGGAGAACTGTGAAGCGAAGGGCAACTCAGGAGAAGAGACCAGAAGGCAGTACAAGACCCTCATCCGAAACCTCTTCAAAGAGGCGAAGGCAGATTTCCCTGCTCTGTCCTGCCCTGAATTCCCTGCGATAAAGAAAACCGTCATTCAGAAACGGCACTTCTCCCATCAGGACTGGGAGAACCTGGTTCGCGTTGCTGCCGAATTGTCTGGTGGTGCTGCTCGTCGGTCTCTGACGCCGGAGGAATACAGGGAACTGCCTTGGACTCCGACGAACCGGCAGAACGCTCGCAACTGGGTGGATTTGTATGACGCGCTCCACTTGGAGTGGTTCTACTACCTCCGAAGTGAGGACGCTCCTCGGTTGAGAAGTGAGTGGTTCAGCGAGCGACTGACCGATGCGGGGGAACCTCAGATCATCTGCTTCCTTGAGAAAACGAAGGGCGACAGGGATAAGCACGACACCTATGCCTACCGATCTGATGCGTTGGAGAACGTCCGCCGCATCCTCAAGAGGAAACCAAAGGGGTGGTTGAACTTCCCCCACATAAAGAGGACGGAAGGCAGCGAAAACGAGAGCAACGTTGGAGAGACCATCAACTTCCTTCTCAAGAAGGCATGTGAGAAGGCAGGCATCTCAACCCAAGGGATTGATTGGACTACCTGTCGCCACACCGCATTCCGCTTGACCCTGGAGGATTATCCAGAACTCGGGACCACTCAATACATCCGGGATTTTGCGGACAACGGTCATACGTCGCCAAAGATGCTGGAGGACCGTTATTTGCGCTTTATCCAGCGCGAGCAGACAGCAGCAAAGGCGCGAGCAGTAATCACTCCAGGGAAGTGGTCTATGGTGAAACGTATAGGTCCAATTGACTGATCTAAGTAAGTCCCAAAGCGCAATATCTTCGCATCAACAGACCGCAATAGTCGCTGCTCCCATTGCTGAGTGATGCTCACTACGAATGCTTGCCGATCAGTCCAATGCCAGCGGCAAACTGGTAAGCGGGATCCCCTTTGATGCCAATAAGACGCCATGAACCAACAGGTATCTAAGGGTTTCGATCGCATCCAGCATTTCAGGATTGTGCTTGGTGATATAGATCAAGAGTTCCTTGAAGTCCGATAAGTCCTGCTTTCCCATGGCATCAACTTGATCTTTTGCGCAGATCTCCTTCTGGACCTCTTCTGCCATTGCTATAAACTCGTCATAGCAAAATGGTCGTGTGCGATTGGTCAAAATTGCTTTCGTTGTTCTCATCTTCTCAGTGGATTAAGGTCTGATGAGTGTTCTTGAGGGCATAGTGCTCTTTTTTGATCAAGAACTTGAGGAGATTGGATTTATCCAGTCGATAGTGCCTGCAGAGATCATCTCTTTGATCCAGCAGGTACTTCTCTTGCTGCTTGAACGACAGCGTGGTTCTGATCGGTCGTGCCGGCGTGGTTAAGTTCATGATGGCGATTTTATGCTCAGTCAGTAGTATTTAGGTTCGTTATTCTCATGAGTCACGTCTTAAGGTTGCTTAAGACCAGTTGCTTTTAGCGGTCGCTAATGAACCCAACCTCATTTTAAATGACCTTTATGGATTGGCGCTTTGCGCCAATGCTTGCTCCGCAAGCATTCCGCTGGTTTGATTGAGTTAATCAGGTTCACTAGAACCCGATTTTGGCATTATCGGGGACAAAGATATTTATGCATAAAGTGTTTGCAAGGTACACTATTGTCAGCGGTTGAAAACAAACCTATTCTAGCAATATTAAGGAGTTTTGTCAAGTCAATGCCGCGGCATATAAGTTGACAAATTTGCATTTAGTGCTTATTATATGCAGGCAAGATGATGTAATCAGTCAAATGTTTATCGATGAAAGTTATATCGACCGAAAGTATCGGTTGGAGTTGTTTAACTCATGCATATACGCCCCAAAACTGAAACGAATTAATCCGGCAAAACCCCTCTACGAACTTGAGTGTCCTCTTTGCGGCGCTCCTAAGTCCCATCTGGTCTGGATGCCCCACAAGCGCACCTGGAAGTTCCTCTGCAGCACCAAGTCCAGTGCCAACTGCCAGTCGCAGATGGAGTTTCCAGTCCTGCTCAAAGCATGGTGCCCGGAACTGTTCCTCAGTTATCAGCGGGAGCGGTTTGAGACGGGCACAACAGGTGCTGGATTCAACTGCCCTAGACCAACCAACCCGCTTTCAAGGCGACCTCCGCTGGAGGTGCTCCAGCGTCTTCAGGGACAACGACATCGCCGATCCGTTGGCATCGCTTCAACCTGAGCATCTCTGGCAATGGTGTCTTGTGAGGCGTCAGAAAAGCGTTGCGACCTTATTTGTCATCCAAAACCTTCTCCACCACGGCGTCCTTCACCCTGTCCTGAAAGGTCTTGCCGTCTTGCTCAGGGGCAATCGCATTGGCAGTTGCTCTCAACAGGTCTGCCGTGATCTGTCTTGCTTCTGGGTTGGTGAAGAGCAGGAAACCCAGTCCAACCCCTACAAGGATCTTCAGCACGACACTGCCTCCTGTTCAGCAATGATCCGGCGGATCGTTGAGAGCGCCAGTCCTGTTTGCTCCCTGATGGACCTGTAGGAGCACCCCTCATCCCGAAGGCGCAGCACCAGGCGTTCCTTTGCCTGATTGGTCTTGGGGCGACCGCCAATGGATCCGCCTGTTGCCTTTCGGTGCTGGATTGACTCCATCACGCGATCCCTGGTCATTTCGCGTTCCACCTCATTCAGACCAGTCAGAAGACCGATGAGGACTGGCGCCATTTTCCCCATCGCCTTCGTGTTCACCAGTCCATCCAGCGTTCTGACGTGGATTCCCTTCTCCTGAAGGTCGTGGAGACGGTTGATCACCTCACGCTGGGTTCTGCCTAAGCGGGAGAGAGCGGTAATTACGAGTTCGTCACCTTCCACGACGGCGTTGAGTGCTGCCTGGAGTTGGTGGCGGTCTTTCTCTGCGGTGCGGGTGCTGACGATCTCTTGGAAAACCACAGCGCAACCTGCATCCTTCAGCGCCTTGACCTGAACCTCCAGACCCGCCGCCTGCTTGGTGTCACCACCGCCGCTGGTTCTTGCGTAACCAATGCTTCGGGAGGTCACTGTTCCAAAAAGGGTTGTTCCAGAAACAATAGCAACAAAACACCGTTATTGGAACGACTGAATCTCAGTTGCAGCGGTTTGGGTTGGGTGTTCTCGTTTCCGATCGGTTGTTGGAACACCTGCAAGTCCATGCATCTTCGGCAATGACTACTGAGATCCCTCAACTGGGGGAGGCGTACTTGCCTAGATGGATCCAAAATCGGGGCAGGTAGAAGACCTCCGTGACGGACTCGGCGAATAACCCTCTTGCCCAAGGTGCAGATCAGGCACCTGCTGGTTTGGATGACCTGCTGGCATCTGTCATCTCAGGCGAAGACGAGCAACCCAAGAAGCGAGGGCGAAAGAAGAAGGTCGCTGCTGCTGAACCCGAACCGACCTTCCAGATCGGTCAAAAACTGACTCTCTCCCAACTGGAGTCGTTCCTTTGGAAGAGTGCCGACATCCTGCGGGGAAGCATGGATGCCTCGGAATTCAAGGACTACATCTTCGGGATGTTGTTCCTGAAGCGTCTGTCCGATGCCTTTGAGGAAGCACGGGAAGGAGTCATCGCCTACTACCTGGGCAAAGGCAAATCCCAGTCAGAGGCAGAAGACCTGGCAGACGACCAGGACGAGTACGACAAGACCTTCTATGTGCCTGAGAAGGCGAGGTGGCAGAACCTCAAGGACCTCAAGCACGACATCGGTGCCGAACTGAACAAGGCGACCGAGGCGATTGAAGAGCACAACAGAACCCTGGAAGGGGTGCTGGTGTCCATTGACTTCAACATCAAGAACAAACTCAACGACCGCAAACTCAGGGATCTGCTCTCCCACTACTCCACCTTCAGGTTGAGGAACGAGGACTTTGAGCGGGATGACCTGCTGGGTGCTGCCTACGAGTACCTGATCAAGATGTTTGCCGACTCAGCAGGCAAGAAAGGCGGGGAGTTCTATACGCCTAATGAGGTGGTCAAACTCCTGGTAGCACTGCTGAAACCCCATGCAGGGATGCGGGTTTATGACCCCACCTGCGGATCAGGCGGCATGTTGATCCAGACCAGGAACTACCTGGCAAGTCATGGCGAGAACCCAGCAAACCTGCAGTTGTTCGGGCAGGAGATGAACCTGAGCACCTGGGCAATCTGCAAGTTGAACATGTTCCTCCACGGCGTCATCAGTGCCGACATCAGGAAGGGCGACACGCTTGGCGATCCTCAGCATGTGGAGAACGGAGAGATCAATCGTTTTGATCGTGTGATCGCCAACCCTCCTTTCTCACTGAAGAACTGGGGTCGGGACCTTGCTGTGAACGACGGGTATGGGCGCTACCGCTACGGGGTGCCACCGAAGGACGCTGGGGATCTGGCATTCGTTCAGCACATGATCTCGTCGCTGAATCAAGAAGGCGTCATGGGTGTTGTCGTCCCCCATGGCGTCCTGTTCCGTGGCGGACAGGAAGGCGAGATCCGCAAAGGCATCCTTGAAGACGACCTGATTGAGGCAGTGATTGGTCTGCCATCAGGGTTGTTCTACGGAACGGGAATCCCTGCAGCACTGCTGATCCTCAACAAAACCAAGAGTGTTGAGCGGAAGGGCAAGGTGCTCTTCATCAACGCTGAACTGGACTACCAGGAGGGCAAGAACCAGAACACGCTGAGGGATCAGGACATTGAAAAGGTCGTCGGGTGCTTTGACTCGTACAACGACATCAAGCGGTTCTCACGGGTGGTGCCGCTGGAGGAGATCAGGGAGAACGACCACAACCTCAACATCCGACGCTACGCAGACACTTCACCACCACCTGAACCCTTTGATGTGAGAGGGATCCTTCATGGTGGGATCCCGATCAAGGAAACCCATGACGAGTACATCCAGGAAATCCTTGCTGGGTTTGATGTGAGTGCTGTTCTGGTTCAGAAAGATTCCGAGTACCTGAAGTTCAAGGGCGAAATCAAAGAGAAGTCCCAGATCCGTCAGTACCTTGGCGATGCCTCTGATTCAGTAATTCAGCAGGTTGAGCGGTGGTGGGATAAGTACGGAATCTCACTTGCTCAGATCGATGCAGAGGTCAAAGAAGCAGAAGTAGTGATGCACGGATTCTTGAAGGAGTTGGGATATGAGTGAGTGGAAGAAGGGATTCTTGTCCGACATGGTCACGGATCCCATTACCTATGGGATTGTCCAACCAGGCGATTTCAGGAAGGATGGCGTCCCTCTCATTAGAGGAAAGGATTACATGCAAGGTTGGACAGGGGAAGGAGACCTCTTTCGAGTAGATCCAGGTTTGCATGAGAAGTACAAGAGGTCGAAAGTAACTAAAGGCGATATTCTCCTGTCAATTGCAGGATATGTAGGCGAAACGGCAGTCGTTCCTGAATGGATTGAAGAGGCAAATATCACGCAGACATCCGCCCGGATTCGTTGCAATGAAGGAATTCTGCTTGGCAAATATCTTTTTTACTTCCTCCAGTCGAATGAAGGCAAGGAGATTACAAAAAGATTCTCCAAGGGATCTGCTCAATCTGGTTTGAACTTGGCAGATATAGGGAAGTTTGAAATTCCAGTCCCCCCGCTCCCAGAGCAGAGGAAGATCGCTGAGATACTCTCTGGGATAGATGATCTCATCAAGAAGAAAGAAAGGCAGATCGAAAGTTTGGAGAATCTTGAAGTGAGCGTTTTGGATTTCCTCGCCAATCAAGAAATCAAAAAAGGGACTGACCTTGTCTCACTTGGCGAAGTCGTGTCTCCAAATAGAAAGATCACTTATGGGATAGTTCAGGCGGGACCCAATATCAAAGGTGGCATTCCTTACATACGAGTCACTGACATGTCTGAAGAAAAATTGGACGTCAACAAGATGCTTCGTACAAGTCCCGAGATTGCTAAAAAGTTTTCCAGATCGGAAGTGCAAGAGGGCGATATCGTAGTTGCGCTAAGAGGAATAATCGGAGTAACGCATCTCATTGACGAGCAAACTTCTGGCGCTAATCTGACGCAAGGAACTGCATTGCTGTCTAGGTCCGAAAAATTCTCGCCTCTATATCTCAACACCATATTGAGATCTCAATTCTGCAAGCAGCAGTTCTCGCTTCTCTCTAAAGGAAGCACAATTGTTGAGATAACACTCTCTTCCCTTGCTACGCTTAGGATCCCTCTTCCTAGCATTAGCACTCAAGAGCGTATTGCAAAATCTGTTTCGTCGATCAGGTGTCAAATAAATGCATCAAAAAAATCACTTTTATCTATAAAAAGCATGAAAAGTGCTGTTTCTATTGACCTGCTTTCAGGTCGCAAGAGAGTTGGGGTCTAATGGCAGGACCTGAGCGCGAACTCGTAGAGGCGCCTGCCCTTGAGCAACTCAAGGGTCTTGGGTGGCAGTACCTGGATGGCACAACGCTGTATCCAGAGAAAACGGATAAACGCTCATCTCTCAAGGAAGTCGTCCTCACGCCCAACCTTGAGCAGGCAATCCAGCGGATCAATTCCTGGATTAGTGAAGACAACCTCCGCAAGGTCGTCAGAGAAGTCACCCTGATCCAGACCTCCACACTCATGGAGGCAAACAAATGGTTCTGGGAGCGTCTCACCCAATATTTCAGCGTTGATCAGGACCGAGGCAGTGGTCGTCGTGGTCAGACGCTCAAACTCATTGACTTTGACCATCCAGAGAACAACGAGTTCCTCTGCGTGGATCAATTCAAGATCCAGGGTCCAGCGCAAAACATCATTCCCGACATCCTGCTCTTCGTGAATGGGTTGCCGTTAGGGGTTATTGAGTGCAAGTCGCCCTTCGTGACCGATCCCATGGCAGAGGGGATCAACCAACTGCGGCGTTACGCCAACCTCCGCAACCCAGGCGATTCAGAAGGGTGCGAAAAACTCTTCCACTACAACCAGGTGATGATCTCCACCCATCGCGATGGAGCACGGGTTGGAACCATCTCCTCGCCTGTTGAGTACTACCTGGAGTGGAAGGACCCTTACCCGCTTGAGAGCAAGGACCTGGGTGAGTCGCCAACTGCCCAGCAACTGCTGATCCAGGGACTGCTCACACCCAAGAACTTCCTGGACATTATTCAGAACTTCACCATTTACGAACCCGACAGCGGTCGCCTGATCAAAAAGATCGCCCGCTACCAGCAGTTCAGGGCAGTTCAGAAAACGATTGAGCGCCTCAAGGCACCAGGGGATCGCAAGAGCAAAGGTGGAGTCATCTGGCACACCCAGGGTTCGGGCAAGTCCCTGACGATGGTTTTCCTCACTCAGAAGATCCGTCGTGACCCCGAACTCAGGGACTACAAACTCGTCTTCCTTACGGACCGCACCCAGTTAGACGAGCAACTCACCAAGACCTTCTCCAATGCCCAGGACGAGGCAGTTCTCAATGCCAAATCAGTCAGTCATCTCAAGGAACTGCTGGCGAAGGATGCCTCTGATCTTGTTACCGCCACCATCCAGAAACTTCAGGAGGACGAGGACTTTGGGTTCGCCTGCCTCAACGACTCAGATCGCATCATCGTTTTGGCAGATGAGGCACACCGCACTCAGTACGGAACCCTTGGTGCTGGCATCAACGCTGCACTACCCAATGCCCCGAAGATCGCCTTCACGGGCACCCCGCTGATCGCCAATCAGAAGACCACTGGCGAGTTCGGGACCTACATAGACACCTACACGATTGAGCAGGCGGTGGCAGATGGTGCCACCACTCAGATCCTTTACGAGGGCAGGGAGGCAGAGACCAAGGTCACGGGCGACTCCTTGGATGCTCTCTTTGATCGCTACTTCCAGGACAAGTCACCCGAAGAGAAGGAGGCGATCAAGAAGAAGTACGGCAATGAGCGGGCAGTCCTGGAGGCACCCCAACGCATTGAGTGGGTCGCCCTGGATCTTGTTGAGCACTACCGCAAGACGATCCTGCCCAATGGGTTCAAGGCGATGGTCGTTACTGCCAGCAGAGAGGCAGCAGTCACCTACAAAGAAAAACTGGATGCCATCCCGAACGCACCCGAATCAGCGGTGATCATTTCGGGAGACCACAACGACAAGCAGCGCATTGCCAAATGGACCAACCCTGCTGACCACAAGGCAGCGGTTGAGAACTTCAAGAAACCGATCGGCGAGCACCCGCTCTCAATCCTCATCGTCAAAGACATGCTCCTGACGGGGTTTGATGCCCCCATCTGTCAGGTCATGTACCTGGATCGCAAACTCACCGACCACACCCTGCTTCAGGCAATCGCCAGGGTGAATCGGACCAAAGCGAACAAGTTCAGCGGATACATCGTTGATTACTTCGGACTGACCGACTACCTCGCTGAGGCGTTGGAGGTCTTCTCCAACACCGATGTCCAAGGTGCTCTGAAGAACCTCAAGGACGAGATCCCTAAACTCCAAGCAGCACACACCAGGGTCAAGCAGCACCTGAAGGGAATTGATCTTCAGGACATTGATGCCTGCATTGCTGCCCTGGCAGACGAACTCAAGCGTCAGCAGTTTGAGGCGGACTTCAGGACCTTTGCCAAGCAGGTTGAGATCGTCCTTCCTGACGCTGCTGCCAACCCCTTCCTTGCTGACCTCAAGTCACTGGGCAAGGTAGTCATCGGTTCCCGCAACCGCTATCGGGACGAGCAGTTGGACATCGTTGGGTGCGGCGAAAAGGTCCGAGACCTGATTGAGGAACATGTCCGTGCCACGGGCGTTGATCCCCGTGTTCCTCCAACCAAACTCTTTGATGTGGAGTTTGAGCAGGTCCTTGCTGCTCAGACAAATGACAGAGCGAAAGCGTCAGAGGTGGAGAACGCCATCAAGGCGCACATCAAGGTCAAGTTGGACGAAGACCCCGAGTATTACCAGTCCCTCTCGCTGCGCCTCCAGGAGATCATCCAGAAGTGCGAGAACCGCTGGGAAGAGTTAGTTCAGCAACTGCTGCTTTTCCGTGACGGTATGGAGCAGGAGAGGACCCAGCAGGACACAGACCTTGGTCTCACGGATGAGGAGGGTGCCTTCTATCGGGTCCTGATGAAAGAGGTCACAGAGGCAGTCGGCGATGGAGCGATGGACGAGGAAACCCATCAGCAGGTGCTGGACCTAACGAAGGAGTTGGTCGCCGAGTTCCAGGAAGCAACGCAGATCGTTGGGTTCTTCCAGAGAGATGACGAAATCAGATCTGCTCGGTTGAAGATCAGGAGAGCAATCCTTGATCAACCCTTCGGAACCAGGGATCTCGTCCAAGCGGTGACTGATCGCTTTATGGACCTCGCCAAGGTCAGGTTTCAATGACCGCTGTTCCTGAGGAGGTGCTGGGTCTGAAGGTTGAGGTGGTTCGTTCCCCGAGACGAACTGCTGCTCTCCATATCGTTGGCAGCGACCTCCAGGTGCGTGTCCCTAAGGATCTTGGCGATGAGCGGGTGGCAGCAATCCTTCAGCAGAAGCGCCCTTGGATCGTCAGCAAGGTCGCTGAACTCAAGCGAATGCCACCCCAGAAGACCAAGGAACTGGTCAGTGGCGAGTCATTCCCATATCTCGGTCGCAACTACCGCCTAAAGGTGCAGGACGGGCATCAGGTGGGTGTCTGCCTTTCAGGGGGATACCTGCAGGCGACTGTCCGCCCCACTGAGCAGGGAGAACAGCGCCAGCAGCGAATCCAGCAGTACCTGGACTCTTGGTACAAGTCCCGAGCACTGGAGCGACTCACAGACAAGGCAAACCGCTATGCAGAGCAGATCGGCGTGTCGCCTTCAAGCATCAGCGTGCGCAACTTCAAGTCCCGCTGGGGATCGTGCGATTCCCGAGGTCAGTTGCTCTTCAACTGGAACATCATCAAGGCACCTCATGCCATCGCTGACTATGTGGTGGTCCATGAGTTGTGCCACCTAGTCCATCCCAATCACTCCAAGGACTTCTGGGCGTTGGTTGGGAGGTTTGATGCGGCGTTTCAGGAGCACAGAGATTGGTTGAAACGCATGGGAGGGTCCTTGCTCTGAATTTTCTGCTGGTCACCCCTTGAAAGGGACAGCGAACAGTGAGTAGAACATATGAACTACTCGCAAGGAGGGACCGATGGCGGAAGAGGAATGGGACTTCGTGGATGGTCTGAAGAGCACCAGGTCGTCGTGCGTCTGTATGACCTGCCAGCACTTCTCCTATGTCTGCGACCAGCACTGCCACACGTTGTTGACCTGCGGTCTTCAGCGTCGTCAGGTTCCCCACGGAGAGCACCTGACGAAGAGGTGCCGTAACTGGATGGTCCGCAGGCAAGCGGAAGTGGGTTGGTGCCCGGAGGTGGCGTGATGAAAGAGGGATGGTTGATTGATGCCAACGACCATTGGGTCTGGAGATTCCATCGGGACAACTCCGCCTGGGTCAGAGACCCCAAGGTCTTCATTGACCGTGGTCGTCAGATGCCGGAAGGTCCGCCACTGCTTAAGGAGCGTCGGTATCTGAGGAAAGACGCCGCAGAACAGTTGTGGAAGTCGCTTCAGGCGCAGGGATGGAAACCTCTGAAGACGCCTGCTTGGGGCGCTGCTGCTGACGTTTAAGACGTTCGGCAAACCGTAAGCACAAATACTCAACAGGCAGTGTTAGACCAGTCGTATCGCATGAGAGCGAGGAACCCAGGAGGTCAAACACTCCTGGGTCTTTTCTTGGAAAACGCTCACAGCACCCACGATTCCCCCTCCGAATTGGAGATGGTGGTTTTCGCTTGGCGTCGTCCCGCCTGGCGACACGTTCAGTTTCCGAAGGACCGATAGGGATACCGGTCCTTTTTTTGTGCTTTTAAGAGGTAGTTCCGCTCATGCCCTGGCGCTCTGACCCGCTTTAGAACAGTGATGAGGTCAGAGACCGCTGAAGCAGTTAAACCAGGTCTCAACGACCTTCAGGGGGGCACCGCTTGCCCCCCTTCTTATTGCTTACGGACGACCGAACCCTGACCGGTCCTCACCACCACTTCTGACGGTTCTCCCACTCCTCACGGGAGAACACCAGGAGGAAGGTGATGGGGCGTCAAACGAGGGGACGTGGAGACCTCTGAGGGTGGGATTCCTCAGAGGTCTTTTCTTGGCACCCTGTGAGAGCGGAGCGACCCTCAAGTGAGCACCTCGGCAGCGGTTGAAGCAGAGCGGAACCGTCGTGCGCGGATGTGGAAGGCGATAGAGGAAATACAGGCACAACGCCCTCTCAAGTCCGATGAGGTGCGGGAACTGGGTTGCTATGGCAGCGCCCGTGGCATTTGGAGAGACACCAAGGAAACGAAGCACCTGACGCCATCGGGATGTGGTGTCGCTGTAGGCATCAGCAGCAGGGGGAAATACGAGGACGAGTTCACCGATGAAACCGCTCTCTACCGCTATCCCCTGACCCAGCAGCGAGGGCAGGACGAGGGGGACATCCGGTCCTTGCGATGGGCGTTGGAGTTCAACCTTCCTTTGTTCCTCATCAGGAGCGCAAACGCCAAAGGGGATCTGACGCACTCGGGCAAGTTCCGAAAGGTGGACAAGGTGTTCATCCTTCGGGACCTTCCTGACGCTGACGGAGTGGATGGAGAGGTCTTGCTGACCTTTTCTCAAGGGGGGAAGCGGGACTACTCGCTGACTCCCGATGAGGGTGGTTCCTTTGAAGAGCGACAAACCGCACTCAGGACCACCAAAAGCAAAAAGCGCAGTCAGGCGCTCTTCGTGCGGCGTGTTGAGGACAGGTATGGACCCAAGCGTTGTGCTGTCTGTGGTGCCCTCCCAGCGGTTGTTCAAGCAGCGCACATCAGACCTGTGGCAGAGGACGGCAGCGACTGGGATGGAAACGGCATCTGGTTATGCCAGAACCACCACTCGTTGTTTGACGCAGGCATCTGGTCCATCCGACCTGGGGACCTTGCTGTTGTTCCTGCTGATGGATATGACCTGTCCTCTTTGCTGATGGACAAGTCCGACCTGAAGCACCTGAGTGCCGCTCCGTTCCCCGATGCCGTGGAGTGGAGGTGGGAGTGGTTTCAGAGGCGCGCAAACGCTGATGCCTCAGGCGACTGAAAGCAGTCCACCAGGTCCAAAGGGGTGGGCACTCCAGGGGGTCTTTCCCTGTCCGTGGGTAGGGGAAATCTGGGGACCTTGCCTTGTCTGACCGAAGCGGCGCGCTCCCCTACTGCTCCCCTACCGATGCGGCAAAAGTCAATTAGGTGTTTGGGGCACTAAAAAGCACGTGATAACACCAGATATGGTGCTTTCACGTGCCTTTTGAGGCGTTATGGGAAATGCCAGGACCCAGATTTGAACTGGGGACACGGCGATTTTCAGTCGCCTGCTCTACCAACTGAGCTATCCCGGCGTGCCGCCGAAGCGACTCAGGAATCTTAAATCACCGCCTGCGCTCCTTTGCGGGGGTTCGTCCCAGGCAGATCAATCCAGCCACGTGGTGGCCAGCAGCTTCAAGGGCCTGACGGGCAGCCAAAGCAGTGGACCCGGTCGTGAGGATGTCGTCCACGAGCCAGACCGAGCTGTGGGCTCCTTGTTTGTCCATGGGGACGGCCCGGAACGCCCCGATCAGGTTGGTTTGGCGTTGGCGTCTGTTCAGATGGTGTTGGCTCAACCCGGCACGGGTGCGGTGCAGCAGCTCTGCCGTCGGCCGGCCCAATCCCAGGGCAATGCGCTGCGGCAGGGGGTTGGATCGTTGCCGCTTCCAGCTTGGAATCGGCACCAGCACGGCTGTTGCAGGCAGGGCGAAGCGCTCAGACAGCAGCTGAACCAAGGCCGCAAGCGCTTTGCCTTGGCGCGGTTGACGCAGCTTCAGCAGCAGCTGGCGCAAATTGCCTGCATAAGGCCCGAGAGCGCACCACGGCAAGGGCAGCAAGCCCTTGAGCCCCTCACAAGGGAGAGCAAGGGCATCGAGGCACGTGGTGCAGGGAGCCGTCGGCGGCAGCGGACTGTCCCAAGGTCCATCACAGATCGGGCAGCGGGGCTCGATCAGCAGAGCTTGGGCAAAGCTCAGGAGCGCACGATGCACAGCAGGTGGGTCGCTGCAACGAGCGTTCCCCTGTTGGGCTAAATCGCTCCGAGATCAGGCGCCTTCTTTGGGCATCGCCCGCAGCATGGCCACCAAGGTGCGGTGGGCGTCTTCGCTGTCGGTGAGTGTGTGATCAAAGGCAATGCTGATGCTGGCGCCATCCACCTCCAGTTCCATGGTTTCTGCTTTCACAGACACCATGCGCGCTGCAGCTGGATTGCTGACGCCGCCGTAGTGCTTGGCATAGGCGAGCACCGCTTCGGCATGGTCGTCGTTCATGTGTTTGCAGATCCGTGTGCTGACGGCATCAGTGAGGGTGTCTGCAGGCATTGGGATCAAACAGGTGAGTGCAATCTTTGCAGTGATCGGCTCAAGCGAAGCGCTCGATCAACAAAAGGCCGAGGCGAATGCCACTGAAGCCCACGTACCCGGCCAGAACGACGAAAAGGCCGATGGCCAGACCATCGCGGAGCTTGGTGGGCATGGGGGTGGGGCGTGATGCCGGAATTCTCACCCGACCAGGGCCTGTTGGGCCAGTCGCGCCACCCCTGCAGCAGGGGGAGTTTGGCAACTCGTTACGGCGCAGCCGATGCGGCGTTCCCGCAGCCGTCGCCATTGGGGATTGCGCGCTCCACCGCCGATGCTGATGATCCGCCTGGGTGCGGCAGCACCCAGATCGTTCAGGCGCTGCCAACCCTGCGCCTCGATCTCGGCGAGACCTTCCAGCAGTCCATGCAGATACAGGGCATCGCTCACCGGCCGTGGTTCAAGCACCGGCTGCAGTTCTGGATCATCCACAGGGAAGCGTTCCCCCGGGGCGGGAAGCGGCCGCAGGCGGAGTCCGCTGTCGGTGTCGGGGTTGATCTGGCGGCTCAGTTCTCTGAGTTGGTCGTCGCTGTAAAACCGCCGCAGCACACCGGCCCCCGCGTTGGAGGCGCCACCACAGAGCCAGCGTCCACCGACGTGATGGCTGGTTACGCCAGGCGCTTGCAGGGGGGTGTCGGTGAAGCACTTCATCACCAGGGTGGTTCCCAGCACGGTGATCCCATCTCCGGGGCCGGGATCGGCGGCGAGCACGGCGGCATTGGAATCCGTTGTTCCGGCAACGATGAGCAGATCGTTCGCCAGGCCCAAGGCCCTGGCCTGCTCCGGTGCGATCGTCCCGAGAATGCTGCCGCTGGGACGGATTTCAGGCAGTGCCTGCCGCCAGGACTGTTCGGCAAAACGGGCTGGCCAGCTGTTGGTGATCAGATCCCAACCCAGTCGCAGGTTGTTGCCTTCTTCCCCCCAGCGCCAATCGTTCAGCAGCCATCCGCTGATCCAATCGGCCTGATGCCGCAGCAGGATCGCCTCGCCATGGCAGTTGAGGAGCCGCAAGGCCCGGGCCAGGCTGCCGCTGCAGCTGGCGGCTGGACTACCTGGATCCACCAAAGGCTGCAGGGCTGACTGCAGCTCAGGGCAGCTCTGGGAATAGGCCAGTGCCCCCCCCAGTGGGGAACCATCGTGATCACAGGCCAGCAGCGTGCCGGAGGTGCCATCCACGGCGAGTGCTTGCAGCTGGGATCGCAGCTGGGCTGGGATTGCCCTGATCAGATTTCCACAGCCTTCGCGCCAGCTGTGGGGGTTGGCGAAGTCTCCGCCGTAGGCCTGGGATCGGCTGTCGAGAACCGCGCCGTTAGCGGCAACAACGGCTGTGCGGATTCCGCTGGTGCCCAGGTCGATTCCGAGCACCAGCGGTGAATCCGTCATGGCTTCAGGCCGCGGCGACCTGCTTCAGCTCCTGGCTTTTCGCTGTCACGTCTTCCCAGGGCGCGTTGAGGTCGTTGCGCCCGAAATGGCCGTAAGCCGCAGTGTCCTGATAGAAACGGCCGCCCCGTTGCTGGGGAAGGTTGCGCAAACCGAAGGTCTCGATGATGGCGCCGGGGCGCAGATCGAAGTGTTCCTGCACCAAGGCGGTGAGGGCATCGTTGGCCAGTGCGCTGGTGCCGAAGGATTCCACCAGGATCGAAACGGGCTTGGCCACGCCGATGGCGTAGCTCAACTGCACTTCGGCCCGTTCGGCGAGCCCTGCGGCCACAAGGCACTTGGCCACGTAGCGCGCGGCGTAGGCGGCCGAACGGTCCACTTTGGTGGGGTCCTTGCCGGAGAAAGCACCACCGCCGTGGCGGGCATAGCCGCCGTAGGTATCCACGATGATCTTGCGGCCGGTGAGACCGGCATCGCCCTGAGGGCCGCCCACCACGAACTTGCCGGTGGGGTTCACCAGATACTTGGTGGCCTCACGGGAGGGCTTGAGGGCCAGATCGGCGGTCGCCGGCTCCACCACATGGGTCCAGAGGTCTTCGGTGATGCGCTCGCGGATGCCCTGCTCATCACTGATCCCGTCGACTTCAGCGGTGTGCTGGGTGGAGATCAGGATCGTGTCGATCGAGACGGGCTTGTCGTTTTCGTAGACGACGCTCACCTGAGTTTTGCCATCGGGAAGCAGGTAACCCAGGGTTCCGTTGTGGCGCACTTCGGCCAGGCGGCGCGACAGCCTGTGGGCCAGGCTGATCGGCAACGGCATCAGCTCGGGCGTCTCGTTGCAGGCGTAGCCGAACATGATTCCCTGGTCGCCGGCACCCACCAGATCCAGGGGATCACCGGCATGGTCGTCGGCCTCGTTCACGCCCTGGGCGATGTCGGGGGACTGTTGGTCGAGGGCCACCAGCACCGCACAGCTGTTGGCATCGAAGCCACCGGCCCGGGCGCCGCTGTAACCGATCTCCTTGATCACGTTGCGCACCAGGTGGATGAAATCCACCTGTGCCTTGGAGGTCACCTCACCGGTGATCATGCAGAGACCGGTGTTCACAACGGTCTCGCAGGCCACACGGCTGGCGGGATCCTGGGCCAGCAGAGCATCCAGAACGGCGTCGCTCACCTGGTCGCAGATCTTGTCGGGATGCCCTTCGGTGACGGACTCGGACGTAAAGACGTATCGGCTCATTCGGCGCTCCAGATCGCGAGATTTTACGCGGCTGTGCTGAGGGCGAGGTCGGTCCAGCTGTTGAGCAGATGCTGGGCTGATGGCAGTTCCGGAGCACGCTTCCAGCCACCGGTGAAGCCGATCACGCCGCCGATACCGGCCTCGAGGGCCATCTGAAGGTCGGTCTCTGCATCGCCAACCAAGGCACACCGTTGGGGTGGCAGGCCAAGCCTGTTGCACAGCTCCAGAACGGCCTGTGGATCGGGTTTGCGCGGATGGTCATCAGCACTCCAGATTCCGGCAATGCCTGCGCCGAGCTGATGGTGGGCCAGGAACTCTTCAATGCCGGACCGGGTGTCGTTGCTGATCACAGCTGCGGTGACGCCCTGCTGATGCAGGTTCCGCAGCAGTTGCCCAGCCCCGTTGATCAACGGGCTTGGGGTTGTGTCGATCAGGCCCTCCTGGTCAACCGCGTCGAAGCAGGTGTGGGCCAGGGAGAGAGCCTGGGGCCATGAGCAGCCCATCAGGCAGAACACCGTTGCCGTCGAGGCGATGTTGTCCTGCCTGGAGGCAACCGCCAGGGTTCCGCCGGGATCAAGCATGCCTCGATCAACACCAAACGCTCTGCGCAGGGTGTGGCTCAGCTCAGAGGGGTTCAGCGCAGGGGCTTGTTCCTGAGCAACCTTGACGGCTTTGTTGATGCGTGCGTCTGCCAAGGCCAGCAGATGCGGCTCGCTATGGGAAAGGGTGCCGTCCTTATCGAACAGCACCCCTTGGAAATTGCCGATGGGATGTCCCTTCAGCAGCAGTTGGGCCATCAGGCTCAGATCATCATGGAGCTGATCGGATCTTCGCCCTCTTCGGCCTGCTCCATCAGCATCTGCTTGTAGCGAGCAGCCATTTCCTCGGCCTTCTCGAACACCTTCTGGGGGTCTGTCAGCATGTCGCCGGGTTCGGGCTCGAGAGCCTTCGTGGACAACGAAATCCGGCCGCGCTCGGCATCCAGATCGATGATCATCACTTTCATCTGATCATTCACGTTCAGCACCGAGTGGGGGGTCTCGATGTGCTCGTGGCTGATCTCGGAAATGTGCAGCAGACCGCTGACACCACCGATGTCGATGAAGGCGCCGTAGGGCTTGATGCCGCGGACGGTACCCACCACAACTTCGCCCACTTCCAGGCGATTCATCTTCCGCTCCACCAGGGCGCGGCGGTGGCTGAGCACCAGGCGGTTGCGCTCTTCGTCCACCTCAAGGAACTTCAGAGGCAGGAAGTCGGCAACCAGTTCTTCCTTCGGCTTGCGGGTGCTTATGTGGGATCCGGGGATGAAGCCCCGCAGACCTTCCACGCGCACCAAGGCACCACCACGGTTGGTGGCAAACACTTCGGAGTAGATGGTGGCGTCTTCCTTCTGGAGCTGGCGGACCCGCTCCCATGCCCGCTGGTATTCGATCCGACGGATCGACAGCGCCAGCTGACCATCTTCGTTCTCCTCACTCATGATGAAGAACTCACGGATCTCACCGGGCTGGAGCACGTCGCTCAGACCCTCGACCCGGTTGATCGACACCTCTTGCAGAGGCATGAAGGCAGCCGTCTTGGCGCCGATGTCGATCATGGCGCCCTTCGATTCCAGGGCGAAGACCGTGCCGTTGACGATGTCGCCAGGCTTGAAGTTGTAGTCGTACTTGCTGAGGAGAGCCGCGAACTCATCAAGGGTGAATCCGGCGTCGTCCAGGCTGCGGCTGGCGGCGCGGCTGGTTGGATCATCCGCAGTGGGGACGTCTTCAGGAATGCTCAGGTCCTCACCCTCAAACGCCTGTTCGGCGGCGGCGGTTTCTGCAGAGGCTTCTGTGGCGTTCGCGTCCTGAACCTGATCCTGGATCTGATCTTCTGTCGGAGTCGCAGACATGGGGGGCTGGCGGTCTACCTCAGGTGGGTAGTTCGAGAAAATCGCGTGGAACGCCCGCCGACGTTTCACGGAGAACTTCTGACTTTACAGACACGACCAACGGCTTTTTTGCGCAGCGATGCACTGCACGGGTTCAACGAATCGATTCAGCGCACTGGTTCACCAAACCGATTCAACGAACAGTGGCCAGATGGTTCTGTTCCTGATCGGCGTTCAGTGTTTCCAGGGTCGAGACGAAGTCGTCGATGCCTCGGAACTGGCGGTAGACGGAGGCGAACCGGATGTAGGCCACTTCGCTGATCTGTTTGAGATCCTTCAGCACGAATTCACCGATCTCGGTGCTGCTCACTTCCTTGCCGGTGCGTTGCTGGAGTTTCAGTTCGAGTTCTTCAACGAGGGATTCGAGCCGAGAGGTGTCCAAGCCCGTTTTCTCGCAAGCTCGATTCAAGCCGTGCAGCAACTTGCTGCGACTGAAGATTTCCCGGTTGCCGTTGCGTTTGATCACCGTGATCGGAACGGTCTCCACCCGTTCATAGGTGGTGAAGCGAAATTCACAGTTGAGGCATTCACGCCGTCGTCTCACGCTGCGTCCACCATCCGCTGCCCTGGATTCGAGAACGCGACTATCTGTGTTTTGGCAGGAGGGGCACTGCATCCCCGAGGGCATCAATTAGTTGCACCAACTGTAGACACTGATTTGAGACTTGAGAAGGGCCTCGTGGACATCAGTCTCATTTGAGGATTGCGTTGACGGCTGTTGCTGACGTGAGACTGAAGTGATCCGCTCGCGCGGGCGAGACCGGCTTGCGACGGTGGGTGATGGAAAGCATGAAAAAACCCCGCCTCGGCGGGGTTTTGGGAGATCAAATCACTTACCGATTTTCGGCGGATCGCGGAAGGCGATTGCGAAGAAGAGGGTGGCAATCGCGAGGGTAAGGATGAGGACGTAAGCGAAGCTTTCCATCGTGTTGTTCCTAGAGGGCGATCAGTTGAGGGGAGTTCCAGCGGGGGGAACGTAGCCCTCGGGCAGGCGACGGGTGGTTTTGTCACCGAGCTTGGCGAAGAGGCCAAACTCCACCTGATCTCCGAGGTCGGGATCAATACCAGCGAACACGTCGCGGTACAGGGTGCGGGCACCGTGCCAGATGTGGCCGAAGAAGAACAGCAGCGCGAAGGTGGCGTGGCCGAAGGTGAACCAGCCGCGTGGCGAGCTGCGGAACGTGCCGTCAGAGTTGTAGGTCTCACGGTCGAAGTCGAAGGCTTCACCCAGCTGAGCCTTACGGGCAAGGCGCTTCACGTCGGCAGGGTCAGTGAAGGTCTGGCCGTCCAGTGCACCACCGAACACCTTGGCGGTCACGCCCTGTTGTTCGAAAGAGAACTTGGCTTCCGCACGACGATAAGGAATGTCGGCGCGGACGATGCCTTGCTCATCTTCCAGAACGACAGGGAAGTTCTCGAAGAAGTTCGGCAGACGACGGACTTCGAGGTTGCGACCTTCTTTGTCGCTGAATGCGATGTGGCCAACCCAAGCGGTTGCCAGACCATCACCGTTCACCATCGGGCCCACACGGAACAGACCGCCCTTGGCAGGGCTGTTGCCGACGTAGTCGTAGAAGGCAAGCTTCTCAGGGATAGCCTCGAAGGCTTCTTCCTGGGTAGCGCCATCGTCCATCGCGGTTTGTACACGACGGTTGATCTCAGTTTTGAAGTAGCTCTGATCCCACTGGTAACGGGTGGGGCCAAACAGCTCGACGGGAGTCGCAGCAGAGCCGTACCACATGGTTCCAGCCACGATGAAAGCGGCGAAAAAGACAGCTGCGATGGCGCTGGCCAGAACGGTTTCGATGTTGCCCATCCGGAGCGCTTTGTAGAGACGCTCGGGCGGACGCGTGGTGATGTGGAAGATGCCGGCAATGATGCCGACGATGCCAGCAGCAATGTGGTGGGCAACGATTCCACCGGGATTGAAGGGGTTGAAACCTTCGGGTCCCCAAGACGGTTGAACCGCCTCGAGATGACCTGTTAGTGCATAAGGGTCAGAGATCCACATGCCTGGCCCGAAGACGCCAGTGAGGTGGAAAGCACCGAAGCCGAAGCAGCCGAGTCCAGCGAGAAGTAGGTGGATGCCGAAGATCTTCGGCAGGTCGAGAGCAGGCTCGCCGGTGCGGGGGTCCTGCCAGATCTCAAGATCCCAGTAGGTCCAGTGCCAGATGGCGGCCAGCATCATCAGGCCGGAGAAAACGATGTGAGCGGCAGCGACGCCCTCGAAACTCCAGAAGCCGGGATCAACACCAGTTTCACCGGTGATGCTCCATCCACCCCAGCTGCCGGTCACGCCTAGGCGGGACATGAAAGGCATCACGAACATGCCCTGACGCCACATCGGGTTCAGGACAGGATCAGACGGATCGAAAATGGCCAGCTCATAGAGAGCCATGGAGCCGGCCCAGCCGGCTACGAGGGCTGTATGCATGAGGTGCACAGCCAGAAGGCGGCCCGGGTCATTAATGACAACGGTGTGCACCCGATACCAGGGCAATCCCATGGGTCAGGTTCGGGGGACAAGACTGCTTATGCAGTCAGACATGGGCGATCGTAAGGGCTTCAGTCCATGGGGCGGGGGAAAAGTGACCTGCCCGCAACGGTCAGTGACATGAAAGTCGGGGCCCTGCTGTTCACAAAACGCAATGCTTCAGCCCATGATGGGGGTTGGTTGCTTGTGAGCTCATGCCCGTTATCCGGTTTGTTCGCGAAGGGCGTGATGTGGAGTGTTACCCCGGTGAGAATCTGCGTGAGGTGGCCCGTCGCGAGGGGATCGAGCTCTACGGCCTGAAGGGGCAGCTGGGCAATTGCGGAGGGTGTGGTCAGTGCATCACCTGCTTCGTTTCCGTGGTCGACGAAGACAACGCCGATTCGCTGACGGCACGCACTGCCGTCGAAGACAGCAAGTTGCGCCGTCGACCTCAGGAGTGGCGTCTGGCATGCCAGGCCCTGGTGGAGAAGTCCGTCATGGTTCTCACCCGGCCTCAGGTGAGGCTCGCCAATGCCGATTCGAGATTGGCTGCGGCCAGGCAGGCCCCGCTGCCGGCGGGTCCCACGGCATGGCCAGCGCCTCCGGCCAGTGAGCTCGATGAGGAAGAGCAGGATGGGGGCGATGGCGACGGCCGAGATGCCAAGGCTGCTACCGCCGGTGACGAGGCCTAGGGCAGACGCTCCCCAGGCCTCTTGTCGGTGATACCTTCGCCTGGATCCCTCCAACGGCCATGGAAACCAACGATCTCGGATTCGTCGCCAGCCTCCTGTTCATCCTGGTTCCGGCGATCTTCCTGATCGTGCTCTACATCGGCACGCAGAACAACGAGGCCTGATTCAGCCTTGTTCAGGCTCACGCACCAGCAGCACAGGGGCTGGTGCGTGCACTCGGATGTAGTCGCTGACTGATCCGCCCAGAAGCTTGTCCAAATCCACCAGTCCTCTGGCGACAAGAGGACGTCGGTCTTGAGAGGCGATGACCACCAGGTCGGCGTTGCATTCCGATGCAGACAGGCAAACACTGCGACCGATGTCCTTCCCTTCGGTGTGGATGGCTTTCATGTCGACACCGAAACCCCTGGCCCGCTGAACAGCGGCGTCAAGAACCTCGTCTGCTTTTGTGCGGCCTCCCCGGGAGGGTGCTGACTCCTGGCGTACGACATGGACGCCGGTGAGCGTTCCGCCAGGGATTTCACGCACCAGTTCGCAGGCCGTGCGCAGAGCGTCGTCCCCAACGCCTGTTCCGTCGATCGTCACCATCACGCGGTTGACATGCTTGACGTAGAGGTCATCCCGCACCAGCAGCATCGGCCGCGTAGACAGTTGAAAGACGTATTGGCTGGTGCTGTTGGCCAGGATCGATTGAAGCCGTCCCAGGCCGCGGGATCCCATCACGATCAGGTCGGCCTGAACTTCATCGGCAACCTTGAGCACGGTCTGTTTGGTGTCGCCCTCGCGAATCAAGGTGCTCACGCTTGACGGGCTCAGGCCCATGCGCGTGATTGCGCTGTTCAAGAGGTTTTCTGCTTCGTCGCGATGGCCGTCGGATTGCGACTTGCTTTGCTCCGACACCACATGCAGCAAATTGATTTTTGCGGCCTTCAGGCTGGGAATGTCCTGGAGCATCCGGATCATTTCCTCGACGTGACCCTTGCCCGAGTCGGCAATCAGAAGGTTCCTGAACACAGGGAGATGAAGCAGCCTCTGCGGAAGCCTATGGGTGGTTGCCTCCGTGGAGAGAAGCTGATGTCACAGCGTTACGCGGATCATGTTCACCCTGATCAAGCGTGTGCTTCCGCAGCACACCGATTACGCCGGTGTGATGTGGCATGGGGCCTATGTGCAGTGGCTTGAGGAGGCCAGGGTTGAGGCCCTCCAGGCTGCGGGCCTTGGCTATGCCGCCATGACCGCGATGGGTGTCGATATGCCGGTGGTGTCCCTTCACCTGGATTACCGCCAGCCGCTCCAGCACGGCGACGAAGTGTGTGTTGAAAGCCGATGCCCTGGTCAGCAGGGGGTGCGCTGGCCATGGATCTCACGCTTTGTCTGCGGAGACGCGGTGGTTGCGGAGGCGTCGGTGAATCTGGTGATGGTGCGTGAGGGGCGCGTGCTCAGGCGCGTGCCGGCGCAGCTGCAGGAGGTGATGGATCGGCTGGTGCGTCAATCGCTCTGAATCGAACCCTGAGCCACCGCTGCCGTGCTAGTACGCATGTACTTGCTCGGGGCTGGTGCGGGGGTGGTGGTGGCTCTGGACCTGTTGCCCTGGCTTGGGCAACGCCCGCATGGCTGCTCTGCGCAGGCTTTGCCGCGACCAAGCCATCGGCCCTGATCAGCTTTGGGGTTGGCCGATCGAACGCTTGGGCCAGGCGCTGGCTTGGCCGGCGCACTGTTTGCGCGACGTTGAGCGTTACAGGTTCGAGCACGGGGCTGCTCCGAAGCTTGATGTGCCTGCTTGTGCCCTTTTGCCGGGTGATCCTGATTGGCCTCGTTGCCTGGATGATCTGCACTCACCCCCTTCAGGGCTCTACGTCGAAGGGGATCGATCGCTGCTCCGGCACATCCATGCCCGCACGGCCATCGCGGGGGTGGGCACGCGTTCCGCCTCGGACCATGGTCTTGCCATGGCTGAAGAACTGGGCCGTGGTCTGGCTGAGGCGGGTTGGCCCGTCCTTAGTGGTCTTGCGGAAGGAATTGATGCTGCAGCCCATCGCGGCTGTTTGGCCAGAAACGGTGCACCCATCGCGGTGTTGGGGACACCCTTGGACCGTGTCTATCCAGCCCACCACCGATCGTTGCAACAGCAGGTCGGCAGGCAAGGGCTGTTGATCAGTCCGAGTCGGTCCGGCTGCCGTGTGCGCCCAGGGCACTTCGCGGCGCGGAACCGTTGGTTGGTGGCCTTTGCCCAGGCGCTCGTGGTGGTGGAGTGTCCGCAACGCAGCGGAGCACTGATTTCGGCCCGCTGGGCGAGCCGGTTGCAGTGCCCCGTGTGGGTGGTTCCGGGGGATGCCCGCCGTTGGTCCTGTCGGGGCAGCAATGCCCTGCTTCGCGATGGTGCAACTGCCTTGATTCACCCTGAGGATCTGCTCGCTTCCATTGGCGAGGGCCCGTTGAAGTCAGAGGAGTCACGCGGCAAGCATCAGCGGTTGATGGAGGCCATTGGCTCAGGGGCGACCTTTGATCAGCTGGTGCTTCGTTTGCAGTGCTCCCCTGCTGAGCTGGCCCCCCAGCTTTTGGCGCTCGAATGTCGGCGCGAACTGCTGTGTGAATCTGGATTGCATTGGCGCAAGCCTCGGCCTTGAGAGACTGCACAACCGTTGCCGGCACTGATGTGTTGCAGTGGCGGCGCCAACAACTCGCCCGGGGTGGCACCGCGGCTGATCTGGATTGGTTGCTTGATCTGGCCGCTGGTCTTCGTTGGGCCAGCCTGCAACGGCTGTTGCTGGACCCCACGCGCACCGTCGCCCTGGAGCAGTCCCTTGAGGTGCTCTCTGAGCTGTGGGAGCGTCACCTTCATGGGAATGTTCCCCTCCAGCACCTGGTTGGGCTCTGCCCTTGGCGGGATGTGCTGCTTGAGTCGTCACCTGCCGCCTTGATTCCCCGTCAGGAAACGGAACTGCTGGTGGATCTGGCCATGAGCCAGTTCAAAGCCACCCCTCCCGCTCGTTGGGCTGACCTCGGCACTGGTTCAGGAGCCATCGCTGTGGCTCTGGCCCGTGCCTGGCCCACGGCACCAGGGCATGGCGTTGACCTCAGTTCCGATGCCTTGCAGTTGGCAGAACGCAATCTTGAGCGTTGCGCCCCGCATCACAACTGTTCGCTGCACCTCGGGTCGTGGTGGTCTCCCCTCAAGAGCTGGTGGGGAAGCCTGGATTTGGTGGTCAGCAATCCTCCATACATCCCCAGTGCTGTGGTTGACGGTCTTGAGGCTGTGGTGCGTGACCACGAACCTCACTTGGCGTTGCTTGGGGGAGCAGATGGCTTGGATGCGATCCGCAGCGTGGTGGATGGCGCCCTAATGGGGCTGTCGCCTGGAGGTTGGCTTCTGCTCGAACACCACCACGACCAGAGCGCTCAGGTGACGCAGCTGCTGCGGGATGCCGGCTTGGTGGAGGTCAGAGCGGCCGCTGATCTTGAGGGGACCCTCCGCTTTGCGCTTTCTTGCAAACCTGCCGCATCAAGCTGATGCAAAGCCTGCGATGAAGGAAGGATTCATGCCTGCTCCGGTTCTGGCCGCCTCCGACCTGACGCTGCTGCTTCGTGCCGGTGAAGCCGCCATCATTCCCACCGACACGCTGCCTGGCCTGGCGGTGCTTCCCGATCAAGCCCAGACCCTCTGGCGCTTGAAATGCCGACCAGCCGATAAGCCCCTCATTTTGATGGGTGCATCCGTCAATGACTTGCTCCAAGAGGTTGAGGGACCCTGCCATCGGGAGGTTGAAGCTTTGGCTGAGCGCTATTGGCCTGGAGCGCTCACGCTGGTGTTGCCTGCCCGTGATGGTGGTGCGGGCCGGTATCTCAACCCAGGTGGAACAACCCTGGGCTGCCGCATTCCGGCCTGTGAGCAGACCCGCGCGCTGCTTCAGATCAGCGGGCCGTTGGCCACCACCAGTGCCAATCGCTCCGGTGAACCCGCCAGCACGACCGCAGCAGAGGCGGCTCTGGTTTTCCCTGATGTCGCGCAGCTGGGTCCCCAGCCCTGGCCTCAACCCTCGGGCCAGGCCAGCACGGTGTTGGTCTGGGTGGAGGAAGGACGCTGGCGCCTGGTGCGCCGGGGTGCTGTGATTCCAGCAGGGGTTGAGGTGCTCGAGTGATCTCGCTTGTTGGGCTCTGCCTGCTGGTGATGGCCTTGCTTCATTGGGTGCTGGAACCCCTTGAAGCTGTCTTCACCTGGACGCTTCAACTGAAACTTCTCCCCTGGCTGTTGGGGTTGTTCTTCATCTGGCTGCTGGCAGGCGAATCAGACCGCAATACATCGCCCTAATCCAGGTCAAGCCGGCTAACGGATTTGAACCGATGGCCTTCGCTTTACAAAAGCGCTGCTCTACCGCTGAGCTAAGCCGGCATGGGCTGCATCGTACCGGCTGCAAGGCGATTCAAGGCGGGGTCTTGATCGCTAATCAGCCAAAGCACCAGCTCGAGTCGATTGCGACATCCGCTTTTCCGGAGTGCCCTGCTGATGTGGCACTCAACGGTGCGATGACTGATCACCAACCGCTGGGCGATGGCTCGGTTGTTGAGGCCTTCGAGCAACAACAGCACCACCCGCTGTTCAGCGGGGGTGAGGAGGTTCGGGATTCGAGGTTTCAAGCTTGAGCAGGTTGCTGCTCAGAGGGTTCCACCTTTGCGGGTTGGGCGATCGGGCGACGGATCGGCAGGTTGGCCACCAGGGCGGTGACGCGGTCTTCCGTCTCGAGGCTCACATCACCTTCAGCGAGGTCGATCTCCACGTAGCGGGCCACTACTTCGAGGATCTCGCGCCGCATTTGTTCGAGCAGCTCAGGATTGAGGTCACTGCGGTCGTGGGCCAGCACCAACTGCAGCCGCTCTTTGGCTGTTTCTGCACTGGCGGGCTGACGGCGCAGGAGTTTGTCGATGAATTCCTTGAGTGTCATCGCCTCAGAAAATCCGGGTTTGCATCAGCTTGCGCATCCTGGCGCGGAGGCCGCGGCGGGCCTGGGAGGGGTCCATCAGAGGTATGTCTTCACCCTGAAGCCGTTGAGCGATGTTGCCGTAGGCCTGGGCCGCTGGGGACGACGAATCACTCAGGGTCAAGGGTTCACCGCGGTTGGTGCTCACGATCACCTGTTCGTCTTCAAAAACAAGCCCCAGAAGAGGTAACGCCAGGATGTCGGTGACGTCGTCCACCGAGAGCATTTCCTGGTTCGACATCATCTTCGGCCGCACCCTGTTAAGCACGAGCTGCACCGGCTGCACGCCCTGGGTGTTCAGAAGCCCGATCACACGATCAGCGTCCCGCACGGCGGCCACTTCAGGGGTGGTAATCACCACTGCTTCTCGAGCTGCGGCCGCGGCATTTTTGAATCCGTCTTCGATGCCTGCCGGGCAGTCGATCAACACGTAATCGAACTGGCGTTCCAGCAGAGCAACGATGGCCTGCATGTCCTTGGGCTTGAGCCACTCGAGCATCCGAGGATTGCCCGCAGGGAGCAGGGCCAGATTGGGCTCCTGCTTGTGCTTCACCAGAGCTTGCTCCAGTCGGCAGGTCTCGGCCAGCACCTCCTGAGCGGTGTAGACGATGCGGTTCTCCAGGCCCAGGAGCAGATCGAGGTTCCTCAGACCGAAGTCCGCGTCAAGAACCACAGTTTTGGCGCCTTGGCGGGCAAGGGCGATCCCAAGGTTTGCCGTGGTCGTTGTTTTTCCGACACCGCCTTTGCCAGAACAGATGAGGATGGTTCGGGTCGTCGACACCAGAGTTCTGCTTTGGTGCGGCAAGAATAATCTGGCTTTTGAGCCTGACAACGACGTCAGCGTTTTTGAAAGCTCTGGATGACGGCGGGTTCAATGGCGATCACGCCATCCTTGAGCTCGGCCTGTTCGGCCAAACCTGCCTGGGGCAGATCCTCGGGGCCTCGGGCGACAACGTCAGCAATCCTTAGTTGCAGTGGCCGCAGCTGCAGGGCAACGATTTTCGCGGTTGTTGACCCCTCACATCCGGCATGGGCCACGCCCCGCAGGCGACCCCACACCAAAACATCAGCGGTTGAACTGATCCGCGCTCCGGGATTCACATCGCCATAGAGAAGGATGGTGCGCTCGCTTTGGAGATGGTCGCCGGAGCGAAGGGTTCCGTGGTGAAACAACAGCTCGGAAGGGGCTGCCGTCACAGGATTGGGCTGGAGTTCACGGTTGGACGGCGTGTTGGACCGGCTTGCGCCCAGTCCCAAGGCTGAAGCACTCACAATGGTCTCGGCTGCCTTGCCGGTGATGCGTCCGAGTTGATGGCCTGCCTCGCTCACGGCGGCGCACAAATCAGCGAGGTCGCTGCAGGTCAGGACCCAGTCCCCGCAATCGAGATCAACAATCGGCTGGGAACACCTGCTCAGCAGATCCGGCAAACGATCCCTCCAGTGATCAAGGCGCTGGTCGGGAAGCCTCAAGGTCATGGCTGCTTCACGCTGCTGCTGCTCGGGGCCATTCAACGTCCATCTCCTGCCTGAGTTCGTTGCTGATGTCGCGGGGGTGAATCAACCAGGAGGTTGCCGCCGAGGTCGCCAGACTTGCGACAAGGGGAGAGGCTTTCTCCAGGGCTTGGAGTTGTTGCCCGTCCCAGAGGCGCAAGCCGCCTCGATAGGGGTGGTATCCGCGCAGCTGTTGATGACGCAATCCGCAGCAGAGTTCAGGGTCGTGGCCATGACGATCGGCCAGGCGCCTGGCTGTTGCGAGCAATTGCAGTTGATCCGCCGGGGAAAGATGTTCAACGGCAGTTGCTTTGAGCAGGCGTCGATCCAGGAAACGCCCACTCAGTTCAGCCAGGGCTGCTGGCGCTTCGGCTTGCCAACGCTGGAGGTGGTAGCCGGTGCGTTGGTCATCGTTAGCGAGGAAGTCCTCCAAGCGGATCTGGTCTGGTTGCCAGAGCCAGGTGGCCATCACCTCATCAGCCCACACCTGGTCAGGCCCCAGTTGTCGAGCCGTCAGGATCAGTTTTTCCAGCAGCCAGTTGCACACCACATTCAACCGGTGGTTGTAGACGCTCCTGTACATGAGGTTTCTCACCACCAGGTAGTGCTCCACAGCCATCAGGCCCTTGGGATGAATGGCCATGTCCCCGTCAGGGGCCAGGGTCAGTGCTCCCAGGATGCGGTCGAGATCCAGTTGCCCGTAGCGCGTTCCGGTGCTGTAGCTGTCGCGCAGGAGGTAATCCAGTCGGTCACAATCCAGCTGACTGCTGACCAGGTGTTTGATCAGGGGGTGAGGGCTGCGTCCATGCTCCAGCAGGTTCGCCACCGCCTCAGCCGTGCCGGATGCATAGCTCTCAAGACAGTCATGGATCTCTGGGTGATGCCGGATCACCCGCGCTGACCACGCTTCATGGTGCAGGCCGAACATCTCTTCGCCGGTGTGGCTGAGGGGGCCATGGCCAATGTCATGGAGCAAAGCAGCTCCGTAGAGCAGCCCCCGGTACGTCTCCAACTCGGCTGCCAACGGCAGCATCCGCTCAAACGCACGGCGTGCCAGATGAAAGACCCCCAGCGAGTGGGTGAATCGACTGGATTCAGCGCTGTGAAAGGTGAGGTAGGCCGGACCCAGCTGGCGGATGCGTCGCAGGCGCTGGAATGGCGCCGTGTCCACCAGGTCCATCACCATTCCCTCGGCTGGGGCTTGGCGGTCAAGACCAATGCCGCGATGCAGAGGGTCGTGATAGGTCCGCTGGCTCATGCCTCGGTCTCTTCAGCGGGTTGTTCCAGCAGGGCCTCCATCCATTGCTCAGCTTCCGAGAGCCAGCGATCACCGTCACCGCCGGGGTTCAGGGGTTCCGGATCTGACAATCCACGATCGGGAGCGATGCCTTCCCCTTGGATGTCCCGTCCACTCGGTGTCACGTAGCCAGCAACGGTCACGGCGAGGCCGCTGCCATCACTGAGGTTGGTCAGCGTTTGAATCAGCCCTTTGCCGAACGTCTGTCTTCCGAGAAGGGTGGCGCGTTCGTTGTCCTGGAGGGCGCCAGCCAGGATTTCACTCGCACTGGCCGTTCCTCCGTTCACAAGGGTGACCATCGGTCCGTCGTACACCGTCTGAAGACTGGCCTGGATGGTGTCATTGATGCCCTCGCGGTTGCGGGTTTCAACGATGGCGCCACCGGAAAGGAAGTCGTCGGCGACCGCCAATCCAGCGCTCACCAATCCTCCTGAATTGTTGCGGAGGTCGAGCACCAATCCTTCGATCTCCTTGTTCTGCAGTTCTGTGAGGGCTTCTTTCACCTGTTCGGGGACCCCTTCGCTGAATTGGGTGATCCGCAGATAGCCAAGGGTGTGACTGTCGCTGCGCAAGCGCCTTGTGCGCACCGGCCTGAGGTCCACGCTGCGGCGTTCCAGGGTCAGCTCGCTTGTTTCTCCGCTGCCGTTGTCCAGCGTCAGCACCACCTGCGAACCCACGTCTCCACGCAGCGCTGCCACGGTTCCCTCCAGACCCAGATCCACCACGGCCCGGCCATCAACAGACAACAACTGCGTTCCACTGGTGATCTCCGCCTCGCCGGCGGGTGAACCCTCGAGGGCAGAAATCACCACAACGCCATTGCTGCTTTCATCCGGCCCGAGTTGCAAGCCCACACCGCTGAGGCTGCCGTTGGTGCTGTTCTTCAGCGCTGTGTAGTCCTCTGGACGAAGCAGCCGCGTGTAGGGGTCGCCCAGCTGAGCCAGCATCGATTCGATGGCTGCATAGGCATCGTTGCTGCTCTCGATGCTGCGTTCCATGGCCTTCTGCCGTTGACGCTTCCAACGCACCGCATCAAGTTGCTCTGGGTTCCAGAAGCCCTGGTTCACAAGCCTCCAGCTGTCCACCACGAGCTGTTGTGTGTCGCTAAGTGCAAAGGCTGTGCAGGCGCTGCCCAGCACCAAAAAGCAGCAAAGAGACGCTGCGATCAGTTGCCTCAGCGCCTGAAAACCTCTGCGCCGCAGCCAGTCTGAAAGATCGTTAACAGTTGGATACATCGCGGTGGGTTCGCCTCAGTGGCAGAAGCGTGCTCAGTAGACTTTCGCAACTCGAGCCCGCTTGTGCATGGCGAACTCATCACCGGTTTACGACTGGTTCCAGGAACGTCTGGAAATCCAGGACATTGCTGACGACATTGGTTCCAAGTACGTGCCCCCCCACGTCAACATCTTTTATTGCCTGGGGGGCATCACGTTGGTGTGCTTCCTGATCCAGTTCGCGACTGGGTTCGCGATGACCTTCTATTACAAGCCCACCGTTGCTGAGGCTTACAAGTCGGTCGAATACCTGATGACCGACGTCAGCTTCGGTTGGCTGATCCGGTCTGTGCACCGCTGGAGCGCATCAATGATGGTGTTGATGCTCATCCTCCATGTGTTCCGCGTGTACCTCACCGGCGGCTTCAAGCGTCCCCGCGAGCTCACTTGGGTCACCGGCGTGACCATGGCTGTCATCACCGTGTCCTTCGGTGTGACCGGTTACTCCCTCCCCTGGGACCAGGTTGGTTACTGGGCTGTGAAGATCGTTTCCGGCGTCCCTGCTGCCATCCCTGTTGTTGGCGATTTCATGGTGGAACTGCTTCGCGGTGGCGAAAGCGTTGGTCAGGCTACGCTCACTCGCTTCTACAGCCTTCACACCTTCGTGATGCCCTGGCTGCTGGCGGTCTTCATGCTCATGCACTTCCTGATGATTCGGAAGCAGGGCATTTCTGGTCCCTTGTGATCTGCGTTCCTACTGTTCCCTCAACACCTGGACTAAACGATGCACATTCTCAAGAAGCCTGATCTCTCTGATCCCAAGATGCGGGCCAAGCTCGCCAAGGGCATGGGCCACAACTATTACGGGGAGCCTGCCTGGCCCAACGATCTCCTCTACATCTTCCCGGTGGTGATCCTCGGCACCATCGCCTGTGTGGTTGGTCTGGCCGTCCTGGATCCAGCCATGCTCGCTGACAAGGCTGATCCCTTCGCCACCCCTCTGGAAATTCTTCCTGAGTGGTACCTCTACCCCGTGTTCCAGATTCTGCGGGTTGTTCCCAACAAGCTTCTGGGTATTGCTCTGCAAACCTTGGTTCCCCTGGGTCTGATGCTTGTTCCTTTCATCGAGAGCTTCAACAAGTTCCAGAACCCTTTCCGTCGTCCCGTGGCGATGACTGTCTTCCTGACCGGAACCCTTGTCACCATCTACCTCGGTATTGGTGCAGCACTTCCGATCGACAAGTCCCTCACCCTCGGACTGTTCTGATCTGTCCTTTGAGTTCAGCTCATAGACCCCGGCTCGTCGAGCCGGGGTTTTTTTGTGCCATGGCTGCTGTGGTTCGTCAGTGACCCATCGATTCGTCGAGGTTGAGCATCAGCACGTCGTCTGGGTTGACGTGGAGAAAGTGGTGCATCAGCAGAAAACCAACGATGGTCCAGGTCTGATAGGTGCGTGATTGCTGTCCAACCCAGGTTCCTGTGGGGCCATCGAAATATTCAGCCCACTGTTGACGGGGCAGTTGGTTGAGATGGCTCCAGTAGCACTCGTCCAACAGCGTTTTCATTTGCCCCATCAGCAACACGTCGGCCTGGGGATTCAGCCGTTCGTGCAGAAGGATGGACGCACCAAAAAACCAGAGCAGGCTCGGCCAGTGGCCACCGTTGTGATAACTCCAGGGCCAGTTCTTGGGGTCGGAGCCCGTTTTGTTCTCCCATTCCACGCCCTCCATGGGGGGATGACAGATGCGCATCGGCATCTGGGCCATGAGGTGGTCACGGTTGTGCAGCACCAGTCGGAACAGGGCCCGTTGCTGTGGCGCGGTCAGTAACCCGAACAGTGATGCCAGGGAATTTCCCAAGGAGTAGAAGCGGAAATCCGGTCGTCCGGTCCGCATGTTGCCGATCATGTAACCGCCACGATTTTCGAGCCAGTCCTGCAACCAGTCGGGTATGACCTGGGGTTGAACGTTGAATTCGTTGTGGTGCTGGTTTTCGCCGTACTGCTCCGTGGGGCGTCGCCGAAGCACTTGCATCGTTTTGCTGGTCACCCAGTAGTGCTTCAGCAGGAACTGCCGCAAGTCATGGGTCCACTGCCGGCTCAGCCGCAATCGTTCCCCCAGAAGAACGCTGTTCTCGTGGCGTTGGCAGAGTTCCATCAGCCCAACGCAGCTGCGCAGCGCTGCGAAGAGCAGCACCTCCACTTCCAGTGGAGCGCCCCACACGTCCATGGGGCGATCAATCATGAACGCGCAGTCGGGAACGAACAGCACCGGTGTGCCTTCGAAGCTGGGGTGAAGAACCAGATCGAGCAGCAGTTGTAAACCGCGTTGCACTTCTGGACTGCGACCGAAGTCGATGTCCCCACTGCGTTTGACGTAGATCCAGCAGAGAATCGGCCACCAGAGGCTTGCATCCACTGAGGTGATGCGACCGATCGAGCGCTGGCCATAGTCCGCAACCAGTTCTCCTTCTTCCTCCACAAAGCTGGTGGGGAAGACACCGCGGGTTTGAACGTTGGTGCTTTGGAGCTGAAGGCTGACGCTCAAAAACTGCTTCACGATGGCGAAGCGGCCTTCCAGCATCAGGTAGACCATCACGGGAACGTTGTCCCGCAGGAAGATTTCGCCGTAGTTGAGGGCGTCGTCAGCGCGGCGATGTTCCATCGCGGCAACGCTGCCGGCGAGTTCCCCCTGGACGCCAATCAGCGTGGCTTCGAAGTGTTCCCGTGCTTTTTGCAGCACCTGCTCTTCGTTTGAGTTGGGGCGGAAACGCTGGCTTTGTTCGGTGAAACGCGTTGGCATCGCGGTGACCTCCAACTGAAACGTAGTTCTGGCAATGGATTTCGCCAGTGGAAGCAACCCTTCAGATCTTCCGGGGGATGGGCATGTTGCGAGAAGAGGGCTCAGTGGGTTATGTTTTTGGACTGCGCGGGAGCCGAGAGGCTGCTGTGCAGGCCGAAGCGCTTGAGGCGAAAGCCTTGATGTGTCTGAGGCGACTTACGAGACCAGAGGGAGCGATCCCACGGTGTTGTAAGTTCATCAAGCGGTCGCGAGAGGCCGCGATGACCAGCCAACCGATCTCCTGAGAGGGAGTGAAGAGACGTTTGGTCGCACCTGGACAATTGAAAAGTTTAGGAACTGACGCTTTTATCGCGTTTGGTTCTGAGCCGAACCGCAAGGTGAGGTGAGGAACCGAATGATATTGCGATAAAGGTGTGAGGTCCCGTCAAAATATTTCGTTGCGAAGAAGCAATTCGCTGCAACGGGAGGGTTTTCACGAGCTCTCTTGTTGCCGGTGTGCGAATTGTGGAGCAACAACCGGATCTGAGATCCCGGAAAGTCATTGACAGAGAAATCTAGAGATGCACTCTTAAGAACCCTTTTGTGTCAGCGAAAGGAGGCCTCAACTGTTGCCAGTTTTACTGAGTAATGGGTGACGCAAATCATTTTGAGGACGTGAAAACGTCTAAGAGGAAATGATCTACAACGGAGAGTTTGATCCTGGCTCAGGATGAACGCTGGCGGCGTGCTTAACACATGCAAGTCGAACGAACCTTCGGGTTAGTGGCGGACGGGTGAGTAACGCGTGAGAATCTGCCCTCAGGAGGGGGACAACAGCTGGAAACGGCTGCTAATACCCCATATGCCGCGAGGTGAAATGAATTTCGCCTGAGGATGAGCTCGCGTCTGATTAGCTAGTTGGTGTAGGTAATGGCTCACCAAGGCATCGATCAGTAGCTGGTCTGAGAGGATGATCAGCCACACTGGGACTGAGACACGGCCCAGACTCCTACGGGAGGCAGCAGTGGGGAATTTTCCGCAATGGGCGAAAGCCTGACGGAGCAACGCCGCGTGAGGGATGAAGGCCTCTGGGCTGTAAACCTCTTTTATCAAGGAAGAAGATCTGACGGTACTTGATGAATAAGCCACGGCTAATTCCGTGCCAGCAGCCGCGGTAATACGGGAGTGGCAAGCGTTATCCGGAATTATTGGGCGTAAAGCGTCCGCAGGCGGCCCTTCAAGTCTGCTGTTAAAAAGTGGAGCTTAACTCCATCATGGCAGTGGAAACTGTTGGGCTTGAGTGTGGTAGGGGCAGAGGGAATTCCCGGTGTAGCGGTGAAATGCGTAGATATCGGGAAGAACACCAGTGGCGAAGGCGCTCTGCTGGGCCATCACTGACGCTCATGGACGAAAGCCAGGGGAGCGAAAGGGATTAGATACCCCTGTAGTCCTGGCCGTAAACGATGAACACTAGGTGTCGGGGGAATCGACCCCCTCGGTGTCGTAGCCAACGCGTTAAGTGTTCCGCCTGGGGAGTACGCACGCAAGTGTGAAACTCAAAGGAATTGACGGGGGCCCGCACAAGCGGTGGAGTATGTGGTTTAATTCGATGCAACGCGAAGAACCTTACCAGGGTTTGACATCCTGCGAATCTCTTGGAAACAGGAGAGTGCCTTCGGGAACGCAGTGACAGGTGGTGCATGGCTGTCGTCAGCTCGTGTCGTGAGATGTTGGGTTAAGTCCCGCAACGAGCGCAACCCACGTCTTTAGTTGCCAGCATTTAGTTGGGCACTCTAGAGAGACTGCCGGTGATAAACCGGAGGAAGGTGTGGATGACGTCAAGTCATCATGCCCCTTACATCCTGGGCTACACACGTACTACAATGCTACGGACAAAGGGCAGCAAGTTCGCGAGGACAAGCAAATCCCATAAACCGTGGCTCAGTTCAGATCGTAGGCTGCAACTCGCCTACGTGAAGGCGGAATCGCTAGTAATCGCAGGTCAGCATACTGCGGTGAATACGTTCCCGGGCCTTGTACACACCGCCCGTCACACCATGGAAGTTGGCCACGCCCGAAGCCGTTACTCCAACCCTTGTGGAGGAGGACGTCGAAGGTGGGGCTGATGACTGGGGTGAAGTCGTAACAAGGTATCCGTACCGGAAGGTGCGGATGGATCACCTCCTAACAGGGAGACAACACAATGATTTTGATGCCTGAGTACTTTTATTCTTAGGCCGAAATCCTGTCACCTTAGGTCGATCGGTACCTCAGCTTTGAAGTCAAGGATCAGCAGCAATGTTGATTGCTTGATGGAGATTTTCAGTTCCTAAACTTTGTCTAGGTCACACCCCAAAAGGGATGAGACTCCTGGGCCATTAGCTCAGGTGGTTAGAGCGCACCCCTGATAAGGGTGAGGTCCCTGGTTCAAGTCCAGGATGGCCCATTCGGTGTTGGGGGTTTAGCTCAGTTGGTAGAGCGCCTGCTTTGCAAGCAGGATGTCAGGAGTTCGAGTCTCCTAACCTCCACTGACCGAACTTGATTCCCATCTCCAATTTTTTTGGAGTTGAGCTCGATTGGAGTGTGATTTAGATGTGTCCGCTGGATGACCCCAGCTTCCTGTCATTCCAAGTTTTAGGTTGATGCCTTGAATTTGGTTGATAAGATGCTGGGCTCAGATCAAATGATCAAGCAATTGATAATTTGATTTGAAGTTCTAGCAGAACCTTGACAACTGCATAGGTGAGTCTGGAAAAAACAAAGCATCTTACAGATGCATTGTTTTGAATCTGATCTTCTGAAAGGGAGATTGGATCTAGAACAATGAAAATTCTTTTGAGCAAGAGCCGAGACTCTTGAGCGTTCTTTGATTGGTGTCGAGCCAATCAGAGTTTGATCTTGTTTTTAGCAATAAAAACTTGAGAATCTGCTTTCAACGGCGGTAAGCGTTCAGGAGGTTAATTGGTCAAGCTACAAAGGGCTCACGGCGGATACCTTGGCACACAGAGGCGATGAAGGACGTGGTTACCTGCGATAAGTCTCGGGGAGCTGGAAGCACGCTTTGATCCGGGAATTTCCGAATGGGGCAACCCTTAATACGGCCAGCTGAATCCATAGGCTGGCACGAGCCAACCCAGCGAACTGAAACATCTTAGTAGCTGGAGGAAAGGAAAGTAAAAACGACTCCCTAAGTAGCGGCGAGCGAACGGGGAAGAGCCTAAACCGATACTTTCGAGTATCGGGGTTGTGGGACAGCAACGTGTATCAGGGAAGTTAGGAGAAGTGCTTGAATGGCACGCCACAGAGGGTGAAAGCCCCGTAACCGAAAACTGAACTGAGCTAGCTGTATCCCGAGTAGCACGGAGCACGTGAAATTCCGTGTGAATCCGCGAGGACCACCTCGTAAGGCTAAGTACTACTGTGTGACCGATAGCGAAACAGTACCGCGAGGGAAAGGTGAAAAGAACCCCGGGAGGGGAGTGAAATAGAACATGAAACCGTGAGCCTACAAGCAATGGGAGCCCTACTTATAGGGTGACCGTGTGCCTGTTGAAGAATGAGCCGGCGACTTATAGGCACTGGCGGGTTAAACCGGAAATGGTGGAGCCATAGCGAAAGCGAGTCTGAATAGGGCGTTTGTCAGTGTTTATAGACCCGAACCCGGGTGATCTAACCATGGCCAGGATGAAGCTTGGGTGATACCAAGTGGAGGTCCGAACCGACTGACGTTGAAAAGTCAGCGGATGAGCTGTGGTTAGGGGTGAAATGCCAATCGAACCCGGAGCTAGCTGGTTCTCCCCGAAATACGTTGAGGCGTAGCGTCTCGTGCTCCAGCAGGGGGGTAAAGCCACCATTTCGGTGCGGGCTGCGAGAGCGGTACCAAATCGAGATGAACTCTGAATACCCTGTGTGTAGCGAGGCAGTCAGACTGTGGGGGATAAGCTCCATGGTCGAGAGGGAAACAGCCCAGACCGCCAGCTAAGGTCCCCAAATCAACACTAAGTGATAAAGGAGGTGGGATTGCATAGACAACCAGGAGGTTTGCCTAGAAGCAGCCATCCTCAAAGGAGTGCGTAATAGCTCACTGGTCGAGCGATCCTGCGCCGAAAATGAACGGGGCTAAGTGTTGTACCGAAGCTGCGGATTTTTATGGTAGGGGAGCGTTCTATGTGGGGCGAAGCGTTAGCGTGAGCGGGCGTGGACTGCATAGAAGTGAGAATGTCGGCTTGAGTAGCGAAAACATGGGTGAGAATCCCATGCACCGAAACCCTAAGGGTTCCTCCGGCAGGCTCGTCCGCGGAGGGTTAGTCTGGACCTAAGGCGAGGCCGAAAGGCGTAGTCGATGGATAACAGGTCAACATTCCTGTACCGGTCATGTTTTGGGAAGAGGGACGGAGAAGGCTAGCCAAGCCAGATGTTGGTTACTGGTTCAAGCGTTCGAGGCGTTGAGGAGCGGTGAAAACGTTCCGAGCTGAGGCGTGAGTACGAGCTGCTACGGCAGCGAAGTTGGTGACGTCAAGCTTCCAAGAAAAGCTCTATACCCGTTAAGGCATGACTGCCAGTACCCGAAACCGACACAGGTGGGGTGGTAGAGAATACCGAGGTGCGCGAGGTAACTCTCTCTAAGGAACTCGGCAAAATGGCCCCGTAACTTCGGGAGAAGGGGTGCCACCGCAAGGTGGTCGCAGTGAAGAGGCCCTGGCGACTGTTTACCAAAAACACAGGTCTCCGCTAAGTCGCAAGACGATGTATGGGGGCTGACGCCTGCCCAGTGCCGGAAGGTTAAGGAAGCCGGTCAGCGTAAGCGAAGCTGGCGACTGAAGCCCCGGTGAACGGCGGCCGTAACTATAACGGTCCTAAGGTAGCGAAATTCCTTGTCGGGTAAGTTCCGACCCGCACGAAAGGCGTAACGATCAGGGCGCTGTCTCGGAGAGAGGCTCGGCGAAATAGAATTGTCTGTGAAGATGCGGACTACGTACACCTGGACAGAAAGACCCTATGAAGCTTTACTGTAGCTTGGTATTGTGCCCGGGCTCTGAATGCGCAGGATAGGTGGGAGACGTTGATCTCATGGTTGCGGCTATGAGTTAGTCACTGGTGAGATACCACTCTTTCAGAGCTAGGGTTCTAACGTTCACCCGTTATCCGGGGAGCGGACAGTATCAGGTGGGCAGTTTGACTGGGGCGGTCGCCTCCTAAAAGGTAACGGAGGCGCACAAAGGTTTCCTCAGGCTGGTTGGAAATCAGCTGACGAGTGCAAAAGCAGAAGGAAGCTTGACTGTGAGACCTACAAGTCGAACAGGGACGAAAGTCGGTTTTAGTGATCCGACGGTTCTGAGTGGAAGGGCCGTCGCTCAACGGATAAAAGTTACTCTAGGGATAACAGGCTGATCTCCCCCAAGAGTTCACATCGACGGGGAGGTTTGGCACCTCGATGTCGGCTCATCGCAACCTGGGGCTGAAGTCGGTCCCAAGGGTTGGGCTGTTCGCCCATTAAAGCGGTACGCGAGCTGGGTTCAGAACGTCGTGAGACAGTTCGGTCCATATCCGGTGTACGCGCAGGAACATTGAGAGGATTTCTCCCTAGTACGAGAGGACCGGGAGGAACGCACCTCTGGTGTACCAGTTATCGTGCCAACGGTAAACGCTGGGTAGCCATGTGCGGAGTGGATAACCGCTGAAAGCATCTAAGTGGGAAGCCCACCTCAAGATGAGTGTTCCCATGGGGTAACCCAGTAAGGTCACGGGAAGAACACCCGTTGATAGGCTCTATGTGGAAGTCCAGTAATGGATGCAGCAGAGGAGTACTAATAGACCGAGGGCTTGACCAACATTTTGGTTCTTGCCTGAAGACTCATTTCTTTGTTTGATTCAGACGTGCAGCATTCGCTGCAGATCCTATGCAGTTCTCAGGGTTCATCCCTTGAGAATGTTCATCTATCCTGGTGTCCATGGCGGTGTGGTCCCACTCCGATCCATCCCGAACTCGGTTGTGAAACGCATCAGCGGCGACGATATTTGGGGGGTAGCCCCCTGAGAAAATAGCTCGATGCCAGGTAAAACATTCTCCAAATAGGTTGATGATGTGCTGATTGCTGTAGCGATCACCATCATCACCCGCGAAGAAGCCACCTCTCCTTGAGGTGGCTTTTTTGTTGGCTATTTTTCTCAAGAAGGCCTCCCAAGAGTCAACGTGTCGTTCAATGGAGGAGCCTTCTTTTCGTTTCCCAGGCCTCAGGAGCGGTGAACGTGCACTTGTAACCAAGTTCCTCCGCTTTGTTGCCATATCCTTGTCTCGCAACAACGGGATGTGATGGGTTCTCCGTTGTGGATTGTTTGAGTTAATCGGGTGTAACTCACCACGACTGCATCGTCGCTGAGCCAGCGCAGGTGAGGCCGAGCCATGGTGATGTTGACGGGACTCGGTGCGCTTTGGTTCTGGCTCGCTAGGTCGAAGTAATAGCGGTGAAAAGCATGCCCTTCGACTAGGTGTCCCTCGCTATCGGCTTCGAAGCAGCTGATCTCGGTACTGCATACCTGGGAGTAGTTCTCCCAGTTACCAGCTGCCACGCTTTCAAGGATGGCTTGGTTGATGGCGAGTATCTCCTTATCACGAGGCGAGACCGTCACTCAGTGTCGTTTGCGAAGTCAATCCGATTCTCCCAGAGTAAAGGCAGCACTGTCTCTGGATGTCGCGCATGCTGGTTTTGCACTCGTCTTGGCTTGTTTTAAGGCTGTAGCAGCAACGACATTATTTTGATTCGCTGACCGATCTCAGGTCGCGGTGTTTCACGAGTTGGGGCCACGGCGCGGCCATGCAAGCGGTTTCGTCGCATACATCGCAGTTCTGCTGAATGTCCACCTGTCTTCTCATGCCGGCATTGCTGGGAGTTGAAGGTGCCGAAACCTCAGTGCTCAGCACAGTTTTCCTGCGATTCCTTGCTGCGTCGCCAATTTCTCTTTCAGAGGTGGTTGCGAGAAGAGGGCTCAGTGGGTTATGTTTTTGGACTGCGCGGGAGCCGAGAGGCTGCTGTGCAGGCCGAAGCGCTTGAGGCGAAAGCCTTGATGTGTCTGAGGCGACTTACGAGACCAGAGGGAGCGATCCCACGGTGTTGTAAGTTCATCAAGCGGTCGCGAGAGGCCGCGATGACCAGCCAACCGATCTCCTGAGAGGGAGTGAAGAGACGTTTGGTCGCACCTGGACAATTGAAAAGTTTAGGAACTGACGCTTTTATCGCGTTTGGTTCTGAGCCGAACCGCAAGGTGAGGTGAGGAACCGAATGATATTGCGATAAAGGTGTGAGGTCCCGTCAAAATATTTCGTTGCGAAGAAGCAATTCGCTGCAACGGGAGGGTTTTCACGAGCTCTCTTGTTGCCGGTGTGCGAATTGTGGAGCAACAACCGGATCTGAGATCCCGGAAAGTCATTGACAGAGAAATCTAGAGATGCACTCTTAAGAACCCTTTTGTGTCAGCGAAAGGAGGCCTCAACTGTTGCCAGTTTTACTGAGTAATGGGTGACGCAAATCATTTTGAGGACGTGAAAACGTCTAAGAGGAAATGATCTACAACGGAGAGTTTGATCCTGGCTCAGGATGAACGCTGGCGGCGTGCTTAACACATGCAAGTCGAACGAACCTTCGGGTTAGTGGCGGACGGGTGAGTAACGCGTGAGAATCTGCCCTCAGGAGGGGGACAACAGCTGGAAACGGCTGCTAATACCCCATATGCCGCGAGGTGAAATGAATTTCGCCTGAGGATGAGCTCGCGTCTGATTAGCTAGTTGGTGTAGGTAATGGCTCACCAAGGCATCGATCAGTAGCTGGTCTGAGAGGATGATCAGCCACACTGGGACTGAGACACGGCCCAGACTCCTACGGGAGGCAGCAGTGGGGAATTTTCCGCAATGGGCGAAAGCCTGACGGAGCAACGCCGCGTGAGGGATGAAGGCCTCTGGGCTGTAAACCTCTTTTATCAAGGAAGAAGATCTGACGGTACTTGATGAATAAGCCACGGCTAATTCCGTGCCAGCAGCCGCGGTAATACGGGAGTGGCAAGCGTTATCCGGAATTATTGGGCGTAAAGCGTCCGCAGGCGGCCCTTCAAGTCTGCTGTTAAAAAGTGGAGCTTAACTCCATCATGGCAGTGGAAACTGTTGGGCTTGAGTGTGGTAGGGGCAGAGGGAATTCCCGGTGTAGCGGTGAAATGCGTAGATATCGGGAAGAACACCAGTGGCGAAGGCGCTCTGCTGGGCCATCACTGACGCTCATGGACGAAAGCCAGGGGAGCGAAAGGGATTAGATACCCCTGTAGTCCTGGCCGTAAACGATGAACACTAGGTGTCGGGGGAATCGACCCCCTCGGTGTCGTAGCCAACGCGTTAAGTGTTCCGCCTGGGGAGTACGCACGCAAGTGTGAAACTCAAAGGAATTGACGGGGGCCCGCACAAGCGGTGGAGTATGTGGTTTAATTCGATGCAACGCGAAGAACCTTACCAGGGTTTGACATCCTGCGAATCTCTTGGAAACAGGAGAGTGCCTTCGGGAACGCAGTGACAGGTGGTGCATGGCTGTCGTCAGCTCGTGTCGTGAGATGTTGGGTTAAGTCCCGCAACGAGCGCAACCCACGTCTTTAGTTGCCAGCATTTAGTTGGGCACTCTAGAGAGACTGCCGGTGATAAACCGGAGGAAGGTGTGGATGACGTCAAGTCATCATGCCCCTTACATCCTGGGCTACACACGTACTACAATGCTACGGACAAAGGGCAGCAAGTTCGCGAGGACAAGCAAATCCCATAAACCGTGGCTCAGTTCAGATCGTAGGCTGCAACTCGCCTACGTGAAGGCGGAATCGCTAGTAATCGCAGGTCAGCATACTGCGGTGAATACGTTCCCGGGCCTTGTACACACCGCCCGTCACACCATGGAAGTTGGCCACGCCCGAAGCCGTTACTCCAACCCTTGTGGAGGAGGACGTCGAAGGTGGGGCTGATGACTGGGGTGAAGTCGTAACAAGGTATCCGTACCGGAAGGTGCGGATGGATCACCTCCTAACAGGGAGACAACACAATGATTTTGATGCCTGAGTACTTTTATTCTTAGGCCGAAATCCTGTCACCTTAGGTCGATCGGTACCTCAGCTTTGAAGTCAAGGATCAGCAGCAATGTTGATTGCTTGATGGAGATTTTCAGTTCCTAAACTTTGTCTAGGTCACACCCCAAAAGGGATGAGACTCCTGGGCCATTAGCTCAGGTGGTTAGAGCGCACCCCTGATAAGGGTGAGGTCCCTGGTTCAAGTCCAGGATGGCCCATTCGGTGTTGGGGGTTTAGCTCAGTTGGTAGAGCGCCTGCTTTGCAAGCAGGATGTCAGGAGTTCGAGTCTCCTAACCTCCACTGACCGAACTTGATTCCCATCTCCAATTTTTTTGGAGTTGAGCTCGATTGGAGTGTGATTTAGATGTGTCCGCTGGATGACCCCAGCTTCCTGTCATTCCAAGTTTTAGGTTGATGCCTTGAATTTGGTTGATAAGATGCTGGGCTCAGATCAAATGATCAAGCAATTGATAATTTGATTTGAAGTTCTAGCAGAACCTTGACAACTGCATAGGTGAGTCTGGAAAAAACAAAGCATCTTACAGATGCATTGTTTTGAATCTGATCTTCTGAAAGGGAGATTGGATCTAGAACAATGAAAATTCTTTTGAGCAAGAGCCGAGACTCTTGAGCGTTCTTTGATTGGTGTCGAGCCAATCAGAGTTTGATCTTGTTTTTAGCAATAAAAACTTGAGAATCTGCTTTCAACGGCGGTAAGCGTTCAGGAGGTTAATTGGTCAAGCTACAAAGGGCTCACGGCGGATACCTTGGCACACAGAGGCGATGAAGGACGTGGTTACCTGCGATAAGTCTCGGGGAGCTGGAAGCACGCTTTGATCCGGGAATTTCCGAATGGGGCAACCCTTAATACGGCCAGCTGAATCCATAGGCTGGCACGAGCCAACCCAGCGAACTGAAACATCTTAGTAGCTGGAGGAAAGGAAAGTAAAAACGACTCCCTAAGTAGCGGCGAGCGAACGGGGAAGAGCCTAAACCGATACTTTCGAGTATCGGGGTTGTGGGACAGCAACGTGTATCAGGGAAGTTAGGAGAAGTGCTTGAATGGCACGCCACAGAGGGTGAAAGCCCCGTAACCGAAAACTGAACTGAGCTAGCTGTATCCCGAGTAGCACGGAGCACGTGAAATTCCGTGTGAATCCGCGAGGACCACCTCGTAAGGCTAAGTACTACTGTGTGACCGATAGCGAAACAGTACCGCGAGGGAAAGGTGAAAAGAACCCCGGGAGGGGAGTGAAATAGAACATGAAACCGTGAGCCTACAAGCAATGGGAGCCCTACTTATAGGGTGACCGTGTGCCTGTTGAAGAATGAGCCGGCGACTTATAGGCACTGGCGGGTTAAACCGGAAATGGTGGAGCCATAGCGAAAGCGAGTCTGAATAGGGCGTTTGTCAGTGTTTATAGACCCGAACCCGGGTGATCTAACCATGGCCAGGATGAAGCTTGGGTGATACCAAGTGGAGGTCCGAACCGACTGACGTTGAAAAGTCAGCGGATGAGCTGTGGTTAGGGGTGAAATGCCAATCGAACCCGGAGCTAGCTGGTTCTCCCCGAAATACGTTGAGGCGTAGCGTCTCGTGCTCCAGCAGGGGGGTAAAGCCACCATTTCGGTGCGGGCTGCGAGAGCGGTACCAAATCGAGATGAACTCTGAATACCCTGTGTGTAGCGAGGCAGTCAGACTGTGGGGGATAAGCTCCATGGTCGAGAGGGAAACAGCCCAGACCGCCAGCTAAGGTCCCCAAATCAACACTAAGTGATAAAGGAGGTGGGATTGCATAGACAACCAGGAGGTTTGCCTAGAAGCAGCCATCCTCAAAGGAGTGCGTAATAGCTCACTGGTCGAGCGATCCTGCGCCGAAAATGAACGGGGCTAAGTGTTGTACCGAAGCTGCGGATTTTTATGGTAGGGGAGCGTTCTATGTGGGGCGAAGCGTTAGCGTGAGCGGGCGTGGACTGCATAGAAGTGAGAATGTCGGCTTGAGTAGCGAAAACATGGGTGAGAATCCCATGCACCGAAACCCTAAGGGTTCCTCCGGCAGGCTCGTCCGCGGAGGGTTAGTCTGGACCTAAGGCGAGGCCGAAAGGCGTAGTCGATGGATAACAGGTCAACATTCCTGTACCGGTCATGTTTTGGGAAGAGGGACGGAGAAGGCTAGCCAAGCCAGATGTTGGTTACTGGTTCAAGCGTTCGAGGCGTTGAGGAGCGGTGAAAACGTTCCGAGCTGAGGCGTGAGTACGAGCTGCTACGGCAGCGAAGTTGGTGACGTCAAGCTTCCAAGAAAAGCTCTATACCCGTTAAGGCATGACTGCCAGTACCCGAAACCGACACAGGTGGGGTGGTAGAGAATACCGAGGTGCGCGAGGTAACTCTCTCTAAGGAACTCGGCAAAATGGCCCCGTAACTTCGGGAGAAGGGGTGCCACCGCAAGGTGGTCGCAGTGAAGAGGCCCTGGCGACTGTTTACCAAAAACACAGGTCTCCGCTAAGTCGCAAGACGATGTATGGGGGCTGACGCCTGCCCAGTGCCGGAAGGTTAAGGAAGCCGGTCAGCGTAAGCGAAGCTGGCGACTGAAGCCCCGGTGAACGGCGGCCGTAACTATAACGGTCCTAAGGTAGCGAAATTCCTTGTCGGGTAAGTTCCGACCCGCACGAAAGGCGTAACGATCAGGGCGCTGTCTCGGAGAGAGGCTCGGCGAAATAGAATTGTCTGTGAAGATGCGGACTACGTACACCTGGACAGAAAGACCCTATGAAGCTTTACTGTAGCTTGGTATTGTGCCCGGGCTCTGAATGCGCAGGATAGGTGGGAGACGTTGATCTCATGGTTGCGGCTATGAGTTAGTCACTGGTGAGATACCACTCTTTCAGAGCTAGGGTTCTAACGTTCACCCGTTATCCGGGGAGCGGACAGTATCAGGTGGGCAGTTTGACTGGGGCGGTCGCCTCCTAAAAGGTAACGGAGGCGCACAAAGGTTTCCTCAGGCTGGTTGGAAATCAGCTGACGAGTGCAAAAGCAGAAGGAAGCTTGACTGTGAGACCTACAAGTCGAACAGGGACGAAAGTCGGTTTTAGTGATCCGACGGTTCTGAGTGGAAGGGCCGTCGCTCAACGGATAAAAGTTACTCTAGGGATAACAGGCTGATCTCCCCCAAGAGTTCACATCGACGGGGAGGTTTGGCACCTCGATGTCGGCTCATCGCAACCTGGGGCTGAAGTCGGTCCCAAGGGTTGGGCTGTTCGCCCATTAAAGCGGTACGCGAGCTGGGTTCAGAACGTCGTGAGACAGTTCGGTCCATATCCGGTGTACGCGCAGGAACATTGAGAGGATTTCTCCCTAGTACGAGAGGACCGGGAGGAACGCACCTCTGGTGTACCAGTTATCGTGCCAACGGTAAACGCTGGGTAGCCATGTGCGGAGTGGATAACCGCTGAAAGCATCTAAGTGGGAAGCCCACCTCAAGATGAGTGTTCCCATGGGGTAACCCAGTAAGGTCACGGGAAGAACACCCGTTGATAGGCTCTATGTGGAAGTCCAGTAATGGATGCAGCAGAGGAGTACTAATAGACCGAGGGCTTGACCAACATTTTGGTTCTTGCCTGAAGACTCATTTCTTTGTTTGATTCAGACGTGCAGCATTCGCTGCAGATCCTATGCAGTTCTCAGGGTTCATCCCTTGAGAATGTTCATCTATCCTGGTGTCCATGGCGGTGTGGTCCCACTCCGATCCATCCCGAACTCGGTTGTGAAACGCATCAGCGGCGACGATATTTGGGGGGTAGCCCCCTGAGAAAATAGCTCGATGCCAGGTAAAACATTCTCCAAATAGGTTGATGATGTGCTGATTGCTGTAGCGATCACCATCATCACCCGCGAAGAAGCCACCTCTCCTTGAGGTGGCTTTTTTGTTGTAAGGTTTAAGTAGTCTTTTGCGCTCATCTGTGCCAAGACGTTCACTAGTTCGACGTTTAAGTGGACAGATTTGGAAGGCTTGTCAGCGTTGGAATAATGCTGAGTGTGTTGATTTAAGTGCTGCTTTTGCATATTTCGTTCTTCAGTCGTTCTTTCCGCTGCTTCTGATTGCGTTGTCTGTTGCCGCAAGGGTGTTTGGCAAAACAGACAGTGTGGATAATGTGTTGGCCTCGGTGACGCAGGTTTTGCCGCCGTCAGCAACCAGCCTTGTCGATTCGACCTTGCGTGGGTTGGTGGATCAAGGTTTTGGCGCTGGAATCCTCGGTGTTGTTGTTTTGCTTCTTACGGCGAGTAATGCTTATTTAACGCTCCAGCGTGGAGCTGATCGCTTGTGGTCTGAGATTCTGCCCGAGCCATCAATCGGTTTGTCGTGGTGGCAACAGGTTGGACAGTTTTGTAGAACGCGTGTTGAGGCCTTTCTGACGGTTTTTGCCATATCTGTTTTGATTGTTTTCCAACAGTTGGTGCTCAGTATTGGTCAGCTCCCTGAGGACATTCTTGGCTTATTGGATGGCGTCGTTCCTGGTTTGATGGGGATCGTGCGCTCCAGTCCCATTCTTCCTCTCGGGCGGATCCTTGTTCCCGCGTTGATCTTGTCCTTAATGGCTTGGTTGCTTCAGGTGGTGCTGCCCAGCCGTCGTGTCCCTACGATTCCTCTCATTCCTGGATCATTGTTGATCGGATTCGGCCTCGCTTTTCTCAATAAAATTCTAAGTTTGAGTATTGTTTCTCTGGGTAATCGCTATCAGGCCTATGGCGTGATTGGTGGTGTTTTGGTGTTAACGCTTTGGGTTTGGTTGGTGGGTGTGATTCTTTATTTTGGCCAGTGTTTAAGCGTGGAATTGGCTGCAGTTCGTTTTGCGAAACCACGGCTCGGGGAACCGAACAGCGCGGCGCCTTGAACTTTGATTCAATTCTGCGAAGCTGATTCAACGGACCTCTTCCGTTGAAACCCATGAATCGACCACCAGCAGTGTTGTGGATTGGAGTTGTGTTGCTCCTGCTGCTGCCAACCGCTGCAGGTCGTCTCTTGCTTGATCTTGCCGGTGGAGTGTTGCTGGCTCTTTTGGCACTTCCTTTGATCCTTTCCGGTCTTGGTTGGATTGGTTGGAAGCTTTTGCAGTCCCGGATGATCAGCTGTGCTGCCTGCGGTGCCATGGGTCTGAAGGGGGCTGTAGTTTGTGCCGTCTGCGGCACTCCCTACGCCAGTGCGGGAGGCAGCCCGGCCAGCGGTGCAGCCCCGTCTCCACCTGCCAGTGACCTCACCATTGAAGTGGTGGCTCAGGATGTGGATTCTGATTCCTGAGCCTGAAGCTGTCGTTCCCGCAGGAACAAGAAAAACGGAGCAGCGCAGGCAAAGGCCACACCGAAGCTCAGTGGGATGGCCAGCCACCAACCTTTGATCTTCTGACGTGGTCCTTCCACACAGATCCACAGCGTGACGGCACTGGCCCCCACCAGTAGATCAGCGCTTAAGGAGCGTGACGCGGCTGTGCTGCTGGCATCGGCGATGAATCGTGCCAGATCAAAGGCCTGTCCCCCGCTTTCGGCGATGAATTCCAGGTTGGCCTTCCAGGGCAGGATCGCTCCCAACACAGCAAGAAGCAGATAAATCCAAGGCAGGGCTTTACGCATCGGGTGTGGCTTTGAGAGTTGTGGGATCAAGCTCGACAATCGACTGCTCCACGCTGTCGAGCAGGCTCTGACACCGGTTCAGATACACCTCGCCATGGAGCACCTTTTGCTGCAAGTCCGCCAACGGAACACTGTCGTTCTGTAGTTCAGCAAGCAGCAGATCCAAAGCCTGCATGGCTTCCTCGTAGCTCAGTATCTCGGCATCCTTTCGCCACGCTTCGATGCGATCGCGTTGCTCTTTCTTGACTTGGCGCTTGCTCATCAGGCGGAGGTGGTGGGTGCACTGGGCTGGATCTGATCGACTCGAGCTTCAAGGCTTCCGTTGCTCATTCGAATGTTGAGCTGATCACCGATCTTGACGGATTCCAGGTCTGAAATGGGGTCGCCGGCGGTGTTGCTGATCAGAGCCAAGCCACGTTTCAGCCAGCGTTCCGGTGATAGTGCCTTGAGCAATTGGTGCCTTTGAGCCAGTGCCTGGCGTTGGCGTTTGATCTTTTCCAGGGGAGACTGTTGCTGAAGGGCAACGTCCCGAGCCTGGAGGCGCTGACGCTCGCGAAGGATTCTCCCCAGCAGCGCGTCTTTCAATCGGCTTTGCCGTTGCGCAACCCCTTGGCGTTCCGCCTCGCGGTCGGGCAGCAGTGCGACGATCGCCGCCGTGGGTGTGGCTGCACGATGGTCTGCCACCAGATCGGCGACGGTGAGATCATCCTCATGTCCCAGGCCTGTCACCACCGGTATGGGGTAGTTCGCCAGGAGGCGGCAAAGCGCTTCGTTGTCGAACACCGCCAGGTCTTCCCGGCTGCCACCGCCGCGGGCGAGCACCAAAGCGTCCAGTCCCAACTCATCTGTGCGCTCGGCCAAGGCTTCCAGGGTGCTGATGATCGTCGGTGCCACGGAACCCTGCACTGGAATTGGCACCACGATCAGCTGCGTCATGGGCCAGCGTTCCGCCGCGGTGCGGAGCATGTCGGCTAGGGCGGAACTGGGCACGCTGGTGAGCACCGCGATCGAGGCGGGTTGTCTCGGAAGCGGCCTCTGATGGCTTGGGTCGATCACCCCCTCCTGTTCCAGCAGTTGCCGCACCCGTTCAAAGTCGCGCAGCACCGTGCTGAGGCTTGGCCGGATGTCCAGCGCCTGAACGGTGAGGCTTGCTCGTGCTGCCCAGAAATTGAGCTTGCCCACCACGGTGACGCCGTCACCGTCTTTGGGTTGATAGCTCAATTGGGCCAGCTTCGAAGCCCACACCACACCGGAAATGCTGGCGGAGCCGTCGGTGAGGGTGAGCCAGAGGTGGCCCTTTTTGAGTTGAGGCCGGGAGACCGTGGCCTCCAGCAAAAAACGCGGCGCAAAGCCGCGTTCCAGCAGGCTGCCGATGGCTGTGTTCAGCTCAGCAACGGAATAGGTCGGAAGACGATCAACGCTCAAGGCGGCTGTAGGCGTAACCCCAGTAGATGCAGACAACGGCCGAGATGCTGGTCAGCAGAATGCCCCAGTGCTGGTGGATCTGGGTGGCACCAATCGTGCAGATCACCAAGGCGCTGCTGAGCAGCCTTGATCCATCACGTCTGTTCTGAACGTAAAGCGGTGCCAACGACTGCCTCAGCGGAATCCTCCCCACTGTGCTGCATCAGCGGTGGCTGGTGGAGAGGCAACAAAAAACCCCCCGGGCGAGCCGAGGGGTTCTGCGAATCAGCGGAGCTGAAATCAGCCGAGGCCGATCTGGGACAGGATGCCTTGGCCGGTCAGGAGCTCGGTGCCGAGGCCGATCACGATGCCCAGCATGGCCAGACGACCGTTCCAGGTCTCAGCGAAGTTGACGAAACCGAAGCGTGCGTTGTCAGACATGGGTTGAACCGGTTGGTTGTAAGTCAATGTAACAAAGGTTGGAGTTTTGTTGAGTGTGTTAACGGCTACGCGCCGGGCTTTTTCTGGTCAGGATTGCTGGCCATTTGATTTGCGCTTGGTGCGGGCCGTCGGCAGCGCCTGGCGGGGGTCTTCGGGCCAGGGATGCTTGGGGTAGCGGCCTCGCATTTCCCGGCGCACCTCCTGGTAGCTGCCTTCCCAGAAGCCTTTGAGGGCGCGGGTGCGTTGCAGGGGGCGTCCGGCTGGTGAGAGCAGCTCCAGCGTGACGGGGATTCGGCCATTCAGCACGTGGGGGCCGTCGTCAGATCCAAACATCTCCTGCAATTTCACGGCGAGGATCACTTCGTCGGCGGTGTAAAGCAGCGTGGCTTGCCGGCCGGAGGGGATCGGGATGCGGCGCGGCAGCAGGTCATCAAGCTGTTGCCTGAAGCTCCAATCCAGATCGCCCCAGAGTGCTTCTTCTAAGGCTGTCGCGCTGATGTCGCTCCAGCCCAGGCAGCCCTCCAGGCTTGGGCCCAGCCAGGTGTCGGCTTGCTCCAGCAGGGTTGTTAGGTCGCGATTAGGCCAGGGGACGCCCACTTGTTGGTGCATCCATGCCAGCCGTTGGCGCAGCTGATCGCTGTTGTCCGTCCAGGGCAGGGCATCAAGGCTGGCATCCTTCTTCAGCTGCTCGATCAGCAGGGTGCGGCACAGCGCTGCAGCTGGCGAAGGCTGTGGCGTTCGGCGCACCACCAACGCCCCCAGTTTGAGCTGGCGTTCGGCCCGAACCCGCTGGCGTTCGGGATCCCAGCTGGCCTCGTCCTGCCAGTGGCCGTCCCGCTCAGCGATGCTCTCCAGGGTGCTCTGGCTCAGGGCCACGGCCATCTGGATCTGAGTGTCCCGGCCGCCCATGTCGACCCTGGCGACGGCCAGGGCTGGACTGCCCTGGAGCGGATCCCAGGGCAGCAGCGTGGCTCCGCGGCCCTGACGCAGCTGATAGCGACCGACCTGGCCTGGACGCTGTTGCGCCAGCCATTCCGGAAAGGCCGCCAGGATCAGATCGCCAGCATTGACGGATGCGTCTCGTTTCTGGGGTGAGGCACCCAGTCGCTTCAGTTGGCGGCGAAGCTGCTGGCTGAGCGTTCGTAGGGATGGATGGCGCTGGATGCTGTTGAGCCGAGCTTCGAGATCGCTGCCGATCTGGCGGCGATTGAAGGGATCCCGTTCGCTGAGGATGGCCGCCAGATCACAGCCCAGCTGGGGGACGCCCTGTTCGTGGGCTTCCACCAGCAGCATGCCGAGACGGGGGTGAACGCCGAGGCCGCCGATCAGCCGCCCCCGCTCGCTGATCCGGCCGTCGTGCTCCAGCAGGCCGAGCTGCTGCAGGCCGTGCTGTCCCTCTTGCATGGCTGCTGAGGGGGGAGGGTCCAGCCACGGCAGCTCTTCCCCCAGTCCAGCCCCCCATTGGGCCAGTTCCATTAGCACGGGCTGGGGATCTGCCAGCAGCAGTTCAGGGGGGTGAAAAGGGGGGCGCCGCTGTTGCTCTGCCGGTGACCAGAGGCGGATGCAGTGGCCCGGGCATTGCCGGCCTGCCCGGCCCCGGCGCTGTTCCGCACTGGCCAGGCTGGAGACGGTGGTCTCCAGACCCTCCATGCGGGTGTTGGGGTCGTAACGCAGTTGACGGCTGAGGCCGCTGTCAATCACCAGGCGCACCCCATCAATCGTGAGGGAGCTCTCGGCAATGGCGCTGGCCAGGATGATGCTGCCGTCTTGGTTGGGCTCGCAGCGCTGCAGGGCTGAACTCTGCTGCTGCAAGGGCAGCTGACCGTGCAGCGCCTGAATCTTCCAGTTCTGCATGGACGGGGCGGCCGTCAGGATCTGTCTGCAGCGTTCAATCTCCGCCAGCCCCGGCAGGAAGACCAGAACCCCGCTGCCCTGCGGTTGGTCGAGGGCGTGTTGCTCGATGGCGCGCAACACCTGTTTTGGCAGGGGTTCGTCCGGCCGTGGTGGTTGGTGGTGCGTGTCCACCGGGTAACAGCGGCCCGGGCTTTCCAGCACCTTTGCTTCGGGCAGCCGTTCCCTCAGATCGGATAGATCCAGCGTGGCTGACATCAAGATCACGGCGAGATCTGGATTCAGTAGAGGCCTCGCCTCGCGCAGCAAGGCGAGGGATAGGTCCGCGTCCCGCCCCCGCTCATGAAATTCATCGAAGATCACGCACCCCACCCCATCGAGCGAGGGATCGCTCTGCAAGCGCCGCAGGAAGAGGCCGTCGGTGATCACTTCCACCTGGGTGCGATTGGATCGCTTCTGTTCCCCGCGCACGGCATAACCGATGCGCGCGCCGATGTCTTCTCCAAGGCTCTCGGCAAGACGGGCGGCGGCCGCTTTGGTGGCCAGTCGCCGCGGCTCGATCATCCAGATTTTCTGATGCTCTTCAAGAACGCTCTGGCCTTCCGTCAGGGCTCCAATCAGCGCCAGGGGGACCCGTGTGGTCTTGCCCGCCCCCGGCGGTGCCTGGAGCAGAACCGTTTCCCCTGGGCGGACCGCAGAACAGATCTGCTCCAACAGGGCGTCGATCGGGAACTGGTTCAACGCGGTGTTGCCGCTCGATTCACGGGATGAGATTCATCAGGCCGAACAGCACCAGGCTGCTGATGGCGCCGACGGCCGCCAACAGCCGCACCAGCGGGCCGATGGAAACGACAAGGGAGGCCATGAAGACTTTCTTAAAGGCCGGATTAATTCCGGTCTAGCCCCCTTGTCAGTGGCATTGCTGCATTCATTCGCACGCCTTTACAGAAAACCCGTGCCGGATCAGCGCACGTGGCGGGTCCCATCCACGGGGTGGTACTCCTCGCCGGTGAGTTCTTCAAACACGATGGCCGGGAGACCGGTTTCGAACATGGTCTGCAGGGCTTCCTTGAGATAGGGATTCCAGCCTCCGGTGCTTACCTGGCCGTGGCGGACGGTCCAGTCCCAGGTGCCCTGAAGGTCGCGGGGGATCCGGCCTTCCCGGTCACGACGGGCCACCAGATCAAGAGATTCCACAAGTCCCACGGTGATGGGGTCCTTGCCGTAGGCCGGAGTCAGGCTCAATTCCAGGCGGACGGGGTCTTCTTTCATCAGCCGAAGCCGAAACCGTGGGGGCAGCTTGAGGCCTTTGATGACCGCGGCAACGATGCGTGTTCTCTGATCCACTCAGGCGACCCCTGTCGACTTCAAGCGCCCAATTTATTCAGTGCCGGGTCCCGCGGCCGTCGAGGCTTCGTCATCGTCACCGCCGAAGCGCACCGTCAGCAGGGCCTCTTCCGTGATCCGTCCCTCGCTGTCCAGAAGTTCTGGGTGGACGGTGACCTGGCCTGTGCGGTCGTTCGGAGCGTTGCTGGGCGTGCTGTTGATCGGACCGCTGGCAGCGCGGAAACCCTTGCTCATCACGCGGAAGGCCTGCCACAACAGGGCCACGAACAGCGCTCCGTAAATGAGGGGAAACAGCGAACCGAGCATGACCCTTCGACCCAGCTGAATATCTGCATTCTCACGCTATCGGGACCCCGGTCGCATGTGGTCACAGCTTTGACACGGAACTTGGCTGTTTTCGGATCTGCTCTGCGTAGCGTCGAGGCAGCCGATCGCCCTGAAGCTGTGGTCAACTCCCCGTCCCGCTCGCTGGTTGCCTCTGCTCTGGCGGGGGGATTGCTGGTGGCCGGCATGTCGTCGCTTTCCTTGATCGTTGGCTCTCAGCAAGCCGAGGCGCGCCCGGAGATCCGTCGCGGCTCGTTTGTGGCTGCCGCTGTAAAGCGCAGTGGTCCGGCAGTGGTCAGCTTGGAGACGGCGCGGACCGTCAATCAGTCCAGTGTTGCGGGTGTGCCGCCGGCCTTGATGCAGGACCCTTTGTTTCGCCACTTCTTCGGCTTCCCACGCGCCACGGCCCCGCGCTCCAGGGTGCAGCGCGGCCAAGGCAGTGGAGTGATCTTCGATGCCAAGGGCCTTCTGCTCACCAATGCCCATGTGGTGGAGGGGGCGGATCAACTCACCGTGGACCTCTCCGATGGCAGGAGGGTGCCTGCCCGAGTGGTGGGCAAAGACAGCCTCACCGATCTCGCGGTGGTGCGCCTGGAGGGCTCCGGGCCCTGGCCGGTCGCGGATCTGGGGGATTCCGACCGGCTCAGCGTGGGCGACTGGGCGATTGCCGTGGGCAATCCCTTTGGCCTGGAGAGCACGGTGACTCTGGGAATCATCAGCAACCTCAACCGCAACGTTGCCCAGTTGGGAATTTCCGGCAAACGTCTTGACCTGATTCAGACCGACGCGGCGATCAATCCTGGTAATTCGGGTGGGCCACTGCTCAATGCCGATGGTGAGGTGATCGGCATCAACACCTTGGTGCGATCAGGGCCTGGGGCGGGTCTGGGTTTTGCCATTCCGATCAATCGGGCTCGAACCATTGCCCAGCAGCTGGTGGCCAGCGGCAAGGCCCGTCATCCGGTGATCGGCATCCGTCTGTCGCCGGTGCCCCGGCCGACGCCCACTTCCCCGGTGCCGCCAGGTGCGGTGATTCGCGCTGTTCAACCTGGGGGGCCGGGGCACCGCGCCGGGCTCAAGGTGGATGATGTGATCCTTCGCTTCGACGGCCAGGTGGTTGACGGCCCAGCTGCGGTGGTCAGTGCCATTGAACGCCGCGGTGTCGGTGCCACGGTTGTGCTCGAGGTGCAGCGAGCTCAGGAGCGGGTCTCGATCAACGTCAAGCCCGTCAATTTGTCGGCCTTGGCCCCTGGCTGAAGCTTTTGGCTCAGGCGTCGTCGGCGTCCCTCAGTTGTTCGACGCATTGGGTGATGCAGTCGCCATCGTCGAGCGAACAGGTGGTGATGCACTGGAAATAGGTTTCCACGGCGTCCCAGGTCTGCTCATGGGGGGCCGGACCGGGGGCTGTTGAACCGCCAACGGGTTCGCTGTTGCCGGGGCCGGGAACCATGCTCATCGGGGCTGGAAGGTCAGTTTTGTCAGCCTATGCAGATGAAAACAGCAGGTAAAGAGAAATAAGTCTTCCTGCCTAAACCTGTGTGAAGTTTTCGTTGCCGTCGCCTGATGCCAGTCAGGCCGCCTTTTTACGGCGGGCATCGCGTGCCTTCTGCTTCTCCTTGTTGGCCTTCCGCTTGGCTTCCCGTTCTGCAGCCAGTTCTTTCTCCTTGGCGGCTGCCCTTTCCTCCTCTTTTTTCTCGAGGTAGTAGTTGTAATCCCCTCGATACATCACCAGTTCGCCGTCCCGCAGTTCCACGATGCGGTTGGCGACGCGGGAGATGAAATAGCGGTCGTGGGAGACCAGCAGCGCGGCTCCCTCGTAGGCCATCAAGGCGTCCTCGAGCATCTGCTTGGCGGGGATGTCGAGGTGATTGGTGGGCTCATCCAGAACCAGCAGATTGCAGGGGGTGAGCAGCATCAGGGCCAGGGCCAGACGGGCTTTCTCTCCGCCGCTGAGCTTCCCGACTTCCTTGAACACCGTGTCGTTGCTGAAGCAGAAACTGCCCAGCAGCGAACGAACCTGAGTCTGGGTCCAGTCGGGAACCGCTTCGTACATCGTGTCGATCACGGTCTTGGACAGATCCAGGGCTTCGGCCTGGTTCTGTTCGAAGTACCCCGCAATCACGTTGTGCTCCCCAAGCCGGGCACTGCCTTCATCAGGGGTCTCAACCCCCATCACCAGGCGCAGCAGGGTGGACTTGCCCGCACCATTGGGGCCCACGAAGGCAATGCGGTCACCCCGCTCCACCTCCAGTTCAGCTCCCAGGAACAGGATTTTGTCTCCATAGCTGTGGGTGATGTTGTCGATCAGGGCAACCTGGGCGCCGGAGCGCGGGGCAGGCGGGAACTGAAAACTCGGCCCGGCCACGGATTCGATCGGTGCCTCCACCCGTTCCACTTTGTCCAGCTGCTTCTCACGGCTTTTGGCCTGGGTGCTGCGGGTGGCACTGGCACGGAAGCGATCGATGTAGGCCTGTTGCGTGGCGATCTCTTTCTGCTGCCGTTCGAAGGCCGCCTGTGTGGCCTCCCGCTCCAGTTGTTTTTGCTCCAGGTGGGCGGTGTAGTTGCCGAGGTAGCTGCGGGACACCCCCCGTTCGGTGGAAACGATCTGATTGCAGACCCGGTCGAGGAAGGTGCGGTCATGGCTGATCACCACAAGGGCTGCGCTCTGCTCCAGCAGGTAGTTCTCCAGCCACTGGATGGTTTCGACATCCAGATGGTTTGTGGGTTCGTCGAGCAGCAGAAGATCCGGTTCCTGCAGCAGGATTTTTCCCAGGGCAATCCGCATCTGCCAGCCCCCGGAATAGTCCTTCACCTGCAGCTCAGCGTCCTCCGGGGTGAAGCCGATCGTGGGCAGGAGCTTGTCGATGCGGGCATCGAGTTCGTAGCCATGCAGTGCTTCGAAACGGCTTTGCAGCTTTCCCAGTTCTTGGATCAGCTGGTCCAGATGATCGGGATCTTCCGCAGCCCGTTCGGAGCCCATCGCCTCTTCAACCTGCTGCTGCTGGTTCATGACCTCGGCCGCTTCGCCGAAGGCTTGAAACAGTTCCTGGCGCACCGTGCGCTCCAAGTCCACGTCGAATTCCTGCTGGAGGTAGGCGATGCGGGGCTCCCCCTGCCGAACCACCTGGCCGCTTGTGGGCTCTTCGTGTCCGGCGATCAGACGCATCTGGGTGGACTTGCCGGCGCCGTTCACCCCCACCAGGCCGATTCTGTCTCCGGGTTTCACCTCCCAGGTCACGGCGCGGAGCACTTCTCCCGTGGGGTAGATCTTGCTGACGTTTTCGAGTCGCAGCACCGGCGGAAGGCGTGATGCCCCCCATCATCCCTGTCGGCAAACTGGTGAGGGTTCACGTAGGCTGGTCGCCGTGCTGAAACTGGAGCAGCTGGCCGCTCTTGTGGTGGCTGCAGGATTAGCGATTGTGAGTTACTTGCTCTTCTTCAGTTGGGCCGGAGGTGGCGGCTACGAACGCCGTGAACGCGCTGAGCCCCAGGCTCTTCTGACGCCCGAAGCCCCCGAGCTCACAGACCACCTCTCGCCTTAATCAGCCAGCGCTTGCTGTCGTCGTCATCAAGGCTGGCCAGATGGTCGCGCACTTCCTGGGTCGTGACGGGAAGCCCTAGCCGGTCGCCCAGGCTGCAGATGCTGGCCATGGCCCCGTTTGGATCCTGGAGCGCCTGACGGAACAGGGCCTGGGTCTGTTCCGGATTGCTGCTGATTCGGGCGTACAGCGATGCAGCGTTGGAAGCCATCGCGATCTGAGCAACTGCTCAAACGCTATTCAGCACCGAGAGTCTTGTCAGGCAGCTTGTTCGATGCCGTCATCGTGCTGCCCCAGGGCCGAGGCGTCTTTCATGCTGCGGGCGTCCATGCAGAGCACCTTGCGCAGTTGGGCGTAGTTGGCGGCCTGGGTGCTGCGCCCTTCCTGGGAAGCGCCGTATTCGGCCCGTTGCAACACGTGGTGCAGGTGGGTGAGCAGATAGGTGCTGATGACGGCTGACACCAGCACGTCGCTGTTTTCAGCGCTGCGACGGGGGCGTCGGGACCGAGCGCGGGTGCCGGCTGGGCTGCGACGGGAGCGAGGTGTGGCTTCGGTCATGGGGTACTCCGAGGAGGACCAATGCCCCCACCATAGTCATGGATACTACCCTTGACCATCTCTGTACACTTTTTAGTAGCAGAGCCTCTTCCAGGGGATCCGGTCGTGCCCACCCGTCAGACCTCATCCAGCGGGAAGCCCAAGTCCCCGAGAATTCAGGTGGTTCTGCCTGAGGATCTCTGCGCGCGTCTCACGGCGATGGCGGAGTTGGAATCCCGCACTGTGAGCAACATGGCGAGGGTGCTGATCCAGCAGGGAGTTCAGCGCCATGAGCAGGAGTTGGAGGCGTCCGCACCGGCTCCGTCCCGCGAGGAGCGCCTGCGGTCTGCCCTGGAATCACAGCAGCCCCGCCGTCTGCGGGGCGCCCCCCGGCGCCTGCGCTTGCACCGGCCCGGTTAGCCCGGCTCCACCCGCGTGCCGAGCACGGCCTCCCGAGAGGCTCCGGTGACGGCGGGCACATTGCCGGGATGTCCCCTGTGGTGCCACCAGCCCAGCAACGCGAAGACCAGCGCTTCTCGGGCTTCCGTCGGCACCCCCAGACTGCTGCTTGCATCGATCTGTGCGCCTCGGCAGCGCCGCCGCAGCTCATCGATCAACACTGGGTTTTGGCTGCCACCTCCGGCTGTGATCAATTCGATCGGTGCGATCCCAACGCTTTGGCGCAGACGTGCTAGATCCTCGGCAACCACAGCGGCGGAAAAGGCCGTCAGGGTGGCCATGGCATCTGCCGCCGAGGCTCCACCGAGCTGACGTAGCCGCCGGTTGAGGTCGTCCTGTCCGAAACACTCCCGTCCCGTGGATTTTGGTGGTGCCAGCTGGAAATACTCCTCCTGGAGCCAGCGCTGGATCCAGCCCTCATCCGCATGACCCTGCGCTGCCATCGCTCCACCCTTGTCGAAGCTTTGGGTGCCATTGGTGAACTGGCGCATGCCCAGGTCAATCAGGCTGTTGGCGGGGCCGCAGTCCCATCCCAAGATCGCGGCATGACGATCCACTCCACTGCAGGGGGGGATGAGGGTGAGGTTGGCAATGCCGCCCAGGTTCAGCAGGGCCCGCCAGCCCTGCGTGCTCCCAAGCAGTGCCGCATCGGCCCGAGGCACGAGCGGTGCTCCCTGTCCCCCTAACGCCAGATCAGCGGCGCGGAAGTCATGCACCACCGGCCTTTGCAGCAGATGAGCCAGCAGCGGGGCCTGCAGCATCTGCCAACTGGCCCCCCGTACCCCTGGGGTCGGCGGACGGTGCCAAACGGTCTGACCATGGCAACCGATCAGCTCAGCTGTTGCATCGGGATCGCAGGCCTGCACTGCTTTGGCTTGCACCTCCGTGATGGCTTCCGCCAGCTCCAGCCAGCAGGATGCCGGCATCGGTGCACCCTGGCCGGCTGCCACCACTTGCTGCTGCAGTTCGAGCGGATAGGGCTGGTGGTGGTGGCGAAGCAAGGACCACTGAGGATGCTGAGGTGGGCCGTCGAAGCGCACCAGCACCGCATCCACGCCGTCAGCACTGGTTCCGCTCATCAGCCCGAGGCAGTGCATCGGCTCAGTTTTTTGGGAGCCGTTGCAGGTCGTCCACTAGTCCCATCACCACAAGCAGGTGCCCCTCCTCCAGCACGTGGGATGCCGGTGGGTTCACCATCAGGCTGCTTTGCGGTCCTGCCGCCAGCACGTTCACCCTGAAGTTCTTGCGCAGATTCAGCTCCCGTAGCGACCGCCCCACAAACGGTTTCGGAACCTTGATCTCCTCGATGCAGTGCTGTTCATCCAGGGCCAGCCGCTCCATCAGGTTGGGGCGCACCAGTTCAAGACCCAGGCGCTCACCCTGCATGCGCGAGGGAAAGATCACCCGGTCGGCTCCCACCCGCTTCAGCATTTTTTCGTGGAGGTCGCTCGTTGCCCTCGCGATCACCTGGCGCACGCGGCTTCCCTCGCTGTCTTTGGCGATCAAGGTGGCGGTAATGCTGGCTTCGATCGGTTCACTGATCGCCACCACGACGGTGCCCATGTCGAGCACGCCGGCTTCTCGCAGGGCCTCTTCATCGGTGCAGTCTACGACGCGGGCCTCCACGCTGGGCTCCACCTGACGCAGTTCATCCACCGCCCGCTCAGAGCGGTCCACGGCCAGCACATCCGCTCCGTTCTGAAGCAGTTCCCGGCAAACGGCGATGCCGAAACGGCCCACGCCGATGATCGCGAAGCCGAGTCTTTCGCTGCCCTGGGCCGGGCTCCACTGCCACCACTCCTTCATCGCTGCCTCCCCCGCTGATCGCGCTCAGACATACAGATCCTCGCTGGGGTAACCGACTCGATTCTGGCGATTCATCTGGATTTGTTCCTGCGTCATCGCTTCCCAGATCGCACTCAGCAGCAACAGGATCCCCAGCCGTCCCACAAACATTCCCACCATCAGCACCGCCTGGCCGAAACGGGGGAGTTCAACGGTGACTCCCAGATCTAGGCCCACCGTGGCAAAAGCGGAGATGCAGGTGAACAGCATTTCCATGAAGGTGAATGAATCCTTCCCGTTCAAATTGCTGGCGATGCTGATCAGCATCGCCATGGCCATCACGAACAGCAGGGAGCCCACCGTGATGCCGACGGCCCTCAGCACCACCTTGTCGCTGATGCTTCTGTTTCGGATCACCACCACCTCACGGCCCCGCAGGGTGGAGCGGGTGGCCGCCATCAAGGCGGCCACGGTGGTGGTTTTGATCCCGCCACCGGTGCCGCCTGGGCTGGCCCCGATGAACATCAGCACCATCAGCAACAGCAGGCTCGATTCGGTGACGGTGTCGAGCGAGAGCGGAAGGGTGCTGAAGCCGGCTGTGCGTGCCGTGACGGATTTGAACAGGGCTGTGAGCCAGCGCTCAGACCAGGGCATGCCCGCGAAGATCTCACCCTGGTTCAACCATTCCGTCAGGGCCACCCCCCCTGCCCCGAAGACGATCAACAGCAGGGTGGTGCGCAGCACCAGGCGGGAGTGCAGGCTCAGACGCTGCCGACTTCGCCGTCTGCGCAGCAGCTGTGTGGTCAGATCGCTGGTGACCCGCCACCCCAGGCCGCCGGCAACGATCAGCAGCATCACCACGGCATTCACAACCCCATTGCTGCGGTAGCGCTCGAGGCTGTCGCTCCAGAGTCCGAATCCCGCGTTGTTGTATGCCGAGATGCTATGGAACACCGCAGCCCAGAGGCGTTCGCCCTGGTTCGGTATGTCATCGAAGCCGAAGTGATACAGGATCACAGCCCCCACCAGGATCACCAGCGTCGCGGTCAGGGCAATGCCACGAAACGTGCGCCCAACGCCCCCAACGCCGAATTCATCCAGGGCCTGCCCCCGATCCAGGCGGCGGCGCAGGGCTGTTCCCTGCACCACAAAGCCCTGGAGAAACGTGGTGATGGCCATCAAGCCAAGGCCCCCCGCCAGGATCATCAGGGCCAGCACCGCCTGGCCGAAGGTCGTGAGATCGGCACCGATGTCGATGATCGACAGGCCGGTCACGGTGATGGCCGATGTGGCCGTGAACAGAGCTTCCCAAAGCCCCACGCGGTTTGAGGAGCACAGCGGAGTGGCCAGCAGCAACGTGCCGATCAGCACCACCAGCAATCCAGTCACCACGGTGAACTGTGGAACGGTGAGCCGACGATGCCAGCCCTGGCTGCGTTCGATGGCCCTTCTGATCGGCACAGGTGCGCGCGAGATCTGACCAGTGTTGTTCAGGATCCGCCGTAATGCCAGAGGATCAAGGCCGGCACGAGGATGGTCATGATCAGCGTCAGGCCAAGTCCGTAGCGGGTGACGTCCAGAAAGCGATAACGGCCTGGACCGAACACCATCAAATTGGTCTGATATCCGACGGGGGTGAGAAAGGACTGACTGGCTCCGAACAGCACTGTGATCAGCAAGGCGGTGGGAGACAGCTGCAGGGACGGGGCCAGTTGCACTGCGACAGGCGCAAGCAGGGCCACCGAGGCCGCATTGCTCATTACCTGGGTCAAGAGCGTGGTGCCGATGAAGACCACCATCAAAGCGGCATAGCTCGGCCAGCCCGCCAGCTCCTGCTGGAGCACCAGGGCGAGGGCATCGGCGAGGCCCGTGCTCTGTATGGCAACGCTGAAACTGGTGAGGGATCCCAGCAACAGGATCACGTCCAGCCGGATCGAGCGCTGCAGTTCACCAAGGCGCAGGCAGCCGGTGGCCACCACGCTCACCATGGCCAACAGCACCGCCGCCACCAGGGGAATGGGGGTGAGCGTCGGCAGCAGCAGCATCGCCAGGGCAATGCTGACGGCCACGGGCTTGCGCCGCACGGTGGGCAGGTCATCCTCCAGTCGGTCCAGCACCAACAGGTCGTTGCTGGCCTGCAGACCGCGTATGGAGTCGATGGGTGCCTGCAGCAGCAGCACATCTCCTTCGCGCAGGATCACCTGGCCGAGGCGTTCCTGAACGGTCTCCTGGCCGCGGCGAAGGGCGAGCACCGTGGCGTTGTGGCGTTGCCGGAACCGCAATTCCCGCAGGCTGGCGCCGGCCAGGGTGGAACCAGCCGGCAGCAACACTTCCACGGTTTTCTGACCGCTTGACTCTTCGGTGTTTAAGCTGAATCCGGCGTTCTGCCCCTGGGTTGTTAGCTGAACCGTGTGATCCTGCTGGAGACGCAGCAGATCCGGGCGTGTGACCCGCAGCAGCAGGCGATCGCCGGCCTCCAGCCGTCGGTCCGCCAGGGGGGGCAGAAGTCGTTCTCCACTGCGCTGCAGTTCCAGCACGTCTACATCAAAGCGTCGTTGCAGTCGGCTGTTCAGCAGCGAGTGGCCCACCAGCTCTGAGTCGGGGGGGATGCGCACCTCCGTGCAGTAGCTGCTGTCCTTGGGGTTGCCGCCGAGCTCATCTGTGCTGACACCACGGTCCGGTAGCAGCACTCTCGGAGCCATCACCAGATAAGTGGCCCCTGCCAGCCAGACCGGCAGGCTGATCAGGGTGAAGCTGAATAGATCGAGGGAGCCGTAGCCCAGTTGTTGGCTGATGTCGCTCACCAAGAGGTTCACCGAGCTGCCCAGCAGGGTCAGGGTCCCCCCCAGAACTGTTGAAAACGACAAGGGCAGCAGCACCCGTGATGGCGAAATGCCGCGCCTTTGGCACCAGCCCTCTACCACGGGCAGCAGCGATGCCACCACCGGTGTGTTGGGCACAACTCCCGATACCGGGGCGATCACGAAGGCCATCAGCGCAACCAGACGGCGCGAGGAGCGGATCCGCTCCGACGCGATCAAAGCCCTCAGGCGATCCAGGGCACCGCTTTTGAACAGTGCAGCGGAGACCGGGAACAGGCCCAGCAGGGTGATCAGTGCAGGACTGCTGAATCCCGCCAAGGCCTCCTGGGGATTGAGCACCCCGGTGGCGATCAGCAGGCTCAGGCTCAGCAACCCCGTGAGCTCCGGGGCAATGACGCCGGTGATGAACAGCACCACCGCCAGGCCCAATACGGCCAGGGTGATCAACGCCTGGGGGTTCTGAAGAGCGCTGCTCAGCTCGGCCATGGCGGCGAGTCGCCGGTCGTCAATTGCGGCGATTCTGCCCCGGGATCAAAAAATTGCTCACGCAGCCACTGCTTGAGGCCTTGCAGCCCATCCCCCCGCACCGCTGAGAGAAACAGAGCATCGGGGTCCCGCTGATGAATCATTTCGATCTCCGTCGCTTCGCAGCGGTCGATCTGATTGGCGATCACCCGGCGCAGGGCGGTGCTGCCAAGCTCATCGAGCAGCCGATGCACTGTGTCCAGGTGGCCTTTCCAGTCGGGGTCAGCAAGATCGACCACCAGAAGCAGCACATCGGCATCCAGTGCCTCCTCCAGCGTGGCGCGGAAAGCTTCCACCAGTGGGGCGGGGAGATCGCGGATGAAGCCCACCGTGTCGGTGAGCAGCAACCGTTCGGGGCGTGCCCCAGGGCAGGGCAGGTCGAGTTTTCGGGTGGTGGGGTCCAGGGTCGCGAACAACTTGTTCTCCGCCAGCACGCGATCACTGGCCCGTTTGCCGCATAAGGCATTGAGCAGGCTGGATTTGCCTGCGTTGGTGTAGCCCACAAGAGCCACCCGCGGCAGGCCACGCCGCTGATCCCGCAAGCGGCTGCGGTGGGATTGAAGTTGGCGTTGATCTCGAAGCAGTCGTTCGATGCGTCGGCTGATGGCCCGACGGTCCTTTTCCAGCTGTGTTTCCCCTGGGCCGCGTGTGCCGATGCCACCGCCCTGCCGCGACAGGCTGCTGCCCCGTCCCAGCAGGCGCGGTAACCGGTAGCGCAGCTGAGCCAGTTCCACCTGAAGTCGCCCTGCAGCACTGCCGGCCCGCTGGGCAAAGATGTCGAGGATCAGCTCACTGCGGTCGGAGACCGGGCAGCTGAGCAGCCGTTCCAGATTGCGGGCCTGTACGGGGGTGAGCTCCCTGTCGGTGATGACAAGGGAGGCCTGGCAGCGGCGGATCTCGAGGGCGGCTTCCTGAAGTTTTCCGGAGCCCCAGAGCGTCTGGGGATTGGTTTGGCCCCGGCGCTGGCTGGTCCGGGCCACTGGCTCGGCACCGGCACTACGCACCAAGCCTTCCAGCTCAGCCAGATCCCGCTGATCGCGCTGTTCATCGCCACTGGTGAGCGTCAGCAGAAGCACCCGCTCGTCTCCGGCCGCGGCGTTGATGCTTTGGTGATGGGGTTCGTCCGGTGTGAGGACGCAAAGATCCCTCAGGTCGCCTTGTTCAAACCGTCTCCAGCCATCGGCTTGAGACGGGTCCGGAATCAAGAGTTCGGCCGGGCGAGCTCCATCGGCCGCCGGGCATGGTGCAAAGCGCAGCCAGTGCCGAGGGGCGATGTCGAGGGCGACCACGGCGTCGCGGGGATCTGAGTGCAGCCCTTTGCGGGCAAAAGGGCAGCTGATCAGTCGCCATCCCCCGCTGCTCCGCCGCGGCGTCGCCGGTAGGTGCTCTAACAGCGAATCGCTGCCGGTGAGAGGCCCCAGCCAGAGCAGGCGGCAGAGGCCACGGCCGTCCAGCACCAGATGCAATGCCATCTCCAGATCCAGCACCAGGTCGGCCAAGCGTTCGAGGCTCAGCAGATCGGCGCCGCACTCTTCGGGATGACGGCGATGGCTCAACCGCTCCAGCTGCCGTTGCTGGCTGGGGCGCAGACCACGGCAACGCCCGCCGAGGTGGGATTGCTTCAACGGTTCAACAACCAGGCGCCTGCCGAGCGCAGACCCAGAGAGAGGCCTGGCAGGCGAGTGAGATAGGTGGCCCGTCGCAACTGGAAGGCCAAGGGGCCGGCCAGGGTGAGTCCCATGCCGGTGAGGGTGGCTTCACCGACACCGAGGCTGAGCATTTCGCCGCGGTCCTCGAACTGGAAGGGTTGTGGCTCTTCCTCCATCCGCAGCTGCGCGATGGCTGCGGCAGTGGCATCGCCCTGTTGCATCGCTACCTGGGCGCTGGCGGGCCATGGGCTGCCTGGCCGGGCTGAGAGATCCCCGAGGGCGAACGTGTTGGTGCAGCCCACCAGGCGCAGGTCATCGTCAACGGCCAGGCGCCCCCGTTCCAGCACAGGTGTGGGTGAGATGGCGGGGATGGAGGGGCTGCTTCCTGCGGTCCAGATCAGGCCTGCATGACGCAGAACAGCACCATCGGCAAGAACAGCAGTGCTGGGCTTCACTTCGCGCACGCTGGTGTTGAGCTGGACCACCACCCCTTTGCGTTCCAGTGCTGCCTGGGCCCGCTCGCGATTGAACGCTGTGCTGCCGGGAAGGATTTCATCGCCCATCTCCACCAGGCGAACGCTGGCAGCACCGTCGACCAGATCCGCCAGCTTGCAGGCCAGTTCGACGCCGGTTGGTCCCGCGCCAACAATGATCAGCCCGGCCTCTCCATCCCGTTGCTGGTGCAGGTTGTTGAGCCATTGCTTGAGGCGGCTCACATCGCTGAGGTCACGGAAACCGGAGCTGTGTTCCTTGACGCCTGGAATGCCGAAGTCATTGGCTTTCGAGCCCGTCGCCAGCACTAGTTGTGACCAGCCCAATCGATCTCCAGAAGCCAACTCGATGCTTTGGCTGGTTTGGTCGATGCCAACAACGCTGTCTTGGATCCAGCAGATGCCGTTATTCAGCAGTTGGTCATAGCGGGGGGCCACCTCCCAGCCTTGAAGTTCATCACTGAGCAGTTCGTACAGCAGCGGTTGAAACAGAAAGCGATCCCGCGGTTCGACCAGAACGATGGGGCAGCTGGGTTGTCGACGCTGAAGAGCTAGTGCTGTGAAAAGTCCGCCGAATCCACCGCCAACGATCACCACGGCATCCGATGGGGACGAGGGTGAACGCATGAAGGGATCTGCTGGTTCTCAAACGATAGGAACCACACCCGGTCCCACGACAGGGGAAGATGGCGTGATGACGGAGGCTCCTGAGGCCATGGTGCCCATGGCGGTGCAAAACGAGTTGCTCGAAGGGCGCCAGTTGCTGGAGTCGATGGAGCCGCAGCAGCGTCTGGCCTGGGGATTGGAGCAGTTCGGCGGGAATTTTGCCCTCACCACGAGTTTTGGCATCCAATCGGCTGTGTTGCTGCACATGCTGAGCACCCTCCCTGGGGGTGATGCTGTGCCGGTGATCTGGATTGATACCGGTTATCTGCCTCCAGAGACCTACACCTACGCCGCTCAACTCACCCAGCTGCTCGGTGTTCGTCTGGTGGTGAGTCAGAGCGAAATGTCTCCGGCTCGGATGGAGGCCCTGCACGGGCGGCTGTGGGAATCCGGTCGCGTGGAAGACCTGGAGACCTACCACCGGATCCGCAAGGTTGAACCCCTGGAACGAGCGCTCAACGACCTAGAGACGCGCTGCTGGGCCAGCGGTGTGCGACGTGGTCAGACCGATCACCGCCGCTCCATGACCGCGTTGGATCCGATTCGGGAACGTTGGTCCCTGCGCCCCCTGCTCGAGTGGACGCAGCGCGATATCTACTACTACATGCAATCCAACAACCTTCCCCAGCACCCGTTGTTCGAGCAGGGCTATTCCACCGTTGGCGACTGGCACTCCAGTGGTCCTGATCTGGGAGATCTGAGTGGCCGGGACACCCGCTTCGGCGGGTTGAAGCAGGAGTGTGGAATTCATGTGCCCCAGGAGGCCAACGAAGGCCTGATGGGTGAAGGCATCTGAGTGACGGGGTCTGCACGGGGCGGCGGACGCGCTCTGCTGATTGGCAACAGCCGTTGGCATTGGGCCGAGCGCCAAGACCACGCTGTTCGTGTTGATCACGGGCCGCCCGACCCTGGTCGCATCGGCACCAAGCCTCCAGTTTGGGCGGCGGTGGGGTCGGTTCCCGAGCAGCTCATGGCCCACCAGGATCTGCGCATTCGCCTTGAGGATGTGCCTTTGCCCAAGGCTCCTCCTTGGTTAGGGGTGGACCGAGCTCTCGGGGCCTGGATGGCCTGGCGTTGCAGTCAGGAGCAACAGCTCGACTGTTCCAGGGGATTGCTTCTGGTGGATGCCGGCACCGTGTTGAGCCTTACCCGGGTGACGGCGGACGGTTGTTTTGGAGGTGGCCAGCTGATCCCGGGCTATCGGCTCCAGCTCCAGGCCATGGCCGAAGGAACCCTCGGTTTGCCATCAATCCCTGGGGAACTCGACAACGACGCTCTGCAGGAGGTTTTCCCACAGCAAACCGTGGCCGCCATGCAGCGCGGTGTGCTTGAGGCGATGTTGGCCTCCATTGCGGCGGCTCAGCAGCACGCCCAAGGCTTGCTGTGGATCTGCGGTGGTGACGCTGCCCTGTTGAAGCGTCATTGGTCCGGTGCAACGGAGTTGTTGCAGCTGGAGGGTGATCTTCAGTTGCAAGCACTGCTGAGCCTGGGCGATGGGCTCAGCTCAGGCCGAGATCGCTGATCAGCGTGTCGGCCATGGTGGCCGCTTTCACCTTGAGATAGATCCGCTCGAGTTTTCCTTCCTCATCAATCAGGAAGGTGTGGCGCATCATTCCCATGTATTCGCGTCCCATGAACTTCTTCAGCCCATAGCTCTCGTAAAGGCTGGCGACGGCACAGGGCTCCTCATCGGTGAGCAGGGTGAAGGGAAGGTCGTGCTTGTTGATGAATTTGTTGTGGGAGGTGGCTCCGTCCTTGCTGATGCCCAGAACGGTGATGTTGTTGGCTTTCAATTGCTCCCAGCGATCGCGGAAGTTGCAGGCTTCTTTGGTGCAGCCCGGGGTGTCGTCCTTGGGATAGAAGTACAGAACAACCTTGTTTCCGCGCAGTGAAGCGAGGCTGATGGGATCACCGTTTTGATCGGGAAGGGTGAAGTCGGGGGCGGCGTCGCCGATTTGCAGACTCACGGAAAGGGCTTGGTCAGTGGCGGCAGCGTACGGCCCTCAGGACAAGACTGTCTGTGCTGCCTACGTTGCATTCAACCTGCAGCTGTTGGGGCATGGCGTCGCGGATTCGGGTCGAGCAGATCGCACGCTCCCTGGCGGCTCTCAGCCTTTTGGCCATGGGCTTGAGCGCACTTGTTGCTCCGCGAGATGGTTTCTCGCTGGATCACGCTGTTCCACAGTCATCCCAGGCGAATCTCAGCCGGCGGCTGATGCAGCGCGAGGTCTCCCTGCATCAACGCAGCGAGGCCGAAACCCTGCTGAAAGCGTTCGCTCGTGCGCAGATGACGCGCCATTACTGGGGTGAATTCGCAGGCTCGCTCCCGGATCTGGGATTGTCGTCCGGGTCTCAGTTTCAGGCAACGGTGAATCGCGATGCTGTGCGGACCCGGCTGTGGCTTGAGCCCCATCACGGCACGGAGGCCTATCTGGCGGAGGTGGAGCTCTCGGGTGGTCGGCTGCGGATGCACCACTGCCGTGGTGATCGGAAAAGCAGCAGGCCAGGCCGCGGCGGGGCATTGTCCGGATGGCTGGCAACGCATCTCTTTGAAGTGATCTGAGCGTTCTGCTTTTGATTCTTCGTTAGGACGAACTGATCTCAAGTAATGGGTTTCAGGTGGCTCTCCCCGGCAAGATGGTTTTCACCTTATCCATGCTTTGTAGGTGGCCCAGTTCGGGCAAACTTCTCTGGCTTTTTTATTTCGAGCTGGTCCAGATCGAGCTGAATTAGCGAGTCTCGCGTGTCTCTTTTACTGGAAGCCGGTTCTCTCAATGTTTGCCAACTCTTAAGCAATTGGGTGATGTCGGTGTTTCTTATTGAGGGGGCTAATTTTTTATTGACGTGCTTGTTTGTCGTCCCGTGTTTTCTCGTCTCGCTGCTGGCCTGCTGGCTGGTGCATCCCTCGCCGCTCTGGCCGTTCCTGCTGAAGCAGGCACCTCCCGCCCCGTTCGCTGGAACACCGGCGGCGCCGTCTGGACCACCACGTCTTCTGAATTCAAAACCTTCTTCAGCAACGGTTACATCACCGATCGTGCTTTGAGCTCCGGCATCAGCAGCTCCGGTTGGACTGCCGAGGAAATTCAGGAAGGCATGACCAAAACCTATGTCGTTGACATCATCGGCGTCTCCCACTTCCTGTACTCCGACGATGGCGTCAGGTTCCTGAAGGACCAGACCCGTTCTTACTTCCCCTACTGGAAGATGAAATCCACCTCTGTGGTGGCCTTGCGTTCCGCGATCATTGCCGACTCCATCGACGGTGCAATCTCTTCCGCCGGGATCATGGCCGAGCTGCCCGTGGACTTCCGTCTGGCTGACACCTGCGGCACCTTCGACGGCATTCAGAACGTCTGTGCCCCCAACCATTGCCAAGGCGAGGCCCAGTGCACCTCGCTGCTCTCCTGGTTTGTCTTCCTGCCCGCTTGTGTTCAGGCCAACTCTGGGCTGCCCGAGCCCGCACCTCGGGCTGTCGCGCCCGCCCGTCCTCTCTGGTGATCAGGCTCAGATCCCTTTACTTTTAGCCCCGGCTTCGGCCGGGCTTTTTTTTGGCCTGCCTCGCTCGCCTTGAATCAGTTGATGGCGCATCGGTAGTCGTAAACCGACTTCGCCCAGGCCGTTCAAGGATCGGCGCAACTGCGCTAGCACCTCCGTGCTGATCTCCCCCATGGCCTGCCGGTAGGGCGACCCTTCGGTCAGCCATCGCTCAGCCAGTTCCGTGCCCCCTGGAAGCGTGAGATGTTCCAGCCACTCCTCACAACGGAGCTGCCAGCCGGCGTTCTTTAAGGTCTCGTCCGGCCGCTGCTGCTGCTCAAGCCACTGCTGTTCCTGAGCCACAAGATCGCTGAACAGCTCTTTGGGATCGCCGTCTTGGAGCAATGCACCAGCGGGCCCCAGTTCGGCGCGGCTGATCAGCAGCCGTAAGCCTGTTGTCGGCTCGGCATGTTGGTTGATGGCCTCCAGCAGTGCTGTCCAGTTCTGCCCTTGCAGGTCGGCAGCGGCGAGGCGTCCTGCGATCCAATCGAAGGCCTGGAGTGCGGGCAGAGCGTCGAGGTTGCCGGTCAGCAGCTCTGGCCGATGTTCCGGCTCGAGCAGATCCATCTGTGCTGCCAGCCGGCTCCGGTCTGCTTCGTTCTCGCAAAGCACGGTCACGCCACCTTCCGGGGCGGCCCTCAATGGATCGAGGGCCCAGATCAGCGAGCGCATCCCCAGCAACAGCACCCGATCTCGACGGGTCCAGGGGATGTCCCGCCAGAGCCGCTCGCGCAGGCGCTGCAGTCGCTCTCCCTCCTGCCCGAGTTGACGCTGCACCCAGCGGTCCACGCCCGGACGGTCGGGCCCACTGCTCAGCAGCAAGGGCTGGTCGGCCGCCAGTTCTGCGGCTGCGGCGAGTTGGGCGGCCCGGCGTTCGGCCATCCGTTCGCGTCGTTCTCCTTCCCACCCGAGTTGTCCGGGCTGCCAGAACACTTCCCCTTGCAGGGCTGTGGGGAGGTATTGCTGCTCCACCCAGTGTTCGGCGTAGGCATGGGGGTAGCGGTAGCCCGCGCCATCGCCGAAGGCGGCTCCATCCCGATTGGCATCGCGCAAATGCCCGGGCACGTCCTGTTTTTGCGCATCGCGCACGGTTTTGAGGGCATCAAAGAAGCCCAGAACGCTGTTGCTCTTTTCGGTGCCCGCCAGGTACAACGCAGCCTGGGCCAAGGGATACAAGCCTTCGGGCAGTCCCACCCGTTCGAAGGCCGCGGCACAGGCTTCCACCACAACCATGGCCTGCGGGTCGGCCAGGCCGATGTCTTCCCCCGCTGCAATCAGCATCCGCCGAAAAATGAAGCGGGGGTTTTCACCGGCCTCCACCATGCGTGCCAGCCAGAACATCGCCGCATCGGCATCGGAGCCCCGCAGTGATTTGATGAAGGCGCTGATCGTGTCGTAGTGGGCATCGCCGTGCTTGTCGTAGAGCACGGCCCGCTGCTGGATGGATTCCTCGGCGATGGCCAGAGTGATCTGAATCACGCCATCGCCATCGGGTTCGGAGCTCTCCACCGCCAGTTCAAGGGCGTTGAGCAGGCTGCGGGCGTCTCCGCCTGCCACATCAACGAGATGGGTGGCGGCATCGCTGCTGATGGCGATGGCGCGGTCGCCGTAGCCCCGCTCGTCGTCTGCAAGGGCGCGTTGCAGCAGCCGCTGCAAATCCTCTGGTTCCAGAGGCAGTAAACGAAACAGCCGCGAGCGGCTGACCAGTGCCTTGTTGACTTCGAAATAGGGGTTTTCTGTGGTGGCGCCGATCAGGGTGACGGTGCCGTTCTCCACCCATGGCAACAGCGCATCCTGCTGGGCGCTGTTGAAGCGGTGCACTTCGTCGATGAACAGGATTGTGCGCAAGCCATGCCGTTCAAGGCGTTGGCGTGCAGCATCTACCTCGATTCGTAAGTCTTTGACGCCTGCCAGTACGGCGTTGAGGCTGCTGAAATGAGCGCGGGTGTGATTAGCAATGATCCGCGCCAGGGTGGTTTTGCCGACCCCGGGGGGGCCATGCAGGATTAGGTTGCCGACCCGATCAGCCTTGATGGCACGGTGTAGGAGCCGTCCGTCGGCAAGGATCCCGCTCTGGCCCTCAAATTCCTCCAGCGTGCGCGGGCGCATGCGATCGGCCAGGGGGGCCAGCCGCCTCCGTTGCTGCTCACCGTGAAAAGCGAAGAGGTCCTGGCTCAACGAACAATCGACGTTGACCCAGTGTCCCTGACGTTCTCAATCAGCGCTTGAGCTGGGCCGAATCGAACATTTTTTGGATGCCTGTTTCGACACGTCGAAACCTTCGCGGACAAGGTCTTATGAACTCCCCATAATCCGGCAAAAGCCTTTTTGCCGTGCGTCATCCGCAGCGACTCCTGCTCACCCTCGCGGCTCTGATCACGGTCAGTTCCTGCAAGAGCGAACCGCCGAAGCCGCCGCCGCCGAAGGTGCAGGCCGTCTCCACCCAGTTGGCTGAATTCACTGAGGGTGTCGACACCGTCAGCACCTTGGAGGCCAGCAACCTGGTCGAGCTCGCTGCTCAATCGGGGGGTCGGATTGAGGAACTCAAGATCAGCCAGGGTGATGAAGTTGCGCCCGGTCAGCTACTGGTGGTGCTCGATCAAGTTGAAAAAAAAGCCAAAGCCGACAACGCCAAAGCCAACTACGAGCGCTACGCCTACCTGGCTGAGACGGGCGCTGCGTCGCAGAAGGATCTGGATCGCTATCGCACCCAATACATCTCCGCCAAGGCGGAGCTCGACTACAGCAATCTCACCTCACCCGCCGCCGGCACGGTTGCTGATGTGAATGTGAAGGTGGGCGACGTGATTCGGCAGGGCCAGGTGTTCACCAGCCTCGTGCAGAACAACGAACTGGAAGCTCAGGTTGAGGTGCCGGCGGTGTTCTCGACGCGTCTGTCCCTGGGCCAGCCCGTGTTGCTCAGTGCCCCAGGCAGTGAGGATGTGATTGCAACTGGGCAAGTCGGTTCGATTGATCCCCGGATCAACAAGCAGACCCAGGGATTGTTGGTGAAGGCGATCTTCCCGAACACCGATGGGCAACTGAAGGATGGCCAGCGTCTGCGCACGCGGGTGCAGATCAAGGCTGAGCAACAACTGGCCGTTCCTTTCGCCGCTGTCACCCAGACCTCTGGTCAGAGCTTCGTCTTCCGCCTCGGCAGCTTTGAGGAACTCAAAGAAAATCCGGGCAAAGCTGATCTCGAGAAGCTCGAGAAGGGCATCAACGCCGGCAAACTTCCCGCCGATACCAAGTTCGCCCTGCAGACGCCGGTCATGGTGGGCGAATTGGAGAACCAGCTGTACCCGATCACCAAAGGCCTTGAAGCCAATCAGATGGTGGCCACAACCAATCTGCTCAACCTGAAACATGGCATGCCCGTGCAGGTGCAACCCGCCAAGGCGAACTGAGGTTGATCGATGTCTGCTTCCAATAACTTCATCACCCGGCCGGTTCTCAGCACGGTCTGCAGCCTGCTGATCGTGATCGTTGGTTTGATCGCGATTCCGATCCTTCCGATTGAAAACCTTCCCGACATTGCACCTCCAACGGTGAAGGTGCAGGCCACCTATGTGGGTGCTGATGCTGTTGCCGTTGAGCAGGGGGTCACCTCCGTGCTCGAGCAGCAGATTAATGGGGTGGAGAACATGGACTTCATCACCTCCAATAGTTCGTCCGATGGTGTGAGTTCGATCTCAGTTTCGTTCGACAGCGGCACCGACGGCAACATCAACCAGGTGAACGTGCAGAACCGCGTTTCCCTGGCGGAACCTCAGTTGCCGGAGGAGGTGCGCAAGTCGGGTGTCACGGTCAACAAGGCCTCCAACTCGATCCTGCTCGTTTACAACTTCGTCAACGAAGACCCCGCCAAAACCGAATATTCGGTGGAGACGATCAGCGGTTATCTCGACAAGAACCTCACCGACAACGTCAAACGGGTGAAGGGCGTCGGCGATGTCACCTACTTCGGCAACCGCAAGATCGCCTTCCGCCTTTGGCTGGACCCCGAGAAGCTGGCCGCCAACAACCTCACGGCCACCGATGTGGTCAATCAGCTGCGAAGTCAGAACCGTCTGGTGCCCGCCGGCAAGATCGGCGGCGCCCCTGCCCCTGAAGGTCAGGAATACACCTTCACGGTGCAGCTGCAGGGTCGTCTGACCAGCACCCAGGAGTTCGAAAACATCATTCTCAGAACCACTGATGCCGGTGGCTTGGTGCGACTCAAGGATGTGGGCCGCGTTGAGCTCGGCGGTGAGGCCTACGGCATTGATGCCATGGATCTCAAAGGCACGCCTTCTGTTGGCATCGCGATCTACCAGCTCTCCGGAAGTAATGCCATCGAGGTCTCCAATGGCGTCAAGGAGGTGCTGAATGAGTTCGAGCAGACCCTGCCGGTTGGCCTCGGGGTCCAGAAGATTTACGACACCACCGACTTCATCAACCAGTCGATCAAAGGGGTGACCAACTCCCTTCGGGACGCAGTGATCCTGGTGGTGCTGATCCTGTTCCTCTTCCTGCAGAACTGGAAAGCAACGTTGGTTCCGGCCATTGCGATTCCGGTGGCCTTGATCGGCACCTTCGCCCTGGTGCTGGCCTTCGGTTTCTCCCTCAACCAGCTCACGCTGTTCGGTCTTGTGCTGGCCACCGGCCTTGTGGTGGATGACGCCATCACCGTGGTGGAAGACACCTCCGCCAAGAAGGCGGAAGGGATGACCTCGGTGCAGGCCGCCATGGAAACCATGGATGAGCTGTTCGGGGCTGTGATTGCCACTTCCCTGGTGAAGATGGCGGTGTTCCTGCCGGTGTTGTTTTTCCCAGGTGCCACCGGCACCATCTACAAGCAGTTCGCCGCCACGATCCTTTTCTCGATCGGCATCTCCACCTTCAACGCTCTGACCTTCTCGCCGATGCTGTCGGCCCTGCTGTTGTCTCGCGAAACCAAGGAGCTCAGCCGCAATCAGTACGCCACGGCCGGTGTGGTGCTTGGTTTCATTTACGGCTTGCTCAGTGCTGGCAATGGAGCTGCAGCAGCGTTGATCCCAACGGTGATCGGTGCGGTGGCCGGCTTCATCGCCGGCAAGATCAGCGGTCTGCCCCTGCGTCTTCCCTTCACCGCCGGTGGTGCTGCGGTGGGTGTGATCACCACAGGGGTGATCGTCTCCAATCCGATCCCGGTGGTGCTGTTCACCGCCATTGGAGGTGGCGTTGGCTACTTCATCCCGGTGATCTTCACCAACTTCAACCGTTTGTATGGCGGCTTTGAGAAGCGCTATGCGTCGATTCTCGACGCAGTGCTCAAAGCCCGCCCGATTGTGATGGCGGCCCTGGCTGCCGGGATCCTGCTGACGGGATTCGCCTTCACCCGCATTCCCGGTGGATTCGTACCGATCGAAGACCAGGGCTATGCCATCGGTTTCGTGCAGGCTCCTGAGGGTGTCTCCAACGAGAAAACCCTGGCGATCAACCGTCAGGTGGCTCAGGTGTTGCGTTCCGAGGAGGACATCGCATCAGCGGCCTTGTTCAGCGGCGCCAGCCTCGATGGCAACGCCCCCAACAAGGGTCTGTTCTTCATCGGGATGAACCACTGGGATGATCGGCCCGGCAAGGACCACACCGTGGGAGCGGTGGTGAAGCGTCTCAACGCCAAGTTGTATGGCGCGATTGATGGGGGTCGGGTGTTTGTTGTTGAGCCCCCGTCGATTCCCGGTTATGGCACCGGTGGTGGTTTCGAGTTCCAGCTGCTCGACCAAAGCAGTGGCGTCTATTCGTTGAATGAGTTTTTCGGATCTGCTCAGCAGATCATTCAGACGGCGAACAGTGATTCCGTTCTCAATCAGGTTTACACGCTGTTCTCCCCCCAGGCTCCGCAGTACAAGATCGATGTGGACCGGGAGCAGATGGCTTCGCTCGGTGTCGATTTCGCCTCCGCGATGTCTGTTTTCAGTGTCAACTTCGGTGGGCAATACGTGAATGACACCTTCCAGGAGGGCAAGGTGCGTAGGGTGTATGTGCAGGCAGATGAGGTCAGCCGGGCCACCCCCCAGCGGCTGTCCGCCATCTATGTCGCCAATGCCAAGGGAGAGCAGATTCCCCTCTCGGAGTTCTTCACCGTGAAGCAGACGGTGGGGCCCAGTGTCATTCCCCACTTCAACCTCTACCGCTCGATCAAGATCGACGGCACCCCCAAAGAAGGCAACAGCTCCGGTCAGGCGATCGGGGCGATGAAGCAGATCTTCAATGCGGGTAGTTACCAGGGTCTTGGTTTCGACTGGACCGGTATCTCCCGCGAAGAAGTGAAGGCTGGATCCCTGGCGGTGGTGATCTTCGCGCTCGGCATCCTGGCGGTGTTCCTGGTGCTGTCGGCTCAGTACGAGAGCTACACCGACCCGATCATCATCTTGCTGACTGTGCCGACGGCCTTGCTGGGGGCCCTGGTGTTTCTCGGCGGTGCCGGCCAGGTGCTCAACATCTACGCCCAGGTGGGTCTTGTGATGCTGATCGGTCTGGCGGGCGGCAACGCGATTCTGATCGTCGACCTGGCCAACCAGAAGATGGGGGAGGGCGAGTCGGCGCTTGAGGCTGCCAAGTTCTCCGCCAAGTCGCGTCTGCGGCCGATTCTGATGACGGCGATTTCCTCCCTCACGGGCTTCCTGCCCCTGATGCTGGCCAGTGGTGCGGGTGCCCAGAGTCAGTCGTCCCTGGGCCTGGTGGTGTTCGGTGGTCTTTTGGTGGCCACCTTCCTCTCCACCCTTGTGGTGCCTGTCTTCTACGTGGTGATGAAGACGTTGCTGGGCCAGGCCGATGCCAAGCCTCTTGAGGACGGTCCTACCCCCACCCCGCAACCGAGCTGATGGTTGAGTTGAACAACGAGGTGAATAAGCGCAAGCCCTTCAGTGGCATGCGTGTGTTGATTGCAGTGGCCATTGGTGCCGGTCTTGGCCTTGCTGTGGCCTATTTCCTCAAGGTGCTGATCGACAACAGCCCGGCCGAGATTGCGCTGGGCCGTTTACGCCTCTTCTATCTGATGGTGATCAGCTCAGGTGGTCTTGGGGGCTTTGCGATTGAGACGATGCGTCAGCTGCAGGAGGAAGCCACTGATCCCGCCTATCGGCACAGCAAGTCCAACCGCGGCCGTCGTCCCTGAGGGATCCACAAGAGCCATCAAAAAAGCCACCCCGAGGGGTGGCTTTTGCATGTCAGACGTGATGGTCCGGGTTCAGGTGATCACGGTGGGTTGATCCATGCTCGTGCGTTGCTTGATCTCCGCCAGGTCGTTGATGGCACTGATCATGTCCGCTAGGGCGACCTGGGGATCCTGGTTGAGGTCACCGCTGCTGGGCACGTAGCTCTCCAGGTAGACGCGAATCGTGGCGCCTTTGGTGCCTGTGCCGGAGAGGCGCACCACCACCCGGCTGCCGTCGTCCAAAAGGATGCGCAGACCCTGGCCCGTTGTCACAGAACCATCAACCGGATCTGTGTAGCTGAAGTTGTCGGCTGTGCTGATCTTGCGCCCGGCAAAGGCTTGGCCAACCAGGCCAGGCAGCATGGATTCGAGGCGGTTGTAGAGGCCATGGGCGGCGTCGCTGGCGACGGCCTCGTAGTCGTGACGCGAGTAGTAGTGGCGTCCGAAGCGCTTCCAGTGTTCGGCCATGATCTCGGCGACGCTGCAGCGGCGCACGGCCAGGATCTGCAGCCAGAACAGCACGGCCCAAAGGCCATCTTTCTCGCGCACGTGGTTGCTGCCGGTGCCGAAGCTTTCCTCACCGCAGAGGGTGATCTTGCCGGCATCCAGCAGGTTGCCGAAGAATTTCCAGCCCGTGGGGGTTTCGAAGCAGTCAATCCCCAGCTCTTTGGCCACCACATCCACCGCAGCGCTGGTGGGCATCGAACGCGCCACCCCGGCCAGGCCATCGGCGTAGGCCGGAGCCACCGTGGCGTTCGCAGTGAGCATAGCGAGGCTGTCGCTGGGGTTCACAAAGCAGCGCTGGCCCAGAATCATATTGCGATCGCCATCGCCGTCGCAGGCGGCGCCGAAGCGGTACTCATCTCCCTCGAGCAGCAGTTCAGCCAGCTCGTGGGCGTAGGTGAGGTTGGGGTCGGGATGACCGTTGCCGAAGTCTTCCAGCGGTGTGCCGTTGCGCACGCTTCCCGCCGGTGCACCCAGCAGCCCCTCGAACAAGCGAGTGGCATAAGGCCCGGTGACGGCATGCATGGCGTCGAAGGCCAGGGGGAAGTCGCTGCGAAGCAGATCGCGGATCTGATCAAAGTTGAACAGCTCCTGCATCAAGTCGACGAAATCGTCGACACCGTCGATCACCTCCACCTGCATCGCGCCGATGCTGTGCAGACCAGGGGCATCCAGTGGGATTTCTGGAGCCTCAACAATCGTGTATTGCTCCAGGGTCTTGGTGCACTCGAAGACCGCATCGGTGAAGGAGGCGGGGGTGGGGCCACCGTTGGCGCCGTTGACCTTGACGCCGAAGTCACCGTTCTCACCACCCGGGTTGTGGCTGGCGGAAAGGATGATGCCGCCGATGGCTTGGCGCTGCCGGATCAGATTGGAGGCGGCAGGCGTGGAGAGGATTCCGCCGGTGGTGATGATCACCTTGCTGAGGCCGTGGGCCGCGCCCATCCGCAGGATCACGTCGATGGCACGGCGGTTGCCGTAACGGCCGTCTCCCCCCACCACCAAGGTGCCGCCCTGTACGCCCGGCAGCGTGCGAAGCGACGCCTCAATGAAACTCTCCAGGTAATGGGGCTCCTCGAACTGGCGACTGCTCTTACGGAGGCCGGAGGTTCCTGGCTTTTGGTCGGTGAAAGGGGTGGCCAGGGGCACCTGGCGTTGGGTCGATTCCGCAGGGGCCGAGGTGGTCATCACGACGGAGGGGTCTGTATGCGGAACCTAAACATGGAAATCCATTTGCATGGCGTCGGTCGCGACCAGTTGACGCCGCTACCCTTTGGCCCGCACCTATTGCGACGACCATGCATCGCTGTCTGCTGCTGTTGTTCGTCGGAATGGCCTGCACAACATCGTCAGTGGTTGCATCACAGAGCTGGAAACAGGCCCTTCCCCTGCCGGAGGCCTCTCAGGAGGCTGTGACTGCTGCCAATGCTGTAATCAATCAGTCAGGTTCGGAAGAGTGCCTGCGCGGCAAGTTTTCCAATGCCATCTTGAGATTGTCCAACAGTTGTGATGTCTCGGGCCACTTCTCCACCGCGTGTGAGTTGGCCTCCGAAATTGCTGGTCAGGAAAGCGAACTCAGCACGGGCGACATGATCGCCACATCCGAGACCCTGCTCGATCTGCTTGGCGATTCGGAGACATCCCACTGATCGCCTCTGTTTCTTCGATGGACGTCACCCATCCCGGTTCCAAGCCACTAGACGCTGATCAACTCAGTCTTCTCGAGACGTTTCGCGGCAAAGTTGACTCCAGGATCACCAACCACGGACTGACCGCTGCCGACGTGCAGATGTTTGTGGACGAAATCAAGAAGCACCCCGACGTCAGCGTTGCGCTCTTGGATGCCGTTCGCGGTGAGGTGGCCACCCTGATGCAGGGCCAGCGGTTCAGTTTCGACTTTGATTGATGCCCGTCAGGCTCAGGCCTGACGCGATTTGGGCTTTCCCTTTTTCATCACCGGCTCGGCGCAAACCCTTGGGATCCGCCGGGCGGTGTTTGTGATGGCGTCCTTACGGCGAAAGTCGTTTCTGTTGGCAACCTTGGCTTGATCCATCAGGGACCACAGCACGTCTTTGCAGAGCCCCGGCAACCTGGAGTGATCCATCAAAGGGTCAGCGAGCTGACGCACCAGCCTGCAGGCTTGCGTTGAGTTGTCGCGGGAGCAGGCATAAGCGGCCTGTTCAATTCTGCGGAGTTGATCCTTGGTGGGCCAGGGCTCGTAGGGCTTAGCCGCGGTCGCGGGACTGGCCATGGCGAGCAGCAGCAGGACCCGCGTGATCGTGGATGTCATGAAACCAGTCTGGCGTTCTTTTGTGCAGTTGAGCCAATCAATCGTTTGGAAGATCAATCAGCGAAGTACTGGACGATGCCATGATGGTGAAAGACTCCGAATGATCTGCTCGTCTCAGGCCAGAAAAATCATTCGTTTCAGTTCGTTGATAGCAATAGGTGGTTTTGTCATTAGTTGCTTTGGTCTTCGTTTGCCTTCGCGAATCTTCCTACAAAGGTTTGTAGGCCCAGAATTGATACATGCTTTGAAAAGTTGATGGATTGTTGCTCTCGAATTCACCCCAGTTGCTGAGTGAGGTGCCATTGGAGTCTTCGGGGAAGCAGTGCTGGTAAGCAGCTTTGATGGATTTCGGAAGCATGAATCCGCAAAATGTCAAGCGCTCGGCCTCTAAAAGTTTTTCCAGGGTCTCGGTGGTGAACTGATGCTCCTGAACGTGAAAGCAAAGGTCGCGACACTCGGAGAGCGAATAGAAGTCACTCGCAAGTTCAGATAAATCTTTTAGTTCGTGCTGATCATCGTCAAATACTTGCTTGCGAAAATTTCTGATGCCTTCTGGTGTGCTTTGAATGCCCAGGTTTTTGATCAGTTTTCGTGCTGCAGAGACTTTCTGTCTGGCAAGTTTGCTGTATAGACCAATCTTGAAATAGCCTCCCGGCTTGAGTTTGCTGTTCAGTGCTGCCAGGCCCTTGGCGGGGTTTTGCATGTGATGCAGCACCCCGCTGCACTCAATCACGTCGTAGATGTCTTGAAGCTGATTGGCATCCAGGATGTCCAGTTGCTGGAGCCGAACATTGCGCATGTTGGTCTCCTGAATTTTTCTTGCTGCGTAGGCCAGGCTGTTGGTGCTGATATCAATTGCCGTGATTTGCGCGTTTTTATAGCGACTGGCGTTAATGATTTGGTTGCCCGTTCCGCATCCGGCGATCAAGATCTTTGGGCTGGAGTTGGGTGTTGAGAGTTCATTGCAGAAGGAGGGATTTTTAATGGTTGTCTCTAAGGAGATAAACTCAGCTGTTGGTTTTGCAAAAAGCGGGTGAGTATGGTCTGCGTGTTTGTATCGAGGGTAGGGATTTTCTTCGTACATTTGTTGTACGTCGAGTGACACCTCGTTGGTTATTTTCTTGCTATGGCCGAGGCGGGCTTTGATGCCCTGCTCTGTTTCGATCTCGTTGAATTGGGTGTTGACGAAGGCTTTGCTCTCATCGCTGTTGACGGGATATGAGTTGATTGCTTCTTTCGTGGCGATGCTGTGGAGTGGGCGATAGCAGCCAATCATGGGCAAGTATTGATTGAACTCCTCTTTCACCTTCTTTGCATGTTTAATCAGATCATCGATCCATTGTCGCTCCTCATCTGATTGCCAATAGACGTATTCGTTGAGGAAGCATTGCGTCGCAAGCGCCTCCAGCAGGGGTTTGAGCTCTGGGGGTGTAGAGCTGTGGTTTTTGATGTGCGCTAGGAATTCCTTTCTTAGGCGTGTGAGGAATTCCTCTGTCTCCTTGTGGGTTGGGATCAGTAAGGTCAGCGCTGTTCTGAACCTCCAGTCTGATGCGAGTCGATGAAAGGCCTGGTTTTGGTCTGAAATGATTGGGTTTGAACCTACGGCCGCTTGGATGTCATCCAGGTGGACTTGCACGAAGAGTTGGCCGATTTTGCGATGGGAAAAGTCATCGCAATTGAGAAGCTTTTCGTAGGCTTTGTTGGCGGAGTCTCTGTTGAATGCGTTTACCTCGATGTCGCTGGCGAGGCTTTTCAGGTTCTGCAGCGCTTCGATGTTGCCTTCATCGCATTCAATGGCCTTGATGGTGGCTGTTAGCGCTTCGTCTGTTTTTCCCAGGTCTCTGTAAATACTGCCGAGATTCATCTGGACAGTTGATGATTCGTGATCCAGATCGAGTGATTTCAGCGTGAATTTCAGGGCTTGATCAAGATTTCCGGTGCCTCGGTGTAGATTTCCGATGTTGCTGTAAATCTGGGGGTCTTCAGGCTCGAATTCCAGAGCTTGTTCATAGTATTCCAGGGCTTCGTTAATTCGGCCGCTGTTTTTGCAAAGGATTCCAAGATTGCAAAACACGGCAGGATCAGATGTTCCTGCGGTGATCATTTTTTTGTAAATCGCTTCGGCTTCTCTAAGCCGGCCTGTTTTGTGGGAATAAATGGCCTGGTTGAACCATTTCTGAAAGTTCAGTTGCGGCTTTTTGGTTGATTTTCCTGCTTTACCATCTTCTCCTCCAAAACCAGCCACTACATTTTCCCACTCTAGGTTGAGTTTAAGGCTAAGCCAGTTCTCCTTACCGTCTCATTGCTCCGTCTCCGCATCGAATGTTTTGATGCTCAAGTTTGCGTTGGATCCGTGGCGTGATCCCCAGTTCAGCGCTTCCCCAAAGGCGATCCATTTCGCGGGTGAAGTGTTTGGCGAGTTGTGGTGAGTGGATGACCAGCAAGGTTTCGTCGTTGGTGTGAGCAGCGGAGGGCGACCAATTGAAGCTCCCCGTGATCACTGTTTTGTTGTCGATCACGGCAAATTTGTGGTGGAGTTTGTCGCCACGGGCAAGGCGGGGAGTGCCGACGCCTTTGAGGGCTTGATCCAATGGCTGATTACCCGCTTCCACTTTGCAGTTGTGATCAGGAAGGCTGACCCCTAGCAGGTCGAGTACTTCCGAGAAGGGGCGGCTCGCAAACCCAGGATCGGCGACCAGCCTGATTTCAACGCCTTGTTCGATCTTCCCCCGCAGCACGTTAGTGAGTTGCTGCGCGGAAAACACAAACAGGGCCATATCAAGGCTCTTTTTTGCGGGTTTCAGCTGCTCTGCCAACAAGTTGAGCCCGTGATTGCTGTCCCTCCTGGGATGGGGTGAAAACAGCACATCCATACGGATGTCGCCCGCCTTCACGGTTTGCACGCTCCCTTTTGCCTTCTGCAGGCCAAAGCGACTGTCTTGTTTGCTGCCAGGGCCATCGCCCCACATCTGGGTGAATTCCTGACGGAACACCAGGGCCAGCTCAGGGCTGTTGACCCGCAGCAGGTGATTCACATTGCCGCGACTGGACGGCCGGCCCGCATCACTGTGAAGGCCAGAACTGGTGAGATTGGCGCTGCCTGTAATCACTGTCATCTGGTCGATCACCAGAAACTTGTGGTGCATCAGGCCGCTGCCGCTGCTGCCGTCTTCGGTGTCGTCAATCAGCGGACTGTTCGCTGCTTGGAGTAGCGCCACGGCATCACCTTGGAAGGCTTCGTCGGCAGTGGTGGTGCCGTTCCGATCGCTGTCGGCCAGGCGGTTTAACTGATGCCAGCGCTGTCGTTCCCGTTGGTTCAACCGGCTGGGTCGTTGCTCACTCCAGGCCTGCCGGTAGTTGTTCTCGAGGATCACCTGAACAAGAACACCGCGGTGTTTTGCCGCGATCAGGGCTTGGGCAACCCTTGGCAGGATCAGCTCCTGAACGGCCACCAGCACCTCCTCGGTGGCGCCATCAATGGCTTCAATCAGCCATGCCTCCATGTCGTCACCATTGCGCCACTCCCCTGTCAGGGGTGAGCGGTAGCGCGATCTGGCGTTGTGATTGAAGACCACATCGATCTGCTTGGGCATCGGCAGTTCTGCCGGAGCCATGCCCACAATCGATCCCGGCTGGCTTCAACCTCCGCAGACAAGAGCCGCTGCCATCCAACCCAGCGTGTTCTTCAACATCGAGACCAAGACCTTGCCTTGATCAGAGTTCCCCGATTTTCAGTGGGGCATCTCCGATGTCTTCAGCATTGCCACAAACCAAAGTCCACTCAGAACAAGGGCGACGCCCACACCGGCTCCGATGCCCACCCGGGCCATCACCAAAGGCACCACCAATGGAAAGACCATCGCCCCCGCGAGGGGGGTGATGGCCACGAACCAGCGCAGGGTTGCTGGTGCTTTGGAATCGGAAGGGTTCAGAACCACTCGGCGCGAGCTTCGCTGGCAGGGTTGCTGTTGTCTTCAGGGGTCTCACGCTTGAAGTTGAGCGTGATGTTGCGCTTCTGCTCTCCATCTGAAGCCGTGGCTTCGATGGCATACATCTGCTCGCCATCCCGGAACGGCACCTGAATTCGGAAAGTACCGTCGGTGGAGAGAGGCACTTCTTCACCACCGATGGTGAGGCGAGCGGAAGGGTCGGTGGCGCCGTAGACGATCAGTTCGGCGTCAGCCACCAGCCAGAAGGAGCGTTGGCGGGGAGCCACGCCACCAAGGCCAGACTCGTTGCGGCCGCTGGCCCAGAGGCCAGCCCCCGAGTCATTCAAGCCACTGCTGTCGCCGGAAACGTCAAAGCCCTCCTGGAATTCTTCCGAGCCAACCCGACGGCGGCGGAACTGAACCGTGGCGCTTTGGTAGAGCCGCTCGTGCAGGCCACTGTTGCTGGACTCGATCGGCGCGACGGGAGCTGGAGCGGATTCAGCCGGTGCTGCCTCAAGGCTGAAGGGGACGAACTGATCAAGGATCTGCTCGCTCGGGTGAAGAGCAGGCACGCGGGCCACGGAGGAGAAGGCCAGGGACATCCAGCTGGCGCCGATGCGATAGCCCAACTCCACCCGGTAATCCCGGTCACAGAGAGGCACTGGCAGGTACCACTCGGTGCTGTGGCTGTCGACGGGGACTTCCTGGAGGGTGTGGGGATGGGCATTCCCGTCTTGCATGCCGGTTACGTCAGCCAGGCGCAGGCAAAGTCGGCTGGCGCCATCCTTCTGGGCCACCTTGCGATCGGCGTCGGAAATTTCCCAGAACACGTAGGCCCACTGGGGGTCGCGAGGCAGGAACACCACGCGGGTGTCGCTGCTGCCCATGGCCGGCGCATTGAGTTCCGCCTCGATCGCCTTTAGATCTCCACCACGCTTTTGCTGACGCTGGGCAACCTCGTCGACCAGGGTCTCCTTGCTTTTGCGGCTGTAGAGCGGCACCCCTAGGTCGCTGGCGATCTGACGCCGTTGACGAAGGGTGAGACGTGCCAGGGATGACAGGGTTTGGGACACGTCCAAAAACTCCAGGTTTCGTTTGGGATCATTGTGATCCGAAAAATTCCTTTTCGAAGCGTTAAGGGGCCAAGGGTCAGTGGATGCTGACCACTGGATGAACTTCGATCCCGGGGATCACAGTCAGAGGCACAAAAAAAGCGGAGCCGAAGCCCCGCTTTTCTGAACAAGTTTGGTGCTGGGATCAGCGACCGATGGTGCGATAAGGCACCTTGGTCAGGTAGTCCATATCGGCGCTGGTGCTTGGGCCGACTCGGCGGGGATTGCCGATTTCGCTCACCCAGGCCATGTAGTCCTGCGGAGACCCACCCTTTTTGATCTTCGCGCGTTCCGGCAGCCGCTTGGCAGGCCCGCCAGTAAAAACGAGTTGGGGGAAGCCAAGAATGTTCCGGTAGTACTCGTCGTAGCGGGGGGTGGTGATGTTGAAGGGAGTGTCACCGAGCTCGCGGCCGGGAAGCACACGGTTCCGCTGGTAGGGAACCGTGTCGTAACCGAAGGCGTCGAGGTACTCGGTGCTGTCAAGCAGAACATCCACCAGACCTTCCAGGCCTTTGGTCGCAATCACGATCGACCAGGAGAGCTCTTCACCCTTGCCGTTCACCTTGCGGCCAAGAATTCGTTCGCAGAGATGGCGAACAACCTTGTAGTTGCTGTTGAATCCGTAGAAGGTGCGCTTGAAGGTGTCGGAGAGCAGCAGGCCGCGAATGAAATCGCGAACGGTGATCTGGCCATCCTTCAGCTGGGACTCAAGGTTGACGTCCCGATCGGTTTTGAAGGCGTGGAAGAAGATCTGCCGGTAAGCGGCCTCCACGACGGTGTCGAAATTGTCGCGATCGTCTGCGATTTCCAGGGAGTAAGCCCGGGATCCCTCGTCGGAGCCGACACGAAGGTTCGGAACACCAGACCTCAGAGAGTTCTGAGTAATCGGTGCGTACTCCAGAAGAGGAATGGCCACGCGAGCTACAGCATCCACTGTGGGCGATCGTAGAAGTGCTCGGTCTTGCCCCCTTCAGCTGCTGTTGCAGCGATTACATGCCGTAATACTTTCTCTAAGTACTTCTGCTTACCAGCCGAAGGGGGCGAGGGCGGACCCATTTGAAGCCATCACCGGGCTGGGCTGGTCAACATCGTCCAGCTGCCGGGTCTCGATGCAGAAGGAGGCGTTGTTGGAGAGCCCCTGCACCGTGCTGGTGCGCAGCCGCACGTTCTCGCTGGCGAACCAGAAGCGCTCCAGCGAGCTCATCATTTCGTAGTCGGTCGTGAGGATCAGGCCGTTTTCGTCATCCATGCGGAACTGACCCGCCACCGGCGCTTTCTCGGCGTAACCGCGATCCCGCAGCAGCAGTCCCCGTCGTCCCGTTTCGTCTTCGGGGATCAGTCCGAACATGGTCTGGTCCTCGTGGGATTCACCGGCCCGATCCCAGGCCATCGATCCGCTCCAGCGCACCCAGCAGCCCCCCACGACCTGCTCAACGCTGGCGTTGTTGCGTTCGGCGATCTCCGCAAGGCGTTCGTCGCCTTTGAGCAGTTCCTCCACAACGATGAAGGAGGCGCCGGCTTCGGCGCGGCGATGCAGCAGGTGGTGCTGGCTGCGCTGTGAGGTCCAGCGGCCACAGCTCAGGCGAAAGAAGCTGAGGGCGTCAGAGATCTCAAGCATCGCCGGCGTTGAGGAAGTGAAGTGATGATGGCAGCCCGACCAGGTCAGTCACGACAGCCAGGCCACCCCCGACGGCCATGTCAGCCACGGCAGCGGGCTTCGGCGGCGCTGATCAGATCGTCGAGGGTCAGCGCCAATGGAAGCTTGCCCAGTTCAAGCGCCAGTTGATCCAGTTGATCGGCGGCAGCATTGAGCTGCAGCAGCAAGGTATCGAGGAATGCCGGATCGTCAGCGACCACGGGTTGCTGCTGGCACCAGCGGCGCCGTTGGTTTTCGTCCGGGATTGCACCAGTGCTCCCTGGAGCTGCCATGGATTGGAAGCTGTCCAGGCAGTGGCTCAGCAGCCGCAGGTGATGCCGATCGAGCTGGGGCAGCAGGGTGGAGTCGATGCGTTCAATCGCGGCTCGGTCGATGGCCATCAGCCCTGCGCCAACGGAGTGATGCGGAAGCCGCAGGCGTGGCCGCCCTCGAGCCGCCAATGCACCCGTTCCACCCGGCAGTCCGGCACGGTGCGCCGAATCAGCAGCAATTCCTGGTCGCAGACCGCGGGAAATTCTTCAGCAATGCGCTGCACGGAACAGTGGGCCTCCTCGAGCCGCCAGCTCACGCCGTCATCGTCCCGGCTGCAGACGGTCACATAGCCCTCGTCGCGCCGCAGCCGTGCCAGGTGTTCAAGGCGAGCTTCCAAGGAGGCTTCGCCAAGGCTTTGCCGGTACTGGCTGGCCTTCGACTCCGCCTGCTGATTGAGCAGCTGGCGCACGGTCGCTTCGGGGAGATGGCTGCGCATCGAATCCAGCAGGCCGAGGGCAAAGCGGCCGCTGCCGTCGGGGAACTGGGCCCGTCCTTCGTTGGTGAGGCACCAGCGGTTGCTGGGACGCCCCGGGCCGCTGGCATTGCTGCTGGCGCAGACCAAGCCGCTGTCGGCGAGGGAGCGCAGGTGCCGCCGCATGGCCTGAACGGAAATGCCCACGGCATCGGCAAGGGCGCCAGCATCCTCCTCCCCGCGCTCCAGCAGCAGGGAGAGCACGGCGTCGCGGGTGCTGGCGGGGGCCGAGGCGCTCATGAGGAGGCGAAACCTCCCCACACGATGCCATCGAATTGCCACGTCATGTCGGCCGTGTTGAGGGTCACAATGGGGAACCCGCTGACCGGAGGCCTGTTGGCCTAGGCTTCCAGTAAGGTAACCGCGGGGTTTCGTAATTCGCCGCTCCCTCCACCTCCATGTCCGACGCCCCTCAAGAGCCGACAGCAGAAAGCCTGGAGGTCATCCGCAAGTTCGCTGAAACCTACGCCCAGCGCACCGGCACGTATTTCTGTGCTGACCCCAGCGTCACCGCCGTTGTTCTGAAGGGTCTGGCGCGTCACAAGGACGATCTGGGCGGAGCGCTGTGCCCTTGCCGCCATTACGAAGACAAGGAGGCCGAGGTCTCCCAGGCCTTCTGGAACTGCCCCTGCGTTCCGATGCGCGAGCGCAAGGAATGCCACTGCATGCTCTTCCTCACCGAGGACAATCCCTTCGCTTGCCCTGAGAAGACGCAGACCATCACCACCGAAACGATCAACGCCACCGCCGGCTGAGCTGAATGACCAGTACCTCCACACGGGATCTCGTCAGCCAGCCGTACAAGTACGGCTTCGTCACCGAGATCGAGACCGACAAGATCGCCAAGGGTCTCAGTGAAGAGGTCGTTCGCCTGATCTCGGCCAAGAAAGAGGAGCCGGATTTCCTGCTGCAGTTCCGGCTCAAGGCGTTTCGCCACTGGCTCACCCTCGAAGAGCCCGACTGGGCTGCTCTGGGTTATCCCGAGATCGATTACCAAGACATCGTTTATTACTCGGCTCCCAAGCAGCAGGAGAAGAAGGCCAGCCTCGATGAGGTGGACCCGAAGCTGCTGGAGACCTTCGACAAGCTCGGCATCCCGCTGAGCGAGCAGAAGCGCCTCAGCAACGTGGCGGTGGACGCTGTTTTCGACAGCGTTTCGATTGCCACCACCTACAAGGAAAAGCTGGCCGAACACGGGGTGGTGTTCTGCTCCTTCAGTGAGGCGGTCAAGGAGCATCCCGAGCTGATCGAGCGCTACCTCGGCACGGTTGTCTCCAGCAACGACAACTATTTCGCCGCTCTGAACTCAGCTGTGTTCAGCGACGGATCCTTCGTCTTCATTCCGAAGGGCGTTGAGTGCCCGATGGAGCTCTCCACCTACTTCCGGATCAATTCCGGCGACACCGGACAGTTCGAGCGCACCTTGATCGTGGCCGAAGAGGGTGCCTCGGTGAGTTATCTCGAAGGCTGCACGGCACCCATGTTCGACACCAACCAGCTGCATGCGGCGGTGGTGGAGCTGGTGGCCCTCGACGACGCCTCAATCAAATATTCCACGGTTCAGAACTGGTACGCCGGTGATGAAAACGGCGTCGGCGGGATCTACAACTTCGTGACCAAACGAGGCCAGTGCCGCGGTGATCGCAGCCGCATCAGCTGGACCCAGGTGGAGACCGGTTCAGCCATCACATGGAAGTACCCCAGTTGCGTGCTGCAGGGTGCTGATTCGGTGGGTGAGTTCTATTCCGTGGCCCTCACCAACAACTGCCAGCAGGCCGACACCGGCACGAAGATGGTTCATGTCGGACCGCGCACCCGCTCCACGATTGTGAGCAAGGGCATCAGTGCAGGCCGCTCCAGCAACAGCTACCGCGGTCTTGTGCAGATGGGGCCCAATGCCAAGGGCGCCCGCAACTACAGCCAGTGCGATTCGATGCTGATCGGCGATCAAGCCGCTGCAAACACCTACCCCTACATCCGTTCGCAGCAGCCGCAGGCGGCCATCGAGCACGAGGCCAGCACCTGTCGCATCTCCGAAGATCAGCTCTTCTACCTGCAGAGCCGTGGCATCGGGTTTGAAGAGGCCGTCTCGATGATGGTCAGCGGCTTCTGCCGCGACGTCTTCAATCAGCTGCCGATGGAGTTTGCCGCTGAGGCCGACAAATTGCTGGCCCTCAAGCTTGAGGGGTCTGTGGGCTGATCCCCTCCCCCACCTTGTCTCTGTTTTTTAACGACGCCTTCCGTGATTCGCCCTGACGCTGAGCTGCTGCTCGACATCCAAGACCTGCATGCCTCCGTCGAGGACAAGCCCATCCTCAAGGGCGTGAATCTGCAAGTGAGGGCTGGTGCAGTCCATGCCGTGATGGGTCGCAACGGCAGTGGCAAGAGCACGCTCTCCAAGGTGTTGGCCGGACATCCGGCCTACCGGGTCACGGGCGGCAGCGTTCGTTATCGCGGCCAGGATCTGTTTGAGCTTGAGCCTGAAGAGCGGGCCCGTCTGGGGGTGTTCCTCGGATTTCAGTACCCCGTTGAAATTCCTGGCGTCAGCAACCTGGAATTCCTTCGGGTGTCCACCAATGCCCGGCGCGAAAAACAGGGGGAAGAGGAGCTCGACACCTTTGCCTTCGAGGATCACGTGCACGACAAGCTCAAGGTGGTGCAGATGGACCCTGCCTTCCTTGAGCGCAGTGTGAATGAAGGCTTCTCCGGGGGCGAGAAAAAGCGCAACGAGATTCTGCAGATGGCGCTGCTGGAGCCGGTGGTGGCGATTTTGGATGAAACCGATTCCGGCCTGGATATCGATGCCCTGCGCATCGTGGCCGGTGGTGTGAACCAGCTGGCGACGGAAGACAACGCCACGCTGCTGATCACCCACTACCAACGTCTTCTCGATGAGATCACTCCGGACTATGTGCATGTGATGGCGGCAGGCCGGATCCTGCGCACCGGCGGACGGGAGCTGGCCCTTGAGCTGGAGCAGACCGGATACGACTGGGTGGATCAGGAGCTGGCCGCTCAGGGAGCAGCTTGACCATGGCGAGCAGTGTTCTGGCGCCAGTGCAGGAGCGCGGTCGAGCCGCGCTCGAACAGTTTGGTCTGCCCAACCGCCGCCAGGAGCCCTGGCGTCTCACCGACCTCAAACGGCTTGCGGCGGTCTCGGAATTGCCGGCCAGTGCCTCGCCACTGTCGACGTCTCTGCCGGCCAGCCTGGATGGGGTGACCCGTCTGGTGCTCGATGGTTTTGATGATCCCCTGGCCAGCCAGGTGCTTCCGGAAGGAATCACGGCGCTGAATGCTGAAGAGCTGCAGCAGGCCCTCGGCCACACCCTCGATCGCTGCGGTTGTGCCCAGGTCTGGCCCGTGGAGTTCAACCACGCCAAAGCCCAGCAGATCCTGGCCCTCAGGGTGCGGGGACGGGTTGGTCCGTTGGAGCTGGTGCTGGCGGCCGGTGCCGGGTTGAACGCCACGCGGGTGTTGCTACTGCTGGAGGAAAAGGCTGAGCTGGAGCTGATGCAGGTGCTGCTGGCTGAGGGGGCGTCGGCCCACAGCCATGTGCTGGAAGTGCATCTGGGACAGGAGGCCCAGCTGCGCCATGGCGTGCTGGCGACGGCGGATGGCGCGTCATCGCTGATGGCCCATTTCGCTGTGGAGCAGGAGCCCCGCAGCTCCTATGCCCTCACTTCGGTGGTTCAGGGCTGGAATCTGGGACGGGTGGAGCCCCGGGTGGTGCAGGTGGATGGCCAGGCGCAGACCGTGCTTAAAGGTCTGGCCGTCACCGGCGCCGAGCAGCAGCTGGCCACCCACACCGCGGTGCGCTTCGACGGGCCGGAGGGGGAGCTGGATCAGTTGCAGAAATGCCTGGCCGGCGGCCAGTCCCACGCGATTTTTAACGGGGCCATCAGTGTTCCCCGCGATGCTCAGCGCACCAACGCCGCCCAATTGAGCCGCAACCTGCTGCTGTCTGATCGGGCCCGGGTGGACACCAAGCCCGAGCTGGAGATCGTGGCGGACGATGTGCGCTGCGCCCACGGCGCCACCGTGTCGCAGCTTCAGGACGATGAGCTGTTCTATCTCCAGAGCAGGGGCATTGCTGCGGCGGATGCAACGGCGCTGCTGCTGCGCGGGGCCTGCCAGGAGGTGATCGCCCAGCTTCCTGCTGCCGCGCAGGCGTGGCGCCCCCTGGAGCGCGTGATGGAGAGCCTCGCCCCATGACGATCGCCGCCGAAGCACGGTCCAGTGCTGATTTCGTGGACGTATCGTCTCGATATCGTGCTGATTTTCCGATTCTCGAGCAGCTGGCTCCGGACGGTCGCCCGCTGATCTATCTCGATCACGCTGCCACCAGCCAGAAGCCCCGTCAGGTGCTCGAAGCGCTGCAGCAGTACTACAGCTGCGACAACGCCAACGTGCATCGCGGTGCGCACCAGCTCAGTGCCCGTGCCACCGATGCCTTTGAGGCGGCCCGCAGCACGACGGCGGCCTTCGTGGGTGCGGCCAGTTCCCGCGAGATTGTCTTCACCCGCAACGCCAGCGAAGCCATCAATCTGGTGGCGCGCACCTGGGGGGACGCCAGCCTCAAGGAGGGGGACGAAATTCTCCTCACGGTGATGGAGCACCACAGCAACCTGGTGCCCTGGCAGCTGTTGGCGCAGCGCACCGGCTGCGTGCTTCGCCATGTGGGCATCACCGAATCCGGTGAGCTGGATCTGGAGGATTTCCGGGCCCAGCTCAATGAGCGCACCCGACTGGTGAGCCTGGTGCACATCAGCAATTCACTCGGTTGCTGCAATCCCCTGGATCAGGTGATCCCCGCAGCCCATGCCGTTGGCGCCTGTGTGCTCGTGGATGCCTGCCAGAGCCTGGCCCACAAGCCGATGGACGTGGCGGCCATAGACGCCGACTTTCTCGTCGGCTCCTCCCACAAGCTCTGTGGCCCCACCGGCATGGGTTTCCTCTGGGCGCGGGAGGCGCTGCTGGAGGCGATGCCTCCCTTTTTGGGCGGTGGGGAGATGATTCAGGACGTTTTCCTGGACCACAGCACCTGGGCGGTGTTGCCCCACAAGTTCGAAGCGGGCACCCCCGCCATTGGCGAGGCGGTGGGCATGGGAGCCGCGATTCGCTACCTGCAGGCGGTGGGTCTGGAGGCGATTCAGGCCTGGGAAGCTCAGCTCACCCGGCATCTCTTCGCCCGGTTGCAGGCCATTGATGGTGTGAGGGTCCTGGGGCCGACGCCGGATCAGCAGCCCGAGCGAGGTGCCCTCGCCACATTCCTTGTGGATGGCGTGCATGCCAACGACATTGCCGCTCTGATCGATGCCTCCGGGATCTGCATCCGCAGTGGTCACCACTGCTGTCAGCCCCTGCACCGCATGTATGACGTGACGGCTTCAGCGCGGGCCAGCCTGAGTTTCACCAGCACTTTTGAAGAGATCGACCGTTTCAGCGAAGAGCTCGCTTCCACGGTCGCCTTCCTGCGCGAGCACAGCTGAGCTGGCTCAGGCCGCCAGCTGATCGTTGCTTGCTGCGGCCTCGCGTTGACGCAGGGGAACAACCTTGTTGGTCTCGATTGCGTACTTCACCCAGCGGTAGGAGCGTGCGCCGGGACGGGGAGCTTCAGCGGACGGTTCAGGGCTGGCATAGCTGTTGCCGCGATAACGCAGGATCCGCATCGGTGCTGTCGAAACAGCTGCCACCTTTTCAGGCTTACCGCTTTTTCATGGGTTCCGTGGAGCACAGGTTGATGGTTCCTGCTGGTTGCTCGCTCAACCGATTACATCTGCTGAACGGGGTTGTGTGCTTTGTAACCGTCTGTTAGCCCCAATTCCCGCCTGAAAAAGGCCTCTGTTTGCTCGAGCACCTCGATCTGGGTGGCCTGGTTGCGGAAGCCGTGGCCTTCCTCCTCGAACAGACGCACCTCCACCGGGATGCCGTTGCTGCGCAGCGCCTCGGCCATGCGTTCGGTTTGTTCCGGAGGCACAACCTTGTCCTGCAAACCCTGGAAAAACAGCACCGGACAGCGGATTTGGTCGGCATGCAGCAGCGGCGACCGCTGCTCGTACAAAGCACGCGCTGCGGGCCATTCCCCCACCAGGCCATCCACGTAGCGCGCCTCAAACCGGTGCGTGTCCTCAGCCATGGCTGTGAGATCACAGACCGCATAGCGGCAGGCGCCGGCCCTGAACACCTCGGTGAAGCACAGCGCTGCCAGGGTGGTGAAGCCGCCGGCACTGCCGCCTTCGATGGCGATCTGGCCGGGATTGGCGCGACCGGCCTCGATCAGGGCCTGCGCTGCGGCGGCGCAGTCGGCCACATCCACCAGGCCCCAGCCCCCGTTGAGGCGCTCCCGGTAGTCCCGGCCAAACCCCGTTGAGCCGCCGTAATTCACATCCACCACGCCCCAACCCCGGGAGGTCCAGTACTGAATCGCCAGGCTGAGGCCGCGGCGAGCCATGGCCGTTGGTCCGCTGTGGCTTTTCACCAGCAGTGGTGCAGGCCCTGGTGGTTTGCCGCTGGGGGGGTAGTACCAGGCATGGGTGCGTTCACCCTGGTGACCGTTGAACCACAGCGGTTCGGCCACGCTGATCGCCTCAACCGACAAAGGTGACGTGATGGCGGGGCTGTGGCTCCAGATCGGGGTGGCCGGTCGCAAATCGATTTCCAGCAGCCCGGCCACGCTGGTGCTGTTGCTGGCCACGGCCACGGCGCGGCCGTGGCAGGCGCTCAATCCCGCAAGGTCGTCAAACGGTTGCGGCAACGGCTGCACCGTTCCATCCAGGCTGAGCCGTTGCAACGACCAGGCCCCGCGGCTGCAGACGGCGGCGATCAGCTGCTCGCCATCCCAGGCCGTGGTGCTCATCCCATAGATCCACTGGGGCATGGCCGTTTCGGCAGGCATCGGCCAGGGCCTCTCCCAGGCGGCGTCGGCACTGGGCTGGAGCATCAGGTTCCACCAACCGGAGCTGTCCTCCGCCACAAGCAACTGCCCGTCGGGCAGCCATTGGGGTTGAAACACCGAGATGCCATCGCCTCCGGCCAGCTGACGGGTCTCGACCAGTTCGCCCGTGTCGCTGAACTCCGCGCACCAGAGACGGCTGCTGTCCCAGGGCATGGCAGGTTGCTGCCACTCCACCCAGGCAAAGCGCTGGCCGTCTGGGCTCAGGCAGCCATAGCCGGCAAAGTCCGTCGGCTGGTGCAGCAGCAGCGGCGTCTGATCCGTTGCGTTCAGCGCCAGGCTCACCAGCTCGTCACGGCCTTCGATTTCACGGATTCCGATCCAGCGCTGCCTGGGCAGATCAAGCACGCCATCCGCCAGCTCCCAGTCCCCTTCCCTGCTGAGCCGTTGGGGTGCTGCCAGGGGCGTGGGTTGCTGGGGGCCGGTCTGCGGCAGGCGCCAGTCCTGACGCCAGAGGCAGCCGCGCTCGATCCAGGCCAGGATCAGCCTGTCCTGCTCCACCGCGGTGGCGAGTACGCCGCCGCCGTAGTCATGCACGCGGCTGCGCAGATTGCTGGGGGCCGGCGTCAGCTCCTGTGGTTCTGCTTCGGAATCACCGAAACGCCTGATCAAGGCAGTGGTGCGGCCGCGCTCCTGGGGGCGCTGTTCCAGCCAGATCAGCCACAGCGTTGCATCGGGGCCACTGACCAGGGTCGGTTCCTTGAGTCCCGGCAAACGGCCGACGGCATGTTGCGCGGATAACGGAGCGGCTCCCATAACGGCTGATTCAGGCCGCTTACCATGCTGAATCAACGCGGCGTTGGTCTTGGCAGGAAGCTTTGCAGAGTTGGCCCGTCAGGCCGATAAGTCGCGGGACACGATGCTGGTGCCCAAGACGGCCCTGGAAACCCCGCCGCTGGAGATTCACACCCTGGGCGATGACGTGTTGCGGCAGCCTGCGCGCCGCATCGGCAAGGTGAATGAGCAGGTGCGGGAGCTGGCTCGCGACATGCTGCGCAGCATGTACACCGCCAAGGGCATTGGCCTGGCGGCTCCTCAGGTGGGGATTCACCAGCAGCTCCTGGTGATTGATCTCGACCTTGAAAATGCCGCCACGCCGCCCCTGGTATTGATCAATCCGGAGATCACGGCAGCCAGCGCCGGGCTCGACACCTACGAAGAGGGCTGTCTCAGCATCCCCGGGGTGTATCTCGATGTGGTGCGCCCCACCGCGATTGAACTGAGCTTCCGCGATGAGATGGGTCGGCCCCGGAAGATGAAGGCCGATGGCCTGATGGCCCGTTGCATTCAGCACGAGATGGACCATCTCAATGGCGTGTTGTTCGTCGATCGCGTCACTGATGAAGACGGTCTGCAGAAGGAGCTCAAGGAGAAGGGCTTCGAGCGCCAAGATGTGCGGAGCGTCGCCTGAGTTATGCCGATGAAACCCCTGGCCGGCGTCTTCCTGGCCCTCGCCTGTGTTCTGGGTATCGCCAGCACCGGTTGTGTGTTTGAACTGGCCTACGGCGATCCTGATCTCGGGGTCAAAACCACCAGCTGGATCCTGGCCCTGGCGGCCCCTGGAACGGTGGGGACCCTTCTGTTCGCCATTCGCCTGAACAAACCGGCCTGATTGGGGGCGACCGATTCAGGCATCACTTTTACGATCCGCTCAGTTCCTCCATGGACGTGATGGCACGCTTTCGAACCGTGGCCGCTGCCGGCCTCGCTCTCGCAGCGACCTCTGCACCGGTGGCCCTGGCCCAGGGTTCGCTGTTCACGGCGGTGCCCGTCGAGTTGAGCAAGTTCGTGTTGGTGTCGGCCCCGATCGGTCAGGGCGAGCGTTCGCAGTTGAACATCTACGAGCAGCGCACCACAAAACGCCCCTGTTTCGCTGTGGCCGCGGGATCACCGGCCATGGTCGATCCCTTGTTGTCCACGTTTGATTTCACCGGGGTTTGCAACCGCTACATCGATGGCAATGGCTACTCCCTGCGGATCGGTGGTGACGACCTCGGCACCCGCTACCGGCTCAGCGTGGTGAACACCGGTCGGGATATCGAGTTGCTGGCCACGCCCACCAAGAATCCCTCCCAACCGACCATGCTCGTGGCTCGGGCCGGTGGCGCCGCCAGCGGATTCGTTCAGCTCAAGCTTGAGCCGGGCTGGACCTTGAAGCGACGGGCCTACGGCAAGAAGAGCCTCGGCCATCTCTACGTTTATCGGGACAGTGCGCCAGTGGCCGGATCCAGCCCAGCCAGCGAGCCGGTTGAGACTGAACAGAGTGAGAGTTCCGTAGCTCCGTCCTACTGAGCTGGCGCAGAACCGGTGAAAACACCTGTTGTCGTCCTCTGTCAGTGATTTCACACTGAAGACAGACCCCGGAGGACGTGATGAAAACAACGGTTGTTCAGTGGTTCCAGTGGTTCGGTGAAGCGATGACCCATGCCCTGGGTTCGTTCAACGACCGTCATCTCCAGCCCCCGCCGATCGGCACCCAGCCCTACAGGGACACGCCCGACAAGCGAGCCCGCGACTACTGAGCACCAGGCTGCTTGAGCAGATCAGTGCAGCGGAAGCAACTCGCTTCCGCCACGGCGTTTCGATCGATGCTGGCCCGGTCGTTGAGATCGGCAATGGTGCGCGCCACGCGCAACAGTTGAAGGCTGCTGCGCGTACTTAGCCCACGCTGGTTGATCAGCTGTTCCCAGAGCTCGAGTGCCGCCGCTTCGATGGCTCCGGTCTGCCGTAGCGCTGCTGCCGACAGCCGCCCGTTGCTGTCTCCACCGGGATTGCGCCTCTGCATCCGCTGCCGGGCTCGTTCAATTTGTGCGGGGGTGCACCAGGACGCTGCAGCTTGCGTGGGGCTGGGCTGCTTCAGCACCTCTGCCACCTCCTTGGCGGAGCGCCGTTCCAGTCGCAGTTGCAGATCGAGCCGATCCAAGAGCGGACCGGAGAGCCGCTGCCAGTAGCGCTGGCGCTGGCTGATGCTGCAGCGACAGCCATGGTCGCGGTCGCCATGCCAGCCGCAGGGGCAGGGATTGGTGGCGGCCACCAGGGTGACCAGGGCTGGGAACACCGTGCTCTGCTGGGAACGGCTGATCTGCACAGCGCCGTTTTCTAAGGGCTGCCGCAATTGATCCAGGACCGTCCGCGGAAATTCCGCCAGCTCATCAAGGAAAAGCACGCCACCGTGGGCCAGGCTCACCTCCCCAGGACGGGGCGAGCGTCCGCCGCCGAGCAAGGCGGCGGCGGAGCAGCTGTGGTGCGGCGATCGAAAGGGGCGCTGCTGCTGCAGTTGATCGATGCCATGCAGTTGGCCGGCGACGGAATGGATGCGCGTGATCGAGAGCGCTTCCTTGTGGCTCAGGGCCGGTAGCAGTCGCGGCAGTTGATGGGCCAGGCGGGTCTTGCCGCAGCCGGGAGGACCCACGAGCAGCAGATGGTGGCCGCCGGCTGCCGAGAGGGCCAGGGCGCGGGAGGCGAGGCTGCTGTCCAGGCAGGGCCAAGGCTCCGGCTTGGTTGGCTGGGTTGAGGATCGGGTGCTGCTGCAACCGGTCGCTGGCCAGGGTCGTTCGCCTTTCAGCTGCTCCACCAGCGTGCGCAGGTTGGCGGCGGTGCGGATGGTGAGCCCCTCAATCAGGCTGGCCTCCTGAGCATTCTCAGGGGGAACCACCAGGGCCTGGGCCTTGTGCTGCTGGGCCTTTGCAGCAAGGGCAATCACCCCGCGACAGGGCCTGAGGCTGCCGTCGAGCCCCAATTCGCCCGCACACCAGAGGCCCTCCAGCAGAGGGCGGGCGAGTCGCCCGCTGGCCACCAACAGGGCCAGGGCGATGGGGAGGTCAAAGGAAGGACCTTCCTTGCGCAGATCGGCCGGAGCCAGGTTGATCACCACGCGCACCAGGGGGCCGCGGAAGCCGCTGTTGCGCAGGGCGGATCGGACCCGCTCCCGTGATTCCTGAATGGCCTTGTCCGGCAGACCCACCAGCTGAACGCCCAGCAGGCCCGGGGCAAGATCCACTTCCACCACCACTGGTCTGGCCTCCAGACCTTGCAGGGATGCACTGAGACAACGTGCCAGCATTCTGTGGAGGGTGATGCAGGAGATTCATGCCCCTGCTGTCACACCGGTCCGGCTGTTCCCTCTTTTCAAGGCCCATGGCAGACGACACGATCTTCGGGAAGATCCTTCGTGGCGAGATCCCGTGCGATGAGGTCTACAGGGATGAGCAGTGTCTGGCCTTTCGCGATGTCGCGCCCCAGGCACCCGTTCATGTGCTGGTGATTCCGCGCAAGCCGATCGAGAGCTTGCGCTCCGGTGCTGCTGAGGATGCGGCCCTGCTGGGCCACCTCTTGCTGGTGGCTGCCCGCGTAGCCAAACAGGAGGGTCTGGACGATTTCCGCACGGTGATCAACAGTGGCGCCGGTGCTGGCCAGACGGTGTTTCACCTCCATGTGCATGTGATCGGTGGACGTCCTCTGGCGTGGCCTCCCGGTTGAGGTCAGCGGCGAAGCGGCGCGGCGACAGCCAGACTGAGCACAGTTCAGCAGTGGCATGACCCACCAGCTTCAGAACCTGCGCAATCAGGCCGCCAAGCTGCGTCGGCTTTCGCAGCCCTACTTCTTCCCCTACACCGAAGACAACGGCTGGCAGTTCCTTGGACTGCTGGTGAGCCTGCTCTTCTGTGTGGCCGGGATCGTGCTGTTCCTGGTCACCGGCTTGATGAACGGCCTGTCGTGGCTGTTGCCGGAGTTGTCCGGCCAGTACCTCGGTGGCGTCCAGTCGTCCCTGGCCATGCTCTGGTCCCGTGGATGGGGGGCGGGCATCAGTGCCCTGTTCGTGCTGGGGGCTGTGGTGTTTGCCTCCGTGCGGGGCCAACTCAGGCATCGCCGCTGGTTGCCTTGGCTGTTTCTCGGCCTGATCATCCTGATGCTGTTGAGCGTGAACGGCATCAACGCCGGCATCACATTCCTCGCCAGGGATCTGACCAATGCGTTGATCGCCAGGGATGGCGATGCGTCGTATCGCAACCTCTGGATCTACGGCGCCTGTTTTGCTGTGGCACTGCCAATTCGCAGCCTGCAGTTTTATTTCACCCAGAAACTTGGGCTGTTCTGGCGCGAATGGTTGTCGCTGAGCCTGGTGGACGATTACCTGCGGGATCGGGCCTATTACGTGCTCAATCCCAATGATGAAGCGGCCACCAATGTTGATAACCCCGATCAACGTATTTCCGAGGATGTGCGTGATTTCACGGCGCAGGCCCTTGGTTTTGCGCTGAATATTTTTGATTCGATCCTCACCTTTTCCCTCAATATCCTCATCCTTTATTCGGTGAGTGAGGGGCTCACCTTTGCCCTTCTGGCCTATGCAACCGGGGTGTCTGTCCTGATGATTGTGGCTGGCCGCAAGTTGGTGCGGTTGAACAATTTCCAACTGCGTTTTGAAGCGGATTACCGCTATGGCCTCGTACGGGTTCGTGACAACGCCGAGTCAATTGCCTTCTACGCCGGTGAGCAGCAGGAAGCCAAGGAGGTGACGCGTCGCCTGGCCACCGTCGTTGAAAACTTCAATCTGCTGATTGTCTGGGAAGTGCTATTGCGGGTGCTGCAGCGCTCCAGCATTTACGCCAGCAATTTCATCCCCTATCTGATCCTTGCGGCACCGATTCTCGCCGGTGAGATGGATTACGGCGGCTTCGCCCAGGCGAACGTCGCCTACAACCTGGTTGAGGGATCGTTGTTTTTCATCATTTACAACATCGAAGCCCTGGCCCGGTTCTCGGCATCGATCAACCGGCTGGAAGGATTTCAATCCAACATCTCCAACCTCGATCCGGAGGAGTGGAGTGATTACGTGCCGCGGATCGTTTCCTCGGAGCGCCTGGCGCTGCAGGGGGTGACGGTCAAAACACCGCGCACCGACAACGTGCTGGTGCGCGACCTCAGTTTTTCCCTGGGCAACGCTGAAGGGCTGTTGGTTGTGGGACCCTCCGGCTGTGGCAAGACCTCGCTGCTGCGGGTGGTGAGTGGCCTGTGGGGCTCGCCGACGGGCATCGTTTATTCCCCGGGGCAGGGCGATCTCCTTTTCATCCCCCAGAAGCCCTACATGGCACTGGGATCTCTGCGCGAACAGCTCTGTTATCCGCTTGATCAGGCCCGTTTCAGCGATGAACAGCTACGGGCGGTTTTGGATCAAGTGATGTTGGGCAAACTTCTGCAGCGCTATCCCGACCTCGACATCAAGCAGGACTGGCCTCGGCTGCTCTCTCTGGGTGAACAGCAGCGACTGGCCTTTGCGCGGCTGCTGCTCAATTCGCCCAAGGTCGTGGTGCTGGATGAAGCCACCAGTGCCCTGGATGTCGAGACCGAATCCCGTCTTTATTCCCTGTTGCGGGATCGGGAGGTGGCGTTCATCAGCGTGGGCCACCGGCCAACCCTGAAGGCCTTCCATGACACCGTTCTGGAGCTCAGCGGTGATCACGACTGGCGGCTGATCCCGGCGACCAGCTATGACTTCGGGCGTTCTTGAACCGGCCGGATGACCTCCACCAGCGAGACCCCTGAAACCACGTCCGTTCCGGAGACGTCCGCCACCACCAACGATGTGCCTGCCTTCGGCTGGAGTGGCTATGCCGAGCGGGTGAATGGCCGCTTCGCCATGGTGGGCTTTGTGGCGGTGCTGCTGATCGAGGTGCTCAGCGGCGACACCTTTCTGCACTGGGCAGGGCTGCTGCCCTGATCAGGGCAGGCGGATCAGATCCACATCCCAGCGTCCGTTGCGGCTCACCTGCACCGCCAGCCGCCGGCCCGAGCCATCCAGGCTGACGCTGCGGGGTACACCCGGTGGGTCCAGGGGCAGCCGTTGCGTCGCTCCGACGTTGCGCCGGTAGAGCACCAGTTCCGTGCGGTCCTCCCGTTGCTGGACAACGGCCAGGCGTTGTCCATCGGCACTGACGCTGACGCTGATCGGCTGGGCATCAGCACGGTTGAGGCCCGGCAACGGCACGGGGCTGCGGCTGCGCAGGTCGATCAGTTCGACCCGCTCCCGCCCATTGCGTTGGCCCAGGCTGGCCAGCCAGCGTCCCCCCAGGGAGGGATCCCTCCGGCTGTTCACGGATTGACGCAGCAGGCCGTTGAGGTCGGGCCGGGGAGTGGGCCTTGGGCTGCTGCACCCGCTCACCAACACCAGACTGAAAAGCAGAGCGACGCGGATCATGGCTCTGACGACAGCGCCGGTGTGGAGAGGCTCTGTCCCGGAGGACGGTCCGGCTCGAGCAGATCACTCAGATCCAGCAGTTCCACGCGCCATCGGCCCTGATCCGTCACCTGCAGGGCGATCTGCTGGGCATCCGGCGCCAGGCTGAGCTGCACCGGGTCCCTCCCCCCCGGCAGCGGCAGGGGGTGCATGCGTCCGTTCAGGCGGTCGGTGACCACCGCGAGTCGGCGGCGCCCCCTCTGGGTGATCGCTGCCAGGTAACGGCCGTTCCAGCTCAGGGAGGGCGAGCTATGGGGCTGATGTCGGCTCAGCTGGGGAACGGAGACAACCGATCCGTCGCTCAGGCGGCGCAGCTGCACCGTGGGTCGGCCGCCGCGATCGCTGACGACCGCCAGCCACTCACCACTGCCACTCAGGGCTGGGGCCTGCTGACTGGTGGCGAGCAATCCACCACCGGTCCGTTCACGACGACCGTTGCAGCCCATCAGCGCCAGGCTGGCGAGCAGGATCAGCAGCGGACGAGGCAACGGGCTCAGTCGTCGAAGCGGGAGCTGTTGTCTCGCGGTCTGCCGGACGAAGGCCGTGAACTGCGGGGGGGTTGGCGGTTGCTGCTGGGCCGGTTCGACGCCAGGGGCGGCTCAGGGGATCGCCTGGAGTCGCTCGCGGCGTTCGGGTTGGCGCTGGGGCGTCCCCGGTTCGGGGCCGAACTGCTCGGCGCTGAACTGCGGCTGGGGGCAAAGGCGGCATCCTCGGCTCCTGAAGGGGCGCGTTCGCCGGAAGGACGCTCAGGCCGCCCCATGGGACGGCTGCCACGGCGTTGTTCCTCTCGATCCGTCCGTCTGGAGCCAAAGTCGGGGCGTCGCTCATCTCTGGCTTCGCCGGCACGGAAACGAGCCATGCGGCGGGAGCGCTCGTCGTTTTGGTCCCAGCCGGAATCGCCTTGATCACGGTCTGCGGAGCGACGGCTGGCGGCTTCCTCAGGAATGGCGGCACGGCTGGCGCGGCGCGGTCGGTAGAACTCCTCTTCCGGCCGTTCTTCGGCGTCATCGTCACGGCCTGAGAAGCGCCGCCGCACCGGCTGGGGCTCATCAAAACGGTCGTAACCGCCGTCATCCCAGCCGCCCCGTAGGCCCCCAGGGCTTCCGCCCCGGGCCGGTGCTGGTTCGTCATCGAAATAGGCGGAACGCCGGGCCTGCTCCGTGGCCACGCCGCGCAGTCGCACGCTTTCGTAGGCGAAGAAAACTGTGGTTCCCGCCAGCAGGAACTGGCCGAACTGAAGAATCGGGTCGAGGCGCCAACCCTGGAAGAACAGGATGCCGCCGCACAGCAGCCCGATGGCTGCAAAGAACACGTCGTAGTCCCGCGCCAGGGCGGGCTTGAACGACCGCATGAAATAGAGCAGAGCTCCGCCAACGGCCAAAACGATGCCGACGATGCTGGCCCAATTGAGACTGGCGTTAACCAAAGCTCTGCTCCCGCTTAGGAGTCAGTCTACGAGGGGCGCCAGGGGCGGATCAGAGCTTGCGGTCGACCTGGTCGGTCTGGCTCAGCAGGAACAGGGCGATGGACGCAGGAATCACGACGATCACACCTCCCCAAAGGAGGCTGCTCAGGAAGTTGGAGAGGGAGGGGGTCATGGGGTTGCTGCCGTCTGCTTCAAAGCCGCGCCGATCTTAAGAAGCGATGCCGTCTTTCTACGATGAGGGGACGATTTGCTTTGAGCTTTGTGACGCCGCTGCTGCTGCAGGCCCTGCCAGTCCTCCATTTGCTTCTGGGCTTGCTGCTAGCAGCCTGGACCCTGGCGTTTCTGCTGCGCATCGTGCTCACCTGGTACCCCCAGGTCGATCTGAGCCAGGGCGCTTGGCCCCTGGTGGCATGGCCAACGGAACCTGTGCTCTCGCTGAGCCGCCGCGTGATCGCACCGATCGGTGGAGTCGACGTCACTCCAGTGATTTGGGTGGGCTTGATCAGCCTTGTGCGTGAGTTGCTGGTCGGCCAGCAGGGGCTGCTCTCCCTGATCCTGATGCACGCCCAGGCAGTGGCCTGAGCTCAGGGGAGCATCTCCTGCTCCACGAATTTGGTGTGCACATCGCCGTTGATGAACTCCGGCCGATCCAGCATCTCCAGATGGAATTCCACCGTGGTTGGAATCCCGGTGACGGCACATTCATTCAGGGCCCGCTTCATCCGGGTCATGGCGTGGTCGCGGTCCTTGCCCCAAACGATCAGTTTGCCGATCAGCGAGTCGTAGAAGGGCGGGATGTCGTAGCCCGTGTAGACGTGACTGTCGACGCGCACACCTGGTCCGCCGGGGGGCAGCCATCCCGTGATGCGTCCGGGGGCGGGACGGAAGTTGTGCCGGGCATCCTCAGCGTTGATCCGGCATTCGATCGCATGGCCAGTGAGCTGGATGTCCTCCTGGCGCACGCTGATGGGTTCGCCACCGGCGATGCGCAACTGCTCAGCGATCAGATCCACACCCGTCACCATCTCAGTTACGGGATGCTCCACCTGGATCCGGGTGTTCATCTCCATGAAATAGAAGCCACCGCTGCGATCCAGCAGGAATTCCACCGTTCCGGCTCCCTCGTAATTGATGCTTCGGGCGGCAGCAACGGCGGCTTCGCCCATGCGGCGGCGCAGGTCCGGATCCAGGGCCGGGCTGGGGGCTTCCTCCAGCAGTTTCTGGTGACGGCGCTGAATCGAGCAGTCCCGTTCACCAAGGTGCACCACGTTGCCGTGGCGGTCGGCCAGCACCTGTACTTCCACGTGGCGGGGCCGATCGATGAATTTCTCCATGTAGAGGCCGGGGTTGCCGAAGGCGGCTTCCGCCTCCCCCTGGGCCGCTTTGTACAGGCTCTCCAGCTGGCTGGCGTCCGGTACGAGGCGCATTCCGCGACCACCACCGCCGGCGGTGGCTTTGATCATCACGGGATAGCCCATTTCCTCGGCCAGGGTGGCTGCCTGGCTGGTGCTGCTGAGCAGACCCTCGCTGCCGGGCACCGTGGGAACACCCACCGATTGCATGGTCGATTTGGCGGTCGACTTGTCCCCCATCGAGCGAATCGCGTGGGGGGACGGCCCAACGAAGGTGAGGCCGTGATCACGGCACATCTCGGCGAACTTGTCGTTCTCCGCCAGAAAGCCGTAGCCGGGGTGGATGGCGTCAGCACCGCGGGAGGTGGCGGCCGCCAGGATGTTGGGAATGTTGAGGTAGCTCTTGCTGCTCAGGGCTTCGCCCACGCAGACCGCTTCATCGGCGAGCTGCACGTGCAGAGCGTCCTTATCAACGGAGCTGTACACCGCCACGGTGGCGATGCCGAGCTCGCGGCAGCTTCGAATGATCCGGAGGGCAATCTCGCCGCGGTTGGCGATCAGCACTTTGCCGATGGGCATCCCGCAGCATGTTCAGGCCTGACGCCGGATCGTATCAGCGCCGACCGAAGTTGCCGAGGAGCGAAGACCCCGCCCGGTATGATCTGACCTCGACAGCACCCGAGCGGTGAAGTCGACCACGCGGATGTGGTGGAATTGGTAGACACGCACGTTTGAGGGGCGTGTGGCTTCGGCCTTGCGAGTTCAAGTCTCGCCATCCGCATTTTTTTCTTTGGCCCGTCCCCGCGCAGCAGAACCAGGACCAGCCGTTGTTCTCGTTTCGAACGGTCCCGGTGAACTGACCACCTGGGTTCGACCCCTGGCTGAACGGCTGCACGCCAGCCTTCGCCTGCGTCCCCGGTCTCAGAGTGCGTCAGCGTCCCTGCAGCTGGTGTTGGTGCCCTGCCCCAATGCCACGGGCCAGGAGCGTGCGGCCGCGGAGCCTTGGGGCTTGTTCGAGCGCATCGTGCCGGCAGGACGCTTCTGGTCGCTGCTGCTGCGTCCCCAGCGCTACGGCCCATGGTCGCAGAAGGGTGTGGTGGTGTTTCTGGGCGGTGATCAGTTCTGGACCGTTCTGCTTTCGGCTCGTCTCGGCTACCGCCACATCACCTATGCCGAGTGGGTGGCGCGTTGGCCGGGCTGGAACGATCGGATTGCGGCGATGTCGGACGCGGTGCGGCGTCAGCTGCCGGTCCGTTACCAGCCCCGGTGCCGCGTGGTCGGTGATCTGATGGCGGATCTGTCGTCCTTCGCTCGTCGCGAGGAGCCTCTCCCCGAGGGTCAGTGGGTGGCCCTGTTGCCGGGATCGAAGCCGGCCAAGTTGAGCGTCGGCATGCCGTTTCTGCTCGATACCGCCGATCGTTTGGCCCGATTGCAACCCGGATGCCGTTTTTTGTTGCCGCTGGCTCCCACCACCAGCGTTGATGAACTGCTGCGTTTCGCCGGCGCATCCAACCCGATTGCTGCCCGCTATGGCGCCTCCGTTGCATCTGTGGAGCAAGGGGAGTTGGGGACGGAGTTGGTGACGGGTGCGGGCACACGGATTCGTCTGCTGGAGCAGCATCCGGCCCATGGCCCTCTGAGCCAGTGCGCCCTGGCCCTGACCACGGTCGGCGCCAACACGGCCGAACTCGGCGCCCTTGCGGTGCCGATGATCGTGATTGTTCCCACCCAGCACCTGGAGGTGATGCAGGCCTGGGACGGCGGGCTGGGGCTGCTGGCGCGTCTGCCGGGTCTGCGGCGTCTGATCGGGGTTCTATTGACCCTCTGGCGTTTGCGCAACAACGGGTTGATGGCCTGGCCCAACATCAGTGCAGGCCGTGCTGTGGTGCCGGAGCGGGTGGGGGCGATCACCCCGGAGGAGATTGCGAAGGAGGCCTGCGATTGGCTGAACGCCCCCGAGCGGCTTGAGGGCCAGCGCCAGGACCTCCAGGCGTTGCGGGGAGAACCCGGGGCGGTGGCCGCATTGGCCGCCGAGGTGAGGGGTTTGCTTCCCCGAGAGCTCAACGCTTCCTAGGCTGCGCCCCCAATCTGGTTCCGACGACCATGTCCCCGTCCAATCCGGTCGAACGCAGCGCCGAGGAGTGGAAGCAATCCCTGACGCCGGAGCAGTTCCAGGTGGCTCGCTGCGGCGGTACCGAGCGGGCGTTCACCGGGGCTTACTGGAACAACAAGGCCACGGGGATGTACCACTGCGTCTGCTGTGGTGCGCCGCTGTTCAGCTCTGAGACCAAGTTCGATTCAGGCACGGGTTGGCCCAGCTTCTGGGACGGTGTGAGTGCCGAGGCGATCACCACCAAAGAGGATCTGACCCACGGGATGGTGCGCACCGAAATCAACTGCGCTCAATGTGATGCCCACCTCGGACACGTCTTCCAGGATGGTCCCGCCCCCACGGGCCAGCGTTACTGCGTCAACAGCGCATCGTTGAACTTCAAGGCGTCCTGAACACCGTTCAGCGCCTCAGGCCCGATCACCAGGGATCGTCGAGATCCTGGCTCCGGCGCTGGGGCGCTGCATCCTCCATCGGTTCCACATCCAGGGGTTCGCTCGACTGCTGAACCGCGCGACGGGAGGCTGGCATCGCACGCCGTGGCGGCTGCTCTTCATAAGCAGGCTGTTCCTCGTAGGCAGGCTCCTGCTCGAAGGGTGCGGGTTCGTTGTAGGTCCGTGCTCGCTCAGTAGACCGCTCGTCGTAGCGGGCTGGTTCGGCGTAGCGCTGCTCGTCGTACCGCTGGGGCTCATCGAGGTAGCGGCGTTGCTGGATGGATTCCTGCCGCCGGTCCTCCAGCTCCACATATTCCAGTTCTGCATCAGCCTCAAACCGCTCGGCTTCTGAAGCCTGGAGACGCCGTTGCTCCTGCTCCTGGGGTTGTCCGGAGGTGAGCTGATTTTCCACGGGCACCAGGTTGACCCGGTAGCGCTCCCGCTCCTGCTCTTCCCAACTGGGGCCACCGACGCCCAGTTTTTCCAGAACGCCGCTGTTCAGCTGTTTGAGCTTGTCTTCGGCTCCCTCGTAAACAATGATCCGGTCCGGCCCGCTGCTGACGATCTCCTCCACCGGCATTTCCCAGGTGCTCAGCACCCCTTCCCCCAGCAGGGGCACGCCAAGGGCGCCCATCACCAGGGTGGTGAGCTCGCCGGTTTCAATGTCAAAGGCGAAGCCGAGCACCCGCCCCAGCTGTTCACCGGACTCGGTGATCACCTGGCAGTTGATCACTCGGCTGTAGCGCTCAGGGTTGAAGTTTTCGCTGAGGGAGTCGGCCGAATCCACCAGGATCACGTCGCCCACCTGACGGATCCGGTCCAGCGGCATCCAGCGCGGCAGGCCGGGCAGGAAACGAGTCAGGGGGTTGTCACGCAGTCCCACAGCCACCACTTCACGGCGGTCGATATCGACGATCACTTCACCCACCACCCCAAGACGGCGGCCGGTGTCACGGGTGATCACCTGGGTGCCCATCAGTTCGGAGCGCAACCAGAGGCGATCGCTGGGTACGCCAGTGGTGATGGTGTCGTTTGGGGTAGGGGTCGGGGTCAAGCGCGGGCCCTCGGCCATGGACATTCAGACCATTGTGGCGCAGGGGTTCCGCCTGTCACGTTCAGATTGCACAGCGAAAACTCCGATCGTTCAGGCGGCATCCGGTAAACCCACCACCTGGGTGTGGGCGCCGCGGGCCTGGGTCACCCCGATCGTGCGCTGGGCTGCGCCGATCATCGGGCGGCGGTGGCTGACCACCATGAATTGGGCTGCCTCGGCCTGACGGGCGATCAGAGCCGCCAGGCGCTCCACATTGACGCCGTCGAGGAAGCTGTCCACCTCGTCGAGGGCATAGAACGGCGACGGCCGGAAGCGCTGCAGGGCGAACAGGAAGCTCAAGGCGGTGAGTGATTTCTCTCCCCCCGACATCGAGGCCAGGCGCCGCACGGTTTTGCCCTTGGGATGGGCCACCAGGGTGAGGCCACCTTCCAGGGGCTCCTCCGGGTTCTCCAGTTGCAGGTGGCCATCACCATCGGAGAGCGAGGCAAAGATCTCGCGGAAATGGCCATCCACGGCGGTAAAGGCTTCCATGAAGGCGTCCTGGCGCAGGGTGGCCACGGTTTCGATCCGCAGCAGCAGTTCCTCCCGCTCGCTGTTGAGCACCTCGAGCCGTTCGTTGAGTTCGTTGAGCCGCTCTTCGAGGGCCTCGAGTTCCTCCAGCGCCAGCATGTTCACGGGTTCCAGCGCTTCCATGCGTTGCTGGATGGCCTGCAGATCGGTCTGCAAGGCTTCCAAGCCCGCCAGCCGCAGGGCTTCCGGGATCTCCGGCCTCGGGTCCGGCAGGGCCTGTTCCATCTCCTGCAGGCGCACCGCACCGCTGCGCTGTTCTTCAATCAATCCTTCGCGGTCTTCCTTGAGCCGCTCCAGATTCCATTCGGCCTGCTGCAGGGCCTGACGCTGGCGGCCCACCTCGGCTTCCGCGGCGTCCCGGGCCCGGCGCTGGCTGCCGAAGCGCTCCTGCAGGTCGGTCTGCTGTTGCTCGAGCTCTTTGCGCTTCTCCTGGAGGTCGGTCTGCTGCTGGCGCCAGGCCCCATGGGCACTGGCGAGGGCCTTCACCGCCTCCTGCAAGCGGGTTTTTTCGGCGGCCAGAGCCTTTTCTTGATCCCCCAGGCGTTCAATCGCCAGCTGCCGCTCGCGGCGGGCATTCAGCAGCTGGTCGCGTTCGCGGCGGGCCGCCTCCAGCCGTTGGTCGGCGGCTTCCTGTTCCGTCTGAAGTTGGGCCCAGGCGGCGGCATCGTCGTTGTTGCCGCTGTTGCGCTCCGCCTCATCCAAGGCCTGTAGTTCCGCGGTGAGTGGGGTGAGTGCAGTGCTGATGGCTTCGAGCCGCTGCTGTTGCTCGGTCTGGTCCTGCTGCAATTTGCTGAGCCGTTCGGCCCGCTGGCGGCTGCGCTCGAGCAGGGGGCCGTGGTTGCGCCGGGCGGCATTGCGCTCGGCGATCAAGGCCGCCTGTTGCTTTTCCAGTTCGCGCAGCTGGGGTTTCTGCTGCTCGATCAGTTGGGCCAGCTTTGACTCCTCCCGCCGGCAGGCCACCAGGGATTCCCCCAGTTCCAGCAGGCGCCGCCGCAGGGGTTCAGCTTCGTCCTGATCGCTGCTGCGGCCGAAGCTGAGGCTGCTGCTGCGCTGGGAGAAACTGCCGCCGGTCATGGCGCCGCTCTTCTCCAGAAGCTCCCCATCCAGGGTCACCGCCCGGGAGCGGCCCAGTTGTTGACGGGCGCTGGCCAGGTCGGAGAACACCAGGGTGTCGCCGAAGACGTAGGCAAACACCTGGTCATAGACCGGTTCGAAGCGCACCAGTTCCACGGCCCGGCCGATCAGGCCGGCACCGCTGTCCCCACCGGGGCGTGCTCCCCGGGCAAAGGCGGCTGAAGAGCCGCCGCCCCCTGGCGCGCGGATCTTGTTCAGGGGCAGGAAGGTGAGCCGGCCAGCACGGCGGCTCTTGAGCAGTTCGATGGCGCGGGCGGCGATGCGATCGTCGTCGACCACCACCTGGCCGAGACGGGCCCCCGCGGCCACTTCCAGGGCGAGGCGATGGCGATCCTCCACCTCTCCCAGCTGGGCCACAGGGCCGTGGATGCCATCGAGGCCGGCCTCCAGCAGCAGGCGCAGGGCTCCGGTGCCGCGGCTTTCCTGAAGGGCATCCCGCCGGCTCTCCAGCCGAGCGATCTCCCGTTCCAAGCGGGTCTGCTCCTGCTCCAGCCGGCTGCGGGTGCGCTGTTGGATGGCCAGTGATTCGGCGGTCTGCTGGAGCTCCTGTTTGCCGTAGGCAATGGCTTGCAGCAGGGTTTGCCAGGTCTCCTCCAGGGTTGCGAGCTGTTGCTGCACGGCGTCGCCGTCGGCGCCGTCCTGGTGCTGCTCCTGGGTGAGCTCTTCCAGCCGTTCCCGTTCCTGGCGCAGCCGTTCCTGCAACTGCTGCTGCTCCTCCAGTAGGGGAGCGACGCTGCTTTGCAACTCCTGCCGGCGACCGCTGCGGCGCTTCTGTTCCTCCACCCAGGCGCCGGAGCGGCCCGCCACATCCGCCAGCCGGCGGCGGGACATGTCCACCGCGGCTTCAGCGGCCCGGCAGTTGTCTTCGGCGGCGCTGAGGGCGTCCTGATGGGGATCGCGTTCCAGTTCCCGTGATTGCAGCTGCCACTGCTGGCGACGGGTGGCGAGGTCCTGGCGCTGCGCCTGCAGTTTCTGGCCTTCGTCCTGGTGGAGGCTGGCCTGGCGCTCCAGTTCACGGCTGCTGGTGTCGAGGCCAGCCAGTTCCGCCTGAACCGCCAGCAGCTGGTCTTCCCCCAGGGCCTTCACCTGCTCCTGGAGCAAGTCCAGTTCGGCCACGGCATTGTTCAGCTGCTCTCGGCCGCTGGCAATGGCCGCGGCGTCCCTCTGTTCCTGGGCTTCCAGCGCCTGTTGGCGCGTGGCCAGATCCTTGAGGGCCTGCTGGGCGGCTTCGTAGGCCAGCACCATCTCCTGGCGGCGTCCCAGTTGCAGCCGTTCCCGCAAGTCCTGGTATTGCCGGGCCTTGGCGCAGTCCTTCTCCAACCGTTGGCGGCTGGCCAGCAGTTCCTGCTCAATGATCCCGCAGCGCTCCTGGCGCTCCTGCACGTCATCGAGCTTGCGGCGGGTCTGTTCGATCCGGGTGTCGAACAGGGCAACACCGGCCAGTTCATCGATCAGGCCGCGGCGGTCGCGGTTGCTCATCGAGACGATGCGGGTGACGTCCCCCTGCATCACCACGTTGCTGCCCTCGGGATCAATCCGAAGGCGGCGCAGCTGGGTCTGCAGCTGCTGCAGGTTGCAGGGCACCCCGTCGGCGCTGTAGCTGGAGCTGTAGGAGCCCCCTGGCATCACCCGCAGTTTGCGGGTCACCGTCCATTCCGTTTGTCCCGGTTGAATCCAGGGCCCCTCCGCTGGTGCCTCCATGCCTTCCTCGGCGGCATCGGGTGTCCAGTCGCTCAGGTCAAAGCGGACGCTGACGGTTGTTTCAGCGGCCTTGCCGGCCTTGAGCATGCCGCTGTTGACCAGGTCCGGCAGGCGGTCAGCCCGCATGCCACGACTGGTGGCCAAGCCCAGGCAGAACAGAACGCCATCAAGGATGTTGCTTTTGCCGGAGCCATTGGGTCCGGTCACGACGGTGAATCCCTCTTCAAGAGGGATCGTCATCGCTCCGCCGAACGACTTGAAGTGCGTCAGCCCAACCTGATTGATATGAACCAACAGGATCTGGGGCTGTCAGCGAGTCGAAATTAGCGGAACCCACGAAAAGCTCAAGGGTTCGATAAGGAGCAGTGCCCGGAATTGATGCGCAGGCAGCCCTGAAGGTCGCCCTCGAGCTGCAGGGTGATGTCTGCATTCTCGGCTTTCGGGAGCACCCCGCAGTAGCTGCCGGCATGGATGCGTTCGGCCCAGCCCCGATTGCCCGAAACGGCAGCACTGCGGGGTTCCAGCCAAACCTTTCGATGGGCAGGCAGGGGAACCGCTGGTTGGGCCTCTGCGTTGAGTTGCGGCACTGTGGCCAGTCGCCATGTTCGGCAACTGTCCCCGTCCTCCAGCAGCAGATCGATATGGCATCCGCTGGGGTCGTCCGGAGCCCCGGTGTGACGGAGGAGGGCGTATCGCGGCAAAGACTTTCCCTCAGCCTTCAGTCTACCTACTCTTCTAAAGCTTCCTGCCAATGGTCTTCATGGCCTCGCCATCGCCGCAGTCCAACGGCAGATTCGAGCACCACTTCCGTGAGCGCTTTGAAAGCCTGCTGCCGACGATCCAGGAGCGCTGGCCGGATCTGGCAGAGCACACCCTTGAAGCCACCAGGGGCAGTGTGGATGAGTTGGTTCGTTTGATCGAACAGAACACGGGTCTGACGCCCCAAGGGGTTCGAGAGCAACTGGAGGAACTTCTCCACAGCGCCGGTGATCGCAGCCGCGACTGGGCTGACAGCCTGGATCCCCTCGAAGAGCAACTGGAACAGCTGCTGGATGAGTTGAACAGCACCCTGCGGCCGAAGATCGAGGCGCCGGTGCGCCAGCGACCACTGCTGGCTGTGGGTGTTGCCCTTGGTGTTGGCTTGCTGCTGGGCAGCATGCTTCGCGGGGGGCGGCGTTCCTGATGGCCGATCAGAACTCTCCCCGCGGATTTGGAGCTGCAGCTCGGGTGACCGCACTGGCGGCGTCCGTGATGGATCTGCACGTGCGGATTGCCCTGCAGGAAGTGGATCGGGAAAAACGCCGACTGATCAGCGGTGGCCTGTTCCTCGCCATCGGCGGCACGGCCATGTTCCTGGCCTTGCTGGCTGGCGAAGCGTCGTTGCTGCTTTGGATTCAGGCCCAGTGGGATCTGGATTGGATGCGCGCACTGTTGAGCCTCGCCGTGGCCAATCTGGTGCTGGCGGGCATCAGTTTGCGCATTGGCGGCCAGGTGCTGAAGGGTCCGTTCCTGCCTCAGACGTTGGAGGGATTGATGAAAACGGTACGGGCAGTGATGGGCCGGGTCTGATCAGCGAATGTCGTAGTGCAGCCAGCGGCAGTCAATGCCGCCGTTGCTCACGGGAATCCGTTGCTCGGCCTTCAGACGCAGGGCTCCCGTCAGGTTGCGATTCCCGCTGAGCAACCAGAGCTTCCAACCCTTGGCCTGGCCTTTTGCGTAGTTGCCAAGCTCTCGATACAACGCCTCCAGCTCCGCTTCATCGCCGATCCGTTGGCCGTAAGGGGGATTGCAGACCAACACCCCCGGCCCCTCCGGAAGGGGTTGATCGCTGAACGAGGCCGTGCAGATGCGGATGACTCCACTCAGCCCAGCGGCTTTCACATTGCCCCGGGCCTGATCGGCAATGGTGGGATCCGCCTCGATCCCCAGGAGTGGGGGAAGGGTGAGGTCTCCCCTGCGCCGTTGCCGGGCGCGATCAGCTTCTCGGTCCCAGAGCTCGGGCTGGAAATCGGCCCAACCCTCGAGGGCAAAGCGGCGCTCCAACCCCGGGGCCTGCTGCAAGGCGGCCAGGGCCGCTTCGATCAGGAGAACTCCTGAACCGCAGCAGGGGTCCACGAGGGGTTGGCTTCCATCCCAGCCCGTGAGGCGGATCAGCCCGGCCGCCAGATTTTCCTTCAACGGTGCCGCTCCCATGGCGGCCCTGTACCCACGACGGTGCAGGCTGCCGCCACTGCCATCAAGGCTTAGCTGGGCTTCCCCGCGGCCGAGGTGCAGGTGCAGGGAGAGATCGGGGTCGTCGAGATCGATGGAGGAGCGCTCCCCCCAGAGATCCCGTTGTGCGTCCACGAGGGCATTTTTGACCTGCAGCGCCGTGAAGTGGCTGTGGTTAAGCCCCGGGGCCGTTCCGGTCACATCCACTCGGAAGGTCATTGAGGGATGCAGCCAGTGCTCCCAGTCGAGCGCTTGACGGATGCCGTCGTAGAGGTCGTCCCGGCCCTGGCAGGGGAAGCACGCCACCTGGCGCAACAGCCTGAAGGGTAGTCGAGCCTGCAGGTGCAGCCGGTAGAGGCAGGCCATATCCGCTTGGAAGCTGACGGCACGCCTGCCGGGCTTCACGGCATGGGCCCCAAGGGCGCTGAGTTCGTCGCCAGCGGCTGCTTCCAGGCCTTGTGGCACAACTGCCACGGCGGATAGCCGGTTTGTTCGACCCAAGGGCGTTGTGCTCCAGGTCACCACTCCTGTCAGAATGACAGGGTCCGGCATCGTCGGACTAGGTGATCCACACCAGTGTTTCGGACAGCGGTTCGATTCCGCTCAGCTCCATTCCCCCTCACGGGGCTGCAATGGTTTCGACGGGGCATGAGGAGGGTGACTGAAGCCTGCTCGGTAAGAGCAAACCCGTAACTGCGAACAACATCGTTCGTTTCTCCCGTCAAGCAGCCCCTATTGCTGCCTGACCCTTTAAGGGAGATGGGGTGAGGTCAGCCTTATCACCCAAATGACTCGCGGGGGCTGGAAGGCCCCTCAAACCATTCCACCGCAAGGGAAGACGGCATTACGCCACTTCCCAAAAATCGCAGTGATGCCATTCCTGATGCCAACATCCCGCCTGTCCTGGCGGGCATGGATAAGGCGGAGGCCCTGGCGTACGTCAGCCGCCTCTTCGATGCCGCCCAGGCCGGTGCCGTGCTCTGGGGGGACAAGCTCCTCCTGAACCGATACTTGGCACAGTGCTCCCGCACCGGTTCAGCCGAGACCCAGGCGGGCTATCGGCGAGAGCTGCGGCACTTCACCCGCTGGCGGGATCAGCACCATCCCCACCTGCATCTGCGCGAGCTGGACCCTGCCCTCGTGGATGACTGGGTGTCCTCCCTGCGGGAACAAGTTGCCGCTGGCCTGATGAAGCCGCGGACCTACAACCGCCGGATCGCTGCCATCAGCTCGCTCTACCGCTGGGCTTCGGAGCCCACGCGGTCAGCAGTGACCGGCATCCCCCGGAACCCGATGCCGCGCCGCGCCACCTATGTGGTCCCGAAGCTGGCCAAGCCGATGTCAGAGGACGATCTCGGCATGGTGCTGGCCACCATCGCCAGAGCTGCTGCCACCAGCACCACCGCACGCCGTGACTTCGTGATGGTGAAGGGCAGCTATCTCCTGGGCTGCCGGGTTTCCGAGCTGTGCCGCTTGCAGTGGAAGGACATCGAGCCGCTGGATGGCGCAGGCCAGGTCCACCTCCTCGGTAAGGGCAGCAAGCCCCGCACCGTTCGCATAAGCACCACCACGCTGGAGCTGTTCGAGTTGTTGGGCCGCGGCGCTCCTGAGGACTGGCTCTTTCCAAGTAATAAAAGGAATGGGCCATTGACCCGGCAGGGGGTGGCCGCTCGCATGGCCAGATGGGGAAAGGCTGCCGACGTGCACCTCTACCCGCACCGTTGCCGCCACACCCATGCCACTCATGCAATTCGGCGGGGGGTGGATGTTTTCACGCTCTCGGCGACGCTCGGCCACAGCTCGACGGGAACCACGTCTAATTACGTTCTTGCTGAGCCTGGTGAGAGTTCATCTCTCCGGCTGGGTTAACGGTCCTTTCTGAGCCCGCCGATCACCTGATCCGGCGACCAGCTGGTGGCTCGCTCTGCCGGCACGTGCCGGTAAATCGGTCAGGCCCGGGCCTGTCGGTCGTAACAATCAAAACTCCTCTTGCGCATGAAAAAGCCGGGTGCAGTTCCCCCGCAACCCGGCCTCGACGCAAATCAAGTCGTTCTGAAGCTGGACTTGGCCCGTCCCGTAGTGACTCAGTTCTGGCTCAACTGTTCAGCTGAATACATGAGCTGAATGGCGCATTGACTCAGGGGACGCAGACGGCACCGACGCCGCGTAACTTCAACCTTGGGTATTAATTCTCATCGTGGGTGCTGAATCCACAGTTGCAACAACGGGTTTTCTACATTTCCGTAAGGCAGATTTTGCGACTTCTCCGGACAGCTCGACTGGAGAATTCAGATCAGGCGGGTAATGCACGATCCGCCTTTTTTGTGCCCGTTTCTCGACACCGCGTGGCTCTTCTGTGGAGGCTTAGCGGTCATCCGTACCTCCGCACCCAGGCCTCACTTCATAGCTTCAACGGGTCTGAATGCAGAGCTGCATCAGGCAGTTCGACGGTCTCCAGTTCTGAGGGGTTCTGGAGATTTTTTTATTTGCTTCCCATGGATCAAGCCGAAATCGACAACTGGAAGACCATCGCCGAAAGCATGGAGGCCAAGGGGGACACGGAGAGTTGGTTTTACCGTCGCGCTCGAGCAATTGCTGATGGCCAGCCTGATCCCATGCCCAACGTGTCAGAACTCATGGGAGGCACTGCTGCCTGATCGCATGTGTGGGAGACGCGGGCGAGGGAACCCGCGAACATTCCGTCTCCCAGAGCGTTTGCTGTGGTGCTCGCGCCGGATAGATCATCACCTGGATTCGCATGGTCCCCACCAAGGCCTACTAAGGCTTAATGCCTAATTTGTGTTCAGAGGGTTACATATGGGCACCCGCCAAACCAATGTCTTAGGGAAGGCTGTGGTGCCTTCATTGCGTCGCGCATGAGGGGGTATGGCTGAGGGGCCTACCCCTTTTTTTTGGCCGCCTCGTGCGCAACCCACCACCCGTCAAATAACGCTGAACTGACTCCCCGACCGGAAAGAAAGGGAGTCAGCTTTTTTGGACAGCGCCCCAATGACTGTGGATAGGCCATTGGATGGAGATGCCCAGCACAGGAACCTCCAAAGACACCATCGCCCCTGTCGTGGGCTGCGCTTTTTCAGATGAGGCGATGGCAGCGACCAAATGAATCGCTGAAACGTTGTGGCAATTGAAAACGCTGAACTGACCCCTCAGAGGAAGTAAGGAGCCAGCTTCTGATCAGCGCCCAATGGCATTGCCTAACCATTGGATGGAAGGCCCATGCGATTGAAACTTCCGCAGACACCATCACCCCGGCTGGGGGTGCACTGCCGTTCAGATGACGCGATGGCAGTGGCCAAATGACTCGTCGAGATGTTTTGGCCAACCGAAACGCTGATCTGACTCCTCGCATCGCTCATGACAGAGGAGTCAGTGGTGTTATCAGCGCCCAATGGTTTCGCTCCATTGGATGGAAGGCTCATGCGACTGAACTTCCGTTGACACCATCGCGGAGGCGATGGATGCAGTGACGTTCCAAATGACGCAATGGCAGCGACCAAAAGAGACGTCGGACCACCAGTAAGGACAGTTGTGCTGGTCCTTTCTTAGCGCCGGTATTGCTGGTTTGAGTGACCACGGAAACCCTTCTGGTCAGCACCCAACGCCATCATTCGATTCAGCGCCGTAATGGCACCGACTGCCGCTGAAAACTGACCTGCATTTTCAGCCTTGCGGGCGATGCGCTCTAAGCGTCCCACCTGCTGGAAAAGCAAGTCCCGCTGGTCGATCTCATCAGAGCCGTAGCAAGCGTCCAACCAGTCCTTGTGGGCCGCAGCGACGACATACCGTTGCTTGGAGACCCGTCCCGTGTGCGGGAAGAAGTTCCAGCAAAAGCGCAGCTCAGCTCTGTACTGCTCCATAACCTTCAGTCATCCTCATTTATTAACAGAAAGAGTGGATTTGTTTGCTGCCTCACTAAACGGGTTGAACAAAGAGATCCATACCAACAGCCCTTACATCGCTGTACTCTTGACCCTCAAGAAGTATTCCCCTCTTAGAGTTGACTGTGAGCAACACGCCATCTTCGTCTCCAATGATTTTATATTTTCCAGATTTAGGCAGGGCGATTCTGTCTCCTTGCTGAAGACTAAAGTCCACAACAAGGTCGAGCCCCTTTGAGTTCTTAAATACATCAGCTCCCGCACCACCGATGAGGACATCTCGACCTTTCGATCCGTTCAAGTAATCATTGCCATTAGAGCCCTTGAGGGTGTCTCTTCCGCTACCACCTCGAATTATATCGTTGCCATTTGATCCTTCCAGGATATCATCACCTTTTTTGCCAAATATATAATCAGACTTATTAGTGCCAGTCAAAATGTCATCACCCTTGGTTCCTCCGATATCATTTTCAGCATCGGGAAATTCATAGCTTTCGGCTGGCCCCTCTTGAAGGTCATTAATGGCTAATGAAACAGATTTCTCCGAGGAGTTACCAGCAGCATCGGTAGCTACGATAGCAAAAGAATAGGAAGATTTTGTTTCGAAGTCGGGATCATGGTTAAGAGAAACCTGTCCTGATTGTTCATCAATTGAAAAGGAACTTGCATCGTCGTTCCTGCCTGACTTAAGGCTATAGAAAATAGAAGAGTTATCGATTGCTTCAGCGGTATAGATGACCTGAGCTGCACCACTATGTTCATCAATAGCTGAAACAACTTCCGCTGATGTAAAGGATGGTGCAGTAGTGTCGATCGTTATGGCAACCTTGCCAGAATTAGAGGTGAGAACAGATTCGGTTATTGCAGGAATAAGGCGATCTTCCCACAATGGATCGGCAATAGAGACTACGCCAGATTGGAGCTGATCAGCAACTACACTGCTATCACCGCCAGAGGATTTATCACCCCAAGTTACAACAGAGCCGTCATCTTTGAGCGCTGCAAATGCCTTTTCGTTAGAAAAGATTTTGGTGACACCACCGCTAAGCTTGTCGGCCACTTCACTGCTATCACCACCAGATGATTTATCACCCCAAGTTACAACAGAGCCGTCATCTTTGAGCGCTGCAAATGCCTTACGGTTAGAAAAAATCTCGGTGACACCACCGCTAAGTTTGGCTGCCTCTTCTCCACTTATTTCTGGAAAATATAAGGATTCATAGCGGCGGATGCTGCTTTCTACGGTCGCCCAAGTGACCACAGAACCATCTTCTTTTAGTGCTGCGAACGCGTATTCGCTGGGGACAATATTAACTACGCCAGATTGAAGCTGTGAGGCGACGCTGCTGCTAGGGCCAATAACGGTGACTTCATCGTAGATTTCAGAGTAGAATGTTTCGTCTTCCCAAGTGACCACAGAGCCGTCTTCTTTCAGCGCTGCGTAAGCATGTGTGTTTGTAAATACATGGACTACGCCGGAACTTAACTTTTGTTGAGTAATCTCAGGTAAGTCACTATAATTATCCAACACGACGACTGAACCATCTTCCTTGAGCGCTACAAATACAGAATTAGTGGTAAATATTTTTCTGACACCGCCGTTAAGCTTAAAGGTCAACTCACGGTCGCCGCCAACCCTCTTGTTCGTAACAAAAATAACAACAGAACCGTCATCTTTCAATGCTGCAAATTTTGATTGATTGCTATATATACTGATGACGCCATCATTAACTTTGGCAGAATCAAAAGCATCATCAAAAGTCGGATATTGTCCCCAGGCGACAACAGAGCCGTCTTCCATAAGTGCTGCAAAGTCATTACTAGTGGCGACGACAGTGCTGACGCCTCCGTTCAATTCTTCGGGTAAACTTCCTTCGTATAAAGAAAAACCCCATGAAAAAACGGAGCCGTCATCTCTTAAGGCTGCATAACCTCTTTCGCTAGAAAAAACCTTAATGATGCCTGCATTGATTTCACCATAGGAATCTGGATCAGAACATGCGCTGTCTCCCCAGGGGACTAATAAACCATCATCTCTCAGCGCAACAAATGAGCCTATGGTGCTAAATATCTGAACAACATCAGAGTCGACCAGCCATTCACGTGTAAGGAGTCTACCACCACCACTGTTACATAGATTCAAACCAAAAGGTTCTCCCCAAGCGACGACAGATCCGTCGTCTTTCAGAGCTGCAAATGCCGATGTATTACTTTTCTCTTCATAAGTATTTTGCCAATAAGACCGAGTATTTGGGGTACTTTCAAGGCGAGCATCTGTTGCTTCAATGACCGTTGAGGTTTTGGCCGTGATGAAATATGATTTTTCGGCCAGCTCAGATTCATCTGGAACTGTAAATCTCCAGTTTCCGCTACTATCGGCCGTTGTACTACCAAGGGAACTCATACCCGCGAATAACTCAACCGTGACGCCAGGTGCTGCGGTACCTATAAAAGTGGGAGTAGTACTGTTGGTGAGATTGTCGACATCAGAGCTACCGACATCAGATAAAGTTTCCAGATCAGGAGTTGAAGGAGCAGACGGAAAATCTGAATTGTCAAATATGGCTACATTACGAGTAGGCATTGGATAATAATTACTATTGAAATACCATAGTTTTTCAACATCTTTGGCAGTTCCAATAAATTCGAGCTTAAAGGATTGATTGCCAGTAATGCCACTTAAAGGGCTTCCATCGCCAGTGAGAAGCAGGTCATCGGATGGGTGCTGCTGCCAGCCCCTATCAGAGATATAAAATGGATGCGAAGTCTCGTTGTCAAAGCGGTAAAAGGTATAACTTTTACTTGTATTGAATACAAGCTTTTCGATTTCTTGGCTGCCGTCTGAATTGGCATAAAAACGGTAATTAAGACCATTGTCAGCCGCAGAAACCCATATATTTTCGTTTTGAAGTGACATTCGGCTCTACAGGTGAAGTGAATTCATACTTTAGCGACTATCCTCTATGCAATTTCACATATTTGTATTTTTGTTTTTTCTCCAGCTATGAGTAAAAAAACTGCAATCAGCCCTGCAAGTGACGGTATCTGATTAGCCTGAGTCCCTATCGGTCATCAGAAGTAACAAGGATTGGTCAAGCGCAACGGCCAAGCGGCAACGCGTTTACGCGGCGTGCGCCATGGCGACAAGTGGTATGAGGAGAAGACCGAGAACGACGCCATGCACAAAGCTGCCGCTGAGGAAGGAGGCGACGCAATTCCGTTTGCTTCAGACAGTTGGTGTCGGTTGTTTGCAGTAGTCCCTAGTAGCGAAGTGACATTAAAAAAGGGGACGACTTTGAAAGTCAGCCCCCTTTTTTGTTGATTGCTAGGGCACCCCTCGCATCTATATTTTACTACGGATAGTTGTTATTTTTGGGTTGTTGCTTATGGGGAGTTATCTCCTTGTTAATGATTTCTCCCGAGCTGCGGAACGTTGTAAGCGTTCTTGCGTCAACTCATCGGCGCTACCCCGACGCGTTGCCCGACGTATTGCCCTTGTTCGCCGGGATCGTGTTGTTCACCCACCGCGAGCTGATCGCCCACCTGCTGAATACGGAACCTGACTAGCCATGGCACGCGCCACCGCACAAGAGACAGCGGATCGGGTTGAACTCCTCGCCGGAATGATCCTGGCCGGTTCCAACAACACCGAATGTCTCGCATATACGAGACATTCGTGGGGGGTCTCTAGGGCACAGGGCTACAAGCTCGTGAAGCGGGCCTGGGCGCAGATCAAGGACGACATCGGCGAGAGCGGCATCGACCGGCAGGAGCTGCTGTCGTGGTCAATCCAAACGCTGATGGCCGCGGCTGGACAGGCGATGCAGCAGAAGAACCCGGGCGCTGTAGTGAGTGCCATTCGCCAGCTCGATCACATGACTGGTACTGGGTACAACTCCCACCGCGGCCACCTACGGCACTGAATCGAATGATGGCCTTGCGCGCTGACCAGAAGGCTTTTCGCGGTCATCCATCCTCTGAACTGCGATCTCGCCGATACCGATCAGGGCTGAAAAACCAAATGATCAGCCGGGTGGTGAACCAGGCGAGCAAGACGCCCAGAACTATCGAGACAAGCGCCTCCACAACAAGTATTCAGAGAACATCAGCCGGAGCTGGATGTCCTCAATATGCCGTGCTGATCAAGGGCTGAAGAGCGACCGTTAACGGTCAGTCGCGAACTGGTTCGTCCTTGTCTTTAGAGGCCTCGACCTGAGGCTGAGGTTTGGCTGCTGACTTTGAAGCCAGAGTCGCCTCAAGACGCTGCAGCTGCGCTTCACGCAGTGCGGCGGAAATGCTGAGGGTGTGGTCAGTCATCGATTGGCGTTTCCAAAAGCGGAGGCGCAGGGCCTAATGCTGTTGAAAGGGGGCCTACGGGTCAGAAGACTGACGAACCATAAGGAACTACAGTTAGCTGACCAGCGAGCATTAATACCTAGGGTCAGCAACCCCTGACTGCTCAAGCCCTTGGACAGATGTGGTGGTGATGCCGCCCCCTGAGTCAATGCGCCAGTCAGCTCATGTATTCATCTGAACAGTTGAGCCAGAACAGAGTCACTACGGGACGGGCTAAGTCCAGCTACATAAACGACTGATTGCGTCGAAGCCGGGTTGCGGGGGGAACTGCACCCGGCTTTTTCATGTGCAATATGCGTTACCTCAACCGGCCAGGATTCATGGAGCCGAGACGCCTGGCAGATCAACTGGGAGATTTAGAAACCACAGCGAACTGTCCGGCGTTACGCGCAATCTCCACCTCGATTTCCTCCGGTGTTGCATACGGAGGGCCAAAGAAAGCAGGCCGAGAGAAAGGCACGGTGAGACCGGTACTAAAGGACGCACGCTGGTGGAGCATCTTGATCCAGGCGAGCAGATGGCTCATCGCCGAGATGTCGACATTTGCCCAATAAGCACTAGCGCAGTAAGGGAAACAAGCGACATCCACGAGTGTGCAACGCTGACCGAGCACAAAAGGGCCGCTCGATGACGCGAGCTGGTCGTCGAGCATGTGCAAACAGCGTTCCGCTTCGGCAATGAAGCGACCAATTGCGAAGGGATCGTTTTGGCCGCGAACCTTGGCGATTCGCTGAAAGTACATGGCTTGCCCCATCGAAGGTCCAAGGGCGCTGACCTGCCAATGGAGCCATTGCTTCGTCTGCAGGTGCAGCTGCAGGTCCTCATCGGCAGGGGGCAGCAAAGGGCTGGCGAAGCGAGCCGCGCTGTACTCCAGGATGGCTGCCGACTCGGCGACTGTTACTCCGCGCGCACGATCAATCAGTGCCGGAATCCGACCGTTTGGATTGATGGAAAGAAAACCTTTACTGCGCTGTTCACTCTTCTCAAAGTCCACCAGTGCCCAGTCATAAGGCACACCCATTTCTTCAAAAAGGATTGGGAGCTTCCAGCCGTTTTGGGTGGCATAAATCAGACAGCAAATTTCACTGTGTTCTGAAGACGACCACGCTTCCTCAAGCGTCACCTGCCTGGCGAGCCTTGATTTTTGGCTCATGTCATCGCCTCACTAATTACTCCATCCCAGATGAACGCTAGGGAGCCGATCCGATCGTTCAACTGAGTTACGTCCAGTCAGTAGGTGGAATCCTTGAAGCCGTAGCGATTCATGAGTTCCTCGGTTGAGATCGGTGTGCCCGACCCCTCCGCGAGCCCGGGGATGCATTTGAACTTGATCTCGCGGTAAAGCTTTTGGAGCGCAGCGCCGTTTTCTTCGCACTGCTCCATCGATGCCTGGGGAACCTGATCGGTAAAGGCGGCCCCCCTCGTGACAAAGAAAAAGATCAGGTATATGACTTCCATCGTTTGGCGATCCCTATTGCTGGCATAGCCACGCCTGGCACCTCCAACCTCACAGCACGGGCGGTGTGATGGTCCCCATCAAGGTCCCGACGCCAACCACCACAAACACCAGAAGCAGCATCCACTTCATCGATAAAAAGCCCTGCCTTGCGACGGGGCGATCCAACCCTGTGGGCAATGGTGAAGACCTCAGCCGGTTGTGGATCACCGGGTCAGTGAGCCCTCACCGGTTTGACGCAAGTAACGGTCGTAATGGGGTTGCGACTGTCACTCGGGTTGCGTCAACCTCCCGGCTTGGGCCTCGTCGGACTGTTGCTGCGCGGCCTCCATCTTTTCGTTCATGTCCTCGTGCCAGTCATCGGCGATCTTGTAACCGCCGAGGAAAGCCACAGCCTCTGAAACGTCCTGGAAGGAATACGCCGTGCCGGTTAAATTGACGACGTACTGCCAGCAGTTGTCGCCGTCGCCGTACTTCCTCCCGGTGATGGTGTTCTGGAAGGCCGTCCAGGTCCCGTCACCGATGTATTCGGCTTGGTCTGGGAGGGATTGGTAGCTGTCCGTGTATCGGAGCAGCTCTTGTTCCAGCTCCTGTAGAGCTGCGCGTTCTTTCGCGTAGGTGTCGCGTGCCTGATGGAATCTCTCCGCAGCGGAGAAGAACTGATCGCCAAGAGTGATGGCCATGATGTGGGTTGCAAAAAATGGATTGCTTAACCACCCGCACCACCCATTTCTCCAACTCTTGAAGAAAGGGTTGAGGGGTAAAAGAGAGAGTTGCTATTCCGGGCGGCACGGGTTCCAGAAGGCCCGGACCCACTTCTTGTTGATGCGGCAACGGTCGTACTTCCACCCGTGGTTCGCCATCAGTTCCCTGATGCGCTGGGCGTTGTAGTTGTTCTGCCGCTCAGGGGCGATGTCCAGGAAGGAATAGATCTGATCCCGGCTGACGTAGGCGGCGGTGCCATGCCGCTGGAGCCATTCCCCCAGGAGGTCCGACCACGGATCGATGAGATCGAAGTCACTGTTCCTGGCGAGGATCGCGTCCATCTCTTCATCGGTGCTCCAGTACTGGAACCCGTTGCGGAACTCGGCGTAGGCCCGAGCCCAGATGGAGTCCCTGGCCGCCGCCACGCGAGCCACCGGCAACTTGTCATCGCCGAGCGGGATCATCACGAAGCGGGAGCTGCCGGTGTTGTCCGACAGCGGGGATTTGTTGGTCGTCGCCCAGAACGTCGAGCGCCGCTGGATGGGCTCAGTGCCGGGAGCGTATTTACGCCGCACCAGATCCACCCGCCTGCTGAGGAAGGCTTTGAGCTTTTCGACCTGAGTCCGGCGTGTGATGCCGTTCAGCTCGTCCAGCTCCATCCCCCAGACGTGCTGCAACTTGGTCACGTCATCGATGTCCAGCGCCGGGGTGAGCCCGTCGCCGTAGAAGTCGTGCCCAAACAGCGCACGGCCCAGCTCGGTCTTGCCGATGCCTTGGCCGCCTTGCAGCACCGGCGTCTGCCGAAGCTGGCAGCCAGGAGTCAGGACCCTGGCCACGGCTCCCACCAGATAGCGGGGCATGAACTGGTCGGCGATCTCATCGTCGATGTCGAACAGGAACCGTGAGAGGTGGTTCCAGTCCTCATCGGGCAGAGGGTCTGCCTTGAGATTGTGCAGATAGACCGCGACGGGATCGAACTCGTTTTCGTTGGCGAGTTCGATGAAGGCATCGCGGGCCATCTTCTGGCTCCACCGGTGTGGGCTCGGTGGCACCGAAAGCCGGAGGTAGAGGTTCTCCGTCTGGGTGGGTGTTGCCTCGCGCCCGTTGATGTGAATCCCGCGGGTGCGGATGTTCAGCCGCGGCATTTCGCCGAGCTGCTCAGCCATGACCCTCAGGGCCTGGCCAGCCTCCACTTTCTTTTGACGTAAATCCTGATTTGACTCTTCCTCGTGGATCCGGAACACCGCGGCGTTGCCAACGGCTATCTCGCGATCCCCGCAGTAGGCCCAGGTGATCCCGCCCTTAACGATCGTCTCGCCCTTGGCCATCACTGGTGGACTCCAGCGAGAGCCGTAGTGGCAGAGGATCACGCGCCCGTCGACGTGGACCCGACAATCAGGCTCAGTCCGCCCACAGATTGGGCAGGGGATCGAATCCCTCCATTGGCCATCACCTGACGGCCTCATGAGCCTGGGGCTCATGCCGGTGTCTTCGCTGTTGATCGCCTGGAGCCAAAGGGACATCCACTCATCCGGGATGGTGGCGATCTCCTGTGGGCTGCCTTCCTGCCAGATGTATTCACCGCCTGATTGGCGGTGCTCACCGACAACGATGCACTGGCCCGTGGTCCAGAAGATCTCGACCTTCTCGTTCCCCTCGGCCTTGATCTCAGACTTGCCGCGAAGGTGCTCCCACTGCCCCCGGGGGACCCGGAAGAACAGCTTGTAGCGGTGTCGGTCAGTCGTTCTCCCCACACGCCATGTCGACGTGTCGGGATCGAGCCCAAGGTGGATCAGTTTGTGGATGGCGCTGAGTCCATCGATGTCGAAGCCGACGATGCCGCCAGCGTCTGGGCCGAGGCGCATGCCGACGCACAACACTCGATCACCCATCTCCGCGATCTGATCGGGAGTGAATGACATGTGTTGCCAGCCCTTCGCAGCGAAGCCGGTGGAAGGGTCAATGGGCGCCTTGTACTTCTCCCCTGCACCACAGGGGATGAGAGGGAGGCCAGTGAGCTGCGGGAGCAGCTCCTGCCTCCAGTAGTTGCTGACTGGTTTCATGCGAGGGGGTGCTCCTCAAACCGTCAGCGGCGCAGGGTCTCTGCCGAAGGTTTCCACCTCCGCCGAAGACTCCCGCTTGTGGTTCCACAGGCTTTGGATTGCCTGTTCCTTGTTCCATCTGACCTTGCGAGTGCCGAGGCCGATGAACTGCCAATCCCGGTGCTGTTGGAAGGGACCGTTGGGGTCCCGCCTCATCCGAAGAAGGGTCTCTGTACTGAGCTGAGCCGCCTCGGCGACTTCAGCGGTTGTGGACGCAATGTCCATTGCTCTGTTGGCGTCCCGATCCCGTGGACTTGTCTCGGTTGGCCTTCTCCAACGCCACCCACTTCTGAACAATTCGCCAGAAGTGCAGCCGCTGGCCACGAGTTAGGCGGTCAGCGTGTTGTGGCATGTCATGGCCGCTTTTGAACACCAGCACCACGCCCTTCTCGCCGAGTTGGACATGGCACCGCTGCCAGTGCGGTTCTGAAACGTCCCAGCCAAACCGGAAGGCGATGTTCACGAAGTGGATGAACTTCTCCCGATGCGGTTCAAGCCATGCGGGGAGCTTTTCGCCCTCCGTCCCGTGGATGGGGCGAAGGTGTCTTCCGGTGGGGGCGTTGAGGGTGGTCACCCGAAACGGTGGAATCAGGGTGGATGGGAATCACCCGCCAAAGCGGTGGCGGTGACAACTGGCCGCCTGTGTTCCTGTCCGAGGGCAACGTAACACCACTGGAGTGGTCAGGCAGCAATTAACGCTGCAATTACCACCACCGGTGGTGTCAGGGCAGCGGCATCGTGCTGGTCTCGGCGGCGAAGTCTCGGGTCCTGATCTTCAGGGTCATGGTCCGATAGCTGCGGGCGTGCACCGCCTCGCTGTGTCCCATCGCGTGGCAGATCGACGCCACCGCCACCCCCTCTCGGTGGCAGCGGATTGAGTAGGTGTCCCGGAAGCTGTATGGCCGCAACCACTCACTCGGGTCTTGGCTGGCGTACTGCTCCACCAGTTCCGCCCAATAGATCTGGACCGCACCGCTGGGCTTGCCGGTCGAACGTGACTTCCGGTGGATGTAGGTGTTCACCGAACTCCCGGAGAGCTTGCGGGCATCGCCATCCCTGCCGGTTGGGAGCTGCAAGGTTCCGTCGGCCATTGCCTGCTCCAAGGGCCACACCACCGGCTGATCGTTGGCGTCGCGGATGTACATCGCCTCCAGGAATCGGGGCTCGGTCTCCTCTTCGCCGCCCACCTTGCAGTAGTTGCACCAGATGGCTGGCTTGCCGGTTTCCGGGTGCGGGCGGCTGCTCAGGTGCTGTAGCTCGATGGGTCTTAACCCAAATTGCGTCAACAGCCTGAACACGTTGCCCCACCTGGGGTTTACGGAGTCCGCTAGCTCAATCAGGCGCAGCATCTCGGCGTCGCTCATCACCGCCTTGAGCTTTGGCTTCGGTGCCTTGGGGATCAGCTCGTCCTTGTCGAACTCGGTGATGAGCCAGCTCGCTGGAGCCTTGTGCCGGGACACCGCGAACTGCATGAACAGGCCCAGGTAGCGCCCGCACTCCACCTTCATCGTGGGAGCCCCGTCCCAGTTTTTCAGAGCTGCCTTCAACAGGCTGTAGCCATCGTGGGCCTTGCCGGTGTTGATGAGCTTCACGGCGTGGTCGATGAACGGGCGCCAGTTCTTCCGGAAGGTGGCGGCGCTGCACTTCTGCGACTGCTGCACCCGGGACGCCTCCATCGCGTCGGCAATTTGTGCCCAGGTCTTGGCCTTCTCCTCACCCTGGAGATCGCTTGTTGCGTGAGCGTCGGCGATCGCCGCCTTCAGTGTTTTCTCACCGTTGTCCCACGCCTTGTAAACACCCTCAATCCACCGGATGGCGTTGCGGTGGTGCACCTCGTCCCAGGTGTTGGGCCGCGGCAGGTAGGCGGTCTCAGCGGGGCGGCCACGCTCCCTGACGCGCAACACAATCCGGTCGCGGACGCGGGAGATGCTCCAACCGTTCCAGGGCTCTGTTGTCTCAATCAGGCGCTGTTCCCAGCGGGGGCGCGAGTCATCCGGAGCCAATGGAGTGATGCCAAAAGTGATGCCAAAAAGATCCTATTCAGTCGTCCTCTGTCGTCAAGGGTTGCCAACAGATCAAGGCTCTGACTATGTTCTGCCCGTGATCGTTGTTTCCGTAAGGAAAGCAGTCAGTTGTATCACCCAAATGACTCGCTGGGGCTGGAAGGCCCCCTCAACCATTTCAGGGCACGCGACTCAGCGGTCGTCCTTTTCGTTGTTCAGACGCTTAGGGGCTCATGGTCAGGTCAGCCGCCCTTGCAATACCTGATTCTCTCCGGAGACAACGGTGGGTCCCAACCAGCTCTGGGAGTCAACACGCAGATCGCTGAAGGGATGGTCTGAAGCAGCAAGCAAAACGCAATGACCAGCAACGCGAAGCCTGTGCCGGGGGCGTGGATGTTGGCTTGGAACCAGGGTTTATGAGCCATGCCATCAGTGTGCCGCTTATATGGAACCTCGTCCCGCCAGATGCGCGCCAGAAAGAGACATGCCTAATGGTGTCAACGGTTGGGCGACAGAGGATCAGCTGAGGCTGGCTTCTTGCTGAAAGCTCGTTTTATTGGGGCAGTAGCTGACGCAACGTGGTCCGCGCCCTCAAAGATCAATGGTTTGCTTTGGCCTTGGGAGCCGCTGCGCTTACTGCACTGTTCTGGCTTGAGTTGCTGGCCACCTAACAAGGATTTTTGAGACCAGATGTTGTCCTCACGCTGCTCTGTTTGGTTGATTGCTGTTGGGGTACTGGTGACTTGTGCTCCGGCTGCTCGTTCTGATGCGTGGGTGAGTTGCAAGCGTGATGCTTCTACAGGGCAGCTGCTCTGGCTGCGGGGGAAGTCAACGGAGCTTCTGAAAAATGCTGAGTACCGACCTGGTGCAACCAATCCTGATCTGGGCACTTGCTTGGTGAGCAATGACCAGCTGCGTCAAGCTCACGGTCTGAGGTTTTGATTGCCGCATGGTTTGGCGGCTGAGCCATGCCAGTTGGTTGATGAGATTGAACCTCTGTTGAGGCTTGGTTCAACGCATCAGCGACCCCAGCGACGCCTCAGCGGTGGGATCACCAGAAAATCCATCACCGCATAGGTCAACAGGCAGGGCAGAAATCCTTTTTCGACCAAATGGCAAATCTGCCGTTCAGGGGCCCATTTGCACAACGCCAACTCAAGCAGCCAGAACAGGGCCACCTTCACCGCAAATGGCGTCAGGGCAAATCGCCATTCCGATGCGCTCAGGCGCACGATGAACGGCACAGCACTCTTGAAACTGCTGAAAGTCTGATGGCGGAACCGCGCACAAGCGTAGGCTCAGACTGCGTCTGATGCGTCTCGCCTTTGCTGATTCATCTGGTGCTCGCTTCTGCCTTGCTGGCTTCCTGGGCGGCCCCTGCTCGAGCGATTTCACTGTCAGCGCGCACGGATCGGTTGATTGATCGGCTTGAGCAGCTGGGTGTTGTGATCGATCGGCTCGAGCGGTGTGGCCCCGGGGCCGAACGCGCCGCTTACAACATGGGCGTGAACCGTCTCTGTTTGTCGCAGGGGCTGCGCGATCAGCCAGGGCTTCAGTTGGATGTTCTGACCCATGAGGCCATCCATGTCGTTCAAGACTGTCTGGATGGCTTGGAGACGCCGTCGTCCTCCACGATCAGCTTGATGTTGCAGGCGCAGGGTGGTTTCAGCCCCGCGCAGGTTGATCGGTTTTTGACACATCATCTCGACCGTTCTACGGCTGCCCACGTGCTGATGGTGACCCAGTCGCTCGGGCCGCTGCAGCGCCAGCGGGAAGTGGAGGCCTATGCGCTTCAGGGCCAGACCGGCATGGTCGAATCCTTGCTGGCCAGGCATTGCTGATCCCCATCGAAGGATGGAGCTTGATCCTGAGATGTTGTTCTGTTTGGTATCGCTAGCCTAGATTGATTCGTTGGAACAATCGGGTGAAGCACCAGTGGATTGCGATGCTTTTGTCGGCTCCACTGATCGGGCTGCAGGTGCCCTCATCATTCGCGCAGTCGTTGTTTGATCGTCCCCCAACCCGGGTGATGATTCACAACCCTCAATCAACCGAAGGCTTGCGCAATCGCACCACGATTTCGGTTGTGGTTCCTGAGGATTCTGGTCATTCCTTGGGCGCGATTGTTTTGCGGCAGTTGCCCAATCTTGATCGGTGGGATTGGGGTCGCCTGGATCCTCGGGTTTATCTCGGCGACTATTCCCTTCGCGGCAAAGGAGTACGGGGCTTGGCCACCGCTTTTGTCTCAGTTTCTGAAGAGGATTTGAGTATCCAATTCAATCCAGCGATTGAGCCCGGACAAACTGTGAATGTTGTGTTCCGTGGCTTTAACCCGCAGTCAAGTATTTATCAATGGTCAACAGAACTGCTCGCGGATGGTGAGGACCCCGTCCGTTATCTCGGGCCCACTTTGCGTTTGAATGTTTATGAGCAGGATCCGTACCGTTAGTTCTTGTTCCCTAGAGCAAGTTTGGGTAGGCATTCAGGAGTCCCCAGATCACCAGTGCGGTGATTGAGGCAAAGATCACGGCTGTCCATGCCGCCAGATCGGCGTTGTTGCTGGACCCTTGCAAAAGCTGAAGTAGGCGTGCCATCAGAAGGAGTGCAAGCCCTTCGGTTCTGGCTCAGCTTGAGGACAAATTCCAGTCTTGTATGCGAGTCCTCATACGTTTTGGAGGCTCGACAGGTCCGAACGCCGTGCTCTAGTTCCTTTAGTGATATTCCCCGGGGTGCTGAATCTTGGTGACGCTGACGCCAGAGGAACTCTTGCCGGAGAACCGCAGAAGTTCATCGCCGGAGACTTCATAACCCAGTTCTTGGGCAATCAGGGCCGCAGCATCGGCGCTCACCGCCTGCAGCACTTGCTCCCTCAGCGAAGGATCTCTGGAGATGTGAGCAAAAAATTGCCGGAGTTGGTCCGTGCTCATGCGGTTGGGGATGTCGTGCCGATTCTGCCCGGTCTGGTGTTTCCTTTTGCCTGTTGACTGGTGCGCAGATCAGGTCTGATGGGATGACGCAACTAGCGGTGTCTGGCGCCTCCGGCAAAACCGGATGGCGAGTGGTGGTGGAGGCGCTCAAGCGTGGTCGGTCGGTTCGAGCCATCGTTCGCCCCGCTTCCGTGCTGCCACCTTCGTTGGCCCAGGCCGAGCAGGAGGGGCGCCTCGAGGTGCGTCGCCTGGAGCTGGACACGGCGGAAGCATTGCTCCATGCCTTGCAGGGCTGCACGGCCTTGGTTATCGCCACGGGTGCTCGCCCTTCGATCAATCTGGCGGGTCCCTTGCAGGTGGATGCCTGGGGCGTGCAGGCGCAGGTTCAGGCCTGCCGCTCGCTGGGGCTGAAGCGCGTGGTGCTGGTGAGCTCCCTCTGTGCCGGTCGTTGGCTGCATCCCCTCAATCTGTTCGGCCTGATCCTGGTTTGGAAGCGGCTGGGTGAGCGCTGCCTGGAGCGCAGCGGTCTGGATTGGACTGTGATCCGGCCTGGAGGCCTGAGTGAAGACGACAGCCGCAGCACCACGGAGGGAGTGCTGGTGACCGACGCCGATCAACAGCAGAGCAACAGCATTCCCCGCCGCCTTGTGGCACAGGTGTGCCTGGATGCTCTGGAGCAGCCTCAGGCCTGTGGTCGCATCCTGGAAATCACCAGCTCCCCAGCCCAGCCCAAGCAGCCGCTGGGCCAGTGGCTGGATCAGAACGCTTGATCTGAGAATGGGCTCAATTCCAAGCCCAGGTTGTGCTGGGCCGGCCTGTGCTGGCCAGGAAGCGTTCGCTGTCGGGGCGAATCAGATCAATGGTTTGTTGTTTGAGCTCGTCGCTCCAGCCGGGTGCCGCAACGTTTTTTCGTCCTTTCGATCCCGCTGGATTCAACAGCGGCAGTTGCCCCTTCTCCAGCAGTCCGGCGCAATCAGGCGTGGCGCCGATGAAGCGGAGGATGCGTTCCAGGCTGGTTTTGGGGTTCGCGCTGAGCTCTTCCGTCGTCATGCTCATCATCGATTGCTCCGGAAAGACGCGGCGGTAGCGCTGCCATTGCTGGTGATACAGCGAGGCATCGATGACGCGTTGCCTCAGGCGGGGAGAGCGGAGCAGTTGATCAAACGGCGGGCAGTCTTTGATGCGTCCGCGCCAGTGGCGCCAGTGGGATTCAATCCGGCGAAGGGGGTGGCGCACCAGATAGATCAGCGGAATGGGGCCGAGGTGGTGATGAATCAGCTCCGGAGTGCTGGCGTAGGTGCCGTAGGACGAGCTGTACATCGTGCTGGCTTCGCCCCGCAGGGGGCGTTGGGGATCCTCCGCAAACTGACTTGCGTACCACTGCCAGCCCCGCAGGTAGTGACGTCCGAAGAATTTCGGTTCCATCGACCGGCTGATCTGGATCTCGGGATGGCGGCCCAGGGCCGTGGCCAGGCTGGTGGTGGCTGACTTGGCTGCTCCGATGATGATGAAGGTGGGCAGCCGGGAGCGGTACAGCGCCGCAATGTGATCGTGCCTCCCCTGCAGGCTGCGCTTGATCTGATGCCGGCAACGCCAGGTGTCCAGCCAGCTCGTTGGATCAGCGTTCGAAGCCATGGGTCCGCAGCCAGTTGGACAGCTTCAAGCCCGTGCTATGCAGGGGGTTGATCGAAGGCAGAGGGGCGTTCTGGATCAAGTGATCCAGAGAAACATCGTTGTAAAAAAGGCGCACATCATCGCCATAGATCCGCATCGTTTTTTCGATCAGAGCATCGCTGTTGAAATAATCCTGCAGGCCGCCACGATCACTGCGCCGAACATTTTTCTGCGGTAACGACTCCATGACATCGATGCCGCGTCGAGCCAGGATGTCGCGCAGTTCTGCCCAGTGCTCGTTGATCTGTTCAACGCGCCCCACAAACTTCGGCACGATCTGATTGCCGATGCACAACAACTGATTCTGGGGCAAGACGTGAACGTCGTAGTGCTTGAACGGCGTTTCGATCAAGACATCGAGGAAGGCTTCAAACGACATGCCATGGGTGATCCCCATGTTTTGCATCGGTAGAGGTGGCGCCTCGATTTCGATCACTTTGTTGTTGTAGGCCGCGATCAGTCGGTCGAACGGGTTGCGCACGAAGCTGAAGCTGAAATGGCTGCGCCGATACTTGCGGGCACGGCGCAAGGTGATCAGTTCTGTTTCCTGATTGGTTTCGTGCTGCCAGAACTTGTCTGATGTTGTTTTGGTTCCTTTGGGAGGCCTCTCACTGAGCAGACGGCACAGGGCTGCTTTGATCGAGGAATTGGCCGCTTTGGGAACCCGCCCATAGAGCAGGTTGTGGCGCTTCATCCGGATGAAGTGGTGCGGTTGAGCCATGGATCAGCGGCTTTTGGCGAAATTCTTTTCGAGGAATTTGCGAAACAGTTTCCATTCGCTGCGATTGAACAAGGGCCGTGCTTGCACCGCCAGTTCAAGCCCCCTTTCGTTCAGGCCTGGATTGGTGGTTTTGTTCAAATTCTCGTTCTCGGTGTTGTCTTCCAGTTGCCGCTGGAGCAGGGGGGCTTGTTCAGGCAGTGCCTGCTTCAGCAGATTCCATAGGAATGTGCTGGGTTGATGGGGATCACTGAGCTTGTCGTAATTGATGCTCGCAAAATGAACCTCCCGTTTAGCGCCCAGCCGGCTCAGACTTTCGGCCAATGTTGTGGGGTTGGTGTAAGAAAAATCGGCGGTTTGACGGAATGACTCGAAACGGCTGGTTTCGGGCGTGTGGCGGCCTTCTTTCAGCAGTTGGGTGTGGCAGGAGCGGATGAAGGCCTCTGGATCTCTGCTGGCAAACAACACGGTCCATGCGATCGATCGCTGTTCGAGGCTGTCTTCCAGGCCGATCATCAACCGTTTGGTGCGTGACTTGGCGTAGCGATACAAGCCCGTTTTGCCTTCTTTGTTGGGTACTTTTTTGCGTCGTTCGTCGACAAGGCCGCTGCGCAAGGTTCCAAAAATGGCTTCGAAGGAGAAAAAGATGGTGTGGATCCTCTCCGGGTGCTCCCCCGCCAGCTCCAGCAGGGTGGCGCGGGTTTGGGATTTCAAGCTTTGGGGGGTCTTGCGATCCCAGCGGCCCCATTGCAGGTGTCGCCATAACTCCGGGCACCGCTTTTTGAAGGTGTTGGGGCCCAGATAGAGCACGCCATGCTGCAGCAGAAGCTTGCGGTTGGTCTGCAGGTTGCGCTGGATGTAGGTGCTGCCTGTTTTGTGCAGACCGCAGTGCAGCACGATCCGATTCGGTTTGAGCTGACTCATGCGACCTGCTGTTGTGGGCTGGCGGCAACACAGCTCTCGAGCCGTTCGAGGGCGAGCCAGGCCCCTTCGCCGTTGTTCTTGTGGCCCTGCCAGATCTCGGGGATGAATGAGGCGTTGGGGGCCAGCTTGTCCATGAGGCTGAACAGCTGAACCCAGTCGATTTCACCGTCGTGAATCTGCAGGCCCTCCCCATCGACCCCTTTGGCATCGGCCAAGTGCAGATGGGCCGTGACGGGAAGGATCGCCTGGAGGAAGGCGCTGAAGGAGGCGTTGAGATGGGTGCAAGCGAGCTTGGAGTGGGACACATCCAGGCAGACCCGCATGCCTGTCTCCTCGCAGAACTCCTGGATGAAGTCGGTGTCGACAAAGAGGTTGTGATAACGCTGCCCGCCGAAATGCCAGGGGAAGGGGGGCATGGTCTGGGGAATGATCTCCACCTCACCAGCGGTGTTGATCTGCTCAAGGCTGTCGATCAGCCGTTGGCGCAGCGGTCTCAATTCATGCGCCTCGAGGTGGTGGTGTTCTGAGAAACCGCCGACGTTGGTCACCAGCAGAACGGGATCGGGGCAGCGGAAGCGGCGGCGCAGGTCGCGGGAGATGTCGACCACGCGTTGGAGTTCCCGAATCGAGTGGCTCCGGTAGTCGTGATCAGCCGTGCAGAGATCCAGGGTGTGATCACCGGCGAAGAGTTCGGGGGCATGCACCACCAGCCCGAGTTGTTGCGGCGTGGGCAGCACCTGATCGAGCTCGACTTCGAGATCCTTGTAACTGAGGTGAATCTCCACGAGATCGAGATTGCTGCTGGCGGCAAAGCTCTGGATGTCGTGATATCTCACCGGCAGGCCAAAGCGATGCTGGAAGCGGTAGGTGCCAGGGCTGGCTGCTGGGGTTTCGAGGTCGGAGGGGAAGAAGAAGTCGCCGGCTGCTTTGCTCACCGGCAAGGTCTTGCCGAGCAGGTCGGCCAGACGGTTGGGCTGCAGCCCTTGCCCGGGGCTCTGGATGCCGACCATGGCCTCGGTGATCTCTGTGCCGGCGGGGACGTCGCAGGTGGCGACCAGGCTCTTGGCCAGCACCTCACGATTCATCATTTCGCCCTGGCTGATGCTGCGCTCGTCGCTGCTGCCCATCGACTCCTCCACCCGGCGGATGCCCTGGATCATCTGGGCAAATTCGTCGGGCAGCAGGCTCACCTTGTGGTCGTTGCCCTCCATGGCGCGATCAAGGGTGATGTGCTTTTCGATCACCACCGCGCCGAGGGCGGCGGCGGCGATGGGAACTTCGATGCCGCGTTCATGGCCGGAGTAGCCCACGGGCGCTTCGGCCAGGTCCCGCAGCCGCTCGAGATAGCGCAGGTTGACGTCCTTGAACGGGGTCGGATAGGTGGAATTGCAGTGGAGCAGCACGTAGCCGGCGCCCTCGTTTTGGAGGTGGCGGATCCCGGAGCGGATCTCCACTTCCGAGGCCATGCCGGTGGAGCAGATCAGCGGTTTGCCGGTGGCGGCCAGGCTGGAGAGCAGGGCGTGGTTGGTGAAGTCGGCAGACGCCACCTTGAAGCCTTCCATCCCCCAGCGGTTGAGCTTGTCGAGGCTGGCCTCATCCCAGGGGGTGCAGAGGGGCACCAGACCTTTGCTCGCCGCGTGGTCAAAGCAGCGGAACAGCTCGTCGTCGCTGAGCTGGAAACGTTCGAGCAGATCCAGGGTGTATTGGGTGCCCAGATCGGACGCCATGTCGTTGCTGTCGCCCGCATTGCGGTACAGCCGACTCATGTCCCGCATCTGGAACTTGGCGCAGTCCGCTCCCGCGGCGTGGGCCGCATCGATCAGTTGCAGGGCAGTGTTGAGATCGCCGTTGTGGTTGTTGCCGATCTCGGCGATCAGGAAACAGGGGGCGTCATCGCCGATGCGGTGGGAGCCGATCTGGAGTCCATCGGTGGCCCGCCGTGCCACGGCGACGATGCGGCCATGGCTGTCGAGCAGCGGCAGCGCAATGATGCGGGAATTGAGCAGGGCGCTGAGATCACTGGCGCTGGTGCCTTCGGGGGCAGAGCGGCAGTTGGCATTCATGGCCGCGGTGACCGGCCGGTTGAGGTCGATCTCGCCACACCCGGCAATCCAGCGGCGGAAGTCGCCATCGGTGAGCACCCCCTGGAGGATGCCGCTTTCTGAGACAACGAAGATCAACCGTGATTGGTTGGCCGTGATCTTGCTCAGCGCCGAAAGAATGCTGTCTTCGGCGAAGACAACGAACTGGGTGAAATTCCGCTCAATCAGGATGCCTCTCACCGTTCTGTCCGGCCACCTGGGTTGAGTCAGGCGTTGAACTTACTTCAGTTCTCTGTACGAGATCAGCAGGGCGATCTGCCGCAGCAGGGGGTTGGCTTGGCGCACGGCCCAGTAGCGGCGAGCGACGCCGCGGTGCAGGGGGCGCATCAACCGGGCCTGGCAGAGCAGCTCCCGGGCATTGCTCCAGTCGCCGGTGGCAATGGCGGCTTCAGCCCCCAGGCGCAGTTGGTTGAAGCTGGATTGGGCGTTGCCCGGGTAGCCGATGCTGCTGGGCAGGGGTTGTGGCGGTTGTTGTTTCAGCTCGTTCAGCGCCACGAGCAGGGCGGAGGGGCTGAACCGTTGCCCGTAGCCCATCCACTCCAGCCAGCGCGGATCGGGTGCTGGGCCTTCGGCATCGAGGGCATCCAGGTTGGCCATGGCCTCCAGGGAGCGCCAGACACCACTGCCGGCATAGACGTGGCCCCCATAGGCCGGCTGCAGGCCCAGATCACTGATGGCAATCGCCCGGCAGCCGAAGTCAAGGGCGTCGAAGAATGCCGTTGAGGAGAGGGTGGCCAGCAGCCTGGCCTGCTTCAGCAGCACCGGCAGGGGGCGGTAGTCCAGCCGCAGGTTGGCCGGAGGTACCCCCAGGGTTTGCTTCAGGGTTGTGCTGATGTGGGTGTCGACGTCATGAAAGGTGGCGTCTCCCGGGGCGATCCGGGGTTTGATCAGCACCTCCCAGTTGGGGGAGCGGCGGGCCAGATCGCTGAGCAGGCGCACGAGCCGGGCTCGCTCGGTGGTCGATGCCGGCATGATCACCTGCTCGGCAAACACCAGTCGTCTCGGCCGCTGGGACAGAGGGGCCAGGTCTGGCGAGGGCGCATTGCGCCGTAGACCGGTGAGCACGGTGCGCTGCTGCGCAAACGGTGTCCCCGCCACCAGCTGCTTCAGGGCGTCCTGATCGCGCGGGCCGCTGAGGCAGATCAGGTCGTAGCCCAGCCTCCAGCTCAATCCTTCAATGAAGTGGTCCAGCACCACACCGTTGAAACCACAGAACAGCAGGGGGCGCTGGGGATTCCGCTGCAGGGCGAGGCGGATGTCGTTGAGCTTGCTGCCCGTCAGGAAGACGCCGATGGCATCAAAGCCCTGCAGCCGGCGGTCGCGCAGCAGCCGGGCCAGGCTCTGACGGTGCAGGGTGGCCCGCTGGGCGAGACGCTCCAACAGGGCCTGGGGGGTTCCATCCCGCGGAATCACGTTGATGGTCCAGTGCACGTGCAGTGCGATCGGCGCGCTGCAGAGGGCCTCGCAGGCCAGCAGTTGGCTGTCGCTGTCGGCCACCAACAGCAGCTTGAGCGTGGGCCGGGTGGGGATCGCCGTCATGGATTCTCCCGGCGGGCGATGGCGTTCAGGGCTGAGAGCAGGCGGTCGGGCCCATCGGCGATCGCTGCGCCCATGCCATCAAGCCAGGCCTGGTTGGCCATCGGCAGCTCGCTCACGGCATCGAGGTGGGGGATGCTGCGCAGGCGGTGCATGGCGCCGCAGCCGAAGAAGCCTGTCGTGTTCTGTTCATCGTGGATGCCGTAGTCGCCCACGATGATCGGGATGCGGCCCCAGGCCATGGCCGCCAGGCTCCAGGGTGAGCTCACCGTCAGGCAGGCGCTGCAGGATCCCAGCAGTGGCAGCAGCTGTTCAGGGGTGGCTTCCACCAGGTTGTCGGCCAGGGGGGCGTCAGGGGGTAGCAGCGGCGTCGTGCCGCTCCAGCTGTGATCGCGTTGCAACATCACGGTCCAGTGGGGCCGTTGCCTGGCCCAGGTGTTGAGTTGGCGCAGCAGCTGATCGCGGGCCCCCAGGTGGGTGGGGATCTGCTCCTGGATCAGGGCGAGCAGGAGGGGCTGGTCCGCCGGGGCAGACGGTGCTGTTCTGGCAAACCAAAAGCCCGTGCTTATCACGGGGGGCACCGGCAGGCTGGCGGGCCAGTTGAAGCTGAGCGATTGAAGTTGACGGAGCTGGTGGTCGCCGCTTACCAGCAGAAGATCACAGCCCAGGCGCAGGCTGAGATCGCGGATCAGGGCGTCCCCCACCAAGGGCACGAGGGGACCGCTGAACACCAGCGCTGGAGCCCGCCCGCGGGCGCTGCAGAGGCCTTGATAGCTGCGAATGAACGGCTGGAGCTGATCGGGGTTCTGCAGGAACAGGCCAATGGCGGAGACCTGATCCAACAGGGGATGGGTGGGCAGATGCTGCAGGGTGATCTCCAGCTGAGCTGCAGGGGTGGCCAGGGGCTGGTGACCCTGGAGTGGTGGCCCTGCCGTGATGCAGCGCTGCCCCTGCTGTTCCAGCGCTTCTGCCATCAGCCCGCAGGCCGAACGCTCCAGCCCTCCGTCGCTGACCAGCAGCAGGGTCATCGTTCCCGCAGCAGTTTGGAGAGCCAGCCGAAGCCCACCACGCTGTCGCGCAGGCTGCGCAGCATGCGCCGGGTGCGGTGACGTTTGCGCTGGCTGGAGCGGGCACCACCGGAGCTGAGCATGCGCCGGCCTCCGTTCTGCAAGGCGGCCTTCTGCCAGGCAGTGCTGCCCCAGCTCAGGGGGCCATGGCCGGAGTGTCCAAGGGGTGCCGCCGGTCTGTTCAGCCGGTCCACCAGGGCCGTGATGAAGCGATCTTCACCGTCCCGTTGCAACCCTTGCTGCTCGAGCCAGTGGGCATCGTGGATCAGTTCGAAGGGGTTGGCCTTGATCGCGGCAAAGCTGGCGATGGCCCCCGAACTGGCGAAGAAGTGGTTGCCAAGGGTTTCGGTCACCCCCAGATCACCGACGATGCGGGTACTGATGCCCATCGCCATCGATTCCATCGCCGCCGTTGACGAGACGGTGATGGCGCAACCGCACTGGCGCAGCAGCAGGGTGGCAGGTTTGAAACTCAGGCGCAGATTCGGCTGATCGCGCGTCATCTTGTCGATCACGCCGGCCATCTCCCCATGGCGACGATGCAGGGTGCTCTCGATGCTCGACGTGCGCGGTTTGAAGATCACGGGGTGATCGGGCCAGGCTGCGGCCAGCTCCCTGATCTGCTCACACAGGAACCTCCGCTGCAATGGATGCACCGGAATCGAGGGCTGCTCGAAGAACACGATCGAGGGGTGCTCCGGGGCTTCCGCGCGCTGTTTTGTGCGCCAGAGAATCGGCAGCCCCGTCACCTCGGCATTGCTGCTGTCGAGGCCCAGGGCTTTGCGGCCACGGCCGTAGAGGGCCAGATCGTCTGCACTGTTGAGGCAGAGCAGATCGGCGCCCGAGCGGTCCATCATTCCTTCAAGGCCGAAGCGGAACAGGATCCCCGGGTACGCGCTGACCAGGCGTGGGCGCTGCTCCTGATCGCCCCAGAGCGCCTTCAGCTGCAGCAGGGCATCGCGGCTTCGCTGACCGTCCAAACCCAGGATCAGCGCATCCATATTGCCCGTCATGGCCTGACAGAGCTGGCGCAGATCGTTCCAGTTTTGTTTCTCGATGCGGGTCTTGGGGTCGATCCGCCGAATTTCGAGCCGCTGGCGCCGGGAGAGAGCCCTGTTGTTCAGCTGCAGCAGCAGCAGGGTGGTCTCGGCGCCCTCACGCCGGCAGGCCGCCAGCATGGTCATGGCCAGCTTGCCGAAGGAGTCGAAGCAGGCGACGGCGGTGACCTTGCGGCCGGCGAGGCGCTTTGGTTCTTCGGGCGCCATCAACTTCGAGCCTTTCCTCGGCAAAATTACTCGGATTTCTGGGCCGCGATGCTGCGGCAGAGGGCCAGATCCTCGGGCGTGTCGATTTCCGGCCCCACCTGCTCCAGCACCACTGGCCTGGCTGGGGGACAGAAGCGGCTACCGCTGCGCCGGAATGCAGCAACGTCCATGGCGTAGATCGCGCCGGTTTCGAGAAACGCCGGTTCGAGGTCCTGGCGGCGCTGGCGGGGCAGCTCAGGGTTGTGGTTGATGCCTCGCCCATCGGCCCGCCAGAGGAAGCCATGCCAGGGGGTGACGGCGAAGCTGCTGTTGCAGTCGTCTTCCTTCAACGCGGCCAACACCGCATCGATCTGGACCCCGGTCGTGAAGGGGGAGGTGCATTGCAGGAACACCATCTCGGCCTCGAGAGGGCCCTGCGCTTCCAGCAGGTCGAGGGCATGCAGCAGCGCTGATTCCGAACTGGCCGTGTCGCCGGCGATGGCGGCAGGGCGTTGAATCACCCCGGCGCCCTCGGCTTCGGCGGCCGCCGCGATGGCGTCATCGTCGGTGCTCACCATCACTCGGCCCACGGCCTTGCTGGCTTGGGCTGCCTGGATGCTGCGGCAGACCAGGGGCACATTCCCCACCGTTTGCAGGTTTTTGCCTGGAATGCCCTTCGATCCACCGCGGGCGGGGATCAAGGCCAGCGCGCCATGGGGGACTGCCATCGGTGAAGATTCAGTGCGACCTGTCTTACCCGATGACCAGGCCTGCTGCTCTGCGGCTCGGGGTTCCGGCCCAGGGAATGCTTGCGCACCGCACACTCCCGCAGCTCCTGGCGCCGGACCGTTTGGTGCCGGGGCGTCGCCGAGATGTGGACGTGCTGTTGGCCTGGGGGCGGCGACCCAGTGCACTGCGGGTGGAGTGCCTGGCCCGCCAGTGGGATCTGCCGGTGTGGCATCTCGAGGACGGTCTGCTGCGCTCGGTGGCCAAGGGTCGGGAGCATCCACCGCTCGCTCTGTTGGTGGATGAGCTGGGGGTGCATTTCGATGCGACGGCCCCCAGTCGAATGGAGCAGTTGATTGCGGCCCCGATCACGGTGGCTGAGGCCGACCGTGCTCGTGCGTTGCAAAGGCTCTGGTGCGAGCAGCGGCTTAGCAAAGTGAATCCCCCGATGGAGGCGCAGGCTCCGCATGAGCCCTACGTGCTGGTGGTGGATCAATCCGCCGGGGATCGATCGATCGCGCTCGGCTTGGCCGATGCCAGCAGTTTTCGGCGGATGCTTCAGGCGGCTTTGGATGATCATCCCGACTGCACCGTGGTGCTGAAGGTGCATCCGGATGTGATCTCCGGCCGCGCCCGGGGGCATTTCAGTGGCAAGGACCTGGCCCACCCTCGGGTCCGCTTGAGTGCGGATGGTGGCCATCCGGCTCGGCTGCTCGAGCGAGCCCGGGCGGTGTATGTGGTCACGTCCCAGATGGGGTTTGAGGCTTTGCTCTGGGGTCGTCCGGTCCACTGCTTCGGTATGCCGTTCTATGGCGGCTGGGGGCTTACCCACGACCGATGCGAAGCCCCACTCCGGCGGCGCCAGGGCGCCAGCCTTGAAGCTCTGGTGCATGCCGCGCTGGTTGGTGCCTGCCGTTGCATCGACCCCCACCGGCATCAGCCCTGCAGCATCGAAAGCTTGATGGCCGCCATCGGTTTGCAGCGACGCCTGCAGGCCCAACAGCCGCGGCGGTGTGTGGCCTTCGGCTTCACCCCTTGGAAACAGCGCAATCTGCGCCGCTTTTTGGCGGGCAGTCAGGTGCGGTTTCGCGCCCGCTGGCGGCGAATTCCTCAGGGCGTTGATGCCGTGGTGGTTTGGGGGCGGCGGGCCCGACCGCGGCTGCTCGAGGCCGCCGCGCGGCGGCAGCTGCCGGTGCTCCAGGTGGAAGACGGCTTCCTGCGCTCGGTTGGACTCGGGGCTGATCTGGTGGATCCGGTGTCCTGGGTGGTGGATCACCAGGGCGTCTACTACGACGCCACCCGCCCGAGCGATTTGGAAACGCTTCTGGCGACGGGGCAGTGGACGCCAGCCCAACGCCAGCGGGCCGCGGCATTGCGTGAGCGGTTGGTGGAGGAGGCGATCACCAAATACAACCTGCAGGCGGAAGCTTGGATTCGTCCTGCTGGAGCGCACCGGGTGGTGTTGGTGATCGGTCAGGTGGAAAGCGATGCCTCGATCCGTTACGGGGCTCCTGGCCTGCGTACGAACCGGGCCTTATTGGAAGCGGTGCGGGCAGCCGAGCCGGAGGCCTACCTGGTGTACAAACCGCATCCTGATGTTGTGGCGGGGCTTTGCCGTGCTGGAGCCGGCGAGGACGATGCCGCTGAACTCTGCGATGAGGTGCTGACGCAGGGCTCCATCCAGCAACTGTTCACTCAGATCGATGCCCTGCATGTGCTCACATCCCTGGCAGGGTTTGAGGGCCTGCTGCGCGGCCTGGACGTGCATTGCTGGGGCTTGCCGTTCTATGCCGGCTGGGGCCTCACCCACGACCGAGAGCGTTGTGGCCGCCGTCAGCGGCAGCTGTCGCTGGATGAATTAGTCCATGCGGCCCTGATTGAGTATCCCCGCTATGTCAGTCGCGATAGCGGATGGTTCATCACGCCGGAGCAGGCCATCGACGATCTAGTGGCTTGGCGGGAGGCTCCCCCGCAGCGGCGCACGCTTGTGCAGGCCCTGTTCCGCCACTGGGGACGGCTTCGGCGCCGTTGAGCCGTGCCAGGATTTTGCCCATTCATGGGCGGGTCGCAGTTTGGGCAGGGGACGGGCGCCAGCTCTCGTGCAGGTTCGAATCGACGGACCGGTGCTGCTGTTGATGGGCCCCATCGGTCTGTTCTTCGCCCGCTTCTGCCGCTATTTGCAGGGGTGTGGCATCCCCGTCACCAAGGTGGCGTTCCCGCTGCGGGAATTCGGCTTCCCAGGCGATGTCTGCGTGCCCTACAGCAAGGGGATGGATTCCTGGCGCCCCTTCCTGCGTCGGCTGATTGAAGAAAGGGGAATTCGCCACATCTTTATGTATGGCGACTTCATCATTCCCCACCGGATCGCCATTGAAGAAGCTCGCGCCCTCGGCGTTGAAGCCTGGGTGTTTGAGCTGGGCTATCTGCGCCCGAACTACGTGACGCTGGAGCGGGATCGGGTCAATGCCCGTTCCAATCTCAACAAGCCTGCAGCCTTCTACCGGGAGCTGCCCCCGTGTGACCAGCTGCCCCAGAACATTGTTCTGGACCCCGGTTGGCGCTGGCGCAAGGCCTGGAAGGCACCGACTTTTATTCAGCATGCCTTCACCCGCTACCCGATCATCGAGGGGGAGCACAAGCTTCAGCCTTCACCGGGATTTCTCTGGTGCCAGGTGCGTGGCACCTGGCGCTACTGGCTTTACCGCTGGCAGGAAAAAGCGGTCAAGCAGCGGTTGCTTGAGCACTGCTCGTTCTTTCTCGCGGTTCTGCAGGTCTCCAGCGATTCCCAGATTCAAATGGGGTCGCCTTACCGAGGCATGCACGACTTCATCGAAGACGTGATTCGATCCTTTGCCGGCCATGCCCATGCCTCCGACCATCTGGCCTTCAAGCACCATCCCAGGGATCGCGGCTACAACAACTACGCCTCATTGATTCGGCTGCTCGCCAAGCAATACGGCGTTTCTGGCCGGGTGCATTACTTCCACGACGGCCCCCTCAGCCGCTATCTGCGCACCTGCCGTGGGGTGATCACGGTGAACAGCACCGTGGGGCTTCAGGCCCTGTTCCATGCGGTGCCCACCAAGACGATGGGAGACACCTTCTACAACCTGGAGGGATTGACGGACCAGAAACCCCTCGACAGGTTTTGGTGTGATCCCCAGCCCAGCGATCGAGCCCTTTTCTATCGCTTCTACAACCATCTGGTGCTCACCACGCAGGTGAATGGCAATTTCGATGGAGATTTCCCTTTCCGCACCACATTTCCGATCGGTCCGGAAGCCCGTCAGCTTCCCCCCACCCCCATGCTGCCGACCCCGAGCTCAGGCAAGTTGCGGAACCCTGTTTTGTTGCTGGGGCGGCTGCTTTCCCGGCTGACTTGGGCTGGCCTGGGATTCACCTTGTATGGCCTGCAGCTGCCGGCGATGCTGCTGCGGAGACCTGACTGGGCCGCTGCATTGATGACCATGGCCTCCTCCGTGGCCCTGCGGGCCCTGGGCATTCAGGTGGTGGTGGATGACAGCCAACCCTCGGAACCGGCCGGCATGCCTTTGGTGCACATCTTCAATCACCGCAGCCCCTGTGACGGCTTGGTGATTCAAGGGGTTCTGCGCATGCCGGGGCTGACCACGGCGCAGCTGCACCTGCGTTGGGTGCTGCCGGGCTATGCCGCTGCCGCCCGCAATGCCGGTTCTGCGGTGTTGGATCACCGCCAGCCCCAGTCGCGCCTGGCCGGAATGATGAGTGCCTCCACGCTGTTGCGTGACCACGGCGAAATCATGATTGCCCCCAACGGTTCGCTGGTGACACCGATCGAGGAGCGGGTGTCTCCCAGTGCCTGGATGCTGGCCCAGCATTACGGCGGCCGGGTGGTGCCCTGGTTCTTCAGTTACGACGGATTGGAGGGGGCCGTCGGTGCCCGCTACAAACCGCTGCAGCTGTTGCTGGGTCGTTTAACGGCACCGTTGGGCACGATTCACTGCCGCCGTGGTCGAGCCGATGATCTCCGCCTGCCCGATGATCCTCGCGACCGGGAGGGATTCAGCGCTGCTGTTCAGCAGTACTACCGGGAGCAGACAGCACAAGGCTGATGTTGTGACCGCCAAAGCCAAAGGCGTTCTTCAGCATCAGTCGCTCGGAGCTTGAAGCAGCCAGCTCTACGGGCCCCTGGCAGGTCACCGCGAGCTCCACTTCAGGGTCGAGGGGGTCGGAATTGATGCTGCGGGGCAGCACCCCTTGCCGCAGTGCTTGCACGCTAAGAATCGCCTCCACCGCTCCCGCGGCTCCCAGCAGATGGCCAAGCTGGCCCTTGGGGGCAAAGACGGGGATGTGATCCGCGGCAGCCCCCAGGCTGCGGCGCAGCGCCCTCGCTTCGGCGAGGTCTCCCAGGCTGGTTCCGGTCGCGTGGGCCTGAACGGCGCAGAGATCGCCAGGCTCAACCCCCGCGCGCCTCAAGGCATCTTCAATCGCCAGGCTGGCCTGCGTGCCCTGGGGTTCAGGCGCCACGATGTGATGGCCGTCGCTGCTGCTGCCGCAGGCCAGCTGCCAACCCAGGGCTGCACCGCTGGGGGTGTCCTCCTCCCGCATCATCGCGAGAACGCCGGCTCCCTCGGAAAGCACAAATCCATCCCGGTCTTCGCTGTAGGGCCGGGAGGCCTGGTCAGGAGCATCGTTTCGGGAGGACAGGGCCCGCATGGCGGAGAAGCCCACGAGTCCCAGTCGGTTCACCGGCGCTTCGGTGCCGCCGGCAAGCACGAGATCGGCCCGCCCGTCGTTGAGCAGCATCTGGCCCAGCATCATCGCTTCGGCTCCTGATGCGCAGGCCGAGACAGGGGTGTGCGCGCCGCCATGCAAGCCCAGGTCGATCGCGACCTGCCCCGCTGCTGCATCGGGGATCAGCATCGGCACGGTGAGTGGGTTGACCCGGCTCGGTCCTCCCGCGGTCAGTTGGTTGTGCTGTTCATGCATCGTGTGGAGCCCCCCGATGCCGGTGCCCAGCACCACGGCCACGCGGGCTGGATCAATCCCGCTGGTGAACGCGGAAGCCATGGCCCAGGCCTCCCTGGCGGCCAGAAGTCCGAGCTGGGCGCAGCGGTCGGAGCGCCGCAACAGCAGAGGTTCCAGGGATGCGGTCGCTGCCTCGGGCACGCAGCCCGAAATTCGCACAGGCAGGTCTTCGCTCCAGGCTTCCCTCAGAGCTCGGATGCCGGAGCGGCCAGCCAACACGCCATCCCAGGTGGCCGCGGCGTCACTGCCGAGTGGGGAGACGGAGCCCCAGCCCACAATCGAAACCCGCTGGGAGAGTTGCTGTCGCACTGCTGCCACTCTCAGGCGGTTTGGGAACTGGGGGGATCGATGTTGAGTGATTCCAGATGGCGCTGGATGTCACCCACCGTCTTGAACTGCAGGAGCTGCTCTTCTTGGATGCGGATGCCGAAGCAGGTATCGGCCTCGATCAGAATTTCGTAAAACCCGAGGGAGTCGATCCCGATGTCTTCCATCAGGCGGGCATCGGCGGTGATGACCGCAGGGTCGGCGCCGGAAATGCGATGCAGGATCTCGACAAGTCGTCCCTCCAGCTGATGCTTATCGGGAGTTCCCTCGGCCAACACCACCACCCTTTTAATCAGGCCAAAGTACCAGTGTCGCTTCGTTTATCCCTCGCCTCGGTACCAGCTGAACCGCTGGTAGACGGGTTGGTGGTCAACCTCGATGAAGAAGCCGAGCCGGTCCTTCGGCAGGGCTGAGAGGTCGGCGGCCATCAGGATCTCCGTGATCTGGTTGAAATCCTTCGCCAGAGAGAGGTCGCAGACCTTGGCTTCCATCAGGTTGAAGTATTGGCGCAACAGCACCGGCAGACGGAAGTCCTCGCTGTGCTCCTGGCGGATCGCCACTTCAAGAGCCTGAACGTTGCCGATCGGGTGGGTGCTGTCGCTGGGCTGGATGTCGTTGATCGGGTGACGCGGTGGCGGCAGTGCTGGGCTCGTTCTGCGGTACGGAGGCCGCATCAAGGCACTGAGGAAGGTTGTATTTACGGCGTCGCTGTGGGCGAAGTGGTTGTAGGAGACCAGTCCGTGCAGGATGCTGAATCCTGAGCGGGCTGCGATCAAGAGCCCGCCGCGGAACAAGGCCATCAGGGAATGCGGTTGGCGTTGAAAGCGGTGGGCCAGGGCCACCCGACCGATCTCCACGTGGTGGGTCTGCTCCGCCAGCATCATCTTGATGCCTGGGTAGACGTGCTCCAGGTAGGATTGCTGGGTGCCGGGCAGGTCTTCCGCTGCCGTGCCTTGGGGGATGAACTGCAGCCGGGCGGATCCGGCAAGGGTTCTGCTGCTGGGTTCCAGCAGAATCAGATGGTCGTAGGCCCCATCCCGGCCGTCGAGGTCCCGGGTGCTGCCAGATCCGGAGAGCTGCTGACGGTAAGTGGATTCCCGCAGGGTGCCGACCGCATCAGCAACGTCCTCAAATCTTGAGCCGGGGATCAGATGCAGCTCAAGACCGTCGAGATGGAACAACAGGCTTCCAGCCGAGTTGATTTGGCTCCAGCCCGGAGGGAGCAGGACGTCGTGCTGCGCTGCTGGTCCGGTCTGCGTCATGGCCCATATGCCTGAACCGCATTATGCGGGAAGATTGGCGTCCATTTGGCCGCTGTTTGAGATCCATCCATGGTTGTGCCCAAAAGGACAGGTTTTACCGCATCTGTTGCTATGGCGGTTGTGCTCGCGGTGCCTGGGTTGTTGGGCGTTGGTTTGAAGGCTGAAGAGAGGATTAACTGGCTGAAGACACCGACGGCTTCTACCAGGTCTCCTCAAGCTCCGCCACCGCTGCCATCCACGCCCAGCCTGCCCCCCCAGACCTATCGCTACCGCTTGGCGCCTGGGGATCGACTGGTGACATCGGTGTTCAAGATTGAGGGCTATGAGGCTCAGGTTCAGGTGTTGAGCGATGGCACCATCAACCTTCCGAGGCTTGGCACGGTTGAAGTATGGGGCTTGACCCTGGAGGAGGCTCGCCAGCGGATCAAGGCTGGCTACAGCCGATTCCTTCGTCGCCCCCTCGTCTATCTCGACCTTGTTCAGCAGCGACCGGTTCGGGTGACGGTGACGGGAGAGGTCCTGCGCCCCGGCGTGTTCACGCTGCCGGTCGACAGTCAGGGATCCATTGGCATATCCAGTGACGCGACGAGCGTCGGCGCCGATGGTGGCGGCTGGCCGACGATGATTGATGTGATTCAGAAGGCTGGTGGAATATCTGCCACAGGTGATCTGGCCCGTTTGGAGTTGCTGAGGCCGTCCCCCACTCCTGGTGGACCAACCCAGAGCTACGTCTTTAACTACCTCACCGTTCTGAAAGACGGAGGCTTTGCCCCCAATCCGTTGATCTATGACGGCGATAGCATCCGGGTCCACAAAGCAACATCACCGGTCAATGTCGACCTGCTGACGACTGCTGCCTCCAACTTCGCGCCCGCAGTGATCAATGTGCAGGTTGTCGGAGAAGTCTTCTCACCGGGAATGGTTCAAATTGGATCCAACGATCCGTTATCTCGCGCGATCCTGGCGTCTGGAGGTGTGACCCGCCGGGGCAGCGTGAAACGGGTTGAATTGATCCGAATGGACCGTGAGGGACGCACCACTGTGAAGCAGCTGCGTTACGACCCCAATGCTCTGCTCAGCAGTGCCAACAACCCGCCGCTGCGAAACGGTGATGTGGTGGTTGTGGACCGCAATACCTTCACGAAGGTCACCGACACCATGAGCGACGCCATGCTGCCGCTCGAGCCGATCGTGGATGCGGCATCGGTTTACCGGTTGCTGGGTCTCCCGATGCCGTCGAACGGTGGTCGCTGATTAGATCCCCAGTCGCTCCCAGATCACGCCCAGGTTCTCCTGGTGCAGTGCTGTGCTGAAGCAGTCGGCCAGCTCAGCTGCGCTGAGTCGGCTCGTCACATCCTCATCTGCTTCGAGGTTGGCGCGGAAGTCGCCGCCTGCAGTGTTCCAGGCTGTGTGGGCGTTTCGTTGAACGACCTGGTAAGCCTTTTCGCGGCTCATGCCGGTGCCCACAAGAGCGAGCAACACCCGCTGGCTGAACACCACACCGCCATACACATTCATGTTGCGGCGCATGTTCTCGGGGTAGATCCCAAGACCCTTCACCACGCTGGTCATTTCCCGGAGCATGAAGTGCAGGGTCACCGAGCAATCGGGAAGCATCATTCGCTCCGTGGAGCTGTGGCTGATGTCGCGCTCGTGCCAGAGGGCTACGTTTTCAAGGGCAGCAATGGTGTAGCTGCGCAGCACCCGGGCCAGACCGCTGATCCGCTCACTGCGGATCGGGTTGCGTTTGTGGGGCATGGCGGAGCTGCCCTTCTGGCCCTTGGCGAAGTTCTCCTCCACTTCCAGCACGTCGGTGCGTTGGAGGTTGCGAATCTCGGTGGAGAAGCGCTCCAGGGAGGCGCCCACCAGGGCGAGGGTCTGCACGTAGTCGGCATGGCGATCGCGGGAGATCACCTGGGTGCTGGCGGTGTCGGGGGTAAGCCCGAGGATCTCGCAGGCGATGGCTTCCACCTGGGGATCGGTGTTGGCATAGGTGCCCATGGCGCCGCTCACCTGGCCCACGGCCACATCTTTCTCAAGCCGCTCTAGTCGGATACGGTTGCGCTCGGTTTCCGCCAGCCAGCCGGCCACTTTGAACCCGAAGGTGATCGGTTCGCCGTGGATGGCATGGGAGCGGCCGATCATTTCGGTGCCCTTATGGGCCCGGGCCAGTTCGCGCAGGGCGTCGGCCAGGGCATCGAGTTCGGTGCGCAGAAGGGCCACGGAACGTTTCAGCTGCAGGGCTACGCCCGTGTCCAGCACGTCGCTGCTGGTCATGCCCACGTGGATGTGACGCCCGGCATCACCCACGTGCTCATTCACGTTGGTGAGGAAGGCGATCACGTCGTGGCGCACCTCGGCTTCAATTTCGAGGATGCGCTCAACCTCGAAGCTGGCTTTGGCCTTAATGGTGTCGAGGGCCTCCTGGGGCACTCGACCCAGGCGACAGTTGGCTTCTGTGGCGGCGATTTCCACGTCAAGCCAGCTCTGGAACTTCGCCTGCTCACTCCAGACGGCTCCCATCTCGGGAAGGGTGTAACGCTCAATCACCGGCGCGCTCGGTTGAACAACCCAACAAATCTATGCTGCGACGTTCAGGCAAAAAAAAAGCCCCTTCCGTAGAAGGGGCTTTGAAGTGATAAAAATCAATCGGCAAAGTCGATTTCGATTCCTTTGAAATCTTCCTTCTGAAGTTTGTTATACCCAAACTTCTGATCGTTGATGATGAGCTTGTCTTTTTTATCGAAGTTTTCGATGGTAAGTCCCCCTTTCTTGAAGTCCTTGAAGTTTTTGAACTCGACTTTATCTTTGCCCCCTTCGCCAAGATCAATAGTGGAATCTCCGCCTTTGAACTTGAGCTTGGTGTTACCGCCAAAGGTCACAGTGTCTGAACCTTTTCCTGTTTTGATATCGACACCTTTAAGTTTTGTTTTGCTTCCAAACTTAATAGAATCAGACTTTTTTGTACCTTTGATTCAGTGTCAATGTAAGTTCCAGTTCGGGCTTGGAAATTCAGATCACCCTTGCCAGTTGCTTTGAAGGTTGATTTTTCAACTTTAGTAGCTTCAATACCGATTTCAAGCGTTTCACCCTTCTCAGTAGCCGCTTTGATGCTGGCATTCTTGAGGGGCTTTGAAGCAATGATGCCGGTAGGCCCATCAATGATTTTCGCTTCAAAGCCTTTGCTGGCGCTGCCAGTGAACAGAAGCTCGGCGAAAGAGTCAGTCGTAACTATCTCTGGAGGATTGGATCCTTCATCGATAATGACGGGTGGCTGAACAGACATCGTGAGTTAGGCGATGCGGTGAATGTAGCCCCCGGAAGTGGGTATTGGTGCTCATGAGGACGTTTCGGCAACCGTCTTTGCCTGTGTCGGTCATTGAGTCTCGTGCGGCACTGGTTCAGATCGTTTGATGCGACTGGGAATTGAGTGATGGGTGACGCTCGTCAGCGAGCGGTCAGGTTTTGCTGACTTTGGTGAGCTGGCAAAACAGGGTGTCGAAGTTTTTCAGTGCCACCTTCTGGCTGAAGCGTTGTCGCACAAGGCGTTGTCCTGCTTCTCCCAGTCGTTGTTGGAGTTCGGGTTTGTTCAGGAGCTCAAGAACGAGTTCGGCTAGCCCGCGCACATCCGAAAAGCTGTAGAACAGTCCATTCTCGTTGTCTGAAAGCTCAAGGCTTAGGGCGCTGCCGAGGTTGGTAATCACCGGAGCACCGCAGGCCAGAGCTTCAAGGTTGCTCCACGAGAGGGTGTAGGGATAGCTCGGGGCGAGGTGACAGGCGCTGCACTGAAGCAGCGTCACTAGGGAGGTGTGGTCGAGCATTCCAAGTACGCGGATGCTGCTGCGATCGGTCTGATTTGGTAATGCTGCAAGGGAATCCTCTAAAAAGCTTGTACCAATGGGTGTCTCAATGCCGTACCCGGGAGGGTCGCAATCACCTACTAAGAGAAGTTGGGCATCGGGTCGCTGTTCCAGCACCAACGGCCAGGCCTTTAGTACCTCGCGGATTCCCTTCAGCGGTTCCAGCGTTCTGGCCACGAACGTGACCAAGGGTTCCCCGGCTGAGAAGTAGTTCGCCCCGTACTGAAGCTGTGCCTGGCGGTTGGTTCCGTAATTGTCTAAAGGCAGACCTTCAGGTTGAACAATGATTTTCTGTCGGAGATGTGGTGGAAAGCTGGATTTTTGGCTGCGGCTGGCCACCAGAGCCGCTTGGCTCAGGTGGATCGCCTTAGCGGATATTGCGTTGTCTGCCGTAAAAAAATCTGGATCTGATATGTCGTCAGGCAAGGCAGGATCAAAGCCAAAACCAAGAGACTTGGCTGATCCCCAGAGTTCCGGCATCACCACCAATGGGACTTCTTCCCAGATCCCACTCAGGTGCAACGCCTCCCCCCAGCCGCTGTGTGCGATCACCACATCCGGAGAATGGCCGTTGTTGCGGAGTTGTTGGCAGAGTGCAGCAACGATCCGTCCGCGATCGTCCTTACTGGGTTGACTGTCTTTTGGCCAGGTGTAGCGAAAATGTTCAAGTCCGCTCCAAGCTGTTGAATCTTTAGGAGGAGTTGTGTAAGCAATAGCTGTTAATTGGTGACCTTCGGCGAGCCAGGCAGGGCCAAGATCCCTGAACTGGGCGGGAAAGTTCTGGTGGATCAATAGCAGATGCATGGGTGTCACCTTATTGCCTATGAGTGCGGCGGATGACCCGTACCATTGAGGGCCTTATAAGTTAGAAGTTCATGGGTCTGCGCACCTGGGTCAAGCAGCAGCTGGGGATGGCGCCACTCCCTGACGCGGTTGATTTGTTGGGGGCGCCTTCGATCTCTATGCCTGCGCCCAAGTGGATGGGTCTTGACCTAAGCATTCCCGACCGCTCTTGGTCTGTGGCTAGGTTGGAAGCATTGTTCTGGGACGCCGCCCAGCTCCCTACACCAAGCAGTCTGCAGGCGGCGCGGGTGGCACGGCATCGTTTGTCTCAATTCTGGCTAACGGCGCCGGTGGACCAGCTTGAGTTCCTCTACGTCAGCCCCTTGGGGGACTTGCAGCGGATGCTGTTGGAAGGACCGCTGCCGCGTCAGCCTTTGGCTGATGATGAACGTCAGTGGAGGGAATTGCTCGCAGAACGGATGGTGCAGCCAGAGCAGCATTCCAGGCTGCTGAATCTGCTGCTGGCTCTCATGCCTTACACAGGTCCCGATAAATTCAAACTGTCGCAGGCTGAAACCTTGCTGCCGGAGTGGCTTGTTTTGGACTACGCGACTCATTGTGATCCAGCTCTGAAGCTTCGGCTGGAGGGCCCTGCTGGTTATCTCAATCCAGCGGCTGAATCAGTAGGTGAAGCAAATGGTTCAGGTGATCCCGCTCTGCAGGATTTTGAATTGCCCGTGCTGTGTCAGCAACGGGGTGAAGAGGCATTGGCAGTGCTCAGCGATGCTGAAGTGGTGCGCAAGATCAAAGCCCTGATCACGTTGTATGGCCTGGCTCCTGATGACCAGGAGACTTTGGATGAACTAAGCGGTTTGCGGCGAGTGTTGGCGCAGTTGTGGCTTGATGTTGACGCTTCAGACCTTGAGGATCTGTTCAACACCGATGTGGGTGAGATCACCAGCCAGCTGATTAGCTCTGGTTTTGGTGCTGTGCTGGTGAATGCAGATGATGAAATGACCAGACCGCAACTCAAACGTTGTGCCGAGCAGCTGGATGTAGCCGAGCCTGACTATCAGGGTTTGATTTTTGCAACCTTGTTGTATTTCCCGGCCAACAAAATCGAATTCGATCAAGTGGAAGGTCTGCCGAATTGGTTGGTTGAGGCTCTAGGACACCTCTAAGGCGTATACGGCAGGGGGCTTGGGGTGTTGCCGGCCAGAAGCTGCGACACCCTCTCCTCCACCCATTCGTCAAACAGCTCATCAAGTAGTTCGTTGCGTGTTGCGTCGTTGAGTCGCGCACCCTCCCATTGGTCGAGCCGCAGAATCAACCAGATGTTCTCCAGGAAAAAAGGAGGCCAGAGTTGTCCTGGTTGGCTGGTGCGCAGCTTGTTCGCCACGGTGGGATGAGCCTGGGTAACGGGCACCGGGCCGATGCTGCCGCCGCTGCTTTGTTCAGCCCCCTCCGAGAACTCAGCCGCCAGCTGCTCAAAGCTGGCTTCAGCTTCTTGAAGACGTTGATGCAGCTCGAAGGCCAGGTCGCCATCACTAACCCGGATCAGCGAGTAGCTGATCTGATCGCGGTCCAGTTTGGTTTCAAGAAAGCGCAGGCTCACATCGTTACTGAACACCTGTTCCTGGAACCGTTGCAGGCGTTCGCCTTTGGTGGAGAAATAGGTGAGATCGGCCTGGCTCCAACCCTTGATTTTGAGGAATTGCTCTAGATCACGCTTATCGTGAATCTCCTGCTGCGCCACATAGGTGCGCACCGCTTCCATTTCCTCGTCTTGGCTGAGGTTCACGGCCTGACAGATCTCGTCGTAGACCGCGGCCTGGGCGATGGCGAGGCAGAGGCCCTGCTGGCGTGCCAGTCGATTCAGTTCTTCTGGCGATGCCCAGGGAACCCCCGGCATAAGTTCGATCCAGCCGTTGTGATTGGCAGTTGAGGAGGCCGGCATCAGGCGTGAAACTCGTTCCAGACCAGCCAGTAGACCAGATAACCGACCGGTGGCACCAGCAATAACGGCAGAACGGCAAAGGCTGACAATATTGGTTCGCCGGCCAGCAGTGGTATCGACCAGATCAGCAGATACAGAATCACCACTAGTCCGATGCGTTGGCGCTTCTGTTTGAGCCAGGCCCAGAGCCGGCGGCGGCGCAGATGGAATAGGGCCTGGCGCGAGCGACGTTCGCTGGGGAGGAAGGTCCAGAGCGGATGGATAGGGATCTCGCTGTTGTGCTGCAGTTGCGACGTGATCGAACGATGCTTCAGAGCTGACATGCTTTCGTTTTTTTCATTAGCGCAGCCTCTCCAGGCTGCGTAGGCGTTTCTCCATGGCGCCCGTGATCGTGGAGATGAAGCGGCGTTCCCTCAGGAACACATCGGCAGTGAGGCTCATGCCGGGTTGCAGAGGTACATTGCGTCGGCCTGCCTTCAGGGTCTGACGTTCCAGCTTTAGAACAGCGGGGAAATGCAGCCCCTGGGCCGATGTGCCTAGAACCCGTTGCTGCTCTTCCGAGGTGAGGGCATCTGAGCCGATGCGTTGCACGGTGGCAGGGATGAAGCCGTACTCATCGCGGGGAAATGACGTTAGCCCCACATCGGCCCGTTGGCCGGGTTGGATGAAGCCGATCGCGGAGTTGGGCAGATAGACCTTGGCCTGGAGAGGACCTGCCGGAATGATCTTCAGCAGGGGCTTGGCTTCGCCTTGGGGTTGCACCACACTGCCGCGGCTGACGCTGACATCAAACACGGTGCCCCCTACCGGTGCTGTGACCTCGATGTTTGAGATCAGCACATTGGTTTGTTCAATCTCTTCGCTGAGGTCCGCAATGGCCCTCAGGTTGGTTTCAATGGCCTTGCGCAGCTCAGCCTCATTCCCCGAAATGGTGGCCCTGGCTGTGGCTTCGAGGCGAGCCACTTCCCGCTCCTCGGCCTGCACTTCGCTGCGGAGTTTGTCCACTTTGGCTTGGGATTCCAAAGCTTGGAGTGCACTGGTAGCGCCATCGGCAAGCAGGCTCTGGTAGCGCTGAGCAATGTTCTCTGCTGTCGCGAGTGCCTGATGCAGGCCTTGTAGGCGCACTCGGCTGCGGGCCAGGGCCTCGCTTGCTGCGTTGTTCTCGCCGGTTTGCTGGCGGCGCTGGTTGAGCAGCTGCAGTTGTTGATTGGCGGTGAGCTTCGCGGCGTCTTGCTCCCCCAGGATCACGCGGTTGATCGCCACTTGGTTCTGAAGGCGGTCGCGGTTGCTGCGGGCGGCCTCCAAACGCGCATTAGCAGCGCGCGAATCAAAGCGAAGCAGCACGTCGCCCTGCGCGACCCGCTCTCCATCGTTAACCAACACGGTCTCGACGACCCCTGGGACCAGGGCTTCGATGTCCTGCACCGCCTGAATCGGTTGCAATTTGCCTGATACGGCTACGGTTTCCTGAAGTGGTGCGATCGCCGACCAGACGCCTGCAAAGGTCACGCTCCCTACGAGGCTCCATACGAGCACATTGCGGTTGCGATTGGTTTTCTTGAGCAGCACCGGCTGGCTGAAGCTCCAGGGCTTTGGTGTTGGCTCAACTGTGTTCGATGGTTCCTCGATGAAAGGATTGGGGCGTTGTTCTGGCTGCGGTTCGATGGCTGCCATTACTGACCTACCGAGATCTCTTGTTCGCTGGGTTGCAAGTCAATTTCTTCCAATTCTCCTAATCCGAGGATGTGAAGAGTCCGTTGCAACAGATCTCTGCTGACGGAGCCGGATGTGCGGCGGAGTTGCCGCTGAATCGAATCGACTTTGAAGCCCATCTGTTTGCTAATGGAGTTCAGATAAGTATCAGCATTTTTGCAGAGATCGTGTTCATATTCCAGGCTTATGTTGCAGTCAATTCTTGTTGTCTTGTTCAGCGTAACTTCCAGGAGGTGGCACTGGCTAAGGATGATGCGCAGTTGGTCGATCACCATCAATTCGAGCTGAGGATAAGCTGCTAGTTTTTCAACTAAATTGGTGTCGAAACTTTTTTGATCATCGTCGCTGCTGATGTGGGTTGGAAGTCCCATGCTGTTGAACAGGCGAGAGATCGCCTGCTTCAATTTGTGTTTCCGCTTCAGCTGAATAAGGTGGAAACCCTCAGGGCTATGTGTCTGAATGAGTTGTAGAAATCTGGCCGACAGCTCGGTGTAGGAGGCGCTGAGGGCTTGCTGTTTGGGTGTGCAAAAGAATCCAAGCCAGCCGATGTAATCAGCCATGAGTTTGAACACACTGCAGGAAGCTTGGTTGTGTTGTTTGAGGGTGTTGGCGAGTTGTTGGTGTAAGTCTTGCGGTGGGATGCCGTTGTTAAAAATGCCGGTGAGCGGGGGGATGAAAGACTCCGTGGGTTGATAAGGGAGCTGCCAGGCGGATGCGATGTCCTGGCAGAGCAGCGTGGAGCCTGTGCGTTGGGTGGTGAGGATCAGGATCAGTGGTTTGGACAGCATGGGCCACTGGGCTGGATCCACGCAGCCGGCGTAACGCTCCATGGTTGGACGCAGGTGCGCGAACTGCTGTTCGCTGTGAATGAGCTGGATCGGTGCCATTAGCTCAATCCCTCCTCGCTCTGGCTCTGATAGAGGGCGTAGTACCAGCCTTCTTGTTCCATGAGAGCTTTGTGTGTGCCCACTTCCATTACAGCTCCCTGGTCCATCAGCACAATCATGTCGGCCGGCCGCACGGTGGAGAGGCGGTGGGTGATGAAGAAGACGGTGCGACCTCGAAAGGCCTCAAATAGGTTCATACACACCTGGCGCTCGGTGCGGGCGTCGAGGGCACTGGTGGCTTCATCAAGAATGAGCATGCGTGGGTTCTGCAGCACCGCCCTGGCCAGGGCCATGCGCTGGCGCTGGCCACCGGAGAGTCCGGCGCCTCTCTCGCCCACTGAGGAGTTGTAACCCTGGGGCATGGCCATGATGAACTCGTGAGCGCAGGCCACCTTGGCAGCGCGGATCAATTCATCGGCGCTGGCATCGGGCTTCACCATCAGCAGGTTGTCCTTGATCGTGCCGTCGAAGAGCAGCGAATCCTGTGGGACGACACCGATCTGGCGGCGCAGGGAGTACAACTCAACTTTGTTGATGTCCATGCCATCAATCAGCAGGCGGCCAGCATCTGGCTCGTAGAAGCGAGGCAGCAATTTGAGAATTGTTGATTTCCCGGACCCGGAGCCTCCCACCATGCCCACAAAGGTGCCCCGGGGCACCTCAAGGGATACGTTATGGAGAATCTGGGGACCGCCGCTGCTGTAGCTGAAATCCACGGATTGGATGGAGACATTACCGGCTATCGGCGGCATCGGGATGTTGCTGGCCTGTAGGGCGGACTGTTCCGTGGGCCTGTCAACAACATCGGCAGCAAGCTGCAGGTTGCGGCTCTGAATCTTGAATTGCTGCCAGGTCTGCACCAGCTGGATCATCGGGCCTGTGACTCGGCCGCCTAATATTCGGAAAGCAAATAATGCTCCGATGCTGAGTTCACCTTTGCTGATTAGGTAAATCCCCACAACCATTAAGGCGATCTGGGTGAGTTCGCTAATGAACTTGGCGAGTGCTCCGATCGTTTCACTGCTTACCTTGAGCTTGAAATCTTCGCCGATGTAGCGGGAATATCGATCTTGGAACTGCCAACGGGTTTTGAGTTCCGCATTCTGAGATTTGATCGTCTGGATGCCGGTGATCGCCTCGGTGAGATAGCTGTTGGTGCTGATGGCTTCCTGCACAGTTCGTCCGATCTGATCGTCGATCAGGGGATTGGCGATGAACGCCAGCACGATGAACAGTGGTAATGAGCTGAGGGTGATCAGGGTGAGGGTGGGGCTGATCCACCAAAGCACTACTAGGAAGAAAAAACTAAATCCAAAATCAAGGATTGAGGTGAGTGCCTTGCTGATTAGGAAGTCGCGCAGCTGATCAAGTTTGGTGAAGTAGTAGGTGATCTGGCCTACAGGCCGTTCATCGAAAAAGCCTTGGGGAAGACGCACCATTCGATCAAGGATCGTTTCGCGCGTGTCCATGTCCACCCGGTTGGCCACTCCGGTGAAGATCAGGCTTCGCAGCACGGATACCACCGCTTCCATGACGCAGGCGGCGATGAGGATGATGCCAATGCTGATGACACCGTTGATCGAGTCAGTGCCCCCGCCCTGCGCCTGAACCATGCGGAAAATGCCGAGGCCGATCACGAGACCGAGCACGGTTGTGATTGCGGTGCAGGCGAGCACCTGGATGAGTTCCTGGCGATGGGGGGCCAGGTAGGGGCCATACCATGACCAGCTGAAGCGCCGCTCCTTGCTGCCGGGGCGGCGACGGAAGAGCAGCAGCTGCATCCGTTCGGCACCCGGTGCAATCAGCGCTGTGGGGGGGACAAGCAGGGGGCCCAGTTCTGGCTCGAGCAGGCGTAGACGGCCATCGGGTTCGATGCCTTCCAGCACGGCGAAATGGCCTTGGTGCTCTAGAACAGCCGGAGTTGGCACCCGCGCCAACTGGCCCATGGGGATTTGGCTGAGGGAAGCGGAAAGATCGAGGCTGCTGATCAGTTGGCCGATGTTGAACAGATTGAGTTGGGGCTGCCGCTCCAGCACCGCATTGATCTGATCGAGCAGGTTGTCGCGATTGAACGGCACACCCATATGCAGGGCGATGGCCTGGCAGATGGCCAGCGGAATGTCGCGGGGGCCGCTGGCCCGCGGCAGCTCGAAGAACTCAGGAGTAACCGTTGTGGATCTGGCTTGTTCAGCTGCTGCAGCCACGAGCTGGCCCATTTCTGCCTTCACTAGGGCCTGCTCGCGCTGCAGCCGGGGATCGGGCAGCCAGATCAGGCGTTGATGGCGAGAACTGGGTTGCGTGTCAGAGCCCCAGGGCGTGCCATCGGGCCAATACCACTGGCCGGGGGCCTCCAGGTCTGCGGGAGTGGGATTCACATCCACAAGCCAACGCAGCTGAGGCATCAGCCGTTTCCACTGCTCCAGCTGCTTCGCGCGTTCCTGATTGGCGTGGCTGAGTTGCTGAAGCAGATGAACAGCTTCGATTGCTGGAGTTTGCTTGGCGCAGAACTGTTCCAGTTCGGGAGTTTTGCCCCAGAGCTCATCGACTGCTTCGGCAGAAAGGTGCCAGACCGTAGTGGGTTCAGCCGCTCGCAGAACCTCGATCGGACGTTGATGCAGCCAATTGAGCCAGCCCACCAGTTCTCCGTCCCGGTGGCGCTGGACAGTGCACCATTGCTGGCTGGGAGGAAGTGCAGCAAGGCTGCGCAGGCTGCCGTCCTTGATCAGCAGCCATCCACCTCGAAGGTCGATTTCAGTACCAGTGTCTAATTTTTCGGCTGTTCCAAGGCCCTTGATCAGGCTGTGGAGCAATTCAGATTGCGTTGTTGATTCGCTCACCACAGGGCTGGATCGTCTAGCGAATTAACCGTCAAGTTACTTGGAATACACATGGCTCTCATCGCAAGTTGCGCCGGGTTTTCGGGTCTTCCCCCAAACCGGGGACAAAATCGCTGTTGCCTCTGATTGTCAATAAGGACTTTAGATAATCCGCGATGATATGGGCCTGCTCTTGGATCAATGTGATGAACACACCGCTGATCCCTGTGATCCTTTGCGGAGGCACCGGCACAAGGCTTTGGCCGCTGTCACGGGCGAGTTACCCCAAGCAGTACTGGCCGTTGAGCGGAGAGGGGGAGGCCACGTTGCTGCAACAGACCCAACAGCGGCTCCATGGCCTTGATGCCCTGGCGGCCCCCCTGCTGATCTGCAATGAAGACCACCGCTTCATCGTGGCCGAACAGATGCGGCAGATCGGAGTCGAGCCGAACGCAATTCTGCTGGAACCGATGGGCCGCAACACCGCTCCGGCGGTGACCGTGGCCGCACTGCAGGCCACGAGCAACGGCGAGGACCCGCTGCTACTGGTGCTGGCGGCAGATCATCTGATCCGCGATGCCGCCCAGTTCCGCCAGGCCATCGACGCTGGCCGCCAACCCGCCGAAGAGGGACGTCTGGTGACCTTCGGGATCGTGCCAACGGCTCCGGAAACCGGTTACGGCTACATCGAAGCCAGCGAACCCTTCTCCCTTGGGGGACCGGCCCATGTGCCGATCAAGCGGTTCGTGGAGAAGCCCGATCAGGCCACAGCAGAGCAATTCCTGGCCACCGGCCGCTTCACCTGGAACAGCGGCATGTTCCTGTTCCGCGCCAGCGCCATGCTGGCGGAATTGGAGCGACTGGCCCCGGAAGTGGTGAGCTGCTGCCGGGCAGCACTGGAGCAAGACACGGCCGACCTGGAATTCCATCGGCTGGAGCGGGAGGCCTTCGCCAAGTGTCCCAACGTGGCCATTGACGTGGCCGTGATGGAGAAAACGGAATTGGGCAGTGTGCTGCCGCTGGATGCGGGCTGGAGCGATGTGGGCAGCTGGAGCGCGCTCTGGGAAACCTCAGAACAGCGGGATTCTCAAGGCAACGTGCTGCAGGGCCATGTGATCGCCGAAGGCAGCCGCGACTGCTACCTGCGCAGCGAACACCGCTTGGTGGTGGGGCTGGGGGTGGAGAACCTGGTGGTGGTGGAAACCGACGATGCCGTGTTGATTGCGGACCGCTCGAAAGCGCAAGAGATCAAAACCGTGGTGAAGCAGCTAGAGGCCGAAGGCAGCCCGGAGGGCAAGGCCCACCGGAAGATCTACAGGCCATGGGGCTCTTACACGGGTGTGGTGGAGGACAGCCGCTGGCAGGTGAAGCGAATCTCCGTGAAACCCGGCGCCAGCCTGTCGCTGCAAATGCATCACCACCGGGCCGAACACTGGATTGTGGTGCGCGGAACAGCCATCGTCGAACGGGATGGAGAAGAGCAACTGCTGGGTGAGAACCAGAGCACTTACATCCCCCTGGGCTGCAAGCACCGCCTGTCAAATCCAGGGAAAATCCCCGTGGAGCTGATTGAGGTGCAAAGCGGCGAGTACCTCGGCGAAGACGACATCGTTCGATTTGAAGATCGCTACGGACGAAGTGATGTAATAATGGGAAGTACTCTGTCTTAAAGATGAAAAAGGCATTAATTACCGGTATCACAGGCCAGGACGGAAGTTATCTGGCTGAGCTGCTCTTGGAGAAGGGTTATGAAGTTCATGGCATCAAGCGTCGTGCAAGTAGTTTCAATACAAGTCGCATTGATCATCTCTATCAGGATCCGCATGAAACAGATCCACAATTAATTCTTCATTATGGAGACTTAACAGATAGTACCAACTTGATAAGAATTGTTCAATTAGTCCAGCCTAATGAGATTTATAATTTAGGTGCTCAAAGTCATGTGGCTGTCAGCTTTGAAGCACCGGAGTATACGGCCAACAGTGATGCATTGGGAACGCTCAGAATCCTTGAGGCTGTGAGGATTCTTGGTTTACAGGAGACTTGTCGCATTTATCAGGCCAGCACCAGTGAGCTTTATGGCCTCGTGCAGGAAGTGCCTCAAAAAGAGAGCACTCCTTTCTATCCGAGAAGTCCCTACGGTGTCGCAAAACTGTACGGTTACTGGATTACGGTGAATTATCGTGAAGCTTACGGGATGTATGCCTGCAATGGCATCCTGTTCAATCACGAGAGCCCCCGGCGTGGTGAAACCTTTGTGACGCGAAAAATTACGCGTGGCATGGCGCGGATCAACGAAGGGCTCGAAGATTGTCTTTATATGGGCAATCTCGATTCCCTGCGCGATTGGGGGCATGCCCGGGATTACGTGGAAATGCAGTGGCGGATGCTTCAGCAGGAGGGACCGCCTGAGGATTTCGTAATTGCGACTGGCCGGCAAGAAAGTGTTCGGAGGTTCATCGAACTCACCGCAGAAGCCCTGGGATGGGGTCCTTTGGAATGGGAAGGACAGGGATTGGATGAAGTGGGTCGTCGCAGCAGTGGTGAAGTGGTGGTCCGCATTGACCCTCGCTACTTCCGCCCGGCTGAGGTTGAAACTTTGCTTGGCGATCCAAGTAAGGCCCATAAAAAGCTGGGATGGACACCTACGACCACCTTGGAGGAGCTAGTAGCTGAGATGGTGGATGCGGATCGTGAAGAAGCACGCAAAGAAGCCATTCTGCGTTTGAAAGGATTCAAAGTGGTTGGATCAATGGAAAATCCACCGACTACTTCTGCAGCAATTCAGGCTGGGCGGAGCAAGGGCTGATGGAGAAGCTCATCAACAAAGATGATCGTTTTTTCGTTGCTGGCCATCGAGGTATGGCTGGTAGTGCCATCTGCAGGGCCTTACAACGCAGTGGTTATGAGAATCTGCTCTCAGCAAGTCGTGATCAGCTTGACTTGTTGGATCTTCAGGCGGTGCAACATTGGTTTGATGAAAATAAACCCACTGTGGTTGTTTTGGCTGCTGCAAAGGTGGGCGGCATTCATGCGAACGATACGTATCCGGCGGATTTCTTGCTGCAGAATCTGAAAATACAAACCAACGTGATTGAAACCGCATGGCGTGGTGGAGTTAAGCGCTTGTTGTTTTTGGGTAGTAGTTGCATTTATCCAAAATTTGCTGATCAACCGATTAAAGAAGAGGCTTTGTTGACTGGTGCTCTTGAGCCGACTAACGAGTGGTATGCCATTGCAAAAATTGCTGGAATTAAGCTCTGCGAATCATTGAGAAAGCAATACGGCTTCGATGCGATCAGCTTGATGCCTACCAATCTCTATGGTCCTGGAGATAACTATCACCCCGAGAATAGTCATGTTTTACCTGCTTTGATTCGTCGATTCCATGAAGCAAAGAAATCAGGTGCTGACAGTGTGACCTGTTGGGGAACAGGTACACCGCTGCGTGAGTTTTTGCATGTGGATGATTTGGGTGAGGCATGCGTATTTGCCTTAGAAAGTTGGAAACCAGACTATAATGATCTTCATTATCTTAATGTTGGCACAGGTAATGATGTTACAATTAAAGAGTTGGCTCAGGCTGTAGCACGGGCAACGGATTTCCAAGGTAAAATTATATGGGATAAAACCAAACCGGATGGAACACCTAAAAAACAACTTGATGTAAGTCGGCTAAAAAAGATTGGTTGGTCCGCCTCCATAACCCTCAGCCAAGGACTCCCTGATACTGTATCAATATTTTCCTCGCAAGTACGTCGAGGCTGAATTCGTCAATTTTAAATCTGCTATGAACATCACTGATTTCTCGCAAATTAAGTCCCCTCTTGATACCAATTCAATCTTGCCATGGGAATCAAGTTTAGAGCAACATCAACAAGCCATAAATGAGCAATTGCGCGATGATTTTGTTAATGTGCGATTTTCCTTAGTCATTCCCTTCTACAATTCAGGTAATTTTCTTGAGAAAACGATTAGAAGTATTCAATATAGCAATCTTGAGAACGTTGAAATAATTGTCTCGGATGGTGGAAGTTCTGATAATACCCATGAAATACTAAATCACTATAAAGAGCTTTTTGATGTCGTCATTTCCGAGCCTGATAAAGGTCAAAGTGATGCTATCAACAAAGGCTTTGCTTGTGCAACAGGTGAACTTCTTGGTTGGCTAAACGGAGATGATTTGTTACTGCCATATGCACTTGATTTTGTCAGAAGTAAATATCTTGATCTTCAAATGCCCAACTTCATGGTAGGAGATGCATATATGGTTGAGAAAAATTTTTCTATCATATCTCACAAGAAGTATTCAGAAGAGAGCATTAAATTTGAAAATCTGTTAGATTGGGCTACTAACCACTTGGTTCAGCCAAGTGTTTTCTTTTCTAAATCTGCTTGGGATGAAGTAGGTCCGTTAGACATCCATGATCACTATGCGATGGATGCAGATTTATTTCTTGGTTTAGCAAAAAAATACGGCGCAAAGCATTTAAAGCATCCAGGTCTTTCTTATAGTGTATATCATCCAGATTGTAAAACTCGTGGAAAGCAAGCTGAATCAATAACACAACTTTCGATAGTTCAATGTAAATATGGTGGTTTCAAGCAAGCCAGAAAATCTCTTGACTACCTTGTTGAAATTCATAATCAATATAAAGAAGCTTTTGATAATGCCAATAATACCCCTTTAGAAGTTGACACTTCTACTGATAATAGTTCGATTGTAAAACCAGATTCATCATGCGAATCTTCTAAATCGGAGTCTGATCAAAAGTTATCATTCAATATTGGAATTTTTAACACTTTTTCTTCTGGTGGAGCTGCTATTGCAGCTAGTCGTCTCAGAATTGGCTTACAAGAAAACTCATTTTCTGCACAATCATATTCATTATTTAATCAGACTCCAACTAAATCCCATGCTTTAGTTCGACCGTGGGATTCCCAAGCATCTCCTGAAGACCTTCAAGAGTCATGGAGTACAAAAAACTTAGGCCCAGTGTACGGTACCCATCAAACTACAGCACGAGAACTCTTTTCTTCAACTTATTCATCGGCTAGCAAAGAGCATTTAATAGAGCTGTTCGATTTCTTTGATATTTTACATTTTCACTGGGTAAGTGGATTGCTAGATTACAATCTTTTAAGCAATATACCAGATAATAAGCCTATCGTGTGGACACTACATGATATGAATCCCTTTACAGGAGGCTGTCATTACAGTGAAAACTGCCTAAATTTTGTTGAAGATTGCTCTAAATGTCATTTATTAAAAGCCGGCTCACTGTTTGCACAGGAGCAGCTTGATATAAAAGTTAGTGCGTTAAAAAGATTAAATAATATTCAAGTAATTACTCCCTCCTTGTGGCTTAAATCTTTGGCAGAGCAAAGCATTGTTTTTGGCGGAAGACCCGTCCACCATATTCCTAATATTATGCCTACTCATATTTTTAAGCCACATAACAGTGCTGTATCTCGCATTAAACTTGGTCTACCTCTTGACAAAAAATTATTGTTGTTTGGCGCTGATAATATCACTAATTTGCGAAAGGGTGGAGATTTACTACAATCTGTAGCTCAATTATTGTCTGAAGAATTTAGTCCAGACGATATAGAGGTTGTGTTTTTCGGGAATGGTCATTTAAACATCCCCTTCAGATCTCATAATCTTGGCCATATTAATGATGAAGAGAAGCTTGCATATATTTATTCTGCAGCCGATCTATTTATTTTCCCATCTAGAGAGGACAATGCCCCCATGTCGCTAGTAGAATCAATGCTTTGCGGTACTCCAGTCGTTGCAAGTGATGTAGGCAATGTGAGTGAGCTTGTTAAGCATAAAAGTAATGGCTATATATCTAAGTCAGAGGACATCTCAGACATGTGCGCTGGTATCCGTTGGTTGTTGGGTCTTAGTAAAATGCAGATGAGTAGAGTAAGAAGTTCTTGCCGCCTAGTTTCTGCTAGATACCATGATGAGTCTAGAATCATAGATCAATTATCATCAGTATATGACTCATCTCTTTCCTATAAGAATTTTTAGCAGAAATGAAACAAAAGCTTTTTTTTCACATAGGAACTCAAAAGACTGGGACTACTTCGATACAACGTGCCATGAGGTTACTTCGCCCTATACTTGGCAGGTATTATTTATATCCTGAACCGCTCATTGAAGAGAGCCATATGGTTGAAACCTGTTTGTTCTGTAAAGAAGCAGAATTTAAATTGCCAGAGCTTTCTTGGGCTCCTCGAATCGTAGATTACTTGAAAAATAAACCTCTTCCAAGCTTAGATACTCTAATTGACTCATGGTCTGAGCAAACTAAATCATATCAAGCCGAGATAAATTTACCTTATATTCCACCATTAGTGCTCAGCTGTGAGTTTGCGTACACAGCCTTGGAAGATTTTGAAACACTTGTATATCTAAAAAATAAATTTGTCGACTATGATGTTAATTTTGTAATTTATCTCCGGCGAGTAGATAAACATTGCAATTCCGATCTCTTGCAAACTCTCAAGTATGGAGATTGGTCCAATGTAGATGAATTTCGTCAAATAAAAAAAGATCGTAGGCATGATATTTGCAACCTTCACCTAGATTTGCCTAATATTCTTGGTACAATGGGTGCAGTATTTGGTAATAAAAAAATCATTGTTAGACCTTTTGAAAAGTCCTCTCTTTATAAGTCTGATGTTGTTGCTGATTTTCTTCGCATTATCGGCGTAGAGTTACCCCAATCTTATGAAGATACGCAGCAAAATGTAACTGCTCCTTATGATTTTCTCATCCATTACGTAAATAAGTTTGGAAACCCTATCAAGCGGAGTGCCCCAGTGTCTCAGTTGTTTGAAAAAATATTGTCCGAACGAGAATTACTCGAAATGCATACAGATGGATCAAAGTATGCTTACTCACCGAAGGAACGGTCCGAGATGATTGCATATGTAGGTGGATCATATAAAACTATTATGAATAAATTTTTTATGGTGGATTCGTGTTCCCTTGATTCGCAAGTGCAAGAAAATACAAACTGGGTAAATCTATCTAATTTAGATCCCGAGAGAATCAAACTATTTGATAAAATTATCGATAAAGTTTCGGAAACTATTTAGTCAGATATCTAAAGTCTTTAGTTCTTTCTTGTTTTAGTAGTAACGCCTGTTTTTTGCTTCTGCTCTGAAATATTGTTTTAGTTTATTCGTGGTCAAGCTGAACGGCTTATTTTCTTGATGTCTATGAGCTTTGTCGTTTATTTTATTTGATGTTTTATGCGGGACGCCCCGAATAAATTTTATTTCTAGCACTATTGCCTCATAATCTCTGATGGACTTTTAATCTTGACTTTTCCGATGGGCCCATGCTCCGTGCTATAGTGAGACTTCTTATGATTGCGTATGAATAAATATTGGCTTGATCTTAATTGTGCATCGAGTGTCCCTAACGCATATCAATATGGTTCTGATTTTTTGATGAGTCAAAGTGGTAAAAACGTTGGTAATTTTGTTTTTAGAAAAGCTGTTGATTCGCTGTTAGCTGATGTCTCTGACTTTCAACTTGTCGACTGGTCTAAGGCTGGTCAAGTAGATTTTAATGACGATACTCAAACAATTATATCCTGCGCAAATTGGCTTGGCATGACTGATGATGACGAAGACCGTAATTTATTTAGAGCTCAGATCGTAGAAAATATTTCTGGTAGATGCATTGTCTTAGGATTAGGTTCGCAAGCTTCTTCTGGGCAAGAGCTTTCTATAGGCCCAAATACTATCAGGCTTGCCAAGGCTCTTTCTACTAAAACAACTGTATTAAGCGTAAGGGATGCAACCACTGCAAATGCTCTGAAGGGGCTTGGAATTGATAATATTGTTGTAACTGGTTGTCCCTCAAACTTTATCAATACTAAATTGACGAAAGATTCATTTGAACGGAGTTCTATAAAGGGAAGTTCCTCATGGGGTGAGACTAAATTGTTTATAAGTGAAGCATCTGGAGGCAATCCACTTTCTGTCAAAGTAGTTAATAGAATTTTGTCGGTTTTAGACAAGAGTCCTGGTAGTAGATATGTCTTGCAATCTCCTCAATTACTTGAGTATCTTTATGGTGAGTCTGATGTTTTTCCAGGTTTTTACGAGTCTACACAAAAGTCTAATTTTCAGTCGGCAAAAGAAATTATTAGAAATTCCTCTCTTGTATTTTCAAGTGTTGACGAATGGTTGTTTAGTGCGACCTTTTATGATTTAGCATTCGGTATGCGTATCCATGGCACGATGGTTCCCCTTCAAGCGGGAGTGCCAAGTGTCTTAATCACTCATGATAAGCGAACAGCTGGATTGGCCTCAACAATGAGTATTCCGTCGTTGACTTGTGATGAATTCTTGGATTTGCAAAGCTTTCCGAATCCGTCAGCTCTCTTTGATCTTTTCATGGGAAATCTAAACAAATATTTTGATAAAAGGTATGAACTTGCTTTTATTTTTAAGGAACTAATCAATGCTAATGGCTTTAGCACTAAGCCTTCTTTTGCTAGCTTCTGTGAAAACTTGTGCTGAGATGTCGGCTTATTCTTTTGAGAGCTTTATTTAGTACCAAGTTTTGTCGTGCTTGCTGAACTATTCCAGCCTCAATAAAAACTCCCTTTCACAGTGGAGACTCTCATTGTTATTTTTATTTGCTTAAAATATTTAATGTTGGATTTCCGAATGCATTTACTGTCGCTTGATATTTCTTTAAGAGCCTTGTTGTCAGATCTAGGTTGGTATCCTTGAGTCTATAAATATTGGATCTTCTATCGCAAGCTTGTACGCTATTGATATAAACTGCATTGATTTTTAAAGCCAAAGTTTTGTTGATTACTGCTGCAATTGGTCTCTTTGTTTGATGTTATGTATCTCTATTACTTTAAATTCTTGAAGTTGGCAATAGGGTTCGGTCTCAATGTAGACCTCATTGGAAGTGTCACTTCTTAGAAAGCTGTTTGACCTTGCGTCGCTCTATTTCGTGGGGCAGCTTTTCAGCTTGGCCTCAAACACCCGTTATTCGTTAACGTCATATAGGCCTAAGAATGGATATTTAAGTGTCGCCTCTACCTTTCTTTGATAGGCTTTTTGCAATGGTTTTTCTGCTTGACCAGCTAATTTTGATGCCTTCTGTATGCATTTTCGCCGAGCTAGAAGATGTGGATTGATAAGCCTTATTGCAATGGAATATTTCCTACTAATTGTCATTATTGAGAGCAATCTTGAATGAGTGTAGACAAAATTCTATCTAGATTGTTTGAAGTTTTTCGTCAAGAGAGTTTTGGGGAAATGATTATAAGGTTCAAAAAACTAGATTGTTTGATATCACTTTACCGATCACTAGATTTCAATTTTGAGAGTTGTATACGATATTCTTAATTGGGATGAATCTTGATTTTATGCGAGCTTATATGCATTGGCTTTTGACAAATAATCTTCTACAAGATGGGTATTGAGTAATCTTTGTGTTGCCACCATCGTATAACTGAAATTTTGCGTTCTGATTTCACAGGGGCTTTGTATTAATACCTTCCCTCTTAATTACAGTCTTTTTACTTTGGAAGCTACTACTTCGTATTTCTACTAGCTGTAGTGGCTTTGGTTGCCTTTGGCCTTCTTCAACCAATTTAAGCAGCCTGGAGGAGAAAGAGCTATGTCCCAACTGACTGCTAATCGTTGCTTATCACAGCGGCATTGACCTTGCAACCGCTAGACGACGCTCTAGGGATTCATTGTTCATCTACGCTACAATTATTTCAATAACTGTTTAAAACCTCACCTGACTCAGAGTAGTTCTTGCATCACCTCCTCCTATTTTTCAATACTTTCTGTAGTTGCGGTGGGAGTGCCGGAGTTTATGCTAAAATAAAGAAAAATTGTCAAGATGAACAAATATTGGCTCGATCTGGCAAATGAATCAAGCGTTCCTAACGCTTACCAGTTTGGATCTGATTTTTTGATGAACCGAACCGGGCAAAATGTTGGCAATTTTGTTTTCAGGAAGGCTGTTAGTTCGTTATTAGATAATGTTTCAGATTTTCAACTTCTTGGCTGGAGTAAAGCTAAGAATGTTGTTTTTGATGATAATTCCGAGATAATTATTTCATGTGCGAATTGGCTTGGAATGAGCGACAAAGATGAGCAATCTAATTTAACTAGGGCTAAGGTAGTTGAAAATCTATCTGGTAAGTGCATTGTTTTAGGGCTTGGGTCACAGGCTTCGTCTGGACAAGAGCTTTCATTTGGTCCTAACACTTGCAGGCTTGCTAGGGCTCTTTCTTCTAAAACCACTGCTTTGAGCGTTAGGGATCTCAATACAGCGAATGCATTGAGGGGCCTGGGTATTACTAATGTAGTTGTAACAGGATGTCCCTCAAATTTTATCAATACTCAATTGACAAAAGATCTGTTTGAACGAAATTATTTGCAGAAGAGTACTTCATGGCGTACTGCTAAATTATTCATTAGTGAGGCCTCTGGAGGTAACCCTCTTTCTGGAAAGGTTGTTAAAAGAATGCTGTCAATATTGAGTCAAAGTCCAGGCAGTAGATATGTGCTTCAATCGCCTCAATTGCTAAAATATCTTTATCGAGAGTCTGATATTTTTCCGGCTTTCTATGAGAGGGCTATTGACTCTAGTCCGCAAATAGCAAAAGCAATTATTAAAAACTCTTCTCAGGTCTTTTCGAGTGTTGATGAGTGGTTGTTCAGTGCTTCTTTTCATGATTTATCTTTTGGCATGCGAATACATGGCACTATGATACCTCTTCAGGCGGGAGTTCCTAGTGTTTTGATAGCTCATGACAAGCGTACTTCGGGGTTAGCCTCAACAATGAGCATTCCATCCTTGTCTTGTGATCAATTTTTGGATTCGCAAGCTTTTCCAAGCCCCTTTTCCTTTTTGGAGCTTTTCATGGACAACTTGGATGCATACTTTGCCAGAAGATATGAGCTTGCTTTTGTTTTTAAAGAATTAATTGAGGCAAACGGTTTCCAAGTTAGCGACTCATTCTCCAAGCTTTGTCAGGTAACCAGAAGATAGATTGATGGCTTGCTGTCTAATTTTAGAATATTCTAAATTCTTTCTGTTTTATTGAATTGAGTGTCTATTGAGTTTTTCTGTTTTTCAATCTTGCTTCAAGGTATTCTTTTGCCTCGAGTCTTTGTACTGGTTTCTATTGCTTTTCTATGTGTTCAATGATGTGTTTTTAGATTTTTAGCTATTTGAGCTGGTATATTGAGTTTACGGGTGGGTAAGTCTTGTGCGCACCAATTTTATGATTGATTAACGAGTTGGAACCTTTTCAGTTCAACTGCATTCAATCCTTCCCTCAGGCAGCCTCTTCAGGAGGCACAAATTTTTATTCTGCGATTCGGCCTTGCGTGTCAGTAATGATGCCTTGTCTCAACGCAGCTCCTTTCCTGAATGATGCTGTGAGCTCAGTTCTTGAGCAGACAGCTTGCCTGGAATTACTCGTATCGGATGGCGGCTCCACCGATGGAAGTTTAGAGGAGCTTGAACGTTGGCACTTAATAGATCCTCGAGTAAAAATAGTTAGCCGCAGTGATAGCGGACCTGCTGATGGCCTTAACAAAGCTTTCAAGGCTGCGCGTGGTACTTTTATTGGTTGGCTCAATGCTGATGACCTTTATCCATTAGGCGCACTAGCTCGTGCGGTCTCTGCTTTTGATGCCCACCCCCATTGGTTGATGCTTTACGGAGAAGGTGAGGAATTCAATAGCGTCTCAGGCTTGCAGCGTCGTTACCCAACTTTTCCTCCTTCAGTTGGAATAGGTCGCTTTCGATTTCACTGTTTCATATGTCAACCGTCTGTTGTTTTTCGCCGCAGCATGGGTCTAATGCTTGGACCGTTTGATGGGCACTTGAGAACATCCTTTGATTTTGATTATTGGCTCCGTGCATTCGCTGCCTTCCCCCACAGGATTGGTTATGTACCTCACCTTCAAGGCCGTACTCGCTTGCATGATCAAACCATTACCAACACGCAACGCAGCCGGGTCGCTCTAGAGGCCACAGAGTTGATCGCCCGGCACTTCGGATCAGCACCAGCCACGCGTCTCCACAACCTTGGTCTGGAGTTGCAGCTCGGCCTTGCTGAAACCAAGCCCGGCCAATCCCAGACTGAGCTTCTACGTGAACTCACAGATCAGGTAGCTCCTTTACTTGATCCCGAAGAGCTAGAAAATTTTCGACATAACTGGCAGCTCAACGATCACCAGCTAGGTAAAGCGAGGATTTCCTCCAAACCATTTCATGGCAACACAGCACCTGAACAACCGATCGCACTACGGCTACTTCAAGCACTTCATCCTCAGCTGAACCCAGAGGCTCCAGGCTCACCCGTTGAACGCCATTTGCGCTTGCAGCAATTCCTTGATAACAACAGCAAGCGTTACCACTTGCTGAATATAGACAATTTATCATCGTTGGAACAACCGGCTTCACGAGGGATCTGTGCCCTGAAGAGAACTCGTCCCTTTGGTGTGAACTTGATTGGTCACGCCTTTGAGGTTTTCGGCATCGGTGAAGATATCCGCATGGCAGCGCGAGCACTGGAGTCTGCTGGTGTGCCCTGTTGTGTGATTCATTATCCTGCTGGCAATGGAGCCGCCTGCATAGACCTCAGTCTTGAGCACTTGGTTTGCAGTGATCCTAATTGTGGACCATACGCCTTCAACTTAGTGTGTATGGCTGCTCCTATCCAGGCACGCTGGCTGCTTGAAATGGGCTTCGATCAGCTGTATGAGAGATACACGATCGCATCCTGGCCTTGGGAAACGCGTCAGTGGCCAGGGGTTTGGGAGCCACTGTTTGATGTTGTTGATGAAGTCTGGCCATCATCCACCTTTACAGCCCACGCACTTCAAGAACCTGCAGCCATGGCAGGTGTACCAATGCGCGTGATGCCTATGGCTGCGGAGATCTCTGATCCAGAGCATTTCTGCTCGCCAACAACGCGTCAAGCAACACGTGACCATCTTGGTTTGCCTAGTGATGCCCTGGTGTTCGTTTACAGCTTCGATCTCAACTCCACAGCCATTCGCAAAAATCCGATGGCCGCTTTGCAGGCCTTTCAACAAGCCTTTCCCCTGCCCCAGTTGCTTTCTAGCCAGGGTCGCTTCCCTAACACACATCCACTCTCGGAACGAGTGGTATTGCTGATCAAGACCTTTCCCCCGCGCAACTTCGATCCGGAGTGGAACTGGTTACAGCTCAGAGCCCAGGAAGACCACCGCATTCATTTGCTCGAAGCTCATTTGGATAGAAATGCATTGCTTGCCACGTTTGGCTGTTGCGATGTGTTTCTCTCCCTGCATCGCTCAGAGGGCTTTGGCCGCGGCTTGGCAGAAGCGTTGCAACTCGGCCTTGATGTGATTGCTACGGACTACGGCGGTCACACCGATTTCTGTAATGGGCCTCTCTCACATCCCGTACGTTGCCTGGAAGTGCCTATCCCCCATGACACCTATCCTTTCGCAGATGGACATTACTGGGGTGATCCTGATCTTGATCACGCAGTTCAACTGATGCAAGATGTAGCAGAACGCCGCATAAATCTTGCGGTTAATTCAAATAATTATTATGCTAATATAACTTCTAATTGCAAAATTTTAACTGATTATCGAGAACGTTTTTCGCTGTCTTCTGTTGGTGAAAGATATAAGGATCGCTTGAGACAGCTATGGAGTGATTGAATTAAGCATGTCGCCTACGTTTCTCGGCCTAAATGATGCTGTTTCTTTTTACGCTTATTCAAATGAATATTGTTGTCATTATTTTTGCTCAAAATTCCTGCTAATTGTGTGTCGACCAGGGGTGAAACAAACGCATTCGTGATGAGTTTCAAATCGTAATCATCCGACTATATAATTCGGTGCAGTGTTTAATAAAGATGCATAGAACTATTTGAATACTATAGTTGGTGTTTTTTGTCGGCTGGAGCTGTCCTGGCGACGCGAGATTTCATGTCAGTTGTTTTTTTACAGAAGCACGACGATTTTTTCGCGATTATTAAATTTAATGATCATAGCCAAGTTTTTTGAGCAATTCAAAATAGTGATCTGACCTGCTGATTTGACTTGAAATCTCTCTTGGGATAGGTCTTCTTGGACGCGCCTCTATTTTTGTCACATCCTTCCGTCCACTGTCGCCACTTAGTCGTTGTTGCCCGAATCTTTCTTGGAAGCCATCGAGGAAATTGATTTTCAAAATATTACACAATTCCTTCATGGTTTCGCTTGGATCATTGCAAAATGTCTCGTATTTTATGATATTTAATGAGTTGTACTTTTGGATAAAAGATAGATATCTCTTGCTATACTCATTGAGAGTGTTCGGTCTGAACTGATTATTCCACCCTGCGTTTACGATGCCAAGATAGCTGTCAAGTGGATGTCTAACTGAGACAACTGAAACTAGTTCGTAGTCGTCTTGCAAGTAATCATTTACGGGGCAGGTTTCGGATATTTTTCTCCCTGTGCAAAAATCAGTGTGACTGTGGTCTCTTAGAATTAAGTCAAGATCTTTTCTCTTGCAGATTTCTATTATTTGTTGAATCTGAGATTTGAAATTACGTTTTATATCTTCCTCGCTTGGGTCCATTGTACTCCGCTCAAATAAAAGCAGCGGGTTGGTCGGTTCAAATTCATTTCCGCTTCTATTGAATGGATTTATTTCACTGACTAAAGCAACTTCTGGCATTGATGCAATGCACTTACTGATCAATGTTCCGCCAGTGCAGGCTAAGTGGTGAATTGTCCTTATTAATGGCTTATCGCGGTTCTTTGCTTCTTTCTTTCGCCGTTTTCTCCTTTCCATTGCATAAGTCAAAATCTCTTGATGGGTTGCGCTCTCTGTAGACGCATTAGTATGTCTTAAATACTTTGCAAGTTGTTTGATCTCATTCGTTAAATCACCGCAATTTGTGACGTCATTGTGATTCAGGAGGGCAATATTGAAAATCTTTGCGACTTGCTTGTTTAGCGCCAATTCTTGAAGAAGCCGTTTTTGGTCGCGTAGATGAATTGTTTCAATCTGTTCGGAATCGAGTTTTGAAACCAGTGGTTCAAGCCCTGCCAGGGTTACCCCCAATATATCTCTTGAATGGAGATTTTTTAGATTTAACGTACGAATGATTGCGCTTACTGCTAAATCCTTGTAGCCAGCCTTTCCAAGTATTATTGCTGTTGTTAGGAGACAGTATTTGTCTTCACTGCCTATCGCGATTAACTTTGCTGCAAGGTATGTATTTTTCTGTTTTGCTCGAGCTTCTGCTTCAATAAATAATGTTGCGTGTTTCGTCCACTCTGCGTTGCCCTGAAGTATTTTATGCATATTTTCGCCAGATTTATTGGTCCTATTCTTGTTATGATGGTTTTTGAAATAGGCATTCAGCAATTGTAGTTCTTTGGTCGCTGTCGTACATTTTTTTATCCATAACGCACCGTTATCTGTGTAATTACAAGAAATTGCTGCATCGCAATTGTCCATATGACCGTCGGATGTGCTAAAATTATAGCACTTTACTAGTTGTAGAGCTATGGATACTTTGGCTCTCCAGGAGTCGTTCGAGGCTTTAGAAGAGCGTTATGAGCTTTTGCTCAAGATAAGTGAAGATAATTCGTTGAATTTTTCGGTTCAAATAAAGGATCTTTCCGATGAGTGTAAGAAGGTTTCTAGCGAGAAAGCAGAGGTTCAGAAGATCGCTGAAGACCTGAGGATGCAGTTGTCGGCTCAGGCTTTTGAATTGGATTCAGAGCGAAAGATGAGGGCAGATGGAGTGCGGCGTGTCAAGGCTCTAGAGGTTGAGCTGGCCGGTATCAATAATTCACGAGTGAATGAGAGCGCAGAAGCGGCGAAGGCGCTTCGAGAATTGAAGCGACGGCTATCAGACAAATCCGACGAGCTTGAGAAAGAGTTAAGGCGTAAGGCATCTTTGTCAGCGCGTGCACAAGTCTTGGACGCAGCCTTGGCTGCTGCTGCTAGTGAGAATAGGTTACGTGAGAATGAAAAAAAAGAGTTGCTAAAGCAAGTTGAGGGGTTGCAGCATCAGGTTTCACTGACGTCAGCTGAACTGGAGAGCGAAAGAACGGAGAGGATGGCTACGGCTGAGCATCTGCAGGTTTTGGTTGGAGAATTAGCAGGAGTAAAGGAAGAGCATGAAGTGCAAGCTAAGGAGAAAGTAGAAGCGCAGAAGATTGTTGAAGAGCTTCAGCATCAGGTTTCACTGACGTCAGCTGAACTGGAGAGCGAAAGAACGGAGAGGATGGCTACGGCTGAGCATCTGCAGGTTTTGGTTGGAGAATTAGCAGGAGTAAAGGAAGAGCATGAAGCGCAAGCTAAGGAGAAAGTAAAAGCGCAGAAGATTGTTGAAGAGCTTCAGCATCAGGTTTCACTGACGTCAGCTGAACTGGAGAGCGAAAGAACGGAGAGGATGGCTACGGCTGAGCATCTGCAGGTTTTGGTTGGAGAATTAGCAGGAGTAAAGGAAGAGCATGAAGCGCAAGCTAAGGAGAAAGTAGAAGCGCAGAAGATTGTTGAAGAGCTTCAGCATCAGGTTTCACTGACGTCAGCTGAACTGGAGAGCGAAAGAACGGAGAGGATGGCTACGGCTGAGCATCTGCAGGCTCTTCAAGAAGATCTTTCGCTTTTGAATCATGAATTGGCTTCCTGTGAGGGAGTCTTGAAGCGTGCTCAACAAAGCCGGGATGATCACGCTCAAAGCCGTTACAACTTGGCGCAGCAAATTAATGAGTTAAAAAGTAAATTAATATTGACGAATGAAGCTCTTCAGATTGAGTCCAAGAAAGCTGGCTCTGCTTCGGATCATGTGAAGGTTCTTGAAGGAGAGTTGGCTCAAGTCAAATTCGAGCGTGATGTGCAAGCGAAGGATAACGATGACGTTAAAAAAGAAATTGAGCATGCGTTTTTTCAGCTGAATCAAGTGCAGGATGAGTTAGAGAGTGTGTTTCATGCTGACCAAACAAAGCAAAATTATATTGACGAATTGGAGCAGCGCTTAAATAGTGTTGAGCTCGAGCTGTCTCAAGTGAAAGTCGAGTGTGATGTTCAAGCGAAGGAGAAAGACGAAGTCAAAGAAGAAATTGAGCATACGTTTTTTCAGCTGAATGAAGTGCAGGAGGAGTTAGAAAAAGCAAAATTATATTGACGAATTGGAGCAGCGCTTAAATAGTGTTGAGCTCGAGCTGTCTCAAGCGAAAGTCGAGTGTGATGTTCAAGCGAAGGAGAAAGACGAAGTCAAAGAAGAAATTGAGCATACGTTTTTTCAGCTGAATGAAGTGCAGGAGGAGTTAGAAAGTGTGTTTCATGCTGACCAAATAAAGCAAAATTATATTGACGAATTGGAGCAGCGCTTAAATAGTGTCGAGGTCGAGCTTGCTCGAGTGAATGTCGACCTTGATGTGCAAGTCAAGGAGAAAGACAAGGCCAAAGAAGAAATTGACCATAAGTTTTTTCAGCTGAATCAATTGCAGGAAGAGTTAGAAACTGTGTTCCATTCTGACCAAGCAAAGAAAAATCATATTGAGGAGTTGAGGCAGCATCTAAATAGTGTCGAAGTCGAGCTTGCTCGAGTGAAAGTCGAGTTTGATTCTCAGGTCAAGCAAAAAGAAGAAGTCAACGAAGAAGCAGAGCTCACCTTGTTGCAGCTTCATCAGGTGCAGGAGGAATTAGAGCGCTCCTTCCTTGAGTCGCGAGTGCAAGGCGACCTGTTGCGTCAGCACAACACGCACGCTCTTGCTATGAGGCAGGCGATAGCTAATCTTATTGTTCGCTGTGTATAAACGCCTTCTGCAAATAATTTTGTGCTTTTAAAGGTACTTTCGTGTGAAACGTAGTAGTGGGTCGTTCGGCCTTGGAGATAATTTTATGTCTACTGCTGATTGCTTGAATCGTGAATCAGGACTTGCAGTTAGCCCTGAAGAGTATCGTCCTGACATTGCTATCGTTTTGCATCTCTTTTATGACGATCATCTGGATTTGTTCCTTGGGCAATTGGCTAATATTCAAGTCGAATTTGATTGTTTTGTTTCAGTAGGCTTATTTGGGTTTGACCGGGTTGTGGCTGGCTTTCAAAGGCTAGCTCTTCTACGCAGGCTTCAGGTGAAGCAGTTCCCCAATGTTGGCCGCGATATGGCACCCCTTTTTGCTGGTTTTGGGACTGAGTTGTTGAAGTATGAGTTGGTTCTGAAATTGCACGGAAAAAAAAGCTCGCACAGTGATCAACTGAAAGATTGGCTAAGCCTATGTCTGCATGGCTTGGTGGGATCTCCATCGATCGTTCAGCAGCACTTGTCTTTGCTTTCCGAAACAAAGCTTGGAATCATTTCCGTTCCTCCCCCGCAGCCTGTGGCATCAGCTATTGATCGAGATGGATGCTGGGGGGATAAGGCCCGAAGTTTTCATCGTTGTTACCGCGAGAGGGAGCGTCTGGGTCTGTCAGCCCTTCAGCCTGATGAACGGTTCAGTTTCCCCGTTGGATCGATGTTCTGGTGCAAGCCCGAGGTACTAAAGCCCCTCATGGACCTCAACCTCCGCTGGACTTCTTTTGATCGGGAGGCTGGTCAGTTGGATGGCACCTTGGCTCATGCTCTCGAGCGCTTGGTGGGTTTGGTTTGTACGCACAAACTTGGATTGGATTGCCGTACGGTTTGGCCTGTGGAGGATTGATTGGTTGGCTCAATCGCTCATGATTGAGTCTGCTGCAGCAAGGCGTTGTTCGGCCTGCATCAGGAAAACGTGATTAAGATCTAGCTCGTCCAGATGATCCTCCATTGGTGAAGTTTCGGTAGGCACCTGGCCCCCGTGACGCCGTTTGCGCAGCATGGCTTTCAAGGTCGTTTCAATCACTGCTTGATTCGGATCATTCAGGAGTGCATCGGCGAGTGTTTCGATCGCAATTTCAAGGTCGCCTGATTCCTCGATTTGCTGTGCTCTTTCTAGAACCAGCTCCTGCTCGGCGATGCTCAGGGCCGATTGAACATTGCTGGTAAATACTTCAATCTTGTGATGTAATAGGCCGTTCCAGATGGCGATGGCCGCTTCCAGTTGACCCAGATTGTGCAGTGCCAGCGCTTTGTTATGCAATAACCAAAGAGAATCGCAGCCGTAATCAAGTGCAAGGTTGATCAGGTCCAGCGAGAGCTGGGCTTGATCCTGGTTCCTTTGTGTTTCGGCCTCCTGCAGGATCAGGGTTTGCAGATCAGCGTCGTCGCTGAGCTCACCCGCACTCGGAAGAACCTGTGGTTGCAGATGGTGTTGCTGGATGCGTCCGATCAGGGCCTGCAGCAGTGGGGTGGACTTGATGGATTGCTCGCGCTGCTCTGAAGCTCGGTAAGCGGATTCTGCAACAGCAACAAAATTGGGTAGATCGTCGTGTTGAATCAGTTCATCCCAGAGGGTGTGGGCCAGGTCGAACCGCTTCAGAGAGCTCAGAGCAAGGGCTTTGTTGTGCAAGATCCACAGGGATGGACAGTCGTGTTGCAGCGCCAAATCCATCAGCGACAGCGAGAGCTCCACAGCGCCATTGCTGCGAGTTGCCTGCGCTTCCTTCAGCAGCTGTGTCTCTAGCTCATCCCGGGGCCTTGCTGCCAGATCGGAGCTGAGAAACTGCGGAGACCAGTTCCGTGATGCGCAGGCATTCAGCAGGGCGTCGAGAAGGCCTTGTTCAGAGTCGCCCGCCTCGATGGCTTCCGGATCAGGTTCGCGGTCTTGGCCTTGGCGTTGCAGCAGGCTGAGGGCTGCGGCTTTCAACTCCAGCTGTTCAACGCTATGGAGATCGAGGGCCTGTGCGATCTTGATCAGTCCGAGGCACAAGTCTGGCCGGCTGGCATCGAGGGCAGATTTGGCCTCATTGGACACCTGTTCGGCTGATAATGGATGCTCTCCGCTTGCGTCGAGATGGCGGGGCTGCCAGTGCTTCAGACTGCAGTAGTTCAGCAGCGGGTGGAGCGCCATATAATTGGAACACTTTGCTTCAATTTAGCATCGGCAATAGGTCTTTATTTGTTGGCATTCTTCCAGCCAAGATGTTTGGCGATGATCGATTGATAGCTGTGGTCTAGTTCGTTGACAGTATTGTTTGTTTTGTTGCGCATGGCTATTGCTGATGCCGCTTTGCAATCATTGCTGATCGCCGCATCCATCGCTAGGCGGCTGCGGTGCAGGGTGTGGCCGAAACAGGTTCGGAAAAATTCAGCTTCGATGGCGGAGCGTTCGTAGGTTTCCGCTGGGGAATAGTGATGGGAATGCTTCACGACCGCATCTTTGGCGTACACCTTGGCGTAGCCGCGGCGAATGATCGCTTCAGCCCAGAGTTGGTCTTCCCCAAAGGGAACGCAGGGTAAAGGCATCTCTTGCCAGATTGATTTACGCAAGCAACTGTTGTTGTCGCTGTAGAAGTGCAGCACCTGGCGCCAGGCCTGGTCATCAGCGCAGATCAACTCCTGTTTGCTGTTAAGACTTAGGGCTTTTGGGAACTTGTCGAGCCCAGCGAAATGACATTCGAGTTCGTTTTGAATCATCGGGCTGGCACCATCGTGGGCGATGTGACGGCCGAAGGCCCCTGCTGCCGCCGGTTGCGACTCCAGGGCGGAGACGAGGTTATCCAGCCAGTGCTCATCGGCAGGAATTGCATCCTGGGTGAGAAACGCCACAAACTCCGCATCACTATCCGCCACCCCGCGGTTGCGGGTGTGGCCGTGCTGAAACTCCCACTTGGCGATCTGTTGGATCGTCACATTCGGCTGGATTGCAGCAAAGGCTTGCAATTGCTCCAGGGTTCCATCGGTGCTGTTGCTGTCGATCAGCACACACTGAAATTCCCAGGGTGTTTGTTGTTGTTGGATTGCTGAAAGCACCGGAGCCAGGATCGTGCCGGCGTTATGGGTGGGTATCACCACCGAGGCTTTGTACTGCGGTTGCTTGGGTTGAACCGTTAGGGGCTGTTGGAACGCAATCCCTTCGCATGTGCAGGCACCATCCACCTCGCTGATCCGCCTAATCAGAGCCTGTTCAACAGCAATGCCAGCTTTTTCCCAGCTGAATTGGCTGACCCACTCCAGCCCAGCCTCGGCTTGTTTCTGCAGGGTTTCTGGAGAGTCCAGTAGCAATTGGATGGTGTTGGCCAGTCCTTCAGCGCTTGGAGGAGCCAGAGCAATGACCCCCTCCGGGTAGATCGCTTCGGTGCTCTCCACTGCCAGATCCACCACCGGCAGCCCGCTGGCCATCATTTCCTGGGGGATCAGCGAATAATTTGTGGCGGAGAGTGAAATGCCCAGGTCGCAGAACTGATAAAGCTTGGCCAGTTGCGCCGCATTGATGACGCCGTGATGGATGGCCGGACAACCCAGATGTTCGGGAGGCCGCGGATCACCGAATAGGTGCACCACAATATTTCGGTTGGTTCGGCACAACCGTTCAAGGCCGGCGAAGGCGAGTTCAACGCAGCGCCTTTCGGTGAAGCGCCGCGCGTAGACCGCCAGATGAAATGCTTGGTCATCTTCATGTTGACGCTGCCAACGCTCCCGCAGCTGTTCGGCGGTGCAGTTGTAAATGCGATGGTCGAACGCCAGCCAAAATGGGCGTGACCAGGCCCCGTAGCGTTCACGCATGATGTGATCCAGCCAGGGGCTGGCACAGATGCAGGCCAACCCCTGTTTGTAGGTGGCTTCGGCCTGCACCGCCTCGCTGCCGCGGGCATAGAAGAAGGGCTCGTAATCCTGGATGAAATAGAAACGCTCCTTGAAGCCCTGGGCTTGTGTCACCGCCTCCACCGTTTGCCAACTGGTGGCGATCACCGCATCCCCACTGCTGAAGAAGAAGGAGGTATCCAGCGGCAGCACCTTGGCCTGGATCGGCTGGTAATGCTTGAGCACGTCGTCGCGCAGATCAGCGGCATGGCGGCTGCGAACCGGATTCAGCACCCAGATCGTGACCCGATGCCCCTGACGTTCGAGGTGTTTCACCATCCGAAAGATGGTCATGTGGCCCCCGCCGCCGGGGCTGAAGTCGGGGATCACCCAGTGCAACTGCAGTGAGCTGTGATCTCCGGTGGGGGATGCGTTGAACCAGGTGAATTTTGGGTTGAAGTAAGCGCTTTCTGTGAACCGCGTCAGATGGGCGTTGCCTAATTCTTGGTGTTCGCTCAGGCTGACCACCGCGCCGCTTCCGAAGCGCTGCACCGTTTGCTTCAGCAACCGTTGTTGGCCTGCGTCACTGTTGTTGCAAAGCGAGGCGTAGAGCGGGTTGATCCCGAACTGGCGAAGCAGTGGTTCCTTCCCCAGAGCTTCATTGGTGCTGAACTCTGGGCTGGGGTCCAGACCTCTTTTCCAGCCTTTGTTCAGGTAATGGGTCAAGGCCGTCTCGGCCGAAACTGTTTGCCAGCGCTCCCTCTGTTTGAGGTAGAAGCTGCTGTTGAAGCTTGCGGCGCAGCGCAGGGCCATCGCTGCCGTAGGAACCCCACCATCGTTGGCGATCGCCTCCAGCAGGCAGCGCCCATGGAACAGCTTCTGCACCAATACGTAACGGGCGGCCTGCTGAAGGGAGCTGTCTTTGCGGAAGTCGGCCCAGATCAGGGGATTGATCTCCGGGCTGAGCAGCGCTTCTGCTTCTACATCGTGCTCCCAGAATGCTTTGGCTGCCTCCGTTGGTCTTGCAAAAGGGAGGGGTTCTGGCCCGATGTGGGTGAGAAAGCATTCCTCGAACAGCAGATGGTCGAATTCCATCACCACCCGCTGCTGCTTCAGCGGCTCGCTGGCGTCCAGCGCCTTCAAACGGCCTTGGGCATGAACGGCGATCGAGGCGGGGGGCTGACTCTGCAATACGTGGTGCCAGTGCTCCCGTGCCGCCAGCCAGTGCTCCTCTGCTTCGGCGGTCTCAGCCAGAGCCTGCTCGATCCGTGGGCTGTAGGGGCAGACCTCCGCGTGAGAACAGAGCAGATGCACGGCAGTGTTCACCTGCATGCTGTTCAAGAGGCCTGCAACGGTTTTGAGCACCTCCTCTGTTGTTCCCGATCGCGCTGATTCCTGAACACCGCGGTCCTGGTTGAGCCGCTGCAGGCGGGCGCGCAGGATCGCCCCTTGGGCGTACTCCTGCAAGCCGATGGCGTCTCGGGTTGTGGATGAAGGCAGTCCGGCGCGCTGTTGTAAGGCTGAGGCCAGCGCCTTCTGGTTGTGTCGTTGCAGCAGCTGGATCTCCTGCTGCACCGCAGCCGCCAAGGTGTCTGCTCCGGTCTGCTCGACCGTCAGATGCTGCGGTGTGTGGCCCGCCTCCAGCATCCAAAGCACCAGCTCCCGTGCAGACGCCAACACAACCCCAAAAAGTGGCCGAATCGTAAGGCCGTCGTTGGAATTCCCGCCACCGGTTACGACTGGCTTCGTCCCGGCCATTACCACTCGATCATCGCTGGGGATGGACGGTTGACGAGATCACGATCCAGCGGGTGATGACCCACGCCGAAGCCGCCTCCAACCGTGATGGCCGCTGGATGCATGACAACTTTGGACCGGTGGTGTGGGGAGGCAGTGGTGAACGCTGGGATCTGCTGAAGCTGGAACGCGATGGCCCCCTCGATGGCGGCGAACAGCTGCGGCGCCGGATTCAGGCGTTTCTCAATGGCACGGCTGAGCAGCCCGGTGCTGAACCCCTGGCTTTTAGTGGCACCACAGAGATTGAGGCGCGCTCCCAGCCGCTCAGCGTGCAACTGGATGCGATGAGGCGATCCTGGGCCCTGGCCACCGATTTGCTCGATTGCTACGGCCTCTCTTACGCCTGGGATGGTGAGCGCCGCAGGATGCTGCTCTGTGCGCTGGATGTGGCGCCCACCTACCGGGACGATGCTGTCCAGGCCGACGTTGGTTGCCCCCGTTTTGAGATGTCCCTCCAGGCTGCTTCAGCGCCGGTGATCCTGGTGGGCATCATCCGCTCCTCCTCTCAAGGGGGACCGGGCCTGGTGCCGGGTGTTGGAATTCGCCGAGGAATTCGGGATCTCGGTGCGCTTTGATCCCTTCGCCCTCAGGGAACGTCGCGGCGGGTAGGGCGGGGTCACCAGCTGCTCCAAGGGGGCCCCTGCATCCCGATGGTCAGGGCTTGGGGCGATTCCCGTCATCGGGTGCTCGATGCCTCTACATCCCCAGGCGAGATCTCGATGGCCACCCAGTTGGTACACCCACCAATCACTTCGGTCGTCTGAAAAGTTCAGACGCCATCAGCCATGCCCGAACGCTCGTTGGAGCAATCTGTCTTGCGCTGGCCCGAGCCTGAGCGGGTGCCACATGATGCCCATGCCTGAGCCCAGCAACAACAGCAGGGTGAATCCACCCTGCTGCAGGTCAGTGTTTTCGAGAGAAAGTGCGGGTGCAATGGCGCTTTTGGCAGCGATCAACGCAAGATCCCGTTGGATGAGGCCACTGGCGCCTCAAGCAACTGCAGCTATGGCACACGGGTGAGATGTCTTGCTGCTTTGATTCTCTCTCCCTTGTTTTAAAGAGCCGTGCTGTCGCGGTCGCCGGTGCGGATGCGAACCACTGATTCCACAGGGCTGATGAAGATCTTGCCGTCACCGATCTCACCGGTGCGGGCGGCATCGGCGATCGACTTAACCACCTCTTCGACGCGGTCGTCCTCGACCACCACTTCAATCTTCAGTTTCTGCAGAAATTCAACGGTGAATTCCGAGCCGCGGTAGCGCTCCACCTGACCTTTCTGGCGGCCGAACCCCCGCACCTCGCTCACAGTCATGCCGATGATGCCGGCCTCAACCAGCGCCACCTTGACGTCTTCCAGCTTGAAAGGACGAATGATTGCTTCGACCTTTTTCATGGGGGGAATACGGATCTTGTTTCAAGGATGCCGCGGTTCTCAGAGCCGTGCGTGGCCGCTGTTACAGAACGCTGCCGAAGCTTGACTTCCTAGGGTCGCTGATCAGAACTGGCCCCTACAGCCCTTTGACCCAGACCCCCCTCTACGGCGAACGCGCCATCGCCGAAGCCGAGCTGATCTGCTTCGACAACCCCCGGCCTGGGCGCCCCTACGAGGTGTCGATCGAGTTGCCGGAATTCACCTGCAAATGCCCCTTCTCCGGCTATCCCGATTTCGCGGTGCTGCGCCTGATCTATCAACCCGGGCCGCGGGTGGTGGAGCTGAAGGCGATCAAGCTGTATGTGAACAGCTACCGCGACCAGTCGATCTCCCATGAGGAGGTCACCAACCGCATCCTTGATGATCTAGTGGCGGCCACTGATCCGGTGTGGATGCAGCTGGAAGCCGATTTCAACCCCCGCGGCAACGTGCACACCGTGGTGCGGGTGAGTCACGGCACCCGTCAGCCCTGCTGATCGACCACCACCCGCTGCAGCAACTGAGGCAATTCAGTGGCGAAGGCGGCGAGGTTGCGGTTGCAGAGGCCACCCACGCTGAGGGTTCCATCGGCAGCGATGGCCCATAGCTGCCTGGTGGCCACGAGGCTCAACCCACCGCCCACTAGCAGCACTGCGAAGCCCAGGTACACCAGCGGTACTCCTGGATCCCGTTTGAGCAAAAGTCCGCTGGCCGGCAGCACCGCATCCACCCTCATCGGCAAGCCTTTCACCTCAGCTGCGGGACCACCCGGTCGCAGTCGGGCGAGCTGTTGGCCGTCGGCATCGAACACTGTGGCAGGCCCTTGTTCGCTCTCCAGGCTCAGAAACACCGGTTCCGTTCCATCGGGGCGTGTCGGCAGCACCAGGCCCCAGATCTGATCACCCAACTCCGGATAGGTCTGTAACGGCAGCTCCAGCACGGGGCTGCGCCCGATCTGCAGGCTGATCGTCGCCAGTGACCAATCGGCCTGGTAAATGGTGATGCCCCGGTGCCGCAGCGGGTGATTGACGCTGATCTCGGCATCCAGGCTTTGGTTGGGGCCCTGCAGCTGCAGAGCGGAGCGGAACTGTTCCGTGCGGCCCGCAGGGTCCCGATCGATGGCGAAGCGGTCCAGGGTGATGGTCAGTTGGGTTGTGCCATCGCGATCCAGCAGATCGAGGCTGCGGCCGGGGGCCAGGAAGCGTTCCAAGCGGTTCCCCGACAGCGCCCCCCAGGCTGCGCCAAGCATCAGCAGCACCAGGCCCGTGTGCACCAAGAGGGGCCCTACCCTGCCGATGGCGCCGCGCCTGGCCGCCAGCCGTTGTGGCTTGCGTTGCACGTCCCATCCGCCGGCCCGCAGCACCGTCTCCAGCTGCGTCAGACCCTGGCTTGGGTCAGCACAGGGCTGACTTTCGGCGATGGCCAATTTGCTCAGCTGGCGTGGGGTGCGGTAGTCGATCCAGCGCCGGGCCGCCATCAGTGCTGGCCACTGACGGCGCCAACTGCAGAGGATCAGGGCGAGACCCAGCCAGGCCAGCAGGGCCAGAAACCAGCCGCTGGAATACACATGATCGAGCTGCAACTGCAGCACCTGTTCGCCGTTAAGCAACCCCAGCCAGGGGGTATCGGCGTAGGCATCGATGTAGCTGGAGGGCGGATCCCCCTGGGGGATGCCGGTGCCCACGGCACTGGCCAGGGCAATCAGCAGCAGCAGCACGATCGCCAGCCGCAGATCGCTGAGCCAGGCGGCCAGGCGTTTCAGTGGGCCCATCCCGTTCGTCATTCCCATCAGCTCCAGCGGGCGAGCAGGGTGAGCAGACCGCTGGTGAGCAGCACCACTCCACTGGCTGGCGGCACCCAGCGACTGATGCCCCGCAGGGCGAGCAGTTTGGGAATGGCTGCTGCAAAGGTGCCCGCCAGCAACAGGGGCAGCACCTGGCCGATGCCGAAGCTGCTGAGCAGGGCTACCCCTGCCAGGGGACGTCCACTCTGGGCAATCCAGCCCAGCAGGACCGCCAACACGGGGGTGGTGCAGGGTGAAGCCGCCAGCCCGAAAGCCAGTCCTGCTGCAACCGGCGCCAGCGGGGCCGGCACCTTCTGACGCCATTGCTCAGGGTCTGGACCGCTGGGTAGTGGAATCCGCAGGACTCCCAGCAGGTTGAGCCCCATCGCTACCGCCAGGATCGCCACCAATGTTGGGATCAGTGCCGGCACCTGGCCGTAGATCCGGCCCAGCAATCCGCTGATGCTTCCCAGCAACACCAGGGCGCCGACGATGCCGCCGCAGAAGGCGAGGCTGCGCTGCCAGGCCGGTTGGCCATCGTCAAAGCCTGCCAGGTAGGCCAGCGTGACCGGCAGCAATGACAGGGAACACGGCCCAAGACTGGTGAGGGCGCCGCCACCAAACACCAATGCAAGCGTCAGTGGACCTGGATCCGCCAGGGCGCGCTGCAGCAGCTGTTCGCTGCTCTGGGCCAAATCGGAGAGCAGCAGCAGATCCACAGGTGCCCTTGAGTACGCAAAGCCTATCCAGGCAAGCCTGTCACCAGACCAGGCTCAGCGTTGACGCAACGACCGTTGGCGCCCGTTGGATCGTCGCCCGATCAAGCCGGTGGATTCCAGTGAACAGCGGATCAGCAGGCCCAGGATCACCAGGCTCGACATCAGCGAGTTGCCGCCGTAGCTGATCAAGGGCAGTGGCAGACCGGTGGTGGGCATCGCTCCAGAGGCCACCGCGATGTTCAGGATCGACTGGCCCACCAGGATCGTGGTGCAGCCGATGGCCACGAGCCGGGCCTGGTTGCTTCGGCAGCGCAGGGCCACCCGCAGCCCCACCCAGGCCACCATCATCAGGAACAGCAGCAGCAGCACCGAGCCCACGAATCCAAATTCCTCAGCGAACACCGCGTAGATGAAGTCGGTGCTCTGGATGGGCAGGTATTGGAGCTTTTGGGTGGAGAGGCCATAGCCCTGCCCCATCCAGCCGCCCGATCCGATCGCCAGCAGGCTCTGCACCAGCTGATAGCCATCTCCCATCGGGTCGTTCCAGGGATTCAGAAACGACACCACCCGGATCCGCTGGTATTCATTGATCAGAATGCTTGCGGTGCCCAGCAGCGATCCCGCCAGGGCGGTGCCCAACAGGCTGCGCCAGCGCAGCCCAGCCGCCAGGGCCACCATCCAGAGGGTGAGTCCCATCAGGGCCGCTGTGGAAAGGTTGGGTTGTTTGAGGATCAGCAGCAGCAGCCCTCCGAAGCTCCCCAGCCAAAGCAGCTTCTGGTCGAGGCTCATCCGGCTCCAGGGGGCGAACAGGTTGGCGGCCTGGAGCACCACGAAGGGTTTCACCAGCTCCGAGGGCTGCATCTGCAGTGGACCCAGCACCAGCCAGCGGCTGGCGCCGTTCACCGTGGTGCCCATCACCAGGGTGGCGGCGATCAGCAAGCAGCCCATCCACAGCCCTGGGCCTGACCAGCGCAGCCAGCGCCGCAGGTTGGTAGAGATCGTGATGCCCAGCAAACTCCAGCTGGCCAGGAGCCAGATCGCCTGCCGTTTCAGATAGAAACCGCCATCGCCCATTTCCCGCAGGGCCACCCACCAACTGGCGGACGCCAACACCACCAGCCCTGCCACACTCCAGAATCCTGCCAGCCCCATCAGCAGGCGAGCTTCTGCTGGCCAGAGCTGCCACGGCAAGGGCAGCAGCCGCTGGATCAGAGTCGACTTCTGAGTCTCTTGCTTACCCCGTCGTCTTGAAGCTCTGTGGAGGGCTGTCGCTTGACCCAAACGTTTGCTCAAACAGCATCAATGTTCCATTGAGCCGTGAAATGGTTGCCTTGCCAAGGCACTGATTGAACAGAATTGTTGGCTGGGAGTCTTTACACGACTTTGTGAGCAGCGGTTTCGCTTATGCAACGTTCAAGCGCTCATGCTCAACTTCCCATTGCACGTGGGATCCCCAGGATTGCTGGCGCACCCAGCAGCGTCCGCCGCGGCAGTGAAGCACCTGGAAAGGCGGCAGGTCGCAGGGCTGGTTGTCGAGTCGCACAAAGCTGCCTGGCTGCAACAGCGGCACCACCTTGGCGGGTTGGGGGCGGTGGTTGGACACGTCCTTCGACGCGAAGTGAGGCAATCCTCTTGGCAGAACAGGCTTCAGCCGTTGGATCGCCGGTTTTCTTCGGGATCGGTCTGCTTTTATGTCGCAATGGCGTCCAAACAGCGTCTTGATCTGGAACTCCTGACCCGTGGATTGGTCAGTTCACGCCAACAGGCGCAGCAGTTGATTCGTGCTGGAAAGGTGCGGGATGCCGCCGGCACCCTGTTGGATAAGCCCGGAACGGAGATAACGCCGGAGCGAGAACTGCGGGTGGAGCAGCCCCCCCGCTTTGTCTCCCGAGGGGGCGAAAAACTGCTAGAGGGTTTGAGGGCTTTCCCTGTGCCGGTGAAGGGGCGTGTCTGCCTGGACGGCGGCATCTCCACAGGGGGATTTACCGATTGCCTGCTGCAGCACGGTGCTTCTCGTGTTTATGGCGTTGATGTGGGTTACGGCCAGACGGCCTGGAGCTTGCGGACTGACGAACGGGTGGTGCTGCGGGAACGCACCAACCTGCGCCATTTGCAGCCCGACGATCTCTATGGAGCTGACGACCCCTGGCCCAGTCTGGCGGTCACCGATGTGTCGTTCATTTCCCTTCGGCTGATTCTTCCGGCGTTGCGCCGGTTGTTGCGGGGGGGCGAGACCGATGCGCTGGTGCTGGTGAAGCCGCAGTTTGAGGTGGGCAAGAGCCGCGTTGGCAAGGGCGGCGTGGTTCGTGACCCTGCGGCCCACCGGGATGCCATTGAATCCGTGATTGGAGCGGCGGCTGAATCGGGTTGGCAGCCCCAGGGCTTGGTGGCTTCGCCGATCACAGGGCCTGCCGGCAACCACGAGTACGTGCTCTGGTTGGGGGAGGGAGATGTCGCTGTTCTTCCGGATCTCGATGCTTTGGTGGCGCAGACCCTCCAGAGTTGATGGCCAATAAAAAAGCCCGGTGTTGAACCGGGCTCGGAATTCGCTTTGGAGCGGAGTTCAGTTGCCGACGTTGACCTGCTGACTCCCAGTGCAGAGCTCCACCTTGATGATGCGGCCACCCTGCTTTTGGATGCGCTGCTGTTCAGCGAACCAGCTGTCGTAGGGCACCCACTTGGTGAAGAAGGTGTTCTGCAATTCGCGCTGCGTCCGAACCTTTTCAGGGCTGGGGATGCAAGCGGTGACTTTGAACAACCTCATGGGGCTCAGTTGCCGAGACCGGAGCAGATGTAGTCGAAGTAGACACCCATTTCCTTGCCGGCATCAGGGCCGACCAGTCCGGCAGTGACTTCCTTCATGGCCTGGATGGCCTGGACGGTGGCGCCAATGGGCACACCCAGGGAGTTGTAGGTCTCTTTGAGGCCGTTCAGGACACGCTCGTCGAGGATTGAAGTGTCTCCAGCCAGCATGGCGTAGGTGGAGTACCGCAAGTAGTAGTCCAGGTCGCGGATGCAGGCGGCGTAGCGGCGAGTGGTGTACATGTTGCCGCCGGGACGGGTGATGTCCGAGTACAGCAGGGCCTTGGCGACAGCATCACGGATGATGGCCGAAGCGTTGGCGCTGATTGTGGCGGCAGCGCGCACACGCAGTTCGCCACTGGCGAAATACGACTCGAGGCTGCCCATTGAAGCCGTGTCCAGGTAGAGGCCCTGGACGTCCGACTTGTTGATGACGTTGGTGATGGCGTCTTGCATGGATCCGTGAGGAGGCGAGAGGGAAAATCAGCGTGAGGTTCAGGCGAGGGCGCCAACCACGTAGTCGAAGTAGGTGCCGGCTTCCTCTGCGTCGGCTCCGGTGAGGAGGCCCATGGCGACGATTTTCATTTCGCGCACGGCTTCTGCCATGGCTTCCAGGGGAGTGCCCAGGGAGCGATAGAGCTCTTTCGCGCCGATAACACCGATCTCTTCGATCGGAGTGACATCACCGGCAACGATGCCGTAGGTGACGAGGCGGAGGTAGTAGTCCATGTCACGCAGACATGTGGCGGTCATCTCTTCGCCGTAGGCATTGCCGCCGGGGGAGATGACGTCGGGACGCTTCTGGAACAGCTGACCACCAGCCTGCTTGACGATGCGCTCGCGGCTCTCGCACAGGACCTGGGCCACGCGCAGACGGCGTTGACCGCCGGTGACGAAGGCTTTGATCTGGTCGAGTTCGCCAGGGCTGAGGTAGCGGGCTTCGGCGTCCGCGTTGATGATCGAGTTGGAGACGATGCTCATGCAGTTCTGCCTCGAAACAAGCGGCCGCCCGTAGGAGACCGGTATCCGGTGAATAAGGGGTGATCCCGAAGGATCGCGTCCCAGACTAAAGGCTGGGACAGGGGGTCGAAGCGTTGGGAGTGAGACTTGTTCACATCGGTCAACACTGACCGTGGTGAGCTCGCTCCCTTGGATTCGGCTGATGCATTCTGCGCTGGCGATGGCCAGGGAGATTTGGCCGGGTAACAGTTCTTCACGGCGCATTTGTTCTGCGGAGAAGCCTTGGCATCACTGCGATTTGTGAGATCGCCCCTGATGTGTTCACGACGCACAAAATGATCCCGGTGAAGCCTTACTTCACCGGGATCGGATCACAAAAACCACCGTGATTTGTGGATGCTGTTTGTCAGCGAAATGGAGACCTGAGGATCAGATCGCGTCGCCTGTGGGAGGAGTCAGGCCTGCATTGCCGCGGTAGAGCGAGGCCGTGCGCTGGATGGTGGCTTGGTTGACCCCTGATGCGGTCGCCATGCCGTCGATGCGGGGCACCGTCGTGGTCATCCGTTCCGCCAACAGTTCAGTCACGGCAGCGCCATGACCCGCTTGAGCGCGGGTGATCAGGAAGCGGCTGGTTTCCGCTGGGGTGGTGGCCCGTCCCAGCAGAGCCAGACCTGCCGCGGATGCGGCCCGAAGCGGTGCCATCGTGGCGATTCGGTTCTGGAACGCTTCGCTCATCGCTACTTCAGCAATGAACTCGGTCAGGTCAATGTCCTGATTGCGCAGCCGTGATTCCGCGCTGATCAGACGCTCATTCCCTGTGGGGACACGGTTGAGAAGCTGCTTGTAAGTTGCATTTACAGCAGTCTGGAGTTCATCTTCGCTGCACGGCTGTTTCAGCTCCAGCGTCGCGGGAAGTCCACCCCGCAAACGGAATCCTTCAGCGCCTTCTGTGACAAGAGCCATCCCCATGCGTGGGAGTGCTTGACCGCTCCGCGCATTGGAAGAAATCAGCTCAACGCTCCACGACCGGCCACCAATGCTGGTTGGCGTTGAGTTGCTGGCTCGCCGCATCGGGAAGCCAGTCCTGTTGGACGCAAGACGTTGTTGACGCACTACTGACAGCCAACTGGGCGCAGCGGCGCTTCCGCTCATCGTTGTTGTGAACTCTTGGGTGGCTGTTTTTTGCGTGTCCGGCAGGTTGCGTGGCGTTACATCGCCACTGCTGCGGAATGCTTCGGATCGCTGTTGTGTTTCAGGACGGCTGCTGAGGGTGAGGTCAGCGGCAGCCTCGAGATTGAGAGCACGTGACCAGCCTGGAGTGCGGCGTGCAGTCACATCACCGGGTGTGATGAAACGTTCGTAGGGGACTGTGTCGGCCCCAAAAGCTTCGCTGTAGTCCTTGCTGTCGATCAGGGCGTCAACCACCCCGTAGAAGCCGTGGCGGGCAGCGGTGTCAAACAGGGCGTCGATTTCCCAGCGGCCGAAGGTGGGGCGTCCCAGCAGACGGCGGTGCATGACTTCGATCGCCTTCACGATGTAGAGGCCGCTCCAGTAGCGGCGTCGGAAAGCATCGGATTTGGCGACTGCCCGAACAAAATCCTTGAGGGAGATGTCTCCGTTTTCTAGGCGGGCTTCATCAGAGCTCATCCGTTCTCCCGCATAGCCGCCGTTGCCTAGCACTTGCACGTAAACAGCCTTGATCACAGCTTGGGTGCTGGCCTCAGTCGTACGGACGCTGGGCTGACCACCTCGCCCTGGATTCACAGTGCCACCCGTGGCGATCTGCTGAAGTCGCATCACACGCGGACCACCCTTGCGGGGGCGGCTCTTGCGGAAACTGTCGCTGTCCAGTTGGCCAGGGCTGTTGAGGCCGTTGCTCACGAGCAATCGGCGACTGTCGTAGCCGTAGGGGGCTGGTCGGGTGGCGACTGAGGCGGTTCCGCTGGGGAAGATGGCGCCGAATTTGTTCGCCACCGGATCATTGCCACCGCCGTAGACGTGCTGGTCGGCAAAGGGCTGGCGGTAGGAGGCGTAGAGGGTGACGTATTGCGGTGCGCCATCGAACGGGGCGCTGAAGTTGAACAACTTGCGGTTGGAGCCCCAGCCGGCACTCTCCTGAGCTTCCGTGCCGAGATCGCGCAGGTAGGGAACGGTTTCCTCTCCGAAGGCCTGGGCGTACTCCGAGGAATTCACCAGCACATCCACCAGACCGTTGAGGCCCTGGTCGCTGAGGATGGCGAACGACTTGCGGAATTCCTCAAGGGAGCTGATGCCCCGGCCGAGGAAGTGGCGGTAAGCCAGTTCCACCACGCGGCTGTTGACGAAACCGTCGTGGAACTGCTGGCGGTATTCCTTGCTGCGGCCAAGGGCGCGAACGAATTCGCGCATTGAGATTTGGCCCTGGCTGACAGCGCTGGCCTTATCGGCACAGGGAGTCTGGGAGTAGCCCTTGGCGATGTCGCGCTCAAACACCTGGCGGTAGGCGGCGCGGATGATTTCTGCTTTTTCGGCTCCGGACAGACCGGGACGCATTTCAAACAGCTGGCGTCCCTCTGAAGCCAGGGCATAGATCGCCGGCAGCTGCAGGCCCTGCTGCACTGCACTCCCCTGGCGTTGTTTGGTGCTGGGAGTGGGGATGGCCAGCTCCTGCAACAGCACGTTGAAGCAGTCGATGGTCATCTGACGGGCTTCAGGGCGATCCCTTAGCAGCTCAGCTGAGGCGGCACGCATTTCCTGAAGGGCCACATTGGTGGCGGCCAGGGAGCAGTTCTCGAGAAGGATGTCCCGGAGCCCGCGGGTGTTCACCGCAAGGATGCTGGGGTCTCCGGCGACCAGTGCGTAGCCCACGTAGCGCAGGAACCAACCCATGTCGCGCACCGACTTGCGCATGAAGGCCGGGCCGTATTTGGCCACGCTGATGGCGTTGAAGCCTGTGGGAAGTACCACTCGAATATCAGCATCCCCTCCGGCCCCTTCGAGAAGACGGGTCAGAAAGTTGCCTCTTTTTTTTGTGCCGCTATCGCCAGTAAACGTGCGCACCGACTGCTCAAAGGCGGCTTGGTCAGCTGCCAACGGAGTGCCTTCCTGACGTGTTGAACGTCCGGTTTCGCCCGTTGTTAGAGGCGCTTCAAGGAAGGAGAGGGGCGTTCCCCCCACAAAAATTCTGTTGGCGGCGCGGGCCACGATGGCCTCGGCGTTGGCCGCAATGATCCGGGACGCTTCGATCCGGTCCTGACCGGTGCGGAAGAAGGTCACAAGACTGTCCAACTCCCCGTTGTCAGGGAATCGGTCCTGCTGCTCTGCCTGACGGACGCTGGAGAGCGGCAGCGTGTCGAACAGTTGGGGAGACACGCGCGGGCTGCCGCTGCTGGCGGTCACTGTCATCGACGAAAGCAAGCCGGATCGCGCCACGTTACGGCTGCTGGGATGGCCCTCCGTGGCCCCATGAACAAATGTTTGCAGGCCTTGCGGTGCTGCAGGGGATCCACGGGTCTGACGTGAAAAGCTCGCAGGCGCGAAATCAGCGCTGCATGACCCACCCCAAGCCCAGTGATGCTGCGACTCCCGTGGTGAGTGCGTTTTATGACCGCTTCCCCTTCCCGGGGGATCCTCTGCAGGACGGACCGCCACCTGGATACAACTGGCGCTGGTGTCATCGCAGCGTTCTAGCTGCCGTGCACGGATCGATCCCTGCAGGGATGAACGCGCCGCGGATCCTCGATGCCGGCTGCGGAACCGGGGTGAGCACCGATTACCTCTGCCATCTCAACCCGGGGGCTGACGTGCTCGGGGTGGACATCAGTGATGGGGCTCTGGCGGTGGCCCGGGAACGTTGCCAGCGCTCCGGGGCGGCCGAGCAAGTGACCTCCCTGCGTCAGGAGCAGCGCAGTCTTCTCGATCTGGCCGACGAAGGGGCCTTCGACTACATCAATTCGGTGGGGGTGCTGCATCACCTAGATCAGCCGGAGGCTGGGCTGCGCTCCCTGGCGGATCGCCTGGCTCCGTCGGGTCTGCTGCATCTCTTTCTTTACGCCGATGCCGGTCGCTGGGAGATTCATCGCATCCAGAAAGCGCTGAGTCTTCTGAATGCCGGTACAGGCTCGGAGGGCCTGCATCTGGGCCGGGAGCTGTTCGAGACCCTGCCGGAAGGCAACCGCCTGGCCCGCCATCACCGGGAACGCTGGGCTGTGGATTGCGCCCCTGACGCGAATTTCGCGGACATGTACCTGCACCCGCAGGAAACCAGTTACAACCTCGAGCGCCTCTTCGCGTTCATCGAAACGGCGGGCCTGCATTTCGCCGGCTTCTCCAATCCGGAGGTTTGGGATCCAGCCCGCCTTCTTCAGGGAGAGCTGCTCGAGCGAGCCCAGGCCTTGCCACCGCGTCAGCAGTGGGAGCTTGTGGAGCAGCTGGATCCCGACATCAGCCACTTCGAGTTCTTTCTTTCCGCGGCACCGGTGGAGCGAGCTCGCTGGAGTGATGAGGCCCTCGGCCTGGCCAGAGGTTCGGTTCAGCCTTGCCTCTGGGGTGAACCCGATCCGATTCTTGGTCGCAACATGGAGCCCATTCAGCTCAGTGATACCGACCGCGCTTTGCTGCGGACTGTTGCTGAGCAGCCGGAACAGAGTCTGGGGGCCCTTGCGTCTCCTGATCAGATCCGCGATCTTGTGGATCGCCAGCTGCTGCTGTTGCAGGAATAACAGCAGCGAACGCGTGATAGATTCCGCGCGCCATTTCAGGCAGCGCTTGGAAGATTTTTACCGTCTTCAACGTCGCCTGCTGTTGGCCACCGTTCTGGTGTCATTCGTCACGGTTCCGATCGTGGCTCTCACCATGAATCTCTCGGTGGCCGGCAGTGTTCTTGTGGGCTCCTGCGCCGGACTTCTGTACGTGCGCTTGCTGGCTCGCAGTGTGGCCCGGCTCAGTGACCAGTCCCGTGGACTGGGGCGTTTTCAGCTCATCGTTCCAACCCTGCTTGTGGTTGGTTCGGCCAAGCTGCCCCAGCTCGATCTGCTGCCGGCCTTCCTGGGATTCCTTCTCTACAAGCCCGCCCTGATTCTTCAGCACGTCTTCGACGACCGCTGAGTCTGAGCACTTTCCTCTGCACCCATGGCTTTGTTGCCCTTACCACTCCCGTTCGCTGAACTGGAAGTGGGTCATCACCTGTACTGGCAGATCGGCGATCTGTATCTGCACGGCCAGGTGTTCCTGAGCTCCTGGATCCTGATCGGCATCCTCCTTGCTGTGGTGCTTGTCGGCACCCGCGGGATGAAGCGTGACCCGATCGGTCTGCAGAACCTGCTCGAATTTCTCTGGAATTTCATCCGCGACATCGCCCGCGACAACATCGGCGAGAAGTACTACCGCGACTGGCTGCCGTTCATCGGCACCTTGTTCCTGTTCATCTTCGTGAGCAATTGGGGTGGAGCCCTGATCCCCTGGAAGATCTTCGAACTCCCTGAGGGTGAGCTCGGCGCTCCCACCGCAGACATCAACACCACCGTGGCGATGGCTCTGCTGGTGTCACTGGCGTACTTCTATGCCGGCTTGAGCCGTAAGGGCCTGCGCTTCTTCGAGCTTTACGTGGAGCCGACCCCGATCATGCTCCCGTTCAAGATCATCGAGGAATTCACCAAGCCTCTCTCCCTCTCCTTCCGTCTGTTCGGAAACATCCTTGCCGACGAATTGGCTGTGGGCGTGCTGGTGTACCTGGTTCCGCTGATCGTGCCCCTGCCTGTGATGCTTCTGGGTCTGTTCACCAGTGCCATTCAGGCTCTGATCTTCGCGACCCTGGCGTCCTTCTACATCGGTGAAGGCCTCCACGAGGCCCACTAAAAACCGATCCCCTCTATCGCCAGAGAACGGCGATCTGCTAAACACATCCGCGCGCAGGTCCGGCATTGCACCCGGGCCCGTTCCTTCGGGAATGTCCCTGCGCGGGGGGAACCGATCCCCAAGTCCATTCCGTACAGCGCTTCCCAGCGCTTCCCCTTACACCACCCAACATGGATTCCATCACCTCCGCCGCTTCCGTTGTGGCTGCTGGCCTGGCAGTCGGCCTCGCCGCCATCGGCCCTGGTATCGGTCAGGGCACCGCGTCCGGCGGCGCTGTTGAGGGCATCGCCCGTCAGCCCGAAGCCGAAGGCAAGATCCGCGGCACCCTGCTGCTGTCCCTGGCATTCATGGAATCGCTGACCATCTACGGCCTGGTGGTGGCTCTGGTGCTTCTGTTCGCCAACCCCTTCGCCGGCTGATCAGTGCAGGGGGATCGCTGATCCCCCTCCTGAACGTCTTGTTTCGATTCCTTCCCAGCGCACCTTTCCATGACCTGGCTTCTGCTCGCTGAAGCAGGTGTTCCGGAGGGAGGTCTTTTTGACCTCGATGCCACCCTTCCGCTGATGGCGGTTCAGGTGGTTCTCCTCACCTTCCTGCTCAATGTCCTCTTCTTCCGTCCGGTCGGCAAGGTCGTGGAAGATCGTGAGGGCTACATCTCCACCAGTCGTGCTGATGCCAAGCAGAAGCTCGCCCAGGTTGAACGCCTGGAGGCTGATCTGGCTGAACAGCTAAAAGGTGCCCGCCAGGCCGCTCAGGCCGTGATTATTGAGGCGGAACAAGAAGTTGACCGGCTTTACCGCGAAGCACTGGCTCAGGCGGAAGCTGAAGCCAACCGCACCAAAGAGGAAAGCCGTCGTGCCATCGAGGCCGAGCGTGAGTCCGCCCGAACCCAACTCAAGGGCCAGGTGGATCAGCTGAGCACCACGATCATCAACCGTTTGCTGGCCGCGTGATGTCTCTGAATTTCAATCCGCTCGAAACCAATCTGGTCAACCTGGTCATTGTGATCAGTCTCCTGGTTTGGTTCCTGCGCGGTTTCCTGGGAGGAATCCTGGAACGCCGCCGCGCCGCCATCCTTCAGGACCTGCAGGACGCAGAGTCCCGCCTGAAGACCGCCACTGAAAACCTGAGCCAGGCTCAGTCCGAGTTGGCTGCTGCCCAGCAGAAAGCCGAGAAGATTCGTGCTGATGGTCAGGCCCGCGCCGCAGGCATTCGTGCCGAAGGCGAGAAGCGCACCATCTCCGTGATGGCTGCGATCAAGGCCGGTGCCGATGCTGATGCAGAGGCCGATGCCGCCCGGATCAAGGACAGCCTCCGTCGTGAAGCTGCTCTGGCGGCAATCGACAATGTTCTTGCCCAGCTTCCGGGTCGTCTCGACGCCAGTGCTCAGGCCAAGTTGATCGATTCCACCATCAAAAATCTGGAGAACGCCTGATGCCTCTCCTCAACTCTCTGGCCACCCCCTACGCCGAAGCATTGCTTCAGGTCACCGAAGCCCGAGGTGAGTCTGAAACCGTTGCTGATCAATGCAAGCAACTGCTTGCGATCTGGAACGATTCCGAAGACTTCCGCGACGCCATGGTGTCTCCGGTTCTTGAGCCGGATGCCAAAAAGCAGGCCCTCAAGGCCCTCGTGGGTGAGCAGGTCACCCCGTCCGTTCTCAACCTTCTCAAGGTCTTGGCGGATCGGCAGCGACTCCTTGCCTTCGATGCGGTGATGCTTCGCTACCTCGAGCTCTATCGCGAGCAGCAGGGCATCACCCTGGCTCAGGTCCGCTCAGCCCAGGCTCTCAGCGAAGAGCAGCAAGCGGCCCTCTCCAAGAAGGTGCAGGCCATGGCCGGCACCAACAAGGTCGACATCGACCTCAGTGTGGATCCGTCCCTAATCGGCGGTTTCGTCGTGAGTCTCGGATCTCAGGTGATCGACGCCAGCCTGTCTGGCCAGGTTCGTCGCCTCGGTCTGGCACTCGCCAAGGCGAGCTGACCTCACTTCTTCCTCCACCGCTTCTTCCCCCCCCACTCCCAGCTGGGATCACACGCCATGGTTTCCATCCGTCCCGACGAGATCAGCGCCATCCTCAAGCAGCAAATTGAGGACTACGACAAGTCGGTTTCCGTCAGCAATGTCGGCACCGTTCTCACCGTGGGCGACGGCATCGCCCGCGTTTACGGCCTGCAGCAAGCCATGGCCGGTGAGCTCCTCGAATTCGAGGACGGCACCGAAGGCATTGCCCTGAACCTCGAAGACGACAACGTCGGCGCGGTGCTGATGGGTGAGGGCTATGGCATTCAGGAAGGCAGCACGGTGAAGGCCACCGGCAAGATCGCCGCTGTGCCCGTGGGTGAAGCCATGCTGGGCCGGGTGGTGAACTCCCTGGGCCGTGCCATCGACGGCAAGGGTGAAATCGCCACCAGCGAGACGCGCCTGATCGAATCCATGGCGCCCGGCATCATTCAGCGCAAGTCGGTGCATGAGCCGATGCAGACCGGCATCACCGCCATCGACGCGATGATCCCCGTCGGCCGTGGCCAGCGCGAGCTGATCATTGGTGACCGCCAGACCGGCAAGACCGCCATCGCGATCGACACGATCCTGAACCAGGCGGATCAGGACATGATCTGCGTCTACGTCGCCGTGGGTCAGAAGGCTGCTTCTGTGGCCAACGTCGTTGAAGTGCTGCGTGAGCGCGGCGCCCTCGACTACACCGTGATCGTCGCGGCCAACGCGTCCGAGCCCGCTGCGCTGCAGTACTTGGCTCCTTACACCGGCGCCTCCATTGCCGAGTACTTCATGTACAAGGGCAAGGCCACCCTGGTGATTTACGACGATCTCTCGAAGCAGGCTGCTGCCTACCGCCAGATGTCGCTCCTGCTGCGTCGTCCGCCCGGTCGTGAGGCCTACCCCGGCGACGTCTTCTACTGCCACAGCCGTCTGCTCGAGCGTGCAGCCAAGTTGTCTGACGCCATGGGCAAGGGTTCCATGACCGCCCTGCCGATCATTGAGACCCAGGCCGGTGACGTTTCGGCCTACATCCCCACCAACGTGATTTCGATCACGGATGGTCAGATCTTCCTCAGTTCTGACCTGTTCAACTCCGGTCTGCGTCCTGCGATCAACGTGGGTATCTCCGTGAGCCGGGTGGGCGGTGCTGCCCAGACCAAGGCCATCAAGAAGATTGCCGGCACCCTCAAGCTGGAGCTGGCCCAGTTCGACGAGCTGGCCGCCTTCTCCCAGTTCGCTTCTGACCTGGATGCTTCCACCCAGCAGCAGCTGGAGCGCGGCAAGCGTCTGCGTGAACTGCTCAAGCAGCCTCAGTTCAGCCCCCTGATCCTGGCTGAGCAGGTCGCCATCGTTTACGCCGGTGTGAAGGGCCTGATCGACGACGTCCCCGTCGACAAGGTTGTTGATTTCTCCCGCGAACTGCGTGAGTACCTCAAGTCCAACAAGGCTGAGTTCATCACCGAAATCCAGGAGAAGAAAGTGATGAGCCCTGAGGCTGAGGCGATCCTCAAGGACGCCATCACCGAAGTCGTGTCCACCATGGTCGCCTCCGCGGCCTGAAGGAGCTGCCGACATGGCGAATCTCAAGGAAATCCGAGACCGAATTAAGTCGGTCAAAAACACCCGCAAGATCACCGAGGCCATGCGCCTGGTGGCTGCGGCCAAGGTGCGCCGCGCCCAGGAGCAAGTGCTCCGCAGCCGTCCCTTCGCGGATCGGCTGGCCCGGATCCTGGAAAACCTCCAGTCCCGCATGGGTTTTGAAGATGCGGCATCTCCCCTGATGCAGCAGCGCAATGTGGAGACCATCACCCTGGTGGCGGTCACCGGCGATCGCGGCCTGTGTGGTGGCTACAACGCCAACATCATCAAGCGCACGGAACAGCGTTTTGCTGAGCTGAAGGGAAAGGGCTTCGACGTGAAGCTGCTGCTGATCGGCACCAAAGCCATCGGCTACTTCACCCGTCGGGACTACCCGATCCAGGCCACCTTCTCCGGTCTGGAACAGGTGCCCACCGCCGATGAGGCCAACGCGATCTCCACAGATCTGCTGGCTGAGTTCCTGGCCGAAAGCACCGACCGCGTTGAGCTGATCTTCACCAAGTTCATCAACCTGGTGAGCTGCAAGCCCGTGGTTCAAACCCTGCTGCCCTTGGATCCTCAGGACATTGCTGATCCCGAGGATGAGATCTTCCGTCTCACCACCAAGGACGGCCTTCTGACGGTGGAGCCTGGTGCAGGCCCTGCCAACACCGAGCCGAAGATTCCTTCGGACATCGTGTTTGAGCAGACCCCTGAACAGTTGCTGAATGCACTGCTTCCGCTGTATCTGCAGAACCAGATGCTGCGTTCCCTGCAGGAATCGGCAGCCTCCGAGCTGGCCAGCCGGATGACGGCCATGAACAACGCCAGCGACAACGCCAAGGAATTGGCCAAGAGCCTCACCCTTGACTACAACAAGGCCCGTCAGGCTGCGATTACCCAGGAGATCCTGGAAGTTGCAGGCGGTGCGGCCGCTGTTGGCTAACCATTTCGGTTGATCTTTTTGGTCGATCAATTCATAGACAGCCGGCCCTTCGGGGCCGGCTTTTTTGTGCTGTGTTTACGGTGAAGCGGAGCGGTTTGAGGGCGTGGGCGTGCTTCAGCTTCATCAGCTCTTCCCCACCGTCGTGGCAACGACGCAACTTCCTCTCGACCCTCTGCAGCAGGCGTCCTGCATGCAGGCTCTGCTGGAGCTTCGCGGCGAGGCCGAGGGCAACCCCAATGAAGGCTGCGCCTGGACGGGGGACCTGCATGGGGTGTGGCAGCTGCATCAACAGCAGCCCTTTCAGGCCTTGGCTCAGTTGGTGGTTCAGCAGGCCTGGAGTTATCTCGATTCGCTTGGGTTTGAGCGAAGCCAAGTGGCCCTGCATCTGCAGCGTTGCTGGCCGGTGATCAGTGATTGGGATCAAGCGGTTGGCCGCCACCATCACCCCAATGCCCATCTCAGTGCTGTTCTGTACCTCACGGGTAACGGCTCAGGAGAAGAAGGCATGTTGCGGCTGCATGCGTCCGATCAACCCAATGAGTTGGTGGCGGGTTTGGCGGTGGGTTACGGCGGCCCGATTGCTGAAGGCCACCCGTTTAATCAGGCCCACTGGGATCTGGCCCCACGCCCCGGTTTACTGGTGCTGTTTCCGTCGAGCCTGCACCACAGCGTTCTGCCCAACGACGCCCCAGACGAGCTGCGCTGTTCCATCAGTTTTGATTTCGTGCTGACAGCACCCGTGCAGGGTGGTTCGCCGGAATATCTGGCGCCCCACCCCCGCCATTGGGACTCGCTGGACGAGCCCATTGCCTGAGAGAATGTTGCGTCTTCCTTGTTGAGCCCGGCATGTCCGACGTGGCCACTTACACCGTCCGCGCCGAGTTCGAAGGCGAAACCCACAGCTTTCCCTGCCGCGCTGACCAGACGGTGCTGAATGCTGCTGAGGCCGCTGGCATCACCCTCCCCAGCTCCTGCTGCTCCGGGGTGTGCACCACTTGTGCTGCGGTGATCAGCGAGGGCAGTGTTGAGCAGCCCGATGCCATGGGCGTGAAGGGTGAGCTTCAGCAGCAGGGCTACAGCCTGCTCTGTGTAGCTTTCCCGCGGGCTGATCTCACCCTCAAGGCGGGGCAAGAGGATGCGCTCTACGAAGCTCAGTTCGGTCAATACCAGAAGTGAGGCTCCACAGCCTGCAACGCCAGTTTCCTTGGCCCGCTGATGTGCCATTGGTTGAGCTGCGCAGCTGGATCCGTCAGCAGTTGGCTCAGGAGGGTGATCTGCTGCGGTGGGCTCTTACCGCAGTGCACTCCAGTGTCGATGGTGCTCGCACCCTTCAAGTGGAGGCAGTGATCAGCGCGTGAGCTCGGCACCGATGCCAACGCTGATGCTGGTGCCCACGGGCATCGGTTGTGACATCGGTGGCTACGCCGGTGACGCCCTGCCGTCTGCACGCTTGCTTGCTGCAGCGAGCGGCTGCCTGATCACCCATCCCAATGTGATGAACGGGGCTTCGCTGTATTGGAGTGATTCCCGCGTGCTCTATGTGGAGGGTTATGGCCTCGATCGGTTTGCCGTGGGTGACTGGGCCCTGCGGCCGGTGCGAAGGCAACGGATCGGGTTGCTGCTGGATGCCGGCATCGAGCCCGAGCTGGCCCAGCGCCAGATTCAGGTGGCTGAGGGCTGCCGCGCCAGCCTGGGTTTGGAGATCGGCCCGGTGGTTTCCACGGATGCGCCGCTTGAGGTGACGCTTGAGTGTGGTGCCAGTGGCGCCAGCTGGGGGCGATTGGGGTGTCCTGATGCCTTGTTGCGGGCCGGTGAACGCTTGAAGCAGGCCGGGGCAACGGCGATTGCGGTGGTGGCCCGCTTCCCGGAGGATCCGGAGAGTGACGCGTTGGCGGCGTATCGCCAGGGCAGTGGCGTGGATGCTCTGGCCGGTGCTGAAGCGGTGATCAGCCACCTGCTGGTGCAGCACCTACAGATCCCCTGTGCCCACGCTCCGGCCTTGGACCCTTTGCCCCTGGATCCGCAGCTGGATCCAAGGGCGGCGGGTGAGGAGCTCGGCTACACCTTCCTGGCCTGCGTGCTGGTGGGGCTGAGCCGAGCACCGGATCTGGTGAGCCTCCCCCGGCAGCCTGGCGATCTTGATGCGGCGCAATTGGGGGCGGTTGTGGTGCCCGCAGGCGCCCTAGGGGGTGAAGCGGTGCTGGCTTGTCTGGAACGGAATGTTCCGCTGATCACAGTGGAGAACCCCGCGGTGCTGTCGGTCACGGCCGATGCCCTTGGTTTGAGCCAGGGCGTTCTCCATGCCAGCAGTTACAGCGAGGCCGCAGGGTTGGTGCTGGCGCTGCGGGAGGGCGTGAGCCCGGCATCCCTTGGCCGGCCACTGCCACCGTTACAACGGTTGGACTGATGCCTGGCGGTTTCGGTGGAGCCCTCGATCAGAGCACTTGCCCCTGTGGGGGTGGTGTTTATCGCAGCTGCTGCGGGCCCTTGCATCGCGGCGATCAGCGTGCCGAAACGGCTGAACAGCTGATGCGCTCCAGATATTCAGCCTTTGCGCGTGGCGAGATCGACTATCTGCTGGCCACCCACCCCGAGCCGGATGTTCCAGCACAGCAGCGGCGTCGTTCCCTGGAGCGGAGTTGCCGGCAGACCCGTTGGCTCGGCCTGCAGGTGCTTGAGGTAATCGCCGGCGGCTCGCGGGATCTGGAGGGAACGGTGCGGTTTGAAGCGCGTTATCGCGGTGGGGTGCTGAAGGAAACCTCCCTGTTTCAGCGTCGCGATGGTGCGGAGGATGGTCCTTGGCTTTATGTGGGTGCACTCCACTTGGAGGGCTAACGCAGGCACGCCATCGGATGCCGCGGCGGCACCCCCAGTGCTTTGGCCACGCCGGGGTGGCAGACCGATCCCTGCACCGTGTTCAGGCCGGAGATGAGTTCCGGTCGTTCCGTCACCGCCTCCTCCAGGCCCCGCCCGGCGATGCCCAGGATGTACGGGAGGGTCACGCTCACCAGGGCTTCGGTGGAGGTGAACGGCACAGCTCCTGGCATGTTGCCCACGGCGTAGTGCTGCACGCCGTGGATGGTCACGGTGGGATTGCGGTGGGTTGTCTCCTGGCTGGTGGCGATGCAGCCGCCTTGGTCGATGGCCACATCCACGATCACCGAACCGGGCCGCATCTGCTTCACCATCTGCTCGTCCACCAGGGTGGGGGCGCGCCCACCGGGGGTAAGCACGGCTCCGATCACCAGATCTGCCGTTGGCACCAACCGTTCCAACAGCCCGCGGCTACTCACCACACTCATCAAGCGACCGCGCCGGTCGGCCTCCAGGCTGCGCAACCGCTGGGGTGAGCGGTCGAGCAGCAACACCTCGGCATCCATCGCGGCGGCCGTTCGTGCGGCATTCCATCCCACGGTGCCGGCGCCAAGCACCACCACCCGGGCCGGTTGCACGCCGGTGCAGCCCCCCATCAGCACGCCGCGGCCGCCGTGGGGTTTCTCCAGCAGGTGAGCTCCAACCTGGGCCGCCAAGCGCCCCGCGATTTCGCTCATCGGTGCCAGCAACGGCAGGCTGCCGTTCTCCAGCTGCACGGTTTCGTAGGCGATGGCGGCGGTGCCCGCCTCCAGCAGGGCCTCGCCAACGTTTGGATAAGCCGCCAGATGCAGGTAGGTGAACAGCACCATGTCTTTCCGCAGTAGGCAAATTCCTCCGCCTGCGGTTCCTTCACCTTCACCACCAAATGGGCGCCCCAGGCCTCGTCGCGGCTCACCATCTGAGCACCGGCGGCGGCAAAGGCATCGTCACCGATTCCCGCTCCGGCTCCGGCTCCGGTTTCGATGCGCACCTCCAAGCCTTGGCTCACCAGCTCCCGTACCGCATCGGGAGTCAGCGCCACGCGCTGCTCATCGAGCTTGATCTCCTTCGGCACACCGATGCTGGCCATCGGGGCCGAGAGAACGGAGGCTGCCATGGCGGCTTCAAGGGGATCCCTTCAATCTGGCTCCGCTGCGCGCAACCCGCCACTTCTCAAGGCTGGGATGGCTTTAGGCCGCTGCAATGGGCAACCGCCAACCGCTGCCGAAAGCCTGGGGGCTCACCTTGAGCAAGGGTGCCGCTTGGTGTCGCTTGAACTCGGCCCTTTTCAGCAGCCGTTCCACCCGTTCAACAAGGGCGGGATCATGGCCGGCCGCCACCAGGGTTGCTCCAGACTGGCGCTCCTGGATCAGGGCTTTGAGCAGGGCGTCCAGAGCGTCGTAGTCGGGCAGGGAGTCGCTGTCTTTCTGGTTGGGCCTGAGCTCGGCGCTGGGGGGTTTGCGTCGAATCGCCTCCCCCACCAGCTCCCCGTGGGTCGGGAGTCCCAGCGCCTGGCGGCAGCCCCGGGCGGCGTCGCTGTCGAGCCAGTCGCACAGGGCAAACACGCTGGTTTTGTAGAGATCGCCAATCACCGCGAGCCCGCCGTTCATGTCGCCGTAGAGGGTGCAGTACCCCACGGCCAGCTCGGATTTGTTGCCGGTGGTGAGCAGCAGTTGGCCCTGCTGGTTGGCCACGGCCATCAGCAGGGTGCCGCGAATGCGTGATTGCAGATTTTCCGCCGTCACGCCCTGGGGCGTTGCTCCGAGCGGGGCGGTCAGGGCCTGGTCGTAGCTCTCCATCAGGCCGGCGATCGGCACTGTCTTGGTCTGCAGCCCCAACCGTTCGGCCAAGGCCAAGGCGTCTTCGATGGATCCAGCCGAGCTCCAGGGGGAGGGCATCAACAGCGCTGAGACCGCCTCGTTCCCAAGGGCTGCGCTGGCGATCACGGCCACCAGCGCTGAGTCGATGCCGCCGCTCAACCCCAGCAATGCCTTGTTGAACCCGCATTTCCGGGCGTAGTCACGCACCCCAAGCACCAGGGCGCGGAACAGCCGCTCCAGGGGATCCATGGGTTGAATCTGGCCGTGGGACTGCACAGGGGTGGGATGGCCGCTGTCCCAGACCGCCAGGTGCTCTTCACAGACGGGGAGCTCCAGCTGCACGTCGCCATCGGCTCCCACCACAAAACTGGCCCCGTCGAACACCAGCTCGTCGTTGCCCCCCACTTGATTGAGGTAGATCAGTGGGCAATTGAGGCGTTGCGCCGCCGCCGCCGCCAGCTGTTGGCGCAAGGCTGGTTTGGAGGCATCGAAGGGGGAAGCCGCCAGATTGATCACCAGATCCGGCTGTTCGGGGATCAGTTGATCGATGGGATCCGGTCCGTCCAGGCGCTCGCGCTGCAGGCCGTCATCCACCCAGAGGTCTTCGCAGATGGTGAGGCCCAGTCTCTTCCCGTTGGGCAGGCTGAGCAGGCAGGGGCCATCACCGGGGCGGAAGTAGCGCCGCTCATCAAAGACGTCGTAACTGGGCAGCAGTTGTTTCTGGGCAATCGGCCGCCAGCCCAGGCGATTCACCAGCACCACACCGTTGTGCAGCCGTGGACTGCGGGCATCTGATGCGGGCAGCGCAGCTCCCACCAACAGGGTGACGCTGCTGTTCAGTTGGTTCACCAGCCACTGCAGCACCGTGTTCTGTTGCTGGATGCGGCTGGGCTCGAGCAACTGGTCCCGGGGGGGATACCCCCAGAGGGAGAGTTCAGGGGTGAGCACCAGCTCAACAGCCTGCTCTTCTGCCCTGCGCACGGCCTCCAGAATCCGCTTCGCATTGCCCTCGAAGTCGCCGACCACGGGGTTGAGTTGCGCCAGGGCGATGCGCATCAGCAGAGGCTCCCCGAAAGGCCGTAAAGATTGTGCTGGAGCAACAGCGGCCACACCGCTTCAGGGATCTGAGCTTGATTCGGTTGCTGGCGCAGTTGCGAACTGGCGGTGGCGGGAACCTCCAGATCCAGCAGCTCCACCCGTCCGCCCAGATCGCGCAGGGCCTGCAGCGTCGCCTCCTCGAGGGGCCAACCCTTGCGGGGGGCGATGACCAGGCGGCACTGCGGCAGCCAGCAATCGCTCTGTTTCCAGCGGGGAATCTGGCCAGCGAGATCACTGCCCACCACAAACACCAGCTCCCGATCAGGCCAATGCTGGGCGGCCCGTTGCAAGGTGATCATGGTGTAAGGGCTGCTCAGATGCTGGGCCAGCTCGAGACGTTCATCCTGCAGTTGCTGCACCAGCTGGCCGAGCAGCATCGCTCGCAACTCCAGGGGGGCATCGTGCTGTTTCAGGGGATTGTCGCTGGCCCATGTCGCCACCTGGCCGTAGCGGTTCAACAGCCCCTCCAGCAGCACCTGATGGCCGCGGGTGGGTGGATCGGCGCTGGTGCCCAGCAAAGCAATGGCAGCAGCGGTCATCTCAGGGCAGCAGTGGTTGGAGATCCTGTTCCAGGGCATTCGGCCAACGCAGCAGCCAGTGGTGCACCACGGGATCCCGTTCGGCCAGGCGGCGCAACAGCGCACCGGGTTGTCCACCGCGCCGTCGCAGCAACTGCTGGGCCACCAGACGCCCCGTTCGGCGGCTGGCATGCACCGCCAGGGCTGCCTGGGCCAGGGCCACCGGGGCTGCAGGGGCCAAGCTGCCGCCGCCGCTTACCGGCACCAGCAGCAGCAGGGCCTGCTTGAGGGCCGCCAGCCCCAGCTGCACCCCGCCCAACAAGGCGTTGTGGCTGGAGAGTCGGGTGAGAAGCAGCCGTGCCGCCGCTGGCGTCATCGGCAGGTTGTAGAGACGGCTGAGCTGCAGCACAAGGGCGGTGTCGCAGGCCATGCCTCCCGCCATATCCAATGCCATCACTGGGTTGACCGCCACACCGGTGGCCTTGGCGGCCGCATAACGACCGATCAGGCTCTGGGCCGTGCGGCGGTGCTGTTGCAGCCGCAGTTCTTGGCAGGCCCTCTGGAAGCGGTCGGCCTGGCGCAGCGACTGGATCGCCAGCAACAGGGTGCCTTCGTTCTCCAGCTGCCGGCAGAGCTGCTTCTGCAGGTTCTCCACTTGTGGCGTCGTGATCCTGCTGCGCACCCGCCCATCGGTCTGGATCTGGGGGATGCGGGGTGCTGCCGCTGACGCGGTGATCGGCAGATCCATCGGCAGCCGGGCGCGGATGCTGCGCAGCAGTTCGGCACGTTCCTGCTCTGGCCAGCGGTCGCTCCGGTTCAGCACCAGCTGCAGGGGCTTGCCGCTCTCCAGCAGCGTTTGTAAGGCCTCCAGGTCGGCCCGGGTCAGGTCGCTATCCACCACCAGCAGCACCAGATCAGCCCCCATGGCCACGCGGGAGGCCAAGCGAGCCCGCCCGGCGGCATCGATTTCATCAATGCCGGGGGTGTCCACCAGTTCCACCCTGGTCAGCCCGGCAATCTCCACGGGCCAGTCCACCGCCTGCTGATGGCGGGTGCTGCCGTGGGCGACATCCGTTGCCAGCAGGGGCTGATGGATCAAGGCATTGATCAGGCTGGATTTGCCGACCCCCACCCGACCGAATAGCGCAATGCGCAGGCGCCGTTGCTGCAGCCGTTGCAGCTGACGATCCAGTAGCTGCAGTTCACCCCCCAGCAGTCCCTGGTCCCGTGGACTCAGCTGAAGCTGACTGCGCCAGTGCTCCAGCAGCAGCTGGCAGCGCTCAACGGTATGGGGCGGGGTGGGTTGCATCCCGTTCATGCTGCCGGCTTGCGCCACCAGCCAGCCAGCACGGCCAGCACCGATTCGGCACCGATCACGCCGACAAAGCCACCGAATTCATCCACCACCACGCGCACGCCACCGCTGTCGCGCCGGAAGCCCGTCAGCAGCCGATCGGCCCGGATCATCTCGGGCACGTATTCCACCGGTTCGCAAAGGTCAACGGGTGTGAGCAGGCCGCGGTTCTCCAACAGAGCGGTGAGCACCCTCTCGCGGCTGGCCACACCAAGCACCTTGTCCACTTGATCGCCGAGCACCACCCACCAGGGGTCGTTGGTGCTCATCAGCTTGGCCCGTTGGGCTTCGATGCTGAGGCTCCCATCCAGGGTGGGTGCCGCCACCCGCGGCGTCATCAGGTCGCGGGCGGTGAGGTCGTTGAGCTGAAAAACCTTGCCGATCATCGCGGCTTCATCGGCTTCGATCTCCCCCTTCTGAGAGCCCAGGCGGGCCAGCAGACGGATCTCCTCTTCATTGGTGCTGAGTTCCGCTTCGGCGGTGATGGCCGGCAGCATCCGTTCCAGCAGCAGCACCAGCGGCCGCAGCGCCAGGCCGAGCCAATGCAAGAGGGGTGCGCTGGCCAGGGCCACCGGCAGGGCCAGACGGCTTCCGAGGGCTTTGGGCAGGATTTCACCCAGCAGGATCACCAGGACGGTGAGTCCCACCGAGAACACCGGCAGGGCCACACCGCTGATGTTTCGCTGCTCGAACACCCAGGCGGCATAACCGCCCAGCATCAGGCTGCCGAAAATATTGAAGCCGTTGTTGGTGATCACCAGAGCCGACAGGGTTCTGCCAAGTCGCTTGCGTAATTGCGCCAGCCGCCGGGCCCCGGCCACGGGGCGTTCCCGGGCCGCCAGCTCGTGCACCCGGATCGGACTCACGGTCAGCAGGGCAGCTTCCACTCCGGAGCAGAGGGCCGAACCCAGCAGCACCACCAAAACCAGCAGCAACAGCACCAGGAGATCGGAGCTCATTGCTGTCTGAGACTCCCTTCATCGTAGAGGCCCTGGCCAGTTCGGCCTTGCCAACTGCCATCCTGTTCCCCTGAATGCTCTGCTGCTGTGAACGGTTTCGACTCCGGCATCCACGCGCGTCGTCGCACCCTGTTCATGGAGCATCTCGGCGCTGCCGCCGCGGTGATTCCGGCCGCGGCCTTGGCGACCCATCATGCCGACTGCGAATGGCCCTTCCGGCAGGACAGCGATTTCTTTTATCTCACCGGTTTTGATGAACCGGACGCGGTGGCTCTGCTGCTCCCGCATCGACCGGAAGGCGAGCGCTACGTGCTGTTCGTGCAACCCAAGGACCCTGCTGCTGAGGTATGGACCGGCTTCCGCTGGGGCACCGAAGGCGCGGTGGAGCGCTATGGGGCGGACCTGGCTCATCCGCTGGATCAGCTGAGCGAAAAACTGCCCGAGTACCTCGCCGGTGCTGAAGCCATCGCCTTCCGGGTGGGCCGCCATACATCGGTGGAATCGATGGTGCTTTCGGCCTGGGGGCGGCAACTGGATACCTTTGCCCGCACGGGGACGGCGGCCCTGGGCCTGGTGGCACCAACGCCGATCCTGCATCGCCTGCGGCTGCGCAAGGAGCCCCATGAGTTGGAGCGTTTGCGGGAGGCCTGCCGCATCTCCTCAGAAGCCCACGAGCTGGCCCGATTGATCACCCGCCCGGGCATGAACGAAGCCGAGGTGCAGGCGGCAATGGAGGCCCATTTCCGCAGCAACGGGGCCCGCGGTCCTGCCTATGGATCCATCGTCGCTGGCGGTGATAACGCCTGCGTGCTGCACTACACCGCCAACACGGCCCCGCTTCAGGACGGTGACCTGCTGCTGATCGATGCCGGCTGTTCGCTGGAGGATTACTACAACGGCGACATCACCCGTACCTTCCCGGTGAATGGCCGCTTCACGGCGGAACAGAGGGAGCTTTACAGCCTGGTGCTGGAGGCTCAGGAAGCTGCGGTTGCCGTTGTGGCTCCCGGTGGCACGGCGGAGGCGGTACACGACACCGCTCTGCGAATTCTGGTGGAGGGCCTGGTGGACCTGGGCCTGCTGATCGGGGATGTGGACGGCATCATCGAGCGAGGCGACTACCGCCACCTGTACATGCACCGCACCGGCCATTGGCTGGGTCTGGATGTGCATGACGTGGGGGCCTACAGGCTTGGTGAGCAACCTGCGCCACTGGAGCCAGGCATGGTGCTCACCGTTGAGCCCGGTCTTTACGTCAGCGATCGCCTCAGGGTGCCGGAAGGACAGCCAGAGATCGACGATCGCTGGAAAGGCATTGGCATCCGCATTGAAGACGACGTTGCCGTCACCGAGGCCGGCCATGAGGTGCTCACTGCTGGCGCCCTCAAGAGCGTTGCTGCGATGGAGCGCTGATCTGAATCAGCTGGTGGATCAGCTCACCACCTGCAGGGCCACCCAGACCACGCCCACGGTGAGCAGCATCAGCCCATCCATTTCGCTGACGCGGCCGCTGATTGGCCGCACCAGGACGAGGGTCAGCACCAGCAGCACCGATTCGAGCGGATCCAGGCCGAGGATCACATCGGTGCCTGTGAATTCGCCGATCGCCAGCACCGCCGGCACCGTCAGGCAGAGGGTCGACAGGGACGATCCATACAGGGTGTTGAGCGATCGCTGCAGCTCCCCCTTCCCTGCGGCCTGCAGTGCATTGAGGGCTTCCGGTGCCACCACCAGCACACCCACCAGCAGCCCACCGAGGGAGCTGGGCAGGCCAAGGTCGTTGATGCCGGTTTCGATCAGGCTCCCCATCGATTCGGCGATCAGCACCAGCACCAACAGGCCGGCTGCCATCAGCACGCCGCTGTGCAGGATGGAGCCCTGGGGGCCATGTGAGAGCGTGGGGTCCTCCATCGGACCTTCCGCTAACGACAGGGTCCCGGAGGCCTGGGGCTGCGTGGTGTCGATGAACAGGTTGCGGTAGCGGCCCACCTGGCCGCGCAGAAAAATTCCGTAGAGGCTGATCGAAACAAATGTCAGCAGCCAGTTGATCGGAAGGGAGTAGTTGGCTTCGAGGCTGTCCTGGCTGAAGTTGGGCAGCACGAGCGCCAGAACACTGATGGTGGTGATCAGATTGATGTAGGCACTCGAGCCGCTCTGATTCACAGACGCCAGATCTTCCGGCTGCATCGGCTGGGTGCGCCCCTGTCGCTGCACCCTCGCCGCCACGATCAAGGTCATGCCCTTGACCCCCGTCAGGACGATCATTAGCACCGAGAACATTGAGTCGCGGGCCAGGGTCGGGTTGCTTTCACCCGTCAGCATCGTGGAGGCGATCAGGGCCAGTTCAATCACGATCACGGACCCCGTCAGCACCAGGGTTCCAAGAGGCTCCCCGAGCTGCTCCGCCAGTTGATCGGCATGGTGTGCCACCCCCCGTGCCATCAGCAGCACCAGCAGGCTGAGCAGGGCAAGTCCTGTCAGCACGGGCAGGGCGGGCTGCAGCAGCAGCCAGTCGAGCAGGTGGGTGGTTTCCAGGCCGATCAGGGTCAGAAGTCCGATCAGCAGCGGAGTTTCGCGGAGGACAGCTGCCCTCACGCCGTAGTTGGCTCCCAGGACAGCAAGGCTTTGGTGCTGGTCAGCACCTGATCAGCTCCTGCCTCCCTAAGCCGTTGTTCATAGATCCTGCGCGCCGGTGCCTGTTCTGGGGTATGCAGATGAGGCGGCGCCACCGCCAGGCTCACGAACCGTTGTTCCGGCCAGCGTTCCCGGGCCTGGATCACGGTGTGCACATCGGCCACGGTGTCGCCGAGATAGGCCACCTGTGCCTCCTCCGCATTGGCACCAAGGGTCTTGGCCAGGCGGATCAAGCCTGTGGGGTCCGGTTTGTCGGGGGCATCTCCCATCGCGATCAGGGGCGGGTCCTGGAGCCCCAGGCGCTGCTGCAGCACGAAGCGGGCTGAGGGCGGCTCAGCTCCACTCACAAATCCCCAGCGCAGCTTGCGGTTCGACAGCGTGGCGAAAAAGCTGGCGTCCACCAGAAGAGGCTCATCACCGATGAAGCCCGTCCATTGGCTGGGGTCTCCGTCCGGATCTCCGCCGAAGTAGAAGCCGCTGAACACATCAATCAGCGCGGCGCGTTCCGGCAGCTCGGCGCCATGGCGCCGCAGCAGTTCAAGGCTGGCGTCCCAGTCGTTGTTCCAGGCTCCCTCAGCCTTCAACGCATCGATGACATCAGCGCCGGGCTGCCAACCGCAGTAGTGCTGCACAGTGCATTGAAGGGCCCGTCGATAGCTTCCCGCGACATCGCGGATAACACCATCGATGTCGAACAGCAGGATGGTTGGGGATCCCAGAACGTCCTATGGGGAGCGGCTGGTAGGTTAGTTGTTTGTATTTCTGTCTTGAGCGCTGACACCATGACGGTCACCGAAGGCGCTGCCCCTACCGACCAGGAGGTCGCGACTCCGTCCGCCGACGCGGCTGAAGGCGCCACCCAGGCAGCTGAAACCACTGAAAAGCCTGCAGCCAGCGAAGGCGAAGGCCGTCCTGTGCTGAAGGGCGCCGCCGCGGCCCTGGCCACGGCCACCATCGATGCTGATGGTGTTCCTTCTGGTTACACCCCCAAGGCTGATGAGGGCCGCTTCCTGCTGAAGATCCTCTGGCTTCCCGACAACGTGGCCCTTGCGGTTGATCAGATCGTTGGCGGTGGCCCCAGCCCCCTCACCTCCTACTTCTTCTGGCCCCGTGAGGATGCCTGGGAAAGCCTGAAGACCGAGCTGGAAGGCAAGAGCTGGATCACTGACAACGAGCGGGTTGAAGTGCTCAACCAGGCCACTGAAGTGATCAACTACTGGCAGGAAGAGGGAAAAGGCAAGAGCCTCGACGAGGCCAAGGCCAAGTTCCCCGACGTCACCTTCTGCGGTACCGCCTGATTCCGCTTTTCAATTTGATCAAGCAAACCTGCCTTCGGGCAGGTTTTTTTATGCCTTCCCGTGGCTTGGCTGGTGTTGGGATGACGAACGGACAAACCACACCACGCAAAAGGCCAGGGGTTACCGCCCCTGGCCTTTTGCGACGTCATCCTTGAAATAGGGAGATGACTCAGTCGGCGGTTTTGCTGGCCTGAAGGCGAGCGCGGGCTTCATTCAGCTGTTGCTGCGCCTTGAGTTTTTCCGCCGAGGCAGGTTGGCCTTCCATGCCAGCCACCACGGTGGAGGCCTTCTGGAAAGCGGCTTCGGCGGCAGCGGCATCGATGGAGCTGCCAAGTTCGGCCTTGTTCACCAGAACGGTGACTTCATCGGCATCCACTTCGGCGAAACCACCCATCAGAGCGATGGAGTTCCATGCACCGTTGGCACGCACCCGCAGTACACCGATGTCGATGGCGGTGAGCAGGGAGATGTGGCCGGGCAGGATGCCGAGTTGACCGGTGGTACTGGGCAGGATCACCTCGTCGGCGCTGCCATCAAAGACGTTCTGGTCTGTTGCCAGCACGCGGAGGGTGAGGGACATGAACCTTGGTTCGAAAAGAGAATGGACTGTCGAGAAACACGTGATCGGGGGTGTGATTCACACCCCCGCAGGGATCACTTAGTTTCGGCGGCGATCTTCTCGGCCTTGGCTTTCACTTCCTCAATGTTGCCCACCAGGTAGAAGGCGGCTTCGGGGAGGCTGTCCAGCTCACCGGAAAGGATCTGGTTGAAACCAGCGATGGTCTCCTCCAGCTTCACGTACTTGCCGGGCATGCCGGTGAAGATTTCAGCCACGAAGAAAGGCTGGGAGAGGAACTTCTCCACCTTGCGGGCACGGTCCACGGTGCGACGGTCGTCTTCCGACAGTTCGTCGAGACCAAGAATCGCGATGATGTCCTGCAGTTCCTTGTAGCGCTGCAGGGTGGACTGCACGGCGCGGGCGGTGCGGTAGTGCTCGTCACCCACCACAGCTGGCTGGAGCATGGTGCTGGTGGAATCCAGAGGATCCACAGCGGGGTAGATGCCCTTGGAAGCCAGGGCACGGTTCAGCACCGTGGTGGCGTCGAGGTGGGCAAAGGTGGTGGCCGGTGCGGGGTCGGTCAGGTCGTCAGCAGGCACGTAAACGGCCTGGATCGAGGTGATCGAACCTTCAACGGTGGATGCAACACGCTCCTGCAGGGCACCCACGTCGGTGCCCAGGGTGGGCTGGTAGCCCACAGCGGAAGGCATGCGACCCAGCAGTGCGGACACCTCGGAGCCGGCCTGCACGAAGCGGAAGATGTTGTCCACGAACAGCAGGACGTCCTGCTTGTTCACGTCGCGGAAGTGCTCAGCCATGGTCAGAGCGGAGAGGCCCACACGCATCCGGGCGCCGGGGGGCTCGTTCATCTGGCCATAGCAGAGGGCCACCTTCGACTTGGACAGGTCGTCGGCGTTGATCACGCCGGATTCCTTGAATTCCTCGTAGAGGTCGTTGCCCTCACGGGTGCGCTCACCCACACCACCGAACACAGACACACCGCCGTGCTCCTTGGCGATGTTGTTGATCAGCTCCTGAATCAGCACGGTCTTGCCCACGCCTGCGCCGCCGACCAGGCCGACCTTGCCGCCCTGGCGATAGGGAGCCAGGAGATCGATCACCTTGATGCCGGTCTCGAACACCTTGGGCTTGGTCTCAAGCTCAGTGATGTTGGGGGCATCCCGGTGGATGGGAGCGGTGGCCGTGGTGTTGACGGGGCCCTGCTCGTCGACGGGCTCGCCCAGCACGTTGAAGATGCGGCCGAGGGTGCCTTCACCAACGGGCACGGAGATCGGTGCACCGGTGTCAACGGCTTCCATGCCGCGCACCAGACCGTCGGTGCCACTCATGGCAACGGCACGAACCCGGTGATCACCCAGAAGCTGTTGAACCTCAGCGGTCAGGGCGACGTCGTCACCTGCGGGGTTTTTCCCCTCGATGCGCAGGGCGTTGTAGATCTTGGGCAGTTTCCCGGCGGGAAATTCCACGTCCAGAACCGGGCCGATCACCTGACGGATCACACCCTTGGTGCCAGCAGATGCAGGAGCAGAAGCGACCATAGGAAGGAGAGTTGCGGGAACAGGCGCTGCGCGCTCGGACCCATTCAGAGCGGCGCAACCATACCACCGCTGTGGTTGCACCCCCTCCGGTTCGGTCACCCGCACAGCTTGGGGTATGGCCCGAGGGGTGGTCGCTTGCATACGTTGGCACTCATCGGCATCGAGTGCCAACTCGCGTCGATGCGTGGCGCATTGCGCCCTGTCCCTGCTCCTGCAAGTACCCATGGCTGCTGTTTCTCTCAGCGTCTCGACCGTTAAACCCCTCGGCGACCGCGTGTTCGTCAAGGTCTCTGAATCCGAAGAGAAGACTGCCGGCGGCATCCTTCTGCCTGACACTGCCAAAGAAAAGCCCCAGGTGGGTGAAGTGGTTCAGGTGGGCCCCGGCAAGCGCAACGACGACGGCAGCCGTCAGGCTCCCGAAGTTGGTGTGGGCGACAAGGTCCTCTACAGCAAGTACGCCGGCACCGACATCAAGCTCGGCAGCGATGAATACGTGCTGCTGTCCGAGAAGGACATCCTGGCTGTCGTCAACTGAGATCAATCCCGCTGCATTGCGGCTTGAGTCTCAGCTCAGCCTCCCTTAACCATCCTCTTCATTAGGAACCGCCTTCCATGGCAAAGCGCATCATCTACAACGAGAACGCCCGTCGCGCTCTCGAAAAAGGCATCGACATCCTCTGCGAAGCCGTTGCCGTGACCCTGGGTCCTAAGGGCCGCAACGTGGTGCTCGAGAAGAAGTTCGGTGCACCCCAGATCATCAATGACGGCGTCACCATCGCCAAGGAGATCGAGCTCGAAGACCACATCGAGAACACCGGTGTTGCTCTGATCCGTCAGGCCGCCTCCAAAACCAACGACGCAGCCGGTGACGGCACCACCACCGCCACCGTTCTGGCCCACGCCATGGTCAAGGCGGGTCTGCGCAACGTGGCTGCCGGTGCCAACGCCATCACCCTGAAGAAGGGCATCGACAAGGCTTCCGATTTCCTGGTCAGCAAGATCAAGGAAATGGCCAAGCCCATCGCTGATAGCAATGCCATCGCTCAGGTCGGCACCATCTCCGCTGGTAACGATGAAGAAGTCGGCAAGATGATTGCCGATGCCATGGACAAGGTTGGCAAGGAAGGTGTGATTTCCCTCGAAGAGGGCAAGTCCATGGAGACCGAACTCGAGGTCACCGAAGGCATGCGCTTCGATAAGGGCTACATCTCCCCTTATTTCGCCACCGACACCGAGCGGATGGAAGCCGTCCTCGATGAGCCTTACATCCTTCTCACCGACAAGAAGATCGGTCTGGTGCAGGATCTGGTGCCCGTGCTGGAGCAAATCGCCCGCACCGGCAAGCCTCTGCTGATCATTGCTGAGGACATCGAGAAGGAAGCCCTCGCCACTCTGGTGGTGAACCGTCTGCGCGGTGTGCTGAACGTGGCCGCTGTGAAGGCTCCTGGTTTCGGCGATCGCCGCAAGGCCATGTTGGAAGACATGGCTGTGCTGACCAACGGTCAGCTGATCACCGAAGATGCCGGTCTCAAGCTGGAGAACGCCAAGCTCGAGATGCTGGGCACCGCCCGTCGCATCACCATCAACAAGGACACCACCACCATCGTTGCCGAGGGCAACGAGGCGGCTGTCGGCGCCCGCTGCGAACAGATCAAGAAGCAGATGGACGAGACCGACTCCACCTACGACAAGGAGAAACTGCAGGAGCGCCTGGCCAAGCTGGCCGGTGGCGTGGCTGTGGTGAAGGTGGGTGCAGCCACCGAAACCGAGATGAAGGACAAGAAACTCCGTCTCGAGGACGCCATCAACGCCACCAAGGCGGCTGTTGAGGAAGGCATCGTTCCTGGCGGCGGCACCACCCTGGCTCACCTGGCTCCGGCCCTGGAGCAGTGGGCAGCCTCCAGCCTGTCCGGCGAGGAACTGATCGGCGCCAACATCGTGGCTGCTGCTCTTACCGCTCCGCTGATGCGCATTGCTGAAAACGCAGGTGCCAACGGCGCTGTTGTGGCTGAGAACGTCAAGGCTCGCGCTGGTGCCGAAGGTTTCAACGCTGCCTCCGGTGAGTACGTCGACATGCTGGCTGCCGGCATCGTCGATCCCGCCAAGGTGACCCGCTCCGGTCTGCAAAATGCCGCATCCATCGCTGGCATGGTGCTCACCACCGAGTGCATCGTGGCTGATCTGCCTGAGAAGAAGGAAGCAGCTCCTGCCGGCGGCGGCATGGGCGGCGGCGACTTCGACTACTGATCGACGTTCGGGTGGTCGGGAGACTACCCGATCACCCCAACTCAAGTTATGCCAAGAGGTCCTGCGGGGCCTCTTTTTTATGTTCTGATGCTGTCTTGCAAGAACTAGTTTTTACAAGACATCTGGTGTCTGGGGGCGGCATTGGTTGCCGGCCATGAAGGATGAGGGGTGCGGAAAGGTGCCGGCTAACGTCTTGCTGTGTATCGATGTGTCGGGACAAATGCCTCAGCGCCCCGGAGCTTTTGCCGCCCAGTTCGCTCCAGAGACGCTGCAGCGTTTCAAGGCCCTTTGTCGACAGCAAGACAAGGCCTACTCCAAGGTGTTGGAGCGTCTTGCTTTGTTGTACGTCGAAACGGATGGAGGCATTCTTTCCCCGGCCAGCACGGCTTCTGCTCCCTCAAAAGGCGTGCAAAAAAGGCAAGTTCAGGTTGAATCTTTGCAAAACAAGTTGCTGGAGGATCTGTTGAAGCGGGTTGAAATCCTTGAAAAGAAGGAAACAAAAGCGTTGTACGAGCTTGATAGGGTCTACAAGGAAATTGCTTTTCTGAAATCAGGTCTGAAAGTTCCAGATATCTAATTTCTTGCTATGAAAGTTTTGATGATCAGGGGTTTGACGCAGTTTGATCTCCCTCATCGCGCAATTCCAACATTTCTATGACCATGTTGATTATGACTTCACTCTTGATGCTATAGCTGATTAAACCAGTACCTGATCTCTCGGCTCTCTTGCCTTTTGCAAATAAATTTCCGACATCTTTGACGAGTGTTTTGTCTACTAACTTCACGGTTGTGTTGTTAATGCCTGTTGGGAAAACACAATGCTTTTCGTTTGAATGAAGGATACCTGGCTTTTTGCAAAATCGATGAGGTACAAGTTGACCAGCACCGGCATTTGCGATGAAAAAATCAGCAGATTGGCAGTATTGAATTTTTTTTCGATAGGTTTCTCCTACCAACGACAAAACAGAAGTGTTTGGAAATGGCGAGAGTTTTTTGCGTATTGAATTGATTACCTCAAGATCTTGTTTTATTGGTATCAATTTGCTTCCTTTTTCTGTTTTGTATGTACTGTTTTCGTAATTCGTGAATCCATCAATCAAAAAAACAAATGAATCGAACCAAGGCTTTAATTGTTCTATCAAGATAGGAAGAAATTCCTCTTGTTCGATCCAAATCCTTTTTTGACCGGAAATCCCAAACCAAAGTGTGAGAGTTTTGTTTTTTCCTGATGTTTTTTTGATATTTTTGATAAATTTATTCCATTGAAAATTGAGCGTATCAATACCTCGGGACCTCAGGCTGTCTTGATAGACGACTTTTTCCAACTTATTGGTGTATTTGTCAAGCCTCATTCCCATTTGGTTTGAACCAATGACTGATGGAAACATAGAAAATGTTGGTTCAGTTATGCGTTTGAGTCTCATTCCTTTGCCTAGGTATTTAGGCCTGAAAAACGAATTCTTGCTGACAACGGGCTTCGTATTTTTCAGGTGTACCATCCATTTAAGTTGGTCGTAGAAATGATGATAGGGCCTTGTTTGGTCAAGTAGATATCCAGCGAAAACTGCTTTATTGTTTTCCTGGCTTGTTTGGTTTTGTTTGTTTTCTTTTTTCAATGCTCTTTTCAATGAATTTATTATGGTTTTATCGTTGATGGATAACTTGTGTTTTCCGGAGTATGTTGAAGAAAATATCGCATCTGCAAACGATGTGCCTTGACACAAAATCCATTCATTGCTATTGTTTAAGTCGCTAAAAAATATAAAATTGCACATGCCCTCGCGTATACTTTTGGTGGGAAATGTGTCTATAGATTCCCGGAAAGGGTGAGGTAAGCATGGTGAATTTTGTGATTTATCAATTTTGTTGATCAACTCGAGTATTGGCTTAACCTTTTGATGCTCAATCGCATAAATAATCTTTTTCCACTCTGAGTTGCGGACCTTTTGAGTCAGTGTATTTGGTAGTTTTTTCGACGGAATGTTGAATTGAAGCTTGGCTGGAATGTGTGAATCAGTATTTGCTTTCACTTGCTTTTGGTTCTGATTTTGAAGGTATAGCATACACGCTCATAGCTTGTTTTTTTTATGCTTTCACGTAAAATGGGGAAAATTGATCTATCGTGGCTGTTGTATGAATGCTATATTGACATATGTATTCTGATACAGATGTCAGGGTTTCGCAAATTCTGTTTTTGCGCGTTCTAGTAGTCTTGAGATTTTTAGTGCTTGCGGTCGGTTCTGTCTTGCCAGTTGCAACAGTTCAATTTCTGTTTCTTTAGATACTCGTCCCGACTGGCTTAATTCGATGATTGCATTAACCGTATTATTAGAGAGTTTTTGTTGCGAATCATGGGTTAGGACCTCTGAGAGTATGTCTCCGATAAGATTTATGGATATGGTTTCTTCCTCAGCTATTTCTTTAAGGTTAACTGGTGGATTGGTTTGAGTGGCTGATTCTTGGGTAAAGTTTGATAGTGAGGCTAGCTTTTCGCTTGAATCAAGAAATTGATTGATTGATTGAATGTATGTTGCGTTGGTTTTGTAAATCTTCTTTAGCTGTTGTTTCGATATTCTGCATTGTTGTGATTTAACTTTTGGGTGATTTGTAATTAGTTCGTCTGAGATCCTTGTGCTAATCCACGGAAATTTCTTGGCGTAAAGTGCATTGATTACAGTGAGAGCTTCAAGCTCTTTGCGGCTTAAGCTCCTGTTGATAACCGCATCCTTCATTTTTGCCTCAGGGTAGACTTTTTCGGCTCCGATAATTTTGAAAAGCAGTTGCGAAATGTCCTGTTTGTGTTTTGAGTAGTTGATTAGCGTGTGTGGAATATTAAATTGTTGTATTAAGCTCATTGTTTCCGCTGCTTTGGCGTGATGAGATGAAATAAAGTTTCTTCTGCGAAGAAATTGGCCTAGGGTAATGCAGTCTCCATGTCGCTTGACGCGCTGTTGGTATTCAGAGGAGAGCATCTCATCAATCTCTCTGACCGCTAGGATCACATGAATGTCAAAATATTTGTCCCATATGTCTTTGTCTTTGATGAGTTCCGGCGTCAGCCAAAAAAGTGATTCGGAGCTTAAAACTATTTTAGAGCTATTTTTACTATTTTTTGTTAACTCAAGAAGTTGCTCGGCCAAGGTTGATCCTGGCTGTGCTCTCCAATTCCCAGAAGTTATTTCAAGGTGCGAGGCCTTATCTCGAAGGGATTTTGATATCGGATACTGTATGCCTATCTTGAATAAATCTTTGGCAGCGATAGCGAGAGCAGATTGAATTGCAGTAGTTCCGGTTTTTCCATGGCCAATGTGCAGGAAAAGTTTCGTTTTTTTCACTGCACTCCCTTATGTCTTTCTTACTTTAGCATCGGCTCTCGCGGGGGTGTTTGTATCGTGTCGTTTGAGATTCGGGTGTTGCCTTTGGTTGCTATTTTGCCCTAATCTCTGGTGAAAGAGGAGCGTGAGTTTTAGGTGGAGAGACGGCTGGTTATTCATGTTGGGGCTCAGAAGTGTGCATCCTCTTCGCTGCAAGCTTCTCTTCGGCTTGTGGTGCAAGCTTCAAAGGGCGCTCTCGGATTTTGTTTTTTGAATCCTGATCAACTTCGCAATGCTGATCAAGCCCTGCGCCAAAACCGTGACATCGCTTTTGACTATGTTGATCGTGTTTTGTCTGTCGAATCAAGCGCGCAGGTTGTTGTAAGCCACGAAATGCTGGGTAATCGACCGGCATTGGTGAGTTCGATTGCAGAGCGTGCATTGACTCGCCATGATTTTGGTCATGTTGTGATCTCTGGGTATTCAAGATTGCAGTCTAGCTATCATATTTCTGCTTTCTCACAGTGGTTTTTCCGCGATAGGAAAAGACTTCGCGAAGATCTCAAGGTATTGGCTAGGCATGGTCTGGATTGGAGGAAGTTTACGGCGTTAGAGCGAAGTCTTCTCTCGCTCTCACTTGTTGGGAAAGACCGCAATTGGTTTGGTAACTATCAACGTTTTTGTGGCGGTGTCAAAAGCCTTGGTGACTCCGTCACTGTGGTGAGTTCCCATATCCCAACACGATCTCTCCCTTATTCCTTGCTTGAGCACTTCCTGTCTTCGGCCGGCCTGTCCCTTGATCTTGATGACCTCAGCTCATTCGATGTTCGCAAAAATCCTTCCTTCAATCAAGCACTGATTCATGCCATGTCTGCCCATCTCAGCGCTATGCGGCCACATCAGCAGTCTTTCTTCCCAGGGCCCCACGAAGGCAATCGCTGGCTCTTTCGTGTGTGTAAACGACTCGCATCTGCAGATCAATTGATGACTGAATTTGATGCATTATTTTCCCCCGATCTTCAAAAGTCTCTTGTTGGACACCTGGATAGCAGAGCCTCTTTCAGCAACCAGCAGTATTGCGAGTTGATGTCTGTCGACTTTAACTATTTCAAGCCGTCGGATCAGGCCAAGCTGTTATCGGAAGACGAATTAATTGCTCTGGCTGGTGATGTCTCGCAGAGTCGCAATGATCAAGAAATAGCAAAATTCAATCGCCAAATTGAAAATGCCTGCATGCAGAGCATGCGTGCTGAAATTGTGAGTACCTAGACGGGTTCCTTCAGTTCAGCCAGCCTGCACTCAGGATCACGGCCAAGGAAAGGAATAAAGCGAGACAGCTCCAGGTCAGCTGGTTCAACGTTGCTTCTGCACTGCTGGCGCTGCTGAACATGGAGCTGCCGCTTGCCGCCAGGCCGCCCATGCCATCACCCTTGGGGCTATGCAGCAACACCAAGACGATCAACAGAAGGCCGGTGCCGATCCAGCTCCAGGACAAAATTGAGGTGAGCATCAAACGGAAAGAGGAAGGCGAGCGGTTTTGGGGGTGGAGTCCATGTTGGACATGGGTGCAATCAGGCTTTGGCCAGTCATGGCCGCCGGTTGCGGAAGGTCAAGAATTTGCAGCAACGTCGGAGCGATGTCGGCCAGCCCCCCGTTGTCGCGAAGTGTGATGGCGTTGCCATGGCCAGGCAGTTTGCGCCGTTCCCCTTCGATCAGGATCGCTGGCACAGGATTGGTGGTGTGGGCTGTCCAGGCTTGGCCATCCGGACCCTGCATCAACTCGGCATTGCCGTGATCAGCTGTGATTAGCATCGTTCCGCCTTGACGTCCGACAGCGTCAAGCAGGCGACCAATGCATCCATCAACGGTTTGGATGGCTTTCTTGGCGGCCTCCATCACCCCGGTGTGTCCCACCATGTCGGGGTTGGCGTAGTTGATCACAATCAGCGAATAGTCCGCCTTCTCAATGGCAGAAATGCAGCTGTCGGTGAGTTGCTTGGCCGACATCGCCGGTGAGAGGTCGTAGGTGGCGACCCTCGGCGAGGGAACCAGGTGACGGTCTTCTCCCGCCAGTGGCTGTTCGATGCCACCGTTCATGAAGTACGTGACGTGGGGATACTTCTCTGTTTCTGCGGTGCGGTACTGCTTCAGCCCTGCGTCGGCCACGACCTGCCCCAACAGTTGGTCGAGCGGCTCGGGAGGGAAGGCGACTTGAACGGGTAGGTCTTGTTCCACCTGGGTGAACGTGACCACATCCAACTCCGGCGTTTGGCTGCGCTCGAAGCCCTCGAAATCGGAAAGGCATAGCGCCTGCACGATCTGGCGTGCGCGATCCGGCCGGAAGTTGAACACCAGAACGCTGTCGCCGTCCTTGATGACGCTGTTCTGAAGCCGCACCGGTTCGAGGAATTCATCGGTGATGTTCTCGGCATAACTGTCCGCTAACACCTGCTCTGCCGTCCGGCTGTCAACGGCGATGTTGGGATCGGTGTAGAGGTTGTAAGCCTTTTCGATTCGTTCCCAGCGCTGGTCACGGTCCATGGCCCAGTAGCGGCCACAGAGGCTGGCAATGTGACCGACGCCGCTTCGGCTCAGGGCTGCTTCCACCTGGCTGATGTACCCCGGTGCGCTTTGGGTGGGTGTGTCGCGACCATCGGTGATGGCATGCACGGCGACATCGGAGATGCCTCTGTCGGCTGCCCACTGGATCAATCCAAAGAGATGGTCCACATGGCTGTGGACGCCCCCATCGGAGCAGAGGCCGAGCAGGTGCAGGGTGCCGCCCCGCCCTTGGGTACGTTCCGCCAGTTGCTTGAGCGCTTGGGTGTCGCCCAGTTGGTTGCTGCGCACCGTGTCGCTAATTCGCACCAACTCCTGGCGGATGATGCGGCCGGCTCCGATGGTGAGGTGGCCCACCTCAGAGTTGCCCATTTGTTGATCGGGCAGGCCCACATGGGAGCCACTGGCCTCAATCAACGTGTGTGGATAGGCATGCCAGAGGGCATCCATCACAGGAGTGCCGCTTTGCTGAATCGCGTTGTGCTCGCTTGCGTTTCTGTAACCCCAGCCATCAAGAATGGCGAGAACGACCGGTGCCACTGTCCCGGAGCGTCCTGAACCGTTGGTAGTGCTTTTCCCCACGTTCACCCGCGACCGACGGTTTTTAAGGACTCTTGCAGAATCAACTTAACACCACGCCAGCCCTCAAGCTGCAGTTTCAGCCAATTCCCACACCCCGCAGCGCTCAATCCTCCATGGCCGACCCTGAACGGATCGAAATTCTCTCGGAGCGTGAGCTTGGTCTAACGCTGTCGCGTTTGGCGTCGCAGGTTATGGAGAGTGCCGAAGACAGCCGTCGATTGATGCTGTTGGGGATCCCCACCCGCGGCGTTCAGTTGTCCAGGGTTTTGGCGCGGGAATTGGAGCGGTTAACAGGCCACGCCATCTCCCAGGGGGCCATTGATCCCACGTTCCATCGCGATGATCTGGAGCGCATCGGCACCCGTCTGCCCCAGCTCACGACTCTCCCCACCAGCATTGAGGACCGCCTGGTGATTCTGGTGGACGATGTGATCTTCACGGGGCGGACGGTGCGTGCCGCCCTGGAGGCCATGCAGAGCTGGGGGCGGCCGCAGCGGGTGATGTTGCTGGCCATGGTGGATCGAGGCCATCGGGAGCTTCCGATTCAGCCTGATTTCTGTGGTCGCGTTGTGCCGACCCGACGCAGCGAAACCATCGAGCTCCGCCTCAGGGATGTTGATGGTGAGGAGGGGGTGTTCCTGAGCCGACTCAGCCGGCAGGCTTGAGTTCGTCGGCGCGGAAATGGGCTTTGTAGCGGCCGAAGGCAACGATCACAGGAAGCGTTGGGCTGATCACCCGACCCTTCCAGTCATTGAGAACGTTCGCCACCTCTCCGGTCTGCCCTTTCATGTCAAAGGCTTTGCCCCGGTGTTCGGGATGGTTGAACACAACGACGGATGCCTCCACCGTCACCCTGTCGCCCGCCTGCATTGCACCTGAGTCATCCACGGGCTCATCTTGTCACGGGCTTGGGGACGAGCGTCGACAGAAACTTTCCGGTCCGTCCTCTTCGACGCGACCGCCAAGGTCGCTGCAGCCCATCGAAAAGGCCGTCCAGGGGTCCAGACCTTGGAGCAACTGATCCTCTACGGCGGCATCCAGCCGGTCACCGCTGATGACGTCGGCACGCACCGCTGGGTGCTGTTGGTGTTGCTGGGCCTCATCGAGGGCCTGAATGGCACTCTCTACCTCTTGACGGGTGGCACTTGCCTGCTGCTGCCACCAGGGATGGTCGAGTTTGTTGAGGCTGTCCAAGGCCTCCCACCAGCGTTCTTGCTCCACCAGTTGAACCAGCCGACGCTGTTCCAATTGGTTGCGGTTCCAGATCTCCATCAGCGTTGCACTGAGTTGGCTGATGGAGCTGCGCGCGCTGCCTTTGAGGGGATCCAGCAACGCGAGTGCCTGCTGCAGGTCTCCCTCACGAAACAGAGCAATCGCCTGATCCATCAGAGCCTGGCGCCAGCGTTCGAGGGTCTTGCGATGGAGGGCAAGGTCGCCATGGCCCGAGGCGACCAGTTGCTGCTGCAGCGTGAGGGCAGCGATCGAATCGCCTTGGTCCCAGAGATGTTCGGCGTGCTTCTGGCGGCAGAGGGCCTGCTCCTGCGGTGCGCCCTCCCCCAACCAGCGCAGGGAGGCGAGTTGCTCACTGGTGCGGATGCAGGCCTCGTAGTCGTTGGCAGCGAGGGCGTTCTGCAGCCGCTTCGGCAGTTGTTGTTCCCACCAATAGGCACCTGTCGCAATCGCCAGCACCAGTCCCAGGGTTCCAACACCCCAGAGCCGAAGCAGCAGTTGACGCGGTGCCGCCACGAAGGGTGGAGCTGAACGTTGGTTCTGTTCTATGGAGTGTCGGCTCCCGTTCCAAGGGCCTGTGGACGGACGTCTTATCGGACAGCCCCCAGCGTTGGCTGGGACCACGTCCGACCTGAACGCAGATCGTTGATCTCCAGCTGAAGCTGCGCTTCTTGATCAATGCTCCAGCGCAGCCGCAGGCAGTCTTCGCCCTGCTCTCCGGCGGGTTCTAGAGGCAGCACCAGCTCGGTGCCCGGCCAAGGCTGGTGGGAGACCTCCCCGGCGGTCTGCTCCTGCAGGGTCGGCAAACCATCAATGAAGACCACGCTGTGGCTCCCCTGGGGGATGGGCTCCCCCAGCACCAGCTCCAAGCTGCGTTGGCCGGTCCGGCTGGCGGCCAGCACCAGCTCGAGGGGGGCTGGGCTCGGCCAGGGTTGACCGGCCACGAAGAGGGGATGCCAGCGGTGGCTGTTGCTGCGCTGATCCCAGAAACGGAGGGAAACGCCGTGTTGCAGCACATCCCGAATGGCGACCCCTGGCGTGAGTTGAAGTGCACCCAGGGCCACGGCCTCCACTGGTGGCGGGGTGAGCAAGGGCGCTGGCGCCGTGTGCTCGGAGAGCCACTGGCGCAGGAGGGGCAGCTGGGCACCGCCGCCGACGGCTACTACGCCCTCCAGATCTTCAAGGCTGCAGTTGTTGCGGCGACCGCCGGCGAGACAGGTCTCCAGCAATTGTTCGAGGGCGTCTGCGAAGCCGCGCTCCAGCAGAAGCGCGTTGAGTTCGCTGCGCGACAGGCGGAGCACATGCTCCTGCTCATCCACCGCCAACTCCATCAGGGGCTCGCGTTCGGCCAAGGCGGTGTCGCTCAGCCGGCATTTGAGCCGTTCGGCGGCATTGAGCAGGGGGGTGCTGGCGGTTTGACCCGGGCAGCAGCGGTCCACAATCCAGCGATCGATGTCACGGCCCCCGAGGCGCAGCCCTGCCTTGCCCAGAACCTTTGCTGTGCGCAGCATCTGGCGGCTGTTGTCCCCCAGGCTGCGCCCCCCCAGCCGCAGCAGTTGGGCGATCGGTGCGGCACGACCTTCTCCTCCCTCCAGAGCCACCAGGGCTAGATCAAGGGTGCTTCCGCCCAGGTCCACCACCAGCAGAGTGGAACCAGCGGGAAGCCCTGCACCCATGGCGGCTGCCGTGGGTTCATCCACCAGGGCGATCTCGGCCACCGGCAGCGTGGTGCAGGCCTGCAGCAACCAGCTGCGATACGCCCGATAGCACTCCACTGGGGCGGTCAGCACCAGCCGCTCGACCGGGAGATCGCTGGGGAGCCGGCTCCAGATCTGTTGAAGCAGCTGTTCTCCTGCCCAGCGGGCTGCTTCTTGTTCTGGGGCATCCGCTTGACCGATGTGGCCTTTGAAGTCGCGATGTAGACGGCTGTCCACGGAGTCATTGAGGCCTGACTCGAGCACCTGCCGACCAATCAGGGGGCGTTGGGATGCCTCCCACACCAGGCTGGGAATTTCACCGGCCCGGCTGCAGATGGCGGGCAGGTTCAGCAGATCGGCCGTTGTGGAGGTCGCTCCCTGATAGGCCACCACCGTGGTGGTGCTGCCTAAATCGATGGCGAGTGTTCCGCCCCGTTGGTCTGAATGCTGAAGCTTTTCTTCGCCCACGCGATCTCGGACCGTGCTCAGGGCACGGTGAAGTCAGGATGAGACTAGGGGGACTGGCGGCCATGGATCGATTGCAACAGCTGATCTTCTCCTTTTACCGGGAAGATCCTGAACTGCAGGAGAGGCTGGAGCCGCTGCGGAGCTGTCGCATGCGTCGCAGCTGGGGCAGCATCCGCATCGAGTGCATCGACGATGCACATCTCGAGGAATTGAGTGGTTTGGTCACTGATCTGCGCTTGCCCCTGGCGGCCTTGGGAATGGGGCGCCAGATCGTGTTGCGGGTTCCAGGCTCCCGTCAGCGGGCTTACCCCATGCACGTGCCTTTTCACACCGACCAGCTGGCCTGAGACGGCCACCACTTAGTCTCAAGTTGTTTGATCTAGAAGCCTGTGCTTTCGGCCGGAGTCGATTCCAAGGATCTCGCCAAACGTGGCGAAAGCTTGATTCGTCAATCAAGCAACCGTTATCTGACGACGGTGCGGATTGCCTTCCGGGCCAAGCAGCGCCGCTTCGACGACTTTGACGGTCTGCTGGAGGAGTCCAGCGTTAAGCCGGTGCAGCGGGCCATCGTCGAATTGAGCGACGAGCAAGACCAGCCCGATCTGCTGCCTGGTTGATCCATCGGTTGTGATCCAGCAGGAGGGGGACGGATGGCGGGTGTCGCACGACCCCTCCCGCGGCGAATTTTGCGTTCTTGTGGGGGGAGAGCGCTGGGCGTTTGAGTTGACCGAGCCGGAGTGGCGGGATTTGGTGGAACTTGTGGCAACCCTGGAGCAGCAGCACAGGGGTCTGGTTGACCAACTGATGCCCGAAGAATCGATCGAGCTGGAGCTGGATCGTGGCGTGTGGTGGGGATGCTTGAGCGGTGATCGCAGCCAATGGGAGTTGCGCATCCTGCTCACCCCGTTGGAGGGACGTGCGGCGCAGGGGGAGTGGCCGGCCCCAGCGGCGGCGGCGGCCGTAGCGGCCTTGAGAACGTTGTGGGACTCGCAGCATTGATTAATCCAGCTAATCGTTTTTGAGTCATTGATTTCCCCGCCCTTTCCCCGTTGCTCTGCACAGTTTTTCCACAGGCCATGGGCCGTTAACGCCGCCCTGGCGGGTTTCTGTGGAAATCACCCGTTTGTCGTTGTTTTTGCTTGACGATGGCGGCGGGCTGCGCAGCTCCGTCTAGGCCGGCGCTTCGACCAGTGCAGGAGTGGCTTTCTGGCAGGGATCTCGCTTGGAGATTCGTGAGAATGGCCCCGTGTTGGTGGTTCTTGACGGCGGCGCCGTGGTGTGGAGAACTAGTGTTCGTTTCGAAAAGAAAAGATGCCGGAAGGCCTTGAGCAAGCCGCGGCTGAGACCAGTGTTGTGAGTTTCCAATCGGAAGTGCCGCAGCCCCTCCAGCAGGCCATGACCCAGTTCATCGAAGGACATCCGAACTGGGATCAATACCGTTTGGTTCAGGCGGCGCTTGCCGGCTTCCTGGTGCAGAACGGCCAGGCATCGCGGGAGATCACCCGGGTTTACGTTGGAAACATGTTCCGCCGGGAATCGCTGATCAATGGCGTCTGAGGCCGGCAGCAGGCCATCAGCACCAGGGCGCTGAAGGGGAGGCTGAGCAGCAGCCCCAGGGTGGCCCCGATCAGCCCCAGAAGATTGAGGCCGAGCAGCATCCCCAACAGCGCCAGCACCTTGAGCCCATTGCGGTGCACCAGCTGTCGGCTGTGGTCCATCGCCTGAAGCGCTCGGCAGCGCTCGTGCACGAGCAGGGGCAGGGCCAGGGTTTGGCTGAACAGCCAGCTCAGCAGCACCACTCCCCCTAGCAGCACGCTCAGACCTGCCAAGGCCGTGCTCCAGCGTCCGAGCGCCCAGCTCAACGACTGAGTCAATCCGACGCCCCCCAGCACCAGCACCAGCTCAAGCAGCACCAGGGTGAAGGCCTGGCGCAGCAGCTGTCTCCAGCTCTGTTGGGGGCGGTCGTCGCGTCGGTCGGGGAGCAGGCCATCCGTCAGTTGCAGCAGGCCCAGGAGAGGCAGCAGCGGAAGCACCAGGCTGATCAACACTGAGAGGTCCCCCAGCCGATTGAGCCATGGGGATCCCGCCAGGCGCAGGTCGTGGCCGATCACCGCAGGGCCGCTGGCACTGATCAACACCAGCGCCGCCAAGCCCACACAGCGCCAGGGCCCCCGGCTGAAGCCGATCCAGGCCCGTGGCAGCAGCGTGACCAGTGGGATTTCAGTGGAGCTGGCCAAGCCGTGAAAGGAGGTCGTTGGCGGTGTCGGTGGGGACCGGAAGGATCGAGAGCCTGTTGCCGCGTTTGATCACGGGCAGCTGCTCTTCGCTGTAGAGCTCCCGCAGCTGGTCGAGGCTGAGCAGGGCGTAGAATTCGCCGAGGAATCGCAGCCGTGCGCAGTCCCAGCGTGGTTTCTCGGGGCTTGATTTGGGGTCGTAGTACTTGGCCGTGGGATCAAATTGCGTGGGGTCCACCAGGCCGGTCTCCATCACTTCCATCAGCCCGATGATCCCGGGGGGCTTGCAATTGGAGTGATAAAAAAATGCTTGGTCTCCCACCTCCATGCTGCGCATGAAATTGCGGGCCTGGTAGTTGCGAATGCCGTCCCACAGCGTGGTGCCCTCGCGCCGCAGATCATCGATCCCGTAGGCGTCGGGTTCGCTTTTCATCAACCAGAAGGCCACGTCGCAAGGCTTGTTTCACACCATCATCGGACCGTTAGGCCCAGATGCATCCCATTGCGTTCGTTTGGTCTCAGGCGACGTCCAGCAGGGGGGTGATCAGGGTGCGGAAGTGGTCTCCTCTGGCCTCGAAATCCCTGTATTGATCAAAGCTGGCGCAGGCCGGTGACAGCAGCAGCGATGAGGCCTGATGCCGCTGCACGGCCGTTTCAGCCAGGTTCACAGCGCTTTCGAGCTCGGGGCACTGCAGCAGTTCGCCGGGGTATCCAGCTGCTTTGGCCAGGCTGGCTAGCTCATCGGCCCCCGCACCGAACAGGATCAGGCTGCAGGCCTTGCTGTGCAGCTGCTCGAGCCAGCCCCTGGCATCGCCCTGTTTGGTCTGCCCCCCGGCCAGCACCACGACGGGCCCCTGCACGGCCCGCAAGCCAACCTCGGCTGCGTCGTAATTGGTGGCTTTGCTGTCGTTGAACACGCTGGCTCCTGCCAAAGTGCCCAATTGCTCAAGCCGGTGCGGTACGCCCGGAAATGTGCGCAAGGCGTCGGCGATCTGCTGCGGGGAGAGGCCGACCTCGAGGGCGGCAGCGGTCACCAGTAACAGGTTTTGGCGGTTGTGGCAGCCCGGCATCGCCAGGGCATCAGCCGCAAACAAGCGGGTGGCGTTGTTGCGCACCATGCCCTCGTCATCAATCCAGAGGTCGGCGGGCTGATGGTCCGGACGCGTGCCCTCGGCGCTCACCCAGGTGCCGCGGTCCCAGCTGCTGCGTTGCTGGCGCAGGTCTGGATCATCGGCATTGAAGAGGGCGCACTCCGAGCGCTCGAGCAGCCCGCGTTTGATGGCCCGGTAGGCCTCCAGGCTGCCGTGGCGTTCGAGATGGTCTGGGGTCAGCGTGGTCCAGATGCCGATCTTGGGGGCCACGGCGGGGGCCGCCTCGATCTGATAACTGCTCAGTTCCATCACGAGCCAATCCGGCCGCGGTGTGGCCCCTGAGCCGATCTGGCAGGCCAGTTCAGCGGCGGAGAGGCCCATGTTTCCCCCCATCGGTGCCGTAAGGCCTGAGGCCTCCAGCACGTGGTGGAGCAGGTGGGTGACCGTGGTTTTGCCGTTGGTTCCAGTGATGCCGATCCAGGGGATCTGTTGAAGGGCATCCCAGGCCAGATCCATCTCGCCGCGCACCTGGATGCCCTCCGATCGCAGCTCAACCAGGGTTGGATGATCCCAGGGGATGCCGGGGCCGATCACCACAGCGTCCAGGTTGTCGCTCCAGGCGTGAAAGCTCTCCAGGGTCAGGGGCTGCCCCAGCACCACCTCAATGCCCTCTTCAGCGAGGGTTTTCGAAGTGTGTTGGAGGGCTTCGTTATCGCCCCGTTCGAACACAACTACATCGCGATTCTGCTGCTTGAGCAGACGCGCAGCCCCCAAACCTGAGCGACCCAAGCCAACGACAATCGTGCGTGTCATTGCGAGGTCTGAAGTTCGAAAACGCAGTCCCGACAGGGAAAGTGGGCGATACTGGATTTGAACCAGTGACTCCTACAATGTCAATGTAGTGCTCTACCCCTGAGCTAATCGCCCGACATCGATCAATTTGAAATCTTGTGATTTCATCGACCGAGGCTGAACAGTAGCAGCTGGTGGGCAGCTCAACTCAACTGCGGCGCAGTTCAACGCGCCAGCGCTCCCGTTTGGTGCGCGTGAGCGAGAGCACCTCCACCGAGCCGCGATCCTGCAGCTGCAGCCGGTCGCCCACCACCAGTTCACGGCTGGCTTGACGCACGTTGCCCCAGTTGAGCCGAAGGCGCCCGGCTTTGACGTGGGTGACGATCTTGGCTCGGGACAGCCCGAATCCAGCCGATGCAATCGCATCCAGGCGACAGGAGGCCTCCACTGTCTGCAGGGTGCGGACGCTGCGTTGCACAGGCTGCTGCAACTGCTCCACAGGACGGGCTTCGCAGCGAATCTCCACCTCGCGCACGGCCCCCAGGCGGCCATGCAGGGCTTCGGCAGCACTGGGGGTGCAGACCCCTTGCCCGCCGCGATCGCCGCGCACCCAGAGATCGCCGATGTTGTCTGCGTCGACGCCCATGGCCTTCAACGCTTCGCGCAGGTCCTCGGGGGAAAGGGGGTCGAAGAGGAAATTGCCTTCAATCAGCAGGCCTTGAACCGGGGCTGCTGGATCAGGGCTGTCGTCGCGACGGTGGCAGAGCAGCCGTTGGCGTTCGGCGCCTGGATAGCCGCCATCACTGATCCAGGTCAATTCACTGAGGCTGCCCAGGCGAGCCAAGGCTTCCTCCCGCAGCGGTGCGCTGAGGAAGGGACTCCAGGCCGGTTGCCAGGTGCGCAACACCTGCTCCGCGAGATCGACCAGCAACGTCAGCCTTTCCTGGTTCTGGGCCCCCGCCAGCAGCTCCTCCCGGGGCAGCATCACAGGTCGTCGAGGCGAACCACCTGCTGCGGCCGCGACTTTTGAATCACTTGCCAGGGGGCCTCGATGCCATTGGGTGTTTCCAGCAGCACCAGCCAGCGTCCTTCGTCGCGGCGGTTGCGCAGGATCCGCACGCCTGCATCGTTGTCTGAATCCACGCTGGCGGCTGCGGCGTAGCTCCCCATCAGGCCGGAGCCCATGCCCAGCAGGCCGCCGATCAGGGTTTCACCCCAGGGGCCAAAGCTGGCGAAGGTGGTGAGGGTGGTGATCTTGGTGAAGGTGACCCCTGCCAGGAAACCGAAGGGCATCAGCCAGCGGGCCATGCCCCTCTGCCGCTGTTGCCGCGTGAGGTTGGGGTTCAGCAGGGCAACCTTGTCGATGGCATCCCCGTCAGGGGGGATTGTCAGACACTTCAGCAGCGGCAGATCGGTGTCCCGGAGCCGCTGGGTCAGGCCTTCCGCCGCAGGGGCATCGGCCATCACCATCACACAGACGGGCATGGGGCATTCAGATCCAATGCGCTGAATTCTGAACCCTGTGCTTCGAACTGGAGGGGGTGGAGGATGTCGATCTCTACAGTTCACCGCGGCAGTTCTGCGCCTTTCGATGACGAAAGTTCTTGTCTCCGATCCGATCGACCAGGCCGGGATCGACATCCTTGGCCAAGTGGCGCAGGTGGATCAGCGCACCGGCCTCTCGGAGGAGGAGCTGATCGGGATCATCGGTGAGTACGACGGATTGATGATCCGTTCCGGCACCCAGGTGACCGCAGCGGTGATCGCGGCGGCGAGCCGTCTCAAGATCATCGGCCGCGCCGGCGTCGGCGTCGACAACGTTGATGTGCCTGCGGCCACCCAGCGGGGTGTGCTCGTGGTGAACTCGCCGGAGGGCAACACCATCGCTGCAGCGGAGCACGCTCTGGCGATGATGCTGACCCTCTCGCGGCACATCCCTCAGGCCCATGGCGGCATGCGGGCCGGCAAGTGGGACCGCAAGAAATACGTCGGCAACGAGCTCTACAAGAAGACTCTGGGGGTGGTCGGTCTCGGCAAGATCGGATCCCACGTCGCCCGGGTTGCCCAGGCCATGGGCATGGATGTGATCGCCTACGACCCCTTCATTGCTGCTGACCGGGCTCAACGGATGCAGGTGAAGCTGCTGGAGCTGGATGAGCTGTTCCGCACCGCCGACTACGTCACCCTGCACATCCCGCGCACCAAGGACACCGAGAACCTGGTGAATGCGGAGCTGCTGCGCACGATGAAGCCCACGGCGCGGATCGTGAACTGCGCCCGCGGCGGCGTGGTGGATGAGGCGGCGATCGCTGAAGCCATCAACAACGGTGTGATCGCCGGTGCGGGCCTGGATGTTTACGCCAGTGAGCCCCTGGCGGAAGACTCCCCCCTGCGGGCGGTGGAGCGTGGTCTGGTGCTGACGCCCCACCTCGGTGCATCGACGGAAGAGGCCCAGGAGAATGTGGCGATCGATGTGGCGGAGCAGATCCGTGATGTGCTGCTGGGTCTGCCGGCCCGCAGTGCGGTCAACATTCCCGGCCTCAGCGCCGAGATCATGGAGCGGCTCAAGCCCCATCTCCAGCTCGCCGAGACGGTCGGTCTGCTCGTCAGTCAGCTGGCTGGGGGTCATGTGAAGGAGATGGAACTACGCCTGCAAGGTGAATTCGCTAGCCATCCCTCCCAGCCTCTGGTGATTGCCGCTCTGAAGGGTCTGCTCAGCGCTGGTCTGGGTGACAGCATCAACTTCGTGAATGCCTCGCTGGAGGCCAAGGCCCGCGGCATTCAGGTGCTGGAGGTGAAGGATGAGAGCAGCCGCGACTTCGCCGGGGGCTCATTGCAAATCACCACCCGTGGTGATCAGGGCAGCCGCAGCGTCACCGGTGCCGTCTTTGCCGATGGCGATCTGCGCATCACCAGCATCGATGCCTTCCCGGTGAATGTGACCCCCAGCAGCCACATGCTGTTCACCCGACACCGGGACATGCCCGGAATCATTGGTCACCTGGGATCCCTGCTGGGCGAACACAACGTCAACATCGCCTCCATGCAGGTGGGCCGCAAGATCGTGCGCGGCGATGCGGTGATGGTTCTCAGCATCGATGATCCGATCCCAGCAGATCTGCTGCAGACGATCACGGCCATCGATGGCATCCAGGAAGCACACCCGGTCACGCTCTGATGTGGTGGCGTCTCACACTCCCGTTTCCTCCAGAACTGGAGGAATCGCTGGTGTGGAAACTGACGGATCTGGGGCTGCATCGCCATGCGGTGCAGCATGCGCCGGAAACGCCTGATCGCAAGACGCTGTTGGTCTGGCTCTCGAAACCGGAGTGGCCGGAGCCGCAGCGGCGGGAGCTGGTCGCCAGCCTGCAGCCGCTGGCGGAGCCCTTTGGTCTCAGCCTGCCCGATGGACACTGGGACGATGTGGCCGACGAGGATTGGAGCCTCAGCTGGAAACAGCACTGGCAGGCCGATCCTGTCGGTACGGGGCTGTTGATCCTGCCGGCCTGGCTGGAGGTTCCGCCGGAGCATGCCGATCGGCTGGTGATCAAGATGGACCCCGGCAGTGCCTTCGGCACCGGAAGCCACCCCACCACCCGGCTCTGCCTGGAGGCGTTGGAGCAGTCGCCTCCCGTGGGGTCGCTTGTGGCCGATCTGGGCTGCGGCAGCGGGGTGCTGGGCCTCGCTGCGCTGGGTCTGGGGGCGGAGTCGGTGGTGGCCGCTGACACCGATACCCTGGCGGTGCGTGCCACAACGGACAACCGCGGCCTCAACGACCGATCGGAGGCTGAGCTTCAGGTGGCTCTCGGTTCTGTGGAGACCCTGAGCGATCTGCTCGCGCCCCGCCGCGCTGATCTGCTGCTCTGCAACATCCTGGCTCCGGTGATTGAAGCCCTCTCCCCGGGTTTCGAGGGGCTGCTTCAGCCCGATGGGCGCGCTCTGCTCAGTGGGCTCCTGGTGGATCAGGCACCGCGCCTGAAGGAGGTTCTTGGGGGCTTGGGCTGGTCGGTCGCCGCCGAGGCGGCACAGGGCCGCTGGGGGCTGCTGGAGATCCGCCGCTGCTAGACCCTGCCCTATAAGCCAGGCTTATCAGAGTGGGGTCTCCGATTGGTCCTCCTCCCCAGTGGCCCCGGAATCGTCAGGTTGAGCACTTATTTGAAGTAAAAATGTGGCGTTCTGCAGGACCGGGTTTTCCGGAACCCTGTACGCATTCATCAATCATGGCTTCTTACAAGGTCACCCTGGTCTCCGAGAGCGAAGGTCTGAACAAGACCATCGAAGTGCCCGACGACCAGTACATCCTCGACGCTGCTGAAGAGCAGGGCATCGACCTCCCCTACTCCTGCCGCGCTGGCGCTTGCTCCACCTGCGCCGGCAAGATCACCGCTGGCACCGTCGACCAGTCCGACCAGAGCTTCCTGGACGACGACCAGATCGAAGCTGGTTTCGTGCTGACCTGCGTCGCCTACCCCACCAGCGACTGCACCATCAAGACCCACGCCGAAGAAGAGCTCTATTGAGCCTCTGTCCTTCAACAGGACGTGTCCTCAACCACCCCTTCGGGGGTGGTTTTTTTTGGTCTGGTCGTCTTCCATGCGTGTCCCTTGTCTTCTCCTGCCGTGAGCCGCCCCGAAGTCGACGATCTTCTGGAGCCCGGCAGCGTTCACACCAGCCCCGGCGGTCAGTACAGCTTCCGCGTCATCGGGCCCTGTTGCCGGTTGTTTGATCGCGAAGAACTGCCCTGGCCCTGCTGTCGTCTGGCCTGGCGCAGCAAGGAGCCGAGCTGGCGACGGATCGGACGGCGGTTTGTGCCCGACCTGGCGGCCCGGCGTTGCCCCTCCTACGCCGTGGAACTGCTGCAGCCGGGAGGACGACCCACACCCACCGTGCTGACCCTGTTCTCCGTTCGTTTCAGCCGGGATCTGCAGGAGTGGTGGTACAGCCGCCATCCCAGCTCCATGGCCCCTGAGCAGGTGAGTCCCCAACAAAAAGCCCCGACGACCTGAGGCCGCCGGGGACAAACGAATTTGATTGGAGTTGATCGGCAGAAGCTGATCAGAAGTAGATCTTTCCACCACCCCAGGCGCTGCCCTGGACTTTGGGCGACACCAGGATGTAGCCAGCCATCAGGCGCAGGTCCTCATCATCGAGATCGCGCATAGCGGGGTAGAGCTCAGCGTCGCGCATGCTCGGGTGCAGGTCAGCAATGCTGTACTCACCGTCGTAGGAGGTGGGGTCCTTCATGTAGTCGACCAGGGCCTCAACGTTGTCGCGGGCCGGGGTGGCCAGGGCCAGGGTCTCAGGATCCAAGCCCACGTTGTGGTTGGTCTTGGTGATGCCGCCGGCGTGGCAGGTGCCGCAGCTGGTGTTGAACACCTTGCGGCCAGCATCGATTTCACGATCGCTGAAGGTCACCTCTGTGCCGGAGGGATCTGCCGGAACCGTCAGGGTCTCAGCGTCCCACTGGGCCGCCTGAGCCGGAGAGATAACGGCTAAACCGATCAGCACCGGGATGAGGACCAGAAGGCCCTTCAGGGACCGTCGCAAGGAAGAGAACACAGAGGCCATGAAGGTAAGGGGGTGTGACGCATTCACCGCACCAAGCTCTTGTATCACGGGGAAGTGACCCTCTGTGGCCGGATCACGAACTGTTGCAGCGTGGTTTGACGTCAATGCTGAGGAAGTCCTTGGCCAGCAGCGTGTTGGGGAAGATCGCCTTGGCCTCGTTCAACAGGTCTTGGGGCGTGACCGGGTTGCCCGGCACGTAGCGCGGGCTGAGGTGGGTGAGCACCAGCTGCCCCACACCCGCTTCGGCGGCCGTCTGGGCAGCCATGGTGCTGGTGGAGTGCTGTTTCTGGAACGCCATCTCCGCCTCGCCATGGGCAAAGGTGGATTCATGGATCAGCAGATCCGCGCCGCGCGCAAGCTCGACGGCCGCTTCGCAGAACACGGTGTCGGTGCAATAGACGACGCTCACACCGGGCCGCTCCTCACCGCAGAGGCTGGTGCCGTCGATGCTGCGACCGTCCTCCAGGGTCACCGTTTCACCCCGCTTCAACTGGGCGTACACGGGGCCGGGTGGGATGTTCAGTTCCCGTGCTTTCTCAATGTCGAAGCGACCGGCCAGGGGCTTCTGTTCGATGCGGTAGGCGTAGGCCGGCACACGGTGGGTGAGCGGGGTGCAGCGCACCGTGAAGTCGTCGTCCTCGAACAGCAGCGTGCCCTGCTCGGCTGCATCCCGGACCCTGTGGACGGCGAGGGGATAGCCAATCCGGGTGGAGCTGGTGCGCAGCACACCATTGAGGTAACTCTCCAGGGGGTCCGGCCCGTAGAGATCCACCCCTGCGGCGCTGCTGCCGGCGAGCCCGAGGCTGGCGAGCAGACCAGGCAGGCCGAACACGTGGTCGCCATGCATGTGGGTGATGAACACCCGGCGCAACTGCGAAAGCCGCAGATCACTGCGTAAAAACTGATGTTGGGTTCCCTCGCCGCAGTCGAACAGCCACATCTCCGAGCGCTGCGGCAAGCGCAGAGCCACGGCTGAAACGTTGCGGGCCCGGGTGGGTACCCCAGAACTCGTACCGAGAAATGTGACCTGCAAGGCCGGTGCTCCTCAGGACTCATGCTGCCATCTGGCTGAACCCTGGAACAGGCGGCAAACTGGGATGCCTGTTGATCTCCAGCATGCGCCGCGCCTCCGTTGCCGTCGGGCTGGTGCTCGTCGCTGTGATCGCTCCATCACCGGCGGTGCTGGCCCGCGGCCGCGAGCCGCAGATGCGCGTGCTGCTGCTGGAGAACAACCGGGTCAGCCTGCGCTCCGATGGTGCACAGCCGCTGCGGGTGCAGGGACTCCCCGGCGGCGAGCGACGGCCACAGCGGCTGCAGCTCAGCCTTCAAGGGGCCCGCCTGAGCGCCACTGTCGATGGCCGATCGATGCGGCTGGCCCCGAGCACCCTGGTGACGGTGCAGAACGACGATCCACGGGGCATCTGGTTGGGGGGGCGTCGCTACCGCGGTGTGCTGCGCATCAGCGGCCGCGGCGGCACCTTGCGGGTGGTCAACAGCCTGGGCGTTGAGACCTATCTCGCCAGTGTTGTCGGCAGCGAAATGCCCCACCGCTGGCCCCTGGCTGCCCTGCAGGCCCAGGCCGTGGCCGCACGCACCTATGCGTTAAAACAACGCAGCCGCGGTGGTGCCTGGGATGTGAAGGGCACGGTGGCAAGTCAGGTGTACCGCGGTGTGGAGTCGGAAACCCCGAGCACACGCAAGGCGGTGGCGAGCACCCGTTCGCTGGTGCTCGTGCATGGCGGTCGCCTGATCGATGCCGTCTTCCACAGCAGTTCTGGCGGGGTGACCGAGGCGAGTGGGATGGTCTGGCGCCGCCAGCACCCCTATCTGGTCAGCGTCCCCGATCACGATCAGCACAGCCCGGTGCACCGCTGGGAACAATGGTTTGATTCAGCCGGGCTGCGTCAGCGGCTGCCCGAAACCGGTGGTCTCCAGGACGTTGAGGTGCTGAGTCGTTCCGCCAGCGGACGGGTGCGTGAGGCCCGCTTGCGCGGGCCCCGCGGATCGCTCGTGCTCAGCGGCGGCGAGCTGCGCAAGCGGTTGGGCCTCAAAAGCACGCTGGTGAACTTTGAGATGGTGACGGGGGAGCAGCGCCCCCCCATGGAGCTTCCGGTGCGGCGGGTGACTGCAACCGCCCGCCCGGGATCCCGTATTGAGCGGATCACCGCATCGGTGGCTCGCCAGCGGGGAGCACGGCTGCCCCTGTTGGTGGCCCCTCCGCCGGTGCTGGTCAGCAAGACGTCGGTGCGTCGTTGGTCCGCTGGCGGACTCCAGCTGCTGGTGAAGGGCCAGGGCTATGGCCACGGCGTTGGCATGAGTCAGTGGGGAGCCCATGGTCTGGCGGAGCAGGGGGCTCACTTCCGCTCGATTCTTCGGCACTACTACCGCGGGGCTGAGGTTGTTCCCTACCAGCCGCACCACGATCCATCGCTGGCGCTGAAGCCCCCAACGAAGCCACTCTGGAGAGACATGCCGGTCTGGCCCTTTGGCACGGTTTCCCTGTCGTCTGCAACGCCATTCCAGTGACACGGATCTCTGCGCTGTGTTGGCGGCCCATCTGGAGCGTCATCTGCGCAGTTGGCAGGGGCCTGATCCCCTGAAGCCCTTGGGCCTCGCCACGGGACGCACGATGGAGCCGCTCTATCGCACACTGGTGGAACGGCTGCTGTCGTGGTCTGCCGATGAGCTGGAGGCCCTGCGGGGCCGATGGTGCAGCTTCAATCTGGACGAATACCTCGGACTTTCGGCGGACGATCCCCGGGGCTACAGGGCCTACATGACCCACCACCTCGCTGCACCCCTGGGCTTGCCCGCCTCAGCGGTGCATCTGCCCGACAGCACTGCCGCTGACGGAGCGGTTGCCGCGCGGCGCTACGGCGAGCAGCTCAGCGGCTGCGGGGGTATCGGCCTGCAGCTTCTGGGGCTCGGCAGCAATGGTCATGTGGGTTTCAACGAGCCGCCTTGTCCCCCTGATCAGCACTGCCATGAGGTGGAGCTGACCCCTGCAACCCGGCAGCAGAACGCGGTGCTCTTCGATGATTGCGTTGAGGCTGTGCCGCAGCGGGCCATCACCCTGGGCCTGTGGGAGATCCTCGAGGCTGCTGAGATTCATCTGGTGGTGACCGGCGCCGCCAAGGCCGGCATCCTCAAGCGGTTGTTGGACTTAAGGGAGCCGGATCCTGCGCTGCCCGCCAGCTGGCTGCTGACCCATCCCAACGTCTGGCTCTGGTGCGATGCAGCGGCTTTAGCTTGAACAGCCGAAAGCAGCGGCGATGAGCATCGACCCCGTGGAACGGCGCCTTGAGCAGAGCTTTGAGGCGGAACGCTGGACGCGCTTCATTCAGGACTGTCAGGACCTTGAGCAGTTGCGCGAGACGGCTCTGGCGTTGGTGCAGCAGCTGGCCCAGCAGAAGGCGGCCAGTGCCTGGATGGCCACCCGGGCCTCGGAATCGGAAAACGCCAAGTTGGAGATGCTGGCGCGGATGATCCGTCAGCAACCCGATGGCGAGGAGAAGGCGACCGAGTCCCCCTAAGGGGGCCCCAGCCGCCGGCTTGGTCGGGTGTCAGTGTTCCTTTTGCCAGCGGCTCAGGTGTGCGGGCGAGAACTTGTGGCCGTGTTTGGCCCCGACCTTGACCACGCAGGAGTTGTCCTTGCCGCAGCGCTGCACCTCATCGCGGATCGAGTCGTTGCTCTGCACCCGCGACATGAACGTCTCCAGCTGTTTCATGGACATGGCGATCCTCCAGAAGGGATGTCTTCGGCCTAGCGCTGGGGGCGATCGGGGCTCAGGGCCTCAAGCTTTGGTGCGGATTTGCTGACGACAAACTTCAAGGAGGCGTCAGTCGAGCTCCAGTCCGTCGGCGAGATCGAGGTTGGCGCTGACGCTGCGCACATCGTCGAGCCCGTCGAGGGCATCCAGCAGCTTGAGGCAGCTGCGGGCGGTGTCGGGATCGTTCACAGTGACGCTGGTCTGGGCGGACCAGTGATGGCCCCATTCCCGCAAATCCCAGTCAGCCCGCCGCAAGCCGTCCTGAAGGCTCTCCAACGCCTCGAACGGGCCATGCACCATCACGGCCTCGTCCAACAGCTCATAGCCATCGGCGTCCAGCTCCAGGAGGCTTTCCAGTAACCGTTCCTCGTCGTCGGGGCCGGCGTTGAGGATCACTTCGCTGCGGTGTTCAAACAGGTAGGCCACGCAGCCGTTTTCCCCCAGGTTTCCGCCGTTCTTGCTGAAGGCCAGCCGCAGATCCGCCGCGGTGCGGTTGCGGTTGTCTGTGAGCGCCTCCACCAGCACCGCCATGCCGCCGGGGCCATAGCCCTCGTAGCGCACCTCCTCCAGTTGGGCCCCATCACCGGCTTGACCTGACCCCTTGGCGATGGCCCGCTCGATGTTGGAGGCGGGAACCCCTGCAGCGCGGGCTTTGCTGATGGCCGTGCGCAACTGAAAATTTCCGGCGGGATCGGCTCCGGCACGGGCCGCCACCATGATTTCCCGCCCCAGCCGGGTGAACACTGCCCCACGTTTGGCATCAACGACGGCCTTGGTGCGTTTGATCTGGGACCATTTGCTGTGGCCAGCCATCGCGTCAGGGCAGGGCGGGATGCGCTTGGAGAGTACTGAGCGACCGGGTGACCTCAGCCTGCTGCATCGAAGACCACCTTGGGGCGCAGCAGACCTCCGCTCTCGCGATGGCCGATCCCGGCCATGCTCCCATCCGCATTGCACACCACCACCGCCTCGCCAGCACCGGGATCCATTGCGATGCGTCGGCCGCAGCGCCAGTCGATCTGCTCGGCTTCGCTGAGATCACGCCGGGGCAGGCCCCCAAGGGCCAGCAGCGGAGAAAGGGGATCGGGCGGCACAGCGTCTTGCTCCGGCAGGGGATGGGCCTGGTGTGCATGGAACCCCAGGGCCTGGGTGCGGCGCAGGGAGGCCAGACAGCCTCCGCAGCCGATGCGGTCCCCCAGATCCCGGGCGATCGAGCGGATGTAGGTGCCGGCGGAACAGTGCACCTCGATGCTCAGCTGCCCCAGGGCTGCATCCCAATTCAACAGCTCCAGCCGGTGCACGGTGACGACCCGTGGCGGCAGATCCATGGCTTCACCGCGCCTGGCTCTGGCATGGGCCCGTTCGCCATCCACATGGACGGCGGAGACCTGCGGCGGACGCTGCTCAATCGCGCCCCGGAACGCCTCCAGGCTGCTGTTGAGCTCGGCTTCGCTGAGGGACGGCCAGGCCTGCTGCTCCAGCAGCTCTCCGTCCAGATCGTCGCTGCTGGTTCGCCGACCCAGCTGAATCACCCCGGTGTAGGTCTTCTCCCCGGGGAGGTAGGGCAGCAATCGGGTCGCCGGTCCCAGGGCAATGGGGAGAACCCCTGTGACGGCAGGATCAAGGGTGCCGCCATGGCCCACCCGTTTGAGGCCGTAGCTGCGGCGCAGGCGGCTGATGCAGGCATGGGAGGTGAGGCCTGCGGGCTTGTCGATCACCACGAAGCCGAAGGGGCCGTTCACCGGGGCTGGAGCGGGATGCCCTGACTGTTGCATTCCGCCGGCTGCGTAGGTTGGCCGCTCCCTGATGCTCATCCATGCCCCAGCTCCGCAGCAGCACGGATGTGGACGTCTCCGCTTTCCTGGCGGACGGTCTGGGCATCAAGCAACACCTCAGCCGCTACCTCGACCTGACGCTGGAACAGCTCGAGCAGCGATTGCCCAGCAGCACCGACGACCTGGCGGACCTGCACCCCGGTGCGTTCCGGCCGGAGGACGCCACATCCTTCTATGAGGACACGGTGGGGACGGGGCACCTGCTGGAGCTGGCGGCCTGGCATCTCTCCAGTGCGGACTACATCGCCGACACCCTGCGGCTCCAGGGCATGGCGGTGCAGGGCCAGGTGCTGGATTTCGGCGGAGGCATCGGCACCCATGCCCTCTCGGCGGCGGCGCTGCCGGAGGTTGACCACGTCTGGTTTGTGGATCTCAATCCCCACAACCAGGCCTTTGTTCAGCAACGGGCGCAAAGCCTGGGGCTGGCGGACAAGCTCTCGGTGCATCGCGACCTCAGCAGCACGGGCGATGTTCGTTTCGATGCGGTGGTCTGCCTCGATGTGCTGGAACACCTGCCGGATCCCTCGGCGCAGTTGCTGGAGTTTCACCAGCGGATGGCCCCCGGGGCCATCGCGCTTCTGAACTGGTACTTCTTCAAAGGCCATCAGGGCGAGTACCCCTTCCATTTCGATGATCCGGCCCTGGTGGATGGTTTTTTCCGCACCCTGCAGGCTCAGTTCCTGGAGGTGTTTCACCCCCTGTTGATCACGGCCCGGCTCTACCGGCGTTCCTGAGGCTGCGGCAACACAAGCTGCCAACAAAAAAGCCCCGGTGCCAGCTGGCACCGGGGCTTTTTTGTTGGCCTTGAAACTCAGACCGCTGCAGTGATGTTGATGCGCTTGCGGTTGCGCAGGCCACGGCGGATCGATTCGAACTTCACGATGCCGTCGGTGAGGGCAAACAGGGTGTCGTCCTTGCCTTTGCCGACATTGACGCCGGGCAGAACGGAGGTGCCGCGCTGGCGGATCAGGATGGAACCGGCGGTGACGGTTTCGCCGCCGTAGGCCTTCACACCAAGGCGTTTGGCGTTCGAGTCGCGGCCGTTACGGGTTGAGCCTGTGCCTTTTTTATGTGCCATGAGAAGAGATGCTGGTGGGGCGGTTGATGGAGAAGGGGGGGAGAGGTCAGCTGATGGCCTTGCCGCCCACGGAGATGGACTCAACCATCACCCGGGTGAGTTCCTGCCGGTGACCATTCTTGCGGCGGGTTTTCTTTTTGGGGCGCATCTTGTAAACGATCACCTTGGGTCCACGGCGATGGGCCATCACCTTCAGGGACACGGTCGCGTCCTTGATGTAGGGCTGGCCGAGGGTGGTGCCCTTGCCGTCCTTCACCAGGAGAACGTTCTCAAGCTTGATGGTGTCATCCACCTCAGCTTGAAGCCGATCGATGTCGTAGTAGCGGTTGGGCTGCAGCCAGATCTGGGTGCCAGACGCCTCAACGATTGCGTAGGTACCGCTCTGTTCCGCGGCTGGTTTGGTGTCGGCCATAAGGTGAGAAGACGCGTTCAGGCTCGGCGAACCGATTCAGGCCTGAGCCGCAATCGAAAGACAAACAAAGATCTTCGTCTCTGACGCGCCCCATCGTCAAGATTCAGATACTTCGATCTTCCGGACGCTCGGATGGCCAGGCCGGCCCTCACTGTTGCTCTTGTCTTGGGCAGCCCTGCTTTGGTGGAGTCCTGCCGTCAGTGGCTGCCGTCCAACCGTTATGAATCGGTTGTTTTAACCCTTGAGCCTGGCGAGGCTCTGGCGGATCTTCTGGGTCCCCGCCAGGACGACTTCGACGCTGTGGTGCTCGAGCAGAGCCTGCTCGATGCTTCAGCCAAGGAGCAACTGCTGGCGGCGGGTCTGCTCTTCCCCGCCGTGATCGTTGGGGAGGTGAAGGGGCAGGTGGATTACCACCCCGAGGAGTTGCATCTGCCTGACGACCAGCTGGCCCAGCTGGGATACAACGTGGATGCGGCCATTTCGCGTTTTCTGCGCCAGACTCGTGCTGACGGACGCACGGAGGACAGCAGCTCCTCTTCCCGCGCCGTCAGCAACCTTTCCGATCGCCTGCAGGAGCGACTCGGCTACCTAGGGGTCTTTTACAAGCGAGATCCATCGCGCTTCCTTGGCAGCCTGCCCCCCGAGGAGCGCCGGGATCTGCTGCTGTCGCTGCAACGCACCTATCGAGACCTGCTGGCGAGTTATTTCAGGGATCCGGCCGCGGCCAATCAGGCCTTGGAAAGCTTCGTCAACACCGCTTTTTTCAGTGATCTACCGATCACCCGCACCGTTGAGATCCACGTGGATCTCATCGATGAATTCTGGAAACAACTGAGTTTGGAGGGCCACAAACATGACTTTCTTCAGGATTACCGCCTTGCGCTCCTTGATGTGATGGCGCATCTGTGTGAGATGTACCGGCGCTCCATTCCGCCGGACCTTCCTCTGTCGGGCACGGCCTCCAGCCGTGTACGTCGCCCGACGGATCAGCTCGATGCCTCGGAGGAGTCGTCATGAGTCCCCGCAAGACCTACATCCTCAAGCTTTATGTGGCGGGCAACACTCCCAATTCGATGCGGGCGTTGAAAACGCTGCGCAACATCCTCGAGACCGAATTCCGGGGGGTGTATGCCCTCAAGGTGATTGATGTGCTGAAAAATCCGCAACTGGCGGAGGAAGACAAGATCCTGGCCACGCCGACGTTGTCCAAGATTCTTCCTCCGCCGGTGCGCCGCATCATCGGTGACCTCTCCGATCGCGAGCGGGTGCTGATCGGTCTGGATCTGCTTTACGACGAGCTGTCTGATGCGTCGCTCAGTTCGAGCTTGATCGATGCGGTCGATGAGGAGACCGACACGACGATTTCTTCAGATCCTTAAGCCACATGGTGCGCTCCAGCACGGTTCATCTCCTGCTCACTACGGTCAAGTCATAGGTGGTTGCCATGCAGTTCCCCCCGACCAGCGGTCAGCCTCAGATGCAGGTTCAAAAGCTCCCGACAGGGATCGAGGGCTTTGATGATGTGTGCCAGGGCGGCCTGCCGATCGGCCGCAGCACGCTGATCAGCGGCACGTCCGGCACCGGCAAGACGGTGTTTTCGCTGCATTTCCTCCACAACGGCATCAAACAGTTCGACGAACCCGGCATCTTCGTCACCTTTGAGGAATCGCCCCTCGACATCCTGCGCAACGCCGCCAGTTTCGGTTGGAACCTGCAGGAGATGGTTGAGCAGGACAAGCTCTTCATCCTCGACGCCTCACCGGATCCTGACGGCCAGGACGTGGCCGGCAGTTTTGATCTCTCCGGTTTGATTGAGCGGATCAACTACGCCATCCGCAAATACAAAGCGAAGCGCGTCGCCATCGACTCGATCACGGCGGTGTTCCAGCAGTACGACGCTGTGTTCGTGGTGCGCCGTGAGATCTTTCGGCTGATCGCGAGGCTCAAGGAAATCGGCGTCACCACGGTGATGACCACCGAACGGATTGACGAGTACGGACCAATTGCCCGCTACGGCGTTGAGGAATTCGTCTCCGACAACGTGGTGATTCTGCGCAATGTGCTCGAGGGAGAGCGGCGTCGGCGCACCGTTGAGATTCTCAAGCTGCGGGGCACCACCCACATGAAGGGCGAGTTCCCCTTCACCATGGGAACCCACGGCATCAGTATCTTCCCGCTCGGGGCCATGCGCCTCACCCAGCGGTCATCCAACGTTCGGGTCAGTTCAGGCGTGCCGCGCTTGGACGACATGTGCGGCGGAGGTTTCTTCAAGGACTCGATCATCCTGGCCACCGGAGCCACTGGAACGGGCAAGACGATGCTCGTCTCCAAATTCATCGAAGACGCCTGCCGCAACAAGGAACGCGCGATCCTGTTCGCCTATGAGGAATCTCGGGCTCAGCTGCTGCGCAACGGCACCAGCTGGGGCATCGACTTCGAGCAGATGGAGCAGGACGGGCTGCTCAAGATCATTTGCGCCTATCCCGAATCAACGGGCCTTGAGGATCACCTGCAGATCATCAAGACGGAGATCAGCCAGTTCAAACCGTCGCGGATGGCGATCGATTCCCTCTCCGCCCTGGCGCGCGGTGTGAGCCACAACGCCTTCCGTCAGTTCGTGATCGGGGTGACCGGCTACGCCAAGCAGGAGGAGATCGCCGGCTTCTTCACGAACACCTCCGAGGAGTTCATGGGCAGCCATTCGATCACCGACTCCCACATCTCCACGATCACCGACACGATTCTGCTGCTGCAGTACGTGGAGATCCGCGGAGAGATGGCCCGCGCCCTGAACGTTTTCAAGATGCGCGGTTCATGGCACGACAAGGGCATCCGCGAATTTGTGATCACGGGCAATGGCCCTCAAATCAAGGATTCCTTCTCCAACTTCGAGCGGATCATTTCCGGTGTGCCCCATCGGGTCACCACCGATGAGCGCAGCGAGTTGTCGCGCATCGCCCGCGGCGTCTCCACCGAGGATTGATCTAAAGCTCGACGGCCTCGGTAATGGCGTTGCGGCTGCGCCGTTCCGCCTGAAGTTGCAGCTCATCCTTGTCGGCCTCTGCCAGGGGCAGGTCGAACCAGAACGTAGTGCCAACCTCGGGTTCACTCGCCATTTGAACCTGGGCGCCGTGTTTCTCGAGAATCCCGCGCACAATCGAGAGCCCCAGCCCGGTGCCCACTTCCGTGTGAACGGCGTTCTCGACCCGGAAGAATCGATCGAAGATCCGTTCCTGATCGGAGCTACTGATGCCACAACCTGTGTCGGCAATCTCCACCCTCAACTTGGGCAGCGGTGAGGTGAGAGCGCAGGTTGGACCGTCAGTGCCGGTGATCGCGGTTCCCTCCACCGAACAGGTGTCGGGCCAGGGATAGGCCCGCAGCGCCAGGGGGCCACCAGGACGGCTGAACTTGAGGGCATTGCCCATCAGGTTGTCGAGCACCTGGAGCAGCAGGTCCCAGTTGCCCAGCACGTCAGGCAGATCTTCGGGAACATCGAGCACCAGTTCCACCTGGCGATCCTCGGCGTTTAGCCGGTAGGTGCGCAGGGTCTGCTCCATGGCCGGGCGCATGCTGATCGGCTCGAACTGCAGCGTCCGGCCCGACTCCAGCCGGGAGAGGTCCAGCACATCGTTCACCAGCCGGGTGAGTCGATCGGTTTCGTCGTTGGCGACCCCGAGAAATTCCTTCTGTTCATCGGGGCTGAGCTGATCGCCGAGGTCGTGCAGGGTTTCGACGTAGCTCTTGATGTTGAACAGCGGGGTGCGCAGTTCATGGGAGACGTTGCTGATGAAACGGCTCTGGGCCGCATTCAGCTCCACCTCCCGGGTGAGGTCCTGAATGGTGACGGCGATGCCCTTGAGGGTTTCACCACTGGCATCACGCACCGCTTGCAGGACGATGCGCAGGGTGCGGGCCGGTTCCCCCACGCTGCAGCGCAGGTCTTCGCTGTCAGAGCCGCCACCGAGCAGAGCATCGAGGGGGCTGTGTAGCTCGATGGCCAGCAGTTCCGGTAGTTCCCCCACCAGCTCCTGGCCTTCCAGGCTGCGCCCTTCCCAGCGGAACAGACGCCGCGCGGTGGGATTGGCCAGCACGATGCGGCCATCGGCATCCAGCAGCATGGCTCCGTCGGCCATGGTGGCGATCAACGACTGCTGCTTCACCTGGGCAGCGGTGAGCTCCTCGATGTTGGCCTCGTCGTAGGCCTCGAGCTGGGAGGCCATGGCGTTGAAGCCGGTGAGCAGTTCCCCCAATTCCCCCCCAACTGGTAGGTCAACCCGGGCACCGAAATTGCCGGAGGCAACGGAGCGCACCCCCCGCAGCAGTTCCTTCACGGGACGGGTGATAGTGAGGGCGTTGAACACAGCGCCCAGGATCACCAACACCCAGATCGAGATGAACACGGCCACGGTCACCTCCCGGGTGAGGGCTGCGCTGGCCAGGGCGGTCTCATTCGGGTTCACCCCGAGGCCTAGGACGCCGTAGTACTGCCCCCCCCGGATCAGGGGGACGAACACATCGGTGACGGCACCCTGAGGTGTGAGGTGTTGCCGCACCAGGGGGTTCTGGGGGCGTCGGCGCAGCTCGTCGGGCAGCTCCAGTCGTCGGTTGAGACGAAGCTCTCCATCGCCACTGCTGGGGGTAGCGCTGATCGGGATCCCTAGATAAACGACGCCTTCGGGGTCGGCGAAGAAGATGTAGCGGACGCTGCGGCTGGAACGCCAGAACTTTTCGGCGACGTTGGCCAGCTCACGGTCCTGGCCCTGCGCCACCAGCTCTGTGACATTGCCGGCCAGCAGCAGGCCCAGATCCCGGGCGTAGCGCGTATCATTCATCACGGCATCGCGCTGAATTCCGTTCAGCGCGAAGAAGGTGATGCCCGTCATCATCAGGCTCACCACCAGGGTGGCAATCGCCAGCAGCTTGGTCTGGAGGGTGAATTCCGCCCACCAGGCAGTAATGCGGTCCCAGAGGTTCTGGTCGTCCCCTGGCGGCTTGCCATTAGGGGGAAGCGCCCAATCAGCGATTGCTGCTCCGCTGCCGCTGCTCATCCGCCCGAGCGCACCTGATGGCCGATGTCTCGACGGTAGGTGATTCCGGCGTAATCCAGCTGATTGAGGCCGTTGTAGGCCCCGGCAAAGGCGGCATCGAAGTCATCGCCCTGGGCGACGACGGCCAGCACCCGGCCCCCTGCGGTGAGCAGTTCGCCGGAGCTGTCTCGGCGGGTGCCGGCATGAAACAGCTGATGGTTGGGGCTGGGGGAGAGATCGATGCGAATCGCATCGCCTTTGCGGGGAGCCTCCGGGTAGCCCTCGGCAGCCGCCACAACGCAGGCACTGCAGCGTTCGGCGATGCTCAGATGCGGGGCCAGATCGAGGCGTCCCAGGGCACAGGCCTGCAGTACGGCGCCAAGCTCAGGGCCGAGCAGGGGCATCAAGGTCTGGCATTCGGGATCGCCGAAGCGACAGTTGAACTCGATCACCTGGGGGCCGTCGGCCGTGATCATCAGGCCGGCATAGATCACGCCCCGGTACTCGATGCCCCGTTGGCGTAGGGCCTTGAGGGTGGGTTCGAGCACGATGCGGCGCACCTCCTCGAAGCCTTCGGCATCCAGAAGCGGGGCGGGGGCATAGGCACCCATGCCGCCGGTGTTGGGGCCGCGATCACCGTCCTTGAGCCGTTTGTGGTCCTGCGCCGGTGGCAAAAGCACCATCCGCTCCCCATCACAGAGGGCGAACACCGAAACTTCAGGGCCTTCCATCCGCTCCTCCAGCACCAGCTGGGAGCCCGCAGCACCGAATCGTCCTTCAAAGGCTTCGCGGATGGCGATTTCCGATTCCTCCACGGTGTCCGCCACCGTGACGCCCTTGCCAGCGGCCAAGCCATCGGCCTTGACCACCAGAGGCCGTTGCACCTCCTGCAACACCGCCAGGGCTTCGGCTTCACTGCTCACCGCCCAGTGGCCAGCCGTGGGTACTCCCGCCTCTTGCATCAGCTGTTTGGCCCAGGCTTTGCTCGCCTCCAGCTGGGCCCCCTCCGCTCCTGGGCCGAAAACGGCAAAGCCTGCATCGCGCAGGGCATCGGCGACGCCAGCGGCCAGCGGTGCTTCCGGACCTACCACCACCAGATCGACGTCGTTCTGCTGGCACAGCGCGATCAACCCACCGCTATCGGTTTCGCCTACCGCGAGGGCGCTGCCTTCCGTGCCTCCGTTGCCAGGGGTGATCCAAACCGTGTCCAGGCCCGGACAACGGCCTAGAGCCCAGGCCAGGGCCTGTTCCCTGCCGCCGCCACCGACGACGAGGGCACGTTGGAGGGTGGGCAGCGTGGTGGGACGGGTGGACGACATGGCCATGGTTGCGGGAGGAACGGTTTGGGCCTCGTAGGTTTTCCTTTGTAGACCGCAGCCCGCCATGGGGACTCCCCTTTTCCCCTTCGCCCTCACCCTTCTGGCTGCTGTCACAGCAGCCCCGGATCCGCAGGTGATGCGCGAGGAACGCTTTCAGAGCGTTCTCGCTGAATTGGATCTGGCCGCGGCGGAGCAGGCCTGTCTCAACCCCCGCATCGCCAACTCCGATGGCCGTCGCCAGGCCTTGCGCGATCGGCTTCTGGAATTGCATCCGGTGATCGATTCCTTGGAGCTGGTGCTGGCGAACGCCGAAGCCCTGATGAGCTGCGGTGCCCCCGAAGCCGCGGCCGTTGTGCTCAACCGCTACATCCCCCGCGTTGGCGATGAACGGCGTCAGTGGTTGTTGCTGCGATGGCGTGCAGCAGCGGCGGCCCTGGATCACCGCCAGGCGGCTTTGGCGCTGCGCCGTTTGGTGGATGGCGACCTGAAGGCCCTGGATGCGCCTCTGTTCCCTGATCAGCCGTTGCCGGATCAGGGCAATGGGCTCGATCAGTTGGCTTGGCATGAAGCGGCTCTGGGCCACAACGCTGTGGCTGTGGAGCTGCAGCTGTTGGGCGATCTGACGGGCGTTCAGGGGGCGAAACGACTGGCGCGGGCGGCGCAATGGCTCGATGCCGATCAGTTCGAGCAGGCCGATCAGCTGCTGGAAACCGCCTTGGACCAAGCCGCGGCAGCGGAGGCCTGGGGACTGGCCATGGACCTGCTGCACCAACAGCTGCAAATGCAGTTGGTGGCTGGGGGCGATGGCGCGCGGCCGCGGCAGCGGATCCAACGGCTGGCCACTGTTCTCGATGATCGTTATGCGCTCCAGCAACTGCAGCCGGAGGCCGAACCCGATCCCCTGCTGCGTTCACCGCGGGATCCCGGAGGCCATGCTGATGTAAGACCATCAGCCGTTGCACCGTCGCCATGACGCCCGATCACGGAGAGCTGCTTTACGAAGGCAAGGCCAAGCGGGTGTTCGCCAGCGCGGATCCCGACCGGGTGCTGGTGGAGTTCAAGAACGACGCCACCGCCTTCAATGCCCAGAAGAAAGCTCAGCTGGACGACAAAGGTCGGCTGAACTGCCAGATCTCAGCGCGGTTGTTCGAGCTGCTCGAGCGTGAGGGCGTGCCGACCCATTACTGCGGTCTGGCTGGGGAGTCCTGGATGCTGGTACGACGGGTGGAGATCATTCCCCTGGAGGTGGTTCTGCGCAACACCGCCACGGGATCGCTGTGCCGTCAGACGCCGATCGCGGAGGGCACAGCCATCGAACCCGCCCTCCTGGATCTTTATTACAAAGATGATTCCCTGGGCGATCCACTGCTCACTGATGCGCGCGTGCAGCTGTTGGGGGTGGCAGACCCGGCGCGACTGTCAGCGATTGAACAATTGGCCCGCCGGGTGAATGCCGTGCTCCTGCCGTTCTTCGAAGGGCTCGATCTGCAACTGGTGGATTTCAAGCTGGAGTTGGGTCTGGCCTCGGATGGAACACTCCTGCTCGCCGACGAGATCAGCCCTGACACCTGCAGGCTCTGGGATCGCCGCAACAGCAACGCCGAAGACCGGATTTTGGACAAGGACCGCTTCCGCAAGGATCTCGGTGGGGTGATGGAGGCCTACGGGGAGGTCCTTAAACGAGTCCAAGGCAGCTGCCCCAATCCCCGCAACTGCCTGTAAGGTCAGCGCACCTTTTGTGGCTTCGGCCCAGCCTGCGTCTCGATGACCCGCCGTTCGTCCCGCCGCTCTTCGGTTGCTGTTCGTCGCACGGTTCTGGGTCTGATTCTGGGGATCCCCCTAGTGGCTCCACCCGTGATGGCTAAGGAGGCCATACCAGGGAACCAACCAGCTGAGGGGGAAGAGGTCGTTGTCGACGACACGGTTAATGAAGTCACCCTGATGGAACAGCCCCGGGTGCTGATCTCCGAGGTGCTGATTGAGGGCATCGAGGGCCACCCGGAAGAGGAACGTCTCCAGATCTCCACCTACGACGCCATGCAGGTGCGTCCGGGGATGCGTGTGACCCGTGAGGAGCTGCAGAACGATCTGAATGGCATTCAGGCCACAGGTTGGTTCTCAGATGTGCGGATCGTTCCTCAGAACGGACCGCTCGGGGTTCAGGTGGTCGTTCAGGTGCAGCCCTTCCCTCCGCTGAGTGCCGTGGAGATCAGCGGTGAAGATGAGAATCTCCTCTCGGATGAGCTGATTGAGGAGACGTTTGCCTCCGATTACGGCCGCACGCTGAACCTCAACGATCTGCAGCAGCGGATGAAGGCCCTGCAGGCCTCCGTGGCCGATCAGGGCTATTCGCTGGCTCGGGTGTCCGGGCCGGAACGGGTCAGTCCTGCGGGTGTGGTCACGCTCAAATTGCTTCAGGGCAGTGTGTCTGCCGTTGAGGTGAAATTCCTCACCAAAGAGGGTGACGACACCGATGAGAAGGGCAATCCCATCCGCGGCAAGACCAGGGAGTGGGTGATCACCCGGGAGGTCTCGATTCAGCCCGGCGATCCCTTCAACCGCAACCAGCTGGAGCGGGACATCAAACGCCTGTACGGCACCCAGCTCTTCAGTGACGTGAAGGTCACCCTGCGGCCTGTTCCTGAAGAACCCGGCGACGTGGTGATCGTGCTGGGCATCGTCGAGCAGTCCACCGGCCAGCTCTCCGGCGGTCTCGGCTACAGCCAAAGCCAGGGTGTGTTTGGCCAGGTTCAGTTGCAGGAAACCAATTTCCTGGGCCGGGCCTGGAATCTGGGCACCAACATCACCTACGGCCAGTACGGCGGTCTGGCCAACCTCAACTTCACGGATCCCTGGATCTACGGCGATAAGCACCGCACGCGCTTCAGCACGTCGGTGTTCCTGAGCCAGCAGGTGCCCCAGGTTTTCCAAAGCGAAGACAACGGCAACATCCGTACAGCGAAGGACTACGCCGACAACGGCTCCAACAAGGCTTATGAGACCGGCCGCAGCTACGGATTCACCAATGGAGACAAGGCTCCGGGCGAGGTCAACAAGGCCGACAGCGAGTACCCCAACCGCAGCTGGTTCGACTACGAGGGCGACACGGTGGTGCTGCGCAAGATCGGCGGCAACTTCTCCTTCTCCCGCCCCCTCAACGGTGGTGATCCCTACAAGGACAGCAAGTGGAATGTGCTGGCCGGTATGTCGTTCGCTGAAGTACGGCCGATCAATTTTGCCGGCGATACCAGGCCCTATGGCGTCTCCAACAAAAAACTGCGCAAGGGCAAGGTCAACAACAACGACGTCATTTGCGTGTCGTACAACTGCGCCGACACCAACAGCCTGATGGGGGTGCGTTTCGCCACCACCTACAACAACTTCAACAATCCTCGGAACCCCACCAGCGGCAACTTCTTCACTGCCGGAACCGAGCAGTTCCTCGGCATCAACAACGACTCTCCCACCTTCAACCGGCTGAGGGCGAGCTACACCCAGTTCTTCCCCGTGGACTGGCTGAAGATCCACAAGGGTTGCCGTCCCAAGGCCGGTGAGCAGGCCGATTGCCCCCAAGCCATCGGAGTGCAGGTCAAGGGTGGCGCGATCATGGGCGAAGCGCCTCCTTACGAGGCGTTCTGCATGGGTGGATCAAACTCCATTCGTGGCTGGTACGACTGCGATATGGCGGTGGCCAAGGCCTTCAGCGAACTCACGATTGAGTACCGCTTCCCGCTGATCAGCATCTTCTCCGGCGAGGTGTTCATGGATGCAGGCACCGATTTCGGCACCCAAAAGGATGTTCCCGGCAAGCCTGGTTTGCTGCTGGGCAAGGACGGTTCCGGTGTCTCCCTGGGTACCGGTGTGATCGTGACCACGCCGGTCGGTCCGATCCGCGTTGAGGTGGCCACCAAAGACTTCACCTCCGATTACCGCTTCAACCTGGGCGTGGGCTGGAAGTTCTAGTGACCAGCTGGCCTCAGGACTACTCCGCTGCCTGGACACTGGCGGCGGAGACATCACGCTCTGGCGTTGGCCTCCACAGTGGAGCTGAGGCCACGGTGGAGCTTCGGCCGACGGATCAGCCGGGGTTCCACATGCGTTTGCCGGGGATGGAGCAGCCGATCCAGCTGCGGCCGGATCAGGTGCGCGACAGTCAGTTATGCACCACCTTGGATCTGGGTTCCAGCAAGGTGGCCACCGTCGAACATCTGCTGGCAGCCCTGGCCGGTTGTGGGCTCAGCCATGTGGAGATTGGCCTTAACGGCCATGAAGTTCCGCTGCTGGATGGCTCAGCCCTGGGTTGGGTGGAGGCGATCGCCAGTGTTGGGTTGGTGCCGGCGGCCACCCCGAGGCCGGCTGCACCGCGGCTGGAGCAACCCCTGTTGCGCACTCGCGGCAACAGTGTGATCACCGCCACCCCGTCCGATCGCTTTGGCGTAGTGGGCATCATTGATTTCCCGCAGGCGGCCATCGGGCGACAGCAATTCGCCCTGGAGCTCACGCCCCAACGCTTCGTTGACGAGATCGCTCCAGCGCGCACCTTTGGTTTCCGGGAGCAGGTGGAGCAGCTGCGTGCAGCCGGATTGATCCAGGGTGGAGCCCTGGACAATGCCCTGGTCTGTGACGGTGATCAGTGGATGAATCCACCGCTGCGGTTCGAGGATGAACCGGTGCGCCATAAGCTCTTGGACCTAATCGGCGACCTGGCCCTCGTCGGTTTTCCCCAGGCACAGGTTCTCGTGTACAAGGGATCCCACGGTCTTCACACTGATCTCGCAGCCGCTTTGTGACTGAATCCACCACCCCAAACGTCGTGCTTACCAGCGAGCAGATCGCCGGTTTGCTCCCGCACCGTTACCCCTTCGCGCTGGTGGATCGGGTCATCGCCCATGAGCCGGGGGTTTCGGCCACGGCGATCAAGAACGTGACCATGAACGAGCCCCAGTTTCAGGGGCATTTCCCCGAGCGTCCCCTGATGCCAGGGGTGCTGATTGTCGAGGCGATGGCCCAGGTGGGTGGTCTGATCGTGACCCAGATGCCTGATCTGCCGAAGGGACTGTTCGTTTTTGCCGGGATTGACGGGGTACGCTTCCGGCGCCCTGTGGTTCCTGGAGATCAGCTGGTGATCCGCTGTGAACTGCTCAGCCTCAAGCGCAAACGTTTCGGCAAGGTGAAGGCGGAAGCCACCGTGGACGGGGATCTTGCCTGCTCCGGGGAATTGATGTTCTCCCTGGTGGATTGAGCGGGATGTCGCAGCAAACGGCGTCACAGCAGATCCACCCCACGGCGGTGGTGGACCCCAAGGCCGAGCTGGCCTCCGGCGTGGTGATCGGCCCGGGTGCGGTGGTCGGCCCTGAGGTGGTGATCGGAGAGAACACCTGGATCGGTCCCCATGCCGTCTTGGACGGTCGGCTGACCATGGGCCGTGACAACAAGGTGTACCCAGGCGCCTGCCTTGGTCTTCCGCCGCAGGATCTCAAATACCGCGGTGCCAACACCGAGGTGTTGATCGGTGATGGAAACACGCTGCGGGAATGCGTGACGATCAACCGCGCCACCGAAGAGGGCGAGGTGACCCGTATCGGCAACGGCAACCTGTTGATGGCCTATTGCCATCTGGGCCACAACTGTGATCTCGGCAACAACATCGTGATGTCCAATGCCATTCAGGTGGCGGGTCACGTGGTGATCGAAGACCGTGCGGTGGTGGGTGGCTGTCTGGGAATTCACCAGTTCGTCCACATCGGTGGGATGGCGATGGTGGGCGGCATGACCCGCGTCGACCGGGATGTTCCCCCCTATTGCCTGGTAGAAGGCCATCCGGGCCGGGTGCGGGGGTTGAACCGTGTGGGCCTGCGGCGCAGTGGTTTGGCTGCCAACCATGACGGCGCTGAACTCAAGCAGCTTCAGGAGATCTGGACCCTGATGTATCGCTCCGACCTCGTGATTGCCGATGCGCTTCAGCAGGCCCGCAGCCAGACCTTGCTGCCGGCGGCTGAGCACTTCTGCCGGTTCCTTGAAGCCTCCACCGGTCAGGGCCGACGGGGTCCGATGCCGGTGCAGGGCCGCTGATGGTTCGGCTGCTGATCAGCACCGGGGAGGTCTCCGGTGATCTGCAGGGCAGCCTGTTGATTCGCGCCTTGCGGTTGGAGGCGGAACGACGGGGGCTTGAGCTGGAGGTGCTGGCTCTGGGTGGCCCGCGCATGGAGGCGGCGGGTGCGGTGTTGATCGCCGACACCGCGCCGATGGGGGCCATCGGCCTTTGGGAGGCTGTTCCGCTGATTCTTCCCACGCTGCGGCTGCAGTCCCGGGTGGATGCGCTGTTGGAGCAACAGCCCCTTGATGGGGTGGTGCTGATCGACTACGTCGGGGCCAATGTGCGCTTGGGCACACGGTTGCGGCGCCAGCAACCCGAGCTGCCGATCACGTATTACATCGCCCCCCAGGAATGGGCCTGGCGCTTTGGCGATGGCAGCACCACCCGTCTGCTCGACTTCACCGACAGGATCCTGGCGATCTTCCCGGCAGAGGCCGAGTTCTATGCCGCCCGCGGTGCGGATGTGAGCTGGGTGGGCCATCCGTTGCTGGACAGCTTCCAGAACCTGCCGGAGCGCGCCAGCGCCCGCCGTGAACTTGGCCTGGATCCTGAGGCGCCGGTGTTGTTGCTGCTGCCGGCTTCAAGGCCCCAGGAGCTGCGCTACCTGATGCCCCCGTTAGCCCAGGCGGCAGCCCTGCTGCAGCAGCGCCACCCCGATCTTCAGGTGCTTCTTCCCGCTGGGCTTGCAGAGTTCGAAGCGCCCCTGGCAGCAGCGCTGCAGGAAGCCGGCGTGCGCCATGGCCGGGTGATTCCCGCCGCTGAAGCGGATGGGTTGAAGACCACCTTCTGTGCGGCGGCGGATCTTGCTCTGGGCAAATCCGGCACGGTGAACCTGGAGCTGGCCCTGCAGGGGGTTCCCCAGGTGGTGGGGTACCGCGTGAGTCGACTGACGGCCTGGATTGCCCGCAACGTGCTGCGCTTCCAGGTGGATCACATCTCGCCGGTGAATCTGTTGCTCAAGCAGCGGTTGGTGCCGGAGCTGCTCCAGGACGAACTCACGGCCGAAGCTCTGGTGGAGAGGGCGCTTCCTCTGCTGACTGACACCCCAGAGTGCCAGGCCATGCTGGAGGGGTACGCACGGCTGCGGACCACCCTGGGTGCTCCTGGGGTCACCGATCGGGCAGCCAAGGCCATCTTGGATCAGGTGATCGGATGAAACGAACCCTGCTGCTGCTGTTCACCTGCCTGATGCTGCTCAGCTGGCCCCAGCGCACCATGGCTGAGCTGCAGACGGCGGTCTTTGCCGGTGGCTGTTTCTGGTGCATGGAGCACGACCTGGAACATCTTCCCGGGGTGCGTGATGCCGTGAGCGGCTACAGCGGCGGGCAGCTGGAGCGCCCCACCTACCGGCAGGTGAGCAGTGAGACGACGGGGCATCAGGAAGCGGTGCAGGTGCGCTTTGACCCGGATCAGATCAGCTACGCGGAGCTGCTGCGCAGCTACTGGCGCAATGTGGACCCCCTCGATGGCGGCGGCCAGTTCTGCGACCGCGGTGATTCCTACCGGCCGGTGATCTTCACGGCTGATGACGTCCAGGCGCAGGCGGCTGAGGCCAGTGCTGTGGCGGCGGCCCGTGAGCTCGGACAACCCCGGTCTGCCTTGAAGGTGGAGCTCCGGCAGGCGGCTCGCTTCTGGCCCGCCGAGGGATACCACCAGAACTACGCGGAGAACAACGCCGTCAAATACAACTTCTACCGGTTCAGCTGCGGTCGTGACCGCAGGCTCGATAGCGTCTGGGCCGACAACGCTGGCTCCGGTAACGCCTGGGGGAAGAAGGACTAAATCTTGATTACTGTCTGTATCGGTTGTGGATGAGACGTCACCCCTTGCTTTGACAGTGTGATGTCCGACATTTCAGCGATAAGTAGCACTTGTGTTGTTGTCACTCTTTCATTTGCGTTGATTGCTGTGATTTCCAGCAACCAAAACTTCATTGCTTCAAAAACTGGTGTCCGCCTTTTTACTCATCAGAACCTGTTCCAGCAGTGAAGCGGCCGGCAATGAAGCCGATGCCACCCGCAATAACTGCAGCCTGGAGTTGCCACATCAGACGCCGATGACGCCAGGCCGTTTTATTGAGCCAGATCCCAGCGCCTAATGCCAAGACCAGCAGGATGATCAGGCCAGCCTGATTTATTTTTTTCACGTGCCTTAGTGCTCCCCATGGGGTGGGAGCTCTATTTTTATTGAACTTGCTCAATCGGCCAACACCTTTCTCACTAGAAATTGGTGGTTTGTTGTCTCAGAAGTCTCCGCACAACCTCGCTTTAAATCGAGCCCCACACCAGGGTGGTTGTTCGCATCCAGCGCATGCTTCGTGCAGCTGAGCTCTTGTGCTGCATGGGGCGGTTCAAATCAAAACGATGGCAGCCTCATTCCTCGGCAGAGCGCCCCCGGATGCGCGCACGGTCGCTTAGCCAGATGATCACCCGCGAAATCGCCCACGCGAGGGCGACGCCTAACAGGATCGAGAGCAGCGACTCCAAGCACAGCACTTGAGGACACCGGCAACTGCCGGATGCTCCTCAATATGCCGATCTGATCAAGGAATGCGTCGGGACTGTTGCGATCAGTCGCTTGCTTTGGCGTCCTTGTTCTTGTCTGTTGCTGGCTGTGTTGTGGCCTGAGGCTTGGATGCTGCCTTGCAGGCCAGGGAGGCTTCCAGGCGCTGGAGCTGCGCTTCGCGCAGGGCATCGGAAATGCGGAGAGTGCGGTCAGTCATCGATTGGCGTTCTCGACGGCGGCAGGATCAGGACCTTGTGCGATCGAAAGGGGGCCTTCGGGTCTGAAGACTGTCGAAACTTAGACGCCAACGGGTCAACGTCCAGGGAGCAAAAGTGCTTACGTCAGTGTCTGGCAACGCGTCTGCGCTTCAACGCCAGCGCGATTGACGGCTTGCCAAACCCATATCGCCATGACTATAAGTACAGGTGTACTGATTCTTGGGTGGCTCATGTCGGTTGATCACGGTGATCTCGCGGTGAAGGCGGAGGCTCCCTTTCTCCACGTCCGCCCAGGGCACTTTGTGATCGTCGCTGGAGGCCAGCTCGATCAAGGGGATTGGTGGATGGGGCAGGTGCTCTTCTGCGAGGGAAGTGCTCGCCACCCCAGGCTTCCGTCGCTGTTTCAGGTGGCTGACGTGGATACGGGCGTTATCAAATGGATCAATGCCGACGCGGTCTCGGATGTGATCTGGTCGATGGATGGATGGCCCACCAGTGCGTCTGTCTCTTCCGGCTGTTGATCGAGTGGGGCCTTGATCAAGGGGCGGTGTGTATTCGCATGAACGACACGGGCTTGACGGTTGCCTTATGAGTAGTTTGTAGCGGTTGCTACAAAACGTTCACCCCCTCTTGAGGGGGCGCAGATGCTCCAAGCCATGGAACGGGGACTTGGATTTCTTCGAGGAACATCCAATGACTGCACTTCTCTATCGAGGCCACACCTACGCAGCTGCTCCAGCCACTCCCAAGGCCTGCGTTGAATTGACCTACCGCCGCGAGCACTACAACACCTGCCGCCAGGAACTTATCGGCGAAAGCCGCCGCACCCTCACCTACCGGGGCGTCACCTACACCAAGTAGCCCGAAGCACCCGTTGGTGCCTGCCCCTGCCCCCTTTCAAGGGCAGGGGCTTTTTGTTGGGCAGTCGGATGGAGGCAAGCCACGGTCCAAGGGAGATACCGACATCCTGTAGGGCGAGCCAGTCAGCATTCGCCGATGGAATCGGATCTCACCGCCATCGTGATCTCCTCGGTGTTTCTTGGGGTGGGTTTTGTGATTGCCAAGTTCTTCCCCGAAGCCGCGTTGCTGGCGGCGGTGTTCCTGGTGGGGTTGGCGATTCTCAACGTCGCCCTTGTTCTTGTGGCCTGATGCCCAAAAAAAGAGGGGGTGTTCCCTAAGCGCCCCCGCTCGACGCATTGCCACTTCACCGAAAGAAGCCCCGCAGGATGGCCTGGGCTCCCGTGGCTGGTCGTCGCCATTACGAAAAAAGGCCGGGCTCTGCGGGCGCCCTCGCTGCGTTGACAGGGGCCGCACCATACGCATGTTCATTATGAACTTTTTTCATGGCAAACGTCCGCGAGATGGTCAACACCCATCTGCCCGTCGCGCTCAAGCTGATCAACAGCGCCGCCCTTGTTGCGATTGCGCTTTCAACCCTCTGTGCTGCTGGCTCTCTGCGTGAGATGTCTGGCAGGTCTGCTGCTCCAGCGGCTGTCACTGAAGCCAACTGATCCCAATGAAATAGAGCGATACCCCGTATCGCTCCAGGGGATTTGCCGCCCGTTACTTGATCAAATCTGGTCGAATTCCTTAAGAAACCAACATCCAACCTGTTGAAAAGATTAAGCGCGGCAACCTGATTGATTCAGCAAGTTCTCAGTGAACAGACGGGTTTCCGGCCATCGACGATGCTTCAGCCCATGCTTACGATCAGGCGGTGAGAGGAGGGTTGTATGTATCTGCTGACCATTAAGGATGGTCTTGGTACCCGTCATATCGGTCCCTACGCGTCGCCGAAGCACGCATCGGATGATCTCGATCGGGTGTTGGAAACCTGCTCCGAGCGAGCACGGTGGCAGATTCATGCATTGGAAACCCCAGACCGCTCCCTCGAATTGCAGGCTGTCGCTTCCTGAGGATTTTTCGTCCTGAACCTGGGCGCCCTGATCAGTTCTGACGTCGTCCCGGGAATCCCCGGGTCAGACCGCTGTCGATCATCAGGCCGATGCCGGCATTGATGCAGATCAGGCTGAGGGTTCCGTACCAGAACCAGGGGCCTGCGTCCTTGCCCAGCATTTGAACAACCTTGCGGCTCACCGCTTCGCCGAACAGGCAGAGGCCCACCGGGAGCAGCAGCACCCCCAGCTGGGCCTTGATGTACCAGCGCACCGGGGAGCGGCTCATGACTGGGCCAGCACCCAGTTCACCAGGGTGCGCACCCCGTAACCGGTGGCACCAGCGGGATTGACGCCTTTGCCCTTGTCGCTCCAGACCGGCCCGGCGATGTCGATGTGGGCCCAGGCGGTGTCTTTGGCCACGAACTCCTTGAGGAACAGGGCCGCTGTGATCGAACCGCCGGGGCGCGGGCCGGTGTTCTTCATGTCGGCCAGCAACGACTTCAACCCATCCTTGTAGGACTGCCGCAGTGGCATGCGCCAGAGTCCTTCCCCGCCCGTCTGAGCGGCAGCATCAAGGGCCTCTGCCAGGTCGTCGTTGTTGGACCACAGCCCGGCCATCTCATCCCCAAGGGCAATGACGCAGGCTCCGGTGAGGGTGGCCAGATCGACCACGGCATCGGGCTTCTGCTCACAGGCGTAGAGCAGGGCATCGGCGAGGGTGAGGCGGCCTTCGGCGTCGGTGTTGTTGATCTCGATCGTCATGCCGTTGGCGGCCGTGACGATGTCGCCAGGGTGGACGGCGGAGCCGTTCACCATGTTTTCGCAGGAGGCCACCACCATGTGCACCTCAACGCCGGCTGGCTTGAGTTCGGCGATGCTGCGCATGGCACCAATCACAGCGGCACTGCCGCCCATGTCGAACTTCATCATGTCGATCTGGGCTGCCCCCACCTTGAGGTTGTAACCGCCGGAATCGAAGGTGAGGCCTTTGCCCACCAGGGCAACGCGGCGTTTCACCTCGCCCTCGGGGCGATAGATCAGGTGGATGAACTTGGGGGGCAGATCGGAGCCCTGGCTCACGGCCAGGAAGGCACCCATGCCCTTGGCTTCGCAGTCGCTGCGCTCGAGCACCTTGAGGTCAAGGCCATGGTCCTTGGCGATGCCAGCAGCCGTTTCGGCGAGGGCGGCCGGGGTGACCACGTTGGGGGGGGCTGCCACCAGCTCCCGGGCCAGTTCCACACCGGCGCAGGTGGCATTCACCGCCGCAAAGCCGCTTTCGGCGGCGGGGCTGAGGTCGATCAGCTCCAGGGCCTCAGGGATCCGGCGCGGGTCCGGCTCCTTTCGGAAGCGCTGGTCTTTGTAGAGGCAGAGCCGCACCGCTTCAGCACAGATCCGGGCGGCTTCCGTTGCATCGGTTCCCGCCCAGGGCAGTTGCAGGCCGAGGCTGCCCTCACAACCGATGGCGGCTTTGGCGGCCCGGGCAGCGGCACCGCGCAGGCGGTCGGTATCGATGGCGTCGCTCTCGCCCAGACCCAGCACCACCAGCCGTTGCGGTCCCCCACCCAGGGGCGTGATCACCAGTTGGTCCCCGGGCTTGCCTTTGAACTCCTGCTGCTTGAGGGCATCGGTGATGCCGGCAAAGCGTTGTTCCAGGGCCGTTGCCATGGCATCGACATCGCCCTGGGGCAATCCCACCGCCAGCACATCGCCGTTCCACTCCTGCAAACCGGCGGAGGACAGGGAGAAGCGCATGGGTGGACGCGTCAACAAAGGATGAGCGTAGCGATCCCGCGTGATGGGTTTGGTCCCTGCTGATCAGGGCGAACAGCGCTGATCCAGGGCGGTGATGATCAATTGCTCGGCATCGGGCTGGCTCTGAATCACAAAAGCCTCCTGTTCCACTGCGGCACTGTTGGGCTTGTAGTGGTTGCTCAGCAGGTAGCGGATCCGGCTGGCCACTGCTGGATCAACCGAGCGTTGCACGCCGATCAGCGTGAGCGACCCATGGGGACAGCTCTGGGCGGCATGGACCGCTTCGTGCAGCAGCACGGGGCGGGTGATGCCCAGCTCTTGCACAAGTGGAGAGATCTCCAGCCGTTTTTCTGCCGATATGAAGCGTCCGTAGGCCTGACCCGGGGGGTGTCGGACGTCGATCGTGAAGCCATGGCGCAGCAGGCTGCGTTGCAGCTGTTCCAGATCAGCTGCGGGGGCAGGAAGGCCAAGCAGCAGCAGGGCCAGCACCGTGCGGATTGAGGTCACAGATCGGCGGTGAAGGGGGTGGCCCAGCGCTGGCGGGTTTCCTTGTTGAACGGAGGCCACCAGCGTTGGATCAGCTGCTGCTCCAGGGCCCGCCGGGCGCGGGTGGCTCGGGGTACATCGCAGCTGAAGCGGATGCTCAGCTGGGCGCTCAGTTCACAGCGCTGCAGGGCTTCGCCGTAGGCGGCGAGGTAGGCCTTGCAGTCGTGATCGCCTTTCCAGCGGCGCTCGGCGGCCAGGGTCTCGCCCACATACAGCAGAAGCGGCTGCTCCAGCTGGGCTGGTCTGTCCATCACCAGGTAGATCGCGGCTCCACGGTGAGACGGCTCCGGCCAGCGCCAGAAACTCATCGCCAGCGGGGTTAGGGCCAGTGGATCGATGGCCGTGGCAGCGTCATCGGGGCTTGCACCGAACAGATCCCCCTGGGCCGCGCCGGCGCTTTCGCCGCGGAACAGCGGCGCCTGATGGGTATGCAGCCGCTCTTGCCAGGCGAGCAGCTGCTCCCGTTGCAGGGGCAGGTCGGGCCCATTGCTGAAGGCCAGCGCGCCAGTGGAGAACAGATCTCCCTGCATCAGGGCAGCGGCAGGCTGGGCCCGGCGCGTCGGCTGCCGAAACTCACCCGGCCGATCAGGGCTTCCACGCTGCTGGCGGGCAGGCAGAGCCGCTCCTGCAGATCGGCCAGATCCTTGAAACCGGCGCGTCGGCGTTCCCGCATCAGGTTGGCAAGCCGTTGTTCCGGCCAGCCAAGCAGGGCCAGCTGATCGGCGTTGGCGTTGTTGAGGTCGAGGGGAGCGGCCTGCGGCTGCGGTGGAGCATCGCCGTGCCACTGGAAGAGCAGATGGGGGGTCCAGAGCCTGGCCAGATCACTCGGCAGCTCAAGTAGCCGGAACAGATCATCGGCACTGGCGAATTGCACCCCACCCCGCTGCAGGCGCACCAGCAGATCGGCTGTGTCCTGGCTGCAGCCGGGCAGCTGCAGCCACTGATCACGGCTGGCCCGGTTCACATCCATCACCCAGGCCGGCGGCTCGGGCGCGATCGGTTCAGGCTGCGGCAACGCCGGCCGGGGTGGTGCTGGCAGCTGCCCTGTGGCCTGCAGCACCCGCCTGGCCAGGGGATCCAACCAGTGGCTGCGGGGCATTCTGCTCAGCAGAGATGGGCCGACCTTAACGAGGGTGCAGGGGCCGCGTCAGCGGAGCTGGCGCACAAGCTCCTCGCAGCCTCCCTGTTCCTCGATGTAGCGGAGCATCAGATCGCCGTAGCCGGGAGCGCTTTTCACCTCGTTCCGGTCGGTGTCGCTCACGCCCTTGCTGGTTAAAAAGCGAGTGGCGATGTCCTGGGCCTGGGCGGCCTTCATCTGTTTGGTTTCGATCAGGCAGCGGGCATTGGCCTCAGCAATGGTCACCAAAGCTGTGGTGCGCTCGCTGGCAGCGAAGCCGGCCTGTTGAACGAGGCTGCTGACGCTGAGGACCACCAGAACTGTGGTGGCGGCGCGTTGGAGCATGGCGTCTGCACCGTTGGAGTCCCCTCAGGATGCTCTTTCAGGGGGTCCAGCGGGGAATCGGCAGCGGTGGATCCACCAGGTTGCGCTGAAAGGCGATCAGCACCGCCTGGGTGCGGCTCTTGGCATCGAGTTTGCGCAGCAGCCCCGTGACGCAGTGCTTGGTGGTTTCAATCGAGAGATGCAGCTGATCGGCAATCTCCTGATTGCTGAGGCCTTTGCAGAGCCCGCGCAGCACGTCCTCTTCCCGCAGGCTCAGCACGTCGCTGAGGGAACGGGTGGCGCCTCTGGAGCCGCGGTCGTGGTTGGCCACGCCGGCAATCACCGGATCCATGTGGCTGCCATCGCTCTCCATGGCGCGCAGCACGCTGAGCAGGCCGCCATTGCCGATCCGCTCATGGCTGCAAAGCCCTTCGCATTGCGCCTTGGCCGCGGCGTGAATCGTGCTGAGCAACGGGCGTTGAATCAGCATCAGGCAGCGCAGCGAGGGCTGCTGGGCCTTGGCAGCCGCCACCAGGGAGGGGCCGTTGCCGCGCTCGAGCTGGTCGCTGCAGATCAGCAGATCAGCGGTTGTGTGGCTGAGACAGGCGAGGGCTTCCGCTTCGGTGCTGGCGGCCCCCACCAGGGAGCCGATGCCGTTGAGGCTGTGCACCAGGCCGCTGATCAACACGCGATCGGCGGAGGCCACCACGATGCGGCGCCTCTCCAACAGGGGCCGGTGGCGCTGGGGAAGCTCACGCATCGCGCCGAGCTGAGCGGTGAAGTCCACATCCTGGAGGCGGCCCGAAACTCACCATGAATCGGATGCCACCGGAGGGTGGTGCGGGTCAGCAAGACCGTACAAAACCTTCCCGTGAACGGCCATCAAAGGTGCGGCGATCACCCCCGTTGCCACTGGCACATCCTTGGCAGACTTTGCTGAAGCAGTGCGTTATGCCGACGATGGCCTTCTTCGAATCAGAAGTCAGGCAGGTGTGAAAAACCCAGTAGTGGTCTTGATAGTTCAGTTCCATTGAACTATTCTTTGAACTGCTAAGGCAGGGGTCTTTCTTGGTTGTCTCAATGTTGGAACTGCCTGCTGACCCCACAGAAGAGCAACTAAAAACACTTCAGACTTATCTAAAACTACAGAAGCAAAAGCATAAAAGTCAGTACGGGAAACAGGACTATTACCAAGAGCGTATTGAAATCACTAAAGGACTAATCCTCTTCCGACACAAACAAATGAAGTCGGATGTTTGGTACATGAGATTTTATGTTGGGGATAAAAAGTACAAGACACTTTCCCTTAGGACTTCTGATAAAGAAGTAGCAAGAGGTAGAGCATTAGATAGATGGAGGCAACTGACGAACCATCTTGAGCAGGGTGGTGAAGTCTTTGAGAAGACGACGATGGAATCGTTGGATCAGTACCTTGTCCACTTAGACGAACTGCTTGAGAGTCAGCAACTCAAGAAGCACACCATCAATGGTAAAAAGACAAGTCTGAAGAAGTTGAGGGTGTTTCTTGAACCCTATGGAAAACCAAGCGAGATTCCAGCACTTGTTCTGACGGACTACACAAAGTGGCGTCGTACTAAAAATTGGAACAAGAGCAAGCATAGGAATAATCACAAACCTCCAACAGATCAGACAATCAACAAGGAACTTACTGACTTCAAAGGTTTTTTTGATTGGTGTAAGTCTAAGAGAATCTATGTACAGGATATTGAGTATCCTTTTAGAAAGATTGATTGGAGTAAGTCTAAGGAGAAGAACCCTTCATTTGAAGTAGATGACTGGTTGTCTATCGTTTACTACCTCCGTACTTGGACAAGAAAAACTGAAAACCGAAAGGTCTACGGGATCTTTTATAGAAAAGTCTTTGCTGAGTTCCTAAAAGTCATGGCGAACAGCGGACTCAGGATCCAGGAGAATCTTTTGCTTAGATGGTCTGATATTGAACTTAGATCCAAGACGGAGAAGTCTTCTAAAGGTGATCGTGAACGAATCATTGCTCATATACAAGTTTCTCCAGATACGAAGACAGGAAGACGCTTAGTAATTTGTCCTGCTGGTGTGTACTTCAAGCGGATTCGTGATTTGTATTGTGCTCAGGAAGGCAAGGCACCTTCAAAGAATGATTATGTTTTTAGAAATATTGGGACAACACATTCAAGAGAAGATCATTTTATTGGTAGAGCATTGACTGCTGATCATTTTAGAAAGTTATGGTACGAACTATTGGAAGATCTGAGAGTTGATAAAGGTATTGAGTTTGAGAATCAGTACACAATTTATTCTTGCCGAGCGTTCTTTATCAATCAAAGATTGGAACTTGGTATTCCACCAGCAGTAGTTGCTGATCTTGTTGGAAACTCTATGAAGACTATGGAGAAGTTCTACAAGAATGTGAAACTGAAGAACATGGAGTCCGAGTTGGTCGTGATGAGAAAGAAGAAGTTAGAGGACGGCGACTTCCAGACCTTTGACTTAGAGCAGATGCCTCTTCCACAGGACAATAATAGGTGCTGTCAGGGAAACAAATAAATATCTCGAAGGCAAGGTGAAGCAGTAATTACATATTTTTTGTGACAGAACAAATACAAAAAGTTTTCGGATAATAGATTTTATTTTAAACGCTATTTAATCTTCTACTTTGTCGATATTAGATTTCTGCTAATCAGGAAGTTCTCGAGGTGATCACTAACGAATTTTCTTGAAGCATGTACCGATATGTGCCCGCTGTTATCTCGGTATAATCTAACTGAGTCAATATGACTGGGGCAGGTAGATGAATTGCATAGAAATTCGTGTAATCTGTAGACATGAAAATAAGGATTGCTGCGCTCGAGGTTGTTTAAAGTTTGAATTGTATTAGAAATTTCTTTGTCGTACGACTCTCTCGAAATTTCTGAATAAAGTGAACAACTATTGCCTTCGCCTTCCAATTCAAACCATTCTTTTGTCGCTCCCTTTTTGCATTTGTTGTCAATAAATTCTTCTAATCTATCCCATTTTGGTATTGGAGTAAGGAAAATAACATGCGCCTTAAGTCTTTGTCCCAGGGCGGCAATTGTTTTGACTGAATTTGGATTTATTTGGTAACGGATTGTGCCTACGAATATTATGTCGCCGTTTTTGGCATTCTTGATTAAATGATCTTTTCGGATAGCATTAGTTTCTTTGCAAGTTTTGCGCTTGTTTTCTTTTAAAAGCAAAGGATCAAAACTACAACTACTTTTGACTGACATCGTAATGCCAAGTCCGTATTCTTCTCGAAGTGATTCGAAGGCAGGTGACAAGTGATGCACATAACTGCTTCCAACGACGAAAACATTTGGAAAGTCCTTGATTTTTGGTGGCACACTGCATTGATTGATTATTGATTCACTTATTGGACCTTCATATATAAAGCAATCATTCCTCTGTATTGAAGTTCCAGTTATGAATGGAGTTGTTGCCTCGTGAGGTCCATCAATCTCGGTACAAGTGTTGTATTGGTAAGGTATGCAATCTGTTTTACTGCCAGAATAGAGTTTGCCTTTAAGCGGTATATAAAGCACAATAAGAACTCCCGAGAGAGTAACCAATACCCCTCCACCAACTATTAATGTTTTCCATCGCTTCCCAAACCAGTTGCCTTTACGAAGTGGGGTCTCAATCCATCGATAGGAAGTAACCGCCAGACCAAGCATCAGGGCGACTTGCAAAGGCACCGACCACCAGTGGATGCCAATAGTCCAGCGACTAATCGAGAGCACGCCCCAGTGCCATAGATAGAGCGAATATGAGATTAGTCCGATATAGACAACCTTGGGATTAGTGAAGACCTTGAATGCTGCTGTATGTCTTTTCAAGCAGGCGATTAGAATGGATGAAAAAGCAACAATTGCAATGGTTGATGCAGATGCCATAGACATCGGTAGAAACATCACACCAACCATCAATGCCACCACCAGAAGAGGTGGAAACCTCTCTAGAAATTGTTCAACAGATGGTCGTTTCTGAAATCCAACAAAGATTAGACACCCTGCTGCCATCTCCCAAAATCTGGATGGCATCAGGAAATATGCTGCCGATTGGTTAGTTGGATAGAGATAAAGAAATCCAATTAGCGATGCAATCGTTATTGCACCAACTGCTAAGAGTAGGTTGCGAGCACCATTCTTGGTTTGTCGTCCAAATCCTGAGAACCAAATCAGAAATGGAAATAAAATATAGAACTGCTCTTCAACTCCTAGAGACCATGTGTGTGTGAAGACATTTAGTTCTGTAGACTGAGCGAAATAATCTGTCGATTGATTTAGTAGATAAAGATTAGAAAGTCCAAATAGTGATGTTAGACCAGTTTTCAAAGAGGATTCCGGGGATGGATTGAACAAGCAGATCGCAATGCTCGTTATAAGAACAAAAACTGATAGGGCAGGGACTAGTCGTTTGATCCTTCGCTCATAGAACCCACTAATGAAATCTTTGAAATCTTTGCTTGGTCGACCAAACAGCGATGATGTTATGACATACCCAGATATAACAAAGAAAATATCAACACCTAGGTATCCACCTGGCAGGACATGTTTGTTGAAATGATTTATGATGACTGCAATTACAGCAAATGCTCGTAAACCATCAATCTCAGGTCTGTACCTGTTCTTTGCTGTCGATACGCCTGGCGAATTCATCTATCCTGATGTTAATACAATAAATTGTACTATAGTTTTAATTGTGCCTGGTCCGGCAGTATTGCGACAAATTATTTGCTGATTAGTCAATTTCATCAAGTAATTCGCCCATTACTTCAATCCACTCCTTACAACTAAACTTTCTCCCAGATTGATAGAGACTTCTAAACTTCATGTACGCTTTATTCAAACCAGCGATGTCTTCGTTGAGTTGTGAATGGTCAATATGCTCAAGACCTTTCCAGTGTTTGTCCAGTGAACTTAGTTTGTCGATTTTTTCTTTACGCTTCTGCTTCTTGGTCTTCTGCTTATTTGATTCTTCAACTCTCTGTTTGAATTGTCTAAGGGTGTTTGTATGTTCCATTCTTAGGTAAGCGGATTCTTGGGATTCTTTGATAGTCGTGTGATGTCCATGCTCATACGATCTTCAATGTATTGTTGGGCGGTGGTGTACTTGAATCTAAAAGCATCAAACTTTTGAAGTTTGTTTAGAGGGTCTTTTACTTTTTGGTTTGATGTGAGTGTGTTGTTTAACGCCATATTTATTTGCTTTGTGTGTGTGTTCCGAGTCTTAATAAATGACTGCTGATGTGCTGGGCGGATACTTCTTCTTTCCACCATTACACTTCATTCGCTGGTAGTCATTTATGAAGAGTCTTTTAGCATATCCTGATCTTGTGAATGGAAGTTCTTTGACTTGTTGATTTACCCATTCGTACAACCAATGTTCGTCCTTAGAAAATGTGATTGAGAATTGCTCCTGCTGTTCGTTTTGTAAGTAGTCTTGATTCATGGTTCGTTGTCGTTGTTGGAAAGGTCTGAATATTTGAAGCACAGATGACTGGGTGCTTGGTGCTTGAGATGATGCTTCTTGAAGTTCTTATCTTTGTTTAGGTAGTCAATCTTGTTGATGACTTCCTCCTCACGCTCCATAACTTTTGAATTGATATTGTTTGGAGAATTGGTAAGTCTGTCTAGTCCCCAGTGTTCGCCATTTCTTTTGTTGTTGTGAGTAATGTACTCACAGATGAAGCGAGCGATCAACCAATAGTCATAACGATTTAGTTGTGAAAATGCCTTTTGATAGTGGTGATGATATTTGTATTCAGGGTGCTTCTCAAGCATTTTGCTTGTGATCACTTGTTGATCTTTAGTGTCTCGCTTACATATCTTCTGTCTAACAATTCTGTTCCAAATTAGTTGGAATCTTTGATTGTGAAATCCTCTGGCGAGTAAGTCTGGATCTACTGGTTCCATGATCAGATGAATATGGTATTGACCATCAGCATGAGGTTCAATAACAAACCACATTTTTGGGAAGTCTCTGGTTGGTCTGTTGTCCTTCCAGTCTTTGAAGTTTTGATAGAAGAGATGGATGATTCGTTTACGAATCTGTCCAATATCTTTTTCAACTTCGTCGTAATGTCTTCCCCAGACTTTCTTGGCGTATGTCCAAGTAATGAAGTAGAGACCTTCTTTGATACTCATTGACTTCAGCATTATCTCTTTGTATGAATCCTTCAGTCTCTTGTCAATACCTTTTGTGTTTTGAGTTGAGTTGTGTACATGTTCTCTCTGTGTACATGTACTTGATTCTCTTTTCTCTCTACATAAACTTTTTTGTGTTCATGTGTTGGATTCTCTTTGTAGTAGCGAATGTGAACATCTCCATGAATATGAACCTCATGGGGATAATTGAATTGTTCATCCATACGGAACTTCGCCCACCACTCTGGGTAGGAATAAGGGTCAGGTATTTTCAAGACTTATGTTCTTCCGAAAACCAACTCGGGGTATGTCGTACTACGAGGTATTATCTGTCTCTATTTATTGTTATTATATCGTATTTATATTGTTCCGTCAACAATTAGACACGAAATCTTCTGTGTTCGCTGACTAAGAGCGAATGCTCAGTATAGTTTTATAAGTGATAAAAAGGTATGGCGGGTATCTGTGGCGGGCAATTTTTTTATATCGGGCGATACATCACCCCCAAAAGCAGTAGCGCTGGAGGTCGTAAAGGTTCCATGTTTTTGGAAAGGGGGGTCTTGTAAAAACTTTGGTGATTCAGTCTGTTGATCCGCTTTGAGCAGAGACTCCTGATGCTGTCTGTGCTCTTGGGCGGAAAAACAATGTTTGTCTACTCTTACTCATCATCCATGATCCGCCTGTACTTCTCAAATGTCTCTTCCCTGTCGCTGTCCAGATATTGCTGTAAAGAGACAATGCTTTTGTGTCCGCTTATGTCTTTGATCTCTCTAATATTCATGCCCCTTTGGAGCATGTGAGTCAAACGACTCCGCCTGAAACTATGGGTTGATGCTCCGATTACGCCATTCCAGTCAAATGCCTTCCTGAAGTATTGATCAACAGATTGGGTGGACACTGCCTTCTCACCCTTTTGGTATTTGGTGTTCTTGCTGTCTGTGAAGAACACATAGTCATCTTCCGTGAGTTGGTTGCTGTTGATCCAATGCTTCAACTCTTCCATCACTCTTGGGTGGACTGGGACTTGTCTTGTCTCCCGTGTCTTTGTTGAACCCTTCTCCAGAGTGATGAGTTGCTTGTTGAAGTTCAGGTTCCTCACTCGGATTGTCGTGATCTCTTTGACCCTGCCTGCTGAGTAGTACATCAACTCCGCCAGCAGTCCGTATTTCAAAGGCAGGTTGGAAGCGATGGTCTCTACCTCTTGCTTTGAGAGGCAAGTGGACTTGCCCGAACGATTCGTCTTGCTCATCTGATTGCTGCTGGAAGGTCTTTGAACCGAGTGGGCGACCTCTATCCGTCGCCAGATGGTTCAAGCACCAGTTTACTTGGTGTTTTATTTAAAAGACCAAGTATCAGATTCAGTAATGACGGGGTTTTGCCTTGCCTCCCTCAGGTCAACGCCTTTGACTGCCTCTTAGTAAAGAAAAACAACAAGTCTGTTTGACTTCTCAGGCATGGATCTGTACCTGAACCCAGTTGTTGACCGAACAACATGAAGTGTGGTCTTTCCCACCTCCCTGTTCTCAGCAATTTGGGCAGAATCCTTCCGACAAACCTTGAATTCAGATCTGAAACCCCAGCCGTCTCGGTCTTTGGGCAGTCATGAGACAGCAAAAGTTCAAATCCTTTGAACTGCTGCCTTCGCTCTCCAAGTCTGACTTGCTGCTTCGGTACTGAGTTTTCTATGTCCCTCTTTTCTGGAAATCAATATGGCGTTCTTTGATTCCGACATCGTTCAGGACGAAGCCAAGCGCCTGTTCAGCGATTACCAGCAGCTGATGCAGCTGGGCAGTGAGTACGGCAAGTTCGACCGGGAGGGCAAGAAGAAGTTCATAGAGACGATGGAAGAGCTGATGGGCCGCTACCGGGTGTTCATGAAGCGCTTTGAACTCTCGGAGGATTTCCAGGCCAAGCTCACGGTGGAGCAGCTGCGCACCCAACTCAGCCAGTTCGGCATCACCCCCGAGCAGATGTTCGATCAGATGAACTCCACGCTCGAGCGGATGAAGGCGCAGATCGAGCAGCCGCCTTCCAGTTGAAACAGCCCCAGCTGAACCAGCTCGACCTGAGCCGAGACTCGTACGATCGCCAGCGCTCGCTTGTTGCGTCTCCCCATGCCGGACTCCATCCCGTCATTGCCGGATTGGTTGTCGCGGGGCATGGCCGACCTGTTCCCGGCCGGGGATCCCAGTGATGCGGATCAGGCCCTGGCGGCCCGGTTGGCGCAGGCCGACAAGGAAGGCCGGCCGCTGCGGGTGAAGCTGGGCATTGACCCCACCGGCAGCAACATCCACCTGGGTCACAGCATCCTGTTCCGCAAGTTGCGGGCCTTCCAGGATGCGGGCCACACGGCGGTGCTGATCATTGGCGATTTCACTGCGCGGATCGGCGACCCCACCGGCAAGAGCGCCACGCGGGTGCAGCTGAGCAAGGAGCAGGTGGCCGCCAACGCCTCCACCTATCTGCGCCAGTTGGGACAGGACCAGCCCAAGGAAACGGCGCTGCTCGATTTCGAAACCCCCGGCCGCCTGGAGGTGCGATACAACTCTGAGTGGCTGGAGGGCATGGACCTGCCGGCGGTAATCGGCCTGCTCGGCACCGGCACCGTGGGCCAGATGCTGGCCAAGGACGACTTCTCCAAGCGCTACGGCAGCGGCACCCCGATCGCCCTGCATGAATTCCTCTATCCGCTCCTGCAGGGCTACGACTCGGTGGCGGTGAATGCGGATGTGGAGCTGGGCGGCACCGATCAGAAGTTCAACGTGGCCATGGGCCGCGACCTGCAGCGCCACTTCAACAAGGGCACCCAGTTCGGCCTGCTGCTGCCGATCCTGGTGGGTCTGGACGGGGTGCAGAAGATGAGCAAGAGCCTCGGCAACGTGGTGGGGCTGGAGGAGGATCCGCTCTCGATGTACTCCAAGCTCGAGAAGGTCGGCGACGGGGCGATCGACGACTACGTCACGTTGCTGACCGACCTGGATCTGGCCTCCTTGCCGGAGAACCCGCGCGAGAAGCAGAAGGCGATGGCCCTGGCGGTGACCGCCAGCCGTCATGGCATCGAAGCCGCCCAGAAGGCCCAAAGCGATGCTGCCACCCTGGTGGGCGGCAGCGGTGATGCCGGCGCTGATGTGCCCGAGGCCTCCCTGGCGGCGGTGAACTTCCCGGCCAAGGCCTTTTATCTGTTCAGTGCCGTGGGCATCTGCGCCAGCAGCAGCGAGGCCCGCCGTCAGATCAAGGGTGGTGCGGCGCGGCTGGAGGGGGAAAAGATCACCGACCCCAACCAGGAGTTCGCTTCCGCGGCGGAACTGGAGGGCAAGGTGCTGCAGCTGGGCAAGAAAACCTTCCGCCGCTTGGTGGCCTGAGAACGAGCTTGGCGCACATCATTGGGTGCTTTTTGAATTGATGCGCATTAATGTGCGCATCAGAGAGGCGATCGGCCATGCGTACAACGCTTGAGTTGCCGGATCCGCTGTTCGCGCGGTTGAAAGCAAGAGCTGCGATGAAGAAGGTGAGCCTGAAGCAACTTCTTCATGACTACGTGGAGCAAGGGCTGGATGCACCTGATCCCTCTGCCGCTCAGGCCTGCCGTTCCGCCCGTGATTTGCCGACACTTCAAGTGCCGTTGCAACAGCAGAACGTCACCTTCAGCAATGCGGGTTTGTTTGAGCTGTTGGAGTCTTGAGCGCTATCGCTGATCTGCCGGATCTCAACGTTTGGCTGGCGTTGGCGTCGCCGGCGCACCAGCACCACTCCAGTGCTGTGACGTATTGGGAGGAGCAGGCAGCCCAACAGGTGCTGTTCTGCACGGTCACGGCCCTGGGCCTGGTGCGATTGGTGATGCAGCCGAAGGTGATGGGTGATGCTGCATTGACAGCAGCTGAAGCCTCAGCCCTGTTGGCGAAGTTTGTGCAGCAACCTGGGGTCAGCTATGCACAACCATCCAACGAGGGCTGGGAGGTGTTCCATGGTTTCATGCACCAATCAGAGATATCGCCACGCCTGTGCACCGATGCCCACTTAGCGGCACTAGCGATCACGAACCAATGGCGCTTGGTGAGTTTCGATCGAGACTTTCAATTGTTTCCAGGGCTGAATCTGCTGCAGCTGCGTTGATTCCTTCGTTGGAGCAGGCGAGCATGGCGGCATGGTCGCTGGCTGATCTGATGCAGCGCAGGGCGGGCGAACGATGATTCCAGGGTTGCCTGATGCAGATAGCGCTGCGGTGTTGGCTTTGCTCAATGCACCGGTGGCGACCAGACCATCGGCAGCTGGAGATCTGAATCATTCGTAATCCCCCTTTTGGTGGATCCGCCGAACAAGAACGGGCGCGATGGTGTGTTCATCCGAGCGAAGAACAATGCCAGCACTAGCCCTTGAGCCTGAGTTCAGATCCGATCAGCAGATCACGGCTGATTTCTTGTCTTACCTGCAATCGCAATGGTCAGACTGCGTCGCCTATGAGGTTGAACCGACGCGGCTGACTGGTGGTGCTGATGCCCGGCTGTATCACTACAAGCTGATTGACCAGGAGCCAAGGGTTCTTCGCATTCTGCGTCCAGCGCGTGAGGTGGAGGAGCTTTTGCATCATCAGGTTGTTCATCAGATCCTGAATCAGCAGGGCCTCAATGCCCCCGTGATTCATCACGTTTGTGCAGATAAATCGGTCTTGGGAGGTGTTTTTGCGGTGATGGAGCTGGTGCCCGGTCAAACGGTGTTTGGGCTGGCTCCTGAGCTTCATGCCAAGGCCGTGGGTGAGTCGATGGCCACCATGCATGAGCTGGATGTGAGGCCCATTGTTGAGTCGTTCAGGCGGGCTGGTGTTCCGGATGAGCGATTTTTGGACCCTTTTGTTCGTCAAAAGGCATTGGATTTTTTTGAAGAGAAGACTCACTGGGCTGCTGATCTGATGGCTTGGCTGCGGGATCATTTGCCCCTTGATGGTGGGAATCTTGCTGTGATTCATGGTGATTACCAAGGCGGTAATCTGATGTTTGAAAATGGTGCTTTATCCGGGGTTCTGGATTGGTCGTTTTGTATTTCTGATTCCGCTGTTGATCTTGCTCACACAATGAATGATTATCTGGTTTTTATCCCCCAGATTGAATGCGGGATGTCATCTCATTTGTGGGAACAGATCATGGATGGGGTTCTTCAGGCTTATCAAGCCATCAGGCCTTTGAATCATGAGCACATCAAGGCCTGTCGTGTTTTTCATCTCTTTGGGGCGTTAACTGCCGGTCTTGCTGGTGGTGGCATCGAATTCATGCGAAAGCCTGAATCGCAGCGCGACTATCTGAGCTTCATTGAGCAAGCAACTGGCATCAGGCTTTCGCCCTCAGCCTGAACATCCGCTGAGGTTGAACATCCGTCGAGATGGGCTGGCCGGCGCGACAGGATGGTCTCCGGATCAATCGCTTGCCTTGGCTCCGTCGCTCTCCGCTGACCCCGCCGATCGGATCATCGTGGCCCTCGATGGCATGGCCCCGGATCAGGCGCTGCGCTTTGCCGCCCAGGTGGACGGGCTGTGCTGGGTGAAGGTGGGCCTGGAACTGTTTGTGCAGGCCGGCCCAGAAGTGGTGGCGCAGCTGCGCGAGCAGGGGCTGCGGGTGTTTCTCGACCTCAAATTTCACGACATCCCGGCCACGATGGCTGGTGCCTGCCGGCGGGCGGCGGCGCTGGGGGCCGAACTGATCACGGTGCATGCCTGCGCCGGCAGCGAAGCGCTCAAGGCAGCTCAGGCCGCGGCAGAGGAAGGAGCCCAAGCTGCTGGTCAGCCCGTGCCCACGTTGCTGGCGGTGACGGTGCTCACCAGCTGGGAGGAGCAACGGCTGCAACGGGAACTCGCCATCACCCAGGGCATCGCCGAACGGGTGCCGGCGTTGGCGCAGCTGTCGGCGACCGCCGGCATCGGTGGCTGTGTCTGCTCACCCCTGGAGGCCGCGGCATTGCGTGCGCAGCACCCTGAACCGTTCGCGTTGATCACCCCAGGCATCCGCCCCAAAGGTGCTGCTGTTGGTGATCAAGCCCGGGTGATGGGGCCGGCTGAGGCAATTGAAGCCGGGGCCAGCCAGCTGGTGATCGGCCGGCCGATCAGCAAGGCCGTCGACCCCAGAGCTGCTTTTGCAGCCTGTTGCGGGGAGCTCTAATCAACGCGCGTCACCTTTTTGGCTGAGCTGGTGGTGCTTAAGGAGCCAGCTCAGCCCTTGGCCTTTTGGCCAATCTTGGGTTCGGTGCCCGCCAGCAGCCGCTCGATGTTGCTGCGATGGCGCCAGAGCACCATCAGGCTGGCGACCAGCGACACCACCACGTAGGCGCTGCTGCCGCCGGAGAGCAGCATCAACAGCGGTAATCCGATGGCGGCCACCACGCTGGAGAGCGACACGATCCGGAAGATCGAGATCACGGCCATGAACAGGCCAAAGCAGGCCAGCCCCACCGGCCAGGCCAGCCCCAGGAACATGCCCAGGCCGGTGGCCACTGCCTTGCCGCCCTTCCAGCCCAGCCACACCGGCCAGATGTGCCCGGCCAAGGCCGCCAGGCCCGCCAGCACCTGCAGCCAGTCGCTGAGGCCAACGCTCTTGGCCAGCAGCACCGCCAGGGCGCCTTTGCCCAAATCGATCAGGAACACCACCAGGGCTGGGCCCTTGCCCACGTTGCGCAGCACGTTGGTGGCACCGGTGCTGCCGGAGCCGCAATCGCGCAGGTCGATGCCCTTGAGCCAGCGACCTGCGAGGTAACCGCTGGGGATGGCTCCCAGCAGGTAGCCGATGGCCAGGAGCAGCAGGGAGGTGAGGGCTGTTTGTATCACAGCAGGTCGTCGTCGTCGAGGCGTTCACCCGGTCCGGCCGCGAAGGCCAGCCAGAGGGGGAACTGAAGCACAGGGATGTCGACGCTGCGCTCGGCCGCATCGATCAGGATCAAGGGCACTTCGCCCCGCTCCTCCAGTCGGTCGGCCCGCTCCACCAGGGCTTCCGGGCGCTCGAACAGCACGATGCCGCTGCTGGGGCCGAAGTCTTCCCGGCCCAGGCCCAGGGCATCCTGCAGGCCGCGTCGCCATTCGCCGAGCCGTTCGGGGCCGCCGGCCAGCACCAGGCACTGGAACTGATCGCCGTATAGCTCACCGATCACCGCGATTAGAGCCGCGCTCGCCAGGATGTTGCGCGGCCGGGTGCCGCGGCTGGGCTGGGCGCCACGTCCGCCCTGATTGAAGAACCAGTCCTCCAGCAGGGCTGTGTCGCGGGCGTCGATGCTGCGCCGCAGGTTCCAGGGGTCGGCGTAGACATCCGGCTGCTTGAGGAAGCGCTCCAGGGTCTGTCGGATCAGCTCTTCATCGGGGCGGAAGGTGTCGGCTACTGCTGGCGGCGGTGCGCTCTCGCCAGCCTTCTCTGGCGCTGCTGCGTTGTCTGCTGCCTGATCGAGGGGGGAGGGCTGCACCACCATCGGCTGCACCACCAGCTCCAGGTTTTCCACGCTCTGCACAAGGTCCTGCAGGGCGCCGCCCAGGTACTCCTGGAAGCCCTTCACGCGTCGGGCAATCGCATCGGACTGGCCGGCGAAGTTGGCCTTCAGCTCGCTCTCGAGTTGCTGCTTGCGGGAGCTGAGGGCGGTGATCTCCGCCTGCAGGGCATCGCGGCGCTCCTGCAGATCCTTGAGGGCCAGCTCCATCACGGGGTTGGCCTCTGCGGCGGCGGGCTCGGCACCGGTGGCGCCGGCGGGGTCAGTGCTGGTTTCGCCGCTGGATTCCGCCGGAGCCTGCTCTGGTTCAGGCGCCTTGGGGGTCAGGTCGGTGTCGTCGGGCATTGCGTCAGCTGCCGTGCTCTCCATCCCTCCATTCCAGCCGACCAGAGGCCAAGACACCAGCAGGGACCTGGGTTTTTATCGATTTGGTGCAATATCGAGAGAATATCGATCCAAAATCGTGTAAATATCGTGCCTACGGTTGAAGGCTGGCTCTGGCGAAGGCCAGCACATGCTCTGCAACGCTGCGTGCTTGCTCGCTGTCCTGCTGGTCAAAGCGATCAGCTGGGGCTTCGCTGTCGCTCGAATAGCGCGTCTCGCTGTTCATTCGGCTGAGTGCTTTGAGCCGTATCTCGCGCAGTGGTTGAACATCCAGCCCTGCTGATTCGAGACTGTCGACCAAGCGTTCCAAGACGTGGCTGTAGGGCGGCAGTGAGCCCAGCGAAATCAACAACGCCTTGAGCGCTTTTTCGGTTGCCTGGCCGTAGTGGTAACAGGCCTGGCTGTGAAAGCCCTGTTCTGCCGTGAGTTCAGCCACGGCCCAGTCGCTGTTGGCCTGGCGCATCCAGGCGTCAACGCGTGGGGTCATGGTGCGCTCAGGCGAACGGCATCGCGTCCGATGGCGCGCCAGTAGGGGTCATCCCCGTTCCGCCGCTCCTGCCATTCCTGCTCCGTGAGGGCCAGCACGTCATCGGCCATCCCATGCCGCAGCACCGCATCCGCCAGGTCGCTGGCTTGATCGCGGTTCGAAGCAACGGCCAGCACATCCACATCCGAAAAACCGTCCCAGTCGCCCCTGGCCCAGGACCCGAACAGCCAGAGGCTGCCGCCAGGTTCCTCGCCCAGCACAAGGTCGGCCTGCTGCTGCAGCGCGCTGAGCCGCTCGGCCTGCTTGCGGCGGCGGATGTCGGCAACCGTGATGGCCATGCTCCGACGCTATGGGCAGATCGCCCTTGTCGCAAGCGTTCAGTCAGCGCTGGTGGCTGGCACTTCCAGCTCTCCCACCCGCAGTTCCAGTTGTTCCCGCAGCTCCTTGGGGCTGAACAGAATCGGCAGGAAGTGAATGCTCTGGGTTTCGCGGAAATAAAACAGGCCCGGCAGCCAGGGGGCGAACAATCGCCAGCTCAGCCATTGGTCGTAGGGGAAACGCCGTAGTTCGCGGCTGTTCTGCCACACGATCAGAGCGTCTTCCTTGAATTCCAGCCGCAGGCTGGCGCTCTGGATCAGCAGAAACAGGCCGAACAGCGCCACCACCAAGGTGGGCCAGGGGGAGAAAGGCAACGGCAGCAGCGCCAAGCCGAGGGCCACCACCAGCAGCGGCAGCCGCACATCCGGTTTGAGGGTGACGGGGGCGGGGGTTGAACTCATGCTCCGAACAGCACCTGGGTAAGAACGACATCCATCAGGGCCACCAGGATCAGGATCATCACCACCGCTCCGGTGGTGCTGGTGCCCACTTCCTTGGGGCCGCCACGGGTGGTCAGGCCCCAGCCGCAGGCCACCGTGGCGATGATCATCCCGAAGACCACGGCCTTCACCAGCATGAACGGCATGTCCAGTGGGGCCATCCAGGTGCGCACCGAAGTCCAGAAGACCGCCGGCGGAATGTTGTAGAGGGCTGTGCTGGTGAGTTGGCCCGACCACACCGCCACCAGGAAAAAGAAGAAGCACTGCACCGGTGCCATCACCACCATCGCGATCATCCGGGGCACCACCAGGTACTCCACTGGATCGGTGCGCAGCATCGTGATCGCATCGATCTGTTCGGTCACCCTCATCGTGCCCAGCTGGGCGGCGTAGGCGGTGGCCACCTTGCCGGCCAGCAGGCAGGAGGTGAGCAGGGGGGCGATCTCCCGCGCCAGGCCGATCGCCAGGATGCCGCCCACCGTTGATCCCGCCCCCTGGCGGGTGAGTTCTGCGGCTACCTGGATGTTGAACACCGAGCCGGCGGCCACCGAGATGATCAACACGATCAGCACGCTGCCCGGGCCAGCGTCCAGCAGTTGCTCAAACAGCTCGCCCCGATCAATCCGGCCGCGCAGGGTGGCGGCCACGGCCTGGCCTCCGATCAGCAGGCTGGCGCCCAGGCGTTTGATCGAACGGGACGTGTTCATCCGGCGGCCTTCTGCAGGTGGGCTCCACGGTCGGGCCAGCCTCGCATCACCACAAGGCCAAGCAGCACAAGGATGGCGGGAATCAGACCCATGCAGAGCCGGATCGCCAGCAGAGCTGAATCCGGCTGTTCGATGAAACTCAGCGCTCCACTGCAGTTGCCTCCCTTGGCGGAGATGTAGCCGGTGAGCGAGAGCAGGCTGCCGAACACCGACATGGTCAGGCCGATGATCAGCTTCTGGCCGAACACCATCCAGGCGGTGTAGAGCCCGGCGGGTTTGCTTGGGTCAGCGTCGATCGCATCGGGCAGCAGCGACCAGGGGATCAGGTAGGCCGTCGCTGCTCCCACCCCCACCAGGGCAATCAGCCCCACCAGCGGCAGCAGTTGCAGCAGGCCGGGATCCGCCGCCAGGGGTGGGAACAGCATCGAGAGCAGGCAGGCGCTGATCCACAGCCCCGCGCCCCAGCGCAGGGTGGCGACGCGGCCGATGCGGTTGCTGAGGTTGCTCCAGAGCTGGAGCCCCAGCAGGGCGGCGATCTGGAAGGGCAGCAGGATCCAGGTGGAGAGGTTGGCGGGCACATGCACCACCTGCACCAGCCAGATCAGGGCCACCACCTGCATCAGTTGCAGGCCGAACCAGAGCAGCAGATACAGCCCCAGCACCTGGCGGAAACGGGGGTTGGCCATCACCCGCTTCAGCTGCTGCATCGGCGGCTCGTTGTTGGGCACCGGCCGTTGGGCCCGCTTGGCGTAGGGGGCCAGGCCCCAGCAGCAGAGCAGCGTGGTGGTGGCGGCGATGCTGCCGGTGATTCGGCCCATGGCCAGGTAGCCCCCACCTCCGTCGGTGAGCACCACCGAGGCCACGATCAGTCCGCTCAGGCCTGCCAGGATTGATCCGGTGAACCGCGCCGCATTCAGGCGGGTGCGAATGGCGGTGTCCGGCGTCAGTTCGGTGCTGAGGGCCGCGTAGGGCAGGTTGACGCTGGTGTAGGCGGTCATCAGCAACACCGCCATCACCGCGTAATACGTGGTGCGCTGCAGTGTGTCGCCCGGGGGCACCCACCACATCGCCGTTAGGCTGATGCCCAACGGCAAGGCTGCGGTGAGCATCCAGGGCAGGCGCGGGCCCCAGCGGCTGCGGGTGTGATCGCTGAGCCAGCCGATCAGTGGATCATTCAGCGCATCCCACACCTTGCTCACAGTGAGCAGGGAACCGGCGACGAAGGCCGGCAGGCCAGCGGCGCAGATGAAAAAGGGAAAGAGATAGAAGCCCAGCTGGGTGGCGGCAAGTCCGGTGCCGCCGTCGCCCAGGCCGTAGGCCAGCATCAGCCTGCGGCGGGATCCCTGCAGGGATGCGTCGGTCGGTGTCACGCGGAGGCTTCGGGCAGGCGGATTGCCATAATGAATGCGTGCTCACGACACCACCAGCCCCAGGGGCAGTGGTTCGTTTGTACTACGCGGGTGTTGTGTAATGGTAAGACCTCAGCCTTCCAAGCTGATGACACGGGTTCGATTCCCGTCACCCGCTCTGATCACAACCGCAGGCCTGAGGTTTCCTCCTCGGCGAGCAGCAGCACGAAGCTCCGGCTCTGCAAGGGGATCTCAACGCCGCTGAAGCTGGCTGGCTCGGCTGGGAAATCCTTTGGGCTGGGCAATGAGGTGTCGATCACCCGTTTCCAGGGGGAGGCCGGAACCGGCAACTCAAAGCTAAGGCTTTCTTTGTAGGCGTTGAAGCCCATCCACAGCAGCGCCCCGCTGCTGCCGCGGTGGAGGCTGGTGGCCGTGGTGCGGCTCCAGGCGGCCCAGTCGGGTTTGGCCAGGTTCACCCCGTGCCATTGACGCCAGAGATCGCTTCGCTGCTCCGATGGTTGTTCCGCTGATTTGCGGTTGCTTTCCCGCGGCGGCACCAGCGGATTGAACAGTTGCGGCAGGGCCTGGCGCAGCCGCAGCAGCCGCTGCAGAAATTGCTTCAGCTCCAGGTCGCACTGGTCTTCATTCCAGACCATCCAGCCCAGGGGACTGTTCTGGCACCAGCTGTTGTTGTTACCCCCTTGGCTGCGGCCCACTTCATCGCCCATCAGCAGCATCGGCACGCCACGGGCCAGCAGCAGCGAGCTGAGCAGGTTGCGTTGCTGACGCCGCCGCAGGCTTTGCACCAGGGGGTTGCTGCTGGGGCCTTCGATGCCGTGGTTCCAGCTGTTGTTGTGGTTCTCGCCGTCGCGGTTGTCTTCGCCGTTGGCCAGGTTGTGCTTGCGGTTGTAGCTCACCAGATCCGCCAGGGTGAAGCCGTCGTGGGCGGTGATGAAGTTCACCGAACGCCCCAGGGCCACGGGCTTGCCGTCATAGAGATCGGGGCTGCCCTTGAACCGCTGGGCCAGGCTCCAGGTGCTGTGGTCGTCCCCTTTCCAGAAGCGCCGCACCCCGTCGCGGAAATGGCCGTTCCAGGTGCCGATCCGCTGGGCGGGGAAGTCGTCCAGCCGATAAAGACCGCCGCAGTCCCACGGTTCGCTCACCAATTTGAGATCACTCAGCTGCGGCTCGGCCTCCATGGCCGCGAACAAGGGCGGCTCATTCAGGGGTTTGAGCTGGTCGCCGCGGCTCAGGGCAATGCCCAGATCGAAGCGGAAGCCATCCACCCCCAGTTCCAGGGCCCAGCAGCGCATCGACTCGAGGATCAGCTGGGTGCTGATCGGCGCATTGGCGGCGATCGAGTTGCCGCAGCCGCTCACATCCTGATAGTCGCCGTCCTCGTTTTGGTGGTAGTAGACGTTGTCGGCGCAACCCCGCCAGCTCAGGGTGGGGCCATGGCGGTTGCCCTCGGTGGTGTGGTTGTAGACCACATCCAGCAGCACTTCGATGCCGGCGTCATGGCAGGCGGCCACCAGTTGGCGCACCTCATGGCGGGCCTGCAATGGATCGCTACTGCTGCAGTAGCCGTGGTGGGGTGTGAACCAGCTCAGGGGGCTGTACCCCCACACGTTGTCGCGGCCCGGGGGCGCATCGGCCGGGTCGAAGCAGAACACCGGCAGCAGCTCCACCGCCGTAATGCCCAGCTCCTTGAGGTAGGGCAACTTCTCAATCAGGCCCAGGTAGGTGCCGCGGTGTTCCACGGCGACCCCGGCATCCTCACGGCGGGTGAAGCCCCCCACATGCAGCTCGTAGATCACCGTGCGTTGCCAGCTGTGGCGCGGGCGCGGATGGGCCTGAAAATCGAACAGATCCCGTTCGCACACCACCGCCTTGAGGCAGGCATGGGCGTTGGGTGTGGGGGCGGTGGCCAGCACCCGGTCGTAGACGTCCCAGCCACTGATGGCACGGGCGGCGGGGTCCAGCAGCACTTTGGAGGGCTGGAAGCCATGGCCCCCCGGCGCCAGCGGCCCGAAGACCCGGTAGCCGTAACAGCAGCCTTCGCCGACCCCCTCCACTTCCACGTGCCAGTAGTCGCCCGAACGGTGACGCCGACCGTCCAGTTCGATCACCCGCTCCGGGCTGCGATCGTTGCCGTTGCTGTAAAGCAGCAATTCAATGCGGTCGGCCCCGGGGGCCGCCAGCACAAAGTTCACACCTCGTCTGGTGAGGCTGCTGCCCAGGGGCCAGGGAGAACCGGGGTGAATGCCACTCAAGGCCCGTTGGGGCATCTCGACTTCAAACTAGTGGTTTGGTCCGTTGTTTTGAACCAATGGCGATGACCACCACACTTGAGGCCGGCCGGCCGCCGCAGCAGCTGCGTGATGACCTCTGGTTGTTTCCGCCCAACCGCGACAGCCAGGGGGGCAGTTCCTGGTGGCTGGATCGGGATCCCGAGCCCGTGCTGGTGGACTGCCCGCCGTTGACGGAGGCCAGCCTCACGGCTCTGTGCCAGCTGGCGGGAACCCGCAGCCCGAGGATCCTGCTCACCAGTCGAGAAGGCCACGGGCGCCTGCGTCGCGTTCAGGAGCGCCTGGGATGGCCGGTTCTGGTGCAGGAACAGGAGGCCTATCTCCTGCCCAATGTGGAGCCGTTGGACACCTTCGCCGAGGAACACACCACGGTGAGTGGTTTGCGGCTGTTGTGGACGCCGGGGCCGACGCCAGGGAGCTGTGTGGTGTTCGCTCCGGCACCAAATGAACTGTTGTTCTGCGGGCGTTTGCTGACGCCATGGGCTCCGGGTCAGCTCGCGCCGATGCGCCATGCCCGCACATTCCACTGGCCCAGACAGCTGAACAGCTTGGCCAGGCTCAGGGATTGGATTCCTTCAGATGCCAGTCCCCAACTGCTTTCTGGGGCTGGGCTTGGTGCCTTGCGTGGGGAGCGGCTCGTGCCCTTCAGCGGTTGGAGCGATGCTGCGGACAACTGCTAAAGCGTTGCGGCACAACACGTTTCGCTTGCAGCAACCGGTTGCTCTCCATACGATTGGGCCGCTTGGGGAAGGCAGCGGCGAGCCCACGACGCCGTATCTGAGCCGTCTCCCGCCCCCCGACTCTCTCTAACCAATGAACAAAGCTGATCTGGTGAATCTGGTGGCTGCTCGCACCGAGCTCACCAAGACCGACGTTTCCATGGTTGTCGACGCCGCCATCGACACGATCATCGACTCCGTGGTGGAAGGAAAGAAAGTGTCTATCCTGGGTTTCGGCTCCTTTGAACCCCGTGAGCGCTCCGCCCGTCAGGGTCTGAACCCCAAGACCGGTGAGAAGATCGCGATTCCCGCCAAGCGTGTACCTGCCTTCACCGCCGGAAAGATGTTCAAGGATCGCGTTCAGGGCTGATCGACGTCTCAACCTCGTTGTCCGGGCGGCCCATCGGGGTCGCTTTTTTGATGGCTGTTTCTGGTGATGGCTCTTCCAGAGCATCTGCAGCAGCAGCTTGAGGCGGGTCGCGCCCTGGCTGCCAGCGGTGGCTACCGCGGCCGTTTCGCTCCCTCGCCCACGGGGCTGCTCCATCTGGGCAACCTGCAGACGGCCCTGCTTTCGTGGCTGGCAGCGCGTCAAGCCGGTGGTACCTGGTTGCTGCGCATCGATGACCTCGACACACCGCGCAACCGCGCCGGTGCGATCGAGGCGATCCAAAGCGATCTGCGCTGGTTGGGCCTGGAGTGGGATGGTCCTGTGCTGCTGCAAAGCGAGCGGCGTGGCATTTACCACTCCTGGTTGTCGTGGTTCCGCCGATCCGGACGTTTGTTCTCCTGTCGCTGCTCTCGCCGGGAGCTTGCCGATCAGCCGATCTACCCCGGCTTCTGCCGGACCGCTGGGCACAATTGGGGCTGGCAGCAGAAGCGGCTCCCCAGTTGGCGCCTGCGGGTCGCCGATGACAATCCTCACGGTAGTGGTGATGTGGTGTTGCGGCGAGCCGATGGCTTCATCGCTTATCAGCTCGCCACCGTGATCGACGAACTCAGCTTGGGCATCACCGATGTGGTGCGTGGTGCTGATCTGCGCGAGGCCCTGCCAGCCCAGCGAAGTGTTTTTGCGGCCCTGGGTGAATCACCGCCCCAGTTCCGGCATGGGCCGCTGCTTTGTGATGCCAGCGGCCAGAAACTGTCCAAGCGTGAGGCCAGTTACGGCCTGGAACCGCTCCGCGCCGCGGGGCTCGATGCGGCTGCGGTGATTGGTCGCTTGGCCTCAGGTCTTCAGCTGCTGGATCCTGGTGCGCGCCTTAGTGCAACAGAGTTACTCGAACACTTGACGCAGCAAGAGATCAATGCAGTGATTTCTTAAGGAACACTTCGGGATCAGCGGCGGGTTTTCCCCCCACACTGAATCCATCGTCTGATCCTTGGGGTCATGTGCACGTGCACCGTCTGTGGTGGCAGTGGGATGCAGCGGGTGTCGGGGGACCGCTTCCGCACCTGCATCGTCTGTCTGGGGACCGGTCAGATCAGTTCAGCGGTGCAGTCGGCACCGTTGAACCACCAGCCCATCAACACCCCAGGTCTGGCCAAACTCAGCTGTCCGACCCGGCCCCTGGCTTGATCCTCAGCCCAGGGGAGTCTTCTGATCGTTCTGGATCACGAAGTAGGCGGCCGTCGCCACAACGATCAACAGCGGCACCGCGGTGAACAGCAGCAGGGCAATGGCGGTCCAGTCGGTGTACACGGCGGGGCGATGGGTCGAAGTTGAGGCATCATCTCAGCAAATCGCCCCCCTGAGCCCTGCTCGCGCGCTCCGTCACAGTCCTGCTGCTCCTCGCCATGGCGGCCCCTGTGGTGCGTGCGTCGCCCTTGGCAGCCTTTCAGGCCCGAGCCAGGCGCTGCTTTGAGGCCGGTCAGCCTCAGCTCTGTGAACAAGCCTTGATTGAGGCGGAGGCACTGCAGCGACAGGCGTCAGCCCGCAGTGACTATCCATGCCAGACCCTGCTGTTGGGGGTACAGGCGGATCTGGTGATGCAGCAGCTGCAGGCGGGCCGCGGCGCCGATGCCATGGCCGACCTGCAGGCCGCAACCCGCGGCTGCGCTGGACCCTGATGAATCCCGTTATTGGCCAACGATCACCGGCGGCGTGCTGCCCCCACGAATGGGGGGAACCACTTTTGTTTTTCCGTCCCACTTGTCGAGGAACAGCTTGTAGAGAACGCTGTCATTGAGCGAGCGGGTCAAGGTCTGAAACTTCAGGGCCTCCTGCTCGGCGATCTGAACTTCTGTTTTGGCACGCAGAAGTTGCTGTTGCGCGATCTGCTTCTGCTCGATGGCAGCTCGGTATTCCTCAGCAATCTTGAGGCCCGTGATGTCCAGGCCTTTGACGGCCACATAGTCGAATTTGCTCAGCTCATTGGAGACGCTTTCCTGCACAAGGGTGGAAATGTTGTTCCAGTCGGTGGCGATGGTGTCGAGTTCATATTTTGAGAACACCGATTTCAGTGATTTCAGCAGTGATGGCTGAATGACCCTGGCGTAAATCGCAGAGTCATCAGTGGCAATCGTGCTGTAGATCCTGGGGGCTTCTCCGGGCTTGACCGCATATTTCACCGTTGCTGTGGCTTCGATCACCTGCAGGTCTTTGGTGAGCGTAGAAAAATTTTCGGGGATGACCTGCGTTCTGACGCTGAAATTATGGGTCGACTGAATGAACGGAAGTTTGAGGTTCAATCCTGGCTCTCTTGGGGTGTTGGAGACTTTGCCAAGGGTGGTGACCACGCCAACTTCACCGGCGGGAACAACAAACACACTGGAGAGCAGAGCAATCCCGCCAATGAATACCGTGGTCACGCCCACCACGGTTTTGGTGATTTGCTCCGGCTGGGGGTTGGCTTGCATGTTGTTGGCTTGAGTCGATCTTTAAAACAGTAGTGATTTGTTGTTGGTTATTGGCAAAAGGTTTCTGATGATCTCTGGGCTGGCGCAGCAGCGATTGTTGAATTTTTGCTCAGTCAGCTTCTGCGTTCCCGGTGCATCCAGCTGATCCAGTCTGCGGAAATCTCCTGGGGGCAGACCGCCTCGCATTCGAGGTTGCTGCTGCAGCTGCCGAAGCCCTCCGCCTCCATCTGGCGTTGCATGGCGTCGGCGCGGCTGGCCCGTTCCGGTTGCCCCTGCGGCAGTTGCCCCAAGTGCGCCAGCTTGGCGGCCACGAACAGGCTTGCTGAGGCATTGCGGCAACTGGCGACGCAGGCGCCACAACCGATGCAGGTTGCCGTGCTGAAGGCGCTGGTGGCCTGCTCCCTGCCCACGGGCAGGGCGTTGCCATCCGGCGCCTGGCCGGTGCCCGTTGAGCAGTAGCCGCCGGCGGCGATCAGCCGGTCAAAGGCCGAGCGGTCCACCATCAGATCCTGGATCGGAGGGAAGGCCTTGGCGCGCCAGGGCTCCAGGGTCAGCACCGCACCATCGTTGAACTCCCGCAGGTAGAGCTGACACACCGATGTGGCGGCCCGTGGGCCATGGGCCTGGCCATTCACCAGGAAGCCGCAGCTGCCGCAGATGCCTTCGCGGCAGTCGTGCTCGAAGATCACCGGCCGTTCCCCGGCGCTGATCAGTTGTTCGTTGAGCTGATCGAGGGCCTCCAGCAGGGAGAGGTTGGGGGAGACGTTCTCCAGCTGATGGCTCTGGTAACCACCGGGTTGATCGGCGCTGCTCTGGCGCCAGATGCGCAGGGTGAGTTTCATTTGTAGCTCCGGGTGCTGGGTTGCAGCGCGGTGAATTGCAGCGGTTCGCTGTGCCGGATCGGCTCACCGTTGTTGTTGTGCTCCCAGGCGGCGATGTGGGCGAAGTTCACGTCGTCCCGTCGGGCTTCGCCCTCGTCACTTTGGTGTTCCTCGCGGAAGTGAGCCCCGCACGACTCCTCCCGGGCCAGGGCATCCCGCAGCATCAGCTGGGCCAGCCCGAAGAAGTCTTTAACCCGCAGCGCTTTCTCCAGCTCGGCATTGGGGCCGCCGGCTTCGCCGGGCACCCGCACTTCGGCCTCGAACTGCTCCTCCAGCGTCTTTACCTGTTCCAGCCCCTCCCGCAGACCATCGGCATGGCGGCTGATGCCGCAGCGGTCGATCATCACGCTGCCCAGCTCGCGATGGAATCTGTCCACCGGGGTGCTGCCTGCGCTGTTGATCAATTGGCTGATGCGACGGCGGGTGCTCTCCAAGGCCTCGCGGCAGGCCGGGTGATCGGTGGCTACATCCTGCGCCGGGTTGCCCGCCAGCCAGGCCGTGACCGTGGACGGCGCAATGAAGTAGCCATCGGCGAGTCCTTGCATCAGGGCGCTGGCGCCCAGGCGGTTGGCGCCATGTTCGGAGTAGTTCGCTTCCCCCAGAACAAACAGGCCAGGGATGGAACTCATCAGGTGGTAGTCCACCCAGAGGCCGCCCATTGTGTAGTGCGGTGCGGGATAAATCCGCATCGGCTTCTTGTAGGGGTCATCGCCGCTGATGCGCTCGTACATCGTCATCAAGTTGCCGTAGCGGGCGGCAATGGCGTCTTTGCCTTCGGCTCTGATGGCATCGGTAAGGTCGAGGTAAACCGAGCGTCCCCCTGGGCCTACACCCCGCCCCGCGTTGCAGAGTTCTCTGGCCCGCCTGGAGGCGACGTCCCGCGGCGTCATGTTGCCGTAGGTGGGATAAAGCCTCTCGAGGAAGTAGTCGCGTTCCTCTTCCGGTATCGCATCGGGTTGGCGCGTCTCGCCGGGGTTCTTGGGCAGCCAGACCCGCCCGTCGTTGCGCAGGCTTTCGCTCATCAGCGTCAGCTTGCTCTGGAAGACATCGCCACTGGGAATGCAGGTGGGATGGATCTGGGTGAAGCAGGGATTGGCGAACAGCGCCCCTTTGCGGTGGGCCCTCCAGATCGCACTGGTGTTCGACTTCAGTGCGTTGGTGGAGAGGAAGTAGACGTTGCTGTAACCGCCGGTGCAGAGCAGAACGGTGCGGGCGGTGTGCACCTCCAGCTCACCACTCAGCAGATGGCGCGCCACCACGCCACGGGCCACCCCATCCACGGTGATCAGTTCGAGCACGTCCCGGCGGGTGAGCAGTTGAACGCGGCCCAGCTCCACCTGGCGCATCAAGGCCTGGTAGGCGCCATACAGCAATTGCTGGCCGGTCTGCCCCCGGGCATAGAAGGTGCGGCTCACCAGGGCCCCGCCAAAACTGCGGGTGGCCAGGCTGCCGCCGTATTCGCGCGCGAACGGCACCCCCTGGGCCACGCATTGATCGATGATGCCGCTGCTGATTTCCGCCAGCCGCTGGCAGCCCGCTTCCCGGGCGCGGAAGTCGCCTCCTTTGAGGGTGTCGGCGAACAGGCGGCTGACGCTGTCGCCATCCACCGCCACAGAACGTGCGGCATTGATGCCCCCCTGGGCCGCCACCGAATGGGCACGCCGCGGGCTGTCGTGAAAGCTGAGCACCGTGACCCGGTAGCCCTGTTGGGCCAGAGTCGCCGCGGCGGAAGCTCCCGCCAGGCCGGTGCCCACCACGAGCACGTCCATCTGCCCTTTGCGCAGAGGGCTGATCAGCGGCAGTCCTTCGCGGGTCCGTCGCCAGGCATCGGCGAGCGGCCCGGTGGGAATCCTGGGATCAGGCAAGCCCTTTGTCATGGCAACCCTCCAAGGGCCAGTCCCAGGCTGATCAGCAGGAAGCCTCCCCCGATTCCCGACGCCAAAAGGCGACCTCCCCAGCGGATGCTGGGGCCGTTGGCCGGGTTGAGCAAACCCAGGTTGCGGTGGGCTGCTTCCGCGCCGTGGAGCAGATGCAGACCAATGGCCAGGCTGCCGGCGGCATAAACCACCAGGTTGATTGGCTGCAGCAGCACCTGCAGCAGCACCTCTCGCTCCAGACCGTCAGCCGGCCGTGGCCAACGCAGTTGCTGCAGGTGCAGGGTGAGAAACCCCAATGTGATGAGGCCAGCAACCAGCTTGCTTCGGCTGGCAAGTGCCTCGAGCGGTTGACCGCGACGGCTACGCAGCGCCGCTGTGTTTCCAGCACCTCGATTCCGCAGCGTTTTGGCGATGGTGAGGCTGAGATGCACGGCTGCGGTGGCGGCCAGGCCGGCCTCCAACACCGGCAGCCATGGCTGCTGATGCAGGGCCGTGGCGTAGTGCTCGAACTGCACCGGCGCAATCAGGGCGGGCAACAAACCGGCCAGATGAACCACCAGAAACAGCACCAATAACAACCCGCTAACGGCTGATCCAATGCGCATCAAGGTTGGATCCTGCATGAACCCCGGGCCACAGGATTTCGGCAGGGACGATACCGGCTATCGACACGTTGTTTCGACATCAGGGTCGTCATTGATTCCCAGGTCAATCGTATTCAGAAAGAGGAAAGGGCTGGTTCCGTGCTGGTCGCCTTCGCGCACCCTTGTCATCGTGGGGACGTTGTAACCGCTTGCTGACGTGAGGGTGAGGTCCCGTCGTTGGACATGGCGGCTTGTCTGGCTTGCGTTGGCTTGCGCGCTAACCCTGTCTCTCGCGCAGTTGGGATGGGGAGCCCAGGCTGCTGTCGACCAGAGGCCGGCACCGATTGATTGGGGGGCGGCCCCGGTGGAGGTGATCGAGCCGGAAAGCCCGCCACTTCGGATCGGTGCCTACATCACCAACATCAACAACATCGATCTCCTGGAGGACCAGTTCTCTGTGGAGATGCTGCTCTGGACCACCTGGGCCGGTGATCCGCAGGCCGATCCCAGTGATCAGCTGATGATCCTGAATGGGATTTATGACGGCGACATTCAGCGGTTTGAGCGGGTCAGCCATGAGCAAACTGAAGCCGGGTCTTGGACGCTTTATCGGGTGCGCTCGGCCGTGGTCAAACGCTGGCGGCTGCAGCGCTATCCCTTCGACGACCAAATGCTGCACATCCAGATCGGTCTGGCTGATCCGCTGGCGTCCGTGAATCTGGATGTTGCTGAACCGGATCCCTTCGCTGTGTCTCCCGGTCTGGTGTTGCCGGGCTGGATCTTGAAGCAGCCCGGTGCCTATGCCTCCAGCGTCAGCCTGATGAGTGATCTTGGGCGCCCGTTGATGGATGGAGAGGTGCTTCGTCGTCAACCGGCCGTGTCGCTTGATCTGCTGATTCAGCGCCGCAGTCTCCTCTTCGTGGCACCTGATTTTCTCGGCTACATGCTCGCGATCGGCTTGTGCTGCATGAGTTTGCTGATTACCCACAGCCGGGATGATCTGATCCTGGCTGCTGTGGTGTCAGCGGGAGGCAATTTTGTCTACATCGCTGGGAAGCTGCCGGTCACAGCCATGGCGGGCTTCATCGGCAATCTGCAGCTGATCATTTTCCTGGGGATTTTGTATGTGGTTGCGGCTGATGAGTTGATTGACAGCCATCTGGTTGTTCTCAACGAGCGCGTCTCCCAGGTTCTGCGTGTGTTGCTGTTGCCCAGCTATGTGGGCATAACGCTTCTTGGCATCCTCTGGATTATTCCTTGACTCAACCATCCCCCACTGAGATGTCGGCGTCGCAGGCCAAGGGCCTCTGGGCCTTTGTTACCAGCGCATTGACGCTTTTGATCCTTCTGTTGGGAGTTCTGTCGATTCAGCCCCGGTTGTCGGAACGTCGCGAGCTGTTGCCCGATCGATATGTTCTCACTGCCGATGAAGTTGCAGCACTGCCGCAAGGCACGCTTCCCGTGGTGTTGGATCGACGCCTCGGTCAGGATCAGAACGACTTTCGCTTTCGCTTGCTGAAGCTGGTGCTGGAGCGCAGCGGCACACCATTTGCCCTGGGTTTTAGCGCTGCCGTTCAGCCGCAGGATGAGGCGATTGCAGCGCTCGCGGAAGGGCAGAAGGCAGCTCGGCGGAACCCTCTGCGGCTCTCGGTTGGTGTTTACGGTGCCGGCCCTGAGTTGAACCGTCGTCTGCGGGCGGTGCCCATTCCGGTGACGGGTGGAATCCTCGGGCTGCGGGCGGGATGGACCAATCAGGCATCCCTGGCCGAACTGCAAACGATCCGCAGCCTTCAGGACCTCCAACGCATCGTTTTGGTGCAAGGACTGGGCTGGAGCGATGTTGAAATTTTCGATCGTGCTGGGTTGCGCACCTACACCGCCCGGTCGGAAAAATTGCTGCGCTTGGTGAATGACAACCGGGTGCAGTTGTTTCCCCGCGGTGTGGCGGAACTTGAAGCGGAGGCTTCCGTGGTGAGGTCGTTGTACCCGCAGATGCTGCTGGATCCCCATCTGTTGATTGTTTATCCCTTTGCGGGTTTCTTCTTTGTGGCTCCAGAGAACACGGAGCTGGCAGCTGCGATTCAGACCGGTTTTGAACGGGTGATCGCCGATGGCTCGTACCAGCGCCTTGTTGAAGAAGCGATCATGACGCCCTGGTTGAGGCGCCAACTCAACCTGCGGTCGCGAAGGATCCTGGTGCTTCAGAATCCTGAGGCGGCTGACGTGTTGGCTGATGTGAATCCAGATCACTGGATTGTTCCCTGGAATGATCTTCTCAGTGGAAGGATCACCAGCGGGAATGATCTCTGCTCGTCTTCGGGATTGAAGAGGCTATGTGTTAAAAAAACGCGCATTGAATCCGGCTGATTCAACGCACCACTGCTTAAAAAGCCGATGACCTGACTTGAACAGGCGACCCACGCTTTACGAAAGCGTTGCTCTACCGGCTGAGCTACATCGGCGTCATGGGCAATTTAACATTTGCTCTGAATACAACTTGGACGTTTGCCCGATAATCCCCGCCCCAAATCTGGCCTTGATCCCGCCCTGCGGGAACGGTTGCTGAAGGAATCACAGACCCCTTGGCGTGGGCTCAGACGGCTCGTCTGGTTCGCTCTCTTTGCCTCCGCTGGACTTGGCCTGTTCACGATGGCTTTCCGTGCTTCCGCCGGCGACACCGTCGATCTGGCTGACTTCGGCATCCAGGGGGGTGCCCTCCTGCTCTTCTCCGGTCTGCTCTGGTTCGACCGCAACAGGAGCAGCAGCAGCGACGCTTGATTCTTCGGCGTCAACCGCACGGATGTCTTCAGCGTCGTCGTCTTCCGACATGTCGTCTTGATCCTCTGCATCGACCGGTTCCAGCGCTTCGGGCTCGACGACATCAGACTCTGCGGCCGTCGCGGTGTTGATGGCTGAACGTTTGCCGTCTGGCTCTTGGTTGTCTGGTGCTTCGTCGTCTGGCTCTTCGTTGTCAGGGCTGATGTAGGAGGCGCTGATGTCTTCAGTGCTGTCGTCCGGTTCCGGCGTGGTCTCTTCCATGTCTTCCACGTCCATGGCATCATCGGCGTCCTGATCGCTTGTTGGAGCAGCCTCTTCAGCGTCATCAGACGACTCCTCGTCAGCTTGAGCCTCGGCAACGACGGGCTCAGGAGCGGTTTCGGGATCAGCTTCGTCAGACACTGCAGCCGTCACCGGATTGTTGGCTGAAATATCCCCGTCGGGTGCTTCGTTGTCAGTGCTGGCTTGATCAGTAGTGGCTTGATCCGTGCTGTCGTCCGTCTCCGACGCGGTGTCGTCCACCCCGATGGCCTGGTTGGGCTCTTGCTTGATCGGCTCCACCACAGGCTCCGGCCACTCCAGGCCAGGGAAGTTGAGCAACTGCAGGCCCAGGCTGGTGCGTTGCGTTGCCACAGCATCAGCACGAAAAGCCGAATCGACAGGGGCGACGGTTCCTGGTGATCCAAGCAACAGCGCTGCGGCTTGGATCAGCTGCTGCACCTGCCAGACCATCAAGGCCAGCAATGGGCTGACCAGCAACAGGGTGACCAGACGGGATTGTCCCGACACCGGGGAAAATTCACTCGCCAGCACCGCTGAATCGTCCATCCACCAGAGCACGCGCAGCAGGACCACTGCGGCGATCACCACAGCGGCGCGGCTGCTCAATCCGCCTTGGGATGCACTGATGCGGAGTTGATCGCTGTTGCGGCTGGCCAGCGGCTGACGCACGAACAGCAGTGAGCCCCAGTCGGCGGGCCGTCGCCACAACGCGACGGCTGGGGCCAGGACCCCCACCCCCCAGATCAGAAATCGCTCCACACCGGGAACAGGACCCGGATCCGCGCCGGCCAGAACCAGGCGGATCAGCAGCAGCTCCAGGGGAATGGCTCCAAGGGCCAGGCACTGAAGCCAGAGCAGTGGCTCGCTGCGGGGCTGCACGATCGCTTGCGGGGTCAGGTGGTGAGTTTGCGGCGTTGGGTGACCATCTTGAAGGCTTCAATGCGATCGCCTTCTTCCCAGTTGGCGAACCGATCGGTGCCGACACCGCATTCGAAGCCCGTGGCCACTTCCTTGACGTCGTCCTTGTTGCGACGCAGGGAGTCGAGGTCGCCCTCGTAGACCACCTGTTTTCCGCGGTGCACCCGCACCCGGCAGTTGCGATGCAGCTTGCCGGTGGTGACATAACAGCCGGCCACGGCGCTCTTGCCGATGGTGAAGACGGCGCGCACCTCGGCTTCGCCCAGGGCTTCCTCCACCAGTTCCGGCTCCAGCAGACCTTCCATCGCCAACTGGATGTCTTCCAGCAGCTTGTAGATCACGTCGTAGTCGCGCACATCCACCCCGGTGGCATCCGCCGCTTTCTTGGCGCCGGAGGCCATGGAGGTGTTGAAGCCCACGATCACCGCGCCGGAAGCGGCGGCCAGGTCGACGTCGGTTTCGGTGATCTCGCCAGGTGCCGACAGCAGCACCCGCACCTGCACCTCATCCTTGGGCAGCTGCTCGAGCGATCCGAGGATGGCCTCCACAGAGCCTTGAACGTCGGCCTTGAGAATCAGGTTGAGTTCCTTCAGCTCACCGTCATTGGCCTGGCCGGACATGGCCGTGAGCGAGACGCGTCTTGACGCCATCTGCTGAGCAAGACGGGTGGCGCGGGCATCGGAGGCGCGATCGCCCACAACGGCCCGGGCAGATTTCTCGTCGGGGTACACCTCGAACTCGTCACCGGCGGTGGGCACCTCGCTGAAGCCCAGGGCCTCCACAGCAAAGGAGGGGCCCGCTTCCTTGAGGCGTTGACGGTTGTCGTCCACCATGGCGCGCACCTTGCCCAGCACCGGACCAGCGGCGACGACGTCGCCGGTCTTGAGGGTGCCGTTCTGCACCAGCAGCGTGGCCACGGGGCCTTTGGCCTTATCGAGGTGGGCCTCGATCACGGTGCCGCGGGCCAGACGATCCGGGTTGGCCTGCAGGTCTTCCACTTCGGTGACCAACAGCAGCATCTCCAGCAGCTTGTCGATGTTTTCGCCCTTGATGGCGCTCACTGGCACCATCACCACATCGCCGCCCCAGTCTTCCGCCAGCAGGTTTTGCTCAGACAGCTCCTGCTTCACCCGCTCGGGCGATGAACCTTCCTTGTCGATCTTGTTGATCGCCACCACGATCGGCACTTCAGCGGCCCGGGCGTGGCTGATGGCTTCCAGGGTCTGGGGGCGGACGCCGTCATCAGCAGCCACCACCAGCACAGCCACGTCGGTCACCTTGGTGCCGCGGGCTCGCATGGCCGTGAAGGCTTCGTGGCCCGGAGTGTCCAGGAAGGTGAGCTTGCGCTGCTCGTTGTTGTGCTCGATCTCAACCTGATACGCACCGATGTGCTGGGTGATGCCGCCAGCCTCACCCGCAGCGACGCGGGCCTGACGGATGGCATCCAGCAGGCTGGTTTTGCCATGGTCGACGTGGCCCATGACGGTGACCACGGGCGGACGTCGGATCAGGTGAGCCTTGTCGGCCTCTTCGATCATCTCGACGGTCTTCTTGGCCGCCTCCTCCACGTCGTCCTGCAGCACCGGCACACCGAATTCGTCGGCAACGGCCTCGATTGTGGGCATGTCCAGGGTCTGGGTGACCGTGGCGATGATCCCTTTGAAGAAGAGGGATTTGATGATCTCTGAGCTTTCGACGCTCAGCATGTCCGCCAGTTCCTGCACCGTGAGGTTGTCCTCCGGCACCACGATCATTTCAGGACGCACTTGCTTGGCTTCCCGGGCTGCCCGCAGCTCCATGGCACGCCGGCGCTGACGCTGACGGGCGGTTTCCTTCTTGCGCTTGCGCATCGCTGCCACCGGCTTGGGTGCGGTGCGCTTCTGCGACTTGGGCTTGGCGGGACGAGCCAGGCTCGCCGAGAGAACCATGTTCTCCTGTTCACCGGCGAAGCCGCCGGTCTGTGCCGCCAGGGAATCATCGTTTTCACCGATGATGTGCACCTTTTGGCGCTGCTTCTGCGGCGAGCGGCTGCGCAGAGCATCGAGCCGTGCGCTGTCATCCCAGTCGGGACGGCCTGGCCGCCGCTGGCCACCAGGGCCACCCGGACGGAAGCTGGGACGGCGGGGCGCCGAGGGGGCATTCGGACGCGACACGGGCGGGGTGGCTGTTCCTGCACCTGCACCGGTTTTGGTGGGTGCATCCGGACGGCGGGGTGCCGGTGCCGTTGGCCTGCCGACAGGCTTTTGCAGCTGCATGAGCTCACCGGGAGCCACCGGTTTGCGCATTCCAGCGGGCATGCCGGGACGTCCAGGCGCTCCCGGACGGGTGGGCGCACCAGGGCGACCGCTACCTGTGCTGCTGCCGTCGCGACGAATCGGCTTGCCGACCAGTTCAAGGGTGTTGCCGCTGCGGGGGGGCATCCCGGGGCGACCCTGTCGGGTGGGGGCTCCTGGGCGGCTTGGACTGCCCTGGCGTTGAGGCACGCCGGTGCCTGCCGGACGGCGGGGCACGGGTTTGCCCACCAGTTCAGGCCTCGGAGTGGGCCGTGAGGGTGCACCAGGCTTTGTGGGGGCACCGGCACGGGTTGGCGCGCCGGGCCGAGATGGAGCTCCTGCGCGGATGATCTGTGGCTTGGGCTGCCCCTGGCCAGGGGTGGGCCGCCCTGGGCTTCCAGAACCTGCGGGGCGTGGCGTCGGGCGAGCCGGTGTGGGCCGCGGCGTGGGTGCCGTGGGTTTGGCAGCAGCCTTGGGCTTGCTCACCGGTTCCGGTTTGCCTGCAGCCGGCTTGCTGACAACCTGCGGCTTGGCCGCGGCAGGTCGTGGAACGGGTTTTGCCGCCGTTGGTCGCGCTGGGGCTGCGGGGGGTTTCTGAGGAGTGGCGGGCCGCGCCGGTGCTGCTGAGGCTTTCACCGGTGCAGCCGCTGGCTTGCTGATCACCGGTTTGGACGTAGCCGCTGCGGGAGGCTTCGGGGCCGCCTGCGGTTTGGCAGCCGCTACGGGTTTGGCGACCACGGGCTTGGCAGCCACAGGCTTGGCGACCGGTTTGCTCGCCGCTGGGGCGGGCTTGCTTGGCGCGGCGGGGGCCGCTTTCTTCACCGAGAGGATGGCCTTGCCAGCTGCGGGCTTGGCAGGGGCCGCGGCAGTGGGTTTCGCACCATTCCCGCCTTTGCCGAGGAGCGAACGGATCTTTCCGGCTTCAGCGTCACTGATCGAGCTGCTGTGGCTCTTCGCAGCGATCGACAGCTTTTCAGCCGCATCCAGCACGTCCTTGTTCTCAAGGCCGAGGTCCTTGGACAGCTCGTAAATTCTGACTTTGCCGCTGCTGGTCATTCAGTTCGGGTCTCCGATCGGTCCGGGCATGGAATGCCGCGGTGGCCTCGCACAAGGTGGGGCCAATGTTCAGTCTGCCTCAGCGGATTCACCAACGCTTTGGTTAAGCCGCTGTTTCAACACCGCAAGCACTGTTTCGGGCACCTGACAACGCAGGGCTTTCTGCAGACGCTTGCGACGGGTCGCCTCCTCAAGGCAGTTCTCCTCGCGGCAGAGATAGGCCGAACGGCCCATCCCCTTATCGAGGAGAACTCCGTCCTGATGGTCGCGGATCACCCTCCAGAGTTGGCGGCGATCCAAGAGCTGGCGGCAGGCCACGCAGCGACGCAGGACGGGGCGGTCACTCACCGGACCTGCTCCTGATCGGGCTCGGCATCGGCCTCAGCCGCTGCGTCCGTGCTTTCAGCCTCGGCTTCGAACTCGGTTTCGCTGCCGGCTTCCACCTCAGCGGGCTCCTCGTCAGAGAACTCCTGCTCGGCCTGCTCCTCGCCGTACTCCTCCTCGTCTTCGGGCAGCGGATACAGCTTCCGCAGGCGTGCATCCTCTTCCGCCCGAGCGGCCTGTTCGGCGGCCAGCCGTTCTTCGACTTGCTGCTGGAGGGCTTCTTCCTCCTCGCGCTGGGAGATCAGCTCCGCCACCACGGCATCCTCTGCCTCTTGGTCGTATTCAGTGGAGTTCTTGATGTCGATCTTCCAGCCGGTGAGTCGGGCTGCCAGGCGCACGTTCTGGCCCTCGCGGCCGATGGCCAGGCTCAGCTGATCGGGTGGCACCAGCACATGGGCGTGCTGGCCCACGGGATCCACCAGGCGCACCATTTCCACCCGAGCGGGGCTGAGGGAGTTGGCGATGTACTGGCCAGGATCCTGCGACCAGCGGATCACGTCGATTTTTTCTCCACGCAGTTCGTTCACCACCTGCTGAATGCGGGAGCCGCGGGCGCCGATGCAGGCGCCGACGGGATCCACCTCGCGTTCGATGCTGTCGACGGCCACCTTGGTGCGGGGGCCCACGGAACGGGAGGGGGGATTTGCCTCACGGGCCACGGCCACGATCCGAACGGATCCTTCCTGAATTTCGGGAACTTCGTTCTCGAACAGGTAGACCACCAAACCGGCATTGGAGCGGCTGACGAACAGCTGCGGTCCCCGGCGGGGCACTTCGCTCACCTCTTTCAGGAAGACCTTGAAGGTGGCGTTGGCGCGGTAGTTGTCGTTGGGCAGCTGATCGCGCCGGGGGAGTTCAGCCTCCACTTCCGGACGGCCCAGGCCTGAGCTGACCGCCATGATCACCGACTGGCGCTCGAAGCGGATCACCCGGGCCGTCAGCACCGGATCCTCCAGATCAGCGAATTCCTCCTGGATCATGCGGCGCTGCTGATCACGCAGCTTCTGGGCCAGCACCTGCTTGGTGGTGGCGGCGGCCATCCGGCCGAAGTCCTCTTTCTCTGGGGTGACATCCAGCACCACCGTGTCGCCTACCTGGGCGTCATCGGCCACCTGCATCACCTCGGCGATCGCGATCTGATGGTCTTCGCTCTCCACCTCATCAACAATGATCTTGCTGGCGAGAACTCGGTAGCCCTCCTCCTCAAGGTCGAGGCCAACATCGAAGTTGCTGAAGTACTCCTCATCAAAAGGGTCTTCGCTGATGCCGATGTACAGGGTGCGCCGGTAGCGCTCATAGCCCTTCAGCAGGGCCTCCCGCAGGGCCGCCTCCACCACTTGGGGCGGCAGCTTCTTCTCTTCGCTGATGTCGTCGATCAGGTTGTTGAGACCGGGAAGCAGGACGAGAGCCATCGCGTTGGGTTAGGGGAAAAGAAAGGAGCGGTTGCAGGGGTGTGAACGCTGGGTTCAGCTGCCTGGACTCGTGAGGCGGACACCGATCACGCAATCCCGGGGAATCCGTTTGATTCGTCCGCGAATGTTGATCTGCAGCGTGTCGGCGTCGCGTTCGAGCAAGAGGCCCTCCAGGCGTTGCTCGCTGTCGTCCTTGTCGCGGTGATGAACCTCCACGGGGAACCCACGGAAGGTTTCAAAGTCGCGATCGCTGGACAGCTGGTCGCCGATGCCGGGACTGCTGATCTCCAGAACATACGCGTCAGTGAGCAGGGTGGAGGCCTCAAGGGCATCCCCCAGCACGCCACTGAAACCGGCGCAGTCATCAAGGCTCACATCCGCTCCACTTCTGTGGCGGATCTGCACTTCCAGGGTCATCGGGCTCATGTGGTTGAGCAGCTGAATGCCGCAAAGGGCAAAGCCTTTGCTGGCGGCCACATCGGTGACCAGCGTTTCGAGATCCGGAAGCAGAGGATGAGGCAACGCGAACTGAGGGCGGACGTCGGCCCGACGTGCATTTCAGTTGTGACCGATCCCCCGCAGGGAGATGCCCGTCGGACACACCTTCAATGTACGGGACCGTCTGCCCGCCGTCAGCTGTTGCCCAGATCGATGGCCGGTGCATCGGGAAAGGCGTCGCCCGGCTGTTCAGCGCCGCGCCCGTCGGAATCCTGATTGATGCAGAGGCGTCGACGCTCCGGATCGGTCACGTACTGGCAGACGCGGCTCCAGAGTTTGGTGCGGCTGCCCTGAGGGCCATTGCTGAACGTCACCACGTCGGGAAGGCCAGGGCGGTCTTCGATCACGACCTGGCAGAGCTCACAGCATTGTGAAGCGGCGGATTCGCTCAAGGGTGAAGCTTAAAAACGGCTCGACCCTAAGCAGTGGACGCAAGAGCCGCTGTGCGATCGGTGGCCATCAAAACTCGCCCATTTGCTGGAAGGGGCAGAACAGCGATCGATCGCATCAAGCCCCCGATGGATTGGGTGTGAGTGGCGTCAAGGGAGGGCCTTCTTCAAAGCGCTCCAACAGCACTTGCGTGGGGATCTGGGTGCCGAAGCGGCAGGCGTTGGTTTCGCTGGAGGCGAGGGTGCCGTGTTCCCAGAACTTGTTGCTGCCGTTGCCACCGCCGCAGAGGCCGAAGTACTCGCAGCTCTTGTGGCAGGTCTCCACGCCGCTGGTCATGTCGGCCATGAGCCGACGGAACTGCTCGGTGTGGGTGGACTCCACCAGCGAAAGATCCTTGATGTTGCCAAGGTTGAAGCTGCCGTAGCGGTCGCTGGCCACCGAAAGCAGCTCAGGGTCGAAGGTGGAGAAATTGCCCTCCCAATCCACGCTGAGGATCGAGAACGGGCGATTCAGCTCGTTCTGGGTCATCCGCGCATTGCCTTGGATCAGGCTGATCACCTGCTCGAATTCGCGCAGCACCACGGGATAGCCGTCCTGCTCGCTGAGCCGCCAGAAGGCCCGCAGGAAGTCGCGGTACTTCTCTTCCATTGCGGACCCCTGCATTGAGGAGCTGGTGTTGATCCCCTCCTGCTCCTCGACGTTGAAACCCACGTCGTTGATGCCGTTGTCGCGGAAGAAGCGATACATCCGCTCCGGTTGCTCCATGGCATCGGCGGTCACCACCGAGATGCAGTGGAAGGGCATATCGTTGCGATGCAGGGCTTCAACCCCCTTCATGGCCATGGCGTGGGAGCCGCGCCCGTTGCGGAAGCGCCGGTGGGCGTCGTGGATGTCCTCCGGGCCATCCACACTGATGCCCACCACAATCTTGTTGCGCCGGAAGCAGTCGCACCACGCGTCATTGATCAACGTGGCGTTGGTCTGCACGTGCTGGGTGAAGTCCAGCCCCTGGGCGTTGAACTGCTCCAGGCTGTGGTGAAGAATCACCGTCGCTTCGTCGTACCAACTGGTGGGCAGGGTGAGTGGTTCCCCGGCATGCCATACCAAGGCAAATTCCGGCCCGGCATAGGGGCTTTCCAGAATTCGCTGTATCAGCAGGGGCAGAAGATCCAGGTCAAAGACCCGCTTCTTCTGCCGGTCCGGCAGATAGCAATACGAGCAATCGAGGTTGCACAGCGAGGTGGACTGCACCACCACGAGGCCGATGGGCCCGAACCGGTTGAGGTCGGGCCCGACGTTTGGAGAGGAAACAATCACCAGTTGACGAAGCCGCCGCCGCCGTTGCCCCAGGCACCGCCACCGTTGCGCCAGCCGCCGTAGTAGCGACCGTTGCCCCAGGTGTTGCGGCTATTGCTCCACTTGTTGCCGCTCTTGCCGTTGCCCCACTTGCCTTTGCCGTAGCTGTTGCCGAATTTCTTGCCCTTGCCGTTCTTCCACTTGCTCTTGGCGACAAGCTCACCTTCGATCTCAGGATCCTGAAGCAGGCTGCCCCAGTCGGTGTTCCGCACCGCTTCAATCCGGGCTTCGATGCTGTTGGCTTTGGCCTGGCCGGTCAACTGCTCGGGAGCGGTGTAGGTGGAGCTGGCTTCGGCGGTTTGGCAGAGCACAGCGCTGGAGGCCAGCAGTGCTTGAAAAGCAATCAGAGAACGCTTCATGGTTGTTGATGGGCAGAGAACAAAAGCAATCGAGGAGTCGTCAGATTCCTGGTGTCGCTGGAGTGTTGATTTCTGCTGTGACGCTGAGGATCAGGCCATAAAGGGAGCGGATCGATTCCTGGCTCAGGCCCACATCACTGCCGGGGCCGATCCAACGGTTGATCATGCGGCGCGTTCCCGCATCACCATCCATGTAGGCCTGCATCATCTGGCCCAACGCGATGTTGGTGGAGGAGAGCAGCTTGCCGTTGTTTTGGTTGACGATGCAGCTGATGCCGGAGCGGCCGTAGGGACGGAAGGGCAGCAGTGCCGTCTTGTCGATGCGGCTGTTGGCGGCCAGCCACAGGGTGCCGCCCCCCAGGATGGAGACGTCACCTGTGTAGAAGGCGTCCAACGCTTCCTTGGGGGTGATGAAGTTCTTCAGCGTGGCGCCGGGCACCACGTTCTTCAGCACCTGGGCGGAAGCGGTGTCCTTCACCACACCAATGGTTTGTCCCTCCAGTGAGGCGGGGGTTCCATCGACGGTGGTGTCGCTGGCCATCAGCAGACGGGTGCCACCGATGCCGAAGGGAAGGCTGTAGGTGACTTGCGTGGAGCGGCCCCAGGTGAAGGCCACGCCGCAGGCGATGTCGGCTTTGCCGGTGATCACGGCGCCGATGCCGTCGTTCACCGACTTGGCCACCCGGTAGTCCACCTTGCGGCGCTTGGCCTGGATCCGGATCTGTTCAAGAACGTCAACCCCGAGGCCTTCGTAGCCGGCATCTGTCTTCTGATACAGCGGCTTGACCTCCTCAAAGATCATCGCCTTGAGCGTTGTGCTCTCCGCGGAGGCTTGAGGGGTGAGGGCAACCGGGCCAGCCAGGGCAAGCAGAGCTGCCGCTGGAGCCAGAATTGCACGCATGCGAAAACTGCGTTTGCTGATTTGTTAGCTGGAATGTCCAAGCTCGACCGCGCATCGCAATGGAGGTGCTGAGATTGCGATCGATTTGGACCAGGGACCGTTTCTCGGGCTGGATCCGATAAAAAGAAGGCAATTAAAGGTCTTGTGTTGCGGTACGCCCTGCGTCAACTCCTGGCCGTTCTGATGGCCGTATCGGTTCTGGTCGGTGAAGGTGAATCAGCGCAGGCCCTGGAGCACAGCTTTGTGGCCGATGCCGTTCAGCGGGTGGCTCCGGCGGTGGTTCGGATCGATACCGAGCGCACCGTGGAACGTCAGCCGTTTGACCCCACGCTGCTTGACCCCCTGCTGCGGGACCTGCTGGGGGACCCTCCGGCAGGTCCGGAGCGGGAACGGGGCCAAGGCTCCGGTGTGGTGATCGATGCCAAAGGGCTTGTGCTCACCAACGCCCATGTGGTGGATCGGGTGGAGTCCGTCAGCGTCACCCTGGCCGACGGCGAACAGCGGGATGGCCAGGTGGTGGGCACCGATGCGGTGACGGATCTGGCCCTGGTGCGTCTCGAGGGCGATCAACTGCCGCCAAGGGCTCCCTTGGGTGATTCGGAAGCCATGCAGGTGGGCGATTGGGCGATTGCCCTCGGCACCCCGTTCGGATTGGAACGCACGGTGACCCTGGGCATCGTCAGCAGCTTGCACCGCAACATCAACAGCCTTGGCTTCGCCGACAAACGGCTGGAACTGATTCAGACCGATGCCGCCATCAACCCCGGTAATTCCGGTGGGCCGTTGGTGAACGGCGATGGCCAGGTGATTGGCATCAACACCCTGGTGCGGTCGGGCCCTGGGGCCGGCCTCGGTTTCGCCATCCCGATCAACCTGGCCCGCCGGGTGGCGGATCAGCTCCAGCAGCAGGGTCAAGTGGTGCACCCCTACATCGGTCTGCAACTGGTGGCCCTCACACCGCGCATCGCGCGCGAGCACAACAAGGACCCCAATGCCCTTGTGCAGCTGCCGGAACGCAGTGGTGCCCTGGTGCAAGCCGTGCTGCCCGATGGCCCGGCCGAAAAAGCAGGACTGCGCCGCGGCGATCTGCTGATCACGGTGGATGAGCGCGACATTGCCGACCCTCAGGCGCTGCTCGAGGTGGTGGATGCCGCCGCCATCGATGTTCCCCTGCCTCTGAAAGTGCTGCGGGGCGGCCGCGAGCTCACCCTGTCCGTCAAACCGGAGCCCCTGCCTGGGATGGCCTGAAACCCCTTGCTACGGTCGCGCCCAAAGGACGTGACCTGATGGCTGATCTACAGACCCAGATGAAGCAGGCGGTGGCTGATGCCGCCGTGGACCAGATCAAGGACGGCATGGTGCTGGGCCTGGGATCAGGCTCCACCGCCGCCCTGATGATTCAGGGCCTGGGGGCCAAGCTCGCCAGCGGAGAACTCAAAGACATCGTCGGTGTCACCACGTCCTTCCAAGGAGAGGTGCTGGCCGCTGAGCTCAACATTCCCCTGCTCAGTCTCAACGCCGTCAGCCGGATTGATCTGGCCATCGATGGTGCCGATGAAGTCGACCCTGGCTTCCAGTTGATCAAGGGCGGTGGTGCCTGCCACGTGCAGGAGAAACTCGTGGCGGCACGGGCGGATCGGTTTGTGGCGGTGGTGGACTCCACCAAACTGGTGGACCGTCTCAACCTCGGTTTTCTGCTGCCGGTGGAAGTGCTCCCCGGGGCCTGGCGCCAGGTGAAGCAGCAGCTGGAAGCCCTCGGGGGCAGCGCTGAGCTGCGCATGGCCCAGCGCAAGGCCGGCCCTGTGGTCACCGATCAGGGCAACCTGGTGCTGGACGCCAAGCTCGACGGCGGCATCAGCGATCCAGTGGCCCTGGAGCAGACGATCAACAACATTCCCGGTGTGCTGGAGAACGGCCTGTTCGTCAACATCACCGATGAGGTGCTGGTCGGTGAGATCACCGATGGTGTGGCGGGTGTCCGCAGCCTGGAGAAGCGCCTCAGCTGAGGCGCCGCCGCACCGATTCAGCGTGGCTGTGCAGGCCTTCACTGCTGGCCAGCTCCTGCACAGCTGAACCCGTTGCTTCCAGGGCAGCCCGGTTGAAACCGATCAGCGAGGTGTGGCGCATGAAGGTCTCAACACTGAGGGCCCCGCTGAAACGCGCGGCTCCACAGGTGGGCAATGTGTGGTTCGGGCCTGCCAGGTAATCCCCCACCGCTTCCGGGGACCATGGGCCCAGGAAAATTGCTCCGGCGTTCTGAATGCGATCCGCCAGCGGCTCGGGCCGCTCCACCAGCAGCTCCAGGTGTTCGGGGGCGAAGCTGTCGCTAAGGCGGGCACAGCTTTCCAGGTCGTTGCAGACCACCACCAGCCCCCAGTCCCGCAGAGCGGCTTCGCAGATCTCCTGGCGGGGGTGATCGGCCAGCTGTTCGGCCACTGCGGCGTTGATTCCGTCGGCCAGAGCAGGGTCGGTGGTGATCAGTACCGCCGCCGCCAGGGGGTCATGCTCCGCCTGCGCCAACAGATCTGCTGCCACCTGATCGGGCTTGGCGGAGTGGTCTGCGATCACCAGCACTTCGCTCGGTCCCGCCAGGGAATCGATGGCCACCTGGCCGTACACCGCCTGTTTCGCCAGGGTGACGTAGAGGTTTCCGGGGCCACTGATCACATCCACCTTGGGCACGCTCTCGCTGCCGTAGGCCATGGCGGCAACAGCCTGGGCACCTCCGAGGCGGAACACCGTTTTCACGCCGGCCAGGTGGGCCGCTGCCAGTACCACGGGGTTCACCGCACCATCACGTCCGGCGGGGGAACAGATCACCACGTCTTTGACGCCGGCGACCCGGGCTGGCACCGCATTCATCAGCACGGTGCTGGGGTAAGCCGCCCGACCTCCCGGCACGTAAAGACCCGCCCGCTCCACCGGCCGCCAGCGCCGCCCAAGCTGTTCGCCGTGGGGGCCCGTCACCGCCAGATCGGCGGGACGTTGGCGTTGGTGAAAGTCGGTGATGCGGCGATGGGCCAGCTCTAGGGCATCCCGCAGGTTGGTCGGCAGCGACGTCCAGGCCTGTTCGAGGGCCTCGGGGCACACCGCCATTGGTTCGGGCCGGAAGCCATCGAACCGTTCGGTGAAGTCGGCAATGGCGGCATCACCGCGGTCGCGCACCGCTGTGAGAATGGATTCAACCCGCTCACGGGCTTCACCCTGCTGGGTTTGTGTGGTGCGGCTCGACAACCGTTTCAGCTCCGTCTGGGCCCGGTCCAGATCCCGCACGATGCGAAGGGGAGCAACGGCCGGCTGGCTCACAGACAAAGGAACAGTGGGAGAGTTCGGTCAAGTTAGGACTCCACAACCCAGGGAAGGGGGTCCTGTCAAGGAGTAAGGTGCTGGATTGTTCGCAACGTTGAAGCCTCAGTGGCCAATAACAAGTCAGCCAAGAAGCGGATTGAGATTGCTGAGCGCAACCGTCTGCGCAACCGCACCTACAAGTCGTCGATGCGCACCCTGATGAAGCGCTGCTTCGCCGCCTGTGACGCCTACAGCGCCACCCCTGGTGATGAAGCCAAGGCCAGCGTGCAGACCTCCATGCGTGCCGCCTTCAGCAAGATCGACAAGGCCGTGAAGGTGGGTGTGCTGCACCGCAACAACGGTGCCAACCAGAAGTCCCGCCTCAGTGCGGCCGTGCGCAAGGTGCTCGAGCCCGCCAGCTGATTCGGTTTCAACCGGCAGAATGGGCCGAAAGCGCGTTTCGGCCCAGCTGTGTCCCTCACCCCGACGTTGATTGACAGCCACTGTCACATCGTCTTCCGCAACTTTGACGACGACCTCGATGAGGTGGCCTCACGCTGGCGTGAGGTTGGGGTTGGTGCACTGCTGCACGCCTGCGTCGAACCCTCCGAAATCCCGGCGATCCGCGCCCTGGCGGATCGATTCCCGGAGATGCGTTATTCCGTCGGCGTCCATCCACTGGACACCGAGCATTGGCGGGATGACACGGTGGCGGTGCTGCGCCGGGCAGCTCTGGAGGACAATCGGGTGGTCGCCATCGGCGAGCTCGGCCTCGATCTCTTCCGAGACAAGAATCTCGAGGAGCAGCTTGCTGTGCTGCGCCCTCAATTGGACCTAGCGGTGGAGTTGAACCTGCCGGTGATCATTCACTGCCGGGATGCCGCCGAGCCGATGCTGGAGGAACTGCGGGCCCGAAAGGCGCAGGGCCGTTGCCCCGGAGGGGTGATGCATTGCTGGGGCGGTACCCCCGATGAAATGCACCAGTTCCTGGAGCTCGGCTTCTACATCAGCTTCAGCGGCACCGTCACCTTCCCCAAGGCGGAGCCCACCCACGACTGCGCCCGTCAGGTGCCGGAGGATCGTTTTCTGGTGGAAACCGATTGCCCCTTCCTGGCCCCTGTGCCTCGCCGCGGCAAGCGCAACGAGCCCGCCTTCGTGGCTTCCGTTGCCACGCGGGTGGCTGAGCTGCGCGGCGTGGATCTCGACAGCGTGGCCTGCAGCAGCACCGCCAACGCCCGGCGTTTGTTCGGACTCCCTTAACCGGAGTTCCAAGGGTGTCGAGTCCATATGTAAGATGTTGTATTGGTCTGGCCATGCGCAGGATTCCGTCTTGTGTGTGGTGCCTGAAGCGTCCATTTCCTTCCGGTGCACTTGTCGTCGTCAGCTGATCTGACCCGCGATTTCTGAACAGCAGCAGCGGCGCTGTCGGTTCCGTCTTGGAAACCGTCGGTGCCGCTGTTGTGTCGAATCGTCCTGTCAGGTGAGCTTCTGCCGCCAATCCAGTCCTCCCCAGTCCCTTCGTCCTCTCTGCCGGTCCCCGCATGAGCAGCAGCGCGATTCAGGTCGCCAAGACCGCCACCTACCTCCCTGATCTGGTGGAGGTGCAGCGGGCCAGCTTTAAGTGGTTTTTGGATCAAGGTCTGATCGAGGAGCTGGAAAGCTTCTCTCCGATCACGGATTACACCGGCAAGCTGGAGCTGCACTTCATCGGTAGCGAGTACCGCCTGAAGCGCCCCCGCCACGATGTGGAAGAGGCCAAGCGCCGTGATGCGACTTTCGCGTCACAGATGTATGTGACCTGCCGCCTGGTTAACAAGGAGACCGGTGAGATCAAGGAGCAGGAGGTCTTCATCGGCGAACTGCCGCTGATGACCGAGCGCGGCACGTTCATCATCAACGGCGCTGAGCGCGTGATCGTGAACCAGATCGTGCGCAGCCCCGGTGTCTATTTCAAGGATGAAATGGACAAGAACGGCCGGCGTACTTACAACGCCAGCGTCATCCCCAACCGGGGTGCCTGGCTGAAGTTTGAGACAGATAAGAACGACTTGCTCCACGTTCGTGTGGACAAGACCCGCAAGATCAACGCGCACGTGCTCATGCGTGCCATGGGTCTGTCTGACAACGACGTGCTCGACAAGCTGCGTCACCCCGAGTTCTACAAGAAGTCCATTGATGCCGCCAACGACGAGGGCATCAGTTCGGAAGACCAAGCGCTGCTTGAGCTCTACAAGAAACTCCGTCCGGGTGAACCCCCCTCAGTGAGTGGCGGTCAGCAGCTGCTGCAGACCCGTTTCTTCGATCCCAAGCGCTACGACCTCGGTCGGGTCGGCCGCTACAAGATCAACAAGAAGCTGCGCCTCACCATCCCCGACACGGTGCGCACCCTCACCCATGAGGACGTGCTCTCCACGCTCGATTACCTGATCAACCTGGAACTGGATGTCGGCGGCGCCAGCCTCGACGACATCGATCACCTCGGCAACCGCCGCGTACGTTCCGTGGGCGAACTCCTGCAGAACCAGGTTCGGGTGGGTTTGAACCGTCTTGAGCGGATCATCAAGGAACGGATGACCGTCGGCGAAACCGATTCGCTGACCCCGGCCCAGTTGGTGAACCCCAAGCCCCTGGTGGCGGCGATCAAGGAGTTCTTCGGCTCCAGCCAGCTGAGCCAGTTCATGGACCAGACCAACCCTCTGGCTGAGCTCACCCACAAGCGCCGCATCTCGGCCCTTGGACCCGGCGGTCTCACCCGTGAGCGTGCCGGCTTCGCCGTCCGCGACATTCACCCTTCCCACTACGGCCGTCTCTGCCCGATTGAGACGCCGGAAGGCCCCAACGCCGGTCTGATCAACTCCCTGGCCACCCACGCCCGGGTCAACGAGTACGGCTTCATCGAAACGCCGTTCTGGAAGGTGGAGAACGGTGTCGTTCTGAAGGATGGCGATCCGATCTACCTGTCTGCCGACCGGGAAGACGAAGTGCGCGTCGCCCCTGGTGATGTGGCCACCGAGGACGACGGCCGGATCTCGGCGGATCTGATTCCTGTGCGTTACCGCCAGGACTTCGAGAAGGTCCCCCCTGAGCAGGTCGACTACGTCGCCCTTTCACCGGTGCAGGTGATCTCCGTGGCAACGTCCCTGATCCCCTTCCTGGAGCACGACGACGCCAACCGCGCCCTGATGGGCTCCAACATGCAGCGTCAGGCTGTGCCGTTGCTGCGTCCTGAGCGTGCCCTAGTGGGAACCGGCCTGGAAACCCAGGTGGCCCGCGACTCCGGCATGGTGCCGATCTCCCGGGTGAATGGCACCGTTACCTATGTGGATGCCAACGCCATCGTTGTTCAGGACGAGGACGGCAACGACCACACCCACTTCTTGCAGAAGTATCAGCGCTCCAACCAGGACACCTGCCTGAACCAGCGCCCGATCGTCCGCTGCGGTGATCCGGTGATTGTCGGCCAGGTGATGGCGGATGGTTCCGCCTGTGAAGGCGGTGAGATCGCCCTGGGTCAGAACGTTCTGATCGCTTACATGCCCTGGGAGGGTTACAACTACGAGGACGCGCTGCTGGTCAGCGAGCGTCTGGTTACCGACGACCTCTACACCTCGGTTCACATCGAGAAGTACGAGATCGAAGCGCGTCAGACCAAGCTCGGACCTGAGGAGATCACCCGCGAAATTCCCAACGTCGCTGAGGAAAGCCTGGGCAACCTCGACGAGATGGGCATCATCCGCGTGGGCGCTTTCGTTGAAAGCGGCGACATCCTCGTGGGCAAGGTGACGCCCAAGGGTGAATCCGATCAGCCGCCGGAAGAGAAGCTACTGCGCGCGATCTTCGGTGAGAAGGCGCGCGACGTGCGCGACAACTCCCTGCGGGTGCCCGGCACCGAGCGTGGCCGCGTTGTGGATGTGCGCATCTACACCCGTGAACAGGGTGATGAGCTGCCCCCCGGCGCCAACATGGTGGTTCGGGTGTATGTGGCCCAGCGCCGCAAGATCCAGGTCGGCGACAAGATGGCTGGCCGCCACGGCAACAAGGGCATCATCAGCCGCATCCTTCCTCGGGAGGACATGCCCTATCTGCCCGACGGCACCCCGGTCGACATCGTGCTCAACCCCCTGGGTGTGCCGAGCCGGATGAATGTGGGTCAGGTGTTCGAGCTGCTGATGGGTTGGGCCGCGTCCAACCTGGATTGCCGCGTGCGCATTGTTCCCTTCGATGAGATGCACGGTGCTGAGAAGTCCCAGCAGACCGTCGAGACCTTCCTCAAGGAAGCCGCCAAGCAGCCCGGCAAGGGTTGGGTGTACGACCCTGAGGATCCCGGCAAGCTGCAGCTGAGGGATGGCCGCACCGGTCTGCCCTTCGATCAGCCCGTGGCCGTGGGTTACTCCCACTTCCTCAAGCTGGTTCACCTGGTGGACGACAAGATTCACGCCCGTTCCACCGGCCCCTACTCCCTGGTCACCCAGCAGCCCCTGGGCGGTAAGGCACAGCAAGGTGGTCAGCGTCTGGGTGAGATGGAGGTGTGGGCCCTCGAGGCCTATGGCGCCGCATACACCCTGCAGGAACTGCTCACGGTCAAGTCCGACGACATGCAGGGCCGCAACGAGGCCCTCAACGCCATCGTCAAGGGCAAACCGATTCCCCGCCCGGGTACACCGGAATCCTTCAAGGTGCTGATGCGCGAGCTTCAGTCCCTGGGTCTGGACATCGCCGTCTACACCGACGAAGGCAAGGAAGTGGATCTGATGCAGGACGTGAACCCACGTCGCAGCACCCCCAGCAGGCCCACCTACGAATCCCTCGGCGTCGCGGATTACGACGAGGACTGACGGATCAACGAACGAACCGATTCCCCGCTCCTTCTTCCTTAACCGTCAATGACCAACAGCAACCTCCGCACCGAGAACCACTTCGATTACGTCAAGATCACCCTCGCCTCACCCGATCGGGTGATGGAGTGGGGACAGCGCACCCTGCCTAACGGTCAGGTGGTCGGTGAGGTCACCAAGCCGGAGACCATCAACTACCGCACTCTCAAGCCTGAGATGGACGGGCTGTTCTGCGAAAAGATCTTTGGCCCGTCCAAAGACTGGGAATGCCACTGCGGCAAGTACAAGCGGGTGCGTCACCGGGGCATCGTTTGTGAACGCTGCGGTGTGGAGGTCACCGAGAGCCGCGTGCGTCGTCACCGCATGGGCTTCATCAAGCTGGCGGCCCCTGTCTCCCACGTCTGGTACCTGAAGGGGATCCCCAGCTACGTGGCCATCCTGCTCGACATGCCCCTGCGGGATGTGGAGCAGATCGTTTACTTCAACTGCTACGTGGTGCTGGATCCCGGCGACCACAAGGACCTGAAGTACAAGCAGCTGCTCACCGAAGACGAGTGGCTGGAAATTGAAGACGAGATCTACGCCGAAGATTCCGAGATCGAGAACGAGCCCGTGGTGGGCATCGGCGCCGAGGCCCTCAAGCAACTGCTGGAAGACCTCACCCTCGATGAAGTGGCTGAGCAGCTGCGGGAGGAGATCAACGGCAGCAAGGGTCAAAAGCGCGCCAAGTTGATCAAGCGTCTGCGCGTGATCGACAACTTCATCGCCACCAACGCTCGTCCCGAGTGGATGGTGCTGGATGTGATCCCGGTGATTCCGCCCGACCTGCGCCCGATGGTGCAGCTCGATGGTGGTCGTTTCGCCACCAGCGATCTCAACGATCTCTACCGGCGGGTGATCAACCGCAACAACCGTCTGGCGAGGCTCCAGGAAATCCTGGCCCCTGAAATCATCGTCCGCAACGAGAAGCGGATGCTGCAGGAGGCCGTCGACGCCCTGATCGACAACGGTCGTCGCGGTCGCACCGTGGTGGGTGCCAACAACCGTCCGCTCAAGTCACTGAGCGACATCATTGAAGGCAAGCAGGGCCGCTTCCGTCAGAACCTCCTGGGTAAGCGGGTCGACTACTCCGGTCGTTCCGTGATCGTGGTGGGTCCGAAGCTGAAGATGCACCAGTGCGGTCTGCCCAAGGAGATGGCGATCGAGCTGTTCCAGCCCTTCGTGATCCACCGCCTGATCCGCCAGAACATCGTCAACAACATCAAGGCGGCCAAGAAGCTGATTCAGCGGGCCGACGATGAAGTGATGCAGGTGCTGCAAGAGGTGATCGACGGCCATCCGATCCTGCTGAACCGTGCTCCAACCCTGCACCGTCTCGGCATTCAGGCCTTCGAACCCAAGCTGGTGGATGGCCGTGCCATTCAGCTGCACCCCCTCGTCTGCCCAGCCTTCAACGCTGACTTTGACGGTGACCAGATGGCCGTTCACGTGCCCCTGGCCATAGAGGCGCAGACCGAGGCCCGCATGCTGATGCTGGCCAGCAACAACATTCTGTCGCCTGCGACCGGTGAGCCGATCATCACCCCGTCCCAGGACATGGTGCTGGGCTCCTACTACCTGACCGCGCTTCAACCCGGTGTCTCCAAGCCCGACTTCGGCGATCGCAGCTGCACGTTCGCGGGTCTGGAGGATGTCATCCACGCCTTCGAAGACAACCGGATCGGTCTGCACGACTGGGTGTGGGTCCGCTTCAACGGTGAAGTTCAGGACGATGAAGAGCTGGATGCGCCCAGCAAGAGCGAATCCCTCAGCGATGGCACGCGCATCGAAGAGTGGAGCTACCGCCGCGACCGTTTCGATGAAGACGGTGCCCTGATCAGCCGCTACATCCTCACCACTGTGGGCCGCGTGGTGATGAATCACACGATCATCGACGCGGTGGCCGCCGCCTGAATCAAGCCAGACGTCCTTCCTCCTTAACTCCTGATCCGCGCGCAGCCATGACCTCGTCCTCGAAATCCCGCAAGTCCAAATCCAGCAAGGCCTCCAAGGCCGCCAAAGAGGCTCCCGTGAGCGCATCGCGTCCGCTCTCGAAGACCCCACCGCCGTTCCGCAACCAGGTCATCGACAAGCGGGCCCTCAAGCAGCTCGTCGCCTGGTCCTACAAGAACCACGGCACGGCGGTGACGTCGGCCATGGCCGACAACCTCAAGGATCTTGGCTTCAAGTACGCCACCCAGGCGGCTGTGTCGATCTCCGTCGACGACCTCAAGGTGCCCGAGGCGAAGAAGGATCTGCTGGGCCAGGCCGAGGAACAGATCACGGCCACCGAAGAGCGCTATCGCCTGGGTGAAATCACCGAGGTGGAGCGTCACACCAAGGTGATCGACACCTGGACCGAGACCAACGAGCGTCTGGTGGATGCCGTCAAAAAGAACTTTGACGAGAACGCACCGCTGAACTCGGTGTGGATGATGGCCAACTCCGGTGCCCGGGGAAACATGTCCCAGGTGCGTCAGCTGGTGGGCATGCGCGGCCTGATGGCCAACCCGCAGGGTGAAATCATTGACCTTCCGATCCGCACCAACTTCCGTGAGGGTCTGACGGTCACCGAGTACGTCATCTCCTCCTATGGCGCCCGGAAGGGTCTGGTGGATACGGCGCTACGCACCGCCGACTCCGGTTACCTCACCCGTCGTCTGGTGGACGTTGCCCAAGATGTGATCGTCCGTGAGGACGACTGCGGTACGACCCGCCACATCGTGGTGGACGCTGAGGACGGCAAATTCGGCAGCCGGCTTGTGGGTCGCCTGACCGCTGCCCAGGTGGTGAATGCCGATGGCGAGGTGCTGGCTGAGCGCGACACCGAAATCGATCCGCCGCTGTCCAAGTCCTTCGAGGCCGCTGGCGTCAAGGCCGTGAGTGTGCGTTCGCCGCTCACCTGTGAAGCCAACCGTTCCGTTTGCCGCAAGTGCTACGGGTGGGCGCTGGCCCACAACGAATTGGTCGACCTGGGTGAAGCCGTCGGCATCATCGCGGCCCAGTCGATCGGTGAGCCTGGAACCCAGCTCACCATGCGGACCTTCCACACCGGTGGTGTGTCCACCGCTGAAACCGGTGTGGTTCGCTCCAAGGTGGCTGGAACTGTCGAGTTCGGCAGCAAGGCGCGGGTGCGTCCCTACCGCACCCCCCACGGTGTGAACGCCCAACAGGCTGAGGTTGATTTCAACCTCACGATCAAGCCGTCCGGCAAGGGCAAGGCCCAGAAGATCGAGATCACCAACGGCTCCCTGTTGTTCGTCGACAACGGTGCTGACATCGATGCCGACGTCACCGTGGCGCAGATCGCCGCTGGTGCGATCAAGAAGAGTGTGGAGAAGGCCACCAAGGACGTGATCTGCGACCTGGCTGGCCAGGTGCGTTACGAGGAGGCGATCCAGCCCCGTGAGGTCACCGACCGCCAGGGCAACATCACCCTGAAGGCCCAGCGTCTCGGCCGGATGTGGGTGCTTTCCGGCGACGTCTACAACCTGCCGCCCAACGCTCAGCCCGTGGTCGGTAGCGAGACCCAGGTCACTGAGGGTCAGGTGCTGGCCGAAGCCAGCCAGCGCAGTGAGTACGGCGGTGAAGTGCGCCTGCGCGACTCCATCGGTGATTCCCGTGAGGTGCAGATCGTCACCACGGCGATGACCCTCAAGGACTTCAAACTGCTCGAGGAGTCCACCCACTCCGGTGAGATCTGGAACCTCGAGGCCAAAGACGGCACCCGTTACCGCCTCAACACCATCCCCGGCAGCAAGATCGGTTCCGGTGAGGTCATCGCTGAACTGGCTGATGACCGCTTCCGCACCGGCACCGGTGGTCTGGTGAAGTTTGCCCCTGGTTTGGCGATCAAGAAGGCCCGTTCCGCCAAGAACGGTTACGAGGTCAACAAGGGCGGCACCTTGCTGTGGATCCCCCAGGAGACCCACGAAATCAACAAGGACATCTCCCTGTTGATGATCACCGACGGTCAGTGGATCGAGGCCGGCACCGAGGTTGTCAAAGACATCTTCAGCCAGACCGCGGGCATCGTCACCGTCACCCAGAAGAACGACATCCTGCGCGAAATCATCGTCCGCAGTGGTGAGTTCCACCTCTGCACCGATGCCAAGGCGCTGGAGCGTTTCGAGGGTGATGGCCAGATGGTCAACCCCGGCGAGGACATCGCCAAGGGGCTGTCCGTTGACACGATGAAGTACGTGCAGACGGTGGAGACCCCCGAAGGCAAGGGTCTGCTGCTGCGTCCGGTTGAGGAGTACACCATTCCCAACGAGGCCCAGCTGCCTGAGCTGTCCCATGTGAAGCAGGCCAATGGTCCTCACCTCGGCATCAAGGCCACCCAGCGTCTGGCGTTCAAGGACAACGAACTGATCAAGTCCGTTGAAGGTGTGGAGCTGCTCAAGACCCAGCTGCTGCTCGAGACCTTCGACACCACCCCGCAGATGACGGTGGATGTGGAGAAGGCTCCCGACAAGCGGGCCAAGACCATTTCCCGTCTGCGCCTTGTGATCCTCGAGTCGATCCTGGTGCGTCGCGACACCATGTCCGACTCCAGCCACGGCTCAACCCACACCGAGCTGCAGGTCGAAGATGGCGTGTCTGTGAAGGCTGGCGATGTGGTCGCCACCACGCAGATCCTCTGCAAGCAGGCCGGTCTGGCGCAGTTGCCTGAAGCCACGGAAGCCGACCCGGTGCGTCGGATGATCGTGGAACGCCCCGAAGACACCACCACCCTGAGCACCTCCGGCAAGCCGGTGGTGAGCGTCGGTCAGCGGATTGTCGATGGCGATGCCCTTGCCGACGGCGAAACCGCCACCTGCTGTGGTGAGATCGAGGCCGTCAGCGGCAACAGCGTCACCCTGCGTCTGGGACGTCCCTACATGGTGTCGCCCGACTCTGTCCTGCACGTGCGTGATGGAGATCTGGTGCAGCGCGGTGATGGCCTGGCCCTGCTGGTGTTCGAACGCCAGAAGACCGGTGACATCGTTCAGGGTCTGCCCCGAATCGAGGAATTGCTGGAGGCCCGTCGCCCCCGTGAATCCGCGATTCTCTGCAAGAAGCCTGGCACCGTTGAGATCAAGCAGGGTGAAGACGACGAGTCCCTCGCCGTCAACGTGATCGAATCCGATGACGCCATCGGTGAATATCCGATCCTGCTCGGCCGCAACATCATGGTGAGCGATGGCCAACAGGTCACCGCTGGTGAACTGCTGACCGATGGCCCGATCAACCCCCACGAGTTGCTCGAGTGCTACTTCGAAGATCTGCGCAGCCGCAAGCCTCTGATGGAGGCCGCCCAGGAGGCGATCGCCAATCTGCAGCACCGTCTGGTGACTGAGGTTCAGAACGTCTACAAGTCCCAGGGCGTCTCGATTGACGACAAGCACATCGAGGTGATCGTCCGTCAGATGACCAGCAAGGTGCGGGTCGAAGATGCCGGCGACACCACCCTGTTGCCCGGTGAGCTGATCGAACTGCGTCAGGTGGAAGACACCAACCAGGCCATGGCGATCACCGGTGGCGCTCCCGCCGAGTTCACCCCGGTTCTGCTGGGTATCACCAAGGCGTCGCTCAACACCGACAGTTTCATCTCCGCCGCCTCCTTCCAGGAGACGACCCGGGTGCTCACCGAAGCCGCCATCGAGGGCAAGAGCGACTGGCTGCGTGGTCTCAAGGAGAACGTGATCATCGGTCGCCTGATTCCTGCAGGTACCGGCTTCAGCGGCTTCGAAGAGGAGCTGCAGAAGGAGGCTGGCCCCCACCCCGACATCCTTTCGGAGGACCCGGCCGGCTACCGCCGCATGCAGAACCTGCGTCCCGACTACACCGTCGACATGCCCCCTGCGGCCAGCGCCAGTGCGGTGCTGGATGACCCCAGTGACGCCGATCTCGAGGCCACTCGCACCCGCCACAACATCGACCCTTCGGCGAGCAATTTCGCCGCGTTCACCCGTCCCGACGCCGACAATGAGCTGAAGGAAGAGCAGGTGGTCGATGCTGAAGCCGTTGAGGGTCTTCAGGAAGAAGGCCTGCTCTCTGACGAATGAGCTCCGCTCAATCGTTCACCATTGCAGCCCCTTCCATGCTTGAGCCCACTGAGATCCCCAAGAGACGCCTGCCCAAATATGGGTTCCACACCCATACCGAGCGGCTGAATGGACGTCTGGCCATGCTTGGCTTCATCGCTCTGATGGCGGTGGAGATCAAGCTTGGCCATGGTCTGCTGATCTGGTGACCCAGGCTCTGCTGGGTCGCAGCGCGGCCGAGCTGCAGGACTGGGCCGTCGCCCAGGGGCAGAAGCCGTTCCGCGGCCGTCAGCTGCATGACTGGATCTATGCCAAGGGGGCTCGATCCCTGGCCGACATCACGGTCTTCCCCAAGACCTGGCGTGCCGCCTTGTTGGAGGACGGTATTGATGTGGGCCGGCTGAGGGAAGTGCATCGTTCGGTGGCCACGGATGCCACCACCAAATTGCTCCTCTCCACCGAGGACGGCGAAACCATCGAAACGGTCGGGATTCCCACCGACCAACGCCTCACCGTCTGTGTGTCCAGCCAGGTGGGTTGTCCCATGGCCTGCCGCTTCTGTGCCACCGGCAAAGGGGGATTGCAGCGTTCACTTCAGACCCACGAAATCGTGGATCAGGTGCTGAGTGTGCGTGAGGCGATGGACCGTCGTCCTTCTCACATCGTGTTCATGGGCATGGGCGAGCCCTTGCTCAACAGCAGCGCTGTGCTGGAGGCGATCCGCTGCCTCAATGATGATCTCGGCATCGGCCAACGGCGCATCACCGTCAGCACGGTGGGTGTTCCGAAAACCTTGCCGCAACTCGCGGAACTGGCCATGCAGCGGCTGGGCCGCGCCCAGTTCACCCTGGCGGTGAGCCTCCATGCCCCCAACCAGCGGCTGCGCGAGGAGCTGATTCCCACAGCCCATGCCTACCCCTATGAGGCTTTGCTCGGGGATTGCCGTCACTATCTGGAGGTGACCGGTCGGCGGGTGAGTTTTGAGTACATCCTGCTCGGTGAACTCAACGATCAGCCCGAGCACGCCGCAGAGCTGGCGGATCGCGTTGGTGGTTTCCAGAGCCACGTGAACCTGATCGCCTACAACCCGATTGAGGAGGAGGAGTTCAAACGACCAACGCCGCAGCGGATCGAGGCGTTTCGTCGTGTGTTGGAGCGGCGCGGTGTTGCCGTGAGCCTCAGGGCCAGCCGGGGGCTCGATCAAAATGCAGCTTGCGGTCAGCTCCGGCGTCAGCAGATGGCCCCCAATTCATCCGGCAGCTGACGGGTGGGCTGATGCTCTTTCCCTCAGCAGACTGCTGAGGAACAGGGTCTGCGCATGACAGCGATCGATTGGCTGCTTCTCGCTGCTTACCTCGTTCTCACCCTGGTGTTGGGGTTGTGGCTGGCCCGCCGCAACAGCGGCGAGGCGGATTATTTCGTTGCTGGCCGTCGTCTGAACGGTTGGTTGGCCGGCGCCTCGATGGCGGCCACCACCTTCTCCATCGATACGCCGCTTTACGTCGCCGGTCTGGTGGGTGCCCGCGGCCTGGCGGGCAACTGGGAGTGGTGGAGCTTTGGTTTGGCCCACGTGGCCATGGCTGTTGTCTTCGCACCCCTTTGGCGCCGCAGCGGTGTGCTCACCGACGCCGCCTTCACCGAGCTGCGCTATGGCGGAGCGGCGGCGGCTTGGTTGCGCGGCATCAAGGCTTTCCTGCTGGCCGTGCCGGTGAACTGCATCGGCATCGGCTATGCCTTTCTCGCCCTCCGCAAGGTGGTGGAAGCGCTTGGGCTGGTGTCGGGTCAACCCGCAGCACTGGGACTGACGGACACGGTCTGGCTCCTGATGGTCGTGGCTCTGCTTGTGATGAGTTACACCGTGGCCGGTGGGCTCTGGGCCGTCGTGGTCACCGATCTGGTCCAGCTTGTGGTGGCGTTGGCAGGTGCCCTGGCCGTGGCTGCGGCTGCCCTCCATGCCGCAGGAGGGATGACCGCGTTGTTGGAACAACTGCAGGCGCTGCAGCGGCCGGAGCTGCTGTCTCTGGTGCCCTGGACCTGGGATGACGCGGGCTTCCACTGGTTGCAGGGCAGCGGCATCAGCATCCCGATGTTCACGGCTTACATCGCTGTGCAGTGGTGGAGTTTCCGCCGCAGCGATGGGGGTGGCGAGTTCATCCAGCGCATGCTGGCCACCCGCGATGAGCAGCAGGCGCGGCTGGCGGGTTGGGTGTTTCTGGTGGTGAATTACCTCGTGCGCAGCTGGCTCTGGATCGTGGTCGCGCTGGCGGCCCTGGTGTTGTTGCCGGCTGGCGCTGATCTTGAGCTCGGCTATCCAGCCCTGGCCGTGCAACTGCTGCCCCCGGTGGCGCTCGGCCTGGTGGTGATCTCTCTGGTGGCGGCGTTCATGAGCACCGTGAGCACCTCGGTGAACTGGGGAGCCAGCTACCTCACCCACGACCTCTATCAGCGCTTTGTTCGCCCCTCTGCCGGTTCGCGGGAGCTGTTGCTGGTGGGACAACTCACCACGGTTCTGCTGCTCGTTCTTGGGGTGATCACCGCTTTGATCAGCGACAGCATCGGCACGGTGTTTCGGCTGGTGATCGCGATCGGGTCCGGTCCCGGTGTGGTTCTGGTGCTGCGCTGGTTCTGGTGGCGCGTGAATGCCGCGGCGGAGCTGTCGGCGATGCTCTGCGGCTTCTTCGTTGGGGTGTTCACCTCGGTGGTGCCCCTGGTTCGTATCGAGGATTACGGGGTTCGCATTGCGGTGATCACCGGTCTCTCCGCTGTGGTCTGGTTGACGGTGATGCTGAGCACACCGCCGGAATCGGACGCTGTTTTGGAGCGGTTTGTGCGGACGGTGCGTCCTCCGGGCCCCGGGTGGTCCCGCCTGCGCCAGCGCTTCGGCGTCATGCCGATGGAGTCGTTGCCGACCATGCTGCGGCGCTTCGTGCTGGCCTGTGGTGTGTTGTTTGGCGGCCTGCTCGGCACCGGAGGCTTCCTGCTGCATCAACAGTGGAGTGGCTGGATCGGTCTGTCGGTGCTGATCCTCTCGATCTGGCAGCTGCGGCGGCGAGTCGATGCCGTGCCCTCTTGAGCAGAATGACGCCTTGATTGGTCTGTTCCGGTGTCGTTTTTTCGTTCCACGCTTCTGCCGGCTCTGATTGTTCTTCTGTTTGCCCTGGCGTTGTTCGCTGTGAGTGCCCGCATCTGGCTTCCCGGTGACATGCTGGCTCCAGCCCCGATGGGTTGAGTCCTGGATTGGCTCCCGTAGCATCCCCGCATGACTGACGACCGCAGCCAACAGAAGGACCAGGGGCTGTCCAGCCTTTCTGTGGATCCTGATCTGCTGGCGCGTGAGCTGGCGGCGGAAGACGACGTTGATCCGCTTGATGCAATCCAGCTCGATGACGCCGAGCAGGATTCCTCCCTGGAGATTGCCCGGGCCTGTGACCAGGGCCTGGTCTTGTTGCGTGGCAACCACGGAGAACGGCTGCAGGGCTTGCAGGTGTTTTGTGAACACCGTGATCCCCGGTCGATTGCTCTGCTGCTGCCCTTGCTCCAGAACTCCTGTCCGGTGGAGCGGATGAGTGCCGTCTACGCCTTGGGCCGCAATCCATCACCGCCGGCTGTTGAGCCGCTGTTGCAGCTGCTTCAGCTCGATGCCAATGCCTACGTCCGCAAGGCTGCGGCCTGGAGCCTGGGCAATTTCCCCGATGCTCCGGTGCTCAATCCGTTGATCCGGGCGCTGCAGACGGATGTCGCAGCGGTGCGCCTCTGGTGTCCGGGATCCCTGGCGGAAGCCGGCAGCCGTTCCCCGGTCAAGGCCGACCCCGCGGCGGGGCAATTGCTGGTGAGTCTGCGCATTGACAGCGAAGCGGTGGTGCGCAGCAACTGCATCTGGGCTTTGGGCCGTTTGATGGATCAGCTGGTGCAGCCGCGGCAAGCCGAGATCGTTGAAGCCCTGGTGAGTGCCCTGCTCCATGACGGGGAGATCTCCGTGCGCGATGAGGCCAGAACGGCCCTCGAGCAGCTGGAGGATCCGCTGGTGCTGGAACGCCTGCAGGCTCTGATCAACGACGGTTTCATCCTGTAGCGCCGCTCTTGTAACGGCAAACGCAACATTCAGGGGTGACCCCCACTAGATTGCTGCGCAAATCACGCTTCTTCGATGCCCCAGAAGACCATTCGTTTCACCATTCGGCCTGACGGCCGTGTGGAAGAACGGGTCGAGGGTGTTGCTGGTGAAGCGTGCCAGCAGCTCACTGAAGAAGTGGAAGCTGCTCTTGGAACGGTTGAACGTCAGGAATCCACATCCGAAGCGTTTCTGCAGTCTGAGGTCCAGTCCCAGCCTCTTCCCGCTCATTTGAACTGATGTCGCATTTCAGCACCGTCAAAACCGAACTGCGTCAGCTGGAGCCTCTGGTGAAAGCCCTGGAAGACATGGGCTATGCCCCTGATCAGGGTGAACGTCCCGTGCGCGGCTACCGCGGCCAGACAGTCACTGCTGATCTGGCCATCGCCGTGCAGGACGGTGGTGACATCGGTTTCCGCTGGAACAGCGCATCGGAGTCCTATGAGCTGGTCACCGACCTTGATCTGTGGAAGCAGCAGATTCCTGTGGAACGTTTTCTCTCCAAGCTCACCCAGCGCTACGCCCTGAACACGGTTCTGGCTGCCACCACCAAGGAAGGCTTTCAGGTTGCCGAGCAGACCCAGACCGAGGATGGTTCGATCGAACTCGTGGTGACCCGCTGGGACGCCTGAATCCTGGCTGATCCTTCGTCTCACGCCTTTTCCGCCCCCGCTCGCCCGCAGGCGCAGGCCACCGGGAGGGAACCCCTGCTCGGGGGCGACATGCGCGATCAGGCTGTCTGGGTGGATGAAGCCGTCTGTATCGGCTGTCGCTACTGCGCTCACGTGGCTGCGAACACCTTTGTGGTTGAGCCGCATCTGGGACGCTCAAGGGCCATCCGGCAGGACGGTGACTCCACCGAATGCATTCAGGAGGCCATCGACACCTGTCCTGTGGATTGCATTCACTGGGTTCCCTTTGAATCGTTGGAAACGTTGCGGCAAAACCTGATTCGCCAGAATCTGCAACCCCGTCCCCAGGGTTGATGGCGCTTCCCACCCGCCGATTCGGCCGTACGGAGCTTGAGATCCCCCTGTTGTCTCTCGGGGGAATGCGCTTTCAGCAGAGCTGGACCGACCTTCCAGCTGATGAGATCACGTCTGCATCGCAGACCCAGCTCGAGGCGACCCTGAAGCGTGCGGTGAATCTGGGCTTTCACCATGTGGAAACGGCGCGGCACTACGGCAGCTCCGAACGTCAGCTGGGCTGGGCCTTGCCGCGCACACCCGACCCCTCCCGTCTGCTGCAGAGCAAGGTGCCTCCCCGGCCCGATGCCGACGCCTTCGAGGCGGAGCTGGAGCTCAGTTTTGAGCGGTTGGGCTGTGATCGCCTGGACTTACTGGCCATCCACGGCATCAACCTGCCGGAGCATCTTGAGCAGACCCTTCAACCCGGGGGCTGCATGGAGGTGGTGCGCCGCTGGCAGGCGGAGGGCCGCATTGGTCACGTGGGTTTCTCCACCCATGGCCCCACCGCCTTGATCGCAGAGGCCTGCGACTCCGGTGCCTTCGATTACGTGAATCTTCACTGGTATTACATCCGCCAGGACAACGGCCCTGCCTTGGATGCGGCCCGCCGTCAGGACATGGGGGTGTTTATCATCAGTCCTACGGACAAGGGCGGCCATCTGCATACGCCATCCCAACGGCTGTTGGAGCTATGTGCACCGCTCCATCCCATCGTCTTCAACGACCTGTTCTGTCTCCAGGATCCACGGGTGCACACCATCAGCGTGGGAGCGGCCCGGCCGGAGGATCTCGAGCTTCACCTGGAGGCGTTGCGCCTGCTGCCGGAGGCAGCGTCCTTGATTGCTCCAGTGGATCAGCGGCTTCTGCAAGCGGCTGATGAAGCATTGGGTCGTGATTGGATGGCCACCTGGTCCGTCGGGCTGCCCCCTTGGCATGCGACGCCTGGGGAGATCAACCTGCCGGTGTTGCTTTGGCTGTACAACCTGCTGGAGGCCTGGGATCTCGAGAGTTATGCCGAGGCCCGCTATGGGTTGCTGGGCTCCGGCGGCCACTGGTTTGCCGGGGCCAATGCCGATGGCTTTGATGGGGAGGTCAGTGCCGAAGAGCTGCAGAGCGTCCTGCAGGAGAGCCCATGGCGTGAGCGCATTCCGGAAATTCTGCGCAGCCTCAAGCAGCGGCTCAAGGGCGAATCCCAGATGCGCTTGTCGAGCGTCTGAGCGTTCCTCTTAGCTCCCCAGAGGATCCCGGCTGGGTGTTCCCACGGCCCTTGGGTAGCTGCGGGGGCAGGGGCCGTTCGGTTGCACCCGCAGCAGGTGACGCGTGCCGCGATCACCGGGCAGTTGCAGGTGTTGCACCTCGATCAGATGGCCCTTCAGCAGGTGCAGGGCCCTGTTGAACGGCACGGCATCGCTGTCCGTCCACTGGCCCCGATACAGCAGGGCCTGGCCGTCGCTCTTCAGCAAGGGCACCAGGTATTCGGCCACCACGGGAGCTGCTGCTACAGCCCGGGCCACGGCGCGATCGAAGCTGCCGCGGAAGTGGCGATCGCGCCCGGTGGTTTCGATCCGCTCGGTGCGCACCCGCACCCGATCGGCAAGGCCCAGGCTGCTGGCCATGGCCTCCACGGCGGCGGTCTTGCGTCCGACGGAATCCAGCAGGGTCACCTGTGCCTGGGGAAGGGCAATGGCGATGGCGAGGCCGGGGAAGCCTCCCCCGGTTCCCACATCAATCCAGTTCTGCGGCTCGTCCGCTGACTGGAGTTCCGCCGCCAGCGGCCAGATGCTGTCGAAGACCTGACCAATCCAGAAATCATCCCCGTTCACCAGGCGCGTCAGGTTGACCCGTTCATTCCAGCTCTGCAGCAGGCCCTGAAGCTCCACCAGCTGGTCGCGCTGCGCCTGCGATGGCTGCCATCCCAGGGCGTCCCAGAACGCCGGTTCAGGCGCGGTGGCGGCCATGGCTGCAGCAACAACTCTTCTTAGGATGAAGGACCGGCCGTCCTCTGTGTCAGAAGCCCGCCCCAGCCATCACGAGCGGCTTGGCGTGCGCCCCGGGGTTGACGCTGAAACCTTGCGCCAGGCCTTTCGACGCCAGTCCAAGGCCCTGCATCCCGACACCACACAACTGCCGCCCGAGCAGGCCAGCATTGCGTTTCAGGAGCTCAAGGAGTCCTACGACGTTCTGCTGCGTCAGAGCCAAGCAACCCTCAGTCCTGGCGCCAAGGTGCCGTCCTCGCCACCGCCCCTGCATAGCCAGCCCCATCCGGATGCCTGGCAGGGCATTGGTCAACGGAGGCCCCTCTCCGGTGGGGAATGGTTCTCGCTGGTGCTGTTGAGCATCGCGCTGTTGCTCAGCCTGGTGCTGGGGTTGGGGGTGGCGCTTGCCCAGGGCCGCGATTGGCAGGTGTCGCCGAGTTGGCTGGCGGATGAGCAGACTCAGAACACATCCGTGCGTTCGCAACCTGATGGCCGCCTTGCCCCCGGAGAGCACCCCGCTGAATCAGCACTCTCTCCCGGCGCTTGAGGCTTGGCTCCAGCAGCTTGGTGCCGTCCGCATGGACGACAACCCCTGCCAGTGGATGCTCGAGCGTTCTGAATGGCGAGCGTTGTTGCTGCTGGAACGGGAGGACCTCAAAGTGATCTGGCACCCGGGTTCCCTGGAGGCGATGGTGCAGTGTTCGCTGCCCTATGGCCTCTCCAGGGCCGATGTCGAAGCGGCGATTCAGGCGGGGCCCTGAGGCCAGCAGCTTCAGAGCTGATCGAGGGCCCTCTCCAGCACCGAATAGCAACGTTCCAGCTGGGCATCGCTGATGCAGAGCGGTGGCAGCAGATAGACCACCTGGCCCAGGGGGCGGAGGAAGACGCCGTTCTCCATCGCCAGCCGTTTCAGCTTCGGCCCCGCCGGGTTGAGGTAGCCCGAGCTCCCCTCCACAACGAGGTCGAAGCCGGCCACCGTCCCCGTCAGCCGGGGATGTTGCACCTTCCGATGGCGCGCCAACCGTTCGAGGTGCGGACGATGCCGTTGTTCGAACTGTTGAAAGGCAGCGGGGTTGCGTTCCAGCAGGTCGAGGCTGGCGTTGGCCGCGGCGCAGCCCAGCGGATTGGCCGTGAAGCTGTGGCCGTGCCAGAGGGTCAGGCAGGGGTCGTCACCGACGAAGGCTTCGAACACCGCTTCGCTGGCCATGGTCACGCCCATCGGCAGACATCCCCCCGTCAAGCCTTTGGACAGGGCCATCAGATCCGGCCGGATGCCCGCTCGCCGGCTGGCGAACCAGTCGCCGCAGCGTCCGAAGCCGGTGAGCACTTCATCGGCGATCAGCAGTGCTCCCGCCTGGCGGGTGCGTGCCTCCACTTGCCTCAGAAACTCGGGCCGCACCATGGCCATGCCGCCGGCCCCCTGCAGCAGCGGTTCGAGGATCACCGCCGCTGTCGGTGTCTCCAGCACGCGCTCGAGCACCTCGAGTGCCGCCGATTCCTTGGCCTCCACGGCATCGTCGTCCCACCAAGTGGCCGGCCAGGGCACACGGGCGACGGGAAAGAGCTTGTCTTCGAAGGGGGCGCTGAACAGGTTGCGTTCGCCAACGGCCATCGCTCCGAAGGTGTCGCCGTGGTATGCCCCGTCGAAGGCGACGATCTGATAGCGCGGTTGGCCCCGGTTGGCCCACCACTGGCAGGCGATCTTGAGCGCCACTTCCACCGCAGTGGAGCCGTTGTCGGAGAAGAACAGCCGTTGCAGGCCGCAGAGGCCGCTCAGGCGTACGGCCAGCTGTTCCGCAGGCTCATGGGTGAAGTCGGCAAAAATCACCTGCTCGAGGCGGGCGGCCTGATCGGCGATGGCCTTGGCCAACACCGGATGGGCATGGCCGTGCAGGGTGACCCACCAGCTGCTGATGGCATCGATCAGGGGCTCGCCGTGCTCACGGATCAGCAGGGCACCGTCTCCAGACACCACCCGTTGGGAGTTGGCTGCGCTGGCCATCTGGGTGAAGGGGGGCCACAGATTCGGATGGCGGATCGACCCCATGGCAGCAGCGGCAGCTTTTGCCATATTGAATCTGGAGCTGTTGGAGATGCCCCGGATGGCTGCCCCACGCACCCGTCGTCAATCCAAGCGTTTTGTTCCCACCACGCGGCCTGAGCCGTCGTCCAAGCGACGTCTCGTTGTCCCTGAGGGCGACTGGCAATCGATTCGCAGTGATCTCGAGCTGCGGGGTTGGTCGTCGTCCCAGCTGGAGGTGATCCAGGCTGAACTCAGTCACGGATGGCCGCTGCGGGTCGCCGTCCGCCATGCCGCGATGCGTCTGGGCACCTGCCCCACCGGTTCAAAGGCCCTGGGCTGAGGGGTCAGCGGCAGACGTCACTGTTCTTTTCCGCCTCTGTGGCGATGGCGTTGCAGTTCACCCAGCGCACCAGCTGCATCTCGATGTCGGTGAACAGCACCAGAATCCCAACGCAGAGTGCTGAAACAGCCAGGGTCGCGAGGGTTTGACGTGAAGTCACGGGGACGAGCGCTTCAACACTTTTCGGAATGTAGTGGTGAGATTCTGCTCGTGCCAAAGCCGCTCCAGAACCGTTGCTGAGAGCGAGGCCTGTGGCGGGAGCTGCGCCAGAACGGGGACGTCACCGAACTGCTTGAGGGCCCCCGGGTTGTCGGCATGGAGGGGGCCATTGAGGATCAGTCCCAACACCGTGAGATTCCGCCGTCTCAACGCTTCCAGGCTGAGCAGGGTGTGGTTGAGGGTGCCCAGTCCACTGCGGGCCACCAGAACGATGGGCAACTGCCACTCCACCAGTTGATCGATCTGGAGCCAGTTGCGGGTGAGGGGCACCATTAACCCTCCAGCCGTCTCCACCACCAGGGATCCCTGATGCTGGGGAATGGCGAGTTGGGCAGGGTCGAGTGGCGTATCGTCCAGTTCGGCGGCCCAGTGGGGGGAGACCGGCTCTCGGAAGGCATAGGCCTCGGGCAGCATCCGTTCCGGCGGGAGGTTCAACAGCTGCCGCACCCGTTCGCGGTCACCGCCGCCCTCCAGTCCGCTCTGCACCGGTTTCCAGTAGCTGGCCTGAAGCCCCTGCACGAGCCACGCGCTCACCACGGTTTTGCCGACGTCCGTGTCGGTTCCGCACACCACCAGGCGACTGTCGCTGCCGTTCATCGCTTCACCATCAGGACCCACATCCTCCAGGTCAGGGCGAACCCGGCTGATGCATCGGCTTGGGGCCAAGCCCGGAAGACGGCCTTCCATTGGCCTGGGGAGAGCTGGCCCCCGTTGGTGACGGAGGCGCCGATGTTGCTCATCGGTCGCAGCAGCCGCAGTGGATTGGCGGCGCGTTGGGTGAAGCTCAGGCACTCGTCCCGTTGCACCACCCCATCCGGCAGGGCTGCCATCAGTTGCTCCCGCACAGGCATGGACAAGGCCGTGCAAGTTTGATTCGCTGCCCGGGCGGCGTGCTGCCATTGCGGAAAACTTCCAGCCACCGGCACTGCCAGGGCCAGCCAGCCCCCCTTTGGCAGGGCATCCACCCAACGCCGAAGCTGCTGGGCTGGATCCGGTAACCAATGCAAAACAAAGCTGGAGGCCAGCAGTTGCGGAGGCTCACTCCAGTTCGGTAACCCGAGGCTCAGGTCATGCCGCAGGGTGTGTGTTCCCTGGGGGTGGCTGTTCAACATGGCCGCACTTCCGTCAAGACGGATCACCTGCTGACCTGGATGAGCGACTTCCAGGGCTGCGGCCAGATGACCGGTGCCGCTGCCGAGGTCAGCCCACAGTCCGTGCTGGATGGAGCAGCGACGGCTCAGTTGGGCAAGGCGCCAGGCCATGGCCCGTTGCAGCAACGCCTCGCCTGCATAGGTCGGTGCTGCGCGACTGAAGCGCTCCAGCACCTGGTCGGGGCGAATCACAGGGCCCCCAGCCATTGCTGCACCACCGAGAGCACCGTTGGTGTGATCAGTGCGTGGCCCCAATTCGGATCCCGATGCAGGGTCAGCGGCTGCGCTCCGAGGTCATCGATCAGCTGCTGTGCTGATGCGGCGTGCACCACAGCGTCCTGTTCGCCCTGCACCACAAGCACAGGCACCGCTTCAGGCCAGCCCGTCGGCAGGCTCTGGCAGCGCGCCAGAAGCTCCAGATCCTGCTGCAGCCGCTGGCGCCCCAGGCTCGTCAAACCCTGAAGCAGGGGGGCTGGGGGCAGGGCGCTGCGGGCATGGGGTGAAGCGGCTTTGTCGAGGAAGCGCTCCAGCATCGTCAGTTCCTCGTCGGTGCCCAGGGCCGCCTGCATCCCCTTCAGAGCCACCGCCACCGCGCGCCCTGCTCGCCCGTGGGGCACGAAGGCGCTGAAGCTCCCCAGCAGCACCACCGCATCGGCCTGCGCCAGCAAAGCTGCCGGCAGCAGGTGTAGCCCCAGGGAGTGGGCGATCAACAGGTTGCGTTCTGGGCCGGGGGGCCATGCCGGAGCAACGGTCTCCCCGCCGCTGTAGCCCCGGTCCGCGCTGGACCATTTCGCTCCCCCGTCTTCAAAGCGTTGACGCCAGTGGGACCAGGTGCCGGCCTGGCCAGCCCAACCATGCATCGCCAGGACCTGCATCATCGAGAGCCGAGGGCTGCGAGCAGTTGCTCCAATGTGCCCTCCGGCAGGTCCCGCCGCAGCACCAGGCGCAAACGGGCGGTCCCCTCCGGCACGGTGGGCGGCCTGATCGCCACCGACAGCAGCCCCGCCTGTTCCAGCTGTTGCTGGAGGTCGAGCGCGTCCTGGTCGTCCCCGACCAACAGCGGGAGAACGGGGCCGTGTCCTGCTGGTTTCGCCCAGCCCTGATGCGCCAGCGCTGTTCTCCAGCGTTGCGAGCGCTGGCTCAGCTCGCTTCCCCAGTTGGGGTGGGCTTGGATCAGGCGCAGGGCAGCCTGGGCTCCCGCCACCAGCGGTGGGGCCAGGGCCGTGGTGTAGCGGAAGGCCCCACTGGTTTGCAGCAGCCGCTCCATCGTGGTGTGGTCCCCAGCCAGAAACGCACCTCCGCTGCCGAAGGCCTTGCCGAAGGTGCCGCACACCAAGGCCACAGGCCGTTGGAGCCCATGGCAAAGCCCGCGGCCGCCGGGCCCCAGCACCCCCAGGCCATGGGCCTCGTCCACCAGCAGCTGTGCACCGTGGTGGGCACAAAGGTCGGCCATGCCCTGCAGATCAGGGCTGGTGCCTTCCATGCTGAACAGGCTTTCCGTTACCACCAGTGGTGGCCGCGTTGATGGCTTGAGCTGCTGCAGCCGTTGGCCGAGATCCTCAAGATCGTTGTGGGCAAAACGTTGCAGCCGCGCACCGCTGGTGCGGACGCCGGCCAGCAGCGAGTGATGGATCAGCCGGTCCACCAACACGGTGGTGTGCCTGTCACTCAGGGCAGTCAGGGCGGCGATGTTGGCTTGAAATCCGCTGGGGAACAGCAGCACCCGGTCCCGGTTCAACCAGGTGGCGAGGGCAGCCTCCAGCTCCAGATGGCGTGGTCGGGTGCCGGTGATCAGGCGAGACCCACCGGCACCGACGCCATCGCAGGCCATGGCCTCTGTTGCCGCTGCGAGCACATCGGGATGGCGGCTGAGGCCGAGGTAGTCGTTGCTCGCCAGATCAACGAGCTGGCCGGCACCCGCGGGATCCTGCAGCTGCCAGGGCTCCTGGCCGGAGTTCAAGCTCCGCAGGCGGCGGCGTCGGGCTGGGGGGATGGGAGAAGCGTGGTCCCGCATGACAACAGTCTGGAATCCGCCCTGATCAAGGATGGCCGCAGTCCTCTGATCGTCATGACCTGGGAGCGTTTCACTCTGCTCTTTCCGCTTTGGACGTTGCTGGGAGCACTGCTGGCCTTGCTGCATCCCCCGCTGTTCATCTGGTTCAAGGGTCCACTGATCGCCCTTGGACTCGGCGTGATCATGCTCGGCATGGGCGTCGGGTTGACACCCGCTGATTTCGTGAGGGTGGGTCGACGCCCCCGCGCCATGCTGCTGGGGGTGCTGGTGCAGTTCCTGGTGATGCCGGCCCTTGCCGCTGGGATCGCGGCGGCTCTTTATCTGCCTGCCCCGCTTGCGGTGGGCTTGATTCTGGTCGGCTGCTGCCCGGGGGGGACCGCCAGCAATGTGGTGGCTCTGATCGGCCGTGGCGATGTGGCGCTGTCGGTCGTCATGACCACGATCAGCACCCTGGCGGCGGTGGTGTTGACCCCGCGTCTCACGCAGGTGTTGGCCAGCCAGTACGTGCCGGTGGACGGTTGGGCCCTGTTCCTGGCCGTGCTTCAGGTGGTGTTGCTACCCGTCACCGTTGGGGTGGTGCTCAAGCTTGGTCTGCCCGGTGTGGCCCAGCGGATTGAGCCGGTGATGCCTCCCCTGGCGGTGATGGCCATCGTGATGATTGTCTCCAGCATCGTGGGCAGCCAGACGGCTGTGCTGCGTCAGCAGGGCCCCGTGCTGATCCTGGCTTGCCTGCTGCTGCATGGCGGTGGCTTCCTGCTCGGCTGGCTGATTCCCCGGTTGGCGGGGCAGAGCGTGCAGGCTCAACGCACCATCAGCATCGAGGTGGGCATGCAGAACTCAGGACTGGCCGTTGTGCTCGCCCGCAGTGGCGGGTTCGCCAGTCCCCTCACGGCGTTGCCGGGTGCCATCTCTGCAGTGATTCACTGCCTGATCGGCAGCGCCCTTGCCGCCGTGTGGAGGCGTCGCTCGCCATAGCCGGTCGCCCTAGGTCGAGTCCCCGTTGTGGAGTTCGAATAGCAGGCGGGCGGCGAGGCCACGGGAGATGCGTCGTGCCACGAGCAGATCGCAGATCCAGGTGAACAGCGGCGGCGCATCGGTGGTGGATGCCAGGCGTTGTTCAAGGGCCTTCAGCTCCTTCACGTCGCGGCAGCCCCTCAGGGCATCGATCAGGGTGTCTTCAGCCGGCCGCGGTTTGGTGAGCTGAGTGCTGGTCACAGGCAGTGGCCCTAAATCCCCTCTGTCATGGCACTGGCGCAGTGCTCCTGTCACCCTCCGCTTCTGCGCAGAGCAGGCACAAAAAAAGCCCCGGTGGGCGCACCAAGGCTCGAAGCATTCTCTTCATTATTTTTCATGATCTGGATTGGTTCCGTCAAAGGAGGTCGGCACATCTGATTGATTGCATTGGCGTGGCTTATTGCTTGTTTGAAAAGAGTGCTCAGCCAGGCTCCTTAAGATCATTCGATGAACCAATCGACACCGGCCACGCCCCAATCCGAGCCCGATGTCGATCGCAGTGCCCCACTGAATCCCTCGGAAATCTTTCCCTTCCCGCTGGATGATTTCCAGTTGGAGGCCATGGATGCCCTCAACCAGGGACATTCGGTTGTGGTCAGTGCCCCCACAGGATCCGGCAAAACCCTGATCGGTGAATACGCCATTCATCGCGCCCTGACCCACGGCCAGAAGGTCTTCTACACCACACCGCTGAAGGCTCTCTCCAATCAGAAACTGCGCGATTTCCGCGATCAGTTTGGTGCGGAGAACGTGGGTTTGATGACCGGTGACCTCAGCGTGAATCGTGAGGCCTCCATCGTGGTGATGACCACGGAGATCTTCCGCAACATGCTCTACGCCGAGGCGGATGAGCACGACGATCCCCTGGCTGATGTGGAGGCGGTGGTGCTCGATGAGTGCCACTACATGAACGACTCCCAGCGCGGCACGGTCTGGGAGGAGTCGATCATTCACTGCCCACCCACGGTGCAGCTGGTGGCGCTCTCCGCCACCGTGGCCAATGCCGGGCAGCTGACCGACTGGATCGAGAAGGTTCATGGTCCGACCACGTTGGTGATGAGTGACCACCGGCCGGTGCCGCTGCAGTTCAGCTTCTGCAGTGCAAAGGGGTTGCATCCACTGTTGAACGAAGCCGGTACGGGTCTTCATCCCAACTGCAAGGTCTGGCGCGCGCCCAAGGGGCACAAGCGCAAAGGGCGTTCCCAGAGGCCGCCGCAACCGGAGCCACCGCCGATCAGCTTCGTTGTGGCTCAGATGGCGGAGCGGCAGATGCTCCCAGCCATCTATTTCATCTTCAGCCGCCGCGGATGTGACAAGGCGGTGCGGGATCTGGGGGTGCAGTGCCTGGTGACCCAGGAGGAGCAGGCGCGGATCAAGGAACGCCTAACTGCCTACAGCCACGACAACCCCGAGGCCGTTCGGGATGGAATTCACGCTGATGCGCTGCTGCGGGGCATCGCTGCACACCATGCCGGTGTTCTGCCCGCCTGGAAGGAGTTGATCGAGGAGCTCTTCCAGCAGGGGTTGGTGAAGGTGGTCTTCGCCACGGAGACTCTGGCGGCAGGCATCAACATGCCGGCCCGCAGCACGGTGATTGCGGCCCTCTCCAAGCGCACCGAGCGGGGGCATCGCCCGCTGATGGGCAGTGAGTTCCTCCAGATGGCCGGCCGGGCCGGCCGGCGGGGCCTCGACTCTCAGGGCTACGTCGTGACGGTGCAAAGCCGGTTCGAAGGGGTGCGTGAGGCAGGTCAGCTGGCGACAAGTCCTGCCGACCCTCTGGTGAGCCAGTTCACCCCCAGCTACGGCATGGTTCTCAACCTGCTGCAGCGCCACGATCTGGCCAAGGCCAGGGAGCTGGTGGAGCGCAGTTTTGGCCGCTACCTGGCGGGGCTGGACCTCGTGGAGGACGAGGAGAACTTGTCCCAGCTGCGGTTGCAACTCAGCCAGCTGGAGGGCGTCGCCGGCGACATCCCCTGGGAAGATTTTGAGGACTACGAAAAAATGCGTGGGCGGCTCCGCGAAGAGCGGCGCTTGCTCCGCATCCTTCAGCAGCAGGCCGAGGAGACGCTGGCCAATGAGCTGACGATGGCCCTGCAGTTCGCCAGCACCGGCACCCTGGTCAGCCTCAAATCGCCGCAGCTGCGCGGGCGCGTCGCGCCCGCTGTGATCGTTGAGAAGGTGAAGGGGCCCGGTCAGTTCCCGCTGCTGCTCTGTCTGACCGATGAAAACGTCTGGATCCTGTTGCCCTGTCAGGCGGTGGTGAGCATCCATGCGGAGCTCAGTTGCCTGCAGGTGGATGGGCTGGAGGTTCCGGAGCTGTCCCGCTCCGGTGAGTTGCGCCATGGCGATCAGGCCAGCGGTGGTTTGGCGTTAGCCGTGGCCCACATGGCCCGGCGCCATGACATGACCACCCCGCAATACGACCTGGCTGGGGAGGTGTTGACCCAGGCCCGGCTGGTGCGGGATCTGGAGCAGGAGCAGGAGCAGCATCCGGCCCATCGTTGGGGAGATCGAAAGCAGCTCAAGAAGCACCGCCGGCGCATGGAAGATCTGGAGCTGGAGATCGCTGAACGCCAGCATCTGCTGCATCAGCGGGCAAACCGTCACTGGGAGACCTTCCTGGCCTTGATGGAGATCCTGCAGCACTTCGGATGTCTCGATGAGCTCGATCCCACGGAGATCGGCCGCACCGTTGCTGCCTTGCGGGGCGACAACGAACTCTGGCTCGGGCTGGCGCTGATGAGTGGCCATCTCGATGACCTCTCCCCCCCCGACCTGGCGGCGGTGTTCGAGGCGATCAGCACCGAGGTGAACCGCCCCGACCTGTGGAGTGGCTTCCCGCCACCAGCGGCGGCTGAGGAAGCCCTGCAGGATCTTTCGGGTCTGCGTCGCGAGCTGCTGCGGGCCCAGGAACGCGCCGGTGTGGTGGTGCCGGCCTGGTGGGAACCCGAGCTCATGGGCCTTGTGGATGCCTGGGCGCGGGGAACGTCATGGAGCGATCTGATCGCCAATACCTCACTTGATGAGGGCGATGTGGTGCGAATCATGCGCCGCACCGTGGACCTTCTGGCCCAGGTGCCCTACTGCGAAGCAATTAGCGAGCAACTGCGCAGCCATGCCCGTCAGGCGCTGAAAGCGATCAACCGCTTCCCCGTGGCTGAAGCCGAGGATCTGGTGCCGGCCTCCGCTGCGCTGAACCCGGCAACGGAGCGGGCCGCCTGAGTTCAGGCCTCTGGAGCGGCCATGGCGCCGGGATTCACCTGCTGATCAAAGTCGGCTTCGCTGATGTGGCCAAGTTCCAAGGCCGCCTGCTTCAGCGTCAGCCCCTGATGGTGAGCATGCTGAGCGATGGCACTGGCCTTCTCGTAACCGATGCTCGGGGTTAAGGCGGTGACCAGCATCAAGGAGCGATCCACGAACCGCTGAATCTGCTCCCGATCCGGCTCCAAGCCCTCCACCAGGTTCTGGCGGAAGCTGGTCATGGCGTCCTTGAGCATGCGGATCGACTGCAGCAGGTTGAAGCCGATCAAGGGCTTGTAAACATTCATCTGCAGATGGCCGCCTGCGCCAGCGGCTGCCACGGCGCTATCGAGACCGATCACCTGGGTGCAGACCATGGCCATGGCTTCGCACTGGGTGGGATTGATTTTTCCCGGCATGATCGAGCTGCCGGGTTCGTTGGCGGGCAGCCGCAACTCGCCCAGACCTGCCCGGGGGCCACACCCAAGCAGCCGCACGTCGTTGGCGATCCGGAGCAGGGCCACCGCCAGCAAGCGAAGTTGGCCCATCGCTTGAACGAGGGCGTCATGGCCGGCCATCACCGCGAAGAGGTTGTCAGCAGGACGAACCTTGACGCCGGCGACCCGGCTCAGCTCTTCTGCAACGGCATGGCGGAAGCCAGGCGGTGTGTTCAACCCCGTGCCCACGGCGGTGCCCCCCAAGGGAAGATCGCCAAGGCTGACCAGACAGTCCTCCAGCCATGCCTGGGCTTGTTTGAGTTGATCCCGCCAGGCGCCCACTTCATCGCCCAACCGCAGGGGCACTGCATCCTGCAGATGGGTGCGGCCGATCTTGACGATGGGCATCCAGGCCTGAGCTTTGGCATCAAGGGCCTGCACCAAGGCATCGAGCGCCGGCAGCAGCCCGTCCTTCAGGTGCTTGGCCGCGGCGACGTGGATCGCTGCGGGAAACACATCATTGGTGGATTGCGACCGATTGACGTGGTCATTCGGGTGCACTGGGGTGTGGCTGCCGAGGGCGGTGCCTGAAGCCTGAGACGCCAGATTGCTGATCACCTCGTTGATGTTCATGTTGGTCTGGGTCCCGCTTCCGGTCTGCCAGATCCGCAGCGGGAACTGATCGTTGTGCTGGCCAGCGGCAATGGCATCGGCCGCCGTGCAGATCAGCTCCACCTGTTGAGGGTTCAGAAGAGCATGCTCGCCGTTCACTGTGGCGCAGGAACGCTTGATCCAGGCCAGGGCCTGGATGATCTCGAGCGGGATCCGTTCGTCGCTGATGGCGAAGTTCTGAAGCGACCGCTGGGTCTGGGCCCCCCAGAGCGCTTCGGACATCACCTCAATGCCCCCCAGGCTGTCGGTTTCAATCCTGAACGGCTGCGTCATCGGGTCCACGGCGCGATCGAGCGTTGCATCGATCATCCGTGATCACTGTCCGTTGGTCGTGCCATCGTTCCGCTTCAACTGTTTCGGTGGTCTCCGGTGCAGGTTCACCGCTCCCATGGCATCGCTTTGCAGGTGCCTGATGCCTCTTTGCCTCAGTTGCAGGGCTACCTGGCGCAGCCTGGGCGCCCGTTGAAGGCTCTGTTGAATCGCAACAAGGTGGAGCGGCTCGCGGATGGCCGCTTTCTTTATGAATCCCGGCCATATCAGTTGCTGAATTTTCAGCTTCAGCCTGAGGTGGTGTTCCGCTCTAGCTGGGATGGCGATCAACTCACCATTGTTTTTGAGCACTGCACGATGCATGGCCTCGGACGGCTGCAGGACCTGGTCGAGTTCCAGTGCCAGGCCTGGATTCGACCCGAGCAGGAACGCTTGATGGCCAAGGCAGACCTCAGTCTTGAACTCACCGCGAATGGAGCAGGGGTTCTGTTGCCGAAGCCGCTGCTGAACCGCACCGGAGATCTTGCACTGCGTTTAGTGACGGATCGCTTGGAAAAGCGTTGTCGCACAGGATTGATCAAAGGTGCTTTGAAATGGGTTGCACGACACCCCTGAAGCTGCTTGATTTCCTGGTGGTATGTTCAGCGAATTGGATCCCTCTTCCTCCGGTGTTGTGGTGAGTGAGACTGCTTCAGCCAGGCCGGTATTGACGTTCCGGAACTTCTCTCTTCGCTGCGACCCGTCAGACCCTGCAATTTCTTTTAAAAATGTTTGGAACTGGAGTCTGCTGGAAGGAAAAAAAACCGTTGTTATCACAACTAATTCATTCTTGAAATATCAACTTGTTTCGGCATTGGCTGGACTTGTTTCTCCGATTTCAGGTCAAATCCTCGTTGATGGTGTGGTCGGTTGGCCTGTTGGTGGAGAAGGAGGATTGGATAGCAAGTTGCGGATCTCTCATGCCCTAAATTTTCTCGTTGCAGTTTACGGAGATTGCCTTGAAAAGTCCCTGGTGAGCATGGATGAGTTTTGGGATTTGTTGGCACAGATAGAAATTCATCCAGGACTGATCATTAGAGATCTTTCTTTGCCACAGAAAGATTACTTTTTTTTAGCGCTATCGGTTCTATTTTCTTTTGACTTGTATTTGATACCCAACACAAAATTTTTGATGTCTAAGTTTGCCAGCCCTCTTCGCCCGATTTTGCTAAAGCAGTTAGGAGCCAAGACCCTTATTTCTACTTCAGTTAATAAATCTTTTCAGCGTGAATTTTGCTCTGATGGCCTGGTTTTAGGGGCGCTTGGTGAAGTTCTGTATGCCGGTGGGCTAGTTGATGCTATCCAATGGGCTGATCAAAATCTTGGAAAATCTAATTCTTCTGATTCAGATGATGAGCAATTTGGGACAGGCTTGAATCTGTTGAATTTAGATTCTTCGGATGATGGAATGGACGATTTCGTTTAGGAGGTTTTGGTTCTATGAACTTCATGCACAAGTTTTTTTCTGGGATTCGCCGCCAAATTGCAATTGTTTTTGCAATCGCTTCTTATGATATTGATAGAAAGTCAACGGGTTCTTCGATTGGTGCATGGGAAAGTATTGTTAATCCATTGCAGATCATGCTGTTCTTTATCGGCATGCGAGTTGGATTTAGCCTTGTAAGGGGATCTAACAGATATGCGGCCGGCGGATCGACAGATATGTACTTTAATATTGTTGTATTTATAGCTACAGGGTTTTGTATTGCTTTTCTCTTCAGAATGGTCGCTATTAAAGCCCTCAGTGGTTTGAAATTAAGAGCACCTTTGTACTACCCTAGGGTAAAGCCTCTGGATATTCTTTTGGCCTTGTCCCTTAACGACTTCAGGGCATTAGCTACAATTTCACTTGGTATTTTTGGTCTGGTTTGGTATTTCACCTGGAGCTTTCAGCTTGACAGCCCAGGATTGGCGATCAGCGTCTATTTGCTGACTATTTTATTATCTCTAGGATTTGGGATTTGCCTTGTATTTTTGGGGAGGCTTAATAAGTGGATAACCAGAATCGTTAAGCGAATTTTGAATCGATTGATTATTTTTACTTCTGGAATATTTTTTGCTGCTTTTGAAATTCCTGAATATGTCAGGCCTTTCGTTACTTGGAATCCAGTGCTTCATGCTGTTGAGTTGTTTAGATATTCCTTGAATAATCAATATCCAATACCCAACATATCTCTTTCATATCTGATCGGGTGCTCTATGGTGCTTCTTGGGTTCTCGCTTGTTCTTTATCGAACGAACGAATCTTTGCTTCTTGAGGCTAATGATGATTAATCCCTGATTGTTGTCCGTTTTATTTTGTAGAGGTAATTTTTGATCATGCCTGACTCCATCCCTACTCCCAGCTCTTCACCATCTCTTCCTAAGGTGTCGTCATCGCCTTTCCAGATTCCCAGCTCACTGGCCTTTGGTCAACAGGCCCCGATTTGGCGTGAACGGTTAGAGAGGTTTACCAGGCCAAAGTTTTTGGTTTCAGCTTTTCTTGCGACCTCAGCTTTCTATTGTTTCGTCATTGGTAGGGATCGTTATACTTCTGTCTCTGAATTTGTGATCCAACAGGCAATCCCGCTCCAGGGTTCATCTGCCTCTGTTCTGGCGGGAGCCGCTTCTGCCCCTCAGGTGTTGACTTCTCTTGTGGATGGTCAGTACCTTCAGGTTTATTTAGAATCTTCCGATGTCAAATCTCGCTTGTTCTCTGATGGGAAAAAGCTTGAGCAGAATTACAGCAAGAAGTTCCCAGATTTTTGGACTGGTTTAAGCCCCAAGAGTTCTGCGCCCAAACAACTTGAGTTTTATCGCAAACAACTTTCGGTGGCACCTCAGCCCTTGAGTGGCTCAGTCATTTTAACTACGTCAGGATTTACTCCAGAACAGGCTTTCAATCTCAATAATGATTTACTAAAGCAGTCTCGACGTTTTGTTAATGAGGTCAATCAATCTATCAATGCTGATCAAAATCTATTTGCCAAAAAAGAGGTTCGTCTGGCAGAAATAAATATTAAGGCAGCAACTAGAAAGCTTGAGCTTTTCAGGGAAAGGCATGGAAATTTGAGTGTTGAGACTGAGCAAGCCACGACAAGTTCTTTCATTTCAGGACTTGAATCTCAACTGGTTGAATTGAAAGTTGAAGAGGCGGCATTGCGTCGTCAGTACCGAGATCCCAACGCACCTGAGGTGGCATTTGTGGCAGACCAGGTGAAGGAGCTTGAGCTTCAGATTCGTCAAGAGAGGAACCGAGCTCTTAGTAAAAATGGCCGAGATCTGAATGCTCTTGTGCTTGAAGAAGCAGGGTTGATTTCAGATGTTGAGTATGCGACCACAACTCTGCAATCTGCTCGTTTAGCTGCGGATAACAGTCGTCGCGAGAGTCAGCGCCAGCTCAAATTTGTGGTTGTACTCAGTCAGCCCCAGCTGCCTGTTAGTCCCGATCAAAACTGGCGCTGGCAAGCATTTCTTGGCTCGATCGGGATTGTTGTCGTGGCTTGGGGCGTCGGTGGCTTCCTTCTCAGTGCCATGCGCAGGAGCTGATCTCAAGCAACATCAATGAAAAACTCAAAGCTTTAGGGACGAATTCCACCGCGCCCTTTGCCAGCTAGGTAGTAGCCGCAGGCTCGTGCAAAATGACGCCTTCGACGCATCAACAACTCGTTTTCGCTGATGTTCGGGTACTTCTTTTGTCTAGACCGGTCATCAGCACAAGCTTGTTCAAACACTTCTAGAACTTGCTTTTTGGTGTAAGGCAATATTTCGTTGAGCATTTCTTTGTAAAAATGCCATTCTGTGTTCGCCCGCAGCACCGTTTCGCGGAAACCATATTCATGGGAATGGCGAACAATGGCTGTTGAGGCGTAGGCTTTTTTGTAGCCATGCCTGAGAATTTCACGCGCCCACAATTGATCTTCTCCATAGACAACATCCGGAAGTGGTAACGTCTCCCAGACTGATTTCCTCAGGCAGGAATTGTTGTCGGAGTAGAAGCGTTCGTGGGTGGAGACAACTCCATTGTCCGCCTGACGTTCGGCATTCAGTTCAATCGGTTGTCGATGACTTCTGTAAATCCAGCGATTGAAGTGTTGGTCCAGGTCGAGAGCGGTGAGTTGACCGTGTTCTGTATGGGCGATGTGGCAGCCAAAGACCCCGGCCACCCGTGGATCACTTCGCAGTGGGGCTATCAGATTCATCAGCCACATGCGATTTGCTGGGATGGCGTCCTGTGTGATGAAAGCGACGTACTCCCCTCGCGCCAGCTCCACGCCCAGGTTGCGGGTGCGCCCATGGCCGAAATCTTCTTTGCGAATTCTGTGCAGGCGGATCCGCTCGTCATGTGGGAGCGCTTCGATGCACCCATCGCTGGAGGCGCTATCAATCAATAAAACTTCAAAGGCTTGGTCGAGATCCTGTTCAAGACAGGACTCAACGACGGCTTGGAGCATCGTGCCCCCGTTGTAGACGGGGATCACCACCGTCACCAAAGGTGTTGTTGGTTGAACGGACTGCCTTGTTAACGGCACCGTTGGAAGTGACCTCTGAATGAAGCTCTCAATCAGTTTGTTGGAACCATCCCAGGTGAGCTGTTCCGTGGCGGCGAGACCAGCTTGGGCAGTGATTTCCCTGAACGATGCATCATTCAGCAAGCGACTTAGGGCAGAGGCCAGGCCCACTGGTGTTGCTTCGGCCAGCACGGCTGTATTGGGCTGATAGGAGATTCGGGTGTGCTCGGCATCAATATCGACCACAGGCAGCCCACAGGCCATCATTTCATTGGGAACTAGCGAGTAGTTGGTTCCTGAAAGCACGAATCCAACTGCGCACTGGCGATACAGATTGGCTAGGGCGTCTCCATTCAGAATCCCTGCATGCCTCACCTTCACTGGAATTCCAAGATCGGGTAGATCGTCTTCGCCGAAGGTGATGATCTCGAAGTAATCTCCCAGATCAAACAAGGCTCTCAGGGCAAGAATCCCCAGTTCGTAGAGCCGTCGTGGTGTGCTGCGTCTCACATAGAAGGCAATGGCATGGTTGTTGCGCTTCTGTTCACCATTGGGTTGATAAACACCGTGATCGACGGCCAGCGGGAAAGAGATGGCTGAATTGCCAAAGCTTTCCATTTTCTGCTTCAGCCAAGGACTGGCGCAAATGCAGGAAAAATTGTTTTCGGATGCATACGAGTGTTCGGTGAGGATGCTTGAGCTTCCTTGTGCAAAAAAATAGGGCTCGTAATCCTGGACAAAATAAAATCTTTTCTGAAATTTCTTCATCCCGAGCACCGGGTAGGTGCTCATGCGGTCGGTTGCAATGACAATGTCGCCGCTTACAAGGTCAAGGTCATCCTGAGTATTGCCCAGCATGTACACCTGGTCTGTCTGTAGAGGAAGGAAGTGCTGATCAATAACGCGTTTGTGCAGCGAACTCAGGCGATTTGGTTTATCGTTGCCTTTGAGCTCGGAATGAACCCAGATTGTGCATTTGTGCCCACAGCGTTCCAGGTAATCAATGGCTCTGAAAATGGTCATGTGACCACCAAGCCCTGGTGTGAAATTGGGAATCACCCAATGGATGTGCAGGGACTTTGGGTTGATGTTGCTCTTCAGCGACCATTCTGGAAGAAGAGGCTGGGGTTTGAATTGGATGACCTTCTCAAATCCCTGAATTTTGAGTTGATTTTTCCCTTCAATAATTGATTTATCGGTTTGATGTTGTTTTGAATGGGTGTATCCGCAGTATGTTGTTTGTAGTTTTTGCTTAAATATTTCAGTTGTCGAAAGGCCGATGAGGCGTTCAATGCTATGGGCAATGGTTCCATCAATTTGTCCGCCTTCCTCGTCGAAGTCGTTCCAGCTGAGATCCCAGTCAAGAATTGGTTTGAGCAGTTCTGGTTTGCACCAGAACATCGTCCCGGTTGGGAAGCAAAACCGACTGTTTCTTTTGATATGGTCGAGCTTGTAGCGTTTGAGGAAAGGGCTGGCTTTGCTGTAGTTGCCATCCTCATGCCCCCAGCAGGAATCATGCTTGATGCCGAGGCTGAGAGCGTAATTTTCAATCGGATATACAATTCCTGTCTCTGGCGATTGAAGGGCTTTGAGATTGGTTGCGGTAACAACGTCGCTGCCAATCAGGTTGTCCAGACAGTGAAGAAACCAGCCACTGAGTGCATTGCTGTGAGGGCTTTTTTTCGAGTGAAGCTTGAGGATGAGGTCGTAGTTGGGGATCTGATCCTTGAAGCCAACGACGAATGGGGCGACGTCGCGTCCGATGTTGCGGAAGGTTCTAACTTCAATTTTATGTGCATTATCAACTCGTGCGAAAGTGGTTTTCAGCGGCTCGACTGAATCTTCCTTTGTGGAAATGAATATGTCAATGTTAGAGGGTATATTCTTCAGGTAAGTGGCAATTTTTTCGGCCAGTTCGGGGTAGAAGATGTGCAGGAAAACGCCAACTTTTTTATTTTTTAGTTCGTCTTGAATGCAATCCAGTGTGTTTGGATCAGGCCTTTTGATGTCGGCCATTTTTCGCATGAAATGGATGTTATCCATTGAGTAGCGGTGTTCGTTCATGCCGAACTTGAAGCAGTGGACCATTGGGTTGAGTCCACTTTCTCTAACGTCGGGATATTTGCTCAGATAGTTTTCTGTGTCGAATAGGTCGCTCGGGTCGATGCCCTCCTGATGGCCCGATCGGCAGTAATGGAGGATTGCATCCCCGATGCTTGTGATTTTCTCGGCTTCTTCGGGTTCGAGTTGAGCTTTGTAGTGCTCAATATCGAAGACGTAAGCGTAATGAGCTAATTCACGGAAGTCGCGAATTATCTTTTTGCTTGTCTCTCTGTTTTGTAGGTCTTTGAGGTAATCCTGAAGCTCAGGCGTTATCTTTTTGCGCCTGTTGTTGGGAGGGCTTGGGCGCCTGGTTTGGCCCAGTCGATTAAGCTGCCTTCTTATTGCTTTGGGCAGGATCTTCTGCTTCCCCATTGCAGAAGCAGAGCGTTTCAGGGCCTGCCTCGTCGTGTTGGAGAGAGTGGAGAGCGGATGACGTCGCTTAGGCATGCCGCTCAACAAGCAGGTCTTTAAAAAGTGAGTTGAAACCTATCACTTGTTGGCTTCGTTTCTCATTGTTTTTATGCCCAATCTGCTGCCGTCATATCCCGCCCGCTCGCGTACTTTGCTGCACCATTCCTGATGGGATAGGTACCAGTGCACGGTCTCCGCCAAGCCCTGCTCCACATTGTGGCGAGGGCTCCAGCCCAGCTCGGAACTGATGCGGCCCGGGTCAATCGCGTAGCGGCGGTCGTGGCCAGGACGGTCGGTCACCGGAGTGATCAAGTTGGCGTGGGGAGCTGATCCAGGGCGGCTCTGGTCCAACTGATCGCAAATGGCGTGAACAACCTCTTTGTTGGTGCGCTCACCGTGGCCACCAACGCAGTAGCTGCGGCCGGATTCACCCTTGCAGGCGGCCAGAAGCAGGGCGTCGACGTGGTCCTCCACGTACAACCAATCACGCACATTCAGCCCGTCGCCGTAGAGAGGAATCGACTCACCTCCAGCGGCCTTCAGGGTGACCACGGGAATGAGTTTTTCAGGGAACTGCCATGGGCCGTAGTTGTTGGAGCAGTTGGTGAGCACCACAGGTAGCCCAAAGGTGTGGTGCCAGGCCTGAACGAGGTGATCGCTGGCTGCCTTGCTGGCGGAGTAGGGGCTGCGGGGGTCGTAGGGCGTTGTTTCTGAGAAGCGCCCCTCGGCGCCCAGGGAGCCAAAGACTTCGTCGGTGCTGATGTGGTGCATCCGGAAGGCATCACGGCGTTCCCCGCTCAAGCCCTCGTAATGGCCCCGCACCGCCTGCAGGAGGTTGTAGGTGCCGTTGACATTGCTCTCGATGAACATACCAGGGCCGGAGATGGATCGGTCCACGTGGCTTTCCGCTGCCAGGTGCATCACCAGATCGGGGTCTGCCTGCCGCACCGCAGCCTCAACCGCTGCTGCATCGGTCAGATCCACCTGCTGAAGCCTGTGCCGATCGTTCGCCGCGCCCTCCAGTTCGCTCAGCACCTCCTCAATCGAGGACAGGTCGCTGGCATAGCCCATCTTGTCGAGATTGAAGACGGTGGCTGTTGTCTCCCGCAACAGCCTGCGCACGACGGCGCCGCCAATGAAGCCTGCACCTCCGGTGACCAGAACTCTGCGGCGATCTCCCAGCAGGTCGGAGGCGGAAGGCATGGACGAAACCATTGGTGAGAGCGGGTGGTGGGGCGTTGTTTGGGGTTGGAGTGTTGGACTCAGTCGCCCTTCATGGCGTTTTGGCTTGCTGCAACACGGTTTTCAGCGCTTGCTGCCAGTGCTCGCCGTTGAGGTCCAGGGCGGCTCGGGTGGCGGTGCAGTCAAGAAGCGAATAGGCCGGCCGTTCAGCAGGTGTCAGGTAGTCCGCTGTGGTGATCGGTTGAACGGCTGCGGGTGTGTCGATGAGCCCCAACTCAGCACCGATTTGGCCAACGGCTACCGCCACGTCGTACCAGCTGGCGGCGCCGGCATCACTCCAGTGCATAACCGCTGGCAAGTCGCGGTCACCAGCGTTCTGAAGGGTTTGCCAGCAGGCTTGAGCGAGATTGAGGGTGCTGGTGGGACAGCCCACTTGATCGGCGACAACACCCAGTTGATCCCGTTCCCGGTGGAGGCGGAGCATGGTGAGCGCGAAGTTTTTGCCCACGGGCCCGATCACCCAGCTGGTACGCAGGATCAGGCCCCGGCCTCCTGCTCCAAAAATCGATTGGACCGCCGCTTCTCCAGCAGCTTTGCTTGCTCCGTAAACACCGAGAGGGTCGCGGGCCTGCTCGGGTTGATAAGGCGTTCCCTGGGTTCCGTTGAAGACGAAGTCGGTGCTGATCTGGAGCAGGCGTCCCCCTTGTTGGTCAAGAGCGCGGGCGAAGGCCTCCGGTGCCCCGGCATTCACGGCGTGGGCCAGTTCGGGCTCCGACTCGGCCTTGTCCACCGCTGTGTAAGCACCGGCGTTGAGCACCCAGTCGGGTTGGTGCTGTTGAACGGCGCCGCGGCAGGCTTCAGGGTCCGCAAGGTCAAGCTGCTCACGGCTGGTGGCCACCAGCTCGAGTCCCTCAGGGGCGGAAGCGATCAGAGCCTGACCCAGCTGACCGCCAGCTCCGGTGAGCAGCACCTTCATGGGAAAACGTCTCCAGCCACCTCAGCGGCTTTGAATCCTGCTGCTTCGGCATCTTTGCCCGAGAGGCTCACCTCGATCCCTTGCAGCCGCTCGATCGGCCAGGCAATGGCCAGATCTGGATCGTTCCAGACAATGGCCTGCTCACAAGACTTGTTCCAGAACCCTCGCGCCTTGTATTGCACCTCAGCAACATCGCTGAGGGTGAGAAAGCCGTGGGCGAAGCCCTCAGGAATCCAAAGCTGGCTTTTGTTCTCGGCACTCAGTTCAGCGCCGACCCAGGCGCCAAAGGTTGGTGAGTTGCGTCGGATGTCGACGGCGACGTCGTAGATCGCTCCGACCGTGGCACGCACCAGCTTGGCCTGGGGTTCCGGCGCGAGCTGGTAATGCAGTCCCCGCAGCACGCCTTGGATCGAGCGGGAGTGGTTGTCTTGCGAGAACAGCACCGATTCGCCGACGCCTTCATCGAACTTGCGTTGGTTCCAGCTTTCGTAAAACCAGCCACGGTCATCGCCGAAGGCCTGGGGCGTGATCAGCAGGGGACCCTGCATCACCTCGCCGGACGGTGTTTTGAGTTGTTCAAGCTGCATGGCTCACCTCCAGGCTGGATTGCAGGGCAGCGTGATCGCTCACGCTCTCCTCGAGCATTTGCAGCAGATAGGAGCCGTAGCCACTCTTCTTGAGGGGCTGAGCGAGTTGATCCAGCTGTTCCGCCGTGATCCAGCCCTGGCGCCAGGACACCTCCTCCGGGCAGCCCACCTTCAGCCCCTGGCGATGTTCGAGCGTGCGGATGTAGCTGCCAGCATCGTTGAGGGAATCGCAGGTGCCGGTGTCGAGCCAGGCCATGCCACGACCCATCAATTCCACCCGCAGCAACCCTTCATTCAGATACATCTGATTGAGATCGGTGATCTCCAGCTCCCCGCGTGCTGAGGGCTTCACCTGGCGGGCCCGTTCCACGACGCTGTCGTCGTAGAAATACAACCCAGTCACGGCGTAGCGGCTCTTGGGCTTCTGAGGTTTTTCCTCCAGGCTCAGCACGCGGCCATCGGCATCGAATTCGGCCACGCCATAACGCTCGGGATCACTGACGGGGTAGGCAAACACCGTCGCCCCTTGGGCTTGAGCGTTGCTGTTCACCAGCTGGGGCACCAGATCGTGCCCGTGGAAGAGGTTGTCTCCCAGCACCAGGGCGGCGGGGTGGCCTGCCAGGAAGTCGGCACCAATCAGAAACGCCTGGGCCAAACCGTCCGGGCTCTGTTGCATGGCGTACTCGATCGTCATGCCCCAGCGGTGGCCGTCGCCGAGCAAGCGCTGAAAGGCCTCCCTGTCGTGGGGGGTGGTGATGATCAGCACCTCGCGGATCCCTGCCAGCATCAGGGTGCTGAGGGGGTAATAAATCATCGGCTTGTCGTAAACAGGCAGCAGCTGTTTGCTGACGGCCTGGGTGATCGGATGCAGCCGCGTGCCGGTCCCCCCAGCCAGGATAATTCCCCGTCGCTTGGATGCGGTGCTCATCGACTGGCTCACCGACGTGAAGTCGGCGTCATTACAGCATGAGACCCCTTGCGATCACTTCCATTCAGTCGATGGCGCAGCCGTTCAAGCAGTTGCTGTAACCCTGGTTTCGGCCGCAGTTGGCGTTTGATGCTGGCCGCCAGCTGAGGGTTGCGTCGGCCGATCACCTCGGGCCAGCTGTCGACGGTTTGCCTGGTGGGGTTGTCGCGCAGCAGGCTCACCTTGAGGAAGGGGAAGCCCCGTTGCTCAATCAACTCCTTCCACGCGTAGTGCAGAACATTGCCGTTGGCGTTGTGGGTGTAGAGGCTTTCGAGCTTTAGTCCAGCTGCCCGCAGCTGCACCGGCAGGCCCACCTCGCATTGTTTGACCAGGTCCCGTTTGCGGGGCCAGATCTGCAGGCCCCCCCAGAAGCGATCAAAGCTGGGGCATTGCAATGCCTTGGGTTTGTAAGCCGTGAAGGCGGACGACAGATGCGGTTCGTACATCAGATCGTCCGTCAGCCCAATGACATCCGCTGTGCTGGCGTGCAGGCGTCGGAACAGATCGTCGAGGGGCGTGATCGGTCCCCAGAAGCTGTCGTTGGTGAGCACCACGAACGCCGCCTGTTCAATGTCTTGCCGATGCAGCTTCAGGGCTGCTTTCCAGCTGCCGAAGTCGTACCCCTGGTTGCGCCGGATCACGAGCGCGGAACAGCGTTGGCGCAGCCGATGCAGGGTTCGTGGATGCCAGCGCACCCCGCTGGCTGACGACACAACGATCACGTCGGCGAAGCGCTGGTAGGCATCAATCAGGGGAAAGAGATCGTCCCGAAACCGGTTGTCGGCTGAAAAATGCGCCAGCACAACGATCGGTCGTTGATGGTTGGGCTGGAAGTTTGGATGTCTCCAGTGCATCAGCACGGCATCGGCCACCGGGCCTTTCGAGCGCGGCGCGGGCTCCCGGGGTTGGTAGCGATTGCTGTGGGGGTGAATGCATGAACTGGTGAGGGGATCACCGGTGGCGAACAGCTCGGCGTGCTTGGCCCGCAGGTGACCCGACTCGCGTTGATGCCGGGCCAGTGCAGCGCCTTCGCGGTCTTTGCCGCGACTGATTGATTCGTGGTGAACGATCTCCACAAACGGGGTCACCACCACCGAACCACCGCTTTGCCTCAGACGCAGGCAGAGGTCCACGTCGTTGAACACCACGGCGAGATCTTCATCGAAGCCTTGAATGCGATCGAAATCGCTGCTGCGAAGCATCAGGCAGGCTCCGGTGGCGGCAGTGAATTCCTCCTGCACCAGCAGGGGGGTGAGGGTGGCCAGCACGGCGGGGCTGTGCAGGTGTTTGCCAGGCTCCACCACACAGCGGCGCTCCCCCTTCACCAGGGCAACTCCTTGATGCTGGATGCTCCCGTCGGGGTAGTTCAGCCTGGCCCCCACGGCGCTGGTGCTGCGGTAGGCGAAGGGGTCCAGCAGTGCCTGAAGCACCTCGGCGGATCGGAATTCGATGTCGTTGTTCAGCAGCAACAAATGGCTGCCCTGGGCATGGCGGCGGCCGATGTTGTTGAGCCGCGAATAGTTGAACGGCTCGTCCACCCGCACCACGCACACGTCATCGAGCTGTGCCTGTGCGTCCAGCCAGGCCTTGGTGGCGGCCTCCTCACTGCCGTTGTCGATCAGGATCAGCTCGTAGGCCACAGCTCCGGCGCAGCGGCGCAGGGAGGCGACGCAGCTCTGGGTGAGATCCACCCGGTCGCGAAATGGGATCAGAACCGACACCAGAACCCTGGGGTCGGGGCGGAGCTGCAGCTGATGGCAGGCGCCCAGCGATTGAGTGGGTGTGAGCTCCCCGCCCGGCAGGAGAAAGCCGGGGCTGTGTCGCTGGCTGATCGCCAGGATCTCAGTGCTGAGCTCAGGGGTCCAACAGTGGCGGTCGGCCGGGGAGGCAACGTCGGGCACGGTCGGGTTCGCCCGGATGGATCGCTGCAGCAACACCTCCGAGCAGTGGGCCACGGCGTCGCCGTGGCGGCAAACCTGCAGCGCCAGATCCAGCAGCAGGGCATGCAGCGAACCGGTGGATGCCGGCAGCTTCAGCTGTTGAAGCGTCGACCAGCGCAGGGTCACCAGGCCGCCGATGCATCCCCGGCAGAGCAGTCGAAACGGTGTGATGGCTGTTCTGTTCTGGCGGTTCCCCGCAGGAATGCCTGCGTCGTCACTCCAGCGCAGGGTTTCATCGCTGGTGAGCAACACCGCTTCAGGGTGTTGCGCTGCGCAGTGGGCCATGCGCAGGCCTGCCTGGGGATCCAGCTGATCACTGGCGTGGCAGAAGCTGACGAGGGTTTCGTCGTCTGGGAATGGAGCTCTGATCCATCCAGAGGGATCTTCGAGGGAGGCGTGTCGGATCTGGCCCCAACCTTCTGGTTGTGAGTTGCGCGCCGACTCGGCCTTTGCTTCTTGTGGGGTTGGGTGGAGAACCACCAGGATCGAGGCCGCTGAGGGAGTGGGCCCGCTTGGTGCCGGGTCCGGTCGGGGGGGCTGGTAGCGATCGAGATCCATGCCCAGGGGCCGTCCCTGCTGGAAGCGTTGACGGCCGATGCCCCCGAGGTGCTCCAGGGCACTGAGGGAGTCTTCACGTGCTGCTGGTCTCAACCCATCCCGATAGGCCTGGAGATGCACCGGCGGTAAATCCATGAACAGGCTGCGCTGTCCCAGGGCGATTTCGCCCAGGCGACCGCTGCGCAGCAGTTGCTTGGTGTCTGTGAGGTCCCGGTGGCAGGCCAGAAGATCGATGGGATCCAGCCCGCTGTCCTCAGGGGACCACTGGCTCGGGTTGCGCAACAGAGCGATGGGCAGCAACGACGGATCCAGCAGGTCTTGTGGGACCCAGGGAAGCTGCTGGTGGAGCTGTTGCTGCCAATGCTCGATTTCTTCGGCGCCGGCGCGACCAGACCTCCAGCGCCGCCAGGCCTGGGCATCAAGCGTGCTGTTGTCTTGGCCGCTTGCAGGCTCCACGCCCTGATCGTCGGGGCATCCAGTCAAGCGGACGCGGCAAGGGCGTCGATCTGCTGCGTCAGCAGCTCCCTGGCCTGGGCGGGCGTGGGGGCTCGCATCAGGTCATGACGGAGTCGCGAGGCACCGGGGAAGCCCGTGCAGGTCCAGCCCATGTGTTTGCGAGCGATCAGCAGACCATGGTCGCCGCGATCCTCCACCAGACCGTCCAGTTGATCGCGGGCCAGTGCAAGCCGTGCTGACGGGTTGGGTGTGGCGGGAATCGGAAGACCGGCTAGAGCGGCGTCGATCTGTCCCACCAGCCATGGGGCTCCCATCGTGCCTCGGCCCACCATCACTCCCGCTGCGCCGGTTTGCTTCAGGCAGCGCAGGGCATCGTCGGGGCTGTTGATGTCGCCATTCGCGATCAGGGGGATTGTGAGGGCGTCTCTTACTTGGGTAATCGCGCTCCAGTCCGCAGCGCCCTTGAAGCCCTGTTCGCGGGTGCGTCCATGCAGTGTGAGCAGTTGTGCACCGGCTTGTTCCAGCTGTTGGCACCAGTGCACGGGATCGGCATCACTGCCACACCAACCCAGGCGTGTCTTCACCGTGACGGGCACCGCCACGGCATCTGCCACCGCTTCCACGATCTTGATGGCCAGCTCTGGATCACGGATCAAGCCGGAACCACCCCCTTTGCGGGCAATCTTGCGCACAGGGCAGCCCATGTTGATGTCGATCAGAAAAGCCCCACTGGCTTCAGCCCGTCGTGCTGCATTAGCCATGGCCTGGGGGCGATGGTCGAACAGTTGCACGCCGATGGGCCCGGATTCCTCGGCGAGCGACTCCACCTTGCAGAGCCCATGCCCCATCTCGAGGCTGGTGGCATTCACCATTTCGGTGAACAGCAGTGCGTCGGGCGCCCAGCGCCGAACAAGGGATCTGAAGACCCTGTCACTTACACCGGCCAGTGGCGATTGGAGCACTCGCGAATGCAATTGGCGCGACTTCCCAGTGCCATCTAGTGATAAGGGATTCTCGAAAAATGGAATTGCCATCTTTCAGTCCTTGATGGATTTACGTTGGCTGCGGGATTTGAGTGCGCGGAGATTGGCTTTGTCTCGTCTTGATGAAAAAATGAATCTCAATGGACCAGCAAGCTGCCACCAGATTGTTCTGGTCAGATCATCAAATTGGTTCATGGCATCTTGGTAGCGCTTTCTTGATGATTGTCGGAGACGCTTGACTCGTTCGAGCTCATTTTGGGCGTCCAAGATTTTTTCTTTATTTTTGTCAACCCAAGAATGTAAGGTTTGAATGTCTTGTTTCAGTTTCCGTATTTCATTTTGTTGTTCTTCTGACTTTTTGTAGTGAATGGCGAAAAGATTTTTGAATTTAGATGCATTGCTTTCGTCAGATAAATCTTGATTGGCTTGGATTAAAGATTGGCGGGCAATTGCTACTGCGCTTTTGAGATCGGTTTCGTGGGTGAAGGCATTCTGGTTGAAATTTTTCAGCAGCGTATTGACTTTTCGGCTGACCGTTTCAATTGGGCTTGGCTCTAGAGGAGGTTGTTGATAGTGACGCAAGTTTTTGTCAAGAAAATGTTCGGAATAGATCTTGAATTTGTCTTCGTTGATTTGTCTTTCCAGGAAAGCGGAGAGTGCTTTGACTTCGTTGCGTGTGTTGTTGATTAGGCTGTCGTAGTTGATTATTAATAGTTCGTTATGGCTTAGGTTGTCGAGTAGGTTGATATAATATGTGCACCATATGGAAAGCGCTTTCTCTGTGCTAATCGAGTCGCGATTATGTATTGAGTGGGCTGTTGGTAATGGGTCTCGATGCGAGGCGATAAAATGCCATTTTATTTCGTTGTCTTTGCAAATCTTTTGCCAGAAAGGTATGAGATTGCATAGCCTTGGATCCTTGAGGCAAATGATTTCTTTGTTTTCGGCTTTGTTCTTTAAAAATGAATATGCCTTGGCCCCTTGATTCTCGGCTAAAATTATAAATTCTTCGGGATTGATAAGCTTTGGCTCATCCCAAAGTTGTCCTGTCTGCCTTAAGAGGTCGTCGTTAAAAGCGACAAAATCCTCGTCTTCCCAGTAACCCTTTACGTTATCTTCGCTTGCTCGCATTAAATTGGCGCTGTGTTGAATGCCGAGGGTTGTCATGGATCGAGACAGCGCGCTCGATCCGCTCCTGTGCATCCCGGTGATGAATACGATTTTAAGAGAGTTTTTTTGATCAATCTCTAGAGTATTTTGTTCTCCTTTGAAGCTCATGGTATCGATGACTTTGTTCTGTTTTGTTATCACTGGTGATTCGATTCTACACAGTTATGGATCCTTCATTGGCACAGGCTATTTGGTCGGGCCTTGTTTGTGAAAAGCCGTGTCTTGATGATTTGGAATGGCTTGCTCGTTGGCCGGTTAACCACCTCGTAGTCAGTCCAGTCTATTTAGAAGGTTTAAAGGTTTGGTATTTTGTATCTTTGCTTGATATTCTGTGTGCCTCTGGCGATGAAGCTTTGGCCTGTCAGTCGAAGTCTGTTGAATCAGATTTTGGAGGACCGCTGCAGCGATCGCTTTGTCTGCGAAAGGATTTGGGAACGTCTGGGCTATCAGCCTGCTGAACCGCGGTGGTGCGCCGGTCCCGACACACCCTCCGAATGGGCCGATGCCTTCCCTGAGGCTCCCGAGCTGATCGCGGAGCGTCCGGCGTCGGTTCGTTTGACCCGCTCGGTTCCCAAGGAACACAAACAGCTGCTCAAACAACAGCTCAATTTCGCGGGGTACCGCATCGGTGAGTTGTACCCCCGCCGAACCCGACGGGCCACCGCCGTGAACTGGCTGTTGGCCTGGCTGGCCCAGCGGAGCGAGCCCCTGCCGGAGCAGGGGCCCCTGGGCCCTGAGCTTCCCCCTCCTGCCGATCCGGTGCAGGGGCACCCCGGCGATCTGCCGGTGAAGTGATCCGGTGGCCTGACTCAGGCCTGAATCGTGATGGGTGTGCCTTTCGGGGTGTTGTGGAACAGCCAACGGGCGTGGTTCAGCGGCATGCGCACACAGCCATGGCTGCGGGGCACGCCGAAGGGTTTCCCGGCGTTCTCCTGCCAGGGGGCGGCGTGGAGGCAGATGGACTCGTTCGCGCTCACACACATCGTGAACGGCACCCCGGGAACTGTGTAGGTGCGTCCATACATCGTGGTGGATCGGTACTTCGTATAAACCTTGCTGTTGAAGATCGGTGTTGGCGTTGAGGCTTTGCCGGTGCTGACCGGAATCACGCGAACCACCTCCTGATCGCTGTTGTAGACGGTCAGGCGTTGGTCGGAGAGGTCGACCACAAGGCTGGCGACGAGTTCGAGCATGGCGAGGGAACACCTGACCTCGCCTTAGCTGTCTCGGTTGAGACTCATTAGTCTCGCCCCGAAAGAATTTCGTTTGTCCAGTGGCTTTATGGCGTCTCTGTAGGGTGAAAGATTGGCCTGAGCAGACCCTTGGCGCGTCCTGTCGTCGCAATCATCGGACGCCCCAATGTCGGTAAGTCGACCTTGGTGAACCGGCTGTGCCGCAGCCGTGAAGCCATTGTTCACGATCAGCCTGGCGTGACGCGTGATCGCACTTACCAGGACGGCTACTGGGGTGATCGGGAATTCAAGGTCGTCGACACCGGCGGATTGGTGTTCGAGGACGACAGTGAGTTTCTGCCGGAGATCCGGGAGCAGGCGGCTCTGGCGCTCGAGGAAGCCAGTGTGGCTCTGGTGATCGTGGACGGTCAGCAGGGTCTCACGGCCGCTGACGAGTCCATCGCGGAATTTCTACGCAGTCACCGCTGTCCCACGCTTCTGGCGGTGAACAAGTGCGAGTCGCCGGAACAGGGCCTGGCGATGGCCGGCGAATTCTGGGGCCTTGGCCTGGGTGAACCACATCCGATCTCGGCCATCCACGGCGCCGGCACCGGAGAACTGCTCGATCAGGTGCTCACCTTTTTCCCCCCGAAGGATCAGGAGGGTGACGAGGAGGAGCCGATTCAGATGGCCATCATCGGCCGGCCAAATGTCGGGAAATCCAGTCTGCTGAATGCCATCTGTGGAGAGCAGCGGGCGATTGTCAGCCCAATCCGCGGCACCACCCGCGACACGATTGACACCAGCATCATTCGCGAGAATCGTCCCTGGCGCCTGGTGGACACGGCGGGCATCCGCCGGCGGCGCAGTGTCAACTACGGCCCGGAATTCTTCGGGATCAATAGGAGTTTCAAGGCCATTGAACGCAGTGATGTGTGTGTTCTGGTGATCGATGCCCTCGATGGGGTGACCGAGCAGGATCAGCGCCTGGCGGGTCGCATTGAAGAGGACGGCCGTGCCTGCGTGGTGGTGGTTAATAAGTGGGACGCGGTGGAAAAAGACAGCCACACCATGACGGCGATGGAAAAGGAGCTGCGCTCCAAGCTCTATTTCCTCGACTGGGCTCCGATGTTGTTCACTTCGGCGCTCACCGGCCAGCGCGTGGAGAGCATCTTTGCCTTGGCCGCCCTGGCGGTTGAGCAGCACCGTCGCCGCGTCAGTACCTCCGTTGTGAACGAGGTGCTCAAGGAAGCACTGAGCTGGCGCAGTCCCCCCACCACCCGCGGTGGACGCCAAGGAAAGCTGTATTACGGCACCCAGGTGGCGAGCCGGCCGCCCAGCTTCACCCTGTTCGTCAACGACCCCAAGTTGTTCGGAGAGACCTACCGGCGCTATGTGGAGCGTCAGATCCGTGAGGGCCTCGGTTTCGATGGCAGCCCGCTGCGTCTGTTCTGGCGCGGCAAGCAACAGCGTGATGCCGAACGCGACCTGGCCCGTCAGCAGAGTCGTAAAGGCTGAGCCATGGACTGGTTGCGCCAGGTCCCCATGGGTCAATACGTCGATGGGTCCACGGGTTGGCTCCGGCGCTTGGACCCTCGGCTGAAGCTGGCCTGGTCTCTTGTCTTTCTGCTCACGCCTGTTCTGGCGGGGCCCCTCTGGCGGGTTGGCCTGGTGGTTGCTCTGGTGCTGATCACCTTCGTCAGTGGGCTGGCTCGCTCGCTGTGGTGGAGGTCTGTTCTGCTGCTGACGGCCTTGGCCGTTGTGGTGGGCCTCCTGTCGATGTTCTTGCCGGCTGTGGATCCCCCTGCGGCCTTCCCGCTGCGCAATCCGGCCGAGCTTCCGGGGCTCGAGACGGAAGGCCCCTCCTGGGATCTTTTGCGCCTCGGCCCCCTGCAGTTGGGCGGTCTCCAGCTGGGGCCGCTGGTGGTGGATCGGGCCTCGGCGCTGCTGGGGCTGCGAACGTCCACCTTGATTTTCACCGTGATTCACAGCGTCAACCTGATGCTCATTACGACCCCGCCTGAGGATCTGGTCTGGGCCCTCAGCTGGTGCCTGGCTCCATTCAAGTGGCTTGGATGTCCTGTGGAGCGGCTGGGGTTTCAATTGCTGCTGGCACTTCGCTTTCTGCCACTGGTGCAGGAGGAGCTCCAAAATCTGCTGCGCTCTCTCGCCAGCCGTGCCGTCAACCTGCGCCAGCTGGGCTTCAAGGCCGGTTTCGGCTTGGTGCTGGCCGTCGGTGAGCGGCTGCTGGCCAACATCCTTCTCAGGGCTGAGCAGGGGGCCGATGCCCTGGTCGCCCGTGGGGGGCGAATTCTCGGTCCGTCGTACTTCCGCATGCCGCCTGATCGGGCTGCTCCCCTGCTGAATGGCCTGGCGACGGTCGTGCTTGTGTTGGTGATTGGGCTCCGTGGTCAGTACGGTGCTTTATGAGCTCCGATCACGGCATGGCGTCCGAGCGATATCTGAATCACCCCACCTTCGGGATGCTCTATCGGGTGGCTCCGGCAGGTGAGGGCCGTGACGTCTACGCCACGTTGTATGCCCAGCGCATGTTCTTCCTGGTCACCCTGCAGCCCCGTGGCGCCCAGTTCGAAGTGATTCCCTACGGGGATGCGCGTCACCACGCTGAGGTTCATTTGGGCCGTTGCCGTCGTGATGGATCGGACGACCTCGAGTCCTGGAGTCAGCTGTTCGACCAGACGTTCATCTGAACCCTTGACCGATTCCTTCGCGGCGCGTTGGCAGGTGCTCCAGGCAGCCCGCCCCACTTCATCCAGGCTTCTGGCCGTCAGCAAAGGGCATCCAGCCGCGTCCGTGCGTTGCGTGGCGGAGCTTGGTCAGTGTGATTTTGGGGAAAGCCGTGTTCAGGAGGCTCTGCCGAAGCAGGAGGAGCTGATCGATCTGAACTTGCGCTGGCATTTCATTGGTCGCCTGCAAAGCAACAAGGTGCGGCCGGTGGTGAAGGCCTTCGACGTCATTCACTCGGTGGATTCTCTGGCGCTGGCCGAACGGGTGTCGCGCATCGCCGTTGAGGAGGGCCGTCAGCCTGAAGTGCTGCTGCAGGTGAAACTGCGGCCCGATCCCAGCAAAGGGGGCTTGTCGGCCGATGAACTCGGTGCCATTTGGTCTGATCTGCAGGCTCTGCCGGGGTTGCGGATCTCGGGTCTGATGACCATGGCGCCGCTCGAGATGGCTGCAGATCAGCGCAAGGCGTTGTTTTCCGACTGCCGTGCCCTGGCGGATCGGCTGGCCTTGGCGGAGTGCTCGATGGGGATGAGCACGGACTGGAAAGAGGCTGTTGAAGCGGGCAGCACCTGGCTCAGGATTGGTTCGGCCCTGTTCGGTCCGAGATTGGTGTCAACAGACGCTGCGAATTGACTTGCCCCGCCGCAGCGAAAACGGTATCCAGGGACATGGTTTTCGAACCACATTCAGACTGAGAGGAATCCCAAGGTGTCGCTGATCTCCCGTCTCCGTGCCGTCGTCGCTGGCGATGACTATCTCGATGGCGAATTGGATGATTTCGCCTACGACGACGAGCAAGATGACCAGGACCAGCGCGCCCTGCAGGCTGACGGTGGTGCACTGGCCACCATTGGAGACTCCAACCCGTTTGACCTGGGTGGTGATCTGCCTGGATCCAACGTGATCGGCATGCCCGGCATCAGCAATGCTGTGTCCGAGGTGAATGTGATGGAACCCCGCAGCTTCGATGAAATGCCTCGGGCCATTCAGGCGCTGCGGGAGCGCAAGACGGTGATCCTCAACCTCACGATGATGGAGCCCGACCAGGCCCAGCGTGCTGTTGATTTCGTTGCTGGTGGCACCTTCGCGATCGATGGACACCAGGAGCGCGTCGGCGAGAGCATCTTCCTGTTCGCCCCCAGCTGCGTCACCGTGACCAACACCGGTCAAGACGAAGCCTCGGCTCCAACGGTGGTGAGCCGTGAGGCCGATGTGGCGGATGTCGACGAATCCGCCAGCGCACCCTCGCCCGCCTGGGGGGCAGCCGCTCTCTGAAGCCCGCAGTGCAGCCCGCTTTCGGTGTGATCGGCCTGGGTCGCATGGCTCAGGCCCTTGTGGTTCCTCTCCTGGAGCGTGGACGGATTCCGGCCGACCAGCTGTTGGCGGTGGTCGGAGGATCTGGTTCCCTTGAGCAACGACGTGGGGGCCTTCCGCCTGGCATCGGTTTGGTTGCCGCTGATGACCCTTCCGCTCAGCAGGTCTGGACGGCTCCGATCCAGCTGCTTGCGGTGAAGCCGCAGCAACTCGATGCCGTTGCAGCAGCTTCAGGACCTGTTGTGGGTCAACCGCTGCTGATTTCTGTGTTGGCGGGGGTGTCTCTGGCGCGGTTGCAGCATTTGTTTCCCGGTCATCGCTGTGTGCGGGCGGTGCCCAACACCCCTGCGTTGGTGGGAGCTGGTTTGACAGCTCTGGCCTGGGGAGAGGGGATCGACCAAGGGCAACGGGATCAGGTGCGGCAGCTGTTCGCCGATGTGGGTGAAGTTCTGGAGTTGGCGGAAGCCAAGCTCGATGCGTTCCTTGCCCTCACCTCGTCGGGCCCTGCCTTTGTGGCCCTGGTGGCGGAAGCCATGGCTGATGGGGCTGTTGCTGCCGGTCTTCCCAGAGACCTGGCCCTGCGGCTGAGCCACCGCACCCTGGCTGGAACGGCTGAGCTGCTGGACCGTCGCGATCTGCATCCTGCCCAGCTCAAGGACATGGTCACCTCCCCGGGGGGCACCACCATCGCCGGCGTTCGCGCGCTCGAACGCATCGGCCTGCGCTCCGCCTTGATCGAAGCGGTGGTTGCTGCTGCGGAACGCAGCCGAGAGCTGGCCTAGGGCAGCACCTCCGGCCAACCCTGCCGGATCAGCAGCAGCGAGAAGTAGGGGCGAGGTTCGGCCGCAACGGCATCTGCGCAACAGATCTGCTGGTCGGGCCAGCCGACCCGCTCGGCAAATAGTGCTTGTTGCAGCAGGCCTCGCTGCTTCAGCAGGGGTTGCACCCAACTCCAGCGCCGACCCAGCTTCAGCAGGGCCAGAACCTGCTCCGTTGCCGCGGCGGTATCCAGCACCCGCTCCAGCTCCTCGGGTGTGTCGGGGCAAGGGCGCAACAGCAGTTGGTCCTGCTGCAGAGCGAGGGGCCAGAGGCCCGCAGCCGCGGCTGCCGAGCAGGAGGTGATGCCGGGAATCACGCTGATGGGACAGTCGGGCCACGCCTGACGCAAGGCCAGCAGCACGTAGCTGCAACTCGCAAACAGCGACGCATCTCCCTCACACAGCAGTGCCACCCGCTGGCCGGAACGGATGGCTTGCTGCAGCTCCTGCGCCGCTGCTCCCCAGGCGGTGCGCCGCGGTTCGGCGGCTTCCACCATCGGGAACAACAAGGGCAGACGCTGATGGTCGCTGCGGATCCAGGCCGCGGCGATTTTGGCGGCCATGCTGTCGGCCCCCGGTCGTCCGACCGGGTAGGCCACCACCTCCGCTTGGCGGATGGCTTCAACGGCGGCCAGGGTGAGCAGGGAAGGATCGCCGGGGCCGACCCCCACCAGTGTGAGACCCCCAGTCGTGGCGGGATCGATGATGGTCAGCAGTCGATGCGCCCGGGGTCCAGACGATGAGTCGTCTCAGCATCTTTCCAGACGAAAGCTCAGCCCATGCTGCGAATGGGCTCATGTCTGCGCTGGAGAGCAACGATCCGGCCGTGATTCAGTCGGAGCTCAGCCGCCGGGGCATCGGCTTTGAGCAATGGCCGGCGGAGCAGGGTCTGCCGGAGGGGGCCGACCAGGCCACCATCCTCCAGGCCTATGCCGATGCGATTGCCCGGGTTCAACGCGATGGTGGTTACGCCACGGTCGACGCGATTCGGATGACGCCGGATCACCCCGATCGCGAGCCCCTGCGCCGCAAGTTCCTTGAGGAGCACACCCATGCCGAAGACGAGGTGCGCTTTTTTGTGGAAGGGTGCGGCTTGTTTGTGCTGCACATCGGTTCCGAGGTGCTCAGCGTGCTGTGCGAACGGGGCGACCTGATGCGGGTCCCTGCCGGGACCCGTCATTGGTTTGACATGGGCTCTCAGCCTCAGTTCTGTGCTGTGCGTTGGTTCAACAACCCCGAGGGATGGGTGGCGCAGTACACCGGCAGCAGCATCGCCCAGCGATTTCCCAGGCTTGACTGAGGGGGCGTTCCAGGCACGTTGATGCGTCTCCACCGCTTCCTTGCTGCGCTTTTGCTGGGTCTGCCCATGGCAACACCCATCCCTGGTGCTGCCGAGGATGCTCCTTTGGCACCCGAGGTTCAGCGCCGGGTTGCCGTGGTGGTGCTAGCCCGCCGCATTCGCGGCTATGCCGCCATGGCCAAGGCCAGCAGCGACTGTCAGGTGGAGAAGGGGCGTCTGCCGCGCCGCCAGGCCAGCCAAGCCCTGGCGATTTCGCTCGAGGAGTTGGGCATCAGCCGGCGCGTGCTGACCAATCCCCTGGTGGTCGCTGTCAGCCCACGCCTGCAGCGCCTGCTGGATGACAGCTGCGCCTTGGATCCAACCAAGGAGCCTGAAGCGTTGCGGCTGGCCGAAAACGAGCTCTGAATCTTTTCTCGAGCTGGGTCTCAGAAGGGGACAGTGAGAGCGCTGGCTTTTATTTCCTCAGCGAATAAAAACCGCCCATAGGGTTCCGGCCTGTTTGCCTGGCTGCTGTGGTCGTTCGGTCGTGTCTCGCGTTGAAGCTGCTGGCGCTGTTGGTCGTGCCCTGTTCTGCCGCTGAGATGGATCTGGCCTCTGCCTCCAGGCTCCCCACCACGTCGTCATCCATCTCCACCTCCGCCAACGAGTCGGTCTTGGTGCTGAACCGCACCACGCGATCGCTCCCGCGCACGGGCGATCCCATCTGGAGTCTGCGTTTGGAAACCCCAGGTCAGCCCGTGCAGCACTTCGATGCCGTCAGCGGTCGGGCCCACCGTCAGAACGCCGATCGCCATCGCTCCGGCACCCGCGCGCCGCTCCCCGCCGGTCGCTACGTCCTTGGGCCGGTGGAGCCCCTGGGTCCCGCTGATCCACGCGAGCTCGGGCCGATCTGGATTGGGATTGAACCGCAGTTCCCCACGGGGCGAGGCCATCTGGGCATTCATCTCGACCCCAGTGCCAACCGCAATGCCAACAGCGGCACGCTCGGCTGTGTGGGCTTGATTCGCTGGGACGACATGCAGACCCTGGCGGGTTTGGTGCAGCGCCGTAACGTCCGAACATTGGTGGTCAGCGAGTGAATGTTCTCCGATTGGGGCTTCAGTTGGGGCGGCTGGTTGGACAACCGCCGGGGTGAGTGGTGGCTGCTGGCCCAGCTGCTGCTGATCACGGCCCATCTGCTGCCGGTCTGGCCAGCTCCCGCCAGCTTCGGTGTGGCGATTTGGCCCAAACCCCTGTTCGGCCTGGGCCTGCTGCTGTTGGCTTTGGGCCTGTTTCGGGCCCTTGAGGCGTTTCGCTGTCTCGGGGCCAGCCTTTCGCCGCTGCCGGCGCCCAAGCCGGCGAATCAGTTGATCGCCACAGGCTCCTACGCCATCTGCCGGCATCCCTTATACCGGGCGGTGTTGCTGTGTTCCGCAGGAGTGGTGCTGGCCACAGGCAGCCCGCTGCATCTGTTGCTGTTGGTCAGCCTGGCGGCTGTGCTGCGGGGCAAAGCCCGCTTCGAGGAGCAGGGGTTGCGGGTGCTGCATCCGGATTACAGCCAATACGCCGCAGTCACCCCAGCGATTGTGGGCTGGGTTCCTGGCTTGGACTGGCGCTGACGGCCTGGCTCAGGCGGCGACCGTGCTGGTTTGCATCAGGTCGGCATAGAGCTGTTCGAGGGCGTCGATGTTGCTGGAAATCGTGTAGCGCTCCAAGGCGCGGAGGCGGGCTTTGCGGCCCAGTTCCGCGGTCAGCACTGGCTGGTCCCTGAGCACCGGCAGCAGTGTGCGCAGCTGGGTGGTGACGCCCTGGGTGCTCAGTACGATTCCCGCCCCTTGCTCCAGCACCTCGCCATCGGCACCGGCATCGGTGGCCACGCAGGCTGTTCCGCTGGCCATCGCCTCCAGCAGGGCCAGCGACAGGCCCTCCACAAGGCTCGGCAGGATGAAGACCTCAGCGCACTGGAGCAGTGCAACCCGGGTGTCCAGGTCTGGCTCGTGGCCCCACCAGAGGATCCGATCGTCGTTGAACTGGTTCATCAGGCTGTTGCGAAGCGGCCCGTCGCCGACGATCACCAACCGGCAGCCCTCCGGTGAAACCAGCCGCCAGGCCCGCAGCAGGGCTTCAACGTTCTTCTCCGTTGCCAGGCGCCCCATGTAGAGGAAAATCCGTTCTCGGCCCAGCCGTTGCCGCACCTGCTGATGCATCAGCGAAAGGGTGCCGGGGCTGGTGGGGCACCAGCGGTCGGTGTCTACACCATTGGGAATCACCGTCAGTCGATCGGCGGGAACGCCCAGGCGCTCGAGAAAGTCCGCCTGAAGCTGTGCAAACACGATCACCCGGTCGTAGCGGGCCAGGGCCGGTGCATACAGCTGGTACGTGAGCTGTTGGGTGCCCGCCGTCAGGTTGCGCAGGCCTGCATCGAAGGGGGGATGAAAGGTGGCTACCAGGGGCACGCCCAGCTGCTGACAGAGCTCCGGCAGGCGGAAATCCAGGGGCGAAAGGGTGAGGCTGGCGTGCACGAGATCGGGCTGCAGCCGCTCCAGGGATTCCCTCAGCTCCCGCTGCGCCCCGGGGGAAGGGATCGTGTAGACCTGCGATTTGACCAGGTAGGGCAGGCTGACGTCCGGGTCGTTGGCCAGCAGCGATGTGTCGTCGCGCTCGGGGCTGCGCGGGTTATCGAAATGGATGAAGTGCACCTGGTGCCCGCGTTTGCGCAGGGCCTCTGTGGTGCTGATCCCGTAGGACACATTCCCGCAGAAGGGAGACTTCTTGCCGAGCCACGCAATCTGCGCCAAGCGGGTTGGGCCTCCTCAGGCGAAAAGGCAAGTTAGCAGCGCTGCCACGGTCGTTCGATCAACGCTGCCACCAGGGCCAACCCCGCCAGCAGCCACAGCACCGGTTGAAGACCAATGCTGCTCACCAGGGTGCCCGCCAGCACCAGCGGCAGGCTGAGGGCGATGTTGATCAGGTTGTTCTGCAGTCCGAACACCCTGCCGCGCTCGGTTTCGGGGGTTTCTTCCTGAATCGTGGTCTGGGCTGGGATCGCCACCAGAGCTGCGCCGATGCCCAGGATTCCGCAGAGGCTGAGGGTGAAGGCCAGGGATCCCCGCAGCTGGCTGAGCAGCACCAGGGTCCAGGTGATGGTTCCCAGGCCTGCTGCCGTGAGCCGGCGGCGGCTGAACCGATGGCCCAGCTGGGCGATCACCACGGCTCCAATCGCCATGCCCAGCCCACTCATGGCCAGCAGGGCACCAAAGCCTGAGGGCCCCAAGTTCTCGATCAGGGCAGCCAGCTGGAGCGCCAACACGTAAAGCGCTGCCAACAGGCTGTAGAGCAGCACCAGATGAATCATGGCGCCGCGCACCGATGGCACCCGGCGCAGCACCTGCAGTCCTTCGCCGATCTCCGTCCACACCGATGTATTGGAGGGGGGCTTGGGGGCTTCCTGCAGCTTCAGGCGCGACAGGCTGAGGGCCGCGAGGCCGTAACAGAGCGGAAGCAGCAGAAACTCGCCGCCATCGATGCCGATGATCGCCAGGCTGCTGTGCAGGGCACGAAGAATCGGTTCCCCCAGCGCGAAGCCCAGGATCGTTGCCCCCATGCTGGTGGCTTGGTAGAGGGAGTTGGCCGCCAACAGGTGATCTCCCGGCACCACCACAGGAATCGTGGCCTGTTCCGAGGGGGCGAAAAACTGGGTCAGGATCGACTCCAGGAAGGTCATGCCCACCAGCCCCCAGTAGCCCCAGGGCAGACCAAGCCAGACGGGCCCCGGCAGCAGACAGAGCGGTGCGAACACCACCAACAGGGCTCGGATGGCATTGCTGGCCACCATCACCCGACGCTTGGGCCAGCGGTCCGCCCAGACGCCAGCCACCGTTCCCAGCAGCATGGCCGGGATGGTGTTGGCCACAAAAATGCCTGTAGCCAGCAGGGTGATCACCTGGGTGCGTGTGCTGATGTCGAGGCCGTAATCCGAGGCCATCTCCGCCAGCACGCCACTTCCCTGCCCCTTCAGCAACAGGTGCTGATCGATCAGGAAGACCATCAGCACGATGTAGAACTTGTCCGCCAGCTGGGAAAAGATCTGGCCCAGCCAGAGTTTGCGGAAGTCCTTGAGGCGCAGCACGGCTTCCAAGCCACGCTTTCCCTCCGGGTTGCTGCCGGTGGGAAGAGCGGGTTCAGGGGTGGTGAGGCTCGGTCCGCTCAAGGGGCAATTGCATCGCGGCCATGATGGCTCACGCGCCTGCCAGGAGCGTCTCTCGCAGCATGGCCAGGGCTTTGCTGGGTCGGTTCAGATGCGTTCGGCTCCAGATCTCAACCACCCGCAGCAGCCGGCGCCACACGGCTGGGGGGCCCATCAGCGCACCGTCCCGGCGACGGGGCAGGTCGGCCCGGGTCAGTCGCTGGAGCAGGGCCAGTTCGGAGGGATTCAGCTGAATCGCCGCCCCAGGCTGCTCATCGATCGCAAAGCCGTCCTGCGGCAGCAGGCTGCAGCGCCAGTCCCACTGCCCAAGCGGTGGGTCCAGGGGATTTCCCGTGATGCAGCAGGTCTGCAATGGCAGTCCATAACCGCCCAGGGTGAGCAGATGGATGCAGGCCTGGACTGTGCCGGCCAGCACCAGCTCCGGGTCGGCTCGGTGCTCCTCCAGGCGTTCCAGGTGCAGCTGCATCGTGTCCAGCAGCCCGTCCACAGGGTCCTGGGCCGCCAGTTGAAGGCATAGATCACACAGCGCCTGCGCCGCAGCCAGGGTTTCCAGCTGTTGCCCGAGGCCGGAAAAACTGCGCAGCACCCGCAGTTGTCGCACCCGGGCCAGGCCGCTGCGTCCTCCCACCTGCAGTTCCAGCAGGGTGAGGGGGGCCGCGGCGGCCAGACTGCTCTTGGGACGGCGTGCTCCGGGAACGGCGAAGCGACTGACGCCCTCTGCATCACTGAGCAGGCTCAGCAGGCGGTCGTGTTCGCCGAGGGGTCCCACCTTGAGGGCGAGTCCGGTGAGGCGTCGTTCTGCCATTCAGGCCGCGGGGCGGCGCTGGGCCTGCAGAAGAGCCGGCGCGCTGCTGGTGCCCAGCAGATCGGCCCCCGCCAACAGCAGGTCTCCTGCGTGGCTGAGGCTATGGATCCCCCCGGCTGCCTTGATGGCGCAGCGTTTACGGATCAGCTGTTTCAACGCAAGGATCTGATCGGCATGGCAGGCCGGGCCAAAGCCGTTGCTGGTCTGCAGTCCCGCAGCGCCAGCATCAATGGCGGCCTCCACGGCCAGTTCCAGCTGTTCGCTCTCCAGACGGGCCATGTCCAGTACGGCTCGCACGGGAAGCCCCAGCTCGCAGAGGGCGGCGAGTTCCTCGGCAAATGCGCCTGACTCGCCGTTCGCCAAGGCGCTGAAATCGGGCACGACATCGAGCTCCTGGGCGCCATGGGCGGCACACCACTCCGCTTCCGCCAGCTTGAGCTCAGCGGGAATGGTTCCGAAGGGAAAGCCGATGACCGCCACCAGGCGAGGCCCTGCGTCGGTCGTCCCGATGCGTTCCCGCAGCAGCGGCAGCTGACGCGGTGTGGTGCAGATGGCCCGCACGCCCTCCTGCATCCCGGAATCACAGAGGGCTTGGAGCTGGTCCCGGGTCAGCAGGGGGTCGAGGATCGCCTGATCAAGCCGGGGGGGAAGGTCTGGGAGTTCTTGGGCTGGATCAGCCATGGCGGGCCGGGAGGTCACTCACGAGCCTGAATCACCCCATACCCACCGTGGTTGCGGCGGTAGATCACCTGCAGCTGATTGCTCTCCTTCTCCCGGAACAGGTAAAAGTCGTGGTCGATCAGATCCAGTTGGCGGCGTGCCTCCTCCAGGCCCATGGGCGGCATGGCGAAATATTTGCGCCGCACTCCCGGATCCGGCAGTTCCGCCTCACGCCCTTGCAGAAGGGATGATTCAACGGGGGATGCATCGTTGACCACATCCGTGCTGGGGGTGTGGCTGGCGCTGTGGCCGTGGCTGTGGTGGTGATCGCTGTGGCGTTCCTTCCAGCGACGCAGTTGGCGGGCCAGTTTTCCTGCGGCCAGATCGATGCTGGCGTACAGGTTTTCACTGCGTTCCTGGGCGCGGATCACCGTGCCGTTGGCAAAGACCGTCACCTCGGCGGTCTGCTGCGGCACCCGGGGATTGCGAGCCACCGAGAGATGGACGTCTGCCTCGCGCACAGCATCACCGAAGTGCGATGTGGCCCGCTCCAATTTGGTTTGGGTGTAATCCCGCAACGCCGGCGTGATCTCGAGGTTGCGACCATGGATCAGCAACTTCATGCCTCACTCCTGTGCCGGTTGTTATCGGCAAATTAGATACGGCGCACGATTCGGCCCACCCCCAGCGTGCATTTCTTTTCGAGCCCGGTGATCCGGTTCGATTAGATGCCGCCTGGTCGGCGCAACAGCGCTGGCAGAGCACTCTTCTTGCTGATCCATCGGCTCCGGAGGCGGTCTGGATCCTGCAGCACCAGACCTGTTACACCCTTGGCCGTGGTGCCAGCGAGGAGCACCTGCATTTCGATCCCGCTGACCCACCGGCACCCCTGTATCGGATCGATCGGGGCGGGGAGGTGACCCATCACCTGCCCGGCCAACTGGTGGCCTACCCGGTGTTGGACCTTCAGCGCCGCACGCCCGATTTGCACTGGTATCTGCGTCAGTTGGAACAAGTCGTTCTGGATGTTCTGGCGGAGTTGGGCCTGGAGGGTCAGCGTCTGCCGGGGTTGACCGGCCTCTGGTTGGACAACCGCAAGGTTGCCGCCATCGGTGTGGGCTGTCGCCGCTGGATCACCCAGCACGGCCTGGCCCTCAACGTTGATTGCTCGATGCAGGGGTTTGAGCGAGTCACCCCCTGTGGGCTCACCGGTCGGGCGGTCGGGCGGCTTGCGGACTGGTTGCCAGGGCTGACGTCGGCTGAGGTGCAGCCGTTGCTGCGGCAAGCCCTGGCCCATCGTTTCGGTCTGGTCTGGGAGGAGGAAGCGAGATAGACCTGAGCTGTTTGAACCCCTGCCTCGGATGACGGCCAGCTGGAGCCCGACAACCCGTGAAACGGACGCTTTGCAGCGTCATGCCCACGTTCAGAAGTTGCAGAGGGTCGATGCGGTGTGGCCCTGGCTCGCCGACCGCCACGGGCTGATTGCCGCCGTCGATGCGCCCCATGTGGCGCATCCCGAACGCTTCAATTTCGGCGAACTAGCGGAGCGCATCGCCACCGCTGCCGCCGCCTTCAGGCGCCATGGCGTGAACGATGGCGATGTGGTGGCTCTGTTTGCTGAGAACAGCCCCCGCTGGCTGGTGGCGGATCAGGGCCTGATGCGTGCCGGTGCCGCTGATGCCGTGCGCGGTGCCTCGGCCCCGGTGGAGGAGCTGCGCTACATCCTTTCGGATTGCCGGGCGACGGCCCTGGTGGTGCAGAACGCTGATGTGTGGCGTCGTCTGGCCCTTCCCCCAGAGCAAAGGGCTCAGCTCCGTTTCGTGCTTCAGCTGGAAGGGGAGCCTGCCGAGGGCGCCATGGGCTGGGAGGCGTTTCTGGCGTCAGGGGCCGGCCTTGATCCCGTTGCCCCGGCGGGGGGGAGAGACGCCGTGGCCACTGTTCTGTACACCTCGGGTACGACCGGCCAACCCAAAGGGGTCCCGTTGACCCACGCCAACCTGCTGCATCAGATGAGCTCACTGGCCTGTGTGGCCTATCCCGATCCCGGTGCTCCGGTGCTGAGTGTGTTGCCCATCTGGCATGCCTACGAGCGCAGTGCCAGCTACTTCTTCCTCTCCTGCGCCTGCACGCAGACCTACACAACCATCAAGCAACTGAAGAAGGATCTGCCGCGGGTCCGGCCGATCGCGATGGCCACCGTGCCGCGGCTGTGGGAGGCGGTTCAGGCTGGATTTGAGGATGTGCTCAAGACCTTCCCCCCCTCCCGGCAGCGCCTGCTGCGGGCGGCGTTGGCCAACAGCGCTGCCCAGCGCAAAGCCGTGCGCACGGCGCGCAACCTCCTGCTGGAACCGGTGTCAGCGGCCGGCCGGCTGCGTGCCTGCGGCTGCGCGGCCCTGCGCTGGCCCCTGCATGCCCTGGCCTCGAACTTGATCTGGCCGAAGCTGCGTCGCCAGCTCAGTGGCGGTCAGCTCGCCTATCCGATCAGTGGTGGCGGTGCTATCGCCCCCCACATCGATGCCTTTTTTGAAGCCGTGGGGATTGAGCTGCTGGTGGGCTATGGCCTCACCGAAACCAGCCCTGTGGTGAGTTGCCGCAGGCCCTGGCGCAACATCCGCGGCAGCTCCGGGCTGCCGATGCCCCAGACCGAATTCCGGATCGTCGATCCCGACAACGGCCAGCCCCTGGGCTTCCGGCAACGGGGGCGGGTGATGGTGCGGGGCCCCCAGGTTATGGCGGGCTACCTCGGCAAACCCGAGGCCAGCGCCAAGGTTCTCGATGCCGCGGGATGGTTTGACACCGGCGATCTCGGCATGCTCTTGCCGGATGGTTCGGTGGCTCTCACCGGACGGGCCAAGGACACGATTGTGTTGAGCAGTGGCGAGAACATCGAGCCCGGCCCCCTGGAAGAGGCCCTGGTGGCCAGCCCCCTGATCGAGCAGGTGATGCTGGTGGGTCAGGACGAACGCCAGCTCGGTGGCCTGATCGTTCCCCGTGCTGAGGCGATCGTGGCCTGGGCGGCTGAAGCCGGCGTGAGCGTGGCGCAGGATCTGGGCGGCCAACCCGGTGATCCGGCCCTGCTTCGTTTGTTGATGCGCGAATGCAACCGCTTGCTCAAGCAGCGGTCGGGTTCCCGGGGTGATGAACGGCTGGCCGGGGTGGTGCTTGTGGATCCCTTCAGCATTGAGAACGGACTCCTGACCCAGACCCTGAAGCAGCGCCGTGATCGCATCACCAGCCGCGATCAGCAGTTGATCGATGGCCTTTACGGACGTTGACCGCGGCTGACGAGGCTTTGCGGGTGGTCGGTTGTCCGGTGATTGACCCCACGTGCAAGGGCTGACACGCTTTGGCCGTCTCCCAAGAACCCATGTCCGACGGCACCTCCCTGACGATCAAGCGTCCGATCACCGTCCGCGCCGTCGTGACGCCCACCTGGAAAGAAGAAGCAGAGCGCGAGCTCAGCAATGGCATCGCCACCGCTGACCAACAGCTGGCTCAGCTGGAACAGGAAGGTCAGGACGTGGTGGACCAGGTGCGTCGTCAGAGCGCCAACCCCCTTGATCCCCGCGTGCAGGATCAGGTGGCGCAGATCCAACAGCAGGTGGCTGCCAAGCGCGCCGAGCTGGAGGAGCAGAAGCGCAACCTGCTTCAGCAGCAGGCCCAGGTGCGTGAGCTGGAGATGGACCAGATCGTTGAGCAGGGTCAGCTGGAGAGCAGCTGTGAGCTAAAGGTCGGCGACAACCTGGTGCAGAAGATGCAGGTGGCCATCGTTGTGAAGGATGGCGTTGTGCAGTCGATTGAGGAAGCCTGATCGGCTGGCCTCTGCTGACTCGTAAACTCCCCTGATCTGCCCTCCCGGAGACGGTTTTGGCGACCACAGACATCTTCATGCCTGCCCTCAGCTCCACCATGACGGAGGGGAAGATCGTGGAGTGGCTGAAACAGCCCGGAGACAAGGTGGCTCGGGGCGAGTCGGTTCTTGTCGTTGAGTCCGACAAAGCGGACATGGACGTTGAGTCGTTCCAGGACGGCTACCTCGCAGCGGTCCTGATGCCTGCTGGAAGCACGGCACCGGTGGGCGAAACCATCGGTCTGATTGTCGAAACAGAGGCTGAGATCGCCGACGCGCAGGCCAAGGCCCCCAGCGCTCCTGCTGCGGCGCCCGCCCCTGCACCGGCTCCGGCGCCCACTCAAGCTGCGGTTCAGACCCCAGCTCCGACTCCTGCCCCCGCCCCGGCACCTGTTGCTGCCCCTGCACCGTCGGCACCGGTGGTGAACGACGGTCGCATCGTGGCCAGCCCCCGGGCCAAGAAGCTGGCCTCCCAGATGGGTGTGGACCTGGCCACCGTGCGCGGCAGCGGCCCCCACGGCCGGATTCAGGCCGAAGACGTGGAGCAAGCCTCCGGTCAGCCCATCTCCGTGCCCCGGGTGGCGGAAGGAACGGCCCCCGCTGCTTCCTCGGCTGGCGCAGCAGCAGCAGTGGCCCCGTCGGCTCCGGCGGGCAACAGCTTTGGTCGGCCCGGCGAGACCGTGGCCTTCAACACCCTCCAGGGTGCGGTGAACAAAAACATGGAGGCGAGCCTTGCGGTTCCCTGCTTCCGCGTTGGTTACACCATCACCACCGACAAGCTGGATGCCTTCTACAAACAGGTGAAGCCCAAGGGCGTCACGATGACGGCGCTGCTGGCCAAGGCTGTGGCCGTCACCCTGGCGCGTCACCCCCAGGTGAATGCTGCCACCACCGCTGCCGGCATGGCCTATCCAGCCGACGTGAACGTGGCTGTCGCCGTGGCGATGGAAGACGGTGGCTTGATCACGCCGGTGCTGCGCAATGCCGATCGCACCGATCTTTATGAGATGTCGCGTCAGTGGGGTGATCTGGTCAAGCGCTCCCGCAGCAAGCAGCTGCAGCCGGAGGAGTATTCCACGGGCACCTTCACCCTTTCCAACCTCGGCATGTTCGGTGTTGATCGCTTCGACGCGATCCTTCCCCCAGGCACCGGAGCCATTCTCGCCGTGGCGGCATCACGCCCCACGGTGGTGGCGAACAAGGACGGCTCCATCGCCGTCAAGCGTCAGATGCAGGTGAACCTGACGGCGGATCACCGCGTGATTTATGGCGCCGACGGTGCCGCATTCCTGAAGGATCTCGCCGATCTGATCGAGAACCGTTCAGAAAGCCTGGCGCTCTGATCGGTCGCCCGCGTGCCTGACCCCAGGGACCTGCAACTCAGCAGCTACGACTACCCGCTTCCGCCTGAGCGCATCGCTCAGGCACCGGTTGAGCCCCGCCACAGCGCTCGCTTGTTGATGGTTCCCCCCCAGGGGGAGCCATCAATGGATGCTGCTCACGGCCAGGTGTGGGATCTGCTCGAGCAGCTGCAGCCTGGTGATCTGCTGGTGGTGAACGACACCCGGGTGTTGAAGGCCCGCCTGGCGGTGCGTCGTTCCGGGGGCGGACTGTCTGAGTTGCTGGTGCTGGAGCCGCGGGGGGAGGGCCGCTGGCTTTGCCTTGCCCGTCCTGCCAAGCGCATGCGGCCCGGCGACAGCCTCACGATTGATGGCACTTCGATCAGCCTGACGGTGCTTGCAGAAGACCCCGCCAGTGGTGGACGGGTGGTGCAGTTCCCCAGTGATTGCAGGGATGCCGAAACCATTGAGGGTTTGCTCAATGACGTGGGCGAGGTGCCTCTACCGCCCTACATCGAACGGCACGACCCCAGCGACAGCCAGCGCTATCAGACCCGTTACGCCGACCGCCCCGGTGCGGTGGCCGCCCCGACGGCGGGGTTGCATTTCAGTGATGAACTGCTGGCGGGCTTGCAGAAGAAAGGGGTGGATCTGGCCCGGATCACCCTGCATGTGGGCCTCGGCACCTTTCGCCCCGTTGAAACGGAAGACCTCACCGCCTTGGAGTTGCACAGTGAATGGGTGGATGTCAGCCCTGCTGTGGTGGAGTCGGTGCAGGCTTGTCGAGGCCGGGTGGTTGCGGTGGGCACCACGAGTGTTCGTGCCCTGGAGGGGGCCGCTCAAGCCCATGGCGGTGTTCTCAAGCCCTACACCGGGCCGGTGGATCTGGTGATTCAGCCGGGCTATCAGTTCAAGGTGATTCAAGCCCTGCTCACCAACTTTCATCTGCCCAAAAGTTCTCTGCTGCTCTTGGTGAGTGCCCTGATTGGCCGGGAAACCCTGTTGAAGCTCTACGCCGAAGCGATTGAAAGGAGCTATCGCTTCTTCTCCTATGGCGATGCCATGTGGATTGATGCAGCGGCGGTGCAGCCCCAGGCCCGCCCATCACCACGCTGAGGCTTGAACGGTCACGGTGAGGCCATAAAAAAAGCCCCGTCAATGACGGGGCCAAGGCTTCTGGTGGAGCCAGCTCAGACAGCCACCGGTTGCTCGATGATGCCGGTCGGCACTTCAGCAAACATCACCGAGGAGAGGTAACGCTCGGCCAGGTCGGGCAGCACCACCACGATGGTTTTGCCGGCGTACTCATTTTTCTCGGCCAGACGAATAGCGGCTGCAGCGGCGGCACCGCAGGAGATGCCCACCAGCAGGCCTTCCTCCTGGGCCAGGCGTAGGGCCATGGCAACGGACTCCTCGTTGGTCACCTGCTCCACCTTGTCGACCACGGAGAGGTCGAGGTTCTGGGGGATGAAGCCAGCGCCGATGCCCTGGATTTTGTGGGGACCGGGTTTGACGGCTTCACCGTTCATGGTCTGGGTGATCACCGGGCTGTTGGTCGGTTCAACGGCCACGGATTCGATCGCCTTGCCCGCTTCATTTTTGATGTAGCGGGAGACGCCGGTGATGGTGCCACCGGTGCCGACGCCGGCCACGAGCACGTCAATGGCGCCATCGCAGTCGTTCCAGATTTCAGGACCGGTGGTCTTGAAGTGGATTTCGGGGTTGGCGGGATTGTCGAACTGGCCAGGCATGAAGTACTTGGCCGGATCGCTTTCAGCGATTTCCTTGGCTTTGGCGATAGCACCGGGCATGCCTTTGGCGGCCTCGGTGAGGATCAGTTCAGCCCCGAGAACGGCCATGACCCGACGCCGCTCGATCGACATCGACTCGGGCATCGTCAGGATCAGCTTGTAACCCCGGGCTGCGGCCGTGAAGGCCAGAGCGATGCCGGTGTTGCCGGATGTGGGCTCAACAATCACCTTGCCCTTGGTGAGCTTTCCGCTCTTTTCTGCGTCCCAGATCATGTTGGCGCCGATCCGGCACTTGACGCTGTAGGCGGGGTTGCGCCCCTCAACCTTGGCCAGCACAGTGGCCTTGCAGTTTTTGGTGACGTTGTTCAGCTTGACCAGCGGGGTGTTGCCGATGGCCTGGCTGTTGTCGTCGTAAATGCGGGACATGGAGCTGCTGTAGAGGGGGCCCGAAGAAAACAAACTAATGATCAAAAGCCTCTCCTCACCCAGTTGTTAAGGGCTTTTTCAGAGTCTCACCGGTCTATTGGTCAGCAAACGCTTGCTCAAATCGCATCCACAGCGCCTCGGGGTCTTCCAGGCCGACGGACACCCGGAGCAGATCAGCCGGCACGCCGCATTGCTCTGCCCAGCTCAGTTCGTCGTAGTGGGCCAGCTGGGTGTAAGGGCACACCAGGCTGAAATCGGTGCCAAGGCTGGGGCCTTTGCTGATCCGAAGTGCGTCGTAAACCCGCTGCGAATGCTCTTGGCCTCCCTTCAGTTCAAAGGAGAGCAGGCAGCCGTGGCCAGCTCCGCTGCGCATCAAGGCGCGGAAGTTGGAGCAGCTCTTCGGATGCAGCACCCGCTTCACGGCCGGATGGGCTTCGAGCCTTTCCGCCAGAAGCAGGGCGTTCGCATCGAGTTGCGGCACCCGCTGAAGCACATCCCGGCTGGCGATCTCCAGGGCGATGGCATCGGCATCGCTGAGCGGGGCGATGGCTGGAACCGCCGCCAGCAGGGAGGCTGCCCAGGGCGACTGCGGGCTCACCAGCACACTGCCCGCCATCACATCACCGCGGCCGGCGAAGCTCTTGGTGAGTGAGGTGAAAATCAGATCGGCATAAGGCAGGGCATTGAGGTTGATGCCGGTGCCGATCGTGTCATCGGCAATCAGTGGAATCCCGCGGCTGCGGGCCAGGGCCGACACGCCCGGCAGATCCATGCAGCGCAGCAGCGGATTGCTGGGCAGCTCCACAATCACGGCCGCCGGCTGGAGCTGATCCAGGGCCGCTTCCACCTCGGCGAGGCTTTGCGGTTGCAACAGCTCGCCACCGTGAAACACCACCTGCGGCTGCTTCAGCACATCCACATAGGGGAAGCCCAGCTGCAGCGTGGGCTTCCCTGGCCGCAGCGTCTGGATGGCGCTGAGTGCCGCATACAGGCCGGCCATTCCCGCTGGATGCAGGCTGATCTGCTGGGCGTCGACGCCATGGATGCCAGCCAGGCGCTTTCGAATTCCCTCGCGGGCAGCGTCGCCGGATGTGCTGCTGGGGGCCGTCTCCTTCCCTAGGGCGATGGCGGCCTGACGGGAGGAGAGGCCCAGGCCGGTGTGCTGCCAGAACGCTTTGGCATGGGGGCTCGCCGCTGCATCACTGCGCAGGCAGGTCACCCCAGCAATGGCGATCAGCTCCGAGCGGCTCTCCGGTGCCTTGCGTTGGCAGTGGGCCAGGGCTGCCTGGGCTGCCGCCTCGGTGGGATAGGGCCAGACCGTGGTGCCTGCAAGTTCCGAAGGCTGAACCAGTTGTCGGATCAGCGGATGCAGGCCGAAGCGGGGATAGATCGTCTGCAGGGCATCGCGGCAGGCCGGATCCTTCTCCTCGTAGGCGACCACATCGCGCCAGCGCGGCAGCGCCACAGACACCGCATGGGGGGAGTCGGGTAAGGGATGGCCGAGATCAGAGCCCTGCCAGGCCGGATCGTTGAGCAGATTGCGGGGACTCACGCCAGCAGCTCCAGGGCCTGGTCCAGATCGGCCTGCAGATCGGCGAGGTCTTCGCAGCCCACCGAGAAGCGCACCAGGCCATCGTCGATGCCCAGCTTGGCCTTCACCTCGGCGGATACCGCCGCGTGGGTCATGGTGGCGGGGTGACAAATCAGGCTTTCGATGCCGCCAAGGCTTTCGGCCATGGTGAACCAGCGCAGTTGTTTGCAGAGGGCATAGGTCTGCTCCTGGCTGGCGTTGAAGCTCACCGTCACGATCGCGCCACCGGCACGCATCTGACGGGTTGCCACCTGATGCTGGGGGTGATCACTGCGGTGGGGGTAACGCACCCAGTTCACCTTGGCGTGCCCCGCCAGCTGATCGGCCAGCGCTGCGGCATTGGCCATCTGCTGCTTGAGCCGCAGCGGCAGGGTCTTGATGCCCCGCGTGATCAGCCAGCAATCAAAGGGGGAGGGCTGCAGCCCCAGGGCCTTCTGGGAGAACACCATCTTCTGGTGCCACTCGGGATCGTTGGTGCACACGGCTCCCCCGAGGGCATCGGAGTGGCCGTTGATGTACTTGGTTGTGCTGGTAAGTGAGAGGGTGGCGCCCAGCTCCAGGGGGCGCTGCACCAGGGCGGTGGCGAAGGTGTTGTCCACCACCACGGGGATGCCGAGGGGTTGGGTGATGGCGCAGACCGCTTCCAGGTCGATCACCTTGAGCAGAGGGTTGGTCGGGCTCTCCAGCCACACCATCGCCGGCTTCTGGGCTTGGATCTGCTCCAGTGCGGCCGGCTGGGTGAAGTCCACCCACGCGGTTTTCAGGCCGAACTTGGCAAACACCTGCTCGAACAGCCTCACGGTGCAGCCGTAGAGGTTCTCTTCGCAGAGCACCAGATCGCCCTGCTTCAGCTGGGAGACCACGGCGGTGATGGCGCTGACGCCGGAGGCGAAGACGGTGGCGTGGGCGCAACCTTCAACCGAAGCGAGCACCCCATCAAGGATGCGGAAGTTGGGGTTGCCGGAACGGGTGTAATCAAATCCGCCAGCGTTGCCATGGGCAAAGGTGCTGGTGGGGAAGATCGGCGGCATCACCGTGCCGGTGTCTCCCGCAAAGCTGTCGCCGTGGTGGATCACCCGGGTGTTCAGGCCTGTGTTCACGGACGATCCATCGATTCGGACAGGCTAAGAAATCGCCTCTCCCATCCCAATAAAAAACCCCCGCCGTATGGCGAGGGTTGATGACGATCGTTTGGGTTGAACCGGTGGATCAATCGAGGTCGGGCATGCCGAGCACAGGCTCAGCCTTGCGGTCGATGCCTTTCTCGAAGCCAGCAGCAGCAGCGCGAGCGCGGCCGGCGTGCCAGAGGTGACCAACCAGGAAGAAGAAGGCGAGCACGAACTGCGTTGCACCCAGCCACTGGCGGAGGTTCACGTAGTTCACCGAGTTGGGCTCGGTGATGATGCCGCCCACGGAGTTGATCGAGGCGTTGGGAGCGTGGGTCATGTACTCAGCCGCACGGCGCACTTGCCAGGGCTGAATGTCGTTCTGCAGCTTGTCGAGGCTGAGACCGTTGGGGCCACGCAGGGGCTCCAACCAGGGACCACGGAAGTCCCAGAAGCGCATGGTTTCACCGCCGAAGATGATTTCACCGGTGGGTGAGCGCATCAGGTACTTACCAAGGCCGGTGGGGCCCATGGCGGAACCGATGTTGGCGCCAAGGCGCTGGTCACGCACCAGGAAGGTGAAGCTCTGAGCCTGGGATGCCTCAGCGTTGGTGGGGCCCCAGAACTCGGAGGGATAAGCGGTGTTGTTGAACCAGATGTAGGCCGAAGCGATGAAGCTCATGAAGCTCAGAGCGCCAAGGCTGTAGCTCAGGTAGGCCTCACCGTTCCAGATGAATGCGCGACGCACCCAGCCGAAAGGCTTGGTGATGGCGTGCCAGATGCCACCGAAGATCAGGGTCAGACCCAGCCAGATGTGGCCACCGATGATGTCTTCCATGGAGTTCACACCGATGATCCAGCCCTCGCCACCGAAGGGAGCGCGGAACAGGTAACCGAAGATCACGCCCGGATCGAGGGTCGGGTTAGTGATCATGCGGACGTCACCGCCGCCGGGGGCCCAGGTGTCATAGACGCCGCCGAAGAACATGGCCTTGAAGACCAGCAGCAGGCAGCCGACGCCCAGAAGGATGAGGTGATAACCGATGATGTTAGTCATCTGATTCTTGTCACGCCAGTCCTGGGAGAAGAAGGAGGAATAGTTCTCCAGGATCTCCGGACCACGCAGGGCGTGATAAAGGCCGCCGAGGCCGAGCACGGCGGAGCTGATCAGGTGCAGGACACCGACCACGAAAAAGGGGAAGAGATCAGTGACCTCACCGCCGGGGCCCACGCCGTAGCCAAGGGTGGCGACGTGGGGCATGCAGATGAAGCCCTGCTCGTACATGGGCTTGTCGAAGGTGAAGTGGCTCACCTCGAACAGCATCATTGCGCCGGCCCAGAAGACCATCAGACCAGCGTGGGCCACGTGGGCACCAAGCAGACGGCCGGACAGGTTGATCAGGCGGGCGTTGCCGGACCACCAGGCATACCCGGTGGAGGGAAGGTCTTTGCCGCCAGTGGCGCCAAGACCGGGATTAGAGAGCGTTACCACGGGGCAGAACCTCTTCAGGGAAGACGAAGTTTTCGTGCGGCTGGTCAGCCGGTGCCATCCAGGCACGCAGACCTTCATTCAGAAGGATGTTCTTGGTGTAGAAGGTCTCGAATTCGGGATCTTCTGCAGCTCGGATTTCCTGTGACACGAAGTCATAGGCGCGCAGGTTGAGGGCCAGGCCGATGATGCCGATGGAGCTGGTCCACAGGCCCATCACAGGCACGAACAACATGAAGAAGTGCAGCCAGCGCTTGTTGGAGAAGGCGATACCGAAGATCTGACTCCAGAAGCGGTTGGCGGTGACCATGGAATAGGTCTCTTCTTCCTGGGTGGGCTCGAACGCCTTGAAGGTGTTGGCCTGCTCACCGTCCTCAAACAGGGTGTTTTCCACGGTGGCGCCGTGAATGGCGCAGAGGAGTGCACCGCCGAGGATGCCGGCGACGCCCATCATGTGGAAGGGGTTCAGGGTCCAGTTGTGGAAGCCCTGGAGGAAGAGGAGGAAGCGGAAGATCGCAGCCACACCGAAGGAGGGCGCGAAGAACCAGCTGCTCTGGCCGAGGGGGTACATCAGGAAGACGCTGACGAACACCGCAATCGGACCGGAGAAGGCGATGGCGTTGTAAGGGCGGATGCCCACCAGACGAGCGATTTCGAACTGACGGAGCATGAAGCCGATCAGTGCGAAGGCGCCGTGCAGGGCCACGAAGGCCCAGAGGCCGCCGAGCTGACACCAGCGAACGAAGTCGCCCTGGGCTTCAGGGCCCCAGAGCAGCAGCAGGCTGTGACCCATCGCATCAGCGGGGGTGGACACAGCGGCGGTCAGGAAGTTGCAACCTTCCAAGTACGAGGAGGCAATGCCGTGGGTGTACCAGGAGGTGACAAAGGTGGTGCCTGTCAGCCAGCCACCGATGGCCAGGTAGGCCGTTGGGAGAAGAAGGATGCCGGACCAGCCGACAAAAACGAAGCGGTCGCGCTTGAGCCAGTCATCGAGGACGTCAAACCATCCCCGCTGTGGCGCGCGTCCTACAGCGATCGTCATGAGAGGTGAACGGTGCGGAAAGCCGCAGGCTGTGGGATACGCCGCGACCTTAACAATCTTCACGCGACCTGCGGGGCTGATTTGCGTGAGCTGAAACGCCCTGTATCGCTCTGTTTCTTAGGGATTTTTTCCTATTTCGTCGTCGGGGCCTTTCTGCGGTCACAATGGCGCTTCGTTCTGGCTGGGTCATGTCCGCAGCAGTGCTCGAGCAACCCGTGCTCGGCTCCCGTCGTCTGTCGAATTTTCTGGTGGCTTCGGCCGTCACGATTGGGGGCGTGGGCTTCCTTCTGGCTTCGCTCTCGAGCTACCTCGGTCGCGACCTGCTCCCCTTGGGGCACCCCGCTGCGCTGGTGTTCGTGCCCCAGGGACTGGTGATGGGCTTGTACAGCCTGGCTGCGGCGTTGCTGGCCACCTACCTCTGGTATGTGATCGCCGTGAACGTTGGCGGCGGCAGCAATCGCTTCGATAAAGATGCCGGCGTGGTGACCATCAGCCGTCGTGGTTTCCGCAAACCCGTTCTGGTGGAAATTCCGCTTAAAGACGTCAAGGCGGTGAAGGTGGAGGTTCGCGATGGCTTCAATGCGCGTCGCCGCGTCGCCCTGAGAATCCAGGGACGCCGTGACATGCCGCTCACCCGCGTTGGAGAACCGCTTCCTCTGGCTCAGTTGGAGAAGGACGGTGCTGAACTGGCCCGCTTCCTTGGCGTCAACCTTGAGGGCCTTTGATCCGATGCGTCGTCTTCGTTCCTGGGCGCTGCTGCTGCTCATCCCGTTGTTGGTGAGTTGCAGCCCTTCCCCGCGCGCTTCGGTGGTGACCGGTTGTGCTGATGCTCAGGCGGCCTGCCTGCAGGGCCTGGCCACCGTCACCATGCAGACGAGCCAGGGCGAGTTCACGATTGAAGTGAACGGCGATGCCGCTCCCCTCACCTCCGGCAATTTCATCGATCTTGTGCGGCGCGGCACCTACGACGGCACCATGTTCCACCGCGTTGTTCGCGAGCCCGTTCCCTTTGTTGTTCAGGGGGGCGATCCGCAATCCAGTGATCGATCAGTTCCCCTGGGGCAGCTCGGTACCGGCAGTTTTGTCGATCCCGACAACGGCCAGGCGCGGATGATCCCGCTTGAGATCAAGTTCCGATCCGAGCCGCAGCCCCGCTACAGCAGGGTCAGCACCAATCCGGCAGAACTTGATGGCCTGGAGTTGACCCATGAGCGTGGCGCGGTGGCCATGGCCCGCTCCCAGGCTCCTGACTCCGCCAGCGCCCAGTTCTATGTGGCCTTGCGTCCCTTGCCGGAACTCGACGGTCGTTACGCCGTCTTCGGCCGTGTGGTGGATGGCATGGAGGTGGTGGATGCGATCCAGCAAGGAGATCGCATCACCAAGGCTGCGATCACGCAGTAACTCAGGCCGGCACCCGGCTTTGGCTGGGTGACACCTTGAGCATTTCGGTGTTCACGCCTGAGGCCCGCTCCAGGGCCACCTTGCCGGTGCGGGCGATCTCGAGAATGCCGAAGGGGGCCATCAACCGTTCAAGGGCCACCAGCTTTCCGGGATCCCCCACCACTTCCAGGGTCAAGGCTTCATCGGCCACGTCCACAACCTTGGCCCTGAACACCTGAACGAGTTCGATCACGGCGCCCCGGGATGCTGCCGGTGCTGAGACTTTGAGCAGCATCAGCTCCCGTTCCACGGCCGGGCGCTGGGTCAGGTCGAGCACCTGAAGCACATTCACCAGCTTGTCCAGCTGTTTGGTCATCTGCTGGAGCGTCTGGTCGTCGCCCTCAACAACCATCGTCAGGCGCGATTGCCCTTCGGCCTCCGCTGGGCCGACAGCCAGGCTGTCGATGTTGAAGCCGCGTCGGGCGAAGAGTCCTGCGATCCGGCTGAGTGCGCCGGATTCGTCTTCAACCACCACCGAAAGGGTGTGTTTCATCGCCGCTGGTCGTCCCCTGCCGGTCTGGTCCTCCCAAGTTACGGTCCAGCCAGGGCAACAACACAGCCAGGAAGCGATCAGGCGCTTCGTCATGGGGGCAGTGGCCGCAGCGATCCAGCACCCTCAGCTCGAGTTCTGGGTGGCTGGCGGCCACGGATTCCCCGATGGCCAGGGGCACAAACCGATCCTGACGGCCCCAGATCAGCAGCATGGGCACCCGCAGTTGCTCGAGCAGGGCTGGGGCGGTGGCGCCTCGGGGACGGTTGGCCATGCCCAGGCTCATGCCCCGCAGGGCCCGGGCTGCTGTAGGGCGCCGGGCCGGACGGGCGATCAGCTGCAGCAGCTCCGGGTCGGATTGGATTGACTGCCAGTAGGCCCCCTGAAGTCCGGCTTTGAGCAGGCCCGTGCGCACGATCAAGGGCACCACAAGTTCAAGCGGGAGCACGTGCAGCACTAGGGCGAGCAGGCGCCGTTGCCAACGCCGCCGCCAGGGCGCCCGTCGTTTCGGCAACGGTTGAATCAGGGCAGGGTCCGGCAGGGGCGCGGCGACCACCGCCCGCACCCGTTTCGGCGCCAGCACCGCCGCGGTGAGTGCGGTCAGACCCCCCAGGGAATTGCCGATCACCACTGCTGGCTCTTGCACCACCTGATCGAGGAAGGCGCACACCTGTAGGGCCCAGAGCCGGTTGTCCATCGGCCGCGCCGGCTGGGCGGATTGGCCGAAACCCAGCAGATCCAGGCTGTAGACCCGCCAGCCCTGGTCAGCCAGGCGCGGCGCGCAGTGGCGCCAGTGTCCGCTGGCGGCGCCGAACCCGTGCAACAGCAGCAGGGCAGGGCTCCCTTCAGGGCCGCTGACCCGCCAGTGGCAGGGCCAGCCCCTCCACTGCCAGGTGCTCTGGACACCCCACTCGGCAGTCTGGACAGCAGCAGGCGGCACCCTTCTGACCTCAACCGATCATCACTATCGCGAAGGTTTGGCTGAGCTCAGCCTTGGCCCAGGCTTTTTCAGGCCTGAGTCGCGTCCGGCCCGGGACCTTTCGGTGTTGCTGGCCCGTCACCAGAGCCTCAACGCCACGCGGCCCCTGCGCTGGCTGGATCTCATGGCCGGTTGCGGGATCAGGGCCCTGCGCTGGGGGTTGGAGGCGCTGGCCAACCCGGCCGTTGAAACGGAGCTCTGGATCAACGATGGGGATCCCGACCGGCTGCCGCTGATCCAGGCCAATGCGGCGGGACTCGGGTGTTCAAACCGGCTCACGGCTGAGGCTGCAGACCTGCTGCTGCACCGCTCGATTGTTGAGCGCCACTGGTTCGATTTCATCGACCTTGATGCCTTTGGTGCTCCTGGGCCTCTGATTCAACCTGCCCTTCAGTCTCTGCGCTTCGAGGGCGTGTTGTTTCTGGCCTCCACGGATGGTCGCTCCCCCACCGGCCACGACCGGCCAGGCGCCATCAGAACCCTTGGGGCTGCCGCTCGAGCCCATCCCTCCAGCTGGGAAATGGCCCTGCGGCAGCAGATCGGGCTGGTGGCGCGGCAGGCCTGGATGCTGGGCCGCGGACTGCAGCCGCTGTTCAGCTTCAGTGAAGGCCGCACCTTTCGCCTCGCCCTGCGCCTGCGGCGTCAGATCCCTGCGGGCGATGAACAGAAGCTGGGGCTGGTGGCCCGTTGCGAACGCTGCGGAGCCCAGCGGGTGCAGCCCCTGCTCAAGCTCAGCGGTTGGCCCGCCTGTGATTGCGTGGCTGGGCGGGGGCGCTGGAGCATCAGCGGCCCGCTGTGGATCGGTCCTTTGCAGGAGCCGCAGTTGTTGCAGCAGCTGATTGCCGAGGCTCAACAGCTGGGGCGTCAGCAGATCAGCCCTGCCACCCTTCGATTGATGCAGCGCCTGCAGGCGGATCCCGGTGATCGCCCCACGGTTTGGCCCACTGATGAGCTGGCTCGACGGCTGGGCAGCGGTGGACCACCAGCTCTGGGGCCATTGGTGCAGGCGCTCCAGGCGGCGGGCTATCGCGCCAGTGCCAGTGGCGTCATGCCGGGCCAGGTGCGAACTGATGCGGAATTACCGCAGCTGTTACAGATCTGCGCCAGCCTGCGGGGGGAAGGGATTTAAATGGGCGGGTGATCGCTTTGCCCAGACCATGGCTGCTGAGATTTTTGGAACTGCTGCGATCTTCTGGGTATTGATTCCCGTCGGCCTCGCTGGTGGTGCTCTGCTCCTGAAACTGCAGGGCGACGACTGAAGCAGTCGCTTTGGTACTGGGGCCATTAAGCTCCACCCTTCGTGATGAAGGCGCCGATGCAAGTGCTTGTGGTGGGTGGCACCGGCACCCTGGGACGACAGGTCGCCCGTCGTGCCCTTGACGCCGGCCACCAGGTGCGCTGCATGGTGCGGACCCCTCGCAAGGCTGCCTTTCTGCAGGAATGGGGTTGTGAGCTGACCCGGGGTGACCTGTTGGAGCCCGACAGCCTCGATTACGCCCTTGAGGGCATGGATGCCGTAATCGATGCATCCACCAGTCGCCCCAACGACCCCCGCAGCATTTACGAAACGGATTGGGACGGGAAGCTCAATTTGCTTCGTGCCTGTGAGCGCGCAGAGGTGAAGCGTTTTGTCTTTCTCTCACTGCTGGGTGCGCATCAGCACCGGCAGGTTCCCTTGATGGACATCAAGGCCTGCACCGAGAAGCTGCTGGAGTCGTCTGATTTCGACTACACGATCCTGCAAGGTGCCGCCTTCATGCAGGGGGTGATCAGTCAGTTCGCCATTCCCGTTCTGGAGAGCCAGACCGTGTGGGTCAGTGGCAGCCCCACGGCCATTGCCTACATGAATACCCAGGACATGGCCCGCTTCGCCGTCGCGGCGCTCGAGCGAGAGGAAACCGTGCGTGGCACCTACCCCGTTGTTGGCCCCAAGGCCTGGAACACCGGCGAACTGGTTCAGCTCTGTGAACGTTGCAGTGGCAAGACAGCCCGCGTGTTTCGTGTGCAGCCATTCCTGATGAACCTGATGCAGGGGGTGGCGTCCTTCTTTGAACCCGCCGTCAATGTGGCGGAGCGTTTGGCTTTTGCTGAGGTCACCGGCAGCGGTCAGACCCTGGATGCCCCCATGCAGAACAGCTACGCCGCCTTCGGTCTTGAGGCCTCGGAGACCACGGACATGGAGGGCTACATCGGCGAGTACTACGACACGATCCTGAAGCGCCTGCGCGAGATGGAAGCTGATCTCGACAAGGACGCGAAGAAAAAGCTGCCCTTCTGAACCTTGATCACTCTTGGTTCTTTTGTACTATCGCCTCAATTGATCCTGTTCTGATGGCTGTCGCTCAGCTCAAAAATCTGCAGCGGCGTCTGCAGTTGTTGTCCGATGAGGCGGAACAAGGCCTCAACCGCGTCTGTGGCCATGAGCTGTGGAAGTCGGTGGGCCCCGATGCGGTGGATGGTGTGGAGGACCCCGATCGACGGGCTGAGGCCAACTACTGGTACGGCCAGTGGAATGTGGTGCGTGAGCTGCAGGAGGCAATCGGCTGATGGCGGAACCGTGTTGTTCGTCCCCAGTGCCCCAGTCGCTGGACCAAACCCAGGCTGTGGAAGCGCGTTATGGGGCTGCTGCCCAAGAGCAGGAAGCCTGCCTTTGCACCCCGGTCGGCTTCGACCCTGCCCTGCTCAAGGTGATTCCTGATGCTGTCGTTGAACGGGATTACGGCTGTGGTGACCCCACCCGCTGGGTGAAGCAGGGGGATCGCGTGCTCGACCTGGGCAGCGGCAGCGGCAAAAACGCCTTCATCTGCAGCCAAATTGTCGGTGCATCCGGTCGCGTAACCGGTGTGGACCGCAACGCCGACATGCTGGCCTTGTCGCGTCAAGCGATCCCGGTTGTTGCTTCAGCCGTGGGCTTCGACAACGTCCGTTTTGTTGATGGGGCCATCGAAGCCCTGGATGCCCCCACGGCCACGGGTGAACCTCTCATCGCTGACGGTTCGATCGATGTGGTGCTGAGCAACTGTGTGCTCAACCTGGTGAACCCATCAGCACGCGACAGGCTCCTGGCCAACATTCGCCGGGTCCTGGCCCCCGGTGGTCGCGTTGCCATCAGCGACATTGTTTGCGATCAGGTGGTGCCCCTGCATTTGCAGCAGGACCCTGATCTCTGGAGTGGCTGCATCAGCGGCGCCTGGCAGGAGCAGGCCTTCCTCGAGGACTTCGAAGCTCTTGGTTTTGAGCAGGTTCGCTACGCCGATCGCAGTGAGCAGCCCTGGCGTGTGGTGGAGGGCATTGAATTCCGGGCGGTCACCCTCGTCGGTTCCCTCCCCTCCGATGTCCTCCCCGCTGAGCACCAGCGCTCGAGCTGCTGTTGATCAGGCGGTTGAGCCGTTCCTGTTCAGCTGCAGTCACCACTCGCCAACTGCCGGGTTGAAGGCCCGTGAGGTCCAGTGGTGGTCCGTTGTCCATCAGATCGATGCAGCAGCGCACCAGACGCAACGTCGGCAGGCCAACAGCCGCCGTCATCCGGCGCACCTGCCGGTTGCGCCCCTCGGTGAGGGACAGCTGCAACCAACTGCTGGGAATCGCAGCGCGATAACGAATCGGAGGTGTTCGTTCGGCCAACTGCGGTTGGTCTTGGCCCTGAAGCCAGCGCGCCTTGGCTGGCAAGGTCCGGCGCCCCTGAATCACAACCCCATCGCAGAGCTGTTGCAGTTGATTGGCGTTGGGCATTCCTTCCACCTGGGCCCAGTAGCTGCGCCAATGGCCAAAGCGAGGGTCGGTGATGCGCTGTTGCAGACGGCCGTTGCTGGTGAGGATCAGCAGCCCCTCGCTGTCGGCATCGAGCCGGCCCGCGGCATACACCTGGGGCACATCAACAAAGTCGCTCAGGCAACGCCAGCGGCTTCCTTCCTCCGGCGTGAATTGACTCAAAACCCCGTAGGGCTTGTTCAGCAGCAGCGTCGTCAAGTCAGCTTGCGTTTTCCCGCATCCTCCACAGGTTGACCACGCCAATGGAGATCAACAGCAGGCCGAGATCCAGGCTCAACGGGGGGAGAATCACGGCAGGGGGATGTGTGTCGGCGTTGGAGCCTAAGGGCTGTGTTGTCTCTGCGGGGTGCAAGTGGCCTTCTAAACTGGCTGGAGCAAGACTGAACTGGCCACCAGCGCATGATCGAAACCTCGGGCGTGATCGAGAAGGAACAGGGCAACGGGTTCTATCTGGTCACCCTCGAGCAGCCTGCTGGCCACCAATGCCTCTGCAGAGCCGCTGGAAAGCTCACCAAGTTCCGGATCAAATTGCTCGCGGGTGACAAGGTGCTGGTGGAGATCAGCCCCTACGACCTCACCCGCGGCCGCATCACCTACCGCGAGCGCAATGCCGGTGCTCCTGGCGGTCGTCCCGGCGGTAACCGCCCCGGCGGACCGCGCCGCCGCTGAGGGCCGTCGCTTAGGGCTGTCGCCCTCAGGCGGCAGCCTGAAGGCAAGCTTCAATCGCAGCTTTGAATTCACTGCGCTGTTTCACGCCGCGCCACTGCTTCACCATGGCCTTGTTGTGGAACAGTTGCACCGTGGGCGTGCCGTTCACTCCGGCCTGTTCAGCGATCTCCTGATCGGCTTCGATGTCGATCACAACGGCTTGGGCGGATCCATCCAGTTCTTGAATCACTCGCTGCAACTGGGGTTTCAGCACGTGGCAAGGGCCGCAGCTCGGTGAGGTGTAAATCACCAGCAGCGGCTTGGCGCTGTCGTGATACAGCTTGCGCAGGGCAAAACTTCCTTTCTGCCACAGCCCTTGGGGGTCGTAGGTGGCTTCCGTGGTCACATCCACATTCACCGGGCGTTCCGCCACCGCTGGCTCCACCTGCTCACGCTGCATCCGGGTAGCCAGGTTGTGGTGACTCAGCCAGCGCTCCGCTGCCAAGGCCGCCTTGCAGCCGCTGCCAGCTGCGGTGATGCCCTGTCGCCATTCGGCATCGGCCACATCGCCGGCCGCGAAAACGCCTTCCATGGACGTTTCCGGTCGTCCGGGTTGCGTTGTCAGGTAACCCTTGTCGTCCAGATCGATTTGCCCCTGAAGCAGATCGGTGTTGGGGGTGTGGCCGATGGCATAAAAGAGCCCCTTAACGGCGATGGTGGATGAACTGGCCTCGATGCGATTGCGCAGGGTCATCGACTGCATCCAGTCGTCCCCGCTTACGTCCTCGATTTCGCTGTTCCAGTGCACCGTGATCGCGTCGTTGGCCAACACCCGATCAGCCATGGCGGCACTGGCGCGGAGTTTGTCGGAGCGCACCACCAGATGCACATGGCTTCCGTACTTGGTGAGGTACACCGCTTCCTCGCAGGCGGAGTCGCCGCCGCCCACCACGGCGAGTTCTTCATTGCGGAACTGCGGTGTGGCGCCGTCACAGATCGCACAGGCGCTGATGCCTTTGCTCCAGAAGGTTTGCTCTGAGGGAAGTTGGAGGCGGTTGGCACTGGCGCCGGTGGCGATCACCAGGGCGTGGGTGCGGATGGTCTGCCCCTCGACCTCAATGCGGTAGGGCTTGGAGCTCAGATCAATGCTGTCGGCATCTGCTTCCAGCAGGTGGGTGCCCCAACGCACCGCCTGGGATTTCATCAGGTCCATCAGGTCGGGCCCGAGCACACCATCAGGGAAGCCCGGAAAATTTTCCACATGGGTGGTGGTCATAAGCTGGCCTCCGGGGATGCCACCGCGTTGGAACCCAGTGATCAGCAGCGGTTGGAGGTTGGCCCGTGCTGCGTAGATGGCGGCTGTATACCCGGCTGGCCCTGACCCAACAATGACCAGGTTTTCGATGTGATCCGTACCGGCTTGACCCACCGCTTAAGCGAACTGACTATGAGTAAAATCTAAATCCCTGCTGGAAGCTGGCGTGAGCAAGGGCTGGGAAATGAATGAATGAGGTTTAGAAGAACTTAAGGAAGCCTTCAGATTTCAACTTGTGAGTCGTTGGAGCTGGGGTCGTGAATCGGACGCCGTTTGCTCGGGTTGCGCGGGACCGCCAAAACATTGGCCTCAAGCATCTCCACGTTTTCGCCGATGCATGTGATCCATTCGCAGAATTCTTGCGTTATTGCATAACTGTCTTCATAGCGCTCTTCCTTGTCCAGGACTGCAATGCGCGTGGATGCCCAGCCCGTTGCAACGACGATCCGGCGTTCCATTGCGGCGTCCATGACTGTCTCCTCGATGTTGATCAGGTTGGCGGATCGGGGGTCCCTTTCGGCCGTCCATTTGCACAAATTCGCATTTTCCTCTGGCCAATGCTGTGCTCAGCGCTGCAAAAAAGCGGGTAATTCGGGCGTTTTCAGCCGGATCACAGCGCCGGCTCCGTCCTCCACTGCTTCCAGGGGAAGGCTCGGTCCGCGCCAGGCGCCAACCCCCGGCTGCTCGTCTTCGGCCACCTGCTCCTGAGGACGCAGCACGTAGGGCTCAGCCACAGACCATGAGCGGGCGTAGTCCATCAGCAGTGGGTCTGCTGGAGCAAACACGTAGGAGGCTTCCCTGGGAATGGCTTCACGGGCGGCCAGTTCCGGCGTCATCCGCACAGCCCGGGTGATGCCCTGCACAAAACGGCTCCGGGTCACCACGGTGGTCAGATAGGCCACCACCCGCAGACGTGGCGCATCAAAGCCCTCCGCGCACATGTCGATGCTCACCAGCCAATCGGCGTCACCGCTTTGGAAGGCGTTCAAGCGCTCCGTTGCTTGGGGGCTCTGGGAATGGATCAACTCCACCCGGTTGCCGTCGTCCATCAACACCCGGCTGATGGCTTCGGCATGGCTGATGTCGCGGGCGATGACAAGACCAGCAGCCTGCGGCTGTTGCTCAAGCAACTGGTTCAGCTTCTGCTGGGCGCGCAGCAGCACCTGCTGGCCAATGCTGCTGCTGTCGGCCAGGCGGATGGCGCGTCGCAGGTTGCGCGCGCGCCAGCTTTCCCGTTGCTCCGCCGAGAGGGGGGAAACGTCGCGGTCCGGGTGTCCTTCGCGGCTGTGTTCCACCCAGCCGTCCTGGAAACGGAACTCCAGGGGGCGCACATCCCCTGCGGCGATCAAGTCCCTGGGTTCAACGCAGAGATCCGGTCGGATCTGCTCAACCCAACCGCCGTCATCGAGCCGCACAAGCATGCGCCGGGCGGCGCAGAACGCCAGGTTGTCGGCACGAAAGGGGGTGCCCGTGAGCCCCAGGCGCAGCCGCACGCTGCCGGTCAGCTCCAGAAAGGTTTGCCCCCAGGCGGCGGCATCCAGCTCGTCGGGATCAACGCCGAGATGGTGGGCCTCATCGGCGATCGCCATGCAGGCGCTCAGGCCCCATTGCTCGAGCCGTGCCCCCAGAGCCTCGCGCTGGCGACCGGCCCCCTGATAGGTCACCAGCAAGCCATCAGCGTCTTGGCTTCGCTCCGGCGGGCAGGGCCACTCCTCCAGCCGCAAGCCAAGACGCGCTGCGGCGGATTTCCACTGATTGAGGATTGAGGTCCGGTGGCAGAAGACCAGGAAATGGTCCAGCCGGCCTTGATCGCGCATGGCGCGGAATCCCAGCAACGCCCCGAGGGTTTTGCCTGCCCCTGGGCCTGCAAACACCAGCAGGTCGCGGCTGCTGCCCTCGAGCTCGAGCCTGCGCCGCAGCAGCTGGATCAGCTGTTGCTGCCACTGCCTTGGTTGAACCTGGCGGGCTTGGGCCTCGTTCGTGGTCTGCCTGGCCGGGAGGTTGAAGCTGACGGCTGAGATATCACCTCCCGGGAAGATGAGTCTTTTTAACCATTCCTTTGCGCCGTGGCATCTCTACCGTCCGGCCATCAGCTCCATCGGGATCGGGTCCCGCCCATCGCCATGGCCCAGCGTCGTTTCTTCAGCAGCCCCCTCGATCAGCAGCGCGACCGGCTCGATGGCTGCTGGCAACTCGAATGCGACATCGATCCGTTGATTCTTCGGGCTCGCGTCCTGCACCGCCGCGGAGAGGTGAACGGGGCCGCCGGCCTCGAACAGGAAGTGCTGCCGATCGTCTGATCCGGCAGCACGTCTTGGATCATCAGCGCTTGCTTTAGAGCGCCTGCTTCAGAGCGCTTCGGCGTGGTTGACCACCAGGTGCTCCACTTCCTTCAAGGCCTCCTCCGAGGCGGAGCGAGCTGCCGTGAAATCCCCCTTGGCGGTGTCCAGCAGCTGCTGAGCGAGCCGATCCAGCAGCTCCTCTTTGTGCTCCTCAAGCATCGCCACGATCTCGGTCTCCACCAAGGTGCGCACCGCCTGAATGCGCAGGTCGTCGTTTTCGGCCTCCGCGAAGGTGCCCTGCACGAGTTCCTGGATGAACAGGCGGTGCACTTCGCTGCTGCGCAGGAAGCTTTCCGTGGCGTTGATCATCCCGTCCACCAGGGTGCGATCGGGTTCGCTCTCACCGTCGTTGAGCTTGAACTCCCAGTCGAGATGGCGTCGCTGCCAGCCGGCCGTATGCAAGCTCGGCATCACACTTTGCGAAAAGGTGTCGACGGAGATTTCATAAATCCGCTCCGCCAGCCGTTCACACCAGTCCTTGCCGTGCAACTGGAGGGTGGACTGCATGGTTTCCCGTTCAACGGCATGGCCACCGTGGTGGCTGTGGCAGAGGCCATCGGGACACTCGATTGCGCTGAGACCCATGGGGAGCACAGAGGGTCCACTTCACGTAGCAAGAACGACAGAAGTTCTGTGCGTTCTTCAGGAAGTTTCCCCGATCTCGAGAAGGCGACCTTCTACCCTGTGCCGGGTCGGTGGTTGTGTTCGCCTTGCCCAGACTTCTTATACCGGTGGAGTCGACGCCGGGAGAAAACCGCGTCGCGGCAACACCGGACACGGTCAAGAAATTTGTTTCGTTGGGCTGCAGCGTCGCAGTCGAACGCGGAGCCGGTACCCCCTCCGGATACCTCGATGAGGCCTACGCCGAGCAGGGCGCGGATCTCATTGGGACGGGAGATTCGTCGGCGTGGAGTCAGGCCGACGTTCTCCTCTGTGTTCAGTCTCCGAGCGCAGCCACCCTGGCCCGCCTGCGCCAGGGAGCGCTGGTGGTGGGTCTGCTGTCCCCTTATGCCAACGAAGAGCTGACGGCCGCCCTGCAGCGCAGCGGGCTTTCAGCCATGGCGCTCGAGCTGCTGCCCCGGATCAGCCGGGCCCAGTCTGCTGATGCGCTCTCCTCCCAGGCCAACATCGCCGGATACAAGTCGGTGCTGCTGGCCTCCGCCGCGCTGGACCGTTACTTCCCGATGCTGATGACGGCGGCGGGCACCGTTCAGCCGGCCAAGGTGGTGATTCTTGGAGCCGGTGTGGCCGGCCTTCAGGCCGTGGCCACGGCGCGCCGTCTGGGTGCTGTGGTGTACGTCAGTGACATCAGACCTGCCGTGAAGGAGCAGGTGGAATCCCTCGGCGCCCGTTTCATTGAGCCCCCCGAAATGGAGGACAAGCCTTCAGAATCCGGTGGCTATGCCAAACAGGCCTCCGACGCCTTCCTGGCGGCCCAGCGTCAGCAGCTGTCGGATCAGCTGGCGGAGGCCGACGTGGCCATCTGCACCGCCCAGGTGCCCGGCCGCCGCGCTCCGCGTCTGATCAGCGAAGACATGCTCGATCGGATGCGCCCCGGCGCGGTGGTGGTGGATCTGGCCGTGGCCCAGGGCGGCAACTGTGCAGACACCGTTCCTGGCCAGACCGTGGATCGCAAGGGTGTGAAGCTGATCGGTGGTAATGACCTGCCCTGCAGCGTTCCCAATCACGCCAGTGCGCTTTACGCCCGCAACCTCGTGGCTCTGCTGGAGCCCACTTTGAAGGACGGCGTCCTCAGCCTTGATCCCGAGGATGAACTGATCGCCGGCTGTCTGATCGCCCAGGACGGCACCATCCGTCGAGGCGATGTCCTTACCCCAGGTGCCAACTGATGTTTGTTGAATTCCTCTGGGTTCTCCTGCTTGGCAGCCTGCTTGGGCTGGAGCTGATCGGCAAGGTTCCCCCCACCTTGCACACTCCCTTGATGAGTGGTGCCAATGCCATTTCCGGCATCACCGTGTTGGCAGCACTCACCGCCATCATCAAAGCCGGCGACAACACCGTGCTGTTGCTGCTCGGTTCCGTCTCGCTGGGCTTTGCCCTGTTCAACGTGATCGGGGGCTTCCTCGTGACCGATCGCATGCTGGCCATGTTCAGCCGCAAGCCTGCTCGCAAGGAGAACCGCTGATGTCTGACCTTCTCAAATACGCGATCGAGCTTGTTGCGGTTCTGCTGCTGGCTCTCGGCATCAAAGGTCTCTCCAAGGTGCGTTCCGCCAGGGGCGCCAACCAGCTGGCAGCCGTGGCGATGGGCCTTGCGGTGCTGGGTCTGCTGATCAACTACATCGGCACCAGCGGCATCAGCATCGCCGCCTGGACCTGGATCATCGCCGGAACGTTGGTGGGTGGTGTGCTCGGCGCCATCACCGCCCAGCGGGTGCCGATGACCTCCATGCCTGAGACGGTCGCCCTCTTCAACGGCTGCGGTGGCATGTCGTCACTGCTGGTGGCTCTGGCTGCGGCGCTTTACCCGACGGCCCTCGATGCGGCAGGCCCTGTGGCCGTGGTGTCGATCGTTGTCTCCGTGTTCGTGGGTGCGATCACCTTCACCGGCTCGATCGTGGCCATGGCCAAGCTGCAGGGTTGGCTGTCCACGCCGGCCTGGATGCAGAGCAAGGCGCGCCATGCCGTGAACATTGCGCTGGCGGTGGCATCCCTTGTGGGTGCCGTTGAGATGCTGCGCAACGCTGATTCGAGCACGGGCCTCTGGCTGCTGGTGGTGGCCTCCGGCCTGCTGGGGATCGGGGTGACGCTGCCGATCGGCGGCGCCGACATGCCCGTGGTGATCTCCCTGCTGAACAGCTATTCCGGCGTGGCTGCCGCTGCTGCCGGTTTCGTGGTGGGCAGCCAGCTGCTGATCGTGGCAGGCGCCATGGTTGGCGCTGCAGGCCTGATCCTCACCCAGGTGATGTGCAACGGCATGAACCGTTCCCTGGTGTCTGTGCTGTTCGGTGGCGCCCTGGGTGCCACGACCGCTGCAGGCGGTGGTGGCGGTGAATACACCAACATCACCAGCTGCAGTGTTGAGGAGTGCGCTCTCACCCTTGAGGCCGCTGAACGGGTGGTGATTGTTCCCGGCTATGGCTTGGCCGTGGCTCAGGCGCAACACACGCTCAGGGAAGTGACGCGGGTGCTGGAGAGCGCTGGTATCGACGTGGCCTATGCCATTCACCCGGTGGCCGGTCGTATGCCGGGTCACATGAACGTCCTCCTGGCTGAGGCCGATGTGCCCTACGAGCAGCTGCAGGAGATGGATCAGATCAATCCCGAGTTCCCCGCCACCGACGTGGTGTTGGTGCTGGGTGCCAATGATGTGGTCAATCCCCAGGCCAAGAACGACCCCAATTCGCCGCTCTACGGCATGCCCGTTCTGGATGTGCAGGACGCCCGCACGGTGTTCGTGGTGAAACGGGGCATGAGCGCTGGCTACTCCGGCATCAAAAACGATCTGTTCGAGCTGGCCAACACCTCGATGCTGTTCGGCGATGCCAAGAAGGTGCTCGGAGATCTCCTGGTGGAACTCAAGGATCTGGGCTTGGGCAAGAAGTGATGGGCCGCGGCGTGGATAACCCCCAGCTGCGGGAGCGGCTGGGGGTTCCGTCGTTTGAGCAGCGCTGGCCCTGGATCGGTGGCGACCTGCAAACCCTGCGCGACACCCTGCGCGAAGTGGATCTTCCCCACGATCAAGGGGTTCCGATTGAAATTCCCGTGCCAGCCCTGCCCAGTGGAGCGGCGGCTGCCGGGTCGCTGCTGGCCCTGCTCGATCAGCCGGAAGGGGACCCCAAGGGCTTGGTTTTGCTGCTCCATGGCCTGGGGGGATCCAGTTCCCGGGAGGGCCTGAGGCGGATGGGTGTGGCGCTCCAGGCCGCCGGTTTTGCGGTGCTGCGCCTCAACCTGCGCGGTGCTGATCCAGGCCGCCACCTTGCGGGTGGCACCTATGCAGCACGCTGCAACAGCGATCTGCTGCCGGTGATTGCGCGGGCCCGAAGCTTGGCGGCGGGTCGCCCACTGCTGGGGGCAGGCATCTCCCTGGGCGGCACGATGCTGCTCAATGCCGCTCTGGCTTCCCCCGGCATGCTTGATGGCCTCTTCTGTGCCAGCAGTCCCCTGGATCTGGCGGCCTGCAGCGCCTCGATCGAGCGACCGCGCAATCGGGTCTACCAACGCTGGCTGCTCAAGCGGTTGGTGCGTCAGACCCTGGCGGATCCCTTTGGGGTGAGCGCCGACGAGGAAGCCAAGCTGCAGGCGACGCCCCCTCGTTCGATTCGTGAGTTCGACAGTGCCGTGACGGCTCCCCGCTGGGGATTTGCGGATGTGGAGGCCTACTACCGCGAGGCTTCACCCCTGCAGCATCTGGTGCCCGCCTGCAAAGCGATGCCGCCCACCTTGCTGCTGCAGGCCCTGGATGATCCTTGGGTTCCTGCCTCGTCTGCAATGGATCTGGCAGAGGCGCTGCCTCCGGAGGCTGCGATTCACACCTTGTTCACGCCACGGGGAGGGCACAACGGCTTCCATGGCCGCGACGGCTGCTGGGGCGACCAGCTGGCGGCGGCCTGGCTCAGGGACGTTGTTGCTGGTTAAGCCGTGATCCCGAGATGTTGTGGGGCCCTCTCGCTTCAGTAGTAGAAGGCCCGATCGCTTGGGTTCTGGTACACAGCGCCACCACAGCGTGTGGCAATCCTCCACAGCGCTTTGTGGATCGGTGTTGAGTCGTAGCGCACCAGCTCAGGGAACCTCTGCCTCAGCAGTTGAGTTCCACGCCAGGCGTTGTAGTGCGGAATCGATGAATTCACGTGATGGCACACGTGGGTTGAGCCGATTCCATGGTGCAGCAGATTGAGGATGGGCCCGTAGGGACGATCAACCGTTTGCAGGGCTCCCTTCGACCAAGTCCAGGTTTCGTTGGAGAAGTGAGGGATGTCGGCGTTGGTGTGCTGCAGCCAGGTGTAGGTGGTCAGCCACATGTTGATCACCAGGTAGGGCAGGCCATAGACGCACAGCACACGGAGCAGGGAAAACTGCACGGAGGCGATGATCAACAGGGCAACCATGGCGAGCAATCCCAGGTTGGATCGCAGCATCCACTTGCCGAATGAATGCGGGAAAAGACGGCGTTTGCCGTTGAAATTGCGCTTGCGATTCCAGAAATGAGAGGTGGGGGAGTCGTAGTCCTCGCCGCCGGTGGCGCCCAGGAAGAGATAAAGCTGCCAGCCAATCACGAGGTGATTGAACAGAGAAATGATCCCGAAGACGGTGGGATTCAACCTCTGCTTGAGCTGTTCGGTGGTTCGCCCCATCGGTGACGTTGCCCGCGGCGGAACATGGGTTTCTCCCTGTTCCAGGTGATTGCAGTGGGCGTGGTGAACCGCGTGGCTGTGGGCCCAGCTGTAGTACGGCACAAGCAAAATGCTGTGGAGCACAAAGCCCACAACGCCTTCAATCCGGCGGTTGGGGTGGAAGGCGTGATGGCCGCATTCATGGGCGATCACCCAGCAGCCCATCGCGATGGTGCCGGTGATCACGCCGTAGAGGAGCCAGAGGGGGATGGCGGCTGCCGAGAGCGGAAGAAGGGTTCCCAGGCCGACGGCCAGAAGCGAAAGCCCAGCAGACATGGCCAGACTCGCCCAGGACTTCGCTGGGCTCAGCTTGGAGAGCTCTGCTGGTAAGGCGCTGAGCAGCTCAGCCTTGCTCGGGTAGGGGATTGATTCAGCGCTGTCTTCAGGGGCTGGATTTGCGGGTCGGGTCGCTGTTGCAAATGCCAAATGGAAGCCTCAAGACAAGCGCTCATCTGTTGGCGCTTAAGGTTTTTATCATAATTGCCCGGGCTGCGACCCGTGGGCGCATGGTGCTCAAGAGCCCAATAGCAATTGTTCGGATTTCGTTGTTTGGAATTTCGGCTGAATTTCAAAATCCTTTTACTCAGAGTTCCTTTTATTGCGCGCTAATTGGGCCTTTCACTAATGCTTTATTGGATTGATTTGGGATCAAATTTCGCCTGAAAGGGCGCCAGTGGATGTCTCGAATGGTGTTCTTTTGAGAATCCATTCTTCAATGGGTTGGTGGCCGATGATGTGTTGTTCGATGATTCTTTTGACGCGATCAGGCGAAACCTCGGCGTACCAAATTCCGTCTGGCCAGACCAGAAGAATCGGCCCTCGTACGCACACCCTGAGGCAATCGGCTTTGCTGCGCAGAACAATTCCCTCGGGGCGTTCGGTGTTTTCGAGATTCAGTTCGCGAACAACGCTCTTTAGTTCATTCCAGGTTTGTGCCCCAAGCGCTGAATCGCAGCATTTGGCTTTGGTGGGGGTTGCGCAGAGCAGGAGGTGATGGCTGACCCGTTGCATGCCTAAGCGGCGAGCGCTCCCATGGGCAAACGGGTCACACCGCGGTTCACCTGTTCTCGCACGGCGGTTCGTGCCCACTGATCCACCCGCAGCACGTCGTCCAACTGGGGTTGGGCCATCAGATCGGGTTTATGACGCTCGCAGGCGGCCTCGATCACTGTGGGGATATCGAGGAAGTGAATCTTCTCCTCGAGGAACTGCGCCACGGCTTCCTCGTTGGCAGCATTCATCACCGCAGGCATGGTGCCGCCGGCGCGTCCAGCGGCGTAGGCCAGCTCCATGCAGGGGTACTTGGCGGGATCGGGGGCCCGGAAGCTGAGCTGCCCCACTTCCGTGAGATCCAGTCGCCGCCATGGCGTCTCGAGGCGTGAAGGCCAGCTGAGGCAGTAGAGGATCGGCAGCTTCATGTCGGGCCAGCCCAGTTGGGCCAGCATGGAGGAATCCGCCAGCTCGATCATCGAATGGATGATGCTCTGGGGATGGATCACGATCTCGATGTGGTCGTAATCCAGGCCGAACAGGTAGTGGGCTTCGATCACCTCCAGCCCCTTGTTCATCAAGGAGGCGGAATCCACGGTGATCTTGCGGCCCATGCTCCAGTTGGGGTGGCTGGTGGCATCAGCAACGGTGGCTTTTTCAAGGTCGGCGGCCGTCCAGTCGCGGAAGGCGCCGCCGGAGGCTGTGAGCTGAATCCGGCGTAGCCCCGGTGTGGGCACGCCGGTGGAGAGGCGTGCGTTTTCAGCCCAGGGGGTTCCTTGCAGGCACTGGAAAATTGCTGAGTGCTCCGAATCCGCCGGCAGCAGACGGCTGCCGCTCTTCTTCAGCTCCGGCAGCACCACGGGGCCGGCTGCAATCAGCGTTTCCTTGTTCGCCAGAGCCAGGTCTTTGCCGGCGCGGATCGCCGCCAGGGTCGGCAACAGACCGGCGCAACCAACAATGCCCGTCACCACCAGGTCGGCGCTGTCCCAGGCGGCAGCAACGTTGAGACCGTCAGCACCTCCCACCAGCTGGGGTGCATCGGTGCCTGTGATGCCAGCGTTCTGCAGACGCTCCTGCAGCTCGGGCAGGAGATCGGCATCTGCCAGGGCTACCACCTCAGGGCGATGCCGCTGAACTTGGTCAACCAAAAGCTTCAGGTTGCGGCCGGCCGTCAGGGCCACAACGCGGAACTGCTCTGGAAACTCCTCAGCGATCTGGAGGGTCTGGGTGCCGATCGAACCGGTGGATCCCAGCACGCTGATGGCTTTCATGCTGTTCCGGCAGTTGCGACAAGTCTCCCACCAGGACCGTTGAACGCTGGCAAGCTGGCGGACAGCTTGTGGAAAGCGCATGGCGAAGGAACAGTGGCGATCGGGCCTGGGGTTTGTCCTGGCGGCTGCGGGCAGTGCCGTGGGTCTCGGCAATCTCTGGGGCTTTGCTTACCGCGCCTCCCAGGGAGGTGGCGGCGCCTTCCTGCTGCTCTACGTGGTGATTGTGCTGTTGGTCTGCCTACCGGTGCTGGTGGCCGAAATGGTGCTTGGGCGCAGCACCGGCCAAAGCCCCCTGCTCGCGCCAGTGGCGGCCGCAGGTCGCCGTTGGCAGCCGATGGGTTGGCTGTTTGTGCTGGCGGCAAGTGGAATCCTGGCCTTCTATGCCGTGTTGATGGGGTGGACCGGGGCCACCCTGGTGCAGACCCTCACCCAGGGGCTCCCGGCGGATATCGTTTCAGCGGAAGCCTTTTTTGCCGGCCTCAGCGGCGGCCGCTCCGCCTTGATCGGCCAGCTGCTCAGCCTGGTGGCGACTGCTGCTGTGGTGGCGGCCGGCGTGCGCGGAGGCATTGAGCGGTTGTCCCGCTGGGGGCTGCCGCTGTTGTTTGTGCTGCTGATTGGCCTTGCGGTTTGGGCCGCTGGTCTTGATGGGGCCTCGGAGGGCTATCGCACATTCCTGCTCCGCTGGGACAACAGCCAGCTGCAGGATCCCACCACGATTCGCAATGCCTTCACCCAGGCCTTCTTCTCGATTGGCACGGGCATCGGCTGCATCCTGGCCTATTCGGCCTACCTGAGTCGGCGCGCCCACCTGCCGCGGGAAGCCGTGGCGGTGGTGGGGATGGACACCGCTGTGGGCTTGCTGGCCGGCATGGTCACCTTCCCCGTGGTGATGAGCTTTGGCCTCCAGGATGTGATCAGTGGCTCCACCCTGGGCACGATCTTCATCGCGCTGCCCACGGGCCTGGGTTCGCTGGGCGCCACAGGTCAGCTGGTGGCGGTGCTCTTTTTTGCTCTGGCCCTGATTGCAGCGATCACCTCAGCGGTGTCGCTGCTCGAGGTGCCGGTGGCCTGTTTGATCGATCGCCTGGGGTGGAGCCGCTCCCGGGCCGTCTGGGTGTCCGCGGCGTTGATCTTTGTGGCCGGTCTTCCAGCGGCCACCTCCATGGAGGTTCTCGGCTGGATGGATTCCGTATTTGGGGGCCTGCTACTTATTCTGGGGGGCTTGCTCCTGGCCCTGTTGCTGGGTTGGGTGCTCCCCACCCGTTTTCAGGAGGAGCTCAGCCATTCGGGGAGCCCGATCTGGCTGCAGCGCTTTCTGCTGGTGATGCTGCGCTGGATTTCGCCGCCGGTGATCGCTGTTGGTCTGGTGATCAGCGTGATTGATCTGATCCCCAGCTAGTGGTTTCGCTGGGCCCAAAGCTGGCTTGCAACTGCTTGGCGGTGATAGTGATCTCTCGCATGAAGCAAACAGCTGCCCAGGTGAGCATCAGCATTGCAGCCACGAAAAGCGGCGCCACAACTATGGAGAGATTGATCTGCAGGGCGACCGTCCGAAAAATTACGCCCATTACCGTTGAAATTAAAAGGATCGACAGGGTGCGCAGCCCAATGGCGCGAACCACAAGTCGGATGCTCTGACGGATCAATTTGAATTCAGCCTGCTCGTCGTCATCCAGTTCATGGCTGCGATGTCTCAGCTCTCTGGCGCGATCCACGCTGCGGCTTAATCGACTCGACAACACGTTCACCATTGCCCCAATGCCAGCCAACAGAAACACTGGCGACACCGAGAGCTGAATCGCTTTAAGCAGCGTCTCCGCTGGTGCCGCACTCATGGCTCACTGGGGGGATTCAGCATTGATTCCATTTTGCGAATCCTTTGCAGCATCTTGTCCCAGACATCTGCTTTCCAGGCTTGCTCTGCATCGCCTGTGGATTCGGCCAACTGCTTCTGATCGGCGAGCTTGGCGTCGAGGTCTTCACCGGCATCTAGGGCCTTCATGAGCTCCATCTCGAGCTTGGCGGTTTCCATGAAATTGAGCTTTTTCAGCCAGAGCATGAGCAGCAAGGACATTCCCCTTTATTCTGGAGCAATCAGTCGCACATCCGCTTTTTGTTGACTTTCCCTTAGACGATAGGAACAAGCTTCTACTCGGAGTTCTGGATCATTTCACCGGGAGGGTGGGGGGGCGGAAGAGATACAGGTTTTCAAGAGCATCTCCAGGAGTAAGTTGTCCTGAAAGATGATGATTATAAAGTCACTGAATGACTCGATGATCTTCTGTCATGTGAGCTAGAACGTAGTATTGCTCAAGCAAATCATGGTCAGCTGACGAGGCTTAACAGTTTGTGCTTAACAAGAGGCTTGCTACATAACAATTTAATCATGCAAACAGATCTTAATTGCCAAATCATTGGATAATTAATCAATTAACCACTACATCTGATTAATTTTCTAAGGTAGTTTTTGGATTGTATGTCCGAAAAATTAACAACTTTCCGGATGAAAAGATAGCCTCTGGAACGCGCATGATGGAGCAAGTTGCAATCGATTATCCAAGGTAGGGCCTGCGTTTTTGTTGAATCTTCATTGGCGAAGATGAAATTAGAGTTTTCGACTTTATTGCCCTTAATGATCAACTGATTGGCCCAAAAATATTCATCTGGTACTTCCTTGGAGGGAAATGAGTCGATCGAAATATCTTGAATTAATTGAAAGTCATTTTTATGCATACAGAAAAACATGTTCTGCTTCACAAGTTGAAGCGAAGAATTCACACCATAGAATGCTCTTATCCTATTGGATTCTCTGTTAACTTGATTGATTTGTTTTTCATTAAGGCCTACTGTGGGTTGTAATGAAAATAATGTCTTAGAACACAGCCTTTTTATTGTTTGAAAGTTCCAGAGAGGTAGTGAATCTCCGGATAAGAAGACAACTGAGTCACAATCATCTTTAAAAGCTGATTTTAGAAGCTGCTTAGTCGCCTTGACCAAACTGATTGATGCCCATTCCGTTTCTACCGGGTTAGGGTCAATAAAAACATTGTCAAGGGAAGTGTTAACAACACTTGTTTTGGCATGAATATATACAGAATATTCCGATGGGTCAGCCGAACTAAAAAAGTTCTTCCACATATCCTGCCACGAAATATTATTCTTAACCAAAAAGCAAAATCCGATCTTCATCCTGCTTCAATAAAAAATATTTGGTTATTTTATCATGAGTTGAGACTGCTATGAAAATCAAAAAGGTCAAAGTCAATTTCTTGGAATCCATGCGCTTGAAGAGCTTTATCTATTTCGTCACTCTTTTGGGATTGTGTAATTTTTTTGATGATATTAAAGTCACGAAGTTCTTTGCTTTTGCGAGGGCTCATACCCAATGAGGCGTCAACAGACCAGTGAGCAAATTCATTGACACTCGTATCTTTAAATTCCACAAATGTAAGCCTTTCTGATATTACACGCTCAATGCTATGAAGTGAGAATAACTGTTCCCAAAGAATTTCTTTTACAAAGAAAACTCCCGGAGTATTATCAAATATTCTGGCTTCTTTCTCAAAAACTGATGGACGCAAATAAAATTTACTATTCATGCCTTTGTACACTGTGAGCCCTTTCATGACACCATAAATCGTAGAGTCTTCACTAGAAGGAGTAGTTGTTGAGACTTGTTTTATAAAATCCTGAAAAGATTTTTCCATTGAGCTTGGTAGAAGCATGTCGCCATCCCATTTGCAAACTTTACTAAAGCTACATTTTTTTAGGCTGTAATTATAAAAAGCTGCAAGTGAATTTGGACTACTTTGATCTTCTTTGAAATTATCTATACCACATCTGGCGATGTCAAATTTATAGTGGTGAAGCTTAAGCTTTGATTTTAATTGAGGCAAATCTTTTGCAGCCCTGCCTATTTCAGAAATAGTGTTGTCAGAACTATTATTGTCAATTACAACAATTTCATCAAAGCAATTTTTTATCGAGTTCAAAACATCATAAATAGTATCTTCTTCATTCTTAATCCTAATCATTGCGCTTATGCCGGGCTTTGTTGGCCGCGAGCTAAATCGACTGTCCAGAAATAATGATTTGTTGCTAATAGAAGCCAAGCATGATCTCAATTCTTTTGATTGTCGGGAAAGAGATAATTGTGCTCTTTCGGGGAGCGGCAAGGTCTCTAAAAAATTGCTTTCGCAGAATTGTTTGTCACTTAGTGAAGGATAATTATTATCTGGACATTGAAAGTCTCTAGTCGAGTATATGGCTTTATAGTTCATATTAACGTCGAATAAAAGCGTTTCGGGGAATAACTTGCTTTCAAACTTCGCCTCATTAGGACTTGTATTTTCAATTCTCTCAGAAAATATATCTCTCAATTTGCTGCCATCGAATCCAATATGATTCTTGGTGATAAGTTCATCAAGTAAGGCTTGGCTTGATCTGCTTCTACTGATCGCTTGCCCACTTTTGATTTTATTTTCGAAGCTACTTAGATCAAATTCGGCTAAATAATTTGCTAATTTTAATGGATCACTTTTGTAACTTTCAAAAGAAATTATTGATGTAGGACCGCTTATATTTTTGAGGTCGGAAATTAAATATTCCCAGTTGCATTTTTGAAGATCATTTTTATCTATAAAATCTCCATCAAATTCTTTGAAAGGACGCCATTTAAGAAATTCAGAGTGTCTTGATAGGAGATAATCAAAATAGCTTCTTACTGTATAAATAATTTCAAGTCCTCCTTGGAATATCTTGGCTAGATACTGAAGATGGCTTAGATCATATCCGTTTCTCATGCATGCACAGGAGTAGTTGCATGCATTTTGATAAGTAGCTTCTGAGTTCCACTTTGCAAAGATCTCAGTGTTTGGTCGTATTAAATTTTCTTCTGAAATAATTATTACGCTTGGTGGTTTAAACGATAAAAGTGCAGATTGTTTGCAAATAGCGAAAGCCAGCCTTTCTCCTGTATCAGTAATTCCTTCTTCTTGCTTGGCTTTTATAAAGTCTTCTCTTAATTGCTCATAGTGTATATATATTGTGTTTTGTAAAGCCAAATCGTAACGCGCTTCGTGCAAAATATTTTGAATATAAGTTGTAGCTGTCTTGTGAGCTCCACAGTGAATCTTGATCCTGGAATTTTTAAAAAACTCGTTTAGCATTTCGCTCGGCTTAGTCTTTATATCAGGTTCTAAATCTTTGACGCTTAACAGCATATGCGATAATTCTTTGCTGTTTTTGGTGGTCTTATTTATATAATGCACCAAACAAGTCTGTCGTGAGTATTTCAGATAATCTTTTATTTTGCTGTTGAGCTGGGATTCATTTACATTTTGAAAAATCAACCTGCTGTCTTTAATCTCTCTCTTCAGAATGATTTTGAATGTATTTGAATACGCTCCAAATAGCAGTTCGGAGTATCTTAAGCCATAATTAAGTGAAAGATGGTGAGCCGTGAGTTCCTTAGAGTTTAGTGATGAATTGTTCGCTTTGAATTTGACCAACTCTTGGCGGTAGTAATAAATATTTGGAAGAAATCTTATAATCTGTAGAGACAGTAGTTTTCCATAAATGTGTTGCCATCCTTCAGGAAAATGAAGATTAAATAGTTTTATGCTTTCAAGATTAATAACGAGACGGCGATGATTGTGCCAATCATCTTGATTAACCAAAGAGACTGGATGGTCAAGCGAGATATTAACTGTTTTAGAAGATAATCCCAAATTATCTAACTTGTTTGAGTTTATTTCATTGCTTAGGTAAATCGCTTGTGCTTTCGACTGTGCAAGTTTTTCTACAATGTTGGTGATAGTTGATTTGTTATTTAAATCAATGTCTTCATCAATGCACCAGGCGTAATTTCCACTTGCATACGAGATTCCCTCATTGCATAGAGACGATAATGACTCGCGCTTCAAAAATGATAAATGTTTTGAACGTTTAAGAGCGTCCTTGCATACCAGGAAATCTACAATATATTGATCCTTGGTGTTTAATCGATTGGTTATAATAATAATCTCGAGATTTGAATAGTCTTGAGCTTGAGCCTGCTCAATGAGTCTTCTGTAATTTTGATGATTGTGATTGATGCTTAAAATAAGCGAGAATTTAGAATTGTTCATTTGATCACGCCTCATTTATGTTTTTTGAATTCTTTGCTGATGGTGTTATCCATAGCATTATTAATCTAACAACTTGATTTTTACTTGAAACGGCCCATAATCTGAGAAGAATACTGCGATTGTTTTTGTCCATTGAGTAGGCTTCGTTGAGCAATTCCTGTGCAGATCTATAGTTTTTATTTCTAATCCTTTTTTCTGCTCTACGTGTGAGTGTTGTTAAATCTAGGTCTGATGTTTTCTCGGGGGGCATATGGGAAGAATGATTTTGGATTTCTTCTTTTAATTTCCTATTCAGTTCTTGGAGTCCGTGAGATTCCACTAACAGCTCCTCCGCAGTTCTTCTAGAAAGCTCTTCTAGAGCAATGAGTTGTTTGTTCTTAATCCTTAGTTCACTCAATTTGTTTGCGTTATTGTTAACCGCTGCATGTAATTTTGCCTTATGAGTATCTTTTAGTGATTCTAATTTTGCCTTATGAGTGTCTTTTAGTGATTCTAATTTAGCCATGTGAGCATCTTTTAGTGATTCTAATTTAGCCATGTGCTTTTTTCTGATACTTTCCTTTTCTTCGCTTATTAGGTCCTTCCCGATGTTAAATAAGTCCACCGCGCGATTGCCCAGTGATATGAAGGTGTTCAGTGATTTTAGTTCTTGAGGGCTTGGTGGGGTTTGTGTGTGCTCATCTGCATGTGAGCTCAGAAGCGGTAAATTTTGATAATCTTCACTGTATCTGCCGAATGCAATCGCTATATTTTGCGAGCTTAAGAAACGTCTGCTTTGACTTAAAGGATTTTCATTTACGTGAGGAAAGCCTTCGATCTGGGGATGATCGGGATGCTTGCCTAAATGTTGATTGATGCTTCCTTTAAGGCTTGCCCACCCCTCTTTTTTGGTTATATCAATAATTTTATCGAAGAAAGGTAGTAATTCTTTGGGCACTATATCGCTGATCGGCGATGCATGAGAAGCTTTCTCGTCTTCAAAAATAGTTCCCTTGGTCAGGAGAATGTTTGCAATTTCATTGAAGTCGCTGAGGAAGTGATCTGTGTTTGTGTATGGTTGTGATAGTGGGTTGTCGTTTGTTCGTTTCTTCTTTATTTCTTGTTGGTAGAAATGTGTGCTTTCGAGAAGATACTTTGAGCATATCGATGAGCAAAGCCTATCGATGGGGTCTCGGGCAACAAGTATCTTTTGGTAATTTTGATCTGCAAAAATCCGCTTGAGGTTGGTCGGAGAGCAGTCTTGCGTGGATTTTAGATGTTTGTGTATGCATAACTCTTTTGTGTATTCGTGCGAAAATGTGTTTTCGTATTTCCTGCTTGGTTCGACTAAACGGTCGTACAATGACTTGAGGATCGATGTGGATCCGCATTTTTGAGGAGCAATGAGCAGTAACTGATATTTGTCGTTAATAAAGATGCAATTGCCGGCGAGTCTCTTAGATAGATATTGAATGTTGTCGTTCATTGTTTTTCTTGGCATTGCCATTGCTTTTTGGATTATCGCACGCCCTCGTATTTGGCGTGCTGGTCCGTCAATCCATGTGGCGGCATTCTGTAATTGCATTTTGAATCGCTTGTGTTTGCTGTGAGGAATAGGTGTGCATGATGGTGTTGCTTGCTTCGATAAGCATATTGTCTTGCTTCTCGTGGAGGTCTGCTTTCTATTTCGTTCTCAGTATTGGCTGTTGCGATCACATCTAGTGTTGCTTTTGATTCTTTTGCACTGTGATTGTGCGTATGTCGAGTGGTTGGTGACTGGGATCTCGGCTTGTTGATTTTCCTGAATCTTATCTAGCTGGCTTTTGATTTTCTTAGGGCTACTTCCCACAGGCATGTGCCTTCTAGATCTTGTTTGAGTCGTCAACCGACTCAGGAATATCTCCTACTGGTATCAGTTGCGGATCCACTCCGTCACTCCGCCGGGTTTGTCGATCAGCTCTACACCTTGGGCGCCGAGCTCATCCCGGATCCGGTCGGCCTCGGCGTAATCCTTCGCTGCTTTCGCAGCCTTGCGCGCCGCGATGGCTGCATCAATGGCGCCGTCGTCGAGGCTGGTGGCGGCTTCCGCTTCCGAGCGCAGTCCCAGCACCGCCGCCAGGTGTCGCAGCAGCTGCCAACGCCCCTCCAGACCCTCCAACTCCGGCTCAGGCAGTGCGGCGTCTTCTCCCCGTTCCAGCCTGTTGGCGAGAGCCCGCAGGGGCTTCGCCAGATCGAACAGCACGGCCAGTCCACCCGAGCTGTTCAGGTCATCGTCCATGGCGGTTATGAAGCGTTGCTCGAGTTCCACCAAAGCGGTGTCGGCTGGACCTCCATCGGCCGTCATGGCACCCTTTGCAAGCGGTGCGGCTGTGCTCCAGCTGAGGCTTTCGCCGTGGCGATCGCCAAGGCTCAGTGCTGCATTCAGACCCTTCCAGCCGGTGGCTGCGGCCTCAAGGGCCTCGGCGGTGAAATCAAGGGGTTTGCGGTAGTGAGCCTGCAGCACAAACAGGCGCAGGGTCATCGCCGAGACACCGCTTTCCAGCAGCGCACGAATGGTGGTGAAGTTGCCGAGCGACTTGCTCATCTTCTGTCCGCCCACATTGACCATGCCGTTGTGCATCCAGACCCTGGCCAGGTCTTGACCGGTGGCGGCTTCGGATTGGGCGATCTCGTTTTCGTGGTGCGGGAACACCAGGTCGGCTCCACCCAGGTGGATGTCGATCGTGTCGCCGAGTTCCGCCCGCACCATTGCTGAGCATTCGATGTGCCAGCCGGGGCGTCCCTCCCCCCAGGGGGAGGGAAAGCTGGGTTCTCCGGGTTTGGCCCCTTTCCAGAGCGCGAAATCGAAGGGGTGCTGCTTACGGGCCTCTTCGGCATCGGCCACACGCCCGGCGGCGTTGTCCTGCTGTTCGCTCAGATCGCGGCCGCTGAGCTTGCCGTAACCGGCATGCTTCATCACCGCGAAATACACATCCCCCTCAGCGCTGTAGGCCGCACCCTTGGCTTCCAGTTCGCCGATCAGCGCGCGGATGCCATCCAGGCACTGGGTGGCGCGGGGCATCCGGTCGGGCCGCAGGATCCCCAGGGCGTCCATGTCCTGGTGGAACGAGGCAATGTTTCGCTCGCTCACCTCCGTCATCGAGGAGTTCTCCTCGCCGGCCCGTTTGAGGATCTTGTCGTCGATGTCGGTGAAGTTCTGAACGAAGGTCACCTCGAGGCCGCGCCAGATCAGATACCGGCGCAGCACGTCCCAGTTGATGTAGCTGCGGGCATGGCCCAGGTGGCAGAGGTCGTAGACCGTCACGCCGCAGCAATAGATGCTCGCCTTCCCTGGGGTTAGGGGTGTGAACGGCTCGGTGCGGCGGGTGAGGGTGTTGGTAAGCCGCAGGGACACAGCCGTTCAGAAGCTGTGGCTGAGGCTACGGCCTGTTCGGCTGCGTTTATTTCGCCTCCATCCAGTTCGCGCCGACGCCGGCCTCCACCACCAAGGGAACACTCAGCGCAACGGCCTGTTCCATGGTCTGCACCACCAGCTCTCGGGTGGCGTCCAGGGCGTCCGGTGCCACCTCGAGCACCAGTTCGTCGTGCACCTGCAGCAGCAGCTGGGCCGGTAGGCCCTGACGCTGCAGGGCGTCTTGCAGCTGCACCATCGCCACTTTGATGATGTCGGCACTTGATCCCTGAATCGGGGCATTGGCCGCCGCCCGCAGTTGCTGCGCCTCCATGCCGCCGCGGCGAGCCACATCCAGGTCGATCTCCAGGGGGTCCTTGCCCAGCTGTCGCCCCAGGCCGTTGCGATCGAAGTGGAACGGCCGCCGGCGGCCGAGGATGGTTTCCACGTAACCGCGGCTGAGGGCGAGTCTCTCCTGCAGCTCGAGGAAGGCAAAGACCTTCGGGTAGCGCTGCTTGTACTTGGCCAGGAATTCCTTTGCTTCGCTCTGGCTCACGCCGGTTTCCCGGGCGAACCGCTGGGCTCCCATGCCATAGATCACACCGAAGTTGATCGTTTTGCCGAGCCGACGCTCGTCCGGGCTGACCTCGTCTTGGTCCAGCAGCAGCCTGGCGGTCAGCGCGTGCACGTCGTCGCCGCTGCGGTAGGCCTCCTGCAGCACCTCTTCTCCCGAGAGGTGGGTGAGGATGCGCAGCTCGATCTGGGAGTAATCAGCGCTGAGCAGGGTCCAGCCCTCCTGCGGCAGAAAGGCCTTGCGGATCCGCCGGCTGTACTCGGTGCGCACCGGAATGTTCTGCAGGTTGGGGTTGCTGCTGCTCAGCCGTCCCGTTGCCGTCACCGCCTGGTTGAAATCGGTGTGGACCCGCCCGGTTTCCGCCTCCACCAGATGCGGCAAGGCGTCGATGTACGTGCTTTTGAGCTTGCTGAGCACCCGGTGCTCCAGCACCAGGGGCACCACCGGGTGGTCGTTGCCGAGTTTCTCCAGCACGGTGGCGTCGGTGCTGAAGCCGGTTTTGGTGCGCCGGGATTTCTTGCGATCTAGGCCAAGGGTTTCGAACAGCAACTCCCCCAGCTGCTTGGGTGAGGCCAGGTTGAAGTCCACTCCAGCGGCTGCTTTGGCGTCGGATTCCAGCTGCTGCAGGGTGGAGCCCATCTCCTCGGAAAGGCCCTGGAGATAGGGCACATCGATGCGGATGCCGGTGGATTCCATCCGGGCCAGCACCGGTTCCAGCGGCTGCTCCACCTGCTCCAGCAATGGCAGCAACTGCGGACCCATGGCTTCCAGCTGACGTCGCAGCAGCAGGGCGAGGCGGCGGGTGACGTGCACGTCCATGCCGCAGTACAGGCTGGCGGGCTCCAGCGGCACATCGGCGAAGGTTTGCTTCTTGCCCACCAGATCGGTGAAGACGGTGGGTTGGAAGCCGAATTCCCGTTCGGCCATCAGCTCCAGACCGTGTTTGGCCGCGGCATCCCGCAGGTAATCGGCCAGCAGTGTGTCGATCACGACGCCCTCCAGGGCAACGCCATGCCGCAACAGGATCAAGCGGTCGTATTTGGCGTTCTGTAGAGCCTTGGGGTGGTTGCTGCTGGCCAGCCAGGGGGCGAGGGCGGTGAGCACGGTTTCCAAGGGCAGCTGCTCCGGGCTGCTGTCTTCGCTGCCTTTGTGGCCCAGCGGGATGTAGGCGAGTGCGTCCAGGGCCTCTCCCCAGCAGATACCGATGCCCACCAGTTCGGCGCGGAACGGGTTGAGGTCGGTGGTCTCGGTGTCGAAGGCCACAGGCAGGCTGCTGTCGGTGCAGGCCATCAGCCTTTGCACCAGGGCATCCAGTGCCGTTTCTGTCTGGATCAGCTGCGGCTTCAGGGCCGGCAGCCCCACGTCGTCGTTGGTTACCGGTTCGGTTGCGGCTTCGGCAGCTGGCTGTTCCGAGCTGGCTGAGCGGCGGGGGGTCTTGGCTGCAGCGGCCTCCGCATTGGCCCCGTAGCCCCCTTTGGAAAAGGCCGCCACAAAGCCCCCCACCTGGCGCAGAAGGCTGTTGAGTTCGAGATCTTCCAGGCAACTGCTCAGGCCATCAGCATCCACCGACGACAGCGGCAGGCTGGGTTCCTTGGGCAGGGGAACATCGACGAGAATCTCGGCCAGCTTGCGCGACAGGTAGGCGTTGTCGCGGTCGGCGCGCAGCTTCCCTTTCAGAGCTCCTTTAATGGCACCCCGGCTTGCTTTCGGGCCTTCGGCTTCCACTTCTTTGAGGGTGGCGTACACCGCGTCGAGATCGCTGTTGTCTTTCAGCAGGTTGATGGCTGTTTTGGGGCCAACACCACGCACGCCGGGGATGTTGTCGGAGCTGTCCCCGGTGAGAGCCTTGAGGTCCACCACCTTGTTGGGCATCACGCCGAGCTTGCCGAGCACCCCTTCTTCGCGGATCAGCGTTGGGCCGCTGCTTTTGGCGTAGGGCCCGCCGCCCATGTAGAGCACCGCGATGTCGCGGCTGTCATCCACCAGCTGGAACAGGTCGCGGTCTCCCGAAAGGATCCGCACGCCCCATCCCGAGTCGGCCGCTCGGTTCGCCAGGGTTCCCAGCACATCGTCGGCTTCATAGCCCGGTGCCATGCAGAGGGGGAGCTGCAGGTGCGTTTTAAGGATCTGCTGCAGCTGTTCGAGGTCCTGGAAGAACACCTCAGGCGCCACATCCCGGTGGGCCTTGTAGTTGGCGTCCGCCTTGTGGCGGAAGGTGGGCTCGGCTGTGTCGAAGGCGATGGCAACGCCTTCAGGCTTCAGGGTTTTGCTGTTGTCCAGCAGGGCTTTGAGAAAGCCGTAGGTCACGCTGGTGGGCCGGCCGTCTTTGGTGGCCAGACCGCCTTCCCCCCCCTTGCTGAAGGCGTAGAAGCTGCGGAATGCCAGGGAATGGCCATCCACAAGCAGCAGAAGGGGCTTGGCGGTGGCCTCGGGCATGACGGTGTTGAAAGTGTGGGTGGATCAATCGCGGCGATCGGCCCATGGGGGCAGATCGATGAACACGCGGGTTCCTGATTCGAGACCGTTCAGGATCGCAGTCTTGTCGCCGCTGCTGTTGCCCAGTTCCACCGGCTGAAAACGTGGTTGCTGGTTTTCATCCACCAGCAACACACCCTGTTGGCCGTCTTCAAGGGTGATCGCCACGGTGGGCACCAGGATTTCGGGCGCACTGCGCCCGGTCTGGAAATTGATGTCGGCGGTCATGCCGATCTTCAGTTTCTTCTGCGGGTTGACGAAGTTCAGCTTCACTTCAAAGGAGGTGACGCTGTTTTCTTTCGCGGCGCGGGGGGCCACCTCACTCACCGTTGCCTGGAAGCGCTCATCGGGATAGGCATCCACTCTGATCTCGGCGGTTTGGCCGGGCTGGATGCGGCCGATGTCGCTTTCTGGAACGCGGGCCCTCACCTCCAAGCCTTGCGAGAGCTCAACGATCGAGGCGCTGGTGGCACCGGCTGTGGCCGAGGCGGCTGTGGTGGGGGTCACAAACGACCCCGGTTCGGCGTAGCGCGCTGTGATCGTTCCTGAGAAGGGGGCGCGGATCGTCTTTTCTCGACTCTCCTGTTCCAGCTGCTCCACTCGTTCCCGGGCTGCCACCAGACCCGCCTGCCTGGCCAGCATCTCGAAGCGCGCATCGCTGAAGTCGTCAGCGCTGAGCGCGCCGCTGGCATACAGCTGGCTGCGACGTTCGAAATCCTCCCTCTTGTTCTGATAGTTGGCGTCGGCCTGACGCAGCAGAGCCTGCTTCTCCTGAAGCCGATCATCGAGATCGCCGCGATCCATCACCGCCAGCACCTGCTCGTTCTCCACCACATCCCCTTCATCCACCATCAGCTCCGCCAGCAGACCCGGCTGGCGCGGACTCACGTTCACCTTCTGCTGGGCCTGCAGTTCCCCGCTGGCGCTGATCACTCCAGAGAGCACGCCGCGTTCGGCTGTGGTGGTGAAGGGCGTCAGATCCCGTTGACGGTTGCTCCAAGGACCGAAACGCAGCAGCAGCCCACCCCCGCCCAAGGCCAGCAGCAGCACTCCCACCATTGCGGTTTTGCGCCGTCTGGATCGTGCTTTTGCCACTGAGGCCAGCTCTGCTTCAGGCGATGGGGACGCAGAGGAGCGCAAGGACTGCAGCATGGGCCCACAAAACTTCACAACAGTCTCGCCGCTGGCCGGTAGATTCCGCCGATGCTCAAAGCCGGAATTGTCGGATTGCCCAACGTGGGCAAGTCCACCTTGTTCAATGCGTTGGTCGCCAACGCTCAGGCGCAGGCTGCCAATTTTCCGTTCTGCACGATCGAGCCCAACGTCGGCACCGTGGCGGTGCCCGATGAGCGACTGGATCGGCTCACAGAATTGAGCAAAAGCCAGGACACCATTCCGACCCGGATGGAGTTTGTCGACATTGCTGGTCTGGTGAAAGGCGCCAGCCAGGGCGAAGGGCTGGGCAACAAGTTCCTCGCCAACATCCGTGAGGTGGACGCGATCGTTCACGTGATCCGCTGCTTCGAGGACGATGACGTCATCCACGTTTCAGGGTCAGTGGGTCCCTCCCGGGATGCGGAGGTGATCAATCTTGAGCTGGGTCTGGCGGATCTGGCTCAGATTGAGAAGCGCCGGGAGCGTCTTAAGAAGCAGATGCGCACCAGCAAAGAAGCGCAGGTGGAAGACGCTGCTCTTGAACGGATTCAGGCGGTGCTCGAGAACGGTGGTGCGGCTCGCAGCGTCGATCTGAACGATGAAGAAGCGGCGATGATCAAGCCCTTGGGGCTGTTGACCGCCAAGCCGATCATCTACGCCACCAATGTGAGTGAAGACGACCTGGCTGAGGGCAATGCCTTCTGCAGTGAGGTGGTTGAACTGGCCGCCAAGGAAGGTGCCGAAACGGTGCGGATCTCTGCCCAGGTGGAAGCGGAGCTGGTGGAACTGGGAGATGAGGAAACCGCGGACTATCTGGAAGGTCTCGGGGTAACGGAAGGTGGACTGCAAAGCCTGATTCGGGCCACCTATCGATTGCTCGGGCTGCGCACTTACTTCACCACCGGTGAAAAGGAAACAAGGGCCTGGACCTTCAAAGCCGGGATGACCGCTCCCCAGGCTGCCGGTGTGATCCATACCGATTTCGAACGAGGCTTCATCCGCGCTCAGACCATCGGTTGGGAGAAGCTGCTGGAAGCTGGCTCACTGGCGGAAGCCCGAAACAAAGGCTGGCTGCGCAGTGAAGGAAAGGACTATGTGGTGGATGAAGGCGATGTGATGGAGTTTCTGTTCAACGTCTGATCACGATCCGGTCCACGTTTTATCGGCGCAACATCATCCTGATCAGTCGTTTCAGCGGTGAGAAATGTCCAGCGGCTTGTTGTTGCTTGATGCGATTCAGCATGCGTTGCGCAACAGCATGCATTCGAACTTCGGCTTCGATGGATGGAGGGGCATAGGCCGTACGCCTGCGTTGTGTGGCTGGGTTGGATGTGGAGAAGGCATCGTTCCAGCTGCAGTTCCAAGCAGCCTGGGCAAACCGGTCGTTGTTGGCTTCGAAATGACGTGTCACCTTCTTAGTGAGCTTGCGTGAATAGCCCCAGAAGGATGGATCGTTCCAGCGTCGTTGACGCTCCTCGCTGAGGATGATTTGAGAGGAATTGCCAATGCTCTTGGGGGAAATGCCGTTCTCCCTGAGGAGTTGGCTGAGCACCCGTGCCAGCCACACGCCTCGGGTCCCTGGGCTGCGGTTGTAGTGCTTCTGGGGGCAAGATTTCCAGTGCAGTGTTGTTGAGAGGTTGATGGTGCGAATGAACTGCTCAAAAGGATCAACGCCTCCCTGGCGGAATGGCAGAAAACTCACGTTCAAACCCTTGGCCTTTGCTTTCAGCAAAGGCTGGAAGTAGTTCCAGAAATCAAACACATCCTGCCGGCGTTTGATTTTGCCTCGCTTGGGTTTCTCGTTCTGAAGTTTTCCCTGCAAGGCATCGTCAACAAACTGCTCAAAGGTTTGGTGGTGATAAAAACGCCGCAGTGAGTAGATGTAGCGCGAGTTGATGTAATCGAGCTGGCTGCGAATGAAAATCACGATGTGAAGCTCATAGCCCGCTGCATCCGCCAGAGCCTCAAGTTCCCGGATGCATTGGGGATCAGTGAGCGGCACGGCGAATTGCTCGGCACTGAGCAGACAATGCTGGCCCTCTGGCTGTTGCATGAAGAACGTTTTCCAGCGTTTTCTCCTTCGTTTGCATAGCTCAGCGGCCAGTTTTTTTGGTTTGGGTTTGCACTCGAGAGGGTCCTGCAGGCTGATGCCTTGGCTGCTCAGAAGCTCGCGATTGCGGTGCAGCCGTTCCTGGATGTAGGTGGAGGCTGTTTTATGCGTACCGGCGTGCACGATCAGTTGAGGCCGTTGGCTCTGAAGGGACTGATCTGCCTGGCCTGATCGGGTCTGCGTCATGGTCCTTCAATGCGGAGTCATTCTCCTTGTTTCCGCTGAACCAACAGAGCCGTCAGCCCTGGCGACCGCCGCTGGCTCGTTCTGGAGAACCCCAGCGTCAGCGGTTGTCGTCGCCCCGTAGCGCGGCTTGAGACTGCGCAGGCTGGGGAGCACGACCAGGCAGGCTCCACCCATCAGCAGCCAGAGCAGCAGGCCGTTGTTTTGAAGGTCGAGCAAGGCTCCTCCAGCCAGGGGGGCCACGATGGCGCTGATGGCGAAGCACTGGGAAAACAGTGCCATCGCCAACCCCCGGTGGTCCGGTGGTGTCTCTTCAATAACGGCTTCTGTTGCCGTGGGCAGGAACGCGGCCTGGGCGAAGGCCATTGGCAGCAGGGATGCCAGCACCAGGATCGTTCCGTTCTCGAACAGGGAGGAGAGAGCAATCAGGCTGCAGCCCAGACTGAATCCCGCCAGGCTCAAGCCGAGGCCGAAGGCAACGCTCCGCTCCGCCAGCCAACGGCCCACCGGCCACTGCACGCTCACCAGCAAGGTCAACTGAAGGGCGATCAGGGCACTGCTGTGGCTTTCGCTCAGGGCCGGTCGCACCAGCCCGCCGCGCACCAGATCGAGGGGAAGCGCACTTTGTTGAAGGGCCAGGATCCCTGTGGCCACCACACTGATCAGCAGCACCGGCAGCAGGGGAAGCAACCAAGGCAGTCGGGTTGTTGGCCGTGGCCGTTGACCAACCGACGCTGGGCTGTTGCTGCTGAGGTTGCGATAGGGCGGACCGTCCTGCAGAGGAACAAGGCTGATCAGCACCAACACAGCGCCCATGCACACCGCTTCAACGATGTACACCGTCCGCAGGATTCCAAGGGTGGCGGCAGCGGTTCCGATCAGCGTGCCGATGCCGATGCCGAGGGCATCGGCACTGCGCACCAGGGCGTAGCCCCGCCCGGAGGGAAGGTTGCCGCAACTGAGGGGAACGGCCAATTCGATGGCAGGCCAGTACAGACCCGCCGCACAGCCCAGCAGCAATTGTCCGAGCAGGTAGCTGCTGTAGTTGTCAGCCTGCAGCAGGATCAGATCAGCGGCAATGGCCAACAAGGTTGTGCCCCTCACCGGCCAGGAGCAGCGGATGCCGCGATCCAGGAGTGCACCGCTCAGCAGGCGCACCACCGTGCCGATCAGGGCAGAGACGGCCAGGCCGCTTCCCACTTCACGGGCTGAGAAGTCGATCGCATGAAAGATCAGCGGCGTCATGAAAATCACCCCGCCGGCACCGATGGACGCCAGGAACCTCAGTCGGGTGACATTTCTCAGGGGTGATGGAAACTGGTTCCACCACCGCAGAGGGTCAGGCGTTGCTGCGCGGACGCTTAACAGGACGATGCATCGCGATGGGCTTGATGGGCAGTCTGCTGCTCAGCACGTGCGGATCGTGGCCTGTTGGCTCCACAGAACGTGTGGAGGTCAAGATCGACGGCGTGGTTCTTCCGGTTTCGGTGGAGGAACTCGGATCCTTTGTGCGCTCGCCGACGGCTGATCCAGCGGAGCTCTCGCGATCGGAGTTGTCCACCTGGATGGGGCTTCTCGCACCCGAGAGTCGCGAGGGGCTGATTCGTCTGCTCCAGGCTCCGGTGCTCTCCCGCCGCAGCCTCGGGCGTCAGCTGCTCAGCAGCTGGGGTGCGGGGCCGCTGCTTGATGCCCTGGGGGAATTGATTCGCGTGGAGGACGGACGGCGCATCAACCGTTCGCTGGTGCTCTCCACGCTGGAGCAGCTGCTCGAACGGCAGGAAACCGTTTCAACGCTGGATGTGTTGGAGGCGTTGCCTACTCCGCAGTTGCGTCTTGATCTGGATGCGTTGGTGGCTGCTGCCAACCGCTGGCGGTTGGAATTGAAGCGTCACCAGTCCCTGATGCGGGCCTTGGCTCAGGAGGAGGCTCGGTTGCAGCCCCTGCAGGGCAGGGAGCGTTCTGCCTCGGCGGATGCGCCCCGTCACGCAACGCTTGCGGTGGGCCATCGTTCGCAGCCATTGCGGCTGGAAGGTTGGATCCCCCAGTCGCCTCGTGCGGACCGGACCTGGGTTTTGATGATGCCGGGGCTGGGGGGGGACCCCAACCACTTCCACTGGCTGGCGCGTTCGCTGATGCAGGCGGGCTGGCCCGTGCTGGTGCTTGAGCATCCCGGCAGCGATGCCGCCGCTGTTCAGGGTTTGCTCGAGGGGCGGCAGTCGTTCGATGGTGCCGCAGCCCTTCGTGATCGCTTGGCTGACCTGGCGGCGGTGCTGGAGGCACAGCAACGGGGCGATCTGAACATCCCCGGAACCGAGGTGGTGCTGATGGGGCATTCCCTGGGTGCCCTAACGGCTCTCCTGGCCAGTGGGGCGGAGCTGGTGCCCGGTATGGCCCAGCGCTGTGAAGCGGCCCTGGCGGGCTTGCCCCTCACCAACCTGTCGGAATTGCTTCAGTGCGAACTGGCGGCAGGCCGTGTGCTCGAGAGCAAAGCGATGGACTCGCCGCCTCGGGCGGTGGTGGGGCTCAACAGCTTTGGCGGGTTGATCTGGCCGCACCGCGCCAGTCGGGCGTTGCCGATTCCACTGTTGATGGTCGGTGGGACCCTTGATCTGATCACCCCTCCTCTGGATGAGCAGCTGGCTCTTTTGGCTGGATTGGCGGAACATCCCGCTAGCCAGGTGGTGGTGGTTGAGGGGGCCAGTCACTTTTCGCCGATTCGTGTGGATGGCCAGGGAATGGCGTCAGAGGGGGATGACCTTTTCCGGCTCGGCGAAGAGTTGGTGGGCGTCAATCCCCTCAGCGTTCAACGGGTGATTGCCCATGAGGTCATCCTTTTCCTCGATTCCCTGAGCTCCACGTCACCCCGCAACGATGCCGTTCACCTGATGGACGCCAGTTCCAAGACGCGCTGGCATCGCTTGGGCCGTCGCAGGGCCCAGCAGCTGCTGGATCAGTAGCGCACCCGTGGATCGAGGCTGGCCACCAGCAGGTCAACGACAACACTCACCAGCACCACCAGGGCGGCGATCACCACCACGATCCCCTGAACGACGGGGTAGTCCCTCTGGTTGATGGCTTCCTGCAGCCGCAAGGCAATGCCTGGCCAGGAGAAGGTCACTTCAATCAGCAGGGCTCCACCAATCAAGGAGGCCACGGTGATGCCAGCAATGGTGAGCACCGGCAGCAAGGCATTGGGCAGCCCGTGGCGCAGGATCACCTGGCGCTCACTGAGGCCGCGGCTCCGCGCCGCTTCCACGTAGTCGCCGCGCAGTGTGCGTCGCAGGTTCAGTCGCAGGGCGGTCGTGAAGGTGCCGCTGAGCAGCAGAGCCAGGGTCCCCGCGGGCAGGATCAGGTGACGCACGGTGCCTCGGAAAGCGGCCCAGTTGTTCTGCAGAGCGCTGTCCAGCAGGAAAAAGCCGCTGCCCTCGGGGGGGAGAAGGCTGGGGGGGAAGCGCCCGCCCACCGGCAACCAGCCCAGGCTGACAGCGAACACCAGCTGCACCAGCATGGCCACCCAGAAGGGCGGCAGGGCATAGGTGCCCAATCCGTAGAGGCGTCCGCCCAGGTCGATCTTTCCCTCGGGCCGGGCAATGCCACTGAAGCCAATGCTCAGCCCCACCACAGCAGCCATCACCAAGGCGATCACGCTCAGCTCCAGGCTGGCGGGCAGGGTTCTGCCGATGATGGTTCGAACCGGTTCCTGGTTGATCAGGGCTTGTCCCAGATCGCCGTGGATCAAGCCGTTGAGGTAGCTGAGGTACTGATCCAGCAACGATTGATCCAGGCCCAGCCGAGCCCGCATCGCGGCTTTGGCGGCGGAGGGGGCACGGCTGCCGAGCACTGCATCCACGGGATCCCCTGGGGCGACGCGCAGCAACAGGAACACCAGGCTGGCGATCAGCCACAACATCAATGGCGCCAGGGCGAGGCGGGTGGCGCTGTAGCGGGCGAGGTCTCGGGCGCGTCCCATCAGTTGTTCGTTGCTCCGTCCTGGCGGCGCTCCAGCTCAGCGAGCATCAGCTGACCACTGCCATCAAATCGTGGAGGGTTGAGGTTCAGCTGGGCCCAGGCCCGAGGTGAATCCAGCCAGACGGGGATGTAGGCGGCACCGTCGGCGGAGAGATGATCCACACGGTCCAGGGCGGTGCTGCGGGCATCACCCGTCAGCGTGTCGGAGTTCAGCAGGGCGGTCTGCAATCCGGGGGCACTCCAGAAGCTGCCGCTGATGGCTGCTTCTCCGTCCGTGCAGATGTTGCCCTCCACCGAGGTGCAGCTCAACAGCGGCGTCAGATAGGCCTCCGGATCGGGGTAGCTGCCGCGCCAATCCAGCATTACGGCTTTGAAGGCACCTTCCCCCAGCTGGCGGTAGATGGTGGTGGATTCGACGCCATCGAGATCCAACACCAGGCAGTCCGAGAGGTCCCGTTGCACCTGGGCCTGCCAGGTGAGGGCCAGCAATTTGTCGGCGGGCACATTGGAGCGGAAGGTGAGCGGAAAGCGCAGGGTGCTGCCATTGCAGTAGCCCGCTGCCTGCAGCAGCTCGCGGGCCTGCTCGGGGTTGTGTTCGGGCCATGGGGCCATGGACCCGCCGGCCAGGCTGGGGGGCACCAGAGCCCGTAGCGGACGGCGCAGCCCGTAGCTCACCCGTTCACTGATCTCGAGTCGGTTCAGGCTGACGGCCAGGGCCTGCCTGAGCTTGGGGTCTTGGAATGGCTCCCGGTTGCTCAGCAGGGTGATGTAGCCGATCTCCATCGCCGGACCCACCGACTCGTGCAGCTCCCCCGCGCTGGCCCGTTCATGCAGGGTGTGGCGCTGGTCTTCGTCGATCGAGGCGGAGAGCAGCAGATCCACCTCGCCACTGCGCAATGCCCCGTAGAGCGCCGTGGAGTTGCTCAGCGTGATCAGATCGAGGCCGTTGTTGCGCGGCGCCTCACCCCAGTACTGGGCAAAGGGCTCCAAGCGTTGCTGATGTTCGCTGAAGCGGGTCAGTTGGTAGGGGCCTGTCCCCACAAAGCGGTCGTGCAGAAAACGGTCCTGGTGGTTGCTGTAAGCCGTTGGTGAGATCGGGGTGAGGTTGATCGATGTCAGCAGGCCCTGCAGGGATGTGGAGGGGCGACTGAGGCGCAGCCGCAGGGTGTGGCTGTCGGCTTCCTCCACTGCCGCAATCCGATCGCCCACCACATAGCTGAGGGTTCCGATCTCGAGGAAACGCCGCAGGCTGAAGGCCATGGCTGCGGCATTGAACGGCGTTCCATCGTGAAAACGCACATCGGTGCGCAGGGGGACCGTGACGGTGCGACCGCTATCACTGAGAACCGGGGCCGATGCCGCCAGGCGAGGTTCCAGGGAGCCATCCCGCCTGAGGCGATAGAGCGGATCCCCCAGGGCGCTGATCAGCTGCGTGGCGCCGAGGGTGCTGGCCTGGGCTGGATCCAGGGAACTGATTCGCCCTGCAGAGGCTACCGTGATGCGGCTAGTGGGGGGCGGGCCCTGACACCCCATCTGGGTGATGGTGAGGGCCAGGGCCATCAGCGCGCCACCGCACGTCCATCTCGTGGGGCCATCGGTGCGCTTCAACGGGCCTCAACTAACACGGGTCGGCCCATTCAACAGGGACTTACCCGACCTGGCGAATCCTTTCCAACGAGATTTCGAACACCGGTGAGCCCTCGTTGCTCTGTAAGGGCCAACGGCGCACCCAGCAGCGGTCATGGTCACCATCCACGCCGATCACTTGATAGGTGTCGTCGTCACTGTCGAGATTGACGCAATCTCCCTGGTGCACCGTCATCGGATTCACCCCCTCCTCTAGGGGGCAGCCTTGACCGGGACTCGAGCAGGTGAGGTTCTGCATGAACCGTTTCAAGCACAGATCTGGGGATTCAGGGCTGTGCCGTGAAAGTTCTTGACACTCTGACGCACGCCAGGGGGCATTCGCCAGGGCGGAAGCTCTCCTTAGAGGCAGCCGAGGTGAGCAGCGAGGCCAGACACCTCCGGCAAAGCCTGGATGGCGTCCAGGGCTTCATTCGTCTGGCGTTGGCTCACTTCATGGGTGATCACAACGATCTCGGCCCCGGCGTCACTCGCATTGAACTGCACGATCGACTGGATCGACACGTTGCGTTCGCCGAAGCAACCGCCCACCTTGCCGATCACGCCGGGGGCGTCTTTTGTTTTGAAACGCACATAGTGGCGTTGGCGAATGTCGCCCGAGTCGACGAGGGAGCAGGGCCGCCAGCTGCTTGCTGCCAGCAGGGGATCCACGTTCCCGGGACCTTCACTGGCCTGGCGGATGCCAGCGATGTTGAGGATGTCGGCCACCACCGCAGAGGCGGTCGGGCCGGCTCCCGCACCGGGGCCATAGAACATCACCCGGCCGATGGGGTCTCCTTCCACAAGGATGGCGTTGTTGACGCCGTTCACGCCCGCCAGGGGGTGGTCCTTGGGCACCAGCGTGGGCTGCACCCGCAGGGAGAGGGGCAGGGGATCGCCGCTTTCGGCCATGCGCTCGGCCACCGCCAGCAGCTTCACGCCATAGCCCAGTTGATTGGCGTAATCCACATCCACGCCCTGCAGACCACTGATGCCGTCGGTGGGAACGGCAGCGCGATCCACGCTGCCGCCGAAGGCCAGAGTCGCAAGGATCGCGATCTTGTCGGCCGCATCAAGACCGTCCACATCCGCTGCCGGATCGGCTTCGGCGTAGCCCAGCTCCTGGGCATCCTTGAGCACCGCGTCATAGGCGGCCCCCTCCTCAGCCATGCGGGTGAGGATGTAGTTGGTGGTGCCGTTGATGATGCCGCTGACGCGGTTGATGCGGTTGCCCCCCAGGGACTGCTTCAGCGGCTCAATGATGGGAATGCCACCACCAACGGCGGCCTCGATCAGCACGTACACCCCGGCGGCGGCCGCGGCTTCAGCGATTTCCTGGCCGTGGCGTGCGATCACGGCCTTGTTGGCGGTCACCACGGATTTGCCGGCTGCAATCGCCTGGAGAATCAGGCTGCGGGCCGGCTCCAGGCCGCCGATCACCTCCACCACCACGTCCACGGCTGGGTCCTGAATCACCGCCGATGGGTCGGTGGTCAGCAGGCTTTCGTCCAGGGCCACGGGCCGGGGGCGGTTCAGATCGCGGACGGCAACACGGATCAGCTCCAGTTCACCCACCAGCGGGTGACGTTCGCTGGGGTTCTGGAGGATCGATGCCACTCCACCGCCAACCGTGCCCAGTCCCAGCAGACCCACGCCGACCTTTGCTGCCATCCCCTGTGATCCGTGTTGGAACGTTTGCGAGCGACTCTATGTATTGACGTGATTCGGCTTCTGTTCCTGTCCCTGTCCTGATCAGCGCTTGGGTCAGCTGTCCAGTTGACGGGCTTGCTCCTGCATGGCTAGGAGGATGTTGAGGAAGCCATTGGCGCGGGAGGGCGTCAGGCTGGCCTGCAGGCCTGTTGCCGCAATGAAGGCCGGGTCCACCGCCTGCACCTGGGCCGGCGTCAATCCATCCAGCCCCTGGATCAACAACGCCAGCAGCCCCTTGGTGATCAGTGCATCGGAGTCCCCCTGCCAGCGCATCACTCCCTCATCGAGGGCACCTCGCACAAACACCTGCGACACGCATCCCTTCACCTTGATGTCGTCGGTCTGCTCCTCGGCCGGCATGGGAGCGAGCTTCTTGGCCAACCAGAGCACGTACTCGTAGCGGCGTTTTGGATCGGCGGTTCCGCCCAAGCGCTCCACCATCCGGTCGAGGGCATCACTGCCGGTGCTGGTGGCCATGCTGGGCTCAGTCGTTTCGACGTCGCACGCTAACCAGCAGCCCCACCATCACCAGGCTGAAGGGGAACATGACCACCTCATTCAGATTCACTGCGCCGTCTTGAACGGGAAGTTCGAGGTAGTCGCGGTGGCCTGGACCACCGTCCACCTGGAGATCAACGGTGCCATTGCCCACGCTGCTGAGATCGAGGCTGAGGCGTCCCTCGGCATCGGTGCGGCCCAGTTCCTGCCCTGGCGTGCCATCGGCATTGAGCAAGCGAACAACGGCCCCTTGGGTGGGCTCACCGTTGGAGAAGCTGCTGCTCAATTGCAGATCGCCATCGAGATACTGCAGAGCACTTTCGATCTGATGGGCCTTGGCAGGGGCCAGCCCCGCACCGTGCAGCACCGAGCCGAGCAGAAGCAGTGGAGCCAGCAGACGCAGCATGGAAGGGCGATCGATGGTGCCCATGATGCGGCCCCTCAGGCGGGCCGACCAGCACCCTGTTCCGTGATCCAGCCTGTGAACGGAATATCCCAGGGCTCGCGGGGCAACGCTTCGGCGGCAAGGCAGGTTGAGGGCAGCACCACCCAGGCCGGCACGGCAGCCCAGGCGGGATCAGCCCTGAGCCGGTCGTAATACCCACCGCCATAGCCCAGGCGGATTCCCGCGCCGTCCACCGCCAGCGCTGGCACCAGCAGCAGCGCCAGCTGATCGGGTTTCAGAGCGTCTCCTGCGGCAGGAGCAGGAATGCCGCAGCCGTCGGGATGAAGCGGGTCCTCACCCCAGCTCCGGTAGATGAGTCCGCCGCAGCCATCGGCCACCGGCAAGGCCAAGGGCGGATGGGGACCATCCCGCAGCGGCCGTACATCCACCTCCCCCGGCAGTGGCCAGTAGATCCCCACATGGCGCCTGCCGCAGTTGGACTGGCCGATCAGCGCCGCCACGGCGTTCTGGATGGATTGCGTGGCCGCCTCTCCCAGATGACGCTGGGTTTTGAAGTGACGGCGCAGCGTCGGCTTGTTGCTCATCGCTGCAACCAGGCCGTCAGCGCCACCGCCAGGGCATCGGCCGCATCATCCGGTCGGGGTGGTTGCTCCAGGTTCAACTCCCGCATCACCGCCTCCAGCACTTCATCCTTCTCGGCATGGCCGAACCCCGCCACGGCGAGTTTGATCTGCATCGGAGGGAACTCCACCATCGGGATCTTGAAGCGGGCCAGGGTCATCACCACTACGCCACGCGCCTGCACCACGTTGATGGTGTTGCTGGATCGGTAGAAGAAAAACTTCTCCACGGCTGCCAGTTCCGGGCGCCAGATCCGGATCAGCTGGCGCAGGTCGCCAGCGATTTCCACCATCCGATCACCATCGGAGCGATCAGAGTCGGTCTGGATGATGCCGCAGTCGAGCATGCGTTGGCATCCGTCCTGAATGTCGATCACCCCGTAGCCCACCCGGGCGAGGCCCGGGTCGATGCCGAGGATCCGCATGGGCTGATTGTGGGGGGATCAGGCGGCGAGGGCCAGTTCGAAATCAGCGCGGTCGCTGCTCTCGCTGCGCTCAAACACCTTGCAGAACACCTTCACCACCCGGTCGCCGGAATCAACCTGCTCCAGGGGGTCCTTGCGCAGACGGTGGCGCAGGCAGCAGGACGCCACGCGGGCTACGTCTTCCTCGCTCACTTCCGTGCGTCCCTCAAAGGCGGCCAGGGCACGGGCGGCACGGTTGGTGACGATGTCACCCCGCAGGCCATCCACATCCAGCTCACCGCAGACGGCGGAGATGCGCAGGCGCAGATCGTCGTCGATGGTCACCTGCTCCAGGCGCTGTTGGGCCTCCACCACCCGCTGTTGCAGGGCATCTTGATTGCCCTCCACAGCGGTGCTGAAGCCATCGGGATCGCTGTCGAAAGCGGTGCGCTGGTCCACCACCTGCACCCGCAGCTCCGGATCACGCACGGTGCGCACTTCCACGCTCATGCCGAAACGGTCGAGCAGCTGGGGGCGGAGTTCGCCTTCCTCGGGGTTGCCGGAGCCGATCAACACGAAACGCGCGGGGTGGCGCACGGAGACGCCTTCCCGCTCCACTGTGTTCCAGCCGGAGGCGGCGGAGTCGAGCAGAACGTCGACGAGGTGGTCGTCGAGCAGGTTCACCTCATCCACGTAGAGCAGGCCACGGTTGGCCTTGGCCAGCAGGCCGGGCTCAAAGGCGCGCACGCCTTCGCTCAGGGCTTTTTCGATGTCGATGGTGCCGCAGAGGCGGTCTTCCGTTGCACCGAGGGGCAGGTCCACCATCGGCACCTGCCGCGGTTCGGTGGTCAGGGTTTCCCCCTGTTGCATCCGCTCGCGCACCTCACTGCTCTGCAGGTCGGGATCGCTGGCCGAGCTGTTGTAGGGATCGCCGGCGACAACGTCGATGTCTGGCAGCAGATCGGCCAGGGCACGGATCGTGGTGGATTTGCCGGTTCCACGGTCTCCCATGATCATCACGCCGCCGATGCGTGGATCGATCACGTTGAGAAGCAGGGCCAGCTTCATCTCCTCTTGACCGATCACCGCAGTGAAGGGGAAGACCCTGCGCTTCCGGGGTGCAGTCACGAGCAATTCTCTAGGCGTGCTCAGGATTGTTTCACAGGCTGCACGGTGATGACCTGCGGTGGCGTGGCATCAGCGGGATAGACCAGGCGAACGCGCACCTGCTTGGCCTCCCCTGGCTTGAGCATCAGCTGTCCCAGGGACGGCCCCTGTTGCCCCTGGCGCAGCACCAGGTGCTGGGTCTGGCGTCCCAGGGGAACACCCTCTGGATCCTCCAGACCCGTTGTCTGCACAGGCCCGCGGAACATCACCGGACCGTTGAGGTCATCGCGGAAGCGCAGCAAGGAGGTGTTGCTGTTGCCCTTGAGGGGCGAATCCAGCGACAACTGCAGCGTCACCGTGTCTGAGCCGGTGTTTTGCAGGGGCAGGGTGAGGTCGTACTCCACTCCGTAGTTGCCATGGGCGGCCCAGGCGGTGCCGGGATAGAAGCTTTTGAGTTCCGCGGTTTGCACCTGGTTGGTGGCGAGGGTGCCGCGCTCCAGGCTGCTGATCGGCCAGGAGATGGGGGCCGTGGGTGCGGCCAGCACCTGGCTGCCCGGGTCGGTGATGCGCGCCCGCCAGCTGCTGCCGATCTGAACACCGCTCACCCGGGAATAAATGATCTTGCCCTTGCTGCCCCGTGGGGTGGGTTGATGCTCCTTGCTGCTCATGCGTTGGTCCTTGAGCAGCTCCAGCCAGTGCTGCTCGCTTGGAGCCTTTCCGTCTTCACCGTGAGCGGCCAGGGTTGCCAGCGCCACAGGGCCGGAGCTGTGGAAGCGCAGTTGCAGGTTGCGGCCGTTCAGCAGGGGATCGAGACCGGCCACGGGAACGGGCAACAGCAGCAGCTGTGTGGGTGCGCCGGGAGCCAGGCTCCAGCGGCGGTTGGTCAGTTCCGCTGCGCTGCGGCCGGCCAACAGATCTCCGGCCACACGGCTGCCGGGTCCTGCCGCCACCACCTCGGTGGTTTCCGGCATCAGGCTCGGCAAGGGCAGGAAGGGGGCCTGGGTCTGGCCGGGCCCTGTGGCCTGCGAGAGCGAGGTGCTGCCTGCGAGCAGCTGCAGGGTCACGGGAGCATTCCCCAGCGGAGCCGCCAGCACCGCCAGCCACAGGGTTGAGCTGGGGCTGCCCTCCGCATCACCGGCGTACACGTGGTGGCTGAACAGGTCAAAGCGTCCGTTAAGCACCACCGGCACCGACGCCGCCTCCCCATCGGGGAAGGTCGAGATCAGGATGCCGTCTTCCTCGATCAGCTCGGGGTTGTTGTCGTTCACCATCAACACGCTGTCGAGGCCTCCCGGCATGGGGCGAACGCTCTGCTGACGCTCAATCACCTCCGCAGCTCCGGGCATGGCTGCAACAGCCAGCCAGGCAGCAGACAACAGCGGAGCGAGCTTCATGGCTTGGGCGGAACAGGGACGGGTTTGAGGTGCGGTGCCATGGCGGCGGCGAGCTGACGGATCAGTTCGGTGGATCGGGGGTCGTTGAAGGGGCCCTCCACCAGAAATCCCGCCACAGCGCGTCGTCCGTCGGGGAGTTCGATCAGCCCGGCATCGGCGTAGGCGACGCCGATGTCACCGGTTTTGTTGTAGACGCGGTACCCCTTGCGGGCCAGGCTTGCGTCCGGTTCGCCCTGGGCACCGCCGAGGCCGCGCAACAAACCTCTGGGCAGCAGCGTGTTGGTGATCGACGTGCTCATCACCTCGCGAAACAGATCCCGGCTGCGGGGGGCCAGCAGCTCGCCGCTGTCCACCAGGGCAATGGCCCGGCTGAGATCTCTGGCACTGGTGGTGTTGGTTCCGTCGAGATCCGGCAGCCAGTTGTTCACCACGGTGGAGGGCAGGTCCAGCTCCTGAAAGCGGGCGTTGATCGCATCCATTCCTCCCGCCCGGGCAATCATCAGGTTGGTGGCGGAGTTGTCGCTCACCCGGATCATTTCCGTGGCCACCTCATGGGTGGGAAAGCGGCTGCCCAGGGGCCGGGAGGCCATCCAACCGGCGCCTCCCCCCACCAACTCCTCGGTGAGCGTGAGCGGTTCGTTCCACTGCAGAGTTCCCTGATCCAGCAGTTCCAGCACCGCGAGCAGGATCGGAGTCTTGATCGAGCTGGCGGCAGCCATCGGCCGTTCGGCCTTCATGGCTGCAAAGCGTCCGTCATCGAGGATCAGCATGTAGGCGCTGGCCTGCAGATCGCCCTGTTGCGCGGCCAGCTCCAGCCAGCGCTCACTCAGCGCCCTGATTTCCTGCCTGGGGGCGAAGCGTGCCTGCTTCAGGCCATTCGCCACCGCAGGCGCAGCTTTTTTGTTTGGGATGTTTTCATCGCTGGGCGGCTCCACGGCGTCACCGAGCAGCGTGGTGATCAGCGCCTGATCGGCCAGCCAGCTGGGCAGTGCGATCTCCTGTTGCTGAATGCGCGGCGCCAGCAGCCGCAGGCCGCTGCCGGTGAGCAGTCCAAGACCCACCCCCATCAACACCAGCCGCAGGATGAGCTGGGCCGGACCTTTCCAGCCGGTGGAGCGACGTGACGAACGACTGCTGCTCAACCTTTCAGCCGTGAGTGTTCGGCAGAGATTAGGGGCGCTTGGCGCGGATGGCCCAGCGCACTTGGCGCACCATTCCCCGCAGCAGAGCCACCTCTTCGGCGCGCACCGTGGCGCGTTGCAGCAGATCCCGCACCTTGGCCATACGGGCAGCGGCGGTGTGCTCCAGCAGGAAACCGGCCTCCAGCAGCAGGTCAGTGGCGTCGTCAAGACATGCTGAAAGCGCCTTGGCGGCTGCCGGGTCCGGCGATGGTGGCTCGATGCAGCGGGTTTCCGTGGTCCCGCTGTTGAGGCGGGCCAACTCATGCAGCACCACCGCCACGGCGTGGGAGAGATTCAGCGAGGGATAGGCCTCCCCGCTCTGCAGGCAGAGAACCCTCTGGCAGAGCCGCAGCTCACTGTTACTGAGGCCGCGGTCTTCCCGTCCAAACACCAAGGCCACGGGGGCGTCTGAGTTGGAGCTGCTGCCATCGCCGGCCAGCAACCAACCCAGGGCCTGCTGGGGTGTTTGCAGGGGGATCTCGCCATGGTCCAGGCGTCCGCAACTGCCCACGGTACGGCGGCAGTCATGGATGGCCGTCAGCAGGTCGGGAACCACCACGGCGCCGTGAAGTAGCGCTTGGCCGTGCACGGCCATCAGCATGGCCTCCTCGCTGAGGTGGTCACAGCGGGGGGCCACCAGCCGCAGCTCGCTCACCCCGAAATTGGCGCAGAGCCTGGCCACGCTTCCGATGTTCAGGGGGCCGGCCGGCTCCACCAGCACGACAACGGCATTCAAGGCAGCGGCTCAGCTGAGGGTGTGCAGGTAGGCCAGCAGGTCGGCCATCGATTGCGGTTCCATCTCAAAGCTCGGCATGGGGGGAGTTTCGCCACTGATGATCTGGTGCACCAGAACGGGGTCTTTGAGTTGGTTGCTGACGCCCTGAAGTTGAGGGCCCACCAACCCCTGGCCGGCCAGGCCATGGCAGCCGGCGCAATTGATTCGGAACAGCTGGCCGCCGTGGTCAACCGCCCCCTGCAGCTCAAGGCTGGCCTTGATGTAGGGGTCCTGCTGGGCGCTGCCCAGTACCCAGAGCACCAGCACCACGCAGGCCGTGGCAGCCGACACCACGAGCGCGGCGATCAGGCCGCGACCCCGATCGCTCGAATCATTTGCATCAGCTGATGCCGATTCGGCCGCAATTCGTGACGGCTGGACCACAGACCCGGAGTTCCAATGAGAGAATTCTCCCTAATTCTGATTGCTGACGCGACGCGATGATCGAACCTCTGCTCTGCGGCATCGTTCTGGGTCTGATCCCCGTCACGCTGATGGGTCTGTTCGTGGCGGCATGGAACCAGTACCGCCGTGGTGGCAGCGCTCTGGGGGGCTGAGCAGCATCACGCTGCTGATGCCGTAGCGGCGTTGATCCACCACTGTCCAATCTGAGTCCGGTTCTGGGTTCAGGTTGGAGCGGTGTTCACACACCACCAGAGAATCCTGGTGAAGCCAATTCCCCTCGGCGAGGGCGATCAGGCAGGGTTCGTAGAGGCCCTGGTCGTAGGGAGGGTCGAAATAGACGATGTCGAAGGGCTCCTGGCTCCAGCCCTTGCGCAGCCACGAGATCAGTTCCCGCCGTTCGGTGCGGATCTCCGGAGCCGGTGAACGGCTTTCCGCCACGACACTGAGGTTGCTGCGGCTGACGCGGATGCACTGCGGGTCTTGATCAACGGCCACCACACAGCGCGCCCCCCGCTGCAGGGCCTCACACCCCATCACGCCGCTGCCGCTGCAGAGGTCGAGCCAGCGGCAGTCCCGCAGGTGCGGGGCAAGGATGTTCATTACCGCTTCGCGCACCCTGGAGGTGGTGGGCCGAGCCGTGCGACCCCCGGGGCTCAGCAGCCGTCGCCCCCCGCTGAGGCGCAGTTGCCCGCCACCGCTCATGGGCAGGGTTCAGCCCCGTTGCGCAGCCAGGTCAACCAGCGCTTGAGCATCTGTTCCCCGGTATCGGACGACTTCTCCGGATGGAACTGGCAAGCGCCGACGCGGCCCCGCCAGACCACAGCGGTCACCTCCTGATCGCCGAAGGGGGCAGAGGCTTTGAGGTCATTTCGATCGCTGGGAACAGCGGCGTAGCTGTGCACGAAATACACCCACTCGGATGGGGCATCGCTGCTGAGAAGCGGGCAGCTGCCGTGAAGCTTCAACGGAGCCCAGCCCATGTGGGGGATGCGTTCGCCGCTGTTGCTGGGCAGGCGGCTCACCCGTCCGCTCAAGAGCCCGAGGCCTGGATCGCTGCCTTCATCGCTCTGCTCGAACAGCAGTTGCAGGCCGAGGCAAATGCCGAGCAAGGGGCGATCTTCCTGACCCCAGCGCAGCAGGTGGGGCACCAGTCCGGTGGCCCTGAGGTTGGCCATGGCCGGATCAAAAGCGCCGACCCCGGGCAGGATCAGCGCATCGACGCCCTCCAGATCTTCGGCGTTATGGATCAATGAGCAGCCCTGATCGAGCCGCTCGAGGCATTTCTCCACCGAGTGGAGATTGCCCATGCCGTAATCGATTAACCCGAGGTTCAGACTCAACCGGTCGATCAGTTCTGGAGACGGATTCAGAGGTACTTGGAAATGGTGCCTGACAGGGTTGCCTTGGGAACAGCGCCCACGACGGTGTCAACCTTCTGGCCGCCCTTGAACACCATCAGCGTCGGGATGCTGCGGATGCCGTACTGGCTGGCCACGTTGGGGTTCTCGTCGGTGTTGAGCTTGAACACCTTGATCTGGCCGTCAAATTCCTTGGCGATCTCTTCCACGATCGGAGCCACCATGCGGCAGGGTCCGCACCAGGGTGCCCAGAAGTCCACGAGAACCGGCACGTCGCTCTGGAGCACGTCCTGCTCGAAGGATGCATCGGTGACAGCAGCAGCGCTGGACATATGAGCAGGGCAATTTAGGGAGAATTTAGCAACGGTTTCGAGCGAAAACACAGCTCTTCCCTGCTGAGAAGGGAACTGTGACAGTCGCTCTCCACAAAGAGTGAAAGCCCGATCGCGCCGGGCCGGGGGGTGTGAGGAGTGTGTGGGCCGAGGCCCGCACAGCTCCAATTTAGCCCTGCCTTACTTGCCCATTCCGAGGTGCTGGGCCTTTTGGTAGACCTTGCCTTCCGTCAGCAGGGAGGGTGCCACGACCACCTCCACTTGCTGCATCTCTTTGATGGTTTGGGCGCCCAGGGTGCCCATCGATGTCTTCAGGCAGCCCAGCAGGTTGTGGGTGCCGTCGTCCAACTTGGCCGGGCCGCGCAGGATGCGTTCGATGCTTCCGGTGTTGCCCACATTGATGCGGGTGCCGCGGGGCAGCACCGGGCTCGGGGTGGCCATGCCCCAGTGGAAGCCCCGACCGGGAGCTTCCTCAGCACGGGCGATGGGGGAGCCGATCATCACGGCGTCGGCGCCACAGGCGATGCACTTGCAGATGTCACCGCCGGTGACGATGCCACCGTCGGCAACGATCGGCACGTAGCGACCGCTTTCCTTTTCGTAGTCGGCCCGGGCGGCAGCACAGTCGGCCACTGCGGTGGCCTGTGGAATGCCCACGCCGAGAACTCCACGGGAGGTGCAGGCGGCACCGGGGCCGATGCCCACCATCACGCCGGCGGCGCCAGCCCGCATCAGCTGCAGGGCCACGTCGTAGGTGACGCAGTTGCCGATCACCACGGGAACGCCCATGTCGCGGCACAGGGCTTCCAGATCCAGGGTCTCCTGGCCTGCAGGACCGGTGTGATCCGTCGAGACCACGGTGGCCTGCACGAAGAAGAGGTCGGCTCCGGCTTCGGCGATGGCCTTGCCGAAACGCATGGCGGCCACCGGAGTGCCACTGACGGCTGCAATGCCGCCCTGGGCCTTGATGTCCTGGATGCGTTTGCGGATCAGCGCTTCCTGAACCGGCTGGCTGTAGATCTCCTGCATCAGCGGGACGAACTCGTCCTTGCCGACGGCGGCGATGCGATCCAGCACCTGGTTGGGGTCTTCGTAGCGGGTCTGAACACCCTCAAGGTTCAACACGCCGAGGGCGCCCAGTTGGGACAGGCGAACGGCCATGCCCACGTCCACCACGCCGTCCATGGCGCTGGCGATGATCGGGATCTCGCGCTCGATGCCGCCCAGGGTCCAACGGGTATCGGTGACCTCGGGGTCCACCGTGCGACCCCCAGGCACCAGAGCGATTTCATCGATTCCGTAGGCCCGGCGAACGGTCTTGGAGCGTCCGAGCTGAATGTCCACCGCGCGACTTCAATAAAGTCAGATCAAGCTACCAATCGGGATGATCGACTCAGCTTGATCGGGTCAGCTCGATCGGCCTGTCACGCGGGTCCAGGTGGAGCGGGCGCCCTTGATGAAGTTGTCCCGATCGCTGTTGCGGATCAGGTTGCGCAGCGCGAAGTTCACCAGCCAGATCACTCCGGCCAGCTCCAGCAGGCCTGGCACCAGAGGGATGCTGTTGATGGTGCTGAGCACGCCGGAGTAAACCGTCGCCACCAGGCTGAACACGATCAGGCCGCCCACCACCCGCAGCGGCAGCTGGGCTTTGGTCCAGAGCTCAGCCAGATCGTTCTGCTCGAGCCAGTCCTTCACCTTGCCCACCAGCAGCTCCCATTCGCCGCCGTCTTCATCGGCGCTCTCCTGAGCAGGGATCGACACGGTGGAAGAAATCACCGGGTCTGGTGTTGGAGCGGGGGTTGGTGCCGGAGTGGGCGCAGGAGTCGGAGCCGGTGTTGGTGCTGGCGTGGGTGCCGGAGTCGGCTCAGGTTCCGGCGTTGCGGCGGGCGTGGGCTCCGGTGTGGGGGTGGGGTCGCTGCCTGGGGTTTCGGCTTCAGGGCGCGGCTCGTCGACAGGACCCATCACGTCAGTTGAAAGCGGTCGGCACTTTATCCGGATTTTTCTGTTGCTTCCACTGTCCGAGATAGACTGATAAGGGACGTCTGATGCATGTATGACGGATTCTGTGGGGCCTGGCGGCGGCGGTCCCGGCGATTCCGACGATCGGATCATTCAGACGGACCTGCGCAACGAGATGTCGCGCTCCTATTTGGAGTACGCGATGAGTGTGATCGTGGGTCGGGCCCTGCCCGATGCCCGCGACGGCCTCAAGCCGGTGCATCGCCGGATTCTCTATGCGATGTACGAGCTGGGCCTCACCAGCGACAGGCCTTACCGCAAGTGCGCCCGTGTGGTGGGCGAAGTGCTCGGCAAATATCACCCCCACGGCGACACCGCTGTGTACGACGCCCTGGTGCGCATGGCCCAGGACTTCTCCATGTCGATGCCCCTGATCGATGGGCACGGCAACTTCGGTTCGGTGGACAACGACCCGCCGGCGGCCATGCGATACACCGAATCGCGGTTGCAGGCCCTCACCACCGACAGCCTCCTTGAGGACATTGAGGCCGAGACCGTTGATTTCGCCGACAACTTCGATGGCTCCCAGCAGGAGCCCACGGTGCTGCCGGCGCGGATTCCGCAGCTGCTGCTGAATGGTTCGGCGGGCATCGCCGTGGGGATGGCGACCAACATCCCGCCCCACAACCTCAATGAACTCATTGATGGCTTGCTCGCGTTGATCGCGAACCCGGAGATCACTGATCAGGAGTTGAACCAGCTGATCCCCGGGCCGGACTTCCCCACCGGCGGTCAGATCCTGGGGCGCGAAGGCATCCGTGAGACCTACCTGGGTGGCCGCGGCTCGGTGACCATGCGCGGCGTGGCCAACATCGAAACGATCGAGGCACCGGGGCGTCCCGATCGCGATGCGGTGATCATCACCGAGTTGCCGTACCAGACCAACAAAGCGGCGCTGATCGAGCGCATCGCAGAGCTGGTTAACGACAAGAAGCTCGAGGGCATCTCCGACATCCGCGACGAGAGCGACCGCGACGGCATGCGGATCGTTGTGGAGCTGCGCCGCGACGCCTACCCGCAGGTGGTGCTGAACAACCTTTTCAAGCTCACTCCGCTGCAGAGCAACTTCAGTGCCTACATGCTGGCGCTGGTGAACGGTGAGCCGATCCTGCTCACCCTGCGCAAGATGCTCGAGGTGTTCCTCGACTTCCGCGTCGAGACGATCGAGCGCCGCACCCGCTATCTGCTGCGCAAGGCCGAAGAGCGCGACCACATCCTGCTGGGCCTGCTGCTGGCCCTCGATCAGCTCGATCCGATCATTGCCTTGATCCGGGCTGCACCCGATACGGCCACGGCCCGGCAACAGCTGCAGGATCGCCATGGCCTCTCCGACATCCAGGCCGACGCCATCCTGCAGATGCAGCTGCGTCGTCTCACCGCTCTTGAGGCCGACAAGATCCGGCTCGAGCACGAGGATCTGGTCACCAAGATCGCCGACTACAAGGACATCCTTGGCCGGCGTGAGCGGGTGTTCGGGATCATTCAGGACGAGCTCGGCCAGCTGCGGGAGCGCTACCCGACGCCGCGCCGCACCGAAATCCTCGACCTTGGCGGTGGCCTCTCCGACATCGACCTGATCGCCAACGAGCGGTCGGTGGTGCTGCTCACCGAAACCGGCTACCTCAAGCGGATGCCGGTGAGTGAATTCGAGGCCACCAGCCGCGGCACCCGCGGCAAGGCCGGCACCCGCAGCCAGGGTGAAGATGCAGTGAAGCTGTTCATCAGCTGCAACGACCACGACACCTTGGTGCTGTTCAGCGACCGTGGTGTGTCGTACGCCCTGCCCGCCTACCGCGTGCCCCAGTGCAGCCGTGCGGCCAAGGGAACACCGGTAGTGCAGCTGCTGCCGATCCCCCGGGAAGAAGCGATCACCACATTGATTCCGGTGTCGGAATTCAGCGACGACACCGACCTGGTGATGCTCACCCGCGGTGGCTTCATCAAGCGCACCCGCCTTTCGGCCTTCAGCAACATCCGCTCGAATGGTCTGATCGCCATCAACCTGGAGGAAGGCGATGCTCTCACCTGGGTTCGCTTGGCCGTGCCCGGCGACAGTGTTTTGATCGGCTCCAAAGCCGGGATGACCATCCACTTCCGCCTCAGTGATGAGGAATTGCGGCCTTTGGGGCGGACGGCTCGCGGCGTGCGGTCGATGAACCTGCGCGAGGGCGATGCCCTGGTGAGCATGGATGTGCTGCCGGTGGAACTCGCCGATCAGGTGGCCGCCAGCGCAGACGATGAAGAGGATGCCGCCAGCGAGGGCCCCTGGGTGCTTGTGGCGTCGGCTTCGGGTTTGGGCAAGCGGGTGCCGGTGACGCAATTCCGTCTGCAGAAGCGGGCCGGCATGGGTCTTCGCGCGATGAAGTTCCGCACCGACTCCGACGAGCTGGTGGGGCTGAGTGTGCTCGGTGCCGGTGAAGAGTTGCTGCTGGTGAGCGAGAAGGGGGTGATCGTGCGCACCAGCGCCGATGCCATCCCTCAGCAGTCCCGTGCTGCTACGGGGGTGCGTCTGCAGAAGCTCGACAAGGGCGACCGGCTTCTGAAGGTGGTGCTGGTGCCGCCGGAAGCGGAGGACGATTCTGCTAACGACACCGAGTCCAACGACACTGAATCTGAGGCGCAGGACAGCTGACCTTGGCTGAGCCGGTGGACGTGCTGGTGCTGGGGGGTGGTCCTGCTGCCCTCTGCATCGCTTCGGAACTGAACCAACGGGGTGTGGCTGTTGCGGCCATTGCCCCGGATCCGGTCGACGATCCCTGGCCGAACACCTACGGCATCTGGGCCGATGAACTCAAAGCGGTGGGGCTTGAGCAGCTGCTGGAGCACCGCTGGAGCGACACCGTCAGTTACTTCGGCGAAGGTGGCTCAACGGCTCAAGATCAGAGCCATGCCCACGGGATCGACTACGGCCTGTTCGATCGGGCGGCCCTGCAGCGCCATTGGCTGGAGCGGTCTGAGGGTGTGGTCTTTCATCAAGACACCGTTCAGCGGGTGGATGTGAATGGCTCCACCACCAGCGTGTGCTGCGCATCGGGAACAACCTTGCAGGCGCGCTTGGTGATTGATGCCTCCGGCTCGCGCACGCCCCACATTCATCGGCCGGATCAGGGGCCGGTGGCGGGCCAGGCGGCCTACGGCGTGGTGGGGCGTTTCTCCAAACCTCCAATCGAGGAGGGTCGGTTTGTGTTGATGGACTACCGCTGCGATCACCTCAGCGAGGAGCAGCGCAGCGAACCACCCACGTTCCTTTATGCGATGGATCTGGGCGATGGGGTGTTCTTCGTGGAGGAAACCTCCCTCGCCTTGGCACCAGGTGTTCCCTACGACGTGCTCAAGCAACGGCTCCAGCAGCGCCTGGATCTGCGCGGCGTGGAGATCACTGAGGTGATCCACGAAGAGTTCTGCCTCTTCCCGATGAACCTGCCGCTGCCGGATCGCAACCAGCCGGTGCTGGCCTTTGGCGGTGCGGCGAGCATGGTGCACCCGGCCTCGGGCTACATGGTGGGATCGCTGCTGCGGCGCGGTCCTGATCTGGCTGATGCTGTTGCCGAAGCCATCGCCAATCCAAGCCTTGGTTCAGCGCCCTTGGCCCATCGGGGTTGGCAAGCGCTGTGGCCAATCGAATTGGTGCTGCGCCATCAGCTCTATCAATTCGGTTTGGGCCGTTTGATGGGCTTTAACGAGGCGTTGTTGCGCACCCACTTCGCCACCTTCTTTTCATTGCCTAGGGAGGAGTGGTTTGGCTTTCTCACCAACACCCTGCCGCTGCCTCGGCTGATGGGCGTGATGCTGCGCTTGTTTGCCTTATCCCCTTGGGGGTTGCGGCGGGGCTTGGTGTTGGGGGCGGCGAAGGATCAGGCGCCGCGGTTTTGAGATCGTTTCAGGAAAGACCCGATCCCTCAGTTGAGGGAGGGCTGAACATCTACGCATCCCTCAGATGAGGGATGCGTTTGTCTATGCGCTCGGCGCAGAAGGCTGAGGAGTTGGCTGAACCGCTGACCAGTCCAATGGCTGAATCAGCGGGAACAGGCGGTCGTCCGTCTGAACCTCTTCAAGCCAGCCCTCCGGCAGCTCGGTGCTGCCGTCGATCGCCTGCATCAGCTGCCAGAAGCGGCCCAGGTGGCGTTGCACCCGTTCTTTGGCCAGTTCGGTGGTGGTGCCGGCTCGCAGGATGAAGCTCCAATCCGACGACTGCGCCAGCAACAGTTCCCGAGCCGCCTGCTGCAGCCACTGCATCGCCTGCTCGCTGCCCACGCCGCGGCTGCAGCGCTGCACCATCGCGGCGCTGGCCTTTTCCCACTCAGGAATGATCCAGGAGTTGCTGTCGTTCAGCCAGTAGTCGTGATAGCCCCCTTGCCCCCAGCTTGAGGGGCAGGGATCGCAGAGCTGAAGCTGGCCAACGCTGTTCAGCACATCGCGCAGCCGGGTGAAGCTCACCCCCTGCTCAGGTGCCTGCCGAAACAGCTGGCTGAGAAAAGCCGGCCCTTCAAACCACCAGTGGCCGAAGAGTTCGGCATCGAAGGGGGCCACCAGCAGGGGGGACACGTCCATGGCAGCGCTGAGCTGATCCAGTTGCCGCCGGCGGCCCTGCAGGTAATCGGCGGCGTGCTCTTTCACCCGTTCCGCCGCTACCACCGGTTCGTAGGGGCGTTTGCGGTCCAACGGAGCGCTGTGGTCGGTGACCCGATGCAGCTTCAGGCCGAGCGGTCGCGGCTGGTCGAGCCCCAGGGGTTTGAGCTCTTCGATCGGCAGGTCCCAACCCAGATCCCGGTGGAACTCCCGGTAGTGGGGATCGCCGGGGTAGCCGTCCTTGGCCGACCACACCGGCAGCGTGGCGTCACTGTCACGCCCGAAGAAGGCCACCCCATTGCGGCTGCAGATCGGGGCGTACACCCCATAGCGGGGCCTGGGCCGGCCGTGCAGCAACCCATGGCCGTCCAGCACGGCGTAGCGCAGCCCCGCATCGCGCATCCAGCGATCCAGGCCCTCGTAATAGGCGCATTCCGGCAACCAGATCCCCAAGGGGCGTTCGCCAACGAGGCGTTGGTGTTCCCGCACTGCCGTGCGCAGTTGCCCGCGTACGGCTTCCGGGTGATGGCGAAGCAGGGGCAGGTAGCCGTGGGTGGCGCCGCAGGTGAGCAGGTCCACGACCCCCTGGCGTTGCAGGGCGGCGAAGCGTTGGATCAGATCGCCGTCACAGCTCTGCCAGGCCCGCTGATGCCGCTCGATTGTGGCCGCTAGGTGCTCGGCGCCTACGCGCAGGGATGGGTCGGCCTTCGGCAGCAGATCAAGCCTTTCCTTGAGCCAGTCGGGGAAGCGCTGCTTGAGGTCTTGATCGCTCAGCAGCGAAAGCAGCGTCGGCGACAGGCCGATGGTGAGTTTGGGCTGCTGGTGGGGGTCGGCGCTGGCCCGCTCCAGCGTTTCCAGCAGCGGCAGATAACACTCGATCAGGGCCTGGAAAAACCAGTCCTCCTCCAGGGAGCCAGGTTGTGCCGACCGCACGTAGGGCAGATGGGCATGCAACACCAGGGCGACAGCGCCTTTGGTCACGAACAAGCCCAAACGGTGGCTGAATTTAATCCGATTCCCCCTCGGGGGCTGAACTAAGATGGGTTAACTCATAGTCATTCCGACTAAGACCTCCGCTGGAGCCCCTTCCATGGCCAAGGACCCCGGTCGCGTCCTGATTTTTGACACCACCCTTCGGGATGGTGAGCAGTCGCCCGGGGCGAGCCTCAACCTGGAGGAAAAGCTGGCCATTGCCCAGCAGCTGGCGCGGCTCGGTGTGGATGTGATCGAGGCGGGGTTCCCTTTCGCCAGCCCCGGGGATTTCGCTGCCGTGCAGCGGATCGCCCAGCAGGTGGGTGGCGACAACGGCCCGATCATCTGTGGCCTGGCCCGTGCCTCACGGGCCGACATCAAGGCCTGCGCCGATGCCGTGGCGCCAGCCCCGCGTCGCCGCATTCACACCTTCATCGCCACCAGCGACATCCACCTCGAGCACAAGCTGCGCAAGAGCCGTGCCGATGTTCTCGGCATCGTCCCCGAGATGGTGAGCTACGCCCGCTCTCTTGTGGAGGACGTTGAGTTCTCCTGTGAAGACGCTGGCCGCAGCGATCCGGAGTTCCTCTACGAGGTGATTGAGGCGGCGATTGCCGCTGGCGCTACCACGATCAACATTCCCGACACCGTTGGCTACACCACCCCCTCGGAGTTCGGTGCGCTGATTGCGGGCATCAACCAGCACGTGCCCAACATCGGCGATGCCGTGATCTCGGTGCACGGCCACAACGATCTAGGCCTGGCCGTGGCCAATTTCCTCGAGGCCGTCAAGAACGGCGCCCGTCAGCTCGAATGCACAATCAACGGCATCGGCGAACGGGCCGGCAATGCCTCCCTCGAGGAGTTGGTGATGGCGCTGCATGTGCGGCGGCGCTACTACAACCCCTTCTTTGGCCGGGAGGAGGACAGCCCCACGCCGCTCACGGCCGTGCGCACCGAAGAGATCACCAAGACCTCACGGCTGGTCTCCAATCTCACCGGCATGGTGGTGCAGCCCAACAAGGCCATCGTTGGTGCCAATGCCTTCGCCCATGAATCCGGCATCCACCAGGACGGCGTTCTCAAGAACCGGCTCACCTACGAAATCATCGACGCCCAGACGGTGGGCTTGTCCGACAACCGCATCTCCCTCGGCAAGCTGAGCGGCCGCAGTGCCGTTCGCGCCCGACTGGAGGAGCTGGGTTACGACCTCACCCGTGAGGATCTCGATGAGGCTTTTGCCCGCTTCAAGGAACTCGCTGATCGCAAGCGCGAGATCACCGACCGTGATCTGGAGGCGATCGTCAGCGAACAGGTGCAGCAGCCGGAAGCCCGTTTCCAGCTCAAGCTGGTGCAGGTCAGCTGCGGCAGCAGCCTGCGCCCCACCGCCACCGTCACCCTTTCGGATGAAGAGGGCAGTGAAACCACGGGCTCGGCAGTGGGCACCGGTCCAGTGGATGCCGTCTGCCGTGCCCTGAATGATCTGGCGGGTGTGCCCAATGAATTGATCGAGTTTTCGGTGAAGTCGGTCACCGAGGGCATCGATGCCATGGGCGATGTGACCATTCGCCTGCGCCGCAACGGTGCGCTCTATTCCGGTCACGCTGCAGACACCGATGTGGTGGTGGCGGCTGCGATGGCCTTCGTGAACGCCCTCAATCGCCTGGTGGCCGGAGAGGAGCGCCAGTCATTGCATCCGCAGAAGGATCCTGTTGTTCTGGAGACCCGACCGACGCTCTAGAGCTGACGCCATGCGCACCTCCACCGCCAAGGCCGTTCAGCTGGTGCTGCTGATTCTTCTGACGCTGCTGGTGCTCACGCCGTTGCTCTGGTTGGTGAGCACCTCGCTCAAGGGCCCGGCGGAAGACATCTTCAGCAGTCCACCGGCGTTGCTGCCCGCCCAGCCGAGCCTCGATGCCTACGTGCGGCTGTTTCAGGACAATCCCCTCACCACCTATCTGTTCAACAGCACCGTGGTGAGTGGCCTGGCGGTGCTGGCCAACCTGCTGTTCTGCTCCCTGGCCGCCTACCCCCTGGCCCGGCTGCGCTTCGCCGGTCGGGGCCTGGTGCTGGGGTTGGTGGTGGCCACGATCCTGATCCCGTTTCAGGTGGTGATGATTCCGCTGTATCTGCTGATGGTGCAGCTGGGGCTGCGCAACACCCTGCTGGCCCTGGTGATTCCCCAGGCGGCCACAGCGTTTGGCCTTTATCTGCTGCGCCAGAGCTTCCTGGGTGTCCCCAAGGAGCTGGAGGAGGCGGCACGCATCGATGGCTGCAGTCGCCTGGGGGAATGGTGGAACGTGATGATTCCTGCCGCCAAAGCCGATCTCATCACCCTGGCGATGTTCGTGTTCATCGGCACCTGGAGTGATTTCCTCTGGCCGCTGGTCATCCTCGACGACCCGTCCCTCTACACCTTGCCTCTGGGGTTGCAGCAGCTCTCCAGCAGCTTTTCGCTGGATTGGCGGATCGTTGCCGCCGGCTCGGTGGTGTCAATCCTGCCGGTGTTGGTCTTGTTCGTTCTCTTGCAGCGCTTCATCCTGCCCAATGCCAGCGGGGATGCGGTGAAGGGATGAAGCGGCAGAGGTGCGCATGGCCGAGAAGGCATCCATGCGTTCCTGCATCACACCCATCTGTTGGCTGAGCAGCTCACTGTGGGCACGGTTCGGTGTGCGCTCCTCCAGCTGATCGATCCGCTCCTGCAGCGCACGGATGCGTTGGTTGTGTTGCCGCAAACCCTGCAGCAGGGTCACCACCAGAACACTCACCAGCGCCAGGCTGCCGCAGCTGATCAGTTTCAACAGCATGCAACCTCCCCACTTGGGCTGATGCTGACTTGAATGGGAGCACGCAACAAGTGGTGCAGGGATGTCTCTCGAGGATCTGGATCGGTTTTTCACGCTTCGCGACAGCGACCCTGATCTGGCCAAGGCCCTTACGCAGCCAATGGATCTTGAGCGCTTTCTCGGGCTCGCTGCAGAGCACGGCTTTGCCCTGAGTGAGGCGGATGTCTTCGCGGCACAGCAGCGTGAACACCACGCGCGAACGGCAGCTGAGCTTCAGCAGGATCAAGCCGCCGAATCACGCCGCCTGCGCAATTTCATCCAAGGCTGATCACCACCACGTTTCAGTTCACAGATTCGTTCACAGAACAGTCCACAGATCCAGTCACTGATCCAGCTTCACCACGTCCGGTGTTTCTCCGTGCACCTCGCCGATCCAACGGGCGTGGGTGACGGCACCCTCATGGGTGTGAAAGATCCAGGCCCTTTCGGGGGAGGGTTGCCGTTCAATCTGTTGATCCACGGCATTGACGCCGAGATAACCGCCGGCTGAACAGGACCGCAGCACGTAGCGTTCGGCGTACTTGGTGAGCATGGGTGGAGAGGGCTCTACCTGTTCGCTAGCGGTGCGTTTCGGTGGCTCCGCGCGTTCTGCGGAATTCTTTTCACTTTTCTTCCTTGAGGGTTAATAGGGTTTGCTGTTGCCAGCCCAACCCCATCGGTGCGGCAAAGCGGCTTTGATGCCCGCCCTCTCGGAACCATGGGGTGCTGAGGGCCTCGATCTCCAGCTCGTCCAGGTTGAGCGACCAGGTGTCCTGCAGGTAGCGGCGCAGCTGCTCCGGCTCGGGCGGATGGGGTTGTTGCCAGTGCACCACGGCCAACTGCCCCGGACGTGAGCGGAGAATCGCCAGGCGGTGATTCGGATCGCCATCGTTGGCGGGCTGAATCGATTCCTCCAGCTGCTCATCGCAGACGTAGAGCCGCAGCGGAGCACTGCCATCGGCCTGGGGAAGTGGATATTTGTTGAGATATAGGGCCCGTGCTTTTTGAAACGCTGCCCCCGGAGCCTTCACCATCAAGGCGTTGTAGGCCTGCTGCAGCTGTTCACTCATGCCCATTGCGTCCCGTTGCTGGCTCCAGTGTGGGAATGCCGCCGGGTCAGGACCATGGGAAGATGGTGACACTTCCGGGATTGGACTGCGATGGCCAAGCATCGCTCCCGCTACCGGTTGGTTGGCCTCGACGGTCAGCCGCATCCGGTGCTCGACGCCCCTTACGACACGTTGGAACTGGCCCTCGCTGATGCCAGTGATTGGTGCACGGGACAAGGGGCCCGCTGTTCCATGGGTCAGCAGGGCATTGCGGTTGAAGTGCGAACCGACAGCGGCAGCTGGCGCACCATCGACTACCCCGTCAGTTGCTTGAGCCGATCCAGTTCGATGGCGGGCTGATGTGGGTCAGCATTGATCTCTGCGTGGTGCCGATCGGTGTGGGCGTCAGCCTTTCGCACTACATCGCCGCCTGTGAGCGGGTGATCGCCGCCACGGGCCTCACCCACCAGCTGGGTCCCAATGGCACAGCGATCGAAGGCCCATGGGACGAGGTGATGGACTGTGTGCGCGCGTGTCATGCCGAGTTGCACGGCATGGGAGCCCCGCGTCTTTACACAACGCTCAAGCTCAACACCCGCACCGATCGGCAGCAGTCGTTTGCTGAGAAGGTCACGTCCGTGGTGCAGCTGCTTGACGACTGAAAATCTGTAGAACTTCGGTGGGAATCAAGCCGGCTTGAGCCGATCTTGAGACCAATGAGATTGTTCTGTGGTCCCTGGCTTGATGGGTCGCCGTTTCAGGGCTGCGCTGTTGGTTCTGCTGGTGTTGCAGCTCACGGGCAGTGCTGTTCAAGCCTCAACCTGGGATCGCATCGCCAGTTACCTGCGGCTGCTGCAGCGGGCAGGCGTGAAGGCCCTGGTGGCGCCCGACTGTCCTTTGGGCTTGCTGGGGGCCTTCCATGAGGGCAAGCAGGCCCTGTTGATGTGCGGCAACAACCTGCCCGACGATCCCGCCGTGGTTTGGGTGGTGCTTGCCCATGAATCAGCCCATGTGATGCAGTCGTGCCATGGCGGCAACCTGATGCCGGCGGCTTTGCTCAGCCGTGAGGTGGAGGCGGCCCTCCAGCAGGACCCCAATCCTTTTCACGAGTTGCAGCTGTATCACTCCAGTCAGCATCACGTTGAGGCGGAAGCCCGGCTGATTCAGGCCCTGCCCGCGGAGCAGGTGGTGGCCTTGTTTGAAAAACACTGCGCCAAGCGGCTCTCCCCTTGAAGCTGCTGATCCGGGACCCGTGGCTGATGGCGGTCGACAAGCCTGCCGGCCTGCTGAGCCAACCGGGCTTGGGGCCCGAGCAAGGCGATTCCGTGATCACCCGCCTGCAGCAGCAGGACCAAAGCCTGCGCCTGGTTCATCGCCTGGACCGCGACACCTCGGGGGTGCTGCTCTTGGCCCGAAGCGCTGACGCCCTGCGCCGCCTCAGTGCCCTGTTTGCTGAACGGCGGATCAACAAGCTGTATCAGGCGGATGTGGAGGGGGAACTCCACGGCCGCGGTTGCATCGCCAGCCCGTTGGCGCGCCTGTCGCGCCAACCGCCGCGCTACGGCAGCCACCCGGAGGGACGTCTGGCGCTGACGATCTGGAGAGCCCGCGCCGCTGGTGCCCGCAGCACGCGGCTCTGGCTGCGTCCGCTCACAGGGCGCTCCCATCAGCTGCGGGCCCATCTGGCCGAACGGGGTCACCCCATCGTGGGCGATCCCATCTATGGGGATGCCGGCCGGTCCTGCCGCTTGCATCTGCATGCCCAGGCCCTGAGCTTTCGCCATCCCTTCACCCAGGTGCGCGTCCGTTTGATCGCGCAGGAGGTTCCCTTTGTCACTGAGTGCTGAACTAGACGCTGCGATCAGCGTCGGGCGGGGATTGGATAGGGGATGCGGCGGTGGCGCATCCGCCGCCATACCTGCACGAAGGCACGAATCACCAGTTCCACTTCGCTGCGGTTGAGGCTGCTTTTGCGCAGTTGTCCATCCCGCTGCCGCGCTTCCACAATCCGCCGCACCGTGTCCACCGCCTGGGCATCGGAGGTGTCGGGGGGGAGTGATCGAAGCGCCGCTTCACAGCCGTCGGCCAGCATCAGGATCGCCGTTTCTTTGGAGCGGGGTACTGGGCCCCGGTAACGGAAGCGGCGCTCCTCAACGGCTCCGCCGCGCTCCTGGGCCTTGTGCAGGAAGTAGCCCATTTTCAAGGTGCCCTGGTGCTCAGGGATGAAATCGGCGATGGGCCGGGGCAGGCGGTGGCGCCGCGCCAGCTTCAGCCCCTCATCCACATGGGCTTGAAGCACCGTCGCACTCGCCTGGGGGTCATCCAGCGCGTCGTGGGGATTGGGGCCATCCTTCTGGTTCTCGATGAACCAGTCCGGCGCATGCAGCTTGCCCACGTCGTGGTACAACGAGCCGGTCCGGATCAGATCCACATCCGCGCCTATCGCCCGCGCCCCTTCCTCCGCCAGGCCGCAGATCATCAGGGTGTGTTCGAAAGTTCCCGGGGCTTCGCAGGAGAGGCGGCGCAGCAGGGGGCGCTCCTGGTCGGCCAGTTCCAGCAGCCGCGCCCGGGTGAGCAGGCCAAAGGAGCCCTCTAGCATCGGGATCAGCAGCAGGCTGAACATCAGCAGAACACCGAGCACAAAGGAATCGGTGGCCAGTTCATCCAGGCTTGGGTTCAGATTTCCCCAGAGCCGCAGGCCGGTGATCGGTTGCAGTTGCAGCAGCAGCCACTGCCCCACAAAGGCGCCAATCGGCAGCAGCACCGTGAGTTGCAGCAACTGGCCGCGGCTGCGCTGACGACCTGCGATCAAGGCTCCAGCGGCGGCCACCGTTGCCGCCACGATCAGGCGACCGTCTCCCAAACCCTGGACGGGTTCTGGCCAGAGCAGAGCGGCCACCCCCATCCAGACCAAGCCGCAGCCGGTGCCGAGGCCTTCCGCCAGCACCAGGGTGGGTGCCACCAGCACGGCCAGAGGGCTCACGGAGCTTTTGAACCAGAGCTTGGCTCCCTGCACCAAAAGCAGCAGGCCCACCGCCAGCAGCGCATGGCGCACCTCCAGGCCAGGCCGCTCACGCCGCATCACCAGCAGCATCACGGCGCAGGCTGCAGCGGCTTCAACGAACCGTTGGAACCAGATCAACGGTTGGGGTTCGCGGCGCACGCGGCCGAAATAATCCAGCACGTCGTAGGCCTGGGGACTTATCAGCTCGCCCTTGCGGGTGATCAGATCCCCCTTGCGCACCTCGATCGTGGGAATGGCCTGTTTGGTCAGCTGTTCCTCGATCAGCTGCTTGCTCAGGTTCGGGTCGGTGCGCAGGTTGGTGCTGCCGCGCATGGCGCTGGTGAGCACCTTGCCGGCCAGGGTGCGCGCCGCTTCTGGCTGCAGGGCAACCGCCTTGAGTTGCTGGTCGGCGGCCTTGCGCAATTGCTCAATGGCCAGGTTGCTCACCAGCCCTTGGCTGAGCATGCGATCAGCGGTGCTGCGCACCGCTTTATCCCAGGCCAGATGCTCCGATTCGCTGCGTCGTTCCAGCCACCTTTTCTCTTGATCAGAGAGGTTCACCGGCCCGATCCGGTCTCCTGATCCGGTGTCGGTGATCTCCTGCAGCTGCAGCAGTTGTTGCTCAAGCCGTTGTTTGAGTGCTTGGGTCTGCTCCTGATCGATCACCTGCACCACCGATCGCGCCACAAGCGAGGCCCGCTGTTGCTCGAGGGCGGTGCTGTCCTGCACCAGGGCATCCTTTGGAGCGATGGCTTCAAACGGGGCCAGCGATCCGGGTTGAAGTTTTGGCTTGATCAGCCAGGGCAGGCTTGAGGCTGCGGCCACGGAAAGGCATAGCAGCAGCACAACAAAGGTCTGCAGTCGCGTCCAGCGCAGCAGGCGTCGCCCTGGGCCTTCGAGCCGCACCCAGTTCCGCCAAAGGCTGCTCAGCCGGGGGACACGAACCAAAAAGGACCCTGTAGCGACTTAACGCTAGCTCTCCTCAGAGGGCATGCTGGAGGGAGTGCATGGGAATGCCATGGCCCTGCGTTTGGACGGCAAGGTGCTGGCAAGGGATGTGGAGCATCGTCTTCAAACCCTGATCGAACGGCGTCTGGCCGAGGCGGGGCGACCGCCGGGCTTGGCGGTGCTGCGGGTTGGTGATGATCCCGCCAGCGCCGTTTATGTCGCCAACAAGGAAAAAGCCTGTGCTCGGATCGGGGTGGCCAGCTTTGGTGATCACCTCCCCGGCGACACTCCTCCAGCGCAGGTGCTTCAGACGATTGAACGGCTGAATGCCAACCCTGCAGTGGATGGGATCCTCCTGCAGTTGCCCCTTCCGGCTGGCCTCGATGAGGGGCCGCTGCTGATGGCCATTGATCCTGAAAAGGATGCCGATGGTCTGCACACCCTCAATCTCGGACGGCTGCTCAAGGGGGAGCCGGGCCCGCGCAGCTGCACCCCCGCCGGGGTGATGGCGATGCTGCGCAGCAATGGCATCGATCCTGCGGGCAAGCGCGCCGTGGTGATCGGCCGCAGCATTCTCGTGGGGCAGCCGATGGCGTTGATGCTGCAGGCCGCCAACGCCACCGTCACCATCGCCCACTCCCGCACGGCCGATCTGGCGGCCCACACCCGCGAAGCCGACATCCTCGTGGTGGCAGCAGGCCGTCCTGAGTTCATTGGGGCCGAGCACGTGCGGCCGGGGGCGGCGGTGGTGGATGTGGGCATCCACCGCAAGCCGGAAGGCGGACTGTGCGGGGATGTTCGTGCGGCTGAAGTCGAGTCGATCGCTGCTGCGCTTTCGCCCGTCCCCGGCGGTGTGGGACCGATGACGGTGACGATGCTTCTGGTGAACACCGTTGTGGCTTGGTGCAGACGCCACAACCTTGACCATGATTTGGACGATCTCGTGCCCTGATCGGTTCCATGGCGCTGCACTGGCTGTTCCCCACCCCCGTTCTGCAGGTGGACCTTGAGCCGGATGCCGCCACAGCCGCAGCCATGCAGCAGCAGCTGGAGCAGTTCGATGCCCAGGTGTATCAGCACCCTAAGTTCAGCGATCGCAACAACCTCACCGGGGATCTTCTGGGCCATGCCGGCCTGGATCAGTTGCATCGCATGGATGCGTTCCAGTGGCTGAACGGGCAGTTGGCTGAACACGTTTCGGCCTATCTCCGTTCGCTGTTGGGCCCGGATCACGGTCTTGTGGCCCACATCCAGAAGGCCTGGCCTGTGGTGTGTGCGAAGAATGGCGGGACGGTGGATCTGCACAGCCACCGCAACGCCCAGTTGAGCGCGGTGTTCTACGTGTTGACGGATCCTGCGAACGAGAGTGGGGAGCTGGAATTTGAGGCGCCTGACGATTACTTCAGCCATGTGATGGCGATTCCCTACCGCGATGCGGCGGTTTCCGGTGGGGTGTTCGCGCCGCTGCCCCACCGTCTTCTGCTGTTCCCTTCGGACCTGCGCCATCGGGTGCTCCCCTACGAGGGAAGCGGCCCCCGCTATTCGGTGTCCTACGACCTGGCCATCACCACGGCGCCGGGCAAGGGACGCGAGATGCGAACACCCCATCCGATGGATTGGGTTCCCCTCGGCAGCTAAGGGCTCGGCCTGAGAGAATCCCGCCAGCCAGGGTCCACCCATGAGCGCCGAGTTCGATTTCAAGGCCTATCTCGGCAAGGCCAAAGAGCGGGTGGAAGCGGCCCTCGATGGATCGCTTGGTCCGGAGCGGCCGGAGTCCCTCAGGGAAGCGATGCGCTATTCGCTGCTTGCCGGTGGCAAGCGCCTGCGCCCGATTCTCTGCCTTGCCGCCTGCGAGCTGGCGGGCGGGGAAGCGACGCAGGCCCTGCCCACGGCGGTGGCGCTGGAAATGATCCACACCATGTCGTTGATCCATGACGACCTGCCGGCCATGGATGACGACGACCTGCGCCGTGGTCGTCCCACCAACCACAAGGTCTACGGCGAAGCCGTGGCCATCCTTGCCGGTGATGCCCTGCTCACCCGCGCCTTCGAAATGGTGGCGCTGCGCAGTCCGGATGTGCCGGCTGATCGTCTGCTCAAGGTGGTGGGAGAACTGTCGTTGGTGGCCGGCGCCCCTGGCCTGGTGGGTGGCCAGGTGGTGGATCTGGAAAGCGAAGGCAAGGAGGTGGATCTTGAAACCCTCGAATACATCCACCTCCACAAAACCGGAGCCCTGTTGAGTGCCTGTGTGATCACCGGGGCGATGATCGGCGGCGCCGATGAGGCGCTGATCAAGGCCCTGCGCACCTATGCCAGGGGGATCGGCCTCGCCTTCCAGATCATCGACGACATCCTCGATATCACCGCCAGCAGCGAGGTGCTCGGCAAAACCGCCGGCAAGGACCTCATTGCCGACAAGACAACCTATCCCAAGCTTCTTGGGCTCGACGAGTCCCGCCGTCGGGCCGATGCGTTGGTCAATGAAGCGAAAGAGGCGCTTCAACCCTGGGCTGAGAAGGCGATTCCCCTGCTGGCTTTGGCTGACTTCATCACCAGCCGCGACCGATGATCGACACCACGCCCTCCCATGCGGTGCTGCGGGAGTTCTTCGACAACAGTTCGCTCACCTGGGGCCTGATGGCCTGTGGGGTCGCTCAGCTCTCAAAGTTGTTCCTTGAGTTGCTTCTGCATCGCCGTTGGCGTCCGGCGGTGCTGATCGAAACCGGCGGCATGCCGTCGAGCCACTCCGCCCTGGTCACCGGTACGGCGGCCTGTGTGGGCTGGACCCTTGGCTTTGATCACCCCCTCTTCGCCCTTGCGGCGATGGTGGCGTTCGTCGTCATGTACGACGCCAGTGGCATTCGTCGCGCCGCCGGGCTGACGGCGGAACGGGTCAATGGTCTGCCTGATTCGCTCTGGCCGGACGCTCCGGAGAAACCCCTCAAGGAAAGCCTGGGCCACAGCCGGCTGCAGGTGCTGGTGGGCAGCCTGATGGGTCCCGCCGTTGCTCTGCCCGGTTTGGAATTTGTGGGATCACCGCTGCATCTGCTGTCGGGTCTTGGAGCTGGGCTGGGGTGACCGCTGCCGCGGACCTCACCGCTGATCAGCAGGAAGCGGCGGACGCCTTTGCGGCCTGGCTCAAGCAGCCCGTGGATGGCACGCCCTTCGTGCTCAGTGGTTTTGCCGGCAGCGGCAAAACCTTCCTCTCCATGCGCCTGCTGCGCCAGGTGGAGGCCAGTGGTTTGTGCTGGACCGTCGTGGCACCGACCCATAAAGCGGTGGGCGTTCTGCGCCAGGCGTTGGAGTTGGAGGGTCTCCAACCCACCTGGTACCCCTCCACCATTCATCGCTTGCTGCGGCTGAAGCTCAAGCGCTCCGCCGACGCTGAACTCTGTGAACCCACCGAGCAGACGGCCATGGCCCTGGAGAACCTGGGCCTGGTGCTGATTGATGAAGCCTCGATGGTGGATAGCACCCTGTTGGGCATTGCCCTCCAGTGCGCCCATCCGTTCAAGACCCGTCTGGTGTTCGTCGGCGACCCCGCCCAGTTGCCTCCGGTGGGTGAGCCGAACAGCCCCGTGTTTGCGATGCAACGGTCCTGTTCCGCCAGCTTGACCCAGGTGGTGCGGCATCAAGGCCCGGTGCTGCAGTTGGCGGCGGGGCTGCGGGAGGGGCGCCTGCCCTGCCAGATGCCGCCGCTGCTGCCGCCGATTCGTTCCCCGCAGGGGCAGGTGCGCAGCCTGGTGCAACGGGAGTGGCTGGATCAGGCCAGGCGTGCATTGCGCGACGCCTCGGTGCAAGACAACCCCGATGCAGCGCGCATCCTTTGCTACACGAACCGCACCCTGGATCGTCTGGTGCCCCATGCGCGCCGGGCCATCCATGGGGAGATGGCCGATCAGATGCCGGTGCTGCCCGGTGAGGTGTTGATCAGTCGCACCGCGGTGATGGCCCCGGCCTCAAGGGACGGAGAAGAGGCGGGTGAAGAACCCGACATGGTGCTCGGCTCCAACCGCGAAGTCACGGTGCGGGACGTGAAGCCTGAGGCCTGTGACCTGGCGGATTTCGGCCTCTCCTCCGCCGATGGGCCCGTGCCGGTGATCGAGACCCTCTCCGCATCGGTGAATGCGGGGGATCTGGAGCTCACCCTGCGCCTGCAGCCGCCGATTGGCAGCTCAGGTCGTCAGGAGCTCGATGCGGTGATGCAGCGGCTGCGCAAGCAGGCCCGTGATGCCGGCAAGAAAAACGGTCGCGCGATCTGGCGGCATTACTTCCTGATTCGCGATGCCTTCGCTTCCCTGGGGCCCGCGGCGGTGCTCACGGTGCATCGCAGTCAGGGCAGCAGTTTCGGGGATGTCTTCGTGGCGCCGGATGTGTTCCGGGCCGATCCAGCCATCCGCCAGCAGCTCTGTTACGTAGCCGTGTCCCGTGCCCGCACGGGGGTTTGGTTGCTCGGCGGGGAGACGTCGCCTGATCTGCGCGCCACCTGGCAGCGCCAATTCGACACCACGCGGGATTCCGAGTGAATCAGTTGATCATCAAACCGCTGATGCCCTGCCAGCCCAGATAGGAGCCCAGTCCGAAGCTGAGGCTGCCCACCACCAGCTCCCCCCGGCGCAGCAGGGCCGTTTTGCCGCGTTGCAGCAGCGGAAGAACCCGCTCGCGTCCGATCAACACGGCCAGGAACGGAACCAGCAGCAGGGCAGTGGCGGCGGTGCTGAAGCCGATGCTGCAGGCAATCTCCTCCTGCAGGGGCAGTTGCGCAGCCAGGATCACGGCGGCGCTTTTGGCGAACAGCAACAGGTCGTCGGGACTGATCACTTCAGTGACGCTGCTGATCAGCAACAGCAGGGGAAGCGGCATCGCGGCGAAACGATCCACGGCGCCGTTCCAGGCAGGGGCTGCTCCGTAATCCAGCACCCCTCGGATCAGTTCACGCCCGCCTAGGGCGATCAAGGCTCCGCCGCCGATCAGGTCCAGACCGGTGCGGTGGTCGGATCCATGGGTCATGTCCAGCAGCAGCCCATGGCCCAGCGTCAGCAGGCCGATCACCGCCAGGGCGCTGGTCAGCAGCCAGCCGCCCACAAACAAACTCCCGCGCCGCAGCGGCGAGCCCCCCAGCAGCAGCAACAGCAGCAGAACGATGTGGATGGGCGACAGCGCTACCCCAAGCCCGTAGGTCAGCAGTTCCGTCCAGATCCGGGGTTCCGCCATGGGCCTTGTTCAGAGCTTGCAGCTCACAGTCGCAGGATCAGGGCCGCCAGGCCAATGCTCACCCCCAAACTCAGAACGCCGAGCAGGGCTCTCCAGAAGGCTTTGTCTTTGATGTTGAGGAAGTTGCTCAAGACATGCCAGGGGCTTTATTCGCCAGTTGTGCCATCTGGCAGCAGGTAAGGAAAGGTGCGATGGATCGGGCGGTGCAGCGACCGCAGCGTTTTGTTGTAGTGCACGCCGGGCACAACGCTGTAGCGGCGCCCCAGCACCAGTGCATGGTCCAGATCGGCCTCGCAGCTGCGGATGTCGGTCTGCACAGGCCGCGCCTGCGTTGACACCGGTGCAGCGGCGGGAATCAGGGCCGAAAACTGTCCTTCCCTGAGCCGCCAGCTTTGACAGGCGTTGAGGGCTTCTGCCGCGGAATCGAACACCTGCTTGGTGGTTTCCCGTCGTGTGCTCATGGCCTCCATGCCGAGCAGGGGCAGCGCAGTGATCAACAGGACAAATCCGAAGCGGAGCATGCGGCAGGCGCGAAGGTCCTGCTTCAGCCGTAGCGAGATGGGCGGAGCGTGGAGACCTCCTTCCCAATTTTTTCGCGTCTATGTCTCAGCGCACTTCGTCTCAATAGCGCACTTCGAACCAGTCGTCGCCCGTGACCGGGAGCTGGCTGGGGGTCACACGAACCACCCGGGCGCCCGGCGGCCCGACCTCGCACCAGGCCCGCAGTTCAGACAAGGCCAGCGGTGGGCCTTCGGCCTGCACTTCCACACGGCCATCACTCAGGTTGCGCACCCAGCCGCTGATGCCGAGATCCAGGGCGCGCCGATTGCAGCTGGCGCGGAACCCCACCCGCTGAACCCGGCCTTCGATTACCCAGCGCCAGCGTTCGACGAAAGCTTGGATCCGTTGGGGCGGCTGGCGGCTGACGAAGCGTTTGGCGATCTTTTCTCCCCGGCTTCGAGCGCGGCGCGCCATCGGGAGCAGATCGTCGTAGAGCTTGCCCAGTGCAGGTGAACCCAGCTCGCGTGAACCGTCTGATCGACCCATCCTTCCGAATGTCGATGGACTTTCCATCCCTCAATGTCCCACAGCACTGACCTGTCGGAGGACGGCCGGTTGCTGTGAAGTTCCCAGCGGTGAAATTCATGGCCCACCAGCTGCTGACCGCTCTCGACCACAGGGCTGTCGCGCCGTGCCTGCAGGCGGCGATAGCCCACCTGCAGCGGGCCGCGCTGGGCCGTGAAGGGAAGCAGTCCCGCCATGGGGTGGCTGGTGCCATCGAGATCGGTCAGCTGCTCTCCGAGCACAAGCATCCCGCCGCATTCGGCGTAGAGCGGTCGTTGCTGCACGAACGCCCGCAGCGAGCTCAGGCTTTGCGTGCAGCCGCTGAGCTGGGCAGCGTGCTGTTCGGGGAAACCGCCCGGCAGGATCAGGCCCTTGGCGTCTGTCGGGATGGCCTCATCGGCCAGGGGGCTCCAGCGGAGCACGGGCATGCCCATGTGCTCCAGCAGTTCACTGGTTTCCTGGTAGCGGAAGTGAAAGGCGGCATCACTGGCCAAAGCCACCGGCAGGGGCTGGCCCTGCTCCACGGGGATGCTGGCCAGGGGATGCGGCCCAGGGCGGGGCGCCCGCAGCAGGGGGACCAGGCGTTCCAGGTTCAGGTGCTGGCTGGCCAGAGCGGCCCAGGACTGGCGTCGCTGCTCGGGGGCCTCCAATTCATGGGCCGGGGCCAAGCCGAGATGCCGGCCCGGCAGGGCTAGGGCTTCGCTGCGCGGCAGGCATCCCAGCAGTGGCACCTCCATGCGCTCCAGCACGTCGGCCAGCAGCTCCCGGTGCCTGGGGCTGCTGACTTTGTTAAGCACCACACCGGCGATGCGCAGCTGGGGATCGTGATCGCGGAATCCGCGCACGATGGCGCCGAGGGAGGCGGCCTGACCGCCGGCATCCAGCACCAGCACCACCGGCAGGTCCAGCAGGCGGGCCACGTCAGCTGTGCTTCCGGTCGTACCGCTGCCGATGCCATCGAAGAGCCCCATCACCCCTTCCACGAGGGTCAGCTCAGAGGCACCGCCGTAACCGTGAAACGCCTGGCGAACCCAGGGTTCTCCGCAGAGATTGAGATCGAGATTGCGACAGGGATGACCCGAGGCTTGGCTGAGCAGCTGGGCATCGAGATAGTCCGGGCCCACCTTGAAGGCCTGGATTCGGCGTCCGTTCTGCTGGGCCCAGCTCAACAGCGCCAGGCTCAACAGGGTTTTGCCGCTGCCACTGGCTGGTGCAGCGATGACAGCGGCCATGGCTCAGACGCGGATCAGCTCAGCAGCCTGGCAGCCAGCGGAGCAGCAGCGGCCAGCAGGGGGTTGGTGCTGTCGTGACCGCCGCCCAGGAGGCGGGCCACATCCATTTCAGGGGTGTCGTGCTGCACGGGAACCACTTCCTCATGCAGCTCGAGGTTGGCCATGCCTCCCCCCTCCAAACGCATGCAGCCCCCGGATTCAGCGCAGAGGATCACGCACACGCCCTGGCCGTTCTCCGGTTCAGCGATCAGCCGCAGCCCCACCATCTGGCCGGCGTGCACATTGGGCTGGGCTGTTGGCACGGCCATGAGTTGGAAGTTCACCTCGGTGCCATCGGAGCGTTTGAACTGGGCGGTGGTGCCGTTCTCGACCGCAGCGGTCGAGAGCAGCGTCCAGCCCAGTCGATCGGCGATCCAGGCGGCCAGCAGCAGCCCCTGGGCAGGGTGATGGCCCTCAACATCGATGTCGAGACGGGTGATGTGGCTGAGAGCATCCCGCCGTTGCGGCGGGTCGAACACCATGGCCAGGGTCTCGCGCCAGCTGCGCAGGCGCAGCCAGTTGAGATCGTTCACCGCCTGGCCGCTCTCCACGCGGCAACGCAGCAGCTCAAGGCACTGATGCGGATCCCCCAGAGCGGTGTCGATGATCAGGCGCCGTGGTGCGCTGGTGAGGCGTTGCATCAGCTCCGGTGCTTCGTCGATGCAGCCGTTCCACCAGACCCAGGCCGGCATCGACTCCGGCAGCAGGGGGTCGAGAATCGAAAGGCCCTCATGCAGGGCGCCATGGCCGCCCCGCAGCACCACCACATCGCCGCAGGCGGCGGTACCACCGCCTTCTTCAGGCAGCGGGCAGTAGGCGGCCACGAGTGTTTCCAGGGGCTGGGCCGCATCGATGGTGGGCGCAAGGGTGATCAGGCGCCGGGGCATCAGTGCACTCAGGGCTGGATCGATGTACTGCCCACGCAGGTCTTCGGCGTTCGCTTGCCCTTCCAAATCAGCCACCGCCTTCACCACGGCCCCATCCAGGGGCGGCGTGCTTAGTGGGAGGTCTGCATCCAGCACCGCCTGACGTCCCGCAGCAATCAAGGGGGCGGACTGCTCTCCCGTGATGGGGCCTGATAAACGACCACTGCGGATCAATTGCTGCTCGGCCCAGGCGGGTTGCCAGATCAGCAGGCAGAAGGTGTTGGCCCCCGTGCCCGTGCTGCCCTGCTGCTCGGGGGACCAGAGCTGTTCGAGGTAGTGGGGCACCTCCGCCGGTGCCAGTTCGAGCGGGGTTTGCAGGGTGAGCTGAGGGGACATGGTGACGGATGAACGAGACGTGGGGAGCTGAACAAAAGGGCTGTGAACGTGCGCGGTCAGGGGCGTCGCCAGAGCAGTCCGTCCTTCGCCAGCAGGGCATCCGCGGCGGCCGGTCCCCAGGTGCGGGATTCGTAGGGATGAACCGGCAGCTGCCAGGGACTGTCTTCAATCAGTTCCAGCAGCGGGGTGTAGAGCCGCCATGCCGCTTCCACCTCATCGCTGCGGGTGAACAGGGTGGGGTCGCTGAGCATGGCGTCAGCCAGGAGCCGCACATAGCCCTCATCGGAGGGTTCCCCGAAGGATTCGTCGTAGGAGAACTCCATATCGATCGGGCGGCTGCGCATGCCAGATCCGGGTGACTTCACCTCGAAGCGGAATTCGGCCCCCTCATCCGGTTGGATGCGCAGGATCAGCTGATTGGCCGTGGGGCCTCCGGTGGCTGCATCAAACAGATGTACCGGTGCTTCACGGAAGGTGAGCACCACCTCACTGGTGCGCTTGGCCAGCCGTTTGCCGGTGCGCACATAGAACGGCACCCCCTGCCAGCGCCAGTTGTCGATGAACAGCTTCATCGCCACGTAGGTCTCGGTGGTGCTGTTGGGATCCACGCCGGGTTCATGGCGGTATCCGGCCAGGGGCGATTCCGCGGAACCACCGGGTCCGTACTGGCCGCGGATGCAGCAGTTCCAGGGTTCGAGCTCATCGGCCAGGCGGGCAGCCTGGAGCACCTTGGCCTTTTCGTTGCGGATGGCCTCCGGGTCAAAGCGCCCGGGAGGTTCCATGGCGGTGATCGCCAGCATCTGGGTCAGGTGGTTCTGCACCATGTCCCGCAGGGCACCGGCCGATTCGTAGTACCCGGCCCTTTCCTCCACGCCAACCGTTTCAGCGGCGGTGATCTGAACACTGGAGATGTAATTGCGGTTCCAGATCGGCTCGAAGATCGTGTTGGCAAACCGCAGAACCATGATGTTCTGGACGGTTTCCTTGCCCAGGTAATGGTCGATGCGAAAGATTTGGTTCTCCTGACCGCAGGCCTGCACCACGCGATTGAGGGCCTGGGCACTGCCGTAGTCACGTCCGAAGGGCTTCTCGATCACCACCCGGCTGCGTTTGGGGTCCTTCAACAGGCCAGCGTCGGCCAGTGAACGGCAGCCACTGCCATAGAACTTGGGGGAGACGGAGAGATAGAAGGTGCGGTTGCCGCGGGTGGCGCACTGTTGATCGATCTGCTCAAGCCGACCGCCCAGCCGCACCACATCGTCTGGTTGTTGAAGGTCGACCGGTTCGTAGAACAACTTGCCCACGAACTGCTCCCAGGCCTGGGGATCGTCCTCGATCGTGCTGGCCAGTGCCTCCGCCATCTTTCCGCGGAACTCCTCGTCACTCCAAGGCCGTCGCGCACAGCCCAGCAGGGCGAACTCACTGGGCAGACGCCGTTGCTTGAACAGTTCAAACAGGGCGGGTACCAGCTTGCGGTGGGTCAGATCACCGCTGGCGCCGAAGATCACCAGACACTGCGGCGCGATCACGCGCTCCTGACGCAGTCCAACCCTGAGGGGGTTCGTCATCGTGGCAACCATGGAGTGTCCAGGCTTCTGACGCTGGTTTAGGCACGGAACCGGCAACAGACATGGACTCGCCGCTTTGTTTCCGTGTTGGTGTCAGCGTTTGTTGCCAACCCAAAAAAAAGTCCACCCCTCGGGGTGGACTGGAAACGATCGATGGCTGATGGATCAGCTCGTGATCGATCAATAGGTTTCCACGTGCCAGCGGTCGGCCTTCTTGAGCTGGGGACGCAGTTCGGCCCAATCGAGACCCTTGGCGGCCGCGGCGGCGGTCATGGCTTCGTCGATGCCCGGCTCCATGCCGCGCAGACCGCACATGTACACATGGGTCTTGGGGTCTTCGATCATCGCGAAGATCTCTTCAGCGTGCTCTAGAACGCGGTCTTGGATGTACATCCGGCCGCCCTTGGCGTTCTGCTGTTCCCGGCTGATCGCTTTGGTGTAGCGGAAGTTGTCGGGGTACTCCTTCTCGTAGTGGAGGAAGTCCTCGTCGTAGAGCAGGTTGGCGGTTTTGGGTGCGCCCATGAACAGCCAGGCTTTGCCGCGGAATTTCCAGCCGTTGGCCTCCTGTTCACGGGGCTCGAACATGCGACGCAGGTAGGTGCGCATCGGAGCGATGCCGGTGCCCGTCGCCAGCATGATGATGTTGGCTTCCTCGTCGTCAGGGAGAAGCATCTCCTTGCCGACCGGACCGGTGATTTTCACCTTGGTGCCGGGTTCGATGTCGCACAGGTAGGTGGAGCAGACGCCATAGATCTGCTCACCGGCGTCGTTCTTGTACTCGAGCTGGCGAACGCAGAGGGAGACGGTGTTGCCCTCCAGGTTGTCGCCATGGCGGGTGCTGGCGATGGAGTAAAGGCGCAGCTTGTGGGGCTTGCCGTTGGCGTCTTCCCCTTCGGGAATGATGCCGATGCTCTGGCCTTCGATGTACTTCAGCTGCGGGTCGCCGCCAGCCAGATCAAAGGTGATGTGCTGCACACGGCCGATCGCACCGTCCTTCAGCAGGGAGTAGTTCTCCGTCACTGTGCCCATGAACGGTGTTTTGGGCTTGTAGGTGTTGACCGGAACGTCGGCGTGGGGCTTCTTCTTCGGGGCGCTTGACGTCACGGCTTTCTTGGCGGTTTTTTTGGCGGGTTGTTTGGCAGGTGCCGGGGTGGCGACAGCGGGAGCTGCGGAACGCTCTTCGCCCGCACCATTCACAGAAACGATCTTGGCGCCCGTGGCCCCCAATCGTTTGAAAAGTGCGGAAAACTGGTTCATTGCAACGGTGTAGGTCTGAACTACGGACGGTTTGGCACCGACCTGGGGACCACGAGCCACAACAGTGAACAGAGCTTCATTGCAGTGCTCTGTCGCTGCATTGGACACCCGCATAGAAATCACCTGCCTTTGGTGGCGCGACTATAGGCGTGGCCTTTGATTTCACACAAAAAGGTTGCTGTTCGGAACAGAATCTGATGTGATCCAGGCGACCTCATTAGGATCCTCGGGTTCGGCCCCACATCTCGGCGTCTCTTTTGGTTTTCCCCCAGACAATGTTTGGACGAGGGCTTCAAACCTCCGCAGATTCAGGGACTGCGATCGAGCAGACCATGGAGCGGCTGCCCCAAGGGACACGGCGTCTGGCCGCCGAACTCAAATCTCCACTGCCTGTTCAGAGGCTCTGGGATGTGCTGACGGATTACGAGAACCTGTCTCGTTTCATTCCCAACCTCAGCACCAGTGAGCTGATTCAGCGCCAGGGTCAGACGGTGCGGCTCCAACAGGTGGGCAGTCAGCAGCTGCTGGGGCTTCGCTTCTCGGCCCAGGTTCAGTTGGAGCTGACGGAATACCGCCAGGACGGACTGCTGCAGTTCCGCATGGTGAAAGGGGATTTCCGACGTTTCGAAGGGTCCTGGCAGATCCGTCAGCGTCCCGAAGGCAGCTCATTGCTCTATGAGCTGACGGTTCAAGGTTGTCTCGGTATGCCGATTGGTCTGATCGAGGAGCGGCTGCGGGACGATCTCTCCAGCAACCTCAACGCCGTTGTGCAGGAAGCCCACCGCAGAAACAGCTGAACGAGCAGCAAGAGCTCAGCAATTTCAAGGCGTCTTCAACCGTTGTGTGGTCTGAGGCCTGAAAGCCTCGCAAAACGATTGATTTGGTATTCAATTCATCACCAAAATGAGTCTGGTGATGACGTCATACCCCCAAGGGGATTCGAACCCCTGTCGCCTCCGTGAAAGGGAGGTGTCCTAGGCCTCTAGACGATGGGGGCGAGGCCGTAATCAGAGAGCTGTCTGTGCTCCTGATCACTTGTGAACACTAGGGCTTGGACGGACCCTCCGTCAAGACAGCTTGACCCCATTCGACACCTTGTCCTTGCCAGATCGGCACCGTGAAGGTGAAGCAGGCACCCTCGCCAGGGTCCGACACCACCCAGATCTTGCCGCCGTGCACTTCAACGATGCGGCGGCAGACCGACAGGCCCACGCCGTAGCCGGTGGTTTGGTCGGAGGTTTGCGGCAGCCGCACCCGATCAAGAAAAATCCGTTGCTGTTCTGTTTCCGGAATGCCAGGGCCGCTGTCACAAACGCTCACCTCCACGCGCTGGCTGGTGCGGTGCAGCATCGTGAGCGAGATGTGCCCGCCGTCGTTGGTGTATTTCAGGGCGTTTTCGAGCAGATTCAGCAGCACCTGGCGCATGCGGCGCTGATCAGCGAAAACCTTGGGCAGGTCAGCGGGTATATCGGTTTTGATTTCGACGTTGCGACCCAGCCACAATTTTTCGAGCTCGAGGATCACTTCGGCTGAAACGCTGGCCAGGTCAAGCCGTTGTGGGTTGAACAGGGTTTCCCACCGGGTGGTGCCCACCTCCAGCAAATCCTTCGACAGCGCCTCCATCTCCTGCAGGCGGCGGGTGATCACATCCTGAAAGCGATCCATATCGATCTGGCCCAGCTTCTGGCTTTGCAAGGCCAAAGCCGCTGCCGTGAGTGGGGTGCGCAGTTCGTGGGCCACCATGCGCAACAAGCGTTCCTGGGCACTGACGCGATCGATCAGCGTTTCGTTCTCCTGGCGCAGCACCAGCAGCTGATCCTCCAGCTGGAGTTCCTTCTGGGTGCGACTGCCATCGAGTTCGGTTGGCCTGAGGCTGAGGCCAAGGCCGCTCACCACCCCATCCTGTTTCCAGCGGGGCACCCATCCTTTGAGTTGCTGAAGGATGTTGCTTCCCGCGAACACCTGCTTGGGGTTCGGCGCCAATTTGATCAGCGCTGGCGTCACCACGAGGCGATGCAGCTCAAGCAGTTCGGGTTGCTGGGCGGGATCGGCAACCTGCAGGGTGACTTCGAAGCCCAGGTCTTCCCGTTCCAAGAACTGCACCAGGGATCGGAGGTCCTGACCAGACAGGTGATGGCGAGCTGCCACCAGCAACAGCTTCAGGGTTTGCCGTGTCTTGGGAGCGTCCTTGACCACGCGGACTGCAAGACAGCAAAAACCGATGCTCACCTTATGGGTTTTTGACTGCACCGCCAGCAGCGCTAAGACGAACAGGAACACTCCGTTGCGTCATTGACGCGGTCCATGTCGCTTTTTTCTGCGCAAAACCGTGTTCCTCTGACCGTTCCCGGCGGAGTGGCTGCCCAGCCTTCGATTCAGGTGGATAGCAACCTGCGTCGCTGGTTCAGCCGCAATCTGGGGTTGTGGCGTTCCCGGCGGCAATACACCTTTAGTGATGACCAGGTTCTCCATTTGGACATGAACCTGAAAATGGAAGCGTTCGCATACCCCGGGTGGGTGAGAGCCGCTACCGCTTCAGCTGGTGGTCTGACCAGGACGATCAGCATTCCGACGAATTCTTTGCCCGCAAGCCCTGGTTTGAACGCAGTGGCGTGATGGAAGCCACGTTGTGGGGCCATCAACTCCAGAGAAGTCGTGGTTACTTGACGGGAGACCCGGTGCGCACTCGGCTGCGTCAGGTGGATGAGCACGAAACCATCCTCGAATCCCACTACCAGCAGTGGGACATCCTTGAGCACATTCGTCTTGTCGATCAGGACCGCTACCGCTACCGCGCCATCTACAGCTGGGAGAACGGTGATCTCTCGATCGTTGAGCACCACCATGAGATTCGAATGTCCGATCCCCTGCCACTGATCGAGGACGACTGAACGGCGCCGTTGCGCTGTTGGCCCAGTTCAACAACCGCGCCTGAGCTCCGGCCAGCTTTGGCATGGGCGGTAAGTTTCGAAAAATTTGACGCTGCCGGGACTCAAGGTGATTCGTCGTTCATTCGCTGCCGCAGCTCTCGTGTTGGCTGCCCCCTTGCTGTCACCGGTCACGGCTCTGGCTCAGGCCTCGAAGGACAAGCCCACCCCTGCCACAGCCATGGAGGTCAACACCTATGGCGTGATGTCGATTGCCACCTTCTGTGAGGCAAGGGCGCAGAAGATCGATTTCAGCAAGTCTCTGGCCGTGGCTCTTGCTGGTCAGTTGCATGTGATTTACGGCAAGCACGGTGGTTTGCTTCCCGGCACCAAAGACCCCTTGCCTGAGAAGCAATTTCTCAACAATGCGGGATTCATGATCGTTGGTGGTGCGCTGAAGTTCTGCCCTAAATCAGTTCCCGCTGCAGAAAAAGCACGCTTTGAAAAAGCTGCTGCTTCGTTGAAGTCCTCGAAAAAATAAGATCTTCCCAGGTTCTAGCGATCGAAAACTTCTGGCTTGCTGAGGTCAGGCGTTTTTTTGTGTCTGTTCCTCTGCTCTGATGCCGTTGCTCGCCTCATGGCCGGCGCCTTGGCTGAAACGTCCCGGTTTTGAGCGTCGTCCGTCAGGATCATTCGGTCCTCGCGTGGTTCGGCCATGACTGCAGCTGCTTCGATTCGTCTGGCGGACTACACGCCGTGGGCTTTTGAACTCCCTTCCATCGTCCTGGACGTGAATATCCAGGACGACCATGTCGTCGTTGCCTCCAGACTTAACCTTGAACCGCGTCGGCCTGGAGAGCCCCTGGTGCTGTGCGGCGTTGATCTGGCGATCGAATCCCTGGTGATCGACCAGGCGCCGTTGTCGACAGAGGAATACAGCTTTGCCGACGGATGTCTCACGATCCCCAACGTGCCGGGCCAGCCGTTTGTGCTGGAAACCCGTTGCCGTCTGGATCCCTACTCCAACAGTTCGCTCGAAGGCCTGTATGCCAGTGGTGGTCTGCTGAGCACCCAGTGCGAGGCCGAGGGATTCCGGCGCATCAGCCTGCACCCCGACCGTCCGGATGTACTGAGCCGCTGGCAGGTGCGGATTGAGGCCAGCCGCAGCAGCTGCCCAGTGCTGTTGAGCAACGGCAATGCGGTTCAGGAGGAATCCGTCGGCGCTGATCGTCATGCGGTCACGTGGGATGACCCCTTCCCCAAGCCCTCCTATCTGTTCGCCTTGGTGGCAGGAGACCTCAGGGAGATTCGTGATCACTACACAACGGCGTCGGGCCGGCAGGTCACCCTGCGCTTGCATGTGGAGGAGGGGGATGAACCTTTCACGGCTCATGCCATGGCGTCATTGAAACGATCCATGCAGTGGGACGAATCGGTTTACAACCTTGAATACGACCTTGATGAATACAACATCGTTGCCGTCCGTCACTTCAACATGGGCGCGATGGAAAACAAGAGTCTGAATATTTTCAACTCAAAGCTTGTTCTGGCGGATGCGGAAACGGCCACCGATGCAGAACTTGAACGCATCGAAAGTGTGATTGCCCATGAATACTTCCACAACTGGAGCGGAAATCGCATCACCTGCCGGGACTGGTTCCAGCTGTCGCTCAAAGAAGGTCTGACGGTGTTCCGTGATCAATGCTTCACCGCAGATCTGCATTCGGAGGCAGTGAAGCGCATTGAGGATGTAGCGATGTTGCGCAACACCCAATTCCGTGAGGATGCTGGCCCGACGGCCCACCCAGTGAAGCCAGCGGAATACCAGGCGATCGATAACTTCTACACAACAACCATCTACGAAAAAGGTGCGGAATTGATCCGCATGCTGCGCACCCTGCTGGGACCCGAGCGGTTCATGAAGGGAATGGAGGTGTACGTGCAACGTTTCGATGGCACAGCCGCCACGACGGAAGACTTCGTTCAGGCGATCGCCGATGGCGCCACCAGCCAGGGCGAGCGACTGGGCTTTGATCTGGACCGCTTCAAGCGCTGGTACCACCAGGCAGGAACTCCGGAACTCAGCATTGATCGGCAGTGGAACCCTGAATCGGGTGAGCTCACGGTGGATTTGCGCCAGGCGACGCCTCCGACGCCGGGGCAGGCGGACAAACAGCCCCTGGTGCTGCCAGTTGCCATGGCCCTAGTGGGGGAGCAAGGCCGTGTTGGTGAGGAGCAGCTGCTGGTGATGGAGGCTGAGCGCGCCAGCATCACCCTGCAGGGCCAGCCCGGCGACACCCCCCCTGCCCTTTCGGTGCTGCGCCGCTTCTCGGCCCCGGTGCACGTGCGTTTGGAGCAGCCGCTGGATGAGTGCCTGCAGCTGTTGGCTTCTGATGATGACCCGTTCTGCCGCTGGGATGCGGCCCAGCGCCTGGCACGCCAGGTGCTGTTGGCGCGGGCTGAAAACCAGCCGAAGCCTGCCGTGGAAGCGGCGCTGATCCAGGCCCTCGATCAGCGGATCTGCGCCTACGACGGTGGTGATGGCATGGATCTGGCGGCGCTGTTGGCGCTGCCGGGCATGGCGGAACTGGAGGCGTTGCAATCCCCGGTGGATCCGCTGGCGCTGGATCAAGCCTTCCGGGCGTGGACCCAGGAGATGGGCGTTCAATTGCAGTCGTCCCTGCGTCGCCTTCTGGAGCTGGCCCGGGCTGAGTGGACCCTGGCTTGGCCGGCGGGTCAGGGCGGCCGGGCCCTGACGGCCTTGGCCTGGCGCTGGCTTGCCGCGGCTGGTGATGCCACGGTTCAAGCGGAGGCATTGGCTGCTGTTTCCGGCCCCTCGATGACCCTGGCGCGGGGAGCCCTGCGGGCCTTGCTGCCGCAGGAAAGCGCAGAACGTGAGCAGGCGATGGCGCTGTTCTACGAGCGTTGGCAAGACAAGCCCGTGATCCTGGATGCCTGGTTCGCGATGGAGGCATCAGCCCCCAGGTCCAACGCGTTGGAGCGGGTTCAACAGCTGCTGGAGCACCCGCGCTTCGATCCCCTGGCGCCCAATTCCCTTCGCGCTGTTCTCGGTGGATTCACCGCCAATGTTCAGGCATTTCACGCCATCGATGGCAGTGGCTACCGGTTCATGGCGGAGCAGATCGCAGCGGTCGACTCCCGCAATCCGATCACCGCATCACGGATGGCCAAGGTGTTCAGTCGCTGCGGCAGTTACGGCCCCGATCGTCAAATGGTCATGCGTCAGGCCATCGATCAGCTGGCCGCCAAGCCTTTATCGGCGAACATCGCTGAGGTGGTGCAGTTGCTTACGACGTGACCACCACCAGCACGATCACCGCGATCAGCAGGATCACCAGCCAGCGTTTTGCGTTGCTGCGCCGCCTGCTGTGCGGTGTGGACCGTGCAGCTCGGCTACCGGCCGCAAGGCCGCAGTTCTGACAGACCAGCCGCCCGGCCATGGATCGGTCGGCACGAAACCGGCGGCTTCCGCAGTTCTGGCAGACGGTGACGGCCAAGGTCTCTCGATCAGCGCTTCACCAGCTTGCCTGGCGTGAGCCAGTGAGCCAGTGAGTCAGTGAGTCAGTCAGACAACAGCCCGTCAGCCAGTCAGTCCCGTTGCCAGCCATCGCAGCCGGCTTTGGCGCGTTGGCGCTTGGTGTGCCGGTAGCTCTCGTTCTGTTCGGCCAGAGCATCACTCGCCGCAGCGACAGCCGTGCTGTCCTTGCCTTCCGCAATGATCAAACGGTTGATGGCCATGGCGTTGCCCAGGCGATTCAGCACCTGATCGATCAAGCGACACTGATCAAATTCGGCGCGCCCCGCAGCCGGGATCCCCAGCAGGATCAGGCTCCAACACGCAGCACGCCAGCCTTTCATCGATCAGCTCAGGGGCTGTAGGTGATGGTGCACTGATAGCGGCTGCTGGCTCCCACATCAATGCTCTTGCAAGTGGTGTTGGTGATCGTTGCCCCTTTCGGGATTACCCGCATCGCCTCAGCGGTGGCGAACTGCTCGGACGGCCCTTGGGCTGTGGCTCGCTTGCCACCGGCAAGAGCCATGGATCCCAAAAGGAGGCTCGCCATCAACAGCGTCGCGTTTCGCATCGTTATGGACCTAAGGGGGGTGCTTCTCCTTTCGGTTTACACAGAACGCTTTCAGGTGACAGCCGTGTTGTGTTTAACAGCCGCCGCGCTCAGCAGCCAGTCCCGTTCAACAGCCACCCCGGCACCAGCGTTGGCGTTGCGGCCTTGGTTCAGCGTTGGCTTCGCTGGCTGGAGTCGGACCAGGGATTGGAGGTGGCGGCAACAACGCTGCGGGCTGAACGGGAAGACGTCGCGACCCCCATGCGGCATCGAAGGGAACCACCACGAGGGGGATCGGTTCCGCACTCTTTGCTGGCCAGGCCAAAGCACTGGACGCGATCAGGACTGTGATCAGAAGTCTCATCGCGCCATTGTGCCGATCCTGCAGCGTTATGCCGTCACGTCGGCTGCGTTCTCAGTGCCCTACCCCAATGCCTTTTCAGACTTTGGAGTAGGAGACGCCGCGGTAGGTGAGAGCAACGCTATTGCGAACGGATTTGATCTGCTCAGCCCGATAGCTTTTGCCCATGTATTTCAGTTGGATTGTTGGCCGCGTCGATACTGCTTCAGCTTTTGCATATTTGTTGCCCAAGAAAGTGAGTTCCATGGCGTGAATAGGGATGAGTAAAAACTTTTTGAGTTCTACGTTCTCGCCCGAATGCAGCAAGGTTCCGCTTGATACCTTGCTCTTTAGCCATTGTTAAGGCTGCATCAGCTTGATACAAGTTCTGCTCTTAAGCACTGTCCTGGCAGGAGAAAGGGTTGATTCGACTTGTGGGATTTTGTGTTTATTGATGTGAAGCCGTTGAAATATTTGTTGGTTTTGTGTGCGCTGTTGAACTTGTTTTGATTGATTCTCTCAGGCTTCAGGCTTCAGGCTTGGAGCGCTCCTCTGTTTGCGCTTTGCTGCAGCGTTGGCATGCAGCAATCCTGTCTTTGTGGTGTTCCGGCAGAGTTAGCCGGAATGGGTCCACGTCAAATTCGTAGCCACAGGAGCAGCGGGCATGGAACTTCAGTTTTTTCGCTTTTTTGAGTCGCATTAACAGGGTGACGTTGCCAAAAACCTGATCGGGCTTGAATCGCTCCAGCTTGGTGCGTTCCTCCGGCGCATGCTTCACCCGGGCCTTGTGCAGGGCGTTGCGCACGGAGTTTTCACTGCCTTTGCCCAGGATTTTGGGGATCTGCAGGATTGATCGCCCTTCCTGCAGATACAGACGCTTGATCTCTTCGATCTCAGCACTTGTGAAGCCAGATTTCTTGCCCACCTGCTTCCTTCCTTTGATTTGATTCTCTCAGGCGGTGCGAAGCGCCGTCCACGTTTCCTGAGGCGAAATGTCAGCCTGTCGGGATGATTCCACTTGACCCACTGCTGCAACGGCTGGCCGGAGTTGCCGGCATGGAGAGCGGCTGCAAGCGCCTCGTTGTTGTGCAGGGCCAGCTGGGGGATTTCGACTCGATCGAATACGCCCAGGCGCTGGTGCCAAGGCTTCCCCAGTTGGCGGCAGCAGGGGTCAAGGTTCAGCTGTTCGGCATCGGCAACGCCGCCAGTGCCGAACGCTTCGCGGCCTTCACCGGCTTTCCCCTCCAGCAGCTGATCGCCGATCCATCACCCCAGTTGCATCAGGCCCTGGGGTTGGAGGCCGGTTTGAAGCTCCCCGGTGGGCCCTGGCCTGGTTTTCTGCTGATGTGCGCCGGCGTGGGCTCGCCGGGCACCCTGCGCGAGGTTTTGCGCGGTTACACCGGTGATCGCTCGGCGGCCCAGATCTTCGACGACGAAGAGTGGGTTGAAGCCTTTCCTCTGCCGCGCTTCCGGGGGGCTCTGTTCCGCCGGGCCGGTGGTGCCGGGTTCCAGCGACCGTTTGAGCTTGCCACCAAGCGTTTGCGCAACATGAATGAAGTGCTCCGCAACTGGCGCACCTACGTGCCCTGTGACGACTACATCACCCAGCGCGGCGCAACCGTTCTGCTCGATGCTGATGACAGCGTGATCTACTGCCATCGCGATCAAAGCCTGCTCGGCCACTCCGCCACCATGGAACGTCCCTTGGCGTTTCTCGATGAGGTTCTGGCCCAGGGCTGAGCTCAACTGGCGGTGTTCAATCGGCTGTCTTCAATTGGACGTCTTCAGGAAGTAGTGGGCTCGCGATACACCGCAAGAGCCGCCACCAATCCGCCAACGAACCCTGCGCTGTGGCCGATCCAGCTGACGCCGGCGGGGGAAACGCCGGGGATCAAGGCGATCAGGGCTGAGCCGTAGAGCCAGAACGCCACCAGGCCCAGGGCGATGGAGAGGATGCGGCGTTCCAGCCAGCCGATCAGCAGCATGTAGCCCATCAGTCCGTAAACCACGCCCGAGAGCCCATGGCTGCGGGCGGGCCAGAACAGGGCCACGGGAATGTTGATCAGCAGCACCGACAGCCAGACGCTCAGGTAATCGCGCATCCCCCGGCTGAGCACCAGCCAGCTCAGGGGCAGAAACGCCAGGCTGTTGGAGATCAGGTGCCCGAAGCCGGCATGGCTGAGTGGCGCTGTGATCACCCCCCACCACGGTTGATCCGGCCCCATCGGCAGGTTCCACTGCCCCGCAAACAGCAGTTGGTCGATCAGCTCCTGCCCCCAGGCCAAGGCCAGGATCAGCAGGGGAAGCAGCAGTCGAGTGCGCATCGTCTTGCGCCAATGACCACAATGATGACGCGGATGCTGAGCGGATGATCAGAAGCGACGTCGACGTTCTGGTGATCGGCAGCGGCATCGGCGGACTCTGTGCCGCAGGTTTGTGTGCCCGCGCCGGCCGTGAGGTGTTGGTGCTGGAAGCCCATCACCAACCCGGTGGAGCCGCCCATGGCTTTCAACGCCAGGGGTATCACTTCGAATCCGGTCCATCCCTCTGGAGTGGCCTGGGGCGTTGGCCCAGCAGCAATCCCCTGGCCCAGGTGTTGCGCGCGCTGGGCCAGACCGTGGAGGTGATTCCCTATCGCAGCTGGGATGTGCTGTTGCCGGAAGGGGATCTGCGCATCGCCGTTGGGCACGACGACTTTGAGGCTGTGGTGCGCAGCCTGCGCGGCCCCGAAGTGGCCGCCGAATGGCGGCGTTTTGTGGAGGCGCTTCGGCCGATCGCCGCCGCTGCCGATGCTTTGCCCTTGCTGGCCCTGCGGCCTGGGGTGGATGGCATGGCGCAACTGCTGAAGCGCGGAGGACGTCTGTTGCCGCATCTTGCGGCGATGCGTCACCTCTCCGGCTCCTTTGGGCCCCTGGTGGATCGTCACCTCAGCGATCCTTTCCTGCGCCATTGGGTGGATCTGCTCTCCTTCCTGATCAGCGGCATGCCGATGGGAGACACCAACGCCGCAGCCATGGCCACGCTGTTCGGCGAGTGGTTTGAGCCGGATGCCCATCTCGACTATCCCGTTGGTGGTAGTGCCGCGGTGGTTGAGGCCCTTGTGCGTGGCTTGAAAGCTCACGGCGGAAGCCTGCACACCGGCAAGGCGGTGCAGCAGCTGCGGGTGGAGGGGGATCGCGTCGTGGGTGTGACGTTGGCCGATGGAACGCAGATCGCGGCGCGGCAGGTGATCTGCAATGCCGACATCTGGTCCACCCTTGCTCTGCTGCCGGAGTCCGTGGCGCCGAAGTGGCAGCGTCAGCGCCAGGCCACGCCGGCCTGCAACGGCTTCCTGCATCTGCATCTGGGCTTTGGTGCCACGGGGCTGGAGGATCTGCCGATCCACACCGTCTGGGTGGATGACTGGGAGCGTGGGATCGACGCCGAGCGCAATGCGGTGGTGTTGTCGATTCCATCGGTGTTGGATCCCTCGATGGTACCGGCTGGTCGCCATGTGCTGCATGCCTACACACCGGCCAGCGAACCCTGGGAGCTCTGGGCTGATCTGGAGCGCGACAGCGCGGCGTATCAGCAGAGAAAACAGGAGCGATGTGCTGTGTTCTGGCGGGTGCTGGAACGCCGTATTCCCGACATCCGCGACCGCTGTGAGCTGATCATGGAGGGAACGCCGCTGACCCACAGCCATTTCCTCAATGTTCATCAGGGCAGCTATGGCCCTGCCCTTTCAGCGGCGAAGGGTCTCTTCCCTGGCGTGACGACGCCCCTGGCCAATTTCTGGCTGTGTGGTGCCAGCACCTTCCCTGGGATCGGCATCCCCCCCGTCGCGGCGAGTGGTGCCATGGCGGCCCATGCCGTCCTCGGCCGAGAGACGCAAAACAGTCTGCTGCGGGAGCTGGAGCTTTGAAGCAGCTGCGTCATAACCTCCTTTTGGAACGCCGACGAAGTTCATGACTTCCAACGCCCGGATCGATTCGCTGCAGCTGATGCTCACTGATCTGCGCATGCGCAACGAGCCGATCCGTCACAAAGCGGCGTTTCGTGGTTGCCAGCCGGAATTTCAGGCGTTGGTGAGTCGTTTGATCGAGCAACTGGAAGGCGAACTGCTGGATGAGAAGCAGCGCTCCCGTGAAGCCTCACGTCAGGCCTGATCTGCGGCCGACCGGTAGGCGGCGGGCACGAGCACCAGAAACAGCAGCCACCAGGCCAGTACGCCCATGGCCAGGGGAAGGCTGATCCAGAGGCGGTGCAGCAGCGCCCAGGACCCGCCGACCATCAGGATTCCTGTGGAGAGGATCGACCAGGGCTGGCACCACCAGGGTTTCAGCGACCAGAAGCGAGGCTGTTTCTGAGGTGGCTGCTCCGGCTGATCAGCGGAGGGCGTCGAGTTCACCGGCGAGTTGCATGGCGGCGAGATCGTCGTAGCCACCAATCACCGATCCGTCGATGAACACCTGGGGGAAGGTGGTCATCCCACTGCGCTGCTGCACGGCCTGGAAGGCTGCGTCGTCGTTGACGGTGGTGACGGTGTGGGGCAGATCCAGGGTTCTCAGGATGCGTAGGGCGCGGCTGCACCAGGGGCATCCCGGCAGCACGGCGATCTCGATCCTTGGAGCTGCTGCTGCTGTCTGACGCGCGGGGCGCCCTTCGCGTTGCTCCAGCACGCCAATCAGCAGATCGACGCCCTTCTGCACGATCGTGCCGGGCTCCAGGTGGCCTCCCCACACCTGACAGGCCCCATCCGAGAGGCTCAGGTGCAGGTGCACGCCCTCGGGGGAAAAGGTTCCATTGAGGGTGATTACCTCAAGATCGCCCTCCAGCACGGTGGGCTCTGCCTGGCCGGGGCACTGGAACGACGCCTTGGTCAGGTTGCCGACCACGCCAAGAACAAAGCCGCTGATGCCGTCTCGCTGGGCCAGTTCGTCGAGGCTGAGGCGCAGATCACTGCCGGGAGCAAGCTTCAGCGGCAGGGGTCGCATGGCGCCTCAAAAAGTCCAAGATTACGCAATCTTGTCTAGCACGATATCGTTTATTTGATGTGAGCATATTTTCACGGAATCGTGTCTCTCCTTCAGGATCTGGTTCAGGAGCTGCAGCAGCGGATTGAAGGCCAGGCCGCGGCTCCCAGCACGGCTGCGGTGGCGGATGCGGCTGGTTCCGAGCGCATCAACGTCACCCTGCCCCGCGGGGTGATGGATGACCTCAAGCGTCATGCCCTCGCTGAAGGGCGCAGTTGCGGCAATCTGGCCGCCTATCTGTTGGAAGAGGCCCTGCGTCGTCATCGCCCATTGGGCTGAGTGGGCTGAGGCTTCAGGTTCAATCCAGCAGCCGGTTGGCAATGGCTGCAACCTTCCCCTGCCGTTGCAATTTGAGGATGGAGACGTCCATGGGCGTGCGCAAGGTGGTGTCCGGTTTGATCACAAAGCCGTAGGTCTCTTCCGAAAGGGTGAAGGGGGCGAGGCGCAGGGGGAGGTCGGGATTGTTTTTGAGGTGGTAGCGAATGGCCGGTCGATCAAAGATCAAGGCATCGGCCTTCTGATCCACCAACAGTTGAACGGCGCTCCTGAGGTTGGTGGCGCTAACGATCCGCATGTCGCCGCGTTGGGCCAGCTCCATGCCACTGGTGCCCTCCACCACAGCAACCCGACGTCCGTTCAGTTGTGCAGGAGCGCTGATGCCTGATTCGGTGGCACCGGAGAGGAACAGGGTGAACGCCGAAGCAAGGCTGGCGGTGAGGGACGACACCGCGATCAGGGAGATCACCATCCAGGCACCGGTGATGCCCCGGCCGGTTCGTGTGATCGGCGCCTTGTCGCCATAGCCCACCGTGGTCAAGGTCACCAGGGCGAACCACATGCCGCTGCTGATGCCCGGTAGCCAGTCCCGCGGAAATTGCTCACTGTTGCGGTTGCGTTCCGCCAGCCAGATCAGGCTTCCCACCACCAGCAGAACGCTGATCAGCACCAGCACCGAGGAGATCACCGCCCAGCCGAAGAACACCTGAACGCGGCTCAGGATCGAGGGCGGGCGCATCGGCAGCAACACCCCGGATTTGCCCAGGTAGTAGGGCTGGGTGAAGTCAATGCCCGGCATGGCCAGGCGGCGTGAGGTGATGCTGATCGGGCCCACCAGCACGTCGATCTCACCGTCATCAACCGCCACAATTCCGGCTTTGGGGGATGGCTGCTCCACCAGCTCGTAGCTGAGGTTGTTGTCTTCGGCGACGCGGCGCCAGATGTTGAGGCTGATGCCGCTGAGCTGATCGCCGTTCTTGATCACGAAGGGGGCCGATCCACTGATACCCACCTTCAGTTGATTGGCCTGCAGGGGCAGTGCGTTGCCGAGGCAGGCCAGCGCGAGAACGACGGACCAGCGCCGGACCCCTCGCATCAGCGCTGTTCCAGACGACGCACGATCACGGCCATTGCCGCCAGGGAACCCGCCAGCGCGATCAGCAGGGCAATGGTCATGGAAGGGTCAGGTCAACGATGGTGCGCTCAGGTTGGCATCCCTGGCCCCAAGCAGCCAGTCGGCAACTTCCATCCTCAGGGCGTAGGCACATTCGAAACGGCCTTCCTCTTCCAGCAGGCTCAAGCGTTGTTCGAGCGTGCGCAGGGTTGAACTCGCGACCTGGTGGAGGCCATTGCTCCGCGCCACAATGAGTCTTCTGGAGGCCCCCGAAGCTTGCGGCACGACGTCAGCCATCCAATGCAGCCAGCGCTACAGATCTGCGATCTGCACCGTTCATGACCGCATTTGAGTGGTCCTGGGGCGACAGCCCACTCACGTTCCTGCCCCAGCGGGCCCTGTGGCGGGCTGAGGGTCGGGAGCTGTTTGTTGCCGACCTGCATCTCGGCAAGGCCGAGGTGTTCCAGGCCCATGGCATCCCCATGCCCAGCGATGGGGATCAAGGAACCCTGAATCCGCTGCTGGAGCTCTGCCATGCCTGGTCACCGCAGCGGTTGTTTGTGCTGGGTGATCTCGTGCATGCCCGGATCGGCATCACCGCTTACCTGCGCGAAACCCTGCTGGCGCTGCCCGATCTCTGTGGTTGCCCGGTGGTGCTGATCGGTGGCAACCACGACCAGGACAGCTGGATTGAAGGCTTGCCCCAGCAGCCTTCTCAGCGTCTGGGCCATCTCTGGTTGAGCCACATGCCCGAACGGGTGCCGGAACCGGGGTTGTTGAACGTGTGTGGTCACCTGCACCCCACCACCCGGATTCGAAGCCGTTCCGATCAGTTGCGTTTGCCCTGCTTCGCCTTTGATCCGGATGGGCCGCGTCTGGTGATCCCTTCGTTTGGGCAGTTGACGGGAGGCCATGACTGCGGCGAGCGTTACCAGCAATGGCTGGTGGCCGAAGGCTCCATCGTTCCTTGGTTCGATCCAATCCCCAACAACCGAGAGCGAAGGGTCGCGTGACTCAGCCTGTTGCGCCGCGACCCAGGCCCCGACCCAAGCGCAGGATCCGTCTGCGCAAGCGCTGGCTCTTGCTGGCCATGCCGTTTGTGGTGTTCGGCGGCTTGGTCGCCTTGGCGCCTGTCGCTCCCGAGCGTTCCGACTTTGAGGATCAAGCTGGCCGTTCGGCCCTGCAGCGCGGCCGGAATGCTGGGCCGTTCCGCTACATCCCTGACGATGAGGTCTACGCGTTGGATCTCGATCCACGGCGGGTGCGCTTCGGGCTGCTGGAGGGTTGGGATCGCGAACAGGACGCCTACCAGGACAGCGCTGCCCTGGCCTACGTGTCCGGCCCGATGTACGAGCGCCATGTGGACGACGATGGCCGCGAGATCACGGTCCCCCTGGGTGATCTCAAATTCGGCAAGCAGGTCTGGCGCGGTCGTAACCGCTCGGCGTCACGCCAACGGGCCTTCGTCGGCATCCGCCACGACGGCAGCATTGATTTCGGCTACGGGGAGCTCACCGATGAGCGCAGCCGCACCTACGACACCTTCATCGGCGGCCTGCACAGCCTTTACAACGACATCGAGGCTCCGCCGGAGAGCTACAAGGGGGCCTACAGCATCAGCATGGGCCAGCGGATCCGCTACTACCTGCCGCGGATCCGCATGGTGATGGGCCTGCGTCAGGACGGCCACATGGAGGTGCTGATGAGCCGTGATGGCCTCACCCTCGAGCAGACCAAAGACCTCGCCCGTCGCCGGGGCTATCTGGCGGCCTACATGCCCGACCATGCCTCGAAGAGTCGTTTGATCATCCCTGGGGTGAAGGGCTTCACCGAAGAAGACGCCAACTGGATCAGCGGCGGTGCCACCAGCTTTGTGCACGTGCCTTATCTGCTGCGGTTGAGCCCTCGCCAGATCCCCCTGCAGGGCAATCTGATCGCGGCGCTGACGCCCAAGCTGGTGCTGGATGAGGGTTGCGATGGCCCGCTCGACTGTGTGTCGTCCTTCGGCAATCACCTCGCCGATCGCGCTCTGGCGGGCCTGAACCGGGTGATGGAACAGGGCGTGGAACCCCTTGCCCGGATGATCTGGGGACCCTCCAACACCCTCACCAAGCCGGGTTTGCCCGCGGATGCCGACGACCGCAGCGTCGATCTGGACCGTGCACCCTTAAGGGAACCCCCGATCACGGCGGATCCTTTGGTGTTGCGCGAGCCAAAGGCTGTGATCCGGGAGCCGGAGCCGGCTGAACTCGGTTCCGATGACAGCTCAGATGCCAGCTCCGATGAAAACTGGACAGAGCCGCAGCTGTTTATGCCGTTGCCCCCCGATCTGCCGCCGCCGATTGTGCTCGATGAGCCGATGCTCAACCCCGCCGAGGTTCTGCTGGATGAGCCAGCCCCATCGGTGATGCCGCCGCCAGCTTTGCCGCCCCTGCCGCCGGTGCCCGTGCCGCCTGTTCAGGATTGAGCTTGGATGCCGATTGGTCTTGGTGGTCGATCCCCAGCACGCAACGTCGGGTGTTGGTGGCCCATCTCGCTCAGCCCCCAACGCGCGCTGAGCAGCGGGCCTTGAGCGACAGCCTCACCTGCCGGCTGTTCGCCGATGCAGGCCAGATGGTTGCTGCGGACGACATCGGCCGCACGATCTACGGCAAGCCGCAGCTGCGCAATTCCCCGCTGCACCACAGCATTTCCAACACCGGATCCCTCAGCATCGGCGTGGTGGGGCCAGATCCGATTGGCATTGATGTGGAGGCGCTGGACCGGCCGTTGCGTGTGGCATCTGACCTGCTGACGCGGCGCATGTTTGCCTCGGCCGCTGAAGCGACGGACTGCCTGGAGCATTGGACGCTGATTCAGGCCTGGACGGCGAAGGAGGCGGTGTTGAAGGCAGCGGGTGTGGGGCTGGGCGGTGGACTGGCGAACGTGACCATCGCCTCGGACGGGGCCGCGGCATGGCTGCATGGTTCGCCTTATTCCCTCCGCCTCTGGATCCAGGAGGGCTTCAGCGTTGCGGTCGCTGAGGGCATCCGTGGCTAGAGGAAGGGATGGAGCATCGAGCAACAGCGTGAGATCTCTTTTGCAGCAACGTCTCGCCAAGGCCAACAACTTTCAGAAGGCGTTGATCACGTCTCTGCTCGCCTGGGTGGCTCTGGGGGTGTGGAGCTATCTGATCGTCGTGCCGATCCTTTCGGCTGTGGCGTTCCTTTGGCTCGGGGTGACGGGCTGGCTGGTGTGGCGGATCTGGCGTAAACCCGTGGGCTGAGCCAGGGAATTGCGGTTCAGCAACTTAGAGTTCCGGCCGGTCTTGGTTCGCGTTCGGTGGAATTCACGGTGGTGATTCTGAGTGAGCAGGTTGGCTCCTACCCACAAATCAACTGGACGGAATGGAAAGATCGCAACCGCAAGCAGATGAAAAGTCAGGGCGATGTGTGGTCCATGGCAACACTTTCTGGAGCCACGATCTGGGATTGTTTGGACAACAACAAGATCGACCGGCTCCACCTTGTTCAGTGGAAACCAGCTGATGACACAATGTATCAAGTGAGCCTGCCGCGCCGCTGAGGTTGAACTGGTAACTAGTGGTTCTTTGATATCAAAAAAAAGCAAAAAAGCACCTGTTCAACACGAGCAGGTGCTTTTTAATTGATGCTGAGGTTAAGTCTTTTCTCTTTAGAGCAGGAAGAGGAAGATGACAGTGAACATGGAACCCAGCAGGAAGATCGAGTCCTCCTTGCGGTTGATGTCAAAGGGCTCGTGGGGCTCTGGAATCATTGGACGGGCTGTTGAAGCCGGCAAGCTAAAGGACTCGGCTGTCCCTCGGCGGTCTGATGCTGTTTCAATCGCGCGAATCCCTGAGCTGAGCTCCATTCCATCGCTCACTCGATAACACCTCTTGGAGTTGATCCGCTGCAGACTGTTTCGCCGCATTCCAGTCTTGGTCTGAGAGTCTGATCAGATATTCGTGCTGAATGCCTGAGCCTCTTTGCCTTGATGTGATGATTGAAACGTCGTCGTAGGTGATGGGGAAGGGGTTGCCAGCTGGTGCTCCAAGGGCAGCCTCTGAGGCGAACAACAGGAAATCAAAAATCACTGGATTGAAATATTCTTCGCTTTCATCCAGATCCCCACAAGCCAGCATTTGTTCTCTGGTTTGTGGTGTGTAGGTCACAAAAGAAAAGCAGCAGGGATCACCGGTGGCTTGCAGGTAGAGCCCTTTGAACCGACGCGTGTTCATCAATCAGTCTGCCGCCAGATGGAAGAGTTCGGATCCCAGACGGGTTTGGCGTAGGTGCCCTTCAATTGCCGTTGAGGCTGATCGATGCCCAGCTGGCCATGGCATTGGCTTGCAAATTCAATCGAGCTTTTGTGGAACTCCTTCCAAGGCACCAAGGTTTTGCCATTCCAGATTGGCGGTAAACCTGTTTCTTTGAGCATCTGATCAAAGGCATCAAAGTTGGCCTGGAGTTGCTCGTTCGTAAGCACAGCTTCTGGCCGCGGCACCTTTAGAGCCTGTTTGAAGGGTGCGCTCTCCATGCATGCTTCAAAGCCCTTTGTGAGTTCTGCTTGATGGCTCGAGGCTTTCTGTTGGACCACTCCAAAGACAACGAGGCCAATTAGCAACAGGCCGATCGCGATGATCGCGCTGAGATGACCAGCCGGCTCTCTGGTGTTGTCCATCGGCGCGCTCTCCCTCGCCAAGCCTAAGAAGGCATTTTTTCTCTGGGGCCCACCACCGATGGGTTTACTGAGCAGACTAGAGTTACTTCTGATGGCCTGCGGATGCGAGTGCTGCTTACGGCTCTCCTCTCACTCGCTGCTTGTGCGCTGGTGTTGGCGACTGGGGCGAAGAGCACCGAGCGTTTCACGACCCACATCGGGTCTCGAATGCCGCCAGCAGAGCTGGGTTGCGTCCAGTCAGACCATGTTCAAACGGATGAGGGGCGCCGGCTCAGCGTTTTCAAATGTCCGATCTGAGGCTGCTCAGGCAAGGGTGATTGAACCTGCTGACCGCCCATAACCAAAAGATTGAACGTTGATGCTGCACGGACAGTCGGCAACGCAGCCAAAAGAATCAGTCAGCAGTCGGCAGCAAAACGTCCTTCGTAGAAAAAAGCTGAGAAGCTGACGACGCATTTGTGCTGATCCCATGTTTGGTCTGTTTCAGAAGAAGCCCGATGTCTGCAACGTTCTTGGTGATTCCATCACCCTGCGTCTCACCGCTGAGCAAACCGATGGGAAGTACAGCGTTGCTGAGTTCGCGACCCCTGGCGGAGTCGGTCAACCTCCCCATACCCATGCCTGGGACGAAACCTATCTGGTGCTGGAAGGAGAGTTGAACCTCAACATCAATGGCCAGCCAACCGTTGTGGGAACTGGCGGTTGCTATCAGGTCAAAGCCGGTGTGGTCCATGCCCCTACCCCCAACGGTGACTTCTGCCGTTACGTCATGGTCGGCCAGCCTGGCGGCGTTGAGTCTGTCTTCAAGAGCCTTAAGGCGAACCAGAAGGACCTCAGTGATATGGGCAAGGTTGTCGAGATCGTGACCAAGGAAGGGGTCAACATCGCTGGTTGATTCACGAGCGGTGCTCGCATTCAGAAGGGCGGCGGATCTTTTGATGGCCGCTCTTCCATCCACTCCCACGCTTTATCCGTAATGGCATCAAAATTTTTCCACGTTCATCATGAGTTCCGCGCTGGGAAAGCCCAGCAGTGGTGGGAGACAGCACAAGCGGCGATGGCGCCAGGTGGTGGTTGGGATGAGGCTGTAGCCAAAAACCTGGAAGCGGGGTTCTACAACCATTCGTTTTGTCCCATTGGCCCTGAGGGACCCGCCTTTTGCATCTGGGAAGTCCGAGAGGGAATCACTGCAGAGGAATTCCAGGAATTCATCGATGGCCCCAATGGCGTGAACTTCGGATTGGGGGCATGGATGAACATCTGCCGGGAGATCAACGTTGAGATGGCAGGAACACCTCCTTACCCGAGGAAGTTCTGATATCGAATTGTCGACAGCCTCGGGGTTCTGATGTTGTCGCTGTCTATCTCCCGACAAGAAATCACCCCGTCGTAAGGCGGGGTTTTTCACTGCCTGATCAGCCGTTGGCCGGCTTGGTCAACTTGTAAAGGTTCAAGGCGAACAGGGCCATTCCGAAGCTGCCGAATGCGATGAGCAGGTCTTGGGTGGTGAAAGCCACGACTCTAGTTACAAAACTTTGTGGACTAATGTAACGGAGGCGCAGGGATGCGTCGTCAAGTCGTTTCGAGGGGGCTGTGGGCGGTCCTTTTTTTTATGACCTACCCCTTTGGTGCCATCAAGATAGATCTTGAAAAAGCTTTCCGGCTTCCCGATGCTCCACCGCTTGAGCAGCCTCAGAAGCAAGATGCTGCCGAGCTGAGCGAGTCAGAACGGTCAACGGTTCTGTTTGAGCACCATGGCGTCTGAGGCGTCCATACTCATGGCCCAGCAAGGGATTGACCCATGGCGGTGCTTGGACGTCAGGCCATTCTTCAAGCGGTTGACGACGGCCTGATCGCGATCACGCCCTTCAATGCCGACCATGTTGGGCCGGCATCGGTGGATCTCACCCTCGGCTCCACGTTTCGGGTGTTTCGCAAGGTGCATGAAGTGATCGAAGTGCGCGATCACACCGACTACCGCGAATGCACCGACAAGCTGGAGATCCCTGATGGCGGGCACATCTTGATCATGCCGGGGGAGACCGTGCTGGGGATCACCCGCGAACGGATCAGGCTCGGCGCAGGTCTTTGCGGTTGGCTTGAGGGCCGCAGTCGCTTTGCTCGCCTGGGGCTGATGGTGCACATCAGTGCACCGTTCATGGGGCCGGGGATCGACAGTCAGCAGGTGCTGGAAATGAGCAACTTTGGTCCGGCTCCGCTGGCGGTGGTGCCGGGCACGCTGATCTGCCAGTTCATCTTTCAGCGCATGGATGGTGAAGAGCACTACGCGGGCCGCTTCGCTGGGCAGAGCCAGAGCAGTTTTTAGGAGGGTTGCCTTTCCTGATCCTGATTGTCTCCTTTGAGAGGAATTAAGTAACTCAACGTTGGTATCGAGCCGTTAACTCCCTGCACCGCAGCGGGTTTACATAACTCATCGGAGATGTACATCCTCCGCAATGTTTGCACTTCCGATTCTCTTTAGGTTCGTCCTGTTGGCGTTCGTCGGAGCAACCGTTGCATCTGTGGCTAACTCCAAAAAAGACTTTGCCTTGCTTGCTGGTGTTTTTCTGTTGGGTCTCGGAGCCCTAGAAGCAGTCCTTGCTTTCTTTGGTGTCTAAGCCTGGCGGCTTGCCTTGCTTTGGCAAGGCAAGCCACACCCTTGAAAGGTGGCTTCGCCGCTCCTCGCAGGTGCAATCAACGGGAGAGCCATGGCGGCATTGGGCACTTATTCCTGGTGACTTCACTCTGGGCGAATCAGGTGGTTGCTGAATGGAATGAATTGAGCTGGCCCAAAAAAGGGGAACAGGCGTTGATTGTTCCCCGGCGGGAGTCTTCGGACATGAACCTCGAAGATGGGGTTGGTCAGCTCAGAGGTCTTCTTCGGCTTCTCCTTTGATCTGACAATCACTTGTTGGGTAAGCCACGCAAAGCAGGGCAAAGCCTTTGGCGATTTGTTCATCGTCCAAAAAGCTCTGATCCGACTGATCCAGAGAGCCACTCGAGAGCTTGCCAGCGCAGGTGGAGCAGGCACCAGCTCGGCATGAATAGGGCAGATCAGCACCAGCTTCCTCTGCAGCATCAAGGATGTACTGATCGTCGGCACAGGCAAAGCTGGAGGAGCCTTCCGATGTGGTGATCGTGATTTGATACGAGGCCATTGGTTCAATCAATGATGCATCAATCAAAAATCCAATTGGATGGCGCTGCTGATGCATTCAAGGAAGACTTCGGGATCGATGTAGCAAGTCATACCGGATTAATTCCGATGTTATTAATCACTGATTTTGCAGGTCAGATTGATGGCTGGTGAGGGTTTTGATCCAATCACTCAATTCAGAAAACACCGGTTGCACTCAGGCAAATCAGGGTTGTGGCGAGCAGCACCCAGCCCACCAGCTGAAGCCATTGCGTGAGTGGCGTTCCCATGGCTTGTCAGTCGAGTGGGTCGTCCCAAAGCGGTGGTTCATCAAATTCTTCCAACAGAGAGTTGGCTTCTAACTCCTTGCCAGCCAGCAGCAGTTGAATCACTTGATTCCAGATGAATCGAGTCAGGCGTTCTGCCTCCTTTCCCTGATGCCCTGTCTCGAACTTGATCGGAGGCACATCACCTGTGTCGTCGTGAAATCGTGAGATGAGCGACACAGGATTGGGCGCATCAACTGTTCCGTCGTAACGCTCCTGGTTCGACGGTTGACGTATCAACTGACTCCGTTTGCTCGCACACGTTGAAAGCCAAACAAGGCCTCGCCATGGGCAACCCAGCGGCGCATGCTTGAAGCATGCAAGCCAAAACATCGGAAGGCTTAGAGGTTCTCGCGGCTGTTGTTGTCACCGCCGGACTGGTGGCGGGCAACCTCGTGTTGTTTTCGCCGTTGCGCGTGGATAACCGCGTGCTGCCTGCTCCGGCATCGCAAACCGCGGAACGCCCCTAGCGCTTGAACACACCGTTGCAGTCGCCTGGAGCAGGTTTCACAAAGCAGTGCACCTCAACAGACCAGTACCCCAGAGCCGGAAAAGCAAGGCCTTGGGCCCGGGCTTCGGCGTTAACGGCATCAACGCCTCGGGCCTGGATCAGCACGTTGCCCTCGCCATCCACCAAGTCCAGGAAATCCATTTCCTCGGTCTCGGCCGTGGGGTTGGCGTGGCCTTGCAGGGGAACAACCACCAGCACACAGGCCATGAGTAAGGAGCGCAGCATCGGCCTGGAAAGGGGGAGCGAAGGATGAGTTGAATCAGCCGTCTTGATGAGAGGCGAGGGCACGCACCACGTCGCCCCGGGTGATCACGCCGACAGGGCATTGGTTGCCGTCCAGAACAAACAGGCGTTGCGTGCCCCGTTCATGCAGTTGGGATGCCGCCTTGGGCAGCGCTAACGCCGTATCGCAGCTGTGGGAGTCCTTGCGCATCAGATCGCTCACCTTGGTGCCGAGCACCTGGTGCACCTGTTTGTCCCAGTTCAAGGGATTGCGCAGGTAGATCACGCTGTCCAACAGCATCACGTAGGGGCCGGCATCCACACCGCTCTCCCGCACCATCAGATCCTGCTCCGTCAGCTCGCCGATCAGACGACCCTCTGCATTCACCACCGGCAAACCACCCACATGATGGTCGCTGATCATCTGCACAGCCTGCTGCAACGGGGTGTCGGGCGTGACCGTCAGCACCGGCTGGGTCATCACATCAGCCACCGTCAGCTGCAGGACCATGATCAAGGTTCAGCTCCTCACATTCTGAGCGTTGTTTCTGTCTTTGCGTTCGATTGCCAACGGGCTCACCGTGGCACGAGCCGTTGCCGGTTTCCCGCTGATCCTTGCCCTGCAGTTCGGCTGGCAGGGCTGGGCCTGGTGGTTGCTGCTGCTGGCCGGGTTCAGTGATGCAGCCGATGGCTGGCTGGCCCGGCGCGCCGGGGGTGGCAGCAGCTGGGGCGCTCGCCTCGACCCCCTCACCGATAAGGTGCTGATCGCGGCACCGTTGCTCTGGCTGGCGTCGTCGGCTGTGCTGCCGCTCTGGGCGGTTTGGTTGTTGCTGGCCCGTGAATTGCTGATCTCGGGTTGGCGGTCTCAGGCCAGTGATGGTGGGCCGGCTTCGCTGTCGGGCAAAGCCAAGACAATCCTTCAGTTCCTCAGCCTGCTGCTGATGCTCTGGCCCTCCGGCTGGATCGCTGCTGCCGGGCTTCAGAGCCTCGGCTGGTGGCTGTTCTGGCCCTCCCTCGCCCTGGCTCTGAGCTCAGCTCTGGGCTACATCACGCCCCGATCAGCGCCTCGTCAGAACTGAAGTCTGGCGCTGCGGTTGGGTTCAGGGCGTAGTCGTTGCTGTAGCTGTCGGCCAGACCCTTCGCCAGGTCGAAGCTGGGTTGCCAGGCCAGTTCGCGTTCCACCCGGGTGATGTCGGTAAGGAAGTGATTGAGCCGCAGCGGGAAGGCCTTACGCGCCTTGGGGTCCAGGTCGCTGGGGTTGAAGCTGCGCAGTTCGAGGCCATCGGGATCGCGGCCGCAGGCCACGGCGGCGGCGCGGATCAGGCCCCTGAAGCTGATGCCCTGCTTGCCGGAGCAGTTGTAGATGCGATTGGCGGCAGCATCCACCTCGATGCAACGGGCCATCGCTTCCGCCAGATCCTCCACATGGCCCAGTTGGGTGATCGTGCTGCCGTCACCGGGCAGCGGAATCGGGCGGTTGTGAACGATGCGATCGAAGAACCAGCGTTCCACCGGGTTGTAGTTGCCCGGTCCATAGATGTAGGTGGGCCGGAAGCTGGTGAAGGGGATGCCTTCCTTGCGCAGCCAGGACTCGGTGTCGGCCTTGCCGGCGTGACGGCTCTGGGGATCGGTGGGGCTGGATTCATCCAGGGGCCACTGCTCCGAATCGGCGTACACCCCGGCTGAGCTCACATACACAAAGCGATGGCTGGGGGCCCCGGTGATGGCCACCACGCGGCTGCTGTCCTCCTGCTTGCGTCCGGAGCTGTCGACGATCACATCGAAGCTGCGGCCCTGCAGCGCGCTGAGACCTTCATCGCTGCTGCGATCGCCACACAGGTGTTCCACGCCGGCGGGGACGGGGTTCTTGCCGCGGGTGAACAGGGTGAGTGCATGGCCCTGGGCCTGCAGGCGGGCCACCAGGGGCCTGCCCACGAAGCGGGTTCCCCCCATCACCAGGATCTTCATGCACTTGGGCCCGAAAAGCGCAGCCATTGAAGCGTGGCGCTGCAGGATGGAGGGTCTCTGGTCCGACCCCGATGGAGATCATTCCCGCCATTGATTTGCTCGATGGAGCCTGTGTTCGGCTTCACCAGGGGGATTACGACCAGGTGACCCGATTCAGTGAGGATCCTGTGGCGCAGGCCCTCAGCTGGCAGAGCCAGGGGGCAACCCGTTTGCACCTGGTGGATCTCGATGGCGCCAAACGGGGTGAGCCGATCAATGACGCAGCGGTGCGGGCCATCACCGCCGCCCTCGACATCCCTGTTCAGCTCGGTGGTGGTGTGCGCTCGCTCGAGCGCGCCGAAGAATTGATCGCCTGTGGCCTGGATCGGGTCATCCTCGGCACGGTGGCGATTGAACAGCCGGAGTTGGTTCAGGAGTTGGCCCAACGCCATCCCGGCCGCATCGTGGTGGGCATTGATGCCAACGATGGCCGCGTGGCCACCCGGGGCTGGATCGAGCAGAGCGATGTTCTGGCCACCGATCTGGCCAAGCAGTTCAGTGCCGCCGGCATCGCGGCGATCATCACCACCGACATCGCCACCGATGGCACCCTCGCCGGCCCCAACCTGGAGGCCCTGCGAACCATGGCGCAGTGCAGCGCCGTTCCGGTGATCGCCTCCGGGGGCATCGGCTGCATGGCCGACCTCCTCTCGCTCCTGCCCCTGGAGCCCCTTGGTGTGACTGGGGTGATCGTTGGCCGAGCCCTCTATGACGGCCGTGTTGACCTGGCGGAGGCCATCGCCGCGTTGGGCGAGGCAAGGCTTCAAGACGTCACCGCCGTGGCGGCAGACATCGCCTGAGCTGGCCTAGGGCCTTATGGTTGAAGCAGAATGCACCTTCTGTGGTAAGTGCAGCCGCTGGCAAGAGCAGCACGCCGTCCCCCGCGGGCAGCTTGCAGGAGGTGTTTGAGCAGTGCCGGCGGCTGGGCATGCGTCTCAGCCGTCAGCGGCGCATGGTGCTCGACCTGCTTTGGAGCGAGAAGAGCCACCTCAGCGCTCGCGACATCTTTGAACAACTGAATCTGAGGGGCCGCAGCATCGGCCACACCTCGGTGTATCAGAACCTCGAAGCCCTGCAGTCGGCTGGGGTGATCGAGTGTCTCGACCGCGCCAGTGGTCGCCTCTACGGCTACCGCAGTGATCCCCACAGCCATCTCACCTGTCTGGACAGCGGTTCGATCGAAGACATCGACGTTGTTCTCCCCGACGACCTGTTGCGTCAGATCGAACAGCGCACCGGCTTTCGCATCGAGTCGTACACCCTGCAATTGAACGGCCGGCGCACCCTGGAGAACTGAGCAGAAGCTCGTTACCTTGAGCCCAACTGTTTCGGGTTCAACCCTTGGTCTCCCCTTCGCCGGTGCGGATGTTGCTGCTCGCTCCGGATCTGCTCGGGGAGTCGCTGGCGCTGAAACTCACCTCCGCCCGGGACGATTGGGAGGTGGTGCTTCGCCCTGAGCGCCTGACGGGTGCCCCGGCGTTGGTGATCTGGTCGATCGACACCGTGGCTTCATTGGCATCGCTTCAGCAGGAGCTCTTCGCCCTGCAGGAGCGTTGGCAGCCCGCCCCGGTTCTGCTGCTGCTGCCCAGCGAACTACGCCTGTCGCGGGAGCAGCTGCTGGAGCTGCCAGCGGCCGGCCTGCTGCAGAACGTCGATGCCCAGGGCCTGCAGAACGCCATCGAAACCCTGCTGCAGGGCGGCAGGGACATTCGCCTGGAGGCTGCGCCGGAGACGCCAAGCCAGCAGCAGACCATGGGTTTGGGCCAGTGGTTGCTGGTGAGTGGCCTGCAGCAGGTGAGCCGCGAGCTGCAACGGGTGGAGGCCCTGCTCAATCCGCCCCCGGAGCAGCCCTTGCTGTTCCTGCTGCTGCAGGGGCGCCGCCGCGAATTGCGCTTCGCCAAGGGCTTGCTGCTCTGGCTCTGGGGTCCACTGCAGATGGGCCTTGAGCATGCAGAACCCCTGGGCCCCTCCGTGTCCAGCGATGGATCACCCACCACCACGGCGATCAGCCTGCGCGAACGCAATGCCGTTGCCGTATGGGATGCCATCCGTGACCGCATCGATGCATCGGTTCAGGCTGGATTGACCAATTCCACCGGCCGTCTGCTGGCGATTGAGGGGCTGCACCCGGATCGCCGCCGGGAGTTGCTGCTGGCCCTGTTGCAACAGCTTGATCAGGTCCTTCAGCGCCTGCGCAGCCGCCAGGACGGCACGGCGATCGCTCAGGCCTGGGATTCGTTGCAGCCCGAGTTGCGCCAGCAGGCCCTCACCGCCCTGGCCGGCAGTTACGTCCAGATCCCTTGCGACGGAGAGCTGCAGCCGGTGGTGGCTTCGCTGCTCAGCCGTGCTGACCTCACCGGTGCAGACGGTGAGCTGCCCGATCCAACCGGAATGCTGGCACCGCTGGTGGCCGATCAACCGATGCTGGTGAACGGCCTGCTGCTGCCGGCCGATGACCCGCGGGCTTTCCTGCAACTGGAAACCCTGGTGAGCAATTGGCTGGTGAGAACGGCGGAACTGATTGGTGCCGAATTGCTTGATGCCTGTGGTGACTGGCCGGAGCTGCGCCGTTACCTGTTGCGGGACCCCCTCCTGGCCACCCGGGAACTCGACCGGCTCAGGAATCGCTTGAACACCCAGCTGCGCTGGGCGGATTGGGTGGAGCGCCCCATTCAGCTCTACGAAAGCCAGCGCACCCTGTTTCAGTTGCGCTCCGGTCGCATCGAACCGCTGCTGCTGACGGAGCCCCGCGACAAGGAGCTCAATCAGCTGGGTTGGTGGCAGCGGCAGGTGGCCTTAGTCCTGGAGGCCCGGGATGCCCTCGCACCCCAGGTGCAGGCCCTGGTGCGCCGCATCGGCGACCTTGCCGTGATCCTGCTCACCCAGGTGCTGGGGCGCGCCATCGGTCTGGTGGGGCGGGGCATTGCCCAGGGCATGGGACGCAGCTTCGGCCGCGGTTAGGCCCCTGGGTCCACAATGGCGATCCGCTGCTTCGGCTTGATGCTTGCTTTGGTGCGCTGTCTGATCACCGTTTCGATCGCGCTGCTGCTCCATGTCGCACCAGCCGCCGCTGTGTTGAACAGCGACAGCTACGACGGCAACATCTATGCCCTCTACGCCGGCAATGGCTCGTTGGTTCCTCCTGCCAGCACCCTGGAGGAGTCCCTCGCTGAGGGACGCACAGCCGTGATCGTCTACTACCTGGACGACAGCGCCGTGAGCAAACGCTTCGCTCCGGTGGTGTCGGAACTGCAACGGCTTTGGGGCCGCAGCATCGATCTGCTTCCCCTCTCCACCGATCCTCTGCAGGGCCGTGAATCCTTGGGCGCGGGTGATCCAGCCACCTATTGGTCGGGAACCATTCCGCAGGTGGTGGTGATCGGCACCGATGGCCGGGTTGTGCTCGACCAGATCGGTCAGGTTCCTCTCGCGGCGATCAACGAAGCCATCAGCGCCTCCACCGGTCTTCCCGCTCCGGATCTGGGACGCATTGACCAGGAAGGCAGCTTCAACGAAGTGAACATCGAAGTCACCGCCAACTGAGACGCCCACCGCCGTGGCGCCTACGCTGCCGGCCAGTTGTCCCGGTCGCTGAGCCGGATCCGCTGTGTCGCTGCTGCTTGCTCCGCTCGGCCTAGGACTTGCTGTGGCCTGGCTGGAGCTCCGCCATCGCCTCAGGCCGGCCTCACCGTTGCGGATGACCCCGCGCGACTGGCGGGTTGATGATCTGGGCGGGCGGCTCCGCATCGAGGGTGTGCTGGAGATCAGCAACCCTCATCCCCGCATGGAGATTTTTGTGCCGGAGCTGCGGGTCGAGCCCGTGCTGTTGGGGGCCTCTGATCCCGCCGGCCTGGAGGTGACAACGCGGATCATTGCCGACCATCCCGACGAGGAGACCCGCGCAGACGGCTACTGGGCGGCTTACATCGTCAAAGGTCGCAAAACCACGCGTGCCCGGGTCTCGATCGAGATCACCGGCCCGACCCCATCAGCTCGGGTCGACAGCCTCTGGGTGGATGCCCACTGGGTGAATTACGGACCCTTCGGTCGCCTGCAGCGCCGTCAGGGCGTGCTGGTGCCCTTGAGCTGTCCCCAACCCCTGCAGCCCGATCAAGCCCACTTCCGCCAGGGGGAAGGCTGCCGCGTCTTGCCGTTGCGCACCCACCTGCTCGGCCCCCTGGATGACGCCATCGACGTCCTGCGCACTTACGCCGCCGATCTGGTGCAGCCCGGCGACATCCTCACCATCGGCGAGACCCCCGTGGCTGTGATCCAGGGTCGCTACCGCCATCCCAGTGAGGTGGAACCCGGCATGGTGGCGCGCCTGGCTTGCCGTGTGTTTCACCCCACCAGCAGCCTGGCCACGGCCTGCGGCATGCAGACCTTGATCGATCTGGTGGGGCCCACCCGGGTGCTGGCCGCCTGGCTGGGGGGGCTGCTGATGAAGCTGGTGGGCATCCCCGGTGGCTTCTATCGCCTCGCCGGGGACCAGGCTCGCTTGATCGACGACATCACCGGCACCACACCGCCCTATGACCAGACCATTGTTCTGGGGCCATCCCGGGCTGAGCAGTTCTGTCGTGATGCTTCTGCCGAACTCGGGGTCGACGTTGCCATCGTTGACGTCAACGACCTCGGCCGAGTGAAGGTGCTGGCCTCCAGCCCCGGCTGTGATGAGGGCTTGCTGGGCCGGGCCCTGCGTCCCAATCCCGCCGGCAATGCCAATGAGCGCACCCCCCTGGTGTTGGTGCGGCCAGGCCTGGAATGAGCGATACATTGTGAGCAGTTGGGGTTGGAGGAAGTCCGGTGACAGAACCCAAGACCACCTCCATCCGCATTGAGCCCCTCAATCCAGCCCACCTGGCCCAGTGGGTTCAGGACGCGCCGATCGATCAGCTCTCACGGTTTCAGGGCTTTCTGATCGGTGAATGGCTCTCGAGAGTTGAGCAACGTTTCCCCGATCTGCTCCCCAGCCGTTCGCCCCGTTGCCTGATGGCCCTCGCGGGGGATCGCCCGGTGGCCAGTGTGGTGGCCCGGCCGTTCAACCGCCGCGGCAGCTGCTGGATCCTTCATCTGCCGGAGCTGCTGGGCCCGCTGGACGATCACAGCCATCGCACCATCCAGCAGTCCCTGCTTCAGCAGGCTCTGCAGTCGTGGACTGCTCAGATCTGCAGCTGGGTGATCCGCTGCCCGGCCACCGATGCCGATGCCATTGCCCTGCTGCGGGAGCTGGGCTTTCAACCGCTTCGTCCGTATCAGTGCTGGTGTCCACCAGGGGCTGGGGTTGATCCAAATGGCACCGATCCGTTGCCAGGGGGTCTGCGCTGGGCGGCCTTGAACCGCCGCACCGCCCAGTTGCTCTGGCCGATCGAGCAGGGCGGCAGCCACAGCCATCTGCGTCAGATCACCGACCGCCATTGGCTGGATCTGCTGGACCGTAACGGCCCCGGCTGCGGCGTGCTGATGGCTGGAGATGCTGTGTTGGCGGGCTGCATCCGCCTTCCCGATGCGGGAGAGGCAGGGTTCCTGGAACTGATGCGCGACGTCGCCTGGGATCCCCGGCTGGATCAGGCCCTTCCTCAGGTTTTGGACGGGATCCTTCAGCGCGGCCGCCCCCGCGGACTGCTCACGGCCTTTGACGATGCCCCCCTCAGCCGGATCCTGGAGGCGGAGGGCTGGACCCGCGGCGACGAGCAGCTGCTGCTCGGACGCAGCATGTGGCGGCGTCAGTCACCCCAGCGCAACCTGCAGCTGACCCGATCGCTCGATCAGGTGCTGGGCCGATTGCGGCCCCAGGGCACACCCTTGCCCACACCAAGCCTGGGTGATCGGCACTGATGCGGCCGCGTCCCTGTTCGATCCTCAGCCTCGATGTGGGCCGGCGGCGCATCGGCCTGGCCGGCTGCGATGCCCTGGGCATCAGTGTCACGCCCCTCGCTGCCCTGCGTCGTGGTCGCTTTGATGCGGATCTGGTCGTTCTGCGGGCCCACTGCCGTGAACGGTCGGTGCAGGGGCTTGTGGTGGGTTTGCCTCTGGATGCCGCGGGCCAGCCCACGGCCCAGGCGGAGCATTGCCAGCGTTACGGCCTGCGCCTGGCTGCCGCCCTCGATCTGCCCCTGGCCTGGGTGAATGAACACAGCAGCACCTGGGCGGCCGGTGAACAGTTCGGGCTGACGGGCGATCGCAGCGGACGTCTGGACAGTGCAGCCGCTGCCCTGCTGCTGGAGCAATGGCTGGCGGAGGGTCCGGAGCTCAAACCGGCCCAACAGAGTGCGTCAAGGTCGGGCGCCGGGGCGGGCGATGGTGGATCCTGAGCCCAGTCAGAGCCGCGTCGATGTCTGAGTCGGGCCCCGGTAAGAGCAGTGATCACCCCACCCTGCTGGTCCGCGACCGCGAGGGCCATGACCTGCTGTGCTTCCTCGAGCATCTGATCCCCATCGAGGGGCAGGACTACGCCCTGCTCTCGCCGGTCGACACACCGGTGTCGCTGTTTCGGCTTAATAACGATGCAGAGCCGGTGCCGATTACGGAAGTTGCCAGCAGCGAGCCGATTCTTTCGGTGGCTGATGTGGTGCTCCAGGAGCACGACCTGGTGCTGGTGCGATCGGCGATCACCCTCACCGTCAGTGGCGAACTGGAGGAGCCGGATCAGGACGAGCTCGACGAGCTGGAAGAGGACGACGACGTTGATGAGGACGCCGAGACCTTTGAGCTGCTGGTGAGCTTCATGGTCGACGCGGAGGAGTACGGCCTCTACATCCCCCTTGATCCATTCCTGGTGTTGGTGCGGATGGTGGATGGCCAGGCGGTGCTGCTGAGCGACGATGAGCTCGACCGCGTTCAACCCCTGATTGAGGCGGAACTGGAGGAGCGTGAATGGCCGGATTGACGGCACAGCACTGGTTGACCCCCGATTGGGATCCCCACCTCACCATTGCCCAGCTTTCGCTGCCTCACCTCACGGCCCATGGCCTGAAGGCCGCTGTGATCGACGTTGACCGCACCCTTCTGCCCGGTCGTGACGTGACCCTGCCAGGGCCGGTGCGCGACTGGCTGGTGGATGCCGGCCGCCGCCTGCAGTTGCATCTGTTCAGCAACAACCCCTCCCGTGACCGGATTGCTGCCGTTGCTGATCAGTTGCAGGTCGGCTTCACCTTTGGTGCCGGCAAGCCCCGCCGTGGTGCCCTGCGCAACGTGGTTCGCGATCTCGCGCTGCCCCCGGAGGCGATCGCGATGATCGGCGACCGCTTGTTCACGGATGTGCTCTGCGGCAACCGGATGGGGCTTTACACGGTGTTGGTTCGACCGGTTCGAGACGACGGCAAGCCCTGCCGCCATGACCGTGTTCAGCGGTTTGAACGCGCCATGGCCCGCGTGATGGGGGCGCCTTCAGCATGACCCTGTGGGTCGTGAAAATCGGCACCAGCCTGCTTCGGGGGGAGACCGCCACCACGATTGATGGCTACGCCCGCTGCTTTGCAGGGGCCATGGACCGCGGTGACCAGGTGGTGCTGGTCACCAGTGGTGCCGTTGGCCTGGGCTGCCAGAAGTTGGCCCTCACCAACCGACCCGACACGGTGGTGGCCCTGCAGGCGGCTGCAGCCATCGGCCAGGGCGCGCTGATGGCGCTGTACGAACGGGCCATGGAACGCCATGGTCGTTCCGTGGCGCAGGTGCTGTTGACCCGCTCCGACCTGGCCGATCGGCGTCGTTATCAGAACGCTTCGGGCACCTTGCGGCAGCTGCTGAGCTGGGGGGTGCTGCCGGTGATCAACGAGAACGATGCCCTCTCGCCGGCGGAGTTGCGCTTCGGCGACAACGACACCCTCTCGGCGTTGGTGGCCGCCGCCGTTGAAGCCCAGCAACTGATCCTGCTCACGGATGTTGATCGCCTCTATTCCTCGGATCCGCGGGTTGATGCCAACGCCGAACCGATCTCGGATGTTCGCCACCCTCGGGAGCTGGACTTCTTGGAACAGGGGGCCGGTGACGGGGGGCGCTGGGGCACCGGCGGCATGACCACGAAGCTGTCGGCAGCCCGCATTGCCACCGCCAGTGGCATCACCGTGCAGCTCGCCGATGGCCGCGATCCTGCACGCCTCGAGGCTTTGTTGTTGGGCGAACGGGGGGGGACGGTGTTCCATCCCCACCCCGAACCCCTGGGCAACCGACGCAGTTGGCTGGCCCACGTGCTGCGGCCTGAGGGTGAACTGCAGCTGGATGCGGGGGCCTGTGCTGCGCTGCAGCACCGTGGTGCGTCTCTGCTGCTGGTGGGTGTGACGGCGGTGCGGGGTGACTTCGCCGCCAATCAACCCGTTCAGTTGCTGGACCCCGATGGGGAGGACCTGGGCCGTGGCCTCTGTTCGATGGACAGCGACCAGTTGCGGGCCGCGATGAATGACCCATCGCCGGGGGAGTCCTCCCCGGTGGTGGTGCATCGCGATGGTCTGGTGCTTCGCAGCCGTTAACCACGTCTACGATCCGCCGGACTGCCCTGGCCTCCATGCGTTTCAGCACCCTGATCAAGGTTCTGCAGACCGGTGATGCAGGCCTGCGTTGGAGCCAGCCAGGCTTGGACCCATGGCTTGAGGGTGCCGCTTCACTCGATCAGGCCTCAGCCGCCCAGCTCAGCTTTCTGGAGAAGGGCAACGCCCTCACCGCGGCCTTGGGCGCCAGCGGCGTGGGTGCTCTGTTGCTGCCCGATCAACAGGATCTGATTGATCTGGCATCGCAGCGTGGCATCGCCTTTGCGGTTTTCGCGGATCCGCGTCTGGCCTTTGCTGAAGCCCTCGATCAGTTGCATCCCCGCCGCCGGCCCTTGGCAGAGATTCACCCTTCGGCGGTGATCGATGAACGGGCTGTGGTGGGCCCCGGCACAGCGGTGGGCCCGCGGGTCTGCATCGGGGAGGGAAGCCGTCTTGGCGCCGACTGCATCGTTCATCCCGGGGTGGTGATCTACGACAACGTGGTGGTGGGTGATGGCTGCGAGCTGCACGCCAATGCCGTGCTCCACCCCGGCAGCCGTCTCGGGCGTGGCTGTGTGGTGAACTCCAATGCCGTTGTCGGCTCCGAAGGGTTCGGCTTTGTGCCGACGGCGAAGGGCTGGCGAAAAATGCCGCAGACCGGCCAGGTGGTTCTTGAAGACGGCGTTGAGGTGGGTAGCGGCACCACCATTGATCGCCCTTCCGTTGGCGAGACCCGCATTGGTGCCGGCACCAAGATCGACAACCTGGTACAGATCGGCCATGGCGTCACCACTGGCCGTGGCTGTGCCTTCGCCTCCCAGGTGGGCATCGCCGGCGGCGCCCACATCGGCCAGGGGGTGATCCTGGCGGGCCAGGTGGGGGTCGCCAATCGTGTTGTCGTGGGCGATCGCGCCATCGCCAGCTCCAAGAGCGGCATTCACGCTGATGTGGCTCCCGGTGAGGTGGTGAGTGGTTTTCCTGCGATTCCGAATCGCCTCTGGCTGCGATGCGCCACCACCTTCAGCAAGCTGCCGGAGATGGCCAAGACCCTGCGGGAGCTCAAGCGGGACACCCCTCAGTAACCTCAGCGGTCGACCTGCCGCACCGCACCGTCATGGCTCAGCACCGCGTTGTTCTCCTGCCCGGTGATGGCATCGGCCCCGAGATCACCGCTGTCGCCCGCCAGCTGCTGGAGGTGGTGAGCCAGCGCCATGGCTTTTCGCTGAGCTTCGAGGAACAGCCCATTGGCGGTAGCGCCATTGACGCCACCGGTGAGCCGCTGCCCGCCAGCACCCTCGAAGCCTGCAAGGCAGCCGATGCGGTGTTGCTGGCCGCCATCGGCAGCCCCCGTTTCGACAGCCTTCCCCGCGAGAAACGGCCGGAAACCGGCCTGCTTGGCCTGCGCGCCGGCATGGAGCTGTTCGCCAATCTGCGGCCGGTGAAGATTGTTCCGGCCCTCATCGATGCCAGCAGCCTCAAGCGTGAGGTGATCGAGGGGGTGGACCTGATGGTGGTGCGGGAACTCACCGGGGGGATCTACTTCGGGCAGCCCAAGGGACGCATCCAGACCGAGGCAGACGAGCGCGGCTTCAACACCATGACTTACTCCGCCTCGGAGGTGGATCGGATCGCGAAGGTGGCCTTTGAGATCGCCCAGGAGCGGCGGGGCCGGCTCTGCTCGGTGGACAAGGCGAATGTGCTCGATGTGAGCCAGCTCTGGCGGGACCGCGTGGATGCCATGGCGCCCAGCTACGGCGCTGTGGAGGTGAGTCACATGTATGTGGACAACGCGGCGATGCAGCTGGTGCGTGATCCCCGCCAGTTCGATGTGCTGCTCACCGGCAACCTCTTCGGCGACATCCTCAGCGATGAGGCGGCGATGCTCACCGGCTCCATCGGCATGCTGCCCTCCGCCTCCCTCGGCAGTGAGGGCCCTGGTTTGTTTGAGCCTGTGCACGGTTCAGCCCCCGACATCGCCCTTCAGGACAAGGCCAATCCCATGGCCATGGTGCTGTCGGCCGCAATGATGCTGCGCATCGGTCTCAAACAGGCCGCGGCTGCCGATGATCTTGAGGCCGCTGTCGATGCCGTTCTGGCCGGTGGCTTCCGCACCGGTGATCTCATGGCAGAAGGCTGCACCCAGCTGGGTTGTCGGGCCATGGGTGAGCAATTGCTCAAAGCTCTGTAAGCCAGAGATTGGTGCAATCGGGCCCTGATCTGGCAGGATCGCCGGGCCCGTAGTCCCTGCGTCGATGTCGAAGCGTCATCCGGTTGTCGCTGTTACCGGTTCTTCCGGAGCTGGAACCAGCACCGTCAAGCGCGCCTTCGAGCACATCTTTGCGAGGGAAGGCATTACCCCTGCAGTGGTGGAAGGCGACAGCTACCACCGCTACGAGCGGATGCCCATGAAACAGGCCATGGCGGATGCCCTGGCCAAGGGTGAGAACTTCTCCCACTTCGGCCCTGAGGCCAACCTCTTCGACAAGCTCGAGGAACTGTTCCGCACCTATGGCGAAACCGGTGCTGGTCAGAAGCGCTACTACCTCCACAGCGTTGAAGAAGCGGCTGAACACAACGCCCGTCTTGGCGTCAACCTCGAGCCGGGCCAGTTCACGCCTTGGGAGGACATCCCGACCGGCACTGACGTGCTGTTCTACGAAGGTCTCCATGGCGGTGTGAAGGGCGATGGCTACGACGTGGCCGCCCTGGCCGACCTCCTGGTGGGTGTGGTGCCGATCACCAACCTCGAGTGGATTCAGAAGATCCACCGCGACAACGCTGAGCGTGGTTATTCCGCCGAAGCGATCGTTGACACGATCCTCCGTCGGATGCCTGATTACATCAATCACATCTGCCCGCAGTTCAGCCAGACAGACATCAACTTCCAGCGTGTTCCCACCGTGGACACCTCCAACCCCTTCATCTGCCGGAACATCCCGACCCCGGATGAAAGCTTTGTGATCATTCACTTCCGCAAGGGTGCTCGTGAGAAGTGGGGGATCGACTTCGGTTACTTGCTGAACATGATCCACGATTCCTTCATGTCCAGCCCCACCAGCATCGTGGTGAACGGCGGCAAGATGGGCTTCGCCATGGAACTGATCCTCACTCCGATCATTCACCGCATGATCGAAGAGAAGAACAAGCTCAGCTGATCGCTTCTCCTACCAAAAATCGTCTCTACAATGGGCCCATCTGAGTGATCAGGTGGGCTCTATTTCTTTGTCAACGCCCTCCTTTGAAATCCGCGGAGCCTCGGGGGCGCCCTCATCTCCCCGCTGGGATCGCATTGACAGCCGCTCGCTGATCGCCCAGGCCCGTCGCATTTATTTCACCTATCTCTCCAGCACTCCTGCGGGGCAGGAGCCTCTTGGTGTGGTGGTGGATCCGCGGGAACCTGATGGCCGCGTGGTCTTCGAGACCCCTGTTCTTCTGCCGGACGAAGAGTTCATTGCCATCGATCTGATCCGGGGGCGCACGAGCCGTGGTCGGACCCGATGGAAGGGTTGATCCTGGCTTGGACCGGCCTGCTGGGCGCTTGCCCCGCCAGGAATCGGTGGTCTTTCCCGGCAGCCACTGCCCCAAATGCGGCCATGCCATCCGCTGGCATGACAATCTCCCGCTGCTGGGTTGGCTGCGGCTGAGGGGCCGCTGCCGCGACTGTGATGCAGCGATCAGCTGGCGTTACCCCGCTGTGGAGGCCCTGAGTGCCGGCCTCTGGATCTCGGCGCTGTTGGTGTGGCCTGGTGCTGGTGGGGGGCTGCCTGATCTCTGGCTCCCCTGGGCTGGTTTCCCCCTGATCGCGCTGCTGTTGCCGCTGGTGTTGATCGATCTGGATCACCTTTGGCTGCCGGAGCCCCTGTGCCGCTGGGGAGTGGTGCTGGCCCTGCTGCTGTTGGAAGGCCTCAGTTCCCTGGCCGAACGGTTGTTGGGACAGCCTGCGCTGGGCCTGGGAGATGCCAAGTTGGCGGCGCTGGGTGGGGCATGGCTGGGCCCCGGGGGCATCGCAGCGGCGATGGCCCTTGCGGTTGTCTCGGGAGCCTTGGTCGGAAGCACCGCTCGTCTCAGCGGCCGGTTGGGCCCCAGGGAACCGTTCCCCTTCGGTCCCTTCATTGCCTTGGGCATCTGGCTGGTCTGGTTGACCGGTCCGCAGTGGTGGTGGAGCACCTGGGTGATGCTGTTGGGCGCTTGATTCCCCAGCGTCTCTTCCCAGTCCGGCTTTTAATGGTGTGAGCTGACGGCCCTGTGTGTCTCTGTTCGATTGGTTTGCTGATCGCCGCAAGGGTCAGTACGTCGCCAACGTCAAGCAGGAACCCGATGAAGGCGATGGGCTGTGGAGCAAATGCCCGGAGTGTGGTCAGGTCGTCTATCTCAAAGACCTGAAACTCAATGCCAGTGTTTGCGCCAACTGCGGCCATCACCACCGGATCGACAGTGCTGAGCGCATCGCACTGATTGCGGACCCCGACAGCTTCCAGGTGCTGAATGCGGATCTGTCACCGGTGGATCCCCTCGGATTCAAAGACCGGCGCGCCTACGCCGACCGGCTGAGGGAAAGTCAGGCCTCGACGGGGCTGCGGGATGGTGTCGTCACCGGGCTCTGCCGGGTGGAAGGCATCCCCATGGGCCTGGCAGCGATGGACTTCCGCTTCATGGGGGGATCGATGGGCTCGGTGGTCGGGGAGAAAATTACCCGTCTGATCGAGGAGTCCACCGCCCGCAAGTTGCCGCTGCTCATCGTTTGTGCCTCCGGCGGTGCCCGGATGCAGGAGGGGATGCTCAGCCTGATGCAGATGGCGAAGATCTCCGGCGCGCTGGAACGCCACCGCGAAGCCGAGCTGCTCTACATGCCCTTGCTCACCCACCCCACCACGGGGGGTGTGACCGCCAGTTTCGCCATGCTGGGCGATCTGATCCTGGCGGAACCGAAGGCGTTGATTGGTTTTGCTGGGCGCCGGGTGATCGAGCAGACCCTGCGGGAGAAGCTGCCCGACAATTTCCAGACGGCTGAATATCTGCAGGAGCACGGCTTCGTGGACACGATCGTTCCCCGCACCCAGCTGCGCTCCACCCTGGCCAATCTTCTGCGCCTGCACGGCTGCAAACCGATGGAGCTCACCAGCGCATGATCCGAGCTGGTTGTGTTCTGATCCTGGCCTTGGTCTGTTGGGTCGCCCCCGTGCTGGCGGGCCCCGTGGAATGGATTGAGGTGCCTGCCACCGACGCGGGCCAGCAGTGGTGGGATCGCGGCAGTGTGCGCATCGATCGGGATGGATACCGAACCGTGCTCAGCCGGTTCACCCCAGCGGCCACTGAAGACGGAGATCAGCCCTCCGGCGAGCTCTATGTGATGCAGCTGGACTGCTCCCAGGAGCTGTATCGCGACAAACAGGTGAATGGTTTGCCGCGTTTTCGTGCCCAGTGGCAGCCTGCCGGCGATGACGGGCTGATCACCTCCGTGATTGAGGCTGTCTGCACCGAACCCCTCCCCAGCTGAGATGTCCCCACAGCCCCTTGGTGTTGCCGTAGCCGGTCTCGGCTTCGGGGAGAAGGTGCACCTGCCGGCCCTTGCGGCAGCGACTGATCTCGAGGCAGTGGCGCTTTGGCACCCGCGCCAGGAGCGCTTGGATGCCGCCACAGCCGCCCATGGCTTGAAGGGATTCAGTGACTGGGATGCACTGCTGGCCGATCCCGCGGTGGACGCGGTGATCATCGCCACCCCACCGGCACCTCGCTTTGACCTGGCCCGCCGGGCCCTGGAGGCGGGCAAGCATCTGCTGCTGGAGAAGCCCATCGCGCTGCATGCCGATCAAGCCCGCGAGCTGCAGCGGCTGGCCCTGGCAAGGGGACTCTCAGTAGCTGTGGACTACGAATACCGGGCTGTTCCCCTGTTCATGCAGGCTGCACGCCTTCTGCAGGCCGGTGCCGTCGGCACGCCCTGGCTGGTGAAGCTCGACTGGTTGATGGGCAGCCGTGCCGATCCCCAGCGCGGCTGGAACTGGTATGCCCAGGCGGATCAGGGCGGCGGTGTGATCGGAGCCCTCGGAACCCATGCCATGGACATGCTGGGCTGGCTGATCGGTCCCCTGGGGAGCGTCCAGGCCCTGAACAGCGTTTCGATCAAGCAACGCCCCCACCCCGATGGTGGTCTGGCCGCTGTGGATGCCCCTGATGTGTCGCTGCTGCAGACCGTTGCCCATTGGCAGGGGAGGCAGGACCTGCCGGTGCCGGCGCAGGTCAGCCTCAGTTCCGTGTCGCGCAATGGTCGCGGGTTCTGCCTGGATGTGGTGGGGTCGTCGGGGTCGTTGTTGCTCAGCAGCACCAACCAGAAGGACTACGTCCATGGCTTTGAGCTGCAGCACGCCCCGCTCGGTGAGCCCTTCCGCGCCGTGGAAGCCGATGCCGACTTCGCCTTTCCGGAAACCTGGGCGGATGGGCGCATCGCCCCTGTGGCACGGGTGCTGGGCTGGTGGGCCGAGAGCATCCGCCGTGGGCAACCGATGCTTCCTGGACTGGCCGAGGGCGTGGCCAGTCGTGTGGCCTGCGATCAAGCAGCAGGCGGCACATTGGATCTTGCGTAACACGCGGTAAAATTGCCGGCGATTCGTCTTTGACGACCCCAACCCTCCGAGGATTTATCCATGGCGCTCGTTCCGCTTCGGCTCCTGCTCGACCACGCCGCTGAGAACGGCTACGGCATTCCTGCGTTCAACGTGAACAATCTGGAGCAGGTCCAGGCCATCATGGAAGCGGCTGACGAGACCGACAGCCCTGTGATCCTCCAGGCCTCCCGCGGCGCTCGCAGCTACGCCGGTGAGATCTTCCTGCGCCACCTGATCCTGGCCGCAACCGAGACCTATCCCCACATCCCCGTGGTGATGCACCAGGACCACGGCAACGCCCCTGACACCTGCTATTCCGCTGCCATCAACGGTTTCACCTCCGTGATGATGGACGGTTCCCTGGAAGCGGACGCCAAGACTCCCGCCAGCTACGACTACAACGTCAACGTCACCAAGCAGGTGGTCGACTTCGCCCACTCCGTGGGTGTGAGCGTTGAGGGTGAGCTGGGTTGCCTGGGCTCCCTGGAAACCGGCAAGGGTGAAGCCGAAGACGGCCACGGTTTCGAGGGCGAGCTGTCCAAGGACATGCTGCTCACCGATCCCGCTGAGGCTGCCGACTTCGTTGCCAAGACCAAGTGCGACGCCCTGGCCATCGCCATCGGCACCAGCCACGGCGCTTACAAGTTCACCCGCAAGCCCACGGGTGAAGTGCTGGCCATCAGCCGCATCGCTGAGATCCACAAAGCCATCCCCAACACCCACCTGGTGATGCACGGCTCCTCCTCCGTTCCCCAGGAATGGCTGGAGATGATCAACAAGCACGGTGGTGCCATCCCCGAGACCTACGGCGTTCCCGTCGAGGAAATCCAGGAAGGCATCCGCAACGGTGTGCGCAAGGTGAACATCGACACTGACAACCGTCTCGCCTTCACCGCTGCTGTGCGTGAAGCGGCCATGGCCGATCCTTCCAACTTCGACCCCCGCCACTTCAACAAGCCTGCTCGCAAGTACATGAAGCAGGTCTGCCTGGACCGTTACCAGCAGTTCTGGGCTGCCGGCAACGCCAGCAAGATCCAGCAGCAGAGCATCACCTACTACGCCGGCCTCTACGCCAAGGGTGCTCTCGATCCCAAGGCTACCGTCGCTGCCTGATCATCACGATCAATTGATCCATCCACGGGGGGCCAAAAGCCCCCCCTTTTTTTGTGGCTCTAAGTCCGGGCGCTGACCCTGGCGTATTCAGGGGATGTTGACCTTCAGCTCCATCCGGTTGTTCTGGCGTCGGTTCTGGGGTTCGATCACCAGCTCCTGGGGATCAGCGATCACGGCGATCGAGTGCTGCCCTGGGGGGAGTGGCCAGGCCAGGCTGAAGCTCTCGCTTTCTCCCGCACTCATCCATGGGATTTGCAGGTAGCGGTGATCGCTGAAGCGATCGTCAACAACCACCGCCACCCCCACATCACTCACATCAAGTGCACCGGCATTGCTGACACTGAAGTGGATTTGCCCATCCCCATAGGTGAGACTTTGGATGGCGAGATCACTGCAGAGCGACTCAATCGTCTGCAGCGGGTAGAGCGCCAGCTGTTCGATGCTTCCGAGGCGGGTGTTGGGGTGATCGTGGAGAACATGCCCCCCATAGGCCAGGTCGGTGCTGCAACCATGCAGATGCAGATGATCACTTGCCTTGGGTACCGTGACGCGCCCCCGTTCCGGCTCACAGTCGAAGAACCCGCAGCAATCCCATTGCATCGATCTGCCGAGATAGCGGATCGGATCGCCGGGCTGGTCTGGTGGCAGTGGCGCCAGGCGGTAGTGCTGGAGCCTGTCATAGATGCTCGTCTCGGTTTGGCTTCCCTCGTCTGAATCACGGGAGAACGCTTGGTTCCGCTGTTGTTGCCCCATGCAGAGCTTGGAGGCCACGGTGATCACCAGCTCATCCCAGTGCGCCAGCAGGCGGATGCCGTAGATGGGTGCTTCTGCCAGGGCCCCGCGCTTGCATTCCTGCTCGATTGCGGCACGGATCAGTTCCTGAGTTGAACGATGCGCCTGTTGCGTGAGCGGGCCCAGGTCCACGGGGTGGCGAAGGGCTGTGACATCCCCGGTGAAGCAGATGTAAGGGAAATGACCGCTGCCATCGCCCGGTTGCAGCCGAATGATGCTGCCGTTGTGGGCGATGCAGCGCCAGATGTCCGAGTTACCGGAAGCGTTGCGTAGAAAACTGAGTTCCCCGTTCTCCAAACTTGAGGTGGTGCCAAGCCCCAGCACGTCGCCTTGCAGGGGAATCCGTTCCAGCGGCAGATGCTCGCGGATGTCCCCTTGGATCAGATCGGACACCGTGTTCGCGATGGTGAGGTCGGCCAAGGGGGTGAGGCTGCACTGCTCCATCGCTAGCGGCAAAGGCCCAGACGCACCACGGTTTCATCCTGCGATCAGGCCATCAGGCTGAGCAGGCCGTGGTTGCCGTCCAGCTGTGCATGCGCTCCCAGGGGCAAGGCCTGGTTGGGCCGTCCATGGCCCAGCGGCAGATTCAGCACCAGTGGAATGCCCAGATCGCCCAGGCGTTCTTCCAGGATCTCGTCCATCGTGAAATCGCCGGGAAGGATGTCGTCTTCAGCCCAGCTGAAGCGGCCGCAGGCCACCCCCGCCAACTGCTGCAACAGGCCTGCGCTGCGCCACTGGGTCAGCATCCGATCAACCCGGTAGGGCGCTTCGCCCACGTCTTCCAGCACCAGGATGGCCCCCTTCAGGGAGGGAAGCCAGGGCGTGCCGATCAGGTGGGTCGCCACGGTCAGGTTGGTGACCACCAAGGGTCCGCGGGCGATCCCCCGCCGTCGTGGCTCGCCCAGCAGGGGCGCCACTGGCCGTCCGCAGAGCAAGTCCACCGTGCGTTGCCATTGCGCCTCTGTGCCGCCGCTGGATCCATGGATGGCCCCCGGCAGGCCAGCGGCCCACTGGGCCAGCAGCAGGGAGCTGGTGTCGGAGAACCCCAGGCTCCATTTGGGATGGCGCGGAAAACGAAAACCGGCTTCGAGCACGCGGGCGGCCCCCCAGCCCCCGCCAAGGGTCACCACGGCATCCACCGTTGGATCGTTCCAGGCTGACCTCAGATCCTCAACCCGTTCCTGGTCGGTTCCTGAGAAATAGCGCCATTGACGGGTGACGGCTGTGGGAATCTCCAGATACCACTGCTGTTGATCACAGCGTTCGCGCAAGGCTTGGAGGTCCGTGTCCGGATCCATCCAGGTGCCGGGGTTCACGGCGCGGATGCGTGATCCAGGCTTCAAGGGTTTCAGCCTGCGCTGGGCAGCCATGGCCCTGGGGGAGAGCAGGGCCGTGATGATCGTGGATGCCCCTGAGATCAGCAGCGTCCGGCGGGTTGGCATCAGCCCAGCAGGGCTTCCAGCATGCGGCGGCCGTCGGTTCCTCCCGTGGCCGGATCACAGGCCCGCTCGGGGTGGGGCATCAGGCCCAGAACGCTGCCGCTGGCGTTGGTGATGCCTGCGATGTCGGACACCGACCCATTGGGGTTGTTGCCGTAGCTCAGGGCGATGGCGTCGTCGTCCTGCAGCTGTTTGAGCGTGTCATCGCTGCACTGGTAGCGGCCTTCACCGTGGGCGATCGGCAGGGTCAGGGCCCCGTCGTTGTACCCCTGCATCCAGGCCGTGCGCTGGCTCACCACCTTGAGGGGTGCGTCTTCACAGATGAAGTGCAGATCCCGGTTCCGGGTGAGGGCACCAGGGAGCAGGCCCAGTTCCGTGAGCACTTGAAACCCGTTGCAGATGCCGAGCACGCGACCGCCCTTGGCGGCAAAGTCGATTAAGGACTGCAGGGCTGGTGCGAAGCGGGCAATGGCGCCGCAACGCAGGTAGTCGCCATAGCTGAAACCGCCCGGCAGAACGATGGCATCAAAGCCGCTGAGGTCGGTTTCCTCATGCCAGACCCGACGCGTGCCCATTCCAAGGCAACCCTCGGTCGCCCATTGCACATCCCGGTCGCAGTTGGAGCCGGGAAAAACGATGACCCCGATGCTCATGACTGCTCCAGCTCCAGGCTCCAGTCTTCGATCACCGGGTTGGCCAGCAAGCGATCACTGAGCAGTTCCAACCTGCGGCGGGCCTCGGCCTCATCAGGGGCCTCAATCTCCATTTCCACGGCTTTACCGATCCGCAGCTTGCTGAGGCCTTCCACCCCAAGTCGTTCAGCGGCACCACGCGCGGCTTCTCCGGCTGGATCGAGTACGGAGGGGCGCAGACGCACGAGGACGCGGGCTTGAAAACGCGGCACGATCAGCAACTGGTCTAATCAAATCCTGACAGACACCAAACCCTGAAGAGATCCGGTGCGCCTCAACGGCGTGACCATCGCCCGGCCCCATGGTGAAAAGGAGGCCTTTCGCAAGAGTGCTTCCGAGTCTGTGTCTGTGTTTCGCATTCAGCTCTGGACCGCGGCTCTGCTGCTGATGGGCAGCACTGAAGCTGGAAGCTCAGCAGCAGCGGCTTCGATGCGCTGCCGGATCGCGCAGCAGGCCTGGAGTCCCTGTCGGATGGTGGCTTCTAGTCCTGGAGAGCGCTGGGTGTTGACCTGGAATCAGCAGCGCGTCGAATTTGTCCATGACGGCAGCGGCCAGATGATGATGCGGGTTGGTGAGGGCGAGGACTGGCTGGAGGTGCAACCCTTCTGGACGGCTGACCACAGCCTCTGCTGGGGTTCCGTTTGTGCCACGGGTGCCGTTCCCTTGGAGTGAAACCTTGGTGATAGATCTGAATTGAGGGCAGATTCCCCATGGCAGTTTTTTCTCTCCCTTGTTCCAGCTGTGGAACACCCGTTGAGATTCCGGGGCGTTACGGCTTCAAGTTGAAGAGTGCAGGCGTCACCAACACGGTGTGCATCCGCTGCCGGCAGGGGGCATTTCTGGCGTCACGACGCGACAACATCTCCAGCCCTATCGCCCTTGCTTCCAGTTCTGATCGTCGTCGCCTGATCCCCTTCACCGCTGCTGTGGCGGCCTTGGCCCTGTTGATCGGGGGTGTTGTTTGGCGCTCTGCTGTGCCGACGCCTCAGGAGGCTTTGCCGGCGAGTGAATCTCCCTCCAAGTAGAGCGTCCTGCTTGGGAAGGCAAAGTCGATGCCTGCTTGGGCGAAGGCCTCCATGATTCCGAGGTTGATGGCTTGCTGTTCGTTCAGAGCGACCGTGAAATCACGGGTGTCGATGTAATAAACCAGTTCAAAATTCAAGCTTGAATCAGCAAATTCGGTGAAGTGGCAGCGGTTGAAGGTGCTGTGGGCCTGAGCGTCGATCACGGCCTGAACCATCGTCGGGATTGCCTTCATCTGCTCGACCGATGTGCTGTAGGTGACGCCAATGGAATAGATCATCCGGCGTTGCGCCATTTCAGCGAAATTGAGGATGGTTGAGCCTGTAAGGGTGGAGTTGCTCATCACCACCTGTTCGCCGCGCAGGCTGCGCAGATGGGTGGAGCGAACCCCGATGCGTTCCACCGTTGCTGAGGTGGATCCCACCGTGATGAATTGCCCAACGGTGAAAGGCTTGTCCAGAAGAATCATCAGGTAGGCGAACAATTCCTGGGCCGGTTCTTTCAGGGCCAAGCCAATGCCGATGCCGCCGGCACTGAGCAAACCCCAGATCACCGTCATCTTCACGCCCAGGCTCTGCAGCAGCACCAAGGTGCCGATCGCCCACACCACGGTTTTCAGCAGCGGGAGCAGGCTTTGGAGGAGTTGTTGAAGATCATCCGCGCCTGCACGGCGCACCAATCCGAAAAGGAATCGCGCTCCGATTCGGTTGACCAACCGAATCAGAATGATCGTGCCGACAATGCGCAGCGATGTGTCGTAAGCCCTTGCAATGTTGTTGGGCAAGCCCAAATCATCCTGGGCAAGAATCAGGGTGACCACCAAGCCGAAGGGCACCACCGAAGCGGCGAAGGCGTTGAGCACGAAGTCGTCGAAGTCGGTTTTGCTTCGCTTCGTGAACCGAGGAAAAACTGTCTTACAAAGGAATGCCAGGGTCAGAGTGATGGCTGAACCGATCAGGAGCTTCGCTAAGAAATCAGTCAGATCCATCGCTCACACCGGAGATACTGCCTGATTTTCGACGGCCTTCCAGACGCTGGCAAGCGAGGTGGGGCTCAAGCGCGCTGAAACACCAAAGTCAGATTGTTGGCGGGCATGGAGACCACGTTTTCGGTGTTGAAGCCAGCCTTGGCGGCGATGGCTGTTACGTGATTCAGCTCCCTCAACCCCCATTGATGGTTGCGTTCCCTGAGGGATTGGTCGAAGGCGGCATTGCTTGCACTGGTGTGAGCACCATTGCGCATGAATGGGCCATAAATGATCAAGGGGGCGCCGCTGGGCAGCAACAGGGCGGATTCCTCGAGCACGGCATCGGTGCAGCTGGCTGGGCTGATGTGCAGCAGGTTGATGCTCACAACAGCCTTCACGGCCCCTTGGAGGTTCCGGGGTAGGGGCCAGGGGCGGTGTTCAACATCGAGGTTGAGGGCTGCTGGCATCACCTGGCCCAGACCCTGGTGCTGGATCCAGGCGTTGATGCTGGCGCGATGGTCTGGATCCGGATCGCTGGCCTGCCAGCGCAGATGGGGAAAGCGCTGCTGAAAGCAAACGGCGTGCTCACCACTGCCGCTGGCCAGTTCCAGCACGGCTCCTGAGCCAGGCAAGAGCTGCTTCAGCAGATCTCCGATGGGGCCGCGGTTGCGTTCGGTGGCCGGGAAGAAAAGCCGTTGGTCCATCGTCAGCTTGGGCAGGGGGTAGCGCTCTGGCTGCAGTGGCGGCGCAGTTCGGCCAGCCAGGCTTCCAGGGCTGCCAGGGCATCCGGTTGCAGCCGGTAGTAGATCCAGCGTCCGCTCTGCCGATCCGTCAGCAGCCCCGCCTCTCGCAGCACCCTGAGGTGGAACGAGAGCTTCGACTGGGAGAGGTTGAGCTCACCGGTGAGGTCACAGACGCATCGTTCCCCCTGTGCCAGCGCATGGATCACGTCGAGACGGATCGGGTCGGCCAGTGCTTTGAGCAGCTGCCTCGACTGCTCCCTGTTGAGGGTGTTCTGGATCACAGGAGCAGTGTCCCCCGCTCTGTTTGGATCAAGATAATTTGATTGATCAAAGGAGCTGGTATGCGGATCGGCATCAATGGCTTTGGACGGATTGGTCGCCTGGTGTTCCGGGCCCTCTGGGGACGGCCCGGCATCGAACTGGTGCATGTCAATGATCCCGCTGGCGATGCAGCAACGGCGGCCCATCTGCTGGAGTTCGATTCTGTGCATGGTCGCTGGGATCGAGGAATCACCAGCAGTGCTGATGGATTCAGCGTGGAGGGATCCGCACTCACCTGGTCCAGCGAGAAGGACCCCACCGCCGTGCCCTGGAGCGATCGGGGGGTGGAGATGGTGCTTGAAGCCAGCGGCAAGATCAAAACGCCGGAGACGCTCAATCCCTATTTCGATCAGCTGGGCCTCAAACGGGTGGTGGTTGCCTGTCCCGTGAAGGGTGTGGTTGCCGGTGAGGACGCGCTCAACATCGTTTACGGGATCAATCACCACCTCTATGAACCGGCGCGCCACAAGTTGGTGACGGCCGCCTCGTGCACCACCAACTGCCTGGCGCCTGTGGTGAAGGTGGTGCACGAGAGCTTCGGCATCGAGCACGGCCTGATCACCACCATTCACGACATCACCAACACCCAGGTGCCGATCGATTCCTTCAAAAGCGACCTGCGCCGGGCCCGCTCCGGGCTCAGCTCACTCATTCCCACCACCACCGGCTCGGCCAAGGCGATCGCGATGATCTTCCCTGAGCTGAAGGGCAAGCTCAACGGTCATGCCGTTCGTGTTCCCCTGCTGAATGGATCGCTCACCGATGCGGTGTTCGAGCTCAAGCAGAGCGTCACGGTGGAGCAGGTGAATGCTGCGTTCAAAGCTGCTGCGGAAGGGCCTCTGAAGGGAATCCTGGGTTACGAGGAACGCCCGTTGGTGTCCTGCGATTACACCAACGACAACCGCAGCTCGATTGTCGATGCCCTCTCGACGATGGTTGTCGATGGCAACCAGTTGAAGGTGTTTGCCTGGTACGACAACGAATGGGGCTACAGCTGCCGCATGGCCGATCTCACCTGCCATCTGGTTGGGCTCGACGGATGAAGCTCTCTCCTCTCCAGCAATACGGCATCGTCACCGCCAACTACTGGGCCTTCACGCTCACCGATGGGGCCCTGCGGATGTTGGTGGTGTTCCACTTCCATCAACTCGGCTACACCACCCTCGAGATCGCGTTCCTGTTTCTCTTTTATGAGCTGTTTGGGGTGCTCACCAACCTGTACGGCGGTTGGATCGGTGCCCGCTACGGGCTACGGCTCACCCTCTGGGTGGGAACGCTGCTGCAGATTCTTGCGTTGTTGATGCTGATGCCCGTCGCCGCCAGTTGGCCGAAACTGTTGAGCGTGATCTATGTGATGACCGCTCAGGCCATCAGCGGCATCGCCAAAGATCTCAACAAGATGAGCGCCAAGAGTGCCATCAAGACGGTGGTTTCGGAAACGCCGGAGGATCAGCAGCAGGGGCAGCAGCAGCTGTTCAAGTGGGTGGCGATCCTCACGGGATCCAAGAACGCCCTCAAGGGTGTGGGCTTCTTCCTCGGTGGGGTGCTGCTCACTGCCTTTGGCTTCAATGCTGCCGTGGGCTGGATGGCGGCAGGTCTGGCCCTGGCCTTCCTGCTCACGCTGGTGCTGCCAGGGGAGATCGGAAAGATGAAGTCCAAGCCGGCCTTTTCGTCGCTGTTCTCCAAATCCCAGGGCATCAACGTGCTGTCCCTGGCGCGCTTCTTTCTGTTTGGTGCCCGGGATGTTTGGTTCGTGGTGGCCTTGCCCGTGTTCCTTGAGGCCTCCCTGGGCTGGAGTTTCTGGGAGATCGGTGGCTTCCTCGGTCTCTGGGTTATTGGCTACGGCATCGTTCAGGGATCAGCGCCTGGTCTGAGACGGCTCTGGGGGCAGACCACATCCCCGGGACCTTCTGCTGTGCAGTTCTGGAGTGCTGTGCTCACCGCCATTCCCGCCCTGATCGCGGTGGCGCTGTGGCGCCAGGTGGATGTGGCGGTCGCCATCACCGCAGGCCTTGCCGCCTTTGGGGTGGTGTTCGCGATGAATTCGTCGATCCACTCCTACATGGTGCTGGCTTACACCGATGCGGAGAGCGTCAGCCTCAATGTGGGCTTCTACTACATGGCCAACGCTGCCGGACGCTTGGTGGGCACCTTGCTCTCGGGGGCAGTGTTCATGCTCGGCCGAACCGAAGCCGCGGGCATGCAGGCCTGCCTCTGGGCCTCATCCCTGCTGGTGTTGTTGTCGTGGTTCAGCAGCCTCAGGCTTCCTGTTATGCGAAACGCCACTTGATCGGGGCATGGGTGAAGCAGGACTGGGCCAAACTCTGAATTTCTGCTGAATATCGCCGCGTTGGTAGGGATTCAGACACCCGCAAGCAGAGATTTTCTGCTGAATGGATGAAATCGCTTCTGATTCCATGCGCGACGAGCCTGGCAGCCCCGATTGTCGTTTGGTGATCGATGCCAAGCGATCCCTGGAGGATGTGCTGCGTTTGATCGCTGATCTGCCCCATACCGACCACATGCGCCGGCAGCTTTTGTCGGTGTACAACCAGCTGGAGGGCATGCACGACCTGAAACGCAGTGGTGGGGCCAATGTGTCGTTTCGTTCCGCCGATTGGAGTTCTTCAGCGAAGTGATGCTTCGTCTGCGGCATTGATGACCAACGAGATCAGCTGATCGGTTTGAACAGATGCTGTTCGAGTTTTTTCACCAACACATACACAGGGGGCACGACGCCCAGCGACAACACTGTCGCCACCACCAAGCCTCCAAAGATCACGGTGCCAAGCGACTGCTGGCTGTGAGCGCCGGCGCCATTGGCCACCACCAGCGGCAGGAAGCCCGCCAGGGCAGCGATCGCGGTCATCAGGATCGGCCGCAGTCGTGATTCGGCGGACTGCACCGCCGCTTCTGTGATGCTCAGACCTTGCTCGAGTTTCTGCTCGGCCACCTCCACGATCAGGATGCCGTTCTTGGCGGCGAGGCCGATCAGGGTCACAAGGCCAACTTGGGCATAGATGTTCAGATCGATGGAGCGCATCGCCAGGAAGGCCAGGGCGCCGAGCATGGCCAGAGGCACAGTGGCCAAAATGATTACGGGCGTGATGTAGCTCTCGTACTGGGCTGACAGCACCAGGTACACAATCAGCACGCCCAGCCCGAACACCAGCACGCTGGCGTTGCCGGCGGACAGCTGCAACGCGGCTAACCCGGTGAAGGCGGAGCCGATGTTGGTGAAGTCGGCGGCATTGAACAGCGCTTGAATTTTGGCCAGGGCCTGACCACTGCTCTTGCCGAGGGCTTCCATCCCCTGGATCAGCACCGTTCGGTTGAGGTTGTAATGGCTGATCACCGGTGGAGCGCTGCTCAGCTCGGCATCGGCGAACTGAGATACCTGCACCAGCCTTCCCTCGCGATCTCGAACGTAGTAACTGAGTACGTCGTTGATGCTCTGGCGTTGATCCGGTGTGCCTTGCACGTAGATGTTGCGCACCTGACCGCTTTCGTAGGTGAGACCGGAGTAGTTGCCGCCGGTGAGGGCAGCGATGGTGTCCATCGCCTCCTGATAGTCGACGTTCAGCGCCCCCATCACCTCGCGATTGATCGACAGCCCGACCGCGGGTGAGCTTGGGTTGAACTGGGTGTAGAGCTTGGAGAAATCCCCACTGGCATTGCCTTCCTTGATCAGTTGATCAGCCAGATACGAGAGTTCATTGAGGTTGTATTGACCATTGCTGAGGTCGTTGAACTGGAAGTAGAAGCCGCCCTGGGAGGAGAAGCCGGGCACCGCTGGCGGGCCTGATGCTGCCGCCAGTCCTGAACTCAGCTGGATCAGCTTGGCGTTCAGCCGCTTGATGATTGCGTCGGAACTGTGGCTAGCCCCTTTGCGCTCCTCAAGGGGCTTGAGCCCGAAGAAGAAGATGCCCTGGTCGGGGCTGGAGCCGTTGAAGCCGGAGCCGTTGATGATCGAGGCGTTGGCCACGTCATCTTCTTCACTCAGCACCTTGGCGATCTGCATGCCGAGCTGTTTTGTTTCCACCAGGGAAGCGCCGTTTTGCAGCTGAAAAATGCCCAGGCCGTAGCCCTGGTCTTCATCGGGGATGAAGGCGGTGGGCAGGGCGGTGAAGGAGAAGCTGGTGAGCATGATGCCAATGGCCAATCCGCTTAGGATCAGTTGGCGCAGTGCGATCAACCGGGTGAGCAGGGCGGCGTAGGCCCGTTGCAGGCGGTCAAAGCCGGTGTTGAACGCCGTGAAGATCCTGGGCAGGTTTGCCCCTGCCAGTGCTCCGATGCCGACGCCAGCCAGGTAGGTCCAGCTGCCAAAGGCCGCAGCGCTGAACCGTCCAAAGGCCAGCCCCACAATCACGCCCACCACGATCCAGGCGCGGCCCCGTGGTTCGGCCGGTTTTTCTCTGGGCAGGATCAAGCCCGAGAGCATCGGCGAGAAGCTCAGGGCGTTGAAGGCCGAGATGGCGATGGAGAAGGCGATCGTGAGCGCAAACTGCTTGTAGATGATGCCGATGCCTCCGGGGTAGAAGGCCACGGGAACAAACACCGCCATCAGCACTAGGGCTGTGGCCAGAAGGGCACCAAACAGTTCGCCCATGCAGGCCAGGGCCGCCTCACGGGGTTTCATCCCCTGCTCGATGTTGGTGGACACCGCCTCGATCACCACGATGGCGTCGTCCACCACCAGGCCTGTGGCCAGCACCAACCCAAGCAGGGTGAGTTGATTGATCGAGAATCCGAACACCTTGAGAAAGGCGAAGGTGCCGATCAGGGAGATCGGGATGGCCAGGCTGGGCACCACGGTGGCGCGCCAGTTCTGCAGGAACAGAAACAGGATCACCAGCACCAGCACGATCGCCAGGCCCAGGGCGTCAATCACCCCATCCACCGACGCCTCGATGAACTGGCCGATGTCATAGATCTGGTTCACCGTCACTCCGGGAGGCACGAGGGAGCGGAAGTCATTGAGTTGTTCCACCACCGCATTGGACACATCCAGGGCGTTGCTGGAGGGGGTCTGATACACCGCAAGAGTCAGTGCCTCATAGCCGTTCTTGTCGATGCCCTGCACGGCGAAGCTGTTGGTGCCGTAGCGCACCTCTCCCACGTCCTCGAGCTTCAGCAGGTTGCCCGAGGGAGAACGGTTGACGATCAGGTTGTTGAAGTCCTCCAGGGAGGTGAGGTTGCCGTTGTTCTCCACCACGATCGGGTAGGTGTAGGCCTGATCGCCTGATGCCGGCGGCCCTCCGACCAGGCCCCCCACCGCCACGCTGTTCTGGGATTGCACCGCGTTGAGAACGTCTTGTGCGGTGAGCTTGTTTGCGGCGAGTTTGTCGGGGTCGACAAACAGCCAGAAGGCGGGATTAGCCCCACCGAAAACGCTCACCGTGGCCACGCCTTCAACACGCGACAGGGGGTAGTAGAGCTGCTCGTAGACCAGGCCATTGAGGTAGGCGGCGTCGTACTGGCCTTCCGAGGAGCTGATTTCGTAGGCGAGCAGGATTGAGGGGTTGCTCTGTTTCACCGAGACCCCAGTAGCCGCAACCTGATCGGGCAGCTGCGGCATCGCCAGGGAGACGCGATTCTGCACGTTGACCTGGTCGATGTCGATGTCGGTGGTTTGATCGAAATAGACGTTGATCGAGCTGGAGCCCGTCATGTCGCTGGTCGACGCGATGTAGGACACTCCGGGCACCCCGTTGATCTGCTGCTCGATCGGGTTGGTGACCGCCTGCTCAGTCACCTCGGCATTGGCGCCGCCGTACACCGCGCTCACCTGGATCAGCGGATCGGCGATGTTGGGCAGGTTGGCGATCGGCAGGGTGGGGATCGCGATGAGTCCCACCAGCACGATCAAGATGCTGCAGACCGTGGTGAGAACCGGCTTCTTGATGAAGTTGTCGGAGAAAGACATCGCTTCAGTTGGCTTCGGTTTTCACCTGCACTGGCATACCGCTGCGCAGGCGGCTGGTGTTGCTGATGGCCACCTGATCCCCTGCCTTCAGCCCAGCCTTCACGGGGTAAGCGCTGTTTTGTAGGTCGCCGAGCTGCACCTTCGTCTGCACCACGATCGGGGTGTCTCCCGGCAGGCGCTCGAGCTTTTTGATCGCTTGCTCTGAGGTATTGGGGGAGGCCTTGATCTTCGGCAGGGCCTTGTTCAGGGGAACAACCCGGTAAACAAAAGGTTGTTGCGCCTGCATCATCACGGCCTGCACCGGCACCGCCAGGCTGGATTGGCTGCCGGTGATGATTTTGGAGGCAACGAACTGGCCGGTTTTGAGCTTGCCGGTGAGGTTGGGAAACTCCGCTTTCACCATCAGCGTGTTGGGGGCGTTGGTGCTGCCGCTGACCGCGTAATACGGCGACACGAAGCTCACCTTGCCCTCACCGCTCACCGGTGGTGCGGTCTGAGACACCAGCTTCACCGTTTGGCCTACCTTCACCGCCGAGGCCTCGGATGCGGGAATCTCCATCAGCGTCCACAGGATGGAGTTGTCGACAATTCCGGTGATCGTCTGCCCGGTTTTGACGTAGTCGCCGAGCTTCACCGAATCCAGATCACCGATCACCCCATCGATCGGCGCCCGTACAAATTTGTAGCCCAGCTCTGCGGCATCGGAGCGGGCGTCGTCTTTGGCCTGCTCGGCTTCTGTTGCGTAGCGATCCCGCTCTTTCGCGGAGACGGCACCCTGCTCGTAGAGGTACTCGTAGCGTTCAGCATTGAGGATGTCTTTACGGGCTTGGCTCCGGGCAGCGTCGAGGGCTGCACTCTGTTGAATGTTGTCCAGCACCAGGATCACTTGACCCGCTTTCACCTCTTGTCCAGCGGTGGCCAGGATCTGAACGACGGTGCCGTCGATCTGGGGCTTCACGGCCACATTGCTGGTGGATTCCAGTGGACTGATTGCTTCAATCTCAGGGGAAAACGTTGTGGTCTCGATTCGGCTGGTCTGGATCGAGAGAAACGTCTTGGTTGGTTTGGTGCCGCATCCGCTGAGGCCCAGCACCACCATGAGCAGTGCTGCCTTCATGGTGGATCGCATGACCATGGCGGGCAGTGGACGGCTGGGATTTTTTGAAGTTAGAGATGTTGGTTGTGGATGTCGGTGTTCTGATGCGAATCGCGAACGTATGGGCGCTCTGATGCTGCAACTCTGTTGATCGCCATAGGGCCTGGTGGTCAGCCCTCTTGCTACGGAGCAACCCGTGAATCTCCAGCACGTGGATTGCCAAGGTGATGGATGTTTCGGCGATAAGGTCAGGTGTCGCCTTTCGCTGTCCTGAGAGATGTTTGAAAACGACCGACGTCCGGCTTGGCTGAACTGGGTCTTCCTGGGGATGTTCCTCTGGTCGTCGTGGCAGCTGTTTGGTTTTTGGTCCCAGCGGCTGAGTGGTTGAAGAGCCTTAGACCAACACGCCGGTCAGACGCAGCGTTCCCCACAGGTCGAAGACGCAGAAAATCAGTCCGATCACGATGATGTCCCAGGCTTTGTGGCGGATGGCCCAGGGGGCAAGGAACAACTCCGCAATCCCATGCAGTGCCGTTCCAATGGTGATGTGCTCCAGCACCAGCAGACCATGGGCCACCAGGAACAGTGCGCTGGCGATACACCGCATTAGGACTTGCCAGGAACCGAGCAAAGCCTGCAGAACTGGATGGTCGATCACCTTAAAGCGTGCTGATGTCTGGACTCAAGCCCGCTGCAGATGACACTCTCCGTATTTCTCGGAATGTGAGGCACAAGATCGAATCGCTACGTTGAAGTTCTTGCCCCTTCGTTGTCTCTGATGCGCCTTCAACAATCGATTGCTGATCAACTCAGAAAGCGCAAAGAGTTGCTTTACAACCTTGGTGCGATTTCGTCCTATGCCTCAATGCTGACCTTCTTCTGGCATGGCGTCAGCATGCTGGTTGCCAAGGAACATCCCAAGCACACCTTGGTTGTGTATGCCGCTCTAACATTTTTTACGATTGTGGTGATGGCTCCCTACAAGTGGGACAAAAAGTGGATGCGGATCAAAACCTCGATTGGGATGTTGGTGTTTGGCGTGTCACTGTTGATCTATTTATTCTGCTGGTTTGCGTATTGATTTGGATTGCATGGATTGCATGGATTGCAATGGCTTTGGCCTAATCGCAACCCATCGGTCTGCCTGAGGGCGGCAGATCGATGGGTTGATTGGATTCACAAGCCAATCGTTTGTGAAGGAGTCGCTTGATCAGTCCTTGTAGGGGTAGTTGTTGGGTACAAAGAATTGCTCGTTGAAAGGAGGCCGTTTGTAGCTTCCTTGCTTCGGGCGCTTCGGCATCTTGATGGGTGGTGGGGTCATGTCTTCATAGGGCACCTTGCTGAGGATGTGGCGCAGGCAATTCAAGCGGGCGCGGCGCTTGTCATTGGCCTCCACGGTGAACCATGGGGCTTCCGGGATATGCGTCTTGGCAAACATGGTGTCCTTCGCTTTCGAGTACTCCACCCAGCGGTTGCGTGACTCGATGTCCATCGGACTCATCTTCCAGCGACGCTCTTCGTTATCAATGCGTTCCTGGAAACGTTTTTCCTGTTCGTCATCGTTGATGGAGAACCAGTATTTGAGCAGCAGGATTCCGTCCTGCACCAGCATTTGCTCAAACCGTGGGCACGACACATAAAACTGCTCCACTTGTTCGCGTGTCGCGAAGCCCATCACCTTTTCCACGCCGGCCCGGTTGTACCAGCTCCGGTCAAAGACAACGATTTCTCCGGCACTGGGAAAATGCTCCACATAGCGCTGGAAATACCACTGGCTTTTCTGATGCTCTGAAGGCGTGCCCAGGGCCACCACCCGGCATCCCCTGGGGTTCAAGGGCTCCGTCAGTCGTTTAATCGATCCTCCCTTGCCTGCGGCGTCCCGTCCTTCGAACAGGATGATCATGCGAAAGCCGGTGGCTTTCTTCACCCAGTACTGCATCTTCACCAGCTCCGTCTGGAGTTTGGCCAGCTCTTTTTCGTAGACCTTTTTGTTCAGCCGTTTGTGCTTGTTGGAGCAACCCTCCTGCAGCTCCACCATGATTTCCTGCGGTTGGTCGACGTCGCCATCGCTGTAGTGATCAATGGCCTCGAGGACGGCTGTCATGTCGTGGTCGACGGGCTGGCTCATGCTTTCGGTGGATCGCCAGTTCAGTTCTGCCAGTGCTGCAATCTGCGGGGTCGATCTGGTCCGATTTTTTACGGAATGTCTGGTGTTTTCGTCTCCTGCATCGGGAGGGTGATGATCACGGCAAAGCGGCCCGGGTCGCCGTTGCCCTGATGGAAGCTGAGCCGTCCAGCATGGGTGCGAACCACATGGTTCACGATTGCCAACCCCAAGCCGCAATGGCCTTGACGCCCCCGTGCTGAATCCAGCCGCTGAAAGGGTTGCAGGGCCCGTTCCCAGGCGTTGCTGGGCATTCCCTCCCCCTGGTCCCACACTTCAATGGCAACCTCCGCACCCTGTTTGCGCAGCTGTACGACAACTGGTGCGGTGCCGTGGCTGAAGGCGTTGTCGATCAGGTTGCTCACGGCGCGGCCCAGAGCCACCGGTCGAATCGGTAGATGGATCGGACTGAGCTTGAGCAGAAGCTGGTCCTTCGGTTGGCCTGCCACGGTCTCAGCCAGCCACTGATCCAACGGACAGGCAACACACGCTTCCCGTTCACCGCCTCCGGCGTAGAGCAGAAACTGGCCTGTAATCCGCTCCAAAGCCTCCAGATCGCTTTGGCAGCGCCTTCGTTCCTCGGTGTTGAGCTCCGGCATCGATAAACGAAACTGCAGCCGTGTGAGGGGTGCTCGCAGATCGTGGGCAATGCCGGCCAGCATCGTGGCTCGCTCTTTTTCCCCTTCTGCCAGGCGGCGCACCATTGCGTTGAAGCGACGGGAGATTCGCCGCACCTCAGCTGATCCTTGCTCGGGCACAGGCTCACGATTGATGTCTTCTCCCACCCGGGAGACAGCGTCCTCAAGCTTGCGAAGAGGACGGGCAACATCGAGGAGCAGATAAAGGACCCCGGTTATCACTGTCGCGCCCACCAGGGCCAGCAGCAGCAAGGTGGGTGGTGGCGGCCAGGTGCGTGCCATGGGCAGGGGGCTGCGCAGCCAGACCGGCTCCAGAGGAGAGAACAGTTCAATCCACACCTCCGGCGTGCCCGCCCTGCTCGGGGCAGGCCGGAGCTCACGGCAGTGTGAGAGGCGAGAGCAGAGCACCTGACGCAGCTCCTGGCGCCGCTGGGCCGAAGCCTGGGTCTCGCGATCTGGCGCCGCTGGTTGTGAGCTCACCTGGAGCTCCAAGCCCGTGAGCTCGCTGATCAGTGAAGGGGGATAACGCTCCAGGGTTAATTCGCTGAGGCGGATGTTCAACGCCAGGTCCCGTCCCAACTGCAGCGTCTGAATCCGCTCCAGCTGCCGGCCGAACAGCACCTGTAGCAGCAGCAGAGCCAGCATCCAACAGGCCAGCAGGGTCGTCCCCCAGGCACCGAAGCGAGCCAGTCTTTGTGTCAGTCCCCGTTGGCGAGGCATGTCAGCGGGATCTCGGCGTGCCGTCCGGAACAAACACGTAGCCGTACCCCCAAACCGTCTGCACGTAGCGGGGGCGGATTGGATCCGGTTCCACCAGCTTGCGCACCCGCGACACCTGAACGTCCATGCTGCGGCTGTCGGTGTCGCTGCCAGGGCCTCGGGCGAGTTCGATCAGACGTTCCCGCGAGAGGGGGCGATGGGGATGGCGTACAAAGGCGGCCAGCAGGCTGAACTCACCGCTGGTGATCACCACCGGCTCGTTGTTCTGCAGCAAGGTGCGGGCGGAGAGATCCAGTTGGTTGTCGCCAAAGCGGATGCATTCCCCACCTTCCACCGGCGTTCCCGCCGGCATGGCGTTGCGTCGCCGGAGCACGGCTTCAATGCGGGCCGTGAGTTCTCGGGGCAAGAACGGTTTAGCGAGGTAGTCATCGGCTCCCTGTTCGAGGCCGATGATCCGATCCACCCCATCGGCCCGCGCAGTGAGCATCACCACGGGAAGATCATCCCCGGCATCCCGCAGCCTGCGCAGAGCCGTCAGACCATCATCGCCGGGCAGCATCAGGTCAAGAACCACCAGATCTGGCCGTTGGCACTCCAGCCGTGCCTCGAATTGCTTCACATCGCAGAGGCTGCGCACGTCATAGCCCTGGTCGATCAGGTAGGTACCGACCATCTTTCTCAGTTCCGGGTCGTCGTCCACCACCCAGATCATGGTGTCCTTGGCCATGGCCATCAGCGGATGGGCTGATGGTATGCAGCGCTTCGGCGTCTGTCCTTCTCCGGTAGGACCCGGTCACAGCTCAGCCGCCTCCTGTCATGCATCAGTCATCGTCAGAGCTGTTCAGGCTCCATAGGCTGGTGGCATGACTGCGCTGAACGTCATCCGTGTGCTCGGCCCTTTGGCGTTGGCGCTGAGTTCGATGGCGTTGCAGGCTGCTCCGGGCGACAAGACCATGCGTGTCTACAGCACCAGGATGGAAACTCTGTTCATCCGCCTGGACGTCAACGGAGACGGTCGATTGGATGCCTCGGAAGTGCAGGGTCGACGTGCCCTGAGCCGTGTACTCAAGCGGCAGAACAATCGCTCCTATCTCCTCTTGAAGGACCTGCGTTTTCAGGATTCATCGCCCAGTGGCCCACGTCTGAAGCGCCATTTCCGCCAGGCCGATCGCGACCGAAACCATCGCTTGAATCGGCAGGAAGCCAAGCGCATTCCCTGGATCAGTCGCAACTTCAACGCTTTGGATGGCGATCGGGATGGAAGCGTGACCCTGGAGGAGTTGTGGAACCATCAGCGCTCGCTGGCACCGCCTCAGCGCCTGCCTTGAGTGGGGGGAGAGACCACCAGGCGGATGATGCGCATCAACCTCCAGAGCGCACCAAGCAAGAGGATGCCCGCCAAAAGTGCGATGGCAGCGATCAGCACGATGGCGGCGAGCCCGAGCATGGCTTCCAGCAGTTGCTGAACGCCGCCAATCAGGTCGTCAATGGCCTGGCTCAGCAGCAGCATGATGTCCACCTGCTGTGGCAGCTGATTCAGCAAGACAGCGATCCCTGCGGCAGCAGCCAGCATCAGCACGACAACCGTTGACTGCCGCAAGACGGGGCCATAGGGGAAGCGGCGACGGGGGCGGAAGACCCGTCGTTGATCACGTGTGCTGCTTCGGCGCGCCTTCCTCATGGCATCGGTGTGATCAGGGTGCCATCATTGCGGCGATTCTGAAGCGTGTTTCCTGCACGTCAACGGTCGGACTGCGTTTCAGGCTTGTCCACCGGTGCTGCTGCCGGCGATGTCTCCTTGGTTTCCTGGGGCAGAGGCACAAGCCAGGCGGTGGCGATGCTGCACGCCAGAGCAACCCCAGCCAGAAGGGGAGGTCCGAGGCGTTTCTGCAGAGGTATGCGATCGACGATCTCCTGACGCTTCAACGGGCGGTCTTCGGGGAACGTCCAGGTCAGCTTGACCCGGTTGTCGAGCCGCAAGCGATCGAGGCAACGCACCAGATCGGCCAGTTCGGCGTCATCGAGCTTGAGCTGCAGTGGCTCGACGCCCTCTCGGCTGCTGCGCAGTTCCAGCCGATGGTTGGCCTGATCCGGCGCGATGCTTACAAAACCGTTCTCCAGGCCAAAGCGGCGCTGCACGCCGGACAAGCGATGCCTGGCGTACGGCATCACCGCTGCCATCAGAGCCTCGAGATGATACCGGGTTCCTTCCAGTTCCGGTGCTCCGATCAACTGCAGCCGCCAGGACGACAGGATGCCGATCACCTCATTCGAATGTCCGGCGGAGAGGTCAGGCAAGCCCTCCACCACCAGCCGTGCTGCGGTCTGTTCGTATTGATATGTCGTTTTCAACATGGTCGGCCTAGGGCGTGGGGTCGAGCAGGGTTGCGCGGAGACGATCGATTCCTCCTGGGCCTGCGCAGAACGCCAGGGTGCTGATCAGCTGACGGTGCACAGGACCTGCCGGCTCCATCGTGAGCAGGCGAACAACGGCTTCCCGGCGCTGATTCATCCGCTCCTCGATCAGGTCCCGCAGGCGCTCGTGGAACAACTGCCAACGCTGTTGGGTGAGCTGTTCCGGTTCGCGGCTCGAGAGGAGTTGATGGAGCATGGGGTAGAGCCGATCAGCCATGGCACACACCAGGCAGATCAGCGATTCGGCGTCCACCGGGTCGAGCTGGTCCCGCCGGGTGGTGCGCCGAAGCGGGTTGTGACAGCGCCGCTTCCAGAGTTCAACCCGGTTGGGGAATTGCGCCTGGAGGCCCATCTGTTGGCTGGTCCAGACCATCGCCTCGCCACCATTGAGATCAAGAGCCTCGATGGTCAGCAGCAACAGGTCGAGGCGCTCGACGCCCCGTCGGCTGAGACGCGCGCCGTCAGTGGGTGCGCTGGGGGCTGAAGCTTCAGTCATGGCTGCGATGATGCCAGGGGCACTGCCATTGCGTCACCTGGATTTGGATCTTCAGTCGCACATTCGCTCAATTCCAGATTTTCCCAAGCCTGGAATTCTGTTTCGAGACATCAATCCGATGCTGCGGTCCCCCGAGGCCATGGCTGAGGTGATCCGACAGTTGGGCAAGTTCTGCGATCAGGTGAAGCCTGATCTGATCGTGGGAATCGAATCCCGGGGATTCATCTTCGGGGCACCCCTGGCCAGCGATCGACGGCTTGGCTTCGTGCCTGTGCGCAAGCCCGGAAAGCTGCCCGGTGAGGTGGTGGGCCTGGACTACGCCCTGGAGTACGGCACCGATCGGCTGGAGATTCAAGCCGATGCTTTTGAGAATTCACCCCGGGTGCTGGTGGTGGACGATCTGTTGGCCACCGGTGGAACGGCTGCAGCAACGGGACGACTGGTGGAGCAGGCCGGTGGTTGCTTGGTGGGCTTTGCCTTTGTGATCGAGCTGGAGGGGCTTGGAGGCCGTCAGGCCTTGCCCGCAGGCCAGCCCGTGGACGCGTTGTTGCGCTACGGCTGAGTGTTCTGCCAGTCGAAGACCTCTTCCAACTGCTGCAAACTCAACAACCCGAAGCTCCACAGCACGATCGGGAGGGGGGCTTGTTCCAGTTCCGCCTGGCGTTGTCCCAGCTCCAGTGCGCTTGGACTCAACCCCAAACGCCGCTGAAGAAATTGCAGCAGGGCGTCCGTTGCTGGGGGTTGCCGCTGGCTGGACATCACCATGGTCGCGACCCGCGCTTGGCTCAGTTTGGCAAGGCCCGCCAGAGCTGCATGGGGCCGTCACTCATGGCCCGCAAGCTGAGCTGGCGCAGCCCAGAAAACTGTTTCAGCAGCAGCAATGCAAAGCGCCGCAGGGGAAGCAACAGTGGTTGGCGGTTGGAGAACACCCGCACCAGAAGATCCGTCGCCACACCCACCTGGAGCACATCGAGCCAGCGGCTCATCCCGTAGCGCCGAGCGATTGTTGTTGCGCTGCCGCCCCGCTCCACGGCGCGCAGCAACCCTTCCACATCACGCCAGCAGAGATTGAGCCCCTGGCCTCCCACGGGATGGCAGCGGTGGCCCGCTTCGCCGATCAGCACGCCCCGTCCGCGATGAAAGCGGCGAGCCAGCAGCCATTGTTGGGGGAAGGCTCGGGGCTGATCCAGAAGGAAATCCGGTTCAATCCCCTCCGGCAGAACAGCGGCCAGCTGATCGAGAAAGGCGCTGCGCTGCAACGTGCTGCGCTGCTGGCAACGCTGCCAGGGTGCACTCCACACCACCTGGAACCTGCCCTCCCCCAAGGGCAAAACGGCGAGAGGGCCTTCCGGGCGAAACAACTCGCAGGCTCTGTCGTGGGGGAGTCCCCGCAGGGCAACCTTGGCGGTGAGACACCCCTGGCGATAGCGGATGCCCCAGTGACGGATGCCCCAGGCCTCTCGTGTGGGGGAGCGCGGTCCATCAGCCGCCACGATCAGAGCATCAGCGCTTGGATCAGGGCATGGTTCGGCCAAGTGCATCGCCACGTTGCCATTGGCCTCCAGCCGAGCCAGCAACAGCTTCATCAAGGGTCGGTGATCGAGGATCCAGCCAATGCCGTCGTGGTGTCGATTGGCTGCTGCCAGGTCCTCCTGGCCGAAGAGAACGCGGTCGTTGGTGGCCCCGTCCCGCAAATCCAGATCACGGAAAGGCACCAAGGCATCGCCCAGGTCGTGCCAAAGCCCCAGGTTGGTCAGCAGTCGGCGGCTGGAGTGGGTGATGGCGTACGCCCGACTTCTAGCTTGAAGTTCCGATGCCGTCAGCGGGTCAAACAGGACCACGCTCTGACCACGGAGGCCGAGGGCAAGAGCTGTGAGGGCGCCGGTGGGGCCAGCGCCCAAAACATGAATCTCTGGAGGGGATGGAGCCATTCAGGGAGTCTGGCCAGCCATCCCGATCCAGCGCGAGGCGATCAGCCCAGGCCGAGCAGCCCGTGAACGAAGGATTCGCCGCCCAGGGCCAACTCAGTGGCCAGCAGGGCAATGAAACCGAGCATGGCCATGCGGCCGTTCAGTTTTTCGGCGCGATCGTGGAAACCCCAACCCTGGGTTGCTTCAACCACTTCCATGCGGGGTTCCGTGGCGAAGGCGTTGAGGCGGCCGCCGTCTTCCGTGGTGACCTGTGCACCGCGCACGACAGGAGTGGTGGGAGAGGACTGGGACATGGATGCCGCCGTTTGATTACTAAGAAGTGTAAACCAGGTTTAAGAAATGTTCAGCAGTGGCTGCTCGACGCCGGCTGTTCAACGCCGGCTGTTCAGGCGGAGTTGGCAGAGCTCCTCAAAGGCGGGGCGGAGCAGGAAGGGGTACTCGCCAACCCACATCCGCATGCCCGGGAGCCAGGCATCGCTGAGGGCTCCGATCTTTGAAAAATCCTTGCGCTCGCTCAGCACCAGGCACCGGATCAGGCTGCCGCGGCGGATCGACTGATGCTTTTTCTCCATAGGAAAGGCCACCCTGCCGAGGTAACCCTCCTCGTCTTCAAGTTCGAGCAGCATCCAGGTGCGTCGGTTCTCCACGAGTTCCAGCTGCCCGCGGCTGTCGGCCTGCTCGTGGCGATTTTCCACCCGTTCACGCGTGATCACGTCCGCCACCTCGCCCTCAAACAGGGCAGCCGCGGGATAGCGCCGCAGCGTGGCGTTGCGCTGGCCGGCCTGAACGATCGGGCCCCAGAGCACATAGAGAAAGAACACAACGCTGATCACCAGCCAGACGGGGCCCCAGCGGCTGCCGAGCTGCGCCTGGTTGTAGATCAGGAACGTGATCACTCCCCCGATGGCGGCGATCATCAGGCGCTGCAGCACCTCCTGGGGGTTGCCGAGGGCAAAGCGGAACTGGTTGCCGGTGGCAACGGCCGGGATCAGCCGTTGCAGTTCACCGGGGCGGAGGGGAATGAGCATGGTGTCGCCTTCAGATCAGGCGCTCAAGGCCGTACACAAGGCTGCCGAGGCTGCCCACCTTGCGCACCGTGAGCAGCACCCCGGGCATGTAGGCGGAACGATCAATGGTGTCGTGACGCAGGGTGTAGGTCTCCCCTGGGGCACCGAACATCACTTCCTGGTGAGCCACCAGGCCCGGCAGCCGCACTGAGTGCAGCCGCAGGCCGCTGTCCCGCTGTCCGCCGCGGCAGCCCGCCAGGGATTCGTGCTCATCCACTTCCTCGGGATTGAAGCTCTTGCCCAGCTCCTCCATCAGCTCAGCGGTTTTGATGCAGGTGCCGCTTGGGGCATCCGCCTTGCGGTTGTGGTGCAGTTCCGTCAGTTCCGCGTGGTCGTAGAACCGTGCCGCTGCGGCTGCGGCTTGCTGCAACAGCACCATGCCCACGGAGAAATTGGGGATCACGGCCCCACCCACGGACGCTTTGGCCGAGAACTCGGTGAGGTCGTTGAGTTGTTCAGGCGAGAGCCCTGTGGTTCCGATCACGGGGTGAACGCCGTAGGCGATCGCCGCGCGGGTGTGCTCATAAACAACGGAGGGGTGGGTGAAATCCACCAACACGGCGCCGCTGCCGCTGTCCCGCACCGATTGGCTCACAGCGCAGAGACAGCCTTCGAAATCAGCCGTCACGGCCACCTCCAGCTCGCCAAGGCCCAGCTCCAGACCCACGTCTGCCCCTTCTTTGCCGGGGGTGTTGTCGATGGCGCCAACCAGGCTGCAGTCTTCGGCTCCCACCACAGCCTTGATCACCTCGGCGCCCATGCGCCCCAGGGCACCGGCAACAACGACGGGAATCGGAGCGGTCATGAAAGCGCAGCAGACGCTCCAAAGCCTATGGGTCTGCTCGTGTAACGGCCGATCAGAAATCCTCGCGCGCTAAGGGCCAGTCGCCGTAAGGTTCTTCACACTGCTCAAAGTGCGCTGATGTTCACACAGGTCCGCTCCGCCGATCGCCGCGTTGCTCCTGTGGAGGGCCAGAACCACAAGTCCGTCATGAAGGCGGTTTATGTGGTGCTGGAGCCCCAGTACCAAAACGCCCTCACCCAGGCAGCGACGGCTCTCAATGCCTCCGGTGGCGATCTCGGAATCGAGCTGAGCGGCTATCTGATCGAAGAACTGCGCGACGACGACAACTACGCCGGCTTCTGCGCCGACGTTGCTGAGGCTGATGTCTTTGTGGCCTCCTTGATCTTCATTGAAGATCTGGCTCAGAAGGTTGTGGACGCCGTCGCCCCACACCGCGACCGACTCAAGGCGGCTGTGGTCTTCCCGTCCATGCCGGAGGTGATGCGGCTCAACAAGCTGGGCAGCTTCTCGATGGCCCAGCTCGGTCAGAGCAAGAGCGCCATCGCAGGCTTCATGAAGAAGCGGAAGGAAGCCGGAGGTGCTGGTTTCCAGGACGCGATGCTCAAGCTGCTGAACACGCTGCCCACCGTTCTCAAGTACCTGCCCGTTGAGAAGGCGCAGGATGCCCGCAGCTTCATGCTCAGCTTCCAGTACTGGCTGGGCGGAACCCCCGACAACCTGCGCAACTTCCTGTTGATGCTGGCGGACAAGTACGTCTTCCCAACTGCAGAGGGCGAGGAGCGCCCGGCAATGGAAGTGGCGGAGCCCGAAGTGTTCCCCGACCTCGGCATCTGGCACCCCCTGGCCCCCTCGATGTTCGAGGACCTCAAGGAATATCTGAACTGGACTTCCAGCCGCACCGACCTTTCTGAGGAAGCCCGCAAAGGGCCGGTGATCGGTTTGGTGCTGCAGCGCAGCCACATCGTCACCGGTGACGATGCCCATTACGTGGCCACCATCCAGGAGCTGGAGTTCCGTGGCGCTCGCGTGATTCCGATCTTCTGCGGCGGTCTCGACTTCTCCAAGCCGGTCAACGCTTTCTTCTACGACCCGCTGAATCCCGAGCAGCCCCTGGTGGACGGCATCGTCTCCCTCACCGGTTTTGCGCTGGTCGGAGGTCCGGCCCGTCAGGACCACCCCAAGGCGATTGAGTCGCTTAAGAAGCTCAACCGTCCCTACATGGTGGCGCTTCCCCTCGTTTTCCAGACCACCCAGGAGTGGGAACAGAGCGACCTTGGCCTGCACCCGGTGCAGGTGGCCCTGCAGATCGCCATTCCGGAACTGGATGGCGCCATCGAGCCCATCGTTCTCTCGGGTCGCGACGATGCCACCGGCAAGGCGCACACCCTTCAAGACCGGGTTGATGCCATCGCTGAGCGGGCCATCCGCTGGTCATCGCTGCGGATCAAGCCCCGCAACGAGAAGAAGCTGGCGATCACCGTGTTCAGCTTCCCTCCCGACAAGGGCAACGTCGGCACTGCGGCTTACCTCGACGTCTTCGGCTCCATCCACCGAGTGATGCAGGAGATGAAGGCGAAGGGGTACGACGTGCAGGACCTGCCTTCCACGCCTCGTGAGCTGTTGGAGGCCGTCATCAATGACGCCGATGCCATGCAGGGCTCTCCGGAGCTTTCAATCGCCCACCGCATGAGCGTTGAGGAGTACGAGCGTCTGACGCCCTACTCCGAACGGCTCGAAGAGAACTGGGGCAAGCCCCCCGGCAATCTCAACAGCGATGGCCAGAACCTGCTGGTTTTCGGTCGCCACTTCGGCAACGTTTTCGTTGGCGTTCAGCCCACCTTCGGCTACGAGGGTGATCCGATGCGCCTGCTTTATTCCCGCAGCGCCAGCCCCCACCACGGCTTCGCGGCTTACTACACCTATCTCCAGAAGATCTGGAAGGCTGATGCGGTGCTGCACTTCGGCACCCACGGCTCGCTCGAGTTCATGCCCGGCAAGCAGATGGGCATGAGCGAAACCTGCTACCCCGATTCACTGATCGGTGCGCTGCCCAACCTCTATTACTACGCCGCCAATAACCCCTCCGAGGCCACGATCGCCAAGCGGCGGGGTTATGCCTCCACCATCAGCTACCTCACCCCTCCGGCTGAAAATGCCGGTCTTTACAAGGGCCTGAAGGAACTGGGTGAGCTGGTGGGCTCCTACCAGCAGCTGCGTGAGGGTGGCCGCGGCATTCAGATCGTCAACACGATCATCGAGACGGCACGTCAGTGCAACCTCGATAAGGACGTTGACCTTCCTGAGGAGGATGCCTCGACCCTCGACCTGGAGGGACGTGATGCCTTGGTGGGCGCCGTTTACCGCCAGTTGATGGAGATCGAAAGCCGTCTCCTTCCCTGTGGCCTGCACACCATTGGTAAGCCTCCCACCGCTGAGGAAGCCGTTGCCACGTTGGTGAACATCGCTGCTCTCGAGCGTGAGGAGGATGGGCTGCGCTCACTCCCCGGCCTGCTGGCTGAGGCGATGGGCCGCTCGATTGAAGACATCTACAAAGGCAACGACGAGGGCGTCCTCGCCGATGTTGAGCTGAACCGCACGATCACGGAGACATCCCGCGCTGCGATTGGCGCCATGGTTCGCACGCTCACTGGCCGTGATGGTCGGGTCAGCCTGCGCAACAGCTTCGGTTGGTTCTACGACCTGCTGGCCAAGTTCGGCTTCAAACTTCCCTCCCCGTGGCTGAGGGCCTGCTGCAGTGCTGGCTTCGTGCAGATCGATGCCACCGAGCTCGACAAGCTCTTTGCCTACCTGCGCTTCTGCCTCGAGCAGGTGTGTGCCGACATGGAGATGGAGAGTCTGCTGAAGGCTCTCGATGGTGAATACATCCTTCCGGGCCCCGGTGGTGATCCGATCCGGAATCCTGGTGTGTTGCCCAGCGGCAAGAACATCCACGCCCTCGACCCGCAGGCGATTCCCACCCGTGCCGCGGTGGCTGCAGCCAAGAGTGTTGTCGACAAGTTGATTGAGCGTCAGCGCGAGGAGCAGGGCACCTGGCCCGAAACCATCGCCTGCGTGCTCTGGGGAACCGACAACATCAAGACCTACGGCGAATCCCTGGCTCAGATCCTCTGGTTCGTTGGCGTCAAGCCGATGCCGGACTCCGTGGGTCGGGTCAACAAGCTTGAGCTGATTCCCCTGGAAGAACTCGGCCGCCCCCGCGTTGATGTGGTGGTGAACTGCTCTGGTGTGTTCCGCGATCTGTTCATCAACCAGATGGCGCTGATCGATCAGGCCGTGAAGATGGCTGCCGAGGCTGACGAGCCTCTGGAGCAGAACTTTGTGCGCAAGCACGCCCTCGAGCAAGCGGAGAAAGAAGGCACGAGCCTGCGCGATGCAGCGTGCCGGGTGTTCTCCAATGCCAGCGGCAGCTACAGCTCCAACGTGAATCTCGCGGTGGAGAACAGCACCTGGGAGGAGGAAGGTGAGCTGCAGGAGATGTACCTCTCCCGCAAGACCTTCGCCTTCAATGCCGACAATCCCGGTGAGATGAACCAGAAGCGGGAAGTGTTCGAGAACGTGATGAAGACGGCGGATGTCACCTTCCAGAACCTCGATTCGGCTGAGATCTCCCTCACCGATGTGAGCCACTACTTCGACTCCGACCCCACCAAGTTGATCGCTGGCCTGCGTGATGACGGCAAAGCTCCCACCAGCTACATCGCCGACACCACCACGGCCAACGCTCAGGTGCGTTCGCTGAGTGAAACGATCCGCCTGGATTCACGCACCAAGCTGCTGAATCCCAAGTGGTACGAAGGCATGCTCGACTCCGGCTACGAGGGTGTGCGTGAGGTGGCCAAGCGGCTCAACTTCACGCTGGGTTGGAGTGCCACCAGCGGTGCCGTTGACAACTTCGTCTACGAAGAAGCCAACGAAACCTTCATCAATGATCCTGAGATGCGCAAGCGTCTGCTGGAACTCAACCCCAACAGCTTCCGTCAGATCGTGGGCACCCTGCTTGAGGTGCATGGCCGCGGATACTGGGAGACCTCGGATGAGAACATCGAGCAGCTTCAGGAGCTGTACCAGGAGGTTGAGGATCGGATTGAGGGTGTTGTCACCGACTGATCGTCGACCAAGTGTTGAACATCAAAGCCAGAGCCCGGTAGGAACTCTGGCTTTTTTGTTGGCGATGAATGATGGGCAACTCAGGCTTTCAGGGCCTTGAATTCTGCATCCCTTGCTGCTCGGCTGATCTCTGCCGTTTTGAAATCAATTCCAGCCCATTGTTGATACATCGACAGGCTGCGTTTTCTCCCTAATCCGAAGGGTTTAATTTCTACAGGCTGATCATTGAAGCAGCGGATTGATGCCGGCGCATTGTTGAGACTTCCAAGCAGTGTGTGTACACGTTTGAGTGCGCAAAGGTTGTAATGGTGCCAATTGCTGTGATCGCCCCAATGGGTGGCTGCATGCTCTTGATCTGTTTGTTCTGTCTTGTAGAGATGAAACAGCAGCAGGCGATTCGGGGCGTAGATGTTGAAACCCGACGTCCAGAGTCGTGCCGACATGGCAATCTCTTCCCCATAGAAGTAAAGCTCGGGGTCGTAGGGCACTTCGCTCACGATTGAGCCAGGGCCGAACAGGAAGCCTCCGGCGATAAACGCCCCGGGGATGGGGCGATCGGGTTGTTCTTCTGGAAGTTGGAATCGGCTGATGCCTCGCAGCTTGAGGATGCCGTTGGTATCAAAGCCGCAAGCTCCCATCACAGGCAGGGTTGATGTCTGCAAACGGCATGGCAGTTGAAAGCCGTTCGGATAAACACTGAGAACGGCATGCGCATCGCCGCATTCCTTCCAGGTTTTCAGAAGCAGCTCATCCCAGTGCCCCACGGCCCGCATGTGGCTGTCTATCTGCAGCAGAAAGTCTTCCCCGCCGTAAATACCCTGAGCCTGTCGTCGGGCCCAGCAGGCTCCGCGGCTTTCCGCGGCATCGAACCGGATGAACTCCAGCTGGGGATGATCCGGAAATGCGCTTGTTCCCCAGTGGGGCGGGTCATCAGCCGCCAGTTGCAGGCAGATGCCGAAGCGCAGGCGCTCTGGCTTGGCCGCCCGCTCGACCAGGTTGTGCAGTGTGGCCGGGAGATCCGGATCCCTGTAGGCCGCGATCTGAACAAAGATCGTGGAGATCACCAGAGTGCAGCCGCCATGCGCAGCGTCTGGCTGATGGGCCCCACATCGTGCACCCGCAGCACGGCAGCACCCGCCTGGGCGCAGCGGCAGGCCACGGCAGCAGTTCCCCAGAGACGCGCTTTGGGTCTGGGTTCATCCAGCACGGCACCGATGAAGCGTTTGCGCGAAGGGCCGATCAGCACCGGTCGCGGTCCTGCTGTGAGTTGTTCCAGATCCCGCAGCAGCTGCAGGTTCTGCTCGTGGGTCTTGGCAAAGCCGAGACCTGGATCCCAGATGATTTGGCTTTCATCAACGCCGGCTTGAATCGCAGCTTCACTGCGCTCCAGCAACGCCGCTTTCACATCTGCCACGACATCGGCATAGGTCGTGAGCTGATCCATGGTTTGGCTGTCACCGCGGCTGTGCATCAGCACCACCGGACAGCCCGCATCGGCGACCACCCGCAGCAGATCGGGATCCCGCCGGCCACCGCTCACATCATTGATCCAGTTGGCCCCTGCTTCCAGTGCTTCGGCGGCCACCGGCGCCAGAAACGTGTCGATGGAGATCAGCGCCTTTGGGCAGTGTTTCCGGATGCTCTTCAGCGCTGGTAGGAGACGCCTCAACTCCTCTTCGGCGCCCACCTCCTCTGCTCCGGGTCGGGTGCTTTGCGCCCCCAGATCCAACACGTCCGCACCACGGCTCAGCTGCCGCTGAGCTTCAGCAAGGGCCCGTTCGCTCGCCAGAAATCTCCCTCCATCACTGAAGGAATCCGGGGTGACGTTGATCACCCCCATCACAGCTGTGCGTTGGCCCCAACCCTGGGGCCAGCCGCCTGAATCAGGCCGCTTGGTAGTTGGCAATCCGTCCAAAGCTTTCGGGCTCCAAGGAAGCACCCCCCACCAGCACTCCGTCGATATCGCTCATGCCCATCAATTCATCAATGTTGCTGGGTTTGACGGAGCCGCCGTACTGAATCACCAGATCGGGGGAGCCCACCCAGCTTCGGATCAGACCGCAGATGCGATTGGCTTCTTCGGCAGCGCAGGTCTTGCCTGTGCCAATCGCCCAGATCGGCTCGTAGGCCACCACCAGTTTCTCGGCATCGAGACCCTCCAGGCCCTGCTCGATCTGGCGGCGGATCACCCGTTCAGCTTCGCCCCGCTCGCGCTGCTCATCGCTTTCGCCAACGCAAACGATCGGAATCAGACCGTTGGACTGGGATGACCTGGCCCGGTGGTTGATCTGCTCGTCGCTTTCACTGAAGTATTTCCGTGGTTCGCTGTGGCCCACGATCGTGTGAGTCACCCCGTGCTCTTTGAGCATGGCTGGGGAGATCTCCCCGGTGAAGGCTCCATGGCCTTCCCAGTGCACGTTCTGGCTTGACAGGCAGACGCGAGAGTTCTGGCTGAGTTCCGCCATGGTCGACAGCGCCGTGAAGGGTGGTGCCAGCACCAGGTCGCGGTCGTCAGGGGTGTCAGCAATCAACGGCAGGAAGGCTTCCATGAACTCCCGCGACTGGGCACAGGTCATGTGCATCTTCCAGTTGCCAGCGATCACCGGTCTGCGCACGCCTTGCTTCCCCATGGAATGTGGCAGCCAACTTACGGCCCGGTCGCGTTTTCATCCCCGACAACGGACTCCTCACCAGCAAGCACAACCCGATCTCCCGGGGAAAGCTGACGGCCCCGCCGGGTTTCAACGCTCCCATTCACCTCCACTTCACCCATCTGGATGCGTTGCTTCGCTTCACCGCCGGTGGAGACCCAACCCTTCCATTTCAGGAACTGATCCAGCTTCATTGGGCAGAGTTTTGAGCTCACCATTGATACTGTGCCGCGATGCTGACCCCATCCCAGGCCGGATTCCGCCGGCTGCTGCCGTTGCTTCGCCCTCATCTGCGGGAACTGCTCTGGGGGGGCTGCTGCATGGTGTTTTACGTCGGCAGCTTTCCGCTGCTCGTTCAGCTGGCCGGGGACTTGTTTCCCGCGCTTGGCTCGGGTGATTTGGCTCGCGTGCTTCAGCTGATCGGGCTGGCGTTGCTGATCTTTGCTGTTCAGAAGATCGCTCAATTCGGTCAGGACTCGCTTCTTGCCGGGCCTGCATTGCTGGTGAGCCAGGACTTACGGCGTGATCTGTTCCGCCGCCTGCAGACCGTGGAGCTGGGGGCACTGGAGAAGCTCTCGGCCGGTGATCTCACCTACCGCTTCACCGAAGACGCCGATCGCGTCAGCGAGGTGCTGTACAAGACCATTCACGACACGGTCCCCAGCGTTCTTCAGCTCGTTGCGGTGCTGGGGATGATGCTCTGGCTCGACTGGAAACTGACGCTGGCCATCCTTTTGCTGGCGCCGGTGATCGTCTGGCTGATCAGCCTGTTTGGTGCTCGCGTGATGGCGGCCACGGAACGCAGTCAGAAAAAGGTGAGCGAACTGGCCGGTCTGCTGGGTGAGGCCATCGAAGGTTTGCCCCTGGTGCGTGCTTTTGCAGCCGAACCCTGGCTGCAGGACCGTTTCGAGACGGAAATCGATCAACACCGGCAGGCCCGCCACCGCACCTACAGCCTTGTGGCGCTCCAGCATCCGGTGGTTGGCATCATCGAGGTGGTGGGTCTGTTTGCCGTTCTGGCCCTTGGAGCCTGGCGAATCCAGAGTGGTGATCTGAGTATTGCCGGCCTGAGCAGCTACCTGACAGGGCTGATCGTGCTGATCGATCCCATTGCCCACGTCACCAACAACTTCAACGAATTTCAGCAGGGGCAGGCGTCGCTGCGACGTCTGCGGGAGATCGAGCGAGAGCCTCAGGAGGCTGCGGATCCAGCTGATGCGCAAGCCATCGGTGCACTTCAGGGTGATCTGGTCTTTGACCAGGTGAGCTTCGGCTATGACCCAGCCCAGCCGGTGTTGCGTCAGCTGAATCTGCGGGTGGATGCGGGCCAGGTGCTGGCCATCGTTGGCCCTTCCGGTGCGGGTAAAAGCACCCTGCTGTCGCTTCTGCTCCGGTTCAATACGGCGCAACAGGGCGAGATCCGTCTCGACGGCACCGACATCAGCTTGATGCGCGCCCGTGAGCTGCGTCAGCAGGTGGCTTTGGTTCCACAGCGCACAACCGTGTTTTCAGGAACCATTGCCGAAGCGATTCGGTTCGGCCGTCGTGCGACGGATGACGAGGTGCGCGATGCGGCGCGCTTGGCCAATGCGGATGATTTCATCCGTGCCTTGCCCGATGGGTATGACACCCAGCTCGAAGAACGGGGAACCAATGTTTCCGGTGGCCAACTGCAGCGGATTGCCATTGCCCGGGCGGTGCTTGGCAACCCAGCGCTGTTGCTGCTGGATGAAGCCACCAGTGCCCTTGATGCTGAAGCCGAGGCTGCGGTGCAACTCGGCCTGAAGCAGGCGATGAAGGGACGAACGGTGTTGGTGATCGCCCATCGTCTGGCCACGGTGCAGGAGGCCGATCGCATTGTGGTTCTTGAAAAAGGTGCGGTTGTCGATCGAGGAACCCACGACGAGTTGATGCAGCGTGGTGGGCGATATCGCGAATTGTGCGAACGACAGTTCATTCGAGATCGGCAAAAGTCCTGAATCCCTCTACGATCTGGCCGCTGGTTCTACGTAATCCCGGCAACGAACGATGACTGACTCCGCAGCCAACAACCCCGTCTTGACCTTTGAGGGCAAGCGCTACGACCTCAATACGCTTCCCGATGAGCTCAAGGAGCTCGTGCGTGGCATGCAGGTTGCTGATGCTCAACTGCGGATGCATGAAGACACCCTCAAGGTTCTGGCGGTGGGTCGTCAGAGCCTCGCCATGCAGCTCAATGAAAAGCTCAAGTCCGTGACGCCGTTGCCTGATCAGGGTTGATTGACTGCCAATAAAAAAGGGGGCTGTTACGCCCCCTTTTTTATTACCGGTCGTTCTGCTCACTCGCTGAAGCTGTAGGCCTTGGTGAGTTTGAACACGGTTCCGGACAGCAGGATCAAGGCCACAAGGTTGGGCAGAGCCATCAGGCCATTGAGGGTGTCGGCAATCGACCAGATCACTCCGCGGTCGCCGGCGACAGCACCAATCACGACCACAGCCACCCAAGTCAGACGAAAGGGCAGCACGGCGGAATCACCGAACAGGTAGGTGGTGCAGCGTTCGCCATAGAAGCTCCAACCGAGAATGGTTGTGAAGGCAAAGATCACCAGTCCCAGGGTGACCACCACGCCGCTGCCGGCGATGCCGGTGTTGAAGGCAGCGATGGAAAGGTCTGCGCCGCTGAGCTTGTCGCCGGCTGCATCGAGGATCAGATTGGCTTTGGTGGTGATGATCACCAGGGCGGTCATCGTGCAGATGATCAGGGTGTCGATGAAGGTGCCCAGCATGGCCACCGTGCCCTGACGAACGGGATCGTCGGTTTTGGCAGCTGCGTGAGCGATTGGAGCGCTGCCCAGGCCCGCTTCATTGGAGAAGATGCCCCGTTTGAAGCCCATCAGCACCACCTGACCGAGGGCCCCACCGGCTGCGGCTTGGCCGGAGAAGGCGTTGGAGAAAATCGTGCCGAAAGCTTCAGGCACGCTGCCCAGATTGGCCAGCAACACGAGAAGGCAGGCAGCGACGTAGAGGATCGACATCAACGGAACAATGGCGGAGGCCGCCTGGGCGATGCGTTTGATGCCCCCGATCACAACAGCGAAGACCAGGGCTGCCAAAACGACTCCGGTCGCCAGCTTCGGGATGCCGATCAGGCTCAAGGCAGACGACACCTCAAAAGCCTGAACCCCATTGCCGATGCCGAATCCCGCCAACATGCCGAAGAGGGCAAACAGGCCCGCCATCCAGCTCCAGCCGCTGCCGAGTCCGTTGCGGATGTAATACATCGGCCCACCCACGTGGTTGCCGTCGCCATCGGTTTCGCGGAACTGAACCGCGAGCACCGCTTCGGCGTACTTGGTTGCGATGCCGAAGATCGCGATGATCCACATCCAAAAGACGGCACCGGGCCCACCAACGGCGATGGCTCCGGCAACACCGGCTATGTTCCCCGTGCCGATCGTGGCCGACAACGACGTCATCAGGGCTTGAAAGGGACTGATCTCCCCTTCTGTTTGTGTTCCAGCCGGCCGCAGCATCATCGAGATGCCATAGCCCAGCCGTTGCAGGGGCATGAACCGAAGGCCCACCATCAGAAGAATGCCCGTCGCGGCAATCAAAAGGACGGTGGGCCATCCCCAGACGATGCTGTTGATCGGGCCATTGATGGCCTGAATGGTCGACTCGACTCCGCCCATGCCTTTCAACAGGTTTGGGCGGATGGTCTCATAGCCGGCTTGCACCGGCAATCAACTCAGAGCGATTCGAGATCTTCAAAACGGAAGGTCTGACTTCCGGCGGGGGTATCGCCATGGGCCTCGGTGGTCACAACCCGCTCGGTCAGCACCCATGGACCATCTCCAGGAAGAGCAGCGAAGCTGTCTTTGAAGCTGCTGCGGCCGCCCCGGGCTTCTCCCGTTGCCGGGTCGGCGTACTGACTGGTGTAGGTGTGGCTGAGGTAGCCCGCACCCGTGTCGGTGACATCGGTGGTGTAGATCGTCACGACGGTGCCGTGGATGTGGCGATGAACCATGGTCACCACGTCATCTTTGATGCGGTATTTGTCCCCGGCTCCCTTGCCGCCGACGAGCACTTCGGTTCCCACTTCGTTGGTGTCTCCCGCGGTGAAGGTGTTCTCACCGTGGGTCTGCTCGAAGCTGCGACGCACACGATGGATCGCGACTTCCCAGAGCTGGGAATTCACCGCCTTGAGGATCTCTTCGTTTTCAATGCCGTCCACCTTGGCTTTGAGATCGGCACCGATCTCAAAGGTGCCCTCGACCCGTTGATCGCCCTGCTGCCAGATGCAGCGGCCGCGATAGCCGGAGAATCCAGGCGCCCAGGTGTAGCGGTTCTCGTAGGCGCGACGGAAGTCATCACGCAGGTCGCTTCCAGGCTTAACGGGAACGGAGGCTGTCACAGCGTTGAAGTGGCTCTCGCAACCCTACCGGTGGCCTAAGGCTGCATGGCGTGCACGTCCTGCAGGGCATGGATGCTGAGCCTCGGCTCTTGCTGGAGCGCTGAGATCGCCTCCACCGCTGCCCGTGCTCCAGCGAGGGTCGTCACCGTTGGAACGGCGTAATCGAGCGCTGCCCGACGCAGGTACTTGTCGTCATGGGCGGCTTGGCGGCCAATCGGTGTGTTGATCACCAACTGCACCTGATTGGAGCGGATCTGATCCTCGATGTTGGGGCGCCCCTCGTGCACCTTGAGCACCGATTGCACCTTCAATCCCGCGTTGGCGAGCGCCTGAGCCGTGCCTGATGTGGCCGTCACATCGAACCCGAGTTCGATCAGACGAGCGGCGATGGGCACCAGCGCCTGTTTGTCGCGGTCGTGGGTGGAGAGGAAAACCGTCCCCTGGGTGGGCAGCGCTTCTCCAGCGCCGAGCTCAGCCTTGGCATAGGCCATGCCGAAACTGTCGGCGGAACCCATTACCTCTCCCGTGGAGCGCATTTCCGGCCCCAGTACCGTGTCGGCCCCCGGGAAGCGCCGGAACGGCAGCACCGCCTCCTTGATCGACTGAAGCGGCGGCTTCGGCTCGCTGGTCATGCCGATGTCGGCCAGGATTTCGCCCGCCATCAGTCGGGTTGCCAGGCGAGCGAGAGGTTGACCTGTGGCCTTGGCGACGAAGGGGACCGTTCTGGAGGCGCGGGGGTTGGCTTCGATGATGTAAACCACTTCCGAGCCATCGGTGTTGCGCTGCACGGCGAACTGAAGGTTGATCAGACCCCGCACCTCGAGCGTTTGCGCCAGGGAGCCACTCCACTCGCGAATCGTGTTCAGTGCCGCCTCGCCGAGGGAAACCGCGGGCAGGCAGCAGGCTGAGTCGCCGGAATGGATTCCCGCCGGTTCGATGTGCTCCATCAGACCACCGACGATCACAGCACCGGTGTGATCGCAGAGGGCGTCCACGTCCACCTCAACGGCGTTTTCGAGGTACTGGTCAATCAGCACCGGATGGTCGGGCTCCACCTGTACGGCTTCGCGCATGTAGCGGTTGAGTTCCTCTTCGTCGAACACCACTTCCATGGCCCGTCCGCCCAGGACGTAGGAGGGACGCACGACGACCGGGTAGCCCACTCGTGTGGCCACGGCCCGTGCTTCCTCCTCGCTGCGTGCCAAGCCGTTGCGGGGTTGGCGGATGTTCAGATCGCGGAGGATGGCTTCGAACTGCTCGCGGTCTTCGGCCCGGTCGATTGATTCAGGGGAGGTGCCCCAGATGCTGGTGCCCGTGGCGCGCCCCTCATCGCTGTCCAGCCAGCGCAGCAGAGGAATGGCGAGTTTCAAAGGCGTTTGTCCACCGAATTGGACCACCACGCCATCAGGACGCTCCGCTTCGATCACATTGAGAACGTCCTCCAGGGTGAGCGGTTCGAAGTAGAGGCTGTCGCTGGTGTCGTAATCGGTGGACACCGTTTCTGGATTGCTGTTCACCATCACCGTGGTGATGCCTTGATCCTGCCCGGCAAAGGAGGCATGGCAGCAGCAGTAGTCGAATTCGATGCCTTGTCCGATCCGGTTGGGTCCACCGCCGAGGATCATCATCTTGCGGCCGTCCTCACGACGACTCACCTCGGACGAGGCGGGAAGGGGCTTGAGGGATCCGTCGGCTTGCAGGGTCTGCAAGGGACGCTCGTAGGTCGAGTAGTGATAGGGAGTGGAGGAAGCGAACTCCGCTGCGCAGGTGTCGACGGTTTTGAAGACGGCGCGAACATCGAGCTGATCGCGCCGCTGACGCACCGACAATTCGTCGCTTTTGGTGTGCCAGGCGATCTGTCGGTCTGAAAAACCCAGCTGCTTGGCCTCAAACAAGCTGTCGGCATCCAGCTGATCCAGGCTTTTGCCCTTGATCAGCCTGGCCTCCGCCTCAATGATCCGCCGCAGTTTGGCCAGGAACCAGGGGTCAATCCTGCTGATCCGATGAATCTCCTCATCGCTGCGTCCGCGCACCATCGCCGTTCGCACGCTGAGGATGCGCTCCGGAGAGGGGGTCCTCAGCTGACGATCCAGCTCAGCATCCGTGAGTTCCGGTTCCTCCCGGTCGCCTCCCCAGCCCGAGAACCCTGTTTCCAGGGAACGCATGGCTTTCTGGAACGACTCTTCGAAACAACGGCCGATGGCCATCGCTTCGCCCACCGATTTCATTGAGGTGGTGAGCACCGCTGGACTGCCTCGGAATTTTTCAAAGGCGAAGCGCGGAATCTTGGTGACGACGTAATCGATCGTCGGTTCGAAGCAGGCAGGGGTCTTGCCGGTGATGTCGTTGAGGATTTCGTCGAGGGTGTAACCGACGGCGAGGCGAGCGGCGATCTTGGCGATCGGGAAGCCGGTGGCCTTGCTGGCCAAGGCCGACGATCGGCTCACCCTGGGATTCATCTCGATCACCACAACGTCGCCGTTGTCGGGATTGATCGCGAACTGGATGTTGCTGCCGCCCGTCGCGACACCGATCTCCCGAATGATGGCGATCGATTGGTCCCGCAACCGTTGGTATTCCCGGTCCGTGAGGGTCTGGGCTGGAGCCACCGTGATCGAATCCCCGGTGTGCACCCCCATGGGGTCGAGGTTTTCGATGCTGCAGACGATCACGACGTTGTCCGCCAGATCACGCATCACCTCAAGCTCGAATTCCTTCCAGCCCAGAAGCGATTGCTCGATCAGAATCTGAGACACCGGACTCGCTTCAAGCCCGCTCTTGCAGATTGCTGCGTATTCCTCGGGGTTGTAGGCAATGCCCCCGCCACTTCCCCCCAGCGTGAAGGCGGGCCGGATTATCCGGGGGAAGCTTCCGATCGCGGCCCCGACGGCTTCAGCTTCTTCTTGAGATGAGGCGATGCCCGAAGGGCAGACCTTCACCCCGATGCGCTCCATGGCCTGCTTGAACAGCAGACGGTCTTCCGCCTTCTGGATCGCTTTGAGATCGGCACCGATCAACTCAACTCCAAAGCGATCGAGGGTGCCGTTTTCCGCCAGGGTGACCGCCAGGTTGAGGGCGGTCTGCCCCCCCATGGTCGGCAGCAGAGCATCCGGGCGCTCCTGCTCGATCACCCGTGTCACCACGTCCGGCGTGAGCGGCTCGATGTAGGTGCGATCGGCCATTTCCGGGTCGGTCATGATCGACGCCGGATTGGAGTTGATCAGGATGACTTCATATCCCTCGGCTCTAAGGGCCTTGCAGGCCTGGGTTCCGGAGTAATCGAACTCACAGGCCTGGCCGATCACGATCGGACCAGATCCCAGCAGGAGAATGCGACGCAGATCAGACCGCCTCGGCATGGGAAATCGTCCTTGGCCAAACAGATCAAGCCTCTCACGCGGCCTCGCCCCAACTGGGGGACTTGGCCTCGCTACGGTGAAGGGAGATCAGCACCAGAGTTGCAATGAGTGAGCTCCAGCGCCTGAAGGGGCTGCTGCCACCGGAAATGCAGAGCTGGGTGTTTGTGGAATCAGCTGCTGCAGTCGATCCTCCATTGATCACCCTTGAGGAAATCGGCCGGGATGAAGTGGAGATCCAGGTGGATCTCGACGAATGGGATGCCCTGGCGTTGGATCACCGCAATTTGCTGTTTTGGCATGAAGTTGGTCGGATCCAGAACGACACGATTCCCCGGGACGGTTGGGAGATGGCTGCTCTGGCCATCGGCCTCGGAGGTGCCATCGGTGAATTGTGGGTTCAGGACGGCCTGCTGCTGTTGATGGCCCTCGGGCTTTCCGGCTTTGCGGGGTATCGGCTTTACCTGAAGAACAATTCCGAAAAACGCCTGCAGGACGCCATCAGTGCTGACGAGCGTGCGATTGATCTGGCCTGCCGATTTGGCTACAGCGTTCCGAACGCTTATCGCAGTCTTGGCGGCGCGTTGAAGGAGCTGGTCGAAAAGACCCGCAAGAAGAGCCGCCGCAGCTACTACGAAGACCGGCTTGAGGCGCTGCGCAAGAGTGCCAGCAAGGCCAGAGCTGAAATGGCCCAACAGGAGGGCTCACGCAGCTCCGTTACCAGTGAGAACGTTTATGGATAGCGAAAAGCTTGCTGAACTGGTGGCCGATGCTTGCGATGACCGCAAGGCCACCGACATCCGTCTGATTCGTGTGGATGAGGTGTCCAGCCTGGCGGATTGGATGGTGATCGCCGGCGGCCAGTCCGACGTTCAGGTGCGTGCCATTGCCCGGTCGGTTGAAGACCGCCTGGAAACTGAGGCTGACCTGCTTCCCTTGCGCAAGGAAGGGTTGAATGAGGGGCGCTGGGCGCTTCTTGATTACGGCGATGTGATCGTTCACGTGCTGATGCCCGATGAGCGCGGTTACTACGACCTTGAGGCGTTCTGGAGTCACGGCGAAAGCCGAACCTTCTTACCGTCGGTGAAGTAACCGCTTGATCCATGCCAGAAGCGGTGTCCTGCCCCGTTCCACCGGAGCAGCGGCCTCTTGAGGAGTTTCAACAGCTCTGCGAGTCATGGTTTTTCTCCTGGCCAGCGGGTCAGGAACCTCGCCTGAGCCAACGCCTTGTGGGCTTCTGGTTGCTGATGCTGCCGGTGTGCAGCCTGATCGCCAGTGGGAGCTGGACCCTGAAGCAGGATCCGCCCCGGCTCCTGGCTGCAGCCGCCGTGGCTGCTCTTGTGCTGCCCCTGCTGTTGCTGGTGCGGCAATGGCTGGGCTGGACCTACGTCATGCAGCGGCTTTTGCGTGAGTCCGTCGACTACGAGGAATCCGGCTGGTACGACGGGCAGACCTGGGAAAAGCCTCTGTCCTGGCGGGAACGCGACCTTCTGGTGGCCCGGCATGAGGTTCGTCCGATCCTGGGTCGTCTGGGACGGGCCATGGCCACCTCAGCGGGTTTGATGCTGGCCGGTGCCAGTCTCTGTCAGGCTCTCTGAACCAATCGGGGTTCCGATGACTTTGCCCTCGGGCTTCAGCCCTGCAGCCCGGACCGGGTCAGCCCCCCTTGAGGTCTGCTTGCGGCGCGGATCGATCACTGAATCGGTGCATCGCGTTCATGCCGTGGTCTGTGATGGCCGAGGACGGGTGTTGATGTCGGCAGGAAATCCCGGCATGGAAAGCTTCATTCGTTCGGCACTGAAGCCTTTTCAGGCCCTGCCGTTTCTCAGCAGTGGCACCGCCGACCAGCTGGATGTTGATGAACGGGGCATCGCCATCAGTTGCGCGTCCCATGCGGGCACCAATGCTCACGCCCGGGAAGCCTTCCGGTTGCTCTGGAAAGCGGAGTTGGACAGCGCATCACTTCAATGCCCTGTGCCGAATTGGGCCGACAGTCCGCTTCAGCACAACTGTTCCGGCAAGCACGCTGCCTTCCTGGCCACCAGCCGAAAGATGGGCTGGCCGATCGAGACCTATCTCCAGCAAGACCACCCGCTGCAGGTCGAAGTGAACCGCAGGGTCGCTGAACTGATCGGCTTGCCTGCTGAGGAATTGGTTGCCGAACGGGATGACTGTGGCGCTCCCACCCTGGTATTGCAGTTGGCCCAGATGGCCTTGCTCTATGCCCATCTCGGTGCTTCACAACATGCCGAACTCGAGCAGATCAGTCGGGCGATGCTGAGTCATCCCGACCTTGTGGCCGGTGAAGGTCGTTTCGACACCGAGCTGATGCGGCGCAGCCACGGTCAGGTCTTGAGCAAGGGCGGTGCAGAGGGCATTCAATGCCTCAGCCGTGTTGGTGAAGGTCTTGGAGTAGCCATCAAGGTCGAAGACGGCTCCCGTCGTGCCAAGCAAGCGGTTGCCCTGCACCTCTTGCGTCAGCTCGAGTGGCTCACACCCATGGGGCTTGATGAGCTCGATGAGCAGGTGCTGGTCGTGAACCCGAGCGTCAAGCTCAGCGTGTCCGGTGCCTTTCAGTCGTGACTTTGCTGTCACCTGCGACACCGACATGTATGATTTCTAGGCCGTCGCGGGGTAGAGCAGTCTGGTAGCTCGTCGGGCTCATAACCCGAAGGTCGGGAGTTCAAATCTCCCCCCCGCCACCAATTCTGATTGAATCAACAATCTCCCTCTTGGGAGATTTTTTTTTGTCTGTCGTACCTCCATGAGCAGTCGCTCCATGAACTGCGATGGCCCCTGGGACGCCATTGTTGTTGGCTCGGGAGCGAGTGGCGGCGTGGCCGCCATGACCCTGGCTGAAGCAGGAGCGCGAGTGCTTGTGGTGGAGGCAGGACCTGACCTCAACAGCACGCAGGCCTTCGGGGCTGAACCGGGAAATCTGCTGCGCCGGATCGTGGGCCTGACCAGCGGCAGCCATCGCCAGCAGTCCCAGCATCCCGGCTACTGGAAAGCCAACCCTCGTCTGTATGCCGACGAGCGTCTGCATCCCTATGAGCACCCGGCGGATCAGCCGTTTCTGTGGACGCGAGGCCTGCAGGTTGGCGGCCGCAGTCTCACCTGGGGTGGTATCACCCTGCGTCTCTCGGATGAGGATCTGGGCGGTGTGGATGTGGAGGGTGAACAGGTCCGTTGGCCGTTACGCAGCGGTGAGCTGACACCGCACTACGCCGAACTGGAGCGCTGGCTGGGCGTTCATGGTGGGCGCGATGGTTTGCAGCATCTGCCGGACGGTGAAACGCAACCGGCTCTGGCGGCGACGCCCGCGGAACAGCGTTTTGCTGAAGCTGTGCGGCAACGGTTGGGCTATCCCGTGATTCCCTCAAGGGGGTTTGGTCCGGCGCCGAAGGGGGAGGATCCCACCTGGCCCCGCTCCAGCAGTCGTGGCAGCAGCCTTCCTCGCGCCATGGCTACAGGACGCACCCAGCTGCTCTCTGCGCATCTGGTGGAGCATCTCTTGATGGATGCCGCCGGAGACAAAGCCATTGGTGTGGTTGCCGTTGACCAATCCAATGGCAACCGCAGGGAGTTGAAGGCGGATCTCGTCGTCCTGGCTGCTTCCACGATTCAGACCGTCTCCATCCTGTTGCGCTCCCGTCGTGGCGAACAGAGCAACGGTTTGGATGACCCTTCCGGACGACTGGGCACACGCTTGATGGACCATGTCTCCACATCGCAGTTTTTTGCCTTCCCCGAGCCTGTTCAGGGGGAACAGCCCATGCTCACGGGTGCTGGAAGTTTTTTCGTTCCGTTTGGCCGACACCTGCCATCGGCTGATTTTCAGGGCGGCTATGGCCTCTGGGGTGGCATTGGACGGTTTGATCCGCCGCGATGGTTACGGCGTCGCCCTTCAAGCATCACCGGGTTCCTGATAGGTCACGGCGAAGTTCTTCCCAGGGCTGATAACAGGGTGACCCTGAGTGAGCGCACGGATCGCTGGGGCGTGCGTGTTCCCTCGATTGCCTGCCGTTGGAGCAGCAATGAACTGGCCATGGTGAGGCACATGCACGCCTCGATCCAGGCCTGCATTGCCGCCGCCGGAGGCGAAGCCAAATCGATCAAAGACCTCTTTTACCTCCCCTTGGTTGAACCTTTCCTGGAGGGTGCTGTCGCTCTTTCTGAAGGTGCAGCCCCCCCGGGGTATTACATCCATGAGGTGGGAGGGGCTGCGATGGGGGGAAGCGAGACCAGCAGCGTCGTTGATTCCTCCAACCGTCTTTGGCGTGCGCCCAACGTTCTTGTGGTGGATGGCGCCTGTTGGCCGACGTCGGCCTGGCAGAGCCCAACGCTCACGATGATGGCCTTGAGCCGTCGGGCCTGCCTGCTGGCCCTCAGTGGTCGGGGCGGATGAACAGATCGTCGAGATAGCGCTCGGTCACGGCGCGGTCGTCACAGCCGTTCTGAAACAGGAAGTGGGCAAGAGCAGAACTCATCACGCGGTATTGGTCCCAGGTGGGGTGCTCCCCGATGAAATCCTTCATGCCTCGATAGAGCACCTCGGGAATTTCCGTCTCAAGACTCACGTAGCTGGCTTTTGAAGCAGTCCCGCGCTCCGTGGTTCCCATTTCATGGCATCGCTCGAGGTGATTTCGATTCATTCCGTCCAGCTTGTCCCTGTCCAACGCCCACCAAGAAAGCCACATCACCGGCGCTTGCGTCAAAGCCGTCGCCATTTGTTGAATTGCGGCTGAGACGAGATGAGACAGCAGTCTGTGACTGGGTTTGGGAGTGCGGGAATTGACGAGGTGCGGTTGCTTTAGGCCGAATAGACGGTCTGTCAACCCGGTGGTGCGATTCCCTCGGAAATTCACAGGTTGACCGTTACAGCCGGCGAGCCAACTTCAGCCTGTGGAAAACGACGTTTTTTTATGTGGAAAAAGGGGTGAAACCTGGCGAAGCAATTTTGATAAGAAAACCTGATCTTTGCTCCGTCGCTGCCGTCGCTTTCGAGAACCGTGTCATTGGCGACAAGCCAGCTGCAGGTTCTCTTTGGATCCATGGAATCAATCCTTAGGGATCCCGTTATTGCGTTTCAACGTGGTAGGTCCAAGCGGATGGTCGGCATGGGGGTACGGGGGGTGATGGTGGTCGTGGTTGTGGTCCGAGCCATGGCTGTGATCTGAAGAGTGGCTGTGGTCATGGCTAATCGGGATGCCGTCGGGTTGGCAGGCACCGGTGCACTCCAGTTCGCAGAGCGTGCAGCTTTCCGCAAGGCCTTCCACATGGTGGTGGTGGCTTTCCTGGGCGCGTCCCACGTCCTGTTCGAAGCCCAGCACCTGGGCGCGGTACTTGCAGAGCGAGCAGTTCATGGCGGTGTCCCCCCGCAACACCTCCTCGACCCGTTCCTTGAAGGTGTCCACCACCAGGGTGTGGTCGCCCAGATAGCCCGCAGAGAGAAACTCCACCTCGGGGTGATCGGCAGCCACCAGCTCGGTGTGTTGGCGGATTCGGCTCACCAGAACCCCTGAAAAGAGGAAATAGGGCACCACCACCACCCGGCGGAAGCCCAGTTTCACGGCGTGACGCAGCCCCGGTTCCACCAGGGGGAAGGTCACGCCCGAATACACCGTTTCTCCCCAGCCGAAACCAAATCCCTCCACCAACAGCCGGGTCACCTTGGCCACGTTGGAGTTGGCGTCTGGATCCGAGGAGCCTCGGCCCACCACCACGAGCAGGGTTTCGGCCAGGGGAACGTCGTGCTTCGCCGCATCCAGGCACTCCTGAACGCGAGCTCCGGCGGCCGACACCATCAACCGGTCCACACCCAGCTCCCGGCCGTAATCGATCGGTAACCCCGTTTCGGCCGTGTACGTGTTCAGAACGGAGGGGATGTCGTTCTTGGCATGCCCGGCTGCAAAAAGCATGGCGGGAATGGCCAGCACCTTGGTGACGCCTTTCTGCCGTAGGGCCTCAAGGCCATCGCGAAGGATGGGGCGGGCAAATTCCAGATAGCCGTGTTCCACCGGCATCGGGGCAAGCCGAGGCCGCAGGGCATCCACCATCTGGGCGAACTCCTCAACGGCCAGTCGGTTGCGACTGCCGTGGCCGCAGATCAGAACGCCAAGACGCTCGTTGCCGGTTTCCGCGTGCTGTTCGGCCAAAAGGTCGCTCTGCTGTTCCAATGGTTTGACGATATCAGTCGCATCGCAATGGATTCAGACCGTCCCGTTTTCTTCAGCGCGCAGGCGGCTGATGCGAGGCGATCCGGTCTGGTCTCCCCTCGACCAGCGGAGTTGGCGGAGTTGGTTCAGAACTGGTCCGGTCCCCGGCCGCTGCGTCTCTGTGGCGGGGGCACCACATCTCGGGCCGCCGTGGCCGACCACTGGACCCTGGATCTGCAAACCCATTTCCAACGTGTGGAGTGGCAACCCGCGGATCAGTCGGTCTGGATTGGCGCGGGCTGCCGCATGGGAGACGTGCTGGAGGCCTTGCTTCCCCACGGCCGAACCGTGGCGGCTGGTTTGTCGGGTCTGCCTGGTCTTGGCTACGTGCTCACGGGTGGCATGGGACCGCTGAGCCGGCAGGTGGGGCTTGCTGTGGATCAAGTGCTCGAGATCCATGGGGTCTGGGGTGATGGCAGCCCCTTTGCCCTATCTCGGGCTGCCGATGCTGGTTCGCTGGAGTGGAGAGGCCTCTGCGGTGCAGCCCCGTTTCTGGGGGTGGTGAGCGCGCTGCGCATGGCCACCCAGCCGCTCCTGCCGCTGTGGGTGGAGCAATGCGTGGTGGCTCCGGATCAACTGCCTAAGCTCATGCTCAGGGCCGAAGCGTCAAACGCCAGCACCAGTCTGCAGTGGCATTGGGAGAGGGCTGACGCGGTGCAGTTGCTCCGGATTGCCGATACCCCCTGGACCGGTGCGCAGAAGATCGAAGGCTTGCACCAGCTCCCACCCTTGCGGGGATCGGCTCCGATGCCTTCGCGATCTCACACGGAGGTGGTTGGCTTACTGGGGCCGGCCGCTGCTGAGCTCTGGAGGGCGTTGATCCCCGACTTATGCCGTTTGCTGCAACATCGTCCCCATCCCTTCTGCAGCCTGGCCTGTCAGCAGCTGGGGGCGGCGACGCAACAGGTTGCCGTGGAGGCCAGCTCGTTCGTGCACCGCACGGCCGAGTGGAAGCCCTGGATCACCGCCGCCTGGACTCCGGGGGATGCCCTGGGCCAGAGGCACAGCCTTGCTTGGTTGGAGGAGGTCTGGCAGGTCCTTCAGTCGGTCTGCCCTGGTGTGCATCTGGCGCAGTTTCATGACCATCTGCCCTTTCATCACAAGGAGTTGGAGGCGGCGTTCGGCCCCTGGTTGCCCGAGTTGCGAAAGCTGAAACAGCGCTTGGATCCAGCAGGCACCCTGCCGACGCTCTGATTTACCGTCGCCCCTAATCGGCATCCTTTGATGGCCAAACGATCCAGCCCAACCCTGGTGAATCAGTGGTTGGCCAACCCCAGCAAAGATCTGCTCTCGGGTCTGGTGGTGGCTTTCGCGATGATTCCCGAGGCCATCGCCTTCTCGGGGATTGCTGGGGTGGACCCCAAAGTGGGCCTGTTCGGAGCCTTCTGCCTGTCGCTGACCATCGCCGTCGTGGGTGGTCGCATGGCCATGATCACCTCAGCCACGGGCTCCACGGCCCTGTTGATGACAGGTCTTGTGGCCACCGGTGAGGCCCGGGGGCCAGGCCTGGGGGTCCAGTACCTGATGGTGGCGGGGTTGGTGACGGGTCTGCTGCAGATCCTCTGGGGGTATCTGCGTCTTGCTTATCAGATGCGCTTTGTCCCCCAAGGGGTGCTGAGCGGCTTCGTTAATGCGCTGGCCTTGCTGATTTTTCAGGCCCAGCTGCCCCAGCTCGGTCTCAACCTTCACGCTGGAGATGGTGACCATGGGGCCTCATCGTTGCTCCCCCACGGCGGCCAGATCCCCGTCGTCTGGGGCTTGGTCCTGCTGGGCCTGGTGATCATCTATGGCCTTCCCCGGATCACCCGGGTGGTGCCTTCACAATTGGTGGCCATCATTGTGTTGACCGCGATCAGCGTGGGATTCAGCTTCGACATCCCCACGGTCAGCAGCCTCGGCACCCTTCCTTCAGGTCTGCCTTCCTTCAGCCTTCCCTTCGGTGAGGGGGGCGTTCCCTTCAGCTTGGACACCCTTGGCTTGGTGCTCCCCACCGCCTTGGCCATCTCCCTTGTGGGTCTGATGGAAACCTTCCTGACCCAGGACATCCTCGACGATAAGACCGACACCACCACCAACAAAAACGTTGAGGCCCGGGGTCAAGGCATCGCCAACATCGTCTCCTCCCTCTTCGGTGGCATGGCCGGCTGTGCCCTGGTGGGTCAGTCCGTGATGAATGTGGACAACGGCGGCCGCACGCGACTGTCCACCCTGTTCTCGGGGGTGAGCCTGCTGGCGATGATCCTGCTGGCCGGGCCCTGGCTCAAGCAGATTCCGATGGCGGCTCTGGTGGCCGTGATGATCAGCATCGCTGTCAGCACCGCTGACATCAATGGTCTGCGCAACCTGCGTCGCATCCCCAAGAGCGACACCTCGGTGATGTTGATGACCTTTGCAGTCACGATGCTCACCACCCCGCACAACCTCGCCCTTGGCGTGTTGGCCGGCGTGGCGCTGGCAGGAATTCTGTTCAGCCGCAAGGTGGCCAAGGTGATTCAGGTGGAGGCTGTCGAGATCAGCGATCAAGAGCGGTTGTACCGGGTGTGGGGGCAGCTGTTTTTTGTGAGCAAGGTGTATTTCCTCCAGGGATTCGATCTTCACGACCATCCAGAGCGCATCACGATTGACCTCTCCCAAGCCCACATCTGGGACCAGAGCGGCGTGGCTGCGCTGGATCAGGTCATTCGCAAGTACCGCAGCGGTGGATCTGTGGTCAGCGTGATTGGCCTGAACGAGGAAAGTCTTGATCTGTTCGAGCGGATCGGCGGTCAGGAATCAGCCCATGCATGAGCCTCAGCTTGGTCTACAAGACAGGCCCTGAGGTCTTGGCGCATCGCCATGAGCCGCTGCTGGATCTGCACGTCCTCAAGGTTGGTCTCTACGTACCGCTCGGTGACGTCGTTGCTGATGCTCATCAACAGGCAAAGGGTTTGAACATCACGTCCGGCCCGTTGCTGAGCACTCTCTAGAAGAAAGCCCAACAGCGCCATTTTGTTGTTGTAAGTACCACGGTCGTGCTCTTCCCACGCGACAGCAGCGGGAGTCGTGCTTCCAGCGATCAGTCCGGCCAAAAGGCAGGCCCAGACCTTCATTGCAGCCAGGCTGATTGCCGTGAACGTAGGTCGGATGTGGGGGATTTGCTCGGGATCTGGGACAATCCCACCCGATCCGTACCAACGCTGATGTTCCGATCCAGTTCGCGTGTTCTGATCGTTGCGTTGGCCGGGTTGTCCTCGTTCCTGGCGTCCTGCGCGTCACTGGACAGTGCAGCTGGCTCGCGTCTGGATCTTGTCAAAGCGCGAGGCGAGTTGCTTTGCGGGGTGAGCGGCAAGATTCCAGGCTTCAGTTTTCTCAGTCCTGATGGGCGTTACACCGGCCTGGATGTCGACATCTGCCGTGCCATGGCTGCTGCTTTCGTTGGTGATGCCGAGAAGGTTCAATACCGGCCCTTAACTGCGCCCGAGCGGTTCACGGCCTTGCGATCGGGTGAGATCGATCTTTTGTCTCGCAACACCACCCACACCCTCAGCCGCGATGCGGTGGGGGGCAATGGTTTGCGCTTTGGGCCTGTGGTGTTCCACGACGGACAGGGCTTGATGGTGAATGCCGCCAGCGGAGTGCGTTCGCTGGCTGACTTAAGCGGCAAGGCTATTTGCGTGGGATCGGGCACCACAACCGAGCAAAACCTCAACGACGCCTTCGCCTCCGAGGGGCTTCCCTACACACCGATCAAATATCAAGATCTCAATCAGGTGGTGGGCGGCTACCTCCAGGGGCGCTGCGCAGCCATGACGTCTGATCGCTCGCAACTGGCGGCGGCACGCTCAGGGTTCAGTGATCCCCAGGCGCATCAGATCCTCGACGACCGGATCAGCAAGGAGCCCCTGGCTCCAGCAGTGGTGGGGGGAGATCAGCCCATGGGTGATGCGATGACCTGGGTGATCAACGCTCTGATCGAAGCCGAGGAACGGGGCATCAGCCAAGCCAATGTGGATGCGGTGGTGAAACAAGCCGCAGCCGATCCCTCCCAGACCGCTCTGCGGCGTTTCCTGGGGGTGGACCCAGGCCTGGGTCGCAAACTCGGACTCGCCGATGACTTTGTCGTTCAGGTGATCCGTGCCACCGGTAATTACGGCGAGATCTACAACCGCCATCTCGGACCGGACAGTGCCGTGGCGATACCCCGGGGGGCGAACCGCCTGGCCGGTGAAGGTGGTTTGATGATTTCCCCACCGTTCACCTGATGCGGCAGCGTCGTCTCCTGGTTCAGGTTGGTGTCGCCGCCCTTCTGATCGGCCTTCTGGCTCTGCTGGTCAACAATCTGGCGGTCAACCTGATTCGGACGGGCTTGGGACTGGGTTTTGGCTGGCTGGGCCGACCCGCTGGTTTTGCTCTGGCGGAAACCGCTCTCCCCTATGCCCCATCCGATAGTTACCTCTGGGCTCTGACCATCGGTTGGCTGAACAGCCTCAAGGTGATCGCGGCTGGCCTGGTCTTGGCCACCGGCCTGGGGGTGGCTGCCGGCGCAGCCCGCGGTAGCAACAACCGTCTGCTGCGCAGCCTGGCCGGAAGCTACGTGGCCTTAATTCGTCAGATTCCTCTGCTGCTGCAGTTGCTGTTCTGGTATTTCGTGGCCTTCCTTGGCCTTCCCTCGGTGCCGATCGGTGGGTTGATCCGGCTTTCGAATCAGGGCATTCAGCTGTTGGGCCTGAACCTCAGCGTTGAATTTTGTGCGGTTCTTGTGGGACTCACGGTGTTCACGGGTGCATCGATTGCCGAGATCGTGCGCGGTGGCATCAACGCGGTGCCGCGGGGCCAGTGGGAGGCCTTCCGCAGCCTTGGGATTGGAGAAGGGCTTGGGCTGCGGCGGATTGTGTTGCCTCAGGCCCTGCCGGCGATTCTTCCTGCGCTCACGAGCCAGTACCTCAATCTCGCCAAGAACAGCACCCTGGCCATTGCCGTGGGCTACGCCGATCTCTATGCCGTCAGTGACACCACCATCACCCAGACCGGCCGCGCCATTGAGGGCTTCCTGCTGCTGTTACTTAGCTTTCTGCTGCTGAATTTGTTGATCAGCGGCGGCATGGCTGCCTTCAACCGTGCCGTGCTGGGTCGTCTGAGCAGGAGCCGCTGATGAACCGTTGGTTGGATCGTGGGATCACCCTGCTGCTGCTGGCTCTGCTCGGATGGGCTGGCTGGTCCATGCTGCATTGGCTGCTGGTGGCAGCCGACTGGTCTGTGGTGACCACCAATCTCCCGCTGTATGCGGTGGGCAGTTTCCCTGCGGATCAACGCTGGCGTCCGTTGCTGTGGATGGCAGCACTGATCACACTGACGCTGCTGACTCTCACTGGTCCGAAGCGTGGCTGGGTTCGCCGTTGGTTGCCGTTGGTCTGGATCGCGATGGCACCGCTGGGGCTCTGGCTGTTGGCCGGAGGTTTGGGTCTGCTGCCGGTGGGGACACGCAGTTGGGGTGGTTTGACGCTCACGCTGCTGCTCACGGGAGGCAGTGGTGCTTTGGCACTTCCGTTGGGGATCCTCCTGGCTCTCGGCCGGCGCAGTGAGCTGCCGGTGCTGCGTTGGAGCAGCGCCGCTTACATCGAGTTGATGCGGGCTGTGCCGTTGATTGCGGTTCTGTTCTTTGGGCAACTGTTGATCCCGTTGTTCCTGCCGCCAGGCCTTGAGATCAATCGGGTTCTGCGGGCGGTTGTGGCCTTCGCCTTGTTTGCAGCGGCCTATATCGCAGAGGATGTTCGCGGTGGATTGCAGGCGACTCCGCCCACCCAGCGGGAGGCTGCAGCCGTGCTGGGGCTGTCGCCACGTCAATCGCTGCAATTGGTGGTGCTGCCGCAGGCGCTGCGGATTGCGCTTCCTTCGCTCACCAACCAGGCGGTGGGTCTGCTGCAAAACACAAGCCTGATGGCGATTCTCGGCTTGGTGGAATTGCTCGGCATCAGCCGCAGCCTCTTGGCGAATCCGGCTTTCATCGGCCGCTATCTGGAGGTCTACCTCTGGCTTGCTGCGGTTTACTGGCTTGCGTGTACCGCCATGGCACTGCTGGCCCGCCACCTGGAAGTTCAGCTTGACCCTGCCCGCTCCGCTTCATGACTGTCGCCATTCGTGCCACTGATCTGGTCAAGAGCTATTCCCAAGGGGTTCGAGCTCTCGATGGCGTCACCCTTGAGGTGAACAGCGGCGAAGTGCTGGTGGTGATGGGGCCTTCCGGCTCCGGCAAGAGCACGCTGATTCGTACGTTCAACGGTCTGGAGTCGCTGGATGGCGGAGCCTTGGATGTGCTCGGGGTTCCCTTGGACGCCACCCATGGGGAACGTCAGGTGCGGGAGATCCGCAAGCGCGTGGGGATGGTGTTTCAGCAGTTCAACCTTTTCCCTCACCTTTCCATCCTCGACAACATCACCCTTGCCCCGATCAAGGTGCAACAGCGTGCCAAGGCGGCTGCCGAGCAGCGGGCGATGGATCTCCTTGACCAGATGGGCATTCGCGAGCAGGCCTACAAGTACCCGGCGCAGCTCAGTGGTGGTCAGCAGCAGCGGGTGGCGATCGCCCGGGCTCTGGCTCTGGATCCTGAGGTGATGCTGTTCGACGAGCCCACCAGTGCCTTGGATCCCGAGCGGGTGAAGGAGGTGTTGGATGCGATGCGCCAGTTGGCCAAAGGCGGCATGACGATGGTTGTGGTCACCCACGAACTGGGTTTTGCCCGTGAGGTGGCGGATCGGGTGATGTTTATGGATCGGGGCCAGGTGGTGGAGACATCGGATCCAGAGAAGTTTTTCAGCAATGCCAGGGAGGAACGCAGCCGCAGATTCCTCAATCAGATGCAGCACTGAATGGTTTGCGCAACCTCGTGCAGGACCTCAGGCTGACTGTCGTTCTCTCCAAGCCTCAGTGGGCTTCCGGTTGTGCTTGTCGTGTGTTGAAGCTTTTCTGACCGTCCGAGGCATCGCCTGTTGCCCCGTCCAATGGAAGTAGGCCGTCACGCTGATCAGCCAAAACGCCACAAAAGCGAGGGTCAACGCCAGTCCGTGCATCCGAAAAAAGGTCAGCACGATATGGATGGACAGGGCGACTGAGCCCCCCAACAGAAAGGTATTGCTCAGGAACGATGCGACGGTTTCCCTGAAGGATTTCAACTCTGCCGCGCCACTTCGGCTCACATTACCGAGCAGCAATTGTGATGCCAGCCCCATCGTGGTTGCGGACGGACCTCTGTTGCTCCATTGCAAAAAAAAACTCCCCACATAGGGGAGGGCTCAAAGGGATTCAGCTGGGGATGATGGATACGTTGATCACTCGTCAACCTGGTCAGCAGCTTCGCTGTGCTCTGCAGCTGCACCCGTAGGGATCAGACGGATGGCTTTCTTGCCCAGCTTGATCTCAAACTCGTCACCGGGTTCCAGGTTCAGCATGGCGGTGTAGGCCTTGCCGATCAAAAGATTGCCATTGCCCTGCACCTTGGCGATGTAGCTCAGCTTGCGACCGCCTTTGCCGATCGCAGCACCACCGCTGCTGAGATTGACGCCCTTGGCCTCGAGCAGAGCCTCGTAGAACGCAGTGAAATTCAGGCGATCACCACCACCTTTCTTGTCAGAGACGTATCCGCAAGCTCTCACCAAATCGGATTTGGAAACATCTCCAAGTTCTTTGACCTTGGCAAGCAGATCGGAACCGGTCAGCATTTTAGATGCGTCTCAATGGATACATAGTTCATAACTGGTTGTCTGGCTGGATGTCAATCAATCGAGCCGATATTGCCCAGGCTCAGTGCTTTGAAAGGCTGGTATCTAGGGATGCGTCTCTGTGGTCTGGTTTTTGAGACTGCTCTGCTGCGATGAAGCCTGACGGGCTGATATGGAGGCCTTCTCAGTGGTTACAACCTAAGGACTCTCTGAGGCTTCACAAACGATCGTGTACTCGACACGATCATCATCAGAGCAGCAAAAATCGCCGTAGTAACGCTCAAGTTCATCGTAGGCAGCGTCGTAGCTGTCGAAGCGCTGCCGTGTCAGCCCATCCTCTGATTGATCACTGCGCACGATGCGATGGCGTGAAGCTGGTTGCATCAGCTTGATCCACGCGGCCGATTGGGATTCAGATTAAGCCTGGGGCTGAGGCATCAGTCATCTCAGGTTTCTAGGGTCGATTGATCTGATGGAGGTGCCAATTCTTCGGTTTTTGCTGGAGCTTGTGCCCTCTCTTCTGATTGGGTTCTGGGCTGGTCGACGCCATGAAACCCTGTCCACTCGCTTGGCTGCACCGCTGGTGCGGTTCGGTGTGCCGATCAGTGTGATGGGCCTGCTGTTGAAGGGTGGCCTCAGCGTCGACATGTTGCAGGCAGCAGGTCTTGCGGTGCTCGCCATGGGCCTTGTTCTGGTGGGGGGCTCGCGCCTGCCGGGATTGGCTGAGTTGGCGTCTCCCACGCTGCGGCTTGGCAGTTGCACCGGAAACACGGCCTATTTCGGGGTTCCTCTCGCCCTGGCTTTCCTTCCCGATGAGGCTCTGCCCATCAGCATTGGCTACGACCTCGGGGCGACTCTGCTGGTCTGGAGCCTGGGACCGCTGCTGATTGGGGGGCAGGTCGATGGATCTCAGCGGTTGCGAGGGTTGCTGAGCAGCGTTGCTGGGAGTCCGGCAACCCGCGGGCTCATCGGCGCTTTGCTGGTTCAGGCGACCCCATGGTCTGCGTCGGTGGCCGATGCGCTGTGGTGGCCTTCACGCTGCGTGATTGTGCTGGCTCTGATGGTGGTGGGCATGCGCCTGGGCAGCATTCATCGCCAGGGCATTGCGCCGGAAGCACGTCCCCTGCAGCTGCTTAAGCCACTGGTGGCCAAGCTGCTGCTCTACCCGTTGCTGCTTTGGCTTCTGGCGTCTCTGCTGCAGTTCAAGCCTTTGATGGTTCAGGCGGTTGCTCTGCAAGGCGCCGCGCCGACGGCAATCTCTCTTTTGCTCATTGCAGAATCAGTGGGTTCTGATCAGGAGCGGGCCGCAGGGCTGGTGTTTTGGAGCACGTTGCTGGCCCTAATTTCAGCGCCTGCATGGGGTGTGCTGCTGCGATCTCAGTTCTGAAAACGGCGAAAGGTGAGGTTGATGCGGGTGCTCTGCACTTTGCGCCGCTGAGGAACACTGTGCATCCATCGGCTCTGACAGCCCGGGTGCATAACCAGAAGGTCACCATCGGCCAATGGCAGAGACATTTTTAGGTGTGCAGTTTTGCGGTGGCGGAGCTGAAAATCCCGCGTTGCCCCGAGTGAAAGGGAGGCAATTGGAGCCCGCTGATCAATTTCCGGTTCGTCATCGGCGTGCCAACCCATGCGGTCATCGCCATGGCGATACCAATTGAGCAGGCATCCGTTGAAGTTGGTCTCACAGGCTTCATTCACCTGGTGCAGCAATGGCTTGAACCATGCAGGCCAGCCATCACCGGTGTGAATGGCACCGCTGTAGCGGTAGTGAATTCCTTCATTGGCAAGAAACACCGTCAGTCGGGGCACCGGGTGGCGCTTCCCATAGACCTGAACCACGGGCTGCTCCCACTGGAGCTGTTGTTCAAGCTGTGTTTGCCAGTGCCTGGCAAGCTCTGGCTTCAGCCAACCCTCATGCAGGGACCAGTCCGTTTCAGCTGCAGCTGGATGGATGGTCATTCGTGACGTCGGATGACGAGGTCGGTTCGATCCCGAGACTGTCCCATACATTCGGTGGCATGGGAGCCCGAATCACCCAAGACGAATTTCTCAAGCGCGCCGTGCAGCGCTTCGGTGATCAATTCGATTACAGCTTGATCCGCTGGCGGAGTTACAAGAGTCCTGTTCAAATCCGTTGCAACGCCCATCCGGTTCAACCGATCACGATCACACCGGAAAAGCATCTGCAAACCCTGGGTGGATGCCGTCATTGCCTTCGCGAGAGACGCATTGCCTCGCTGGAGCGGGAACTCAATCGCAAATCCGCTGAGCGTCCAGAGGCCGTCGCTCAGGAGTCTTCGGCCAATCTGGAACCCACTCCGAAACGACACGGTTAAGGGGTGCTGCTGCAACCAAGCCTGATCAGGCTTTGAGGCTGACCCGCTGATAGCAGAACCAGAGCCACTGCTGGAACAGAAGGTTCCGGTGGGAGCGCCAGAGGGTCTGGGGTTGGGCCGCATCGAAATTTTCGGGCGGCGGAACATCTCCGCGGGCTCGGTCGCGTTCCATTTCTCCGAGGATCCGCCCCACGTTGTACTCGGGGTGGCCGAGGTGCATCAGCTGCCGCTGATCCGGTGTCTCGAAAATGGTGTAGCCCACTTGTTCGCCATGGGCGAGCAAGCGAAGACGTCCGTCCCGTTCGGCGGCTTCCATCGCGGCATCCGGCAGTCCGGCATGACGGCTCTGGGGGCAGACGAAATGGTCGTCCTGGGTTCCCATCAATGGATGCCCCGGGACAAGGCTGCGCATCGGGTAGATCCCGAACAGCTTCTGCTGGAAGGGCACCTTGTCGACGCCCGCAAGGTAGGCGAGGGCGAAACCGGCCCAGCACAGTCCGAGGGTGCTGGCACAGGTGCTGCGCGCTTCCTCAATCAACTGGACCAGTTCGTTCCAGTAACTGACCTGTTCAAAGGGCAGGTGTTCCACGGGGGCACCGGTGATGATCAAGCCATCCAGAGGACCCTGGGACAAGGCTTCATCCCAGCTCACATAGAGCTGGTCGAGATGGTTCTGATCCCAGCTCTTGTAGGCGTGGGAGTTGAGGCGAATCCAAATCGGTTCGATCTGCAGAACCGATAGGCCCAGCGGATGCAGCAGGTTGAACTCGTACTGCTTGCCCAGCGGCATGATGTTCAAGATGCCGATCCGCAGGGGCCGGATGTCCTGGCGTTCAGCCTGTTCGGGCTCAATCCAGGAAATCCGGTTGCGTTCAACCTCCGCGATTTTGTGGTAACTGCCAGGAAGGATCAGCGCCATGGAAGCTGGGACGTCATTCAGCTGAGAACGGCGAGGGCCTGTTCGAAGTCGGCCTTGATGTCGTCGATGTGCTCGAGTCCGACGGAGACCCGCACCATCGTGGGGGTCACGCCAGCCGAAGCTTGCTCCGCCTCACTGAGTTGTTGGTGGGTCGTGGACGCGGGGTGAATCACCAGGGTTTTGGCATCGCCCACGTTGGCGAGGTGGCTGGCCAGCTTGAGGCTGTCGATGAAGCGAACCGCATCGTCATAGCCACCGTTGAGGGAGAACATCAGCATGCATCCCATGCCACGGCCTGTCAGGTATTTCTTCGCGGCAGCGTTGTAAGGATCACTGGCCAGACCTGGATAGCTCACATGGGCGATGGCGGGATGGTCCTGCAGCCAGGTGGCCAGGGCCATGGCGTTTTCGGTGTGGCGCTCAACGCGCAGGCTCAGGGTTTCCAGGCCCTGCAGCAGCAGGAAGCTGTTGAACGGACTGACGGCCGGCCCCCAATCCCGCAGGCCCTCCACCCGGGCCCGCAGGGCGAAGGCGATGTTGCGGTCATCGGGCAAGCCCAGCATTTTGCAGACGTCACTGCCGAAGCCAAAGGCATCCCAGTGCACCAAGCCGTGATAGGCCGCGCTGGGCTGGCTCATCAACGGGAACTTGCCGTTGCCCCAGTTGAAGGTGCCGGCGTCCACGATCACTCCCCCCAGGCTGGTGCCGTGGCCCCCGATCCACTTGGTCGCACTTTCAACGACCACATCAGCGCCGTGGTCAATTGGTCGCAGCAGAGCTCCACAGGCTCCCAGGGTGTTGTCGACGATTAAGGGGATACCTTTCTCTTTGGCAAGCGCTGAAAGACCCTCAAAGTCGGGGATGTTGAAGCGGGGATTTCCCATCGCTTCCACGTAGAGCGCCTTGGTGTTGTCGTCGATTTGCGCTGCAAAGCTTGCGACGTCGTCGCCTTCGGCAAAGCGCACGTCGATTCCCAAGCGAGGGAACTGCACCTTGAACTGGTTGTAGGTGCCGCCGTACAGGTAAGACGTTGAAACGAAGTTGTCTCCCGCCTGCATGCAGTTGGTGATCGCCAGGAACTGAGCCGACTGGCCTGAGGCTGTCGCCAGTGCGGCCACCCCGCCTTCAAGGGCGGCGACGCGTTTTTCAAACACGTCGGTGGTGGGGTTCATCAGGCGGGTGTAGATGTTCCCGAATTCCTTCAGACCGAAGAGGTTGGCTCCGTGTTCGGCGTCATTGAAGACGTAGGAGCTGGTCTGATAAATGGGAACCGCCCGCGCGTTGGTTGCACTATCCGGGGACTGCCCGGCGTGCAGCTGCAGGGTCTCGAAGCGGTGAGACATGGTCTTCGGCGGGGCCACTGCCCCAGTTCTAGTCGTCAGAGAGCTCGGGTTTGTCGGTTTCCGCCAAAGAAGGGAATGTGTTGCGGATCACCTCTTGAATATCGCGGTGCGCTTCGCTGCGGAATCCAGCCACGCCATCGGCGCTGAGCAGGGGATAGGTGCGATCACTTGCATCCACCTCGCGCAGATGCTTCCAGCGGTTGCTGCTGTCTTCTGCTTTCAGTGCAATCAGGGGCGCCTGGAAGTCGTAGGCCTTGGTGTTGCCGAGAGCAGCCACTTGGGCCGTGAGCTTTTCACGCACAGGGCTGAGGGCTTTGGCTTTCAACGTGTCGGGCAAGCCGAGCACTGGTTCGTAATGGTCGAGCAAACGGAGTTCAGCCTCCAGCAGCACCGTCCATGCTCCGCGTTCACCGTCGCCAAGGCCCATGCCCGCCTCGGCTTCGGTCATCGCATCGAGATGGAAGCGCAGCCAGCGGTAGTAGGTCTTGTCTTTGATTGATTTCTTGGCGGCGGCCCGTCCGGTCACAATCGCCGGCAGAGCTTTTTCGGCTTTGCGCAGGAACAGGCGATCCTCCCGTTCCAAATTCATGGCCCCCCAGCGCTGCCGGTATTCCCACAGCTCGACGTAGCGAGCCACATCCGCCTCGGACCAGCCGAGACCCTTCAGTTCATCACCGCGATGGGAGGTTTCCTTGGACACCCGCTTCCTGGATCACGCCAGGTCTCAGCGTAGGTGTCGGTGCTCACCCGTTTGGTGATCTGCTGGCTGGGTTGGCCTGCAGATGCTGCTCAACCGTGATGCGCTGCGGTTGGTTGTAACCCACCGGCAGCCAAAGATCACCGGCCGCTGCACTGAAGTGGATCTCCCAGTGATACAGGCCGGTGTAGGCCGCAGGGTCCTCCTTCATCAGTGAGGCATAGAGCAGCACGGCGCGGCCGTAGTAATCGCTGTTGTTGTAGCCCCAGAGGCCGCGGCGAATGTCCTGCAGTCCGCCCCGCCTCACCAGGTAACGCGCTGCTGCCTGGATGGCGTCGTGGGGATCGCGGATGTTCCCGGCGCCAATGCCGGGCTCGGCCCAGGTGGTGGGCAGGAACTGCATCGGGCCCTGGGCATTGGCCACGGAGATGCCATCGATGCGTCCCATTCCGGTTTCCACGAGGTTCACGGCCGCCAGAACCTCCCATTCGATTCCTGTCGCTGCCTCGGCCTTGCGGTAATAGCTGAGCAGCTTCGCCGCTGGTTCGGGCTGGATGATCCGCCAGGCGGGGAGCATCGTCGCTCCACGGCCGCGGCTCATGCGAACGAATTCACGCCGTGCTGCCAGGTGGCGTTTCGCCACGCTGCGCCAGCGCGGGGGTAACGCGTCAACGACCTGCTGAGATCTGGGTTGGTCCGTCGACAAGACCCGGTAGATCACCTGTTGTTGGTGGCCGAGATCGGGCAGGGCCTCGGCCGCTGTGGCGGGATCCCTCAGCGCCTGTTCAACGGCCGCCAGCAGTGTTGCCAGCTCGGCTGGCTCAGCGGGCACAAGGGGGTACTGCCGGCCATCTTTGGTTTTCGGTTGGCTGGCCTGGGCAGGAAGCAGCACAGGTGATTTCACCCCTGGCTCAGTCACCCCGGGCTTGCTGACAGCCTGCTTGGTGACAGCTTGCTGGGAAACAACCGCTTCGGCTGCGGCCTGCGGCTGTTTTGGTCTCAGCCACAGCCCGCTCAGCAGGCTTGCCGTGATGGCTGAGACAACAAGCACATTGCGGCTGCGCATGGTGGGGCAGGGGCGCTGTGTTGACCCTACCGGTGCGGTTCAGGCGGCAAGAAAGGTGCTGCGGTCGTGAAAGTCGGCCTTGGGGCCGTGGCGGAGGGCCCAATGGCTCAGCCCCTCCTGTCCACGGTCAATCACGGCTGTCAGTGCCAGGTCTGGGCAGACGTCTGGTGTCCACCAAGGCTCCAATGCAATACGGGCGTCGAGCCGCAGTTGGTGCAACCCACGTTGCAGCCGCACCGTTGGGGGTGTGCTCAGTTCCTGCTGCGTTTGTCCACTGCGATAGCCATTGAAGCGATAGAACACCCAATCGCCATTGGCAGCCAGATTCACTTCCCAGTAACGCTGCTCCCCGGGGGCAGCGATGAAGGCTTCGAAGCAGGTGGTGGTCCAGAGCTCATTTTTGCGCTGCCCCTGTTGGGGCCCATCCTTCAGCCCTGCCGGCAGCTTCAGGACGCCAATGCCCTTGGCCGCGCGGGCCAGAACCCCATAGCTGAGTTCCAGCCAACCCTCGCGCCTCCACACCAGCTCAGCGCTGATCTGGACCCCAGCTGGAATGGACCGTTCAAAGGGAATCAGGCGGCAGGCCTGACGCAGCATCACGGCAGAACGCGCCATCTCAGAGGTTTGGACTTGGCTGCTGCTTCAGCCGAGCAACCAGTTGCTCCAGGGCGTTGAACTGTTGCTCCACCGCTTCGGTGAGTCGGAATTGCACCAGGGCCCGTTGCAGGTTGTGCCCAGGTCGATCGCAGCGGAAATACACATCGCCCTCCAAATGATCCGTGAGAAAGCGCAGGCCAAGCTCGAGGGGGGTCAGGCGGATGCAGTGGGGCAGATAGTGCAGGTCCCAGTCACTCAGGAACCCACCAGCAACGGAGAGGTAGCCCGTGAGGATCGCCTCACAGAGCTCCATGTCGAAGCTCACATCGTCGAGGCAGAGGGTTTCCTCACCGGCTGGATTGCAGCAGGAGCGCACACAGTCACCGATGTCGTAATGAATGAGCCCCGGTTTGACGGTGTCCAGATCGATCAGACCGATCGCCTGGCCGCTGGCCTCATCGATCATCACGTTGTTGATCTTGGGGTCCCCATGGATGGGGCGGTGATGGAGTTCACCGCGGCTGAGCGCTGCTTCCAGCACATCGATGCCCTGACGACGTGCCTCGATGAACGCGCAGGCGTCACGTTCGGCAGGCCCAAGGCGGTCTGTGGCTTTGGCGACCGCATCGAAGTGTTGGAGGTAGGCCGGCGTGACGTGGAAATTCTCGAGGGTGTCCGCCAGTTGATTGATGGGTAGATCGCTGATCAGGTGGTGGAACATGCCCAGCCCGTAGCCCACTTCCTGGGCATGGGCACTGTCCCGGATGACATCGCTGGTGGTTGCCGCGCCGATGTACGTGATCGAGCGCCAGAACTCTCCGTTCTGTTCGATCCAGGGGGAGGCCTCTCGCCGAGAAGGAACCACCCTGGGCACTTCCCAGCGCCGCCCCTTCAATTGTGGGGGTGGAGAGGCGAGACGGCGTTCCATGTGGTCGCCCAGGGCTTGCAGGTTCTGCATCACCAGGTCAGGCCGATCGAACACGTTTGTGTTCAGGCGTTGCATGACGAAGGCGCCATCCTGTCCCTCGTGGGTCACGAGGAACGTTTCGTTGACGTTGCCCGAACCAAGGGAACGGATGGCTTTGATCCCCTCACGAGGATGGAAGCGATCGGCAATGGCTTCCAGGGCCTCGGTCATGAACGGTCGCATGGGTCTCACATGGCACCTTGCCGTTCTTCCGGTGCCTTGCCCCGTTCAGGTGTGCAGAACCACAGCCGACTCAGGCATCGAGCTGGCTTTCGATCACATCCATGAGCTCCAGGTAGGCCGGTGCCCCGGTCTCACCGTTCTCGTCCAGAGCCATCTTGCTGCCCATGGCCTGATTGGCGTTGTCGGCAATCACGGCATTCACCACCAGCTCGAGGGCTTTGGGAACATCGAGGTTCTGAAGTGCCTCGGCGTAGCGACGGCTGTGGCTGGGCCGCACGGATTCCTGGCAGTAACTGGAGAGTTCACGGCTTTCCGTCATCACCCGGTAGGCAGTCTTCTTCACGCCTGCCCGCCCGTAAATCGCCATGTACAGCAGGTTCACCATCGAGGCGTCGTTGGCTGGGATGGCGTACTTGCGGGCGATCTGAGGCCAGTACCGCAGGGATTTGAGCCCCTCCAGTCCACCCTTGCGCAGGCCTGCGGCTTCACACCACTGCTCCAATTCCTCCATGGAATGGGGGCAGCGGCCTTGATCGCGCATCGCCTCGGCCATCACTTGCCCGGCCTGGAAGTTGCGGGTGGGGCTTCCGGAGACCGGCAGCATCATGCTGCCGCGCACATCGGCCACCATCGCCGTGAGTTGGCTGAAGGTGTGGTCCCGCACCCGCTCAAAGTCGCCATCGCGCACCAGGGTGGATTCAATCCTGGGGACGGCGTAGCCCAGTTCCGTGAGCGGAAATGGCTGCCGGTGGTACAGCCGTTGACGGTCGGGGCGTGCCATCGACACTGTGGCCGCCTGGTCCAAGCACTGGTTCAGCAGCAGGGTCAGCAGCGTTGGCAACACCCCGGGGTTGTCCTGATGGAAGCCGTAGCCGAAACCGGCGAACACCGAGGCCATGTTTTTGGCGGCCTTGATGAACTGCCCCTCTACGTTGTGAACACCGGCCGAGACCTGGATGTTCGGGGACAGTTGATCCATCAGTTGAGCCCCCAACATGGCCGTCAGGGCATTGGGATGGCAGAAATTGGCGGTGAAGCTGTCGAAGGGGTTGCGCAGAGCCCCATGGCGATGGAAGCCGGAGAAGAAGGCGAGCTCGGGTTGTTGTTCGCACAGCACATAGGCGCTGTTGCTGATCGGGTCATGGCTGAAGGATCCCGCCAGGCAGGCCAGCACCACCTGCTCCCGATGGAGCTCCTTGCGCAGGCGGCAGGCTTCCTGGAGGTCTTCTTCGATGTGATTGCTGTTGGCGCTGAGCACCACAAGCTCGCAGCGCTGGATCAGATCGCTCAGGGTGTTGGCAACCAGCTCACCTCCGATGCGGTGGCCGCCCATGTTGAGCACGGTCTCCACGTGCTCATCGTCCATCGTTGCAATCGTCTCCTGGGGGAAAGCTCCTAGGAGGTCCCGGCCGGGGCGAGGGGCCAGCAGCAGACGCCCTTTGGCGTTCTGCATGGCGCAGTTGTAGGCCAGCGAGGCTGGATAAAGCCCGACGCTGTAGAACCCCACCTTGCCGGTCGAGAGCTCCTGCACGCGCCGACGGATTGCGCCGGCGTCGAGGCTCTGATCGAAGAAGGAATTGCGCATGCCGGCAAGACTAAGCAGCGTTCCGGATAGGACTGCTCACAGCAGACAGACACCAGTCCCTTGGGTGATGCGGAATTGGAAGCATCGAGCAGGGCGGGAAATTAAATGAAAGAAAGGCGTGAAATTCAACGGCAATTGAATGATTCAAAGCCCCATGATTGCTCTGTAATTCGGGTTGGATCGTGTTCGCTCATTGAGAGCCTGGATTTCGGGATAAGCGGAGAGGTCTTCGTTGGGATAGAAAATAGGGAGGTAGCCGAGGTATGCATTGACTGCACAGTCTGCTGCGGTCCAGCAATCCCCAACCAGGAAATGTTTCTTGGTATAGATGTCATTCAGGGTTGCCATCAGCCTGGGGAACTCTCGTTCCTTATTGGAGGGAACGAACAAAGCAATCGCCAGTGTGGAGTTGGCAAAAAGAATCCACTGGCTGATCGAGGCCCGTGTTGCGGCGTCATGGACTTCGTTGGCGTAATTCTCAGACAGATACTGAAGAATGGCGCCCGACTCAAACAGCACCAAACCATTGCTGGCGTCTTTGAGGGCAGGCAGTTTGCCGAAAGGATTGACCTCTAGATAGCTCGCTGCAAGGTTTTGACGAGCTGCCAGGTCGATGTTGACGTATTCGTAAGAAATTCCTTTTTCTGCTAAGTACCATTTCGGCATTGAAACTCGGGTCTTCGGGCCGCCGTAGAGATAAAGCGTCATCGCTGACTATTAACTTTCTCCATGCTATCCATTGGAATGAACCAGTGACGTTGCGTGGTGCAAGCTCTGGTGGGGTTTGATGTCAATGTTGCCCGCAATTTGGATGCCTTGTTGGATGCATTGATGGCGATCCCTTTGTGGTGGACAGGTGACATGTCAATCTTTTGCTTCGGCGTGCACGCAAAAACATCTGGTCGATAGCGGCCTGATGTGGCTGGGCGGTCGTCATCACGGGCAGGACCGGGTCAAACACGCTGTAATGCGCTCAAACCATTGCCCAGAGGCCTGTGACCAGCCGTGATCTGCTGATGGCGTATCGCTGGCCTGCAGCGGTTGTGTTGTCCAGCCTGGTTCTGGCGGTCACGGCCGCCAAGCTTTTGAGTCGGCCCATCCCCATCGCGATTAAGGGCGGATTGCAGGTCGACAAGTTGGTGCTTCCGCCCAGTGTCACCATCCGCTCCGATACCCCTTTGCCGGTCGTGGTGAAGGAGCAGGTCACCATTGGTGGCGCTGCGCCCCTCGCGATCGAAGGCCCGGTGACCATCAGCGGAAATGCCCCTCTGGCGGTTGAAGGAGCTGTGTCCGTCACAGCTGAAGACCCGCTTGCGGTACGGGCAGACGTGTCTGTCGACAACAAAGTCACCATCGGCGGCAAGGTCGACATCCAGGGCAAGGTGAAGCCGACCTTGCTTCCTGTTCCGGGGCTCTGATCAGCGGTTGCGGGGGGCCGCGCCGCTGCCAATGGTCAGCCCCTGCTCCCAGCGGTTGAGTTGTCGCAGTGCCAGGGCCGACAGTGCGGCAGTGACCAAGCCGGTGCTGCTCCAGCTGCTGCCCTGCTGGATGCCCACAAGCACGGCGGATCCCCAGAGCAGGGCCCAAGCCCAGGGGCGTGCCGCACGAATCCGCTTCAGCGCCGAGGAGCAGCTGCGGCAATGGATGGTGTGGCTGTTGTATCGATCCATCAGCGCCGTGGTGCTTTGCCGTGGAGGTAGGGGTTGTCCTGCAAAGGGCTCGCCGCCGTTGGCGTTCAACCAGCGATGCAGAGCCGCCACGTAGACGTCTGCCGTTGTGGGCATGAAAAAACTGCGTTCCACGGCGGGGCTGCCGCCGGCTCTCTCCAGCACCCGCTCCTGCCAGTGCAGGAACACCTGATCGTCTTCCAGCACCTTGTGATTGCCGATGTGTTGCAACCAGCGGGGCCTTAATCCGATCAGCAGCCGGGGGACGGCGGATTGGAACTGGAAGGGGAAGCGGGCGAAGAGGCGGCACTCGCCGCGGCGAATCGGAACGGCGTAAACCACCGTGAGAATTCGCCCGAAGCCCTTGGCGGTGAGGTCATGACACATCAGCTGCGGGGCATGAAAGGTGGTGGATTGGGCGCCGAGTTTGCCCCGACGCGGCCCCTCCTCCCAGTGGGCCGTGAAGCCGCTGGCGTCTTCCCCCGTGATGGAAGCTTCCACCGGCGCGGCGTTCTCCCGTTTGCCGACGGTCTTGTGGTGGGTGAAGGGAACGTGGCTCACATCCAGCACGTTCTCCAGCAGGGTCACGGCATCCATCGGCAGATCCCGGAAGGTGTCCTGCACCGTCCAGCTGTCGGGGTTCTCCTCCAGGGCTGGCACCAGGGGGAGCTGACTGGGGTCTGCGGCATCGGGGGCCCCCATCCAGACGAACAGCAGCCCCTGCCCCGTGGCTGTGGGAAGGCTGGCGCAGCGGGATCGACGGTTGTTGGGCTGGGTGTTTTCGAGAGCCTGCGGCACGCGCTGGCACTGGCCGCCGCCGTCGAAACTCCAGCCGTGATAGGGGCATTCAAGTAGCCCTTCCTCGTTGATCCGCCCTTCGCTGAGGGGCACCAAACGATGGGGGCAGACATCCGGGAAGATCCGCCAGCTCGATGCGGCGCGATCCCACCAGATCACCAGATCCCGTTCCAGCAGTGTGAACCGGCTCGGCTGATTGGGGTCGAGGTCCTGCACATAACTGATCGGCCACCACTGTTCGGTCCAGGTGGGGTGCATGGCAGGAGCATCAAGGCCGTCATGTTCGCTGGCCGGATGGCTTGGCTGTGGTGTTTCGCTTGTTATCCGTGCTTCTGACTGCCTTCCCCCACTGGACTTCTTACGGGTTTGGCACTAATCAGTTGCGCGATAAAAGTGCACCGCTGTTCCGTCGGCTGCAGCGACCTCCCCTGAACCTCCATGCCCCGTTTGACGCCCGACCAGTTGCTGCAGGAACTCACCGGTGCTGAGGATCTGCTGATCGTGCAGGACCTGGACGGCGTCTGCATGCAACTGGTGAAGGATCCACTGACGCGGCGCATGGACCCGTCCTATGTGGATGCGGTCGCCGCTCTGGATGGTCAATTCGCTGTGTTGACCAACGGCGAGCATGAAGGGCGGCGCGGGGTGAACCGCCTCGTGGAGCAGGCCCTGGGGAATTCCGATCTCCCCAGACATGAGGGCCGTTATCTGCCAGGCCTGGCGGCTGGAGGGGTGCAGCTGCAGGATCGCTTTGGCGACTTGAGCCACCCCGGGGTCTCGCCGGCGGAAATGGCGTTCCTCGCTGCAGCCCCCACCCGAATGGAAGCTCTATTGATGGAGCGATTGCCCGGCCTGCTGCCGCAGCTGGGTGTGGATGATCTGGCCGAGGTGGCCAAAGCCGCGGTGTTGGACACCCAGGTGTCACCCACCATCAATCTCAATGGGATTTTTGAACTTGTCCCCGCTGATGTCACCACTCAGCAGGCCCTGCAGACGATGCTCTCGGAGCTGATGCATCAGTTGCTTGCTGAGGCGGCAGGCCAGGGCTTGGAGGAATCGTTCTTCCTGCATGTGGCTCCCAACCTGGGCCGTGATGCGCAAGGTCAGGAACGGATCAAGCCCGCTGCTGCAGGTGATGTGGGAACCACCGACATTCAATTCATGCTCACCGGGTCCATCAAGGAGGCCGGCCTTCTGGTGCTGCTCAATCAGCACATCCAGCGCCGTTGGGGTGAATCTCCCTTGGGTGAGACGTTCAATGTGCGAACGGCTCCCCACGATCCCGAAGCGCTGTTGGCGTTGGTGCAGCAGCGCATCCCCGCGGAACGGATGCCGTTGCTGGTGGGTGTGGGAGACACGGTCACATCCACGGCATCGGCTGAAGGCACGGGCTGGTTGCGGGGTGGGAGTGATCGCGGTTTCCTCAACCTGCTGCAGGACCTCGGTGCCTGGTGCGGTCGATCCAATCGCGTTGTCCTTGTTGACAGCAGCCATGGAGAGGTGGATCGCCCCAGCCATGCCGATGGGACTTTGCGAGGCATCACCGATCCGGAGGATCCCCTGCGGATTGACACGCTCATGCCCGATGGCCCGGAGCAGTACATCGCCTGGTTCCGTCAGCTTTCTGAGCGTCGCCGGGTGGGTTGATCAGCTGCGCATCAGCGGGAGCATCCGTTTCTTTCGCCAGGACATGTTCTGTCTGGAAGAATCAGCCTCATCCGCGTGGAGCCGGTGGCTGTTGTTGAGACCGTTTTCCCGCCCCTGAAGCGCGGACAGCTCACAACGTTGCAGGTCAATCTCGGCTACCGCTGCAACCAGAGTTGTGCCCACTGCCATGTCAATGCAGGGCCCACCCGCACCGAGATGATGAGTGGAGATCTGCTGGCGTTGATTCCGCAGATCCTTGAACGGCATTCCATTTCCTGCCTCGATCTCACGGGGGGAGCACCGGAGTTGCACCCGGGTTTTCGCGCGTTGGTGCGCCAGGCACGTTCACTCGGCACCACCGTGATTGACCGCTGCAATCTCACGATCCTCAGCGAACCCGGCCAGGACGATCTGGCTGAATTCCTGGCGGAGCAGGGCGTTTGCATCACCGCCTCCCTGCCCTGTTACAGCGCCGAGAACGTTGACCAACAGAGGGGCGATGGCGTGTTCGAGCGCAGCATCAGCGGACTGCGCCAGCTCAATGCCCTGGGCTATGGAACGGGTGATCCAAACCGGCAGTTGGATCTCGTTTACAACCCGCTGGGTCCGGTGCTGCCTCCTCCCCAGCAAGCCTTGGAGGCGGATTACAAGAAGGTCTTGGGCGGGTTGGGAATCCGTTTCGATCGTCTGCTCACGTTGGCGAACATGCCCATCCAACGTTTCGCCAAGCAACTGGAACGCAGTGGCGATTTGCAGCGTTATCAGACCCTTCTTGAGGATGCGCACAACCCCGACAATCTGGGGGCTGTGATGTGCCGTCAGCTGATCAGTGTGGATTGGCAGGGCCATCTCTACGACTGTGATTTCAATCAGCAGCTCGGCCTGCCCTGCCCCGGTGAGGTGCGTCACCTTCGTGATCTGATCCAGCTTGAGGCCGTTCCTCTCGATCAGCCCATCCACACGGCCCCGCATTGTTTCGGCTGCACCGCTGGCGCCGGCTCAAGTTGTGGCGGGGCGCTTCAGGGCTGATCAGCGCGTTATGGGCATAGTGGGTGGATCTGTGAAGAGGCCATGCCGCTGCAACGCATCTGTTTTGCTGTCGCCGCGTTGATGTTCACGGCAACAACGGCCATGGCTGGATCCCACGGCAAGCCCAAGCAGGCGATGTTCAAAACGCAGGCTGAAGCCGAGGCGGCGGCCCCGGGCTTTGGCTGCACCGGTGCTCACCAGATGGGCGAGATGTGGATGGTCTGCGACAAGCACGGTGATGCGGATCACCAGGGAGCCCACTGATCCATGACTGAAGGCGGGCATTGCGGCAGCAAGCCGAAGCGGATCGCGATCGGCGTGGCTCCCCTCGGCACCATCTCCATCGGCATCGTGCCGATGGGGGTGATCTGCATCGGTGTGGTGCCGATGGGTGTGGTTTCGATTGGTGTGGTGGCGATGGGCGTGATCAATGCCGCCATCGTCGGGATGGGATTGGTGGCGGTTGGTGTCAACACCATGGGGGTGATCACCGCCGGCCCGATGAGCATGGGCTTGATTCAGATCCGCTCCACCACCAATCCCCGCTATCTGGCTTATCCCAGTCGCGAAGAGGCGGAGGAACAGGCGCGCCAATTGGGTTGTGAGGGTGTGCATCGCATGGGCGATCGCTACTGGATGCCCTGCAACGAGCATCCTCAGTAGGCAGCCCGCGCGTCTGCTTCACAAAAGCTTCGGAAGACTTCTGTTGCTAACGCCTTTTCAGCGGCTGTGCTGCTGGCTTCAGTGTGCGAAACAGGGCGCATCTGATGTCACCATCGTCGCCACGCCAACGTCTTCAAACCCTGCTCAGTGCCAGATGGTTTGAGATGGGTGAAGTGTCATTGATGCATCACCGCCAGGTTCAGATCTTGCTGAACACGTTGAGACGCGAAAAGGAACTGGTGTCCGTTCAGCTGATCGAGCTTCTGGTGGCTGATCTCTACGACAAGGAATTTCGCACCGAATGATTCCGGTGTTGCGATCTATCCCTGACATTTGGGGCAGATCGCACGCACGTTCAGGCTCGATTCAATCAACTGAAAACCAACGTGGGCGGCGGCGGCAGCTCCTGCTGCCAGCACGGGCTCACTTTCGAATTCCTCGGTGCGGCCGCAGCGGATGCACACCACATGGTGATGTTGGCGGTGATCGTCAACGGCGAGCTCAAAGCGTCGACCCCCTTCACTGAGCTCCAGTTCCTGGAGCAGACCCATATCGGCCAGCAGGCGCAGGGTGCGATACACCGTTGCCAGAGACACCTTCATCTCAAGGGCCGCTAGCTGCTGGTGCACCTCTTCGGCACTGAGGTGGCAGCCGGACCCACAGCGCTCGAACAGCTCAAGAACCCGTTTGCGCTGCGGCGTCAGACGGCGACCGTCCTGATGCAGCCCCTGCTGCAAGGTGATGTCCGTTGCGGCAGGCGCGGAGGACGATGTCACAGCTTCTCCTCGCTCATTCTCAAGAGTAGGCCTTAATGAGAGTGCTGTCTTGCCCTCAGGATCAGGTCCCTCGTCGGATCCCAACGGTCGCCGATGAGGACGATGAACGTTGGTGATAGCGTCCGCCGACGCTGTTGTTCTGGTCGATGGAAACCCACGTCCTCACCTTCACCATCACCAAGTCATTTGCCGAATGGGTCGCCACCTATGACGCATCCCTGCCGCTTCAGAAAATCGCTGGCATCACCTCGCTCTACCGAGGTGTCAGCAAGGACGACCCCAGCAAGGTCTGCGCGGTGATGCAAGCCGCTCCCGGGGTGATGGAGCAATTCATCACCGACAACACCGACATGATCGCGGCTTCGGGGCACGTGATTGAGAGCACCGTGAGTCAGGTGTTCGTCGCCAGCTGATGGCCTGGCGTCCTGCCCGGGCCTGGACCAGCCAGCGCCCGGTGGCCGGTTACCGCCATTTCGAGCTGATCACGCAAGGCGGGCGTGGTCCGCTGCGATGGGTTGAGTTGGCGGCTGTGCTGGCTCCGTCGCATCGCGAGCGGGTGCTCTGGAGTGAGCTCAAGGATCCAACCCGCTGGAGCAGCGGCTGGCAGTCCATTCCGGAGAGCGATGAGGATTCTTCACCTCAGTGATCCACACCTGGTGGCCGCTGATCAGGGGCTGGTGCGCGGTTGGCCGGCCCTGGCTCACTTCGAGCGAGCTCTCCAGCTTGGTGGGGCCTTGAACCCCGATCTGGTGCTGGTGACGGGGGACCTTTGCCAGGACGAAAGCTGGGGGGGATATGTCCGGCTTCGGCGGGTCCTGAGCCAACACGTGCGCTGCTCGGTGGCTCTGCTGCCCGGTAACCACGATCATCCGCTGTTGCTCGATGCGGTGCTGGGGAGACGCTGGACGACGGCACCAGCTGATCTGTTGGTGCAAGGCATGAGAGTGCTGCTGCTGAGCAGCCATCGGGTGGGTTCAGCCGCCGGTGCCCTTGGCTCGCTTCAGCTCCAGTGGCTGGCGCAACGCCTGCGGTGCTCGGAGCGCCGTGATCTGCCTCTGGTGGTCGCCCTCCACCATCCACCGGTCGCCATCGGTGATGCCGGCATGGATGCGATCAGGCTCGTCGATCAGGCAGATTTTGAGGATCTGTTGCGTCCCCATCGGGCCCTGCGGGCGGTGCTGTTTGGACACATCCATCAGCATTGGCAGGGGGCCTGGGCCACGCGGCCAGACGTGCTGCTGCTCGGATGCCCATCCACGCTTTGCAGTTTCAAAGCGGTGCAGCCCTGCCCCCTGGATCGCGCCGATGATCCGGGGGGCAGGCTGCTCGATCTGACGCCAGATGGAGCCGTTCAGCACCGGGTGCTGCGTTGGAGCAGCATCTGAATTCAGCCCATTCCCTTCTGCGACTCGCGGAAGGCCTTGAGTTTGTCGATGTCCTTCTCTTCGTCGATGGAGTAGTCCGTCAGGATCAAGGCCTTGCCGATGGTCCCGAGGGCGTATTCGATCCGGTCGAGATCGCGGCGCCCATCGTCATCCAGTCGTGCTGCACGAATCACCTCAGGGCGCAGCTGGTCGGCCAGCTGCTCCAGCGCCGCTGCGATCGCTTTGGCCTGCTGGAGCGGCGTGGAGTCACCCATGAATCCTGAACAGATGCAATCGGACGACTCTGACAGTTCTCCTCAGAATCCTTTGGCCGTGGGTCGCTGACTCGAGAGCGAGACGTTCCCCAGGGGTTGTTGCTGGGGGGCGGGCTGCTGCATCGCTGTGGGTGGAACACCGGGGGCCGCCACCACATTGAACGCCAGCGACCAGCGTTCCCCGTCCCCGCGGAAGGGCATCACTGAATGGGGTTGCCAGGCCGGGAACACATAGAACTCACCGGGCACAGGCAGCACGTAGTGCGCCATGCCGGTGCGGAACGACTGAATGTGCCAGTCTTCCGGGCCGTGGAAGCAGAGTTGGCCATCAAAACTGTTGGCGGTGATCTGCGGTGGCACCTTCAGAAAGATCACTCCGGAGAAGCTGCCGCCATGGGTGTGGGTGGGGTTGTAATCACCGGCGGTCTGGCAATTGAGCCAGAGATCAATCATCTGCAGGCGGTAGCGACCGGGAACCCAGGGGCCGCGACCCTGGGGAGGCTGACGGTCCATCACATGGCGGATCCAGCGATCACATGCCGGCAGCAGGTGGTTGTTGCTGAGCTCCTGCACGCCGGGTTGATCAGGTCTCAGTTCGCGCTGCTGACGCAGTTGACCCGCCAGCTTCGCTGATGCATCGGGGCTGGACTCGGGATGGGCGAGAACGCTTTCGCTCAGCGCAGTCAGCTGTTGGAGCAGAGGATCCGGAAGGGTGCCCCGAAGGATGGAGCGGGGAAACAGATCGAGAACGTCCACCAAGGCTTGGTCTGCTGCAGGCCATCGTGGCAGCCCCAAAGTGGGTGCAGCGTTCATGATGATCCTGATGCTGCGCTCCGCCCTTCTGGTGTCTGTGCTGCTGGGGAGTTGCGTCGCTGCAACGGCCGCTGATCTCCCTGGGCAACAGGGGCCAACGACAGCGTTGCTGCAGGGCGGCCCACTGCAGCTCAGCACCCGTCGTACGGCCGAACTGTTTCCGGACGGCAACCGCATCTGGAAGGTTGAACTGCATCGCGGCCCGCGTCTGCTGGCCAGCTGGCCAGCAGCCAGTGGTGTGGCCCGGCGTCAGAGTGCTGATCGTCGCTGGAGCCCCGGCAATGCAGCCCCTTTGCCCGCTGGTGAGTACAGCCTGGGGCGTCCAGAACCGTGGGGGAATGATCTGTGGTTTGACCTGACCCCTCGCTTCGACACCACCCGAAGTGCAATGGGCATCCACCGCTGTTATCCCGGCACGGGTTGCATCTGCATTCCCGAGAGGGCTGATATCGATGCGCTCGCGAATTGGGTCAAGGCCACTGGGATTCGCAGCCTGAAGGTGGTGAACTGATGCGACTGTCTTGACGTGCAGCAGTCCCAAATTCGGTCTCGAACGGAATTTGTGAATGTCGAAAAATCGTCGCCGACATTCCTGCAATCTCGTTCTTTTCGGCTCATTATGCGAGGGCCAAGCCGCTAAGGGGCTTGGAAGGCGGGCCGAGCGATGCCCGACGGGAACTGCGATTTGGCTTCGGCTGGTGCTGAGGTCAAATCCGTTCGTTCTTAAGACATTTGGGTGTGTATCCCTAAACACCGATCCGTTCGTCAACGTACGTTCGTGGTCGAATCGCTCCGGTGGTGCATCACCGTCGACCACACAACATTCCTTGATCACGACACGTTTGCGTGGCCTGGAGCACCGACTTTCCTCCTAGAGCTCCTTACAAGGAAGGAAAACCATCGGCTTGATCGGATTCATGGACGTCAGCATCTGGATGCTCGTCGGATTCCTGCTGGCGGCCTATTCCGTGGTGGCAAACGATTCGCTCCAGACCCTCGGTACCTATCTCTCTTCCAACCGGAAACGCACGCCGAAACCCCTGCAGATGCTGTTCATCTGCACGGTCACCTGTGGAGTGCTGCTGTTGGGCTGGTTCCTCAACAACGGTGATCCCACCTGGGGCCGCCTCAGTGTGCCTGGCAAGGAGTTTCCTTGGCCTGAGCCGTTCACCTGGGTGTATGTGCTTCCACCGCTCGCTGTTGTGGCCTTGACCCAGTGGGGAGCACCGGTGAGCACCTCGTTTCTGGTGTTGTCATCGTTCATGCCGTCCAACATCGGCACGCTGCTCAGCAGCTCGCTGACGGGGTATGGCCTCGCCTTCGCCGTAGGCCTGGCGGCCTACGGCCTGGGGTTGTGGTCACTGGAGCGCTGGGTGTTCTGCCGTTCCCAGGAGGGCAAAGACCCCAGCAAGGTCTGGTACGGCCTGCAGTGGTTCTCCACCGGCTTCCTCTGGTGCATGTGGCTGGTGCAGGACCTGGCCAACATTTTCGTGTTCCTGCCGCGCCAGTTGGACCTCGTCCCGATGCTCATCTGCACGCTGGTGCTCTGCATGGGCCTCTGTGTTCTGGTGGCCACTGGGGGAGGGCCGATCCAGGCCGTGCTCCGCACCAAGACCAACAGCTCCGATTTGCGTTCGGCCACGCTGATTGATCTGTTGTTCGGTCTTTGCCTGCTCTACAAGGCCTTCATCTCCAGCTTCCCCCTCAGCACCACTTGGGTGTTTCTGGGGCTGATCGGCGGCCGTGAGTTGGCCTTGCGGATCAAGCAACAAACATCAGATCTCCCGTTCACCAACAGGGACGGGGGCAGTCTGGCCAAGGTCATCGGCACGGATCTCTGGAAAGCCGCCGTTGGCGTTGTGGTGAGTGTGGTGATCGCCCTCAGCATTCAGCCCCTCGCTCAGCTCACCGCAGGCTGACCCCAGTGGTCAGCGCTCCGATCCATGGCTAGGTCAGAGAGGGATGAGCCTCTCCATGGCCCGTTGTGTTGTCTTGTCGCTGTTGCTGCCCTGGTTGGTGGGCGGGTCTGCCTTGGCCAGACCTGAGCCGCAGCTCAGTGCCAGGCAAACCATCCTTGAGGCGAATCGCCACCTGATTGCCGATGGCTGGCGTCCCGCGCCGGAAAAAAAGCCAACGCCTGAGGAGCGGCGCTGGGCCTCTGTTGCGCTCGAGAGCCTTTCGGCCTGTTCCGGCACGGGCGTCGGCTTCTGCCGATTTGATTACCGACGAGATCTGCAGCGGCTGTCGGTGGTGACGGTGCCCAGTGAACCGGGCCGGCCGTCGGTTGGTCGCGTTGAGCGCTGGTGGTGATCAGGGGTTCAGCGGTTGCTCCTGCCAGAGCGTGTCCGCGTTCCAACGTGTGCGTTGATGAGGGTGGGGGCCGAGGTTGAGCCGCTCAACGCTGATCACCTGCAGCCTCAGCACCACGAAATGCTCTGGCAGTGGTGCAGTTTCAGCCAGTTGATCGGGAAAGGCCGCCGTGGGGTCCAGTGGATCTGCCGGGGTGGGCCAGCCCCAGACGGCTCGTCCTGTGTCGGAGAGCTTTTGCCAGCGCTGCTGGCAGAGATCAGGTTGTTCGGTGGCTGTGATCAACGTCACCTTTCCCCGCAGGCGGTACTGCTGGCGAGCTTTGGGGAACAACCAGCACAGTTCAGCGGCTCCGTCGTTGGCAAGTTCCGTCACCTTCTCGCTGCGCTGATCGCTGAACAGTTCGAGCTGGTCTGCACCGGCCCAGCCGCGGAATACCAGGGTTCGCACCCGAGGTGCGCCATCGCGTCCTGTTGTGGCCAGTTGCACCCAGCGGGCGGCAATGGAGCGTCCCTCCCGCTGCATGGCCGCGCGCAGTAGAGGTCTCCAGGGGGGCATGTTCCCAGTGATGGCCCCAGAGATTTCCTCAGTCATGGAAGGTCGAACAAGCGAGCCTGCTCGGCAGCAGCACGCACCACGATGGCGTGGCGCTGCACCAGGGGAGCGAGGGCGTCGTAGCCCCCGCCGATCACCGTTGCGGTTGGAATCCTGCGGCGCAGACAGGCATCGAGCACGAGTCGATCGCGCATGTTTAATCCCGCATCGCTGAGGGCGAGTCGGCCGAGTCGATCATCGCGATGGGGGTCGACGCCCGCGTTGTAGAGCACCAAGTCTGGGGCGATCCTGTCCAAGGCATCAGGCAACCTGTCGGCAATGGCAGCGAGATAGTCGTCATCGCTGGTGCCGTCGGCAAGGGGGATGTCGATATCCCCGTCCACTTTGCGCAAGGGGAAATTGCTGGCGGCGTGCACCGAGAGGGTGGTCACCCTGGGGTCGTGTTGAAAGCAGGCTGCCGAACCATCCCCTTGGTGCACATCGAGATCCACGATCAGAATTCGCCGCACCTCCCCTGTTCCCAGCAACACCCGAGCGGCGACCGCACAGTCGTTGAAGATGCAGAAGCCACTCCCGAAGCCGGGGTGGGCGTGGTGGGTGCCGCCCGCCAGATGAGAGGCCAAGCCCCGCTTGAGAGCCAGTCGTGCCGTCAACAGGGTGCCGCCCACGGCAAGCCAGGTGCGCTGCACCAAAGGCCGCGTGGCCGGAAGCCCGATGCGACGTTGCTCCGGTCGGGTCAGGTGATCACGGCTAAAGGCTTCGTGATAGCTGCGTGGATGAACGTTCTCAAGATCTCTGCGGGCGATGCTCAGGGGCCGATGCACCTCGTTGGCCTGAACGATCCCCTGCTCCAGCAGGAGTTGATGCAGCAGCCGGAACTTCGCCATCGGAAAGCGATGGGTGCTCGGCAGTGGCGCGGAGTATTGCGGGTGGTAAACGACCGGAAGCGGCAAAGGGTTGTCTCACCCGGGATGGCTCAGCCCCATTCAAGGGTCAGGCAGGCTGCTGATGCAGTAACCAGTCATTGAAGCCACTGGTGTTCAGTTCGCTGATGCAGCTCTGCAGTTTGCGCAGATGGCTCTGCTTGATCTGGGTGAGTCGCTGCCCTTCCGGGGTTGTTGGCCCGACGCGGATGCGCTGCTGATTGAGCAGATCCATCTCGCGGTCGAGATGTTCCATCAGGTTGAGCAGCGAGTAGCCCTGCTTGATCTCCTGCGCGCTGAGCTGCCTAGCGAAGTGACCCATGCGGCAACCCTTAAGGATTACTTAATCATCCCATGATGAGGCGCGCTGGACTCATGAAGGGGTCTTGGTCCGTGTGTGAGGGGCGTCTCGTTCCCCGAATGAAGTGTGATGGCAGTGGTCTTGTGAAGGATGACCAGGTTGTGGTGAGGCGTGCCCAGGTGTGACTGGCGTTTGCGCTGCTGCTTCGGCCCGGACTGGTTAAGGTCCGCAAAATTGGCAGACATTGCATGGGTGACTACACGACAGCGATATGGGTCACCATTGGCCTGACGGTCGCCCTCACCGTTCCTGTCGTTTGGCAATTTCTGCAGCCCAACGACGATGATTTCGGTGATCTCACCCGCAGAAAGTGAGCCAACACGACGCCGTCACCATCCGTTGCTGGCAGTTGACGGGTGAAACAGCACTCGAGGACATGGTTCTCGGGGTCGACGAACGTGCTGTCCGTGATGGGGTCAATGTGCTCTCATCCGACGATTTCGATGCCTGTCTGGCCATCGTGGTCTGCCGCATCGGGCCCAATTTCTATGCGCACCTCTCGCAGGTGGCGGGGCATTACAAGGGTGACGCCAGCGGGATCTGGGACCGCAGTCGCGGTTCCGGTGCTCCCGAAGGGACGGCCTACGAGATCAAACCTCTCACGCGCATTCATCGTGTTCCCGAGGCGTTGATCGGCCCCGACTCCCCAGAAGGCATTGCTGTGTCCCATCGGGTTGCCGTCATGCACTATCTGCTCGATATGGGGTAGGCCATGCGACCCGTTGAAACGGATTCGAGCTATCCCCGTCCTCCCCTGATTGAGCTGGTGTCCGGTTCTGTGGAGATCTTGATTGCAGGGCAGCAGATCGCCCTCGATCAGCGTTATTTGCGCGTGTGTGAAACCTTCCACCCGCCCACGATCTATCTGCACCCATCAGCGTTTAGCCCCGGCACGCTCCACCCCTCCACGGGGCGGCCTTCGTTCTGTGAATGGAAAGGAGTGGCGGCTTACTGGGATGTGAGTGCTGCTCATGGAACCGACCGCCGTGTTCGGGCCGGCTGGAGTTACCCCAAGCCAACAGAGTCTTTCTCTCTCCTGGCCGGATGGATCAGTGTTTATCCCCGCCGCGTGGATCGCTGCAGGTTGGAAGGAGAGGACGTTCTGGCTCAGCCCGGAGAGTTTTATGGCGGATGGATCAGTCCATGGATCCAAGGACCTTTCAAGGGAGATCGCGATCGTCCCGAGTTGATCTGATGACTGTGGAGTGAGTGGACTTACTCCGACAAATGATTAAACAGATTTATGTCTTCGTCTGCCGCTGGCTTGAGGTGCCTGTCAGTTCTTGGGGCGGTGGAAGGGGGCTGCGGACGACTCGAGCTTGGCGTGGGCCTTGTCTGCCTTTCTCAAGATCTTCTGAGCTTCATCGCGGGTCAGGCACTCTTCAGCGGCGAGCTGGAGGGACTCGAGGCGTGAATGGGCGGTGCTTGTCTTCATCTCTTCATAACCGATTCATAACCTTTTATCGCAAAACGCCTGCAATATCAAGCATTTCAACCCAAAAAATGTGATCTGTTAGTGCTTGGCGACAGCCAATGGGGTGAGGAACGCGTGATTTCAATGTCACTTTCTGCCCCATTGGCCTGATCGATTCAGTTGCAGCCGAACACGCCAAAGGTGATCTGGCTCACGATCCCGTGCCCCGTCAGAGCTTCCGTCAGCACGCCCACCACAAAGCCGATCATGGCGGCGCGGCCATTGAGGAGCTCTGCCCGTTCGAAACGCTCGCTGCGGATTTGAGCTGATGCGGCGCTTTGGAACCAGTCGTCGTCGGGAGTTGAAGAAGCCATTGCTCGTAGGTGAGTTGCGAAATGTTAAGCCTCTTGTAACGGTTTGTAAATGGGTTGTGCTTGGGCTCCCTAAGAAGCATCACCAATTGCTGCAAAGCAGCTCGGTCCGTAGCCAGACCGGATGTAGGTGCAACCGCTCCAGTCATGTCAACGTCGCGAAACCGAGCCCACAGCCGCTTCTCCTCCCGTCGAATCGACCAGGAGCTGCAGGGAGCTCAAGACGCTTTGATTGCCTTTGAGGGGTATGGCTCCAATGGGCCAATGCTGCATGCCTCGGCATTGCAGCGGCCTGCTGGTCGGCGCTCAGGCACATGGCTCGACAAGCTTGTCGAGCCGATTCATCAACTCCTGGCTGCTTTCAGCCGCGGGAACTGAATGAACGGGTGGTGCGAACACCGCGTTGTTGATTCCTTCGTTGTTGGGATCCAACGGCCAGGTGGTGAAGTTCCTCTGGATTCAATGGACGCACTGCAGACATCAGTGCGTCATCAGTCCAATAGTCGGGACTATCGAGAACTCCCAGCCGCAATGGGCAGGATGGGCCAGAAATCATGGCTTCTCCTTTAAGGATGTCTTCAGCATGAAGCATCACAATTCCGAGGGGTTTGGACCTCCTGATCCAGATTTAGTGTCTCCTCAAGGCGGGCTTCCTTGCACTGGATGCAGTGCTGCTGTTGCGTTATCTGGCCACTTCACGCATGTTCACCAGAGTCTTAAGTGAGTGTTGACGTCCACTACATCTGGTGTTTGGTGGGTATTATTTTTTCATTGCATCAAAGATTGGTGCAGATCGCCGGGTGATGGGGATTGCCTTGGCTATGGAGCCGCTCCAGGGATGGAGCGGTTTTTTTGTCTGCACCAGACGATTTATACCCTTGGTGCCCTGTGGATCAAGTCCGCTGAGGCTGGATCAGGTCAGCTGTGTATCTGCACCTGAACCCCTTGCTTGGAGAGTGGCAAGGCGGAGGCCGGGCGCATTGAGCAGTTGTTCAGTGGCTTGGTTGCGGTTGAGCGTTGCCAAGAAGGATGTAGGTTCTCAATAAGTTCAGACCAGCAGCGAGATAGAGGAGAAATTCGGCCCATTCTTGATCGATATTGATCACAAGCTCCGTTCCCGACTCTGTCGCCACGAAGTAAGACAGAAATGCCGCGCAGAAGAAGAGGGGCCAGAAGTATCGCGGAATGAAAAAGTTGCTGTTGGGAATCCGACCTTCATCAAGGATCGTTGTGCGCATCCTTCGAATTGAAGGCCGCCACAGCACCAACACCAAAAGCATGACCGAAACCAGGAAAAGATTGAGGTCGAGGTAGTTCTGGAAGAACTCAAGGTTGTGAAGCGTTGTCTGGTTTTGGGCGTTGACTGCAGCGATGTTCTCAGGTGTTTTCCAGCCGAACAGGATTTGCCCCCAGGCAATCTCTTCCAGGCCAACCAACAGCATCACGAAAGCAATGATCGCGTAAACCACTGAATGCAGGCGCATGGACAAGCGCTGGCGGAAATCTTTGGAGATGAGCCACCCGATCCAAGCGGATGTAAAAAGAATCAGGGCTTGTGAATACTCGAGAATTCCTCCTTCGCCAAGCAGGCGTTTGTAGCGATAAATGTCCTGAACAGAAAGTTTCAGTAAAACAACGCAGCCGATGATGAATGATGAAAGGGCGAGCATGAAAAGGGCTCGTCTTGCGTGTGCTGAAGGATTGTTTTCCGACAGCAGTGTTGTTATGAATGCTGAGTTTCGAAAAATTCGACCTGCCGCGACCAAGATCAAGCCAGCTGTACCAAGTTGCAACTCAGGCCAAGGCGAAGCATCAAGCCAAAAAGCGCTGATGAATTTATAAAGAGAGACCCCGAGAACAGCGCTTCCAAACCACACAAGGGCCTGGCCGCAGATCCGCTGCACCGTTTTCTGTCTGGTCAAGCTCTCGGATCGCCTCTTCCTTTGGGACGAATCAGCCTCGAAGTCGTGCGTTAGGGGGCGATTCACGAAGCAGCCTTCTCATTAAGAGGAGGTTATGACGCGATCGCGTGGATTTGTGCCAGGGGAATCAGGATTCTTATCCGGTCACGCGGGCATCTCGGAATAACGCAGTGGTCGAACCAGTGACATCGATCTTGGGGGGATGGGACCTCAACCAACCAATCTGGCTTGCCGAATCAATTCAAAATCGATACCCATCACTTTGGTTAGAACGAGGTATCCGCCCCAAGCGACAACGTTGAGGCCAAGGGCCCAGAGATAAAGCGTGCGTCTGGCTTGGGTTGAGTCATCGCTCATCGGTTATTTCCGGTTCATCAGGCACCAGGCACCATAAAGGGCAAGGCCAAGCAGGATCCAGGGAAAGATTGCGCGCAGCAGTGTTAATCCAATCAGGACGACCACAAGTGTGATCGCAGATCGCTTCACCATGGCTTTGCTGCTGTCAGTCATGAACTGCCAGCGGGGAATCAAGGCCATTGCAACAACGATGCTGAACAGCGTTCTAGGAGACTTGGACGCAAATTGCCAACCTTTCTCTCAGGCTGGTCAGTTCGCCATTCAAGGCTTTGGTTGGATGCCTGTTACGTCGCTGTTTTTGGTTCTGATGAATCAGCTTGTGGCTTCAGCAATCGTATTCGAGATGAGATTTCTGCTCACGCTTGCCAAAATCGGCCTCTTTCATCTGTGATTCGTCATAAGCCCAGTCGCTGTAAATCCTTGATTCTGAAAAGCTCTTTTTAAGACGAAGTGCAGTGATGCGTTGGCCAAGTAGTTCGAATGACCACTTCGCTGCTGAAAGAACCTTGCCCATGACACCTCTTTGCAACGCTACCTATGTGATAGCCCATGGATATCAATTGAACATTGGTGCATATGCTCATTGAGGCTCGGTTTGATTCAAGACTCCTCGACGGAATCATCGACGTTTTGTTTGATGCCCTGTTGGCGTCGACTTGATTCACAGTTCCGGCACTCCTGTTGATCCAAGCCAAAGAAATTCAGAGGTTTGATGTCACCGCAGCTGATGCACTGACGTCCCTCTGCTGGGGGGGCTTCAAAGGCCATGGTGGTCACTCCTTGGTGTTGATCGGCGTTGGTTTGATCCGTTCTGACAACGCCTGGGGAGACCATAGGCGCCTCTGTTGATGGCACTGGGGGCAGTCCCCTCTCAGGCTCGAGTGCATGTGACCACAGTGCGCACAACAAATCAGTGCCATGGCTGTTTTTGCTGATGCACCACGCTGATTGTTGAGATCGCATCAGGCATCGGTGTTTGTCCCTAGTTCGATCCCAAGGTTTGGCGGTTCTCAGGATTGATCAAAGATCTTTTGCAGGGCAGTTCGCTCGTTTTGAAGCGAATTTGCCCTCATGGGGTTGCCCAGTGGCCTTGGCTGCCGGGGTCGATTCAAAAAGACCTTGCTGAGCCACCAGAGCTGAAGCCCGACAAACGCCAGGGCGAGTAGTGCCAGTTCAGTTGCCCCCTGCATCAATAGTGCTTGCCGCGATTGTCGATCGCATCTGTTTTAAAGCACTCCAACTCTTCGGGTGTATGCAATGGGGGTTTCTCCCGTTGGCCAGTCCATCGCCGAAGCAGCTGCAGCAATCGTTTCATCCCTTGAAAGTTGGTTCATCACAGCCATGTGCCATCAGGCTAGGGCAATCCTGATTTCATTCGGCATCGAATTAATTGATGCCATTGGATTTAGACTTGTCCGAATTGGAACAGTTTGTTTCTCGTGACCTTTAAAGAGCTTGTGGCCAGTTTCAACAAACAAGGCACGAGCTGGGATGAGCTTTGTCTTGAAATCAGGTGTGAGAGCTGTTTTGCATCGGTTTTTGATGAAGTGAACGAGCAAATGGGCTCTTCAAGTGATGTACTTGCTCGGCTTGCCGATGAATTTCCCAATCACTACAAGAGTTATGCCAAGGAGAGGGGCCTGGTTCAGCCTTGATCAAGAGGTGTGAGAGAGGCAGTAGGTCGTGACACCACCCACCAAATCAAGCAACCACGCCCGAAGAGGTCTCCCTCTCACCTTCAAATCCTAGTTGTGGCTCGGGCCTCCGTCAGCCCCGGGTTCACCGAGAGGCAGCCAAGTTCGCTTTCGCTGCTTTTAGGGCTTCCTCGCAGGCCGCTTGGTCTTCGCTGTCGATGTCACCCTGACTGCCGTTCAAGCGTGCCTCCCGGAAGGCGATCTCATCAATCCAGTAGGCCCTGTCTTTGCCTTGTTGATCAGTCACGCGTTTGGAAAGGTGCCAGTCCATCGCACCCTTCATAGAGGAACGCTGCCCAGGCGGCTGCCACCACTGTCTGGTTTGTTCATGGCTTTGGGCTTGTGCGCTTAGAGGACGCAGACTGGGTGGATCTGAAGAAGGAGCGCATCGCCATCGACGAGACGTCTCCAGTTACCCCCATGACCGCGCTGGTCATCGATGCCGATGGGCATCTGACGTATATGGGTGAAGACGGATGCCGCCGGCAGATTGTTGGTGATCCAGAGCTCTTGGCGCGTTTGCAAGAGTTGCAAGGGAAGGACTGCACTGATGGCGATAGCGATTGGCAGTTGTAGTTGGTCTCGCCAGATTTCCCAAGATCAGCCGAAGATTTCTTCTTTCTTCGGAGCTGAATGAGTCTTTTGACCGATGGGCTGTTTTGTTCGCTTTCCTTATGACGAGCAAAGCAATCTTGAAGTCATGGACACAATGTTTTTCGTTGGCGTGAATGCGGGGCTTCTGATCCTGCTGATTTTTGGTCTTGTATCTGCCAAAGCCAAGATCAAGGCCGGCCGTAAAGAGATCATCTGAGCTACCAACGGTGCCGGTTTCATTGCTGGTATGGGCAAGAAAAAAAACTCCGGCGCGTGACGGCACTAGGAATCTCTTCATCACGAAGATCAAAGTCCTGTCTATTTGGTCAGGGCTTTTCCTCGGTGGTCGTCAGAGCTGCCAGTGATCTTTCGACTTGTTCAACTCCTTTTGTTGGGTGGGGGTGCGAACGCCCCTGTAGGGGGGCAAACGGGTTGTCGTTCAGAGTCCTAAACCCAATCATCTGAATACTTTGTCTTGGTGGCGCTCAGTTCACGGATGTCTTCTGTGAGGTGCTGTGCTGCCCACATGCCTCTGACGACTTGGCAGACGCCTTCGTGGTCGCAAACTCTGTAGTACTCGAAGCCCTCTGGAGCGGTGGTGAGTCTGGTCTTGGTTCCTTTCATGTTCTTGATCGCTGCTGACCCAACAGATAGGCAGCGAAATGAGTCCCGACTAGGCGAATTGAGACAAAGGGTTCGACTTGTTACAAATCCTTGGATGGCTTACCAGGCGGAATCTAAATTCAGACCCTTGGCGCGCTGTGGGTGACCAGGTCAGCGTTGATCAAGTTGATAACGCTGATGTCCACGTCCGCGACCTGGAAGAGGTTGGGGGCTTGGGATTTTTGTCGCCACCTGCGATCACTTCGGGTACGTGACCCTCGATCAATGCCAAGTGCTCGGCAGCTGTCGCCTCAGGCAGGGCTTGCTGGCCCCAGGAGCGCACCCTCTGAAGAGCTGTGAGTCTGGGGGTTCTGCTCATAGGTGAACCCGCACAACGGAGTCGTATTGCCAGGCGCTGCCATCATTGATCGATGGCAAAGAAATCCAAGAAGTCGAAGAAGGCGAAGCAGCCGTGCTCAGTCCTGCTTTGGCACAAGACCTACATCAAGCGGATCAGGCAGCGGTTTGGTCTGAGCAAGTACCAAATGCTCTGGATCACCTTCGTTAAGGGCCTGCTGATCGGCTTCCTCCTGGCACTCGTAGTTCACGCCATCAACTAGCCAATGGACGCCACTCAGAAGCTCGTAGAGAGGCTCATCGAAAGACGAATGCAGAACACTGGTGAGTCACAAGCGGTGGCCACTGCAAACGTTCTGGCTGCTTACGAGAAGCTCAAGAAGATAGAGACCTAGCCCGCAGCCGGCTAATCGCTGTACGTGACGGTGCACCAGTAGCGGGTCGACATCCCAACGTCTTGACTCCTGCAAGCGGTGTCGGTCACCGATGCACCTTTGGGAACTTCACGCATTGCCTCAGCAGTCGCGAATTCTTCTGATATTCCTTCAGCTGTGACCTTGGCCTCATGGGCAAACACAGTTGCTGGGGCTAGCAAAGCCAGCGATAGGAGTACAGCGAGTCGCATCGGATACTACGCATCACTTCACCTTGATAGCCACTGAGGTTGAGATCGAGGCAAGCAGAGCTACCGCAAACGTTCTGGCGGCCTTCGAGAAGCTCGAGAAAAACGAGAGCTAGTGGGTATTAATTCTCATCGTGGGTGCTGAATCCACAGTCGTGTCAACGGGTTTTTTACATTTCGCAGACGCAGAGTTTGCGACTTCTCCGGACAGCTCGACTGGAGAAATCAGATCAGGTGGGTAATGCACGACCCACCTTTTTTATGCGCTTTTTTCTACACCGTTGGGCTCGTCTGCGAAGGTCTAGCGGTCATCCGTACCTCCGCACCCAGGCCTCGCTTCATAGCTTCAACGGGTCTGAATGCAGAGCTGCATCAGGCAGTTGGACGGTCTCCAGTTCTGAGGGGTTCTGGAGATTTTTCTTTCAGTATTGTGGGAGGTGCGGGTTAGCGCCCAAACGCAAACGAACTGGGGTCGAGGCCAGCACGGTATAGGCCGTAGGCAACGGCAGCCATTCCGAGCTTGACTCCCACCAAGATTCCCGCGTACTTCCAGCTGAACAGCTTTTTCAGCTCGGTGGTCACTACTAAGGCTCAGCCAAAAGCATCATGCGCCATTAACGGGCTGGGCTCCCGAAGTGGGCTGAGCCAACGAGTTGCATCTGGTCATCAACCCCAATCGTTCTGATCACACCCTGGTCATGTGGGTGCATCAACTTGAGGTCGGCGAGAAGAGCTGCACCCCTGGAACTGAAACCTCCAGGGGGCTTTCTTGTCCTTTGCGATGGAAGTAAGTTTTTCGCTCTCCTCGGCTTCTGCGCCATGGATCTTCTGAAGGCTTGCGACGAGATGAAGGAGTTCATCGAAACTGCGCAGAAGTTGGTCGATGCCTGGGATGCAGATCCAGACAACTACTCGCAGTTGGAAGAGGGACTAACCGCCTTGAAGGCTGCGCTGGAGAAGTGAGGGAAGCTATGAAAACCTTTTCCCAGGTTGGTCTGGTCATCCTGCTGGTTGTGGCCGTCGGTGCTGGGTTCTGGCTCAACCGCATGACATGGCGCCATAGGCTTCTGGTGTGGCAACTTCAGGCTGCAGTCTTTGCTGGTGGCGTTGGTTTTGTCGCTGGTCGACTTACCGCTGGCAAGGGCTCTGATGACTGACCCAGCAATCCCCTCCCCAGAGGAGCCGATGAAGCCCAGAGCGTTGACCTACACCGAGATGATGAACGGCGGCCGTCAGCAGATGGATGAAGCCGAGCACGTCCGCGAGCAACAGCTGCAGCAGCGGGTCGAAGACCTGGAGAAGGATGTTGATTGGCTTGAGAAATTACTTAAGGGCGGTATCGAAAGCGCCAGTCCGTAATTGGTGGCTAAAAGCAGGTAGCCACACCTGAAGAAAAGTGATCGCTCCTCTGTCGTCAGTGCTGGCGAGAATTATGCGATTTTTTTCATTGCCTAAATTCCGAGATTCTGACTGGCATATGCCGGTGGCGGCAGCGAGCTTCTCGGGGCTGTCGATATTCGAGCCAACGACGATCTGCCCAAGTGGGGGCTCAAAGAGAAAGGTCGAAGCATCTGGCTTAAGGCAACCCTGGAGCCAATGGATCCAGCAACTATCAGCTGACTGACCCACGGCGAGCTATTTCTGATGTTTGAGGAAGGTCGCTGAGGTCTTTAAGCAGCCTCTGCATCAATGTTGTCTACGGTTGCCTGAGTGTCTTTTAAGACCTGATCAGCCTTTTGCATCAATTTGTAGTAGGTATCTTTGTCTGTGGCGGTGTACGCAGCTTCCATTAAGAGGATGTACTTCTCTTTTGGAGACATCTGCTCGCTGTGAGTCAGCCGATAATGCCACAATCCTGAAGTTGTGCAGTAGCCAAAAATGCTTAATCCTTCCCCGTCAATGTATTAATAGCTACTTAGCTAAAACACTTGAATCCTGAAGGCTTTTCAAGCAGCACTCGGCATCCCATCGGTCAGCAAATTCCAGGCAAAGCCCACTCGACACGCACACTACAAAGCGCTTGTCATCAAGCTGATGCACCATCGGCGGAGTCCGCGAAATAATGCTGAATTCTTGGATCATCTCTCTTACGCTTTGTCTGATGGTCGGTTAATCACCCGCTCTTAAATGCATCAAGTGGTACATATTGACCACAACTTGCGGAAGCTTGATGAGATGTGTTATCTAGAATTTATGGACACTGAACTGCTCAAAGAATCCTGGGCCAAGTTGACAGAACTTGGTTACACGCTGAATAGCCCTGCTCCTGAAGTGGTGAATATCATCACGCCGACGGGTTACTCGACGCAGATTCGCCTGAAACGACTGCCCAGCTATGCCCGTTATGTGAGGTGATTGTCGAGTCACTCGTCTTCTTAGTTCGGCGCAGCCCCTTCTATCGGTGGGGCTGACTTCCAACAGCCTTACCGAATCAATGATGTGAGGCCACGGAACCGCGAGGAGAACATCGTTCTCCCCGAGAGATGCGGTTGCCGTTCCATAACTTTGACGAGGCGTTACGTATTTCGGTGCGATGCACTAAATCTTTCCCGTTGTTGGAAGACGGGGTTAAGCGCAGAAAGCCAGCCCCATCACGCTTGCCGTGTACTGGGACTGGATTGTCTGCCAGCCAACGGGTCGCTCTCCCGTGCTGCTGCGATGCCTCCTCAGCCGTATGAGGAAGTGCCGCAGGAACCATTAATAGAGACTCACCAGTGACACCGCACACCATTTTTGGGAGACCTTTGGGATCAAGAATTTCTTTCGTGTGCCTCTATTTCGCTGGTATCACTGACTACCGACGAAAAGCTGGTTGTTCACAACCGATTTTGCATAAACCGCTAGCCCAGTTGTCAAAATGAATGATCCGGGGAAGAGTCTTTGCGGCCCTCGAACCATTGGGCGTGAACGGTCGCCATTGAAGGTTTGAAGTGACAGAGCTTCTTCTGCTGCTGCTCGCTATAAAGCCAGCCCTCACCAACGGGCTTCTCTGGCGGTTCGTGGTTGCTGCGGTCCCTGTTCGCCATCGCTGGAGTCTGGCGAGCGTGGAGCACTCACTGCAGCAGCAAGTGAGCTGGACTACGGAAGTGGGATAAAAGAGATCTGTCACGAATGAACATCCGCTAAGCCATGACCGAGACAACTGCTCTGGACTTCAAGCTCAGCAACACGTTTGAGGAATATCGCGCACATATGAATGCTCCTGAGCAGCAAGCGATGTTTGCCGAGATGGGGGTCAAGACCTTCTTTATTGGCGTCTGCAAGGACGACCCCCAAAGAGCGACAGTGATGTTTCAAGGACCCGAGGACGTCCTCTACAACATCTTCACGAACCCAGAGACCAAGCCAATTGTTGAAGCTTCGGGTCACGTCTATGAAGGCACCGTGATCACTCGTTGGCTTGCATAAGACACTCCACTCCCCTGTGTCATTTGCCATGATGTTTTCTCTGTTGGGGAAGCCCTCGGCCAGGTTTCGTTATTCGAGGGCTTTTTCTAGGCAAGCGAAGCCACCCTTTCGCTAGGTGACCTCGCCGCTCCCAAGTGCAAATCAACGGGAGCAATCCATTTTTAGCTATTGAATACTGGTAGCAATTGCATCAACCAATACAAATACTCTTCAATATAAGTGGGTTTAATGCATTGGCTCCATGAAATTCTTTTTATTCGTCGCGGCAAGCCTCCTGCTTGCGCTTACTGCAGAAGCTGAGGTGCGGGGGTATGGAGAGCTGACTCTTGATTTCAAGCGAGCAAAAAAGACGGGCCAGTCAATCGTAATTCCAGCTGAAAACGGTCAAAAACAAAAACTATATGTCGCGGTTGTATGCGAAGGCAGAGTTTTTAACTCTACAGATGACGAAATGATATGGGGCGAATGGAGGGAGCCTAATAACATTTTTGAATCTAGAATTGTAGCTGATGTATGTAATTTTATTTGAAATAAGCTAAATCACCCTGTCGCAAGGCGGAGTTTTTATTGCCCGAGCAGAGCGGGGAACACTCAAGACAGTCACTACTGACCAATGACCCTCGACACCCGCATTGCTCTGTTCCTGATGGGGGAGCTTGTTGCTTGCCTACGCGCCAACGACCCTGATGCCTTCAGAGGCTTGCTTTCCGAGGGGATGCAGGAGCCTGGAGTGACAGAGGTGGAAGAGCTGCTCCTGGATTGGCTCTACTCCTTCCTGACCCCAGTGGAGCAGGACAGGCTGACGGGTTGGCACCTGGGGGTACGCCTCTAGTCCTTTTGGGGGATACGGCTAAGAAAGATCTCATCAAATACTCCCCAAATGAGTGAGGTGATTTGCCGCTGGAAGGGAGATGGTGTGTTCACGGGGCGAGAGTCCAACAACAAAAAAGGCATGGAATACCGAATGAGTGTGGAAGAGCAGCGAGTCTTCGAGGCTGCAAAAGTCTTCCTACTTACTTGCATTGCAGCACCATTCATTTACATCAACACAGCGGTGTCTATGGCAGCTCTTGGAATCACAGCTGGCGGTTCGATTGGTGTCCCAGTCGGCGATTTAATTGAAAAAGTAATTCCAAAACAATCTCAAAATTGACCCAATTACAAATCTATCGATAAAACGAAAATGACTCAAGCACTCACGCATGGAATCAAGCCTGCAAAGCAAAAAGAGGTTGTCTTTCTTTGTTGGGCAGCAATCTTCATTGGTGCAGGTGGAATTCAACGTCTATATGTAGGCAAGATTGGATCTGGATTACTCTACCTATTTACATGGGGAGTATTTGGCATCGGTCAGTTTGTAGATCTATTCCTCGTTTCAGAAATGGTCGACGACTACAATAGAAATTGTGGATACAACCTGCCAGGCGCCTATTCTTCTCCATTGGCACAGCAACAAGTTGTGGTCAACGTAGGCGAGAGCATCAAGTCAGCCATCTCAGAAATACAAACCCCACAGGGCGAGGATACAGCTTCAAAAAGTGATGAACAAGCGATTCTCAAGGCTTGCGTAGACAAGCCTCTCACAGTTGCGTTGATCTCGGTAAAAACAGGAATCGATCCGAAGCGCATTAAAAGCTTGGCAGAACATCTGGAAGCTGAGGGGATGTTGAGCACAACCATTACAGAATCTGGTCAAATCAAGTATTGGATTAATTAATTTGGTATTCATTTGTCGGGAAGCCTGATGCCTCACGGCTGAATGAAAGCCATACAAGACCCGCAAGGGGAAAGCAGGGGGCGGTGATGTTGTCGCTATCCATCTCCCGACAGAACATTTACCCCATCAGCAATGGCTGGGATTTTGATTACTGGTTAGTCACTCCTCATCTACTGGTGTTCAATCGACAACCTCATAGATAACCTCAGCCAGCCTCAACAGACTCTGAATGCTTGAAAGCTTCCGCTTCAGCTGTCGTGTGTCTGCCTTCCAACGTTCATCTCCTCTCGGCAGCAAAAACCTGAGAGCAGGTATGAGAACCTATTGATTTTGTATTAGTTGCTACTAAAATAGGCATAGAACCTCCATCGGCCTATGGCGACGTTGCATTCAGTCGGGAGAAAAATCCTGACCTATATATCACCAAGAGTCAAGGAACAATCTGCTTATTTTAAAATCACAAGAGATATTTCTGAGGCACAATTCTATCTTGGAAATAGATTCCAAGAGCTTTATCTATGGCAAGAGGTCGCGGATCGTGATATGGAAGTTTCTCGGATAGAAAACCTGTTGTATGGATGCTTCTTCCATGACGACGAAGAAGCAATGGTTGAAGCGGACAGAGAGTATATGGCAAGAAAATAAAATCCGTGGTGGGGATAGTCCCAAAATTCTTCTATGCTTATATTACTTTTAGCGCTGATTAGGTCAAAAGAGGCTGTTAGCTCGCTTTAAGGAAGCAACGCTCACACGATTTAAGTCTAGGGCTGATCATTGAGCTCGGAAAGCTCTTTCATGTTTTCCTCTATTTTTCTTATTAGAGGGCCAGAGTGCTTGCAGGCTTTGGGATCTACGGCCAAAAACTCATCCCTGTAAAGCATCAATTGAAGAATCTCAATTTCTTCGCTTAGGCAATCGCGGTAGGTATATTCCATAACAAAACTCCTAGTCGTAAAGAACATAGTCTCGTGATGGCCTGCGAAGCTCACGCTGTTCCTTCTCGTGCTGAATCCTCTGCAGTCGGTAATACGCAGAGGCGCAGCGGGGGCACTCGCAAGGAACACCACAATCCTCAAGCTGACGCATTGCAATATCAGCTTGATAATTTTCTGACCTGGTATATGGAGACACTCAATTTACGGTGAAAGTCCTATCAACCATGCACGAATTTCAAACAAGCTGTGGTCCAAGTGAATCAATGTGCGGAACTCAACAACACAAACTGTGTACTGAGTTACACGTCTATCGGAGATCCCACTTCGAATGGTTCCTGGCAGCTGTCTGAGTACAGCCCCCTTCATCCCCTGCCTTTGGGGCGGCTTGTGAAAGCCGCAGCCCTTGGTGGGCAAAGCTCAATTCCTAGCCAGACTGTCTGGTATCCCGAGCCATTGGACTTGAACCGGCTGCTGCTGCTCCTGGCTCCAGTGGTCTTAGCAGACCCAGCCATTGCCTTTGATGGAGGGGGCTTTGAGGCAGAGGAAAAAATTGAAGTTCCTACTGATCAGTCAAAAACAAAAACTCTTACCAAGTATTCAGAGTTTCACCAATCCTGCATGGACATACAAATGACCATGTGGGGAGAAGTTGCAGAACTAATGGAAGATCTGGCTACAGCGCACTGCTACTGCGAATACACCAAGCTTGAGGGCTTGGAGACTGTTACTTGGTCTGATAGGAATGATGCTGAAATTGCATGTGCCAATGAAGGCATCATCAGCAAAAAGGACGCTTTCATCAGGTGGGCTCTTCCCCTACATCGTCGTCGCTTAGGAGACGAGCGGCGATAGTTGTTAGCCCTCGTCAGCCAGTTCAATCATGCTGCTTGGCGTTCAAGCCTGAGGAGGTGTCGGCGTCCCGCTGCTGCGGCTTGCTTTTCCTCTTCTAGTTCCGACCGTAGAAACCGCTTTCTCTGAGCTGACTCGTAACCACTCAGATCTTGCTGTACAGCAAGATGTGTTGTGCGCTTTGGCTTGTCTAGACCCATCAACAGCGGGTGGATTCCTCTTCGGCTCATTGGACTGGTTCGATATGTGATTCTCGCGTAGTGGTCTGCCTGACCCAGCCGCGCAAGCTAATATCTCGCAGCTGGGCAAGGATTGCGGTATTGGGGGCGACATTTGCTCTCAAAGGTCGAACATGTTGAGCATTAGCTCTCAAATCAATCACGTTCCGCCGAGTCACCCACTGCTGTTCTATCCATGCTGGAGGCCCACACTGCGGCAGGTCCAGATGCTCGTTGGTTTCCCAGGTCAGAAAGGGCCATCAACCCAACTTGAGAGATGAACTCTCGCCAGGCTCAGCAAGAACGTAATGAGATGTGGCTCACGTCGAGCTGTGGCCGAGCGTGGCTGAGAGCGTGAAAAGATCCACCCCCAGCCGAATCGCATGATTGACATGGGTGTGTCGGCAACGGTGCGGATGGAGCCGGAGGTTTGCTCCCCGTCCCCACACCGCCATGCGAACGGCCAGCGTCTGAAGGGTCAATGGGCCATTCCTTTTTTTACTTGGGAAATATGTGGCGCCTGTTTCTTGATGCGGCGCTTATGAGATCAGCCGCTTTATGTGTGCGTGCGGGGTTCATTTGGCTGCCTCCACTCCGCCAGTGAGTTCAACGGCGCGGTCGCGTTGCCATTGCTCTTCTGCTGCCAAGTCCCAGCCGATCTTTCCGTTGCGCTGGCCACTGAGCCAACGCTATGCGTTCCCGCGACCAACTGGCCTTCAGCGCGGATACGGTTGAGTGTTGTTCTGGAGAGTCCGAGGCGCTGGTTAATGGCCTCGGTGGGAACCCAGATAGGTGCATCGGTTATTAAGTGGATTCCGCTCAAAGCAGGGCGGAAAGAAGGCCCTTGCCGATAGACCTGGACCTGATCCACCAGAAGGCATTTTCAATAAAAAAGCCACCCTGGGGTGGTGGCCGAATCTCTAGTCAGGGACTAGCTTTTTTCGCATCGGGGAGACAGGATTCGAACCTGCGGCATCTTGCTCCCAAAGCAAGCGCGCTACCAAACTGCGCCACTCCCCGGCGCATATAGAGATTAGCGGTCAGCGTGCAGCTGTTCAGCCAGGTTGACGCCGCTGCTGATCGCTCCCTCTGCTTTACCGAAGCCAGGCCCTGCGATCCAGTCGCCACAGAACCCAACAGCGCTGGTGGGGCACCACTGCAGTTCTTGTGGCAAGGGGTTGTTGAGGGGCCGTGAGGCGCCCCAGCGCATCACACCCAACGGCGTCACCTGGTTCAACGCAGCTGAAACAACCGGCAGGGCTTGCAGCAGTTCGGGCAACAGCTCCACCAGGCGCTGTTGCTCCTGAGCCAGCAGGTGCCCCTGGCTTTCGGGCGTGATTGCTTCCCCGGAATCCAATCCATGCACCACAAGCCCCCAGCGTCCATCGCTTTGCGGCTGCAGCACGAGGCGTTCCACCTTCCAGCGCGCCTTGGCGGCGTCGTCCAACCAGATCTGAGCGGGAAGCTCCTCAGCGTTGAGCGCGAGCACGCCCAGATCCACCATCAGGTTCCAGCGCACTTCGGCTTGGCTGTGTTGCAGCAGGCTCAATGCCTTGTCGAGGTCGTCATCCACGCCTTCTGCAACGGCTGTGCGCAGGGGTACGTCATCCCAGGCCAGCATCTTCAGTGAGCGGGGATGCGCCAGCAGGGTTCCACTGAGCACAAGGCGCTTGGCCCTGAGGCTCCAGGTTCGATCCTCGTTCTCCAGCAGCCAATGGTCCCGGCGTCGCTCCAACCAGCGCACACGAGTTGCGAACTGACAGCTCAGTTGCGCGGTGCCAGCCGTATCGAGCAGCGCCTCGCAGATGCTGGCCATGCTGGGTACACCATGCCACCAGCCACCATTTGGCCAGGCGTTTGGGCTGGTGGCAGGCGACAAACCGGCTTCAACATTGAGCGAAAGCACAACTCGCTCGTCCCGCTGGAGCACACCTGCTGCCCGCAATGGCTTCAGCAGTGAATCCATGCCCTCCGGCATGGATTCACTGAGGTTGAATCCCGGTGCTCCATGGTTGAGCAGCCAGCCACTTTGGTCGCGTCTCCTGCGGGTGGCCGTGCGTCCACCTGGCCCCCGGCCGGCCTCGATCAAAGCGATGTTGAGGTCAGATCCCAGCTGCTGGAGCCGGCCAATCAGGCTGCAGCCAGCCAGTCCTGCACCGATAACGGCGAGATCAACCTCAGCCACGTTCGCTGAAGCCTCTTCCGCTGATCACATCCAATAGCGCTCCGCGGCCACTCGAGAAAACAAACCACCCAGCAATGCCAGAAGAATCGTGACGCCAAAGAATGCGAAATACGCCATCTGAACTGTTGGCCTGATCAGAAATTCACGGCTTTCTAACAGCCGTTCGGTCGTCGGCTCGGTTGAGTCACGAGACGACATCAAATCGTGGATATGGGTCGCCTGAGATTCGAACTCAGGACCAGCCGGTTAAAAGCCGGATGCTCTACCGCTGAGCTAGCGACCCGTGCCCGCTTGGACATGCCATTTCGGCACCTGATGAGGCTATCACTCAGGTCGCCGGGGAGACTGGTGGCTGCTGAACCATGGCCATGACTGGCTCCAAGCCCTGGCCCGATCCCCAGATCGATGCCAACGCCTGGGTTGCTGAATCCGCCGTTGTGATTGGCAATGTGCAGATGGCAGCGGGCAGCAGCCTCTGGCCCACGGCCGTTGCGCGCGGAGATCTCGAGCAGATCAGCATCGGAGCGGGCAGCAATGTTCAAGACGGTGCCGTGCTCCATGGCGATCCGGGACAGCCGGTTCGCCTCGGTGCTGACGTCACCGTGGGGCACAGGGCCGTCATCCACGGCGCCACGCTCGAGGATGGATGCCTGGTGGGCATTGGGGCCATCGTTCTCAATGGCGTCACCGTCGGTGCAGGCGCCCTGGTGGCTGCTGGTTCTGTTGTCACCAAGGATGTGCCTCCCGGAACCCTGGTGATGGGTGCGCCAGCGGCGGTGAAGCGGGAGTTGTCGCCTGAGGCGATTGATGAACAGCGCTGCCATGCCCGGCGTTACGCGCAATTGGCGGCATCCCACGTCCAGATCAGGCCTTGAACGCACTCCTCTGATTGCTGCGAATTCGATCAGCTTTCAATGAAGGTCGTGGGATCAACGGAGAAGTCCGTAAGATCGGCGACACAGATTTCCGTTTTCAAGAATGGTCCGAGTTGCCATCGGTCTGGTCCTCATCCTGGTGATCGTCGGTTACTCGGCCTTCAGTGTGATCACCACGGGCCAGGTTCTGGGTATCGATGCCCGCCTGTTCCTGGTGGTTGCACCGATCCTGGCCGCCGTCAGCTGGGCTGCTTTCAACATCGGCCGTGCGGCTGTGGGTCAGCTGCAGCTGATGCTCAAGCGCAGCCGCGCCTGATCCAGGCAAGCGAGCTTCGTAGGCTGAAGGCTGCTTGATGCAGCCGGTTGTCTCAATCTCCCCATGTCACCGTTCTTGGTGCCGGTCTGGCCGGTACAGAGTCGGCTTGGCAGATCGCCCGAGCAGGGGTTGCGGTGACCCTGGTGGAGATGCGTCCGATTCGGCGCTCCCCTGCGCACCACAGCAGTGATTTCGCTGAACTGGTGTGCAGCAATAGCTTTGGCGCTCTGAGCAGCGACCGTGCCGCAGGCCTGCTGCAGGAGGAACTGCGCAGGCTTGGCTCTTTGGTCATCGGCACGGCCGACACCCACGCTGTGCCGGCCGGCGGAGCCTTGGCTGTGGATCGTGGCCGCTACAGCGCTGCCCTCACTGAAGCTCTCGACCAGCATCCTCTGGTCACGATTGAACGGCGCGAGCAGCAGGCTTTACCGCCGGAGGATGCGATCACCGTTCTGGCGACGGGGCCGCTCACGAGTGAACCATTGGCGGAGGATCTGCGCCAGTTCACGGGCCGCGCCGACTGCCACTTTTTTGATGCGGCCAGTCCGATCGTGCATGGGGACAGCATCGATCTGTCGGTGGCCTTCCGCGCCAGCCGCTACGACAAGGGGGATGCGGACTACATCAACTGTCCGATGGACAAGGAGCAGTACCTGGCGTTCCGCCAGGCCCTGCTGGAGGCGGAACAGGCGGAACTCAAAGACTTCGACAAGAACGACGCCACTTTCTTTGAAGGCTGCCTGCCGATTGAGGAGTTGGCGCGTCGTGGTGAAGACACCATGCGTTATGGCCCCCTGAAGCCGATCGGGCTGTGGGATCCCCGTTGGGGCGATGTGAACGATCGCGATGTGCGCCGGGCCAAGCGCGCCTACGCCGTGGTGCAGCTACGCCAGGAAGACAAGGACGGGCGCCTCTGGAATCTGGTGGGTTTCCAAACGAACCTCAAATGGGGTGAGCAGAAGCGGGTTCTGCAGATGATTCCCGGGCTGGGCCAGGCGGAATTCGTGCGCTTCGGGGTGATGCACCGCAACACCTTCTTGGAGTCGCCGCAGCTGCTGCAGCCCACCCTGCAGTTCCGCCAGCGCCCCAACCTCCTGGCGGCAGGCCAGATCACCGGCACCGAGGGCTATGCCGCCGCCGTGGCCGGTGGCTGGTTGGCCGGCACCAATGCGGCCCGGCTGGCCCTGGGCCTGGAGCCCATTGATTTGCCGGCCACCTGCATGAGTGGAGCCCTCACCCATTTCGTCAGCGAGGCACCAACGGCCAAGTTCCAGCCGATGCCCCCCAACTTCGGTTTGTTGCCGGAGCTGCCGGAACGCATTCGTGACAAGCGAGCGCGCTATGGCGCCTACCGCGATCGTGCCCTGCAGGATCTGGAGCCGATGCGGGCTCTCCAGCCGGAGACCGTGACGGCATGACAACCCCTGCGGAGGCTCGCCGGATCGAACAGCGCTCCCTGCGCTTCGGGGTCGGAGCCAATGCAGTGATGGCCCTGGCTGGGTTTTCCGCCCATGTGCTCACCGGATCCTCGGCCCTGCTGTTGGACGGCCTTTATTCCGCCGTGTTGGTGGGGTCGTCCTTGATTGCCAGTCGCATCAGCCGCAACGTGGTGCGGCCACCGGATCGAGCCTGGCCCTATGGCTACGAAGGCCAGGAAACCCTGTATGTGCTGTTTCGCTCCCTGGTGCTGCTCGGGGTGATCGGCTTTGGCGTCGGCAGCTCCTGCTCCACCTTGATCGATTGGTGGCGGGGAAACAGCATTGCGCCGCTGCATCTGGAGCCGGTGGCGCTCTACACCGCTTTGATGACGGCGCTTTGCGGACTGCTGGCTTGGCGACACCGCCGGGATTGGCGCCGCACCGGGCGGGTGTCGTTGCTGCTGCTCACAGAGGCCCGCAATGCCCGGATCGATGCCGTGATCACCCTGGCCACCGGTCTGGCCCTGCTGGCGTCGCCCCTGCTCTTGGCAACGCCGTTGTCTGCCCTGGCGCCAATCACCGATGCCCTGCTGGTGCTGGCGGTGAGCCTGGCCTTGCTGCGCGAACCGCTGGCGGCGCTGCGGGATGCCATGGCCCAGGCGGCGGGCTGTGCCGCCGACCCGGATGTGCTTCAGCGCACGCGACTGGTGTTGATGCAGGAACTGGTGGGGCTTCAGCTGCAGATGATGGATTTCACGGTCCAGCAGCTGGGCCGCACGGCCTTTGTCGTGGTTTACATCAATCCGCTGCAGCCCCAGGAAAGTCGGGTGATTGATGGGTTGCGCCATCACATCGATGCCCGCTGCAGTGCTGAACTTGGTCGTCCGGTGCGCTCTGAGGTGATCCTCACGGTAATGCCGCCGATTCACCGCCCGGATCCAAGGCCGCAGACGGCCCCTTAGCGTCACCCCCAAAGAAGCGATGCCATGAGCGAGTACCAGCAGTGGGATGCCGTTGTGATCGGTTCCGGCATCGGTGGTTTGGTCACCGCCAGTCAGTTGGCGGCCAAGGGAGCCAAGACCCTCGTCTTGGAGCGGTATCTGATCCCCGGTGGAAGTGGTGGTGCCTTCAAGCGCGAGGGCTACACCTTCGATGTGGGGGCCTCGATGATCTTCGGCTTCGGCAAGAAGGGTTTCACCAACCTGCTCACCAGAGCCCTGGCCGATGTGGGGGAGCAGTGCGACACCATCCCCGACCCCGCCCAGCTCGAGTACCACATGCCCGGTGGGCTGCGCATCGCGGTGGACCGCGACTACGAGCAGTTCATCGCCGACCTCACGGCGCGGTTTCCCCATGAGGCGAAGGGGATCCGCCGCTTCTACGACACCTGCTGGCAGGTGTTCAATTGCCTCGATGCCATGCCGCTTCTCTCGCTGGAGGATCCGGCCTACCTCACCAAGGTGTTCTTCAAGGCACCACTGGCCTGTCTGGGGCTGGCCCGCTGGCTTCCGTTCAACGTCGGTGCGGTGGCCCGCCAGCACATCAAAGACGAGCAGCTGCTCAAATTCATCGACATCGAGTGCTTCTGCTGGTCGGTGATGCCGGCGGATCGTACGCCGATGATCAATGCCGGCATGGTGTTTTCCGATCGGCATGCGGGCGGGATCAACTACCCCAAAGGAGGCGTCGGCGTGATCGCCGAAAAGCTGGTGAAGGGATTGGAACGTCACGGCGGCGCCATTCGCTACAAGGCCCGAGTCACCGAGGTGTTGATCGAGAACGATCAGGCGGTTGGCGTGAAGCTGGCCGATGGCGAGGTCATCCGCGCCAAGCGTGTGATCTCCAATGCCACCCGCTGGGACACCTTCTCGGGAGCGGGGGATGAGCAGCGTCGCTCCGGCCAATCCCTGGTGAATGCCGCCCACACGCCGGGTAAGGAGCAGTTCTGGCGCAAGCGTTATGTGCCTTCCCCTTCGTTCCTTTCGCTGCATCTGGGGGTTCGGGCTGACCTGATTCCGGCTGGCAGCCACTGCCATCACCTTCTGCTCGAAGACTGGAATCGGATGGAGGACGAGCAGGGGGTGATCTTCGTGTCGATGCCCTCGCTGCTGGATCCGGATCTGGCCCCGGCCGGGCATAACATCGTGCACACCTTCACGCCCTCATCGATGGAGGCCTGGCAAGGACTGACCCCCAGCCAGTACCGCGAGAAAAAGGAGGCGGATGCGGCACGGTTGATCCAGCGGCTGGAGGCGATCCTTCCCGGCCTCGCCGATGCCATCACCCACAAGGAGATCGGTACGCCCCGCAGCCACCGGCGTTTTCTGGGTCGCTTTCAGGGCAGCTACGGCCCGATTCCGGCGATGCAATTGCCGGGACTGCTGCCGATGCCGTTCAACCGCACGGGCCTGAAAAACCTCTACTGCGTGGGTGATTCCTGTTTCCCCGGCCAGGGCCTCAACGCTGTGGCCTTCAGTGGGTTTGCCTGTGCCCATCGGGTTGGGGCCGACCTGGGCCTCAATCCCTGGGCGCTGCCGGCCTGATCTTCTGCCTAGCGTGATCGTCCATAGGAGTTGGGATGCCGTCTGAGTTTCAGCCGTCGTCGGACGATCTGGCCCGCTACCTCGAGCAGAGGGGCGAGCTGACCAAGCCCTGGAATCTGCAAATGCTGCGGCTCAAGAAGCTCAAGGAAGCCAAAGACTCCATGGATCCTCAGCTCTACCTCGAGAAGGTGCAGGAGGCCCATGCCGATCTGATGCGGCTCGGTCAGTACTGGAAAGGCCGTGAACAGGAGGTGTTTGGCGGTACCTATCAACCCTCTGAACTGATTGAACCGCTGCCCGGTTCTCCAGACGACCGATGACCGGCATCGAACGCTTCGGGTTATCACCCCTGATCCGCTTCACCCTGCTCAGTCTGTATGGGGCCTTGGTGCTGCCCTTGCCGTTGCTCGCCCCTGCGGAGTCGCGCTGGCTGATGGTGGCAGGGCTGCTGCTGGGCTTGGTGTTGGTGATCGGTCTGTTGAGTGAACGGGTGGAGACCGATGCTGAAGGCATCCAGGTGCGTTACCCCGCCTGGATTCGCTGGTTGCTGCGGCGCGGCTGGTCCATGCGTTGGCAGGACATTCGGGCCCTGGTGCCCGTTGGCACCAGTCAGGGGGGAACGGTGTATTACGTCAAGGCAGCCGATCTGCGCCACCAGCTCCTGCCGCAACGCATCGAGCGCTTCGATCGATTCCTGGAGCTGCTGGCCGCCAACACCCCTGTGTCGACCAAGGGCATCGGGCGTCTGACCCCGCCATGGACGTATCAGCTCTTGGCTGGACTGGCCGTGGTGATGATCGCCGGCGAACTGGTGACTTCTCTGGCGCTGGCTCAGGGCTGGATCAGTTTGCCGGCGGGTTATCCAGGCTGACCAGAGCTGGTTGATCAACAGAAAACCCCTCCAGTGCTGACGGGGTGGAGCGTGTTTGGTTTGGTCGAGAGATGGATGGCAGCAATCAGCGCCCCCGCTTTCCCTTGACGGGTCTTGTATGGCCTTCAGCCTGTTTCAGAGACGCTCTCGGCAGGCATCAGGTCTCCGCAATTCACTTCCATGTGGGCGATGGTGAGCTTTGGATGCTTGGTGTTCTCCTCTCTGAGCACACCCTCTCCGTTTTTAGGGCATCTTGAGTTGTTCAAGGTTATCCAGAATTCATTGCACTGCAATGAGTCTGGGCATTTTTATTGTCTGGTTTTGTCCTGCCTTGTGCGTGATTGTGCATCAGCGGTGTTAGGTAAAGTGTTAGATATTTACAAGCAAGTGTTAGGTATTAAAATTCGCCTTAGGTAATCCTTCAGATGCCTTTCCCTGATAGCAATTTAAGGGGGTAAAAACCGCAAGCGAAGCAACATCGCGTTATGAGTGGGAAAGGTCTGCTTGTAGTCGTCTATCCGAACGGCAGCAAGTACTTCGTCTGGGGATACCGCTTCCCGCTTGGTTGTGGTGGTCAGCAGAGGTGGCACCACATCGGTGTGTAGGGGCATGGTTCAGGGCAATGGACCCTCAGGCAGCACGGGATGAGAAGAACAGTCTGGACCTGATGAGGAAGGAGGGGCAAGACCCCAGGGCAGTGAAGGCAGATGCAAAAGAGCAGTAGAGGAGCAAGCAATTGTTCCCAACCTCAAGGCAGTCGCTTAGGACTACCTGGAGCGTTCACGGAATCGCCAATCAACCGTGAACGACTACCGCAACATGCTGTTCAACCAGTTGTTGCCTTTTCTTGGTGAGGAGTCACCTGTGAACCGCTTTGAGTGGGACAAAGGAGGCATGCAGAAAGTCCTGGACCTGAAGAAGGGGATAGAGGCAAGAGGGTCGCTCTATCAGTCTGACAAGTGCCTCATGGTGATGAGGTCGATGTTTGAGCACGCCATCGACAAAGGGTGGATGCAACCACCGCACCCAGCACTGGGGTGGAAGGGTGCCAAGTCGAAGCACGAACCCAATCACCACCCAACGCTGGAGTGGAACCAGTTGCCTGACTTCTTTGACGCTCTGCACAGGAACGATTCAAATGGTTCGTTCGTTGTGGTGTCAGCGGTCAAGATGACTGATGCTGTATGGCTTTAAGCTGGATCGGCAGTCAGGGCTATTTAACAATGCATAAAGTTGAGTGTCATTTAAATTTTCTTTGACATTGCTTTTCCACAAACAACTTGTCCTTAGCTGTGATCTCGACTCAAATATATTGAAATTTCCCAAGCATATTGTGCTTACGCCGGTTACTTCAGAGCAGTACCAAAACCAAATATCATCAGCTGATGGGCAGTAAGTATTTGCAACTTCAAAATTGCCTAATTCTTTTCTGAAACTTTCGACCTTAGGATATAGAACCCCACCTGCCCCAGTTGGAAAAGTCGAATTATTAGCTGCCTGGGGAGAGGCCGGTGGCCAATCGTTATAGCTTTTGCAAATTTGACCATTCTCTATAGGAATCTCCCGGCATCTATGTGCAATGACACATCCTGGGTTGAATTCAGAAGAAGTAACCAAACTTCCTAGCCTAGTTTTTTCATAAATGATGTCATCATCGAATGTAACAATTTTGCAGTCTTCGTACAGGCCCAGTATTGGAATAAGCTTTTTGTAGCTCTTGAGATTTTTGCTAGTCCAGATTACTTTAACGCCTCTACGTATTTGCCGTTTGACTATAGAGGGTAAGTCCTTATCCTTGAATTCTTCAGTTGAAAGTACTAGCACAATCTCGCGACACTTGTATTCCTGCTGTATCAAGGATTCAATCGTTAGCCAAGAATTTTCGATTCTCTCTGGGAAAGAGGTCAATGAACAAACTACATCACTGTTCATTTCCCATTTTGGTTTTAAAAAAGACGAAAGATAATAATAAGATACAATTAGTCTGTAGCGTATGGCTGCGAATAATCTATCGACCATTCTCTTTTTTACTTTTCTGGACACACTCCCAAGATTTTTTGGGAATTTATTTGTATAGTTTTTCACTCATAGCATGTATTTTGTTTAAAATTTTATGATTTATTTACGCCCTTGTCAATTCAGATTAATTTTTCGTAAACAATGATTGCCTCGTGCTGATTCATCTGGCTCTGAAGAGTTATGTGCTTCGTAGGTGGCGAATCCGTGAAATTTCTTCTGATTTAGGTGCTCCTTCACCTTACTCTGATAAGCATTTGAATCAATGTCTCTTTCAGTCATGAACACTCACTGCTACTTGCTGCTGGAAGGTCAGAAGTTCTCTTTGGGGCTCCATCCCGATTCCGTGATTACTAAGGATCACCCACCCTCAAATGGTACATCAGTCCATATGATTGTCGGGGAAGAGGAGCAAGACAAATTGTTTGCTCTATAAGGAAGGCTTGATGAAAAGGGTTAATTGCTCCATCTAAGGACTTTTCGAATCCAGAAGACCTTCATGAATATTACTCAGTCGCTGTCTACTGCCCTTTGCTGCGTTGTGTTTGGTAGAAGTGCATTTAAGTTACCTCTATCAGGTGCCCCAACCTCCCCTTAAGGATATTGACGAGCAGGCACACGTCTGCTTTCAGAATAGGGTGGTGGTGGTCACCAAGCACCGACCCCCGACCCTGATTACCTACGCATACCTGCCTCCCGAAATCTTTGTCTGGGGGAAGCAGATCCGTCCTGCCAACTTCGAAGAAAACACCCTTGAGGAAGGACCCTACGGCAAGTGGTGGGACTTTCTGCAGAACCTGGCGCAGGAGAAGCAGTCAGGTCGTTAGGTGGTCAATCACGGGATGATTCTGACCCTGGTGACCTCTTACGGATACCTGCTCCACAACTTCTATCCACCTGAAAACAGACGGGCGATCGTCTTCTACGACCGCACCAAGGAGTGGAAGGCAGGGGGTAACGGCAAGTCGATCGTTGCCAAGTCCCTTCAGCACATCAAACCCTGGCACTTCTTGGACATTAAGAACGAGAAGACAGGGGACAACCGATTCCTGATGTCCGGTTTCACCCCTGACAAGCAGATCGTCGTGCTGTCCGACACAACCAAGGACTTCGAACTGGAGACCCTCTACAACCAGATCACAGATGGTTTCACCGTTGAGGACAAGGGTGTCGACAAGTTGATGATCGATGAGGACAAGGCACCCAAGTTGGTTATCGCGACCAACTACACGATCTGCACGACACAGCGGTTAGACCGCAGCCGCATCTGGTTTGCACCGATCAGCACGTACTACGGAGAGCAGGAGGACCTGACGGGCAAGACCCCTGCCGACTTCCACGGAGGACGACTGTGCGACAAAAAGGTCCTTGACACCAGCGAGTGGTCTGCCCTCTACACGACCTGCGTCTACTGTATGGACCAGTACCTCAAGACGGCCTGGTCAAGTTCGAGGACAACGTGATGGCAGAACGTCAGTTGCTCAAGGTCTGCTACGGAGACCAGATGCTCTTGGACGAACTGACCAAGTTCATTCAGTGGGGCGTCACCAACGGTTCAGAGGTCAGCAAGGACGAGGTAATTGCCTTCTACGGGTATTACCCGGAGTTCGAACGGTTCTCTTAGTACTCCTCCAAGTGGAAGACCAGCACTTTTAAGAACGCATGCACTGGACTTGGATACAGGGTCAACCCTGATCGACCCAATGGTCGGTGGTTGAAGACGGTGAACGGTGAGAACAAGGACTGGTAGCCCCTGGATGCACAGAAGGGGGGCATGACTGGTGTCAAATACGGTGCCACACCCCAGGAATCTGAACAGGCATCCGTTGTGACTGGCGGACGTTTCACCGACTTCCTGTTCGATCCAGAGGAAGAGTCGGTCTGATGCCTAAGCAAGTCACTTTACCCCGCTTTCTACGAGTCACGGAGGTCCTGGAAATGACGGGGATGTCCCGTTCATTCATCTATGCCCAGATGGCAGAGGGCGCCTTCCCCAGGCAGATCCACCTGGGTCCTCGCATCATCGTCTGGAACAAGCAAGAGGTGGTCCAGTGGATGGAAGACCGTATAGCGAACCGATGACCCCAGCACCAATAGACCTCAGCAGGCAGGGCACTCACGGGTGCTCTGCCTTTTTTTGTGCCTGCTTGAAATCGTTTGTGGTGCGAAATCGTTTAGGGCATTCCCCTTTGTGAGATCGCATAGAGCACTTCCTCAGCCCAGTGCAGGCCTGCACCGTCCAGTGGGTGTGTTAGGTAATGTGTTAAGTAATTTCAGGCAAAATCATCCTGAGGTTGTCGAAGATTGCGTGAGAATTTCCAAAAATGAGTGAATTGGACTTCCACCCTCTCCTTTCTTATCTGAGAATAACTCCCCTATTTGAGGGATTTGTTCACCAGCGCAGCTCCCCCATTCCAGGGACGTCATCCTACCAGCCACTCCTAATCCGGACGTGAAACGCTGTCTCGCGTCAGACCGGTATTGCCGCCTCGATCTCCCAGTCGTCGTTGAGCAGCTCCTCGGCCCGTTTCGAAGCCTCTTCTGAGGCAACATCGATGAGTAGAAATCTATCTCCTTGGTTGCAATACAGCCTGGTTAATCCGATCACGGCGGGGTCTCCCGGGTGTCGACAGGTCCATTTTGACTCGGTCGCGCTGATCAAGCAATGATGAGGCTCCTGCATGCAATTTTTGATTTTTTCCAGATGTTGGGCGTTGCCATGGGTCTCTCAGACGTTGAAATTTTTGCAGTTGTTCCGATCGGATGACAACCGAACTCACCAACCTCCCCTGCGGAACGGTTCAGCTCAAAGTTTGCTCGAATCACCTCTGTGAATGGGGTTGGGTGACCTCGTACTATCTGGTCCCGACCAAAGAGGCTCAGCTGAAGCAGGCCCTGCGTCATCACAAGACGAATTAAGGCTTTTCCAAGGGCTTGAGCACCAAGTTTTGTTATGGGGTTGCGTTGATTCCTTCCGATCCCGTAATTCCAGTCTTTGACTGAAATTACTTCAATTGACTCAGCTGGCTGGCAGGTTGTCGAGGCTGAAGCGGTAGCCCCGCTCACGCACGGTGGTGATTTCACCGCCCTCGCCAAGACCGGCCTGCTCCAGCTTTCTGCGCAGGGTCAGCACCTGAGTGTCCACCGAACGGGCGCCACCGCTGAAGGGAGGTCTGAGCATCGAATGGATGAAGGATCCATACGTGAAGGGTGAGGCAAAAAAAAGAACCCTGAGGTGCTCACACCTCAGAGGACCCGTTTCTGTAAGGGCCGTGAACAGGAGGTGTTTGGCGGTACCTATCAACCCTCTGAACTGATTGAACCGCTGCCCGGTTCTCCAGACGACCGATGACCGGCATCGAACGCTTCGGGTTATCACCCCTAATCCGCTTCACCCTGCTCAGTCTGTATGGGGCCTTGGTGCTGCCCTTGCCGTTGCTCGCCCCTGCGGAGTCGCGCTGGCTGATGGTGGCAGGGCTGCTGCTGGGCTTGGTGTTGGTGATCGGTCTGTTGAGTGAACGGGTGGAGACCGATGCTGAAGGCATCCAAGTGCGTTACCCCGCCTGGATTGACCGTGCTGATGATCGCCGGCGAACTGGTGACTTCTCTGGCGCTGGCTCAGGGCTGGATCAGTTTGCCGGCATCCAGGCTGACCAGAGCTGGTTGATCAGCAGAAAACCCCTCCAGTGCTGACGGGGGGTCTGCCAGGGAGATATAGAATAGCTGGTCTGGATCTATTAAATTGAAAACTCGAGACCTCAAAGAAGTAGTTATTCATTCTGGAACTTTGAGAACGAAGCAAGATCCATAGCAAAGCTTACGCTTTAATCTAAGGGGTAAAAAATTGGTCATAATCTCTGTTTTTTTGACAATAAACTTTGGAAGCAGGTTGAGGAGCTTCTGCAATTTGACGTGTCCGCATGTAAGAGAATTCCCAAAAAAATCATGACTTAAAACTTCTAATCCAAGATTTCTAGCCCAACCTCTTATCTCACTTTCATGAAGTAAAAAGATATGATCGTCACCATCAGGACCAAACTGGGTGCTCTCAAATATTTCGGGGTTCGGAAAGTCGGAATACTTCGGTAGCGAGTTTTTGAAATATTCTCCATTAGGGGTCGTCAAAACAATGAAACCTCCTTTCTTGACAAGCTTGACTAACGACTTTAAGAACCTGTCAGGATAAGCAACATGCTCAATAACCTCGCCAAGCAAAAGACAGTCAAAGAGGCGATCAAATTTCACTTCAAGGCAGTTACCAGGAACAAAGCCAATTTCACCCAATTCGTCTTTAAGCTTGACATATCCAATTAAATCAGCTCGTATATCATTCCATGTGACCGTGTATCCCATCTCGCTAAGCCTGATACAAAAGTTTCCTTGAGCAGCAGCGATTTCTAAAATACTTGAATTCCTTTCAACATATTGTGAGATCGATTGTATGATTATTGAAGACCGAAGTCTGTAAAACAGTGAATAACCAAGCTTGGGTCTTTCTCCATAAACTTCAAGTAGATCAAATTGATAGCTTTTTCGCCAAGAGGGCTTCCAGTCCTTGGCAGGGCTTATCCTTTTCATATACTAAATTTAACAAAAACTATTAATTAATTATACAACAATTAACTCCCCAAGGCAACATTGATTTCAGCGTTACTTGATAATATTTGTTAAAAGTGCTGAGGCTGTTGGCATGGCCTTAATTGTCGCTAAATATGGTGTGCACGCTTTCTATGGATTGAGGATAAATGAATTGCTTTACGTATGGCGCAGCTAAACAAATGAAGACAGCATTGAAGAGTAAATAATATAAACAACTATTGTTTAAGTAATAACCCAATTCTTGAATCTAACATACATCTTTGTAGCTGAGTTAATCGTCTTATTAACAAATGAAGTATTTGATGCGCGACGCATAAGCCTTTTTAGGCTTGATGCCGACGAAACAAGATTTTCTTGGCCGGACTCTTCATTAGAGGATTTGAACATTGATGATCTGCTGTAATAGCTGGAGTATTGTTTTGAATAATCGTCTGGAGAAGTTAATTCGAATTTAGTAGAGTTCGAAATAGCACCCAGGCAATTATCATAAACGGTTGTGAAATCATCTATGGCCTTAATTGCTATATTTTTTTTGACATTCCTTAAAGATACTATGTAAAGAGAAGTTGAACAATATCGAGTGATCATGGAAGCATCGGAACAAATAAGTGCTGGAGGTGTGTCAATCAGGATGAAATCATAGGAGGTTGAATCATGCAACAAATCCATCAATATTTTAAGGCGAGTAGAGCTAAATAACAGAGTCGGTTCAGTCAATGAGTTTCCTGCAGGTATTAGATCAAGATTGTCAAAATTGGAGATTTTATTTGTTACATCTTTAAATTGCAGGCTGTTATCATCTAATAAATTAGAAAATCCGTTTTCCAGTTTTATATTAAGTAACCTATGGAGCCGAGGCTTACGAAAATCACCATCGATCAGCAGGACTTTGCGGCCCAGTTGAGATAAAAATATTGCAAATGATGAAACTATCAGAGATTTACCCTCTGAAGCTACTGAGCTTGTAAAGACAATTGATTTAATATTCTTGTCGTAGTGTACAAACTTGATGATGCTGTAGAGCTTTCGGAACGAGTTTTCATATTCAATTAATGAATCAACATTTTTGGCAGAACCAAAAAGATTGATCATGATTCTGTCACTGGGACCGTTCTGGTCGTTATCAATCTTTGAAATTGAAAATGATTTCAATTTATTTAAAACTGGTACAAATGGAATGTGAATGATGCTCGCAAGTTTTATGGAAGAGAATACCGACTTTGAAGAATAGAATACATTTTGACGTAAATCAAAGACATAAGCAATTGCTGCACCGGAAACCAAAGAAAAAACAAAGGCAACTATAAAATCACGTTTTGGTCTGGGAGAAAAAGGAATGTGTGACATTCCAGGAGGCGAAATAATACGCCATGGAACACTATTCTGAGCACTATCAAGCTCAAATGCCTCGCGCGCGCTCACCAGACCATTAAGTTTGGATCTGGCTTGATTTAAACGTTCTTGAAGACTCTCATATTCCTTTATAATATTTTGAATCGAAAGAAATCTTTTTTCCGTATCTTCTGCACGTTTTTCTGCATTAATTAGACGTCCTTTATTCAACGCCAGAGCAGCATCGACAGCGTCCAGTTGGTTTGAAATTAACAGTGGACGTAAATTTTCCAGTCTCTTTGATAAGCCTCTCACCATAAGTGAATCGGGCTGATATGTTGAACGAGCAGCAGCAAGTAGAGACTCAACTTTCTGCATCTCTTTCAATAGGCTTTGGTCTACATCAGAGATTGTAAGCTGAGCCCCAGAACCCCTGTCTGTTATGCCTTCTTTATAACCTAAAGCAGAAACATTTCCAGCAACAATCTCAGAGCGAGCTTGTAGAAGGCGATCTCTAGACTTTTCAATTTCCAATATCTCATCTCGAATTTTATTCTCGTTTTTTTTGATATTTTCACCTGTTCTGAGTGGATCAACCATGGAGTGAACACGCCTAAAATCGGCAAGCTTTAATTGCATGTTTTCAACCTCTTTTTCTAAGTCTGGTGACTGCCTATTAAGAAAATCAATACCCTTTTGCAGCCGCAATTCCTTTTCTTTCTGTGAAAAATTTAAGATTGTATCCGTGAATAAATCAAGAATTTTCTTGCCCTCTGATCTGTCGTGCCAATTTAAAGAAATCTGCAAGATTCCTGCTTCTCCTCCGCCTCCTCGCATGGCTGCAAGCCCACCGCCGCCAGCGTTTTCACCCTTAGCAATGATTTCTATGGATCTAACCAATTTTCCATAAAAAATGTCATTGGATGCTGATAATTTTCCAAGTACAGACTTGCTTTTGAGTACCTCGATTAATGTGGGTATATTGGTTGCCGTATTGTTTCTCGCTAACTCTTCGAAAAATTGATTGTCTAAGCCTCCGCTTGGCATTCCTTGGCCGCCACTCGACTCTCCAAAAGGATCGACGATTAGAATTTTGACACCACCTTTATATTGTCGATTAAAGCTCCAATTGTAAAGTATATATATTGTATTGAATGTGAACAGTAAGCTGAAGGATATGAAAATAATTTTCCAACGACGTTTGAGTGAAAATGCTATCTCTGATAAAGAAATAGTATTTTCTGAGCTGTTTTCAGGCATATTAGTTGTCATTGGCTGCAGCCCAAGTGGACCTAGAACTTTCCACTTGCTATATTACCTCTTATAGAACGAAAGTCTTCTCGATGCTGCTCAGCACATATTTAAAGGGCTTTGTGGCATCAGTTGTAACATCACATACTTTTTTGGGAGTTGTTCAGGCATATGCCCAGGATGCAGGGCAATTAAGAGTTCCTAGCATTAGCAGTAGCAACAGCCATATTTCATCTGCTTTTGAGCGAGGTCAGTATTTAGTTGGCCCCGGTGATCTTTTCAATTTAACAGTATTTGATGCAAAAGAATTGTCGGGTAAATTGGAGGTGTTGAATGATGGATCTATATCTTTACCATTTGTTGGATCGATCAATGTAGAAGGGCTTACAATTAATCAGACTATAGATAAAATTAGATTAAACTTAGCCCGAATATTATTGCGGCCTGATATTACGCTTAGTCTTGTCACTCCGAGGCCTGTTCGTATTGCTTTGATTGGCGAAGTTGAGCAACCCGGCTTATATACCTTGGGTACTCGAGAGACCTTGGGAACAGAAGGTGCTGTAAGAGTGTCAGTTACTGGATTGCCAACAATTGTTGATGCAATCCAAAAAGCTGGAGGAATCACCCAAGAGGCAAAACTTGATGGAGTAATTTTAAAACGAAGAACGCAAAAAAAGTCAGATCAATATAGTGAGCTTACACTTGATCTGATTGATCTTATGCTAAGGGGAGATCAAACACAAAACCCATTTCTTTATGACGGCGATGTAATTGAGATACCAAAAGACAAAAAGCTATCAGCCGAAATCATAAAGATTGCAGCAATAAATTTATCTCCTCAAACCATTGAAGTCAATGTGATCGGAGAGGTTGAGAAACCAGGACGACTTAGAGTCAATTCAAATACTACATTGACACAGGCTATCTTGATTGCAGGTGGTTCTCATCAATATAGAGCAAATGAAAGAAAAGTCGAGCTTGTTCGAATGAGCAGAAATGGTACAGCAACTTTAAATAAATTTAAGTTAAACCTTAAAGAGGGTGTTTCATCTGACAAAAATCCAATATTAAAAAATGGAGATACAATACGTGTGAAAAGAAATCTTTTTGCTAAATCAACAGATATCCTAAACGAGGTTTCTGGTCCCATGGGTGATATCATGACAGCAATATCTCTATATAACATGACTGATGATACTTTTAACCTTAAACTTAAGGAGAATTTTGTGTTATTTGACAGAGAGGAAGATGGTGGAGCTTCTCAATGATTGTAAATACCTTCCAATATTATTGGTTTATAAAAAATCCCCTATATGAATTGTTTTGGGTAAATATATATACGATTTTAATCGGCTAAGATTTCAACCAAAATGATTATATTATCTCATCCTACTGGGAACTTTAATGTACGCATGACTGCAAAAGTATTGTACGATTGCGACCTTTTGCAGGAATTCAATACTTGTATTAGCCTTCCAAAATACAACCCTATCATAAATTCTCTTGGAGGAAAAATAAAAGATGAATACTTCCGTCGAGTTTTCAGTGAAATACCTGAATCAAAACAAGTTTGTTATCCGTATCGAGAGATTCTTAGACAGGTATATGCTCGAATAAGTTTTTTTCAGAGAATAAACCAAGAATCTCATCCTCTATCTGTCTATTCAGTTTACAAATGTTTTGATCAAAATGTTGCATCCAGGATTAAAAAAGGTACAACAGCTGCCGCGGTGTATTCATATGAAGATGGAGCAAGAGATACTTTTATTAATGCAAAGAAACAGGGATTAAAGTGTATTTATGAGTTGCCAATTGGATATTGGAAAAGTGCTAGAAATATATATGAGGAGGAGATGGAACTAAATCCTGATTGGGCTAATACTTTGCCTGGCTTAAGTGATAGTCAAGAAAAGCTCCGAAGAAAAGATGATGAGCTAGAATTAGCAGATCTAGTTATAGTCGCCAGTACATTTGTAAAATCAACACTAACAGAAAACTCTAAAGTTAACAAAAACACTTTTGTTATTCCCTATTGTTCTCCCATAAAATCATTACTGAAAGAACCTCCTAATCATAAAGGTCCACTACGTGTTTTGTATGTTGGATCATTGACGCAACGTAAGGGTCTTTCTTACGCAATTGATGCCGTTAATGCCTTAAAAGATAGAGTAATATTTACAATGATTGGGAAAAAAACGACACAGGACTGTGAACCATTAAATAAAGCCCTGGATCATCATGCTTGGATTCAAACACTTCCTCATGATCAGATTCTTCATCAAATGAAAAATCATGATGTCTTGCTGTTCCCTACGTTGTTTGATGGATTTGGTCTTGTGATAACTGAAGCATTGTCGCAAGGAATTCCTATTATCACAACTATTCATTCTGGTGGACCAGAATGTATTCGTCATGGAATAGAGGGATTTCTAGTACCAATAAGGGATACTTACTCCATTATAGAATGTTTAGATCTTTTAGATAAAGATAGGGATCGGTTGCGATGCATGAAAGAGGCATGTCTTCAGAGATCTAAATACCTAAGCTTCCAATTGTATCAGCAGCAATTAGTAAGAGCCATCAATAGTGTTACTTGTTGAAAATCCTTATGAATTCCCAAAAAAAGAAAATTAAATTTCTTCTTTGGTCCTATCTTTTTTTATTGATATTTGAGGGTGCATTACGTAAATGGTTCTTGCCTTTTTTATCGACTCCTTTGCTACTTGTACGAGACCCTATCGCTTTGCTGGCTTTGTTCTGGGCGTGGCCTTTACTTATAAAATCAATCTATTGGGTTAGGATTCAAATCCTTATATATATTGGTTTAATTGGCTTCATCTTGGCTCTATATGTTGGTCACGGCGATTGGTTCACTGCCCTTTATGGTTTAAGAATATATTGGATTCAGCTACCGCTTATTTTTGTTTTTCCGTTAGTATTCACCAGGTCAGATGTATTGCGTGCCTTGTGGGCTACGATGTTAATTAGTGTGCCGATGGTTTTATTAATTACTGCACAGTCTTCAACCCCTCCATCTCATATATTAAATGTTGCTCCAGGTGGATCTGGGACATCAGCATTTAGTGGTGCTGCTGGAAAATATAGACCCTCTGCTATTTTTAGCTTTACCAATTCTGTGGCTACTTTCTTTACATTTAGTGCCGCATCTTTGATGTCTGTTTTGTATGGCTCAACGCTTGAAAATCGCAATAAAAATTGCAAACAGAAATATATAGCACCCGTTAATCTGAAACGTCTGATTATTTTACTCTGTTTATTATCTCTAGTTATTGCTCTACCCGTTTCCATTAGTAGGCGTTTGATGGCAAATTATGCGATAGTATTTGTAACTACAATGGTTATATCTATTGTCACTAGAACGCGTATACTGTCACTGATTTATGGTCTTATTATAGTTTACTTTTTATCCTTGGCTGCCCTTAGCGTACCTTTGGTAAAAGATGCTACTGATGCTTTTGCTTTGAGATGGGAATTAGCAGCACAGGCAGAAGCAAGTGATGGATCTGAAAGCAATGCAGAAGTTGTAGGAGATCTTCTACAAGGTCGGGTGTTAAGCCAATACACTGCCCCCATCATACATAGAGATTCTTACCCTCTGTTAGGGCACGGCATCGGAATGGGCAGTAACATAGGTGCCGTTAGATTGAGTGGTAACAGGAAGTTTCTTTTGGGAGAAACATCTTGGGGTAAACAAATGGGTGAGCTGGGCTTGTTTCTAGGCACTATCTTTATTTTTTGGAGAATTTCACTCTCATACTACATAGTAAGGCTTTTTATCAATGAAATAATACATAATCATAACCTAACTACAGCAATACTTGCATCATCTTCTTTGTGGGGTGTCTTAAGTGGTCAGCTTGGCCAATCATCCGGTCTTGGTTTTATCGTTGCAACAACTGGCCTAACTTTAGCATCAAGTGTTCTGGATAATGAATGATTTAGCCATCACTCAATATTGACAATTATTCCACGGATAAATAATAGAATCGATCACTAGCTCAAAATATCTTTGCAATTTATTTACTCAATTATGGTTGCACTTGATTTTTTGCCTTCTTTAAATCCAGGGACATAAATTGTAGTTAAAGCTACAAAATAAAGACTTTGGCTCTTGTTTGAGGAATCCTATGTCTTCACGTGTTATGGTATGAGGGAATCTATTCTTGATTTATACAGTAAATAGATCATTCAGTTCTATCCAATATGCATTTGTATCCCCCGAAAATTCGTGTTTCAATCTCGACTTACTTAGAAATCTTTTAGTCTTAACTTTTCGACAATATGTAATACCCTAATAAACAACTTATCCCCTTACACTTTTAAAGTCTATTTACATTCTTGCGATGATTGTTAAAGTAGAAAAATTTAATAGCACTCTCAGAGATTATTTTTTTCTGCTTGGACTATTATCGAAAAGGAGAAGATTTCAAATTATTAGCCTTTTTGCGCTAAGTATTCTTTCTGCCATTTGTGAGGCTTTGAACATAGGAACATTGATTCCGTTTTTGGGAATACTCTCAAACCTTGAAAATAACATATACAAGTTAGGAATATTTGGGTCTCTATTCAAACATCTACCTTCTAATCTAATGTTGCCGGGGCTTGGGCTCTGTTTCATCATATTGATAATTGTTAGTTCTACTATACGAAGTCTTACAATTAGGAATCAGCTACGATTAGGCTCATTAATATGTGCAGATTTAGGTAAAATAACTTTCAAATCTGTTCTTAATAATTCCTATGAGTGGCATGTTCAAAACAATAGTAGCAACATTATATCTCTTTTGACACAAGATGTTGACCGTGTAGGTTCTATTATCAAGGGTCTTCTCACTCTTTGCGTTAATTCTACTCTTATACTCATTGTAGGTATTTACTTGTTTTTAATATCTCCACAAATTATGGTTTCAGCCTGTATTTCAATTTCTCTCTTCTATATTTTAATATTTCGTCTTTTTCGCAAAGACTTTCGGAAGATCGGCAAGGACCGAACGCTCAACTATCGTAAAAGTCTCAATATTTTACAGGAAAGCTTAGGTGGAATTCGAGAACTTATGTTGGGCAATCACTACAATATATTCGTCGATAACTATGATTTTTACAACAGGAAGCGCTTATTAAATGATGCTGTAATTCTTATCAAATCATCTATTCCTAGATACTTGGTTGAAGGTTTCCTGATAATAATAATTACTTTAGTCGCACTTTTTTATGTCATTCTTGGCAATGAATTAACTTTTTTGTTGCCAACACTAGCTGCTGTAAGTTTAGGCGCATACAAACTTATGCAACCGCTTCAGCAATGTTTCAATACGTTGGGATCATTGCAAGCAAACAAATCTCCATTAGAGGAATTTAAAAAGCACACTGGTACCAACGATTCATTTAATGACAAGTTTAAAGATGTTTCAATCTCATTGCCACAAAATTACTCCGATGAACCTCTTATTAAGTTTAATAATGTATGTTTCCAATACGCCAATGACGAAAATTTAACTCTACAAAATATTGATGTCTCCATTTCTAAAGGTGAGTTTGTAGCGCTTGTTGGCGTTACCGGTTCTGGCAAGTCTACATTCGTAGATCTTGTTTTAGGGCTGTTAAAGCCTAGTAAAGGTAATATTTTGATTGATAATGAAGATGTTCATCAAAATCAAAAATTTATGGAATCGTGGCAGAAACGTTTAGCACATGTGCCTCAATCCATCTACTTATCAGATAATGATATTGAATCTAATATTGCATACGGAGTACCATATTCTGACATAAATCGATCAAGATTGCGCTTAGCTGCACAGCAAGCTTCCATTGATAGTTTTATAGAAACCTTGCCAAATGGATTTAATACTACTGTAGGTGAAAGAGGTATTTCTTTAAGTGGAGGCCAACGACAAAGGATTGGCATAGCAAGGGCTTTGTACAAACAATCAGAATTATTAGTGCTTGATGAAGCCACAAGTGCCCTAGACAATTATACAGAGCACCAAGTTATGACCTCTATAAAAGAGTTAAAAACTAGTGTGACTGTGATTGCTATTGCTCATCGACTTTCAACGATAATGCATTGCGACCGTATTATTGTTTTGGATAAAGGTACCATTAAAGGTATCGGAACTTATGACGAGTTAATTGCCAATAATTCCATTTTTAGAAGTCTTGTCAACTCATCCGCAAGCGGATGAGCCGCTAAGATTTTAATTAAATACTTCATTTTTTATTATTTTACCATGTCTTGACCCATATTAAATAATTGCCACATTTTAAATTGATCTCAAATATTTCCCTTTTTTATTTCAAGATTTTGTTGATTTTGTAATCGGCCTTTGTGATGAGTTCACTTTGATTTTAAAAGTATCGTTTTCCTCACTTTAGATATTTGTGTTTAAATTTTGCTAGTATTTACTTTTAGAACATTTAGGTGAATCATCCTGTAGTTATTCTTGGTGCACCCAGATCAGGTACAACATTACTTGCCTCAATATTATCGTGCTCTGGCATCAGCAGTGGCTTGCCGGACAGGGAGTGGAATCCCAGCTCTGGATATTATGAGCATCCACTTTTGATTTCATGTTACGGAGATCTGAAGAAGTCAAGATTATTGGCTAACTATTCCGATTCTCTTTCCAATTATTTTCGTAATAGAGCTCTTCAGAAGCTTAGGAAATTGTCTTCTTTATCTCAGCTTTTCAAGTTTCCGCTTCTGTCGTATATGTTGCCGCCACTATTAATGGATCTTGGTTTCAATCCCATAGCAATTGTTATCTATAGATCTTTTTCTGATTATGCAAACAGCTATTTCAAGCTTAGACCTAGCCTTGCTTTTTCTGATATTAAGCAGATTTTTCTAGAGACTTACAATCAATCGCTCTTGTTGCCCAGTATATGTACAACCTTATATGTCTCCTATGATGAGCTATGTTCTTCGGCAGAGTTACAGCAGTTTTCTGTTTTAGAGAATTGTTTAAATATTGATAAAGGTAATTTGATTCAGTGTCGAAATTCGTTGGTAAGGCAAGCTTCTCGTCCAGCCGTTTCACCAATTTTAGATTCCCAATGTGATTCACTGTACGATTTACTTTCTAACAAATCTTTCTGAGATGATTCTTGGCTTCGAAGGATTTCTCATTCACATTCTCTCTATTTCTTTGACTGCTCTAACTTAGATTCCCATGTGTTTATATATTTTTTTGTCTGCTGTGTTTGATTGCTAACCTGCTTTGTCAATCATTCAAACGTTTTCTAAGATCATTTTGTAATTGTTTTTTTTTGAAAATACTTCGCCTTATACACTCGTTTGACCCTCGTGGAGGCGGGCCAGCTGAGGGGGTTCGGCAGATTTCGCCGCATCTTGCTGAGTTAGGGGTCTTTTCTACAGTCGCAAGCCTTGATTCTCCCAATTCTCCTTGGCTATACAACGAGGATCTTAAGGCGATTGGTCTAGGTCCTGTTTTTGGTAGTTATGGATATCGTCGCAAACTTCCTTGTGATATTCGAACTCTCGCCCTCGAGTCTGATTGTGTAGTCATTCACGGCCTGTGGCAATACCATGCCTTAGCAACTTGGCGTGCCTTGAGGGGAAGCGGTGTTCCTTATTTTGTCTATCCCCACGGAATGTTGGACCCCTGGTTCAAGCGCGCTTATCCGCTTAAACACCTTAAAAAATGGTGTTATTGGCCCTGGGCTGATTACCGAGTTCTCCGCGATGCATCAGCCGTTTTATTTACCACCGAGCAAGAGCGTTCGCTTGCAAGGCAGTCATTTGGGCTTTATCAAGCTAACGAAAAAGTTGTCGGATATGGTACTTCTCAACCTCCTTGCCACAAAGAACGGCAGCGTACTGCGTTTCTCGATCAATTTCCCCATTTGCGTGGTAAGCGCTTATTGTTGTTTCTCAGTCGCATTCATCCAAAGAAAGGCGTCGACTTACTTATTGAGGCTTTCGCGGCTGTGGCCTCACTCGAACCCAGTTTGCAGCTTGTCATTGCTGGGCCTAATCAGGTGGGATTTCAAGAAACTATGCAACAACGTGCCGCTGATCTTGGTATCGCAGAACGTATTACCTGGCCTGGCATGCTCTGCGATGACCTCAAGTGGGGGGCTTTTCGTTGTGCTGAACTTTTCTGCTTGCCTTCTCACCAGGAAAACTTTGGCATCGTGGTGGCTGAAGCTCTTGCCTGTGGACTGCCAGTCGTTATTGCCGAACCGGTGAATATTTCCGCCGATGTTGCTGCTGCTGATGCTGGCATTGTACATGCTGATAATATATTAAGTACTATTAACGCCTTACGTCAGTGGCTGTTGATGACGCCAGCTGATCGCACGGATATGGGTGAGCGTGGCCGGAAGCTTTTTTCCGATAAGTTTGACTTTGCTTCTGTGGCAAAAAATCTGATTCCGTTGTTTGATACCGCTCTCAAAAACAGCCGAAACAGATGATTCTGGCGAATTCGAATTCATTTGAGGGCCCTAGCTTTAGTCGGCTTAATCGATTAGCCAGATTGTTATGGCACCTTGTTTGGCTGTTTCTTTTCCGACCAACCCCGCCCTTGATGCATGCCTGGCGTTGCTGGTTGCTTAGGTGTTTTGGGGCATCCATCGCACCTGGTTGCCATGTTTACAGCGAGGTTCGTATCTGGGCTCCATGGAATTTAAAAATGTCTTCTAAGGCCTGTCTCGGCCCGCGCGTCAACTGTTACTGCATTGCTCCGGTCGTTCTGGGTGAACGAGTGGTTGTTTCCCAGGGTGTTCACCTTTGTACTGGCAGTCACAACTACAATTCGATTACGTTTTCCCTTTATGCTAAACCGATTACTATTGAATCAGATGCTTGGATCTGTTCAGAGGCTTTTGTGGGTCCTGGTGTTTCAGTTGGGGAGGGAACAGTTATCGGTGCTCGAGCCGTCGTGATCCGTTCTCAGCCGAGATGGATGGTCTGTGCCGGTAATCCTGCCCGGCCTCTCAAGGCTCGCATACATCCCAAAGCTGTCGATTCCCATTCTGGAGACACACAAATCTAATATTTTTTGGCTACTTCCTTGATTCAATAATGAGAGTACATTTGAGATATGTTTTTTACTTTCTTCCAACCGCATTTCTTCACTTTATTTCATCGTGACTAGTTCTAATTGCATCCTGACTCAACTCACGATAGCCATTCCTGTTAAAAACGAAGAATCCAACCTCGCTGTTTGTCTTCAAGCCATTGGTTCGGATTTTTGTAGTCGTGTTGTCGTCATCGATTCTTCGAGCAGTGATTCCACCTCTGATGTTGCTCGCAACTATGGCGTGGATGTTATTGATTTCCACTGGGACGGGCACTTTCCAAAAAAACGCAATTGGTTTCTGCGACACCATACTCCAAGCACGGAGTGGGTATTGTTCCTTGATGCTGATGAGATTCTTACTTCTGCTGTGAAGCTCGAGATTGCTTCCGCCCTCTCGGACTCAACCCATCAAGGATTTCTGCTTAGCTACACCAACTATTTCCTTGGACGACGCCTACAAGGCGGTTACCCCTTGCGAAAGCTTGCCCTTTTTCGTGTAGGCGAGGTCGAATACGAACGTATTGAGGAAGATCGGTGGTCGCAGTGCGATATGGAGGTCCATGAACATCCTGTTGTTTCTGGCTCTATTGGCTTGATCCGCTCCCGAATTGACCATCGTGACCTTCGTGGTATTGACTCTTACCTTTGCAAACACAATGAATATGCCGCTTGGGAGGCTCATCGTCTTTATCAATTTCGACATTTTCCCCCTTCTCAATCTGCTTGGAAACCTCATCAGCGCTTTAAGTACAGTCTGATCAGTTCACCGTGGGGGGGGTTGGCCTTCTTCCTTGTGAGTTTCTTTGCAATGGGTGGATGGCGAGATGGTTCAACTGGCTTCGCATTTTGTCTACTTAAGGCTGCTTATTTTACTCAGATTGCCTGTCGTTTGCGTGAATTGGAAAATCAGAATCATACCCCCCTGCCTCCAGTTTACTGATTGTTTGTAATTTTATATTAGGCTTCTTGCCGCCTTTTTTTTGATTTAATACCTTCAGTTATGTCATCTGGTCTGATACTACCTTCTTTTATGTTCCTAGGCTGAGATATTGCGGTGATGTAAGTGTTTTGAAGTCTGATCGTGCGCTTGCTATGGATTTTGATCAAAGCTTGTCAATTGTATATTTTTCTCTATCTCTATTGTGGATCCAGGAAAAATTTATTCACTACAATTATAATTCTTTTCCACAGACCATCTATTAGCGTTTGCTAAACCATTGCAATAGTGCCAATCAATATTTCTGTAGATACCGTAAGAATTTCTGCATATTATGCGGTAGCCACTGGCATCCTTTTCAACTGACACCAATAGGAGCGATATGCTTGTTTAGATTACAAGCGGTTATGTTGTTCGCGATTTTTCTAGTCTACCTCCCCATTTTTTATGAAAATTTTGCTTTACGGCCTTAACTACGCTCCCGAACCAGTTGGTATCGGTAAGTACAGCGGTGAACTCGCTAAATGGTTGTGCGCTCAGGGTCATCAGATTCGTGTGATCACTGCACCGCCTTATTTTCCAGCTTGGCGTGTATCACCTGGGTTTCTCAACTGTTATGGGATTGAAGTAGATGAAGGTGTGAAAATTTACCGATGTCCCATCTGGGTACCGCGTCGACCTAGAGGGATTACAAGGTTGTTGCACCTTGCAAGTTTTGCATTATCTAGTCTCGGCCCGCTCCTTGCTCAGTGCTTCTGGACCCCCGATGTTGTCATCACCGTTGCACCAGCAGTTTTTTGTGCTCCTGGAACTTTGCTCCTTGGTTCTCTTTGTGGAGAGCAAACCAATACCTGGTTGCATATTCAGGATTTCGAACTCGATGCTGCCTTCGAGTTGGGTTTGCTCAAGGGCCAATTGCTTCGTTCTTTGGCGGAAGCCTGGGAACGATCTACTTTGCGTCGTTTTACTCGAGTCAGCAGCATTAGTAATTCAATGGTTTCCAGACTCGGTGTTAAAGGTGTTCAACTATCCCATACTTATAAGTTCCCGAACTGGGTTGACCTTAATTTGATTTATCCACAATCCAATCACTATCGTGATGATAATTCATACCGTCGTGAGTTGAATATTGCCTCTGACCAGCTAGTGCTTATGTATTCAGGTTCCATGAACAAGAAACAGGGCCTTGATCTTCTTGTAAGGGTAATTCACCAACTTTCTGACATTCCTCATCTTACGTGGTTGCTCGCTGGTGAAGGTCCTACCAAGGCTGAGTTGGTTTCTGCCACACAAGGACTGTCCCAAGTTCGTCATCTGCCCTTGCAACCGTTAGAGCGTATGAACGATTGGCTTAACGTGGCAGACATTCATCTTCTTCCTCAAAAGGCCGAAGCTGCTGATCTGGTTTTGCCCTCTAAGCTATTAGGTATTCTTGCAAGTGGCCGACCAGTTGTGGCTACCTCAACGCCGGGTAGCGAATTAGCATGTATTGCTGATGAAGCAGGTTTCTGTGTCAATCCAGGTGACGTTGATACTTTTTCAACTCGAATTCGAAGTTTGATATCAGATTCGCAGTTAAGGTCCCGTTTGGGTACACAAGCAAGGAATATAGCTGTTAATTCTCTGGATAAAAATACTATTCTTAGGCGGTTTGAGGAGCAACTTCTACTTTTATCAAAAAATGGTTGATCATGTTTCGTTTTTGCGTCAATCTTATTGCCATCCTGAATAATATTTCCTTCTGTCTTGCTTACCTTAACTAATTTTTTATGTCCTAAGGAACGCTTTTATTATTAGATTTAGCAATGTTATGGTCCTTTATTTATTACATTGATATAAGACTTTTGCTTAATATTTATTTAGTACAGCGCATTAGCGTTTATCTCAATGTCTGAATATCTTGAAAGCAGTTTATAGATTTGTAATTTTACACCTTGGAGTTCCTTTGTAATGTTAATAGGCTTCTGAAGATGCCAAAGTAAATATTGTCCTGAATAATATTTCTATGTCAACTATTAGGCTCCAATCCTTTTGATACTCGAGATCTGCCTCTATTCTTGCCTGCATTGCTGAAATATCTTTTGTTTCACCACGATAGCCACTTACTTGTGCAAGCCCTGTCATTCCGGGCTTAAAGACATGTCTTTGTGTATAACCAGTGATTAATTCCCTATATATTCTATCGTGTTCTAATGCATGTGGCCTTGGTCCAACTAAACTCATATCTCCAAGAACTACATTTAATAATTGTGGTAATTCATCTAGGCTCCATCTCCTAAGAAACTTTCCGATGCTTGTCACCCTAGGATCATCCTTTGTTGCTTGTTTTAGATCACTTGTCTTACTTTCTGTATCAACATACATGGACCTAAATTTATAACACACGAACGTCTTACCATCTAGACCACATCTCTTTTGCCGAAATAATATTGGCCCTCGGCTTGATAATTTAATTCCAATCGCAATAGCGATTAATGCTGGGAGGATTACAACTATTCCTACCATTGAGATCGTTAAGTCAAATAATCTCTTTAAAACTATTTCATCGTATGTTTGTTTTGCACCCCATATTTCGATACAATGTTGATTTCCTATAGATTCACATTCAAATCTCATTGATTCAACATACCAATCAGGTGCGTAGAGAACTCGTGAACATGTATTTCCAAATATGTTGAAGATATTCTGATTTACCGATATCTTCTCTGATGATGATGAATTGCTAAACACAATGCAGTTTACACTATTTTTATCGCACCATTTCTTTAGTTCATCTATTCCGCCAAGACATTTAGGTAAATTACTAGGTTGTTCCTCTACTATTACTGGCGAGAACCAAGCTACTATTTTATAGCCCATCCATGGGTTGTTTAATAGCTGATTTGAAAAGTTGTATGCTGCCTGTGGATCCCCCCAATATAATACCGTTCTGCTATTTAGTCCTATTCTCCGAATACTACGCAAATACATTCTTGATAATATGTGCGTGCTAATTAACCAAATCCAACTTGATAAAGCCCATGCAGTCATTGCAATGCGCGAATAATATTCACTACTCTTGTTTAAAAATGTTGCTAGAACAACAAAACATACAACTGAAAACCAGGTTGAGTTAATTCTTTGGAGCATACGATTAAGTGTTTTATGACGATAGCTTTTGTATATTCCAGCTTTTGGAAGCAAAATAGCTGTAATTGTAATTACAATGTATATTGTAGGAATGCTCACAAAGCTTGCCGTCCATGCTGATCTAGGCTGATATCCATAAAATATTAACCCAATTATCAATATGTCTAATAATCGTTGAAGTCTTCCAATGCTTTTACCATTTGCATAAAGGCGACCTGAATGTAAAATACTTCCGATTAGTTTTTCAGCCATAATTCTTATTCTGTCCTCACCCAATAAGCTTCTATTCATTTTAACAATTTGCCCTCTGTACTTGGAGTTATTCACTATTTTAACGGGGCTCCAATTGTATTAATCGCTACTGTCTTTCTTGTTGATGCCCAGTGCGTCTTCATATGCCCTTCTGTACTCTTGCGCGAATGCCTTACGACAAAATCGTTTAACGTTTTGGAACCCTAACTCTGCCTGCATTTTTTTCCTATCTTTACTCCAGTTAATTACCTCGTTGGTTATCTTTGCGGCAGATACGCTATCTGAAGGGTCTATATATATCGCAGCACTTCCTCCAGCTTCTGTCATTGGTTCCTTACCTGTTGTAACTACTGGGCACCCACAAGCCATTGCTTCAACGATTGGCCAACCAAATCCTTCTTCAATTGAAGGAAATAGTAGTAAATTAGCCAAGGAATAGAGAGCGTTTATTTCTTTGTTTGTTGGTGATATTAAAAATATAATTTTCAGATCTCTATGTTTTTCTGCAAAGCATACAAGTTCTCTTGTTGGCTTCTTTCCTGCTAAGATAAGAGGTATTCTCGACTGATTTAAGTTAGATCGTATGCTATTTAATTCATTGTATATAGCACAGAGTCCCATTCTATTCTTGTACCATTGATTGCCACCAACATGCAATATAAAACCGTTTTCTATACATTCATTATACTGCACTATTTGTTTGATAACTATTCTAATTGCTTTCTCTTTTTTTATAGGTTCGAATTTATAATTTAATGGCTGCAATACAGTATTTATTTTTGTATTCTTATCATCTACCAATTTCCTGATCTCATTTTCCGTTTTTTTAGAAACGCAAACAATTCTATGATTACATTTAATTCCTACAAGAATTAATTTTTGCAGCAGCTTACCACTAAATTTTAGTCGTTTCTTTGGATTTTTCCCTAGCATTGAATTAATCGCCAAAACGTCGTGACATGTGATGACCTTAGCTTTATTTAGTAAGCATAGTGAATATATTGAATTAGAATGATCAGTTATATGATATACAATATTTTTGTTGTAGTAATTTAATATATTGTACCCGATTAGTTCTATAGAAAATATAATAAACTTGTCTATATAATTTAGCCATTTCTCCATTTTCGGGAAAATTTTTCTGAATTTGCCGATACGGTCAGTAGGACGCAATGTTTTGGTTTTTAATCCCTCTTCTTCGACAATATTTCTATACAGAGTAGATACTCGCAACATGCTTTCTTGCTTGTCTGGCAAGTAATTGGCAATAATTACTATTTTATATTTTGGTATGCTAGTCATTTAGTCGACTCCTACTCGTCCTCTAATATTAGCTATTAATACTGCACTACGTGTTATCAACTTAGATTAATATTATATTTTAATCTTTCTTCTGCCAAAATCTCAAATCTCTTGTAATTAACTTACCTCTACCTTTTCTTAATGTATTGAACCAACCTCCTCATTATACATATTTTCTCCTTTTTTCTCATCAATATTTGGTCTCGCTTTTTATCCCTTTACTTTAATGGTGATCATATCTTGTTTAACTGTCATAGGCTATATCTATTGGTAAAGACCTAAGCATTAATTCTATTGAGTATTCTGGTTGCGGTAATGGCTACCTCTTATGGCTTGTTCAATAGTATCGGTAAATATCTTCCTTCAAGTTGATAGTAAGTAGTTATCTTATATGAATTGAACTTCTTTACTACAGAGGACAATCTTTTCAGGAATTCCTAATGACTTTGCTATCACAATTGCATGTAATGATGTCCCTATTACTCCACTATATTTGGCAATCAATTCTCTTTTAAGCTTATATTTCTAGAGGATTGATAACTGTCAAATTTTCAGGTATTACACTTAATATTTTGATATTATAGAGATTTGGGTTAAATATTTCTTTTCCCCTCTATTAGCTGTGTTAGATAGGCCATGATTCTTTTATTTAGGAAATTAATTTGGAATCATTAATCCTCGGTATCTTTATACTTTTGGGCATTTTATTCAATTTTTTCATGATCTTCTCTTGACCTTAGCCCTAGGTCATCTCTATGTCTAGTATCTTAAATTTTAATTGATTTCATTCTAGCCTTCTCTGTTCATTTCATAACCATAAATTAGAGACTTTTTTGCAATATTCATTACCGTATTAATTCTTAATAAGTATTGGCTATCTTGATTTTTGTTCACTTTCACAAAAATGGTTTCAACCTTAAGTGCCTTACCCATTGTATCCATAAATATAGGGTTAAGAATATTCCCAAGGTTATTAATTCTTTTTTATTGGTATATAAGAAAATGGTTTTGTTTTTAATCTCCTGACTCTTCACTTTTACGATTATATATTTCTTCTAATTTTATCAGATATATTGCTTTACCACATCTCTCTTCTGTTATTTCCTAAATCCACAATGAATCTCAATCTAAGCTTCTCAAGTTCCTTTTTTATGTATCAAGGATATTTTATAGTTTCTCTTGTGTGTTTATCACAACCCCGATGATGAAATTTCCCCTCTATTAATCTTAATGATTTTGCGATTATCTATGTCATTTTGATACGCCTGCTACATGTATTAATATCAACCATTTTTAAATCAATATTTGTTTGGCTGATTTTGATTTTTCCTATTGGAATATGCTCTTTCAAGTACATTTAGATATTTATTGCATACAACATCTTCTAAGTGATTGCTGAGATGCTCTTTTATATGTTTTCTTATATTCATTTCAACATTCTTATTCTGGTAAATAAAAGCTATTTTCTGAACCAAATCATCTATGCATCCTCTTTTAAAGGTCAACCCCGCTTTGCCAACCGCGTCAGGAAGTCCTCCACCATCGGATGCCAGTACCAAGCAACCACATGCCATTCCCTCCAATGCAACATTTCCAAATGGTTCTTCCCAAAGGGATGGAATAACTAATATTTTGTGTGTGTTCAGCTCCTTAACAAGATTCTCACCATATAAATTTCCAGTTAATCGTAGCCTTATTCCAACTTCGTTTGCTAGTTTTAAGTATTTTGTTTCATCGTTCCCTGAGCCTATTAGCGTTAATGGAATATTAGTGAGATGTGTTCTTGAATATGCCTTTATCAATAGTTCAATACCTTTATCCGTCACGAAACGACCTAGGTATGCGACCGTATCCCTTCTTTCTATATCATCTATAATTTTAAATAGATTACTTCTATACGGATTTCCAATTATTATTGAGTCTTTATATGAATCTTTTCTTATCGCATCACTTATAGATATTACGTATTCCGCAAACATAAGTGTAACCCTTTTTAGATAATCAACAATTCTCTTTTTACCTTTTGGACTTCTTACCCAGGTTCTTATGGCGATTACATAGGGTTTACGGAATAAGATATTTGGCCAAAGTGATCTTAGTTCTATATTATTTTGATAAATTATATCGGCCCAAGCATATTGTCTTAGAACCGTGAATATTGCTGGCTTGCGATAGATTTTGTATGGTCTCGTCTTTTCGTCCATTTCACTCGTTCGTGTAATTAATCGAACTTGGTGGCCTCTAGATGAAAAATACTCAGCCAATATTTCTGAGTTGACTTCTATGCCTCCAACATCAGGGCTAAATCTGTGACTTGTGAATAATATTTTCATGGGAATGAATCACCTTCTTCTCCACTTTTTATGATTTCAGGATTATCTTTAGAGGCTGTAATTTTGGGTGAGAGATTACAATCATTGTTGTTTCGGTTTGCTGTTTCTATATTTTGTTTTTCTTGCTTCATCATAGTTCTATTTTTAGTTAGAGCCATTGTTGTAAGTCTACCAAATTGTTAATTATACGCACGGGATAAATCAGATTCAAATTTTTTTATTATTTCATAAAATGAATCAGTTGGTCTATCAATTTTATTTACTGTCCCTAGTTTATCCTGAAAATCCTTGTTAAGTAATATAAATCTTTCTCTCTCCATAAGAGTCTTTTTTAATGTATCGTGTTGTCCCGATATCCTGCTGACTATTACGGGTAATCCATGGCTCAACATAGCTGCTACTGACCCACTTTTCTGAAGCAAGGCGGAGGGTGTTGTTGATAGCCCAAAGTCAGAGGTCTGTAGATGTAAGGATATTTCTTCCTGTGAAATTTCTCCTTTGTAGTGAAACGTGAATGCAGGGTACAATGTTTTGGCTAAGATATTTATATCCTGCCATATTCTTTTTCCCCTTTCACCAGTTTTACCAATTGATAAGAATTCGCAGTGATCAATCCCATGCTTTATGCGGGCTTTTTCTACATTTGCGAGGAGTTCATATGGATTCCAGAATTCCGTGATCCTTCCGAATATCACAAATTTCCATGAATTACTATTTTTCGTGATCGTTTCTTTGATTGGGATAAATGGAATATTGCTGAAGACTGGCAGTATGTCTGAGCATATTCCATAACTTGCTAGTCTTAACTGGTATGAATGGTTGGAGACATGTACAATGTTCGGTCTGCAGATATATGTTATTGCGAGGATTATGGTTTTCTGAGCTTCTCCGATGATTCTCTTTATGATGTTTTTTATTGAATCATTATTGTTTTGCAATACCCATAGTTCATGGAACATGATATGCCATTTTACTTTTTTGCTTGTAAATAATATCAATGCGATTAGGGGCAAAGCCAACCCCTTGCTATTGAAGGCATATGGCACAAATTGTATAGACACTAAGTTTGGATTTAACGCCTCAATTCTCTTTTTTGTAATTTGAATTCTCTCCCACCAAGTTATCTTCGATGATAGTCTCAATAATTCGATATTCTCTGTGCCAGTAAGTTTTGTTCTAATCCTCTTCTCTGTGCAAATATGTTTATCATTTATGGCTATGCATGTGCAATTGTACTCTTTTTTGCCTAGATATGCGCATACCCGTCTCACGTAGTCAGAAACCCCGCACTTGTGTTCCTCCAGAGTCCCGAGTATAAATATTATATTTAATTTGCTCATTTTGGTTGCCCTGCTGGTTTTCTAATTAACTATTTTTGGATTAAATTGGATGTTATTTCTGCTTTCTTGCTTTGGCCCTTAGATTAAAATAGTTCATTGTGATACTTTTCTAAGATCCTTCAATTCAATCGGTTGATCATGCGACTCCTATATCACATCATATTTTATCATTTTTGTCCTAAAAACTTCTATTTATTTAAGGTCGTCTCATTTTGTTGTATTGTTTTCCGTTTCTCTCCCGAATTTTGCATCTCCACATGTAAGTTCGTCCCTTCTGTTCTTTAGTTGTATTAATGTTCCGACGTTCGGTCACTAGGCGTATTCAACGTCTTGATTGCGACCCCTCGCTCAATTAATGCGGTGTGCTCGAGCATCTCGACCATGGAGCGTTCGAGTCTGTTGAGTTTATGGACCACAAGGTTGTCTCCAACACTGAGATTATCCAAGCACTTTGAGAGTTCAGGGCGTTCTTTATAAGCAGAGATCTCAGTGATCTGTTCTCCATAGATTTGCTCGCATCATGCTTTTTTTAGCGTTATTTCTTGGCGATTGTTGCTCTCTTCGATGGTGGTTGTCCTCCCGTAACCCCGAGTTGCCATTGCTGTCATTTCTAATATCTGTCGAAACAGTTGTACATTCCAGATTCTGTTTTTTGAAGGGAAAAAAATCTAGTTTTTCTCGCTTTGTCTTGTTCGTAGTTGAGTCTTTTGTCTTTCGACACTCACAAACCTTAAGTAACTCTCCCTCAACTGTGCAGCGCAAACCCCAATGATCATGGTTGCGGTTGCTGAATTGTTACTTCAAAGGTTAAGTTTATCGCTATCGACCTAAATGAATCAGGCGATTTGTTGCTTATGATCATGTAGCTGTGAGTCAATGACAAATTAGTCTGTACTTAAATTTTAGCAACTATTTTTAAACCAATTTATGGAATCAATCAGAGCGAGTTCTGGTGAATTGTCAAGCATCAGATATTTGGATTTATCTATGGATTTTGCTGACTCAGTTGAGTTTATTTAAGAGACCTTTGCGCAGGGACAGAGAACCTGATTTAGAAAGGTGCCATTGATCTTTGTATTTTTCTGGAGTGCAAATCTCTTTGGACTCTGGACAGAGTTCTGAACATATATCGAAGATCTTGACATTTGAATGACTTCTTGCAACATCATTTAATGCCTCATTGACCTTACGATAGTTTTCGGTCAAGCATTTCCTATCCACCCCAATGTTCCGCTTGCTCAATGAATTAAACCATTGTTTGCTTGTGCCTGTGATTCTATTTGGGAATGTTCGAATAGAATTAAAGATAATCACTTCAATTCCCTTGTCGGCGGATTTTTCTGCCAAGTCGCCAAAAAGTATCTTCCATTAATTAAAGGCATTTTTTTGATTCAGGATTTTGTTATTTGCATCGTAGTATGAAAACTCATGTCTCTTTGTTGCTGAGGGATTGGGCGTTTCCCCCACCTTAATTCATATCGAGATGACAGAATCATAATGTCACCCTTCTCTAGTTGAGCAAAGTAATAATCAAAGTGATCTAACGTTTTTTTGTAATGCTTCCTGAAGTCATCAGGGCTTTTGTTATTTGTTCTTCTTGTTTCTGTCAATGATGGGAAGTTGGTCCCACTCGATTTATAGAACAATATATCAAAACCATCAACCTCGTTAAGCATTTCCAGCAGCGGTCTTAAATGCCTAGATTGACTATCGCCAATTACCAGCAGTCTCCTTCCATTGTTTGACTTAAGAATACAATCTTCAACCATTTCTAGTTTGAATTCTCTTCCGACAGGGCAGTTATCCCCTGTTAATCTCATGAATTTGCTTTCATCAGATTTATCACCAAGGTAAAAACTTCCCTTTAGTTGTTTACCAAGAACAACCAGGCCACCTGAAAGAGTAACCAATACACCACCACCAAGCACTAAGGTTTTCCATCGTTTTCCATGCCAGTTGCCCTTACGAAGTGGTGTCTCGATCCATCTGTACGAAGTAACCGCCATACACAGCATCACTGCGACCTGGAACGGCACTGACCACCAGTGGATGCCAATAGTCCAACGACTGATTGAGAGCACACCCCAGTGCCATAGATACAACGAGTAGGAGATCAGGCCGACATAGACGACCTTAGGATTGGTGAAGACCTTGAATGCTGCTGTCTGCTTCTTCAATGAGGCGATCAGGATGGATGACAGGGCAACCACTGCTACGGTGGATGCTGCCGCTAATGACATCGGTAAATACATCACAACCACAATCAATGCCACCACCAGAAAAGGTGGCACCTTCTCTAGCAATTTTTCAATAGATGCTCGCTTCTGAAATCCAATAAAGTTCAGACATCCTGCTGCCATCTCCCAAAATCGCGTCGGCATCAGAAAATATGCTGCTAATTGGTTGGTTGGGTATAGATAAATAAATGCAATAAGCGAAGCAATTGTCAGTGATGCAATTATGAGGAAAAGATTGCGAGACCATTTTTTGTTTGTCCTCCATATCCTGAGAACCAAATTAGAAAGGGAAACAATATGTAGAATTGCTCTTCAACTCCAAGGGACCATGTATGAGTAAAGATGTTGAGTTCTGTTGACTGTGCAAAGTAATCAGTCGATTGCTTGAGAAGGTAGAGATTGGATAGACCAAATAGTGATGTTAGACCAGTCCGTAAAGATGATCCTGCTGTTGGTTTAAGCAAGCAGATCGCGACGCTCGTGATTAGAACAAAAACAGATAGTGCAGGGACTAGTCTTTTGATCCTGCGTTCATAGAACCCACTTATGAAATCCTTGAAATCTTTGCTTGGCCTTCCGAACAGTGATGAGGTTATGACATATCCAGATATGACAAAGAAAATATCAACTCCTAGATATCCACCTGGAAGAATGTCCTTGTTGAAATGGTTGATGATGACTGCGACTACGGCAAATGCTCTTAATCCATCAATCTCTGGTCTATACCGACTTTGCTTTGATGGAGTATTTGAGTGAGTGTCGCTATACCTCGCAGTCATCTCATCCTGGGCGTCGAATTACTTTACAGTAAATTCACAGGTTCATACCTAAAAAGATGTTTGCATCCCTTTGCGATGCCTGATATGCCCCAGGTCTTTCTTGTTCCCTTGGACTTAAGGAAAGCAATGACTGACCCTTAGATTTTCGTTATGTAGTTTGCTGCTATTTATTTGGTTCCTTACCTGGCAGAGATCTTCGGCGAGGACTCGGCGGAGTCGGCATTTGCAACTACTGCATAGTTTTTGTCAGCAGAGGCATCTTATGTCATTACTGACAATGTGGTGGTTCATGAGTTGTGCAACCCGGTCCATCCCAATTATTCCAAGGGTTTCGGTGTGTTGGTCAGGCGGTTTGACGCTGCTCATAAGGAGCACAGTCAGTGGTTGAAGTTCACAGGGACGCTGCACTGAAGGTCTTCTGCATGTACTCGCTGTTGCTGGTGTGTAGCAACTCAAAAGATTGGATGCACCCAGGCACTCCCTTTTACGTTTTTTCACCATGTTGGAACCTCCTGCCAATTGAGACAATGGTTCTGACAAGGCTCCAAACCCTCGGATATTGGAATTGGTTCTGCAGGTCATGACTAATTTTTGTTCGCAACTTCCTACCAGTGCTTAGCGTTTAAATCCAGTCGTAGCCTGAGACATGTTGTCTCTAGAGTGATTTCTTTCCTAGGTCACCTCCTCAATTCCTTATATGTTTTTCGCGATCCTCATTCAATCTGAGGGTGAAACTGTTTTTCTTTTCAGACCGGTATATCCTCTTTGATCTCCCATCTATTGTTGAGCAGCTCTTCGGCCCGCTTCGAATCCTCTTCTGAGGCAACATCGATGAGGAGAAATCTCTCTCCCTGGTCGCAATACAGTCTGGTTAATCCAATCACGGCGTGCCCCTGGGTGTCGATAGCGCCATGTCGATCCGGCTGCGCTGATCAAGCGATGAAGACACTCCTGCAAGCAACTCTTGATTTGTCCAAATGTCCAGCGTTATTATTCATTCTTTTTTTCAATCTGCCCTTTTAATGATTGATTATATTGCTTCATAGTTTTTTTAATTCTTTTGATAATTATACGCTTGGGCCTCTTCTACCAATTTGTTTTGCAGGATTTCCTGCATTTCTCGTGTATTCATCATGCTTCCTATTTACAAGTGAGCTAGCACCAATAATGCAACCCTTACCAAGTACAACACCACTCTGCACAATTGAACTAGATCTGATCCAAACATCAGAATTGATAGTTATCGGTTTGTAGTTCGCATCTTGTGATTTGATGGTTATATTCACCAATTCAAAATTATGATTGGCGTCAGCAAAAATTCAACCAAGCGCTATTAATGATGAAGATCCTACAAAGAATTTTGATCCAACATTTATCTGCATTCCATAACCTATAAAACAGTCACTACTAATTTCAATTGTTCCTCTTTGCCATGAGCCTCCAGATCTAAATCTAACATTATCTTTAATAATACAATTGTCTCCAATTTTCAATAATTCTGGGAACGATACATAAACTTTCCCTAATGATATATTTTTACCTATTGATGCTCCCATCGCCCGAAGCATTTGAATTCTAAGTTTTGATTTGTATTTTTTTGCTATAGGCTTATTCTAAGTAGTATTTGATGGTGCATTCGTCTTTTCTTTCTCTCCATTTTTACACGTCGTATACTTCTCTATGCCTTAAACCTTTATCCGTGATTTTCAAATTGACAATCCAATATTAAGTTTTCCTAATAATTCTTGATATCAGTTTTGATAACTTTAATTCAATCCTTTTGTAGCTGCATTTGCCCTTCTTGAAAGCCGGGCAAGGATAATTCGCGTATCTCCAGAACAAAATATCTACAAGTCTTACAGGTTTACCTTTAAATGCATCAGCAATGAAATTACGTCTCCACGGCTTATTTTTTCCTATTGCATGTGGTATCAAACGCACCCCACCTTCCACAAATCCCATGGCATCCGGCCCTAGTGTGACAATCGATTTCTCAAACAGCATTAACGCCATATTTAATGTATCTTGATTCGGTGAAAAAATGCTATTCCATCGACCACCTATTCTCCAATCGCTAATATCGCCCTTGCCATTTATTGCAACGTCATTGGCTCCATACTTATCTATAAGATCAATCCATAAGTCCAGAAAATCTAAATCAGAGTAATTTATTGACAAGAATCCTGAATTGAAATAAATTTCCAAATCTCTTTTTGCTAGACACCCTGTCATTTCAAGCCATCTCAATCGTGATGGATGATTTGCCGACATATGGTAATTTACATCTGCACAAACAGTAGGTCCATTCTTGCACCATGATAAAATAAAATCGACTGGGCAATTTGCAACTATGTCCGGATCGAGATATGTGATAGTTGTTGCTTCGTTTATGTTGTTTGATATGAGCTTCATAAAGTTCGGTTTATAGTTTGCCAAGTGTATCGACGGATTTATCTTCTCCAAAACTAAGTCATTAGATTCACTCACGAAATTTCTGATATCTTCGCTTAAAGTGATCATATTTCTATAACCAATTATAAAAATCCCCTCAAAACCGTTCATCTTTAGTGAGTTATACAATACCAGAGCACCTATAATGTGATCAAATTCAGCCAGTGTTACTATTATGTCCATTTAGTGAATTTTTTATATATTTTAGCGCATTAGATTGTTCTGTCAATGGGGCTCTCGTGGTCTTAATCATTTAATTGCATCTGATATTTGATTTGATTTTTTACTACGCCTTTTGTCTGTTTATCCCTTCTATTCTATCGCTCCCCCTATTCCTTTGTGCTCTTCAGCTAACATTATGGTCTGGTTTAAGTGGTTTTCCTTTGTCACGGTTCCATTCTTTAATCGTACCTAATTGTTTTAATTTCCATTCATCGTTATGATTTTTTTGCTGGTCTAATCCTTGTTTACCTTCACCCTTTCGTGCATCACTCTTTTTTCTTTTAGATGCTCAATTTTACACCACTCCATTACAAGCCCTTTCTTGTCTCAACAGATTGTTGGAATTGCGATTTCTCTTTCCGAGCCATTATTGCAATTGTGTTGTCATTGTCAAATTTCTTCTGCATGAACTGCCCTCATTGCTTTTCTAGCGTACTTTTTATCCTTTCTTAATTGTATCTCAAAGAATTTTTTTAAATAACTCTTGATTTCCACTTGTTTGTATTTCTTGTGTCCCCCTCTTCTGGCTTTTTCGAGTTTGAATGCGTGTTACTTTAAATTTTCAAATTACTATTGTTAGTATCAATCTGACTTTTGTTTTTTTGGCCCTTAGGTGACAGTCTGATCATATTTTCAATCCATATTCCCTTCCTTTTGACTGACTTATTGTGTATTTGCGTCTAGTTTTACTTTTTTCTTGCTGTTACTTTGTGATTGTTGGGCCGCGTCAGATTGAAGATGCTCTTTCCTTTTCCTCGATAGTAAACCGTTTTTGCTTGATTCATTTGTATCGTTCTCATATTAAATACCTATCTGCTTGCGTCAAGCAACTGTACCGTGAGTTCTCAACTTTCCTCTTTTTTTTGCAACTTTGAATCTTTGAAGTCTGATGTTCATCTCGCTTTTCGCGTTTCGTCTGCGTTTTCTTTTAAAAACAATCTCCTACCCCATTGAATGCCTGCCGGTTTCCGATTCCCTTCCAATCTGTTCGTAAAGGGCTTCTAAGATCAGACCGGTATTTCCGCTTCGATCTCCCAGCCGTCGTCGAGCAGTTCCTCGGCTCTTTTCGAAGCCTCTTCAGAGGCAACATCGATGAGAAGAAATCTTTCTCCCTGGCTGCAATACAGCCTGGTTAATCCGATCACGGCGGGGGCTTCCGGGTGTCGACAGCTCTATGTTGTCTTGCCTGCCTTGATGAAGCAATGAGGATGGTCTTTTCAACACCTCTTGATTTTGTCCAGATGTCTGGCATTGCCATGGGTCGCTTAGACGTTGAAATTAATGCAGTTGTTTCGATCGGATGACAACTGAACTCACCAACCTCCCCTGCGGAACGGTTCAGCTCAAAGTCTGCGTGAATCACCTCTGTGAATTGGGTTGGGTGACCTCGCACCATCTGGTTCCGACCAAAGAGGCTCAGCTGAAGCAGGCCCTTCGTCACCACAAGACGAATGAACTGTTCCCCACAGGCAGCTGATGATATAAGTTGCGTCGTGCAGGATATTGATTGGCCCTGACCACAAAATTCCAGTCTCTGACTGGAATGAATTCACTTGATTCAGCTGGACGGCAGATTGTCGAGGCTGAAACGATAGCCGCGCTGACGCACGGTGGTGATTCCACCGCCCTCGCCAAGACCGGCCTGCTCCAGCTTGCGGCGCAGGGTCAACACCTGAGTGTCCACCGAACGGGGGCCACCGCTGAAGGGAGGCCATGCCATTCGCAGCAGTTCCTGTCGGCTTCGCACCAGCCCAGGCGGCATCAACAGCGCACAAAGCAGGGCAAATTCGCGGGGGCTGAGCTCCACCGGCTGCTCCCGCAGCGTCACCTGACGGAGGAGCAGATGCACCTCCAGCGGACCAACGGTGACCCGCTCCTGTAGGCCGCTGTGCCCCCGCTTGAGGAGGGTGCGGCAGCGGGCGGCGAGTTCCTCGAGGCCAAAGGGTTTGCGCAGCACATCGTCTGCACCGTCATCCAGCAGGCCCACTACCGGTTCGGCTCCGGCCCGTGCGGTCAGCACCATCACCGGGCAACGCAGCTGCTCCGCTAAACGCAGGGCGGAGCTGCGCTCCAGCAGTTCTGCACTCACCAGGAGATCCGGTGACTGTTCCTGACAGACCTCCAAAGCTTCAGCGGCACTGCCCACTGCTGCGGTGAGATGACCGTCCTGACGCAGCCGCTGCACCAGCACCGTGCGCAGGGTGGGGTGCGGTTCGACCACCAACACTCGAGAAGGTTCCTGACCGGTGCTGGGGCTTGGCATCACCACCGGATCGGTGCTGGCTGCAGACGCTTCCGCCGTGAGGTCGTGGGGAGTGGAGGTCACTGGATCGGCCCGGGCGCGCCTACGCTAAGCCGAAATTCCTGTCAGGCTGGTAGCAGGGGCTGCTGTTGTATCTCATGACATCACTCGACGACCCTGAAGCCATCCGCCATTTCCAATCGCTCTGCGATGCCTGCCAGGAGCTGACGACGAGATATCACACCCCGTCGGAGCTTCGGCTGTATTCCGACGGCTACCTGCATGCATTGCGGAAGTCAGGCTCGCTTGACCCCCGCTCTCAGCATCGTCTCGAGCAATTGATCGATCGCTGGATCCTGGATCCTTCCAGCTTCATTGGCCCTGACGGGGATGTGAGCACCTTGTATATGCGCCATCCCCAGGGCTATTGAGTTAACTGGCGAGAGCGATCTCCAGCTTTTCGCGAAGTTCTCCGGAGTTGTACATCTCGATCAGGATGTCGGAGCCGCCGATGAATTCCCCTTTCACATACACCTGGGGGATGGTGGGCCAGCTGGAAAATTCTTTGATTCCCTGACGAATCTCTGGATCAGAGAGAACGTCAAATGTCTCGAATGCCACACCGAGGGAGTGCAGGATCTGCACCACATTGTTTGAGAATCCGCACTGGGGCATCAGCTTGGAGCCCTTCATGAACACGAAGATCGGGCTGGAAGCGACCAGAGTTTCGATGCGAGCTTTGGTGGAGGGGTCCATCGTTGAGCGTGAGTTGGCGTTAAGCGGACGCAGCGTCCGAAGGGGTTGAGGTGTTGAGGGCGAGGGCGTGAATCGCTTCGCTGGCCAATTCCTGCTGCAGCGCGCCGTACACCATTTGATGCTGACGGATGCGTGAAAGGCCAGCAAAAGCAGACGACACTACCGTCACTTGGAGGTGATCACCGCCACCGGTGAGGTCATCAACGGTGACGTTGGCGTCGGGAATGACCTGTTGGATCGCGGCTTCAACGGCATCCGGCTGCACCATGGCGGCAGTTGTGCAAAAGGGGACTGGCTCAGATGCTGACAGACCGGCTCATTGGCCGGCAGCCGATTCACCCCGGAATTCGGTTTCAACGAAGCCCAGTTCCAGCAGGCTCTGATAGGCCTTTTGACCCTGAGGCTTGGCCGGCGTCATCAGCTTGACCACCTCGACAAGAACCGGGACAGCCACTTCAGGCTGATTCTGACGGCGGAACAGGGCTGCCAGGCGGAGGTTGGTTTCCGCCAGCAGTTCCAGGGCTTCACGGCCCTTGGTGTCCATCTCACGGGGGATCCGAGCATCAAGCCCCCGGAAGGCACCACTCAGGTCGCGATAGAAGGCCAGGAGCTGCTTGGAGGCTTTGCGGGCTTTGTCGTAATCAGCCCGTGCCTCGGCCAGATCTCCCCGGCTGGCTGCAGCATCGCCCTCAGCCAGCATCAAACGAACGGCCGCCGGGTTGAATCCACCCTGGCTCTGAGCCAGAACGCGGTTCTCGGCTGAGGTTTGGGCGATGCCGGGAGCTGCGGTGACGCCCAGGGTTGCCACCAGTGCAGCAGTCGTCAGCAATGCGCGACAACCCATTAGACCAGCAAGAAAACGTTGGCGGACTTTAGAAGCTCTGAAGCGGTCGGCCAACGGCAGCACGGGCCGCTTGTTCAGCCGTATGCATCGCCCGAGCGAGTTCGCTGTTGAACTTCCGCGTCGCCTCACGATCTCCCTTGGCTGGCACGCTGAGCGGTGCTCCGAAACAGAGCGCTGCCCGACTGAAGGGCCGAGGTGGGGCCTGGCTGTAGCCCAAGCCAACGGGAACCACAGGAACGGAAACACCTCGGCTCTGGGCCAGTTGGGCCAGACGCACCAGGCCTGGCCGCAGCTCAATCGCTGCGTCCTGCCGGTGAATCCTGCCTTCGGGGAACATCACCACTTGCTGTCCGTCGGCCAACAGGTCGATGGCCAGACGCAGGGTGGTCATTGAGGGCCGTCCCTGGTCCACCGGGAAGCAGCCGAGCCGTTGCAGAAACCAGCCCTGCAGCCCCCGCATTTCGGTGGTGGTCACCATGAAGCGGCAGTCGCGGCCACTGACCCGACGGCCAGCGGCCATCGGCAGCATCAGGGCATCCCAGCGGGCGCGGTGCGTCGGTGCCAGCAGCACCGGGCCCTGATGGGGGAGATGCTCTGGGTTGAGCACCAGACGCTCACGGAATTGAAGGCGCAGCGCCAGATCCTGGGTGGTGAACATCGCCAGGGGGGCCCAGAAGCTGTCGATGCCGACACGCAGGCTGTTTTCTCGGGTCGCCAGGGCCGCTTGCAACGGGCTGATCGGATTCGATGCCTGAGAACCTAAATCCCCCAGGCAAAGCTGCATAGGATCCGGCCAACGACTGCCCCGTCATGGCCAGCCTCGGCGTCAATATCGACCACATTGCCAACATCCGTGAAGCGCGGCGGACCGTCGAGCCAGACCCGGTGTCGATGGCACTGCTGGCCGAACTCGGTGGGGCCGATGGGATCACCGTGCATCTGAGGGAAGACCGGCGTCACATCCAGGATCGGGATGTGGAGTTGCTGCGCCAGACCGTGCGCTCCCGCCTCAACCTGGAAATGGCCGCCACCGAGGAGATGGTGGCGATTGCGCTGCGGATCAAGCCCGACATGGTCACCCTGGTGCCGGAACGGCGGGAGGAGGTCACCACGGAGGGGGGCCTGGATGTGGCCGGACAAGAGGCCTCCCTGGGGGGAATGGTGCACACCCTTCAGGCCGCCGGGATACCTGTGAGCCTGTTTGTGGATCCGGAGGCCACCCAGCTCCAGGCTTGCAAAGCCATGGGGGCCTGCTGGGTGGAATTGCACACGGGGCGCTATGCCGATGCCGACTGGAGCACCCAGCCCCAGGAGCTGGCGCGCTTGCAGGAGGGCACGGCCATCGCCCGGCAGCTCGGTCTGCGGGTCAATGCCGGCCATGGCCTCACTTATCAGAACGTTGAGCCCATCGCGGCCATTCCTGGGATGGAAGAACTCAACATTGGCCACACGATCGTGGCCCGCTCTGTCGCCGTCGGACTGCAACAGGCTGTGCGGGATATGAAGGTCTTGGTTCAGAATCCCCGCCTTGATCCCCTTTTCGGACAGGCGCCCGGATGACCACCTACCACTTCGTTGCAGCCAGCGAGCGCTTCCTCACCGTGGAGGAGCCGTTGGAGGAAGTGCTGCGGGAGCGCCAACGCAACTACGCCGAAACCGGTAAGACCATCGATTTCTGGCTGGTGAAGCAACCGGCTTTCCTGTCTTCCCCTGGGCTGGCTGAGCTCAAGGCAACCATTCCCCAGCCCGCTGCCGCTGTGGTGTCCACCGATCCCACCTTCATCACCTTCCTCAAACTGCGCTTGGAGTACGTGGCTGTGGGGACCTTTGAAGCTCCCTCCGCGGGGATTCCCGATGCCCTTGCCGGTGCCGTCTGATGAATCCCAGTTCCCTTCCCGTTCAGCAGCGCATTGCACTGCTGGTGCAGGCCCTCGATGGTGCGGAGAAAACCAACAAGGCGTTGGCCACTTGCCCCGACGGGGACGCGATGGTGGACATCCTGCTGGGGGCTTCAGCAAAGCTGGGGTTGGGGCTGACCCGCCGTGATCTCACGGAGACGCCGCCGATTCGCGACTGGATCTGGTTCAAGAACAACGATCCCCTGGTCACCGTTGGTGATGCCAAGCCCCGCTACCGGCGCGAAACCCCCGAAAAACCCAAGCCAGACCCGAGCCAACCCAAGGAACGCAAGCGCTTTCTCGGTTTGTTCTGATCTGCATGCCGGATTCTTGGCGATGCCTGGCTGAGCATCAGAATTGACGCATCTCCAGGTTGTTGCTTTGAACCTGCACAGCCGTCGGCACTGGGTGATTGGAGATGTGCATGGCTGCCATCAGCCCCTTTGTCATCTGCTCGCCACCCTGCCGCCGAACGACCATCTGGTCTTCTGCGGGGATGTGATCAACCGTGGTGAGGCCATTCCCGCCACGATGAATCTGGTCTGGGATCTGGTCCAGGCCGGCCGTGCCACATGGCTGCGCGGGAACCATGAGCAAGACCTCATTGATGCCCTTGAATCCAGGGATGGCTTGATTCAGCACGCCACCTATGCCCAGTTGGGCGACAGCAGCGTTCGCCAATGGTTGCCGCGCCTGCAACAGCTTCCGCTCGTTTATCGCGGTGACGGTTGGTGCGCCACCCATGCCGGGTTCGATGCAGCGGGCCAACCGGATCTCTCCATTCGTGATCCCTTCTGGGAGGCCTATGACGGTCGTTTTGGCCAGGTTGTTGTGGGCCATACGCCCCGTCCCCATGTGGAACGCCTCGGCGCGATCGTTCTGATCGACACCGGTGCGGTCTACGGCGGTTGTTTATCGGCCTACTGCCCGCAAACCGATGCGGTCGTTCAGGTTGAAGGAGCTGCAACCGATGCCGTGCTGGCTGGAGTTGGCCCTTGCTGACGGTTTATCGAAGCAACAGGGCTGAATTTCTGGCTCGCTTGCTTTCCCGTCAGTTGATCGAGCAGCAGCCGGGCCCCCTGGAAACGGTGGAGGTGATGGTCAACACCTGGCCCACCAGCCGATGGTTGGGGGAACAGCTGGCCACGGCCAATGGCATCAGTTCCCTGGTGCGGTTCCCCTTCCCGGGCAGTCGCCTGCGGCAGCTGGTGCGTCAGGTGCTGCATCTCCCCGCGCAGGAGGACGATCCCTGGCGGGCGGGCCAGCTGGTGTGGGCTGTGCTCGAGCTGCTGCCGGAGCTGTTGGAGCAGCCCGTCGCCCAGCCGCTACGGACCTGGCTTACCCAGCGTGAAGGAACGGCCTCGGGGTTGACGCGGGACCGTTGGCAGCTGGCACGCACCATCGCCGATGCCATGGACGATTACGCCCTCTACCGCCCCGATCAACTGGAGCAGTGGAAACGGCCGCGGCCCGATGACGACTGGCAGCCCGTGCTCTGGCGATTGCTGGCCCAACGGCTTCCCCGGGCTCCCTTTGGCCTGCAGGTGCGTGAGGCCGTCGATCGGCTCCGGCGAGGAGACGTTGATCCAGCCCTGCTGCCGGATCGGCTGCGGCTGTTTGGCATCAGTGCTCTCGCACCGGTCCAGGTGGATCTGATTCAGGCCTTGTCCGGTCTGCTGGAGGTGGAGATCTACCTGCTCACCCCGTGTCCGGATCTGTGGCAACGCTGCGGCAGTCGGCGTGCTTCGCTCGGGGATGACTGGCTGGTTCCGCCCGATGGGGGGTGGTTGGCGGAGGCGCCGCGCCTGGAGGCCGTGCTTGGGCGGATGGGTGCCGAATTTCAGCAGTTGCTGGAGGGCTCCGGTGAAGCGCAGCTGGGGGAGCGACGCGAAGGGGATCTGTTTGCAGGTTCTCTGCAGATGGCCGCAGCGGAAGAGCGCCAGCCCACCCTGCTCGATCAGCTTCAGCAGCAGCTGGTGGATGCCGACAGCGTCGCCGCATTGGAGCGTTCCTCCGACGACCAGTCGCTGCTGTTTCAAGCGGCGCCGGGACCTTGGCGGGAGGTGCAACTGGTGCGTGATCGCATCCTGCAGTGGCTGGCGGCCGATCCCGATCTCGCGCCCCGCGATGTGCTGGTGATGACGCCGCAGATTGAGCGCTATGCACCGCTGCTCAGCTCCGTGTTCAACGACATGGCGGCCATCGGTGTCGATTTGCCCTGGCGCCTCACCGACCGCAGTCAGCAGAGCAGTCCGGGGTTGTCGATGGCGATGTTCACGCTGCTGGAGCTGGCGGCCACACGCCTCACCGCCACGGGGCTGGAACGTCTGCTGGCCAATCCGGCCCTGCAGGGCCAGCAGGGACTCACGCCGGAGGAGGCGGTGCTGATCACCCAGACACTGCAACGCAGTGGTTTTCGTTGGGGCTTGGATGCCCGCGAGCGGGGTGGGGATGAGGTGCACAGCCTGCGTTGGTGTCTCGACCGTTGGCTGCTGGGCCTGGTGCTGCCGGTGGAGCCGGGCCTGGCTCCAGCAGGGGCGGCACCGTTCCAGCAGGAGCTGGATCCCGATCGCCTGGTTCGCTGGTGGACGCTGCTGGACCGTTTGGCGCGGATGCTCGATCGCCTGCGACAGCCCCGGCCGTGCCATGACTGGGTGCAGCTGCTGCAGACCCTGTTGCAGGAGCTGTTCGCTGAGGGTGGGGCCTGGGCCGATGAGTCGCAGAGCTGGGCGGCGGCCCTTGAGGAGTGGCGATTGCGGGCCCAAGACTGCCCCCTGGACCTCGATGCAGCCGTGGCCTTGGAGGTGTTGCAGGAGGCCTTGTCGGTGGACAGCGGTCGCTTCGGTCACCGCAGTGGCGCCCTCACCATCAGTGCCCTGGAGCCGATGCGGGCGATCCCCCACAAGGTGGTGGTTTTGATGGGCCTCGACAGCGCCGACTTTCCACGCCCGAGCCGCCGCCCTGGCTTTCATCTGCTCGAGCAGCAACGGCGCCTGGGGGATCCCCGCAGCAGCGACCAGGACCGCTACGTGCTGCTGGAGGCCTTGATGTCGGCACGCCGTCATCTGCTGATCAGCTGGTGCGGGCGGCTGGAGCGCACCGGTGAGCCCCAGCCGCCTGCTGCGCCGGTTGAACAGTGGCTTGCAGTGCTGCAGGAGCAGTTGCAACGGGCCGGTGTCTCCACGGAGGGATTGTTGATCATGCCGGCGGCTAACCCCCTCTCCCGTGAGAACTTCCGGCCCGAGGCGCCGCTCAGCTGTGATCGGCGTCAGCTGGAGGCCAGGCGCTGCCTGGATGCTGCTCCGGCTTCAGTGCCGAACGCCCAGGGCCTGGCCTGGGCATCGCTCTGGCAGCCGGAGATCAACGATGACGAGGCCGAGGGACGGGACGGAGATGATCTGGCCCTAGACCCTGAAGCGTTGCTGGCCTGGTTGCAGCAGCCCCAGAAGGTCTGGTTGCAGGCGCGGGGGTTGCGGCCTGGGGAAGGCATTGAGGCGGTGGAGGATCTCGAGGCGCTCGAGTTGGAGGGCCTGCAGCGCTATCTGCTGCTCAACCACGAGCTTGAGGAGCACTTCATTCTCGGATCGGCTCCGGATTGGACGGCGTCGCTGGCGGGCCAGGGTGTGCTGCCGGCGGGGGCTGGCGCGGCCCTTGAGCAGGAGGAACTGCAGAGGCGTTGGCAGGCCCTGCAACGGCAGCTCGCATCGCTTGGTCCCTGCCGCCGGGAGGTGCCGGTGCTCGCCGGCCTGCCGATGCCCCTGCTTTACGCCGGCGACACCCAGGTGGTGGTCCAGCCCGGGATGCTCACGGCCGCGGCGGTAATGCGCGGCTGGTTGCAGCATCTGTTGCTGTGCGCTGAGGGATCGGCGCCCGCTGCCGGCTCAGCGGTGGTGGCCCGCAGCACCCGGGTTGCCGGCGCAGAGGTGCACCTGCGCTGGACGGCGTTGCCGACGGCTGAAGCCGAGGACCAGCTGCAGCAGCTGGTGCGGCTGGCACAACAGGGGTTGGAGCGGTGCTGGCCAGTTCCCCCGAAGAGCGGCTGGCAGATGGTGGCCAAAGACCGGCGCAAACCGGGGGAGGGGCCGCAGGACTTCCGCAAGACCTGGCAGGAGGAAGGGGCCACCCCGGTGATGCAGCTCTGCTTCGGCACGGATATCGCTGCGGAGCAATTGATGGATCAGGCCGGATTCCAGGAGGCATGCCAGCTTCTGTATGGCCCGCTGTTGACTTATCTGAGATTGACAAAATAGCTTTCGCAAAGAACCGATTTTCAGGCCATTTCTTGAGAGATTTATTAGGCTATTCTCTCCGTTATCTGATTGGTAATTTCAGCCTGAATTGAGGTTCTGTTTTTTGTGATTGCTTGGCTCTTGTTGACGCCAGTAATAGATAAGGATCAATGGGCGGATTTTTAAGTACTTCCAGTGCATTAATCTGCGCTGAACTTTGTTGATTCATCTAAACAGTTTTTTGAAGGTTGAAAGCTTTTATTGCTCGAAATTCGGGTTCGGCTTTGAGTTGATATGAGCTATGAATTTTCAGTCGGATGCTGCAGCCTCTTTGCTGTTTTATCGGGTAGCGATCCTTTGAATTTGGATCATTTTTTCGATGCCTTGGGGGCAGATTTGCCTTGTCTTGTTTCTACTCGTCGCACAATTATTGTTGTTTTCGTGGTGATCATGCCTCCGTAGTTATGCTATCAAGCGTGTCGACCAGTCTTGGAAGCTCGACCATGTCTGCGTGGCCCTAGTCCTTGGTTGGTCTGCGCTTGTGTTCCTTAATCCCACAAGTTTCTCTTTACCTCTTCTATGCTCATCATTTTTTTGATTACTCTTTCGTTCCTTAGAGTAAGCGAAGCTGGAAGCGACAATTGAGCTGAATTCAATTCTTGCTCTGACGTATTCTTGTCTGAGATTTGTTGGGGATGGCTTTGGTTATTCAAAGGATTGTTGGCTCGGCTTGTCTTTTCTAGAAGGTGGCGAATGCTTAAGTTCGATGATTCATTTGGGCTCCGGTCGCTGATCGAGTTTTTCCCTGTTGTCGGTGAATTGTAGATCTCAATTATAACTTCTTCTATAGATGAATCCTTGACCAAGGGTTGCGTCAGCAGCCTGTGGATGTTCTGCCTTTTGGCTAGTCGGAATGATGGCTTGTTATATTTCATGCTTCTTGGGGGAGTGAGGTTCCATTAATTCGATCAGCGCCGCCTAAGGGACGATGATTTGATCTGAGCGAGAAATTTTTTGGAAATCGTTTGTTTCTCGGAAGTGTAGAATTCTTGACTTCAGATGCTGTTCTAGCTAGATTAGATGAGTCTTGTTTTGATGTTGCTGTTTGCAGCGCCGTGTTGCAAACTTTTCTAGCATCTAAATAACGCTTTTGAAGCGCGCGATTGGCTGTTTTGAGCATCCGCTTTTCGTGAAATCCTGACATTGCTAATCGTTTGTGAAACCTGACATGCCTTCTGGAAGGTCCGTCAAGAACATCCACCTTGTTACCGGCGGTGCCGGCTTTCTCGGCTCGCATTTGGTCGACCGGCTGATGGAGGCCGGCGAAGAAGTGATCTGTCTGGACAACTATTTCACCGGGCGCAAGGTCAACATCGCCCGCTGGATCGGCCATCCCCGCTTCGAACTCATTCGTCATGATGTCACCGAACCGATCAAGCTTGAGGTGGATCGGATCTGGCATCTGGCTTGCCCTGCCTCGCCGATTCACTATCAGTTCAATCCGGTCAAAACCGCCAAAACCAGCTTCCTGGGTACCTACAACATGCTGGGCTTGGCGCGGCGGGTGGGGGCACGGTTGCTGCTCGCCAGCACCAGTGAGGTGTACGGCGATCCTGAGGTGCATCCCCAGCCAGAGAGCTATTGGGGCGCGGTGAATCCGATCGGAGTGCGCAGTTGCTACGACGAGGGTAAGCGCATCGCCGAGACCCTCTGTTTTGACTACCAGCGCACGAATGGGGTGGAGGTGAGGGTAATGCGGATTTTCAACACTTATGGCCCGCGCATGCTCCCCGATGACGGCCGGGTGGTGAGCAACTTCATTGTTCAGGCCCTTCGTGGTGAACCGTTGACGCTGTATGGCGATGGCAGTCAGACCCGTTCGTTTTGTTACGTGAGTGATTTGATCGAGGGCATGATGCGATTGATGAATGGAGCTCATACGGGACCGATGAATATCGGCAATCCGGATGAATTCACGATCCGGCAGCTGGCAGAACTGGTACGCGCTCGGATCAACCCGGCTTTGCCTTTGATTGAGAAACCTTTGCCGCAGGATGATCCGATGCAGCGCAAGCCTGTCATCGACTTGGCTCGAGAGCAGTTGAATTGGCATCCGACTGTGTCACTGGAGCAGGGCTTGGATCCGACGATCGATTCGTTCCGTAAGGTCCTGAATTTTCGAGATCACCCTGAGGCTTGATGACTCAACGGATCTGCTGCATCGGTGCGGGGTATGTGGGCGGGCCGACCATGGCGGTGATCGCTGATCGCTGCCCGCAGATTCACGTGCAGGTGGTGGACATCAACCAGGCGCGCATCGACGCCTGGAACGATGCCGACCTCAGCAAGCTGCCGGTGTACGAGCCCGGGCTTGATGTGGTGGTTGGCCGGTCACGGGGGCGCAATCTGTCGTTCTCCACCGATGTGTCGGCTGCGATCGCCGCTGCCGACATGGTGTTCATCTCCGTGAACACGCCCACCAAGACCAAGGGGCTTGGCGCTGGACAGGCCAGTGACCTCCGCTGGGTGGAAGCCTGTGCCCGTGAGGTGGCTCAGGCGGCCACCGGTCACACGATCGTTGTGGAGAAGAGCACCCTGCCGGTGCGCACGGCTGCTGCCATCAAAACCATCCTGGAAGCTGCTGGTGACGGAGAGGATCAGCGCACCTTTTCGGTGCTCTCCAATCCTGAATTTTTGGCGGAAGGCACGGCCATCCGCGATCTCGAGGCCCCCGACCGGGTGTTGATCGGTGGCGATGATCCTGCATCCATCGATACCCTCGCTGCGATCTATGCGCATTGGGTGCCGCAGCGGCAGATTCTGCGCACCAACCTCTGGAGCAGTGAGCTCTCCAAGCTCACCGCCAATGCCTTCCTGGCGCAGCGGATCAGTTCGATCAATTCGATCGCGGCGTTCTGCGAGGTCAGTGGGGCGGACGTGCGCGAAGTGGCCCGGGCCATTGGCACCGACAGTCGGATCGGTCCAAAATTCCTCAATGCTGGCCCAGGTTTCGGTGGCAGCTGTTTTCAGAAGGACATTCTCAATCTGGTGTATCTATGCCGGCATTTCGGCCTGCCGGAGGTGGCTGATTACTGGGAGAGTGTGGTGGCTCTGAACACCTGGCAACAGCACCGCATTGCCCGGTTGGTGGTGGAAAAACTGTTTGGCACGGTGACCGGAAAGCGGCTGGCGATTCTTGGTTTTGCGTTCAAGGCTGACACCAACGACACCCGAGAGGCTCCGGCGATTCGCATCTGCCGCGACCTTCTTGAGGAAGGCGCTCAGCTAGCCATTCACGATCCCAAAGTGGCTGTTCAACAGATGGCCCGTGACCTTCAACAGAAGGCAGAACCCCAGGAAGACGCACTCAGTGGAACTGGCAGTTGGGCTGAAGCTTGCACTGTTGAAGAGGCTGTAACCGGGGCCGATGCGGTACTTGTGCTCACTGAATGGCAGGAGTACCGCACCCTCAACTGGATGTCTCTGGCCCCTCGGATGCGCAAGCCGGCCTGGGTCTTCGATGCTCGGGCGATCACCGATCACGAGCAGGTGAGAGCGGCAGGCCTCACCCTTTGGTGCGTTGGGGATGGAGATGTTTGACTGTAAGGAATATGACTTATCTAAGGAAATATTGTGGTAATTGTTTTTTCTGTTAATTCGTATGTGTGTTGATTTCTCCTGTTGATTGCAATTCGTTTTCCGTTGCACTTGCACCTTTTGGTTGGATAAAGATTGTTCGCTTTGTGTTTTCTGGTCAATATTTTGATGTCTTTGGCTCCCTGATTGACTGTTTGGCTTCCTTGTGTGTGGTCTTATTTGTGTGTAAATAGGTGTGGAAAGTGTCGAGTGGTCTTTGGTTCAATTTTTAATATCGCGAGCAGACGGGGGTTGGTCTCGCTTTCCTTGCTGGCCTCCGCGGATTCTCTATTATTGAAATTAATTGGAATGTGGTATAGGTTTTGTAGGGCTCAAATCGGACTTGTTGGAGCTCTATATAGTCAGTGAATTATTTGCACTTATTAGTTTCTCGATGAGAGAATCTTGTGTTAAGAGGTGGAAATATGTTCTAATTTTAGGATAATCCTAGTGAATTCTAGTCTGAGGTTAGGCGCTAGGTATTTTCGGTTTCTTGTAATCGTGTTGTGTGGGGATTAGCCCTGGATTAAGGTAATATTTAGACATCCTTTTGGTGGTTTTTTATTGATTTTTCTTAGTATGTAATCATTGTCTCCTGGGATTATTTGTCTTATTAATTTTGTGGTGATTCCTGGTTGACACAGCGTGTAATTTAAACAGGCTGAATACTTTTTATTGCTTGGAAAAATGCTCAACTTTGATCGGTTTGATGTTGGCATGATTAACCAGGTATTGGCGATTTCTCTTTTTTGTCACTAATAAAGTGCACTGCTTGCCCTGTTGTGTTACTGGTTAAATTTCTGTTTTCGCGCTGTTGATTTCCCTTTATGGCGAACCTGCGTTAGTCGAACAGCTCATCGAGCATTTCGCGCATGCGTTCGTTGGAAATCACCATCGGCTCGCCGGCCTGCCGGCGGAAGAAGTAGGCCCGATGTTCTTGGCTGATGCTTTCAACAGCGGCGGCCTTGCGCACCAGCAGCTGGGCCAATTTCTGACGACGTTCGGGGGACACAACAGGCCGGTGGCTTTCCCCAACGTGTTGGCCTGATGGCCCCGCACCCGCACAAGCCCCTGTTCTCTCAAGGGTTGGGTTGCATCCGTTCACAAGTCCATAAAAAGCGAGGGTTCTTCAGGCCCTCGCTCAGGTCGTCTTCTGTTCCGGGGTGTGACGACACCCAGTCCAGTTCGCAGCTTTCGCCGGCTGCTTCATGGAAGTTAACACTGGTTTTGAGGCCGGAGTTGAGCAGACTCCATCCATGGCTCAGCGCTTCGATGCCAACACCTACCCCCTCGACCCTGGGGTTCGCCTGCTTGAGGCCAGCGCTGGCACGGGAAAAACCTTTGCCCTGGCGCATCTCTGCCTGCGGCTGATCACGGAGGCCGACCACCCTCTCGAGGCGTTGTTGGTGGTGACCTTCACCGATGCGGCGGCCGAAGAGCTGCGCTCCCGCATCGGACAGCGGCTGCAACAAGCGTTGCAGGGGCTCGAACAGCTGGAGCAGGGGATGGAGGCTTCCGCTCCAGACCCCGTGCTGGCGTACTGGCTGGCGGGTTCCGAGCCAGGGGAGGCGCGTCAGCGGTGGATTCGGCACCTGCTGGTGGCCCTGGAGCAGTTGGACCGGGCCGACATCACCACCATCCATGGCTTCTGTCGCCGCAGCCTGCGCCGTCTGGCTCTCAGCAACGCGGCGGCGATGGAGCCCCAGCTGGACACCGACGCCACCGCGCTTCAGGCCGAGGTGGTGCAGGACCTCTGGCAACAGGAACTCCTCAGCCTGCCGCCGGATCAGTTCAAGGCGTTGCGGCAACGCGGCCTCTCGCCCCAGACCCTGCGCAAAGGGTTGGCGCAACTCGATGGCGAACAGCAGCCGCGGTTCAGGGGCGCTGATGGGGCGATCGATCTGGATCAGCCCCTCGCTCCTCAGCTGGAGCACTGGCTGGCGCAGCTCTGGCAAGACTTCGTGCCGCTCTGGCAGCGGGACCATGCCGACCTGGATGCTGGGTTCCGTCAGGCGGCCGAGCAGTGGAAAGCCCAGGGCTGTGGAGCCACCACCCCTTATTCCGCCAAGCCCAAGACCGATCGCTGCGCCCAGATCAACCAGTGGCTGGATGGGCAGACCGCAGCGCCATCGCTGCTGGAGATTGCCGCCCGTGAGAAGCCGCTGAAGGAGTACTTCCACCCCGGCAGTTGGTGCAAGGTCGCGCGCAAGTGCGGTGAGACCGACCCCAGCCTGGTGACGCCGGCTCTGCAGTCCGCCGTTGCGGCGCTCTGGGATGCACCGATTGAGCGCACCTGGCAGTACCTCTTGGAACGGGGCTTGCAGGAGCTGGACCGCCGCCGTCGCCGCCGTGGAGTGATCACCTTCGGCGGCTTGTTGGCCGCCATGGATCCCGGCGATGGCGATGTTGCCTGGCTTGCACCGCTGCAACAGCGTTACCGGGCTGTGATGGTGGATGAGTTTCAGGACACCGACCCCGTGCAGTGGCGCCTGTTGCAACGCGCCTTTGGTGCTGGTGAACGCCACCTGCTGCTGATGGTCGGGGATCCCAAGCAGGCGATCTACCGCTTCCGTGGTGGTGATCTGGCCACTTACATGGCAGCGCGCGATCAGGTGGAGAGGATCGATCACCTGCTCGACAACTTCCGCACAACGGCACCGCTGATGGAGGGGTTGAACCGCTTGATGGCTCCGGGGCTCCCCAGATCTGAACTGCCGGTGCCCGCGGTGCAGCCCCGCAGCTCCGCCACCCCGCCGCAGGATGCCCCGCCGCTGCAACTGCTGCTGCTTTCCACAGAGGCGCCCTCCAGCCGCAATGCCCTGGAAGCAGAGCTGCCCCGACGGCTCGCCGCGATGGTGCTGGAGCAACTGCAGCAACGGGACGACCTCACCCCAGCGGATCTCTGTTTGTTGGTGAGTCGCCATCAACAAGCTGAAGACCTGCGCCGCGCCCTGGGGGCCTGCGGCCTTCCCACCCGCCTGGTGACCCAGGGGGATGTGCTCGACAGTGAAGCCGCGTTGCTGTTGCAGTGGTTCCTCGATGCCCTGGCGGAACCGGGCGATGACGCTCGCCTGCGCCTGCTGGCCTGCTCGGGATTGATGAACATCGCGCCCGATGCTCTGGAGCCGGGGCGCTTGGATCAGCTGGCGCTCCAGCTGCGTGGTTGGGCTGAGCTGATGCCGCGGCTGGGCCTGCTCGGGGCTCTGGCCGATCTGCTCAACGGTGAACAGATGGCGGGGCTGTCGGAACGGGGCCGGATGCTGGGGGATCTGCAGCAGGCGGCGCGGCTTGTGCAGGAGGCGATGCACCGCCAGGGGCTTGATCTGGCCACCGCGGCGGATTGGTTGCGGCGGGAGCGGTTGCACCCCAGCCAGCCCGTACCGGAGGCCCGTCAGCCCCACAGCGATCAGGCCGACAGCGCCATCGCCGTGGTCACCGTCCACCGCAGCAAGGGGCTGGAATATCCGGTGGTGATCTGCCCCTATCTCTGGCAGTCGCCCCCAGCGGTGTCCGGTCCGCTCTGGCGTGATCCCCGCTCCGGGGAGTGCCTGGCGCGGGTGGATGTGCATTGGGGGGAGGGCTGGCAGGCCGCGCAACAGGCGCAGCAGGACGCTGCGGCGGAGGCCGAGCGGCTGGCCTATGTCGCGGTCACCCGAGCCCAAACCCAGTTGATCCTGATCTGGGCCAGGGCCAACGGTCAGGAGGATTCCCCGTTGCCCGCCTGGTTGTTCGGAGCTGAGGCCGCTGGGGATGCGATCGACAGCCTCACCGATGAGCGGCTGAGCCAAGCCCTGGCAGAGCGACAGGTCCTGATCAGCATCGAAGGCCTGGTCGAGAGTCTGCCCAGTGGCCAGCGTTGGCGGCCTCCGTTGCTGGCCGAGCCCTTGGCCCTTGGTTCCATCCCCAAGCGGATCGACCGGAGTTGGGGCCGGGCCAGTTACTCGGCCTGGATTGCCTCATCCGACGACGTTCAGCTGCATGAACAGGGTCGCGATCGCGATCCCGGTGCTGAGGAATCAATCTTGGCTGCGACAGAACCGGCATGGTCCGAGACCGGGCCGCTGGCGGCCTTCCCGCGCGGGGCCGGGGCCGGGGACTGTCTGCACCGGATCCTGGAACAGTTCCCCTTTTCTGCGGCGGAGGCCACGGAACCCCGCCAACGGCACAAGCTGATCGCCGCCGAGTTGCGCCGGGCCGGGCTTGATCCCGATCTTCAGAACGTTGTGTTGATGGGGTTGGAGCAGGTGTTGCAGACGCCCCTGGGGGGACCGCTGGGGGCGTTGTCGCTGGATCGGCTAGGGCCGCACCAGCGCCTGCCTGAACTCAGTTTTGATCTGCCGGTGCAGCACATGCGCACGGCCGATCTGGTGGCCGCCTTCGGTTGTGATGCCGAGGCCCGTTTTGGCCGCTCCTACAGCCCGGCGCTGGCATCGCTTTCAATCAACAGCCGCGGGTTTCTCACCGGTTCCATCGATCTGGTGTTTCAGGACCCCCAGCACCAACGCTGGTGGGTTCTCGACTGGAAGAGCAATTGGATCGGTGAACGGCGCACCAGTGCTGAGCCGGGACTGTGCGGACCGCATCACTATTCCCAGGAGGCGATGGAGGCGCAGATGTTGCACCACCACTACCCCCTGCAGGCCCACCTCTACCTGGTGGCCCTGCACCGCCATCTGCGTTGGCGGCTGCCGGATTACAACCCGCAGCAGCATCTGGGGGGCTACGTCTACTGCTTCCTGCGGGGGATGCCCGGAGCCGTGGCTGTTTCTCCGGAGAATGCTGTGGGGCCGGGGCGCATCGTTGAACCCGTGCCGCTCAAGCGCATCGCAGCCCTGGATCGAGCCCTGGGGGAGGTGCCGGCGTGACGGAGTTGCTGCCCCCCGGAACCAGCACCTGGCCCTCCAGCTTCACGGCCGGACTCCATGCCGCCCTGCGGCGACGGATCCCGCCCCAGGTGGATGGCCCCGCCCTGGAGGAGCTCAGCCGCGATCTGGTGCTGGCCTTGGAGCAGGGGGAGTTGACGGTGGCGCTGACGCCGGAGCGGCTGGTCGCTGCCCAGGCCAGTGGCTGGCTGGAGGGGGATGCCTCCCCCCTGCTGCTTCAGGCTGATCGGCTGGGCTGGCGCCGCTGGTTGCAGGCCATGGAGCAGGTGGTGGCCGAGCTGGTGGAGCGGGCCCATGCTCCGGTTCCCAAGCCCGTCAAGGCTGCCGATCCCGAGCTGTCGGATCGTCTCAACGCTGAACAGTGCGCCGCCGTGCGCGCCCTGGATCAGGCCTCGGTTGTGCTGCTCAGCGGTGGTCCGGGCACGGGCAAAACGAGCACGGTGGTGGAGATTCTGGCCAGGGCGGAAGCCCGCCATCCCGGCCTGCGCATCGGTTTGGCGGCCCCCACCGGCAAGGCGGCCCGGCGCCTGGGGGATGCGGTGCTGGCGCAACGGGCTCCGTTGCCCTGCAGCACCCTCCACCGCTGGTTGGAGGCCGGCAGCCGTGGCTTCGGCAGGCACCGCCAGCGTCCCTTGGAGCTGGATCTGCTGGTGATCGACGAGATGTCGATGCTCGATCTGGCCTTGACCCAGGCCCTGCTCGAGGCGTTGCCCAGGGGTTGTCGGCTGCTGTTGGTGGGGGATCCAGCCCAGCTGCCGCCGGTGGGGAGTGGAGCGGTCTGGCACCGGCTTCAGCAGCCGGACGTTCGCAGTCGATTTGGTGAAGGGGCGGTGCATCTCGAGCGCACGTACCGCAACCGCGGTGCCCTGGCGCAGGTGGCGCAACAGCTGCGCCAGGGGGATCTGGCCGCGTTCGCTGCGGATCTGGCTGCCTTGCCTGCACAGGCCAATCTGCAGGTGCACCCCAGCCCCCTGCGTCGTTTTCCAGCCCTGGTGCGTGAGCGCTGGCTGGAGCGCCTCCAGCAGCTGCAGGCGCTGACGGTTGATCTCAACCGCTGCAGAGAGCAGGAGCTGATGGCGGAGTCCCGGCCCTTGTTTGCGCTGCTCGAGCAGGACCTGTTGCTCTGTCCGCGCCGCCGGGGGCCGTGGAGTCTTGATGATGTGCACCGCACGCTGCTGGGGGCCAATGCCGCCGGCAGGATCGAGCGTTGGCCGATCGGCTTGCCGGTGATCTGCGGCAGCAATCAACCGGAACTCGGCTTGGCCAATGGCGACCTCGGGGTTGTGATCGGGGCAGGCTCTGAACGACGCCTGCTGTTCCAGGTGGTGGATCCGGACGGCCAGCTGCAGGTGCGCCGTCTGCATCCAGCCCGTTTGCGGCGTCTGGAGCCAGCGGTGGCGCTCACCATCCATCGGGCCCAGGGCAGTGAGGCGGATCGGGTGATCGTGCTCTGGCCCGATCCCCTCGAGGATGGTCCGGCTGCTGAACATCAACGCCGTTTGCTCTACACAGCGATCACGCGAGCCCGTGCCAGCCTTGATCTGGTGACGCTGATCTGACGCGGGTGGACTGATGCGGGTTGAGCGTCCCTGGGGCTGGTACGAAACGTTGACCCAGGGGGACAACTATTTGGTCAAACGGCTGCTGGTTCATGCCGGGCAGCAGTTGTCTCTGCAGCGGCATCGTCATCGCAGCGAAAGTTGGACCGTGGTGGCCGGTTCGGGGGCTTTGCTCTGCGGCGAGACATGGCAGGCCGCCAGCGCGGGCGTCATGCTCTCAATCCCCTGCGGCGCTGTGCATCGCGCCCGTGCAGACGATTCAGATCTGCTGATTCTGGAAGTTCAGCACGGTGATGATCTGCGGGAAGACGACATCGAACGGCTGCAGGATGATTACGGCCGGGTGATAACTTGAGGGCTAACCTTTGAAGCGTAGGCAACACAACCAGAGGGCAACTCTTACGTTGCAGGGAGGTTGTGAGCCTGATTTCAGAGATCAATCAGGCGAAGCCACCTTTCATGACTGAACAGCAACAGCAGCGCGACGATTCCGCCTGCGCAGTGGATCTTTCTGCATCCGACCTGCCGGAAGCCAACTCAAATGCTGAGGTGTTCACCACTACCATCACATCGGCTGAACCGGAATCCGGTTTCGCCGGTTTTGGTTTCAGTGAAGCCCTGCTCCGCACCCTGGCGGACAAGGGATACAGCGAACCTTCCCCCATTCAGAAGGCGGCCTTCCCCGAGCTGATGCTTGGCCGCGATCTGGTGGGACAGGCCCAGACCGGCACCGGCAAAACAGCAGCGTTTGCGTTGCCGTTGCTCGAACGTCTCGAGAGCGGCCAGAAAACACCCCAGGCCCTGGTGCTCGCCCCCACACGGGAGCTGGCCATGCAGGTGGCCGAATCGTTCAAGGCCTATTCCGCCGGCCATCCCCATCTGAAGGTGCTGGCGGTGTACGGCGGCACGGATTTCCGCTCCCAGATCAGTGCTCTCAGGCGCGGTGTGGATGTGGTGGTGGGCACCCCTGGCCGGGTGATGGACCACATGCGTCAGGGCACGCTCGACACCAGTGGTCTGCGCAGCCTGGTGCTCGATGAAGCGGACGAAATGCTCCGCATGGGCTTCATCGACGATGTGGAGTGGATCCTCGATCAGCTTCCTGAGCAGCGTCAGGTGGTGCTGTTCTCCGCGACGATGCCTCTAGAGATCCGTCGTCTGTCCAAGCGTTACCTCAAGGACCCTGCTGAGGTCACGATCCGCACCAAGGATCAGGAAGGCAAGCGGATCCGCCAGCGCTCGATCACGGTGCCGATGCCGCACAAGCTCGAAGCCCTGCAACGGGTTCTCGACGCCTGTGGTGGTGAGGGTGTGATCATCTTCGCCCGCACAAAGGCGATCACCCTGACCGTGGCTGAAACCCTTGAAGCCGGCGGCCATCAGGTGGCGGTGCTCAATGGCGACGTTCCCCAGAACCAGAGGGAACGCACCGTGGAGCGGTTGCGCAGTGGATCGGTCGACATCCTTGTGGCCACCGATGTTGCGGCGCGGGGTCTTGATGTGGAGCGCATCGGTCTGGTGATCAACTACGACATGCCGTTCGACAGCGAGGCCTATGTGCACCGCATCGGCCGGACGGGCCGGGCTGGACGCACCGGCGAAGCGGTTCTGTTCGTGACCCCACGGGAACGGCGCTTCATCCGCAACCTCGAGCGGGCCACGGGGCAGCCGATCGAAGCGATGGAGGTGCCCGGCAACACGGCCATCAACCAGGGACGGCTCGACCGTTTGCGCAAACGTTTGAGTGATGCAGCCCAATCCCAACGCCCTGATGCCGATGAAGCGGCCTTGCTTCAGGAGTTGATGCAGCGGGTGGCCACGGAACTCGAGCTCAGCCCCGAGCAGCTGGCCATGGCGGCACTGAATCTGGCGATCGGACCCGATGCGCTGCTGCGCAAGGGTGACGACGACTGGATTCAGAACACCCGTCGCAACGACCGCGACCGCGATCGCAATTCAGGAGACCGCCGTGAGCGGCGTGAGCGTCCGGCACGGGCACCTGAAGAGAACATGCAGCGCTACCGCGTTGAGGTGGGTCACCGCGATCGGGTCAAACCCGGCAACCTCGTGGGAGCCATCGCCGGCGAGACCGGACTGCAGGGCCGGATGATCGGCCGCATCCAGATCTTTGACAATCACAGCCTGGTGGATCTCCCCAAGGGCATGCCGGAGGATGTGTTCAGCAGCCTCCAACGCCTGCGCGTGATGAACCGCGAACTGCAAATCAGCAAGGCCTCCTGATGCGTGCGCTGCTGGTTGTTGGCCTGCTTTCGGCTCCCCTGGCCGCTTCAGCTTCGGACAACAGCCTGATCACCAAGTTCTGCAGAACCGCTGTGAAGGCCGAGCTGCAACGGGCAGGCACTGTTCCTCCGGAGGGAATGGTGGACGACACCTGCCGTTGTTTTCTTGCCGAGGTTCAGAACGGGGCGGGGATCCAGACGGCCCAGGCCACCTGCAAGGCCAGGGCGGCCGAGACCTACGGCCTCTGATCCCCGGGGATCAAGAACGGTCAGAGGTGGCTCACCTGAACGGTGGCCTCGGTTGTTAACAGAGCCAATTTCTCCACCATCTGAATCAACTCGATCTGCTCGCTCGGCGTGGCCTGCCGGATCAAGTTGTTGAGCAGCACAAGTTTGTCCGCTGGATCCAGCTCTCCATCGGCGGTCTAGCTCAGAGCCTGGAAACGAAGGCCCTCGAATGTCATCTCTCTCCTGTGTCAGGGTCTTCTGACAATGGAGTGGATGGCTCGGTTGCTGGCGAGTCTTCGCAATTGCTTCTTTTTTTGTGTTGATTCGTGCGACTGCCCTGTAACGTCATCGGGTTCACGCCTGAGCACTGGCCCTTTCCGAGCTTTCGGAACCGGCTCAAGCGACTGAGCACGTTCAACGGTTCCACGGTCCATGACCATCTACATCGGCAATCTTTCGTTCCAGGCGGAGCAGGAGCACCTCTTCGATCTCTTCAGTGAGTACGGCGAGGTCAAGAACTGCAGCCTGCCCCTGGATCGTGAGACCGGCCGCAAACGCGGTTTCGCCTTCGTCGAGATGGTCAACGATGCCGATGAGCAGAAAGCCATCGACGATCTTCAGGACGTGGAGTGGATGGGCCGCATGATCCGCGTCAGCAAAGCCACCCCTCGGGAGCGCTCCGGCGGCCCCCGTGGTGGTGGCGGTTACCGCGGCTGAGGCTCAGGTCTCGGCCTCCATCAGGTCCAGTTCGATTTCTCGCAAGCTCAGCCGACGCAGCACGTCATTGCTGTCGTCTGCTGGGCTTTCCTGATGATCACGGGCGTCCTGGAACTGGGGCAGGACAGCCCGCAGTCCGCGGCGTTTCTGCCGCGCAAGGTAGCGGTGAAAGCGGTTGAACGACCTTGATCGGCTCATGGCACCTCCTTCAGTTGTGGTTCTGTTGTAGTGCGTCTTCAGGGGTGAAAACCGTGTCGGAACGAACCCTCACGAAAGCTTCAGCAACGCGCTCCCCCCTGATGCGGTTGTTGCGCCATCTGGCGCCCCAGCGCCGCCTGGTGGTTGCAGCTGTGACGTGCTCCCTGCTCAACAAGCTCTTCGATCTGGCCCCACCGATCTTGATCGGCTTGGCCGTGGATGTGGTGTTGCTCAAGGAGCAGTCCCTGCTGGCGGGTTTCGGGCTGAGGACCGCCGGCCAGCAGCTGTGGGGTCTGGCCCTGCTCACCTTTGTGATCTGGGCGGCGGAGTCGCTATTCGAGTACCTCTACGACGTGCTCTGGCGCAACCTGGCGCAAACCACCCAGCACAGCTTGAGGCTTGAGGCCTACGACCATCTGCAGAAGCTGGAGCTCTCCTTTTTCGAGCAGGACAGCACCGGCCGCCTGATGGCAGTGCTCAACGACGACATCAACCAGCTCGAACGGTTTCTGGATCGGGGTGCCAATCAGATCCTGCAGTTGATCACCACCGTGCTGGTGGTGGGCATCGGCATGGCGATGGTGGCGCCGGAGGTGGCGCTGTTCGCTTACCTGCCGATTCCGGTGATTCTCTGGGGATCACTGCATTTCCAGCGCCAGCTGGCGCCCCGCTACCGGGAGGTGCGGGCCCGGGCGGGTGACCTCGCCTCCCGGCTCGCCAACAACCTGGGGGGGATGCTCACGATCAAGAGCTTCACCGCTGAAGCTCTTGAACTGGAGCGCCTGCGGGCTGAAAGCCTGGCCTACCGCCAGAGCAATGCCCGGGCGATTCGTCTCTCGGCGGCCTTCATCCCTTTGATTCGCTTCGCGATTTTGTTCGCCTTCCTGGCGATCCTGTTGATCGGTGGGTTCAAGGCTCTGGCCGGTGAACTGCCGGTGGCCACCTACAGCGTTCTGGTGTTCATCACCCAGCGGCTGCTCTGGCCGTTAACCGCCATTGGCCGAACTCTGGATGAATACCAGCGCTCGATGGCCTCCACGCAACGGGTGCTTGATCTGATTGACACGCCGGTGTTGATCCAGGGAGGAACGGTGCCGGTGGTTCCGCAGCGGCTGCGGGGTGAGATTCGCTTTGAAGCGGTTGATTTCGCCTATGCCGGCCGATCAACGCTGCTGCAGGGCTTTGATCTCACCGTGCCGGCGGGATCGACCCTCGGCATCGTCGGGGCAACGGGCTCCGGCAAGAGCACCGTGGTGAAGCTGCTCTTGCGGCTGTACGAGTGCGATGGCGGACGCATCCGCCTGGATGGGGTGCCCATCGACAGCCTGCAGCTGCAGGACCTGCGCCGCTGCATCGCCCTGGTGAGTCAGGACGTCTACCTCTTCCACGGCACCGTGGCCGAGAACATCGCCTATGGGGTCGCGAATCCCGATCCGGTGGCGATTGAGCAGGCCGCTCGCCTGGCGGAAGCTGCTGGATTCATCGACGCTTTGCCCCAGGGGTACGACACCCTGGTGGGAGAGCGGGGGCAGCGCCTCTCGGGCGGACAGCGCCAGCGCATCGCCCTGGCTCGCGCCATCCTCAAGGACGCGCCGGTGCTGGTGCTCGATGAAGCCACCGCAGCGGTGGACAACGACACCGAAGCCGCGATTCAGCGCTCCCTGGCGCAGATCACCCAGCAGCGCACCACCGTGGTGATTGCCCACCGGCTCAGCACGGTCCGCCATGCCGACTGGATCGTGGTGATGGACCAGGGTCGGATTGTGGAGCAGGGCTGCCACGACAGCCTGGTGGCCCAGGGCGGGATCTACACCAACCTCTGGCAGGTGCAGGCCGGCGAAGGGGTTATCGCTTCCTGAAGCAGCTGTTGTTGCCGTCAGATCCGGCGACCATGCTGGGTCAGCAAGCCGGCGGTGCAGCCATGGCCATGCAGGCCTCGATCAGCCACGTCATGCATCACCCCCTCGGGGTGTTCTCACTGTTGGTGGCGATCAGTGCGGCAGCGCCGCCGTTGATCCGGCGGCTGGGTCTTCCCGATCTGGTGGGGTTGCTGGCGGCGGGCGTGGTGGTGGGTCCCCACGCTTTGAACTGGGTCGACAGCAGCAGCGAAACGGTGCGACTCCTCTCCGATCTCGGGGCGGTGTATCTGCTGTTCACGATGGGTCTTGAGATTGACCTCGAGGAGTTCAACCGGGTCAAGCGCCGCTCGTTCATCTATGGCCTGCTGATCCTGTTGATCGGCGTGTGCACGGGCGTGTCGATCGGCCTGATGGCGGGCTTCGCCTCGGTGTCGTGCCTGTTGCTCGGTGCCCTCATGGCCACCCACACCCCCCTTGGCTATCCGATCGTGCGCAGTTACGGCGCCCAGAAGGATGAGTCGGTGGTGGTGAGTGTCGGCAGCACGATTTTCACCGACATCGTGGCCCTGCTGCTGCTGGCGGTGGGGCTGGGGCTGGGCCAGGGCAGCCTCAGCGGCCTGGGCCTGGGCCTGCTGCTGTTCAAGATCGGTGGTTTTGCTCTGGTGGTGGTGATCGGCATCCGCTGGCTGGGCCGGCGCCTCGTGCTGCGGGGCATCAGCGATGAAAACCGGATGGTGCTCGCTGTTCTGGTGGCCCTGTTCCTGGCGTCCCTGGGGGCCGAGCTGGCCGGCGTCGAGAAGATTGTCGGCGCCTTTCTGGCTGGTCTGGCGGTGAATTCCGTGCTGCCCGAGGGCCGGGTGAAGGAACAGGTGATTTTTGTGGGTGGGGTGTTGTTCATCCCGATCTTCTTCATCGACCTGGGATTGCTGCTGGATCTGGGCAGCCTTGGCGACAGCCTGGGCAACTTTCAGTTCACCGCGCTGATGCTGGTGGGGGCCATCGGCGGCAAGGGTCTGGCGTCCTGGCTCAGCGGACGGCTGTTCGGTTACCGCCGCGCCCAGATCATGATGATGTGGTCACTGACGATGCCCAAGGTGGCGGCGACCCTGGCCACGGCCTTCATCGGCTACCAGGCGGGTCTGCTCAATCAGACCGTGCTCAACAGCGTGCTGGCGGTGATGGTGGTGACGGCCACTCTTGGGCCGATCCTCACCGAGCAATCGGTGACACGGCTCAAGGATCCCAGGCCTGATGCGGTGCCGGTCAGCTTCGGTGAGGAGGCGGCGGTGCTGGATGGCGTCAATGAGGTGGTGCAGCGCCCCCTGCGCATCGTGGTGCCGGTGGCCAACCCCAGCACCGAGAAGGGGTTGTTGAGCATGGCGGCCCGCCTGGTGCAGGGCTCATCGGGGGCTGAAGGGTTGCTGCTTCCCCTGGCGATGGTGAATCCCAGCCTCGAAGAGATGCGCGGCGGTTTGAACAGGGCCGTTGCGGCAGCGCGCGGACGCCTCAGCACAGCGGAGAGCATCGGTGCCCAGTTAGCGGTACCCACCCGCAGCCTGCTGCGGCTGGATGAAGACATCGCCGGTGGCATGAGCCGCACGGCCTTGGAACAGGCTGCGGATCTGTTGCTGATCGGTGCGGCCCGCAGCGATCAACTTCGGGCCTGGCTGATGGGCGACATCGTCGATGGGGTCTGCCGCACGGCCCACTGTCCGGTGGTGGTGGTGAACCTGGGCCCTGAGACCGATAGCGGCCTGGGCCGGATCCTTGTTCCGATCAAAGACCTCTCCGCTAACGCCCGCGAGCAGTTCGAACTGGCGCTGCGGGTGATCAATTCAGCCCCGGAGGATCAGCGCGTCCGGATCACTCTGCTGCATGTGCACGATCCCCGCTTCAGCGGGCAGGACCGTCATTGGATGGAACAGCAGTTGATCCGCTGGCGTCCACCGGGCATCCCTGAGGAGCGGTTTCACATCGTGATCGTGCGGGGGCCCGGCATCGATGGGGCCATTCATCGCCTCAGCCGCGAACACGACCTGGTGATCCTGCGCACCCAGCGCAGGCGGGTGGCCGGTCTGCCGATTCCCGGCAGTGATCGCACCAGCAAATTGATCCGCCAGCTCCCCTGCGCCTCGATGGTGATCAGCGACCCCTTGGTTTAACGGAGGGCTGCGCCCCCCTACCGGAGACGGGACGAGCGCGCCAAAATGCTGCGTAGCGTGTGTTCCATGCCACAAGCCCCCCCTGCTAAGGCGTCCTCGGTGGCCATGAACTGGCCGGTGGCTACTGCTGTGGTGGCGGGTCTCAGTGGCGGTCTGATTCTCTCGGTTCCCCTGAGCCGGTTGATCACAGCGCCATCCAGCACGGAAGATGAACCCCTCGCGCTGCCTCAACCCTCGCCGCTTGCCAACCCGTTTGCTGGCTGGACCGGCTTAGGGGCCAGGGAGGTGGTGGTGCTGGGCCGGGACCGCTCCGGCAGCAACACCGATGTGATTTTCACGGTGCGGGTGGATGGCACCACCACATCAATCACCCAGATCCCCCGCGACAGCTACATCGATGCCGAGGGCTTCGGTGGCATCAAGCTCAATGCCTTGATGGCCTACGGCGGTGTGGAGGCGGTGGAGCGGGAGTTGTCTCGCCTGATGAACCGCCCGATCCGCCATCACATTGTGGTGCGCCTGGATGCGCTCGAAACCCTGGCCAACCTGGTGGGGGGTATCGAAGTGGACGTTCCCAAGCGCCTGTATTACGTCGATCGCAGCCAGAATCTGGTGATCGATCTGCAGCCAGGCCCCCAGCTGTTGAAGGGCAAGGATCTGGAGGGTTTTCTGCGCTGGCGCAACGACGGCCGCGGCGATTTCGGCCGGCTGGAACGGCAGCAGCTGGCGCTGAAGGGGCTGTTTGAGCAGATGAAACAACCGCAGAATCTGATCCGTCTGCCGGCGTTGATCACTGCGGCGGGCCAGGCCTTGGAGACGGATCTGGGGCCGATGGAACTGGGTGGATTGATCACCGCCATGGGCACCACCGATCTGCAGGCGTCCAGCCTGAAGGCGGTTCCGTTCAATGCCGATGGCATCAGTTATCTGGACACGGAGTGGCCGGCGACGTCGGGCAGTGGCACCGATGCCCGTGAAGCCGGTGGGGGGGGCTTCCGGTTCTTGTTCTGATCAGATCAGCAGGGTTAGTGAACGAACCACCCGGCCGCAGAGGTCACCAACCTTGGCCCAGCGGTCTTCGTTGACGCTGGTGGCCAGCGTGTAAAGCCTGCCCCGATCCACCACCACAGTCGCCAGCTCGTGGCGGTCGCGGTCTTCCAGGTGCACGGCGTATTCCAGGTCGTAGAAGGTGTGGCCATTCACCTCACGTTCCTGCGCTTCCACCAGCTCAGCGGTGCGGCCGCTGCCGGCGGTGGCGATGACTTCGCGGCGCAGGCGTTCGCCAACGGCCACGGCGCTGCCCAGTTCACTCAGCTCGTTGTCTTCGTTTACCTTGTTGATCATCAGGCTCACGGTTTCATCGCTGTGGATCAGGTCGTGAAACACCACCCGGGGGCCGTTGCTCACCTGCACCTCGGTCCAACCGGTGGGATAGAGGAAGGCGAAGCGGCCATCCGGGCTTTGGTACGACTGCAGCCCTGCCGTTGGTCCCGCCGCGCAGGCCCCCAGCACCAGTGCCAGGGCGCCGCAAAGGATCACGCGACTCAGAGACTGGAGGAGCTGCATCAGCGGGGCGATCAATCCACGGGCCATTCTGCCGTTGAGGCCTGATGGTCGTGACCACTGTTGCGGCAGATGATCTCCGCAACTCCTACATTTCCCGCATCGGCGGCAGATCCCTGAGCGGCTTCACCAAACCGTTGGCTCGGCTGATTGATCAGTTCGAGCGTCTGCCCGGCATCGGCCCGCGCACGGCCCAGCGACTTGCGCTGCACCTGTTGAACCAACCGCAGGAGCAGATCCATCAGTTCGCTGATGCTCTGTTGGCGGCCCGCACCCAGGTGGGCCAGTGCCAGACCTGCTTCCACCTCTCCGCCGATCCCGAATGTGAGATCTGCCGCAATCCCGAGCGTCGCAACGGCGTGATCTGCGTGGTGGCCGATTCCCGCGATCTTCTGGCGCTGGAGCGCACCCGTGAATTTCAGGGGCGCTACCACGTGCTCGGTGGCCTGATCTCACCCATGGACGGCATCGGCCCGGAGCTGCTGCACGTCACTGAATTGGTGCAGCGCATCACCAACGAGGAGATCAGTGAGGTGATCCTGGCCCTCACCCCCAGCGTGGAAGGGGACACCACCAGCTTGTATCTGGGGCGGTTGCTCAAGCCCTTCTGCTCGGTGAGCCGGATCGCCTATGGCCTGCCGATGGGCAGTGAACTGGAATACGCCGATGAGGTCACCCTGAGCAGGGCTCTTGAAGGGCGCCGGCCGGTATGAGCAAGTACAGCGCCATCCCCCCTGCCGAGCGACTGCCGGACTGGCTGCGGCGGCCGATCGGCAACGCCTCGGAGTTGGAGCGGGTGCAGGGGCTGGTGAAGCAGAACCGGCTCCACACCATCTGTGAGGAGGGGCGCTGCCCCAACCGCGGCGAGTGCTACGCCGCCGGAACGGCGACGTTTCTGTTGGGTGGCTCGATCTGCACCCGCAGTTGTGCCTTCTGCCAGGTGGACAAGGGCCAGGCCCCGATGCCGGTGGATGCCGCCGAAGCCGAGCGGGTGGCCGATGCGGTGGAGGCGATGCAGCTCCGTTATGTGGTGCTCACGGCGGTGGCCCGGGATGATCTCTCCGATCACGGCGCCAGCCTGTTCACCAGCACCATGGCGGCGATCCGTGCACGCAATCCGCTGATCGCCCTTGAAGTGCTCACCCCCGATTTCTGGGGGGGTGTGGCGGATCACAATCAGGCCTTGGCGGCCCAACGGGAGCGGCTGGCCACTGTGTTGGCGGCCCAGCCGCTGTGTTTCAACCACAACCTGGAAACCGTGCAGCGGCTGCAGGGGGAGGTGCGCCGCGGTGCCACCTATGCGCGGTCGCTCGGCTTACTGGCGGCCGCCCGGGAGTTGGCGCCGGAGATCCCCACCAAAAGTGGCCTGATGCTTGGCCTGGGGGAAAGCCGCGACGAGGTGATCGCCACCCTCCACGACCTCCGCGCTGTGGATTGCCAACGGATCACCCTGGGGCAGTACCTGCGTCCCTCACTGGAGCACATTCCGGTGGCCCGCTACTGGATGCCGCAGGAGTTCGATGAGCTGGCGGACGTGGCCCGAGAGCTGGGCTTTGCTCAGGTGCGCAGTGGTCCGCTGGTGCGCAGCAGCTATCACGCCGCCGACTGACGCCAGCCCCGCAGACTGCGCTCCAGCACGGTGGCCAGATCACCACTCATCAAGGCACCAGCACCGCCCCAGACCATGCGCAGGGGTAGATCCCAGAGCGCCGCTTCCACATCGCGAGTTTTGCTGAAGCCGCGTTGGCGGAAGTAGCGCACCAGCCGGCGGTGCTGCTGCTCGTCGTCGCGGATGGCCAGCAACCGGGCCCGTGAGCAGGGGGTGGTCTCCTGGGCCCAGGCCATGGTGGCCGCCCAGATCAGATCACCCACGCCGGCAGGCGCCTTCGGCATCACCCGCATCGTGTCGAGCTGCAGGCCCGTGGCGGCGGAATAGGCCCATCCCTTCATTTCCCCCAGCAGCAGCAGGCTGCCGCTGGCGGCTTGCTGGGCCACCACCAGCCGCAGGCTCCACAGCCCCAGGGGGCGGCCCACTTGCAACCTCAGCAGCAGTCCCCGTTCACGGGCTTCGGCTTCTAGTTGCTCAAGCATCGATCGGGATCTGGCCACGGTCATGGTTGTCCAGTCATGCTGCCGCGGGCATGGTGCCCACCGAGCGCACCGCCTTCAGGGGCAGCGGCCCGTAGAGATGGGGGAACAGTTCGCCGGTGGGGATGGCATCGGCCCGCAGCGGGGCGTTCACGGCCGCGGGATCAATCTCCAGCAGCAGCACCTCGCCGGTGTCGGCATAAAAGCGCTCAAAGGTGGCCTGCACCTGCTCCTGCCAGGAGCAGTGGATGAAGCCCACCTGCTCCAACGTCATCCCCCGGGTGGAGATGCGGTAGCTGCCGCTGGTCTGGGCGGCCTGCCAGTCGGCCTTGAGGGCCAGGTGAAACAGGGGCTGATCCAGGGGCACCGCCACGGCATCTGCGGGGAAGTGGTGTTGTTGCCCCCCGGCATTCCAGGGGTCGGCCCGTTGCATCAGCCGCTCGAAGCGGGGATCCTCGAGGAAGCGCTGGAGCCAGTGGCGCAGGGCTTCCAGGCTGTTGTCGTTGTCGAATCCTTCGGGATCGGCGATGCGCCACTGCCGCACGAACGGCCAGAGGGCGGCATCGGCCAGCGAGCAGTGTGTGCCCAGCAGCCAGCCCTGGTCGGCGATCCTCTGGTTCCAGCTCTGAAGGATCGCCAGACCGGCGGCGCGTTGCTCGTCTTTGTTGGTGCCGGGGTAGCGGTCGGTGTACTTGAAGCGGTCGAGATGATGTTTGAACGCGCCGTCGTTCTGCTCGATCAGCGCTGAGGCATCGCCGGCGTTGCGCAGCTCGCGAGGGTCCGCCTGATCCAGGGCCCAGTGCATTACCGCCAGGCTTTCCTCGATCACGCTGCCATCCGGCAGCACCAACACGGGCACCGTGCCCTTGGGGGAAACCGCCAACATCTCTGTCGGTTTGGCCTTCAGTGCGATCTCCCGCCACTGCACCAACAGTCCTGTCTCCAGCAGAGCCCAGCGGGCGCGCATGGCGTAAGGGCAGCGTCGAAAGCTGTAGAGGATCGGCAGCACGGCATCGGGGTGGTCCCTGGCAGGGATTGTCCGATGCGGCCTGACTGTTCAGGCCTGCTGCCGGCCGATGTTGTGTTGATCGATCTGACGTTGATCAATCTGGCGTTGATCGATCTGGCGCTGGCGCATGGCGAAGCGTTCCCGGTCGGCATCGCTGAAGCGATCCACGCAGTGCAGGCACTGCACCCCCTTGATGTAGCTCGGCAGTTCGCGTTGCTGGGCTGACACCGGCAGGCCGCAGGCGTGGCAAAGGCTGTGCTCTCCTGGTTCCAGCCGGTGGTTCAGCGCCACCCGTTGATCAAAAACAAAGCACTCCCCTTGCCAGCGGCTTTCGGCTTTCGGCACCTGCTCGAGGTACTTGAGGATGCCGCCGCGCAGGTGGTGCACCTCCCCGAAACCCTGTTGCTGCAGATAGCTGCTGGCTTTCTCGCAGCGGATCCCACCGGTGCAGAACATGGCGATGCGTTTGCTGCCCTGCTGTTCGATCAGGGGCCGCAGCGTGGACTCTGCCCATTGCGGGAAGTCGCGGAAGCTCTCGGTGCTGGGGTCGATGGCCCCCTCGAACGTGCCGATCGCCGTTTCGTAGCTGTTGCGGGTGTCGATCACCAGGGTGTCGGGATCATCCACCAGGGCATTCCAGTGTTCGGGTTCCACGTAGGTGCCCACGCTGGTGCTGGGATCCACGCTGGCCACGCCGATGGTCACGATTTCCTTTTTGCGGCGGGCCTTGAAGCGGCGGAACACCGGTTTGTCGGCCCAGCTGCGCTTCACCTCGAGCCGTGCGTAGTGGTCGTCGCCCAGATCCAACGAGGCGCGCAGGTGATCCAGCACCGCATCAACAGCTGATTCCGGTCCACTGATCGTGCCGTTCACCCCTTCATGGGCCACCAACACCGAGCCGAGCACGCTGCCATTGCGGGCCAGGGTCGGCAAGCTGCTCAGCAATGTCTCCCGACGCTCGTCATCCAGGGGCGTGAAGGCATAAAACGCCGCCACCAAGAGTCGGCTGTCGTTCGCTAGCCCAGGCTCCAGGTTGCTCGGGTTCACGCTGCTACGGGTTTAACAGTCCTCCAGCCTGCATCAGGCCGGGTCATGCCCCCGTGGTTCGTCCTCAGGCCTTCTTGCTGATGCGCACCGAAGCCGGCTTCAGGGGACAGGCCAGGGCATGGAAGGGCTTGTGTCCCCCTTCAAAGATCAGGCTTCCCATGGGTTGAGCGTTGGCGCTGTCGATCTTCATGGCTGAGCCACAGACCAGCACGGTGTAGCTCAACCGGGATGCCACCCACAATGAGTGTTTTGTGCAGTGTTTCCGGTTGGTGACAGTCGGGATGGTTCGCGCAGAACCTGTCCGGCCCGATCTCAATAGCGGTGATGGTGGTGACGCTGCCTGTCGTCCTTGATCGCTTCCAGGATCACCGAGAGAACTAACAGACCGAGCAGCGAGGGGATGACGATGGGATCAATCACGGCGCCTCATCGAAGGGCTTTTTCCGGTCTAGCCCTGCGCCCGCTCAGCCTGTGTGCCAGTCAAGAGATCTTCATAAGGGCTTCTTTGGGATGTTGCCCATCCCTCATTTGGGGGAAAGAGGATGGTCCAGCAATCCCTCCGTTGAGGGAGGTTGGATCCGGTGGGTGGCTCCAGACCACCTGGTTTGACCATTCATTCCGATGACCCATGAACCTTCCTCCCTCGACCGATTGAACGACGCTTTGGATGAAGCGGAGTGATCGCTTAGTTCATCTGAACCATGTTCGGGAGGCCTTCAACACTGGCGAAGGTCACGATCGCCTCTGCTGGTTCAGGGCCTTGGTTGGTCACGTAGTGCGGTTCATCCGGATGGCCCTCGAGAAAGCCATCACCAGGCCGCACCACGCTCACAACCTCCTTGCCGTCCACCAGGCGCACGTTGGTCATCGCGCCCTTGGTCACCACAACGATCACGGGTGATGGATGGGTGTGGAGTGGAATCGTTGCTCCCACCGGCAGGCCGACGCGAACCACCCGCATCTCCGGTGTTCCTTGCGGATAGGCCACCACCCGATCGCCAGGGGTACGACTCGCCTTGAACAACTCCTGAATCTCAGGCTGAGGAGCAGCTTGAACGCTGCTGGCCAGGAGCATCAGCCCGGCGGCCCAGCCAACTTGTTTGAGGTGCATGGTTTCGAAGCGATGCACCGTCTTAATCGATTTATTGAAGCCTGCCCTGAGCTGATCAGAGGGGCGAGCAGCTGGCCGGAGCCGCCGCGCCCTCCTGCCAGTTGGCGGTCACCCCCGCATCGGCGAGCAGTTGGCGGTCGGCCTCCACGTCCGGGTTGCCGGTGGTGAGCAGAACATCGCCGTAGAAGATCGAATCGGCCCCCGCCTGGAGGCAGAGGATCTGCGCTTCCCGGCTCATCGATTCACGGCCGGCGCTCAACCGCACCCGGGCATGGGGCATCAGGATCCTTGCCGTCGCCACCATCCGCACCAGCTCCAGCGGTTCGAAGGGAGTCTGCTCTTCCAAGGGGGTGCCTTCCACCGCCACCAGACCGTTGACCGGAACGCTTTCGGGATGGGGGTTCATGCTGGCCAGCACCTGCAGCATGGAGGCGCGGTCCCGCATGGTCTCACCCATACCGATGATGCCGCCGCAGCAGAGGGTGACGCCGGCCTTGCGCACCCGTTGCAGGGTTTCCAGTCGCTCCTGATAGGTGCGGGTGGAGATGATCCGGTCGTAGTGCTCGGGGCTGGTGTCGAGGTTGTGGTTGTAGGCCGTTAGGCCGGCTTCGGCCAAACGTTTCGCCTGCTGGTCGGTGAGCATCCCCGCGGTCACGCAGGCTTCCATCCCCATGCCGCGAACCCCTCGCACCATCTCGAGCATCGCCTCAAAGGGAGCGCCATCGCGGATCTCCCGCCAGGCCCAGCCCATGCAGAAACGATCAGCTCCGGCTTCCTTGGCGGCCCGGGCCCGCTGAAGCACCGGCTCCACCTGCATCTGGGCTTCAAAGGCCGTCACGTCGCTGCTGTTGTGGATCGACTGAGAGCAGTAGGCACAGTCTTCTTCGCAGCCCCCCGTTTTCACGCTCAGCAGCGAGGCCAGCTGCACCCGGTAGCCCGGGTTGGCTTCCCGATGCACGGTTTGGGCCTGCCAGAGCAGCTCCATCAAGGGAAGTTCCAGCAGGGTCTGGATCTCCTCGGTGGTCCAGTCGTGGCGGATGCTGAGGGTCATGGGCGGATCGGATCAAGACCGCCGAAGCGGCGGTGGCGACATTGGAAATCGAGCAGGGCGGCTTTCAAGGCATCGGCATTGAAGTCGGGCCAGAGCACATCGGTGACGTGAATTTCGGCATAGGCCAGCTGCCAGAGCAGGAAATTGCTGATGCGGTGTTCCCCGCTGGTGCGGATCAACAGATCGGGATCCTGTTCGCCAGCTGTGAACAGTTCGGCGGCGATGCTGTTCTCGTCGATGCTGTCGGGGTCCAGCTCTCCCGCAGCAGCGCGTTGGGCCAGCCGTTGAGCGGCCTGCACCAGCTCCCGTCGTCCGCCGTAGTTGGTGCACACGTTGAAGTGAATGCCGTTGTTGCCCGCCGTGCGGGCCGTGGCATCGGCAATCAGCTCCTGCAGTTTCTGGGGCAGGGCTTTCAGATCGCCGAGAAAGCGGATCCGCACCTGTTCGGCCTCCAGGGCCTGCAGTTCGGCCTGCAACACCCGTTCGAACAGGGTCATCAGGAAATTCACCTCCTCCCCCGGGCGCGACCAATTCTCCGTGGAGAAGGCATAGGCCGTGAGGGCTTGGATGCCCCAGTCGCTGCACAGCCGCAGGGTGGACTTCAGCGCTTCAACGCCGGCACGATGCCCCATCACGCGCGGCAAACCCCGGGATTTCGCCCAGCGACCGTTGCCATCCATGATCAGAGCCACGTGTTGCGGGAGCCGACCTGGGTCGAGGTCCGCAGGCAGAAGCGAACGATCGGCCGTGTCAGTGCTGGTGGCCGGAGGGCGGCTCAAGACAGCGATTCGGACGGAGCGCTACCCACCGTACGTCGTGCCGGCGGCATCGATTCGGCCGTACTGAACAGCTCCTTGAGCAGTTCCTGAAGGCGTGAACTGGTGATCGGTCGTTCCAGCTTGCCCTGGTTCGCCAGCGACAGCGTTCCGGTTTCTTCCGACACAACGATGCAGATGCAGCGATCGAAGCGTTCGGTAATCCCTAGGGCCGCCAGATGGCGGGTGCCGAAACGGCTCACGCTGTCCCTCGACAGGGGAAGAATCACCCCCGCCGATTCGATTCGATTGCCCCTTACCAGCACGGCACCGTCGTGGAGGGGGGTGTCGGCGGCGAACAGGTTGAGCATCAGCTCGCGACTCAGCACCGCACCAATGGGGATGCCGGGATTGAGAAAGTCCTCAGGCCTCAGGTCGCTGCCCAGGTCCACCACGATCAAGGCTCCACGCCGCAACTGCGACAGCCGGCCTGCTGCCTCGGTGATCTGGCTGACGGTGCCTGCCGAAGCGCTGAACTCTTTCTGGGGATTGCCCAGCAACACGGCCAGACGGCCAGTGCCCAGTAGTTCCATCAGACGGCGCAGCTCCCCTTGCCAAAGGATGGCCAGGGAGAGCGAACAGGCCATGACGAGCGCGTCCACCAGCTTTGTGGTGAGGGGCAGGTTGGCGAAACGCTGGACGAACCAGGCCATCGCCACCAAAAACAACCAACCCCGGAGCAGCCAGAGGGTGCGCTGCTCGTTGACGCGGGAAAAAAGCAGAAAGCCGATGGAAGAGGCAAAGAGAACGTCGAGCACAAGGCGCGGATCCACCACCGCCAACACGTTCACTCCGCTCTTCTCAGCACTGCTGTCAACGTAACGCGTTGAATCGTTCTGGCAAAACGTCGTAGCGCAGCAGGTCATCCGGCTGCTCCCGCTTCTGCACCAGTTCAGCTGCCCCGTCGTGCACCAGAACGGCAGCGGGCCTCGGGATCCGGTTGTAGTTCGAACTCATCGAGGCGTTGTAGGCACCGGTGGCAAACACGGTGACGATGTCACCGCTCTCGGTGGTGGGCAGGGGCAGGTCCTTCAGCAGCACATCGCCGGATTCGCAGTGCTTGCCCACCAGGTTCACGCTTTCGTCTGGCTTGGCCAGGGGGCGATCGGCCAGGCAGCAGGTATAGAGCGACTGGTAGGTGATCGGGCGAGGGTTGTCGCTCATGCCACCGTCGATGGCCACGTAGGTGCGCACGTTCGGGATCGTTTTGCGCGAGCCCACCGAGTACAGGGTCACGCCTGCGGTCGCCACCAGGGAACGGCCCGGTTCGCACATCAACCGCGGCAGCTCGAGGCCCCGTTCCTGGCAAGCGGTGGTGACGGCTTCGGCTACCACCTGGATCCACTGCTCAATGCTTGGGGGGTCGTCCGACTCCACGTAGCGGATGCCCAGGCCGCCGCCCACGTTGAGGTCGCTCACGGGATGGCCCAGGTCACGGGCCAGTTTCAGCTTGTCGGCCATCACCGCCGCCAGATCCCGGTGGGGCTCGAGTTCAAAAATCTGGGATCCGATGTGGGCGTGCAGCCCGGTGAGTTGGGCCCAGGGCTGTCCCACCAGGCTGCGCAGCACGGGTTCCACCTGGTCGGGATCGAAGCCGAACTTGCTGTCCAGGTGACCGGTGCGGATGTATTCGTGCGTGTGGCACTCGATGCCTGGGGTGAAGCGCAGCATCAGGCGAGCCGGTTCGGCTCCAGCGGGCACCAGTTCGGCGAGGCGATCGAGATCGTGCTGGTTGTCCACAACGATCGTCACCTTGTTGGCGTACGCGAGCAGCAGCTCCTCGTCGGATTTGTTGTTGCCGTGCAGCACCATCCGCTCTCCGGGCATCCCACCGCGCAGTGCGGTCAGCAGTTCACCGGCTGACACCGCATCCAGACCCAGCCCCTCGGAGGCCGCCAGGCTGCTCATCACCAGAGAGCTGTTGGCCTTGGAGGCGTAGATCGGCAGGGATGGTCCGGCGTAATGCTTTTCCAGGGCCTGGCGGTAGGCCCGGCACGTGGCCCGAACGGTGGCTTCATCCAGCACATACAACGGTGTGCCGTAACGTTCGGCCAGATCGCTGAGACGACACCCGCCCACAACAAGACGGTCGGTGTCGTCGAGTTCTGTGGTGATCGGGGTCAGGTTGCGATTGGGGCTCTCCGCATCCCGGTTGGCCTCGAAGGGCCGTTGACTGGTGATGGTTTGGGTCACGGAGTGGCGGCGTCGAAGGGCAATCTAGGAATCGACCCTGCAGGGGGCGAACCGACTGCGCAGATCCTGCGCCTTGACCCGTCCTGGCAGCAAGCCTGTCTGGCACTGGATCAACGGGCGCTCAACGGCCTCTGGACCGCAGAACAATGGCGGCGTGAGCTGGACGACCCCCGGCGCCTCTGCATCGGTCTTGTGCAGCCCGAAGCCCTATTGGGGGTGGCCTGCGGCTGGATGGTGGCCGATGAACTGCACATCACGGCGGTGGCTGTGGATCCCGACAGGCGTCGCAGCGGCCATGGAGGTGTGCTTTTGAAAGCACTGTTGCAACGGGCACGACAGCACGGTGCCGTGCACGCCACCCTCGAGGTGGCTAGCGACAACGTTGCCGCTCTGGCGCTTTACGCCAAAGCCGGTTTCCGTACCGCAGGCACCCGTTCCGGGTACTACTCCGATGGTCGCGACGCCCTCATTCAGTGGTGTCGCATCCCGTCAGCGCCGTCGCCCACGTCGGCGGCTTGAAGTTGTTCGGTTTCCCGTCCCTGGGAGACAAAAAAAGCGGTGAATCTTGTGGGATTCATTATTATTTTTTGTGCGCTTCAGGCCAGTCTCAGACTGGAAAGTGACCGAACAAACCGAACACTCGCAGCAGTCCCTCAACCCTGATAGCTTGGTTACATCACTGCATTGGCCCAGCGATGTTTGAACGCTTCACCGAGAAGGCCATCAAGGTGATCATGCTGGCCCAAGAAGAGGCCCGCAGACTTGGTCACAATTTCGTTGGTACTGAGCAAATCCTCCTCGGCCTGATTGGCGAGGGAACGGGGGTTGCCGCCAAGGTGCTCAAGTCCATGGGGGTGAACCTCAAGGATGCCCGGGTTGAAGTTGAGAAAATCATCGGCCGTGGATCCGGCTTTGTCGCTGTTGAGATCCCCTTCACACCCCGCGCCAAGCGCGTACTGGAGTTGTCTCTGGAAGAGGCCCGTCAGCTCGGTCACAACTACATCGGCACAGAGCACCTGCTGCTCGGTCTGATCCGTGAGGGCGAAGGTGTTGCTGCCCGTGTGCTGGAGAACCTTGGCGTCGACCTGGCCAAGGTGCGCACCCAGGTGATTCGCATGCTGGGTGAAACCGCTGAAGTCTCCGCCGGTGGCGGTGGCGGCGGTGCCAAGGGATCCACCAAAACTCCCACCCTCGACGAGTTCGGCAACAACCTCACTCAGCTCGCTACCGAAGCGAAGCTCGACCCGGTGGTGGGCCGTCACAACGAGATCGACCGCGTCATCCAGATCCTGGGCCGCCGCACCAAGAACAACCCTGTGCTGATCGGCGAGCCCGGTGTCGGTAAGACCGCTATCGCTGAGGGCCTGGCCCAGCGCATTCAGCAGGGCGACATCCCCGACATCCTCGAAGACAAACGCGTCCTGACCCTTGATATCGGTCTGTTGGTGGCTGGCACCAAGTACCGAGGTGAGTTCGAGGAGCGCCTCAAGAAGATCATGGAGGAGATCAAAGCGGCCGGGAACGTCATCCTCGTGATCGACGAGGTGCACACCCTGATCGGTGCCGGCGCTGCTGAAGGAGCGATCGACGCCGCCAACATCCTCAAGCCGGCCCTTGCCCGCGGTGAGCTCCAGTGCATCGGTGCCACCACCCTGGATGAGTACCGCAAGCACATCGAACGGGACGCCGCCCTTGAGCGCCGTTTCCAACCGGTGAATGTGGGTGAGCCGTCCATCGACGACACCATCGAAATCCTGCGCGGCCTGCGCGAGCGTTACGAGCAGCACCATCGCCTCAAGATCACCGACGACGCCCTTGTGGCGGCCGCAACCCTCGGAGATCGCTACATCTCGGATCGCTTCCTGCCCGATAAGGCCATCGATTTGATCGATGAAGCCGGATCCCGGGTGCGTCTGCTCAACTCGAAGCTGCCCCCTGCGGCCAAGGAGGTGGACAAGGAACTGCGTTCCGTCCAGAAGGACAAGGAGGATGCCGTCCGCGATCAGGACTTCACCAAGGCCGGTGAACTGCGCGAGAAGGAAGTTGAACTGCGGGAGCAGATCCGTTCTCTGCTGCAGGCCAACAAGGATGAGGCCAAGGCTGACACCACTGCTGATTCCGGTGAAACGGCGTCCACCGAGGCGGCTACTTCAGACAGCTCACCGATGGTGAACGAGGAGGACATCGCTCAGATCGTTGCCTCCTGGACTGGTGTTCCGGTGCAGAAACTCACCGAGAGCGAGTCGGTCAAGCTGCTCAACATGGAGGAAACCCTCCACAAGCGACTGATTGGCCAGGACGAAGCCGTCAAGGCGGTGTCCAAGGCCATCCGCCGTGCCCGGGTCGGCTTGAAGAACCCCAACCGCCCGATCGCCAGCTTCATCTTCTCTGGCCCCACCGGTGTGGGTAAAACCGAGCTCACCAAAGCTCTGGCCACCTACTTCTTCGGCAGCGAAGAGGCGATGATCCGCCTCGACATGTCGGAATTCATGGAGCGCCACACGGTCAGCAAGCTGATTGGTTCGCCTCCGGGCTATGTGGGCTTCAACGAGGGCGGTCAGCTCACCGAAGCGGTGCGTCGCCGGCCTTACACCGTGGTGCTCTTCGATGAAATCGAGAAGGCGCACCCCGACGTGTTCAACCTGCTGCTGCAGCTTCTGGAAGACGGTCGTCTGACCGATTCCAAGGGCCGCACGGTCGACTTCAAGAACACCCTGATCATCATGACCTCGAACATCGGTTCGAAGGTGATCGAGAAGGGTGGCGGCGGCCTCGGCTTCGAATTCTCTGGTGAAAGCGCTGAGGAGTCTCAGTACACCCGGATCCGTTCCCTGGTGAATGAGGAGCTCAAGCAGTACTTCCGCCCTGAATTCCTCAACCGTCTCGATGAGATCATCGTTTTCCGTCAGCTCAACCGCGACGAGGTCAAGGAGATCGCCGAGATCATGCTTAAGGAGGTCTTTGGCCGCATGGGCGAGAAGGGCATCACCCTGACTGTGTCCGATGCTTTCAAGGAGCGCCTGGTGGAGGAGGGCTACAACCCTGCCTATGGCGCACGTCCTTTGCGTCGGGCCGTCATGCGTCTTCTCGAGGATTCCCTCGCCGAAGAGGTGCTGTCAGGTCGGATCAAGGACGGCGATCATGCCGAAGTTGATGTCGACGAGGACAAGAAGGTGGTGGTCCGCCACAAAGGTCAGGTGGACACCGCACCGCAACTCGCCGGTGCCAGCGTCTGATGGTTCGATCCATCTCGTCCCATTCCATCGCCCCCGCGAGCGTTTTGCGGGGGGATGGAGCCTGGGATGAGGCCTTGCCTCAGATCAAATCCCTTGGCTCTCGTCCGCTGGTGCTCGGTCGCAGTGCTTCCACTGCGGATCAGCGTCAGCGGTTGGTCTTGGATCTCCAGGCCCAGGGGCTCAATCCCCTTCAGGCTCAGCTTCAGTTCGATTGCTGTGAGCTGGATCTCGAGAGGGTGGCTGCGGAAGCCAAGGGCTGTGACGCCGTTCTGGCCGTTGGGGGCGGAAAAGTGCTGGATGCCGGCAAGTTGCTGGCCCACCGCCTCTCCCTTCCCTGCATCACCGTTCCGCTGAGTGCCTCCACCTGTGCCGGTTGGACGGCTCTCTCCAACATTTATTCCCCTCAGGGTGCTTTCGAAGGGGATGTTGCCCTGGCTCGTTGCCCGGATCTTCTTGTCTTCGACCATGGCCTGGTGCGTCAGGCGCCACCGCGCACCTTGGCCAGTGGTGTCGCTGATGCCCTGGCCAAGTGGTACGAAGCCTCAGTGAGCAGCGGCGACAGCAGCGATGGTCTGGTGCAGCAGGCTGTGCAGATGGCGCGGGTGCTGCGGGATCAACTGCTGATCGACAGCCCAGCGGCGCTGCAGGACCCAGACAGTGCCGCCTGGGTGCGCACCGCTGAAGCCTGTGCTCTAACTGCTGGCGTGATGGGGGGACTGGGCGGTGCCCGTTGCCGCACTGTTGCGGCCCATGCCGTTCACAACGGCCTCACCCAGCTGGAGGCCTGTCACCACGTTCTGCATGGCGAGAAGGTGGGCTTCGGAATTCTTGTTCAGCTTCGCCTGGAGGAACGTCTGGGCGGCAACCGGCTTGCAGGCCAGGCACACCGCCAGCTGTTGCCGTTGCTGCGGCAGCTTGGTTTGCCCGTCAGCCTTGATGATCTGGGTCTGGCGCAGGCCAGCCTCAGTGAGTTGCAGGAGGTGTGTCGCTTCGCCTGCCGCGAGGGTTCCGATCTGCATCATTTGCCCTTCGCTGTGACGCATGGTGCTTTGCTGGAGGCCCTTGTGGGTGCTGCGGAACTCAGCCCCAGCAGCCTTTGAAGACGCTCCTGGATCAATTGCGGCCGGTTCTGCTTGACCCGCAGGCCGAGTCCCTCGCTGCTCAGGTGCAGTGGTGGAATTTGCCTGGCCTGGGTGTTGATGATCCCTTTCCGGTGGCGGTGCTTGGCCAAGGCTCTCCGTTGTTGCTGCTGCATGGTTTCGACAGCAGTTTTCTCGAATACCGGCGCCTGGCTCCCCTCCTGGCGGATCGGTTTCAGCTGTTCATCCCCGATCTGTTCGGTTTTGGTTTCTCGCCCCGTCCCCTGGGCCTCAACTACGGACCGGAACCTGTTTTGCGGCATCTCGATGCCCTGCTGAAGCGGCTTCCCACCGAGGCTCCAGTGGGTCTGATCGGGGCCTCAATGGGAGGGTCCGTGGCTGTGGAATTGGCCCGGCGTCATCCCGAGCATGTGGCGTCGCTCCTGCTGCTGGCTCCAGCCGGTCTCACGGGGCGTCCGATGCCTGTGCCGCCCCTGCTGGATCGTGTCGGTGCCTGGTTCCTGGGTCGTCCCGGCGTGCGTCGGGGGCTGTGTCGCCAGGCTTTCGCCGATCCCGATGCGGACGTGGGAGCTCCGGAAGAGCAAATCGCCTCGTTGCATCTGCAATGTCCCGGCTGGGCGGAGGCCTTGGCGGCCTTCGCCCGCAGCGGTGGTTTCGCTGGCTCTGGCGATCCCCTGCCCTCCCAGTCACTGCACGTGATCTGGGGTGATAACGATCGGATTCTGCATGCTCCGCAGAAACAGGCACTTCAGGCCTTGCTCGATCAGCCCGTGGAGACCTTTCCCTCCTGCGGCCACCTCCCCCATATCGATCAACCCCGCAAGGTGGCTGAGCGTTGTCATGCCCTGTTGACCCATGGCTGATCCCGTTCTCAATGTGCTGGCAGGGGCCCTGCGCCTCTGGATTCGCAGCCAGTGCGACAGCCTCGGCAGCCTCGAACTGGCCCTGAACGGTTCCAGCTGGTCATTGCTGCGGGGGCGTCTGGATGGTGTGACCCTCACGGCGAGGGATGCCTGTTTCCAGGGGCTGCCCTTGCAGCATGTTCAGTTGCGCAGCGGTTCGATTGAGGTGGACATGAAGCTGCTCAGTCCCGGTCAGATGCTGGCCCTGAAGCAGCCGTTCCAGGTGGCGGGCGAGGTGAGCTTCAACGGCCGTCAGCTCAACAGCGCGTTGCTGGCCGAACCCTGGCGCTGGCTCGGGGACTGGATGGCTGAACAGCTGATGGGGCTCAGCCCGTTGGGGGCGCTGCGCATTGACGTGGATCTGCTCGAGTTGCAGGTGCCCGTCGCGGCCCATCAAGACCCTGTTCGCCGTCGCTTCCGCCTCAATGCGGAACAGGGAACGTTGTGCTTCCGGCCGGAGGCCGCCGATGAACCGCGCACCTTGCTGCCGATGGACCCCGCGATTCGAATCGAGCAGGTGCAGCTGGCGGGTGGCCAGCTGGCCCTCAAAGGCCAGGCCAGCGTCAACCCATAGCGCTGCTTATGGGGCCAACAGTGGTTGGCACAAAGCGATCGCGTAAAAGACCACCGCTGGGGTGAACAGATAGCTGTCGATCCGGTCCAGGATCCCGCCATGGCCGGGCAGCACGTCACCGGAGTCCTTCACGCCTGCATCGCGTTTCATCATCGATTCCGTCAGGTCTCCCACCAGGGCGAACAGAGCGATCAGCGCCCCCAGCAGCAGGCCCGGCAGGCCATGCAGCGCCCAGCCCATCAGCTGGCCGCAGATCAGGCCGATCAGCATGGCCGAGATGAATCCCCCGATCGCCCCCTCGATGGTTTTCCCTGGGGAGATCGGTGAGAGGGGCCGTCGCCCGTAACGCCGTCCCACGGCCCAGGAGCCGATGTCGGCGGCCACGATCATCAGGCAGGCCGACAGGGTGATCTCCAGACCGTTGTCCAAACCGCGCAGACTCAGCCAGTGGCTGGGCAAAAAACCCAGGTAGAACAGCCCGAAGATCGATGCTGCAATGTCGGCGATGGACCCCGTCACCGGTTGCAGCAGCAACCAACCGCAGATGGCGGCTCCAGAGAGGGGCAGAACAGCGTGGGCCACATCAGCCGGCAGCCCGCCCTGGATCGCCCACTGGGTGGTGAACAGCAGCAGTTGGCAGGCCACCAGGGTGGTTTTGGTGGCGGGGCGAATTCCCTTGAATTGCGCCATCCGGAAGAACTCCAGCAGGCCAAGGTGCACCATTCCCCCCAGAGCGGCGGTGAACCACCACCCCCCCAGGCTCACCACCAGCAGGCCAAAGCCGCCTACACCGAGGCCACTGATCAAGCGCTTGCGCAGGGCTGCTCGGGCCGCTGGTGCTTGGCTCTGATCGAGGACAACCTCACGGATCACGCTGATTGGAGGCGTCCTGGTTTCACACTATCAATCGCTGTTGGCCGTGATCTCGAGGCTTGAGGCCACCTTTGCTGTCCCAGCTCAGCCCCCACTCACCACAGTCAGTGCGTCTGGGATCTGGTCACCCCAGAACAGCTGCTGGCGTTCAAGCCAGTGCTGCCGCTGGCGATCGAGGCGTTCGCCGGGAATCAGCAGGGGGATGCCCGGTGGGTAAGGGCACAGCAATTCAGCCGCGATGCACCCCTCCGCATCCTTCAACGCCACCTGTTGATGCTCCGCCGTCCAGGCCTGGGTTGGTGACTGGGCTGGGGAGGTGACCAGCGCAAGCGGTGGGGCTTCGAAGGCCGGCAAGGGAGTGCGATCGGGGAAGCTCTGCAGCAGGTTCTGCCAGTGGTGTCTCATTTGCCGCTCCAGCCCTCTATGGCGTACCAGCCCCAGGCAGAGGGTGAGGCTGGCTGGCTCCGGCAATTCGCCAACCAAACCGCGGGGCAGGAACCAATCGTCGGCATCCAGGCCGGTGATGCCCGCCTGCCCCGTGTGCAGGATCAGGCGCAGAGGATCCTGGTTGCTCAGCAGAGGCACGCCGCTATGGCGCAGGCCATCGGCGAGCGCTTCCGCCTCCTGCAGACGCCGCAGCAATTGCTGGCGTCCCTTGCGCCGCTGCCAGTGTTGAAGGGCTTCTTCGCAGGAGGCCAGCAGCAGCGCACTGGGGCTGGTGGTTTGCAGCAGGCCCAGGCTGCGTTCCACGCGCACGGGGTCCAGACGCTCTCCCTGCAGCCAGAGCACCGCTGTTTGCGCCAGTGCTGCAGCCGACTTCTGCAGGGAATGCACCACCAGATCAGCGCCGCAGTGCAGAGCGCTTGGGGGGAGGGGATAGTCCACCCCAGCGGCGAAATGACAGCCGTGGGCTTCATCCACCAGCACGCAACAGCCCTGTTGCTGCAGCCGCTGAATCACCGCCGTCGGGTCATTGGCATAGCCCTGGTAGGTGGGATGCACCAGAACCGCTGCACGGATCGGTGCTCCATCGCGGGGTAGGGCCTCAAGCACCCCTTCGATCCAGGCCGAATCCGCCGGAGCTGGCTGGCCCCGGTCGCTTTGAAAGGGGAGATCGAACAGCACCGGCCGCAGGTCCCCAAGAACGCAGGCCTGAATCAGGCTGCGATGCACGTTGCGGGGCAGCAGCACCCGTTCTCCGGGCCGGACCATGGCCAGCAGTGCGGCCTGCAGCAACCCCGTGGCCCCGTTCACCCCGTACCAGCAGCGCGCTACCCCCATCTGTGCCGCGGCGGAGCGTTGGCTGTCTGCGATGGCGCCGTCCGCTTCCAGCGGACCGCCAAGGGCTGGCAGTTCCGGCAGGTCCCAGACGCCGGCGCGGCGTCGCAGCAATTGACGCAGTCCATCCGGAAGGGCAGCCCCCCGTCCGTGGGCCGGCAGAAACAGGGGCTGACTGATGTGACGGGTGAGCTGGGGCAGAAGCGCCATCAAATCCGCCTTATCTCCTTAAAGTCTCCCTCTGTACTCAGCGCGATGCGATGCGTTACGACCCCGGGCGGGATCTCGGCTGGCTGCTGCTGCGTCCCTGGGTCGCCATTCCGCGCCTTGTTCAGGTGCTGTGGTCCCTGGCGGGGCTGGTGCTGGTGCTGGTGCTGCGTGGAGGCAGCAATGACCCCGCCGTTCAGCAGGGGCTGGCGCGTCGAATTCTCAACACCCTGACGGGTCTGGGGCCCTGCTTCATCAAGCTGGGACAGGCCCTCTCCACCCGACCGGATCTGGTGCGTCGGGATTGGCTGGAGGAACTGACACGCCTGCAGGACGATCTGCCGGCCTTTCCCCATGCCACCGCTCTGGCTTGCATCCGCGAGGAACTCGGTGCGCCGGCAGAGGAATTGTTTGAGGAGTTTCCCGACACGCCGATCGCCGCCGCCAGCCTGGGCCAGGTGTACAAGGCCCGTCTGCAGGGCCAGCACTGGGTTGCGGTGAAGGTGCAGAGGCCCAATCTCACCTTCATCCTGCGGCGGGATCTGGTGTTGATCCGGGCTTTGGGGGTGATGACGGCGCCGCTTCTGCCGCTCAACCTCGGTTTCGGGCTGGGCGGAATCATTGATGAGTTCGGCCGCAGCCTTTTCGAGGAGATCGATTACGGCCTGGAAGCGGCCAATGCCGAGCGGTTTTCGGCGCTTTTCGCAGATAACGATGCGGTCTACATCCCGAAGGTGGAGCGGATGCTCAGCTCCACCCGGGTGCTGACCACCACCTGGATCGATGGCGCCAAGATGCGCGATAGCGAAGAGCTGCGTTCCCAGCGTCTTGACCCAACGGCGTTGATCCGCACCGGCGTGATCTGCGGCCTGCAGCAACTGCTGGAGTTCGGCTACTTCCATGCCGACCCCCACCCCGGCAACCTCTTCGCCCTGCCGGGTCGCACCGGCGATCTCGGCCATGTGGGGTACGTCGACTTCGGGATGATGGACTCCATCAGCGACAGCGACCGGCTCACCCTCACCGGTGCTGTGGTTCACCTGATCAACCGTGACTTCTCCGGGTTGGCCAAGGACTTCCAATCCCTCGGGTTTCTCAGCCCCACGGCCGATCTCACGCCGATCATTCCTGCCCTTGAAGAGGTGCTCGGCGGCAGCCTCGGCGACTCGGTTGGATCGTTCAACTTCAAGGCGATCACCGATCGTTTCTCGGAGCTGATGTTCGATTACCCCTTCCGGGTTCCAGCGCGCTTCGCCTTGATCATCCGGGCCGTCGTCAGCCAGGAAGGCCTTGCCTTGCGGCTGGATCCGAACTTCCGAATCATTGCTGTGGCCTATCCGTACGTGGCCCGTCGACTGTTGGCGGGTGACACCAGCGAGATGCGCGAGAAGCTGCTGGAGGTGATCTTTGATGAATCAGGCCGCCTGCGCCTGGATCGGCTGGAAAACTTGCTGGATGTGGTGGGTCAGGACGCTCCCGCTCCTGGGAAGGAATTGATCCCTGTGGCTGGGGCAGGTCTGCGGCTGCTGCTCAGCCGAGATGGTGCCGACCTGCGCAAACGTCTGCTGATGACGCTGATCCGTGACGATCGTCTTCACACCGACGACGTGCGTGCCCTGGTCGGCCTGCTGGGTCGCACCTTCGGCCCAGGGCGTCTGGCCGGCGGCCTGTTGCAGCGTCTCAACCCGTTGGCGGCAGCGTGATCCTGAGATCACGATTCCAGCGAGATTGTGGAACTCACCGCTAAGGTCTCAGCTCTTTGAGATCGGCGTCGATGCCTGAGGAGATCAGCGCCCAGGAGCTTGAGCAGCTGCTCCAGATGATGACCCTGCCCCAGCCCCCCTACCTGCTGGCAGGCATCGGTTTGTTGATGGGTGTGCTCTGCGGCCTCACCTTTGGCCGTCAGGTGCAGAACAAACTGGATGGCTGGAAGCAGGACCGACTCCCTCTGATGCCCCTGGGGACTGCCGAGATCAACCTCAGCTATGCCGGCACCCTCATCGGGGTCACCCTGTTCATCGGCTGCTGCCTTCAGATCTTCGGGTTTGCCTCTGGCGCTGCCCTGTTGGTGGCCCTGCTGCTCTCGCTGCTGACCGGTGGTGCCTTGTTTTCTCAGCTGGAGCGCCTGATGCAGCAGGTGGAAGCGGGCAAGTTCAAAGCGGTTGATTTCGACAACTTCGACGAATTCTTCTGAGCGATGTTTCGCTGGGCCTGCTCCTCTGGGATCTGGGCCCTTAAGCGAAGCCGCTGTTCTGCTCCGTCGAGATGCGTCCCCGGCCAGAATGGACGCTCTCCCGCCTCATGGACGTGACAACCCTGTCTGCGGCTGTCTCCACCCGTCGTCTCCTCGTGGTGGAAGACGACGACAGCATCCGGGAAACAGTCGGAGAGGCCCTGCGCGCGGAGGGCTTCGAGGTGAAAACCTGCGCCGATGGCGCCTCAGCCCTCAATCTGATCACCGTCGAAACTTCAGATCCGGTGGATCTGATCGTGCTCGATCTGATGCTCCCCGGCTTGGGGGGGCTTGACCTTTGCCGCGAGCTCCGTCGCATCAACAACACCACCCCGATCCTGGTGATCAGCGCCCGAGACAGTGAGACCGATCGGGTGCTGGGGCTTGAGGTGGGCGCCGACGATTACCTGGTCAAACCCTTCGGGCTGCGTGAGCTGGTGGCCCGCTGCAGGGCCTTACTGCGGCGGTCAAGTCAATCGGAGACGTCGCCCTCCCAACCGCATTCCTTCACTCACGCCAACCTGTGCCTGTATCCCAGTGAATGCAGGGTCACCCGGGATGGAACGGATCTGACCCTCTCTCCCAAGGAATACAAGATCCTCGAGCTGTTCATCCAGAACCCCAAGCGCGTCTGGAGCCGCGATCAGCTGCTGGAGAAAATTTGGGGTGTCGACTTCATCGGTGACACCAAAACCGTGGATGTTCACATCCGCTGGCTGCGGGAAAAGGTTGAGCAGGAGCCCTCATCGCCTCAGTTGATCCGTACGGTTCGCGGCTTCGGGTATCGCTTCGGCTGAGGCCGCTGTGGTGATCTCCGCCGCACTCGGTTTTGCAGCTGGCATCGGGATCACGCTTCTGCTGCAGCGTCGCCGCCGTGTTCTGGCCTCCAGGCGAACGCCGAAGGATCGCTCCATCGTCTTGAACGCTCCCCAGCTGCTGGCCTGGATTGATGCGGCCACCCAGGGCTGGATGATCCTGGCCCCGGATCACTCCATCGCCTACATCAACGACCGGGCCGAACGCCTTCTTCACATCCCCTTCAATCGCCTGGTTCGTGGCATGAAGCTCCGGGATGTCCTCGACATTCCTGCCTTGGAGGAGTTGATCTTCAGCAGCGGATATCAGCTTCGTTCCCAGCGTTGTGAATGGGATCAACAGGGGACTCCGCTCGAGGCCGTTGTTCTGCCGGGAAGTGACGAATGCTGGCTGGTGCTGATCCAGAGCCGTCAGTCCCTCGAAGCCCAGCAACAGCAGCAGGAACGTTGGGTGAGTGATGTGGCCCATGAGCTCAAGACCCCCCTCACCGCCCTGATGCTGGTGAGCGATCGGCTGGAACTGGCCGTTAAGGAGGACGACGCGGCTCTGGTGCAGCGGCTGCAGAAGGAACTCCGGCGTCTTCAGCTACTGGTGGAGGACCTGCTGGAGCTGTCGCGGTTGGAGAACAGCCTGCCTCAGGACGACAGCGGGCATGTGCCCCTCACCCTGGAGGAGCTGGTGGACAGCGCCTGGGGATCGATTGGCCCGATTGCGGAGGAAAGGCGGGTGACGCTGCAGCTGGACCGAAGCGAATCCGGGCCCCTGCATGGTGACCAGCGCCGTTTGCACCGTGCGGTGCTCAATCTGCTCGACAATGCTCTGCGCTACACCCCTGATGGGAGCAGCATTGACGTGTCGGTGCGCCAGAGCGGCGGCTGGTGGTTGCTCAGCATTCGTGACCATGGCACTGGCTTGAGTGAGACCGATCTCACGCGCATGTTTCAACGCTTCTACCGGGGGGATCCCTCCCGCTCCCGCTCCAACCGCAGCGGCAGCGGCCTTGGCCTGGCCATCGTGCAGCAGATCGCCATCAACCATGGCGGCCGCATCGAAGCCCGCAATCATCCCGCCGGTGGAGCCTGCATGGATCTGCTCCTGCCCCGGGAGCCCCTGGGATGACGCGCCAGCGCCTGCAGAAACTGATCGCTGCTGCCGGCCTCTGCTCCAGGCGCCGGGCTGAGGAATGGCTGCAGGCCGGCCGCGTGACGGTGGATGGTCAGGTCGCCCGCGTTGGCGACCAGGCCGATCCGCAGCAGCAGACGATTCATGTGGATGGTCAGCCGTTGCCGTCCCGTGGTGTGGCGCGGGTGCTGCTGATGAACAAGCCGGTGGGCGTGATCTGCAGCTGCGATGACCCGCAGGGTCGCCGCACGGTGCTTGACCTGCTGCCTCCGAAGCATCGGGCTGGTCTTCACCCCGTTGGCCGCCTGGACGCCGACAGCCATGGTGCCCTTCTGCTCACCGATCTGGGCGAACTCACCTTGAAACTCACCCACCCGCGTTACAGCCACGCCAAGACCTACCGGGTGTGGGTGCAGGGTGTGCCGCTGGAGCCAGTCCTCGATCGCTGGCGTCGGGGTGTGCCCCTGGATGGGCGCTTGACCCGCCCCGCTCGGGTGCGCCGGTTGCGGACTTGGGGTGACCGCTCGCTTCTGGAGATTGAGCTGCGGGAGGGGCGCAACCGACAGATCCGTCGGATGGCGGAAGCTCTTGGCCATCCGGTTCTTGACCTGCAGCGCACGGCGATTGCCGGGTTGCCGCTCGGTGATCTGGCCGAGGGGTGCTGGATCTGGTTGAGCGAGGGAGAATGGAAGCCCCTGCTCGAGCGGGCTGGTTCGATGGATCCGCCCAACAGCCCATGCGACTGAAGCGTCCAGGACTCTGGTGGCGACGTCCCCGCAAGGGTTCCAGCCCTGATGCCGGCACGGTGGAGGCCCAGGAGCAACAGCGCCAGGATCTGGGGCTGATGCTGCGGCGTCGTCGTGAGGAACTGGGCCTCTCGCTTCGAGATCTCGCCAACGAGACCCGCATCACCACCCCCGTGATCGAAGCTCTGGAGCGGGGCTGGCGAGATCGCCTGCCCGAGCGGGCCTATCTCGCCTCGATGCTTCCGCAGATCGAGCGTCGTCTGGCCCTGCCCGGTGGCTGCCTCAACCCCCTGCTCCCCCCGCCGGTGTTGCTCCGCCGCGGACCCGCCAAAGCGGGTCTGGGCCGCTTCACCCTGGGCAACATCGATGTGTTCACCACCTGGCAGGGAACGGTCGTTTATGCGGCGGTGATCGCCTTCAGCCTGCTGGCCATCAACCGCCAACAACAGGATCTGGCCATGCGCAACAGCCTCAGCCTTGAGCCCGTGCGCGCCGATGTTGAGGCGATCAGCCGTGGTCCGAACCTGGCGGGTTCAGACGAAGGCATCGCGGCCCTGCGTCCCTTGGAACAGGTCCAGCAACGCACGCCTCAGCAGTGGTTTGAGCTGGTGCGGGACGCCCTGCCGCAGTCCCAGGGGGTGCTTGAGGTTGTGGTGGCTGAGCCGAGAGCGCTCAAGCTCTCCAGCGGTGGGGGAGACCGGGTTCAATTCATGGCCAGTGCCGGCAGGTTGACCCTGCAGTTGCAGGCCCCGATTGAGGTCCTTCTGGACCCCCCCGCTGGTGCTGAGGATCAGGTGCTCTGGAACGGAGAGCCTCTGACTGTGGATCAAGAACGGCCGGGGGTTTATCGGGTCAACAAACTGCCTGCTCCCGCAAGCGACCGTCCCCAGACGGCTCCCCTGCTTCCATAGCCGCTCAGTGCATTCCCCAGCGCGGCATCAAAGCTTTGAAGCCTCCAGCTCCAGTTGCCTTCGCTGGTGCCGGGGGTGTTGAACCTGGCCCGGTCGTCCAAGTGCATCAGATCCTGCAGTGGGGCGATCACCAGGCCTGCGGTCGTGGCAAAAGCCATGTCGAGCAGATGCCAGGCTGGAGCTGTGATCTCACCATTCACCCGCGCGGCGATGCGGTCCCGGCTGTCGGCATCCAAAGCGTTCCACCAGCCCAGGGTTGTGGGGTTGTCGTGGGTGCCGGTGTAGACGACCCATCGATGCCCATCGGTGTTTTCCGGCAGATAGGGGTTGTCGCGCTCGCCGTCGAACGCGAACTGCAGCACTTTCATGCCAGGCAACCGGAAGGCATCGCGGAGCTCCTCCACATCCGGTGTGATCACGCCGAGATCCTCGGCGATCAAGGGGAGAGCACCACCGGCATCTCTGCGCAGCTTGCGCAGCAGGGCATGGCCCGGGGAGGGCTGCCATTGACCGTTCTCAGCGGTGCTGTCGGCACCGGGGACGGCCCAGAAGGCCGCAAGGGCACGGAAGTGATCAAGGCGCAGCAGATCCACAAACTCTCTCTGGCGCGCGATTCTTCGCCGCCACCATCGGAATCGAGTGATCCGATGCTGGCCCCAGCGGTACACCGGTGAGCCCCACAGCTGTCCGGTCTCTGAGAAGTAATCGGGCGGCACACCGCTCTGGGTGGTGAGCTGGCCGTTCTCCTTGACGGTGAACAGCGAACGGTTGCTCCAGACATCGGCGCTGTCACTGCTCACATAGAAGGGCAGGTCGCCAAACAGCTGGATGCCCAGGTTGGCCGCCTGACGGCGGATCGCCTGCCACTGCCGATCGAGATGCCACTGGGTCAGTTGTTCCTGCAGCAGCGCGTCATGGTGTTGCTCAGCCCAGGCCCGCAGGGCCTTGTTGTCATGCCGTGCCAGGGGGAGCGGCCACTCCCACCAGGGTTTGCGGTTTTGATCGTGCAGGACGCGAAAACGGGCGTGGTCGTCTAGCCAGGAGCGCTGCTGGTCCGTCCAGCGCTTGAAGTCGGCATGTCGCGCTGGATCCTGATCAGGCCAGGCATCAAGCAGGGCATCGCCGAGGGCAGTGGACCGTTGCCTGGCGAGGCTGAAGTCCACACGCTCCGCTCCCTCCAGCGGTGCATCAGCTCCGGGAGCAGCTCTGAGGGCGTCATCGCTGATGAATCCCTCATTGGCCAGGTCCTGGCCGTCCAGGAACCAGGGGTTCAGCGCATTGCAGGAGGGAGAGCTGTAGGGCGAGCCGGTGGGATCCGGCGGGGCCAGCGGCAGCATCTGCCAGACGCCGATGTCATGGTCGGCCAGCAGCTGGAGCCAACGGCGACAAGGCTCTCCAAAGCTGCCGCAGACGGGACTGCCCGGCAGGGCGGTGGGGTGCAACAGCACCCCGGTGCTGCGCGCAGGTCCAGCCTTGGCCTTGTCTACAATGGACTGATCCATGGGGACCTCTTCGTCTCCCAAGGATGGCTGCTTCAGAAAAGTGCGGCATCCCCCAGGTCCTGCCCGGCCATGCCCTCCCGTGCCACACGCTCGAAGAACTGTTCCAGCGTGTCGGTTCCATAGGATGGGGTGGCATCCGCGTCGTAGCGCTGCCCCTGCTCGTCCCAGACGAGCATTGATTCGCTGGCGTAGTAGCGGCCGATGCGTCCAAACTCCGCCGTGTCGTTGATGCCTGGGAACAGCCGAGCCAGGGCGTTCAGCAGGGCGATCGGCCCATCCATAAGGGCAATCGGCACCGACAGCATTCGCTCTGGCTTATTCAGCGCACGGAAGAGCATCTCCCCTTGCTCCCGGGCATTCAGCGCCGGACCCGGTCCCCCGATGGGCAGCACCTGGTTGCGTTTGGACTCGTCATGGATGCAGTCCGCCATGAACCGGGCCAGGTCGGCTTCGCTGATCGGCTTGCAGCTGGCCAGAGTTCCACCTCCGAACATCACGTAGGGGCCGCCCTTGCGGCAGCTTTCCACCTGTCCACCCAGGCTTTTGAAGAAGGCGGTGGGGCGAACGATGGAGTGGGTCATCTCTTCATCCGCCTGCAATACGGCTTCGAAGGCCAGCTTCGCCTTCTGAAATTCCAGCAGTGGTTTCTGCACGCAGATGGCTGAAAGCAGCACGTAATGGGCTGCTCCTGCAGCGCGTCCCTGCTCGTAGGTGTTGAGGGTCGCTGCGTGGTCAATCGCCCAGGAATCCTTGCGGCCGCCGGTGCGGGATGCGAGGCAACTCACCACCACATCCGTGGGTTGATCGAAGGCCTCGGCCGCGATCGAGGCTGGATCGGTGACATCCCCGAAGCGCACCTCAGCTCCGGGGAAATCGGCGATGACTTCGTCTCTGCTCTGGCGACCACCGACCCCGCTGCGCTCGCGGGCGAAGGCGACCACCTGGTAGCCCCGCTCCACCAGCTCCTTCACCACAAAGCGGCCGATGTAGCCCGTGGCACCGAACACCACCACGCGCACCTGTTCGGGTGGTCGGCTGCGGTAGTCGTGGCGGAGGGACATCGATGACGGCTTCACGGGGCCCAGGCTAGGAACTGGAGATCTGGGCGAAACTAAGCGCCATTGCGGTTGGTCCAGCGAAATGAACTGGTTGTCGCCACCCCGAGTTCGCGGTGCGCTGTGTGTCGGTGCTGCCGTGCTGGGGATTGGTGTGACCGGGTGGTTGCTGGCGAGCCTCTGGCCGAAACCCGATCGTGTGGCTGCGGGCGCTCCGCTGAGTGCGGATCAACCTGAAACTCTGGCCCCTTTCCCTGAAGCCCCTGTCACCGTGTTGGTGATTGGTCTGGATGCGGATCGCCTGGGTGCGGCCTCCAATCAGGCTGCGCCCCAGGGGCCCGCCAATGCCGATGCACTGCTGCTGGTACGCATTGCCGCCCAGGAGCCGCTTCAGGTGCTCCAGATTCCCACCGAGCTCGGCGTTCAGCTTCCTGGTGACAAGGATCCGGGAAGCTTGGCTAAGTTGTGGCGTCGGGGTGGCGTCGGTCTTCTCAGCGATGCCATCCGCGACATTGTCGGCCTCCAGGAGGGTGATCCAAAGCGCTATGTGGTGATGCCCCGCGCCGCCCTGCGCCGCCTGGTGGATGGTTTGGGCGAGGTGGAGGTGGTGCTGACCGAGTCCTACAAGCGCCAGGACAAGACGCAGGACTACACCGTTCTGCTCCAGGCCGGACGACAGCGCCTCAACGGAGACCAGGCGGAACAGCTGGTGCGCCATCTGCCTGACCCGAAGGCTGGGTCCCAGCGTCGCCAGCGTCAAAACATCCTTGTGGAGGGTCTGATTGAACAGGTCAAGGACCCCAGTGGCATTGGGATGATTTCTGGGCTGGTGAACCAACTGAACCTCGAGCTGGAGACCAACCTCAGTCGTTCGGAACAGCTGAGCCTGGCTGCGGCGCTTATTGCCAGCCCTGAACCCGCACGGATCAGCCGCCTGCCCCTGGCCGAGCGGGCCGGTGAGCAGACCTTGCGCCAGATCGACGCCGGTGCCAGCCGTCCTCTCTGGCCCAAGCCTTAAGCAGGGCTGCGACGTTGAAGTCTCCGGGCGAGGGCGTCGATGCATTCGGCCTGTTCCGGATGCTGTTCATCAGGAATCCAGCCCAGCCAGCTGAGGCCGTCCCGGCGTCGCGCTGGGCCGTTCCAGGGGCCCTGGAGCTGCACCAGGCCGAGCAGCGGCACCTGCAGTTCCCGGCAGAGGGCGGCATAGGCCGCGGCTGCGCCAGAGATCGAACCGTCCCGGTCTGCATTGGTCAGCAGCAGCACCGGCTGACGCCAGTCGGCCAGGGCCTGCAGCCAGCTGGCATCACCCTCCGGGGTTGGCCTGGCTGCGTCACCGCTGAGCCGCACCAGCCCTGTTGCCGCTGGGTTGGTCTGCAGGACTTCAGCCGGTGATGCACCACTGGCCACGGTGGTGAGAGAGCAGCGGCAAGCCCGGGCCAGGGCTTCGCAGGCCTGGCGCATTTTGAGCTCAGGAACGGGGCCCGCACCCACCAACAGTGGGAAACCTGTGGACATGGGGGCACTGCTCACCTCTACCATCGGATTACAGCAGAATTCGTTCCGCGGGCGCCGTGACCAGTTTCCTGACAGCTGCCCGTGCCGAACAGGAGCAGATGGCTCCTGACAGCCGCCGCCTGCGTCTGTTCAGCGGCACCTCGAACCCTGCTCTGGCCAAGGAGATCTCCGCCTATCTCGGCGTGCCCGATGGTCCCCGCGTCTGCAAGCGTTTTGCCGACGGTGAGCTCTACGTGCAGATCCAGGAGTCGATCCGGGGCTGTGATGTGTTCCTGATCCAGCCCACCTGCGCACCGGTGAACGATCACCTGATGGAGCTGCTGATCATGGTGGATGCCTGCAGACGGGCCTCCGCACGGCAGATCACCGCCGTGGTGCCCTACTACGGCTACGCCCGAGCTGACCGCAAGACTGCCGGTCGTGAATCGATCACCGCCAAGCTCACGGCCAACCTGCTGGTGACGTCGGGTGTTGACCGCGTGCTCGCGATGGACCTGCACTCCGCCCAGATCCAGGGCTACTTCGATATCCCCTGCGATCACATTTATGGATCCCCGGTGTTGGTGGACTACCTCTTCACCCAGGATCTCGGAGATGTGGTGGTGGTGTCCCCTGACGTTGGGGGCGTGGCGCGGGCCCGCGCCTTCGCCAAGCAGATGAACGATGCCCCGCTGGCAATCATCGACAAGCGCCGCACCGGCCACAACATGGCCGAAAGTCTCACGGTGATTGGTGATGTGGCCGGGCGGACAGCGATCCTGATCGACGACATGATCGACACCGGCGGCACGATCTGCGCTGGTGCACGGTTGCTGCGGGAGCAAGGGGCCAAGCGGGTGCTGGCCTGCGCCACCCATGCCGTGTTCTCGCCACCGGCCAGTGAGCGCTTATCCGCCGAGGGCCTGTTTGAGCAGGTGGTGGTGACCAACAGCATCCCGATCCCGCAGGACCGGGTCTTCCCTCAGCTGAAGGTGCTCTCTGTGGCCAACATGCTTGGGGAAGCCATCTGGCGCATCCATGAAGAGAGCTCCGTGAGCTCGATGTTCCGCTGATCGAATTGCAGGCTGACTACTGAAATCCCTTTTGATGGGACGACACTTGGAAGAAGCCTGACATCAAAGTCGCACCATGGCTGGACCGCTAAAAGTATTACAACCGTGATCCAACATGACTTTATGCGGCTCATCATCTAAGGCAATACACTGACTCGCCGCCAGACAAAAAGTATGGGTTTTGGATACGTAGAGTACCCCCCCCCCATAAGTCGAATAAAACGAGATAAAAGATTCCGGAACGGAGTGATCACTCTGGATGTCTGATGAAGTGGGAATTGAGAGGTTTATCTCATCTAAAGCTGATGGCTCCAAGGATTGAAAAAACGTCAGAACACTGGAGTTGCAAGTCAGCCAGATAGCCGAGCGAGAGCAGCTACGAGGCATTAGGCCGAGAGATTTTGTGATATAGGCTGACGATGTAAGAAAGAGCAAGAAAAATGGGCTGGACTAAAGCAACATCCGGTAAGAAGATGTTTGTATTGATTAGATATGACCTCTTTGGAGTATTAACAAGCCACAACACAGGTCTTGACTGTATGGATAGTGGCTATGCAGAAGGTCGAGTCGGGTTGACATGAGATCGAGATCAACCGAAGCCACTTCAGATCACTAACTAACACCTGCATCAGATAAGGGCTGTTTTATGAATTTAAGGGGGGAAAATTACTTTTCTTCTTTGAGAATGCCTGCTTTCATGCAGTCTTTGTTAAACTTGCTCTTCCAGAAATATGGCCGGAGTTTCCATTTCAATGAGCATTGGCAAGCCTCTTCCATTATTCGTTGCATGTTTTTTTGACTTAAGTGTAGAAGCTTAGGCTTGCTCTAAGTCAACTCTCAGGCAAGTCTTTCGGAGAATTCATGCAAGAAACGATTGATTTCCATAGGATTTGGTCAAAAGTTAATTGCAGATGTCGAATATAGGCGGATGGGATATACCTTTTTTGGGATGTATTTCCCTTTCAAGTGGTTTATGGCTAGTGATCATCCTGGGTGGTGTAGAAGCAATTCAAGCTCTCAAATCCCCTCAAGAAAGCAAGATAGTTAGGAACATGGATCAGTCACGGCTTCATCCGTCACCTATTCCGCCAGAATTAAAAACAATCAGGGGATTGCTTAAAGATAAGTTTTAGGGCAAAGCACACTGTGACGGTTCGAACCAGCAGCAGCAGGCCGAATGTCTGCATACCCACCACTCCCGCCCGAGGTGATTAATGACTTGGTAACTTCATCAGTCGTCAACAGCCATATGCCCCGGAGGTACTGCATCCGAAGATTCCCTTTGGGATGTTTTTGTTTCACCGTATTAACTCTCGGGAAGGGTGTCGATGCTTACAAACAAAATTACTGCACTCCTTGATGATGAATTAAGTCGTACAAGGATTGATGACTAGAAGCTCTTGGCTAAAGTCTCCAACTAGGTGCTCCATTAGCTCGACTTGGCAGTCTTATCTCCCGCAGTCGACACAGTCGTCGACATCCCAATCCGAAATCACCAAGATTGAGTCTTCATCTAGTTCCGTAGATGCCTCGCCACCACAGAAGTGATCTAAGTTTGCTGTCTTCAAGAGACGGCATTAAGCAATTTATATTGATCAAGCTGCTTTTCTTGCTCTATTTTTCAGGAAGCGGTCTGAGGCAGCTTCCTTTTTGTATATCGAGATGAACCTGGCTAGCACTCTTGCAAAACTGAAGTGCCGTTGGCAGATGCCTATGCCAGAGATCGTCATTACTTCTATTGGATATGAAAAAATGTATGAAGCTCGTTCCACTTTTGAATGACGATAGCTCTTTAGTGTTTTTGACGAAGCAGCTAGGCAGACTCAAAAAGTCACCGAAAGATCAACCGCTATTAAATACGTATCTTTATCCGTAGGAGCATCACTCTCTATTCCGTCTAGATTTATAAGGACTTGATTTCATCGGCAGCATTTAACCTATGGGCAATTTTGGAAGCTCTGTGGACGTTTGTTCCCAAATCAAGTCAACCGTTGGATTATAATTTTTATTGCAATTTTATGTATTTTGTTTTGCAGTCGTCTATTAATCAAGAAATTGAGGCGAACAGATGAAAAAAAATGTTCAAATTGTAAAACTAGTTTATAAGCCCAGGAAATCCACTGAAGCCAGTATTTCAGAAATAGAAAAAAATAGCCCATGCATGCAGAGTGTGCGAAAAAGTCGCGCACTTTCTAAGATGCAAATAAAGGGGTGGGGTATTCCACTTTTAGGATGCTTATCCATTAGTGCTTTTTTTTGGTGCTTAACTTACTGGTCTGGAAGCTTTCTGCTGAAAATCGGTGAGTCATATCATTTTTTTAATTCTTATTCTCTCCCAGTCAATCCTGCAGAATCCAATTCCTCGGCCTCCCGATGACCCCGAAGCCTACACAGCTTCTTGCGCAACAACATCACTTAAGAAGTCTTAAATGACGGGAAGAAAGCTGGGAAGCACCATGATGAAGAGTCGATACGTCTTCAACTTATAGAAGGGTCTACTGCTCAATTATCCGCCACTACCCCTGGAGGTAATCGAGGGCATGGCTCCCATTGCGCTTGGCATCGAAGTTACCTACATACAGTCATCCCTTCAGATCCGCATCAATGCAACAATGACTTCCGAGTAGATGAAGGTTTCACCGCCGCGGTGCCTCTCGTGGTGTTAACCGTGTCGATGCAGGTGTAAATCCGAGGGCCTGTTTGAGCAGTTGGTGGTGACCAACAGCATTTCGATCCCACAGGACCGGGTCTTTCCTCAACTGAAGGTGTTCTCTGTGGCCAGCATGATTTGGGCAGCCATCTGGCGCATCCATGAAGAGAGCTCCGTGAGCTCGATGTTCCGCTGATTGTTGGCCTCGGGCCATGGACTGTTGAACGAGCGGGCTTGGATCGGCTTGATCAGCATTGATTCGGGCCATCCTTGAGGCCTGGTTCTTCAACGGCGTTGGTTCTGCAATGGGGGCCACTGATTGGTGTTGCTCTGGCCAGCCTGATGGCGGGGGCTCCGGCTCCTCTAATGGCCGAACCTCGATTGGATCGGCTGCTACGAAGCCGCAGCACCATGGGGGTGTGGCTGACCAACAGCCCCAGCAAGCTCTATTACGACCGGAAGCGCATCAGCGTTGCGATGCAGCAGCTGCAGGATGCCGGCTTCAATCGCGTGGTGCCCAACGTTTGGAGCCGAGGCACCACCTTTCATCACAGCCGTTTCGCTCCGGTGGAGCCACCGCTGAAGAAGGCTGGGCTCGGTCTTGATCCCATCTGTACCCTGGCCGAGGAAGGTAGGCGCCGCGGCATCAAGGTGATGCCCTGGTTTGAGTACGGCCTTATGGAACCGGCTGATTCAGCGGTTGTTCATAAGAACCCCAGCTGGGTTTTGGCCAAAGCCAATGGCCGGCGTTGGATGGCTATGCATGGCAACTATCGGATGGCTTGGCTCAATCCAGCCCATCCGGAGGTTCGTGCCCGTTTCATCGGTTTGGTGATGGAAACCCTCAAGCGCTGTCCGATGGACGGCCTGCAATTGGACGACCACTTCGCCTGGCCCGTTCAGTTCGGTTATGACCCCACCACCGTGGCGCTCTACCGGCAGGAGACGGGACTGGCGCCTCCTCGGGATCACAGCAATCGACATTGGATGAAATGGCGCCGCAATCAACTCACTTCGCTGCTGCGTGAATTGCGGCAACGTCTCAAGCAGGAAGGCCTCTCCACCCGGATCAGCTTGTCTCCAGGCCCCTTCCGTTCGGCCTACAACCTCTGGCTGCAGGACTGGGAGCTCTGGGCTTTAGGCGGGCTGATTGAAGAGTTGGTGGTGCAGAACTATGCCTATTCAGTTCGTGGATTTGCCAAAGACCTGGATCAGCCGGCTCTGCGCAAAGCCCGCGACTGGGGCATTCCTTCGCAGATTGGTGTGTTGGCGGGATTCGGCAAGCGCACCACCTCGATGGCCGTTCTGGAGCAAAAAGTCCGTCTGGCTCGCCAACGCGGTCATGGTGTGATCTTTTTCTATTGGGAAGGGCTATGGGGATCACATGTCCCTGAGTATGCAAGAAAGAATCGTCGAGAATCTTTCGCCCGAATGGGTTCTTTAAAATAGGCCTTTTGTCTTGATTGCAACTTAATCGTGGAGAATTAAAATTTCATATGAGGACAGAAGGCCATTTTGCGACGGTGTGCTGATGCATTCTTGAACTTGAAGCTGCTCACTGCATTAGAGCCTTCAGGTGGAGCAGGATGGAAGCATTACAGCTCATCCCCTTAATTGTTCAGTCGCCAGAGCTTCTTTGAAATCCGCGTAAGCACGCTGCAGGCCTTCGGTCAAAGAAATCGATGCCGACCAGCCCATAGCTCGCATTCGACTGATATCCAGCTGCTTTTTCGGCGTTCCATCTGGCTTACTTGGGTCCCACAGTAAGTTTCCGTTGAAACCCACCACGTCTGCGATCTGCTCCGCCAAGGCACGGATCGTGAGGTCTACGCCGGTTCCCACGTTCAAAAAGGCCAGGGGCTGGTTAGCGTCGCTTTTGGGGGCATCTTCCGCTAGGGCGCTCCAATGCTCTAGGGCGAACACAGATGCTTCACCCAGATCATCGGCGTGCAGGAACTCTCGTAGTGGAGTGCCGCTGCCCCAACAGGTCACTGCCGAATCGCCACGGATTTTGGCTTCATGGAAGCGGCGCAGCAGGGCCGGCAACACATGACTTTTTGTTGGGTGGTAATTGTCCCCTGTGCCGTAGAGATTGGTCGGCATCAGGCTGATCGCGTCGAAGCCGTGCTGGCGCAGCAGGGCCTCACACAGCTTGATACCGCTGATTTTGGGGATTGCATACCACTCATTAGTGGGTTCGAGAGCCCCGGTAAGCAGCGCTTCTTCGCGAATCGGCTGGTTTGCGAACTTCGGATAAATGCAGCTGCTGCCTAGGAACAGCAGCCGCCGGGCACCATTGGCCCAGGCCGCCTCGATCACATTGGTTTGGATCTTGAGGTTGTCCAGCAGGAAATCAGCCGGAAAGCTTTTGTTGGCATGAATACCACCAACTCGGGCAGCAGCCAGAACTACCACATTTGGCCGCATCTGCTTCATCCACTGCTCCACGGCAGTTCGATCTAGACAATCCAAGGCATCCCGGCTTGGCGTTAAGAGCGACCCATAACCGCGCTGCTGCAAGGCCCGGGTGACGGCACTGCCCGCCATCCCCCGAGCCCCAAAAATGGCAATTCGGTCGGTCACAGAAACCAAGGTCATTCGTGCGTCCCGACAACGTTGAAACCTTCCCGCTTCAGCAGCGCTTCCTTGCGCGCTTCCTCGTGGTCGGCCTCCACCATTTCAGCTACCAACTGCTCGAGCGTGGTGGTGGGTGTCCAACCCAGTTTCTCTCTCGCCTTCGTTGGATCCCCTAGCAGGGTCTCCACCTCAGCGGGACGGAAATAGCGTGGGTCGATCCGCACCACCACGGCACCGCTATCGGCACGACGGCCAACCTCCTCGAGCCCATCGCCTTCCCAGATGATGCCTTCCCAGCCAATCTTCTGTGATGCCAGTTCAATGAAGCGGCGCACACTTTCCTGGCGCCCAGTCGCGATGACGAAATCTTCGGGATGCTCCTGTTGGAGCATCCGCCACTGCATCTCGACGTAATCACGAGCGTGGCCCCAGTCGCGCTTGGCATCGAGGTTGCCCATGTACAAGTAGTCCTCCAGACCCGCATCAATGCGGCAGAGGCCCCGGGTGATTTTGCGGGTGACAAAGGTTTCACCGCGGCGGGGACTCTCGTGATTGAACAGCACGCCGTTGCAGGCATACATCCCGTAGGACTCGCGGTAGTTCACCGTGATCCAGTATCCGAACAACTTGGCGACGCCGTAGGGACTGCGGGGATAGAAGGGTGTCGATTCCTTCTGGGGAATTTCCTGCACCACGCCGTAAAGCTCACTAGTGCTGGCCTGATAGATGCGAGTTTTCTTGGTCAGTCCAAGCATCCTTACCGCCTCAAGGATGCGCAGGGTTCCCAAGGCATCGCTGTTGGCGGTGTACTCCGGGGCCTCAAAACTGACGGCCACATGGCTTTGAGCACCAAGGTTGTAGATCTCGTTGGGCTGCACCTGCTGAATGATGCGGATCAGGTTGGTGCTGTCGGTGAGATCGCCGTAGTGGAGGATCAGCCGTGGATCTGCGGCATGAGGATCTTGATAGAGGTGATCATTCGCCCGGTGTTGAAGCTGCTGGACCGGCGCTTGATGCCATGCACTTCATACCCCTTTTCCAGCAGAAGTTCGGCCAAATAGCTGCCGTCCTGCCTTGTGATCCCTGTAATTAAGGCTCTTTTCACGGTTGTATTACATGTATTGATGGACAGCAATAATTGACCAGTGCCGCTTGAAAGACCAAGATCGTCCTACCCGATGTCGTATAAGTCTACATCTGGGAAACACCGAAGTGCAATTATCCTAGGTGTGTTTAAATTCAAATAGGATGAATTCCTAGTTTGAAGGGCCTTTCTTTTTTATTGTTTGGTCAAATGTCTATCGCATCAATATATATTCGCCTTTAAAGGGTGAATTTGAGTGAATAAATCTAATGTTGGCTCCTCGTCGCTCCAGGTCTTGAGTTGCTGTTTTTTGGTTGACATTAGTATCCTGCGCTCAAGATTTTGCAAGTCCCACTGCAAGAATGTTGCGCCAATTGCATCTGTTGTTGCTCAATTCGCTTGATCTATGATTTAAGCTTATCAATTTTGATTGGTCTATGTCGTATTAGGTTGTGTGCCAGCATGAATGCAGATAGTTTGCTGGGGTATTGATTTGTCGAGAAGCCTTGAGAATTGCTTTAGTTGATATAAGTATTTGTACCTCAATTGTCAGTCGTACCTGTTGACAAAATCAAGGATTTGGATTGTTATCCCTTTTGGTAATGTTTAGGCAAGGCGCTGTCTTGATGGATTTCCTTGTCCTGAGAATGCAATGTAAGTTAATAAAATAATAAAATTTCACTAGCTTTGTCACTATTCGTGCAAGCCCCCAACACATCTAAAATCGATTCAAAGATTTTTTGGATCTTATATAATTCTACCGTTTTATCCCGAGTCATATAGGCCTAGGACAAGTGAGAGAATTTCATGCTGAAGACTCTCTCGTGTTACTCATGGAAATCGTGTATGAACGGATTTTCATTGTCATATTGTATATAGTTCCCGTTGGGCTTATATTTCAAGTCGTTGCTTTTTCGGTTGTTTCCTTTGATCAATACTCACTGGACCACTTGCGTTGATGAACAGCATGCATATCTCTTTGTCCGAAAACTTATTTTCTTTCTATTGTTTCAACCACTTGGTTCCTCTTTGCTGGTCTTTATAGTATCAATTTGTTTGCTAAGTCTGGTTCTTAAAAGTTATAAATTTTTGACAAGAGTGCTTTTATCCTTCTTGATTGTTCTTCTTTTCAGCCTTCAGTATCAGCCACTGACGACGAGGTATCTTACTAATCTCCTGTCTGCTGATATTCCATCTTCTGCGATTCATGATGGTGTTAATTCGTCAAAAGTTATTGTATTGGTTGGCCGAGGGCAGCAAATTGCCAAGGCAACCACGAAAGTTGCGATTGAAATATTTAATTCTCAAAATATTGACTCTGTTTATATTTCAGGTGATGATCCCAGGACCGCTCTACGCTTAATAGATGGTGGAATTTCTAGTGAATTAGTTTTTGGCGATTCCTGCGCTAAAAACACTTGGGAAAATGCTTTGTATGCTAACACTTGGATTCAAAACAATTACCCTCACGCTGATGTGATTCTTGTGACGGATATATGGCAGTTGAAACGAGCCAATCAGGCTTTCTTGCGATTTGGTGTTAATACAAGCCCTGTTTTTGCGGTACCTGATCTGTCAGAGCGTGCAAAAAACTTCCTTGCTAAAAGAGAGTTTCTTGCTTTGATGTACTATTATGTGACTGGCCGATACTGATTTATTAATAGCGGCTGTTTTTTGTCTTGCGCCAATTTCTTAATATTGATATCCTCTGAAGTCCTTGGGGCAAGCATGTGGCGGAGCGGTATCGAGATCCTCGTCGTGCAGCATTCACCAAACTTGGATCTGATTGACCAGCAGGTCTTGTTGAACACTTCTTTTTGCGCTGCATGAAACAGTTCACCGAAACCAGTTCCGACCCCTATGACCGTCATCACTACCGCGTTTGGTTGCGTGATGGATCGTTCAAGGATGTGGAGAGCTACGACGAAGCGCAACGGGTTTGGTACTCCAGTAAGACAAGGCCAAAGACGATTGAAGTGATGCAACCGAAGCGACGCGGCAGTGCCAAAGGTTTTTAGGGATTTTGAGGAACCTGACCGTGATCAATCGAGTTTGGGATGACTTGCTCTGACATCAGTGAGCTTTCTTTTCTTGGGGGACCACGTCAAGAGTTCGGTCTCGCTAAAATGATGAATCAAAAGTTTCTGGATCCGATTTTTTGACGTATGGTTGGTGTTTTCGACGTTGATTCGTTCGGAAAAGGAATTCAATGTTCGTGGCTGAAAAGTTGTGAGATTTTTGAGTGATGAATCAGTTTGAACTCAACCAGATCCGTTCCAAGCTTCGTCGGCTCGATCTCGATGATCAGTTCATCGAGCGGTATCTCGAAAAGTTGATCCGGAACAAAGAACCGTTTGTGACGGCATCGAAGGCCATTGATCGTTGGGAGAAGAAAGATTCAGGCCAATTTGTGCTTCAAGCCCTCGCCTGTGGCTTGATTGCAGCCCTGGCTGGTGGTTGGTTCGCTGTTGTTCAGTAGTGGGGTGAATGGAGTCATGAGCGATGCGAGCTTGATCGCCCTCTTCAGCGTGGGGATGGCCTCAACGCTGACTGTGTTGTTCCTGGCCTTTCGGCGCACCTTCCGCCAGGAGCAGGAACGCACATTGATGCGGAGAATGCGGCGCCGCCTTGATCGGATGTTCCTGCAGCAAAAGCCGTAAAGAAGGCTTCCCTTATTACCGTTGCTCTGCAGTGTTGCCCCTGTAGGTGAACAGAAGTGCCAGGCACAGTGTTCCGATCAGTGGGCCCGGGGGCAGGTCAACAGCAATCGCCAGCATCATTCCGCCACCACACAGAAGCAGCCCCGTGCTCGCGCTGCGCAGCATGAGTTCCTTCAGGCTTCGGCTGCGCTCCACGTGCATCAGCACCGGAGCGCACAGCAGGCCAATCACCAGAATCACGCCCACGGCAGTGATGGCACTGATCACCACCAGGGCGGTGATCAGGCTGCAGATCAGCCGGATCAGGAGCACCGGTCGTTTGGCGATGGCCGCTCCCTCAGGGTCGATGCCAACGAACACCAGGTCGCGGTAGCCCCACGCCAACATTGCGATCAGGGCGCAGGTTGAAAGCGCTGTTCGCAGCAGATCCGTTGCGTTGGCGGCAAGCAGGTCGCCGAACAGAATCGTTTCCAGGTCCACCCGGGCATCCAGCAGGGGAACCAACAGCACGCCCAGGGCCGTGAAGCCCGCTAGGACGGTGTTCATTGCGCCCTCGTCCCTTCCCTTGAAGCGCCGGTTCAGGCGTTCAGCCACCAGGGCGCCCAGCAGTCCACTGATCAGACCGCCGATGCTTGGCTCGATGCCGATGGCCAGGGCGATCACCAAGCCGGGCAGAACGGAATGGGCCATCAGGTTGGCCAGCAACACCCGGCGTTGGGTGATCAGCAACGCTCCCGTGGCCGGGCAGATGGCTCCGATCAGCAGCGAGATCGTGAGTGGCAGAAGCCACCAGATGTCGGGCTCAGCCACAGCAAGAACTCCCCATCATGCAAGTCAGATCGCTCAGTTTTTCGCGGACCGTGTCGGGTGATCCGTTGGCCAGGATCTGGCCGTCCATGACCACCACCTGGTCGTAGCTGTCGAGGGCGCTGCCCCAATCGTGGCTGCTCACCAGCAGCGTCTGGCCGACTTCCGCCTGATCCCGCATCACCTTGAGCAGGTGCTCACGCGTTGGTGGATCGATGGCGCTGCAGGGTTCGTCCAGCAGCAGGATCTCGGTCTGCTGCATCAACGCTCTGGCCAGCAGGACGCGTTGTTGCTGGCCGCCGGAGAGCTGGTTGAGGCGCCGGTTCCCCATGGCTCCCATGCCGACCCGTTCCAGCAGCTGATCGCAGTGGTCCGCTGCTGTGGCTTTGCCCTTTCTGGGCGCCCCCAGCTGCACCATGTCGCGGGCGGTGATCGGAAACGACCAATCAATGGCGGCCCGCTGGGGCATCAGGCCGATGGGCTTGCTGGAGTTGACCGTTCCCTGGCTGGGTTTCAGTCGCCCCTTCAGCAGGTGCAATAGCGTTGACTTGCCGGCTCCGTTGGGCCCCACCAGCGCCGTCAGTGTTCCCGCTTGGAGTTGCAGGTTGACGCGGTCAACGGTGTTGCGACCCCCGTAGCTGAAGCACAGCTCGGTTGTGCTCAGCACGCACGACGATTGGCTCATCAACTCTTCGGTGGCCGGACTTGGGCCTCTTGATGTTTTGCACACCCCATGTTGGCGAGGGATCAAGTGCTCAGCAAAATGATAATCATTCTCACTAAGACGTCCATGCGTCCTGTTTTGGCTCGATCGGCGGGGGTCAGCCTTGCTTTGGCCATTGGAGCTGCCGTAGTTCCGGCCCATGCGGCTCAACCTGTGGTGGTGGCCGTCGACGGCACGCTCTGTGATCTCACCAAGACCCTGGCTGCCGGTGCCGCCTCGGTCACGTGCCTGATCACTCCTGGGGGTGATCCCCATTCCTATCGCTTGAAGCCCAGTGATCGCAGCCAGATCGCCAAGAGTGATCTGGTTTTGCACATCGGTTTCGGGCTGACCCCGTCGGCCAAAAAGCTCAAGTCACCAGGAACGGTGGTGGCCGTCGGTGAAGTCGCTCTGCCGTCCTATGGCGGCAGCGACCCCCATGTCTGGCACGACCCGGCCAATTCCGCAGCAATGGTGCGGGTGATCTCAAGTTCTCTGGCCCCCGTTCTTCCAGCCAGTGATCGTGCGGCCTTGCAGCAACGCACGGCTCGTGCCGTTGCTGTTTTACAGGCTTTGCAGAGCTGGGAAGCCAAGCAGTTCAGTTCTTTGCCCCCGGCCCAGCGGGTCCTGGTGACCGATCACAGGACCTACAGCCATCTCGCGGATCGCTTCGGGCTTGTCGAGATTGCGATGTTGGACAGTCACACCACCGGTGGCGTTTTGCGGCCCTCCAGCCTCAAAACAATCACCCAAGAGGTGAAAGCATCCGGTGCCAAAACCATCTTTTCCCCTTCGGCTTCTCCGAACAAAACCCTGAGGCGCATCAGCAAGTCCACGGGATTGCCGATCGCGTCCACACCTCTTTATGGAGAGGGCATTGCTGCCGGTCGTAATGCCGTTTCAACAGCGACCCTGAACGTCTGCACGATCGTCAAGGGCCAGGGAGGCTCCTGCGACACCGCTGGGGCTAATGCCTTGAACACGCAGTGGTCATCGATCCGGTGACGTAACGCCTTTTCCTCTTCGGTCTTCTTTTTTCTTCCTTCTCGTCTCATGCTCCGTTCACGCCTTGCCCTGCTGGCTCTTCTGTTGAGCCCGTTCGCCTCCCTTTCACCTGCTGAAGCCCATGGCTCCCATGGTGGTGGTGGAGAGTCTCTCGAGGCCGGTGAATTCGATTTCACGCCCATCATCACCATCGAAGGCCATGGTGGATTTGACACCAACCTTGAGGGGGATCCCAAGCACTACGCCATCGATGGCATGTTTGGTGGCGTCTTTGAGTGGGGCCTCGCAAATGGCGGTTCTTTTGCGATCGAAGCTGCAATTGGGCCTGCTTTGGTTTGGGGGGAAGCAGAACATTTCTACGGCAAGGTTCATATCGATGATCACGACGATGATCATGAAGAAGAACATGACGATCATGATCATGAAGAAGAACATGACGATCATGATCATGAAGAAGATCATGGCAATCATGATGATCACGACGACGATCATGATGAACATGAAGACGATCATGATGATCACGAAGGACATGATCACGAAGGACATGATCACGGTCATGACCACAGCCACGACACCGACTTCAAGCGCACCGATATCAAGGGCTTTCTTCAGGCCCGTTATGCACCCAATGACCGCTTAAGTTTTGAGCTGTCCTGGAACCCCTATTACGTCACCCAAGACCAAGGTGATGACATTCAGGGCTTGAAGAATGAGCTTGGAGCCAAGGCGATCTGGGCTTTGGGTGATGGAGATGTGAATTTTGCCCTTGGTGATGGCATCGAGGATCTGGTGAATGGTGTTTATCTGTCAGTCGATCACCGTCAGGGTTGGGAATCCGACGGGATGTATGTGGGCAACTACACCGATCCTCGTGTGGGTTTGGGATTCACATTTGGCGCTGATGAGATCTCGTTGATGATCGAAGCCGGTCCGCGTTTTTATGTTCCCGGCAGCTACGCGGGATTGGATCAGCGCACGGATGTGGCTGGTGAAATTGAACTTTCAGTTCCCGTTGGTGATGCAACGTTATTCCTGCACTGGCAGCAGACTTACAGCTGGGACGATGCTCCGGGCTGGGGAGAAGGTTGGCAGCACCATGTCGGCACTGGGGTGACATTCACCTTCTAAGTCTCAACAATCGCTTGAGATTTGTTTGATCAGGAGGGCAGCTTTGTCCTCCTTTTTTGTTACTCAGTTTTTGTTGCTCAGCCTGCATTCAGCCACTGGGCTTCGCTGATGGCTGTGTTGATCACCTTGATGAGCTTCAAGTTGTCGCCATCGATCAGGCCGGCACGGGCATGGGTTTGCTTCGGTCGCGTCAGCGTCATCAGCACTTGATTCGTCACAGGGTTCCACTGGATGGGGCTGCCCGCCTTGAGCGTCCACGGCTCCAGGGCCCTGCGTTGTGTCACCTCTCCCGCGTCGCTGATCAGCACCAGTTCGTGATTGCCCCGTTGCTGCTCCCATCGCCCCAGCACAGCCCAGATCCGTTTGCCGCGGTTGTCGCAGGCCACCCCCAGCACCGCTTGATCACCGAGGTGCAGTTGCTTTGGTGCTTGCCCTGGAACCACCAGCTCGATCGAGCGCCTGTAATCCGGCCAGTGCCGGATCAGCACGGCCCGTCCTGAGGCACCGCAGAAGGCCCCTAGCTCCCTGCTCCCAGGCAGCATCTGCGGCTTTTGCTCGGTTGCCTGCAGGGGGCGGAGGCTCAGGCCGTTGCTGGTGGGCATCACCACCCCCCCTCCAGCCGGAAGCAACTGCATCGGCCCGGAGGGTTTCAGTGCCAGAGCCTTGCGTTTGCCATCGGCCTGCAGCAACAGGGCTTGGTCACTGCCTGGCTGGAACCCACCGCTCTGCACCAGCAGATCCCCATTGAGATTGCTGCTGAGATGGGCGAAGAGCACCTCCCCTTTCAGCAGGGGTTCCGTGCGGCTCAGCGTTGGTGGCCCCAAGGCCGCCAGATGGTTGGCGGTGCTGCGGGGCGTCAGTTGGTCCCACCACACCTGTTCGGTGCCGTTCTGATCGCGTCCCACCAGGGCAATGCCCCGGCCATTCCCAAGGGGGACGACGCTGGGGATGGCGGGCCAGATCCGACTGATCGGCATCCACGCTCCCGATCGCGTCTGCAGTTGAACCTGCTCACCTCCCGGCACAGGTCGCGTCGCGATCAGCCAGGGTCTCGGGTCCCACCACCATTGCTGCTGCCCCAGCTGCAGCCCGCGCTGGTCGTCCCCTGCGACCGATAGCTCGAGCGGAGCCGTGAGCACGACATCCGCATCAATCACCATCCGCAGTGGTGTCGTCTCCCCCAGCCACTGATGGGGTTCGGCTGGAGTGATTCGAGTGGCCTCGCTGACCCTCGGCCGAGCCATCGGGCGACTGAACTGCAGATCCAGGGCCGCGCTGCCGCTTTGTACCTGCTGGGGCACCAGGCGCAGCAGCCGCGGAGGCTGTCGCAACAGCAGTTGTTGCTGCGCCAGAACTGCGGCGCAGGCCATCAGCATCAGCAGCAAGGGCCGCCGCGTCATGGTTCCAGGGGCCGCTCGGGCCTGGCAATCGGCGTGATGTTTTGGGGAATCACGACGGGGATGCGCCGTTCCTTCCGCGTCTGCACGCCCATCGTTCCCTCGATGGCCAACCACTGGTTGGTTTGGGGGATGAACGACTCCGGCCATTCCACGGCCAGGCCAGCGGGTGTGGCATCGGCCAGGCAACAGCGCACCGTGAGCCGGGCGATCAGAGGTGGGCCCTGGGGTTGCCTCCAGATAAAACCGCTGATGCGCACAGGATTGCCGGCCACAAGGTCGGGATCGGGCTGGCTGCGCAGCAAGCGCACCCATTCCGTGAGGCTGCGTTGTTCGGGGGGCAGAACAAAGGCCAACTCCGGTGGATCGGGCAGGCCCTGGGGGCGGTTGCTGGCCAGATCGCTGAAGGAGGGGCTCGGCGGAAGGACCAGCACCAGCGCAGCCATCACGCCGCTGACCAGCCAGGGCAAGCGCCAGCGTTCGGCTTGCTTCTCTCTTTTCAGCAGAAGGGCCACGCCCAGCATCAGCAAGACCAGGCCCGTGACCCCCACCAGGCCATGGAAGACCCCGCGAAGCAGCAGATCGAGGCGTCCGCTGTGGAAGCTCCACAACAGCGTCAGGCCCCAGAGCAGCAGCAGGGTTCCGCGCTTCAGCACAACCGGCCCCTCACAGCAGCCACAGGTTGATCCACTGACCGATCAGCAGCACGCCAAGACTGGCACCGATCGCCGTGATCAGGATTGCCCTTGGCCGCATCAGCACGGTGAACAGGCCTGCGAGTTTGAGGTCCACAACGGGCCCCAGCAACAGGAAGGCCAGCAGGGCTCCGGGGGTGATTTGAGCGGCAAACCCCAGGGCAAGAAAGGCATCCACGCTGGAGCAGACCGACACCACCACGGCCAGCAGCATCAAGGCCAGGATCGATGCTGTCGGCGCGCCCCCCACGGCCAACAGCCAACTGCGCGGCAGCCAGGTCTGCACCAGGGCCGCAATCACGCACCCCAGCACCAGCAGAGCCAGCAGATCGAGAAATTCGCGGCAGCTCTGGTCCAGCACCTGCCAGCCCTTGAGGCGCCTGCCGCGCATGGATCGGGGGGGGCTGGGTGATCCGCCGATAACACCACTGCTGCGCTGCAGCAGCCCCAGGTTGCTGAGGGGCTGGCTCATGCGGCGTTCCTCCAGAAGGGCTGTGGCCAGGAGCTGCGTCTCGGGCAGCTGCACCAGCAACAAACTCAGCAGGATCGACAGCAGAAAGGCCCCCAATGGCCGGGCCACCAGCAGCCAGGGCTGATCAGGAAACGCTGCCCACGTGCTGGCCAGCACGATGGGATTCAGCACTGGGGCTGCAAACAGAAAACCGAAGGCCGTGCCCATCGGTGCACCGCTGGCCAGCAAACGGCGGGCGACGGGGACGTTGCCACATTCGCAGGCTGGGAGGGCAAAACCCATCAGGGCCCCGATGATCGGAGCCAGCAGAGGGTTCTTGGGCAGCCGCTCGATCCAGGCACCCGGTGGCACCGCCCATCGGGCCAGCCCTGCGATGGCAACGCCGAGCAGAAGAAACGGAATGGCTTCCAGCAGTAACCCCTGAAAGATCGCCCAGGCCGTGGCGAGCTTGTCCAAGCGTTCGGGCGGCGGTTGCTTCTCAACGTTCTCAGTTCAGCTCGCCCATCGGGGGGCGTCGACATGGTTTGTTGATTGGCCTAGGCGGCAGGCTGGGACGACGTTGGCCAGGGCCTGAGATGGGGTGGTGCTTCTGGATTGATCGCGGTGGCACCTTCACCGATCTGATCGGTCGCGATCCAGAAGGCCAGCTGCACGTGCGCAAGGTGCTCTCGGAGCAGGCCGGGGCTGGAGACCCTGCGGTGTCGGCGATGGAAGCGATGTTGGCGTCGGCGTCTCCACCCGTGGAGTTGGGCGACATTGACGACGTGCGTCTCGGCACCACCGTGGCCACCAATGCTCTGCTGGAAGGGGCTGGTGCGCCGCTGCTGTTGCTCACCAATGCCGGACTGAGGGATCAGCTGTGGATCGGCGATCAACACCGCGACGATCTGTTCGCACTTGAGCAGCCCCAGCGCCCCTTCTTGGCGCAAACGGTGCTGGAGCTGACCGGTCGGCTCGATGCCCGGGGTAAGGAGGTGGAGCCCCTGGTGCTGGATCAGTCGCTGCGGCGGCGTCTCGAGGAGCTGCGCCGTTCCGGCCTGGACGTCGCCGTGGTGGCGTTGTTGCATGCCCAACGCAACCCAGCCCATGAGCAGCGCTGTGCTGCATTGCTGTGGGAACTTGGCTTTCGCACCGTGGTCCTCTCCCACCAGGTGAGCGTGATGCCCCGCCTGGTGCCGCGGGGGCAGACGGCCTTGGTGGAGGGGGCCGTGCATCCGGTGCTGGATGGCTACCTGCAGCAGGTGCAGGGGGCGTTGGGCGCCGCCACGCCACTGCGGGTGATGACCTCCAGCGGAGCGTTGCAGGCTCCAGGCAGGCTGCAGGCCAAAGACACCATCCTTTCGGGGCCGGCGGCGGGGATGGTTGGTGCGATCGCCGCGGCGCGGATGGCCGGCTTTGACCGGGTGCCGGTGCTCGGCTTCGACATGGGGGGCACGTCGACGGATGTGTTCTGTGTGGCTTGTGCCGATGAACAGGCTTTGCGGCAGGTGAAGGAACAGACCGAGATCGCCGGCCTGCAGTTGCTGGCCCCACGCCTGCCGATTGAAACCGTGGCGGCCGGTGGCGGATCGGTGCTGGAGCTGCAGGGGGAGCGGTTGCGGGTGGGGCCACGCTCCGCCGGAGCACAACCGGGGCCGGCCTGTTATCGCGCCGGCGGACCGCTCACCATCACCGACGCCAACCTGTTGCTGGGGCGTCTGCAGGTGGACCGCTTCCCGGCGGTGTTCGGCCCGTCTGGGGATCTACCCCCGGATGTGGAGGTGGTGCGGCATCGCTTCGCCGAGCTCGCGGCAGCGCTGGGGCAGACCCCGGAGCGGGTGGCAGCCGGGGCGTTGCAACTTGCGGTGGAAACCATGGCCGCTGCGATCCGCCGGGTGTCGCTGCATCGCGGTGAGGACATTCGCGGCGGGGTGTTGGTGGCCTACGGGGGGGCTGGTGGTCAGCACGCTTGTCGCTTGGCGGACGAACTGGGGCTGTGCACGGTGCTGTTGCATCCCATGGCCGGCGTTCTCTCCGCCTTTGGCATGGGTCAGGCCCGCCAGCGCTGCCGGCGGCAGGTGCATCTCGGCACTGCCCTCTCGCCCGAGCTGTTGGCGGCCCTGCCGGATCAGGTGGAGCGACTGATGGCTGAAGCAAGGGAGATGTTGCATCGCCAGGGGGATGGTGCTGATGCCGAGGCGGGGGAGCCGGAGGTCTGGGTCAGCCTCGCCCTGCGTTATCCCTCTGCTGAACAGACCCTGGTGCTCCCTTGGGTCGCCGAGCAAGGCGTTGATGCCGTGATCTCGGCCTTCCAGTCGAGCCATCAGCAACGCTACGGCTACTGCATTGATGCCGATCAGGCCCTGATCGTCGAACAGCTCAATGTTGAGGTCACGGCTCCCCAACAGTTCGACGCCACAACCGCAGCTACAGCAACAGCCGCAGCTGAGATGGCCGAACCAACGCCAGAGGTGCAGCCATCGCCGCAGGTGTCGATGCACCTGGAGTCAAGCGGCTGGACGCAGGTGCCGTTGCTGAACCGCAGTGCCCTGCGGCTGAATCAGCGGCTTGCAGGCCCGGCCCTGATCGTCGAAGCCACGGGCTGCACGGTGCTGGAGCCGGGCTGGCAGGCCAGGGTGGCTGAGGGGGGCACGCTGTTTCTGGAGCGCTCGCATCCCCCAGAAGAATCACCGGAGCTGGCACAGGCCGGTGCCCACGACCCGTTGCAGGCGGAACTGTTTCGTCACCGCTTCATGGCGATCGCTGAACAGATGGGGGAACAGCTGCGGCAGAGCAGTCGCTCCGTGAACATCCGCGAGCGCCTGGATTTCTCCTGTGCGTTGTTTGATGCCACGGGGGGCCTGGTGGCCAATGCCCCCCACATTCCGGTGCACCTCGGATCAATGGGCGACAGCGTCCGCGACCTGCTGGCCCAGGTGGCGAGTGGTGATGTCGCACCGCTGCAGCCCGGCGACACTTTGCTCAGCAATGACCCTTTCCACGGCGGCACCCACCTGCCCGACATCACCGCCATCTCGCCGGTGTTCTGCGATGGGGATCAGCCCAGCTTCTTTGTGGCCAGCCGTGGCCATCACGCCGATGTGGGTGGCATCGCTCCCGGATCAATGCCGTCCTTCAGTCGCACCATTGCCGATGAGGGCCTGCTGCTGCGCAACCAGCTGTTCGTGCGCCAGGGCCGGGTTCTCGCCGCTGATCTGAAAGCGGTGTGGGGCGGCATGGCGACGCCGCCCCGCAACCCTCCGGAACTGCTGGCCGACCTGCAGGCGCAGGTGGCGGCCAATCAGGCGGGGATTGTGGCGCTGCAATCCCTCGTGAAGCGGGAGGGGCAGACCCTGGTGCAACGGCAGATGACCCTGCTGCAGCAAGACGCAGCCCGCAGTGTTCAGCGGCTGCTGTTGCGCCTGACGGACGCCCGGCATCAGCTGGCCCTGGATGACGGTTCCTGCCTGGTGGTGCAGGTGAGCCTTGATCCCAAACGCCAACGGTTGCGTTTGGATTTCAGCGGAACATCGCCCCAACGGCCGGGCAATTTCAACGCCCCCCTGGCGGTGACGCGGGCGGCTGTGCTGTACGTGATCCGTTGTCTCCTCGACAGCGACATCCCCTTGAACGAGGGGTGTTTCGCGCCACTCGATCTGGTGGTGCCGGAGGGCTGTCTGTTGAATCCGCGGCCCCCCGCCGCTGTGGTGGCCGGCAACGTGGAGGTGTCTCAGGCCCTCTGCAATCTGCTGTTCGCGGCTTTCGGCGCCCAGGCGGCCGGCCAGGGAACGATGAACAACCTCAGCTTCGGCAGTGGCCGCTGCCAGTACTACGAAACGGTGGCCGGTGGTGGCGGCGCGGGTGAGGGTTTTGCCGGATCGGTGGGGCTGCAATCGCACATGACTAACTCGCGGCTGACGGACCCCGAGGTGCTGGAGAGCCGTTATCCGGTGCGCTTGGAATCCTTCGCGGTGCGCTCCGGCAGTGGCGGCCAGGGCTTGTGGCCCGGGGGCGACGGCTTGGAGCGCACGATCCGCTTCCTCGAGCCGATGAGTGTGTCGCTGATCAGTGGCTCGCGGCAGGTGGCCCCGTTCGGTCTCAACGGTGGGGCCAGTGGTGCCTGTGGCGAGAACCTGCGGCTGGACCGTGAGGGGGTGGCCCATTCCCTGCCCGGTGCTGTGCAGCTGGAGCTCCAGGCGGGCGAGGCCATTCGCATGCTCACCCCAGGGGGAGGCGGCATGGGACGTTGAGGAGGGGATGCCTTCTGGTGGTGTGATGCTGATGCGATCACAGGGTTGGTGGTTGAGCGTGCTGCTGGGCTGCAGCCTCAACGGGGCTGCCCATGCCAGAAGCCTCGACCAGCAGATGTTCCAGTTGCAGCTGGTGATGGATCAGATCCGTCTGGCCCGTTCCGTGGGGGATCGCGTTGGCGTTTGCGTTGAATCCCGCCGGGCCAACAATCTTGTGCTCGATCTTCTTCCGGCCCTGCAATTGCATCGTCCAGGCCTCAATCACGCTGGCTTGCAGGACAGGATTCTTTTGGGATTTGATCAGTGTTGATCGAGCCCTTGATCGATCATTCCTGATCGGCTTTGGTGCTGCTGTTTGAAAACCAGCATGACGACCCATTGTCGATCGGCATCTGCGGATTCAATCTGAATGCAGCCAAGCTGATGGCATGGGTTTGCTTCAAACGATCCAGGGACGGTTGCTTCAGTACGACTCCCCGTCGCGGCAGTTGCAACAGGCCCATTTCGACGCAGCCCGACGCCTGGCCCAGGCTCAATTTCAGCTGGCTGATGCTGAATTAAGCCAACGCCTCTGGCAGGACGTGGCTGATCGTGATCTCGATGTTGATCGGATCCTGAATCTCCTTTATGGCTGCTGGTTCCAGGACGATCCTGCGGCGCTGCATGCTGCCGACGCTGAGTTTCAGGCGCGCCGCGAGCAGGAGTTGATCCCCGGGGTGTTCGAACACTGCTGAGGATTGTGGGCCTGAAAAGTTGTTGTGCTGAACTGACGGATCTGTTGGTGACGGCGTGCTGTTGATCCCTGAGATCCAGCCATGAACATCGTTGTTCTCAACCGCTCCGATTGGCTGGATGAACGGAGGGTTCGTCTTGTGGATCGTCGGGCGAATCACATCCGTTCGGTGCTTAGAGCTGCGGTGGGCGACAGCATCCGAGTTGGTGAGCTGAATGGCGATCTGGGCCAGGGCCGCATCTGTGCCCTGGATGCAGATGCCGTGGTGCTGGAGGTGGACCTCAACCAGCCACCGCCGCCCCGCCATCGGTTTGACATTGTTCTTGCCTTGCCGAGGCCAAAGGTGCTGCGCCGTCTGTTCCGCACCGTGGCCGAATACGGCGTGGCCAACCTTCACCTGATCAACTGCGCCCGGGTTGAAAAGAGCTATTGGCAGTCGCCTTTGCTCGCACCCGAGAAGGTGCACGAGGCCCTGCTTGCGGGGATGGAGCGCGCCAGCGACACCGTGGCGCCCCGGGTGCATCAGCACAGGCGCTTTCGACCCTTTGTCGAAGACCAGCTCAAGGATCTCTGTACCGGACGGCCCTGCTGGATCGCCCAGATGGGGGCCTCCCTTCCCTTGCGCGACACCCCAGCGGGGGCCGCTGTGGTGATGGTGGGGCCGGAGGGTGGTTTTGTGCCGTTTGAACTGGAGTTGGCTCAGGCGGTGATCGCGCAGCCCGTGCATCTGGGATCGCGCACCTTGAGCGTGGACACGGCCCTCACCACCGCTCTGGCCCAGGGATGATGGTGGTGCGTGTGTTGCTTCAACAGCGACGGCAATGAACGATCTGGCTGGCTTGCAAGCTCTTGTGGAGGACGTTGGGTCCGGCAACGTCATCGATGCTGAACTGCTCGATGGGTGTCCGGTTGAAGCCCACGAACTCGATGAAATGGATGCGTCCCAGGCCGCGCAGGTCGCCGCCCATTGCTTCGGCCTGCTCTTTGATCACCAGGTGGAGCAGCTGGAGGGAATCGAGGCGGATATTGATTCGGGCCTGTGGACCGGCACCGTTGATGGCTTCGGTTTCCAGATCAGCCGGGATGACGTTGGCGATCTGGTGCTCGATTTCTCGAGCCAGCCGGCGTGACGGTTGATGAGCTGCGCAGCGACCTGACGGCTCGGCTTGGTGAGCAGGTGGAGCAGGTGTTCAGCCGGGATGGAGCCCCTGTTGACGACATCACCGAGCTCTATCACCCCTCTCCGGCGGGTTTTGGCGGCCAGCTGCGACTGAAACGGAGCGGCCGCCGCCTGGCCTGGGAGCTCTGGCTGGAAGACGGTGATCGCTGGAATTTCCACACCACCGACCTTGCCGATGCACCGCCACAGGCCGAATGATTGTTGGTCAGGGGCGACGGCCAAGCGCCGGTAGGGTGGGGTGCTGGTTTCAGCGGGGAACAGCCGCTGAAGGAAACGGGGAAAGAGCAGTGAAAATCTGCCGCTGTCCCGCAGCTGTGAAACGTCGGCTCTCCGCCCACGTCAGTCAGAACGCCCGCCAGATCAAACCGACGAGGATCGACTTTTGAATTCTTTGCCACTGGCCCTGCGCAGGCCACTGCAGATCGCCGGCCCTTCGCTTCTGGCGGTTCTTCTCCTGGCCAGTCCGGCGTTCGCCCACCACCCCTTTGGCATGGGCGACAGCGCTGAACTCACCCCCCTGCAGGGATTGTTGAGTGGCATTGGTCACCCGCTGCTGGGTCCTGACCATCTCCTGTTCCTGCTGGCCATCGCCTTCATCGGCCTGCAACGTCCCCGCGCCTGGGTGATTCCTCTGCTGGCTGCAGGCCTGGGCGGCAGTGTTCTTTCGCAGTTCATCCCCCTGCCGGATGCCGTGGCTCCCTGGGCGGAGGCCATGGTCTCCCTCAGCCTGGTGGTGGAGGGTTTGATGGCCCTCACCGTGGCCTCCACCCGTTGGTTGCTGCCGCTGGTGGCCCTGCATGGTTTTCTGCTGGGCAGCACCATCGTTGGTGCGGAACCCACCCCGCTGTTCACCTATTTCCTGGGCCTGCTGATGGGCCAAGGCGCGCTGCTGCTGGTGGTGAGCAACTGGTCCAAGTCTCTGGTTGAGCGCCTCGGCTCCCAGGGGCAACGGCTTGGTGCCGGCATCTGGATGGGCATCGGCATGGCCTTTGCCTGGGTTGCCCTGATCGACTGATCACGAGCACGGTTTTTTTACCGCTTCTGACCCCAGGGATCACCTCTGGGGTTTTTTTCTCTTCCCAGTCATGACGTTTGTCCAGCAACTGCTGGTGGCGCCCGCCGCCCTTGGTCTGATCGCCCCTTTGGCTGTGGTCAACAGCCCAGCCGCCCAAGCCACCGAGCTGAACATCAACGGCGTTTCTGATGACGCGGCTACTGCCAGTGGCAACAGCCTTGAGCAGGTCACCAGCGTCACCCAGTTCGCCGACGTTGTCCCCACCGACTGGGCCTATCAGGCTCTGGCCAACCTGGTGGAGACCTACGGCTGCGTCGCCGGTTACCCCAACGGCAGCTTCCGTGGCAACCGGGCCATGACCCGCTACGAAGCGGCTGCCTCGCTGAACGCTTGCCTCGACCGGATCACTGAAGTGACCGACGAGCTGCGTCGTCTGCTCAAGGAATTTGAAATCGAGCTGGCCATCCTCAAGGGTCGCGTTGACGGCCTCGAGGCCCGCGTGGGCGAACTGGAAGCAACCCAGTTCTCCACCACCACCAAACTCAAGGGCCAGGCCACCTGGGTGTTCGGAGCCAGCCGCTTCAAGGGTTCCGCGTCCCGGCTGCGTTCGGACAGCAATTCCGAGTTCGGCGGAACGGTATTCAATTACGACCTCCAGCTGGCTCTGGAGACCTCCTTCACCGGCAAGGATCAATTGACCACGGTGTTGCGTGGCGGCAACTTCGACGGAGACGGCAACGTTTTCGGCAGTGGTGGCCCGTCGGGTCTGGCCACCCTGGAAACTGCGTTTCAGGAGGGTGATCGCCCCAATCTGGTGGCGATCGACAAGCTCTTCTATTCCTTCCCGTTGGGGGATGAGATCACCATCACCACCGGCCCGATTGTTGGCCAGGAAGACATGCTCGCGATCTGGCCGAGCGTCTATCCCAGTGACCCGATTCTCGATGTGCTCACGGTGAATGGAGCTCCGGGGGCCTACAACAAAAACAAAGGTGCGGGCGTGGGCTTCAGCTGGGCTGCGGAAAGCGGAGCCCGCGCTTCGGCCAACTATGTGGCGGCCAATGGTGCATCAAGCGACACCCGTACCGGTGGTTTCTCCACCGACGAGGCGGGGGGAACCGGCACCCTGCAGCTGGGTTGGGAGGGTGACAACTGGGGCGTTGCTGCCCTCTATTCCAAGGTTCAGAACGGTCAAGATCTGATCGTCTACGCCACGCCCTTTGTCAAGGATCGCTTCAGTGATCGGGGAGTGACCCACGCCTATGCCCTGGGTGGTTTCTGGCAGCCATTGGAAAGCGGCTGGCTTCCATCGCTGTCGCTCGGTTGGGGCATCAATCAGTCCGATACCCAGCGTGAAGGCCAGTTGAGCACCAGTCAGTCTTGGAGGGCTGGGCTGGAGTGGAACGATGTGTTGGTGGCGGGGAACAACGCCGGAATGGCTGTGGGCCAGCCCGTTTTTGCGACGGATCTGCGTGGTGGCGACACCGCTGCCGATGCCCAGTTCATCTGGGAGTGGTGGTATCAGTTCCAAGTGACCGACAAAATCAGCGTCACCCCTGCGCTGTTCTATCTGTCGCGACCGATGGGTGAGCTCACACCGGATGGTTCAACCTTCCAGCAACTGGGCGGCCTGATCAAAACGACATTTGTGTTCTGAGCCGTGAATCAATAGCGACGTCGCGCGGTTGCAACGGATCAACCTCCTGTTGAAGGCCCCGTTGAACGTGGTGGCAGCCCGTCACCACGCCAATGCTTCGGATTCAAGGGGATGCCCAGTTGCTCCGCGCCCTGCTGTTGCACGCCAACGAGCGGGTGTCGGCCGCAGTTGAGAAAAGATCTCAATTTGGGGGCCTTATTGAGAATGACTTGCAATATCGACAAGAGATCTGTATTGTTGCGAGTAATTCTCAATCGCGATAATCCGTGACCACGTCCGCCTACCGCTTCCTGCCGGACAATCCGATTGCTCCGTTGAGCATGCCCCGCTCGCAGACGGTGCTGATTGATCCAGCCGGGCGTGATCAGGCCACGGTTCTTGAGGTGATTGAAGGGGTGTGCCGCGTGTATTGCCCCTGCGAAGAAACGGAGGGAATGACCCTGGCGTTTTTGCAGTCGGGCGATCGCCTGCGCACCGATCGTCTCTGCAGTGATGGCGTGTGCATCGAGGCCCTTACAGCCTTGAAATTTCGGCGTGATGCTGTCTCAACGGATGAGCTGGGGCTTGATGCGGTGAACGAATGGACATTGCAGCTTCTCCGAGTCCGCCATCTCGGTCAGGCAGAGCAGCGTCTTCATGCTCTTTTGGCCCTTTTGGTGAACCGTTTAGGCGTCCGTTGCAGCGATTGTTATCAGCTTCCTTTTCGTCTCACTCATGATCGCTTTGGTGAGCTGATTGGTGCTACACGGGTAACCACAACACGTCTCCTCTCCAAATGGCGTCAAGCGGGTTTGGTGGCTATGGCATCTGGAGATGTCACCATGCGAATTTCGCCTGAGCTCATCGATTCTTCACCACTCCAATTCTGAAAGTTGTGAATTCGCTCGGTTTACTTGGTGACCTTTGCAGCGAAGTTGATTGGATTTGGCGGCGTATGCAATGTGCCACTCGATCAATTCAACGATGCCAGGATCAGGGATTAGTAGAACGGCTTCTTGCGGAGATATCTTTCTACCAATGCCGATGTTTGTCGATAAAATCCATATTGCCGGAAATTAATTGCTATTCAAAACCGCATTCGATGCAAAGATTATTGCTTGAAGAAATGCTCCGAAGGTGTTTTAGAACTATTCAAATGACATGTTGGATGCGCTGAATAAAGTTAGAAAGTATTTGTGGTCTTGTATGTCATTCGAATTTCTTTCGTTTAATCTCTTCTATCCTTGAAGAGATGCAGGCTTGTTATTTCCTTGATCAAGCTCATTGTCGATGAGTAATAAAGCTGCAGCTTGATTATCTGCAAACTTCACGCGTCCAAGAAGGTGCGCGAATTCGTGTTCTGACTGGGTTTGCATTTCCACCATCGGGTCGAGAAACACTGTGGTACGCGTATCGTTCACTCTCTCTGCCATCGAATAAAGCTGTTGCAACGAAGCTGTGACATCAACCTCCATTTGAAATGCTGTTGCCATCACATCTGCAGGAGATGCCCAGCTCTGCAAGGGGGCTTCGACCACTTGTAGTGCAACGCTTTGCCCTCGAGCAATGATGTATTCCGCGAATTTTGCAGCATGTACATGCTCGCTGTTGGATTCGTCTCGGAAGAATCGGGAAAATCCTCTCAACTCCCGTTCAGCAAACCAGATTGCAGCAGCGAAATAGGAGGCATGGCCTTGCCTCTCCATGTTGAGGTGGGCTTGGACTGCGTTCAGAAGATCAGCATCAATTGCTTCGGCAATTGCCCGACCTGCCGGTCCGCAAGCAATTGAAGAAGAGGGGCTTGAATTAGATGTTGAAAGCACTTTTTGCCTGCTGATATTTAAACGATACATACCGGTGAATTGAAATGCACGCTTGGCGTGTCATTTGCACCAAGTTAAATGAGACTCATTATCAATAACCAGTCGATCTTAGAACTTTCTCCTGCAAATAACTTAAAAGTTACTTTTAACGCCAGCCAGCCTGCGCCATCACTTGAATCGCTTTCTTCTGGTTAGCACCGATCGCGCTGATGGAGACGTTGTCTGGGATGAATCGTCCGTACTGTTTCAGCACGCTTGAGGAGCCCTGACTTTTCAGAGGATATTCGTGGGTTGGTCCAGCAAGCGTCTGGCTCCCCTTCGGAGATGAGAGAAATTCAATCAACTTCAGCGCTTCCCGTTTGTTTTGGGCTGAGGTGGCAATGCCCGCCGCACTGATGTTCACGTGTGCTGGATTGGGCATGATCAATTTTACATTCTTTGCTAGCTCCTGATCACCCTTGCCATTGTCTCCGGCTTGCATGCGTGCCAGGTAGTAGTGATTCACAACGCCAACGCCACATTTGCCCTGGCCAACGGCACGAATGAGGGATGTATCTCCGGAGAAGAATGGCTGCTTGACATTGCCCACCATGGACCTGACCCAGGCTGTTGCTCCGGCTTGACCCTTTAAGACAATTTGGTCAGCAACAAGGGATTGGTTGTAGACATTCTTTCTCTTGCGCAGGCAAAGCTTTCCTTTCAATTCCAGCTTGCCGAGATCGTCGTAGCTGTTGATCGTGGAGGGATTAACCAGCTTGGGGTTGATGATGATTGAGCGCACGCGCCTTGTTAGGCCAAACCAGCGGTTGGATGGATCCCGATAGCGCTCGGGGATGTTCGCTTTCAGGGTGTTGCTCTGAACCGGCTGCAGCAATCCTGCATTGGCTGCATCATTGATGCGCGCAGCATCCACCAACAGAATCACGTCTGCTTTGGAGTTGCTTCCCTCTCGCTTGAGTCGTTCCACCAGAGAGATACCGGTGGCTTCAATCAGGCGAACTTTGATTCCTGTTGTTTCACTAAAACGTTTAAAAACCTGTCGGTCAGTGTTGTAGTGGCGACCTGAATAAACACGCACTTCCTGCGCACCAACAGCTGCGCATCCAACCAAGGGAGTGATTAGGCAGAGTCCAGCAAGAATCTTCAACATGGATTTACTCTTAATCACTCCATCATAGGTCTTGGATGTCATCTGACTGTGCTGATTTGCGCGATGTTTTCGTATCATTTGGTCAACTGCCTAGGGTGAGGAAAGCTTTTGCCCTCATTGCCGATGGATCATCTTGTGCGTCCACTGCTTTCGCAGGCTGATGTTGGTTCCATTCATCAGCAACTGAGTGCTGCCGACTTGCCTTGGCTGGATGGACGACTCACGGCGGGAGAGCAAGCGGCCTCGGTTAAAAAGAATCATCAACTTGATCCTGAATCCCCTTTAGCAAATCGGGTGGCGAACTTGGTGTCGAAGGCCTTGAAAGCAGATCCTTTGATCAAGAGTTTTACTTTGATCCGCAAAGTGCACAGTGTCTTGATCTCCCGCTGTGCACCCAGCGATGGATATGGATGGCATGTGGATAATCCGTTTTCCCGTTACGGCCGACGCGATCTGTCCTTCACCGTTTTTTTAAGCGAGCCGTCCTCCTATCAAGGGGGAGTTTTGCAATTGCAGACGGGGCAGCATGGTGAGGAATTTCGTTGTTCTGCTGGTGAGGTGGTTGTGTACCCCAGCTCCTTACTGCATTGCGTTGCGCCAGTGATGCAGGGGACGCGTTATGCCTGTGTCGGCTGGATCGAAAGTTATGTGAAATCCGCTGAGGATCGTTCCTTGCTGTTCAACCTGGATGCTGGGGCGCGTGGATTGCTGGCCAAGTATGGACGTTCGGATGAGCTTGATCTCATTTTTCAGGCCTATTCCAACGCTGTACGGCGGCTCTCCGATTGATGGTGTTTCAAATGATGCGTTGACCTGGCTCATTCGTGGCGGCTTGGGCGCTAGCGTTATTCATAATGAATTTTTGGCGTTGCTACATGGCCAAACCCTCTGCAGTCACTGTTTTTCTGGCCGCTTCATCTCTGCTGCTGGCTTCAGCTGATTTACCGGTATTGCAGGCCCAGGATGGCGGCGGCTTGAAGGAGTGGTCGACGGATCAAGCTGTCGATGACGACAGTGTGATGAATGAAGAGGCTGAGGCTCTTCTCAAAAAAGCTGAACAAGAAGATGTTTGTGTTCCCATTGGTGAGGGTGAGAACTGCTGGTGAATCCGTGATTCAGGTCGTTTGAGGGGCGCTAGCCCCTCTTTTTTTGCAAAAAAAACGCCCCGTAGGGCGCCATTTGTTTGATTGATGTTGGTAATCAGAATTTGAACGTGGTCTTGACCAGGCCGCCAAACTTGTTGGCACCATCAATTTGATCCTTGCCCTTGGCATCATCAACCCAGAACACTGCAGGAGTGATGGTGATGTTGTCGGTTACAGCGAAGTCGTAGTAAGCCTCGATGGCGAAGTTTTGGTCGCCGCCATTTGGCCGGTCACGAATCTCGGTGGCGTAGCTGGAATAGGAACCGAAGCCCAGTCCCAGTTTGTTGCCCTCCATGAAGGCATTTTTCCAGTTCAGGCCAACCATCCACCCTTTTACGGCCTCGGCATTGCCGTAATACTCACTATCTGCCCAGCCGAAGTCCAATCCCGCACTGATCGTGGGAATGAATCCGTCGTCCTCAGGTGACCAGTAGCCGCGTAGGCCGACGGCGTGCAGGGGGTGAGCCAGGTTTTTAGCAGTGGGGGTCGAATACCCCATTGCTGCCTTGGCCTCCGTAACGCCATCGTCTTGTTGCGCATTCTTCAGCGCATAGAGCGCTGAGATGAACCACTTGCGGTTGCCATAGCCCACTTGGCTCAGCAGATAGGCATCGGTGTTTTCACCGAACATGCCTTTTTCTGAATTGCTCAGGGCACCGTCACCACCATCGGCGACGTAGTTCACTGCGATGTTGAAGGCTGCATCGCCAGGATCAACATCCTGACGCCATTGCACACCAAAGCCCTGGCCGGTGCTTGCACCAAGAGCTGCACCGTACCCGCCCAGTTTGAACGCCTTCAGGATCGGCTTGTAACGGGTGGGCGTCTCGATCATGTAGTAGTTCTCGATCAGCGCACCAACGGTGACCTTGAACTCATTGCCGATGGGGAAGCTGTACCAGAGCTTGTCCACCTTCATGGTGTTATCACCACTCTTGGCATCAGACAGATAAGAGTCTGTTTGCGTCCAGACGTTGTCCATATTTCCCGTGCGCAGACGGGTGTACAGCCGATCCTTACCAGTGAAGGAGGTGTCCAGATTCAGCGTGTAGCGATAGGAGAAGTTCAATCCATCGCTTTCGCAAGCTCCGGCTACTTCCTCGTTGCATTCATCACGGTCGTCATACTTCACGGCACCCATGAAGAAGTCGGCCTGACCACGCAGCTTGGTGGTGGTGGAGAACTGGGTTGCTTCCAGTTCGCCCACGCGGGCCTCGAGGCCGTCAACGCGACCCTTGAGGATGGCCAGCTCGGTTTCGAATTCCTTGAGCAGGCGACGCAGCTCGTCGGTCACTTCAGTGATCCGGTCGAGGCAAGCGTTCAGCAGGGCAGCCGCTTCGTAGCGGGTCATGGCCCGGTTGCCACGGAAGGTGCCGTTGGGGTAACCGGCGACGCAGCCGTAGGTCTCCACCAGGTTGGCCAGAGCCTGGTAGGCCCAGTCGGTGGGGTAAACGTCAGAGAACTGGGTGACGCTGGTGACCTGATCAGCGGAAGCCGCGTAATCAGAAACGCTGTTGATGTTCAGCTCGGCGGCATTAGCGCCGGTGGCCAGAAGGCCAAGGGCAGCAGGAGCCACCAGCAGTTGCTGGAAAAGCTTCATTGGATTCCTCACACGGGAAAGCCCATACGGGCGACCCCATATTGCGCTTCCGATGTTTTGCCTGCTACTCGTTTACTTCATTTCAAAGTAGCTTTTTATACGCCTGCGAGTTCTTTTGATTTAGGCCCTTACTGTTTGTTTGTATCTCCTTGAGTGCCCGAAATCTTATGCAGAGATTACTTGACTCTGATCAGATGACTTACGAGCTTGTGTCTTTTGTTGCTTCTCCAGGGTGGTTCTAACCCAGAGATGAGCAGTATTGTTGTTGAAATGAATGTCTAGGATCATGGCTGATTCTTCCGAAAAGCGTCTTTCGATAAATAAGAAAAAGGGTTGCAAGAAATCCAAATGCTCCAAGTGGAAAGGTGGAACATGTCGTTGTGGGCGTTAATTAATTCACGGGTAGAACGATCTGGCCCCTTAGCTCATCAATATAAATTTGACGGGTCTTCCTAAGAGTGCTAATCGTTCTTGATACGGTTGATCTCGTAGACCCAACGATTTCAGCAATACGTGCATGAGACAGTGTGTGCTCTAGTAGTAGCCCTTCTGATGTCCTCTTTCCTAGTCTTGTTATTAGTAATCTAAAAAATTTTATCAGTCGATTTTCTAGATTTGTCTCATGCCTCACAATATGCAGTTGAATGATCCAGTCCATAATTGCATCGCTTGTGTCGGGTTCTGTCTTGCTTATTGATTCAACTGTATATGTTGTGTCTGTTATTGCCTCTATCGAGAGTTCTAGGTTTTTTGGATACTGGAATTTGAAAACATCTGTTTTGCATGTAAAGGCTAAAGTTATGTCTTCTGCATTATTGAATTCTTTCGCTGCAATCCGGATGACTCCGTTTTTGACTATTAATTCTATTTTCTTTCCGGCTTGAGGCCTTTCTAGGCCGATTGTTTCGGACGGATTCAGGGATATTGGTCTGCCTCTCTTGGACCGGGAGTTGTTATCTGTATTCATTGATGTGCTGACTTGTGATTTTTGCTACGCCAAGATGCGCTTAATTTTTTTGCTAAAATCTTTTTTCTATGTATCAACAGATTGTTCAAGATTTTGTGCGTGTTTGATGTTTTTTATAGCACGATGTGGCTTACTGCTTTTGTCTGCTCTTGTGATATTTGCTTTCTTCGAGGTAAGATATGACACATTGCGCCGGCGCGATAAAGGGGCTATGTCTGTTAGTTCTCGACCCATAGCGTCTCTTCGGGCTTAGCGTTCTGGAGTGCTTCCATGTGCTCTTCCGTTAGGGCTTGCGCTGCCTGGTCGTGTCCTGTGATTGAAAGGTGAGATGCGCGTCGGTAGCACCATGCATTGATTTCTCGCAGCGTATTGCTTCTCAGTTGATCATTTCTGTTCATGTTCTTTGAGGCGCTGCTCTCATTATTTTTCTGCTTTCTGATTGATTCGTAGTGAATTTAATTGCTTCCGCTTGTGCTATTTGGCCTATTGCGCTGTGATTGTTGGCGTTTATCTTGTAATTCTTCTTCATTGCTGCTATTGGGAGTGGCCCTTTGCTTATAGGTCGCTGTGTGACGTGAGAATCATTGTCAATCTTTTCGTGTGAATTGTGTGTGGAAATGGTGTGTTTGCTCTGTGGTCATCTTTTTTCGGCTTAGACTACAGTTGATTGATTTGTTGTGATGGCTCCTGCTGCTCCCTGTGCCTGTCCGCGTTGCACCTGTGAGGTGCAGGCGTCCCAAGCTGTTGTTCGCGATGGCCAGAGTTTCTGTTCAGAGGCCTGTGCCACCGGCCATCCCAACCACGAGCCCTGTCATGGCAGTGGCTCCTGCGGCTGCACTTGCGCGGAGTAGGCGGACGGGGTGATATCAATTCCCTGTCGTACGGGCTGGCCTGAGCAGCATCGTCAGCCCAGACACGGTCACAACAATGGTGAGAGTTCCCAGCAGGATTGGGTACACGGGCTGGAGATTGAGCCAGCCGAATTGTCCTGTGTGCAGCTTGAGCAGCCAGAAAGCATCAATGTTCTGCTCCATCAGCAGGCTGTAGAGGGAGCCGGTTCCTGCGGTGATCAGCAGTGGTGCTGCGGCGATCGGCACTAGCCAGCGATGGATGCGCCGTGCCTGCCGGCTGGTTGTTCTGGAGGCTTTCATTGCTTCCGCAGCTGTTGGTGGAGTTCCCGTTCATCAGCGCAAGGCATCCAGCGCCCGTCGTTTTTGTGAACGGCGGTGCAGCCGATCTCAGCGGCTCGTTGCTTGGCTTCGGTTTCGGTTGCGTAGAGGCCTTTGCCGTGGGCCAAACCCGGCCTTTGGTTCACCAACAATGCCAAAACGCCGAAGCTGAGAGCCGATAACGGTTGAATGACGCGCATTGGTTCAGAAGCCTTCGCAGTGTTCAACGGCTTTGAGGTAGTTCATCTTGCCGGGATCTGTGCCTCCCTTGGGATTGATGCTGGCCCGCATGGTGATCTGTGCATCAATGCAGCGGTTGTAGCGATGGGTTTTGACCGCTTGCGGCATCAGCAGAATTGCGATGCTGAGCAGGCTGAGGCTGCTGACGGCAGCCAGTACGGGGTAGGCGTGGGCTCGCACCATCTCGCGAGCCGTGAGCGTTAGTTGGTTATGGTCGTTCATGCGTCGCTTGTTAGTGGTTTCAACGTATTGACAGCCTTGCGCGTTGATTGGCCTTGAGCAACGTTGCTGATCAGGCGTTACGGCAGAAGAACGCGGAGGTTTTGATCAGCGCGCATCGCGAGCTCGATTTCATTACTGAAAAATGACCGCTCTGGGTGCTGAGCAAAGGCGATTCCGTTGTCACGGGGCCTACGAGAACCAGCGCCAAGACGGAACCACCACAACGCGAGTTTTGGAGGGGTTGCGGGTTCTTTTGTCTCAATCAGCCACACAGGCCTTGAGTTGCTTCCGCAGGGTGGTGTGGTCGATGTCGCGGCCGATCAGCACCAATTGATTCTTGCGATCACCGGTCCAGTCGGTGTCGTCGATGGAAAAGCGTTTGCCCGCCAAATGGAACACATGGCGGCGTTCGCTTTCGTTGAACCAGAGGATTCCCTTGGCTCGGAACACCTCCTGGGGCATCTGGTTGTCGAGGAAGTTCTGGAACTTGCGCAATGCGAAGGGCCCATCACTCTGGAACGACAGGGAGGTGAATCCCTCGATGTCCTGATGGTCACCGTGCTCATGGCTGTGGTGATGGTGTCCGTGGTCATGACCGTCCCCATGGTTGTGGGCATGACCGTGATCGTGCCCATGGCTGTGATCGTGTTCATGACCGTGATCGTGGTCATGGCTGCAGTGGCCATGGTCGTGGTCGCAGTCGCTGTGATCCAGGCTCGGATCGTCGGCAGGGGAACTCACCTTGTCGGATTCGAACAGTCCGACACTGAGCAGCAGGGGCAGAGGGACATCTCCTTTCACCGAGCGCAGGATCCGGGCGTCGTTCTTGACGTCCCTGAGTTGCTGCTCGACAGCCTCAAGCCGCTCCTTGGAGACGAGGTCGCATTTGTTCAGCAGCAGGATGTCGCCGTAAATCACTTGGGCCCGGCCAACTTCCGTGTCCAGAACGACGTCGTCGAAGTTTTCTGCATCGATCAAGGTGATGATCGAATCGAGGCGGGTTTGATCCCGCAGCTCACTGCCAAGGAAGGTCATGGCCACCGGTAGGGGATCGGCCAGACCGGTGGTTTCCACGACGATGTAATCCAGCGGTTCTGGGCGTTCAATCACCCGTTCCACCGCCTCCATCAGCTCGTCGTTGATCGAGCAGCAGATGCAACCGTTGCTCAGCTCGACCATGTCTTCATCGGTGGTGATGACCAGATCGTTGTCGATGCCGATTTCACCGAACTCGTTCACCAGCACCGCGGTCTTCACCCCCTGCTGATTGCTCAGGATGTGATTCAGCAGCGTGGTTTTTCCCGCTCCGAGGAAGCCGCTGAGAATGGTGACGGGAACGTTGGTGCTGGTTGGTGCAGTGGTCATTGGGTCAGAAAATCAGAGGTGATCTTTGGGATCAAAGGTTGTGAAACGACGTTCCTGTGATCAGCCGAGCAACTCACTGAGCAGTTGTTGCGACAGAACATCTCGAGATGTGGCAGTCAGCCAAAGCCCCGTCCCGAAGCGTTGGAAGGTTCTCCCGCAATTCGAAATTCGATGTGATCGGTTGCGGGGTCATAGAGGGTGTAGTGCCTCCCCCCACCAATGCCGATCACGCTTCGTTTGGGCACAGCCTGTTCGCTCTGCTGTTCACCGGCATGGTCTTTGACGAGGGATTGGATGGATCCACCGGAAAGCTCCAGTCGGAACTGACGCTGACAGCGCGCCGTAAACAGCCGGTTCACATCCAGCCGCGTCAGCCGGTCCAGCAGCACCAGGGCTGAAGTGTCTTCCGTCAGCCGGTCGCCGACGTCGGCGGAGCTGCCATGAATCAAAGCGCAGTCGAGTTCGATGAAGCCGAACTGCAGCGATGCCAGCCAGTTGAGATGGTCAGTGTCCACCGAAGCGAGAAGTTCTCCGACCGCCGCCTCGCCTTGTTCTGCTCTGAGGGCTTCAGCTTTGCGTTCGCCGCGGTAACCACACTCTGCCAGAAGCTGCTCTTCCCACCAGCCATAGATGCAGTCGGGCTGAAGATCAGCGCGCTTCGGCTGCCTCAGCCGCTCGAGCAGAGCATTGCACTTGCGTTGTGACCCGATCAGATCACCGAGAACGAAGAGATTGGCAACACCCCGTTGTTGTTTCAACTCCTTTTGAATCTGTTCGTACAGATCCAGGTCTCCTTGGAGACCACTCACCAGGGCCCAGCGTTCCATCAGCGCTCACACACGTGGCTGGCGTCTTCAGCCCGCTCGGCGTATTCGAAGCCGTGGCTGAGCCTCCAGGCAAACACCTCCGGTAAGCCCGCATCAACGATCGCTCGACAGGTTTTGGCGACGTCGTAGTCGACCTCACGAATCGTCACCTCTCCGGTGTTGTCGTTATGGATCACATAGGTGGCCTTGGTGCTGCCATGCCGCGGTTCCCCCACAGAACCAGCGTTAACGATCCGCCGCATCGGCAGTTCCAGCTCCTGTTCTGTTGGTGCGCCTTGATCGCGTTGTTGCACCTTTACCCGAATGGACCCCTGCCGTAGTTCGCGCACATAGGGCTGGTGGGTGTGGCCGCAGAACAAGGTTTCCGCTCCTGCTGTTTCCACCCGTTCAAGGGCAGCAAAAGCATTCATGTCGGGCAACAGATATTCGTGCTGACTGTTCGGACTGCCATGCACAAACAGCAGCTTGTCGCGCCGCAGTGTCATCGGAAGTTCAGCCAGAAAGGCCTTGTTCTCCTCCGTCAGCAGATCGGCTGTCCAGTGATGGGCGCGATGGCCCCGTCGTTCCGCCAGCTGGGAGGGATAGCTGCATTCACAGGCATTCAAACCGTCAATGATGTCCTCGTCCCAGCACCCCTGACAGCTGGGAATCTCGCGCTGACGCACCAGTTCCACCACTTCATTGGGCTGGGGTCCGTAGCCCACAAGGTCGCCAAGGCAGGTGATGGTTTCGATACCATGGGAGTCGATATCGTCGAGCACCGCCTCCACGGCGGCAAGGTTGGCGTGCAAACAGGAGATGACGGCGTGGTTCATGTCAATCAGCCTTGCGATGTGAGTTGTTGTTGCTGGAGCTGTTGTTGCTGCATGGCGAGCACGTCATCCGCGAGCAGGCAGTCGTTGATGGTGGCTTGAATGCCTTCGGGGTTGAGTGCCTTGCCCTGAACAACGAGCTCTGAGGTTCGACAGGGGCGACCCTTCGTCGGTGCCGTGGCGTCCAGGGGCAGGAACTGGGATGACTCCTGGCTCACCATCCAATTGCAGAAAAATGCCCGCCCGTCAGGAAGATTCATTAGGCCTTTGGCGCGGTACACATCGCCGTAGGCACCGTTCACGAGTTCAAACCAGAAGCTGCTCAGGCTGTTGGGATCCCAGACACAACCCGAAAGAGAGGTGTGCCAGGCCTCGAGCTTGCTGAACTCCAAGGTGTCCTTTGCAGGCAATTCAGGGTCTCGCCCGAAGTGCAGGAGTTGGTCGGGGTGCAGCTGCAAGGCCTCCAGCTTGGAGCGAACGTCGTCTCCGAGCCCTTCAACTCCTTCCTTGCTGGGGGGATGGAACTGCTGCACTTCGATCAGGGTCAGCCCATCGTTGTCCTGCTTCAGATCCGTTGCGTTGGCTGTTGCCGGTTCCTCAAGCCTGGGCACCTGGTCCTTGAGCCAGGTCAGGTCGATTCCGCTGTCTTCCCCCTGTTCAAGCCCCGCTGTCTTCTCTCCCTCCAGCCGCAGGTAGGCGCAGGGGCCTTGATGCTGCTGAAGCCTTTGGAGCGCCCAAGTTGTTTTCCCGCACCCCGGAGGGCCTGAAATCAGGCACACCTGGCCCATCGCAACCTCCTCGACATCCGAGAATCATTCTCATTATGAGCCGCCACCGACGCCCTGTCCCGTTCTCTTCGTGCCTTTGGTTGCTTGGTATCGCTTGCTATGGCGCTCCCTGCTTCTCTCGCTAATGTCGTCAGAACCCGGTTTTGATCTATGCAGGCCTTGGAGTTCCTCGCCCTCGTGCTGGTGAACTTGGCTCTGACGGTTTATCTGGTTGAAAAGGGAACCAAGTTTTGGAAAGAGCAGCGCCGCCTCAAGCGCCTCGTCAACCGGCATCCTGAAATGAAAGGGGTGCATCCCGATGAGGATGGTCTCTTTGTGTTCGAGAGCGATGATTCGCTCAAGGTGCTCGTGCTGGAGAACGATCAGCCCGGCTCTGATGAACCCTTTTACGTCAGGGAAGAGGATCTCGAAGAGGACTGAATCGATTGGTGCAGGAATGGAACGATGAGTTCATCACCCAGGCTCAAGTAGAGCTCAAGGGGATGGTGGCTGACTGGAAATATGACTACGGCGTGAGTGATTGCGATTGCTCGGCCATGTTGCTTTGGATGCTGATCAAGCTCAATCCCGACGCCAAGATCGATGCTGGCCTGCTTGATCGCTGATGCGACCTTCGCTAAGTGCAATCACCGATGCCGTTTGGTTCCTGGGGATACAGAATGAACTGGTGACCCCCAGCTCAGAACAGGGGGAAACTGCGTCGAACAGGGGAGGGACTAGGGAACCCTTCCTTTTTTATGGACCCCCCCCCTTGCAGTGTTTGCCCCGGCGCTACATCTGGGGTGTTGCTACAAAAAAGCCCGCCGAAGTGGGCGGGCCGGGTGATGGGGCCTCTCAACATAACCCCGATGGCCACCACATGCAGCGTTGATGTGTAATCAACGGGCTTTGCATAAGTAATCGTGCTCCCCCTAGATCTGGGGCTGGATGAGTATTATCGAGCCAACGCATCAAGATCTGGTGCTATGAGCCGGGTGATGGGGATTGCTCCGGCTTGATGATTCGCTCCATGGCTGGAGCGATTTTTTTGTCATCGATCTGAGCGGTGGTTGTGTTCCACTTCAGGCACGTTGCGACTGAGGTAGAGGGCGTTGCTGAGCCCCATCACAACGGTGCATCCGGCTGGTCCGCAGACCCGATACAGGTGATTGCCGATCGATTCCACGGTTCCATTGCCTTGAACGGAGTAGGGCAGACGCAGGGTTTCGGCCATGGGATCACGCTTGAAACTGCAGCCGTCCTACGGATCCATGATTGGACCGGGCTGCGACAACCGATACTGGTTTGGCTTTCTTCGCGTCTCTCAGCATTCCTTAAGAATTGAGCCCTTTGGCTCTTGATGGTTCAGGTGCCTGGGAAATGGCTGGCCTTGAGCCGATCGAAGTGATCGCGCACTTCCAGATCGGGCATGCGCATCACCCGTTGCATCAGGTTCTCCCGATGGGCATAAAGCCCTTTGCATCCCTTCAGCGGTTCGATCAGCAGATCGAGCAATTGAGCTTTGGCGGTTGTGTTGGTCATGGTTTTCGGTGCTCCTCGCCTCGTGTTCCATCAGCATCAGCAAAACCTGAGATCCACGCATCACCCACTTGAGGGGTTGTGGAGTGGTGATCCAAATCGATGTCTCCCTCATCTGAGGGGACGTCGTCTGATGACTCCCCTTAACGTGACCTGGCTTCTGGGGTTCCGATGAGGGTTCTGCAATCCGTTCTGGCGTTGTTGCTGGTGCTGGTGTTCGGTTGTGCAACAACCTCAACGGTGTCTGCGGCAACGCTTGAGGAAGCGGCCAGTGGTGATCTGATTGCTACGCTGGAAAAGGCGCGGGATGTTCGTGAGCAGGCCGACATCAAGATCCGGGAAAACCTCAAATTGATGGCGTCGAGTTGTCTGTATATGAGTGATTCGTTGAAAGAGTTGATGGCTCTTGAGAATCAGTTTGAAGACCGCCAGATCGAAGATTTCACCGTGGGAATGGCAGACGCGGTTGAGCTGGAGTTGCTCGATGAGGAGTCACGCAAGATCAAAGCGCTCTATCGCAGATCCCACTGTGATGATCCGATCATCCTGCGGGAGCAACTGCGGCAGGCCGATCAAAAGCGCAAGGCCTGAACCAGCAGCAGACCCCCGGTCCCTGTGACGGAGGGGCCGGGGGTCTGTGTCTGAACGGTTCTGTTCAGAGTTGGAGTGGCCGACCCGTTCCGTTGAACAGGCGGCCTAACTCGCTCGTTTGTTCATGACGCAATCCATCAGAAGGGGCTGAAGGAAGCTCGAAGCGTCTGGCTTATGGCGCCTGGGGCCATGTTCCAAGGGGTCGGGTGATGGGAGCTCCTTAGGGCACCTGGCACGGTGCAGATGGAGTGCCGATCGGCCTGGCCTTTCGCACAAGGCCTGTCGAAGGGCGCACCCAACAAGAGGTGTGAAAACTGTTGGAGCAGGGGCCTGAAAGTCAGCTTGCTTCTGACGTCTGCTCGGTTGGACCGTCGTCTCGCATGGACGCCTCCGATCTCGATGCACACAGTCTTGGGGCTGGGCCATGCCCTGGCAATCAGCACGAACACGCATTGCCTTTCAGGCCAGAACCGCCTGAAAGTGGGGCTGGCGTGGCTGCGATCTGACTAGCCTGAACTTCCGCGCGTGGCTGATGACCATTCCCTTCGGCACGCCTGAGCCTTCGGACGGTCTGCTCAATAAGTCGGTGTCGTCCACCCGACTGCGCGCCTGGCTGAACACCCGCCTCCGCAAGCTCGCGGTGGGGCAGCGGATTCAGGATGCGCGGGCTTTGCGCAGCGAATTCCTGGTGGAGTGATCGTTCAGCGATCAACCCAGCTCGAGGCAGGCCAGGCCGTAAATGTTGCGGTCGTGCCCCCTGGGGATCACGCCCTTGTACATCCGCACCGTTGACGTCATCGGTTTAAAGCCCCTGGCGCTGAGGATGGTTTTGGCGCTCGGGTTGTGGCCGGGGGTGTCGATCAGGACGACACCGTTGTGGTGGTCCAGGGCGTTGTTCAGCAACAGCGAGGCCATGCCGGGGTCTTCGGCGAGCCAGGGGCCCACCCGCCAGCCCTCGCCGATTGGCAGCAGGCAAGGCCGAATGCGCACGTAGCCATGGCATTCGCCCTCGGCATCCCTCGCCGCGAACACATCTCCGGCTCTGTGGCGGAGCCATAGCTCAAGGAAGTGGGGCCTTGGGCTGATCTCATGGCGTTCGTCGTAGCGCTGAATCGCCTCCAGCGACACCTCGTGCAAGGGCACGACGGCAACGTCGCTGCGCTGGCTGGGGCTTGCGTCCAGTGATGCCTCGCTGCGGAACAGCATCTGCCGGCGGGTGGTGATGCAGTCCTTCTGAAATCCAGCTCGTTCGTAGAAGCCCACCATCTGCACAGCGGCCTCCAGGCCGATGCACTGCACGCCGCTCAGGGTTTTCAAAGCGTGCTGCCAGAGCCGACGGCCGATCCCCTGGCCCCGATGCTCCGGCTTCACCACGAACAGCCCGATGAAGGCGTAGTCGGGGTTGTAGGTGACCGCCGCGATGCAGCCCACCGGTGCGTTGTCCTGCCAAGCGAGCCAGACCCCCTGGCGATCGGTGTTGGCGTAGATCTCGATGTCGCCGATTCCTGGGGCGAAATCCTGCTCACGGGCCAGGGCCGTGACCACGTCGAGGTCGGCGGGGGTGAAGGGTCTGATCTCCAGCATCGAGCTCGGCCCATCCCGACCCTGCTGAACTCCGTCTTACCGCCTTTGACGGTTGATCTCCATCCCTGGATCAGCTCATCCTCTGGGGCATGTGAATGTTCTTGCTGAACAGTTGCTCTCTAGGGTGCTTCTCACGATTCCTCTGCCTGAGGGCTATTGATCCCCATGACTGCTTCGAAGCTGTTCGATTTCCTTGGCCGGGTGCTGATGGCGGCCGTGTTTGTGAATGCCCTGCCGGCCAAGTTCACCAACTTCGCTGAAATCGCAGGCTTCATCGCCTCCAAGGGAATCCCCGAACCTCTGGCTTCTGTGTTGCTCGTGGCGGCGATCGTGGTGCTGATCGCCGGATCGATCCTGCTGGTGTTCGGCAGCAACACGGTGCTGGGGGCCTCGCTGCTGCTGCTTTTCCTGGTGCCCACCACGCTGATCTTCCACACCTTCCCGGTGGACAGCGGCTTTGCGATGAACCTGGCTCTGATCGGGGCGTTGATCCTGGCCATCACCCGTGCCTGGGGCAATGGCGTGCCCAGCTTCACGCACCTGCGCTCCAAGGGTTGATCGCTTGTTGGCTGGATCAGGGCAGGGCCAGGGCCGTTCCTTCGCGGCGCGGATCAGCGGCCCCCTGCCAGCCACCACCGATTTTTTGAATCAGAGCGGTGCCACTGCCGATGCTCTGACGCCGGGAGTTTGCTTCGCTTTTGAGCTGCTGCAGCGGAAACGGCCAAGGCAGCGGCGGATCGCTTTCCAGCACCAGCGTTGTGCCCCGGCGCGAAAGATGGGGAAGGCCCACCGCCCGCGCTGGCGGTTCGTTCCAGACCAAGGACGCCAGCAGAACCCGGCTGAGCAAATGGGGAATGCTGCGGCCGCCGGGGCTGCCGAGGGCCAGCACCGGCTCGCCGTTGCGGAACACCAGCGTCGGCGCCATCGACGACATTGGCCGCCGTCCAGGCAGCCGGCGGTTGGCGACCAGTTTGCCGCCAAGGCTGGGCTTGAAGGCGAAATCGGTGAGCTGATTGTTCATCACCATGCCTCCAACAAGGTGCCGACTCCCGAAGATCGTCTCCACCGAAGAGGTGTAGGAGGCAATGTTGCCGCTGGCATCCACGATGGTGATCTGGCTGGTGCCTTGCTCGATGCCCTGATCTGGCCTGCCGTAGGGATAACGATCGATGCCTAGCGGCAATCCCGGCGTTGGTCTTTCGCCGTTGGCGCCCTGCATGGCTCTCGCCCGGCTGGCGATGTAGGCCTGATCCAGCATGGCTGCGCTGGGCACTGCTCCATCGATCGGGTCGTGCACCCAGTAGAGCCGGTCGGCATCGGCCCAGGCCTGGGCGCGGGCCAGCTGACGCCACACCTGCGGCTCACCTGCACTGGAGTTGGTCAGGTTGGTGCTCTGGTTCAGCAGCGCCAGGGTTTGCAGCAGCGCCAAGCCACCGCTGCTGGGGGCCGGCACCGTGCAGATCCGGTGCTGCAGCTGCTGGCTGCAGAGGGGAGTGCGCCGGACCACGGCATAGCTGCTTAGATCAGCGGAACTCCATCCGCGGAAGTTCGGCTCGCTGGCCCGCAGGGCATTGACCCCGCCCAGGATCTGCTGCGCCAGAGGCCCTTGATAAAAAGCTGGTCCCCCTTCCCTGGCCAGGAGCCTCAGGGTGCGCGCCAGGGCAGGGTTGCGGAAGGGTTGATCTGCTGCTGGCGGCTGGCCGCCGGGCAGGTAGAGCGCTTGAAACTCAGGACTGTGGGCCACGCCGAAACGCTGGGCCAGGCGAATGGAGCGCAACAGACGCGGGCTCGGCAGAAAGCCTGTGCTGGCAAGGCGGATCGCCGGTTGCAGGATTTGTGACCACGGCAGCTGGCCATGGTTTTGATGGGCCTCCCAGAGCAGAGCCACGGTGCCGGGAATGCCGATGGCGTTGGCTTTGCTGGTGGCCTGTCGCCAGGTGAGGGGATCTCCCGCGGGATCAAGCAGATCGCCGGGGCGGCTGCGTTCGGGGGCCACTTCACGGCCATCCAGCATTTCAAGCTGGCGTTGCTTGGCTTCCCAGTGGAGCAGAAAACCACCACCCGCCAGGCCGGAGCTCTGGGGTTCCACCACCGCCAGCACTGCTTGGGCTGTCACCAGAGCATCGATGGCGCTGCCGCCGTTCTTCAACGCATCCAGCGCTGCCGTGCTGGCGAGGGGATTGGCGGTGACCACCACGGTGGATCCGCGGGCGGTGGAGATGCCTCCGCTGCTGGGGTCACTGGATTCCGGATCGTCGCGGCTGATCGGGGCTGCCGCGGGGATGCTGCTCCAAAGGCTCAGCGCCAGCAGCAACGCTTTGAGCTGGGGGAGCACAGCTTTGGATCGGCTGGTTTCAGTCTTGTGGCTGGTGAGGCGTACTGCTGGCCTTCTGATCAAAAAAAAGAGCCGGCCCCTCAGCCCGCTCCTGCTTGACGCATTGAAGGCACCACTGCCTTCACTTTAAGAGTGGATCAGTGGAGGGCCGTTCGAGGTGCGATCGGAGCGTTTCTCAGGGAATTCTCAGGAGGTGGAATAGGCATTCCTGCTCAATGAGAATCATTTCTGGATGGCCGAAGATCGTGCCTGCGCGAGCACCACTGCAAACGCTTCTGGAGGGAAAAAGGAGCAGGTTCCCTCGCCTGCTCCTCTCCTCTCGGCTGTTAGCGAGAAGCGGCCGTTCAACAGGAGGAGATGTATCCGCAGGCCCACCTACGGGATACATCACTCACCTTGTGGAAACTTACCCAAAAAAAGGTTCCCGAAGAGCCCACTCCCCGGGAACGACTCGTGCATGCGAGGAGAACTTAATGCTGCGCAATCTCCCTTAACAATGGGTAATTGTGCTCAGTGCGAGATGGCTGGGTCTCGCTTTGATTGCCCTGGCGTCTGAGGCGCTTGGCGCGTCTCAGGTATCCAATAAAAAACCCCTGCCTGATGCAGGGGCTTATAACCGTTTTGTTGTGGCTGATGGGCTCAGAGGCCCAGGAATTTGGCGGGAATTCCGTCGAGGCTGTTGTTGCCCAACATCTGGAAGATGACGTTGATCAGCATTCCTCCGATGTGGAAGGCTCCCACCAGAGCCAGGCCTCTCCAGAGTTTTTCGGCTGCTGCTGGGGGCTGATTGTTGGCCCAGGTGCCGGATCCGTTGGTCATCGATTGATCGCAACTTCGATCACGTTGGCGAAAGAGGTGTCAGGGGTCCAGCAGTCGTCACTGAGGTTCATCAGCGCACGGGAGGTGAACAGCGCCGCCAGCCCGTTTTGAGCATCGTGTTCCAGGCTTCGATGGCGTTGTGCCGCAGCATCCGTCGCCGGGTCTGGGGCACCGGTGGATTGGGTGGAATCCAGCTGTAGCTGCGTACCACCACCCACTGGGCATGAGCGGTGGATGCATCTGGCTTGAACTGCACCAGCTTCTGCTGCTCGGCGCTCACCAGCCAGCCCTCTCCGCTTGGCTGTTCCGGCGGTTCGTGGGTGGCGCGGTAACGGGGCAAAGGGTGGGGCGACGGCAAACAGAAGACAGCTCTGCAAAGCATCTGCTGCCGAGGCGATGCCCCGGCTTCACGATGGCGAATTCGCTGATTGAACGGTGAGGCACATCGAGCAGGACGCTGTTCAGGCCTAAACGATGCTCACGAGTCCGACGGTCTATGGATGAATGAGTTGTTGTTGTCCTCGAGGAAAAGAAGCTTGTCTCAGTCAAAAAGAGGCTTGAGAGAAGCTTCTGGTGGCCTTGGCTTGCGACCACGGTCCAACCAAGGCAAGACACCTTTGCATCGGTCGATGCATCGATCGAGGTCTTGGGAAAGGATTTTGAGCAATTTTTTGTTTCTCCAAGAAAAAACACGAAGTTTCTTTGCTGATCGATAAGCAAGAATGCGAAATTCAACGCATTGGTTCAAAAAGTTATTAGGGCTTCATTCTTTTCTCGCATACATTTCGGCAAATCCAAAGAACGATGCCCTGCCGTCAGGTTGAAGATTTTTCCCAGAAAATTGCCTCAGACTTTGCCGCAGCCTGCAGGACTGATGAGGAGAGTGACGATTGTTTTGGGACGGCTTACAACTACGGTCGCGACCATGTGACCCGTTTAACGCACGAGATCATTCGACTTCAGCGGGAGAGTGGTTTGTCGCGAAAGGAGATTATTGAATCGATCAAAGATATGGCCAGTCACATGAATGCACTCTCCTATGTGTTTCTTGTGGCGGCCGATGTTGCCGAGAAAGCCTTGGATCATGATTGATTCTGAGGACGGGCCCGCACAGAACGAGTCAGCTGAAGATGCTCCTTGTTATGCCCCGCGGGGTGATTTTCTGATCGGTCTTGCTCAGGAAGCGCTTTCCTTCACCAAGAGACGGAAGCTTGAGAAGGAGATCGCAGTGATCAAATCAGCGCTGAAGGGCCATGACGACAAACCCACAACCCGTCGCGCCGAGCAACTCAAAACCCGTCTCGACAAGCTCAAGGAGGAACTGAACAGCCCCCCGTAGGCGTGATTGCCACAACTCGAGGGATGTTTCCCGCCAGGTTGTTCAGACCCTGCTGTATCCGAGCTTGGTTTCGAAGATCTTGAGTGGAAGCCCAAACGACTCCATCAGCTGCCGGCAGTCATCGCCGACCGTGCCGTAGACCTCAACGCTGAAACCATCGCCAAGCTCCGCATGCTTTTGCAGATACTCCTGAACGGGAGGGTTGGACACATGGGCGCTGAACGCCTCGTCGTTGGCGTAGACCTCTGACCACACGAATGCGTGGGGATCGTCCGGGTCCTGATCAAAGGTGTGGTGAATCATGCCTGGCTCAGATGCCTGAACGGCTTCGTCGGTGATGCGAGCCAGCTCCAGGTACTGGTCAACACAACCGGGTTTGACGTGGATTCGCGCCAGCAACATGAACGGTGAGGAATTGTCGAAGCTGGCCATTGGATCTCAGGCGGTGCCCAAGTGTTCCATGGATTCAGGCTGAAAAACCCCTGGAGGTGCACTCTCAAGGAGAACCCATGCATGTTTCAAGCCACGAACCGATGGAGCTGATCAGGCGGCTAGAGGCTGTTGTTTCAGCGACAAACGACCGCCAGCCATCGAGTTGTGAACCAGGTCTTCGGCGTAGCGGCGGCCTGCTTGTTGTGCTTCTCGAACGCTTCTGTAATTGCCGACAAAGTCGTATTCCTTTCCATCAACCGTTGCTGCAACCGCATAGAGCTTGTCAGTCACCTTGCTCACAGACCAGCGCAAGAAGCAGGCCGGGGAGTTCTTCTGACTGTGCATACTGTCCTCCATGAAATAACGAGACGACTTAAGCACTTGCTTGTTTGTTGCATCTCAAAGCTTTAAATATCGCAAATAGGTAATTATATTTCTTTCATGATTTGCTCATCAAGTGCACATTGAATCGATTGGTGTAGAGGGGAGTGGCCGAGGTTTTCGAGCAGCTCCCTCTGCCGCGATGGCTGACCTTCAACCAAGCTGCGACTTAACGATGTGGAGCCACGGAACCGCGAGGAGAAGCGAGTCCTCCCCGAGCGATGCGGTATCCGCATAAACACGTTCGTCACGTCACACTGATTCGCGCCTGATGCACTGAATTTCTACAGCTTTCAGACACAAAAAGGTTCCCCCATTGATCGCTCTCAACGGGGAAACTCGTCTGCCAGCACCAGGGTCGCTCTCCCCTTGCTGCTCAGCACCACATCTGGTGTGCGGGCCACTGAGGGCTCAATGATGAGGCCATTCAGCAGGCTTGTCTGGAAATTATTGAAGATGTGCTGATCCGCCAAAAATTCCGGTAGATCCAGGCAATGGTCGCGACTGATGCGGACGACCTCAATGCTCGATAGGCCTCGGGAGAACGGCTGGATTCGCTAGACAAACGGACCCAGCAGTTGCCGCTGACATGGGTCCGCGTCCCGGGCTAGGTGCATGAGACCAGGACGCGATACAGATAAGCCATTAGAGCCAGTGGATTCAGCGAAATCCGCTACTCAAATGCCTCCACATATCAGGCGCGTGCTTTGCGGAAATTGGTTGAATAGGGAAACCGGTAGCCAAGCTCCATTTCCTCCAGCTGCTCCTCGGCGAGGTAGAGGCTGCGCGTGAAGAAGCACACATTCTCGCGGTCGCACACCAGAAATTTGCTGGTCTCGATTTTTTGGATGGATGAACCGCGCGGGGTCTGCACGATCAAATCTGCTTGAGCCATGGAGCGTGCTGGCAAATTTCCCCTGTCATGGCTTTCATCGTTGTCGTTTGGTCGTAACAAAGCTCACACTTCGACAATGTCATTCCCTAAAGTTTCTTGGTAACAACAGATACTCGGGTTAAGCGATAAAAAGAATCTTTCCCCCCAGTCCAAAAATGGGCTATTCACTCTCTCGTTTGAAAATGATGCGATGAAGTGGCTGCTCTCGAAACTCGGTTTACTCAAGCAGCACAAAAAGACCCAGGATCTCCAGGACGACCTCTCGTTTTTTAAGACCTCGCTTCAGGTCAATGCCATTGCATGTCAATGGCTTCTGAGAAAGCAAACTCAGCTCTTTCTGAGGCAGAGCAAGGGGTCAGCATTGATGATCAGAATCAGGGATGCATCCGGTGATGGCACGGTTGCGAGCAAGTTGGTGGAGCTCAGCCTCAAGGCAACGCAAGCACAGATTGAAGCCCCATCGGCAAGCGGCCAGATGCTTCTTGAGCTTGGTTATCGCACGGTTGGTGGTGACTTCATCACACTTGAGTATTCCTTCATTGACCTGGGCCCCAAAAAAATTGATCAGCCAGAGTTGACCAATTGGTTCAGCAATGAATCGGACAATATTCATCAAGACATGTATGACTTGGCGACCAAAGGAAGATCGCTTGGTGGATCTGAAGTCATGCCCCTCGGCCGGTGAAAATGACGACCGTGGTTGTTGCGTTAATCCCCCTTCCGACCAAGCGATCCCACTGATCCGTAAGGCTCTCTTCTGAGGCCGGAAAGGTGTTGAACCAAAATCCACTGCCATGTCGCGCCGGTGATTTATGCCGGCGTTCGCCGCTGCACCAGCTCGTTCCTTGAGCCTTCAGATTTCGTCCCTGGCCGCTCGAGCTGCTTTCGTGCTAGTGCAGCTGTACTAAAGCAAGGGTCGTGATGGCTGGTCATGGGTGCGGTGTTTCAGCGCCCACGTCGGATCCGGTCTTCCCGCACGTCAAATCGGGAATGACCGTGATCGTCACTGATTCGGATGGGGCCTGGCGCATGGCAGATGTGATCTGGGTCGATGGTGGTGCCTGGAATCCCAAGACTCCGACGTTGTTTCAGGTGGCTGATGTCGACACCGGAGTCATCAACTGGGTCAACGCCGTTTTGTCACCCACATGGTTCCAAGGGTCTGAAGCCCCTGTTGGTACGGGACGGGGCGGATCAGGTTTCGGAATGCAGACAGCAGCTCTGCCAGAGAAAAACCATCTGACAATCAACTCCTGCTTCAAATGAACGTGGCGCGATTTCTGCTCAGGGACGGGAACAAGGTTGGTGCTGAGGTCTCACCAGAAGGGCTTGAGGTCTTCACCTATGAAGACCAGAAGGGGCAACTGATCCATGCTTTGGCCACGGTGAAAGCTGAAAGGGAGTTCCTCAGACAAGTCCCCTCGAAGCTGCTTCCCTTGTATGTCCGTATGGAGCAGGCCCTTGCCAGGGCCGTTGGGCGGAACTGAGACAAGCCGCAGATCTTCCCCAGGCGAAACCATCGGTCAGGTGACCGCTCGAAGTTGGTTCCGCCGCCCCTGAGTGGTTCGGGCCGTCCCGGGGCACTCCAGTCGTAGCCCCTTCGAGCCAGGCTGAGGCGTGCCACCTGCTACACGCTGGTCGTGTAAGCCGTACGCATAAATACTTAGTCGCTCTGTTAGGACTGGGGTACGTCATGAGAGGCGGAGGTCCCGGCATCGAACACCGGGACTTTTTCTTGAGCATCACCCACGGTTCGGCCGAAAAGCTTTGAACATGGACTAGGGCGTAGGGATACCGCCCCACCGCCTTCTGATCCACCGTCTTCTGCCCCAACGCCTTCTGGTGAGCGATCAAGTAGAGGGACAAGTCACAGGCTGTCCATAGGTTGCTTCCCTGTTTTTCACCTTCTAGTCACGATGAAGTTGTGAGGAAAACATCTCATGGGATGGAAACAAGGTCGCATCCCTGAGATTGTTTTGAGACCTCTGCCTTTGGCGGAGGTCTTTTTTATGGTTGCCCAGTTGTGAGAAGAGCGGTTTTCTTGTTGTTGAGCTTCAGGTATCAGCAACTACTGCAGCCAGTGTCAGCCCTGCCATTATTGATTAACTGCACAAAGTAAGTGACACTTGAAGAGCAATACATCACTCTGATGGATGCGGCTGGAAGGGTTACAGATCAATGGTGTCGGGAAAAATTTATTCAGGAAGCAGATAATGTTTTGATGCACATCAATGCTCAAGTTCTGAAGAACAGGCAAGAGCTCAACACCATGTCTGTATAAGGCGGCAGCCGTTCAAAGAGTGAGTTCCCATTGGTAAGACGGGTTGTTGCTGGCTTGTGCCGATAAAACTGCCTATCGACTCGCCAAGGCTTGGAAGATCAGAGCCGAAAAAAGCGACCAAAGCACGGTGCTTGCGAAGCGGTGATCCAATGCCAACCGACGGGACGTGCTCCTCATCAGTAGGTCCCGCGGAAAACCGTTGCGATCACTGAAGCAAGCGAGCAGGTAAACAACGCAAGTAGTGCGAACTCCATGAAGGTTGTGGTGTGGCCTGTTTCTGTCATGCCTCGGGTGAAGCAGAGCTGTCGTAGCGGTCGGCACCAGAGAGCCCAGATAAGCGCTTTTACCCGTAGCGGCGAGGGAAGCCTGTCTTTTTCTTGGGTTGCTGACCACACCCATCGTTTTGTCGTGATGGCGACGACCAGTCGCTGAATCTCACGTCATCATTCGATTGCTTCTTCGGTGAAGGGGCGATGCGTCGAACGCGGGGGTGCTTAGGGAACACCCCCCTTTTTTTGGCAGTTCGTAAACGATGCCCACGGCACCGCCGACTCATTGAAGAGGGTGGTGTGGCTGGGACTCCAGCACCTTCGACGCATTCGTCCCCTTGTTGATGGGCGGCATTCCCTGCCGCCTTTTTTTGCCTGTTGCCGACCAAACCATGGTCGGTGTCCACGACTTTTTCAAACGGTTCTCCCACTCTCTTTCACGAGTTATCTGGAGGAAAGTGGATTTGTCGTCAAACGAGGGACACCGGCCCCTGGAGGTGAGATCTCCAGGGGCCTTTTTGTGTTCCCCTCGGCTCTTGGTGGGGAATCTCCCGCCCAGGGCTACAGCCCAATCGATGAGGACTAGTTCAGTCGGATATGTTCAATTAATTGCACGAACTGTTGGCTATGCAGCGATATCTTGATCGATATAGTCCAGAAAATGAATCACTCTTCTTTCCTTCTTCTCTTGCAAAGCTTCCTTGGCAAGAGTCAGCAGCTGATTCTCTCGGGCTTTGATGGCGGTTCTCCACCGTTTGGGTTTGGGATTGGTCACACGGAAAGGCCCTGAGAGTGGAGAAGTCTTGAGAGGCACAAGTCTTTTCAAGCCGCATGACACTAGTGGGCACAAGTAAAAACCCCCAAGATGCGTGATGGTTGTTGATGTGGGTTCGTCCGGATACCGTTTAGATGTATCAATCTGTACTCGCAGTTTGGCTGCATCAACAAGAGAAATCGCTTCAAGCCTGAAACCATTTCTCGATACCCCAGTGGGGAACCGCATGGGAACAGGGCCTACCCCAAACCACTGCGGTGATTTGGTGCGCAGTTGAAACCGGGATCGGTTTGAGCCACAACTGGTTTGTCGCAGCAACTCAGTTGGCTTCCAGCACTAAGTAACGCAACGCAGAAACCACGAGCTCCACTCGCATTGCAGCTGGACTCATCCTCGGGATGGCCTGTTTCGCTGCGGTGCTCACCGGAGGGATCTTTGTTGGGCAGACCATCGGTGAGGCGTTGAGCACGCTCCAGACCATCACCCCAGTGCAGGTGGACCCGCTTCGCTGAGGTGTTGGAGCCGATCAGGCTTCAACGTCAGCCTTGTCATCGGCGTTGTGGTGGGCCTCAACTGAAGTGGTTTCGGCTGACTTGCGGCGGGGGCAGTCGCCAGCGTTGGCGGCGCCAATAAAAACAACTACTGCCATGATCGCGACGATCACGGAGCCGCCTACAAAAGCGAGATTCGGACCTTTCACGTCAGGTGTATGCCAGTGATCAGCCGACCCTAGTGCTGGATTCAGATCTGCGGGGCGATGTGGGTGGCACGGTCAGTGTTCACCCACGTGGTCGCCTCTATTGATCCTTGTTTTCTTTGTATCTGGGCAGGTCGGTTGGCTGAGCCAGCACGTAAACCACGGCAGCGGAGATCACCACGGTGACAATGATGAGTGCGGTGATGGCTGCTGAGTAGTCGTTCACTGAGGTCTCTCCAAAGAGAAAGGTTAGGGGTGGCGCTTTCCTGGCTGCGTCAATTGCCTGGAAGGGCCTGGCTGTGGATCGTGGTCATCGTGTTGTTCAGATCACCCACATCCCGAAGCCCTTCGGCGCTGAACCAGGGTGCGTTCTCCCAGCTGAAGCCTTCACCAAAGGTGTTGTCGGGTGCCGTGACGTACCAGTGACAGTCCACATCAGGCGTATCAACGGAGCACTGCGACCAGTCCGGCTGCCACTGCGGCACTTGAACCCACATCACTGCTGCAAACACCAGGGAGAACAAAGCTTTGAGCATCGACCTGGAGTTACTTATTGAAACTTTACACGAATTGGTCTCAGAATTGGAATCGTCGACGGCATCGACGATCACGCCCGGAAGGCTGAAGCGAGAACGCGCTTCGGTAGTCGGTGACTCGATTTCAATCGGTTGAGCGGGGATACAACCGAAGTGCCGTGCTGTGCGTTCGAGGGCACACCGGTGGCGGAATCGCATCCCTCATCGCTCGACGCGATGTGATTCCGTCGTGTGCATCCAACGTTTGCACCCAACTTGTGCATTCAAATCTGATCGACGTTCAAGGTGAAAGAACAACTTTTGGGAGTGTTGGCGCCAGGCTTCGCGTCATCAACTGAAGACGTGATCCCGAAGCTGGCCTGTCAATCGAGGGCAATCCGCCGCAGCCTCATCAGGCTACGTGTCCACCATGCTCCAAACGATGTACTGCGTTGAGCGAAGTGATGGGCCCGACCAATGGGTTCAAGAACAATGCTTCAAGACTGAGTTCAAGGCGTTCGTGAATGCACGCGCTAAGTCGCTTGCTTTCACAAACGTGTACCGCGTCATCTACCAAAGCCCTGGGCTCTCAGGCGAGGTGGTGAGAGTTGCGAAAGGAAAGGCGCTTTTGAATTCCGATGATCGGCTGGTTGGTTGAGCCGTTTAGCTGAGGTTGGTTTGATCCATCCGTTCAGATCAGGGCTCTTGTGATGGTTTTTCCTGGGGAATTGAACTGGAGTTGAGACCCGATTGGTCGGACCCTTGGCTCATCTCTTCCGCTTTGGCCAATCGCTCCACCAGGTTGAGGGTGTCGTTGGGAGACAACTCGCCGTCATCGCCCCACTTGAGACTGGCAAGGTCAAGTGGGCACATAGCGGAGCGTGATACTGCTTGGAAGCTATGGGTACCGAGATGCCTGCTGAGGCAATGCTCCCTGAAGATTCACGAAAGAAATCCTGAACTGAGTAACCACTCGATACTCATTGGTTGGTCACGCTTTCGTCCACGCATGATCCTGCCTTCCTTCATGGCGGCAGGCAATCGGGAAGGGTGGCTTCCTTGCTTTGTGCCTTCCCCCCTGCCACGTTTTCACACGCAAATAAGAAAACCCCGGAGTGACGGCTCCAGGGCTTCCCTTATTCACCCGAAAGAATCAGTTTCAAAACTCTCTCGGATTCGAGGAGGAAAACCCCAAGAGCATGGAGGACCTCAGGGCATTCACTCGACGACCGCCGACAGATCGCATGAACTGCCGCCGGTGGGATCAATCAACTCCTGTGCATTCGCTTCTCGATACCCCCATTTGGGGTGGTCATCGCAACGGTCATCTCAACCAAGGCGATTGCGTCACCTCCAGGGTGTACTCCCCTGTGCGGGTGAAGCGCAGCGGGATCGAGTTGATGCGGATGTAGGTCTCGCCCTGCTCGACAGCCAGAAAGCTGAACTCATGCTCAGCACTGTTCACCATCACGTTGCCGCCGCGTTGCATGAAGTCGCAGCGGAAGGTCTCCACGGTGGTGGTGGGGCCGTCGTAGCTGAGCAGGCGACAGGTTGAGGCAACGATCTCAGCGCTTGCCGGAATGGCTGTGGCGATGGCAAGGCATGCCGCGGTGAGGCTGGTTCGAATGCAAATCAATAGAGCACCCCGCAGTGCGTTGCGTTCGATTCGTGCCCTCACTCTGCAGCCCCAATCCTTTCTAAGCCGGCGTTGTTGGGTGACACGCAAGATTCTCTTAAGCATTCTGGGACGCGTCTGCAACTGATCTGCGCGATAGTTGTTTTACGCGAAAGGGCCGAGAGACCACGACGCGAGATCTTAATAAGAGGAGACTTCAATGAGCAGGAGAGGTATCCATCCCCTTTTGATGGGCTTGGACAAACCCGAACGCAAACCCGTTGAGCCTTCAAAGGCCAATGATTTGTCTGGCAACGAATCGGCTCAACGCAAGCGGTTCATCCGTTCCGAAGAAGAAGATTCAGGCAACCAGCAGGCTGCTTGATTAATTTGATCAAGTGATCAGAGCGCGGGTGAGTCCATTCATCTGCGTGATCCATCAACCGTTCTTCCTCTGCGAAGAGCGGTTTTTTGTTTGTGTAAAGGAATGGGTTAAGTACCTATTGATTCTGGAGGGGAGAGGAGTAGAGATAAGTCAGCGACAAGGAGAGAGATGGTCACGATCTGTTCAGGTTTTTTCGATCTATGCATCCCGCTCAACGCCTTTGACAAGACTCAGCCAGACCAGGCGGATGAAGCCAAGCAAGCGATGAAATCTCAGCACGATTTGTACTGGGAGGAACGTTGCGACAAGTCCCCCACTGCGCCTGGATGCAAGATCTACGACGACTGAGCCCAGCACGTCTCAGTTCACGTCATCAAGGCAACGCAATCGATTCTCTATGATTCAAACCACAAAACTTGGCTGACCTGCCTGGTTTTGTTGTTGCAATTTTTTTCTCCCTGCGTCTTACCTGTAGGGAGAAGGGATCTGCTGTGGTGATTCTATAGATCACGGTCTTGATGGACTTTTTAGCACCAATTGATCCACCAATGGTGAGGTTCAATGAAAGACAAAATTGTCGTTCTCGACACGAATGTGCTGCTCCACGATCCTGAGGCGCCGCACCGCTTCGGTGATCTCAGGGTTGTGATCCCCATGCAAGTGGTTGAAGAAATCGATCGCTTCAAAAAGGATCACTCTGAAAAAGGCCGCAACGCTCGGCGGATTTCAAGGCTCTTGGATTCCTACCGAGTTCGCGGAAGCCTTGCCGATGGCGTTCCGATTGAGGGAACGAACCACGGCATGCTGCAGGTGGTGTTCTGTCAGGCTCAAGCCCTGAGCGCTTTGCCGGCAGAACTGCAGGGGGGAGGCGGCGACAACAACATCCTTGCGGTGGCCCTCGAGCAGATGCGATGTAGCGGGCTGACGCAGGCCCCCGAGGTTGTGCTGATCAGCAAAGACATCAACCTGCGAATCAAGGCGGATGCGGTGGGCCTGCAGGCCGAGGACTACGTCAACGACAACGTTTCTATCGACGATCTCTACGCAGGGTTCCGTGAACTCAGCACCGATGCGGAGACGATTCAGACTCTGCATGACGAGGATCAGCTGCCCCTGGAGGCTGTCATCAACTCTGAGGAGCAGCATCTCCAGGCCAATGAAGGCGTGGTGCTGGTGGATCAGCGCAACGACAGCCACACCCTGCTGGGCCGGCATCAAGGCAACAGCAACAGCATCAAACCGCTGCACTGGCTGCATCGCGCCCACTTGGGCCGGATCAAAGCCAGAAACCGCGAGCAAAGCTTCGCGCTGGATCTGCTGCTCGATCCCTCCGTCGCTCTGGTGACTCTGGTGGGCAAGGCCGGCACGGGCAAAACGTTGCTGGCCATCGCCGCGGGTCTGCACCAGGTGGCCGACACCCATCACTACGCCCGCCTGTTGGTGACGCGCCCACCGATTTCCCTCGGCAAAGACATCGGCTACCTGCCGGGCACGCTTGAGGAGAAACTCGGCCCCTGGATGAAGCCGATCATCGACAACATCGACTTCATCACCGGTTCATCCCCTGGCGAGAATACTGAGCAGACGAAGAAACGGCGGCACCGCGAACCACGCAACGCCTGGGCCGATTTGCAGGGCATGGGCTTGTTGGAGGTTGAGGCGATCAACACCATCCGCGGCCGATCGATCCCCAATCAGTTCCTGGTGGTGGATGAGGCGCAGAACCTCACGCCCCTGGAAGTCAAAACGATCGTGACGCGGGTGGGGGAAGCAACCAAGGTTGTCTTCACCGGTGACCCTTATCAAATCGACAATCCCTATGTGGATGCCGAAAGCAATGGGCTCACCTGGTTGGTGGAAAAGCTCAAAGGTCAGCCCCTGGTGGGACACATGACCCTCACCAAAGGAGAGCGGAGTGAACTGGCTGAACTGGCCGCCAACATTCTCTGAATCAAGACGACCTCGCCAATACCGCCTACATCACTACCACCCATGACTGTTGAACACATGTTCCAATTACCTAGTACCGCTTCACCTGAGCAAGCCAATCTGGATGCAATTCTGAAGTCCCTTACCTACAGAATTGCCCATGAAGATCCCGATTTGCTGAACAGCAATGCCATGCGTGGTGTGCGCATGCTGCTTGAGATCACCAAGCCTGATCTGCATCTGGAAACAGCCGGGATCGAATCGACGATCATTGTTTTTGGTGGCGCCAGGATCGTCGACAAAGACACTGCTTTCGCCAAGCTGACGCAAGCCGAGCAACGGCTCAGTGCAACCCCGGGCTCACCGGTGTTGAAGCGACAAGTCGTCCATGCACAACAGCTCGTGGAGTTGTCTCGTTTTTACGACGCAGCTCGAGAGTTCGCCTCATTGGCCTCCCGGCATGGTCAGTGCAACAGGGAACAACCCCACGATTGCTCATCCCATGTGATCGTGACCGGAGGTGGGCCGGGAATCATGGAAGCCGCCAACCGGGGTGCCTTTGAGGAAGGCTGCCGCTCGATCGGGCTGAACATCACCCTGCCGTTTGAGCAACATCCCAATCCCTACATCACCCCGGATCTTTGCTTCAAGTTCAACTACTTTTCACTGCGCAAATTCCATTTTGTGATGCGCTCGATTGGCGCCATCCTTTTCCCGGGTGGTTTTGGCACGCTTGATGAACTGTTTGAGCTGCTCACCCTGCGGCAAGTGGGCACCAAAGGCAGCATGCCCATCGTTCTGTTTGGTTCAGAGTTTTGGAGGAGGCTGGTGGATTTCGACTACCTCGCCGAGACGGGCTTGATTTCAGATGACGACCTCGATCTGATTCATTTCTCAGACTCAGCGGAAGAGGCCTGGGATTTCATCTGCAACCGAACGCAGGCCGACCCCCAGGCGAGCTGAGCAGGCCCAGCTGCCTGATCAAGCAGATGGCTGGTTGTGCTGGCGCAGTTTCTTGAGTTGATCTTCGATCTGAAAGCGCAGCTGCCTCAGGTTTTCAACATTGATCTGGTGTTCGCCCGAGCTCCAGTGCTGTGGGTTGGCGACACGGATCTCCAGCTCGCGCAGGCGGGAGAGATCAGATTGCATGGCGAACTCCACGGCCGGGTTAAGTCTGTTGTCGCAGCTTCTGCCTTCACATGAGTTTTTCTACTGGGTAAGGGAAAACGACCGATTTTCTTCCAAAGTGGGCTCAGATGGAGCCCGATTCGAGCAGGTGGTCCATCAAGGCCGCATAGAGCTGGGTCTTCATGTTCAACAGGCAGGCCTGTTCGTTGGCGTCACCGCCGGGCCAGTTGTCGTGAGCTTCAGCTACGACACGGTGCAGAAGACGCAAAACATCTCTCTCCAACGTAATGGTGGTGATCATTGGGTTGTCTTCCATTGGCGCTAAGAGGGAAAGGAGCTGATTTCAGAGGCCCTGGGACTGCTGGCGCACGATCCAGGCTGATGCGGCTTCCTGTTGCTTCCATGCCAACAACAGATCTTTGGCAATGCTGCGTAGGGATGCAAGGTCATCCGAGTTGTCGATCTCGCGTGAGAATTTTTCAACTTCAAATTTCTGGCCCAGAGTCAACGCGATCGGTTCCATTGGCTTGTGGCTTGGTGAGCGGAACGTACCCGAGAACTTTTGCTGCTGCAAATCAAAAACGTAGTACTTGCAACCGATTTGAGGAAAGAATGCTCATCTCAATGCATTGCTTGCATTACAGAACATTTCTGAATGCCACTGATCACTCGGATCGCAAAGGCTTATGGCCTTAGAAAGCATCTATAGGCCTAGAGCTGATGCATTTCTCCTGGGAAAAACATCTGGAATTGTCCAGGAATGTATCCGTTGCCTCAGACAAAAATCAGGGCATGGCCCTTGCCTTAATGGGTGTTGCTCTCACCATGCTCGCCACGGATCTTATGGCCCATGAGTTGAAGGCCTCAGCCTTGCCGTCCTCCAGGGCTTAATTCAGAGAAAGTCCACGCCATCTCTATCTGATCACTTGGATCTGGAGGGCTTAATGCCTTTGGAAACATGCATCAACTCCAAGGCGATGCATGACTTCTGGGATCAACATCTGGAATTGACCGGAAAGTGTAGTTGATGCCTCAGAAAAATAGAGCATGTCACTTGCTCTGATGAATATCGCTCTCGCCAAGCTGGTCGTGGATCTTCTGGCCCAATCGTTGAAGACCTCAGCCTTGCCTCTGTTCTGGGCTTGATTCAGAGAAAGTCCATCTCATCTTCATTGTTGTCGTCTTCCCTGGATTGAATCCACAGGGCAGAGAGCGGAAAAATGAAGCAGCTTGCAACGAGGAATTCCATTGGCTTTGGAATTTGATGACGCAATAATCCGGCGAATTTCAGAGAAAAGCTGTATCAACCGCTGTCATTTTTTTTGAATTTGGTTGCCGATCGATCCGTTTAATCGTGTTGAGTACTTGTGCTTAATCAGCCCAGGCTGATCAAGGTGACACCGGCCACAAACAGCAAAACAGACAACACCAGCAAGCCACTGTTCATCGGTTGCTGGCGCGTTTGATGGATTCCATCCCCAGGCGGGCAGCCCGGCGCCCCAGCCCCACCGCTGCCTGAGCGGTGCTTTTGATCACATCCTTGGCGGTGCTGCGAACCCGGCGGGGACTGCGTTGCATGGCATCGGGCCAGGATCCCTCCGGCCAGCGCTGAACCCGGCGACCAACACGGTCACCGAGTTGAAGCAGGGATCTACGCAGCCGGCTGGCCACAGCTTTGAAGCAACAGCATCAATGTGCTGGCTCCTTACCAATGCTGTTGTGCCAAATGACACGAAGGGGGCTTGGTGCTTCAGAGCTGTTGTGGAATCCAGATCGCGGCGGTGTCGTCCCCCAGGCCAACGGTTCGGCCTTGGAGGTGTTCGATGCCGATCCAGGCGCAGATCAACCCATCGAGCATGTCTTCCACCGGCTTGAGCGACGCCAGTGTTGTCACATCGGAGGGCTCGGGGATGAGGTCCGGGATCCCTTTGATGTGTTCATCAAGGCCGTCTTTGATGGCTTGGAATTGCTCGAGCAGCCGTTCAATCCGCTCGCTGCGCGTCAGATTTTCGGCTTTCCAGTATTTACCGGAGCGGCTCACCTTGTGAGGCACCCGGTAGTTGCGCTTGAGCAAAGCCAGCAGGGCCACATGGGGATAACACTCGATCAGGGCAGGGAAGGCCTGATCGCTGCCGTTGGTGTGAAGGGGGTAGCCAAGGGCGGCGAATTCGGCGCGCAGCTGATCGGCAATGGCACCGGGACGTTCGGCTGAGGGGCTGTGAACGGCGCAGCCCTTGGGCCCGAAACGGCTGGAGATGGCGGTGTCTGCCGCGCGTCGGCGGGTGATCGGTGTCGTGGCCAGGGGCATGTCGACCGAGACGCAGCTCAGCTCTGCACCAGCGAGTTGTTTCGATGCCTGGAGCAGTGCAGCTGGGTCGGGCCTGCTGCCCGTGGCATTCTGCTCTGGATCCCATCCCTGGCCTGAGGATTGGGCGATGAAGGCCTTGTAGCTGGGGGCGATGGCCAGGCAGCTCCATCCACTAACTGTGTTCTGCACCAAGGCAATGCCGCTCGGCTGATGGGCCGTCCAGGCGGCGTCGATACCGAGGACGCAGACATTTTCAGTATCCCGAGGGTGTCCGCCCAACTGCTGCTTTGTCGCTCATAGATGTATCAAGGTTGCTGCCTTCATCGCCATCAAACATCCCTCAGTTGAGGGATCTGGCATCTGTCGTATCTCCCCCGAATGAGGGAGGAATCTTGTGGAACTCCTCTGGAGAGTCGGAATCACCCTGCACCTGGCGAAATTGGTGATTCCTTTCAGACTCTGAACGGCTGCTGTTGCTGATGGAGCCTTCTCGATCAAGTGCTTACGACCGCCTTGCCGCGTACATCAACCAGCGGATGCGGATGTCGCACATCTATCAGCCGCTGATGCTGATGGAGCTGCTCGGAAGAAGCAGCCCTGCACCTGCAGAAGACATCGCCCGGCGGATCCTCGGTGAGGACAGCTCCCAGATCGAGTACTACACCGAACGTGTGAAACGGATGGTGGGGCGGGTGCTGACCTCCAACGGCATCACGTCTCATGCCGGAGGCGTTTACAGCCTGATCGGTGCGGACGACCTCAGCGAGATCGAGCGGGATGCACTGCTCCAGCTCTGCCGGGAGAAGCTCGACGCCTTTCGCCTGAAGCGCGGCGACGATGTTTTCGCCCATCGCTCGCGCCATCGCACAGCCATCAGCGGATCGAGTCGCGCGCGCTGAACGAAGCCATCGAAGCGACGTCGCAGTTTTTCAAGACCCAGCGGGTGGTGGCCTGCTGCGGTGATCGCCTCACCCTTGCCTGCCTTTGCCTGGCGGAGCCGATCCGCCGGGCCGTGGTGGGTGCCGCCACCACTGAAGACGAAGGCTTTGAGCTGGTGCTGCGCCACAAGCCGAGCCTGCTGATCTGCAGCTCGGATCTGGAGACCGGCTACGGCATGAACCTGCTGCGGCGGGTGAAGGCGGAGCTGCCAACCTGTCAGCTGTTGATCGTGCTGGTGCGTGAAACCCAGGCCGTGGTGCAGGAGGCGATGCAGGCCTACGCCGATGCAGTGATCTTCAAATCAAGCCTCGGCACCGGCAAGGGAGATTTCGTGCAAGCCCTCCAGACTCATTCTGAAGGCGGTGTGTATCTCCCCGAAGAGATTCGCCAGCTCGGTGCTGCCCAGGCACCGAATCCGAACCTGCCGCCGTTGATTGAAGAGCTCACCGAGCGGGAGCTGGAGGTGGTGGCCGGCGTGGCCCGCGGCCTCACCAATCAGGGCATCGGCAGCAGCCTCGGCATCTCGGTGGAAACGGTGAAGACCCACGTGGTCAACGCCAAAGACAAGTTGGGTGCCGCTGATCGCACCCAGTTGGCGGTGATGGCGTTGCTTTATGGATTGATCGATCCCCTCGGCTGAGTCCTGGGGGGGGCTGTTCGGTGATTGCCGTCTCAGTGATCCCCTGTTCGGTGATCACGGTCGTGATCGCGCTTCGGTGGCCAACGCTTGATCCATAGGGTCTCGGCGTTGCTTTGTAGTGATGTCCGAGGAAACCACCAACAAGCAGTCCTGCGGCGGCAAGAAGCGGGCGATGCTCGGCTATGGCCTGGTTCAGATCTCCGCCACCGTGGTGTCGGCTGTGTCGTTGGCGGCCATTGCCGTGGGTCTCTGTGCCGTGAAGCAGGAGAGCCGCCTGTTCAACGGCTGCGTGGAAACCGTTGTGGCCGAGGGTCGCTCCCAGGCGGAAGCTGTTCGCTACTGCAACGGCGGATGAGATTCAAGACCAACCCTTCCCGAGGGTTGTGGCCAACACCCTTGGATGAGCCTGCGTTCTGGCCGGGATCAGGCTTTCGTTTTGGCCTGAAGCAATGAATGCCTATTGCTGCTGTAACGCAGCTTTTAACTATTACTAAGTTCATCTCCATAGATGAAGCGATCGCCATATCTTTGATCTGATTTCACTGTTTTCTCGGATGCCAGCCCTGAAGTACAAGCGGGATTTCACCCACGAACAGCGGGTGTCGTTCGCCTTTGCGAACTCCGTGGGTGCAGCCAAAAGTGCCAGCTCCAACAAGGGCAAGGCGGCATCTACACCTGCTGAGTACAAGCAAAACCAGTGCGCCGCTATGGGCATTGGTATGGGCCCCCGGATCCATGAGGAGTGCCCCTACTCGGCGATCAACCACTCCTATGCCTCCACGGGCAGCCAGGCTCTGGAAGCTGCCATCACCGCTGGCTACAAGCAGGTGTTCGGCAACATCGGCATCTCCGACAACCAGCGTCTTGTCTCACTTGAAGCCTTCCTCTGTGACGGCCGCATCAACGTGCAGGGCTTCATGGCAGGCCTGGTGAAATCTGAGCTGTACAAGAACAAGTTTTTCCACGCCGTGTCTCCCATGCGCGGCATCGAGCTCACCACAAAGCACCTGCTGGGGCGCCCTCCGATCAATCAGAAGGAAGTGAGTGCTGGCATTCAGCTGATCGCTGAAGAGGGTTTCGACGCTTTCGTTGACAGCCTCGTTCGTTCGGAGGAGTACCTCGAGACCTTCGGAACCGACACGGTTCCCTATCTGCGTGGTTTCAAGTCGGAAGCACGGGCTTCCTGCTCCACCTTTGTTGGCATGGCCGAAATCACTCCGGCCAATGCCAGCTCTGAAAACGCCATGTACACCGGCCCTTCCCTGGTGAAGCGTTTCAGCATGGATCTCAATTCCTTCGCTGCTGCTGCTGTCTATTCAGACGACAGCGATCGTGGTGGTTTCTCCTACACGAACGCCGTCAGCAACCCCCGCAACGCTGCTTACCGCCGCATGTATGGCGGCAAGTTCAACTACGGCCGCTTCTGATTCATTGCTGCCTGCAGTGATGAAGCGATGAGTTGAGTAGTTAGGGCAGGAGGGGCAACCCTCCTGCTTTTTTCGTGGGTATTACTACTCATTGAGAATCATCCTCGTTTACGTAAAGTCCCCGAGTTCTTTGGCTTGTGGATGTATTACTTCGGGCTATTGGTGCACGAAAGCGGCAAGGTGACGCCTCTCTTTGGCACTGAAGTTCTCGAAGTGGCTGTCTCCAAATTCTTTGAGTGCTGTCTGAGAACGGGATACAAGCCGATTGATGTTCACTTGCGGCTGATCAAATCGGCGTCGCCACAATTTCCAGCTGAGATCTGTCTGGATAAAAATCTGCTGGTATCGGCTTACAACCTTCAGGTGGAAAATTATCAATAACCTGCTGATTGCTTCAGCTGCGGCTGGCTTTCGGGGATGACATCTTGGGGATTGCCCCCGCCAAATGCCTCGTGGCCAGCCCCGCCGATGCCGACGCCAACCTCAAGCGGGCCCTTGAGCAGCTCAACGAGAACGAGGCAGCTGTTGCTGAGGCGATCAATGAGGCCCGCGCTGAGCACGCCCGAAGTGAACCGCCTCTCACCGGACAGGCTCTGCTGGAGCGCATTGATCAGCTGGCCAGCCAGAGCTCTCTCGACAGTCAGGATGCGGCGATCCTCTGCCACTGGCCCGATGCCGCCTCCATCGGCCAGGCCTGGTTCGAGCTCAAGCACCCCGGCAGGAGCGTGCCCAGCCCGATGCTCGTGCTCGACGCCTACCTCGTTGGCGCCCCGCCCTTTCTGAGCAAGGCCCAGCGCGATCTGGTGGGCGATTGGTACCGCAGCAAGGTGAGCGCCAATCCCGAATACACCGATGCCGTCACCGGAGCAGCCAAGGCCTTCGTGCTGATTGGAGATCTCAACGCCAGTGCCGCAGGCATGGCCTGGCAGACGATCATTCCCGATCTGCTCGAGCAGGGGCACGATCTGGAGTTCAACGTCACCAAGGAGCAGGTGACGGCGGCGGCGGCCCGCTGGATTGTTGCGGTGGCCGACACCTTCGCGCCACCATCGCTGGATTGACGCGAGCGATCGATGGGTCTGCAGCTGGTTTCAGCCGACTACCTCCACGAGGACGGCATCACTTACCGGATCCGCCGCGACAGCCTCGAGCAGGACTTCACGATTGAGGAGAAGCGCGATGGCGCCTGGGTGGATTGCGGCCTGGATCAGGCGGTGAAGGATGTGAACTTCGCCGAGTTCAAGCGCCTCGGCCTGCTGATCAAAAAGGTGATGGATGCCGATCAGTGGCTGGCCTGAACGGCCACAAATCGCAGCTGCCCGCCGGCCGCGCCAGGATGTAACGAATTCGTTACACGTTTCTCATGACCGTCGGAGAAATCTTCCTGGAGAGCCTCTCCACCGGGGTGATCACCGAGCACGAGGTGAACTGGCTGGCTTCGCATCAGACCAGCTTTGATCGGCCCGAAGAGGCCGCCGCCATCCGGCTCGGACGCTTGATGGACCAAGGCCAGATCAACCTCGGCTGCCGCCTGCCGGAGCCGATGCTGCGCCACCAGGAGGTGCTGGTGGACTGGATCGAACCCCTCGGCCGTCGCCGCCACGGTCACCGCCACAGTCAACGCGCGGTGGCTTGAACCAGTAGGCCGTCCTTGGGAGTGGGGCTGGGGATCAGCTGCAGCGCCAGGTCTTGATCCGGCTGCAGCTTCAGCTCCACCGCCTGCAGCAGCCCCACCGCCATCAGCCGGATTTCTAACTCCGCCAGAGCTTTGCCCAGGCAGACCCGTTCGCCGCCACCGAAGGGCAGCAGGGTCTGCTTGAACGATCCATTCAGGTGGCGTTGCGGCCGGAATGCCGCCAGATCCGCGTCATCGCCAGCCGACGTCGGGCTCAGCACCACTTGAATCACTCTGCCTTCAGGAACGGCCACCCCCGCCAGCTCGATCGGCGCCAAGCTGCGCCGGAAGAACCCTCCCACTGGCGGCGTCAGCCGCATCACCTCCAGCACCGTTGCGTCCAACCGTGCTGATGCCGCATCGCTCGCCAACCCATCGCGCAACCAGCGCTCCACCTCGGGGTTGAGCAGCAGAGCCCGGAACAGGCAGCTCAGCGATGAGGCCGTTGTCTCATAGCCGGCGAACAGCAACAGCAGCAGCTGTTCGGCCAGGTCGTCATCGTCCAAAGCAATGCCGGCTTCATCCAAGCCTCCGCTCAGCAGATCAAGCCCGCCTTGGTTGGTGCCCGCCTGGAGCACGCCCTTGATCCGCTTCAGCAGCCGTTGGCGTGCTGCCATCGCCTTGGCGAAGGGGGTGCCGGGAATCGCCAGCGGAATTGAGAACAGGGCCCGGGTCCAGATCTCGAAGTCGGCGAACAGGGCATCACGGCTGGCGCCATCCAGCCCCAGCACCGTGGTGGCGATCACGGCAAAGGCGAAGCGCCGCATTCGTGCCGCCAGCGGCAGCGGTGTGGTTGTGGTGATCAGCTCCTGGCAGAGCTCCGCCACCATCTGCTCGATCGACGGGGTGTAGCGCGCCAGTGCTGTGCTGGAGAACAGTTGCCCCACCACCCGGCGCCGGGCTTTATGCCCCGGTCCACTGCGGTTGGCCAGCGATCGGCTGCCCAGCAGTTGCCGCACGCTTTCGGGCCACCAGCCCTGCAAGGCATCCCCCTGCCCCAGCAGGTCGCCGATGGCCCGTTCGCCGCGGATGAACACCATCCGCTGGGCCAGCAGCTTGGTTTCGAACACATCGCCGTGGGCCTCAAAGCGCTGCTGGGCGAAATCCGCCTGGGTGAAGAAGGCCAGGGTTTCCCCCAGTCCGCACACGGCGCCGGTGCTGGGCAGGGGGGTGGTGGCCATCGCAGCTCGGCGTGAGCTTCTGTTCTAAGGCTGACAGTGCTGCAGGCGCTGGCTATTTCAACGGGTGTGCTGCGCGTTCTCCGTGGAACTCAAGTCTTTGCTGTTTGTGCTGATCGCTCATCTGATCAGCGCCGGCCTCTCGAAAACCGTTGCCGCCCAGAAGGCGCGCAACAGCAACCGCTGGGCTGTTGCGGGTTTTCTGTTTGGGCCTTTGGGTCTGATTGCTGCGGTGGGCATGCCGGACCGTCATCAGATCGTTTATCTCCGCTATCTGGCTGAGCAGCAGGGCTACCAACCCCGCCACGCCTGTGGTGGCCAGAAGGGCGAGACCGACGCCTGAGCCTTCGCCTCAACCGGTTCAGCGGCAGCGCTGAAAACGAACAATGCTGCGGGTTAGGCCTTTTTCAGGCCAGTTGGGCATCACCCGCCAGGGGGTGGTCACGGTGAGTACGTCGCCGTCGATCGCGAAAAAGCGGGTCTGTTCCGTGCCCACCCATTCCGGGTTCCAGGCCACATCCACCTGGGTGATCCAGCGGTCACCCTCGAGTCGGTAGATGCCGGTGTAGGCGATCATGCTGCTCAGCAGGGCTGATCGCTCCTCGGCATTGCTGCCCGGTTGGCGACCTTCCGCCGAGAGCATGAAGGAGAGACGACCCTCCGCCGTGAAGATAACATAGCCGCTAGGGTTATCCCCCATCGGTGCGAAGGTGTTTCCGTTGGCTTGTTCTTCAACGTCGTATCTCAACAATTGCCAGGCGCCATGCACGCTGGTGGAACTGATCGATTGGGCGGGCTGAACCGAACTGACGCTCACAACTGAATCTGTTCCTGTGCGGCAACCTATCGATCGTGATCTGGCTTTGACAGCCTGAAGCGAGACATTGCTGCGCAATTGATGCCATTGATTGCCGAACCAGTAGCGACGACAACGAAAGTGATCAGCGTGCTGGAGCGCGGCAGGGCTGCCAGCCCCGTTTCACCATCACGTTCCAGGTGTCGATCGCGTTCTGATCCAGAACGCGGCGATGGCTGAGGGGTTGCGGTGGTTTGGGTGGGTCGTAGAGATACGTCCTGATGAGACCCAGGCCGTGCTTTCTGAATTCAGTTCCGGCTTGAAATGCACCAGCCGCTGTTGGGTTGTGTTGACCAACCTTCCCCGTCCACCCTGGTCAGAGTGTGATTGGGATTTTGATTGGTGCTAGGTGTTGGTCATTTGAGCGCATTCTCGAGGCCGACTGTTTGATGTCGAGGGCTTTGTCAAACCACCAACACAAGCTGCTAACACATGGTGATTTTTTGTTTTTCCAGCCAATGAACTGAATTCAATCCTTTTTCCCCTTGTGAACAGCACAATATTTGTTCTAATAGAGAAGTAACGACCTCACAGACCCATGCTTACCGGAGCTGAATTGCTCAACCGCGTCAAGGAACTTGGCGATTGCGCCAAAACAGATCTGGCCAGAGGTTGTGGCTATGTCGTCAAAAAGAAAGACGGCTCTGAGCAGGTGAAATTCACCGCCTTCTACGAGGCTCTCCTGGAAGCCAAGGGCCTTTCTTTCTCCACCGGTGGATCCGGTGTGGGCAAAGGTGGCCGCAAGCTTTCCTACAAAGCTGTGGTTCAGGGCAACGGCAATCTGTTGATTGGCAAGGCCTACACCGCCCTGCTGGAATTGCAGCCCGGCGATGAATATGAGATCAAGCTTGGACGCAAGCAGATCCGCTTGATTCCTGTTGGTGGTTCCGAAGAAGAGGATTGATCTCCGGTTCAGCAGCAACACTATTCTCCCCGTGGCTCCCTTAGGTTCCGCGGGGACTTTTTTTGGCTCCGATGCCCTATCAACCCACCAAGGAGCATCTGGACCATCAGATTCCAGACGCGTTCAAGAGCATCAATAGTTTGATGCGACAGCTGAAGCAGGACATCGGCATTGATGACCGCTACATCGCCCTGATGCTTGATGCGCTCTCGCGGGAGTATTCCGCCAAGCAGACGATCCGAGAAGGTTTCGGCTTCCGCTGAAGATCAAGCTGTTGCTATCAACCGGTGGAACGGCGTCTCCGTCCATCCATGAAACGACTCCTGCTCGTCCACAACCTGGTGCATGGTCAGAGCGTTGTGCACGAACTGGATGACAAGGATTTTGCTGTGGAGCTGGTGGAGGGCGATCCGGAGACCGACGATCAGGGCGAGATGGACGTGGAGAGTCGCTTTTTCATCCGCGTCGACAACGAATGAGCTCGCGTTGACCTCAGTGCCGAATCACGCCCGGTGCGCAGCTCAGCACAGAGCTGATCGCTGGGGCTGGATTAGCGCTATCGCGAAGGAATCCGTGGGTGGAAGGTGATGGCAACGCGCTACGTGCTTCGGACGGGGGAGGTGATCCACTCCAACCGCAACCCCGAGGAGCTCGACGTCTACTGCTACCGAAGCGGCGCCAACGACCACACCTGTCTGCTGCTCTCCGATCAATCCGAAGCGGATTTCCTGCTTCGCTACGGATCTGACGAGTTAAACGTGGCCTATTGACGCCGCTCGGATCGTGGCCTGAATGGGTGGGCATCTAGGCAACGCCATGGACGACGTCAGGCTGCAACAGCTGCTTCAGGAGGCCGAAGAGCATCTCCGTGCCCGCAGCTGCCGCCAGCGCTACGAACGCGCCGTGGTCCGTCTGCCCGACAGCCGCCGGGGCATCTGGTTCGGTGATGACAAGCGTGCGGCCTAAGACGCGCCGTTGACCAGAAGGGCTGGCTCCAGGGGGGCGTGCAGCAACTCAAAAACCGAATCGATGCGCTCGGCTTCCACCTGCGAGATCGAGAGCATCAAGGCCAGAAGATCCAGTCGTCGCCGCTCCTCGGCGGAATAGGGCCCATCCGAGCGCATCAGTTCTGAAGCCATGGCGTAGGCCGTGAGCGCTTGATCGGCCGTGAGCGCCTTGGCAGCCTCAAGCATCAGCGCCTTGGTGCCCTTCTCCAGGCGCATGGCCAGCACCGCATCCATCAGCAGCACCACGTCGTTTTCACTCATCCGGCAGTAGGGCTCGCGGTAGTCGAGGGCATGCCGGAATGCCCTGGCCCCAGCCCGGCTGAGGGTGTCGTCCCACGACACCGCGGTGAGGCCAACGGCCGCAAAAGCAGTGACGACATTCATCGTGAATGGCGCAAGCGTTGCTCCAACTGTCAACGAATGGTCGCGATCCCTGTTGTTAAAAGCGCAACAGCTCTGTGCAGATGAGTCGTTGCACCTAGTCGGCTTGTCGCATCACTCCGGCAGGCGCTCCACGGCCACATGCATGAACCGCTTCACCATGGCAATCGGCCAGCCTTCCCGCTGTAGGTCTTCAGCGATCTGATCGATCTGGAAGCCGATCTCTTCGGCCACCAGCTCTTCCAGCAGCTGGTTCGAATGTTGCGTGGTGGTCATGGGCCGGTGCTCAAGCTCAGCAGCACTGCATCGGGCCTAACCCACCTCGGCTGTGTTTCGCCACCTTGATTTGATCGCGTTCGGTTGCAGGCTTGCGGCGCCGTTGCCAGCTTGAAGGCATGAAACAGGCTTCCCTGCTCCGGCGCATCGGCACCTACTTGCTCGGCTTGGTGGATGAGTACTGGGCGATGCGTCGTCCCTGGCAGTACGGCACCAAGCAACCCCAATGCGGGTTGCAGTGCGATGGCGATCACTGCGAACCCGTCGACTGAGTCAGCCCTGCGCACAATGCGCGTTTACACGGGTTGCCGCTCCTCCATGTCCCCACAACAGTGAGGTAAGCCAAGGAGATGAGATGGAGTTCAAAAGCCGCATTTTTGCCACCTCGCGTGGGTCCACTATCGACGCCATCGGCGACGGCAAATATCTGGTGTGCAATCCGGCCTATTGCTTCATGGTTCATGGCCTGCGCCAGGCCCATGAGGCTGTGCAACGTCAGGAAAAGCCCGCCCTCTGAGCCATGGCTGAATACCGGATTCACTGCAAGCACTGCGGCTATGAGGGGCAGGCCAACTCCCGTTGGATCCCCTTCGTGCAAGTGGAGAAGCGGGGGCAGGATTGCCCCCATTGCGGCCGCCCCACCCTGCTGGAGCCCTGGTGCAGGCTGCGGGCTGAGTCGTCCATGCCTGATTACTGAAAGGTCTGCCAGCTGCTGGTGAGCCACTGGGGAGCCACGCTCCACCAGATGGCCGTGGCCACAAAAATGGCGGTCAGCCCGATCAGGCTGGTGATCAGCTCCTCCTGCCGGTTGTTGGAGCGAAGTTTCCTGGCTTTGCCCACGGTTGTTCTTGGATGCTTCCCTCGGTGTAAGGCCTCGGCTCGGCCTTGGCCATCGGTCAAAACACCCGGCCGCAGCTCTGGCGATGATGGGTTCAGCGTCAGGGTCCGATGAGCACCGCCACGTTTGCTGAGTTCGCCGAACGGGCCGACTACTCCCTGCTGGAAGCCCTTACGCCTGACCCGAAGTCCACAGCGGATGGGGAGGACCACCGTCCCCGCCAGGTGCTCTCCGGCCACTACGTGCCGGTGACGCCCACCCCGATTCCTGAGCCCCAATACCTGGCGCACAGCCGCAGCTTGTTCAGCGAGCTTGGTCTCAGCGACGACCTCGCCCAGGACGATCAGTTCCGCCGCATGTTTTCCGGTGATCTTGGTGTGGCCACCGGTCCGATGCGGCCCTGGGGCTGGGCCACCGGCTACGCCCTTTCGATCTACGGCACCGAATACACCCAGCAGTGCCCCTTCGGCAATGGCAACGGCTACGGCGATGGCCGTGCCATGTCGGTGTTTGAGGGGGTGTTTGAAGGGCGCCGCTGGGAGATGCAACTCAAAGGTGGTGGTCCCACCCCCTACTGCCGTGGTGCCGACGGGCGCGCCGTGCTCCGCTCCAGCGTCCGTGAATTTCTGGCGCAGGAGTTCATGCATGCCCTCGGTGTGCCCACCTCCCGTTCGTTGACGCTCTATGTCTCCCACGCCGAGACGGTGCGTCGCCCCTGGTATTCCGAGAACTCACGCTCGATGGACCCGGACGTGATGGTCGATAACCCTGCCGCCATCAGCACCCGGGTGGCGCCATCGTTTCTGCGGGTGGGTCAGCTGGAGTTGTTCGCCCGCCGTGCCCGCAGTGAGGCCCATCCCCGGGCGCATCAGGAATTGCACCAGATCGTGGTGCACCTGATCGAACGCAATTACCGCCAGGAGATCGACCCTGGCCTGCCCTTCAGCGACCAGGTTGTGCTTTTGGCGCGCTTGTTCCGTGATCGCCTCACGACCCTCGTGGCCAACTGGATCCGTGTGGGCTATTGCCAGGGCAACTTCAACAGCGACAACTGCGCCGCCGGTGGCTTCACCCTCGACTACGGCCCATTCGGCTTCTGTGAGCTGTTCGATCCGCGCTTTCAGCCCTGGACCGGGGGCGGCGCTCACTTCTGCTTCTTCAACCAGCCGGCGGCTGCGGAGGCCAACTACCGCATGTTCTGGAAATCCCTGCGCACGCTGATGGAGGGCCAGGCGGAGGTTCAGGCCCAACTGGATCAGTTGCTGGAGGATTTCCCCGCTGCCATGCAGGAGGCCATGCAACGGATGTGGAGCAGCAAACTGGGCTTGCCTAGTGCCGACGACGCCCTGGTGCAAGAACTGTTGAAGCTCCTGGTGGAGTCCAGTGCCGATTACGCGATGTTCTTTCGCCGTTTGTCGGATCTGCCCGAGCAGATCGATCCGCTGCGGGACTGTTTCTATCTGCCACTTTCGGCCCCCCTTGAATCCCAGTGGAACGACTGGTTGCTGTGCTGGCGTGCCCAGTGGCCCAGTGGCGTTGATCCGGCCCTGATCTCTGCTGGCATGCGGCGGGTCAATCCGGCCATCACCTGGCGCGAATGGTTGATTGCTCCGGCCTACCAGCAGGCCGCCGAGGGATACACCTCCTTGATGGCTGAACTGCAGCAGCTGTTCAGCACCCCCTACGACACCCCTTCCGCCGACATGGCGGCCGGCTACGACCGCTTGAAACCGCGGGAGTTCTTCAGTGCCGGTGGGCTATCCCACTACAGCTGTTCGTCTTGAGCGCCGACGACGTTCTGGAGTTCTGGTTCCAGCAGTGCCGTCCCTGGCAGTGGTTTCGTCGCCGCGACAGCTTCGATGCTCTGGTGCGAGAGCGATTCGGCGAGGCTGTTGAGCGCGCCCTCGCTGGAGAGCTGGACCACTGGAGCTGTGGGCCCAGCAGTGGTCTGGCCCTGGTGCTGCTGTTGGATCAATTCACCCGTCAGATCTGGCGGGGCCAGGCCCAAGCCTTCGCCGGAGATCCTCAGGCTCTGAAGCTGAGCCTGGCAGCGCTGGAGCGGGGATGGATCGCAGCGGAATCGCAACGACCGCGGCGGCAGTTCTGGCTGATGCCTCTCCTGCACAGCGAAAACATCAGCGTGGTGGCCCAGGCCATCCCTTTGCTCGAGCACTTCGCGGACGCTGCCACCGCCGATGTGGCCCGCCGCCATCTCCTCCAACTGCAGCGCTTTGGCCGCTATCCCCATCGCAATGCTGCTCTCGGACGGGTGAGTTCCCCGGAGGAAGTGGTATTCACGCAGCAATTACAACCTTGAGGGTTCCTCGCCTTCGTCCTTCATTAGGCGCAGCGCTGCATTCATCACGGCAGCTTTCACCGCCCGGCGCTCCAGTCCCTGGCGTTCGAAGTGCCGAACGATGCGTGACAGGTCCCACCAGACGGCCACTTCCACTTCATCCATCTCATTGGCGACGTGGAGAGTCATGGTTGCGCTGGGTCTTAATTCAGCTGTAGCCCCGTGCCAGCACTGCCTGAGGTGTCTGCGGAATGACTGCTGAATTCAGTTGCAATTCAGCCGGAACGGTCGTTCGTGGCTAGGCAGCAAGTGGATGCCTCCCTTCACCATGCAGCACTACTTGATCGTTTGGACGTTTCCAACCGTTGAGGGGGCGTGGGAGTCATGCCCTGGCTTCGCTGACTACATCAACTCGGGAGCACCGGGAGATGCCTTCGACGGCTTTGCGCTCAAATACCGCGTCTGCGAACCGATCAGCGGCAGTGGTGTCGCCATTGCCGTTGCCAGTGACATCGGCAAGGTGTGGGCGCATCTCGGACCCTGGATCAAGGACTTCGGCATTCAGTTCGAGGTCACTGCCGTGGTGTCCGATACCGAATTTGCTGCGATGTGGCCGATGGTGGAAGCTGCAGCATCCGTCGGCTAAGACGGCTGCCCAACACACCATGGCCCGGCTTTGACGCTTGCCCTGCTTGAGCCCCTGCTGTTTGTTGCTGCGGCTGGTTCAGCTGCAGCGGGATTGCTGATCCTTCAGTTGGGGCTGCAACGGGTGTTTTCTGTGGCACCGCGCTTGAAGCCGGCCCAGGACGTTGCTGCTCCGGACACGTCGCTGACCGTGGTGATCCCGGCCTTCAACGAGGCCCACAACATTGAGGCCTGTGTCGCCAGCGTTCTGGCCAATCAGCCCCCCTGCCGGGACTGGTCGCTGCTGGTGGTGGATGACGAGTCCGGCGATGCAACGGTGGAGAACGCCCTCCAGGCTGGTTCTGCAGCTCCCCACTTCCGGCTGATCCAGGCCGGCCCCAGGCCCGTCAACGAACGCTGGGTGGGCAAGAACTGGGCCTGCAGCAGGGCCGTTGACCAGGTCTCCAGCGAGTGGCTGTTGTTCATCGATGCCGATGTTCGGCTCATGCCCGATGCCCTGAAACGGGCCCTGGCTCAGGCCCTTGACGAGCAGGCCGATCTGCTGAGTCTGGCGCCGCGGTTGAGTTGCGGATGTCTGGCGGAATGGATGGTGCAGCCGATCATGGCCAGCCTGCTGGGCCTCGGCTTTCCCATCCTCGAAACCAACGACCCGGCATCGCCGGTGGCGTTTGCGGCGGGGCCGTTCATGTTGTTCAAGGCCTCCACCTATGCGCAGATTGGTGGGCACCGGGCCCTGGCTGGCGAGGTGGTGGAAGATCTGGCCCTCGCCCGCGCCATCAAGGGAGGAGGCCATCGGCTGCATTATCTCTTGGGGCTTGATGCGGTCGATCTGCGGATGTACAGCGACCTCGCGGCGCTTTGGGAGGGCTGGACCAAGAACTGGTTTCTGGGCCTGGACCGGGACCCCGTCAAAGCCCTTGGCGCTGCTTTGGTGGTGGTGCTGATGTTCACCGTGCCCTGGCTGTTGCTGCCGGCATCGCTGCTGCTGCTCTGGCTCCAACCCCTGCTGGCTTCGGCTTGGTGGTGGGTGTTGGCCCTGGCGAGCTTGGCCATCCTTCAACAGCTGCTGCTGCGGCTGTGGACGCGCAGCAACTTTGATGTGCCCCTCAGCTACTGGTGGCTGATGGGCGCCGGTGGGTTGCTGGTGGGTGCGATTGGCCCTGTCTCGATCTGGCGCACCCGCACGGGCCGCGGTTGGACCTGGAAGGGCAGGGCTTTGAATTAGGCGTGGTGTCCCTTTTTGCGGGCATCTTCCGCCCGCCGCCGGATTGCCGCGTGCCGGAATGCTTTTTCCAGCTTGGTCAATTTGGGTTGTTTGTCTTGCAGGGCAGCTTCGCCGCGGGCTTTGGCTGCGTTGATGAAATCGTCCGATTTGGTACCGCTGAGTCCACCCATTTCCATGCCTCAACTGAATCAAGCCTGGTTCCGTTGCGGCTTCGTTGGGCTCGAAGCAAAGGCTTTCTATCGAATTCAGGTTTGAACGGAATTGTTTGGTAGTCCTTGATCCCATTGATGAGCCATCCCTTCTGAAGGCTCGGCATCTGGCCGCTGTGTGCGAAGGTAAGAAGTCTTGATCAATTCTTTTTTTGACGATCTTTATCGGAAATCTCTCCTGGGACGCTGAGCGGGAGGATCTCATTCATCTGTTCGGTCAGTACGGCGAAGTGAGCAAGTGCTCCTTGCCCCTCGATCGGGAGACGGGCCGCAAGCGTGGTTTCGCTTTTGTTGACCTCAGCAGCGAAGCCGATGAGCAGTCGGCAATCGACGACCTGCAGAACGTTGAGTGGATGGGTCGCGCCATCTCCGTTCGCAAGGCCGAACCCCGCCGCTGATCTTCACAACAGCTTCGCTTCACCTCACTGTCCAAAACCGCGGTCGGTTGTGGGCAGTGAGGTTTTGTCGTGCGTTGCGTTGGGCTGTGGCTGTTGAGAGGCCTGCTGTTGTGAGGCCTGGTTGAACCGACTGTCGAGCCAACGCGAAACGATGTAGATCCCAATGAACATCGGGATGTAGATCTGATAGGCACTTTGTTGTTCAATCTCGAGCTGATTGACGACGGTGACAGCAGCGGTGCTGAGCACGAGGTAGATCCCGACGCGCCGAAACAGGGGTGATTTGAACAACGTTGTGAGAGCTCAAGCGTTTGATCATGTTCACCTGCCGTTGAACTCCCTCAACTGGGGGATGTGCCGGACGTGCTTTATCTGCTGAATGGGGAGGCAATGCAACGCTCCGACGCCACCCGCCTATGACTTGATCCTTGAGCGTGGCGGCTCGATCGTGGTGGACACCATCGAGGCCTGTGATGAAGATGCTGCCTGGCGCGCTGGCCTGATGTTGCACATCGAGACGCTGATGGCCGTTGTCTGCAGGGATGAACACGACCCCGAATCGACGCGGGCTTAGGGTTTTCTTAAGAGTTGGAGCGATGTTGTGATCGGTTTGATCGCCTCAGGTTTGTTCCTGGTGTTTCCCTCAATTCCCGGAGCGGATCTGTCCCTGTTCCAACAGCTGAACAGGGAACTCGGTGCCCTCTGTCAGGAGCCACCTGCTCAGGCCATTAGGGTCTGTCGCCTCCATGCCCGCCTGGTGAACGGCTGAGTCAGCGCTCGTCCGGCACCACACCACAGGCAACCCGTGCTCCACCTCCACCCAGGGGGGGCTCGTCCCTGTAGGTGTCGCCGCCTGCATGAACAATCAGGGCTTTCCCCTTCAGGTCAGCGGTGCTGAGCCGAGGCGACACCACGCTGGTGTTGGTCTTGCCGTCGTCATCCACCACCAGCCTGCTGAGATCGCCCCGGTGACCGTTTCCGAAGGGGCCAAGGTGTTGCCCCGTTTCGTCAGGGTCCCAGTGACCTCCGGCAGCCAAGCCGGCAACAGGAGTGCCCTCGGCGGTTTCGCCCACGTCACAGCTTCCCGTGCTGTGGAGATGGAAGCCGTGTTCCCCAGGGCTCAGCCCGGCCAGATCGGGATAAATCACGAGGCCTTGGTCGGTGTCTTGCGCTGTGACGCTGCCGATCGATTCGCCAATGCCATTGGCATCAATGCGTTGCAGGCTCACGTCCAGGGCTCCGCACCAGTCCGGAGTGAGCGTGAGCAGACCGATGAGCAGAACGAGCTGGGCGAGCAGGCGACGCATCACAGAACAGCGGTTTCTTCAATTCTCGCCCCCGGTGGGTGCCGTCTGCGGTGAAGATGGTGCGTCGTTCAGCTGATGCTTGGTGATGCGTTGGGAGTACACCCAGTTGCGCTTCGTGCCCCGGGGGAAGTCGTGGACCGGGGAAATCGAGGAGCTCTGGCTGGATGATCGCCAGCTGATCTCCAGAAGCCATCCGCAGCGAGACGTCACCCTGGTGGGATTGATGAATGAATTGGGAGAGCAGGGGTGGGAATTGGTGACCTACGCCCAACCCTTCACGGGCTACCACGGTGGTTGCTACACCTTTAAGCGTCAGAAGTGAACAAGTGCTTCAGAGCGGGCTGGCATTGATGTGCTGGGCCATTCCCATAAAACCGATTACGAGAAGAGCAACAGCAACCGTTGAGGCAATGGATGCCAAGCCCATTTGAGTTTGATCGCTCAGGCTTTTCATGCATCAACCTCGTTTTTCAGATGTACGAGAATGCATTGCTCGTAACAACTGCCATCATCAAGATTGCAGAGGGTTAGGCATTCAAAATAAGCATTCACCTGTGATTCAGTGACGCAAGCTTGGTCAGCATTTGGTGACTCGAGATTTGTATTCATCACGTCTTTCTCAATTCGCAAAGCGACACTATGCTGATTTTCTTTTTTGGGCAATGAAATTATTGCGGCGGGTAAATACCTAGATAAAATTACCCATTTCAAATCGATTGTGACGGTCGGTCTTTGTTTTTGGGTTGATCCCTTGCTTCTTATGGTGAGCCGATGAGCAAGGGCAACCCCGCTGAACGGCTTGAGGACGAGCTCGATCGTGCCAAGGCTCGTGGCCGTTGGCTCAGTGACGATGAGCAGGCTGCGATTGATCGTGAAGCTGATGCCGAAGCCCTTCTGGTGGAGGCCAAGCAACAGCGTGATCGCAAGCTGATGATCCTCACCGGGGTCTGCCTGTTGATTCCGCCGTTGTGGCCTGTGGCCCTGGGGCTGACCCTGTTTCTTCTCTATCCAGACACCATGGCCAGGATCGGGCTGGCCGCCGCCATCACCTTTCTGGCGGGCGGATTGCTGTTGGCCGGCGTGCTTGGTTTGGCGATGGTCTGGCTGATTCAGTTGCTGTTCTGATCAGCTCTGCTGAGATCAGTTGCGAGATTTCACCACTGTCATGCCGACGGGGGCTAGAGCAATCAAAGCCAGTTTGATGTGCTGAATGCCGAAGGGAATGCCGATGATCGTGACAAAACAGGCCAGGGCACTGCTGAGGTGACCCAGGGCCAGCCACCAGCCGGCCACAAGGAACCAGATCACATTGCCGAGCGCCCCCAGGGGGCCCGTCCCCAGATCACCCCGTCCTCTCAGCTGACGACGGCTCACGGCTTCGGAGCCGAAGGGCCAAATCGAGAAACAACCGACCACCCAGCACGACCGTGCCCATGGCAGGCCAACGATGGTGATGGCGCAGATCAACGCGGCCAGCCACCAGGCCAGAGCCATGGGAAGTCCGCCGAGAACAACCCAGAGCAGGTTGAGGATCATCGAGATCATGTCTCCATTGTCACGCCAGGCCCAAAGCTCGTTCGTTAAATTCTGTAAAAGGTGTTTGACCGGACATGGCGGGCAGTTTCGGGATTGTGGGTTGTGGATATGTGGGATCCGCTGTCGCCACCCACCTCAGGCGCCAGGGCCATGAGCTTGTGGGCACCACCACCAGCCCCGGACGTTTGGCTGAGCTCTGCGATCTGGTCGACCACCCCCGCCTCTACAGCGCTGGCGATCCGATGGCGGATGCCAGTTTCCTGGATCGGCTCGATGGGGTTCTGATTGCGATGGCACCCACCACCGCCACCTTTGAGGAAGATCAGTATGAGAAGGTTTACGGCCAGGCGGTGCCGGCCCTTGTTGATTCGCTGCGTCAGCGCCAGGGGCGTCGACCGCTGCATGTGACCTACCTGAGCAGTGCAGGGGTGTATGGCGATCAGGCCGGCGCGATCTGCAATGAGCAGACCCCTCCGGATTGTTCCAACAACACCAACGCTCTTCTGGCCAGCGCCGAGGCCTCTGCTCTTTCCTTGAACGACGCTTCAACCCAAGCCTGCGTGTTGCGGCTTGGTGGTATTTACGGTCCCGGTATGGACATCCCGTCCTACATCCGCAGTGCTGCTGGGCAGCCTGTTCGCAAAAACGGCAATCACATCAATGCCTGGGTTCATCTTCACGACATCATTCGCGGTGTTGATTTCGCCTTCGGCCGCCGCCTCCAAGGCATCTACAACCTTGTTGATGATCTCCAGTTCACGCGGCGTCAGCTTTCCAATGCCTTGTGTGATGACTTCGGATTGCCCCCAGTGATCTGGGACAACCACGATCGCCCCGGTGCACGCATCTTCAATGCCCGTGTCAGCAACGCCCGGCTGCGTGAAATCGGATTTCAGCCCAGCGTCAGCTCCATGCTTGAACCTGTTGCGGCCTGAGGGTCCAGCACCGGGTACCAAAACTGTTGAGCGTTCGCGGCCGATTTGATTTATCGATACGGATTGAGTACCGATTTCTCATTTTTCGTTGTTGATGTAAAGCAGGATTGCGGAATCCACGTTCAACTTGCAGTGTTGATTAGACCCTGCACATTCAACGCGGCGGCGCTGTGAAACACGAATCGTTCTGCATCGAATTTGCGTCCTCCTTGGCCTTGATGTTGCTGGAGCTCAACGCAGAACTTCTTGAGCTTGCAGACGAAGCCTCCAACGTCACAGCAGAGCTTTCTGTTGTTGAGCTTGAGCGTGCCTGCTGATGCTGGATCGCATTCGTGCCGTCTTTGCTGAAGCCCAAGCCGAGGCCATGGATCAGTTGTACGACGTCATCAATGCGGCGCGTGATCTTGCACCGGATTCAGATTTTCAGGCCTGCTACGACCTTGTGATGGCATCCGGCGGCCCTGAAGTGGAAACCTGGATCAACTTCACGGTGACCACAGCCACCCGCTTCGATCTTGACGATCAACCGGAGCCGGAACAGTTTCTTTCCGTTCTCGAGGAGTGTTGTGATGCTCGTCGGGAGCAGCAGCGGGCTCAGCCTTCGGAATAACGAAGGGCCTTGAGGCCCATCACCAGATGGGTGCGAAAACTTCCCAGCGCCATCACCTGCTTGGGCGATCGCGTGTCGCTCACTGCATCGCCCTGCCCTTCGATCCATCGCAGCAACTCCTGGGTTTGGTCGGCCCATGCACTCAGTGCTGCGCGGAGCAATTCGTCGTCGCTGAGCCGCCCTTCAGGAACGGCGGGTGTGTCCATCGCCGCTTTCAGCAAGGCGTTGAGTTGCTGATGGCTCAGCGCGTCGGGAACAAAGGGATCAGGATCGATGCTTAAGAAAATCTTTAGGCGTGTTTCGACCGTAGTTCAGGGGTATCGGTTGCGACCACCCGTGTTTTGGCTCATTGCGTCAGCGTGATCGAGCTCGATCCGGGTCAACGCTCAGCCCGCGGGTGGCGAGGGCCAGGCGCCGGGCAGCCAACAGAGCTGGATAAGCCAGTGCTGAACGCTGGTTGTCACTGAACAGCTTGGCCAGCAGTCCGAGCAGGGGATCGCTGGGGTTCATGCGCCGGCTGAGTTCCGCAATGGCTTCGCTGCCATGCCACGTCTGCTCTCCTTCGATCAGCACGGCGCCATTGCGCAGAGGCAGGCCGAGGGCATTGAGTTCGCGACGGATCGTGTGATCGGCGCGCCCGTCAACAATGCGCAGGTTGGGAACACCCGCCTGGAGCTCACTGCGGAGGGCGAACTCTCGACAGAATGGGCATCCGCCGTCGTATATGAGGGTCAACAGCATTGCTGAATTCTGTCGCGAAGGGCCTGGGCCTGGCGTTGTTGATGCTCTGTCTGCTCTTGGCTCCCCAGCCGTCATGGGCCGATTGGATCTGCGATGAGGATCGGCTCAGTGTTGAGATCACGCGGGGAGCCGTTGATCTCACCGGCCTGGCGGAAGGCATTCCCAACACGTTGGAGGGAACCCTGCCGGGGGACGGAGTTCTGCTGCGTTGGCGTGATCTGGAGTTGCAACTACCGCGCACCAACAATGCAGGTGCTCCCAGTTACACCGATGGCCGTTGGTGGTGGCGGGTCGTTGATCAATCAGCGCCGGAATTTTGGGAACGCCGCGGCACGGTGATTCGCCACCAATGTGAACTGATCTGAGCCTTCCTCCAGCTAACGCCGTTTTCGCTTGCGGCGGTTGGCCTTGCGGGTTCCTCCATAGCGATAACCAGCTTGTTCGCGGAAGTTCGGCCAGCAGGTTTCGCACACCAGGATCCAGTCCGCGAGTCGGGCGGTGATCACCCGGAAATGCACGTCCCCCGGCTGTCTGCAGTGTTCACAACAGGATCTTTTGTTTTTCCACAGTTTTTCAACCGACTCCTCTGGCGGATCGGTGCCCTGAAGCTTTTCCTGAGGATTGCCTGCTTCGTTCACAGCAGGGAGCGCTTCGTTGCCACTTGAGGCGTGTTCGAAATCACTGATGCATTTATTGCTTGAAATCAATTGCCAGCACAGCATTCTTCACATTGAGAGGCAGGATGTGCCGGGGACTGCTGAGCATCTGAAGCTTGTTTTCCACGCTGATGGCCAAAACCACTGTGCTCGTCAGGATCAGCTGTTTTGGCCCTGTGGAAAAGCTGTGTATAACTCTACGAATCGCTTGGAACTTTGGCGTTGATGGAGGCTTTTAGGGCGGCCATCTCGTGGGCGGTGAGGTGAGCCTCGACGGCCTCAGGGGTGTTGTTCAGATAGTGGATCCATTCCTCGTAGCACTGTTCCTGCGTTGCTGATGGGTTCTGACCTTCGCCAACTCCTGCGCTGACCAGAAGCTCTTCAATCCTGGCCAGCCGAGCTTCGATCCGGCTCAAGCGGCTGCCGATGGCATCGTCCTGTTGCGTCACCTGCGGATGGGCGGTGGTTCCCGTGATTGTTGCGGAGAGCGCCTGGGTTGACGCTGTAGTACATGCGCACTAAAACAGATGTACTGCTCTGAAACTCATGGCTGCGAGTTCTCCTTACGCCACCTTCCGCGCTGACGAGTGGATGCGGCATTCCTTGATCCGACCCCGCAAGGCTTTTCCGGCGGCAGCCTCGGCGGTGGCGAAACCTCGTGCCAGGCCCACCGCTTCTGTTCGAGCCTGTGATGCCGTACAGGGCGAACTTTTTCTCTTTCCCGTCGTGATCTGCTGAGCCTTCGTCTCTGCGACAAACATTTGCAGGAGTCGCTGTTTGCCCCCTGTTCTGCCAGGGTGATCAATGGTTTTTGTTGCCACACCATGCTGTTGTTCGCTTCCCAGACAGCTCCTGGCGGTCCAACCGTCATCCTTCCTGCCCTGTTGATTACTGGACTTCTTGTTGCGGCATCCCAGGCGTTCGTGCCCAAGGGCGGCGACAACAGCTGAGCTCTGCCGTTCGCTTATCGAAGGGCTGAGAGAACATCAGCCCCGAAAGCATTGGCATCAAATCCTGCCTTGTTCGGTGTCTGTCCCAGACGCACGATCACAGCGCGCTGGGATGGCGCAATCAGCAAAAGTTGTCCCTGGTAGCCTTCCGCTGTAAAGCTGTTGTTGGGGAGATCAGGCCGAGATTTGCGACGGCTGAGCCACCAGTGCGCCCCATATCCCTTCTTGGATCCTCGCGAGGCCGTTCGCGCACGCCGTACCCAGTTCGCGGGTAGAAGTTGTTTGCCGTTCCATCGGCCCTGATCCAGATAAAGCTGGCCAAATCGGGCCCAATCGCGTCCGCTGGCCCAGGCCAGCGATGAGCCCACCAAAGTTCCGCTGTTGTCGCTTTCCAGCACAGCCGTCGTCATGCCCAGGGGGCCGAACAAAGCCTGCGAGGGAAAGGCCCAGTAGTCCTGATCGTTGTTGATGGCGTGCCTCAGGATCCGGCTGAGAATGTTGGTGGTTCCGGATGAATAGCTCCACTTTTTGCCTGGTTTTTTGATGAGAGGCTGGCTGGCGGCGAACCCTGCCATGTCGGCTTCCTGGGTGAGCATTCGCACCAGATCTGAGTTCAGGGCTCCCGTCGATTCCTCAAAGGCCAGGCCGCTGTTCATCCGCAGCAGTTGATCGAGGCTGATTCGTCGACGAGGGTCCTCTGGATCGCTCCACTCGGGCACGCTCGGCGGCTTGTCCGGATCCAGAATTCCTTTTTGGACGGCAAGTCCGATCAGGGCATGGGTGATGCTTTTGCTCATCGACCAGCCGATTAGGGGCATGTTCGGCTGAATGCCTTGGGCGTAGCGCTCAGCGATCACCCAGCCGTCCTGCACCACCACAACGGCACGGGTTCGTTTGGGTGCAAGTGGCTCGTTTTCCTCAAAAGCGCGATCGAGAACATCGTTCAGCGCCTGGCGATCGATCTCCGGTGGCTCTGCAGGAGCCATGTCGACCAGGCGCCAGGGACCTCCGCTTGGCTTGGGATCTCTGTTGCCAGGGCTGGCCTGGCGGAACAACCGTGGCGATGGCTGCCTGTTCATCCGCCAGGTGCAGCCCAGTTCTCCGTTCTGAACGGCTTCAGAGCGGAACAGTCCGAACAGGGCGCTGGCTTCAACGCGCCCAGCCTCGGGCTCGATCCTGGTTTGGATCAGCCCCTGGCCGGCGGCCAGATCTTCCCTGAGCATCCGATTCGGATCCATTCCAGCCATGAGCACACCGCTGCAGAGCTGTTTGGCGCTGAAGCTCGTGCCCGCTCTGGCGAGGTTGGTCAGGTTCTGCAACGGAGGTTCCAGGGCTGCCCCGGCGCTGAAGGTCACGGCTGCAGCTGAGAACAAGGCAGTGCGCAACTGGTTCTTCGTCACCCTCAACAGCCCATGAAAAAAGCGGGGATGCTCCCCGCTTCAATCATCGCTGCATGTTTGGCTTCAGTACACGTCGTAGCTGACGCCGCGGTAACGCAGCTCCCGTCCGCCGGTTGGGTGCTGCTGCGGATCAATTGGTTCGTAGGTGACGCCGCGATAGCGCAGCAGCTTGGTTGTGGTTCCCACCGGGGTGTGCACCCGGTCGGTGTGGCCTTGGTGGCGGAAGGCCCGTGCCATCTGTGTTCTGGCCGATTCGATGGCCTGGTTGCGCACAGTCCGTGCCTTGATCAGTTGAAGGGTGTTCATCTCTCTCTTGCGCGGTGCCCACGCCCCCGTTGCCTGGCGTGGATCTGACTGCGGCCTGTGGATGAGGCCCAACGTGACTTCACTATAGCCTCAATCTGTATCAACGGCTACTGTTTTGCTGCCTTGTTCGGGGGTTGTTGTCAGCATTGGCGTGGATAAAGGCGGCGCATGTCTGGGGCAGTACCTCTGGTGTGTATCTGCGGCCCGTCCGCGGCCGGCAAAACAACCTTCGCGGCCCATCTGGCTGAGCAACTGCGTGCCAGGGGGCACCAGCCACTGCTGATCTCCTGCGACGACTACTACCGCAGTGGTTGGTCGCCCAACTCGCGCTACGGCTTCGACACGGTGGATGCCATTGATGCGGATCAGTTGAAGCTGCAGCTCAGCGCTGTTCGCTATCGGCAGCTCGACTCCCTGCGCAGCTACGACATGCGCAGCCGCAAGGTCAGCTCCAGGTTGTTGCAGCAGCCCTATGACTTGGTTCTGGTGGAAGGTTCCTACGGGCCGCAGCATCTGTTGGAGTCTGTGCCGATTTCGCTGGTTGTGTACATCGAAACGCCTCTTCTGCAGCGGTTGGTTCAACGCCTCTGGCGTGATGTGCGCGACAGGCAGCGGCCGGCTTTGTACGTGATTCGCCAGATGCTGTGGGAGATGTTGCCGGGTGAGCGACGCTTCATTCACCCTTTGAAACGCCGCGCGGACGTGGTCGTTCGCGGCTACACCTGGGATCTGGAGCCCGTTCTCAGCAGAATCGGCTAACCGCAGTGGACCGTGGTTCGACGAACTGAATCAACGGGTCTGCGCTTTGCGGCGGGATAGCAGCCGCGAAATTTTCGCCATCCATCGACCCGGTGCAGCTTGTTCTGTCGAAAGAAACGGCGTTCTTTGCCTGGCAGAAGCAGGGCCAGGGCTTGAATGTTCTGACAGCGCCCAGCGGTAATCCGTCAAGGATCGGGGCTTGCCTGGTGGTGATGGAGCCAGCAACTGCTGGCGAAGCTGACGTTGAGTGCGCAACAGCGTTTAGGGGCACCTTTCTGCACCATGGCCCAACCCGGCCAAGCTCCGCCAGCAGGCACCTCTCATCAATCGGAGGATGATCATCCACGCCTCATCAATGGGGGAGAGGCAAGTGGTCCCAGGCGTGTTCGGGTCAACCAGTGCTACCAGGTTCAGACCTTGTTTCCTTCGTCGTCCCAGTACTCGATCCTGTTCACTTCAAGGCTGTCCTGTTTGAGCTTGGCGGCGATGCCCTTGGCCCTCGCCCTCAGGTACAACTCATCGGTGACCAGGCTTTGGTAAACGATCTCCTCCAGCGTTTCTATTGGCGCTTCCGAGACGATCTGTTTCACGTCGTCCTTGCTCAGCTTCACGTCAGTTCGAATGCTTACGGTCTGCTCGAAGTTGAACTCGATTTCGTTGATGACCGATTCCATGGGCTCCCTGGCAGACAAAAAGAAACCCCCGCCAAAGGCAGGGGTTCCAAAACGGCTCCCAGGAGTGTGTCCTTGTTTCCACCCTGTGAGGCGTTTTTCCTCACAGATCCAACATGCCAATCCGATGCGTTTGCTGGGATTGCTGATGGACAGCCTCGCGGTTGGCCCCAGCGACCTGTCTCAAAGTTCAACCGCGTCGCCCCAGGCCGGAGATGCAAGGCGTTTCCAGCCCTGGGTCTGCAAGGACGCCCAGAGTTGTTCTGCTTCGGCCTTTCGCAGGTGTCGGCGTTCCTTCAGCAGGGGAGGGCCGTCAGGCAGGCGCCGGCCTCTGTCGATGAAGACCTTTGGCTCATGGATCCATCCCTTCTGATCGCGATGGAATCGCCAGATCCAGCGGTCGTCGCTGTCAATCAGCCAGCCCTCTCCCATGATCACGCTGCAAGTACATCTGTACTAGCAATGGTGGGTTTGGCTGGTCAAGTGGTCTTCTGGATCAGGTCCAGGCCAAAAAAAAGGAGCAGGCCCCTCAGCCCGCCCCCTCCGTGACGCATGGAAAGCACCACTGCTTTCGTGATGCACTGTCCAGGACGATGGCGCTTTGGCGGGTATCGATTCGCACGTTTTTAGGCATTACTGCTTAGTAAGAACTGTTCTCATCCGCGTAATGATTCCGGAGGCGCGAGCATCACTGCCAACGCTTCGGGGAGTTGAACGAGCGCAGGTTCCCTCGCCTGCGCCTCCCCCAAACATTTATGGGAGCAGGGTGCGGATCCAGTTGCTTTGGCGCCGATGGGCTGATCCAGCTACCAACCCTTCAGGATCTTCCGCGTCATGGCCTCTTTCAAGATCAGCATCGAGGGTGGTGCCAGCTTTTCGTGCCCTGATGACACGTACATCCTCGATGCAGCCGAGGAGGCCGGCGTGGATCTGCCCTATTCCTGCCGGGCCGGCGCCTGTTCCACCTGCGCCGGCCGATTGGTGAGAGGTTCGGTGGATCAGACCGATCAGAGCTTTCTCGATGATGATCAGATCGGCCAGGGGTTTGCCCTCCTTTGTGTGAGCTACCCCACCGCTGATTGCGTGATCAAGGCCAACGCTGAAGAGCTGCTGTCTTGATCAGGGCTTGCGGGTGATCACAGGACGGCGCCGTTTCGGATATAGCTCACGGCACATGGGGCAGACGGTTCCGTCGCAGCCCCGTGATGTGCAGAACTCACGGCCCCAGAAGATGATCTGCAGGTGCAGCCGGTTCCAGTGCTCCTTGGGGAAGAGGCGCTTGAGGTCCTGTTCCGTGCGCGCCACACTGCTGCCGTCGCTCAACCCCCAGCGCTGGGCCAGCCGGTGGATGTGGGTGTCGACGGGGAAGGCGGGCACGCCGAAGGCCTGGGCCATTACCACGCTGGCTGTCTTGTGCCCCACGCCCGGTAGTCCCTCGAGTTCCTCAAAGCTCTGGGGAACGTCGCCGTCGTAGGCCGTCACCAGAATCTGGGCAAGGCGGCGCACGTTTCTGGCCTTGGTTTTGGCCAGCCCGAGCTGCCGGATGAACGCCAGGATCTGCTCCTCCTCGAGTTCTGCCATGGCGGCGGGTGTTGGCCCAGCGGCAAACAGCGCCGGCGTCACCTCATTCACCTTCTTGTCGGTGCATTGGGCACTCAGCAGAACAGCGATCAGCAGGGTGAACGGATCACTGTGATCCAGGGGGATCGGTGTTTCCGGGTACTGCTCGTGGAGGCGCTGCAGAATCACCTCCACCCGCTCAGACCTGCGCACGGGTGTTCAGTGGTTGAGGTGATCTTGGCGCTTCGGTGATTGCATCGCTTCGTTGCAGCGTTTCCCTGCCGTTGCCGCAGTTGTTTTAGGACCGGCAGGTGCAATCCTTGATCAGGCCAGATTTGTCTTCATTGCACCTGTTGAACTGGAACCGTTCGGCAGCAGTGCTGCTGGTTGTGGTGGCCGTGATGCTGGCCTCCTGCCGCAGCCGAGATCAGGACGTCAGCGCGGATTCACGCCCCCAGGTGCTCACCACCTTCACGGTTTTGGCCGATCTGGCCCGCAACGTGGCGGGTGATCGGTTGCAGGTGGCTTCGATCGTCAAGCCCGGTGCCGAGATCCACGGATACCAACCCACCCCCAGTGACATCGAGCGCGCCAGCAAGGCGGATCTGATTGTTGAGAACGGGTTGGGGCTGGAGTTGTGGGCCCGGCGTTTCACGGCTGCAGCGGGGGATGTGCCCACCATCACCCTTTCGGAAGGGATGAAGCCTCTGCTGATCACAGAGGACGCCTATTCCGGCAAGCCCAATCCCCATGCCTGGATGTCCCCCCAGCGCACGATGGGCTACGTGGACCATCTGGAGCGGGCCTTCAGCCAACTCGATCCAGCCGGGGCGGAGGACTTTGCCGCTAACGCGTCGGCCTACAAAGCCAAGCTCCAGGCCCTCGATCAGGAGCTGCGCAAGTCGATTGCCGCGCTGCCGGCCCAGCAACGGCTGCTGGTGAGTTGCGAGGGAGCCTTCTCCTATCTGGCAGCGGATTACGAACTCGAGGAGGCCTATCTCTGGCCGGTGAATGCCGAAAGCGAGATCACACCCAAACGCATGGCACGGTTGATCGACACGGTGCGAGAGCGCGAGGTGCCAGCTGTTTTCTGTGAAAGCACCGTGAGCGATAAAGCCCAACGGGAGGTGGCAGCGGCGGCAGGGGCGCAATTCGGTGGAACCTTTTACGTGGATTCCCTCTCGCCTCCGGACGGGCCTGCCCCCACCCTGTTGGAATTGCAGCGGCACAATGTGGGTCTGATCCGCAAGGGCCTGGACCCGTCCGAGAGCAACCGCTGATGCGCATTCAGGCCGACCAGCTCTGTGTGGACTACAACGGCACCGTTGCCCTGTACGACGCCAGCCTGCACCTGCCAGCCGGTTGCATCTGCGGTTTGGTGGGCATGAATGGTGCCGGTAAATCGACGTTCTTCAAGGCTCTCACTGGGTTTGTTCGCCCTTCGCGCGGCAGAATCCGGATCAACGGCAGCAGCGTTGCCGAAGCGCAGCGTCATCAAGCGGTGGCCTATGTGCCCCAGAGCGAAGGGGTGGATGCCCAGTTCCCTGTGTCGGTGTGGGATGTGGTGATGATGGGCCGCTACGGCGCGATGAATGCGTTGCGGATTCCCCGCAGCTCCGATCGTGTGGCTGTGCGGGACGCCTTGACGCGGGTTGATCTGCTGGAGCTGGCCGATCGTCCCCTTGGGACCCTCTCCGGTGGTCAGCGCAAGCGCACGTTCCTGGCCCGAGCCATCGCCCAGCGCGCTGATGTGCTGCTGCTGGATGAGCCCTTCAATGGGGTTGATGTGCGCACGGAGCAGCTGATGGCGCAGCTGTTTCTTCAGTTCCGCGACGAGGGCCGCACGATCCTGATCTCCACCCACGACCTGGGTCACGTTCGTGATTTTTGCGATCTGGTGGTTTTGATCAACAAGACCGTGCTCGCCTACGGGGAAACCTCAGAGGTGTTCACCCCAGAGAACCTCGCCATGACATTCGGTGGCGTGCCGCCCGATCTGCTGACGGGCAACAGCTCCCCGGAGGAGACGTTCTAATCAGAGCTTTTCCGCGTCCGTAGTAGTTGCCCGAGAGACGTCGGGCATCAGGGCAACGAGAGCCTGCTCCAGGTCTTGCATGAACACCTGCATCGCCTCGCGACGGTTGCTGCGGTACTGATTCAGGCGAGGCCGCACGGGCAAGGCTCGTCCGAGCTGCACCTCAACCCGTTGTGGGCCGAGGCTGGGCTGACCCTTCCAGGGCTTGTCTTTGATCCAGCCGATCGCTTCCTCCACCAGCAGCAACATCTCGGCAAAGCGGTCAAAGTCGGGTCGATCACTGATGTAATGACCACTCACGCTGGTGAAATGCTCCACCAGTCGCATGCGGGTGAGTTGGAGGTCGGCTTCCCGTGCCTCCCAGTCCGCCAGGCTCCGCTCTAGTGGCGGAAGATGATCAACACCCTCCCGGTAGATCCGATCCCAGGCGGCCTGCTCGATCCGGCGGCAGCGCTCCTGGAGATTGCCGACGGCACGCAGGCCGAAATGGGTCTCGGCTTTGGCGAGGCCATGCCGGCGGTAGGCATCAATCCGTTCGCTGAAGGTCTGAGCTGGATCGGGCTTCAGCCGTTCGAGCTGCTCAAGGGCTTTGAGCAGATTCGTGCCGATCTGGATCAGCCGGTCGCGGCTGGTGGTCTCGGGATTGTCTTGGCCGGCGTCGGGGGAGGAGATGCCGAGATGGCGTTCGAGGCAAGCCAACCGCGCTTCGAGGGCGATCCAGTTGGGGTGCCTCCAGCTGTAGTGAATGCCGATGGGCAACACCACCAGTGGCCGCTCGTCGTTGGCTTTCTCCAGATCCTCAGCGGCCCAGAACGCCAGCTGGGCCACCCCCGGCTCCAAGGGCGCCATCTCGCCGGAGAGGTTGTTGGTGGCTCCTTCCGGTGCCACCACCAGCGGGTAGCGCCCCTGGGCCAGAGCCCCACGGGCCTGGGCCAGCGCTGGGCGATCCAAGCGGCCGCGGTGGATGGCGATGCCGCCACTGCGTTGCAACAGCCAGCCGATCACCGGGCCAGCCCAGATCGGAATGCCGCGGTCGTAGAGAAAGCGCAGCTGGATGGGTCGTGGCAGCTGCAGCTTGAGCCGCCGTGCTGCTCGGGGAATGCCGTTCCAGAACAGATCCGCCATCACCACTGGATCACGAGTGCTGGGGTGCCGAAAGGCGATCAGCAGATTGCTGCCCCCCGACTGCTGGGCTGCAAAGGCCTTGGCCAGGGCTTCTGCAGCATCACGATGGCTCAGCTCAAGGCCCTGACTGCGGAAGAGCAGCGGAAGCAGGCGGCTCACCACGGCCTGAACCATCCGGCTGGGACGGGTGGGCAGCCGGCGCAGTGCAGGACGAGCGATCTGGGTGGAGGCGCGGGGCATCGAACCGACTGCAGCGCGCCCATACTGATCCGATGGAGCTTTTGCTGGAACCCCTCAGTCACGCCTTCATGGTGAAGGCGTTGATGATCAGTGCCCTGGTTGGGGGTGTTTGCGGGCTGTTGTCCTGCTTCATGACCCTGAAGGGATGGGCGTTGATGGGTGATGCCGTCTCCCATGCGGTCCTCCCTGGCGTGGTGGTTGCCTATGCCCTGGGCCTGCCCTTCTCCCTGGGGGCGTTCGTCTTCGGTGTGGGCTCCGTTGCCGCCATCGGCTTTGTGAAGCAGAAGTCGAGGGTGAAGGAAGACACCGTTATCGGGCTTGTCTTCACCGGTTTCTTCGCTCTGGGGCTCGTGCTCGTCTCCAAGACGCGCAGCAACATTGATCTCACCCACATCCTCTTCGGCAATGTTCTGGGGATCTCAGCGGGGGACGTTCAGCAGACCCTGGTGATTTCGGTGCTGGTGCTGGTGCTGCTGCTGTTGTTTCGGCGGGACCTGATGCTCTTCTGCTTCGATCCCACCCACGCCCGATCGATCGGGATCAACACCGGACTCCTGCACTACATGCTGCTGGGACTCCTGTCCCTCGCCGCCGTTGCTGGTCTGCAGACCGTGGGAATCATCCTGGTGGTGTCGATGCTCGTCACCCCCGGTGCCACGGCCTATCTGCTCACCGATCGGTTCGACCGGATGACGCTGCTGGCCGTCACAAGCAGCGTGCTCTCCAGTGTGCTGGGGGTGTTTATCAGCTACTGGACCGACAGCTCCACCGCCGGTTGCATCGTGCTGGCGCAAACCGCGCAATTCGTGCTCGCCTTCCTGCTCGCCCCTGGGCAGGGGGTGCTGCGGCGTCTCTGATCAGTGGATGAGTGGATCAGTGGATCAGCGCTCGTCCTCGTCCCAGTCGTAGGTGTCGTTGAAGCGCTGAACGCCGGCTTCTCGGAAGTGAAAGTCCTTGGCGGAACGACCCTGATCCGATGCCGTTCGCTTGGAACCGTCCTGGTCCCACGGCTCGCGGTAATCCAGATCCTCCCGCATGCTCTGGAACGGTTCAGGAGGCTTCGCTGTCATCCCACTTGGCTTTGCCATCCAGCAGTTCGATCAGCTCCTGGAGCTTGCCCATGGTGACGCGCACATCGGCACCGTCGGGCAGAACACCATCGGCCACCACGTTGTAGTGGTCACGGCACTGGTTGCGCAGCTCCTGCAGGCGCTTTTTGGTGATGGTCTTTTTCTGTTCTGCCGTTGCCATGGCGGATGCGTCGTCTGGCCCTCATCCCTAGCAGAGCAGGGTGCTGCGTCTGGATCTATCCCGGAAGAACCTGGCGAAAGCCTTGGGCTTCAACCACGTTGAGCGGGGTGTTGAACAGTTCACTCAGCTCGGCGGGCTGCAGCATCTCCCGCGGAGTTCCATCTCCAACGATGCGTCCCTGCGCCAGAAACAGCACCCGTTCCATCTCCGGCACGATCGTGTCGACCCGATGGGTGACCTGCACCACCGTTGTTCCCGCTTGGATCAAGCGCCGCAGGATCGCCAGCAATTGATGGCAGGCCTGGAGGTCGAGGGCGCGGCTCGGTTCATCCAGCACCAGCACTTCGGGTTGGTGAACCAGAGCGCGAGCGATCAACAGGCGGCGTCGCTGGCCGTCCGACAGCTCTCCGCAGCAGCGTTCACGGATGCTGTGGAGGTGCAGTTGATCGAGCAGATCTCGCGCCTGCTCCCACTGCCGCGCAGTGGGCTTCTGATCGCGGCCCAGCCGGGTGGCCCCAAAAAAACTGCTCACCACCACATCTTCAACAGCTGTTTTGGGATGAAGCCGCTGTTCCAGCTCGCTCGACACCACTCCCAGGCGGCTGCGCAGCGCCCAGAGGTTCACCGTCGCGCTGCCAAACAACCGCAAATGAGCGTCAGGGCGAACGATGGGATACAGGCTGCGGTCGATCAGTTTCACCAGGCTGCTTTTGCCTGCGCCATTGGGCCCCAACACGGTTGTGGACTGCCGCAGTTTCAATTGCAGGTTGAGCTCGTGCAGCACCGGGCGATCGCCCTGCCATGCCTGAACGTTGCGGAGATCGAGCCAGGTTTCAGCGGTCATGGCCCTCCTGCAGCAACCGTTCGATCACGATCGAGAGTCGTGGGGCGACGGGACGGAGCTCCTGCTGCCGCTCACTCCAGATCGAGTCACGCACCAGATCACTGAGGGAGACCAACTTCATCTCCTGGCCTTCCTTCAACTGCAGTTGGCTCAAGGGCACGCTGAGCGTTCCGCGGAACACGTGGGCCACCCGGTTGCCGCTGTCATCGCTAAACCATGGTTCCAGCGGAAGGCTGGGTGACCAATCGATCTCCTCCTGCAGCTCGCGGTGCACCGCGTCGCTGGCTGTCTCTCCCGGATCGAGATGGCCGCCGAACAACCCCCAGTGGCCCGGGTAAATGATTGAGTCGATATCGTCTCGCAGCTGGAGCAGCCATCGGCCCTCCCGCTCGAGCATGGCCAGGGCGACGGCGGGTTTCATGACGCCTCTGTTGTCTTGCGTGACCACTGGGCCAGTCCACCGCCCCGACCCCGCGCTGTGAGTGTTCCCTGCTGCTCGTTCAGTTCGATCAGGGCAAAGAAGGGCAAGCGTTGGGGCTCCGGTGAGGGCAGGCTTCGCTGCAGCAGCATCTGATCGAACCAGCTCAGCTCCAACGATGTGAAGCTGAACATCAGCAATGGCCTGGACCCCTTCAGCTGGGCCTGGCCGCTGAACCGCAACCGGAAACCGGCCAGGCAGACCTGATTCACGATCCTCAGGCCCTGGTCGCCGCGGCTCAAGGTCAGGCTGGCCTGCAGCCAACGCAGCAGCATTGCGGTGCCGGGCGCCGGTGCATCCCCGCTGCGCGTCCAGGTCTGCTGCAACATCCAGCAGCCCGGCAGCTGCTCGATCTGAATGCCGCTGCCCTCGCGGCGGCTCTGGTCTTCCTTCGCCAGAAGAGCTGCGGCAGGAGAACCAGGCAAGGCTGAGATCATGGGACTCTGCAACATCCTCATCTTTTCGGAGTCGGCCCATGCAGCGCGACACGCGCCGGACAGCTCCCCTAACGGACCTGCTTATACGGGGACTGCGCATCGGGGCCAGCACCGTTGCCCTGGTTGAACTGCTGCGCAGCGATTGGATCGGAGGGGGGCTCGCCAGCCTGGCCTGGCTGGTGTTCGTTCAGGTGGAGCGTCGCCGGGCGCCGCTCAAGCCTCCGTCCTGAGGATCGAATCGATGCAATTCGGGTGCTGTCGGATGTAGGCGTTGAACTCCATGGCCAGCAGACGGGCCTCAAAGGCATCGGTGGCGTAGAAGCAGGATTCCAGCTTTTCTCCGTTGGATGTCTTGTGGCGGACGGTGTAGGCAGCCCGTCCCTGAGCAATGCTGGCCATGGACTGATGAAGCAGTCGTTTCAAGCTGGCACTCCTGCCTCGTGGAATTCCATAACCATTCATTCATGTTTGCGTTTCAACGCTTCGTAAAGCTGTTTGAAGCGACCGACAGTTCCTTCGACCTTTCTTCCCGCATCCCGCTGCCCATGGCCTCTCCTGCTCTGGCCTTCAACGTTGCTCTGGCCTCACTCCTGTCCCTGAGCGCAGGGCCTGTTCGGGCGGAATGGCAGCCGATGCAGGAGCCGGCGGTCTGGCAATCCCGTCGCGGCGAGCTGCTGCCCGGCAACGGCTGGATCTTCATGGAGGCCCTCGACACCCCCGCCCTCAAGGCAGCTGAATACATCCGGGCCCCCAAGAGCGTGGACGGTTCCGTTGAAGTGGAAGCAGGCCTGCTGATCCAGCGCGCTGGCCAGGACCGGTGGACCCAACGGGTTCTGCCGATGCGTGCCAACTGCGCCAGCGGTCAGCTGGAGCAACGCCAGGCCGATGGTGCCTGGACCGTTTACCACGGTCGCGATGGAACCGTGGTTAAGGTCCGCTGGATCTGCGCATTGCGATGAGTCGGCCTGCTTTTCGTTACGAGGAACCGGAACGCTTCGGCGAGTCGCTCACCACAGCACGCCCCTGGAACCGGTCTGCCCTGACCGATGTTGAGCGGCTCAATGGCCGGGTGGCAATGCTCGGTTTCTTGGCTGCCGTGGTGCTTGAAAAGGCCACCGGCTTGGGAATCGCGGGTCAGCTTGGTGCAGCCCTGCGCTGGTACCTGCAGCTGGGTTGATCGATGACGGTTGTTCCTGTTCTGAAGGACTCCCAACGCTTCAAGTTGGATGCCACCGATGACGCGATTTTCTATAGCGAGCCGCGTTTCGTTCACCACCTGGATGCGGGTTTTCGGGCTCGGCTGACCGCCCTCTACCGCGAGCGCATCCCTCCCTGTGCTCAGGTGCTGGATCTGATGAGCAGTTGGGTGAGCCACCTGCCTGACGACGTCAGTTACGACAACGTCATCGGCCATGGCCTCAATGCTGAGGAGCTGAGTGCCAACCCCCGATTGGACCGGCACTGGGTTCAGAACCTCAACCGCGACCAAACCCTCCCGGTTGAGGATGCCTCGATGGATGCCACCCTGATCGTGGCCGGTTGGCAATACCTGCAACAGCCCGAGCCGATCGCAGCTGAGCTGTGGCGGATCACCCGTCCCCGAGGCCAGGTGATCGTGGCGTTTTCCAATCGAATGTTCTTCACCAAGGCTCCCCAGGTCTGGACCGACGGTGATGACGGTGATCACCTGCGTTATGTCGCTGAGGTGTTGATGGCCCAGGGCTGGCCCCAGCCGGAGATCGTTGCCGAAGACACCCGCGCCGAGGGTGTGATGGGCTTGTTCGGCGGCAAGGGGGATCCTTTCTTCGCCGTTGTGGCCGAGAAACCTCTCCAGTGATTCCTCGGCTTTCCTTTCCCATGAAGGGATGGACGTTGTCCTGAATTGCGGCAGCGTGAGTCGAGAACCAGGATCTCCATGAGCTTCACCCTTCCGGGTCTTCTCCCCTGGCGCTTCAGGATCGTGTTGATCGGACAGCAGGTTGTTTTTGAGGCTTCTTCTGAGGATCAACAGCTGAGTACGGTTCTTGAACCTGGTGGAAGTCGCATTCGGCGTGGTTACGACCTGATCAAGGCTCCGCAATGTGCGTTGATCCGGTGAGCAGCACGTCTCGCCTCACTCAGCCCGTCGTCATCTTCGGTGGTTTTCTGATCACGCAAGAGGCCTACCGGCCCCTGGCTGACTGGATTGATCAGGCCACCGGTGCTGCGGTGCGCATCGTGCCTGCGTCCAAATTGGATTGGCTGGCCACCAGCTGGGGCTTTGGTTGGCGTCGCCTGCTTGATCGCGTTGATGCCGCTGTGCGGGAGCTTCAAAACCAGTCGCCCACCGGTCGCGTCACCTTGATTGGTCACAGTTCCGGCGGGGTGATGTTGCGGCCCTACCTGGCCGATCAGACCTTTCTGGGCCGCCGTTTCAACGGTTCAGCCCGATGCAATCGCCTGATCACGCTCGGCAGTCCCCATCAGGCCCTGCGTGCAACACCGCTGCGGGCTCGCGTGGATCGTGAGTTTCCGGGTTGTCCTGAAGCCGATCGGGTGGACTACGTGGCGGTTGCGGGTCGGCTTGATCCGCTGGGAGCGAATGCATCCAACTTTTCGAGCCGCAGCGCTGCCCGCAGCTATCGCCAGATCATGGGCGACCCGCATCTGCAGGGGGATGGCCTGGTGCCGCTCCCGTCAGCCCTCCTGCGGGATGCCCGTTGGATTGAGCTGGACGATACGGCCCACGGTGGATTGTTCGGTCAAAGCTGGTATGGCTCCACCGATCGCATCGAGCGCTGGTGGTCGCAGCTCGGCGACTGAACCTGGCGATCAGGCATTGTGGCCTGCTTCGGCGATCAGCTTGTGCAGGAATCGAAAGGATTTGGGGGCCAGGCCAGGTCGGCCAAACGCAAAACAAGCAAAAAGCGCAAGCCGGGAACGTCAAACCATCGCCGTGATCAATGCCCGATGGGGCGCGACCCCGGCCTCGAGGCCATTCAGGCCAGGCAGTGCCTTGGCCTGCCGCTCGCTGGACGATTGACCATTGCCCAGGTGAAGCGGGCCCACAAACTTCTGGCTGTTCAACATCACCCCGATAAAGGGGGCGACCCTGAAGTGATGACACGCTTCAACACAGCCCGCGATGTGCTGCTTGAGCCTGAGATGGAGATGCTTGCCGCCTGACGTGCTTTGAAGCGCGTCAGCTGCCGCTGCTGCGACCCAGCACCAGCCAGGTGATCAGGACCAGACCACTCAGGCTGACCACGGTGTAGATCCAATCGGCGTATGGCGTCCAGAACAGTCCCGCAACGGGGGCTGTCATCGGTCCCAGACCAGCAGCAGCACCACAAACAACGCCCCGAAGACGAGGAAGGGCGTGAGCAGCGTCAGCAGAGACTGTGTTTCGATCGTTCCGTTTGCAGCAAGCGGATCATCCGGCGGTCTGTTTTGATCTGTCAAATCTCCGTTATTCACTGAGATTGAGGCCAGAGCTCGCGGCCAATCAACTTTCATCGGGATCGAGCAGTGGGATGAACAACCGTCAGCGTCAAATTCTTGTTGCTTTTTCGGCCTCGATGGGGCTTGGCTTGCTCGGCGGGTTGGCGTTCAACGTCACGTCCCAACTGATCCGGCCCGGCAAGATTGACTTGAGTCCCGCATCGCCGGGAGGGCCTGGCCAATCTCCTGCGTTGCCCGAGCAGAACACAGGCTCATCCGATCCAGGCTGTGTTGTTCCTCCTGGAGGTGGTCCGCCTGTCACGACGAATTTCCAGCCCTGTTGATTGCATCGTGAGGACGGGTTTTATGGCCAGAGTTTCAAAAGAAAAGATAAAAAAGTGCTCTTGCGATACCCAGAATTGTTTCGGCTGTTCGCTCCGATACCGAAATTGAAGGCCAGCTGAGGTGATTGTTTGGTCCTCTTCCAGCCCATGCATGAACAGCGATCAGCGTCTCAGTTATCTGCACTTGATGAACAAAGCTGCTGAATCGGAAGACAGACAGAGCTATTTTTATTACCTCAAGCTTGCTGAACAGACACTCCAACGCCAGGATCCCGAGGTGATCTGGAAGCCTGCAGGTTGATTCAGCGAATCACGTTTCCGGTAGGGCACATCAAGACTGATCTGAGACTCATCTGCTGATCAGGAGTCTGGCCCTTAACATTCAGGTGGGTGCTACCTCGTTGCCTGCATTTAGCACCTACCCAAAACCTGAATTTGACCCGGCAAAACACGGGTTCAACCCCCTGATCACGGCCCTGCCCAGCGTTGTATTGGCCGAATAGCCGCAGATGTTCATAGCGAACACGGCTTTGTTTGATGCCAGCGCTTCTGGCTTAAGCCTGACTTCCCCTCTCCCCCTGGGCTTTGCCCTTATTCCCCTCTGCAACCGCAGAATCTTTGGCTGACAGACGCTATTGCGCCACCGTCAGCTCCAAAATCAAATTGTCTGCACTCAAATTCTTTGTTGAACTATTTGTGTTGTGTCCCAATCACAACTGCGTGCAGGATAATTCTCCATAGCAATCATATAAAAATTCTTCGGAATATTTTTAGATTGCGTTTTTGAATTAGCTCGCTCCCTGACTCATCTTCATTGCAACAAAGGTGGGCGTCCAAATCACCACTGAACCGTGACTCCGCCCTGCTCTTGCTTGGCAATGCTGCTGCGTAACGGTGCAGAAGCCTTGGGCAGGTTCGACCCTGATGCTTCGATCTGCTGCAGACACTTAGCCCGAAATGCCGCGTGCCCATCACAGCTGATGCCGGCGCTGCTCACCAATTGCTGACGAGCCACCAGCCGTTCCCATTGTTGATACTCAAGCTTCGATTCCCTGGTCATCGTTTCAATCTCAATCACTATTTCGATGCTATGGATTAGATGAGTCAAAGTTCATCAGACAATCTTCAGAGAGACTGCACTGTCTGACCTGCTGGAGAATCGAAGAGTTAAAGAGAGTCCCGCTATCGCTGACGTGTTGAGCTTGTATCGAGAAAATTGATCGCCTATGATCTAGTTCATCTGAATTTAATCTTCTTAGAAGACGTCAATTGAGTTGCTGGTCTCTGCAGTTGCTTCGCTGCTTCCAAGGTCAACAATGAACCATAATTTGTTGTCTCTACTTAGAGGACTCTCCCCATTGCCACTGTATTGATCAAAGCTTTGCAGGTCCAGAGCTGAGTATATCTTCTGATTGTCTTCACCAATCTTCTCCTCAAGCCAAGCCAAAGATCGATCATCTGCCTTGCCATTGGATAACTGACTGGCAATCTGTTCGTTTGACGCTAAGAATTGAATTTCGTCTACCAGCTCAAAGTCATAAGACTCTCCTGCTGCTTGTGGCGCCAGTGATCCACCCATAGCGGTCGCGACAGCAGAAGCCCGCACGTAGGACAAGGGCTTGAGAATCATTGAGTAGTTATGGCTTGCAGTTGTGAAGTTATTAATGAGCGAGTCACCAATTTTTCCGACCAGATTCTCATAGCCAATTGCAACGAGAGTCTCGTCGCTTGCACCAACGAGAAGATCATCGGCAGAGATTTTTTTAAGCGCGCGCTTTAGCTTCTTAAATGCTTTAGATTCCTTTGTTTCCTCTATATCAATGGCATTAAGTGTTAATTGATCGGACTTCATCGCCTTTTAGATATTCACTGATGACCAGTCAAAAGCCGAGCTTTCGACTTCCTTAAAGTCCACTTTATCCCACGCAACCTTTTTGTACAGTTTCTTCTTGAAATAGGGGTCCAAACCGTTGATGAAAGACCAATTCAGTGAATCAATATCAAATTCAACATTATCCTATGTTTTTAATTGGGTAAAAATCCTTGCGTAATCGACCTTGGCGGAATCAATATGCTGCTTCTCTTGTTCGCTAAGTGAATGGAAGTCAAATGACTCCCAATCAACTACTTCGTAGGCCTTGGCTTGAAGATGTTCTTTGGCTACTGAAATATCACCCCAGTCGATAAATGAAGTGTCAAAGGAATCATTTGTAGACGCTCCCTTGTAGTTGATTTTGGACCAGTCTAATTTTTCCTTCTCGTCGTCACGCAGTGCTGTTGCCCACCCTTTGCTGACCACCCCAACTTCTTCTGCAATGCGAGTGTCGCGGGGCATTGATCTTTCGCGGGTGCCTTGAGTGTTCCCCGCTCTGTTCAAGCAATAAAAAAACCCGCCTTGCGAGCGGTGTCAGCGCATTCAAATCAGCTACTAGTACCTGCTTGCTGCTGCGACCCACCCATGCCCAGCAGCGTTGCCAGGGCTGCATCATCCAGCTCGATATCGCTGAATGCACCGGCATCGTCCATTTCTTCAAGTGCAATACCGAGTTCTTTTTTATCGAACTTGTAACCCTCTTTCTTGCCTACTTTGATAATGCTCTTCAGTCCTTTTTTGCCATCAATCAATGTTTTGCCATAAAGCTTGGAGACCTTAGTGTCAGACAATTCGTCCTGCAGTGCCGTGATCTGATCCTTGATGTCGTCACCTGTGATGGCATCACCCTTATGAGCTGAAAGCCCCTCAAAGTTCTCAGCATTTAATTCCGGTTTTCCTTTGAAATTGGCGAGCAACCCACTCTTCTTCTTCTTGCCCCAACCCTTCTTCTCACCGTTGGCATTGAAATACAGCTTGCCTTTGCTTTCGTCGTAGACCACATCCGCATCGCTCTTCATGAGCTGCTTCAGTTCCTTCTTGCTGTGAGCAATGGCAAACGTTCCGCCATTGATGTTCTTGACGCTGTAGCTGGCATCAGGGTCAAAGTCTTTGACCTTGGAAACCTTCTTGGCGTTGAACTTAGGCATGGGGTGCAACAGCCGAAAGGTAACTACCGTTTTAGCCCGCTTTTGGCGCCCAGCCCACTTCCTTTTGCGTTCAACAGCGGGGAACGATGTTAGTCACCAGGTCAGCGCAGACCCACCGGACCGCACCCGTGTCGACATCGGCCACCTGAAAGAGGGTTGGCACTTTCGGGTCCCTGGCACCGCCATCGACATAGATCACATCTGCCATCCACCAGTCATCGGAATCGGTGCTGCCGCAGATGACCGTCATCCCTGCCTTGACCGACAGGAACACAGGCGCAAGCTTCCCCTCTTCACGCTGAAGCTGGACAACGGAATGATCGACCGACACACCTTCACCACAAGTACAACTGTACTAGCAGTGGTCTGTCGGGCTTGGTGACGGGCTTAGCGGTCCCAGCGCCGCCGCAGTTGCGGAATCACCACAAAATCCATCACCGCAAAGCTGATCAAGCAAGGCTGGAAGCCCCTCTCCACAACACCGCACACCAGCCGCCGCGGATCCAACACACAGACCCCCAACTGAGCAGCCCAAAAAATTGCCACCTTTACGGCAAACGAAATCAGAGAAAACCGTCTTTCTGCTGCACTGAGGCGAAACACAGCCAGCACTCAGCACGCCGGTCCCACAATCGACCGATTCGCTTCAAAAAGCAATGAGCACGACAGCTGATTGCCGAGTGCTCCACGGCTGCCGAGAGTGTGTGCATCGAGATCGGAGGAGCCCATGACGGCCGACACTCCACCTGAGCAAACAGCAGAAGCAGCCTGACTTTCTGGCCCCTGCTCCAACTTTTCAACCCAAACGTGAGCACTTCGTCTGTGACGACACTGCTGTGCGTCTGATCAGTCGACACTCCTCTGCGCCGTCCGTCTAGGTGCCCTGCAGGAGTCCCGCTTCACATCTGGTCCAAATGGCCCCAGGGTTGCCACAAGCCAGACGCTTCGACCTTTCTCTTTCAGTCCCATTGCCAAGGTGATCCCCAAAGGCAACACGTACTGACTAGGTCGACTGCAATGCATAAACGAGCGAGCTAGGCCGTCTCTCCCATCTGGGAGGGGCGGCCTCCTCTTTTGTTGAAGTGCAGGTGAGCAGTTCCCTAGGACGCTTTGCTGTTGTTGCAGGGGCGTTCACCTCGCTTCAATTTGAGCCACATCGCTTTCTCAAGCGCCGTCAGCTTTGAATCTGTCTCATGCATTGCAGCTTTCGCACGTCGCCTGGCGGCAATGATGAAGCGGTCTGTCTTATCGACTCCGTCGAATCCCATGTCCCTAAAGAGGACGACAGTCGCAACGTAGACATACGAAACGTACGTGCATCGAATGCCAGTGAGCCCTCACTTCAAGTGATGGCCAGAGCTGACTGGGACTCCAATAACTCAACCAAATCTTGGGCGTCGCCAACGATTTCTTTCACGCCGATGCCTGTTCGGTCGTGTCATCGAGCACATCTTGCTGAAGCTGCTGAACCGCGCAGAGTGATTCATGCGCAGGCCTTCCATGAACATCCATCAACTCCTTAACCAGAGCATCAGGGGCCTGAGTGATCGAGGAGCGCATGGCATCGACAACTTTGTCGTCTCTCGCGAGTGCAGACAGCCGTAGAGCCCTAAGTCGTTGCGTGTTCGGCTGTTTCATAACCGCACTCTGGACTACCGCAGGTTTTGCTCCAGTTGCCAACGACTTGTAAGCACTTGGTTGCCCCGTTCACTGCCCTACCGAAGTGGACCGGCGCATCTCCTCCAGCCCATTGACTTGAGTGCATTCCACTTCTCCAGCGCCTCTTGTCGCGTCAGCAGTTGACTCCCCTGAGGGATCGGGTCGTCAGGTGGTCGCCAATGGAAGCTGCGCATGAAGATCGACTCGCCTTGAGAGCCATCCTTGGCGGCGGTGAATTGGTAGTAAAGCTGCTGTGGCTCATTGGCAAGCCATGCGCCAACAGACTTGTAGGAGAGTTTTTCAGTGATGAGTTCGCTCCATATGAGAGAAGCTTGATCGATCGATCAGACGGCTTTTTTCATAGGTGAGCTGGCGGAGCCTTTCGATGTGCTGCTCATGCTCTCCGCTGCTCCAGTGCTGTGGGAAGGCCACTCGGGCTTGAAGTTCCGAGATTTGGTTGTTGAGTTTTCTCGCTGGGTCCTCGGACCAAGGGTCCTGTACACAGTGGACCATCACCGGCCCCTTCTGGTGGGTAAGAAGGGAATCTTCCTCATAACTACTGATGGACCTCTCTGGAGAGTTCGGTTTCCCATCAGGAAGGTGGGCCCATCCCTTTGGTGGCCTTGTGTTGCTGGTGAGTTGGGGGGAACCGGCGTGGCGGGTGGTGCTGTTCTGCGCCGGAGTGGGTGGTTTGACTTTGACCCTGGCCTGAGCCATTCCTCTGCAGAATCACTGCATTGATGGGGAGTGTGGTGGCTGGAGGAGTCAGGCCTAGGCCAGATCAACCCTCTTTAAAGCCAGGAAGACACATATAGCCGCCACGGCAAAAGCCGTGGCGGTCGCCAGCCAAAAAATCGCAAACTTGACGACTTAGGCCAAAAGATCAACACCAGGAAGAAGCAGATCACTGACATTGTCCAAAGGATCGATCAAACGATTTGAACGCCTGGGATCAAACGACAGCGCCTCACGTTGCTGAACGGACAGGGCATCAACGAAATCATCAGCCTTCTTGATCTGCTTATTGCTCAGACCAGCCAATTGGTCGTCGGTCAATGCCTTGACCTGCCGGCGGCTGAAGCCGTCCAAGGTTTTCGGCTTCAGACCAGAGATGGCATCTGCATCGAGGGACTTGATCTTTCCGGGCTTGAAGGCAGAGATTTCAGCGACACTCAACGTTTTCAGCTGTCCACGGGTCAGGCCGGTAACTGCATCCTTGCTGAGCTTGGCCAGCTGAACGGTTTCCAAGCCCTTGAAGGTTTTCTTCGAAAGCTGATTCATCTGCTCAGAGGTGAAGCCCTTCACTGCCTTCGGTGTCAGTTCAGAGACCTGAGACTTCGACAAACCAGCCACAGCATCCGAAGACAACTGCTTGACCTGCTTGGGGTGGAGTGCAGCTACCGCGTCATCGGAGAGTTCAGCAACCTGCTCAGAGGTGAAGCCCTGCATCGCCGAAGGCGACAGATCATTCACCTGATCTGCAGTCAGCTCACTAACAGCGTCGGCGGTGAGGCTAGAAATGTCATCCGCAGCCAAGTCAGAAACATCAGCCGGCAGCTCCGGCTCAATCGTCAGATCAATTTGTTGTCTGGTGGTGCCACCGGCGTCATCGGTCACGGTGACGGTGAAGGCATCGCTGCCGTTGAAATTGGCGGTTGGTGTGTAAGACCAGACGCCGGTTTCAGCATTGATTGATGCGGTTCCGTTAGTTGGAGTATCAGTGGATTCAATGGAGAAGACGGAGCCATCGGTGAGGCCTTCTGGGTCAGTTGCGGAGAGTGTGCCGTTGATTGGATTCCCGTCTTCTTCTCCTGTGCCTGAGGTATTGCCGGTGATCGTGGCTGCGTCATCGACATTGGTGATGGTTCGTGCTGCTGAGCTGAAGGAGGTGGACCCGCCGGCGGCATCAGTCGTGGTGGCGGTGACGCGAACGGCTTGGCCGACCAGGGATTGGGCGGAGGTGTCGAGCTGTTGTTTGGTTTCACCGTTCAGATCAGTCCAGGTAACGCCGTTATCGCTGCTGGACTGCCACTGGTAGGTGGTGGATTGAATGGCGCCATCGGGCTCCTTCTAAAGATTGAACTCAAGTCCGACGTTGACCCGGGTGCCGTGGTGAAAGGGGTGAGCCGGAACCCTCCAGGGAGCTGGGGCTATGACCACACGTCGGCGCACGGGTGCGTACACCGGGACATAAGTGCGGTGATAGGGCCGATACGTGTGCTTGATTGCTTTTCTGAAGCCCTTCCTATAGCCCTTGTTGTAGGCCTTCTGTCGTTTGTGGGAGTGGTGATGGTGGTGATGAGCACTATGGGCTTCCGCGGCAGGACTCAGACCGATGCCAGTGATGACTACCACGAACGCAGCGATGCCAAGACGTTGAACAAGCGACATGGGGCGTAGATGTACTGAGGAAAACGTATTTCGGCTCTGCCTGGTGAACGTGACAGCATCTCGGCCAGATGTGACTGGATGCGTCTTGAGGGCGTGATTCCCTACTCGGTGTATGTGCGTTGTTCGAGCACGAAACGCAGGGCCCACAGTCCGGCGTAGGAGCCCGTCAGCACGAGGAGGATCAAGATCAGCACGACACATCCTCAACGTGGTGGTTTGTTGTAGCTGAGCCGTGTTGGTTTTGTGGTCAGATCTTCCAGTAGCCGTACCAATCAGGATGGGCTGGGTTGTCGTCAACTTGGCCATCCGCGGTCAGTTTCAAGTGCCACTGGCCATTGCCGTGAATCGGCAGCAGATCATCGAGTGCGCTGTCCATTTCGACAGGGTGAAGATCGTCCTTGTGCACTTGCTCCTGTCCCTTCAGCCAACGCTGCCGTGCCCGCGCCTTGGCGGAGGCTGAAGAACGGGCCACGATCACCCCGAAGGCATGCTGTTCTGCCATCGAGGTGGGGTCATAGGCGCCAAGGTTGACGAACCACAGCTGCGGACCGTCATTACTGGATGGATCCTGCGCTCGCTCAACAACCTCAACGCGATAGCCATCGACATGGTCGATGCAGCGGTAGCTGTCGATGTGCAAGCCACGGCGGAGGCCGATCCATTCCTGCCGCAGCGCCGGCAGCGTTGCGTCGATGGTCTCGCCCACGACCCAGCGAACATCGTGCTGCTCCACATGGCACCCCTTGCAACGGCCCCCCAGCACCACCAGGAACAGCTTCCTGGCGCTGCTCATCGCTGGGCCTGTGATGACGTGTCGGCATGGGCGACGACGGCACGGCAGTGGGCGATGAACTCCTCGCCGTTCCTCTCCCCTTTGGCTTCCTTGGTCTGCAGGCTGAGAATCTCAAAGGTTGCGGTCGTGCTGCTGCTCACCGGGGAGACGGTCGGACTGCGGCTTCCATCATGAAGGCGATTGTCCAGCGGCAGTCCGTCGTAGGGATCGGTGCCGTCACAACGCTGAAAGGCTGCATGGATGGCATCGATGGCCTCCCTCACCTGATATGTCGCCCCTCGCTTCCTGGCGCGCTTGGTGATCGTCACCGCCGTGCGGTTCAGCAGCCGCTTGTAGCCGTCGGCGTCGATGTCCAGCCAGCTGGGGGGCGTGACCGACAACGGATTGCGTTCCATGCACCCCTTTGGTGGCTCCAGGTGTTCAGACTTTTTCGAGCCAGGCCAAGAACAACCGGCGGATTTCCTCTTCGTTGGTCACCCGTTCGCTCAGAGATGCCGTGACTGCGCCGGGGTGCTCGCGCTGCACGATTTGCTCAGCCTCGTAGGCATCCGCCGCTTCGACAGGCTTGAAGCCAGCGTCAACGGCCGCTGGAGCGCAATAGAAGACGGGGTAACGGCTCATCGGGTTGCTGCAACCTCCAACCGATAGCAATGATTCTGCGATCGAGGGAATGGCTGTGGGGAGCTTGCACCCACATCTGTTGAGTTCAGGCATCTTTCTTAAGTCCTGAGCCTCAACAGGTGCTGATCCATACCTTTGGTGGTTCTTGCTGAGGAACCGTGGCTTTTGATTCTGGAGATAAAACAGATCGCTTCATTGCCGCAGCCAAAACACGGGCGGAAGCTGCATTGAACGAGCCGGCACCAAAACTGACGGCCTTGGAAAAGGGAATGTTGGAGTCGCTGCGACGGGGTGGAAGGCCCGTGCGTCATGGCTGAGCTCAGCGCATGAGCAGCCAAACGGCCAAAGCACCGCAACCAAACCCCTTGATGAACTGGGCCCAGGTGAGGCCGTAGGTATCGAGGGAAAGCATTCTCATCATCAGATTCAGAACCTCTTTGTGTTTCCGAATCAAGGGTGAGCTGTTGGCCGTGTTCAGTTGCGGAATCTGTTTGAGTTTGATCTCCCCGAGCTTGGCCAACGTTGCTGGTCGCGTGTGCTGCTGGAGCTTAAGGCGCGCCTGTTGGTCCGAAACGAACAAACCTTTCTTGGGTTGCTGTTCATCGGGTGACACGTTGCTAGGCAGTGGAAGCCCCTCCACTTGATTCATCTTGAAAAGAGTCGTCAGTCTGTCGACGGGATTCCTGGTGAGTGCACTGCTGGTGTCCCCCGCTTTTGCCCAAAAGGTTTCGAAAGAAAATGTCCGTGCGCTGAACACCGCCAAGATGCAAGCTGAGTCCATCAACGGTGGAATCAACAACTACCGAGCTTCGAAATGCATGTACGTCACCGGTAAGGGAGGTGGCAACTGCTTGAAGAATGCAAGTGATGGCTAACTGTTCGTGTTTGATGGTGGTTCTCCAGGCTGACAAGAGGCTGGTGGTCAACCCACTGTTGAAACTGAAATTCTTGTCTCTCGATATGGAGCTTCGGTTGTTGATGTTGTCTACAATGGTTCACCGCGTTAATTGAAGGATTCTTCCAAGAATGTGTTTTGAATGGCCCCGCTGCTCAGGCGGGGCTTTTTTGTGGCTTGATTGAGCTCCATATCATTCGGGCATTCGAAGAACTGCAATCGCTCTAAATAATGAATTGACTGGAAGATGTGAATCTCGGCAGTGCGCAAGATGCTGTGAATACCGGGGTTCAACTCACTAAACTCGGAAGAAAAAATTCATGCAAACAATAAATATCGGATCTGAGTGCCTCGTTCTCCATCTGCTCCCAGCTGTTGTTGAGCCGTTCCTGCAGAGAGGATGGGGCCCAGCAGCTTCAACGGCCCTTGTCTTCCTGCTTAGCCCTGCCGCCCCTGCGCTTGGCCGTTGTGGGTCATGTCGAATGGGTGGAATTTCTGGCGGTGAATCAGTTGCCCCGCCCCGGGGCCATTGGTCATGCCTTGCAGACTCTGCAGGAACCTGCTGGTGGTGGAGCCGTCGTTGCGGTGCAGATGGCACGGTTGCAGCAGCAACCCGTCCAGTTCTTTACGGCTTTAGGTCGCGATTCGGTCGGTGAAGCCTGCGTCAAGCGACTCGAGGAACTGGGCCTTGAGGTTCATGTCGCTTGGAGGGAGGTGCCAACCCGTCGTGGCGTGAGCATGGTTGATGGTGAGGGGGATCGGGCGATCACGGTGATCGGCGAGCGGCTGACCCCATCACTGGATGACGACCTTCCCTGGAACACCCTTGGCGAATGCGACGGCCTGTTCGTCACGGCAGCTGATGCTCCTCTGTTGAAAGCCTGCCGTTCTGCTGCAGTTTTGGCGGCGACCCCGCGTGTTCGTTTGCCCGTGCTTCAGCAGGCCGGGGTGCCCCTCGATGCCTTGATCGGCAGTGGCCTTGATCCGGGTGAACGGGTGGAGTCGGCTCAGTTGAACCCACCTCCCCACACAATCATTCGCACGGAAGGTGCCGCAGGCGGTGTTAGTCATCCAGGCGGCCGCTATGACCCATCACCCCTTCCGGGGCCCTTGGTCGAGAGCTATGGCTGCGGTGACAGCTTTGCGGCAGGCGTGGTCACGGGTCTTGCGGCGCGCTGGCCCCTGGCGGAGGCCATCGCTTTGGGTGCCCAGTGTGGTGCTGCCTGTGCGACGCGTTTTGGGCCTTATGGATGAGTGCTCGCCACGCGCGATGGCTCTCAAGATCGACAAAAATGCACCGAAACACCAGTTGTTATGGCGCCCACCAAAAGAGAGATCCTTGCTGCATCGGCAGGCTGGGTTGCCGTCACGTTGAACGTGGTTCCGGGCTTGGGTGCCGGCTACCTCTACCAGCGCCGCTGGAAGGCGTACTGGATCACGTCTGCTTTGGCGACGAGCTGGTTCGTATTGGGTGGAGTGCTGGGACAGGGGGCTGAGGCTGCCGAAGAAATCCAAAACCAATGGATTGGCTTGCTTGGGCTCGTTGCTCTCGCAGCTGGAACAGCAGTAGAGGCTGGGCTCGCAGTGAAGAAATCGCGTGAACAGAACTGATCCGGGTTGAGGCCAGAACACTCAGCGCCCGGGTTTTGTATGGCCCTAGCGACACCCGCTCTTGGGGGCTTTGATCGCTACCCCTCGCGCCTGATCGCCTCGTCCTTCATCCGTTGAACCCGCTCCAAAACGGATTCATTGCTCATCCTGTTGTTCAGCCGTTCCACCAACAGTGGAAAGGCCAATGGGCTGGGCCGCGGAGTTTCAACGTGCAGCCATTCCTGGCTGGCAGCGCGCTCCAATGCCGCCTCCAGGCGTGAGATCTCCAACTGATCATCGAGCACCTCCTGCTGCGCCTGCAGCAGCAAGCGGCTGTTCGGCTCATGGCGGCTGAACACATCGAACAGCAGCGATGCACTGATCTGAAGCTGACCGGTGCTTTTGCTCGATCCAGGGAATCCCCGGTTCATCAGGCCTGCGATCTGGGCGATGGCGCGGAAGCGTCGCCGTTGCAGCTCGGAAAGATTCAGTGCGTTCTTCAGATCCCGCTCCAGCTTTTGGCGATCGAGCAGCAGATCGATGTGGTCTTCCAGCAACTCTGCCATGGGGTAGCTCTTCGGCGCCAACAGCTCAAAGCCGTAGTCGTTCACCGACACCGTGATCGTGCCCCGCTCCAGACGGGTGAGCCGCGACGCCCAGAGGAAGCCGATGCCCTCATGCACGAACCGCCCTTCAAAGGGATAGGCATACAGATGTGTGCCTTCCCGGGTGCGACAGGTCTCAATCAGCAGCTGTCCCACCGTCGGCAACACCGAGATGTCCTGTTGCCGATCAAACAGGGGCTTCAGAGCCTGAAGTTCAGCGTTGTCGAGATCACCACGGCTGGCGCGGTCCACCTCCAGACGCAGGTGATGGGTCAGCAGATCGGAGAGGGCCATCTGCCCCCCAGCCCAGGCAGGCACCGTGCGCGTTTTCTTGGTGCTCACCTTCACGTAGGCGGTCATGTCGCGCAGCCGCACGAATTCCAGCTGGCGGCCGGAGAAGAAGAACACATCCTTCGGCTTCAGTTGGCTGATGAAGGTCTCCTCCACATGGCCGAGCACGGCACCACGCACAAAGCGCACGGTGATCGCTGGTGCGGCCGTGATCGTTCCAACGTTGAGACGGTGCAGCCGGGCGATGGCCTTTTCGCGAACCCGGTAGCGCTGGCTTGTCTCCTCCCACTTGAGCTTGCAGTAGCGGGGGTAAGCCCCGAGGCACTCTCCGCCCTGCTCCAGAAACAGCATGCACCAGTCCCAATCCTCCTGGCTCAGCTCGGCGTAGGCCGCACAGCTGCGCACGGCCTGCAAGGTCTGCTCCGGATGGAAGCCAGGGCCGCAGGCCAACCCCGTGAGGTGCTGCAGCAGCACATCCAGAGGGGCTTTCGGCGGCTTGCGTTGTTCCACCAGCCCCTCCGCCAGTCCCCGACGCACAGCACTGAGTTCGAGTAGCTCGAGCGCATTGGTGGGCATGAACAGCACCTGGGATGTTCCGCCGGGCAAGTGCGCTGACCGCCCCGCCCGCTGCAGCAGTCGCGCCAGATTCTTCGGACTTCCGATCTGCACCACCTGTTCCACGGGTTGGAAGTCCACCCCGAGGTCCAGGGAGCTGGTGCAGACCACCCAACGAATGCCGCCGGCCTTCACGGAGGCTTCGATCGCTTCCCGCTCGCTGCGATCAATGGCGCTGTGGTGGAGGGCCAACCCCTCCTCCATTTCCGGGCAGGCGAAGCGCAGGCACTGGTGCCACCGCTCCGACTGATTGCGGGTGTTGGTGAACAGCAAGGTGCTGATGCCGGGATTGAGGCGTGCCACCAGCTCCTCGTACATCCGCAACCCGAGGTGTCCGGCCCAGGGGAAGCCATCGATCGTCTCCGGAAGGATGCTCTGAATCTCCGTGCTGCGGGCAGGAGCGCCCCCGATCAGCTGTGGCTCACTTGCCGTTCCCAGGGCATGGCGCGCTGCCTGCTCGAGGTTGCCGATGGTGGCACTGATGGCCCAGGTCTGGAGCTGGGGGCGCAGCTGGCGCAACCAGCTCAGGCACAGCTCCGTCTGGCTGCCCCGTTTGCTGCCCATCAACTCGTGCCATTCATCGAGGATCACCGTCTCGAGTTGGCCAAACAGCGCTTCGGCCTTGGCATTGCTCAGAAGCAGGGCGAGGGACTCCGGAGTCGTCACCAGAATCTGTGGTGGTGCCTTGAGCTGTTTGGTGCGTTCGCTGCTGCTGCTGTCTCCATTGCGGATGCCCACCCGAATCGGCCAGCCCATCGCCTCGATCGGTTCGCGGATCGCCAGCGACAAGTCGCGGCTGAGGGCCCGCAAGGGCGTGATGTAGAGCAGTCGTATTCCCTTCAACGGCTGCTCCTCCGCCAACATCCGCGCGATCGGTCCCATCACGGCGGCGAAGGTTTTGCCGGACCCTGTGGGCACTTGGATCAAGCCATTCCGCCCCGCCAGATAGGCGCTCCAGGTCTGCTGCTGAAACGGCAGAGGTGTCCAGTTCCTTTGCGCGAACCAGTCATGAATCGGGTTCAAGCGAGGGTCGTCGGTTGATGGTTTGGCCTTGGCCTTGGCCTTCGCTTTTGCCTTCTTTTCTGAAGCTGCCATCAGCGGTTCTCGATCAGTGCCATCGCGGTCTGGAGTGAATCCGCTTCATCGGCGGGTTTGTCGCGTCGCCAGCGCAGGATGCGCGGGAAACGCACGGCGATGCCGGATTTATGGCGTTTTGAGGGGTGGATGCCCTCAAAGCCGATTTCAAACACCAGCTCGGTTTTCAGGGACCGTGCCGGCCCGAAGCGCTGAAGGGTGTTGCGTCGGATCCAGCGGTCCAGCTCGAGGATTTCGGCATCGTTGAGGCCGGAATAGGCCTTGGCGAAGGTCACCAACTGCGGCTCTTCAGCGTTGGTCCAGAGGCCGAAGGTGTAGTCGGTGAAGAGGTTGGCGCGACGCCCACTGCCGGCCTGGGCATAGAGGAGCACCGCATCGAGGGTCATCGGCTCCAGTTTGTGTTTCCACCAGTTGCCCCGTTTGCGGCCGCTCAGGTAGGGCGATTCCGCCTGTTTGAGCATCAGCCCTTCGGCGTTGTGCTGACGGGCCTGGTTGCGCTGTGTCTCCAGGTCCTCCCAGGAGTCGATCGACCAGGACGGGCTCTGCTTCAGCCGCCACGACTCGGGATGCTCGATGCTGCCCAGCAGCGCAGCCAGCTGCTGCTGGCGCTGCCGTAATCCCTGCTGGCGGATGTCGACGCCTTGATGTTCCAGCAGGTCGTAGGCGATGAACCGCATCGGGCAATCCCGTTTCAACGTTGCTCCAACGCTTTTGCGGCCCAGCCGTCGTTGCAGCTGATCAAAGCCAAGCGGTTCGGCGGCGTCCTGTTGCCAGCAGATCAGCTCGCCGTCCAGAACGCTGCCGGATGGCAAGGCCTTGGCCACCTCCACAAGCTCAGGGAAGCTCTCGTTGACCAGCTCTTCTCCACGACTCCAGAGGTAGACGCCGGTGCCGCGATGAATCAGCTGACCGCGGATTCCATCCCATTTCCACTCCAGTTGCCAATCCCTCGCCGATGTCTCCAGCAGTCGGTCGGGTTCCAGGGGACTGGCGAGATAGAAGGGGTAGGGGGTGCCGCTGGAACGGTGTTCATCCGCCGTTGCGCAGGCGGTGAGTTGCCTGAAGCGCTCGGCGGAGGGCTCAAAGCCGCCCATCAGCCGTTGCACCACAAGGCTTTCTTCGAGATCAAACGCTTCGGCGATGGCCCGGCTGATCAGGCCCGTCGACACGCCGACGCGGAATCCCCCTGTGAGCAACTTATTAACGATGAAGTGCTGGTCGAGCGGGGTTCGGTGCCAGAGCCAGATCACGGCATTGGCCTGATCGTCGTCGCTTCTGGTGCTGATGGCCGGCAGCAGGGTGTCCATCCACCAGCTCAGGGGCATGTCTCCATCACCGCTGGGCAGATCCGGATCGCTTGCTTCGACGCGCTCTTGCACGGCGGGCCAGAGCAGGCTGATGGTTTCAGCTGAGTCGCCCACCTGGCCGTAGCAGTCGTCGATCAGCCAATCCGGAAGACCACCGCGGTCCCGCAGGATGTCGCGGAGTCGGCGACCGGTGATCAGGCGCCTGCGGCGCTTGCCCAGCAGCAGCGTCAACGCCCAGGCCGCCTCCCCTGGTTCGACCCCCTGAAAGTGATCCACCAGCGCTTGCACCTTGGCCTTGGTGCCCGTGACCTGATCCAACTGATTGAACAGGTTCTGAAAGGCACGCATGCGCGCTGGAACGGGATGGATGGAAAGCCCCGCCATCCTGACAAGACATTTTGTGAGCAGTGCTGGAAATCCGGCGGAGACCTGTGTTGATCTGAGCCACAGATTCCTGAATCAGCCGGATGGCACTCCTCTGGGACAACCTCGCGCAACAACTCAGCAGCGTGCGCGCTACCGCCTCAGCCACGGCCGTCGTCACCCCCGTGTCTGGCTCCGGCACATCGGATGATCCATCCGACCGTCGTCGTCGTCTTCAGAAGGCTCTTGAGGCCGTGCAAGACAGCGGCAACGCCATGATGATCGAATCGCTCACAGCCGCGATCGAAGGTCGCGAAGCAAACCTCAACCTCCCCGAGCTGCCGGACGGCATCGCCAAGTTCTAGTCCGACTCTCCTTCAAACAGGGTGTCCAGCGGTTCCGCATCCACACCATCCACCTCCCGCAGGTAACGGGCCAGAACGTCACTCTGTCCATGGGTGACGTACACCTTGCGGGCGCCGCTGTCGCGAACGGTCTGGATCAGTCCAGGCCAGTCGGCGTGATCACTGAGCACGAACCCCCGCTCGTAGCCCCGCCGTCGACGGGCTCCGCGCACCGCCATCCAGCCGGAGGCAAAGGCGGTTTGGGGTGACTTGAAGCGGCGCATCCAGCTGGAGCGATGGGCCGACGGTGGCGCCAGGATCAATCGCCCTTCGAGCGGATCCTTGCGGGGCAGTTCGCTGACGGGACGACTGGCGGTCATCGGAACCCCTGCCTCGCGGTAGTGGCGGGTCACGGTTTCAACGGCGCCGTGCAGCAGCACCTCCTCCTCCACGCCGATGGCCTTCAGTTCAGCCAGCAAGCGTTGGGCTTTGCCGAAGGCGTAGCAGAACAGCAGAGATGGCCTGCTGCGATCACGGCTCCACCAGGCATGGATCTCCTTGGCCACCAGCTCACCGCTTTGCCAGCGATAGATCGGCATTCCGAAGGTGGCTTCGGTGATCAACACATCGCAGCGCACTGGTTCGAAGGGGTCACAGCTGGGGTCGTCATCCCGTTTGTAATCCCCACTGACCACCCACACCTCTCCCTCCGACTCCAGGCGGATCTGCGCCGAACCGAGCACGTGTCCGGCGCTGTGAAACGACACCTTGCATTGCCCCAGCCAGTGTTCTTCGCCGTAGGCCACTGGGTGAAGGGTGATGTCCTTTCCGAGCCTCTGGCGCAGCACCCCTTCACTGGAGGCCACGGCCCAGTACTCCCCGCATCCGGGGCGGGCGTGGTCGGCATGGGCGTGGGTGATCAGGGCCCTGGGAACCGGACGCCATGGGTCGACCCAGGCCTTCGCGGCACGGCAATACAACCCCTCCGGTGTGCGTTCGATCAAGCTCCGCCACCGATCGCTGCAGACAGTCTGAAAGGCCCATACCTTGAGCGCGTTCGACCCGCTTGCCATGAAGCTGCTCGCTGCCGCTCTGTTTGTTTCAGCCCTGGCTGTGCCCAGTTCCGCTTTGGCTCAGAAAAAGATTCCCAAGGCCCAAGGCCACAATCAATGCCCCCTGGGTTATGTCAACACCCTGGGCACCACCTGTGTGTCTCCGATCTATTACGAGATGAAGCCCACCAACGGTGAAGCCTGCCCCTCCGGTTGGATGAATGTTGGCGCTGGCTATTGCCGTAAGAAGTAATCAATTCAGTGGCTGAGGCCTCAGGCCACTCCAGCGCTCCAGGGTGTTGATCGATTGAACACCCTGGAGTCGCGTTGATCCCGGCCGTGTCCAGGTGGGGATGGACCGAATGTTTTCATCCCTGCACTGCCTGAGCTGGTCGGGGTACTTGTCGGGCAGACCGCATTCCACGTAGTTCAGGTTGGCTCCGGCCTGTTTGCCGAAGAGCTTCATCTGTTCTTTGCAGGCGGGGCACCAATGGGCTCCAAAAAATCTGGCGCCCACCGTGTTGAGTTGCTCGGCCAGCTTGATCGTTTGTGCTGTGGACTCCGTTGCGGGCTCAGGAATCGGTTGGTCCCACGGTTGTGTAGCCGCTGCGGTGCACAACGTCCCCGCCATCGCTGCCATCAAGGTCAGAACCCTGATGCCTTTGGTCTTGCTTATGGGTGACATGCATCGCGCAGGTTGAGATTTCGAAAATTTATTCGTTTTGTGCTTTGTTTGATTCACCCTTTGGCGAGTCACCGGCTCATCTCGAGCATGCGCTGCATGGGTTTCATGGCCTTCAGACGCATCGATTCATTCATCTCTATTGCAGGCGTGAGGGTCTCCAGGCATGCCTTCAGTTTTTCAAGGGTGTTGAGCCGCATGTAGGGGCAGGCATTGCAGCTGCATCCATCGATCCCTGGAACGTCGAGCAGGGTTTTTTCAGGAACCCGCTGCTGCATCTGATGCAGGATCCCCGGTTCCGTCAGAACGATGAAGCTGTTGCAGGAGCTTTGTTCGGCGTAATTCAACAGCTTGCTGGTGGATCCAATGAAATCCGCCAGGTCCAGCAGATTCTGCTGGCACTCGGGGTGGGCGATCACTTCAGCCCCGGGATGTTCGTGCTTGAGGGCCAGCACAGCTTCTTCGCTGAAAGTCTCGTGAACGATGCAGCGTCCCGGCCAGAGGGTCAGCTCGCGACCGCTCTGTTGCTGAACCCAGCGCCCCAGGTTCTGATCGGGGGCGAACAGAACGGGCTGGTCGGCAGGCAGTTGGTTCACCAGATCAACGGCATTGCTGCTGGTGCAGATCAGATCGCTTTGCGCCTTCACTGCGGCCGTGCAGTTGATGTAGCTCACCACGAAGTGGTCGGGGTGCTCTGCCCGAAAGCGGGCGAACTCATCAGCGGGACAGTCGTCCGCCAGGGAGCACCCGGCTTCTAGATCCGGCAGCACCACCGTCTTTTCCGGACTGAGAATCTTGGCGGTCTCCGCCATGAAGTGCACGCCGCAGAACACGATCACGTCTGCATCGGTGCTGGCGGCCTTGCGCGACAGCTCCAGGGAGTCACCAACGAAATCGGCGATGTCCTGAATCTCCGGCTCCTGGTAGTAGTGCGCCAGGATCACGGCATTGCGGTCCTGGCGAAGCCGGTTGATCGCCGCAACAAGGGCGGTGTCAGCGCTCATCAGGACCGGTTCGGGGCAGGATGGCCACAGCCTAGGCATTCGCTCTGAAGCACCTGCGACTTGCCATTGCCGGTGATCTCCACGGCGCCTGGGGCGACGCGGATGAGCAGCTGCTGCAGCTGCTCAAGCCCGACGCTGTCCTTTTTGTTGGTGATCTTGCTGATGGGGATCTGCGTCTGACGCGCCGGATCACGCGGCTTCCCTTCCCCGTGGCCGTGATCCTGGGGAACCACGACTGCGGGCGTGATCGCAGTGGCGGCATCCTCGAGCAACAACGCGCTGTCCTCGGCGATCTCCATTGCGCTTGGCGCTCAATTCAATGGCCGGAGCTTCCGTTGACGGTTGTGGGTGCGCGTCCATGCAGTGCTGGTGGAGGTTTTCACCTATCGAAAGCGGTGGAGGCGGTGTACGGCCCGGTGTCGCTTGAGGCTTCAGCCGAGCGGATTGTGCAGGCCGCAGCTGATGTACCCGCTGTTCAGCCCCTGATCGTCATGGCCCACTGCGGTCCCTCAGGCTTGGGATCCGAGGCCGCCAGTCCCTGCGGACGCGACTGGAAGACGCCGGCAGTGGACTGGGGGGATCAGGATCTGGCCCTTGCCCTGGACCGCATGGCCAAAGACCGACCTGCCGATCTGGTGATCTTTGGGCACATGCACCATGCCCTCAAGCGCGGCTCTGGTTTCCGCCAGACCTTGTTGCGTCATCGCCATGGAACCGCGCTGATCAATGCCGCCTGTGTGCCCCGTTCAGGTGTGGATGGGCAAGGTCGAACGCTGCTGCATCTCTCCTGGGCTGAATTCCAGGGGGCCCGCCTCACGCAGCTCGCCCATCGCTGGTACACCCCCGATGCTGAGTTGATCCATCAGGAGCAGTTGCCGATCGATGCTCCGTTGCCGTGCTGATCTATTTCTGCAGCAGCAGCCATGGCTTCGGCCATGCGGCTCGCGATGCTGCGGTGCTCCAGCAACTTCGTCGCTTGCGTCCTGCATGGACCTTGGTGATGAGCTCGGGTCTGCCCTCCCCCGTACTCAACCTGCTGTTGGGGGATGCAGCGATTGAGCAGCGGTCTTGTCAATGGGATGTGGGCATGGTGCAGGCCGACGCGCTCGGTGTGGATTGCGTTACCACCCTCAGGGCCCTGGATGAGCTGGAGCAACGGCTGCCGGCCCTGATCGAGGCTGAGGCTCTCTGGATTGCGTCGCAGGGGCAGCCGGTGTTGATCATCGGGGACATTCCCCCGGCCGCAGCCGCCCTGGCCCAGCGCCTCGATGCACCTCTGGTGTGGATGAGCAATTTCGGGTGGGATGACATCTATCGCCCCATGGGCTCTGCCTTCCAACGCTGGGCCGATACTGCTGCTGAGGCTTACCGCTGCGGTGATCTGTTGCTGCGCTGCCCGTTTGACCTCGCCATGCACTGGGGGTTGCCTGAACAGAGGCTCGGTTTGGTTTGCGCCAGCCCGCGGCCCATTCCGGCGGATCTTGAGGCTTGCCTTGATGCCCAGGATGCTCCCCTGGTGTTGGTGGGGTTTGGAGGGCTGGGCTTGTCCCTTTCGCGGGATCTGTTTCAGCTCTGGCCCAACCACCATTTCCTGCTTCCGGCTTCAGCAGATGCCTCGCAAGCGCCTGAGTTGGCGGCGCTCCCCAACCTCACGTTTCTGTCGGATGGACTGCGCCCCGTCGATGTGCTCGGCCGTTGCTCCCGTTTTTTGGGCAAGCCGGGTTTCAGCAGCTTCTGCGAGGCGATGGCCCAAGGGGTTGGTATGCACGTCGTGGAGCGCACCGGATTTGCCGAAGCTTCGGTGCTGATGGATGGTTTGCGTCGCCACGGCCAGCACCGCTGCCTCAGCCGTCAGGAGCTGGACACCGGCGCATGGCAGCTGGACCAGCCGTTGCTGGCGCCAAGCGAAGCCCCTCTTTCTGCCTCAGGGGCTGAAGAAGCCGCTCTGGCACTGGTGGGTTGGGTTGCAAGTCGTTTTTAATTTTTGGTCTTTTTCATCACCTTTTTGAGCTGATTTGCCTGCCTGTTAGTGGTCTGGCCGATTACTTTACTGTCATATATACCTATTGATTTGAGCCAATAATTCGAGAGGGTCAATGCGTGTGGAAATTTTTTTCTGCTCGAGCATTTCATCCGCTTCTGATCTGCTCATCGTCCTCTTTCGAGGGCATGCTCCTTGAACGCTCTTTATGGCTATCTCTGCATTCATCGGTCGTCAGACGCTTCATGCGGCCGTGATCGTCGGAGTTCTGCCTGCCCTCAGTTCCCTTCTTCCTGCCCAGGCGAGCCTGCTCCCCCCCGCCTCTCGGGCGCAGCTGATCCATACCTCTGACTTCCAGCCAAGCCGGGCCATTCCCTACGTGATTACGCCCGAACGTCGGGCGATGCTCAACACGATCCGTTTTGCGGAAGGCACCTGGAAAGGTGGTCTGGATGTGGGCTATCGGGTGATGTTCGGCGGTGGCTTGATGCCTTCGCTCGACCGGCATCCCAACCGGGTGATTTACAGCTCCCGCTACGCCAGTGCAGCTGCGGGGGCTTACCAGTTCATGCCCTTCACCTGGAATCTGGTTCAGCGCAGCATCGGCGTGCGCGGTTTCGGCCCTGAAGCTCAGGACCAGGGCGCGGTGTTTCTGATTCAGCGGCGCAAAGCCCTGGGTCTGACCGACACCGGCGTTCTCAGCCCGCTGCTCGCCGCCATGCTGGCTCCGGAATGGGCGTCGTTTCCAACCCTCGCCGGTCGCAGCTACTACGGCCAACCCGTCAAGAAATACTCACGACTGCGTTCTTTCTATGACGTGAACCTCGCGGAGTTGCGGCGTCTGCGTGACGTCAAGCGCCAAGCGCTCGTCACTCCCCCTCCGGCTCTCTGCACCGGGTCGCGCATTGAATGCGCCACCCGGCTCTGACGGCATTCACGTTTCTCGACGTTCCTCAGCCTTCGGCGTCGTTCTGAAGCTTTCGACCAACCGTGGCCTGGGCGATCAGATACGCGGCGATGCCTCCCGCCAGGAAGCCGACTCCATTGCGCAGCAGGGGCATCACTTCAGACGTGCGTGTGATCACAGGGGCAACGCCGAAGACGCCGAACAGCATCACCCACAGCGGGGAGAGCAACAGCAACCATGCCCAGGCGATGGTTTCGCCCTCCTTGCGGGGATAAGCCGCAAAGCCAGCAATCAAACCGCCAAAGATTGAGGTGGTCAGCGTCCAAAGCCATTGTTCCTGGGGAAGGCCAGGCACCACCTGACAGCCACCACGGTCCAGACAGATTTCCACCGCATTGAGGGCATCCAGCACGGCTCCGTCTTCGCCGTGATCCTTCACGTAGTACTGGTTGCCGTAGCGGGTCTGCAGTTCCACCCAGTAAGTGCGCGGCATCATCGCGAAGTAGGCATCGCCAACGTTGAAGTTCAGCAGGTTCCCGCCGCGGGGGTCGGCCACCAGCAGCAGGCTGCTTTCATCCAGCCCCCAGAACTCGCGAATGGCCAGACCTGGTGTGCGTTCGTACTGGGTCAACACCCGCATCTTCCAGCCGGTGCGTTCCTCCACATCCGCCAGGGATGCTTCCAGCTGGGCCCGCTGAGTGTCACTGAACACCTTGGCGAGGTCGATCACCGGGGTGGGGTGATCCGGCAGCAGCTCCGGGTTGTCGTAGGCCTCAGCCGGGGTCACCAGAACACCCAGGCTGACCAGAGCCACCACGACGAGGCTCCACAGATGTCGGATGTGATGTGTTCCCATGGAACTGCTGCAGCGACCGGCATTCTCTCCAATGGAACCGATGGCTGCGTCCTGTCCCGACTGGTTGGCAACGCATCTGCATCAGGCGGGGGGTGCCGTTCCGTTTTCCCGGTTCATGGATCTGGCTCTGAATGAGCCGGAGCACGGGTATTACGGCTCAGGCCGTGCACGCATCGGAGCCCAGGGTGATTTCGTCACCTCCCCCTCGCTGGGCAGTGATTTCGCAGCCCTTCTGGCTCCTCAGATCCTGGCCTGGCTGAGGTCGATGTCCCGAAGCGATCCGGATCAACGCCTGTCGATCGTGGAAATCGGCCCTGGCGAAGGCCATCTGGCCCGGGATCTCGTTGCTGTGTTGCGTGGTGCTGATCCAGAGCTGTTGGCTCGGATCGAATTGGTGTTGGTGGAGGCCAATCCCGGCATGCGACGGCGGCAACAAGCTCTGCTTGAGGAGGCAGACGATCTGCCGCTGCGCTGGTGTTCCCTGGACGCGTTGGGCAGCGCTCCGGTTCATGGGGTGGTGATCGCCCATGAGTTGCTGGATGCCCTCCCGGTGGAGCGCTTGAGCTGGCGGCAGGGATCTCTCCAGCAACAGTGGGTGGAGCTCAACCCAAACGGTGAGCTGCAAACGATGCATCGGCCTCTCCCCGATGGTTTGCACCAGGAGATCAGGCGTGTGTGCAGCCAAGGCGGCATTCAGTTGCCGCCCCCCGATGCCGAAGAGGGGTGGACCACGGAGTGGAACAGTGCATTGCCCGACTGGTTCGCTGCGGCGGCGGCTGCCGTGGATGCCGGCGTGCTGCTGGTGATTGATTACGCCCTGGAGGCCCAGCGTTATTTCACAGCCCGTCGCTCCGATGGCACCTTGATGGCTGTCTGCGCTCAGCAGGCGGGGCTGTCGCCCTTGGATCAGCCCGGCGAGCAGGACCTCACGGCCCACCTCTGCATCGAGCTTGTGGATGAAGCGGCTCAGCGCAACGGTTGGATGGTGGGTGATCAGGCGAAGCAGGGAGAGGCCCTGCTGGCCTTGGGGCTTGCAGAGCGTCTGCATGGACTGCAGCAGCTACCGGGCCAACAGTTGGCGGAAGCCCTGCAACGACGTGAAGCCCTGCTTCGCCTGGTGGACCCCGCGGGGCTCGGTGCGTTCCGCTGGCTCACCTACCGGCGCGGGTTGCCGGAAGACGGCTTCAGCCTTTCAGGCGCTCAAGGCAGCTGAGGATCTCGTCCCGACTGACGTCATCGCGAATCTCAACGGTTCCGATGCTGGTGGGCATCACGAAGCGCAGGCGACCGTCGCGCACCTTTTTGTCCCCCTGCAAGCTGTCCAGAACCGCATCGGCGGCGAGATCGGGCCAGGCGGTGGGCAGTCCAGCGCTGTCGATCAGTCGGCGTTGGCGCTCAGCATCCTCGCGACTCCAGCTGCCCCGCAGCACGCCAAGTTCACCCACGGCCACCATGCCAATGGCAACCGCCTCGCCATGCAGCCAGGTGCCATAGCCGCAGAGGGTCTCCACCACATGGCCGAAGGTATGGCCGTAGTTGAGGATCGCTCGCAAGCCACCCTCCTTTTCATCGGCGGCCACCACCCGGGCCTTGGCCGCGGCTGATCGCTGCAGGATCGAGCTGAGGCGCTCGGCTCCAAGCCCTGCGGGCGTGCTCGGGTCGGGGCAGGCCTCCAGTTCCTCGAACAGTGCCGTGTCGCCAAGGATTCCGTATTTGATCACCTCAGCCATGCCGGCTCGGAACTCGCGTTCGGGCAGGGTGTTCAGGGTGGAGGGATCGATCAACACCAGCCGCGGCTGGTGAAAGGCGCCGATTAGGTTTTTGCCGCGGGGATGGTTGACCCCGGTCTTGCCACCGATCGACGCGTCCACCATGGCCAGCAGGGTTGTGGGCACCTGCACCACCTGGATGCCCCGCAGCCACGTGGCTGCCGCAAAGCCGGTCATGTCTCCCACAACGCCGCCGCCGAGGGCCACCATCAAGGAGCTGCGTTCGAGCTTGGCGTTGTAAGCCGCATCGTGGATCCTCGCCACCGTGGCGGGTGTCTTCTGGGTTTCGCCGGCGTCAATCACCAACAACTCCACGCTGAAACCTGCCGCTCTGAGGCTGTTCAGGCAGGCGTCGCCATAGGGGCTGGCCACATCCGGATTGCTGACCACCAGCACACGCCGACCCGCCTGCACTCCAGCGTCCAGCATCTGCTGACCAAGCCTGGCCAGGCCGCCTTCTCCAATCACCACGTCGTAGGGGTTGCGCTCCAGCGCAACGCGGATGTGATGCAACGGGGTGATTGTGGTCATGAAACCGTTGGAACCCACCTACTCTCGCAACAGTGTCGCTGGTCCTGTGCGCGAAAGATCAGTGCGCAACTTCCTTTCGGCCTGGGCGTTCCTGTTGCCGGCGGTGGTGCTGATCAGTTTGTCGGTGCTGGTGCCGGCCCTGATGGCTCTGGTGATGAGTTTCACCGCCACCGGGCTGGATGTCAGTGAACCCCTGCGTTTTGTTGGTTTGGCCAACCTGGAGCGCCTGCTGTCGGATCCGATGGCGCGGCAGGTGCTGGTCACCACCTTCCTTTATCTGGTTGGTGTGGTGCCTCCCATCGTTCTGGGGGCGCTGGCGCTGGCGGTGCTGGTCAACCAGGGGCTGCCCGGTCGATCTTTTCTGCGGGGCGCCTTTTACACCCCGGTGCTGGTGTCGATCGTTGTTGCAGCCATCGCCTTTCGCTGGCTGTATGCCGAGAACGGATTGATCAATGGATGGTTGAGTGCCCTGCTCGGTGATGCTTTCAGTCCGATTGGTTTTCTCACCACGCCGCAGCTGGCCCTGCCCGCCGTGATGTTGGTGACCCTCTGGAAGGGGCTTGGCTACTACATGGTGATTTTTTTGGCGGGTCTGCAGGGCATTCCCCAGGAGCTCTATGAGGCTGCGGAGCTGGATGGCAGCGAGGGCTGGAGAAAGCATCTCGACATCACCCTGCCCTTGATGAGTCCCTACGTGACCCTGGTCGCTGTGGTGTCGTCGATCGCGGCCACGAAGGTGTTCGAGGAAGTGTTCCTGATGACCCAGGGAGGTCCTACGGATTCCACCCGAACCATCGTTTATTACGTGTACGACCAGGCCTTTGCCGAATTGGAGATCAGCTACGCCTGCACCCTTGGCCTGGCGCTGTTCCTGTTGGTGTTGCTGTTCACCATGATCCGGTTGGCCTTTGCCGGCGATCGCCCCCTGATCTGACGCTGTCAGCGACCCTGCAAACTGGCAAGCTGCGGACATCAGCTCGGACACGATGATCGGCGTTGTTGGAGGTGGTCAGCTGGCACGGATGCTTGTGCAGGCCGCCGCGCAACGCGATGTTCCCATCGCTGTTCAAACGTCCGATGCAGCTGATCCTGCGGCTGGTTTGGCCTCGCGCCTCGTGGCAGCGGATCCCCGGGATGTGGCAGGAACCCGGGAGCTGGTGGTGGGTTGTGACGGCATCACCTTCGAGAACGAGTGGGTCAATATCGATGCCCTTCTGCCGCTGGAGCAGCAGGGGGTTCGTTTCCAGCCCTCGCTGGCGGCGCTTTCGCCCCTGGTCGACAAGTTGTCGCAGCGCCAGCTACTCGACGATCTGGCGATCCCGAGCCCGCCCTGGTGTCCGCTCAGTTTGATTTCACCGGCCCAGCCCGCGCTTCCTCAGGGCTGGACCTTTCCGGTGATGGCCAAGGCGTCCCGTGGTGGTTACGACGGCAAGGGCACGGTGGTGTTGCGCGACATCGATGGCCTGGCGCAGTTGTTGCGGGCGGTCCCTGCCGACGACTGGTTGTTGGAATCCTGGGTGGACTACGAGCTGGAGTTGGCTCTCGTGGTCAGCCGCGATCAGCGCGGCCGGATCCGTCATTTTCCGCTGGTGCAAACCCACCAACATCAACAAGTCTGCGACTGGGTTCTGGCCCCTGCTCCCGTGGATCCTTCGGTGGCTGCCCTGGCTTACAACGTGGCGGCCTCTCTGATGACGAAGCTCGGTTATGTGGGGGTGTTGGCTCTGGAGTTTTTCTATGGGCCCGCTGGCCTGCAGGTGAATGAAATTGCTCCACGCACCCACAATTCAGGGCATTACTCGATCGAGGCCTGCACCAGCAGTCAGTTCGATCAGCAGCTCTGCATCGCGGCTGGTCTTCCCGTGCCTGATCCCGAGCTCAAAAGCCGTGGTGCCTTGATGGTCAACCTGCTCGGCCTCGACCCCGAGCGTCACCCTCCTTTGGATCAGCGGCTTGAGGCCCTGGAGGCCATGCCGGGGCTTCACCTGCACTGGTACGGCAAGTCACCGGAAACACCGGGCCGCAAGTTGGGGCACGTGACGCTGCTGCTTGAGGGTGACACGCTCCTCAAGCGGCGCGATGAGGCTGAGTCAGCACTTGCCGCCATTCGCCGGATCTGGCCCCTCGAGAGCGAGAGTCAGGACTAGGGTTGGTAGCGAACTGCTGTGTTGGTGACGGCCTTTTTCTAGTGCTCTGATCTGACTCTCTTTCGACTTGGGGAGACTGTCGTGACGGTGACGTAGACCGGCCATGCAGCCGGAAACGAAACCCCACTTTGTCGCCCCTTCTGGTTCTTCCAGGTCGACCACTGGGGCTCGCACGGCATGGCGGTTCACCCCCTTCATACGAATGGGTCTCGGGCTTCGTTGACCTGAGAAACCCCCACAAAACCCCCACAACGTTGATCAGTGGGGCTTATGGAGTCGTGTAAGCGGACCGGCTCCTTGTCGCCTCAGAACTTAGAGGGGTATGGGGGCATTTCAGTCTCATGCCTATACGCATAGGGACCACAGAAATTTCTGCTGATTTTTGAAAGGCGTGGGGAAGAGGCCTGATGGACCTCGACTCCCCATTGGTGTGGGAGGAGGCCAAGTGGTCCTCGACTCCCAGCGGCAAGCAGATCCCTCATGTCTGCAGATTAAAGATGCGCCTGTCGTTCGAACGGTCTGCCGAAGCCTTCTGTTTTCTTCAGGCTGTTCCCGTTGCCCAACCCTCCCTTCCTGTAGTAGTACATATGTACTACTACAGGAAGGGTATGTCGCTTGACCATGCAAGCGCCATTGCAGCTCCCAACTCGGATCCTGTTTTCCTGCACGTCAAAGCAGGGATGACCGTGATCATCACTGACACCGAAGGGGCCTGGCGCATGGCTGATGTGATCTGGGTGGATGGCGGTGCCAGAAACCCAAAGGTTCAAACGTTGTTCCAGGTAGCTGACGTCGATACAGGCGTCATCAACTGGGTCAACGCTGACCTAGTGACGCACATCGTTCCGCGCTGCTGAGTTAGGGAGACGCGGGCGAGGGAACCCGCGAACATTCCGTCTCCCAAGGCGCTGCAGTGGTGCTGGCGCACTCCAAATCATCAGACAAAGCAAGACGGTTCTTACTGAGTTGTTATGCCTATTTGGCTACAGCGCTTATCCAGTGGAAAGCCACAGAAGGGCCCTCTATCGCGCATGATGGTTCTGAAGGCAGTGGTGCCTTCAATGCGTCGTTTGGGGTGGGCTGAGGGGCCTGCCTCTTTTTTTATGAGCTATTGGATCAACGCCGATCTGGTGACTCACATCTGCCCACGGGTCTGAGACCTCAGCCCTTTGCAGGCCGAGACAGCTTGTAGAGGTTCAGAGCGACGAGAGCCGTGCCAAAGCTGGCGAAGAAGACGATCAGGTCTTGAGTAGAGATCGACGCGAGGGCTCAGCAGCGAGTTCATTGCGGAATGTAACGAAATATAGTTACCGTGGCGTAACTCGAGGCCTGACCATGTCAATTGATGCCCGATGCCAAGAACAGCGATCAGCCGCTGACCGCATGTTCATGGACTTCAAATACACCCGTCCTGGCTCGAAAGAGCAGGTTCAGGCATTAGCGACTCTGAGCTTCTTAATAGGGATGTGGGCCGATTTCCTCACTGCCGAGGAAAAGAGAATGGATCAAGTGATGGCCCTAGAGGCAGGTAACTCGTAGGGGCTAAAGGTCAATCACATTGGGCGTTCCACCGATCGCTGCCATCGTTGGCGCATAAAAAAGGTCTCAACTCTTTGAGACAGGCGGCAAAGCGTCCTTTATCCACAGGATGCAGGATTCCAAACTGCGCCTTTGGGTCGCACCAAACACTCAAAGCACCACCCCTAGTGCATCAGGGCATAAAAAAACCCGGTGTGACGTGCACAACGGGCCGGGTGATGGGGGAATTCAAATATGGCGCAGCTTTTTTGGGCTGACCAGCCCCCAGATGTGGTGTCAATGAGCCCGGTTTAGGCCCTCATCACACAATCGTTAAATCCAGGTAGTGGCAGAAATGTATCTAGTAGGGCTATTTTTGTCGCATCCTGCCGGGTGATGGGGATCAGACGAAAGGATTTAAGACCCCGGAGACCTTTCCGGGGTTTCTTTTTGGATGATTCAAATGTCGATACAGGGCAAAGGCTCGTCGAACTCCTCAAGGAGTGCGGCTGCTTCGGGCTCTTTGCCGCTCTCAATCAGGAGCACGATCCTCCCCCATACATACCGAGTCAAAACCTCTGCCTCCTTCCCCTCGAGCCCTAGCTCGAATTTCAGAGGCGGAATTCCCGCTTCCTCTTCGTCAAAGCTTGAGACCTGGGACACAAGATGAGACCCATTGACCCCTGTCGTAGCTCTTATTTGGATAAGCGTTGGGGTATCAAGAGACCGCGAAAGAAATCTTTGCGCGCGACGTCGATCACGTTGGGCGTCCCACCGATCGCTGCCATCTTTGTGGGCAGGATTTCAAGCCGTTCGCTTGGAACGTCCCAAAGGCAGCCCGAACAAGAGAGCTACCAACTGGACAGGCATGTCGTTTGGTGAGTGGACCATCGTTGAGTTTCTGGGACGTTCCAGGCTGATCTGAGTTCGCAGCTCCAACGTGGCAGAAGGAAATCGGCTGGGCTCCTGAGGAAAGTTGAGACTTTTTCTACGACCGAAGAAATCTCATAGGCTGCCGACATGGGTATCCATCCAGCCGATCAACCGCTTCTTGAGCAGCAAGAGGAGGACAGCTTTGAGGCTTGGCAGAAGCGCAGAGCAAAAGAAACTGAAGAGCCTTGGGCCTTCCCCGACGATGGAGCTGGATCTATTGAGGCTGCCTGAGGTTGCCCCCAAGGGAAATTTCAAGCCTGACGTCGCCAACGCTGGCGGTTGCTCTTAAAGCAAGTCCAAATCAGCTGAAGCAACCACTTAAGATGTCAAAGAGACGGAGACGGTCGACAAAACGGCTGAGGTGGAAGCCCGAACGATTACTGGACAGAGTTCCTTACAAATTCAAGACCTGGAAAAGATAGGAACCTCATTTAGGACGAACGAAGCCACCGTCTGCACGTAGGTGACCCCGCTGCCCTGGCCGATGCAAATAACCATAGGCACCTCCGTCGTAACTCTATCGAGGAAGCTGACGACGCATTACTTGATACCCATCCCTCGATGCGTGTCCTGGAATGATCAAAAGGAGACACACAACCGCAGCACGTGTCTAATTTTGGCTTCAAAGCAAGAATCAAGCTCGGCATGTATTTCGTCGAACGCCGAGGGGTAGGCCGTGAATGGATTCTGGAACAGAACTATAAAAATGAGCTCAAGGCCTGGATAGGCGCTCGTCGCAAGGCAATTGCAACCTTGGATACATACCGTGTAGTCCATGAACTCGCCCCAGATGAAGTGGTCTACTGCGTTAAGGGATCTGAACTGGTCAAGTACTAGTCAATAGGGAGTGTGGTGTTGCCTACTCCTGACTTGTCGCTCGTCTTTCAGCACTGCTGGCTTTGATGGACAAGCCAGTGCACGAAAAGGCTTGTGTCGTCCATTAAGGATGAGTTCGCCGAGTGATTGAGCGTGGTGAAGATGAATCTCCATCAGATCTCCTACCAATATCCTTGATGTAACTAGACACTGACGATGATCAAGTGATAACTGATGCATTTTCGCCATTACTTCGGATCTCCTCTGATCGAAGGTGGGCGATATGTCCTTCAACGGCCCATTTCGCTCAAATCGATTTCCCTCAAGCCCTCATAGGCGACGAGGTTGGCAGCGCGTGGAGGTTTATGCGGGAAAATCAGCAACCTGTGGCCTTCGTTACACCCCGACTTCCATCACCGAGGCCATAACCAAGATATGTTCTCAAAAACAAAGTGGCATTAGCAGTGCTGATTACTCAAACTCCACGTGGCTCATCCATACAAAGAGTCGAAAGCGGCAAGTTTTTGGTTTGCGATAGCGAGCAATCGTGCTTCGTCGCTCGCAGTCTCTACCTGGCTGAAGAGCAGCTTGAGGAAATGGAGCATGGATACAGCTTTCCTCACTCAACAAGCTTTCGTGTAGCCCGGACAGACTGAAAGTCTTGTGCGGCTGGGCAACAGAGCCATATTGACCCGCATAAAAACCAATTGATTTTGTAGCCGTTGCTACTAAAATATGAGCAGATGTCGAGGTCAACTATGGCGACACTGCAGTCAGTCAGAAGGAAAATCCTGACTTACATTTCAACGAGTGCGAAGGAGCAATCTGCTTATTTTAAAATAACGAGGGATATTTCCGAAGCGCAATTCTATCTTGGAAATAGATTTCAGGAAATTTATTTATGGCAAGAGGTCGCAGATCGCGACATGGATGTCTCTCGAATAGAGAATCTCTTGTATAGATGCTCTTTTCATGATGACGAAGTATCCATGACAGAAGCAGATGATGACTTTATGGGCAAAAAGTAAAATCATTCGGACAAGCGTCGCCAGGATCTCTGCCCCTTATTTCAGCCGTATCTCAAAGTTGGGAATGTTTAGTGCTTAAGCAAATATGCCGCCTAGCAGAAGGTGAAGGAATATGCAGAAGATTGCACCGATTGAAAGTGCAGGAATAGTGAGTCCCATTGGTTTTATTGTAACTTTCATATGTTAATGCATATTTCACGAATCTTTGTTGTAATATATACACCAAAATCGCTATGAGTTTTTATGCGCACGCTTAGGTGTTCGCAGTAATAAATACTCAGTACCTAGATTTGGTGACACTTGGCACATAATTTTTACGCATGTCAACGTCATGATATGTATAACGAAAATTTAATTGTTTATGGACGCCCAAAAGAACGAATGTCAACAGCTGAACAAACAGCTTTCTGTGTATCGCGCATTTAAAAATCAGAGTGCAATAGCAGTAATCATGAGGCAGATGGCTGTTTCACATTGCGCCATCGCTTCACCTAAAGCTGACTAAGACGAAATCCGACATGACCGGTTCCAGTAGACCTTACAAATGCATACCATCACAACGGCGGAACAGCTGAGCAAACCTTCATGGAGGCTCCTCATAAAGGTAACAAGAAGGCTGAAGTTAAAGACTGATCGGCAATGGGGCTGATTGGCTTTCTGCTGTCCGTCCTGGCAATTGCATTTGTCATCGCAAAGGTGATCTTCAGCAGTAAGGCGAAGACACCTGCATTCACCCAGCTGCCGGAAGACAAGAGCAACGACGACGGCTGATTCATCGACGTGCCAACCGCAGGAGGCACTCCATTGCGCCTTCCTTAAGGCATCGGTCCCCCACAACGACCCCCACAGTCTCATGTCACATCCATGTATTAAGGCTGTGATTAGGTTTTCTGCCCCTTCTGGTTCTTCCAGGTCGACCACTGGGGCTCGCACGGCATGGCGGTTCACCCTCTTTGCTTGTTGAATTTGGAAGATGTCTTGGAAATCTTCCAAACAATCATCAAATCAATATCTTCAAATTTGTGCGCCAATATCCTGAAAGTTGTTTCCTGGCTTGATTCACTGGGTGGGATTTTCTTACCTTCTCTCTTGATCCTGCTTTAAAAGGTTCCAACTTTGCTCAGTGGGGTAGGCCCCTCATCAACCAAGACTCGACCACAAAAAATAGAAGGAAGAATGAGCCGATGCCGATCACCAGTAGTTTGCCATTCATGCTGAAATTTTTCCCTCTTATTGCACTCTAGATACGTTCGTCTGGGTTGGAGTGGAGATTTTTGGTGGAGCTAGTTTTCGGAGTGGTTGAACTCCTGGAGCGCGTACTGGGCGAGGCATTTGTTTTGATCGGTGTCGGTCAGCGAGATGGTGGTCACGCTCTGATGCCAGTTTCGACGGTTGATCAATTCGTTGAATTCGGTCAAAGCGTCTTCGAGGTCGTCGAAACTGCCCATGCTCTCCATCGTTTGTTGCCCTTGTTTGACGGCAATTTCGAGGGGCATGGATCGATCGCTGCAGCCTTCAAGGCTACCCCTGTGCAGTTGTGTAGTCGATGATGCTTACGGCTGTGTGAACAAAGCTTGTCAGCCCTTTGCCTGTTCTTAGCGTTTGTTTGGTTGCAGTGCTGAGATGCGTGATCCACGCCTGGACGAACTGATCCAAATGGAAACCTGGGATTGGTGGAAAGCTCAGGTCTTTTATTTGCGCGAAAAGAAAGATTATGCTGATGCGGAAGCGCTGTTCATGGAATTCAAGATTCCTGCATCTGACTCTAATGATTGATGCCGCTGGTTGATGTCACTTTTTGATCCCACTTCTTGATGCAACTTTGCATGGATTGAGGGAACCCATTTCGTTCTCCCATTGAGTTGGTTGGCTGTCGGTGTTGTTGAGAATCACTTTCCCGCATCGCCTCACTGTTCATCCTTCTGTGCTGGTTTCTTTCTTTTCATCTGTTTTCGGCCTGGTGGCAAGCGCACTGCTTGTGGGTTGTTTCGGCAGCCCCGCGGCTGACGCTGTCACCTTTTTGCCGGATGACGCTGAAGTCGCATGCCGGGCCATCCTTCCCCAATGTTTCCGCCGATCCGATTGGGCTGAACTCTGTGCCCGAGATCCCAGCGTTGCCGATGGTTATCCTCAGGCCTGTCGTGCTGCTGGGTTTGAGTCAGGCAATCGCCTTCAGGGTCGGTGATGCAGGACGGCCTGTTCCAGGTCTGGCCGACTCATCGACGTCACCACAAAGACTTCCTGAGCGGATGTCCCCTTGCGGGCCACCAGCTTGTATCCCCCTGTGATCGGGGTGGACACCCTCAGCTGCAGTTCAGGACTGCGGCCACGCACCCGCCTGATGACGGCAGGGGTGATCGTCTGGATCTCCGTCTCGTGGGACAGGGCCTTCAGCCATGGGATCAAGCCGTCCACATAGGTGCTGTGGGTGATGACGACCCGGCCCAAAGCTGAACGAAAACCCTAGAACTGGTGAAAGTTAGCCACTTTGGCTATGCCAGAGAGAGCGCTCCGGGGCTGTGATGCTGAAATCAGTAGACGCTCTCCGCCACGTGATCAGCGGACCGCTGCAAGATGCCTGCGGCCCCCAGGCCCGCATGCTCACCGCTGAGGTGCACGGAACGGAGGTTCGGGGCCTGGCCTTGTGCCCTGGCCGGGTGGTGCGTTTCGTGATGGACGAGCAGCTGCAGCGTTTGCAGGTGGCTGATCTGCTGCGCCTCACCAAAGCCAGCCGTAAGCCGGCGGCCTGACTCAGCAGCGTTCCAGAGGGGCCATCGTTAAGCCCTCGGCCTGAAGCTGCTGGTGGTACAGCTCGGCCTGCTCCAGGGGGCCGCACCAAACTTCAGCCGCACCCTGCCCATCAATCTTGTTGGCGAGGTTCCATGCCTTGTCCTCACTCATGCCGGGAATGATCTTGCGCAGGCAATCCACCACGTGCTGGAAGGTGTTCACATCGTCGTCCAGAACGATCACGCGAGCCTGGGGGTAGCGCTGTGTTGTTCCCTGACGCTCCAGCACTGCTGATGAACCTGGGCTGGAGCTGGTCATGACAGATGCCTTCGGGCGGACGAAAAGGTGTTCAACCCTAGGTAGGATCCCTACAGTCAAGTGGTCAAGCGCATGTTGTTCACTCTGGGTTGGGCGTCCTTGGCCGCCATGTTCAGTTTCTCCATCGCCATGGTTGTCTGGGGACGCAATGGTGACGGCACCTTGAACTTCTGATCGAATCTGTGCTTCAAGACGCACCCCTTCTCAGCCAGACCCTGGCGGTCACGGCAGCTGTGCTTCTTGTCTTCGTCAGCGTTGCCGTGATCTATCTCTCAACGATCGAATGGAGGGACCGTCGACGCCGTCAAGGTTCAACCAAGTCATCCTCCTGATTGCGTCCGTCCGACGTCAAATTGGACTTCAGCCCTGCACAGCCCTTCTCCTGGGGTTGTGCTTTTTTTGTCCGCCCTGCTACTGGGCACCTCCAGCCTGAAGACGCCTTCCTTGAATCGCCGTGGAACAGCAGAGCTGTTTGAGATCAGTCGGCGGGCACGGTTGGTTCTGAGTTTTGAGGCGGACCCCACCGCACCGGTGCCGAAGCTCTGGCAGCAGCGGCTTGGTTTTTCGGAAGCTCCTGCTCGCTGGGGCCGTCATGGTCACGGCACCTGGTGGCTGATCTGGCTGGACGACGGTCAACCTCTTATGGCTCTTCCGTCCGCATCGCATTCGTCTGCCCTGGAGCTGCTGTTTGCTGATGAACTGCACCGCAGTAGTTTTGAACAACTTCCGTCGCTGAAGCGACGGGAGCCTTCGGCCCTGGAACAGCGCTGCTTACGGCTGTTGACCAGCGGATCAGCCGTCCAGTGGCAACCCTCAGGCTTGGCTTCGATCAGCGGTTCGCTTTTTCCCGCTTTGGCGAGCGTGTCGCATGGCTGTCTGCGTGTTGCGCTGCGGGGCGATCGTCTGATGGCTGAAGGGCCTGTGGCCTCCAGACCTTTCGAGTCCCTGCAGGCTCACCACCCGGAACACCACGCCGATGTCGTTCGCTTCGATCCGCCTTCGGCTTACCTGGAGCTCAACAGCGTTTCCCTGCAGCCGCTGCTGGGATCCTTGTTCAACAATTCACTGTTCGCCCAACAACTCGACAACCGCTATGGCCTGCCGAAGCAGTTGCGCGACGTTCTGCTCAAGGCACCTGTCCTTGTGCGGGTGGATGTGCTGGAGGGTGGTCGTTTCCAGGCTGCGATTCAAGCCAGGTTGATGCTGGCTGCTGGTGAGATCGACATGACCAAGCGAAGTCTTGATGCCGTTGCCACCGCCTTGTTGAAGCGCGGGTTTCAACGGGTTGAACGTCCCCTGTTGTCTCCCGATGGTCGGCCCTCAAACCATGAGGCCGTTGTTTGGTTGGATCCCCAGGGTCATCCGCAAGGTGGTTGGTCACTGGGTCCTGCACTCCGAGGTCAGGTGGAGTTGCTGCTGGCCCTGGGGGATGCCCCGAACCTCCGCAGCAATCCGCTGAAACGCATGGGCCAACAGCAGCTTCGCTTTCGCGCACGACCGGATCAATTGGCTCGGTTGGGGTGGCTCGGACCGGGCTGGCCGCGGGTGGTTGGCAAGGCACCTCAACTGGAGCTTGAGATGACGGCACTGCCGAAGCAGCACCAGCCCGGATGGCTTCGGCTTCAGCTGGACTTGCGTTGAGCCTGCTCTTCCAAGCGACGTTCCTTCTTGCGCTTCTCGGCAGCGATGGTCTCTTCCACCAGTTCAACGGCCTGATCCATCCGTTCACTGTTGGAGCCAAACAGCGTTAGATCCTTCTCAACGCGATCGGTGGGTAAACCGAGTCCCTCAGCAAGTTCCTTGCTCTGTTTGACGATGGCCTCGGTGTCCGTAACGGTGGCATCCGCTGCAGCCGCCTTGAGCAGGCTCATCAGTCCAACGGCCATCAAACGCGAGTAGTGGCTGCCCTCGTTGAGGCTGTGGGATGACAGCAAGCTTTTGAGGCTTTCGAGATCCTTCCCTTTGGCCTGATCCACCAGAGAGGCGTTGGTTTTGCGCAGCTTTGCTGCGTCAAAGCCATTGCTGCTGCACAGGGCACTGAACAGTGTCTCGGTCTGCGCTTCAGGCCGATAGCCCTTGGTGAAGGTGTCGAACACTGTGCAGAGCCCAACGCTGAACAGCCCGTTGGCTTCAAACCGACTTTGATGGCTCAGCAGATGCAGCTCCACCAGCAGCTCATCAGCAAGGCGGCGGTACAGCGGCGCAATGACGTGGGGAAAGGCCTGATGAAACGCTCGTTTGCTGTCGGCGATGGTCTGACTTGCGGCCAACGTGCAGTCCAGGAATGAATGGCCGGAACCCTAGCGCCGCAGACATCGCCGTTAGGATTACCCGACCCTGCTGATGCCCAGATGATCCCCATTGTGATTGAGGAGTCCGGCCGGGGAGAAAGGGCCTTTGACATTTATTCCCGGCTTCTGCGCGAGCGAATCATCTTCCTCGGTGAGGCTGTTACCAGTGACTCCGCCAACCGGATCGTGGCCCAGATGTTGTTCCTCGAAGCTGAGGATCCCGAGAAAGATATCTACCTCTACATCAACTCTCCCGGCGGTTCGGTTTACGACGGCCTCGGCATCTTCGACACGATGCAGCACATCAAACCGGATGTGCACACGGTGTGTGTGGGCCTCGCCGCAAGCATGGGAGCTTTCCTGCTCTGTGCCGGCACCAAGGGCAAGCGCAGCAGCCTGCAGCACTCCCGGATCATGATTCACCAGCCCTTGGGTGGTGCCCAAGGCCAAGCAAGCGACATCCGCATTCAGGCAGACGAAATCCTTTTCCTCAAGGATCGCCTCAACAAGGAACTGTCCGATCGCACCGGCCAACCCCTTGATCGGATTCAGCAGGACACCGACCGTGACTTTTTCATGTCACCCACCGAAGCAGTGAACTACGGCTTGATTGATTCGGTGATCGACAAGCGTCCTGTTCAGGCCGTTGCTTGAAGAAGGGAAACTCTAAAACCAACCGTCCCAGCAAGATCTGTCCGGTCTGCGAGCGCCCCTTTGAGTGGCGCAAAGCCTGGAGAAATTGCTGGGATGAGGTTGTGTACTGCTCCGAGCGTTGTCGACGACGCAAGAACAAATCCAATCCATAAAAAAAGCCCTCGTCTGAACAAGACGGAGGCTTTTTATTGCTGAACCCAGAATCAGTCGAGGGTGACGACAGTGCGGTCTTTCTCAGGAACAGCGGTGAATTCAGTCAGAACAGCCTTGAACTCATCACCATCCATGGTTTCCTTTTCGATCAGCAGTTCCACCAGGCGATCCATGGCTTCGCGGTTGGCAGCCACGATCTCCACGGTCTCGTCATAACAGCGCTTCACCATGTTGCGCACTTGAACATCGATCTGTTGGGAGATCGATTCCGACACGTCACTGCGTGACATCAGGTCGCGCCCCAGGAACACTTCCTGGCTGCCGCCCTCTAGGGCAACAGGGCCGAGATCACTCATGCCGAGTCGGGTCACCATGTTGCGGGCCATCGACGCCACCTGTTGGATGTCGCCACCGGCTCCGGTGGTGACTTCCTGGTGTCCGAACACCACGTCCTCTGCGGCACGGCCACCCAGGGCTCCCATGATGCGTGCCTTGAGCTGGGCACGGGTGACAAGGGTTTGCTCCTCATCCGGGGAGAACCAGGTCAGGCCCTGGGCCTGACCTCGGGGAATCAAGGTGACCTTCTGAACAGGGTCGTGGTCCTTGACCATGGTGCCGATCAGGGCATGACCAACTTCGTGATAAGCGATCAGACGCTTGCTGCGACCGTCGGTGAGGGGACGACCCTCCATGCCGGCGATGATCCGATCGACAGCGTCGTCGATCTCGCTCAAGCCGATGGCTTCCTTGCGGCGGCGGGCGGTGAGGATGGCCGCCTCATTCATCAGGTTGGCCAGATCAGCACCGGTGAAACCAGGGGTCCGGCGGGCAATGCTTTCGAGGGACAGCTCCTCTTCGAGCTTCTTGTTGCGGCAGTGCACATCGAGGATGGCCAGGCGGCCCTTGATGTCGGGGGCGTCCACGGTGACCTGACGGTCAAAACGGCCGGGACGCATCAGAGCTGAGTCCAGAACGTCGGGGCGGTTGGTGGCGGCAATGATGATGATGCCGCTGTTGCCTTCGAAGCCATCCATCTCCGTAAGGAGCTGGTTGAGCGTCTGTTCGCGTTCGTCGTTGCCTCCACCGATGCCGGCACCGCGCTGGCGGCCCACGGCATCAATTTCGTCGATGAAGATCAAGCAAGGGCTGTTTTCCTTGGCCTTCTTGAACAGATCGCGGACGCGGCTGGCACCCACGCCAACGAACATCTCAACGAACTCAGAACCAGAAAGGGAGAAGAAGGGAACGCCAGCTTCACCGGCAATGGCCTTGGCCAGAAGGGTTTTGCCGGTGCCGGGAGGGCCGACCAGCAGAAGGCCGCGGGGAATCTGAGCACCCACTGAAGTGAATCGCTCGGGCTGCTTCAGGAAGGTGACCACTTCCTGGAGTTCCTGCTTTGCTTCGGTGACGCCGGCCACGTCGTCGAACATGACGCCGGTCTCCGCTTCCATCATGAAGCGGGCTTTGCTTTTGCCGAACTGCATGGCCTGGCCAGGGCCGCCAGGCATGTTGCTGTTCCGGCGGGCCAGGAAAATCAGGGCACCGATCAGCAGCAGCGGGAAGGCCAGATTGCCCAGCACGCCGAGGGCCGGAGGTGCTGTGCGGGGCGGATGAATATCAAAGCTGATGCCTTCGGTCTTCAGCGTGTTGATCAGCTCAGGGGCCAGACCAGGAAGGTCAACGCGCAGGCGTTGAACGCGGTTGTCGAGGTCGGGATCGACGGCTTCGATCACGGCGTTGCGGCCACCGTCGTAGATGTCGACGGCTGTGACGCGACCGGCCTCGACGTAATCGAGGAAGCGGCCGTAGCTCATCCGTGCCACCGCGGCATTGCGGGGAGCGACGGTGGTGCCATTGCTGTCCTGGCTGAGGCCGTTGATGCCTCCGTTGCTCACCACCTGCCAGCCGATCAGCAACACGACGCCGATTGGCAACAGCCAGAGGGCAAGAAGGCGCCAGCGCTGATTCATGAGCCGAAAAAATTCGTTAACGAGTGTAAAGGAGTTGGACTGATTTCTGAGGCCTGATCAAAGGCTTCTCAGGGCAACAATCGGGTCGAGCTTTGCAGCGCGTCGGGCTGGAACAACTCCGAAGAACAGCCCGATGGATCCTGAGAGTCCAACGGTGACCACCACCATCGTTGCGCCGATCGTTGCTGGCAGGGGCGTGACCGCCGCCACGAGGCTCACGGTTCCAAGACCCGCCAGCGTGCCGATGGCGCCGCCCAGGCTGGCAAGCACCAGGGATTCCACCAGAAACTGCTGCAGAACATCACCGCTGCGGGCGCCCAGGGCTTTGCGCAGACCGATCTCCTCGGTGCGTTCGCTGACGGACACCAACATGATGTTCATGATCCCGATGCCTCCCACCAGCAGGGAGATCCCACCAATGGCCCCGAGCATCAGGGTGAGTCCTCCGGTGATGGTGCCCACGATGGTGAGAGCGTCCTTCTGGGATCGCACCACGAAATCGTCGTCCCGAAGAATCCGGTGCCGCTGCCTCAGCAGGTTGTTGATCTGAAAGCTGGCTGCGTTGATGCTGTTTTCATCCCTGGCTTCAACACTGATGGAGTTGAGGCTGACGCCATAAATCGGATCCCGACCGGTGATCCGGTTCACCATCGTGGTGATTGGGATGTAGGTGTTTTCGTCCTGGTTGCTGCCGAACACGGCCCCTTTGGGGGCCATCACGCCGACCACCTCAAAGCTTTGATTACCGATGCGCACCTGCTGGCCAATCGCTGAGCCAGTGGGAAACAACTTGGTGCGTAGATCCGAGCCGAGCACGGCGATGGCTTTCGCACCGGCCACGTCCTTGGCGTTGATGAAACGGCCCTTGGCCACGTCGAATCCGCGCACAGGGGGGAACTCCGATGTCGCGCCGAAGACCGCACCCGTGGAGCTGCGGGCTCCGGCCTGCACCACCTGATTGGTGTTGATCACGGGCGCCACGCGCTTGACGCTGGGAACCTGGGTGGCGATGGCTTCGGCATCTTCCAGCACGAGCGTTTTCGGTCGCGTAACCCCTTGGCGTCTGGCGTTCGTGTTGCCCGGAACCACAAACAACACATTGGCGCCGAGGTTGTTCAACTGGCCTTCAGCCAGCAATTGCGCTCCCCGTCCAACCCCAACAAGGGTGATCACCGAGGCGTTGCCGATCACGATGCCCACCATCGTGAGCAGGCTGCGCAGCCTGTTGCTGCGCAGGGTGGACAGGGCCATCCGCACCGTTTCCGTAGCGGGCATGCGCCGGTTCATGGTGTGGGCGTCGCTCAGATCAGTGTCGCTTCAGCTTCGTTTCCAACGATGCTCACCTTGACCAGATCTGTGGATCCGGAAACGCCGGTATGCGTGCCTGCGGATTGCACCACGAGATCACCCTCCTTCAGCAGATCGAGCTCCTTGGCTTTGACCATCGCCGCCTGGAAGGTCTGCGTGGTGCGTTCGCCCTGGGGAATCACCAGCGGTGTCACGCCCCACACCAGCTGCAGACGACAGGCAACCGTGCGATCAGGAGTGATGGCAAGGACTGGTGCTGCAGGCCGGAACTTGCTCACGTTGCGAGCTGTGGCCCCACTTCGGGTGAGGGGGAGAATCGCGGAAGCATTGAGCTGGCTGGCGATGGTGCTGACCGCACCGCTCAAGGCGTTGGGAATGGTGCTGGGCAGGTGGCTGTCGATCGAGCGTTGGGGGTAGTCCTTCTCGATCCTGCGAGCAATGGTGGCCATGGTTTGAACGGCCTCCACGGGGAAATCCCCCACCGCGGTCTCGTTGGAGAGCATCACAGCGTCGGTTCCATCCAGGATGGCGTTGGCCACGTCGCTGACTTCGGCTCGGGTGGGCCGGGGGCTGGAGGCCATGGAATCCAGCATCTGGGTGGCCGTGATGATCGGGATGCCCAGGCTGTTGGCCTTGCGGATCAGTTCCTTCTGCAGCAACGGCACTTCCTCGGCCGGCATCTCCACGCCAAGGTCACCGCGGGCCACCATCACGCCGTCACAGAGCGGCAGGATCGAATCGATCTGATCGATGGCCTCGAACTTTTCGATTTTCGCCACCACAGGGGTCTCGTGGCCCTGTTCGCGGATCAGTCCGCGAATCTCCTCCATGTCGGAGGGATTGCGCACGAAGCTGAGGGCCACCCAGTCCACGCCCTGGCTGAGGCCAAAGGCCAAGTCGGTCTTGTCCTTGTCCGTGAGGGCGCGAACGGACAACTGAACGTCCGGGAAGTTGACGCCCTTGTTGTTGGAGAGAACACCGCCCACGGTGACGGTGCAATGCAAGGTCTGCTGCGCTTTGTCGACGGTGTCGACCTTCATCTCGACGCGGCCGTCGTCGAGCAGGATCCGGCTTCCTGCGGTGACTTCGTCTGCCAGCTTGTCGTAGGTGACCGTTGCGATCGTCTTGTCGCAGCTCACCGGCCGTGAGGTGAGTGTGAACGGATCACCGTTGGCCAGGGTGATCGGACCCTCAGCGAACCGCCCGAGCCGGATCTTCGGGCCCTGAAGGTCCTGGAGGATGCCGATGGTCTGCCCCAATTCCTCAGACACCTGACGAATCGTGGCGATGCGAGCGGCGTGTTCGCTGTGGTCCCCGTGGGAAAAGTTCAGCCTGAAGGTGGTGGCACCAGCCTTCACCAGCTCCTTGATCCGCTCCGGGCTCTCGGTGGCAGGGCCGATGGTGGCCACGATCTTGGTCCGTCGGTTCAGGTCGAACTGGCCCATATCGCGGCTGAAAATCCTTGCGGAAACTACCATCCGGGCGTTTCCCAACCGGCCCCATGGAGATGAATTCCTATCAGGACGCCGCCCGAAAGACGGCTGCCTACCCGGATGTGGGCCGTAATCCCATCTATCCGACTCTCGGTTTGACCGGTGAAGCCGGCGAGGTGGCCGACAAGGTGAAAAAGGTGATTCGCGACCGTGGCGGTGTGTTTGACGCCGACACCTGCGAAGCGATCAAGTTGGAGCTGGGAGATGTGCTCTGGTACGTGGCTCAGCTGGCCAGCGAACTGGGTTATGACCTGAATGAGGTGGCTGACGCCAACCTGCAGAAACTGTCGAGCCGGGCTGCCCGTGGGCGCATCGGAGGCAGTGGTGACCAACGTTGATCTCCTGATGCTCCGTCGATTTGCTTCCGTGTTGTTCTGCCTGCCCCTTCTGGTGGGGCTGGCGCTCCCCTGTGACGCCGCTGAACTGCAGCTCAGTGAGGTTCGCCTGGATCCCTGCGGAGAGCTGGATGCCGGCAATCAACCTGAATTAAGCCGCCCGGTTGGTGCCAGCTGTTATGTGCTGACGGGAGACGTTGAGAACCGCAGCAAGAACAGCGTCATCGACACCGATGTGTATGCACGGATCCTGGATGCCAGTGGTGAACCGGTTCTTCCCAACAGAACCCGGGTGGGATCGATCGGGGATGTGAACCCTGGTCACTCCCCGTTCGCCCTGCGAATCTCAGTGCCGGCCGGAACCCCAGGGCCGTTTGTGATCAAAAATCCCCGTGCCCGTGGATTCAATGCTCCGGTTCGAAGCCGCGTTGATGTTGACGAGGATGACCTGCTTCCGTTGGAACGGGACATCAACCAGCAGTGATCACCAGCTGGAGCCCGACATGTAGAAGGCGCTGATCGACTGCCCCACCAGGCTCTGCAACAGGTTCAGGGCCAGGAAGGCCAGGATGGCGGAGAGGTCAATGCCCCCCAGCGGTGGGATCAAACCCCTAAAGGCGTTCAGGTAAGGGTCGGTGATCGCACTCACGCTGCTGAGCACCGGATTGCCCCAGTCCAGATTCGGGAACCAGCTCAGCAGAACCCGCACGATCAGCACCAAGGAATAGATCTGCAGGGTCTGGGACAGCACCTGAAGCAAGGTGACGGGTAGAGATTCCATGACGGAGGCTGATCTGCTCTGACTTTATGCAGCTTCCGTCAGATCGGTTGCCCCAAGATCAGGAAGCACGGAGAAGGTGCGGTGAAATTTTTCGGTGAGGGTAAGCCAATAGGACCGCCCCTCGCTCTGACGACGCCGTTCGATGAAGTCCTGCGCCAGCAGTTCCTTGATGTGGTCGTAGGCCCCCGAGCCCCGCAGATCCACAAGATCCGATTGAAGAATGCGTTTCTTCAGGGCAATGGTGGCGAGGGTTCGAAGGGTTGCTGTGGAGAGGTTCACCGGCAGCAGGTCTTTGACCAGATCGCCCATGCCCGGGCGCAGCTGCAGCCCGTAGCGACCGCTCTGTTCAACGACCTCCAGGGCACTGTCCCGCTGGGCGTAGGAGGCCGTCAGGGCGACGAGGGCTTCTTCAACGCTTCGTCGGTCGGCGTCGGCCAGCTCGGCCAGTTCACCGATGCTGACGGGCCGACCCTTGAGATAAAGAATCGCCTCGAGCCGGGTGGGCAGGGATGGAGACGTCATCACAACCCCTCGAGAGCACTCAAGTTACCGCCCTGAAACTCAGAGGAACAGGCCATAGGCCGGGTTGTTGGTTTCATCCCAGTGGCGATAGCCCAGGGCATTGAGGAATTCGGTCCAGCCCTGCATGTCCTGTTCCGGCACCAGCACGCCAACAACGATGCGCCCCACGTCAGCGCCATGGTTTCTGTAGTGGAAGATGCTGATGCTCCAGCCGGGGTGGAGAGCATCCACGAAGCTCATCAAGGCACCCGGGCGTTCGGGAAATTCGAAGCGATACAGCAGCTCTTTGCATTCGCCGGCACAGGCCGTGCGGGCTGAAGCCGGCAGACGGCCGCCCACCATGTGGCGCAGGTGAACCTTGGCAAATTCGTTGTCGCTGAGATCGAGGCAGGGGAAGCCGCCACGCTCCAGCTGGCCCAGCAGGGAGGCACGGTCGTTGTCATCGCTCACCTGCACACCGATGAAGATCTGCGCCGAGGCGCCATCAGTCATTCGGTAGCTGAATTCCGTGAGGCTTCGCTCCCGCAGCAGTTCGCAAAGCCGCCTCAGGCTGCCGGGTGATTCAGGAATCTCCACGGCCAGCATTGCTTCGCGCTCTTCCCCGAGCTCAGCCCGTTCGGCGATGAAGCGCAGCCTGTCGAAATTCATGTTGGCCCCGCAGGCCACCGCCACCAGATTGCGCCCCGCCAGCTGGCGCTCGGCCACGTCCTGTTTGAGTCCTGCCACCGCCAGAGCACCGGCGGGCTCAAGGATCGAACGGGTGTCTTCAAAAACGTCCTTGATCGCGGCACAGATTGCATCGGTGTCGACCCGCACCATGCGATCGACGAACTGCTGGGCCAGCGCAAAGGTGTGTTCCCCCACCTTTCTCACGGCGACACCATCGGCAAACAGCCCCACCTGTTCCAGTTCCACCCGCTGCTCTCGCTCGAGGGAGCGACTCAGGGCATCGGCATCCACCGGCTCCACACCGATCACCTCCGTTTCCGGCCACAGCCGTTTGACGTAGGCGGCGATGCCCGCGATCAGGCCACCGCCACCCACGGCCACATAGATCGCGTTGGGTGGCTGCTCGGCCTGGCGCATGATCTCCATGCCGATCGTTCCCTGGCCTGCGATCACTTCCGGATCGTCGAAGGGGTGAATGAAGGTGAGCCCCTCGGCCTTGCAGCGTCGATGCGCCTCCGCGGAGCACTCGTCGTAGGTCTCGCCATGGAGAACCACGTCACCACCCAGGGCCCGCACGGCGCGCACTTTCACCTCGGGTGTGGTGCTTGGCATCACGATCACTGCCCGACAGCCAAGCCGCTGGGCACTCAGGGCGACGCCCTGGGCATGGTTCCCGGCACTGGAGGCAATCACACCGCGCTCAAGCTCGTCTTTGCTGAGCTGAGCCATGCGGTTGTAGGCGCCGCGCAGCTTGAACGAGAACACCGGCTGGAGATCCTCACGCTTCAGCCAGACCGTGTTGTTCAGCCGGCGGCTCAGATTGGGTGCAGGATCCAAAGGGGTTTCCCGCGCCACGTCGTAGACGCGGGCACGCAGGATCCGCTGCAGGTAGTCGGTCATCTCACCATTCTTCCAAGGGTTCGATCCAGACAGGATCCGGGTTGGTTCCCGTAGATTGCACGTATTGGAGTTGGCAGTGCATGCATCTCGGAGATCTGAAGCATCCGAATGAGCTGCACGGACTCAGCCCGGCCCAGCTTGAGGACGTGGCTCGGCAGATTCGTGAGCGGCATCTGCAGGTGGTGTCCACCAGCGGTGGCCACCTGGGGCCTGGCCTGGGGGTTGTGGAGCTGACCCTGGCGCTGTACCAGACGCTGGATCTCGACCATGACCGTGTGATCTGGGATGTGGGCCATCAGGCCTACCCCCACAAATTGATCACCGGCCGGTTCAACGATTTCGACTCCCTGCGCCAGCAGCACGGGGTGGCGGGTTACCTCAAACGCACAGAGAGCGATTTCGACCACTTCGGAGCGGGTCATGCCAGCACCTCCATCTCAGCGGCGCTGGGCATGGCCATGGCGCGGGACAACCGGGGTGAGTCGTTCAAATGCGTTGCCGTCATCGGTGATGGAGCCCTGACAGGCGGCATGGCTCTGGAGGCCATCAACCACGCCGGACACCTTCCCAACACGCCGCTCCTGGTGGTGCTGAACGACAACGACATGTCGATCTCTCCGCCGGTTGGTGCGCTCTCGAACGTGCTGAACCGTGCGCGGCTCAGCCCACCGATGCAGTTCCTCTCAGGGAGTGTTGAGGAAAGCGTTCGGCATCTGCCCTTCATGGGTGGTGAGATTCCAGCGGAACTCAACCGCCTCAAGGGCAGCATGCGTCGCCTCGCGGTTCCCAAGGTGGGTGCCGTGTTCGAGGAACTGGGCTTCACCTACATGGGGCCGATCGACGGCCACGACATCGGTGAAATGGTGCGCACCTTCCAGGCGGCTCACCGCGAGGGTGGCCCTGTGCTGGTGCACGTGGTCACCAAAAAGGGCAAGGGCTATCCCTACGCCGAGGCCGATCAGGTGGGCTACCACGCCCAATCGGCTTTTGATCTCGGCACCGGCAAGGCGATTCCGTCGTCCAAACCCAAGCCCCCCAGCTACAGCAAGGTGTTTGGGCAGACCCTGGTCAAGCTCTGTGAGCAGAACAGTCGGGTGATCGGCATCACCGCGGCCATGGCCACCGGTACCGGTCTCGATCTGCTTCAGAAGGCCGTTCCGGACCAGTACGTGGATGTGGGCATCGCTGAGCAACATGCCGTCACCCTGGCGGCAGGCATGGCCTGCGAGGGGTTGCGTCCTGTCGTTGCCATCTACAGCACCTTCCTTCAGCGCGCCTACGACCAGTTGATCCACGACGTGGGCATCCAGAAGCTGCCGGTCACCTTCGTGCTCGATCGTGCCGGCATTGTTGGTGCCGACGGGCCGACCCACCAGGGTCAGTACGACATCAGCTACATGCGGGCCATTCCCAACTTCACGGTGATGGCACCGAAGGATGAGGCTGAGCTGCAGCGCATGCTGGTGACCTGCCTGCAGCACGACGGGCCCACGGCGCTGCGGATTCCGCGGGGCTCCGGGGAAGGCGTGCCCTTGATGGAAGAGGGTTGGGAATCGCTGCCGATCGGCCGCGGTGAACTGCTGCGGGAAGGCGACGATCTGATGATCGTGGCCTACGGCTCGATGGTGGCTCCGGCCCTCGCCACAGCAACGCTTCTGGAGGAAGCCGGTCTCTCCACCACCGTGATCAACGCGCGCTTCCTGAGGCCCCTGGATCAGGCGCTGATCCATCCTTTGGCACGTCGCATCCCCCGCGTGGTCACCATGGAAGAGGGAGCCCTGCCCGGTGGTTTTGGCGCAGCGGTTTTGGAGTCGTTGATCGATCAGGACATCAATGTGTCGATGTTGCGCATCGGCATCCCCGACCAGCTGGTTGATCACGCCACGCCGCAGCAGAGCAAGGAAGCTCTTGGCCTTACTCCTGCGCAGATGGCTGAACGCATCCTTGAGCGCTTCAGCAACACCTCTGGTGATCTGCCAGCCACCGCTTCGATCAAGGCCCTCCAGGCCTGAAGTTGAGGGCTCGGTGTCCGTTCTGATCGTTGGCGCGGGACCGTCCGGTGCCCGTCTGGCGATTCAACTGGCCCGGGCGGGTGCTGAGGTGACCCTGGTGGATCGCCTGGCTGATCCCCATCGCCATGCCTATTCCAGTGGCGCCCTGCCTCTGGAGGCTGTTCGTCGCTTGGGTCTGCCGGATGACGCCATTGCCGCCACCTGGCAGGGCTGGCAGCTGTACGATCCTTCGGGTCTGGTTCATCAGTGGTGGTCGTCCGGCGATCTGGGGGTGGTCCTCGACTTCGGCCGGCTTCGGTCCTGGCTCTGGGAGGAAGCGCGCCGCCATGGGGTCGAGTTGATCCAGGGCTGCCGGGCCGCGCTGAGCACGCTCAAGGCCGATCAAGCCAGCGTGCAGTTGCAAACACGTGATGGGCGGTCGTCATTGCGCTCAGCGCGCTGGCTGATTGATGCCACCGGTGCACGCCGAGATCTGCTGCAGCAGGCCGGCCTCACTTCCAATCCCGAGGATCCTCTGCTGCAGGGCATCGGCGTTGAGTGGCTGCTGCAGGCCGATGACCGTCAGGCGGCTGCCTGGCGGGATCGGATCAGTTTCTTTCTGGGCACCGCCTGGATCCCCCATGGATACGGCTGGATCTTTCCCATGCAGGAGCAACGGCTGAAGGTGGGGGTCTGTCACCTCCCACCGGAGGATCGTCCGAGTCCCGGCAGCCTGGCTGGACCCCTTCAGAGCTTGATTCAACGCTGCGGCTTGAGCGCCTGCCCGGTGTTGGATCGCCATGGCGGGCCGGTGTCCAGCAGCATCGCCCGCTCCGAACCTTTGGTGGCTGATGCCCTGCTGGCGGTGGGGGATGCGGCCAGTTCCGCCAATCTGCTTGGGGGAGAAGGGATCCGCCATGCGATGGATAGCGCGGATCAACTGGCCGAACTGCTGATCGCTGAAGGGATGTCTGGGGACTCCTCGGCTACGGCCCTTCGCTACCAAGAGCTGATCAAGGCCAAGCGGAGTTGGCGTTGGTTGGTGTCGGGCCGGCTGGCGCGGCGCACCTGGTGGGGCCTCGACAATTCAAGGGCGGACCGACGCCTGGAACGTTTGATCCATGGGCTTTCTGCGACCGCAGAAGCCCCCGCTCTCTCAGAGCTGTTGTTCAACTACAACTTCGAGCGTTACGGCCTGCGTCTGCTGCCGTATCTGCTCTGAGCCAAGGGGTGTTTCAGGGAGGAGACTGGCTCCTCCCTCAAGAGATGTGCTTCAGAGCACGCCGCGGGCGGCCAGACCCTGGATGGCGCCAATGCCAATGATGTGGCCGAGGCTGGTGGTGCCGAGCAGGGCTGCATGACCCATGCCGCCGAAGAAGGAAGCGTTGGGGAGTGCGGCGCCAACGTTGGGGTGCTTGATCGTGGCCTTGCCGACCATGATGGCAACCACATTGCAGAGGATCATCACCAGGGCGACCTTGGGAGACCAGGACACGGAGGCGGGAGCGATCGCGAAAAGGTGGGTCAGCATTCGAGCCAATGAGCGACACCTCATCTTCCGGCGCTAGCGACGCCTTGCCTGCCTCTCTTAAGAGTTGTTCACCCTTTTTTGGGGGTTGGTAACAACAAACCGATCACCAAGACCGTGTTGCTGAGGGTGAGAAAGGCTTCTGCCCCACCGTGCAACCAGTCAATCTCCACCAGTTCCGCTGAGCAGCAGCGCAGGGCGGCAATGGCAGCACCAATCGTGACGGCCACAAACAGCAGGGTGAGCTGAAAGCCCCGCTCCGCCATCAACGGAAGCGCCTCACTTTTCCGCAGCCAGTGCAGAAACAGGAGATAGGGGATCAGCGAGGCGGCGAACAGCGGTGCGGGATCGAAGTTCATGGAGCACTGACTCCATCCACCTGCCGGCGACGTTGAAGCTGCCAGGCCGCCAAGGCCAGGGTGCAGTTGCCGATCACGGTGAACAGGGCCTGAAGGGTGACCAACCCCCGCAGCGCTTCGCTGTTGTCAAACAGATGCCAGGTGCAGGCAGCCATGGCACTGACGAGGGCCGGAAGCATGGCCCAGGCCAGGCCCTGCAGACCACGCCGATGCATCAACACGATCGCCACGCACCACTCCACCACGGAGGCGACATGGATCCACCAGGTTCCGAGCGACAACGCGTGCATGCCCTGAATCCTAGGAATCGGTTGATAATGCCCGGAGTGAACAGGCTGCCGCTCGTGGTCCGCCCCACTGCGCCTGTATTGCTGCTTTGCGGCTACTACGGAGAGCACAACCTCGGCGACGATGCCCTGCTTCAGGTGCTGGTGTCGTCTCTTTCCGAGCCGCATCAGCTGTTGATCACAGCCCGCGATCCAGCTCCCGTTCTGGCCTTGGCTCCGTCGGCGCAGACGGTGAACCGCCGTTCCCTACGGCTCTGTCTTCGTGCGGCCCTGAGAGCTGATGTTCTGGTGCTTGGTGGAGGGAGCCTGCTGCAGGACAGCACCAGCTTCAGCAGCCTCATCTACTACCTGCTTCTGATGACGGTTGCCCGCCTCGGTGGCGCCGAGGTGGTTCTCTGGGGACAGGGCCTTGGACCCCTGAAGCGTCGGATCAGTCGTTTGCTGGTTCGCACGGTGTTGCCCCTCTGCAAGGCAGCAAGTTGGAGGGATCAGCGCTCCTTTGATTGGGCCCAGCGTTGGGCCCCCAAGCTGCCGATGGTGCTGGCCGCCGATCCGGTCTGGCAGATGCCGGCGCGCCCTTGGCTTGGTGGCGACGCCATCGTGCTCAGCTGGCGTCCCACACCTTTGCTGGATTCCGCGGGCTGGCGTTGCTTGACGGAGGCTTTGGATCGGCTCAGTGCCGACTTGGATGCGCCGGTGATCTGGCTGGCCTTCCACCACCATCAAGACGCACCCCTGTTGCAGCACCTGAGTGATCAAGGACTGCTACCGGCGCGATTGAAGGCGCGCAGCTCAACCCTGGTGCCCGAGACCCTGGAGGCAGTATCCGATCTGGTGCAGCGGGCGCGCTTGGTGCTGCCGATGCGGTTGCATGCCCTGATCCTGGCTCGACTGGCCAACAGCCCCATGGCTGCCCTCAGCTACGACCCAAAGGTGGAGGCTGCAGCGGCCATGGCCACGGTGCCCTGCATCCCCTTGCGCTCGCTTCCATCTGTGGATGATCTGCTGAGCCTTTGGCAGGCCGAAGTGGCCCGTCCAGCCGATCCTGATCAGACCGAAGCCCTGCGCCGCCAGGCGTTAGCGCACAGCGCGCTTCTCAATCGGATGGCAGCCGATCTGACGGCAGCCGACGGCCGCTGACGGCATCGAAGCGATGCTCACAAGCGCTGGGCCAACTGATATGTGGCTCAGCCTCGATCGCTGTCTCTCCGGGGCAGACCAGCCGCAGGTCGCCGCGATCGCAGCGCACCAGCAGCATCTGGTTGGCTCCGAACCATTCACGGCTGAGGATCGTGCAGGGTGAGCCCGCGGGATCGAGCCTTAGATCGTCCGGTCGGATGCCGGTGATCACTCCATCTCTGGCTGGCAGCAGATTCATCTGCGGGCGGCCGATGAACTGGGCGACGTAGGTGCTGGCCGGTTGCAAGTACAGCTCGCGGGGTGTTCCGATCTGCTCAATCCTTCCCTCGCGCATCACAGCAATGCGATCCGCCAGCGCCATCGCCTCCTGCTGGTCATGGGTGACGTAAACCACAGGCTGCTCTCCGCCGATCATCAGGCGGCGCAATTGAGGCCGCAGGTCCTCACGCAACTGGGCATCCAGATTGCTCATCGGCTCATCGAGCAGATAAACGAGGGGGTCCCGCAACAGGGCTCGGGCCAGGGCAACGCGCTGGCGCTGGCCGCCGGACAGTTGTGAGGGCCGTTGCCGGGATTCGCCGCTGAGTTGCAACACCTCCAGGACGCCTCGGATCCGCTCATCGCGGGCGGCGGCGCTGCCGCCCCGCATGCGCAGCCCCAGTTCGAGGTTGTCCCACACATTTAGATGCGGGAACAGGGCATAGCTTTGAAACACCATCCCCACTCGGCGACGCTCAGCGGGCACGTCGACCATCTCCGCACCATTGATGCGAATCGACCCTTGGTCGGGGTGATCGAGCCCGGCGATCAGACGCAGGGCCGTGCTTTTCCCACAGCCGCTGGCCCCAAGCAGAGCGACGCATTCGCCGTTGGCCACATCGAGGTCGAGCTGGTGGAGAACCTGTCGCTCGCCGAAACGCTTGTTGATGGCCCGAAGTTGCAGTGTCATCCCTTGATGGCTCCGTTGGTGAGTCCACTGACGATCTGGCGCTGAAACACCAGCACCAGCACCAGAAGAGGAATGGCACCGAGCACGGTGGCTGCCGCGTAGGTGCCGTAGGGGACGGAATAGGTGGATGATCCCGCAATTCGGGCCATCGCCACCGGCAATGTGAGCAGATCGCTGCGGCTCAGCCAGGTGAGCGCCACGGGATATTCGTTCCAGGCGAACAGGAACACCAGGATTGCCGTGCTGGCGGAGGCCGGTGCAATCAAGGGGAGCAGCACCCAGCGCAGCCGCTGCCACAACGACAGCCCCTCAAGCTTTGCTGCGTCTTCGAGGTCGTTGGGCAGGGCTTCGAAGGCCGCGGTGAGCAGCAGCAGGGCCAGAGGCATCGACAAAGCGCTGTAGGGAATGGCGATGGCGATCAGGTTGTTGCCGAGGGCAAAGGTGCGGGCCAGTTCGAGCAGTGCCAGAAACAGCAGCACATAAGGGAACAGAGCGGCGCCCACCACGGCAGTGCGGAGGATTCCTTTCAACCGCTGAGGCAGCTTTGCCAGTCCGTAGGCGGCGGGGATGGCCAGCATCAAGTTGAGCAGTGTGGTGAGGGAAGCCACCAGGCTGCTGTTGAGTAGGTAACGCCAGAAGGGTGGATCTGTGCTGAGCAGATCCCGGTAGTTGTTGAGCGTCCAACGGCTCCAGAAGCTCAATTGGTCATTGACCAGAGCATCTGCGGTGGTGAAGGAACTCAGCAGCTGCCACAGCATCGGAGCGAGGGACCAGACCAGCAGCAGAGCAATCCAGAGGGAACGTCGTGTCATCGGTCCACGTGTCATCGATCCATGTGTCATCGGTCCAGGGACCTCAACAGACCGAAGCTCCTCAGCAGCAACGTGCCCGCAAGAATCAGCGCGGTCAGCAACAGGAATCCCGCGAGCATCACCGTGGCGCTGTAGCCGAAATCGAGGAAGCGCATGCCGTTGAGGTAGGCATAGAGGGCGATGCTTTCGGTGCTGCCGGCGGGACCACCCCCAGTCAGCACCTGCACCAGATCAAACACCCCGAAAGCCTGGGCCAGGCGGAACAGGAGGCTCAGCAGGATGTAAGGGAGCAGCAGCGGCAGGGTGACCCTGCGAAGCGCCTGAAGCGACGTTCCCCCTTCCAGGCGAAAGGCGCTGTAGAGGTCGTCGGGAATGCTCTGGAGTCCCGCCAGAAGAATCAGCGTGATGAAGGGCGTTGTTTTCCAGACATCCGCAAACACGGTCACCAGCCAGGTGATCGATGGGGTGGACAGCAGATCCAGGGAATTGAGGCCAAGGCTTCGTGCCAGCACCTCGATCGGGCCGTAGGGGGTGTTGAAGATCCAGCGCCAGCCCAGGGCCATCATCGTTGTGGGCAGGGCCCAGGGCAGCAGGGTCAGGGCGCGAACGGCCCCCCTGCCGCGCCAGCGTTGATGCAGCAGCAGCGCAATGGCCAGGGCCAACAGCAACTCCAAACCCACTGAGATCAGGGCGAATCGCGCGGTTTGTCCGGCATCCAGCCAGAAGCGCTGATCGGCCGCAAGTCGCCACCAGTTGGCTCCGCCGTTGGCCACCGGTTCGAGGCCAGTGAGAACGGAATCAGCGTGGAAGCTCAGCCATGCGTAGCGAAGCATCGGCCAGCCGAACACCACCACGATCAACAGCAGAGCAGGTGCAGCCAGGAGCATCGTCATGGCGTGGCTCCCGCAGCCCGCAGCAGAGTCTGGCTCCGCTGCTGACTAGTGGTCATGGCCTCATCGGCGGACCCGGCCGCGGTGAACAAGCCGTTGAGTTCCCGCTGCACCACATCGCTCAGCTGGGCATACAGCGGGGTAGGCGGACGAACCACCGCATGGTTCAAGGCCACCAGCAGATCCGGCAGCACGGGAGAGGCCTTCAGCATCTCGGGGTCGTTGAACAGATCCGCCTGGATTGGGGTGTAGCCGTTGTTGAGAAAACGCTGCCGCTGGGCGTCTTCGCTGGTGAGGTAGCGAATCGCTTCCACCGCTGCTTCCTTGTGCTGCGATTGGCGCATCAGGCTCAGCCCCCAGCTGCCGAGGGTGGCTCCGGGGCGTTCACCCGGTTGGGCCACCATCAGGCTGATGCCGACGTTGCCCTTCACCGCGCTGTCGTCCTTTTGGAGTTCAGCCCAGGCGTAGGGCCAGTTGCGCATCAGAGCGGCATCACCGGCCTTGAAGGCCTGAAGCGACTCCGCCTCGGCGTAATTGGTCACGGCGTAGGGGCTGACGCCTTCGCTGATCAGACCGTTCAACCAGGCTGCTGCGGCCGTTGCCTCAGGCGAATCGAGCTCCATGGCGTTGGTGGTGGTGTCCATCCAGTCACCGCCGAAGCCCTCCAGCACTTCAAGGAAGTCGCAGCTCAATCCTTCGTACTGACGCCCCTGCCAGACAAAACCGTTGGTAACGGCCTGGCTTTCAACCAAGCGTGCGGCAACCTCCACCAGCGCATCGGGCGTTGCTGGTGGCTGCTCCATCAGATCCGTGCGCCAGTAGAGCAGTCCCACATCGGCCACCAGCGGCCAGCGGTAGAGATGGCCTTCGTAGTCATTGCCCAGCCGAGCACCTTGCACCAGCTGCTCCTGGTCGCCTTGACCAAACCAGGGATCCAGGGCTTCCAGCCAGCCGGCGGCGGCATATTTCGGCAACCAGGTGACATCCATCAACAGCGCGTCGAACGGCGCATCACCGAGCAGAAGACTGCTGATCGCCAGGTCTGAAATCGATTCCGTGTTCAACGGTCCGCGAATCAATTTGAGATGAATCCGGCCGCGATGCTCGCGGTTGAAGGCTTTCACCAGATCGGCACTGGCATCGGTGAAGGAGGAGGGCATGAGGATGCTCACCTCCTCCGCGCGCGAGGAGGCTGATCCCACCAGAACACCCAGGGCCATCACCAGCGCCAAGGCACCGCCTGCGAGCCAGCGGCGCAGTTTCATTGCGGGGTGGAGGGCGACAGGCCAGACATCTGTTCCTCTGCCCAGTCGCTCACCGTGTAGTTCTCCACGGCATCGGTCATGCGGCTCATGCGGTCGCGCTGCTCGTCTTCATCCATTTCCAGTGCCGATTCGATGGCCTCATCCATGCGGCGATTGGAATAGGGATTGGTGAGCACGGCGCCATCCAGCACAACCGAGGCTCCGGTGAATTCCGAGAGCACAAGAACGCCGCCACGGTTGCGTCGAGCAGCGGCGTACTCCTTGGCCACCAGATTCAGGCCATCCCGCAGCGGCGTGATCCAGCAGACATCGGCATGGCAGAACCAGGCGATCATTTCGTCGTAAGGGATCCGGCGGGTGGAAAAGCGGATGGGCACCCAATCGATCTGGCTGAAGCGGCCGTTGATGCGTCCGGCCATCTCCTCGATTGATCGTTGGGTGTCTTCGTAGATCTTCATTCCACTGGCAGCGGCCACACAGGCCAGCATCAGCACCACCTGGCCGTGCAGATCCTTGCGTCGTTCCAACAGCCGTTCAAACGCCAGCAGCAACTCTTCGTTGCCCTTGGTGTAATCCACCCGACTGGCAGAGAGGATCAGTTTTCGTCCTTTTTTGGTGTCTTGAACAATCAATTCGCCATGACTTTCAACCGACGGGCTCCAGCACAATTCCTGAATCAGATCCGGTGAGGTGCCCACCGGAGAGCTGAGCAGCTGAATGGTGCGACCGTTGTGCTCGAGGTGACTGGTGACCGTGCCTTCCGAAAGAGCGGTTCCCACCTCAATGAATTTCTTGTCCACCGGCACTTTGGCCCCACGTTTGGCCCCCACCAGGGTTGTGGCGGCACGGGCAAAGTTTTCGGTGTAGCGGGGAATATGGAAGCCAACGACATCACAACAGAGCAAACTTTCCAGGATCTGCTCACGCCAGGGAAGGATGGCGAAAACATCATTCCCCGGGAAAGGAGTGTGATGGAAAAAGGCAATCTTCAGGTCTGGACGTTCGGCTCGGATGTATCCGGGAGCCAGCCAAAGGTTGTAGTCATGCACCCACACCGTTGCACCCTCGGCGGCTTCAGCGCATGCCGCCATGGCGAAACGTTTGTTGACCTCTTCAAAGATCTTCCAGTTCGCGTTGTTGACATTGAAATAGGTTGGAAACGTATGAAGAATTGGCCAGAAGCATTCTTTGGATGTGATGTGATAAAAACTGGAGATCTGTTCATCTTCCAGGGGGATTCGGCACAGAGTGAACGGCGAAGGGTGTTCCATCTCAAACCGTTCTGTACCTTCATTCGACTGATCGTCGACCCGTCTCCAGGCAATCCAGGTGCCTTTTTCGCAGCTACGGAAGAGGTTGCGAAGGGTTGGAATAATTCCGTTAGGGCTTTTCTGATCGACCCATATTCTTTTCCCGTTCTTGTCTTTTGATTCGTCGAACGGCGTGCGGTGATAGAGGATTACAAATGAACTCTGACCCGCACCCATTTATTCGATCAACGCTTCGTTCGTTCCACCATTCAGCAAAAGCCCTCTTTTGTCAAACGTCGGCTTTGGTCTGAAAAGACACCAACGCATCCAGCACCTCGCGGGCGTGACCGTTGGGTCGAACCGCCACCCAGCGTTCACGTAGGACCCCGTCTGGATCGATCAGAAAGGTGTGGCGTAGCGAGTACGGCGCCATCCACGACCCGTAGGCCTTGCTCACGGTCCCGTCGGGATCGGACAGCAGGGGGAAGCTCAATCCCTCGCTCTCACAGAAGGATTCATGGTCGTCAACGCTGTCGGCGCTGATGCCGATCACTTCCGCACCGGCTTGAAGGAAGTCGTTGTGAAGGCTTTCGAAGCCCCGGGCTTCGATCGTGCATCCGCCGGTGAAATCCCTTGGATAGAAGTAAACCGCGAGCCAGCGGCCGCGCAGATCACGGCTGCTCCATTGCTTCCGATCGGGTTCGGACTGGCTGGATCCGGGCAGATCGAAATCAGGCACGGTTGTGCCCGTTTCCAAAACAACACCCCCGAGGGCCGAGCCCCGCGAGGGTGTGAGCGTAAGAGCTGCAAGGAAAAGGCCGGACTTGACTAGTAATTCCCGCCGATTCACCCGTTCAAGATCTCAGATCTTGGCCAGATTAATGCCCAGAGACTTGGCGTAGGCGCCCAGACCTTTCTTCTGGATGGTTTTGAGGGCGCGGGTGGTGATACGCAGCTTCACCCAGCGGTTGCCTTCCGCCCACCAGAGACGACGCTGCTGCAGGTTGGCCTGCTGCAGCTTCTTGGTGCGGATGTGGGAATGGCTCACGGCCATGCCGTTGTTGGCGCGAGTACCGGTGAGCTGACACACCCGTGACATGACGATGTCCTTCTACTGAGAGGTTGTTTGGAGCTGAAAAGTCAGTTCCAAACAACCAATTTAGCAAAAGGTCTTCGGCTCAGAGTCCTCTCTGCATCAAGGCACCCATCAATTCAGCGCTGCGGGTCTGGAAACCGGCCAGCTCATTGGGCTCCAGCCCCCCGACTCCCAGGCGCGCCATGTCATACAGATGGCGGGCCACATCCTCGGCCAGGCTTGCGGTCGGCGATGTTTCCGCCGCTCCCACCAGCACGCCACCGGCACGCAACTTCAGCATCCCCTCCATAAGGGGGTGGCGCCGGTTCACCAGCAGCACGTGATGCTCGGGAAGGCCCGGCAGGCGTTGTTCCATCAAGGCGCCCATGTCGTTCAGCCGGCGCATCTGTTCCGGCAGAAGAATCATGGCCGGCGGTGCCCCCTCGGCTTTCAGGGCCTGCACCTGAACGGTCACTTTGTCGTTGGCCAGGGCCGCTTTGATCAGATCACGCAGTCGGTCTGACTCCGTGGTGCCGTCCTGATCGGTGAGTTCGGCATCGTTGTCCTTCAGGCTTTCGTCCAGTTCCGAGTCGACGCGCTGGAAGGTGAGTTCCTCATGGCGATGTTCCAGCCAGGGGATGAACTGGGTGTCGATTACCGTCTCTAGCTTCAGCACTTCCGCGCCCTGGGAGGTCCAGAGGTTGAGCGCACCGGCCTGGGCAACGTCATCGGTGCTGTAGAGCACACGCTTGTTCTGATCCGCGTCCAGTCGGCTGCGGTACCCCTCCAGGGTGGTGAAGGCACGGCCATCGCAGGCGATCGGGTCAGCGTCGTCCCCTTCCCCTGCTGCAGCGGTGGTGGCGAACAGGATCAGTTCAGACACCTGTTCGGCGAACTTCTCGTCCTCCATGGCGCCGATCTTCACGAAGGGTGCCAGGGCATCCCAGGCCTCGGCATAACCCTTGGGATCCTCCTTTTTCAGGCTCCGCAGCCGGTCGGACACTTTCTTGGCGACGAAGTTGCCGATGGAGCGAACGCGCCGGTCGGTTTGCAGAGCACTGCGGCTCACGTTCAGGGGGATATCGGGTGAATCGATCACCCCCCGCAGGGGCAACAGGTAGCGCGGAACGACCTCCTTGATCGAATCGCTGACGAACACCTGGTTGCAGTACAGCTTGATTTCCCCCTTCTCCCAGTCGGCACGTCCGGTCTGCTTGGGGAAGAAAAGAATGCCCTGGAGGTTGTAGGGATAGTCGGTGTTGAGGTGAACCCAGAGCAGGGGATCGCCCTGGAAGGGATAGAGGTAGTGGTACAGGTCGATGTAGTCCTGATCACTCAGGTCTCTGGCACTTTTGCGCCAGGGGGCATCCATCTTGTTGATGGTTTCCCCTTCCAGCTGCACCGGTACTGCCATGAAGTCGCAGTAGGTGTTGATCAGGGTGCGGATCCGAGCCGGTTCGAGATATTCGAGCTCGTCCTCCATCAGATGAAGGATCACGTCTGTGCCGGGCTGGTCTTTCTCGGCGGCAGTGAGGCTGAAGTTCGGGGAGCCATCACAGCTCCAGCGCACGGCCTCAGCCTCGGGCCGGGCTGAACGGGTCAGCAGCTCAACCCGCTCGGCCACCATGAAGCTGGAATAGAAGCCCAGGCCGAAGTGGCCAATGATGGCGTCGTTTTCCTGCTTGTACTTCTCCAGGAAATCCTCGGCGCTGGAGAAGGCCACCTGGTTGATGTAGCGCTTCACCTCATCGGCGGTCATGCCGATGCCGTTGTCGCTGATGGTGAGCGTTTTGGCTTCGCGATCCACACTGATCCGAATGGCCCCGTCATCCCCTTCAGTGCAATCGCCGGCCATCGCCGCCATGCGGCGCTTGCTGATGGCGTCAACGCCATTGCTCACCAGCTCCCGCAGAAACACCTCATGGCCGGAATAAACGGCCTTCTTGATGATCGGGAAAATGTTTTCGGTGTGGATCTGAATCTGACCCTGTTCCTCCAGCACCGCCATTCCTTTGATGTGAAAAACCAGACATTAGAGACAGGTTTTACCCGGGCTCAACGGCTGTTTCAGGGGGTTCCCCGTACCTTCGTGCCTACGTCCCTTGGCCCAGATCAGGGCGTCTTCTGCAGGTCAGGGCGCTCTTCAGCAATGATGGCTCCCTCAACGGGACACACCTGCAGGCAGATACCGCAATCGATGCAGGTGTCGAAATTGATCCAGTAGAAGTCAGTGCCCTTCTTGTTCTTTCCTTTGCCTTGGTCGATACAGGCCACAGGGCAGGCATCAACACAATCAGCGATCCCCTCGCAAACGTCAGTGACGATGGAATGAGCCATGGAGGTCTTGTTGCACAGCGGGATCCTAAGGATCGACCCAATCCAGCTGCAGACCACCCTGGGCCTTCGCATGCTGCTCAGCCTCCTGCTTGGACGCCAGGGCTTCCAGGGCCATCACAGCGGTGCGTCCCTGCTCGTGCCAGCCGCGCTGACGCTCCATCGCGGATTCCAGATTCGAGGCCGTTGAAAAAGCAACGAGAACATCGGACTGCTGGTGCTCGGCAGCTTCCATGTCTGAAATCAGTTCGCGGATCGGATCGATCGCGAGGCTGAACCCAGCGCCAAAGGCCCGGTCATCCGTTGCGCCGCAACGGCGCACCAGATCGTCGTAGCGGCCGCCGCGGGCAATCACCACCGGTGAACTGCGGCCATCACAGACCAGCTGGAACACCAGGCCGGTGTAGAGCTCGAAATGGGGTTGGAAGGTTGGGTCGAGCTGGATCGTCACCGCCTGAGCCTGAGCTGCCGAGGCGAGATGGGCACAGAGGCGCCGCAGCTCATCGAAGACCGGCTGTTCCCCGCAGAGACTGCCGAGCTGCGTCAGCACCTGGTCGGGGGTGCCACGGCAGTCCAACAAGGAGAGCAGCCTGGTCTTCTCAGCGTCGGCCAGATCGAAGCCCTCGATGGCCAACCGGTCGAAATCGATCAATGCCGTGCGGATCTGATCACGCAAAGCACCGCTGAACGGACGGAGCACCAGATCCATCAGAGCGGTGTGACCCAGCAACAGCCTTGGTTTCTGGCTGGCCTGCAGCCCCAGGGTCTGAACGGAGGCCATCAGCAGGCTGAGCAGCTCCATCTCCGCCTCGCTGCCACTGACGCCGAACAGTTCAACGCCGCTCTGAAGGTTTTCCTCAATGCACTGACCACCCTCATCGGCGGAACGGGTGCGGAACACCGTGCCAGAGGCCCAGAGCCGCAGCGGTCTCTGGCGATCCGCAAATCGGGTGCAGGCGGCTCTGGCGATGGATGCCGTCATCTCCGGGCGCAGCCCGAGGGGGTCATCAGCCACCAGACGAACAATGTCTGAGCTGTCGATGGCACCGCCGGCCATCAGGGTGGCCAGGCGTTCCACCCGGGGTGGCGAGACCTCGTCGTAGCCCCAGAGGCGGTAGACCGACGCCAGACGTTCCGTCAGCTGTCGGTTGGTCTCCACCTGACGTGGATTCAGATCCTTTGCGCCAGCTGCAGGTTGCAGCGCCATCTCACGTCCTCTCGGCCACGCCTCAGGATCCCATGGCCGTGACCTCGGGCGCTCCGAAGGCGGCTCCAGGCAGTGGTTGCACCTGAGACAGCCCCTCGGTGATCGCCGCATGCAGGCTGGGGCCAGCGGCAACGACCCGGCCACTGGAGAGGTCGAAGGGTCGATTGCCATAGCCGGTGACGGTTCCACCGGCCAGATCCACCAACGCCACGCCAGCGGCCAGATCCCAGGGAGACAGGCCCCGTTCCCAATAGCCGTCCTGGCGGCCAGCGGCCACAAAGGCCAGGTCCACCGCAGCAGCACCGCCCCGGCGCACGCCGTGGGTGCGATGGGTGAACCAGCAGAACTCGGCGTAGTTGTTGTCGAGTCGGGTGTGCCGGTCGTAGGCGAACCCGGTGACCAGTAGGGAGTCTTCGAGCCGATCACAACTGCTCACCTGCAGTGGTCTGTCGTTGCAGAACGCTCCGACCCCCGGTGCCCCCCAGTACATCTCCTTGAGAAAGGGCACAGCGATGGCCCCGAGAATGGGCTGCTGGCCCAGGGTGAGTCCGATCGAGGTGGCAAAAAAGGGGTAGCCGTGGGCGAAGTTTGTGGTCCCATCGAGGGGGTCAACACACCACCTCAGGCCGTCCTGCTGACCGGCTGCCCCGCTTTCCTCCGCCAGCACGGCAATCTCAGGGGTTTGCTCCGCCAGCAGATCCAAGACGATGCGTTCGGCAGCAAGGTCGGCATTGGTGACCAGGTCGCCGATGCGGCCTTTGCTTTCGATGGACGCCAGGCGCCCGTAGTGGTGCATCAGTTCCTGGCCACCGGTATCGGCCGCTGATCGGGCCACGCCGACAAGACGCTCCAGATCGCTTGGGCTGAGACCGGCTTCGTGGGCGGCACGGGTGCAGATCGATTTCGGCATGTTCACTCCTCCTCGAGGGGAATGCGAGCAGTGACGCGCCCTTTGCCGAAGTGGCGACCGAACTGGAGCTCGTACACCTCATCCTCATCCTGGGTTTCAGCCTCCAGGGGCCCGATGGCGCGGGCCACGCAGAGCAGGCCGTAGCCCTTGTCCCTCAGCTCCCGCGACAGACCCATGGCTTCGCGCTGGTCGAGGTTGCCGCTCTGCACGCGAACGGCGCACTCCGTGCAGCATCCGTTTCTGCAGGAGAAAGGAAGTGGGTCACCCTGCTCTTCGAAGCTGTGAAGGATGTAGTCCCCCTCAGGGACGTCATGGGTGATGGTGCGACCCTCCTGGCGCCAGTGAATCGTGATCCTGTGGCTGGGACGCATGAAGGTCTGCTGGCAGTGCCCTGCTACATTCTCACCTGCCCCATTTAGCCGGTGGAGAGCTGGCCGAGTGGTCGAAGGCGCAGCACTGGAAATGCTGTATAGGGGCAACTCTATCGAGGGTTCGAATCCCTCGCTCTCCGCTTCTCCGGTCCTGAAGGACCGGATTTTTTTTGCCCTTCTCTAGGCCTGAAGGCCCAATTACGGCCTTGCCTGGGGCCGGCTCGGCGATCAGCCGAAACGACCGGAGACGTAGTCCTGGGTGGCCTGCTGTTGGGGGGCGTTGAAGATCTTGTCGGTCTCGTTGAATTCCACGAGGTAACCCACCTTTCCGGTTCCGCCTTCAACGGCCTCTGCGTTGTAAAAGGCGGTCATGTCGCTGACGCGAACGGCCTGCTGCATGTTGTGGGTGACGATCACGATGGTGAAGCTCTTCTTGAGCTCATGCATCGTCTCCTCGATCTTCAACGTTGAGATGGGATCAAGGGCTGAGCAGGGCTCATCCATGAGGATGACCTCTGGCTGAATCGCGATCGTGCGCGCGATGCAGAGGCGCTGCTGCTGTCCGCCGGAGAGCGAATACCCGCTTTCATTCAGCTTGTCTTTGCACTCATCCCAAACCGCCGCCTGGCGGAGGGAACGCTCAACAAGCTCATCCATGTCTCCGGTGTAGCCGTTGATGCGAGCGCCGAAGGCAATGTTTTCGTAGATGCTTTTCGGGAATGGGTTGGGTTGTTGGAACACCATTCCGATCCGGCGGCGCACTTCCACCGGATCAATCCTGGGCCCGTAGAGGTCTACACCTCCAAACAGGATGCTTCCCTTCAGTGAGCAGCCTTCGATCAGATCGTTCATCCGATTCAATGAACGAAGCACCGTGGACTTTCCACATCCGGATGGGCCAATGAAGGCTGTCACCTTGCCGCGGGGAATCTCGCAGTAGACGTTTTTGACGGCTTCGAAATTGCCGTAGCTGATCGTGACGTTCTGTAGGGAAAGGGCGACGTCTGCGTTGTGGGACTCGGTGGCTTTGGGCTGTTGAAGAGTCGTCATTGTTTTATGTAGAAGAAGGTTTATTTGGCAGCAAATCGCGCCAGCCAGCGAGAGAAGAGGTTCAGGGCCAGGATCATCACCACGAGCACAAACGATGCGGCCCACGCCAGCTCGTTATGAAATTCGTAGGGCATGATCGCGAAGTTGTAGATCATCACCGAGAGGGTCGCGATTGGAGCGAAGATCCCTTCGGGTGTGAGCAGATCCGACCAGAACGGTGAGAACAGAGCGGTGAAGATCAAGGGAGCTGTTTCCCCTGCTGCTCGGGCGATGCCCAGCACAACCCCTGTGGCTATCGGGGTTAATGCGGCAGGAAGGGTGATGCGAACAACGGTGACGAACCGGGATGCCCCCACGCCGAGGGCGCCACGCCGGAGATCGTCGGGCACCAGCTTCAGACCTTCATCGGTGGTTTTGATCACTGTGGGAAGCATCAGCACCGCCAGTGCCATGCCACCGGCCACGGCGCTGTAGGCGTTTCCGAACAGGACTCGACTGGTAACGATCGTGCCGTAGATGAAAACGCCGGCGATGATCGATGGCACCCCGGCCAGCACATTTGTGCCGAAGCGGATGAACTGAGCGAACCATCCCGAACGGGAGTATTCAGCCAGAAACACGCCGCCGCCGACGCCCACCGGAACGGCGATCAGTGCAGCGATGGCCGTCACCACCAGCGTTCCAACGATTGCATTGGCGATGCCGCCGTCTTCGAGGCCTGGCGGTGGTGGGAGTTGCGTCAGCAGGGCCAGGCTGATCTTGCTGCCCCCCTGCACGAGCACGTAGCCCAGCACCAGGATCAGGGGCAGGACAGCAATCGCGGCAAATAGGGCTGCCAGAAACGAGAGCGCCCTGCTGCTGATGTTTCTGCGTTGAAAGGGTTTGTAGCTGAGGTCAGAAGCTGACTCGGCCTTGTTGTGGGTGAGCGTCTGTGTCATGTCAGTACTTCAGGCTCAAACGCTTCACGATCCACTGGGCAAAAATATTCACGCACAGGGTGAGAACAATCAGCACGAACGCTGCGTACATCAGTGATGACACCTGGGAGCCATCCGCCTCACCAAATTGATTGGCCAGCATCGCTGCGATGGTGTTGCCAGGGGCCAGCAGCGAAACGCTGAAGTTGTTGGAATTTCCGATGATCATGGTCACGGCCATGGTTTCGCCCATGGCTCGGCCCAAGGCCAACATCACACCACCAATGATTCCGGAAATCGCTGCCGGGAGAATCACATTGATGATGGCTCCCCAGCGGGTTGTGCCCACCCCATAGGCCGCCTGGCGCAGTTGCGGCGGAACCTGGTTCAGGCAATCACGGGAGATCGCCGTGATGATCGGCAGGATCATCACCACCAGGATCAACACTGCGGGAATGGTGCCAGGACCCATCGGTGGGGTGCTGAACAGGGGGAACCAATTGAACAGCTGATAAAGAAGTTCCAGCCCAGGCCTGATGAACGGTTCCATCACAAAAATGGCCCAGAGGCCAAGCACCACCGATGGAATCGCCGCGAGCAGTTCCACCATCAGGCCGATCACGTCCCTGATCCGCTTGGGAATGATGTTTTCGGTGATGAAAATGGCTGTGCCAACACCGAGGGGCACCGCGATCATCAACGCGAGTAGTGACGTGATCAAGGTGCCGTAGATCGCGGCTCCGGCCCCGTACTGATCGTCCACGGGATTCCAGTCTGAGGTGACCAGAAATTGCCATCCGTAGCGGGCCATGGAATCCAGGCTCCCCTGGAAAACCACCACAAGGATTGAGAACAGAACGATCGCCACAACGGAGGCCATGGCGATGGCGAGATTTCTGAAACTGATGTCCACCAGCTTTTCCGCTGGTGGACGGCTTCGGAGCAAGTAACGACTGTCCGGGTCGGACATGCATCCAATGGCGCGCCCTTACAACGTATGACCCGAACCGTTTGGGGGCATTAACAACCGCTTAAGGGAGGGACTGGAGCCGGTTTGAACCTGCCGTTAGCGTGGGGATCAAGTTTTCAGGGATATGGGGCGGATCGTCGGAATCGATCTGGGGACCACCAATTCGGTTGTCGCTGTGCTGGAGGCAGGTCGTCCCCACGTGATCGCCAATGCCGAGGGCGGCCGAACCACCCCATCCGTTGTCGGATACACCAAGGATCAGGAACTGTTGGTGGGTCAGCTGGCCCGGCGCCAGCTGGTGCTCAGCCCCCGCAACACCTTCTCGAACCTGAAGCGGTTCGTCGGCCGGGACTGGGACGAACTGGAGGACAGCAGCCTCTCGGTTCCCTACACGGTGCGTGCCAACGACCAAGGGCAGGTTCGGGTTCCTTGCCCGGTCACCGAGCGGGAATACGCGCCCGAAGAACTGGTGGCCAGCATCATTCGCAAGCTTGTCGATGACGCGTCCACCTATTTGGGTGAACCAGTGGAAGCGGCGGTGGTGACCGTGCCCGCTTACTTCAACGACGCACAGCGCCAGGCCACCCGTGACGCCGGACGGCTGGCGGGAATCTCGGTGGAGCGCATTCTCAATGAGCCCACCGCAGCAGCTCTGGCATATGGCTTTGACCGCAGCGCCGTTAAACGGGTCCTGGTCTTCGACCTTGGTGGCGGCACCTTTGACGTGTCGCTGCTGCGCATCGCCAACGGCGTTTTTGACGTCAAGGCGACGAACGGCGACACGCAACTCGGCGGCAACGATTTCGATCAACGCATCGTCAACTGGCTTGCCGATGCCTTTGAAGAGGAGCACAAGATTGATCTGCGGCGCGATCGCCAGGCCCTGCAGCGGTTGACGGAAGCGGCTGAGAAGGCGAAGCAGGAACTCTCCGGTGTGCTCAGCACCCCGATTTCGCTTCCCTTCATTGCCACCGGCAGCGATGGTCCGCTGCACATCGAAACCCGCCTGGACCGCGCCACCTTCGAAGGGCTATGCCCCGATCTGCTGGATCGTCTGCTGAGTCCAGTCCAGGCGGCGCTGCGCGACTCCGGCTGGTCGGCTGACGACATCGATGACGTCGTGCTGGTGGGTGGTGCTACGCGGATGCCGATGGTTCAGCAACTGGTGCGCACCCTCGTACCGATCGATCCCTGCCAATCGGTGAATCCCGATGAGGTGGTGGCCATCGGCGCTGCGGTGCAGGCCGGAATTCTCACCGGTGAACTCAGGGATCTGCTGCTCAACGACGTCACCCCCCTGTCGCTGGGACTGGAGACCATCGGCGGATTGATGAAGGTGCTGATTCCCCGCAACACGCCAATCCCCGTGCGTCAGTCCGATGTGTTCAGCACCTCGGAAGCCAATCAGTCGTCCGTGGAAATCCATGTTTGGCAAGGGGAGCGCCAGATGGCGACGGACAACAAGTCTCTCGGTCGTTTCCGGCTCTCCGGGATTCCACCCGCCCCGCGGGGGGTGCCCCAGGTGCAGGTGGCCTTCGACATCGATGCCAATGGCCTGCTGCAGGTCAGTGCCACCGACCGCACCACCGGCCGCAAGCAGTCGGTGTCGATTCAGGGCGGCTCGAACCTCAATGAGGAAGATGTGACCGCTCTGCTGGCGGAAGCGGAGGCGAGGGCTGATGAGGACAGGCGCAAACGCAACCAGATCGAGCGCCGCAACCGGGCTCAGACATTGCTTGCCCAGGCGGAACGGCGGCTGCGGGATGCCTCGCTCGAGCTGGGGCCTTATGGCGCTGAACGGCAGCAACGGGCCGTTGAAATGGCCATGCGTGACGTGCAGGACTGCCTCGCCAATGACGACCTCCAGGAGCTTGATCTCTGCGTGAGTGGTCTCGAGGAGGCGTTGTTCGGGCTGAACCGCCGGCTGTCGGCGGAGCGTCAGGCCGATGGCAGCCCGCTTCAGGGGATCCGCAACACCCTGGGCTCCCTCAAGGATGAGCTGTTTGCCGATGACTGGGACGACGATCCCTGGGGTCCCCCCAGCCGTCCGGGTGACCGTGGCCGTGGTCTGAGCCGGCGTGACCTTGCACCTTGGGACGATGACATCTACCGCTGAGCCTGATTACTGGTCTCTGCTGGGGGTTGATTCCGACTGCACGGATCAGCAACTGAAACGGGCCTTTCGCCGGGAGGCGCGACGCTGGCACCCCGATCTCAACAGCAACGATCCCATTGCTGAAGAGCGCTTTAAGTTGGTCAATGAGGCCTATGCGGTGCTCAGCGATCCCCGCCGGCGTGAGGCCTGGCAGAGAGGGGGTGGTTCCCGTGCGGATGTTGCCGATCCCTTTGCCCAGGGCTTCCCTGATTTTGAGGATTACCTCGATGTGATCTTCGGCGGTGGAACAGGTCGTTCCTCAGTTGAGGTTGATAACGAGCCCGAATCCCCATTCCGCGGTGATGACGCCAGTGGTGATGACGCCCGCCGGGAAACCAGAGGCCATGAACCTCCGGTGTCGTCACCGCCGCCGCCGCCGCCGGTGCGTGCCGTGGAAGATCTCGAGTCGGTGGTTCATCTCACTCCCGATCAGGCTCTCCAGGGAACCGTTGTGGAGCTGACGCTCGATGACGGCACCGTGATCGAGCTGAACACGCCCCCCTTTGCTGGTGATGGCTGGCGTCTGCGGCTTGAGGGCGTTGCCCCTGGCGGCCGTGATCATTTCCTGCAGCTCCGGGTTGTGACCGACGACGGCCTGCGGATTGATGGTCTGCGGGTGCTCTACAAGCTGATGCTGTTTCCACCGGATGCAGCCCTCGGTTGCGCTGTGGATGTGCCGACCCTGGATGGCCCTGTGACGCTGCAGGTTCCTCCAGGCTCATCCAGTGGACGTTTGCTGCGGTTGCGGGGGCGCGGGCTGCAGCTGGATGACGAGCTGGGTGACCAATTGGTGGAGATCGTTGTGGTGATTCCGTCCGATCTGGGTGATGCGGAACGGGCACTCTACCGACGTCTTCAGGAACTGGCGAGCGAATCCGAGCAGGGTGGTTGACGATGGGTGAGACTCCGGTCCGGTTGATCTGACGGTTTTCCCGATGCGCGTCCACGTCCTGCTCTTTGATGCCGGTACGGATAGCGAAGGCATCCACTCGCTTGAAATCGCCGGACGAACCGTGGTTCTGCTGTTTGAGAACCCCGACGATGCTGAGCGTTATGCCGGTCTTCTGGAGGCCCAGGACTTTCCGGTTCCGACGGTGGAGGCCCTCGATCAGGAAGACGTGGATCTGTTCTGCCGTGAGGCCGGCTATGAGGCTCGGCTGATCGAGTCGGGCTTTGTGCCCAGCAATGACGAGGAGCGTCTGTTCATGGCGCCGCCCCAGAGCAACCGCGATGTGAGCAACTGGAAGGACCACGCGGCTTCGAACGACGCGGTTTCGAATGAGGCTGTTTCTGACGGCGGAGTGGCAGAGCAGCAGGGCGTTGAGCCGGCGCGCCAGGGACTGGAGACCGAACCGGCATCGAATCCTGAACTGGATGAGCTGCGTCGGCGCCTGGAGGGTCTGCTCTGAGCCATGGCCGTGTTCGACCCCGATCTGCAGCCCTCCAGCGACCGCGGCCACCTGCTCACCGAGCAGAGCAACCGGCGCAGTTCACGCCTGGATCAGCTCGACACCCTGGCGCTGGTGGAGTTGTTTGCAGACGAGGATCGTCGCCCCCAGGAAGCTGTCGCCGCGGTGGCCCCGGCGCTAGCCCAGGCGGTTGATGCCGTTGCCGAGCGCCTCCGTGCCGGAGGCCGGCTTTTCTATTTGGGTGCTGGCACCTCCGGACGGCTGGGGGTGTTGGATGCCGCGGAATGTCCGCCCACCTTCTGCAGTGATCCCCAGCAGGTGCAAGGTGTTCTCGCCGGTGGCACCGCCGCGTTGCTGCGCAGCTCGGAAGGGCTTGAGGACATTGAGGCCGCCGGACGTGCCGATCTCGAGGAGAGGGGCTTCTGCGCCAAGGATTGCCTGGTGGGCATCGCCGCAGGCGGCACTACCCCCTACGTACGCGGTGGGCTGGCGTTCGCCAAAAGCATCGGAGCCCTCGCCATCGCCATGGCCTGCGTTCCAACGGAGCAGGCGCCCCTGCCCTGCGACATCGACATCCGCCTGCTCACGGGCCCTGAGCTGCTGACGGGATCCACCCGAATGAAGGCTGGAACCGCCACAAAATTGGCCTTGAACACCCTCTCCACCGCCGTGATGGTCAAGCTGGGCAAGGTCTACGGCAACCGCATGGTGGATGTGGCTGCCAGCAACAGCAAGCTGGTGGACCGGTCCCTGCGGATCCTGCGGGATCTTGCCGGTGTGGAGCGGGAGCGGGGGCTGACGCTGCTGGAGGAGGCCGGCGGATCGGTGAAACTCGCCCTGTTGATGGCCGCTGCAGCCTTGTCGGTGGACCAGGCCAAGGCTCTTCTGCAGCAGCACAACCAACAGTTGCGGCCGGCCTTGGCCGCCTGCAGCGCTCAGCTGGCGGAAGCCTGATCGAACGGTCCCCAGTAGGGGGCGGTGAACAGATCAAGGTTGGACCGGGTCTGTTCCGGGACTTGATCTTTGGGGGTGATCAGGGCGTTGGCGAGGGCTGTGTGGGCCGGCGAGGCGGGAGGGTCCTGTTTGAGCCGCTGCATCAATCCACTCAGGATCGGTTCGGTGGCTGAGGCATTGGCCTGAAGGTTGCCGATCACCATCTCCACTGAGACAGCGTCGTGATCCTCATGCCAGCAGTCGAAGTCGGTGACCATGCTCAGGGAGGCATAGGCCAGTTCGGCTTCCCGGGCCAGACGGGCTTCGGTGTGATTGGTCATCCCGATCACTGAACAGTCCCAGGAGCGGTAGAGCTTGCTTTCGGCCCGGGTGGAGAAGGCGGGGCCCTCCATGCAGAGATAGGTGCCACCGCGGTGCAGCCGTCGACCCTCCGGCAACCCCTGTTCAGCGGCATCGGCCAACAGGGCACTCAAATGGGGGCAGAAGGGGTCCGCAAGGCTGACGTGGGCCACGCAGCCGTTGCCGAAGAAACTGGCGGGCCGGTCACGGGTGCGGTCGATGAACTGATCGGGCACGACCATGTCGCGCGGCTGCAGATCCTCCTGCAGTGACCCCACCGCCGAGAGCGAGATCAGCCAGCGCACCCCCAGGGAACGCATGGCCCAGATGTTGGCCCGGTAGGGCACTTCACTGGGAAGCAGATGGTGATGGCGGCCATGGCGGGCCAGGAAGACGGTTTCGACGCCCTCGAGCTCTCCCAGGCGCAGTTGATCGGATGGTGCCCCGAAGGGTGTGTCGACCGTGCGTTCCTCCACCTGGCGCAAGCCGGGGATCGAATAGAGGCCGCTGCCGCCGATCACACCGACGCGGGCTTGGGAGAGGTCGGGCATGGTCGGCGTCTCTTTACACTCCAATTTTGCTCGCGCCACCATGACCAAGGCCTTGATGGACACTGAAGCAGGCCTGATCGAGCTCGAGCTGTTCGAAGCCGATGCCCCGAACACCGTGGCCAACTTCGTAAAGCTGGCCAAGGATGGCTTCTACGACGGTCTGGCCTTTCACCGCGTCATCCCCGGCTTCATGGCCCAGGGGGGATGCCCCAACAGCCGTGAAGGCGCCCGCGGTATGGCCGGTACCGGCGGCCCCGGCTACCAGATCGATTGCGAGATCAACCAGCAGAAGCACCAGGCCGGCACCCTGGCCATGGCCCATGCCGGTCGCAACACCGGCGGCTCGCAGTTCTACATCTGCCATGAGGCCCAGCCTCACCTCGATGGCGTGCACACCGTGTTCGGCCACACCGGCAACATGGATGTGGTGCTGAAGCTGGCCAACGGCTCCAAGATCAACAAAGTGACGATCCAGGAAGGCTGATCAGCTCCGGGTCCAATGCAGCAGTGACGGGCCGTTTTCCAGCAGTTCGTCACTGCCCAGGTTGATCAACTCATTGAGTTGATGTTCCACCCGTTCCAGGGTCTGGGGCGGGTGCAATGCCATCCGCTCCGTGGGAACGCGCATCAGACCCACCCGCTCGGTGGCCGCCAGGGCCGCCAGGCTCTTGAGCAGGGGGGCTGCATCGGCGCCGTCGGGAATCAGTTTCCAGACGAATTGCGGTCGATCCCACAGCGCTAACAAGCGGGGTTCATGCAGGGCCTCAAGGCTGAAGCCATGGCGCTGGGCGATGGCTTCCACTTCCTGGCGAATGGTGGGCCAGCTTTCGGGGCCCACGTTCACCGCCAGGGCCAGCACCACACAGGGACTCTCGGATTCGAACAGATGCCCGAGCTTCTCCCGCTTGGCCGCCAGGTAGTCGGCGTTGTGGGCACCGGGGTCCATCACCAGCGGCACCCGCTCCTCCACCTGCAGGCCATAGCCGCCAAGGCCGGCAATCTTGCGGGGGTTGTTGGTGAGCAACCGCAGTCGATGGATGCCGAGGTCGGAGAGGATCTGTGCGCCAACTCCGTAGTTGCGCAGATCCGCCGGGAAACCAAGCCGCTCGTTGGCTTCAACGGTGTCGAGCCCGGCTTCCTGAAGGCTGTAGGCCTTCAATTTGTTGATCAGGCCGATGCCCCGCCCTTCCTGGCGCAGATAAACAACCACTCCCTCGCCTTCCGCTTCGATCTGGCGCAGGGCCGCCTCCAGCTGAGGCCGGCAGTCGCAGCGCAGTGAGCCGAAGGCATCGCCGGTGAGGCATTCGGAATGCATGCGCACTAGCACGGGTTCGCTCAGGGCATTGGGCTCACCCTTGATCAGGGCAACGTGTTCGGAGCCATCCAGTTCGTTGCGGTAGCCCACCGCCTGAAAGCTGCCGAAGCGGCTGGGCATCTGGGCCTGGGCCATGCGGCGAACGAAGCGCTCGTTCTCCAGCCGGTAGCGGATCAGGTCAGCAATGCTGATCAGCTTCAGCCCCCAGCGATCGGCGTAACTGCGCAGCTCGGGCAAGCGGGCCATGGAGCCATCGCTGTTCTGGATTTCACAGATCACTCCGGAGGGGCTGAGGCCCGCCAGCTGAGCCAGATCCACGGCGGCTTCGGTGTGACCGGCTCGTTTGAGCACGCCGCCGGGCCGGGCGCGCAGGGGAAAGATGTGCCCAGGACGGCGCAGTTCCGCTGGCCGTGTGGCTGGGTTGAGGGCCACCTGAATCGTGGCGGCGCGGTCTTCGGCGGAGATGCCGGTGGTCACCCCATGCTCGATGCCGGCATCGATGCTCACGGTGAAGGCCGTTTCGTTGGCATCGGTGTTGCGGTCCACCATCAGCGGCAGATCCAGTTCGTCCAGCCGCTGCCCCTCCATGGCCAGACAGATCAGGCCCCGTGCCTCGGTGGCCATGAAGTTGATCGCTTCCGGGGTGGCGAACTGGGCCGCGCAGATCAGATCGCCTTCGTTCTCCCGTTGTTCGTCGTCCACCACGACAACGCATTCCCCATTGCGGATCGCCGCCAGGGCGTCGCTGATGGCATCAAACGCGATCGGTTCGTTCGCGGGGTCAAGGGAACTGGGGTTCAGGAGCCTGGTCGCCGGGAGATAACTTCATTATTGATCTCTGTACGATCGACCGTTGGCTGGTTGGTTCAATGGCAGGCAGGACAACGTCGGCGGTTGAAGCGATGGCAACGGTGAAGGGCGGACGGGTTGCTGTGATCGGAGCCTCCGGCTACGGCGGCCTGCAAACCATCCGTCTGCTCCAGGGCCACCCCGGCCTGTCTGTGAGTTTTCTTGGCGGTGAACGCAGTGCTGGCCAACGCTGGAGCTCCGTCTGCTCCTTCCTGCCCCTGCCGGATGACCCAACGGTGGAATCCGCGGATCCGGATCGGATTGCGGCCTGTTCCGATTTTGCTGTTCTGAGCCTCCCCAACGGCCTGGCCTGTCAGTTGGCACCGCAACTGCTGGAGCGGGGTGTGCGAGTGGTGGACCTCTCCGCCGACTTCCGCTACCGCTCCCTAGAGCAGTGGCTGCAGGTGTACGCCAAGGAGGCCGGCTCCCTCAACCGTCAGGACGCTGAGCTCTGCAGCAGTGCCGTCTACGGCCTGCCGGAATGGAACGGCCCTGCCATCGCTGACGCGAAGCTTGTTGCCGCTCCGGGTTGCTTCCCCACCGCCAGCCTGCTGCCCCTGCTGCCGTTCCTCAAGCAGGGCCTGATCGAGACCAGCGGAATCATCATTGATGCCAAGACAGGCACCTCCGGCGGAGGGCGCGTGCCGAAGGAGGCGATGCTGCTGGCGGAGGCCTCGGAATCCATCGCGCCCTATGGCGTGATCGGCCATCGCCACACGTCTGAGATCGAGCAGATGGCGATTGAGGTGGCTGGCCAGGAGGTGCGGCTTCAGTTCACGCCGCATCTGGTTCCGATGGTGCGTGGTCTGCTGTCCATGGTGTATGCCCGCCTGCGCGACCCCGGTCTCACCGCCGAGGATTGCACCACGGTTCTGGGGGCGATCTACCGCCACCACCCCTGCGTTCAGGTTCTGCCGGTGGGCACTTATCCCGCCACCAAGTGGGCGCGCCACACCAACCGTGCCCTGCTGTCGGTTCAGGTGGACACCCGCACCGGCCAGCTGGTGCTGATGAGTGCCATCGACAACCTGATCAAGGGTCAGGCCGGGCAGGGCGTGCAGTGCCTCAACCTGATGGCGGGCCTCGCTCCGGAGACGGGGCTTCCCCTGCAGTCGTTCTATCCCTGACGCCAGGTGGGCTTCAGCTCAGCCAGTGCCCTGGGCAGGAGCAGGTGTTCCTGCTCCTGAATTCGTTGGGCGAGCCTGGCGTGGTCATCCCCATCGAGAACAGGAACAGCCGCCTGGGCCAGGATCGGACCGGCATCCAGTTCCTCGGTGACGATGTGCACCGTGCAGCCGGTGACCTTCACCCCGGCCTCTAGGGCCTGCCCGATGGCATCCAGGCCACGGAAGCTGGGCAGCAGTGAGGGGTGGATGTTGATCAGGCGATCGGAATAGCCGCTGATCAGCACTTCGGTGACGATCCGCATCCACCCCGCCATCACCACCAGTTCCACCTGGTCGGCGCGAAACAGGCGCACCAGTTCGCCGTCCAGCTCGCGCCGGTTCTTGATCAGGCGATGGTCGAGCACCGACACCGGGATGCCCAGACGCTCCGCCCGCTGCTGGGCACCACAGCCCGGATTGTTCACCACCAGCCGCTGGATCCGCGCGTTGAGATTCCCCGTCTGAATGGCCTGGGCCAGGGCCTCGAAGTTGCTGCCGCTTCCGGATGCCATCACCCCCAGCTGTAGCGGGGCCTGGTCAGCTCGATTGTTATGGCTAGGGTCTGTCAAAGCGGGGTTCGGTCCATGTCCCATCTCTCCATCCTGCCGACTGTCTTCACCGACCTCGAGCGTCTGGTTCAGGCACTTTGTGATGAGGGCTTCACGGTGGAGCGATCGACAAAATTGCAGGGATTCGCGGACGACTCCCATGCCGTGGATGTGCTCGCGTTTCAGGGCTCAGCCATGCCCCTGGGCTGGACCCAGCGGGAGGACGGAACAATCGTGATGCATGGCGACATCCAACGGAGCAGCCGCCAGCCCGGGCTTGAACAGCGCTTGCAACGGGTGACGCGCCGCTACGCCCTGCTTCACGCCATGGACGAAGTACGCCTTGGTGGCATGGGTTCCGCTGAGCTGATCCTGCAGACCAACTGACGTGTTCGAACCGGTTCAGATCCGGCTCGATCTGAGCCATCCCGAAACACAGACCATCGCGGTGTCCATCGAGTGGACACCGCAGACCCTACGCCAGACCTTCCAACTGCCGGTGTGGACACCGGGGTCGTACACGGTTCGTGATCATGCCCAGCACCTCTACAGCCTGCAGCTGTTGGCCAATGGTGAGGAGCTTCCGGTGCGTCGCATGGCGCCGCACCAGTGGCTCTGTGATCTGCCGGACCTGAGCCCGCTCACGCTCAACTATCAGCTTGAAGCCCGGGATCTCACCGTCCGCACCGGGTTGCTGGATCCTGATTTCGCATCGCTCTGTCTCGCTGCTGTGGCGATGGACATCGACGGCTGCCGCTGGTCACCACACCACGTTGCCGTCACGGCTCCGGAGCACTGGAGTGTGCATCTGCCGCTGGAGCCCAGCGCTGAGGGCTGGGTTGCTGTCGATTTCGATGCCCTCGTGGACAGCCCGCTGCATGCGGGGCCGTTTCAGGCAGAACCCTTCATGGTGGAGGGCAAGACCCATGAGCTGTTGCTGATCGGAACGCCACCGATGGGTTGGCCGCCGAACTTCATCAGCGACATCGAAAAGGTGTGCAGTGCCACCTGTCGCTTGCTGGGAACCCCTCCCCCGGCGGGGGACCGCTACCAGCTTGTGTTGCAACTGCTTGATCAGGGTTACGGCGGCCTCGAACACGACCACAGTGCTGTGCTGCAGTTCAGCTGGTCGGCTCTGGCCAAGCCCAAGGGGTACCGGCAGCTGTTGCAGCTGATCGGCCATGAATACCTGCACCAGTGGAATGTGCGGCGGCTGCGGCCCGTTGAGCTTCGCCCGTACGACTACGGGCAGGCGGTGATCACCGAAGGCCTCTGGTTTGCCGAGGGAATCACCAGTTACTTCGACCTCAGCCTGCCCCTGCTGGCGGGGTGTTCGGATCGACCGACCCTGCTCAAGGATCTTGGGGAGGAGCTGTCCAGCGTGCTGATGTCACCCGGTTGCGCGATCCAGTCGCTGGCGGCCAGTGCCCGTGAGGCGTGGATCAAGCTCTACAAAGCGACGCCAGCCTCACGGGACAGCCAGATCAGCTACTACCGCCTCGGTGCAGCGGTGGCCTTCTGCCTCGACGTGCGCCTGCGGCAGCGCGGCCACTCCATGGCCGCGATCCTGCGGGAGTTGTGGCATGGCCCCGGCTGTCAGGCCCGTGGCTACAGCCGTGATCACATCAAGGCGGCAGTGGCTCGATGGGATCGTGATCTTGCCTCGGATCTGGATCAATGGCTTGACCAGCCCGAGGCCGTTCCCCTGCTTGATTGCGTGAAGGCTCTGGGGCTGCGCATGGACCCTGTGCCGCTCAAGCATCCCGATCATGGACTCACCCTCAAGGATGCTGAGGGCGCCGCATTGATTCAGCGGGTGCGGCGTGACAGTCCCGGACAACAGGCAGGGCTTGTGGTGGGTGATGAGCTGTTGGCGATCAATGGCTACCGGGTGCGTCGCAGCAGTGACCTCGCAGTTCTGCTTGAGAAGCAGGAGTGTGTGCGCGTCACTTATTCCCGACGCAGCCTGATGAAGGAAACCCGTCTGTTTCCTGATGCGGGTGTGGACCATTGGACGTTGGATTGGGATCCTGGGTGCACAACGGAACAACGGCAGTTGCGGGATCGATGGTTCGAGATCGTTTAAGCCGTTTCTGCACCGGTGTGTGGAACTGCGTTGAGCAGCACCGGTCGCTCGTCATCAGCGGGGCTGCAGCGGGAGCGTTAGCTCTTGGACTGACCGGTTGGGTGTTGATGGATCAAGGGGAGGTCTCCCCTGTGGTGATCGAGCGTGGTCGCCAACGGGAGGACAACCCCTCCTCCTCGGTGCCGTTACCGCCGAAATCGCGCTCTTGGCGGTCGCCCCTGGCTCGTCAGTGTTCGGGTGTGGATCGTGCGTTGCGGTCGCGTTTGAACAAGCTCGATGCCAGCTCGAGCTCCTGGCGGGCCTTCGTGAAGATCGATCCCACCAATTTTGGCGAGCGTTACGACAAAGACGCCTACGGCCGTGTGATCGACGCCACGCCGAGGGTGGTGGTGCTTCATGAAACCGTTTATTCGATGAGCTCCGCTCTGAATACCTTCATGACGCCCCACCCCCGCGATGAAGATCAGGTGAGCTATCACACCTTGGTGGGCCAGGACGGACGCGTTCTGGATCTGGTGGATCCCTTGAGCCGGGCCTATGGCGCGGGTTTTTCGGCCTTTCTGGGGGAGTGGGCGATCACCAACAAGAAGCTCAAGGGTTCCGTCAACAATTTCGCTCTGCATCTGAGCTTGGAGACACCACCATCAGGCGCGAATGCCAACAGTTCCCACGTTGGCTACACCTCCAAGCAATACGACGCGCTGGCCCTGGTGTTGTCGGGTTGGATCCGTTCCTTCAATCTGCCACCAGCTGCGATCACCACCCATCGCCATGTGGATCTGGGTGGAGAACGGGGCGATCCCCGAAGTTTCGACTGGTCGAAACTTCAGACGCGGCTGGCGGCCCTCGGTGACCTCTGCGTGAGCTGATGCGTCGTTAGCGTTCACTTCCCTGTGCACAGCTTCGGTGACAAGGCTCCCCAGCGAGGATCTCGATCGGATCATTGAAATGGCCTGGGAAGACCGCACCCCTTTCGAGGCGATTGAGTTTCAATTCGGACTCTCCGAGCCGCAAGTGATCGCAGTGATGCGGCAACAGATGAAAGCGTCATCGTTCAAGCTTTGGCGCAAGCGGGTAAGCGGCCGCAAAACCAAACACGCCGCCACCAGCCGCTCCGATCGTTTCCGGGCAAGCTGCCACAAGTGAGTGGGGCTCGATCGTTTCAGCGCAGGACGCCCTGCAGGATCCCTTCAACCAAACCAGCCGGATTCATGCCCCGGGGGAAAGTCTGGGGTGCGTTGCGGTAGCTCGGGCCTGAGATCAGGCCTGCAGCCACCTGCCCCATCACGCCGTCAAAAGGGGCAGTGTCATCGGAACGCCGGACCGTAGTGGTGAAGGCCCTGACGCAGCCATAGAAATCCCTGGCGTCTTTGCACTGTGCTGCCACTTCGGCGTCCACCTGAGCGAGTGCGGTTGATGGGACAAGCAGGCCAAATGCCAGCAGGTGAAGGAGTTGTTTCATCGATCTGCCGTGCTGGATCGATGCTTCAACAGATATGGGGGTTTCCACATCCCCCAAATGGGGGAGAAGCTGAGTGGCTTATCTCCCTCAACTGAGGGATGTGGCGATGAGGAACTGGGTTACCCCGCTCACGTAGCCAAGCCCTAACCGTGGAGCCTTAAACCGTGATGTCGGGATTTGGCTGGCGACACCCGTAAATCAACCCGTGCAATTCAGGGTCCTGCATGTATCCCAACACCCGAGCTGGGTAATCCAATTTTCCGTTGTGTAAGTAGGTGAGGGTGGCGATCGCCTTGGCATCCAGGTAGGAACGGCTCGCCTGCAGCATCAAGCTCTCCGGCAGACCAAGGGCCAGCTTCAGCCGCTGAAACTTGGCCGCCAGCAAGGTGATATTCATCTCGGGGTCCAGCAATTGATTGCGGGCCCAGGTGATTTCGTCCTGCGTTGGGTTCGCCGGCAGCCGGTTCTGATGGATCAGTTCCGAGACGCTGATCTGGGCCGGTCCATGGGTCTTCACCAGACCGGAATGGGCGATGAAGGGGAGGCTCTCCCCCGGCTTGGAGTGCTGAATTTCGTCGAAAAGAACGGCGGTGATCAGCATCGGATTCACCTGATGCGCCGCTGCTTGGCGCAGGATCACCGGCTTCAGCTCGCGCAGACGATCCAGGGTTGATGCGCGCAGCGGTTTGAGCTGATCCACCCCGCTGGTGAACAGCTGGGCCAGCTGCGTCTGGGGGCCGTGCACCCCGAAGCGCCGTTGCAGCAGCTTCAGTTCTTCGGGTGAGAAATCTGTGGGCTCGAGCCTGTCTTGCACCACAACAGGCATCTGATCCCCTGGTTCAGCAACCGGGTGTGACCACTGACCAACCAGGCACAGGCTCGCTGCCGTCGCCAAGAGTGCTGTTGTCCATCGCAATGGCTCAGCCATGGGGGATGGAAATGGGGTCAGCGGAAGATGACATGAAACTAGCTGTGGTGTCCTTTCCCGTGGGCATCCCGTCAGATTCTGGATACGTTCGGCAGGACTGCACCGTCCGCCCGGCATGAGCTTTCCGGATTTCAACGCTTCCGACGCTCATATTCAGTGGCAGAGGTTCTGCGATCTCAGCTGGTATCACGATGATCTGGGCGTCTGGCTCGACATCAGCCGGATGCATGTGAACGCGACCGATCTGCAGCAGCTGCAGCCGCGAATGGACAAGGCGTTCGCAGCGATGAAGGAGTTGGAAGCCGGCGCCATCGCCAATCCCGATGAGCAGCGCCAGGTGGGGCATTACTGGCTTCGCACCCCTGAACTCGCTCCCTCATCAGAGCTTCAACAGCACATCTCCAGGGAAATCGATCTGATTGCGGCCTTTGGGCGCGATGTGATCAACGGAACGATCAAGGCCCCCAACGGCGAAGCCTTCACCGATGTGCTCTGGATCGGCATCGGCGGCAGTGGCCTGGGACCCGCCTTGATGATCAAGGCGCTCCAGAACCCGGGCGAGGGGCTTCCCTTTCATTTCTTCGACAACGTCGATCCCAATGGGATGAGCAACGTCCTGGCGGGGTTGGAGGGTCGTCTCGACCGCACCCTGGTGGTGACGGTGAGCAAGTCGGGGGGGACGCCCGAACCCCATCTCGGCTTGGAGCAGGCTCGCCATCGCCTAGAGGCCGCTGGGGGCCAGTGGGCCGGCCAGGCCGTTGCCGTGACGATGCTCGACAGCAAGCTGGATCAGCAGGCCCAGAAGGAAGCTTGGCTCAAGCGCTTCGACATGTTCGATTGGGTGGGGGGGCGCACCAGCATCACCAGTGCCGTTGGTCTGCTGCCCGGTGCCTTGATTGGCTGTGACATCCGCGATTTCCTCAGCGGCGCCTCTCAGATGGATGCCGCCACCCGCGCCGCGGATCTGCGCCGCAACCCAGCCGCCCTGATGGCCGCTTCCTGGTACGTGGCCGGTGGTGGTCGCGGTCAGCGCGACATGGTTGTTCTGCCCTACCGCGATCGTCTGGAGGTGTTCAGCCGTTACCTCCAGCAGCTGGTGATGGAATCCCTGGGCAAGCGCCTGGATCGCAACGGTGACGTGGTGCATCAGGGCATCGCTGTTTACGGCAACAAAGGCTCCACCGACCAACACGCCTACGTGCAGCAGCTGCGCGACGGTGTCGACAATTTCTTCGCCACCTTCATCGAGGTGCTCGAAGACGTGAGCGATATCCCCACGCTTGACGGGGAATGCCCCGGCGACTTCCTCGATGGTTTCCTGCAGGGCACCCGCTCAGCCCTTACCGAGGGTGGCCGCCAGAGCATGACCATCAGCATGCGCCGCTTTGATGCACGCCGTCTCGGCGCCTTGATCGCATTGTTCGAGCGTGCCGTCGGTCTCTACGGCGAATTGGTGAACATCAACGCCTACCACCAGCCCGGCGTGGAAGCCGGCAAGAAGGCAGCGGCAGCGATTCTTGACCTTCAAGGCCGTGTGGAGGCGATCCTGGCCGACGGTGTGGCCCGCTCCGCCGATGAAATTCACCTGGCCCTCGGGGATGGCACCGATGAATCGATCTTTTGGATTCTGCGTCACCTCACCGGCAACCAGCGCGGCTTCAGTGCCCAGGGCGACTGGAGCCAGCCCGCCTCGATGCGCTTCAGCAAAGGCTGATCCCGCCTGGGATCAGGGCACCAGGTTCACCAGTTTTCCGGGGACCACGATCACCCGACGGGGGGCTGCGCCCTCCAACCATTTTTCGGCCACATCACTGGCCAGGGCGAGCCGTTCCAGCTCCTCCTTGCCGGCAGAGGCCGGAACCTGCAGCTTGCCCCGCACCTTGCCCTTCACCTGGATCACCACTTCAACGCTGTCCTGCACCAGTGCTGTTGGATCCAGAACCGGCCAGCTTTGACGGTGCACGCTGCCGCTTCCCCCCAGACGGCTCCAGAACTCCTCCGCCAGATGAGGCGCGAACGGAGCCAGCAGGCGAACCAGTCCGGAAAGAGCTTCCTGCAACACAGGTGCACTCAGGGTCTCGATGCCCGTGGAGCTGATGGCATTGGAGAGCTTCATCAGCTCGGAGATGGCCGTGTTCAGTTGGACCTCGTCGCTGAGGTCCTCGCTGACGGCTTCGATGGCCAGGTGCAGCGCCCGACGTACGTCGCTGTCGGCATCGCTTAGATCGGCTGGCCGTTGCATCGGCTCGAGTGAGTCGATGCGGGCAGCACCGGCATCAACAAGGCGCCAAAGCCGTTGCAGGAAGCGGAACTGGCCCTCCACATCGGCGTCATCCCACTCCAGATCCTTCTCCGGCGGTGCTTTGAACAGGATGAACATGCGGGCTGTGTCTGCGCCGTAGCGGTCGATCACCGCCGCGGGGTCAACGCCGTTGTACTTCGACTTCGACATCTTCTCGAACAACACCTCAAGCTTGTCGCCGGTGTTGGGGTCCCGGGGGTCTTCGGGATCTGCCACGTCCGCTGGAGCGATGTACTTGCCGGTTGTCGCATTGCGGTAGGTGATTCCCTGCACCATGCCCTGGGTGAGGAGCCGTTCAAACGGTTCGTTGATGTCGACCAGGCCGCGATCCTTCAGCGCCTTGGTGAAGAAGCGGGCATAGAGCAGATGCAGGATGGCGTGTTCGATGCCGCCCACGTATTGCTTCACCGGCAACCAGCGGTTCACCGCCTCCTTGCTGAAGGGTTTTTCGGTGTTGTGGGGATCGGCGAAGCGGAGGAAATACCAGGAGGAACACATGAAGGTGTCCATGGTGTCGGTTTCCCGCTTGGCCGGCTTGCCGCAGCAGGGGCAGGCCACATTCACCCAGTCGCTTTGCTGGCTCAGGGGCGATCCGCCCTTGCCCGAGAGATCAATGCCCCGGGGAAGCTCCACCGGAAGGTCCTCGCGGGGCACCGGAACAGCACCGCAGTCATCGCAATGGATGACGGGAATCGGGCAGCCCCAGTAGCGCTGGCGTGAGATCAGCCAGTCACGCAGGCGATAGGTGACCTTGCTGCGGGCCCAACCCTGCTCATCGCCGTGGCCGGTAATTGCGCCCTTGGCTTCGCTGGAGGCGCTGCCATCGAAGCTGCCGGAGTTGATCAGTGTTCCGGCATCGGTCCAGGCCTGACCGGCCGCGATGGCTTCAGCAGCTCCTTCGGCATCGATTACCTGCTGGATTGGCAGATCATTCGACTGGGCGAAGGCGATGTCGCGCTGATCGTGGGCTGGCACGCCCATCACGGCGCCTGTGCCGTACTCAGCCAGCACGTAGTCGGCGATCCACACCGGCAGCACCGCCCCCGTCAGGGGGTTGATCACGTGACTGCCGATGGGCACCCCCCGCTTGGGCCTGTCATCACTGGTGCGTTCGATCGTGCTGAGACGAGCCACCTCCTTGCGGAAAGCTTCGACCGTGCCCTTCTGTTCTGCGCTGGTGAGGCTGTCCACCAGCTCGTTTTCCGGGGCCAGCACCACATAGCTCGCGCCAGCGAGGGTTTCGGGGCGGGTGGTGAACACGGTGATCGTTTGATCCTGTGCCCCTTCAACGCTAAAGCTGATCTCCGCCCCTTCCGAGCGGCCGATCCAGTTGGCCTGCATGGTGCGCACCCGTTCCGGCCAGCCCTTGAGGGCATCCAGGTCGTTGAGTAGCGGCTCGGCGTAGTCGGTGATGCGCAGGAACCATTGGTTCAACTGGCGTTGTTCCACCAGGGCTCCGGAGCGCCAGGAGCGGCCGTCACCATCCACCTGCTCATTGGCCAGCACGGTTTGGTCGACGGGATCCCAGTTGACGGTGGCGTTCTTGCGGTAGGCCAGCCCCCCTTCGAGCAGTTCAAGGAACAGCCATTGGGTCCAGCGGTAGTAGTCGCTGTGGCAGGTCGCCTGTTCGCGGCTCCAATCGATCGAAAGGCCAAGGCGATCCAGCTGCGCCCGCATCTGATCGATGTTGCGATCGGTCCACTCCCCGGGATCCACATTGCGCTCGATCGCCGCGTTTTCCGCGGGGAGTCCGAAGGCATCCCAGCCCATCGGATGCAGCACGGCATGGCCCCGCATGCGTTGCACCCGGGCGATCACATCGGTGATCACGTAGTTGCGCACATGGCCCATGTGCAGGCTTCCCGAGGGGTACGGGAACATCGACAGGGCAAAGAATCCGGGTTTCTCAGCACCTTCTTCTGTGGTGTCCACCCCATCGGCCTTCCAGCTCTCCTGCCAGCGCTGCTCCAGCGCGGTGGGGTCATAACGACCGGTCTGGGCACTGGCGTCGACGGCAGGGTTGGCAGCGTTCACGGAACCAGCGCTCGGCAAGGTTGCGATCGTGCCACATGCCTGGTGTTCAGCCGAGGGAGCGGATCACGCTGATCTGCCGACGGTTGATCAGCACGGGCCGGCTCGCCCCCGCTCGTTCGATGGCCAGAAATTCTGGGTCCTGCCAGATCAGACGCCCTTCGATGGGCTCCTGTCCCACCACACCAATGCTGAGGGGAAGCTGATCACGGATCCAGCTCTGCAGCAACCGAACCCCCGGAAGGCTTGGATCGAGTGGAGATGTCTCCATAGGATTCGGGGGCAATACCGGCCACGCATGCTGCAGTTCAGCAAATATCAGGGACTTGGCAACGACTTCCTGATCGTTGAAGGCCGGCAGGGACAACTGCCCGATGCCATCAGCAATCCCGATCCCGCCTGGGTGCGGCAGATCTGTGATCGGCGCTTCGGCGTTGGCGGCGATGGCCTGATCCTGGCGCTGCCTCCTCAGGCAGAGGGAGAACTGCGGATGCGGATTCTCAATGCCGATGGCAGTGAGGCCGAAATGTGTGGCAACGGCATTCGCTGTCTGGCCCGCTATCTGGCCGACACCGACGGTGACGCCCCCGGCCGCCGCTGGGACATTGAAACCCTGGCGGGAATGATTCGCCCTGAACTGATGGCCGATGGCCAGTTGCGGGTGGACATGGGCCCCCCTTTCCTCACCTCCGAAGGCATCCCCACAACCCTGATGCCTGAAGACGGCCTGCCCCAGGGGGTGCTGCTGCTGGAGGGAGAACAGCTGAAGGTGGCGGCCGTTGGCATGGGCAATCCCCATGTGGTGGTGCCCGTCGACGACCTCGCCAGCATTCCCTTTGATGCCTGGGGGGCCGCCCTGGAGGTGCATCCGGCCTTCCCGGCCAAGACCAACGTTCATTTCCTCCAGGTGCACAGCCGTGAGCGGCTGGAGATCCGGGTCTGGGAACGGGGTGCAGGCCCGACATTGGCCTGCGGCACCGGTGCCTGCGCCACCCTGGTGGCGGCGGTGTTGCTGGGCCTCGCCGACGACTGCGCCGAGGTGGTGCTTCCCGGTGGTCCGCTGATGATTGAGTGGCGCGATCGCACCGGTTCCGTGCTGATGACGGGACCCGCCGAAGCGGTGTTTGACGGGGTGCTGACGCCCGACCTGGTACCGGCAGGCTCCCCACTGGCGTCGACCAGCGAAGCCCCTGCCGCTGCATCTGCGCCGATGGCCGCAACAGACTTCGATTGCTCCAAGGATTGCGCTGAGCAGTGTCAACGCCCCGACCGCTGCCTTCGCGATGAGGCCCAGCAGAAGGTGCAGGCCTTCCTCAGCAGCACGTCCCTGGACTCGATGCTCAATCTCGCCAGTGAATCCCTGGAGCAGCGCACCAAGGCGCGGTTCGAGCGTGGAACGCCCTGAGCTCTACCTGGACGCAGCTGCCACGACACCGCCCCTGCCGGCGGTGATCGAGGTGATGCAGCAGGTGCAGCAAACGGCCTGGGCGAACCCCAGCAGTCTCCATGGGGCAGGGTTGGCAGCAGCGGAGGCCCTCGAGCGGGCCCGCTGGTGCATCGCCGAGCGCTTTGCTGTCAGTCCTGATCAGTTGATCGTCACCTCAGGGGCGACGGAATCCGTTCACCTCGCTCTGCTCGGCAGTGCCGCCGGTCTTGTCCCGGGCCGGTTGGTGATCTCCGCGGTGGAGCATCCGGCGGTGGTCGCTGCGGCTCAGCAACTGGAAGCCCTGGGCTGGAGCATTGCTGAATGGCCCGTTGATGGCCAGGGCGTACTGCGGCTCGACCAGCTCGATCGGTTGTTGTCCACTCCAACCCGATTGGTTTCTCTGATCGCAGCCCAGGGCGAGGTGGGTGCAGTGCAACCGATCAGCACGATCGCTCGGGCCTGCCGTGAGCGCGGCATCGTCATCCACAGCGATGCCACCCAGCTGGTGCCCCAGGGTTGCTTCGCCTTCGAGCGGCTTGGGGTTGATCTGCTGACCATCTCGGCTCACAAGTTCCGCGGCCCCCGGGGCGTGGGGCTGTTGATGCGTGCCCCAGGTGTGGACCTTTCACCGCTTCAGGGCGGTGGTGGCCAGGAGCACGGCCTGCGCTCCGGCACCGAACCTGTTGCGTTGGTGAGCGGCATGGCCGAGGCCCTGATGGCCCTCCCCAGCTTTGATCCCGTCAGCCAGCCCGTTCCACCAGGCAGCTCAACCCAGATCCGTTGTCAACGGGATCAACTGCTCGAACGCCTGCTTGAGCTACCCCAGCTTCAGCTCTGCGGTCCGTCACCCGATCAGCGTCTGCCCCATCACATCGCGCTGTTGGCCAAAACCGTGGATGGCCGCCCTCTTTCGGGACGCGATCTGGTGCGTCGGCTGGCGGCGGCGGGGGTGGCCTGCAGCAGTGGCAGTGCCTGCAGCAGTGGCAGCAGTGCCGACAGTGCTGTGCTCACGGCCATGGGCATTCCCGGGCCTGAACGTCAGTCGGGCCTGCGGTTGACCCTTGGTCCCTGGCTGTCGGATCAGGATCTCGACGCCGTTCCCGGCCGCTTTGCATCCGTGCTCGAGGCATTTTCCTGACATGCTTTGGCGATGACTCAATCCGACGCTTCCTGTCTCGCCCTCCCCGCGGATCTGCTCGCCGCCGAGGAGGCCATGCTGCAAGCCGCTCTGGCGGCCGTTGGATCCGGCGATGGTCAACGTTGGTCCGCAAGCCTCCGCTTTGAGGGCCTGCGCCTGCTCCCGGTGGCGGTGCGGCTGGCCCGTGCACTCATCGCTGCTGGTCAGGATCTGTTGATGGTTTGGCCCGATGCCGGTGCTGCCGCCCTGGCCCGTCGTGATGCGAAAGACCTCAAGGAGGTGATCCTTGATTTCAATCAACTCAAACGTGCGGAGAGCGACGCCCCCGACACTCGCCTGCTGCTTGCGGTGAACCCCTCCCCAGCGGATTACGAGGAGTTCCAGGCCTTGTGTGAGAACCATGCAGGAGTGGTTCTGATGCTGAACGGGCGTCTCGAAGACGCCGCCGTCGGCATCGGCAGCGTGGCCCGGGAGCGCCGAAAGGGTTTCGTGGCCAGCTGGCAGCAGGCCTACTGGCTTCAGCCCCTGGAAGGAGGAGCGTTGATGCGTTGTTTCCCCGATGACTGGCGTCTCTATCGCCAGGATCCCGATGGTTACCGACAACTGGAGGTGCTGCCTGAACGTCCGGATCCCGACACCACAGCAGCGCTTCTGGCCGGTGAAGATCCCGACAGCATCAAGCAACAGCTCTCCGGGGTCGACCGCTTCCTTGATGGTCTGCGCAATTAGCCGCCTCTGGCTTGATCCAGGCTCAGACTCTCTTTAAGGTTCGGATCCAGGCTCCCACTCGATGGTGCTCAACAGGCTTCGATCCCTTTCACCCATCGATGCTGTAGCTGGAGTCGTCGCCCTGGCAGCTCTGGCAGGCGTGGTCTGGTCCCCCAAGCTCTCGAATGCGGTCGCCAGGGCCACGGGTGCCGTGAAGCCTGTGCAAGTCAGCGTTGATGTGGTGCGGCTGTACAGCGCTGATCCCGAGCAGCTGCTGAATTCAGTGCGGGAGGAAGCAGCCCTCAACATCGTGATTCGCAACCAACCGGCCGGACGGGTGAGCCTGGTGTCGGTGGATGACGTCACCACTTCCCTGACGGCGGTGCAGCCCGATGGTTCGGTGGTGCTCGCCGATACTCCCACCACGGCTCTACCCCGCCATGCCCGGTTTGTGATGGAGGCCCAGGCTGAGATCAAACCCTCCGGTGTAGTGATCGGTGGCACCAAGCTCAAGGTTGGTGTGCCCGTTGAGCTGGAGGGTCGCCTCTACCGCTTGAACGGTGTTGTGAGCGGGGTGATGCCTCTGTGATTCGCTCTGCCCTGATCTCCCTGCTGGTGCTGGTGCCCCAGTTGCCCGTCAGGGCAGCGCCTCCACTGTTGGCACCACCTCCGGTGGTGCAGCGTCAGGGCCAGGCCATGCTCAGCGGCGGTGCACTGTGCCCGGCCCTGCAGACGGCCCTGGAATCAGCGGTGGGCACGGAAGAGCGGCTTTGGAGCGTCAGCGTTGTCGATCAACGGGGTCAGCTGCTGGCTGATCTCAACGGGGGGATCCCCCGGATTCCTGCATCGAATCAGAAACTGGTCAGCACGGCCTTTGCTCTGGATCGCCTCGGCCCCGACTTCCGTCTGAAGACGCAGCTGTTGCGTCATCCCGATGGATCACTGGAGATCGTGGGGGAGGGCGATCCCGACCTCAGCATTGCCGAGATCCAGAAATTCGCCATGGTGGCCCTCGGCCAGGGCGGCTCCAGCAGCACCTCCAGCTCCGCCTCTGCGCCGGTTCAGCTGATGGTGCGGGAGGAACCGCGTCAACTCTGGTGGCCTGCCGATTGGGATCCTGCGGATCGCTCCTACGCCTACGGCGCACCGATCACCCGCCTTGCTCTCACCAGCAACGCCCTGCACATGGCGGTGATGGATCCAGCGGCACGGCTGCAGCGGATCCTCAACTCCACCGTGCAGCAGCAGGGGGGACAAATCCGCCTGCAGATGGTTGATCAGCGGACCCGAGAGGCGGCCCTTGCGCGGAACTGGCGAGAGAGTGTTGTCCTGCACAGCGAGGATTCCGCGCCGATGCACGCCCTGCTCAGCCTGGCCAACACGGAGAGCCACAATTTCACCGCCGAGGTGCTGATGCGTGAGGCGGCGGACGTTTGGGATGTGAACCGTGCGTCCATCGCCACCACCCGCTGGTTGCAAGCCCAGGGCATCCCGATGACGGGACTTCGGCTGCGGGATGGCAGCGGACTCTCACGGGGTAACCGTCTCACCAGCCGTTCCTTGTCTGTGCTGCTGTGGCGCATGGCGCAACACCCCCTGGCGGCCTACTACCAGGCTTCGATGGCGATTGCAGGCCAGAGGGGAACGCTGCGCAACTACTTCTGGGGCACACCACTTGTGGGTCGCTTCTGGGGAAAGACCGGCACCCTCAGCGGAGTCCGATCGATCTCCGGCATTCTTGAAACCACCGATGGACCGCGTTACGTGAGCATGATTGCCAACGGGTCTTATGCACCCAACTCCGTGATGGGCCAGATCCTGCTGGCCAGCCAGCGGATCAGCCGTTGCCCCGCATGGACCGCAGCCGTGACGCTGCCCGCTGAGCCCGACTGAACGGAACGGTTTTGCTGTCGTCGCCAGCGTTGGGGCCAGGGGCCGCGGAGCGGATCGTCTGAATCTTGGAGAGCTCCTGACGGCCGGCCATGACCACCTGGGCCATTTCCTTGAGGCGAACCTCCAGCTCCCCCAGGGTCTGCTCGGCGTAACGGTTGGCCCCGTCCTGAACGCCGGCTGCTTCCTGGCGGCTGCGTTGAATTAGCGACTCACACTGCTGTTGGGTCTGCTGGCGGAACTGAAGCGCGTCGTTGTGGATTCGCTCGGCCTCATCGCGGCCTTCCTTCTGCAGACGCAGGGCTTCACGGCGAATCGTCTCCAGATCCTGCAGCGCCTGCTGTCGGTTGGCTTCGTGCTGCTCAGCGTGATGGCGCTTGAGTTCCGCTGCGTTGGCCTCGATCTGTTGGATTTGCTGCTGGGCCTGTTGGCGGCTGGCGTCGAGTCGCTCAGCGTGTTGACGCTTCAGCTCAATCGCTTCTTGATCCAGCTGCTGACGACGCTCCAGACCTTCCTGCTCCAGCTGCTGGCGGCGTGAGGCGAACTGCTGCTCCAACTGGGCGAGCTTGCTTTGCATCTCCTGTTCCAGCTTGGCCCCCTGCTCGCGCGTTTTCTGAAGCAACTGCTCACACTGCTGGCGGGCTTGCTCACGCATCTCATTCACCTGCCGTTCCGCTTCCTGGCGGATGGCAGCGTTGTTCACCAGCTGCTCGCGCTGACGCTGGGCCTGTTCAACGATCTCCTCGGCGTTCCTGCGGGCGGTGTTGATGAACTCGTCCCGGCGATCCAGAAGTTTGGCGGCCCGCTCCAGCTCCTTCGGCAATTCATCGCGGACGGCATCCAGCAGCTCGACGGCATCCGTTTCGTTGACCAGACGTCCGCCGGTGAAGGGCAGCCGGCTGCCCTCCAGCACAACTTCCTCCAGCTGGTCGAGTTGATCGAGAACGGAGAACCGGACGTCGTTCATCTCAGCTGGCATGGAAAGTTGAATTAAAGAGCCTGTTGAGGTCCTTCGCCACCTCTGGCGGAACCATGTGGTCGATCGATCCACCGAAGCGGGCCACTTCCTTCACCACCGAGCTGCTGAGGAAGCTGTGGCGGGCCGTCGTGGCCATGAACACAGTTTCCAGATCGTCTGCCAAGGAGCGGTTGGTGTGGGCGATCTGCAGTTCGTATTCGAAGTCACTCATCGCTCGCAGGCCCCTCAGGATCAGGTCGGCGCGATGGGTGACGGCACAGTTCACGGTGAGGCCATCGAAACTGATCACCTCAACGCCGGAGAGGTGGCGTGTGGCCGTGCGGATCTGTTCGATCCGCTCTTCGACACTGAACGCGGGTCGTTTGCTCGGATTGCTGAGCACCGCGACAACCACCTCTCCAAACAGGCTCACCGCCCGCTCGATCAGGTCCATATGACCATTGGTGAGAGGGTCGAAACTGCCGGGGTAGAGCGCCCGCATCGGGAATCAGCGATGGGCGGATCCTATGCAGTGGATCGCTGTTTAGATTTCAACCAACGCATCCGTGCCATGAGCCTCGACGCCGACGCCAAGAAGGTCCTGCTTCGCAAGATCCCCCACGGGCTCTTCATCTGCGGCGTACGCAACGGCGATGAGGTCAACGGTTTCACGGCCAGTTGGGTGACCCAGGGATCGTTCGAACCGCCATTGGTGGTGATGGGTGTTCGGGCTGACAGCAGCAGTCACGCCATCATCGAGGCCACCGGCAAGTTCTCGCTGAACGTGCTGCGGGCCGATCAGAAAGATCTGGCAGCCGTGTTTTTCAAGCCCCAGAAGGCGCTTGGTGGTCGCTTTGAAGCGGCCCCCTTCGAGGAAGGCGAACTTGGTCTTCCCCTGCTCACCGATGCCGTCGGTGGTGTGGAGTGCGAACTCGTGGGCTCGATCAAGCACGGTGACCACACAGTTTTTGTGGGTGAAGTGAAAACGGCGCGTCTGATCGCCGATGGCGAGGCCCTGAACCTGGCCAGCACCGGCTGGAATTACGGCGGCTGAGCTGGCTTGGTGGATGCCGCCTCCGGTGCACCGCTGCTGACGCAGCCCGAGCGTCTTGAACGCCGCCTGAAGGAGATCCCCGCTGAGCCGGGTTGCTATCTGATGCGGGACGGCGACGACCGCATTCTTTACGTCGGTAAGTCGAAGGCGTTGCGCAGCCGCGTGCGCAGCTATTTCCGCAGCCGCCATGATCTGTCGCCACGGATCCGGCTGATGACACGCCAGGTCTGTGAGATTGAGTTCATCGTCACCGACAGCGAGGCGGAGGCCCTCGTACTCGAGTCGAACCTGATCAAGAACCATCAGCCGCACTTCAACGTGCTGCTGAAGGACGACAAGAAATACCCCTACCTCTGCATCACCTGGAGTGAGGCCTACCCACGGATTTTCATCACCCGTCGCCGTCGCTTCCGCAGCCCATTGGATCGTTTTTACGGGCCCTACGTCGATGTAGGCCTGCTGCGCCGCACCCTGTTTCTGGTGAAGCGTGTGTTCCCGCTGCGGCAACGACCCCGGCCGATGTACCCCGACCGCACCTGCCTCAACTACAGCATCGGGCGCTGTCCGGGGGTCTGCCAGGAAAAAATCAGCTCGGAGGACTATCACCGCACCCTGCGCAAGGTGGCGATGGTGTTCCAGGGCCGCAGTGATGAACTGCAGCAGTTGCTTCAGGAGCAGATGGAGCGGTATGCCGAGCGGATGGACTACGAGTCGGCGGCCCGGGTCCGGGATCAACTTCAGGGGCTGGATCAGCTCACCGCCGACCAGAAGATGAGCCTGCCGGATTCCTCCGTGAGTCGGGACGTGCTGGCCCTTGCCTTCGATGAACGTTTGGCGGCCGTGCAGCTGTTTCAGATGCGCGCCGGGAAGTTGGTGGGACGTCTTGGCTACACCGCTGACGCCTCAGGTCTGGAACCAGGCCTAATCCTGCAACGGGTGATTGAAGAGCACTACAGCCAGGTGGATTCCGTTGAGGTGCCCCCCGAGCTGTTGGTGCAGCACGCACTGCCCCAGCAGACATTGATGGAGGACTGGCTCTCGGAACAGCGCGAGCGTCGGGTGCAGATTCACTGCCCGCAGCGCCAGCAGAAAGCCGACCTGATCGAACTGGTGCAGCGCAACGCGGAATTTGAGTTGCTCCGCGCCAAGCAAGGTCAGGAGAAGCAGTCGTTGGCCACGGAGGATCTGGCGCAACTGCTGGAGCTGCCCACCCCGCCGCGGCGGATCGAGGGCTACGACATCAGTCACATCCAGGGCAGTGATGCCGTGGCTTCCCAAGTTGTGTTCATCGACGGACTGCCCGCCAAACAGCATTACCGCAAGTACAAGATCCGCAGCAGCAGCATCCGCGCTGGCCACAGCGACGACTTCATGGCGATGGCGGAAATCATGCGCCGTCGTTTTCGGCGCTGGGCCCGGGCGAAGGCGGAAGGGGTGGATGTGGTTGCCTTGCGTCACAAATGTGGCAGTGCTCTGCAGACCGACGGCCTCAACGACTGGCCCGATGTGGTGATGATTGACGGTGGCAAGGGCCAGCTCTCTGCCGTGATGGAGGCCCTGCGCGAGCTTGATCTACACGAGGATCTCAACGTCTGCTCCCTCGCCAAGCAGCGCGAGGAGGTGTTTCTCCCCGGTGAAAGCCAGCCGCTGGAGAGTGAACCGGATCAGCTCGGAGTTGTGCTCCTTCGCCGCCTGCGAGACGAAGCCCATCGTTTCGCTGTCAGCTTTCATCGCCAGCAGCGTGGTGAGCGGATGAAGCGTTCACGCCTCTCGGACATCCCCGGGGTTGGGCCCAAGCGGGTCAAGGATCTTTTGGCTCACTTCCATTCGATTGATGCCATCCAGCTGGCATCGGTTGAGACCCTGTCCAAGGCCCCTGGCGTCGGCCCGGCTCTGGCCCGCGACATCCACGATTTCTTCCATCCTTCCGACGACGGAACCGACGGTGATGCCAGGGCTGCTTTAGAAGAGCAGCCTCAGGAACTCTCCGCATGATCCGTCATCTCTGCATGGCTCTGGCAGGAGTGCTTCTTCTCGCCACTCCGGTCTGGGCGTCTCCCGGGCTGTGCACCGGGCCTGTGTGTGCCGACGGCATCACCCGCAGCGCCAAGAACCACTGGCAATTGGTGTTGCGGCTCAATGATCAGCAGGGCCATCGCGAAAAAGTGGTGATGAATTGCCGTGCCGGCCAGCTGAGCCCCATGGATGGCCCCGTGGATCGCGCCTATGCCACCGCTCTGGGTCGGCGCGCCTGCCGTCTTGCTGGGGAGGACAGCTGACGGTGGATCTCAGCCTCGTTTTTCCCCATCAGCTGTTTGAGCACCATCCCGCGCTTCGGGCGGGACGGGCCGTGGCACTGGTCGAAGATCCGCTGCTGTTCGGCACTGATCCACGCTGGCCGATCAAGGTGCATCGGCAGCGCCTGCTTCTGCATCGGGCCTCGATGAATGCCTATGCCGAGATGCTTCAGGCCAAGGGCTTCACCGTGTTGCGGGTGCTGCAGGGGCAGGCGGCCAGCACCGCTGAGATCCTCGGAGATCTGCTCGATCAGGGCTACCGGTCTTTTCATCTGGCGGATCCGGTGGACGATGTTCAGAGCCAACGGATCTCCGCCTTCGCCTCCCGCCACGGCTGCGGTCTGGAGATCGTCGCCACCCCGATGCTGCTGACCCCAGAGGCCGTCATCAAGGACCATTTCGCCTCAGGCAAGAAGCCCCTCATGGGTCGCTTCTACGAGATGCAGCGCAAGCGGCTGGATCTGCTGATCGATCCTGATGGTGGTCCTGTCGGTGGCCGCTGGAGCTTCGATGCTGACAACCGCAAGAAGCTCCCGAAGGGAATCCTGGTTCCAGAGCCCCCGGCCGAACGCTCCAGCGCAGCGAACGCCATCGTTGAATCCGCCCGGACGCAACTCATTCGGGAGGGGGTGACCGGCATCGGCAGCTGGGACGGGTTCCACTACCCCGTCACCCATGGCGATGCAGCCCGTTGGCTGGATCAATTCCTCGAACAACGCTTACGCCAGTTCGGCGCTTACGAAGATGCGATCAGCACGCAGCACCAGGTGATGTGGCACAGCGTGCTCACGCCGATGCTCAACATCGGTCTGCTCACGCCACAGCAGGTGCTGGATCGAACGCTGGAGCGGGCTGAAGCCGGTGACATCCCCCTCAATTCTTTGGAGGGATTTCTGCGTCAGATCGTCGGCTGGCGGGAGTTCATGGCGGCGATGTACCGGCGCCATGGGGTGGAGATGCGCAACGGCAATTTCTGGGGCTTCGACGACCGACCGATCCCTTCCGCTTTCTACACCGCATCCACGGGTCTGGCCCCGATCGATGACGCCATCCGCCATGCCCTTGAGACCGGCTATTGCCATCACATCGAACGCCTGATGCTCCTGGGCAATGTGATGCTCCTCTGCGGATTCCATCCGACCCGGATCTACACCTGGTTCATGGAGCTGTTCGTGGATGCCTACGACTGGGTGATGGTTCCCAACGTCTATGGCATGAGTCAGTTCGCTGATGGCGGCATCTTCACCACCAAGCCCTATCTCTCCGGCTCGAACTACGTGCGCAAGATGTCGGATTACCGCAAAGGTGAGTGGTGTGACACCTGGGATGGCTTGTTCTGGTCGTTCATCCATCGCCATCAGGACTTCTTCCGGCGCCAATACCGGCTGGCGATGATGGCCCGCAACCTGGATCGCATGGCTCCCGAGGTTCTGTTGGCCCATCAGCGTCAAGCCAGCGATTTTCTTGACGCGCTCACCTGAACCCTGCGTAAGGTCGCCCCAGATCAGTTGTGTTGATGACGTTCTCGCCCGAGGCCTACCTCTGGTTCAAGACCCTGCACATCGTTGGGGTCGTGGTGTGGTTTGCGGGCCTCTTCTATCTGGTGCGCTTGTTCATCTATCACGTTGAAACGGAGGAACTGGCGCCGGAACTGCAGCAGCCGTTCCGCGATCAGTACACCTTGATGGAGAAACGGCTCGCAAACATCATCACCACGCCCGGGATGGCTGTGGCGGTGTCGATGGCCATCGGGTTGCTGCTGGCGCAGCCCTCCTGGCTTCAGCAGGGCTGGATGCACGCCAAGCTCGCTTTTGTGGCGGCCCTGCTGGCTTACCACGTGTTTTGTTATCGGCTGATGGGCCAACTCCACGCCGGAACCTGTGCCTGGTCAGGCAAGCAGCTGCGCGCCCTGAATGAGCTGCCCACGCTGCTGCTGGTGATCGTTGTGATGCTGGTGGTGTTCAAAACGCAGTTCCCCACCAGCGCAGCGACCTGGTTCATCGTCGCCCTTGTGGTGTTCATGGCAGCGTCGATTCAGTTCTATGCCCGTTGGCGCCGCCTGCGGGCCGAAGCCTCCGCCAAAGCCTGAGATGAGGGTTGAGATGACCCACCCCCTCCAAGCCGTGCTCAAACAGGTGGGACCGTCGAGCTGTCCCACCACGCACAACTTCCACTGCCACACCATCTGCAGTGACGGCAGCCTCGACCCGCTCGAGCTCATCCAGCAGGCCACCGAGCGGGGGCTCAAGCACCTGGCGGTGACGGATCACCACAGCAGCCATGCCCACCGGGAGATCCAGGTCTGGCTGGATCAACAGCGAGCCAGTGGTGTTGAGGTCCCCACGGTGTGGAGCGGCATGGAAATCAGTGCACTGCTGAAGGGGTGCCTCGTTCATGTGCTCGCCCTTGGCTTCGAGCTCAACCACCCTGCGCTCCAGCCCTACAACCGTGGTGATGCCGTCGTCGGTGAACCGCTAAGGGCTGAGGCTGTGGTGAAAGCCATCCATGAAGCCGGTGGATTGGCAGTGTTGGCCCATCCCGCCCGTTACCGCCTGGGCCATGACGTGCTGATCGATGAGGCGGCCCGGCTTGGTTTTGATGGTGGTGAGGCCTGGTACGACTACGAGATGCAACCAACCTGGTCCGCCAGCCCGTTGATCTGCGAGGCCATCGATCGTCAGCTGAGCAACCTTGGCCTTTTGCGTACGTGTGGCACCGATACCCATGGAATTGACCTTTGCGGCCGCTAAGTTCATTCCATCTCAGTTCCAGTCGACATGGGCTTCTTGGATCGTCTGCTGAAAAAGGATTCCGCAGATTCCGACTCCACGATTCAGCCGCGCAAGCCGGCAAAGGAGAAGCCGGCCGAGTTTTTCCTTGATGCCGACGCTTCCTCCTCCCTCGGGGATGTGAACTACATGCGCGAGTCGAAGACGATTCGCCGAACCTTCCCCGGCACGGCTGCAAGCCCCGGAACGAAGGAACAGATCATGGAGGTGGCTGCCGAAACCGAGAAGCTTGAAAAGCGCAGCGAAGGCCTCGGCGGCGTCGTCAAGAAGGAAAAATCAATCAGCCTTAACGCGGGCATTCCCACACCGGTGAAGAAAACCTTCGCTACGCAGGTGAGCACCGAGGAGATGAGCAAGCGCCTCAAGGGCACGGCCATCACGGGTGTGAACACCCCTGCTCCCGCAGATGCTGCTCCCGTCGGCCGTAAAGAAGAGTTGAAGCCGAAGAAGGAACCGGTGGCCAAGGAGGGTTCCGCTGCGCCGTCCTCCAAGCCTGGATCGATCGATCCGTTCCGTCAGATGGTTCGCGACCTCAACAAATAGGGCCTCCCCGTTCAATCTGGGCTTCGCTGCTGATCACCAGCTGTTGCAGGTGAAGCAGCTGGTCTTTCGTTGCTGACGTCCATAGGCCTCGATTCGAGGCCTCCAGCAGCCGTTCAGCCATGTCCCTCAGCACCCAGGGGTTGCTCCCCTTGAGGAAGTCGAGGATTTTCGTCTGGCTGAGCCACTGCTCACACAGCGCGCCGTAACACCAATCGGGAACGCGATCGGTGGAAGCGTCGTAGGCAAAGAGGTAGTCAAGGCTGGCCCCCATCTCGAAGGCACCCTTGTAGCCGTGCTGCATCATTCCCTCGATCCAGCGGGGGTTGAGCATCCGGCTGCGCATCACTTTGTCGAGTTCCTTTTCGAGCCGGTGCAGGCGAGGCCGTTCGGGGCGGGAATGGTCTCCGAACCACAGCTGCGGCCGTGCTCCTGACACCTCTTCCACCGCTGCACTAAGGCCACCCTGGAACTGGTAGTAGTCGTCGGAATCGAGCAGATCGTGTTCGCGGTTGTCCTGGTTGTGGAGCACCACCTGCACCCTGCCCAGGGCCTGCTCGAGACCGGATCGATCAAGGCTGGGGGCAGCGGCACCGTCGTACGACCATTGGCTCCAACTGAGAAAGGCCTGGCCCAGGTCTGCTCGGGAAGCCCAGGCGCCACTGTCGATCAGGGCTTGCAGACCGGCTCCGTAGGCACCGGGGGCGGACCCATAAATGCGGCCCTGGGGCCCGCCTTGACGGGTGAGTTCAGCCAGGGGATTCAGTTCATCCGGTTCATCGAGGGCCGCCACCATCGACTGGGCCTGATGCACCCAGCCCACCAACTGGGGGAAGGCGTCGCGAAACAGTCCGGAGATGCGAAGCACCACATCCACCCGCGGACGACCCAGCAAACGGGCTGGGATCACCTCCAGGTCCACCATCCTTCGGGTGGGGCCGTCCCAGACCGGTCGAACACCAATGAGGGCCAGCAGCTGAGCGATGTCTTCTCCGCCATTGCGCATCGTTGCTGTTCCCCATACCGATAACGCCAAATGGCGCAGCGGTTCCCCCTGCTCAAGCAGATGGAGATCCAGCAACTGCTCCGCCGAGCGTCGCCCCAGATCCCAGGCGGCTTCCGTGGGCAAGCCCCGCAGATCGACGGAATAAAAATTGCGGCCGGTGGGCAACACATCGGGGCGACCACGACTCGGTGCTCCTGAGGGTCCCGCAGCGATGCGCTGCCCCTGAATACCCCGCAGGAAGGCCTCTTTTTCAGCTGAGGCACAACCGTTCAAGCGGGGCCAGAGGTCGTCGTGCAGGTTCTGCAGGCAGGGATCCTTTCGGCTCCAGGTCTGGAACGGTTCAGCCAGTCCGTCGCCCTGTTCCCCATGGATGATCCATCGGATCAACAACTGGGCCTGCTGTTCCAGCCAGGCGCAACCATCCCCCACCCGTCGGCAGTTCGCGCAACCCAGCAAGCTCAGTCGGGCCTGATCCGCCTCCGAGAGCTTGTCGCCTTCGTCCTGCTGCCAGGGATCAAAGCCCAGTTCTGCCTGCAGGGCCATGGCCTGCAGCAAGCCGGGCTGCCCCTGCCGGGGGGGACGAGCCAGGGCGACCAGCAGTTCATCGGCGGCTTCTGTCGATGGCGCCACACCAAACCGATGCAAGCCGGTGCGGATCTGCGATTCCTTCAGCTCGCAGAGATAGGTCTCGGCCTGATCCAGACAGGTCTCCAGCAGCTCCGGTTGGCGGCGAATCTCCGCTTGGCTGGGGATTCCAGGCCAGTTGAGGGACAGCAGGCTGGAATGCACTGCCTGTTCCAGCACCCGGGCCCGCTGGCCGCCCAGCTGCCTCACCTCCACCAGTTCATCCAGCAGGCCCTCCAACCGTTGCAGTGGTCCGTGCAATCCAGCACGCCCCAAGGGCGGTGTGAGGTGGTCCAGCACCACGGCATGACCCCGTCGCTTGGCCTGAGATCCTTCGCCGGGGTCGTTGACGATGAAGGGGTAGAGGTGAGGGATCGGTCCCAGGGCCAGCTCGGGGCCGCAGGCATCGCTCAACCCCACCGACTTGCCCGGCAGCCATTCCGCACTGCCGTGCTTGCCCACATGCAGCATCACCTGGGTCTGATGCACGCAGCGCAGCCAGAGGTACTGAGCCAGATACCGGTGCGGTGGCGGCAGATCCGGTGAGTGGAGATCGGCGATCTGATCGGCGTCGTAGCCGCGATCCGGCTGGATCAGCACCACCACATGCCCGAAGCGAAGGCCATGAATGGCAAACCCCCTGTTTGGATCCAGGTCGCAGGCGGCTTCTGGAGGTCCCCAACGGGATTCGATCAAGCGACGAGCCGTTTCCGGAACGCCGGCCCACCACTTCTGATAGGTGGTGAGGGGCAGATGATCCAGCGCTGGGCGGTGCTGTCCGTCCGGTGCATTGGTGCGGCCGGACAACAGCTGTTGCATCAAGCCATCGCCTGAATCCGGCAAGGCTCCCGAACCGAGGTCATGGCCGGCGTCAGCCAGCCAGTGGAGCATCCGCGCGGTGCTGTCTGGCGTATCAAGGCCCACGCCATTGGCCACACGACCGTCACGCACGGGATAGTTGGCCAGCACCATGGCGATGCGCCTCTTTGCACAGGGGGTCTGTCGCAGCTCCACCCAGCGACGGCTGTGCTCTGCCAGCCACGCGAGTCCAGATGGATCCGGCTGCAGGCAGGGAATGGCCGTGGCCAGGGGGCCGGTGGTCTGCAGGTGGTCACGAAAACCGCAGGGCCGCGTGGTGATCCGAGCATCCAGCTCCGGCATCACCACCTGCAACGACAGATCCATCGGATTCAGCCCCTGGTTGCTCTCAAGCCACTGGGCCCGGCTGCGGCTGCTGCTGAGCAGCTGCAACACCGGTCGATCGAGCCGATCCCAGAGAGGGCTGCCCAGGCCGGCCTGTTCGGTCTGCACCGAGGCAAAGGACGTGCCCGCAATCACCAGCTCAGCATTTTGCTGATTCAACAGGTCGTGGACGCCGGCCTGCACCGCCGGGTTTCTCAGGCTGCTGACCCAGAGCAGACAGGGCCGCAGTCCCTCTCGCCGCAGGGCGGACGTGAGTGCATCCGCCAGGCCAAGGTCTCCGGCCTGAAACAGGGCCCGATAGAGCACCACGCCCACCGCGGCACCTGGTTCATCACGCCAATCCCAGGGCATCGGATCGGGGCAAGGCACCACCGCAACGTTGTCGGGTGATGGGGGGGTGCCCTCCAGCAGAGCCTCGAGAGCTCCAAGGAACCGCCCCATGTTGTCGATGCCCCCTTCCCGCAACAGTGCCGACAGCTGATCGGCCAGTTCAGCGCTGCAGGAGCCCAACCCATGCAGCTCGTTGCTCTGATCAGCCGTTCCGGCAAGGACGATCAGTTGTCGCTGCTTCGCTTCGCTGCACCAGCGCTGCAGTTGCTCCAGGCCGTAACTCCAGTGCCCGCGGCTGCCGAGCAGACGCACCACGATCAAGTGCGCCGCCTGGGCGGTGGTGTTGAGGTAGTGGTCCAGTTGCGCTGGGTGCTCCAGGCAGCTCAGGGGCAACGCCCGGATCCGCTCGTTCCAGACCGGGTTGCTCGGCAGACTGGCGTCCAGGCAGCTGATGTCAGTGCCTGCGCTAGTGAGGAACAGCACATCCGCGCCCGGCTGCTCCACGAGCACCACATCTTCCGGTGGGTCCAGACCCGGACAGGTGGCAAGGCGATGCATGACCCCATTCTCCGTGTTGCGGTGCGCGGTGGTGAGAAGATTCAGCGATCGGATCCATCACGGTGATGCATCAGTTCCTGCCCTATGCCTGGTTCCAGGGCCAGTGCGTCCCCTTCGAGGAGGCCAGGATCTCCATTGCCACCCATGCCCTGCACTACGGCACCGGTGCCTTCGGCGGCATGCGCGCCATTCCCGATCCCCAGAACAGCAACACCATGCTGTTGTTCCGTGCTGATCGGCACGCCCGGCGTCTCAGCCAAAGCGCCCGGTTGCTGCTCACGGATCTGAGTGAGGACACGATCCTCTCGGCTCTCACGGCAATGCTCCAGGCCAACAAGCCTGATCAGCCGATCTATCTGCGGCCCTTTGTTTACACCAGCGATCTGGGCATCGCCCCGCGCCTGCACAACATCGAGACCGACTTCCTGATTTACGGACTCCCCCTGGGGGATTACCTGTCTCCGGAGGGGGTGAGCTGCAGGATCAGCAGCTGGACCCGCCAGGAGGACCGCTCCCTGCCGCTGCGCGGCAAGATCTCTGGTGCTTACATCACCAGTTCCCTGGCCAAGACGGAAGCCGTACAAAGCGGTTTCGACGAAGCCTTGCTGTTGAACAGTCGCGGCAAGATCAGTGAAGCCAGCGGCATGAACCTGTTCCTGGTGCGTGATGGCCAGCTGATCACGCCTGGAGTTGATCAGGACATCCTTGAGGGCATCACCCGCGCCAGCGTGATTGAGCTGGCCAAAGCGATGGACATCCCTGTGATTGAACGTCCGGTGGACAAAACCGAGTTGTTCATCGCCGATGAAGTGTTCCTGTCCGGCACGGCCGCCAAGGTGACGCCGATCCGTCAGATCGAATCAACTGTGCTGAACGCCAAGCGTCCTGTGATGGATGCCCTGAAGGCCAAGCTCGTGGCGATCACCGAAGGACGGGATCCCGCCTATGAGCACTGGGTGACCCGCATTCCGATCTCCTAAATCAACCGCCTGAAGTTCGCCCTGAGCTTTTCTTAAGATCGGTGCTTCCACGAGGGTGCATGGATGGTGGTGACGCAGGCAGATCGGAAAGCCACCACCTCTGCATTCCTCGAGTATCTGCATGGGCCACAGCGTCCTGTGCTCGTGTTCGACGGTGCTACGGGCACCAGCCTTCAGGGGCTTGGGCTCACGGCGGATGATTTCGGTGGTCCTGACCTGGAGGGTTGCAACGAGAATCTGGCGGTCACCAAGCCGGATGCAGTCAAAGCAGTGCATCGCCAGTTCCTCGAGGTGGGCTGCGATGTCATCGAAACCGATACCTTCGGCGCTGCATCAATTGTGTTGGCGGAATATGGCCTGGAAGACAAGGCCTTTGAGCTGAACAAGCGGGCAGCCGAGCTGGCCCGGGAAATGGCTGATGAATTCAGCACCCCTGAGAAGCCACGTTTCGTGGCGGGCTCCATGGGGCCCACCACCAAGCTGCCCACCCTTGGCCACATCGATTTCGACACGATGCGGGATTCGTTCCGCGAGCAGGCTGAGGGACTGATCGCCGGCAACGTCGACCTGTTCATCGTCGAAACCTGTCAGGACGTGCTGCAGATCAAGGCAGCACTCCAGGGCATTGAAGAGGCCTTTGCCGCCACCGGTGAGCGGCGGGCCCTGATGGTCTCCGTCACGATGGAAACCACGGGCACCATGCTCGTCGGCACGGACATCGCCGCTGTGGTGTCGATCCTTGAGCCATTCCCGATCGACATCCTCGGCCTGAACTGCGCCACAGGTCCGGAGCAGATGAAGGAGCACATTCGCTACCTCTCTGAGCATTCCCCCTTCACCGTCAGCTGCATTCCCAACGCCGGACTGCCGGAAAACGTTGGCGGGGTGGCCCATTACCGCCTCACCCCGGTGGAGCTGAAGATGCAGCTGATGCACTTCGTTGAAGACCTCGGCGTTCAGGTGATCGGTGGATGCTGCGGCACCACTCCCGCCCACATCGGTAGCCTTGCGGAACTGGCGCAGGAGCTCAAGCCGGCTGAACGCCCCTCCCGCTGGGATCGTGCCAGCGCGGAGGATGTGCGCCCCAGCCTCAATTACGAGCCCGCAGCCTCATCGATCTATGGCGTTACGCCCTACCACCAGGACAATTCTTTCCTGATCATTGGTGAGCGGCTCAATGCCAGTGGCAGTCGCAAGGTGCGCGAACTGCTGGCGGAGGAAGACTGGGACGGGCTGGTGTCGGTGGCCCGCGGCCAGGTGAAGGAAAACGCTCACGTGCTCGACGTGAACGTCGACTACGTCGGTCGCGATGGCGAACGGGACATGCACGAGCTGGTGAGCCGACTGGTCACCAACGTCAACCTGCCCCTGATGCTCGATTCCACCGAGTGGCAGAAGATGGAGGCGGGCCTGAAGGTGGCTGGGGGGAAATGCATTCTCAACTCCACCAACTACGAAGACGGTGACGAGCGCTTCTTCAAGGTTCTGGAGCTGGCCCGCCGCTACGGCGCCGCTGTGGTGGTCGGCACGATCGATGAGGACGGGATGGCCAGAACGGCCGAGAAGAAGTTCGCCATCGCCCAGCGGGCCTATCGCGATGCCCTCGAGTTCGGCATCCCTGCCCACGAGATCTTCTACGACCCCCTGGCCCTTCCCATCTCCACTGGCATTGAGGAAGACCGGCTGAATGGTCGCGCCACCGTGGATGCCATTCGGATGATCCGGGAGAACCTCCCCGGCGTGCACGTGGTGCTCGGGGTCAGCAATGTGAGTTTCGGCCTGTCACCGGCGGCCCGGATCACCCTCAATTCGGTTTTCCTTCACGACTGCTGTGAAGCCGGCATGGATTCGGCCATCGTCAGCCCCGCCAAGATCCTCCCGCTGATCAAGATCAGCGACGACCACCAGAAGGTGTGTCGTGATCTGATCAATGACAACCGCCGTTTCGAGGACGGCATCTGCGTTTACGACCCGCTCACCGAACTCACCAAGCTTTTTGAGGGAGTGAGCACCAAGGAAGCCCGTGCTTCAGGCCCCTCGCTGGCGGATCTGCCGATTGAGGAACGGCTCAAGCAGCACATCATTGATGGTGAGCGCATCGGCCTGGAGCCCTCCCTGGATGAGGCGTTGCAGACCTACCACCCTCTGCAGATCATCAACACCTTCCTTCTGGATGGCATGAAGGTGGTGGGTGAATTGTTCGGCAGTGGCCAGATGCAGCTCCCCTTCGTGCTGCAAAGCGCCGAGACGATGAAATCCGCCGTGGCTCACCTCGAGCCGCATATGGAGAAAAGCGAGGGCGAGAGCACAAGCAAGGGCAAGTTCCTGATCGCCACGGTGAAGGGCGATGTCCACGACATCGGCAAGAACCTGGTGGACATCATCCTCACCAACAACGGTTATGAGGTGATCAATCTGGGCATCAAGCAGAGCTGTGAAGCCATCGTTGAGGCCCAACGTGAACATCAGGCCGATTGCATCGCCATGAGCGGTCTGCTGGTGAAGTCCACGGCCTTCATGAAAGACAACCTCCAGGCCTTCAACGATGCGGGCATTGATGTTCCTGTGATCCTCGGCGGTGCGGCACTGACCCCACGCTTCGTTCAGAAGGACTGTCGTGAGGTTTACGACGGCAAGGTGATCTACGGCCGTGATGCCTTCGCTGATCTGCGCTTCATGGATGCGTTGATGGATGCGAAGCGCAGCGACAACTGGACCAACACCAAGGGCTTCCTGGCTGATGCTCCCCAGGGGGTTGGCCTGGATGAAGAGTCGACAACCTCCGAGAGCGCTGAGGAGACATCCACCTCCGCATCGGATGCTCCGGCTGCGGATCTGCCGCCGGTGAGCTCAAATCGATCCGACGCCGTCCCCGCTGAAACCGCACCGGTGCCGCCCTTCCTCGGCTCTGCGGTGATCACTGAGGCCGACATCGACATTGCCGAGGTCTTCCACTACCTCGATCGCAATGCCCTCTTCGCTGGCCAGTGGATGCTCCGCAAAACCAAGGAGCAGAGTCGGGACGACTACGAGGCGATGCTTCAGGAGAAGGCAGAGCCGGTGTTGCAGGAGTGGATGCAGCGCTGCATCAACGAGTCACTGTTGACCCCCCGGGCGGTGTATGGCTACTTCCCTGCGGGACGCGATGGCAACACCCTTCGGGTGTTTGATGCCGATAGCACGCTGGAACTCGGCTCTTTTGAGCTTCCCCGTCAACGGTCTGGCAACCGCTACTGCATTGCCGATTTCTTCAACGATCTGGACGCTGAGGGACGCCCAACCGACGTGCTGCCGATGCAGGCCGTGACCATGGGCCAGAAGGCCTCTGTGGTGGCGCAGGAGCTGTTCAAGGGCGATCGCTACAGCGATTACCTGTACTTCCATGGCCTGGCGGTTCAGATGGCCGAAGCGATGGCCGAATGGGTGCACGCACGGATTCGCTCGGAACTCGGTTTCGCAGATCCAGCTGGGATGCCCCTGCGGGATGTGCTGGCGCAGCGGTACCGCGGCAGCCGTTACTCCTTCGGCTACCCCGCCTGCCCGAATGTGGCCGACTCCAGGCAGCAGCTGGACTGGCTCGGAGCTGAGCGGATCGGCTTGAGCATGGACGCCAGCGACCAGCTCGAACCGGAGCAGAGCACCACAGCATTGGTGGCGCTGCACTCGCAGGCCCGTTACTTCAGCGCCTGAGCCCTGAGGGGCGTCCCATAGCCTGAGGCGCCCTGTTTGTGTTCACCATGGCCATTGCCGGACCGGATGGTGTTGATGCCGCCATCAAAGCTGGTGTGGATCTTGATGGAAGTCCAATCCCTGAAGCGATGCTCGCCCTTTACAACCAGGTGATGGATCTGGAAAGTCAGCGCGCCCGCAGTGGTGTTCTGAAATCGATGCGCAACCGGGTGGTCAAGACCGGAGCCAAGCATTTCGACCAGGAAACGCTCAATAAAAGGCTCCTTGAGGCCGGATGGGACGGTCTGAAGGACAAGGAGATCGCTTTCTTCTACGGATGATCTTCTGCTGACGGAGAAGCACCCTCTGCCGGGCTCAGTCCTGGCAGAGCTTCTCCATCGTGTCGATCACCTCTTGCTGGAACGATTCCAGGGCACTTGACTCGCTCAGATCAAGGCCTTCGCCAGCGGCGTTCTGGGCCAGGTCCTGGAAATGAAAGGCTCCCTCTCCATTGGCAAGGAACTCGATCGCCGAGCTTTCACCGCTCTCGCGAAACGCATCGCAGAGCGCCAGAAAAGCAGCGTCTTCAGTGAACTCCCAATCCATCGAGTGGACATGACTGAATGACCTTTAACCCGCTCCCCCAGGGGTTCGTCAACCGTCTGAAGTCAAAATGTGCCAGTCCTTGGGCAGACTCCCCCTCAAACGAGCGCTCAGATGTCCAGCAGCAGCCCCGAATTTCCGCCGGCCAGGAACGTTCTTGGCGACCCACTGGAGAGTTGCAGTTGTGAACCGATGACGGGTTGGTATCGCAATGGTCTCTGCCAAACCGATCCATCGGATCTCGGCCAGCACAGCATCTGCTGCGTGATGACCGAGCAATTTCTCAGTTACAGCAAGGCCCAGGGCAATGACCTGAGCACACCGATGCCCGCGTTTCAGTTCCCGGGCTTGAAACCAGGGGATCACTGGTGCGTCTGTGCACCGCGCTGGAAACAGGCCTACGACGATGGCGTCGCACCGCTGGTGCGCTTGGAGGCCACGGAAGACACAGCCCTGACGGTTGTCAGCCTTGACCAGCTGAAGCAGCATGCTCACCAATCGATCGACTGACCGTCCCAGGCGAGAAAAGCTCCTGATTGTTCCGGGGTCTGTTGCACCAACACTTCAACCAACTGACGCGCAGCCCGTTCTGGAGTGAAAAGTTTGTCCGGAGCCACGAAGCTCTGGAACGGACGAGACAGGGCTGTGTCGGTCGTACCCGGATGCAACAGGCTCACGGTGGCCAATGGCCAGCGGCGGGCCCATTCAATGCTCAGGCAGCGCAGCAGCTGGTTCTGAGCCGCCTTGGCCGCCCTGTAGCCATACCAGCCCCCAGTGCGGTTGTCGCCGATGCTTCCCACGCGAGCACTGAGGCTGGCGAAATGAAAGGGTTGATCCCGCTGCAGCAAGGGCTCGATCGCCTTGGCCAGCAGGATCGGTGCCATGGCGTTGATGCCGAATTGCTCCTCCAACTGAGAACGATCGATCTGTTGAAGACGTTTTTCCGGTTGAAGCCCAGGACCATGCAGACGGCCGCTGCAGTTGAACACCAAACGCAGGGGTAGCCCCTGGGCTCGCAGGCTTGAGCTCAGACCATCCAGATCACTGTCGTTTTGGAGGTCCAGTTGCAGTGAGGAGGCCGGAGGTCCATGACGTCCAGCGGTCAGCACTTTCAGATCAGGGCAGGTGCGCTTCAGTTCTGATGCCACCGCCGCTCCGATGCCGCCGGGGCCAACCACCAGAGCCAAGCCAGCCCAAGTGGTCGGAGCTTCTTCGACCATGTGAACTTGCTGCGAAGAGGAGACCGTCTAGCGGAAATCAGGCATCATCGGCTGGTGGCTCTGACAGCAGTTCTGGTGCCGATGCGCTGTCATTTCTGGCTCCCGGCCGCGATCGGAAGTCTTTTCATGGCGGCTTTGATCGGCTGGTTGGCTCGGCCGCTCTCACAGCGGCCTGATCAGCTCAGATCAAGCTTGGCTGATCTGCTCGATCACGATTCAACCGTTGGTTCGAGCGTGGTTCCAAAGGTGCCGCCTGGTGCTGACCATGTGCCCCTGGAGATCCGCGTCGGTTTGGTCAGCCAGAGCCCTATCACCGCCTTCCGACCCGGACCCAAGGTGCGCTGTCGCCACCAGCACGGCGATGTGATCCCTGCCCAAGAGCTGATGAAGAGGATCGCTTCCTCACCTCAGCGTGAGATTCATTGCTCCGGTGGACCTGTTCAGATCAACCAGCAGCATTATCAAGGCGATGTATCACTGCTGAAAGGCCAAGGTGATTGGCTGCCGGTGGTCTCGCTTGATCTGGAGACCTACGTGGCCTCAGTGGTTGGCGCCGAAATGCCCAGCAGTTGGCATGGGGAAGCTCTCAAGGCGCAAGCCGTTGCAGCCCGCTCCTATGCGATGGCCCATCTCGCCCGACCGGCAACGACGGCGTATCACCTGGGGGATACAACCCGTTGGCAGGTATTTGCAGGGGAGCAAAGCACCACCCCGGCCAGTCGTTCAGCAACACGGGAAACCCGCGGGATCATCCTGAGCTACAGCGGCGGCATTGTGGAAAGCCTTTATGCGTCAGATGCGCAGGTGAGTGCTGAAACCCATGGCCATCTCGGCGCCAGCATGAGTCAATCAGGGGCACAGCAACTTGCCCATCAGGGACTCCCCTTCAATGCCATTCTCGGCAGGTACTACGCAGGAGCTTCGCTGGCACGGTTGACATGGCATGAACAGTGAACTGCTTCGAAAAGCGATGGAGGTCACGGTTGCATCGACCGCATCCGGAGCTCTTGTTCCGCTCGACACCTCATTGAGCCATCTGGTCGGTGAAAGAGGCTGTCGCTTTGAGTTGCGCCACCTCCTCAGCGCCACACCAAAACACCTTCGAGCATCGGGTCCAAAGCCAAATCCGTTTCTTCCCTGGGACCAACGTCTGGAGGTTGACCGGATCGGTGAATCCCACGTCGTAATCCTGAACAAATATCCCGTTCAGACCTCCCACATGTTGCTCATCACCCAGGACTGGCAACCCCAGACCGGTTGGTTGTCCCTGGAGGATTGGCACTCCCTCGCCAGGATTGATGCCACGACGACGGGGCTGTGGTTCTTCAACAGCGGGCCTGATGCCGGCGCCAGTCAGCCCCATCGACATCTGCAGTTGTTACCGCGGTCAGAAGGGGAGCGGATCTGTGCTCGGGACGATTGGTTCCGTTGCTGTGCGGCTGGCACAACCACGTCTGCTCAGGATCCTCTGTTGCGCAGTGCACGGGTCGCAGCGATCAGTTCAACCCTGACGGGTGAAATGCTTCAAGCGTTGTATCTCGCCCTAGCTGAAGACCTCGGTCTGGGGCACCCCTGCACCGATGAATGTCCTCGAGGGGCTTACAACCTGCTGATCACACGGCAGTGGATGGCCATGGTTCGCCGCAGCAGGGAGGGAATTCGAGGCTTCAGTGTCAACGCCCTCGGCTTCGCCGGATCCTTATTGAGCACCGAAGTCTCCGATCGAGAGTGGATTCATCGTTCTGGACCGGAGGCCCTGCTTCAAGCTGTTGTTGACACGCAGGACTGAAAAGTTCGGTGATGGCACGGATGTCTTGACTTGCTTCTCTCTGCCAAGGCTGGAGATGCAACTCACAACCATCCATTGGACAAGACCTGCCTCAAGCGTCGGAACCGTCAAATTCAGGACAACCTGCATCTGGTTCAACCCATTGCCCGTCATTACGCCCAACAGACAGGCCTAGAAAGCGACGATCTCCTGCAAGTGGGGTGCCTTGGCCTGGATCAAGGCCTACAACCGCTACGACGCCCAGCGGGGGGCTCCCTTTCCAAGCTTCGCCAAACCGCACATTCGGGGAGCGATTCTCCACTTCCTTCGCGACAGAGTCGGATTGATACGACTCCCCAGGGCCGTTGAAGAACGGGCCATGCAGATGATGCGCAGTTCGGAGGGCTCTGCTCTGAGCCCAGCCGATGCCCTCGTGGTTGACCACTACCGCAGCAAGCAGCACTGGGTGGAATTCAACGACGACGTTCTCGACGACACAGCGCAAGGGATGGATCTGGTCGAACGCTCAGAGACCTGCAGGGTGAACAAGCTCTTCCGCAACCTTGAAAACGACGACCAATGTGCGCTGCAGATGGTCGTCATTGATGGGATGAGTCTGAGGAAGACAGCGCGACTGCTTGGGGTTTCAGCGATGACAGTTCAGAGGCGCGTGAAACGCGGCCTCAACACCATCGCAAAGCAGTTGAACGCCGCTCAGCCGGACGCCTGAGCATCGCGATCCATCTGTTCCTGAAGAGTTTTGATGGCGGCATTCAGGGCCGACAGCTGCCGTTCAGCACCATCACGCCAGAACCGCAGCATCGACAACTTCCGTTCCTGATGCTGGCGACGCAGGCTTGTGTGATCGGTGCTGGGGCTACAGCAGAACGGAGGAAGCATTTCAGCGTCGACGCTGAGCCCATGCTGACCGATTTTCAGGCACGGTGTGACTCATCAATCTGTTGGCTGTCTCAGAAGGTGGAACTACGTTGTGAATTGAGAGCATCCACATCGTGGTGTCGACGTTGCTCCGAACACCACAACAGCAAGCCGCATGAGTCTCAGGCAAATCCAAATCTTGGTCTTGACCTGCGTCTCGCTTGCGGGTTTTGAGTGCGTGCCTCAGCGCAACGCTGAGGCCTACGTCGCGCTCATGGCAGGTCAAAAGGCACGACCTCTCAACGGCACCTTCAACAATGTTCCGGTTCTTCATTCCAATCAACCGGAGATCGTCACCGGGCCCGGAATCCTGGTGAACACGGCTGCGGGCTCAGCCATCACTGCGGAGTCGAACCAGCCGCTTCGCAATGCCGCCCACACCTTCAACGGTGAGTTCGGCGTTCATATGCATCACAAGTACTACCCCAAAGACCAAGTCAAGTTGGGGGGGCGTCGATCCAGAGGCTTGATGACCCTGGCACTGATCGCGACGAATCCCGGGTCAAGCCCGATCACACTGAAGTTCGATCGAGGCTCCGTCAAAAACAGTTTTGAAGCGCCATATCACCCGGGTCGTTTGATGGGGGTCAAACCCCTTGGGAAGCGTCCTTGGAACACAGGGCCAGGCGATGCCACCGCCGTTCAACTGCTGCGCGGTGAACTGGACCGGAAATTACCCGAACAGGTCGTGATTCCGGCAGGAGGGCAGAGGGTTGTGGTGCGCACGGTGCTCCCTGCCCGTGGCATCGCCAACGGGCTGCTGAGGGGACGCAGCAATGGTCCTTTCACGATGGCTGTCGTTGCCGCCGAGCAATCAGCACAGGATGCCGATCTGTTCGCGGTGCTGCAGTCGGGGCGACTGGCACCGGGAAGGATTTATCTCAACCGGATTCGCGAGATCCAGCTGGGTCGTGTTTTTTCCAGGGTGGCCGGCGTTGCCCTGGGAGATGCCTACAAAGCTGAGATCAGCCATGACCTCAACCAGGGGCCACTCCACGTGCCCCTGACCAGCACGAAGCGGCATCACTTCGGCACCAGCGATGTTCAGGTCAATCCGTTGACCACACGGATGGTTGATTCCGCTTTGAACAACGTCGGCACCTATGGGGTTCGCTACGACGTGACCCTCAATGTGGCTGGTGCAGGGCCCCATCAACTGGTGCTCAGTCATCCGGTTGTGTCTGGCAAGAAGACGTTCACAGCCTTCCGTGGATCGCTGCAGATTCGTCAGGACCGGACCCTTCAAGAGGTTCACGTGGGCATGCGCTCAGGGGAGAGCCTGGCCCTGGCTGATCTCAACCTGGTTCCTGGAACGCGCAAGGCAGTGAAGGTGAGCTTGGTTTATCCGGCTGATGCCACCCCAGGCCATCTCCTCAGTGTGGTTCCCGTTCAGCAGCTGGCCATGCTTCATCGCCGCAAGCAACAACAGCGGGACGCCCAGGTCAAAATCGCGGACAGTAAATCCCGCATGGTGGGGCCGAAGACCGCTCCTCCTCCACCTGAAGCCAAGCCTGTTGTTGTGAAACCTGCAGCTGCGAGGCCAGCATCTGTGAGGCCGGCTCCTGTGATTCCTGCTGTGGTGCCTGTCGCCCGACCCGGTTACGGCGATGTGATTCGATCTCAGCAGCAGTGGTTGCTCCAGCTTCAGGGTCGATAACCTGCCCAAAGGTGGATTGAACTTTTGAGCGGCGAGGACTCAAAACGTCAACGCATCTCTGTGGAGATGTCGGAGCCCATGGTCGCGTTGATTGACCAGCTCAAGGGTGAATACGGAGCACGTTCCCGGGGCCGGGTGCTCGAAATGCTCCTCCAGGATCTGCTCGACCCTGGGGATGCAGCTTCGGATGCTGAGGTCACCCCTCCCAAGGACGATGCTGATCCGGCGGTCGCCAGTGGGCCCGATGAGGTCACCAGTCTCGTTCTGATCTCAACGGGGAACCAACAGCAAGGGCGTGAAGACGCTCCAACCTCGGCCTCTGGGCTTCCTTCGGGAGGTGGCTCCTCAGGCATCGACCTGCCGGGGTTCGTCAGCAAGCGCACCAGTCAGCTGAAAGCGACGCTGCGCTCTCCGCAGCAACGCGATTCCCCTCAGAACGACCCCCTTGTCTCAACGGTGGACCTCGCCGATCTAAGAGAGGCCAGTGCTGCAGCAGAAGAACACTGGAGGTCTCTCTATGGCCAACCACCGGGCCCAACCGTGATTGAAGCGGCCATGACCTGGCTGGCCCGAGATGTCTGGTCCAGCACCGATGCCAGTGATGGGCGTCCATTCACCTGGTCTGCTGCCAATGCAGCCGTTGAGACACTCTGTGCCAGCTGGGAGTCAAACGATCCATCGCTGGGTCGGGTGATGGTCGTGGCTGGCGCTCTTGAGGACCCCTTCGCCACGTCCTCATTGGCTGAACGGATGCCGACCCTGATCCGCCGCTTTGTGAACCGTTTCCGCCGCAGCAGACAGGTCACATCCTTCGAAACCCTTGAGTCGACCATGACGGTGCATGGGGCTCTCAAGCTGTTGGGTTTATCAACCCAAGCAGGGACTTCGGTCACACTGAGCTCCATTCGGGAGGCTTACAAGCAACGGGCGCTTGAAGAACATCCTGATGCGGGTGGATCCACCGATGCAATGCGCCGACTCAATGAGGCCTATCGGCTGCTGCGTGAGCTGTACAGAAACCGTTGACCGCTTGTCTCAGCTGAGACTCATTGCAAGTCCAAGTTTGTGTCTTGCCTGAGCCGGCTGCTTTGTCAACCATGACCAGCTCCGTGGCTTCGAACAATCAACCAAGCACTGAGCGCCAACATGGCCACGGAGCCACACAGCGCCAATAGATCAATGGCGTTGTTCACCTCGAAGCCGATGGTCTTTTTGAACGCCGCAACAATCAGTCCCACAACAATCACATTGGACAGATTGTTCTTCAGGCTTTGGAGGCTGTTCACCGAGAGGATGTTGGTGTGCTGTTCTTCGCCACCCTCCAGGCGTGGATCAAGGTCTGAAATCACCAGTTCATAGATGCCATAGCCAAAGATCAGCAGGGCGATGCCGATCACGAACTAATCAACCCTTCCCACCATCTGGGCGATGGTTTTGGCCGCAACGCTCTTGGCCGTGAAGGGCAGGCGCATGATCACAAGGAAAGCGTTGAAGACCTCAACCGCTCCAATTACGAAGCAGCCAACGCTTCCGAGCAGGCTCAGCACCACCGGAACGATGCTGATCAGCCGAAATTTCCAGATCAGCCGTTCAAACCGACGTTCAATTCATCGCGCCGCCATGGTGCAATCAGATCATCCGTTCGCAGTCTGATCAACAGAATCTCAGGTCTTGGTTGCGACACGCTTCAGGACCCAACAAAAGTCTTATTTGCAACGAGCACTAATTCTCAAGATTCAAAAAATGGTGGTTTTTATTTGCTGCGCAGTCGAGATTGTCGCAGCGCCCTTCCTTCTGCAAAAACCATTGTCTTGATGGCTTTGTCTGTAGTCCACGCCCAGTCCAGAGGTGGCCTGTGATCGGCAAAACCGTTTGAAAACGTGGGTTTTCAGTCCTGCGTACCTGCTTTAGACACAGGTACGCAATATTGGCTCACTCTCTTGGGCCTCGAAACCTCGCATCCCGACCAGTGTCCGGCTGTTCATGCGGAATCGCTTCACAACTTCAATCACATGTTCCTCGATCAGCCGGAAGCCAAAGACATGTACCAAGTGACTCAATATAGACTTGTCATGAGTCTTGATTAGTGTCTCATTCTCGACGAATTGACACCTCGAAGCTTCATCGGTCGGCTGCTCAAGGATGTCGACCCATGGACTAGCCAGAGGCCTCACACCCTCAATAAGGCGATCGAATCAACATGAGGATGTCTGGCGCAGCTTCAACGGATGGCTGGCAGGAAAGCGGGAAACTGATCTCCACTCCATCAATATCTTTTGAGACGCACTTCTGGTCTAGAAAGCGGTCTCACTAAAGACAAATTGACAATAAAAAACCGGGCTCGAGGACCCGGCTCTCTTGAAAGCGTTCAACGTTGAATCAGGTGGACGTCTGCATGCCCTGAATCAAGAAGTCGAAATAAGGAGACGTGAGCTTCACCTGCTGTTCCGACAACAACGACAGGGACGCTTCCTTCATGCACTTCATGGCTTCAACCATTCCGGGCATCGGAACACCGAGGCTGTTGTACATCTCGCGAGCACCCACCAGACCGATCTCCTGAATCATTTCGGTGCTGCCGGCCAGAACTCCGTAGGTGATCAGACGGAGGTACCAGCTGTAGTCGCGAAGGCACTGGGCCCGCTGGCGCTGACCGTAGGCATTGCCGCCAGGGGCGACGTACTCAGGTTTGCGACCAAACAGTTGCTTGGCGGATTCGTCGACGATCTTTTTTTCGTTCTCGGTCAGAACCTTGACCACAGAAACGCGCATGGCGCCTTGGTCGAGGAAATCCACCATGGTGCGGAGTTCTCCGCTGGTGGGATACCGCAGATCGTCATCGGCCTGGAGGATGAGATCCCGGACAACGCTCATGGAACTGGGCAGGCTTCGTGGAGTTTAGTGGTCTCGACCCGTTCACCTGACCCATCACCGCCCGGGTGTTACGCCATTGCAATGGCAGGGAATCGAGAGCATGACCAAAGTCGACAGGCCGAACAGCAGTGAACCGCGGCCCGGGCTCACAATCGAGCTCGAGGCTGTTGACCTGGATCGCGACGGCAAGGGTCTGGCCCGTTGGAACAACTGGGTAATCGTCGTTCCTGATCTCTTGCCGGGGGAGCGTGCCAAGGTCCAGCTGCAGCAACGCCAGAAGTCGCGCTGGTTGAGCCGTCGGGTGGATCAGATCACGTACTCCGCAGATCGGCGCCGCCCTCCCTGCATCCTTGCCGATGACTGCGGGGGTTGCACCCTGCAACGCCTGGATGACCCCGCCCAAACCCGTTGGAAAGCCCAGCAGATTCAACAGACCATGCAGCGCATCGGGGGAATTGACGTTGCCCCTGAGCCCACGCTTGTTGATGCGGAACGCTGCTTCGGTTACCGCAACAGGGGCTTGATCCCGCTGAAGCGAGACCAGAACGGACGCTTGAAGGCCGGCTACTACCGACCGAAGACCCACAAGATCGTCAACCTGAACCACTGCCCGGTGCTCGATCCACGCCTGGACGCGTTGGTGGAGCCTCTCAAGCAGGACCTGGATGCAGGGGGGTGGCCGGCCGACCATGACCTGCTCGAAGCCCAGGGGCTGCGCCATCTCGGCCTTCGTCTGGCCAGCGCCACCGGAGACGTGTTGATCACGCTGATCAGCAGCCATGCTCAACTTCGAGGCCTTGAGGACCTCGCACAGAGCTGGGTGGAGCGTTGGCCCGCGGTGAAAGGGGTCTGCCTCAACCTTCAACCCAAGGCCAACAACCTGGTGCTCGGTCGCACCACCCATTGTCTCGCCGGTGTTCCCACCATTGAGGAACAGTTCTGCGGCATCAAGCTCGCCCTCAGCAGCACCACTTTTGTTCAGGTGAATACGCCGCAGGCGGAACGGATCGTTCAACGCCTCACAGACTGGCTTTTGACTCAGTGCGCCGGCGCACGGGTGGTCGACGCCTATTGCGGCGTCGGAACCATTGCCCTGCCCCTGGCCAAGGCCGGTTTTGATGTTCAAGGTCTGGAACTCAACCCCGACTCGGTGGAGCAGGCCCGGCTGAATGCCATGCACAACGGCCTTTCCTCCCGCTGTGCCTTTGATGCCGGCGATGTGGCCGATCTTCTCGCTGCTCAGCTGGACGACTGTCAGGCGCTGGTGTTGGATCCCCCGCGCCGGGGGCTCGATCGACGCGTGGTGGACAGCATCCTTGAGCGGCCACCTGCCGTGCTGGCTTACCTCAGTTGTGACCCCGCGACGCAAGCACGGGATCTCAAAGCACTGCTCGCCCCATCAGGCCCCTACGAGCTGGAGATGCTCCAGCCCGTGGACTTCTTCCCCCAGACAACGCACCTCGAATCGTTGGCGCTGCTGAAACGGATCAGCTCCTGAGCTCAGCCTGAAACTGCTTGCTCAAGGCGGCACGCACCTTGTCGTGAACAGGCTGAATTTTGTCGTCTGTGAGGGTTTCGTTCTTGCCGCGGTAGCGCAGACGGAAGGCCTGGCTCACTTTGTTCTCGCCCAGCTGTTCGCCCTCAAAGCGATCCACAAGTTCCACCTGCTCCAGAAGGGGTTTGCCCGCCTTGCGGATGGCTTGGATCAGATCAGCAGCTGCACTGGATCGGTCGACGATGACGGCAAGGTCCCGCTCGCTGAAAGGCACGGTTGGGTACGGCTTGAAGGATGGCGTCCAGCGGTTGCTGCGCGTGGCGGCATCCAGCAGTCGCGCAAGGTCGAGTTCGAACAGATAGGTGGCTTCTGGGAGATCGAGCTCCTCCGCCAGGGCTGGGTGAAGCTGACCGAAACAACCCAAAGGCCGTCCTTCCAACACCAGGGTGGCGGCACGACCCGGATGCAGTCGTGCGTCGTCCGTGAGGCGACGGTCAGACAGCTCCATCTGCAGGGCCTCCATCACCCTTGTGAGTACGCCACGGGCCTGGAAATAGTCGGGCGCCTGCGGCTTGCCGCTGGTGGCCCAGGTGGAGAGGCGTCGATCTCCGCAGATCACGCCACCCAGAATTCCGGTCTGCCTGACGGCCTCCGCAGATCCGCTGTAGGTGTTGCCGATCTCGAAGACAGAGCACCCCCGCTGCGACGCCTTCAGATTGCGAACACAGATCTGCAGGTGTTCTTCCCAGAGGTTTGTGCGCAGATGGCTTGTGTCGGCCAACAACGGATTGCTGATGGCGATGCGCTGTTCCTGCTCCGAAGCCGGGACGAGGGACAGGGTGGTGACCTCCTGCAGCCCTGTGGAACAGAACAGCTGCCGCAGGCGCCGTTCCGCCTGCTGGCGCGGGGTGAGGGCACCGGGCTCCAGCGGATCCGGCAAGTGAGCCTCAAACCGATCGAAGCCCACAAGACGAGCCACCTCCTCGATCAGATCAACTTCACGCTGGAGGTCTTGCCGTCTCGAGGGCGGTGCAATCACCTGCCATCCCTGCTCATGGGCTGAGAGCTGGCAACCGAGGGCTGTCAGGCAGTTTTCGATGCTGGTGTCATCGAGATTCTCCGGGCCATCGGCAGCATCAAGGGGGCCAAGCAGTTGATGGAGGGCACTGCGCCTCAACAGCACCGGTTCCGCTTCTGCGGGACCGTTACCGCCCACCCAACGGCCGCTCTCAGAGCAGGAAAACTCCTGACTCAACAAGGCCGAGGCACGCGCCGAACAGGGCAGGGTCATTTCCACAGGCAACCCTTTTTCGAAACGGCTGCTGGCATCCGTGCGCAAGCCCAGGGCCCGGGCGGACTGGCGAACCCGCGGCGGAGCAAACAGAGCGGATTCGAGCCAGATGTTCCGGGTATTGGCAGTCACCCCACTCTCGAGACTCCCCATCACACCAGCGACGGCGACGGGCCGGTCATGGCAGGTGACGACCTGCACACGGCTGTTGAGGTTTCGCTTCTGATCATCCAGACCCACGAAGATTTCCCCATCGCGAGCGGAACGGACCGCAAAACTCTTGGCGTCCACCGGTTGCCCGGTCAGTTGTTCCAGCGCATCGGCATCAAAGGCGTGGAGGGGCTGCCCCTGCTCCAGCATCACCAGATTGGTGACGTCAACCACCGCATTGACGCTGTTCACGCCACCACGCTCAAGGCGCTGCTGCAACCAGGTGGGTGAGGGCTTGGACCCGTCCACACCCTCGATCCTGGTGATCGAATAGAAGCACCCGTCCAGTTCTGCGTTCAGCGGAGTGGTGCTGGGATTGAGATCCAGCTCGGGCAGGCTCAAGCGGCCACCGGTCAGGGCCGCCACCTCGCGAGCGATACCCACCATCGAGAGGCCGTCGGGGCGATTGGCGGTGATGCCCAGCTCAAGAACGGTGTCGTCCAGTCCCAGCAGCGGGGCCACAGGCGACCCGTTGGGCGGCAAGGATTCACCTAGTTCATCCAGGATGGCGATGCCGTCGGATTGCTCCGTCAGACCCAGCTCGGTCAGGGAGCAGATCATTCCGTTGCTGGCCACACCCCGCAATTCACCGGCTTTGATCGTCAAGCCAACGGCGGGGAGGGTGGCTCCGACCATGGCCACCGGAACATGGATCCCGGCACGCACGTTGCTGGCTCCACACACGATCTGGATGGGGTCCTGAGCTCCCACATCCACCGTGCAGACACTGAGCTTGTCGGCATTGGGGTGTTTCTCCCGTTCCAGCACGTGGCCAACCACCACGCCCTGGGCCCTAGCGCTGAGGTCATCAACGTCGTCCACCTCAAAGCCCGCCATCGACAGGCGCTCGGAGAGATCGTCCACGGACTCATTCACCTGGACCAGCTGCTTCAGCCAGGAGATGGATACCCGCATCGGATCTAAGCCAGACAGCGCGCGATCTTAGGAAGTCCCCCCGGGGGGGTGCTGCTCTGAACCTGTCGGGTCAGGGGGTAAGCTCGATGTTTGTCAATTCGCTTCGCACCTGCGGCGCAACGTCCTTTATGGCCAAGAACAAGGGCGTCCGGATCGTGATCACTCTCGAGTGCACCGAATGCCGGTCCAATCCCGCCAAGCGTTCACCCGGCGTGTCTCGTTACACGACGGAAAAGAACCGCCGGAACACCACCGAACGGCTGGAGATCAAAAAGTTCTGTCCCCACTGCAACAAGTCAACGCTCCACAAGGAGATCAAGTGACCTTGCAGGTCCGTCTTTCCTCCATCCGTTCCTGAGTCATGTCCAGCTCCTTCTTCAAGAAGCGTCTTTCGCCGATCAAGCCCGGTGATCCCATCGATTACAAGGATGTGGATCTTCTCAAGAAGTTCATCACCGAACGCGGCAAGATCCTCCCCCGTCGCCTCACCGGCCTTACCGCCAAGCAGCAGCGCGATCTCACCAACGCCGTCAAGCGTGCCCGCATCGTTGCCCTTCTGCCGTTCGTGAACCCCGAAGGTTGATCCTCGGGCGTTGAACAACTCAATCCAACCCGGAGACACCGTCGCGGTTGTTCTCAAGGGTTCCCCTCTCTTCGGCCGTCTTCTGTCCATCAAGGGCAGTAAGGCGGTTCTTTCTTTTGGTGGTCAACGTCGCGACCAGGGCCTGCCCCTACGCGATTTGATTGCCATCGATCCCGAGCATCTGTTCGATGCCAGTGAACTGCCTGCCCCTGAGCAGGTGCAGGACAGCGCTCCATCAGCGCGGGCCGTCGTGGAGGCCTGGCAGCTGCTGGAAATGGATCAACCGGGGGGCATGGCTCGACTGAGCCTCTGCGAGCTGGGGGAGTTGGTATTGACCCCGTTCAACCTCGCTGGTCTGGCAGCGCTGTGGGCCTGGCTGCATGGGGACCAACAGTTGTTCCGCTGGCGTCGTGACCGTTTGATCCAGCCACTCTCCCGCGAAGAGAGGGCCACCCTCCGGCGCCAACGCCGAGTTGAGCGGCAGGCGCAACAACATGAACAACGGCAGCTCGTATTGCTGCGGGCAGAGCGAGGCCTCAGCGACGATGAACGCCTGGAGCTGGACCCGGTTTGGGACGAGCGCTTCAGCCACTGGATTCAGTTGCTGAAAGACAATCCCGCTGCGGTGGGTTCCGACCTGGATCTCCAGCAGTGGTCGGCAGCGTTGTCGATTGGATCAGATGCCGCCGATCTGCGGCAGTGGTTGATCGTGCGTGGGTTGCTCGATCCCAATGAGCCCATTGGCCTGAGGGGCAGCGTCTGGTCCCGCTGTTTTCCCTCTGATCTGGTGGAGGAAGCGAATCGTCTTGTTGCTCTTTCGAATGAAGAGCGACCTGGGGATGAGCAACGCATCGACCTCACTCACCTGGCCACCTACAGCCTGGACGATGCGGGCACTCGAGAAATTGATGACGCGCTCTCGCTGGAGCGTCGTGATGGCGTCGATTGGATCTGGATCCACATCGCTGATCCCAGCCGTCTGATCGACATTGACTCCCCCCTTGATCAGGAAGCCAGACGTCGAGCCACCAGTTTGTATCTGGCGGAGGGTGTAATGCCCATGCTCCCTCTGGAGCTGGCGGCCGGTCCCCTCAGTCTTCGGGCTGGCCAGCGTTGTGCAGCCCTGAGTGTGGCCGTTCGCCTTGATGACGATGGTGCCGTCGCGGAACAACGGATTGCACGCAGCTGGATCCGACCCCGCTATGGCCTTACCTACACCGATGGTGATGAGCTGATCGAGTTGGCACCACCAGGGGATGAAGCTCTCTCGGATCTCTCCGGACTCTTGATGTTGCGCATGCGCTGGCGCCTATCCAAAGGAGCCGTGATGTTCGACCGGCCTGAAGGACGCTTCCGTTGCAGCGATGGGGCCTTGACGCTTCAAGTGATTGACCCTTCACCCTCTCGCCTGATGGTGAGTGAAGCGATGCTGCTGATGGGGGCTGTTGTGGCCGGCTTCGGGCAAGAGCACAGCCTGCCGTTGCCCTTCCGCAGTCAGCCTGCGGCGGAGCTGCCCTCCAGCGATGAACTCGATCGAATCCCCGAGGGACCAGCCCGTGATGCGGCGATCAAGCGCTGCTTGAGCCGAGGTATGCAGGGCACGCGAGCCATCCCCCATTTCAGCCTCGGGCTTGAGGCCTATGTGCAGGCAACGTCACCGATTCGACGCTACGCCGATCTCATCGCCCACCGGCAGATCATTGCCCAGCTCTCGGAGCTTACGCCGATGGACGAAGAACGTCTGAGGGAAGTGATCGATGACCTCTACGATCCATTGCGCCAATCCATTCAGATCAGCCGTGAGGATCAGCGCCACTGGCAGCAGGTGTGGTTCGCCGAGCATCACAACATCGTTTGGTCAGCCGTATTCCTCCGCTGGCTGCGCCCGCAGGATCGCTTGGCCCTGGTTCATGTGAGCGAGCTGGCCATGGATCTGGTCGGTTGTGTGTCTGCAGCAGACCCTGCTCCTGGCGACGCTCTTGAACTCAGGGTGGGGCGTGCTGACCCGGTACGCGGTGAGCTGCAGCTTCAGTTGGCTTGATCCAGAACTCCGGTGATCCGCACCCAGGGCCCCCAGGGATTTTTGACGCCGCGGAGGTTCAGGGTTCGGCCCGAATGATCCTCGTCGGATAGCCAGCGATGGATTGCCGGTTCCAGGGTGATCAGGGGCCAGACCCGTTCAGCGGTTCCCAATTGGTAGCCCTCCTTGAGGTTGCCGGTGAGCACGCCACTGAGGACAACCTCATGGGCCTGATTTGGCGCCTGGTTCACATCAGGTGGAATCAGCATGCTGGCGCGTGGGCCTGAAAGGCGGCCCATGGCGTCCAGGTGTTCAGGCTGAGCCAAGCCCTGCTCCTGTGCCTTGACCCAGTGCGGATGCCAGAGGGGCCAGTCCCAGATTGGGAGGACTGCTGCAGGGGCCTGCGGCTCGTGGACCAGGGCTGACTGGATGGCCTCAACTTGCAGATCAGCAGGGTTACAGCCCTGGCGAACCGCCATGGCCGCCGCCAGACCCGCCACCTGGCCCAGATTGAGGATCAAAGGCTGCAGGCGCGTGGCCCCATTGGCCATGTGGCTGACGCTGAAGCCTTTCTCGGCCATCACGAGGTTGGGGATCGAGTCTGAGATCAGGGCATCGAAGGGGATGCAGAAGGGTGTACCGCTCCAACGTCCTCCCCAACGCACACTTTTCGGCGCGAGGGGCCAGTCCTCGCCCGGGTAGTGATGGTCATTGGCATAGGTGCCCACAGCGATGCTGGTGCAGCGTCCCTTGGCATCGATGGGGAGCGGTCCTCGCAGGGCTTCTGTGGAGATCGGCAAGAGGTCGCGTTCCGTGACCGTTATGCGCCCCATCAGCCGCCGACTTTCTCGCCAGTACGGCATCAACGCCAGGCTGGGATCGGTTCCCGGGAAGGCGTTGCCGGCAGTGATCCAACCACCGCTGCATTCCTCCAGCGCCGCCAGGAAATCCTTGCTGTGCCGCTGCATCTCCTGGGCCAGTTCCGCACGAACCTCGCCATCAGTACTGAGAGCTCGATCGAGGCCGTTGTGCCAGTCGTTGCCCTCCAGGGGCCAATTGAGCATGACCAGGCCGCTGGGCAGACGGCCATAGGTGATGGTTTTCTCGAGGCCGAAGCTGGCGGTGCTCCGATCGAAAGGAATCTGCGGGATCGCTGCGGCATGGCGCGGAGCGAGTTCCCCATGCAATTGGCCCATCACCACCCAGGTGGGTGACTGAATTGGTTGCTCTTGAAAAAATGCTTCGCTCTCAAGCCGGGATTGCTCTGGGGCGCTGGGTTCATCCCAGATCTCCTTGGCTTCCCACCCCCAGCGGAAGGGGGCGGACGACAGGGCAAGCAGATCACCCAGATCGCTGCCATCCACAAACACGTCGGCGGAAAAGCTTTCGACGCCATTGGCGCTGTGCATCTCCACAGACTGGAGGCGACCCTGCTGGCCGTGAACCTGTTCCAGCCTGCAGTGGGGACGCCAGTCCAGCCTGGGCTCAGCCGCCACCCAGCGTTGCAGGATCCGTTCGGCTGTTTGCGGCCTGTATCCGAAACAACTCACCCAGTTGTGGTCGAGCCCGCTCGGCTCCTCCAACTCCAACTGCCGCAGAAAGGCGCCCCAGATCCCGGTTTGCCAACAGGTCAGTTCATGGCCATCCGGGGCACAGACTCCTGCTGAACTCACCATGCCCCCCAGCCAGGGGCCAGGGGTGAACAGTGTCGTGTCTGCTCCTGATCTTGCGCTCTGCAGCGCAGCAGCAACGCCGCCGCAGCCACCACCCCAGACCACCACGTCGCGGTGCGTCATGACGAGGGCTGTTTGGCGTGGAGCGAGATGGGCATGCTCGTTAGAGTCTGTCGTCGCTGCGGTGCAGCGGAGTTCGAACTTTTCTGATGCCTTACACCCTTACGACTCCGCTCTATTACGTCAACGATCGTCCCCATCTGGGCAGCACCTACACGACCCTGGCCTGTGATGCCTTGGCTCGCTTTGAGCGGCTGCAGCTGGAGAAGGTGACCTTCGTGACCGGTGTTGATGAGCACGGCCAGAAGATTCAGCGCACGGCAGAACGTCAGCAGCTGAGCCCCCAGGACCACTGCGACAAGGTCAGCAGCCGGTACCGCGATCTCTGGAATCAGTGGGGGATTTCTAACGATCGGTTTGTGCGCACCACCAACCCGCGCCACCTGGAATTGGTGGAACAGTTCTACGAAAGGGTCAAGGCATCCGGCGACATCGTTGTCGGCAAGCAGACCGGCTGGTACTGCGTCGATTGCGAGGAATACAAGGATGATCCGGCCGAAGCGGAATCGCCCTCCTGTTCGATCCATCGCAAGCCTCTCGAATGGCGCGATGAGGAGAATCTGTTCTTTCGGCTCTCCCGCTATCAATCCGCCATTGAGGAGTTGGTTGCTCGGGACGACTTCATCGCCCCTGCCAGCCGACGACAGGAAGTGCGCAATTTCGTCGCTCAAGGTCTGCGCGACTTCTCCATTTCGCGGGTGAATGTGTCCTGGGGACTTCCGGTCCCCGACCATCCAGGCCACACCTTCTACGTCTGGTTTGATGCCCTGCTGGGTTATCTCACAGCGCTTCTTGATGATGGCGAAGCGGTATCGCTCGATCGGCTCGCCTCCTGTGGTTGGCCCGCCTCCGTGCACGTGATCGGCAAGGACATCCTTCGCTTCCACGCTGTGTTCTGGCCTGCCATGTGCATGTCTGCAGGACTGCCGGTGCCGCAAAAGGTGTTCGGCCATGGCTTCCTGACCCGTGAGGGTCAGAAGATGGGCAAATCCCTCGGCAATGTGCTGGACCCGGAACTGTTGCTGGAGCGATGCGGCAGCGATGCCGTTCGTTGGTACCTCCTGCGCGACATCCAATTCGGAGACGACGGCGATTTCCAACAGCAACGCTTTGTTGATCTGGTCAACAACGATCTGGCCAACACCATCGGCAACCTGCTGAATCGCACCTCGTCGATGGCGCGCAAATGGTTCGATGACGGCGTTCCCCCGGCAGGAGCAGCCTCATGTGCTGACCATCCCCTGGCCCTCAAGGCTGCGGAAACCGTCAGCACGGTGATGGAGGCAATGCCGCAGCTCGCGTTCAAGACCGCGGCCGAGTCGATCCTTCAGTTGGCCATTGCCGCGAACGGTCATCTCAATGACACGGCTCCCTGGAGTCGCATGAAGGAGCCCGGTCAAGAGCAGAGCGTGGCCGAGGATTTGTTTGCTGTGCTGGAAACCACCCGCATCGTTGGACTCCTGCTTGCCCCGCTCTTGCCCGACCTCAGCGAGCGGATCCTTTCTCAACTTGGGGAAAACCTGGATCCAGACAACTGGTCGAAACAGCTGAATTGGGGCAGGCTGTGCAGCGGTTCCGCGCTGCCGAAGCCAACACCGGTGATGCAGCGGTTGGAACTGGATGAACCGCTCTGAACAAAGCATGCTGGGTCACTTGTCACGGTGTGGTCTGGCAGCAGCCCTTGTGGCGAGTGCATGGCTCACCGGTTGCACAACGCGGCGACCGATTGCGCTTGAACCCACGCCGTCCTTTGTCTTCCGGTCGCTCGATTTGAGCCAGCGAGCCGACGATGGCAACCGTGACTGGGATCTCACCAGCCCCGAGGCGCGTTACGACCTGAGCAGTCGAACCATCCGTGCACGACGTCCCGAGGGCGTTCTCTATCTGAATGATCAACCGCATTTCAAGATCACCGCCGATCTCGCCACGGTGTTGCGGGATGGAGAGCTCGTCGTTCTTGAAGGATCGGTTCAGCTGCGGCAGTTGAACCAACGGGGGCTGACGATTGAGGGAGACAATCTGATTTGGACGCCATCGCAGTCGCGAATGGTGATCAATCAACGGCCGAAGGCCAACGATGGCAAGACGCAAATCCGCTCACGCGAGCTGGTGTTCCAGCAGGACACCGAGGTGCTGCAGTTCAAGGGCCCCACCCAGCTGAACCGTGTTGATGGCACCAATGCTGCTTCCACAGTGGTGCGGGGTGGACGTGGAACCTGGAATCTGAAGAGTGGTTTGTTTCAAGCGCCTGGTCCGGTGCAGGCCATCCGCAGCGATGGCCGCACGCTCAGTGCTTCAGGACTGGATGGCAACACCCGCAAGGGTTACCTCGACTTACAACAACCGGTCACGCTGGTGCTGGAAAGCGACCGCGGTCGGATCAATGCTGGCCAGACGCGTTGGCTGTTTTCAGCGGAGCAACTTGAATCCGATCAACCCATTCAGGCTGAGTTGAAAAACAGCAAGGTGCAGGGCAGGGGGTTCAAGCTTGATCAGCGCACTGGCACCGTGATCATTCCCAACGCCTGTCGCGTTGAGCAGACGTTGGAAACATTGACGGCCCGACGCTGCGCTTGGAACTGGCGCAGTGAACGGGTTGTGGCCGATGGCGATGTGGTTCTTCGGCGGACCAAACCGGAGCAGATCACGCGAGCCTCACGCATGGAGGCCAAGATTTCGGACGATGGTGCAATCCGCTTCGGCCAAGCCGGAGCGAGGGTTGAATCGACGATCAAGCTGAGTCCGGCGGCACAGGAGAAGCCTCGCCGGCCGCAAGTGTCGTTCTGAGCCGTTGGGTCCAGCCCTCAATCCATCGCTCATCGGAGCGGGAGAAACAACGGGGCGACCATCCCCCCACGATCACGGCCCCTTCCTTCCCCATCGGGCAAACAACGATGGCGGGAAGTGACGGCAGCATCGCGTCGAATTCCGCTCGGCCCGGAAAGAGCGTTGTGTTGACCAAGGAAATGGTTTGCTCACGCTCCATGGCCCGTTGGGTGATCGCTCCTGGCTCGAAAGCCTCCTGACTGATCAGGCCCCGACGCAGCACGACCTGATGGCGCCAGAACACGAGCACGGATGCAGCTGGCGTTGCCGTCAACAGCATGTGGCTGCCCCAGGCCAGCTCCTGTTGTTGGTTTTCGCTGAACTGATCCGCCATCAAAAGTCCCTGTTCCCCCTGCAACGGAACTTTCTCTGCTGACTTGGGGTTCGCCCGTGTCCACAGCACAGCCACCAGCATCAGGCCCACCGCTGCCATCCCCGCCAGAACTTCGGCCCGTTGAAAGTCCGGTGACACGGTCTGCGCTACCCCTGCATTGGTCACGGTCAGACCCAGCAATAGAAGCGCACAGATCAGAACAGCTCGGGCGGGACCTGGCATCAACAGAGGGTGCTGTCAGAACGCAATCATCCTGCTCAAATACGGACATGTGCGTCTCTGCCATGACGACTCCCGAGGCTTTTGCTGCTGTTGCCCTCGCCGCTGTTGCCTGTGATGGAAGGCTGGGACGGGATGAGGCCCATGCCCTGCGCCGTCAGCTGGAGAACCAATCGCTGTACAGCGATAGCTCTGAAGCGGCCATGGGTGAATTGTTTGACCGCCTGCTGTTGTTGTTGCGGGAGCGGGGCGTTCAGGGCTTGATCACCTCCGCCTTGCCTCAGCTCAATCGAATTCAGCAGCAGTCCGCCCTGGCTGTGGCAGCGCATCTGGTGCATGCCGACCGCAAGATCACAGCGGAGGAAACCGATCTCCTCGACCAGCTCACCCGTCAGATGACTTTGCCCGACATCGAAGCCCGCATGGTTATTGAGGCAATTGCAGCTTTGAACCGCGACATGCTGGACAGCTAACGGCAGACTGAGGCAGTCATGACGCTTGAAGGGATGCCCCGTTCCGCCCGACGCCTGTTGGCCAGCCTGCTCAGTTTCGGGGTCTGTCTTCTCCTCTGGACCCCAGCCAGTCTGGCGATCTCACCTGCTGCCCTGGGTGAAAGCCTGCCGGATGCGTTGGTGATCGACGATGCCGATGTGTTCAGCCGCGCCAGCCGTGGTGAATTGGAATCGAAATTACGCAGCTTTGAAGATCAACGGGTCGATGCCCGCCTGATCACGCTGCGGCGTTTGGATTACGGCATCACTTTGAACAGCTTCGGTGAGGAACTCCTCGAGACGTGGAGCTCACCCAGCGGCAATCCCTTGCTGCTGATGTTGATCGAAGCCTCGAACAAGCGTTCCGCCGTGGTGGCCAATCAGGAGCTGGAGGCACAGCTTCCTCCCAGCCTGCTGAAGAGCACCGCCCGTACAACTATGACTGTGCCCCTGAGGGAGGGCGATCGTTATCGCCAGGCATCCGTTGATGGACTCACCCGACTTTCAACCGTTCTCTCGGGTGGCGAGGATCCCGGCCCTCCGAAGGAGATCGAACGGGTCACCCTGCCCACCAACATTCCCACCAAGGCTGAAACCGCTGAAAGCGATGCCACCAAGTGGGTGATCATCCTGTTGGTGCTTGGAACCATCATTCCGATGGCCACCTGGTGGGTGTTCTCGCGCTGATGACCCGACTGCGATGAGCCGACTGCAATGAGCCGCCGTAACTGGATCAACCTGTTCAGCAACAGCCAAGCGATCGAGCTCTCCAGTGATCTTGAGCGTGGCTACGAGGCGGCTCTGCTCATCCAAAGCCTGGAGTTGGAGTACTACGGCGATCGGCAGATCCGGCCGGAGCTGAAGCTCTCCGTCCCGCGCTCTGTTCAGGCCACGATTCTTCGCCGCTTCAAAACGGCGCTGGCCATCTGCCGCAATTCAGCAGCAACTCTCTCGAAACAACGGGGCCAACTGGATTCCCAGGAGTTGCGTCAACTTCAACTGATTGAATCCGTCGTGAGCCGCTATGGATCGCGACGATCCAGCAGTTCGCCGTCGATCAGCCGCTCACCGGATGCCCTCCCCCGGTCGCTTCTGGGTGTCTTCGACAGCATTCGCCTCCTGTTGGATCCCTCAACGGAAGACAGCGTCGTGGCGGGGTATCGACGCCGGCGGGACAGCACGCTGATTTCCCTGAGGGTTCTGCTTCTGCTCGTTCTGGTTCCCCTTCTTGTTCAGCAGATTGCTGGCACCTATCTGATCTCGCCTGCGGTGAATCAGTTTTCCCCCGAACTCCCTTTCCTGAGCTACCCCAAGCCTCAGCTGGAAGAGAAGGCGGCTGAAAAACTTCGGCTCTACAAGCAAGAACTGGAATTCGATGCCTTCCTCAAAGGCGTGCAGCCCCTTGATGATGGTGCGCTGCGCGACAAGCTCACCGAAAAGGCGACTGAGCTCAAGCACGATGCCGATGAGGAAAGTCTCAAGGCGATCAAGAATGTGTTTGCGGATCTGGCGGGTCTGATCGCTTTCGCCGTGATGTGTTTTCTGAGCCGCGATGAACTGCGTGTTCTGCGTGGATTTGTTGATGAGGCGGTTTACGGGCTGAGTGATTCAGCCAAGGCCTTCGCCATCATCCTGTTCACCGACATCTTCGTTGGTTACCACAGCCCGGAAGGTTGGCAGGTCTTGCTGGAAGGGATTGCCGAGCATTTCGGTCTTCCCTCCAGCCAAAGTTTCGTCAACCTCTTCATCGCGACATTCCCGGTGGTTTTGGCGACGATCTTCAAGTATTGGATTTTTAGGTACCTCAACCGTGTGTCTCCGTCTTCCGTCGCGACGCTGAAGGGAATGAATGGCAGTGGTTGACCCCTCCTCCACAGTGGAGCCCCCCGTTGCCGACCAGGCCAGCAGGCTGATCCTGGTGAGTGGGCCAACCCGCAGTGGGAAGAGCCGTTGGGCTGAGCACCTGTTGAAACACCACCCCGTTGTCACCTACATCGCCACGGCGGCTGCCCGGCCGGATGACCGTGATTGGCAAAAGCGTTTGGAGGCCCACCGGCAGCGTCGGCCCGACCATTGGAGCGTTTCTGAATGTGGGGCAGAGCTGGTGAGCGTGATCAACGGCCTGGCTCCCGGGCAATCTGTTCTGATTGATGCCCTCGGTGGCTTTGTTGCCCACCACCTGGATCTCACTGCCCAGGAGTGGGATCACCTCTGTGAACAGCTGATCGCCTCGATCAGGGCATCGCACTGCACGTTTGTTCTGGTGATCGAAGAGACAGGCTGGGGCGTCGTTCCCCCAACACGCATCGGAGGCTTGTTCCGTGATCGTCTCGGAACCCTCGCGCAGGCACTTGACCCCGTTGCTGACGCTGCCTGGCTCGTTCTCCAGGGTCGTGCACTTGATCTTCATGCCCTTGGCCAGGTGGTGCCATGACTGAGATCGCCCCCCTGCGGATTGCCCTGTTCGAACCTCAGATCCCTCCGAACACCGGCAACATCGCCCGCACCTCGGCGGCCTTCAGGGTGCCGTTGACCCTGATTGAACCCCTCGGCTTCAAGGTGGATGATCGGAGCGTTCGTCGTGCCGGTCTTGATTACTGGCCCCACGTTCAGCTTTCCATCGCTTCGAACTTTGCCGAGTTCCAAGCTGAGCTTCGTCCTGAGCAGAGGTTGATCGGCTGCAGCCGCCGTGGTGGTTCATCGCTCTCCTCATTCACGTTTCAACAGGGAGATGTTCTGCTGTTTGGGCGGGAAGACACGGGGCTAACAGAACCAGTTCGTGAAGCCTGCGACAGCATCCTCACAATCCCCATGCCTGGAGCTGCTGATGACGCAGGCCAGGGAGGTGTTCGCAGCCTCAACCTTTCCGTGGCCTGCGCCTTGGTGACCTACGTGGCTGGACAACAGTTGCGGTTGTGGTGATCCCACCACTGCTCCAAACCCCCTTGCACGGGGATGTTCGGCTCGTTACCGTCAACGCGTCTCAGTGGTTTCATGCGCGCAACGCTTGCTCTGGCAGCTGCTGTAACCCCTGTTCTGTCCCTGGGTCTGTGGAGTTCTCTGCCCGGGATTGCCGATAACGCCACTTTTGATCTTGCCGAGCTGCCCCCTCTGCCAGCTCTCTCCCCGAACAATCACGTTGCTGTTGTCAGCAAAGTTGAATCCAGCAGTCAGGTCTGGTTCCAAGTTGTTCGTGCCACGTCCCTGCGGCGTTATGCCGAACTGTTGAAGCTTGATCGTGAGCAGCTGGCCTCGTTGAACAACGTGCCAAGCTCCCACGTTTTTGAAAAAGAGAGTTGGCTTTCCCTGCCGGACTCTGCACGGGTTGTTGCCGTGACGTTGTCGTCACTCAACCGCTCCAGTGAACGTCAGACGCTTCCGTTGGTTGCCCCACCTCCGCTTCGCGCAACGGCCAAAATCAAGACCGGAGATTCTCTGGCGTCATTCCTCAAACGCCACGGCGTGACGCAACAGCAGCTGTTGAGTTGGAATCCAGGCCTTCAGCTCACTGCTTTGACGATTGGCCAGGAACTGCAGATCGCTGAAGCCACTTCGGGTCAGTCGCTCCTGGCTGTACGCCCCCTCAGCAGTGGAGGTGCTGCATGGCCTGAGCGCCCCCTGTCGTCTTCAGCCGATCAGCCCGACAGCCTGAAGCCGCCGATTGTTGGTTACCAGTGGCCCACCAAGGGGGTTTTCACCTCCGGTTATGGCTGGCGCTGGGGACGCATGCACAAAGGCATTGATATCGCCAACAACACTGGCACGCCCGTTGTTGCGGCCCGTGATGGGATCGTTTCATTTTCCGGCTGGAGAGGCGCCTACGGCTATCTGGTTGAAATCGCCCACAGTGATGGCGAATTCACGCGTTATGCCCACAACAGCCGTCTTTTGGTCAAAAAAGGGCAGATTGTTCCCCGTGGGTCTCGCATTTCACTGATGGGAAGCACCGGACGTAGCACCGGACCTCACCTTCACTTTGAAATCCGTCGTGCCGGTGGCGCTGCTCTCAATCCCCTGGTGAAACTACCGGCACGCAAGGCCTGAATCAGGCATGTTCGAACCCAACAAGGGTTCGAACGAGCTGATCAACAGCAAGATCAATGAATGTCAGAGGGGAGACTTGAACTCCCGACCTCAGGGTTATGAATCCTGTGCTCTAACCAGCTGAGCTACTCTGACGCAGGCCCTTCAGGCCAGTGCCCATAATACATCTCAGGGGTTCAGCCTCAGCGCATGTCGATGGCATTGAGGCGATCGCGGAAGGATTTCGGTTGATCGTCCTTGGTGAGTGGGGCTGCCGTCTCAACAACAGGTGTTGGAGCTGGAGCCGGGGCCGGCTCGATGCTCCGCGTTGCCGTTGAACGTCGGGTTGCGCCGCGATTCCCGCCCAGAGTCTTCAGCTGACCAGTGCGCTGGTCTCGATCCAGGGGTTTCTTGCGCAGATCGCCCTTCAGCTGGTTCAACAGACGGAAATGTCCGGTGGAACTGAACTTGCGGAGGAGCGCAGGATCCCAGCTCGTGAGTTGGTCAGTCATCAACTGAGTTTATGGCGACGGATGGCTAGGGTCGTGATAGGTTCAATCCTGAAACTGGAAGTCGAATCGACTACGTGTTACGTCGTCTGCGGCCTTCAGCTCACTCATTCACCTCCCGAACATGACCGACACCGGTTGCTTGCGTGTGGGCCATCAAGCCCCCGATTTCACTGCCACTGCAGTGGTGGACCAGGAATTCAAGGAAATCTCCCTGTCCCAGTACCGCGGCAAGTATGTGGTGCTGTTCTTCTACCCCCTCGATTTCACCTTCGTCTGCCCGACGGAAATCACCGCATTCAGCGATCGCTACACCGACTTCTCGAGCAAGAACTGCGAGATCCTCGGTGTGTCCGTCGACAGCAAGTTCAGCCACTTGGCCTGGATTCAGACCCCCCGTAACCAGGGTGGCATCGGTGATATCAACTACCCCCTCGTTGCCGACCTGAACAAGGAAATCGGCAATGCTTTCAACATCCTCGATGACGAAGGCAAGGCACTGCGTGGCCTGTACTTGATCGACCCCGACGGTGTGATCGTTCATGCCACCATCAACAACCTGCCTGTCGGCCGCAACGTGGATGAAACCCTGCGCTTGCTGCAGGCCTTCCAGTACGTGCAGTCCAACCCCGACGAGGTTTGCCCCGCCAACTGGACTCCTGGCGCCGCCACCATGCTGGAAGATCCCAAGGGTTCCAAGGAGTACTTCTCCGCCATCGGCTGATCGTTCGATCATCCCTATCGGTTACTTCGTTTTGCCCTGCCCGTCAAACGGGTGGGGCTTTTTTCATGAGTTGATCCAAAGCAAGATTGAGGTCGCGGTCCATGGCAACCAATCGGCCGTCACTCACAACAATCCTGGCCAGAGACGGCAGCCCCACCTTCTTGGTGCGCAGATACACCGGTTCCACATAGAGAAGTCCGGAGCCCACGGGAAGCACAAGAAGATTTCCCTGCAGGAGTTCCAGATCCTCCTGATCCCATAGACCGAACTGCTCGCTCACATCTGGATCCTGATGGATCAGAGCCTGAACCTGTTCCGGCCCGGGAATGTATTTGTCTTTGGGAAAGTCGATCAGTTTCAGTTCACCGTAGTGATCGCCATCATTCCGAGCCACCAACCACGCCGTGAGATTCGGTCTTGACAAAGGGGTCAGTGGTTGGAGCAGCAGAAATTCAGAGTTGTCGTTGCTTTGAAGCTGAGCCGTGATGTGATACGGAGCAACATCAACTTTGCGGCCGCCGTAGATCTCGCTTGGCACCTGCCAAACATCATCACCATTGTAGAAAATTCTGGGATTCGAAACGTGGTAACGCTTCAATTGGTTGACCTGAGCATTGAAGAAGTCCTCAGGAACTCTGCGGTGATCAAGAAAAGGCTTTGGCATTGCCTCCATCGGCTCCATCAAGCCTGGAAAAGCCTGAGCCCAGGCCATCACGATTGGATCCTCAGGCTCCGAGATGAAAAACCGAATGCTGCCGTTGTAGGCATCAACGATGGCCTTCACTGAGTTTCTTAAATAGCGATCGGGATCATCTGCTGATACCGCTGCGCTGTAGGGCAGGGTTGAACTGTGGGTGTAACCCTCGACAACCCAATACTGATTCTGGCTGCGTTGTTCTGAAGTTGCCTTGGTGGTGTTGGAGCTGTCTTGCTCAGGGTTTGGAATGGAGATCAGGTAGGGCTCACCACGAAAATCAATGAAGGGAGCGATGGCCTTAACCCGACTGCGCACATCACGCCGGATCAAAAGTTTGGAATCAGCATTGATCGTTGTGGTGATCAGCAGTCGAGGGTCACGCAGATAAACAGCCGCTGCGAATCGCTGAAGCCAGGATCCAATCGGTACTCCGCCAGAACCCTGATAGTGCGTCATCACATTGATGTCGCCTTCGGGGTAGTCGAATTCTTCAATCTGCGTTGGAGCGATGGCATAGGGCGAAGGAAGCATCCCGTAATAGATCGCTGCATCACCAACGGGGATAGCCTTCTGCACCTCCGATCGTTCAATACCCAGTCCAGGATTTCCCGCAATGACTGTTTCTGGGCCAAGACCTTTAATGAAATACGAGGGAAGGCCATCACTGCTTCGGTCATTCACCGGGCTGACGGTGAATCCATAGCCGTGGGTGAAGATGAAGTGACGGTTCTGCCAGGTTTTGGATTGACGCGGTAACGCGGATTGATCCAATTCGCGGGCCGAGAGGATCACTTGCTGCGATGAATCGCTGTTTTCATTCAGCGGGTAGCGATCAACAGCTGCATTGGAAAAGCGGTAGTAAACCCTCAGTTGCTGCAGTTGCCGGTTGGCTTCCAGCAGAGGGCTGCTGTCCCAGAGACGCACATTCTCGAGCGTGCTAACACCTTGTTCGCGATCAGCGGCACTGAACCTTGTCGGGTCGACGACCTGACTCTTGATCTGATCCAACTGGAAGCCCCATTGCGTGGCCTCAATGGCGTTGTTCAGATAGCGCTCTTGCAGTGCAAATTCCCTTGGCCGCACCACCAGCCAGCGCGTTAACGGAGTTGCCACCGTTTCCAACACCACAAGAGACACCAAGACCAGTGCAAGGCCCTGACGGAGGCGTCGCCGGCACGGGACAAGCAGTGCACATGCGATCAGCACCAATAGCAGTGTTGCGAAGCCGCGCAACGGAAGGGTCATGTGGGCTTGGAGCCAGCCCGCCCCTGCCACAAGGCCGTGTTGGGTCCACAGCAGCTGATGCCTCGATAACCACACCTGCCCCGCCGCTCCGAACAGCAGAAGCGCCGAAAGCAACCTGATCAGTTGGATCTGCCGCGCAGAGAAGGCTGGACTGGCCCAGTCAGAAATCGATTTTGAGCTCGCCAGCACCCGCCAGAGCTCAAAGGCGAGGGTGAACGCGGCAGCCAAGAGCAGCAGGTCCAGGGCCAGATGCAATCCGGCAAAACGCCCCAAGCCGAAGCTCAGATCCGCTCCCAGCAAGGGGTCTCTCGTGGATTCATCGGGAATCCATAGCGCCAGCGACCAGATGCCCCACGCCCGGCTGACGACAGCCACCAGCGAACCCGCCACGATCCGAGCCAGCCACAGCCTCAACCGCGGCCAGGCCATCGCAAGCCCTATCGCCACTGCCTGAACGAGTCCTGCAGCTGAGCTGATGCGGTGCTGGAGACCCGCAACTGGCTGCCATTCCCCAAGCTGAAACGGATCGCGGATGGCCAACGCCAACAGATCCAGCGTGAGCAATGCACTGATCAGCACCGCACCACCACTGATCAACAGCGTGAATCCGAAGGACCATCCGGTCAGGCTCATCGCCTTGGATGCACTCGACCTGGGTTGCCTGAATTGCCTCGACCAGGCCTGGGCTGCCAGCAGCGGCAGCATCGCCACACCCGCGAAGAGAAGTTGCAGAAGCCAGCGCTTAAGGAGAACGTTGCTCGAGGCGAACTGATCGAACCAGAGCCACTCGATCTGCATCCGGGCTGCAACAACAACCAGCGGCAGCAGAAGGAGGAGGCGTCTCATGGGAGGCCAGCGATGTCTCTGAATCGATCACCGTTGATCGTTTCCTCGGCAATCAAAACGTCCACCAGTTGATCCATCAACTCACGGCGAGGCTCAAGCAGGGCGATGGCCTGCGCCAGAGCACTCTTGGCGAGCTGGCGGATTTGTGCGTCAATGGCCTTACCAGTGGATTCGGCGTATCCCGGCCGTTGGTTGAACCAATCGCGCCCCAGAAAAACCTCCGTACCAGGACCCTCGAGGGCCATCGGTCCGAGGCTGGAAAAGCCAAAGCGCGTCACCATCTCCCGTGCGAGTTGCGACACCATCTGGAGATCTCCACTGGCTCCCTGGGTGATCTCGAGCGACCCGAAAACAACTTGCTCAGCTGCTCGTCCCCCCAGGGCCACCACCAGATCAGCGAGGCAGGAGGAGCGGGTGATCAACCCGGAATCAAGCACCTCCTCGTCAGGCATGAAGCGGGTGTAACCACCGGCCCCTCCCCGGGGAAGAATCGTGACCTTGTCCACCGCGTTGGCCGCTGGAAGAAGACTGGCCACCAGGGCATGACCCACCTCGTGATAGGCGATGAGCCGTTTTTTGGCGCTGTCCTGCAAGGGACGGTTGCTCAGCCCCATGGTGATCCGCTCCAAGGCCCCCTCCAGCTGGAACTGACCGATGCGGAGCATGTTCTGACGGGCCGTGAGGATGGCCGCTTCGTTGAGTAGATTGGCGAGGTCAGCCCCGGAAAAACCCGGAGTGCGGCTCGCCCAATCCGATAGCGAAACCGCGTCATCGAGGGGGCGAGTTCTCGCATGAACGGCGAGAATTGCCTCGCGACCTCGGCGATCGGGAAGGCCCACATCAATGCGCCGGTCGAAGCGTCCTGGACGCAACAGTGCGGCGTCGAGCACGTCGGCACGGTTTGTGGCCGCCAGCAGAATCACACCGGAGTTCTCCTCAAAGCCGTCCATCTCTGTCAGGAGTTGGTTGAGGGTCTGCTCCCGTTCATCGTTGCCGCCACCGATACCAGCACCCCGCTGGCGACCCACAGCGTCAATTTCGTCAATAAAAACGATGCAGGGGGACTTTTCCTTGGCTTGGCGGAACAGATCGCGAACCCTGCTCGCACCAACACCAACGAACAGCTCAACAAACTCAGAGGCCGCGATGGAGAAGAACGGCACGCCCGCCTCGCCTGCAATCGCCTTGGCAAGAAGCGTTTTCCCGGTTCCAGGGGGGCCGACAAGCAGCACTCCCCGCGGAATCTTGGCGCCCAGGCGGATGAAGGCCTCGGGCTGCTTGAGAAAGGTGACCACCTCCTCAAGTTCCAGCCGCGCATCGTTGATGCCGGCAACATCCTCAAAACGAAGCTGAAGGTCTTCCTGGGGTTTCAACCGAGGTTGACTACGCCCAAAGCCAAGAGCTCTGTTCGCCATTTGGGCTGAACGCTTCAACAGAAACGACAGGCCGACCACCACCAGCAGAACCAACATCAGGGTTCCCGCCAGTTCGCGTCCTGCTTGTTCGCGGCGGATGTCAACAACCGTCAAGGGCGTGCCGGAGCTTTCAGCGGCCCGAAGAATTTGGTTGTCGTTGGCGAAAACAGGAACGATGACCCGTCGGCCATCGTTGTATTGGACTCTTACCTCCCGACGACCGGGCACAAGATCCAACTGTTTGATCTCTTTCGCGTCGATATCTCTCAGCAGGGTGGAGTAACTCACCGTGTCCTGCTTCGTCCAAAAACCCTGAATCGAAGAAGGTTGAGCCTTCTGAGGGGCCGCGGAACCACTGGAGTCGTCCGAACCTGGTGCCACGTCTTCATTGCGCTGCACGGAGCCTAGCGATTTGACGCAAGGGGGTTCCAAACGAGACAATCTCGGTTTGGAAATTCACCAGGCGCAATGGCCGTCCCGAAGAAGAAAACATCCAAGGCCAAGCGCAACCAGCGCAGCGCCACCTGGAAGGCCAAGGCAGCCGTTGCCGCCCAGCGCGCCATGTCCATCGGCAAGTCTGTGCTGAGTGGCCGCGCCCAGGGTTTTGTTTATCCGGTGAGTGAGTCCGAAGACGGCGAATCCTGAGTCGAACTCGGGAGGTGGATCCGCCGCAGAGTTCGATCCGGATCCACCTCCACAACAACATCCGCTCGCATGGTGTGAAAACTGCTCGATGGCAGCGAGCAGATAATCATGCGGATAAAACGATGCAAGTCGGCATTCGGTAGTGACGCACCGCGTTCCGCTTCAAGGGTGGCTTCCTGTTGGCGCTTCCATCGCCAAGGCGCGTTGAAGTCGGTTGCTCGCAGTTGCCAGAGTTGATCGAAACACCTCCAGGTGGGTTCGTAGTGGGCGAGCACGGGTTGCAGCTTCAGGCGCCACTCCAACTCCTGCGCCGTTAGGGGGCTCTCGAGATGGGGCTCATCCGCAGTTGCGTCGGCATTTGGGCTGCAGCCCACAAACCAACCCTCAAAAATCAGCAAGTCGGCATCGCAACGGCGCCAACCGCTTCGATCTCCTCGGCCATGGCGTTTGGCTTTGTCGAAGCAGGGCATCAGAACGTTCTCACCCTGTCGCCATGTCTGAAGACACTCCTGCAGGAGCTCCAGGTCATGGCTGCCAGGAAGCGCGCGAGGCACACCCCAGGGGTTGCCCTGCATCGCCGCATCAAGCCGTTCGGCCTCGAAATAAAAGTCATCGAGCGAAACCACCTGGATCGAGAGGTGAAGTGCCCGTGCGGCAGCTTCAATCCACTGCCCAAGGGTGGTTTTCCCGCAACCTGGCAAAGCACTGAATCCGAGCAGTCGGCGTTGTCCCTGCCATTGCTGGCCCAGGTTCAGAAGCGGCAGACCAACAGACCAGAGCCAATCCGGTGTCGCCTGAGGATGCCAGTGATCGATGGCGACCCGATGCCACCCAGAGTTGCGCTGCAGTGCAGACCAACTCTGAAGGTCGCCCAACTCGAGATGCTGCAGCAACCGCTGCTGATCCTTGCTGGGGATGACGCGGTGGCCCTCAGGATCCAACTTTGAACGCCTCCAGAACAACGGCGTAAACGAATCCAAGACGGAGGTTGTCCAGCCAGGGAAGACGACGGCGCCCAAGAACCATTAATTCACAGGCGATGAGGGCATAGAACGCTGTGTACGTCCTGAGTTCAACAGCATCCAGGATGTAGACGGGAAGGTTGCTGCCGATGAAAAATCCGAACAGCAGCAGCAGCAACGAAGCGCTGCGACGCCACCAGGGGCCAGACCAGGACCGCCGGATCCCAGCGCCCCACGCGTTCTGAAGCCCCGCCAGACGTGTGCGCTGGATTGAGCTCATCGATCCGGCACCGACAGCAGGGACACCAGATACTTCAGCGTTACTGCTCCCTCCTGGCAAGAGGCACCGGAAAGCACGGTTGCTGGCTGTCCAGGGTCCCCCAGGTGATTCAACACCGCAGCAGCCTCGCCTCCGGACTCACGCAGAGCATCGGCATCCCAGGGGGAAGGGGTCAGAAGACAACGCAGACCTGCAGCTCTTGCCGCCGAAAGACCTGCCGCAGAATCTTCGATGGCAAGGCTGGCAGCACTGTTGGCCCCACTGCGTTCGAGAGCGAGTCGGTAGCCGTCCGGTGCTGGCTTTCCCGAAGCAACGTCATCCGATGTCACCACCCCATCGAAGCTGGGGATTTGCTTCTGGATCTGTTCCAGCAGAGCCATCACCGAGGCCGATCCGCTGGAGGTGACGATCCACTGCTGCACGCCGGCCCTGTTCAACTCCTGCAAAAGCCTCTTCACTCCGGGACGGAGATGCACATGCCCTTGGCGGACCCGTTCCAGGTAATGGACGCGTTTGCGATCACGCACCTGGTCCAGTTGGTTCTGGCTGAGATGCACCCCACATGTTTCAGCGTGGAGTTTCACCCTGCGCAGCCCGCCAGGAATCGCCAGCAGCCTGTTGTAGAGCGATTCATCCCAAACAAAGGGAAGATCCAGTTCCTGGAAGGCCAGGTTGAAGGCCGGTCGATGACCGTCCATTTCCGTGTCGGCCAAGGTGCCATCCACATCCCAGAAGACCGCTGAAAGCCTGTTCACCTTGAGGAGCAGCAACGGCACAATGCTGGGACATCACCGCCTGTTGCATTCCCTTGCCGGCTGTTCCGCTGCATTGGTCCTGGTCCCTTCCAGCCGTGGTGGAACCATCGCCATTGCAAGGGCTTGATTTGCCGCTGTCGCTGCGCTGTGTGCTGCGGCGCAGGGGATTCAGCTCAACATCCGAGGCCGAGAGTTTTCTCTCCCCTGGTGATCTACCGCCCACACGTGATCATTTCCCCGATCTCGAGCAGGCCTGTACGCGCTTGGTAGCGGCCTGCCGTTCCCGTGAACGCGTCGCCATCTGTGGTGATTACGACGCCGATGGGATGACCAGCACTGCGTTGTTACTGCGGGCGTTGGCCCCGTTGGGTGCTGAGCCGGAACCCGCTATTCCCTCGCGGATGGAGGAGGGATATGGCCTCAATCCCGCCATGGTGCAGCGGCTCTACGACGATGGCGTGCGATTACTGGTCACCGTTGATAACGGTGTTGCCGCGAGGGAAGCCCTCGAACTGGCCGCAAGTTTGTCGATGCAGGTGATCGTGACCGATCACCACACGATCCCGGCGCAACGGCCGCCCATGACTGCGCTCATTCATCCGGCCACCACCCCGGAGGACTCGCCTTACCGCGGACTCGCCGGTGTGGGGCTGGCCTATGTGCTGGCCCATGCCGTTGCCGATGTGCTGAACAAACCAGAAGCGATCCGCGTGGCCCGGGATCTGTTTTGCATCGGCACGGTGGCCGATATGGCTCCTCTGGTGGGGGCCAACCGCAGTTGGTTGCTGGAGGGGCTGAACCATCTGCATCGCTCCGAGTGCAAGGGCGTGCAAGCGCTTCAGCGCCTGGCGGGTCTCGGGGAACGTGCGCTGACGGCCGAAGACATCGGGTTTCAGCTTGCACCGCGCATCAATGCAGTGGGCCGCCTTGGGGAACCGAGGCTTGTGGTGGATCTGCTCACGGCTGAAGATCCCGATTCAGCCATGGCCCTCGCACGCCGTTGTGATGATTACAACCGCCAGCGACGGGATCTCTGCGACGCGATTGAAGCGGAGGCCGTGGCGCTGGTGGAAGCGGAGTCCAGTGACGCTCTCCCCTCATTCCTGCTGTTGGCGCAAAGCCACTGGCACCACGGGGTGATTGGCATTGTTGCTGCGCGGCTGATGGAGCGCTATCACCGCCCCACCGCTCTTCTGGCCGGTGATGGAGATGGAAGTCTGCGGGCTTCGGTACGGGGACCCATCGGCTTCGCGGTGGATCGTGCCCTCTCCAATTGCAGTAATCTACTGACCCGCTTTGGAGGCCATCCCGCTGCCGGGGGGTTCACCGTTAAAGCGGAATTCGTGCATGCCCTGCATGAGCGCCTCTGCGCCGAAGCCGATGGCTGGTTGATGACCCAGGCCCAGGGGCGTCCTGTGCAGCCTGACGCTCTGCTGCAGTTGAAAGATGTGAACTGGGATCTGTGGCGCCACCTGCAATCCCTGGCCCCCTTCGGCATCGGTCATCCCAAACCCCTGTTCTGGTCGCGGGGGGTGAGCGTCGAGGATCGGCGCGATCTCAAAGGAGGACATCTGGCCCTGACGCTGCGCCAGGGTGAAAATGAGCGTCGCGCCATCGCCTGGCGATGGGATCCAGCGGCGCCTGTTCCCGCATGCTGTGACGTGGCTTACAGCATTTCGATCAACCGTTGGCAGGGTGAACAGCGTCTTCAGCTGGAGCTCAAAGCCATCCGTGCCCATACGGCGTTGGTGTTGATCGACCGCGGCTCACGGCAGTACACCGCCCAATTAACGGAAACCTCAGGTCTGAAGCTCACCAATGGCAAGGGTGAGACGCTTCAGGCGAGCATTCAACAAGAACAATCCCTCACCAGCGACAACGATCTGGCGAGGGATCAGCGGGTGATTCAGTTGATCGAGGAAGCCTGCCTTGGGTTGGGGCTACGTCCTTAAAACGAGGCGATCAGAGTGCGCCGCGGCGGTAGAAGAGGATGAAGATGACAGCGGGACCGGCAATGGTGATCATCGCCAGGGCGGCAAAGTTGGCGATCAGGTGAATGTCAAAGCCCATGGCGATGCAGCGCTGTCCAAAATCGTTACGCCTCCCAGGCTACGAGGCTCTGTCCCAAGAGCGACGGATTGGTTCTGATCTCTGTGATGGCTTGTCACAGCTTCAATCATGAGCCGAGAGACGCCGCAATGGACCTGCATCAAACACTGTGGGGCCTGTTGCCGACTCGCTCCGGAGGAACGGGCTGATGCCCTGGCAGCCTTGGACGAAGAGCAACAACGCACCTATCTGGCCATGGTTGGCCCTGATGGCTGGTGCATCCACTACGACACGGGCAGTCAGCGCTGCAGGATTTATGAGGAGCGTCCTGATTTCTGTCGTGTCAGTGGTCTGGGCCGTCTTTTTGACGTTCCCGATGATCAGTTCGATGCCTTCGCCATCACCTGTTGCCAACAACAGATCCGCAGCACCTATGGCGGCCGCAGTGGCGTGATGCGTAGGTTCAAGCGCGCTCAGACCGCAGGAGGTTCTGTTGACGAGTGAGCAAACAAGCCCTGAGTCGCGCAGTTTTGCTGCCGTGTTGTTCAGCACCTTCACCACAGTGTTTGTGGCTGAACTGGGCGACAAAACCCAGTTGGCAACGCTGTTGCTCTCGGCCCAGTCCGGCTCTCCTGTTCTGGTGTTCATCGGTGCCGCGCTGGCATTGATTTCATCCAGCCTTGTGGGCGTTCTCGTCGGTCAATGGTTGGCCAAAACCCTTCCGCCTGAGCGTCTTGAACTGATGGCTGGGGTGCTGATGGTGGCGCTCGGCATCTGGCTCGGTCTTCAGGCCGCCAGCTCCCTTTGGCTCAATGCAGCGAGCTGACGATGGATTTTCCCCTTCTGATCTCCACGTTCTTGACCGTGTTCCTTGCCGAACTCGGTGACAAGACCCAACTGGCCACCGTTGCCATCAGTGGCACGTCCAATCGCCCCCTGGCCGTGTTTCTCGGCTCATCATCGGCGTTGGTTCTGGCCAGTTTGCTGGGGGCCTTCGCCGGTGGTTCCGTTGCAACCGTGATTCCCAGCGATCTGCTTCAACTGCTGGCTTCCGTTGGTTTCCTCGTGATCGGTGGCCGCTTGCTGGTTCCTCTCGTCCGTGATGGTGAAGCCAACTCGGACGGGGATCCAACTTCTGAGTCCTAAAGTGATCTTTGAAGGGCTGACTCTGCACGGCCTGCTGAAGAGCGTCGACCACCCCTTCCCTCTCTCCCGGCCCTGATGGTCGGTTTCTGCGCACGCCACGATGAAATTTACGGTTGCCGATCTGCTGGATCAGCTCTCAACGGGGCACTCCTCTGAGCCCGACCAACTGGCCAAGATCCTCAAGCTCAGCAACAAGACGGATAAAGCGGCGCTTGAGCTTGCCGTTTCATCACTGATGAAAATCGGTGTGATCGAAAAGACCAGTGAGGGTGGTCTCACACGGCCCCAGGAGAGTGATCTGATTGATGCTCGCCTGCGTTGCAGCAGCAAAGGCTTCTGCTTCGCCATTCGCGACGACGGCGGCGAGGACATCTACATCCGTGACCATCAGCTGAACCACGCCTGGAATGGCGATCGTGTGCTGGTGCGGGTGACGCGGGAGGGCGGACGCCGCCGCTCTCCTGAAGGAGGTGTGCAATGCATCCTGGAACGGGCCACGCAATCTCTCCTGGCTCAGGTGGAGCAGCAGAGCGACCAGCTGCTCGCCTCCCCCTTGGACGACAGAGTGCTTGCCGGCATTGAGCTGCTAGCAGAGGATTCCAAGCATCTGCCCGGTGATGAGGTCTCCAGCGTTGTCGAGGTGCGCATCGATCGCTACCCCGTGGCCCAGCATCCTGCGGCCGGCCACGTTGTGCGATCTCTCCCGCTCAATGGCGGACCAGCAGCCGACCGGGACCTGCTGCTGACCAAGGTTGGTCTCCAGGACCGTCCAACGGCACCCAGGAGCTCTGGCAAAACCCCTGCGTCCAAAGGACGGGTCGACCTCACCGCACAACCGTCGCTGCTGCTCAAAGGATGGAGTCAGGACGATGCACCGGGGTTACCTGCCGTGCACGTTGAAGCCAGGGACGGCGGTTGTCGCCTCTGGGTCCATGCGCCCAGCGTGGGCGAGCGGATCGGTCTGGGCAACAGCCTCGATGCCTGCCTGCGCGACCGCGGTGAAGCCCTTTGCCTCGGTGAAGTCTGGCAACCTCTTCTCACTCCGGCCCTCCAAAAGGCCACCAGCTTCTCGGCCGGGTCCGAGGCTGATGCCATCAGCGTTCGGCTCGACGTCTCTGCCAACGGTGAGGTGAGCGACTGGGAGTTCATGCTCAGCACGGTGCGCCCCGTCGCCGAGGTGAGCGCCGATCAGTTGGTCGCCCTTGCGGAACGCAAACCCAAGGCGCGCAGCGTCCCGACCGCCCTCAAGCCGATCAAAGACCAACTCGGTCAGCTGGAGACCCTGCGCTTCTGCAGCACGCTGTTGTTGGAGCAGGAGCGTGCCAACGGGCTTGTGCAGCTCGATCTCTGCCCTCCACAGCTGGAGGCCCTTGGTGACCTCTGCAGCGCAGATCCCTCCGGGTTGCGGCATCGCTGGGTTGATGCGTTCAACCCTGTCGACCCCCATGCGTTCCTTCAGCCTCTGTTGAGGGCCGCCGACCGTGCGTGGACCGCACAACGACTCGAGCTCCAACTGCCGGGCATCACCGTTGAGGCGGATGAACCCGATGGCAGCGTGCTCACCGATGTGGCAAAGACAGCCATTGCCCTGGATCTTCCCCTTGAACTGGATGACGACGGCTGTCCATCAGCTTCGGAGCTGGTTCAGGTGTTCAAAGACAGCAGTCAGCGCCGGGTGCTGGAACAACAACTCAGTCACGCCCTGCCACCTCTCACCCTTGTGGCATCTACAGAGGCCCCCCCTGCGGCAGCAGATTCCGATGGGGACGAGGTTGCTGCGACATGCCGGAACAGCTCACTGACGCCATGGACCTGTGCCACCCAGCACTACGCCCACCTGGTGAATCAACAGGTGATCGTTGCGCTGCTGACCGATGCCAAGGATCGTCCAACCGTCCGTCACAAGACGCGTCTGAAGCTTGGCCTCAAGGGTGCCGGTGCTGATCTCACGTGGCCCCTGTTCACCGCATCCCAGGACGAGAAGTTGAACGGATTGGTGAACGAGCGCACCGTGCAGCGGCTCAACACACGACGGCGTCAGGTGTTGGAACTGGAAAAGGATCTGCTGTCGATGATCCAGGCCCGTTCAGCCCAACCCCTGATCGGCGAACAGGTGGAAGGGCGCATCAGTGGTGTGCAGAGCTATGGCTTTTTCGTGGAAGTTGGTGAAAGTCGCGTTGAAGGACTGGTGCATGTGAGCTCCCTCAACGATGACTGGTACGAATACAGATCACGCCAGAATCGCTTGGTCGGGCGCAAGAACCGTCAGACCTATCAACTTGGCGACGCCGTACAGGTGCGCGTGATCAATGTGGATGTTCTGCGCAACCAGATCGACCTTGAGGTCATCAGCCAGGGTTCCAATGGCTCCACGGAACCTGAATCCTCAGCGCCTGAATCCTCGGAGCCGCTGCCCGTTGCCCTCAGCGAGCGCTGAGTGATGCATCCCTACGTTCTGGCAGTCACCGGTGCATCCGCTCAACCCCTGGCCGAGCGTGCCCTACAGCTGCTGCTGCAGCGCGGGCGCTCGGTGCATCTTGTGCTCAGCCATGGTGCCCATGAGGTGTTTCGTGCGGAACAGGGCCTGACGATCCCTGTTGATCCCCTGAAACAACGTGCGTTCTGGCGAGAGAGGCTATCGGTGGAGAGTGGCGAGCTCACCTGTCATCGCTGGAATGATCAGGCTGCCTGCATTGCCAGTGGCAGCTACAGAACCCGGGCGATGGTCATCGTTCCCTGCAGCATGGGAACCGTCGGGCGGATCCATGCCGGTATCGCCGCAGATCTGATCGAACGTTGTGCGGATGTGCATCTCAAGGAGCGTCGGCCCCTGGTGATTGCTCCACGGGAGATGCCTTTCAACCTGATTCACCTCCGCAACCTCACCGGCCTCGCTGAAGCTGGAGCCACCATTGCCGCTCCCATTCCAGCCTGGTATACCCGGCCCGATTCCTTGGAGGAGATGGTGGACTTTCTGGTGGTGCGCCTGTTCGACGGCCTGGAGGAGGACCTTGCACCCCTGAAGCGCTGGCAGGGCCCCCTGGAATGAGCATGTTTCAGCGGCTGCTGCTGATTCCCTGCCTGGCGCCACTGCTGGCGTTGCTGGTTCTTTCGGCCACGAATGTCGGAGACAAGACCCGGATCCGTCTGCTGGTTTGGACAACACCTCCGCTCCCCGTTGGGGCGTGGACAGCGCTGGCTGGCGTTGGTGGTGCGGCCGGAGCCGCTGTTGCAGCGGTTTTGGTCTCCCCAGTGGAGCGTCCTCTGAGTCGCCAGAGGCGTTCCCCTGTTCAACCGGAGTTTGAGGAGAGGGGTTACACCGACTACGAACCGACACCCAGATCCAGCACAAACCCAGGCCCCGAACGAGATGTGAGAGAACCGGCTCCAACGGTGTCTGTGGCCTACCGCGTGATTCAACGTTCTTCGTCAGTCCCCCCGCAGTCAGACGCTTCATCAGGCACTTCAGCCGTGGGCTCTCCTTCTCAGGAGTTCACTGATTGGGGAGATGATCCGGAGGCGAACTGGTAAGCAGCGCACCAAGCTGCTTACAGTTGCTCCAGCAATGCTGGATCGGTGAGCGAAACCCCAGTCGAGAAGCAGTCTTCAGGTCAAGAGGCCCCTGCCAAAGCGGCGCCGAAAGCGAAGCCGCCCAAGCCGGAGGACAAGCCCTTCCCTGAATTCATCGACACACTGTTTTTGCCGGCAGTCGCGAAACAGTTGGCCGAACATGACATCACCGCTGATCGGCTCGAGCGCGTGGATGGGCAGCGTCCCGTCGTCGGTGGTGAATGTCCAATGGTGGTTGGTGAGCTTCCAGGGGGCCGCCGCTTCTGGGTCTGCTTCTCCAAGGCCGACATAAATAGTTCCAAAGTGATTGCTCTTGCTGATGCCGGCAGCGAGCCAACGCTGCTGGAGAGCTTTCTGATCGATGAGAAGCGGATGTCTTTGCCCCTGCTCGTTTCCCGTCTCTTGCAACGGCTCAACGGCCAAAAGTGGCTGGGAGGTAACTAACCGCCCGCATCGGCCTCGAGGGTTGGGCTGGCACGCCTACATTGGCAGGATCGTGAACCGCATCTGATGGTCCCTCCCACCGCCGTGGCCGAAGGCAGCGCTGTAGCCATCAAGGATCCTGTCAAGGACACAATCCTGACCCCTCGCTTCTACACCACCGATTTCGAAGCGATGGCGGCAATGGACCTTCAGCCCAATGAGGCTGAACTGGAAGCCATCTGTGAAGAGTTCAGGAAGGATTACAACCGCCACCACTTCGTTCGTAATGAGGAGTTCGAGGGTGCTGCGGACAAGCTGGATCCTGAAACCCGCAAGGTGTTCATCGAATTCCTTGAGCAGAGCTGCACATCGGAATTTTCAGGATTCCTGCTCTACAAGGAACTGAGCCGCCGCATTAAGGCGAAGAACCCCCTTCTGGCCGAGTGCTTTGCTCACATGGCTCGGGATGAAGCTCGCCACGCCGGCTTCCTCAACAAGTCGATGAGTGATTTCGGCATGCAGCTGGATCTCGGCTTCCTGACCGCGAACAAGGACTACACGTTCTTCAAACCGAAATTCATCTTCTACGCCACCTACCTGTCTGAAAAGATCGGCTACTGGCGTTACATCGCCATTTACCGCCACCTCGAAAAGAACCCCGACAGCAAGATCTTCCCAATCTTCAACTTCTTTGAGAACTGGTGTCAGGACGAAAACCGTCATGGTGATTTCTTTGATGCCCTGATGAAGGCCCAACCGGACACTGTTCGTGGCCCCATCGCCAAACTCTGGTGCCGCTTCTTCCTGCTGGCGGTGTTCGCCACCATGTACGTGCGCGACGTGGCTCGCAAGGAGTTCTACGAGGCTCTCGGATTGGACGCTCGCACCTACGACAAGATGGTGATCGAGAAGACCAACGAAACGTCTGCGCGCGTTTTCCCCGTTGTTCTTGATGTGAACAACGACAAGTTCTGGACACGCCTCGAACGGCTGGTGTCCAACAACGCCGCATTGGAAAAGGCTGATGCCAGCGATGCCATCGCTCCTCTGAAAGTGCTCCGCAAGCTGCCCTTCTGGATCGGAAATGGTGCCGAAATGGCCAAGCTGTTCCTGATGCCAGCGATCGACAGCGATCGTTTCCAGCCAGCTGTGCGCTGAGGGGACTCCCCCGGCCCAATCGAGGAGATTTCTTGACCAACGCCTTTTCGAATCAGTGGCAAGGACTCTTGGAGTTTTTGCTGAACTGCAGCATATCTTTACGATCCAGTGGTGGCAGGCGATCTCAGCATTCTGTCATTTCGGAATATGCACCGAGCTATCCACTGGAAAGAGAGACCTCTTGTGTCGGAAGTGAACGACCGAGGACAGAGTCACGGATCAATGAAAGAGCTCACCAAACCATCACGGCATAACCAGTTGAGGGATACAGCAGACGCCGGAAATCACCTCATTGAGGGATGTGCTCACCCCGTCGCTGCAGGGATGGTGAATGCAGTTGCAAACCACTTATGGCTATGTGTGCGCCGGGACATTTCTCCATCAACCCCGATGACCACGAAGGGAGAGAGATGGTCACAACAGTTCGGAGTGCCCATGACGGAGAGGAGCTGAACGTTGAGTTCAAGGCGACGATTCACATGGAAATGTCGGCCTTTCAGAAGCTCGCCAAAAAGCGATTCAAGGGTGTGTATTGGCTGAGCGAGAAGCCAGTGGATGTGGAGGACTGACCAACAGACCGTCTACACCGTGGTGAGGGCTCGCTGACCCAACTTCACGCCTTTGCTTTTGGCTTGCCAACGTAATTGTTCGGATCGAGACGGAGCCCTTGCTGACGATCGCAGGGGCTCTTTTTCTTTGACGAACGGAACCACCGGCAAGTGCCAAGCGATGGTGATTCCGTTGCTCTTGCCCGGTGCAAAACAAGAGCTCCTCTGTCGTAACCCTGCATCGACAGAGCAGAGCGCATCAGCCATTACCAATGCGTATACCTAAGGAATTACCCAAGCAAGAAAAAGCCCGTAATAGTTTGTAGGTATCAGACAAAACATTTACCTCACTTTCTGTAACCCCTGTTACTTCTGAAAAGAGATTTATACCGATATCAATAACTTTATGGACAAAGTTTCACACGTCGCCAGTATTTATCCAACGGATATTTTCCGATGCTGACCACAAAGACAAGGCTGAAACTTCAAGGCATCTTGACTCGTTTATCTAAAAATGAGATTGTCAGCCTTGACGAAAGGATTCTCGTTCAGAAGTATGCAGACAGGAATTCGACTGTTTGGCATTGGTTGCGTAAAGCGAGATCGATCCAAGCAAAGGGGAACCTAGAGCAGAGTTCGATGGGTGGTTTCATGCAGCAGATGAATCTGCCAGGGCAAACAAGCGAGGATCATTTCAACGGGTCAAAAGATGACATTGGTGAATGGTTTCGGGGATCACCACAATGGGTTCGTAGAAGCTGATTTTCAGGTCGAGGCAAAAGGGTTGGTGTTTTGCACAGACCTTGGCGTGAAAAGTCGTCGGCACCGTGCATGAGAAATGGAGGTGCGTCCCTGGGATCGCGAGGTGGCTCTTCCTTCCCTTTGTTCCTCAGGGTGACAACAGTGCCGTTACGGCCATCGGACCCTTGCTGGCCTCCATTCTACCCGGTCCTGAGCGTTCCTCCGTGGAATGGTCACATCCACAAGCAGACACCCAGTGAGTGACTGCAATGGATCTGCATTGTCCACAGTTGTGCGCCGCGCCGATCCATTCTCAACAAGCCCGCTGAATCCACACCTGGTGGGTCACGGAAGAAAGAAGATCCACCCCCTGGCAGGCCTCAAGCCACACATTCCGGACACCCCCATGGGGTCGTTTGTGTCTTTGCACCCTCGACATATGACCTAACAAAATTATGTCAGAAATTTTTTGTTCTACTATTGAGCTTTTCAAGAACGAGCCAAGCAATAAAAGAACCTATATAGACGCAAGCAATTAGCAGATTGTTCAGTGGAAAAAAGATATCCCAGATAACAGACACTGCTACTGTTATTAGCCCTGACCATCCAAAACCAGAAAGCCAGTCCATTATCAGGACACAGCCCCTAAAGGGTCATCAAACTCATTAATTAAAGAAAGAGCCTCCTCAGCAAGTTCCTTGGAGAGAAGGAGTTCAGACCTTGTCTTCAACCAATTAATAGTGTGAAGGGCCTCTAACCTTGGAGCCTCATCAACAGTAAACATCTTAAGATTACTTTCCCAGGCAGACATGATAAATAAAGAATAAGGTTCCAGAAACTATCTGAGACACCCTTGGATTTCTGTTGCCTAGATAACCATTGCCAAAGGGTAATAGGCGTCACGTATCTCCAATAGCCATGAGGCCTATCCTTCATGTAGCACAACTTAGCAGCAATGAATTCACATGAATCAGATACCTACTCAAGAGCACTAAAACTGTTCACAGCATCGGTGATAAAACCTGACCATGATTTACGGAAACTAGCAAGTGACTATCATTGTTATGAGGAGTTAATGGAGATCAGATACCATTGCCTGACCTACCTACAAAGCCTGAAAGAAATTCATGAAATAGATTCTCCTGATGAAAGTGACGAACTTGAAGCAGAAAAAATAGGTCTTGAAAAAGCAGCTGCTACTGGAGACCTCTTAATAAGCCAATGAACAATGCAATCACTCCAATAGAAAAATTGTTGACGGCTCAAATATGGGAAAAAATCAGGCTGTCTTATTTTAAGTCAAAAGGCAATGAAGACAAGGTAATTGAGCTTACCAAGAAGCTGAAGGTCATCAAGAAAGAAATAGAAGATGTCAACTGGGAAAAATGATTACACAGAACTTTCCATATAACAGTAAACATCATCAATAGTTCAGACTAGCTGCTGGCGTTGAGTCCATGCCTTTGCGATCAACCATTTTCATAAGGGCAAACCTTTGTTTCATCTATTAGTTTTTCTGAGTCAATAAGGTCGAGTCCAGCTGCATTGTCATCGCCGAGGCAAGACAATCAAAAGGTTCTTTTCATTTAAACGAGATGCAAGTTAGATATTTAGACTGATAAGGCGGAGCGAAGCGTAGCCATGTTCACTAAATTCTTATAAGAAAGCTAATGACCTCCAAAGAAGCCAGAGCATCGACATTCTTCCTTTGCTAGCAAGTCTATGTATTTGAAGTGTTTATTTAGTAGCTGAGCAAAGTTGCTCCATTCGATCTGGAGTGGTCCATAAGGCCATTTGCTGCTTGTGAACTTCTCTTCTTCTGCCTTTAGAAATGATTCAAACTCAAAATCAACAGGTTCAACAATCGGCTTTACTGTCTTGTGTGGACATAAACCGTAGGGTTCTTCAAGTATCTCAAGCGATTCTCGGACACTGTCTATCTGAGAGGGGTGAATGATTTGAAATTTTCTCTTTTTCTTTCCCTTCTTGGTTGGCATGAAATGGAGTACTCGAATAAAACCATGTTTGATCAAGGTGTTAATTGCCTTCTCCGCTGTTGTATGTCCGATGTGCAGTTGTTTCGCTATGCCGTCGATACTCCAGTGTGTTGTTCCACCTGTGTCTCGCCTGTCCGACCAAAATTCTTTATCTACTCTGTCTAGGTTTTGGGACCAGTAGGCCGATTCCCAGAGATATGCATATACAGCAATGGTCTGAGCAGACACTGATTCAATGTCTTTGATGATTCATTGTATTGGTGGAGGACCATCCAAGATGACTGAGTTGATCTCCGACTTTGCCTTCTTCTTTGGAAGCTGTTTTTTCATTTGTGCTAGATACTTGTTTGATCTTCCGTATTCCCATATGTTGTTCCTGAACCGCGGATCTATCTACTAATCGCTTGTGTAGAAGGTTTCCTCCTTTGACCGCTGGGTCTTGACGCTCTTGTGTCTGCTTGTAGCCCTCTTTTTATTGGTGTATCAAATTTGAGAATTGAAAGGAGAAGTTTGCTTGATGAATTCTTAAAGCACCTTCAGCCATCCACGGATGATCTGATTGGATGCGACTTTCCATGGGCGCCAAGATTTGTTCCAGGGTGCTTCGTGTCATATCGAGTGTTATCGAAAAGGGTGGGTGAAAATTCGATGTCCGCTCTTCCGGACTCACCATATAGCTCGAACGTCTTGTGAATCATGCAACACGACACACGCAATTTGCAACGGGTTGACGACATAAAAGTCTTTTGTCCACAAGAAACCAATAGTTCCAATCAGGGACTAGATATTGATATCAAACCCACCATTCTCCGACCCACTACAAACCATGGCTGCGGGGCACCAAAAGCTGGCCTGCCATATCCCTCAGTTGAGTGATGCGGTCTCTCTTCATCGGTGATTGGATGAATGCCATGCCTGCAGTACTCGACATCACCGGGGAACGTCAGCACCCTGACTCGAAGCTCATCCCGCTACAGCGTATGCCCAAGAAAGGGTGGGCATGTCTCTGCGAGGAGTGTGGTCAGGAAACGCACCCGATCGCCCTTGGACGGCTCAGGCCAGTGAAGACGACAGGGAAGTTCCAGGTTTCATGTCGTAGGTGCGCCACCAAGCGTGTCAGTCGAGATCAACGCATTGATCACACGGGTGAGACCTACGGACGGCAGCGAGCAATCAAGCCTGATCCGAAGAGAAGTAGGCACTGGATCTTCTACTGTGCGCCTGATCTCGGTGGCTGCGGAAAAGAAAAATCCATTTATGGCCCGAACGTCTGGAGCCAGACCCTTCCGGTTCCAACAAGATCCTGCGGCTGTTACCACCGTGAATACACAAGCTCTCTTTTTAAGGAAGACCTGATGGGCTTCCAAGCAGAGGGCTCTCATCTCAAGGTCATCGCACCAGCTGCCAACCGTGGAGAGACCACGTGTTGGAAAGCCCAATGCGATCTCTTTGGCAACGTCATTGAAATTGCCAGTGTCAACCTCAAGGGAACGACCGACACGCCACCTACATACGCCTGCGGCTGCCGGAGACCAAACCAATACATGTATCTCTCGGGCCAAATCTTTGGCTGGCTCACTGCTCACGTAATGAGTGGTCGCAAGAACGGTGATTGCTACTGGGATTGCACCTGTAAATGCACGGGAAAACACGTGGAAGTCCGTGCCGACCATCTGACTCGGGGCGCGATCGTTTCCTGTGGGTGCAAACCACGTGGCTGGGACACCTACTGGGGATTCATCAAGGACCCCGAATTAGCTGAGGAACCCTGTTCGTTTTATTGGGTTGAAGTTTTCGGCGTCGCTCACAATTTCGGCATCTCCAACGACATAGAACGCCGAGGTGGTGGTGATTACACAGAACTCTTCTACGGAATCTGGGGCACCCGTGCCGAAGCAAGGACCCTTGAAGCCATCATGCTGATCCGCTCCAAGTTCGCTGAGTACCCACAGCTGCCCCCCGAAGATCCCTCGGATTGGCAAGGACAAACGGAACTTCGACAACCAATGGATTCAGACCTCACGGTTGCTGAAATCGAAAGCGTCTTGGCCGAGATCCAAAAGCATGGCTGGCGCAACACCTGGCTCAAACACCTATCGACTGACTGAACCCGTTGCCAATCCCCTCTGACCTGTAGTAGTACAAACATACTGATACAGAGAGGAGTGATGGAGGAGTGGGATTTCGTCGATGACCGCGACCTGCAGAACTGGAAAGGCGGCGTGGTCTGTATGACCTGCCAGCACTGCACCTATGGGGTCGACCAGCACTGCCACACGATGGTGGGCTGCAACCTCAGGCAGAAGCAGCTGCAGCAGGGGCAGCATCTAAAGAAGCGCTGCAAGCTTTGGGCACCGACCTGGCAGAAGGAAGTGGGCTGGGCACCAGAAGCGGGCTGATTAGCTGGGAACACTCAAGGCAGTCACGACTGACCCATGACCCGCGACACCCGCATTGCCCTGTTCTGATGGGAGAACTTGTTGCTGCCCTACGCGCCAATGAACCTGATGCCTTCAAGGCATGGCTGTATCTAGGCATCGAGCGGCTTTGGTGAGCCTGCTGTGACGGAGCTGATGCTTGAGGGGCTGAACCCAATCCTCACCACTGACGAAGCCGACAGGCTGGTGGGTTGGCACCTGGGGGTGAGCCTGTAGCGCAGTGCAGCTGGGACGCCAATGAACGACAAATTGTTTAATTGGATTTATGAATAATGGGACCCGAAACAAGTGATACTTATGAGCTAATCCTCGCTTTTGACCCTGAGTTATGTCACTGCTACCAATATCTTAGATGGATTGTCAGTAATGAGCCTCAAAGAACTTCGCGGGACACTTTTTGATTATCTTCAGCCAAGGCTTAATTCATTTCTTGGAGCGCAAGAACACACTATTGCTGCTGATAATAGTAATTCAGAGATGTGGCCTATTTATCTGGCCCACCTTGATGTCAACTTAATGGAGAGTCGTGCAGGTTTAACAAATTATGATTATGTTTGGCCGTTTAAATTGCCAGATGCCACAGCTTTGGGATCTGTAGATGACAATTTGCAACAAGTGGATCCATATATTATGCGTATATTAGGTGGGAAGCGAGGGACAGAATGTACACAAAACTATAACGGACCGTGTACTTCTGACAGGTTTTCAGAATTATTGTTTGATTATTACCCTATTGCACCCGCTTTTGAATTTGATTTAAAAGGGGAAGATCCTACATTTCTAGGCGGCTGGCTGTCAGATGATGCGCCGTTTGGTCAACACTACAATTCTCTCGTCACGGAGCGGGATGACTTTAAGGTAGAAAATCAAAGTCTCATAGCTATTAAACAACAACAAGAGGCTTCAATCCAAGCACTTCAGGCTGAAAAGCAAACATTTGAAAACGAAAAAAAAGCGTTGCAGGCTGCCTTAGCTGAGGCTCAAGACGCTAGCTCTAATTCAGATATCCAAGTCTTTCCTTTCGTGAATTGGGCTAGAGCAAATGGCAGCAAGTCTTGGTATAAAGATGTCGATTGGTCCGTAATTCCGTTCAACAGTCTTAGTGACGACGAGAAGGAAAAATTAGATTGGTCCAAAATCAATTACAAGCAAGCATCTACAAATCATTCGTTTGATGCTTCATTGATCGACTGGAGCGATATTTCTGTAGCCAAAGAATCTCTTCAAGCCAAGGCCTATGAAGCCGTTAATTGGGATTCATTGGACTTGTCTTCTTTTAGTCAAGAAGAGAAGCAACATATCAATTCTACCAAGGTCGATTACGCAAAGATTTATGTCCAATTAAAAGCACAGGATAATGTTGATTTCAATATTGACTCACTAGATTGGTCTTTCATTAATAATTTAGACCCCTATTTAAGAAAGAGATTGTACAAAAAAGTTGCGTGGGATAAAGTAGACTTTAAGGCAGTCGAAAGCTCTGTTTTTGACTGGTCCTCAGTTAATATTAAAAAGGCGATGAAGTCCGATCAATTTACACTTAATGCCATTGATATAGAAGAAATAAAGGAATCTAAAGCATTTAAGAAGCTAAAGCGCGCACTTAAAAAAAGCTCTGCCGATGATCTTCTCGTTGGTGCTAGCGACGAGACTCTCGTTGCAATTGGCTATCAGAACCTGGTCGGAAAAATTGGTGACTCGCTCATTAATAACTTCACAACTGCAAGCCATAACTACTCAATGATTCTCAAGCCCTTGTCCTACGTGCGGGCTTCTGCTGTCGCGACCGCTATGGGTGGATCACTGGCGCCACAAGCAGCAGGAGAGTCGTATGACTTTGAGCTGGTAGACGAAATTCAATTCTTAGCGTCAAACGAACAGATTGCCAGTCAGTTATCCAATAGCAAGGCAGATGATCGATCTTTGGCTTGGCTTGAGGAGAAGATTGGTGAAGACAATCAGAAGATATACTCAGCTCTGGACCTGCAAAGCTTTGATCAATACAGTGGCAATGGAGAGAGTCCTCTAAGTAGAGACAACAAATTATGGTTCATAGTTGACCTTGGAAGCAGCGGAGCAACTGCAGAGTCCAGCAACTCAATTGACATCTTCTAAGAAGCTTAAATTCAGATGAACTAGATAATAGACGATCAATTTTCTCGATACAAGTTCACCCCGTCAGCAATGGCGGGGGTATTTATTACTCATGTCATAACGCAAGCAACTCCAACGCCTTCCGCTTGGCATCCATCGTCACACTGCCATACCTGTTGGTGCTGTTTTTTGGAGTGTGACCAAGGATCGAACCAATCACGAACTCATTGACACCGTGATCTCTCAGCACCGTCGTCGCTGCATCTCTGCAGGCTTTGGGTGAGACACCAATTCTCCGGTTCCATGACATTCCATTGCCCCATCGCTTGTATTTGTCCTCGTACAACCCCGGGAAAACATATCCCTTGATTCCTTTCAGGTAAACAGCATCGATGTGCTTCCTCAGGGCTGGGATGATTGGAATATCTCTGACTCTGTATGCGTTCTTCACTGGACGAAGATCGTTCTCGCGAATGTGCAAGATGCCTTGCTCAAGATCAATATCGTCGGCTCTGATTCCTGCTGCTTCTGAGACGTGACAGCCGGTGTATTTCATCAACCAATACAACAACTGTTGATGGTCAGGCAGTTTGTGAATGTGCTTGTCAACTTCATCCAGCAGCTGGACCTCCTTTGGCTTGCTCTTGGCCTTGATCCGTTTGAGCTTGATGGCGTTGAAGGGGTTTCTTTCAATCCAGTCCTCTTCCTCTGCCACCTCAAACAGAGCCTTCACATACCTGAGCCTGGTCTTGGTGGTCGACGCTGCCACTGAATCCAACAGGTGGTCCCGGTACTTCCTTGCGTGTGCCTCGGTGACCTCAGCCACTGACTCAACACCAGCCACCTCCATCGCCTTGGAGAGATGCCTCTTCCATTCACCCAGCGTTGAAGGAGCCGGATCCTTCAGGCGTACAGCTAGGTCGATCAGATCCTGCCAACTGCGTTCGACAGGGAGTCCAGCTTCGATTCGTGACTGCCTCTCAACGACTCTGTATGCCTCTTCATCAGTGAGTTGGGGATAAAGATCAGTTGGACTCATTCCCTCCTGCTCCAGAGCCACAGAGGTGGGTGTCTCTGCACGCGGTGATCGGGAGACCACCTCCATCAGTGCATCTACGTCCCCTCGCGCCTCTGCAATTGCTCGGTCAGTCATGACCAAGAACTCAGGAACAGATCTCCTCGCCTCAGTCAGATCGTTGCCTGCTTTCCATCGCCAATGCTTCTTGCCGATCCTTGCTTGAAGGTCCTTCGGTACTGCTCTGACGAAATACAGACCGGGCTTGGTGCCGAGCCTCTGAAGGTATGGGGATATGCCCACGAATATGCACTGGGATGTCAGTAACCGTAAAGATCCCAGTCAACGGTGGCTATTGGGCCGCGTCTTTGCTGCACCGTGGCAGCTCCGCAGGAGCCGACCTGGTGGAGGTGTTTCTTGAGCGCACCGACCACATCGGTTTGCTTGCCGAACAGGATCGGATCACCACTGTGAATCCGTCGTTCGCCCGTGGAGCAGGCCTCAGGGTGTTCCGTGATGGCCGTGATGGCTTCGTCAGCACCAACGATCTCAGCGAAGCCGGCCTCCAGCGCGCCCTCGATCAGGCCCTCGCCATGCTCGGTCTCGAGGCGCAACAGCTCACGTCCCCTTCAGCTTTTGAAGGGTTGAAGAAGCTGACCGACCACGGCTTGAACAAAGCCGACTGGCTGGAACGCTGCCCCTCCCTGGATCAGGCCAGCCAGTGCCTGCTCAAAGGCACAGACCATCTCAATCGTCTTGGTCAGCACTTGCAGGTGCGCCGTGGCAGTTACGCCCGCGACTGGCAGGAAGTGCTGGTGGCTGCATCCGATGGCACCTTTGCCCGCGACATCCGCCTGCATCAGTCGACCGGTCTCTCCGTTCTTGCCGCCGACGGCGATCACCGATCCAGCATTGGCCGCCGCTATGGCAGTTCCGACAGTCCAGACGAGCTTTGGGACTGGGATTCCGAAGCCAGTGCAGCTGAAGTGTGCAACAGCGCTGGGACGATGTTGCGGGCTGACTACGTGGATGCCGGACAGATGCCGGCTGTTCTCGCCAACCGGTTCGGTGGCGTGATTTTCCACGAGGCCTGCGGCCACCTGCTCGAAACAACCCAGATTGAACGGGGCACCACGCCCTTCGCAGACCGGGTTGGTGAACTGATCGCTCACCCTGCAGTCACTGCCATCGATGAAGGGCTGAGTGGTGGATCCTTCGGTTCCATCTCGATGGATGACGAAGGGATGGAACCTGAGCGCACCGTGCTGATCAAAGACGGGGTGCTCCAACGCTTCATCAGTGACCGGGCCGGTGAACTGCGCACGGGCCACAAACGCACCGGAAGTGGCCGGCGTCAGAGCCATGCCTTTGCAGCTGCGAGCCGGATGCGAAACACCTTCATCGACGCCGGTCCGCATACCCCTGAGCAGTTGATTGAATCCGTCGATCAAGGCCTGTACTGCAAGGCCATGGGTGGAGGAAGCGTCGGCCCGACAGGTCAGTTCAATTTCTCCGTTGAAGAGGGGTATCTGATTGAGAACGGCAAACTCACCAAACCGGTGAAAGGGGCGACGTTGATCGGTGATGCAAAGGAGGTGATGCCACGCATTTCCATGTGCGCCAACGATCTGGAACTGGCTGCCGGGTTCTGCGGATCAGTGAGTGGAAGTGTGTTCGTCACCGTGGGCCAACCCCACATCAAAGTTGATTCGATCACGGTGGGGGGCCGTTGATGATGAGCAGCAACAACAGCCTTAACGCCACGGATCTCAGGGATCGCCTTCAGACCCTCGCCTCGCGTGAAGGCATTCGTCGTTGGGATCTTGGTGCCGCCTGCAGTGACGATTGCTCCGTTCAGGTGGATCGTGGTGAAGCCAAACAACTCAAGGCTTCGCAGCGGAGCTCCATCACCGTCCGGGTTTGGAACAGTGATGGCCTGGTAGGCATCACCAGCACCACCGACCTCTCCGATAGCGGCTTGGAACAAGCCCTGGTGGGAGCCCATACGGCCAGCCGTTTTGGCAATCCCGAGGACATCCCTGAGTTCTCCCCCCTGGCCACAGCTCCACTCCCCGAGCTCGATCGCCCGCTTCAACCACGCCAAGGAATCCTCCCCCTGCTCGACACCCTTCGGGATGCGGAAGCCGATCTTTTGGGTCGTCACCCTGCGATCCAGACCGTCCCCTACAACGGACTGGCGGAATCCCTATCCCAGAGCCTCTATCTCAACAGTGAGGGAGCACTGCGCCAGATGGAGCGCACCCAAGCCAGCCTGTATCTCTACGCGAGGGCGGAAGAAACAGGTCGTAAGCCCCGCAGTGGAGGAGCTGTTCGTTTGGGTCTTGGCAGCAGCGAACTGGATGTTCAAGGCTGCATCAGCGAGGCTGTTGATCGCACCGTCAGCCATCTGGATTATCGACCGATCGAAACCGGGAGCTACCGGGTTTGCTTCACCCCCGAGGCCTTCCTCTCACTGCTAGGTGCCTTCAGCAGCATGTTCAATGCGCGTTCGGTGCTCGATGGGGTGAGCTTGAGCCAGCGGGATTCGATTGGATCCGATGTGGCGGTTCCCTTCTTCAACCTCCACGATGACGGCCTCCACCCCGGACACATCAGTGCGGCAGCCTTCGATGGCGAGGGAACACCAACCCGACGTCTTTCCTTGATTGAGGGCGGAACCCTGCGGAATTTCCTTCACTCGGAAGCCACGGCCCGAGCCTTTGGTGTTCAACCCACCGGCCACGCTGGACTTGGCGCCAAGGTTTCGGTGGGTCCAGACTGGTTCGTGGTTGGTTCCAACCCGCAGGTGAGCAGCGGTAACACCCTCAACCACCGCACCGAGTCAGGCTCCTTCGTGCTGATTGAGGATCTGTCAGCGCTTCACGCTGGTGTGAAAGCCACCCAGGGATCCTTCTCCTTGCCCTTCGATGGATGGTTGGTGAACAACGGCGAACGGGTTTCCGTTGAAGCGGCAACGGTTGCCGGTGACATCCGCTCTGTTCTCAACGGCATTTCTCATCTGGAAGCTGATTCTGAAATCACCCACCGAGGCGTTTCCCCTCATGTTTGGGTGGATGGACTCTCCATCACCGGCGAAGCCTGACGTTGAAGATTCTGTTCTGGGGGACACCGGTCTATGCGGTGCCAACCCTTAATGCACTGCATGATGCGGGCCACACCATCGTTGGGGTCGTCACGCAGCCGGATCGTCGGCGGGGTCGAGGCAAACAGCTGGTTCCATCACCGGTGAAGGCGAGGGCGGAAGAACTCGGTCTTCCTGTGTTCACCCCTGAACGGATCCGACGGGATGACGATTGCAAAGCCAAGCTCGCTGCACTCGGTGCTGATGCCTCTGTGGTCGTGGCCTTCGGACAGATCCTTCCCAAGGATGTGTTGGAGCAGCCTCCCCTGGGCTGCTGGAACGGCCACGGATCACTACTACCGCGTTGGCGCGGTGCTGGTCCCATCCAGTGGTCCCTGCTCGAAGGGGATCAGGAAACGGGTGTGGGGATCATGGCCATGGAAGAAGGGCTCGATACTGGTCCGGTTCTGCTCGAGCAACGCACCCCGATCCAGCTGCTGGAACCTTCCATCGCCTTGGCCGAACGGCTCAGTGCTCTCACTGCAGAGCTGATGGTTCAGGCGATGCCACTGATTGAAGCGGCGGGACCGGGTCCAGAAGACGAGAGATTGGCAAGGCTCAACGTGCGGGTTCAGGCCGAGGGGTCGACCTATGCCCGCATGCTGGAGAAGCAGGATTTCCAATTGGATTGGTCTGCCCCTGCCCTCAGCATTCATCGCAAGGTGATGGGGCTTCATCCCGGAGCGTTCACCCAGTGGCAGGGCAAACGCTTGAAGGTGTTGCGCACGGAGCCGTTGATCGAGCGCCTGCAGGATCAACTCAGTCCTGAGGGAAGCAGCCTCGTGGGCCAATGGCCCACCGGCGGGCATCCCCCAGGGACGATCCTTGCAGTGATCGAAGATCTGGGGCTTGTGGTGAGCAGTTCAGGCTGCCCCCTTCTGATCCGGGAGGCACAGCTGGAAGGGAAAGCACGCAGCACAGCCCCCGTTCTGTTGCAGCAACTCAACGCCACTCCCGGAGATCGATTGGGCGAAGGTTGATTCAGGATTCCGTGTACAACATCCGCGCTTGAGACCAAACCCGATCGAGATCCTGCTCGGAGAGCTGAAGAGCTTCTGGGAACATCGCCGAGAGCCATTGTTGGCGCTTCAACAGGGTGTCAGCTTCAAAAAATGTTTGCTGCGAGGCCAGAACTCTGAATTTGAGAAATTCCAGCAACCTTGCGCGCAAGCGAACCGTATCGATGAGTTTGATCCGTTGGCGTTGATCACAGAGATGAATGGTGCCGCCTGTTTCCACTCCGCATAATCGCGGTGCAAGCAATTCCAACGTTGTCGGCGGTTGCCAATGGCGCAACTTTGTCTCGGGGTGGGGGTAATAAATCCAGCCGTTCACAACCTCACTTTGGGGCGTCTTGATCTGAACACTCCAGAACGAGAACGTTTCGGGGGGGTGGAGGTCGGTCCATCGCACCTTTTCAAACAGGTGATCTGGATTTGAAAGTGAAACCTCGAGGGGGGCAAAGTCGAGATTCAGCGTGCCGAAGTAACAGTCCGAAAGGTCCAGCCCTAAGGACTGGAACACGGGGAATTGCATTCGAATCGTGCCATCCGGATACGGTGAATCGTTGCTTGTTCCGGAGGCGACGCCATGGCCAGCACAGAGTCGCCCAGTGAGCCAGTCCGGTTTCATCAATCAGCGAAGTTCACGGTGGCTGCAGTTCTCGCAGGGGCCTTCCGGCCACACAGCACAGCGGAGCAAAGGACTACGGGCATTGAAACGGCAATTGGGATCACCGATCACCCAGCCATGTCTCCAGGGTGTTGCATCGGCGGGACGCGTCTGGGGTTTCACCAACAGGGCCACTGAGGCCATCACATAGCGACCGTTGCGAAGGGCGTAACGGTGACGACGTTGCATCACGAGGAAGGATTGCTGTTCCACAACAAGCCATCGCCCCGGTTGTGGCGGATCCTCAAGATCAACGCGATGGAGCAAACGGTCTCCACTGATATGGCGAAGTTCAACAAGCATGGCCTTCGTCCTGATCGAGTTCCTTGCTGCGGATCGACATTCCCCAGGCAAACAGCAACAGCACCACCACCAAGGTGAGCCAATCGGGTTGATTCAGGCTGGGCACGACAACATGAACAATCAAGCGCAGCGCCACGAAAGCAACGGCGAGAAACCCAGCCGTTTCAAGCCGTGGATACAGATCAAGCCAGCGAATGAACAGGGCGGATGTAAAACGCAGTGCCACGATGCCGATGAAGGCACCTGTGCTGATCAACACAATCTGATCACTGATGGCCACGGCTGCGGCGACGCTATCGATGGAGAAGGCCAGATCTGTGAAGGCCAGCAGCAAAACCGTGTTCAGAAACGGGCGTGACAGACCGTTGGATTCATGTCCTTCGCTGGACTCGGCATCATCGCCTGATCGGTTGTTGAAGTGATCAACCACCAGCCACACCAGATAGGCCGCAGCGATGAGTTGCACCCAGTCGTTTTGCAACACCCACTGGGCCACAACGATCAAGGCGATCCGCAAGACCAGTGCAATGCCAATGCCCAGGTTGAGGGCAAGGCCTTCCCGCTCCGGTTGGCGGCTGCTGCGGGCGATGGCCGCGAGGGCCACGGCATTGTCAGCCGACAGGATCAGCTCTAGCAGTACAAGAACAGGCAGCAGCGCCAAAACCTCACCCCATTGATCGGCACCTTCGAAGAAATCCGACAGTGAGGGAAGCGAAGTGATGTCCATCGCGGCAGCCTAGAAAGTGCAAGCGCTGTTCCATTGCGATGCAGATCCGGGCCGAGCTGTGTCACGTCGACACCCTGAGATGCATCGTGCGGGTCGAGGCCTGGCTTGACGGTTCTCTGCAGGGCAGCGCCCTCGGTGAAGCCGCCACTGCTGAAGAGGCTGAGGAGAGAGCGTTGCAACGCCTGAACTCCAGGCTGGTTTCCACTGAGGGGCCACAACAGTCCCTGAATTCAGCTCGCGCTGAAGTCCCCCAGGTGGATGAGCCAAATCCGAAGCAGTTGCCCGTGGAGCGGCCGAGAAAAATTGATCAGACCCAGCCCTCGTCTGCTCCACACCCCCCTGCCACCCTTCAGGTCCCCGTCACCCCTGCTGACAACACCCCCTCTGAAACACCAACGGATCCCGACGACTGGAGTGATGAGCTGACCGCCATCGATATGGAAATCAGACGCATTGGTTGGTCTCGAGAGCAGGAGCAGGAGTATTTGACCCGGGCCTTCGGGCTCGGCAGCCGCCACAAGCTCACCCGCTATGCCGATCTGGTGGCCTATCTGCGTCAGTTGAAGTTGATCCAAGCCAACGACGACGCGTCCACCGCACCAGCACCCATCCGTCGTGGTGATCTACTTCAACAAGGAGATGCAATGTTGAAGCAGCTGGGCTGGAGCTCCGATCAAGCCAGGACCTTTCTCCAACAACAACTGGGGGCGACCAGTCGTCAACAACTCAGTGATGAACAGCTACTGCAGTTCAACATGCTGTTGGAGGAGCAGACACTAAAAGACTCATCAGTCGGCTCTAAATCCGCGTAAATACAGTCCCAGCCTTTGATCTGCGCTAAAGAGGCCACTAGCCTTGCGCACAAATGTGGTCACTTGTTGTTGCTTGTTTCCACGTTTTTGCGCACACTGATGCGCACATGGCAGCACCTAGGAGATGCCAAAGCTTCGGTCTGGTGAGGAGTGGGCCAAGAGCCTGCGGCAAGACATCAAGACTGAAATCGGCCTGGGCTGGAACGTCTGCGGCCACAAGCGCAGCGATGGCACCCTGTCTGGCAGCTGCAAGCTGACCCACAGAACAGAAGACGGCCGTCGCAGCAGCGTGATGCTGCCGATCCGTTGGGAGGCATCCAGCAAGCGCCAGATCCTCAACAGGGTCATCGCCATAGCCAAGGCGCTGCAGGCTGATCCTCAAAAAGAGCTGAATGAGGTCGCCAGGATCAACAGCGACACCATTGATGAGCAAGAGGCCGCCCTGTCTCAGCCGGGTAGGTCAAAGGACAAAGGCTGGGAAGCCGTCCTGGAGAGATTTCTGCAGTCCAAATCCAGCTGTAGGTGGAAGACCCTTCGGGACTATCACTACAGGCTTGGGAGGGCGCTCGAGCTGCTAAATCACCACAACCCAAAGCCAAGATCAGGCTTAGGGCTGATGCAGGCTTACAAGAAGGTCCACTTCCTTGGCCCCAATGGTGAAGAAAACAAACCAGGTGCTCAGCTTGAGGCAGGTGCATCCGGTCGAAAAAAGGCCCTGGATGACATCGCCCGATTTTTAAGGTTTGCCGTTGATGTCTGCGGGATGCCCAAAAGGTATCTGCCACCGGACACAAAAGTGATTGAAGAGCTGGTGGGGTTCAAGACAGTTTCAACAACACATGCACTCACACCGGCCATCAAGCCAGACATGTTCGTTGAACTCCTGGATGACCTGCTGGAAGAAGGCAGGGTCCGTGAATATGTTGCCGTTGCGATCGTTGGATATTGCGGCATCCGGCCAAGCGAACTTGCAACCCTGCACCAAGTTGATGGTCAGGCCAGGGTTGTCAGCACTAAGCGAAACACGAAACAGATGAAGCACCCGCCTGAAGCCAGGGACATCTTTCCACTGGAGATCAAAGGGCGAAACCATGAAGGTGCAGGGGTTCTGCAGCAGTTTTTTGAAGGAAAGGTGCAGCTGCCAGCAGCACTACAGGTTCAAATTGACAGGATGAACCCAGACCATCCGAACCACATCAATTCATACAGTTACGTTGGAATGGAGTTCCGGCAAATGCTTTGCGTTAGATGCAAAGCGTGGAAGAACCTGAAATCCAACCCTGGAACGGAAGACATCACGCCATACAGTTTGCGGCACGGATTTGCATGGCGCGCAACCTACGGAGATACGCAGATGTCTCACCGTGCTGCAGCAAAACTGATGGGCCACGATTTAGTGACGCATCAACGTTGGTATGGGCGTTGGATCGATGCCGCCAGCCTGAAAGCAGAGGTTGAACGCGTTAATTCTGCGATGTAAATCACACCGGAGTTGTGCAGAACCGAATGGATGTGGTTACATTGTGATCGGCAACAGGGCCCGGGACCGATCGTCGCCCTGCGCAGAGTCACTGACTCCTCCCATACTTTTCGCGAGAAAAGAAGCCATCCAGATGGTTGGGTGATCTGGACAATCTAATTTTTACAAGGCCAGTGCGGTGGGGGACTTGTTTCAGAAATCTCTGATTCATTCCCATGCCAGAAATTATTCGGCAGCTGTACAAGACATCAGCTGCTGCTCCCATGCTCTGCCTCTCGCAGGGCCATCTACAACGACTCAAGGACTCTCAAGGTGGTCCTCTGATTGAAGGAAAGCACTGGTTTTCAGGACCAACACCTAACAGCCCGATTCGTTGGGATGTTCCGGAAATTCTGAAGTTGCTAAGCCATCGTGGTCAGGCTCGGCGCCTTGCCGATAGAGAACTATTGGCCGCAGGAATGGCTCCATCCAAGCTCCAGGAGGTTGGGTGATGCCTGAAATCGCATGGGACATCGATCGAATTGATGCGCAAGCCAAGAAGTGGCAGGAGATGGCTTCTGTTCTTCCCAATGACAGCGACCGCGTCGCTTGGTTGATCGAACAGATCTCGTACCTAAGTGCCTCACACTTGCAACTGCAACAGGTCTGCAGGGTCCACAGCGATGCCGTGGTCAACGTGCTGAACAAGGCCGATGGCATCGAGAAGGTGCAGCTCATTCAGATGGAGGCGATCGCACAACGCCTCGAGGTACTGGAGCAACGGCCATGAAAAAAGCCACCGCGCTAACGGTGGCTCAGTCGATAAAAAGCACAAAGCAATTATCGCCACTGCAGGGCTTAGCGACTGCTAATTCCTGCAAGCCACCGCTTAAAAGCAGCTGTTCTGGCTTAAAGCTCGATACTGCTCAAGCCCATCAGCACCTGGACCTTCTGGGTCTGGATGAGACCTGCACCATCATCCGCTTAATCCCTCACAAGGGAAGACGCGGAGGCGCGATCAACGGCATCTTTGCCAAGGATCTCGACCGCGCCCAGGAACTAAACGGCCAGGGCTACGGGGTCTACCTACAGGTCAACATCGCCAGCGGCACCAAGGCTGATGACGTAACGGCCTGCACAGCCCTGTTCTGCGAATGGGACGACCGGCCTGTCGAGGAGCAGCTGGTGCTCTGGCAATCGCTGGGGCTGCCAGAACCAACGTTCATGGTCATGACCGGCGGCAAATCAGTTCACCTCTATTGGGTGCTGACCGTGCCGATCGAACCGGAGCGATGGGTGCCGCTGATTGACCGGCTGGTCGCTCATGCCAGTAGCGATCGGTCCTGCAAAGGACTGAACCGGATGATGCGGCTCGCTGGCGGTCACTACATCGACCGCGATGGTGAGGCCAAGGCCGTGACCCAGATCGTCAACGTGACGGGTTACCGCTACGAGGCAGCGCAGTTCGAGGAGTTGTTGCCTCTGCTGCCATCACCCACGAGATGCGGGAGGGCTCCCCGGAAGGCAGGCTCAACGCCTGCAAACCTCCGCCAAATCACCGAGGCGTTGGATTGCATCCCCAGGCGTGTTGAAGGTTCTGGCACCTACGCCGACTACCGAAACATCCTCTGGGGTCTGATCGATGCCTGCTCTGAAGCCGGTTGCGGCGAGGACGTTGCCATCGATCTGATGGAGGACCACAGCCCGTCAAAACAATGCGGTTGGGACATTCGACAGGTCGCCCGCTCTGGCGGCGATCAGATCGGTGCAGGGACCTTTTGGTGGCACGCAAAGCAACACGGTTGGAGGGGTCGCCATGCGTGATCAATTCACCTTCGACAGCTTGTTGCCGCCGGATCTTGCCGATGCGTTGGAGCTGATCCAGCAATCGTTGCCCACTGACCCGTTGTCGGCCACCGGCACCCTCCTGACGGGTTACAGCGGCCTGTTGAAGATCGGAACGCGGGTGGCACAAGACCACCAGTATTCGGTCCCCTGCAATGCCTTCTGGGCCAACGTCGGTTACTCGGGCCAAGGCAAATCACCGATCCACCAAAAGCTGATCAGGGATCCTGCGGCGGCGATTCGTCTGATGCACAAGCACCAGCATGAAAACGCCATTGAGCGGTGGCTCAAAGACACCGAGGGCATGAAAAAGGACGACAAGCCTCCCAAGCCTCGTCCTCGTTTTCCTCACGTCGGTGGCAACTACAGCCCTGAGGCATTGGACATCCAGCTCGACCTTCACGAAAAGGACGGGCTGGGCGCCTTGATCAGCAAGGACGAAATGTCCGGGCTGTTGCAATCGCTTGAGTCCGACACCAAGCGTGGCCGTGGCACAGGTGAGGCTCAGCTCTTGGAGCTATTCGACGGCAACGGCAATTTGTCGCTGCGGGTCGAAGGCCAACGGCAGTACGAACGCTGCCATGTCTCCCTCTACGGGAACATCCAGCCCAAGGTCCTGCGGCGGGCGATCGCTGGTGATGATCCCACCGGCAAGTTCGCCCGAGTGCTGTTCAATCGGCTCCCGGCCCAGTGTGCTGAGTGGAGTTATGACGACCCCACCGACCAAGAGCGTGAGGCTTATGCCCGTGCTCAAAAGGTGCTGGAGAGGTACGCCATAGAGCTGCACAAGCAGCAGCCAGACACTGTGGAGGTGTCGAGGGAGGCCAGATGTCTTCTGCTCGATTGGTTCAAGCCACAGCAGGCCAAGGCGATCGATCCCAACATCAGTGAGTTGTGCGATCACTGCTGGGCAAGACCCACGCTCATGCTTTGCGGTGGGCCGGGATTTTGCACAACGTGCACAACCTCAACGCTGCAACGCGGGAGCTGCGGGTGACGGCGCAGACGATGCAGATCGCGATCGACATCGTCGACACGATCACTACCGAGATGCGTCTGTTCCACCAGGCAGACGATGACGCCAGCACCTTGCTGATGCGTCGGGTGCATCAGCTGAGCTGGGGTGACGGAGCGTCACCAAGGGCTGTGGGTTGGCAGTACGCCAAAAAGGAGGCGGCCACGACCAATGCTTTGCGCGAGCTGGGAGCTAAGGGTTTCCACATCGCCATTGCAGATCTCGCTGAACTTGGCTTCGGGACCGTCAGCCAAAACGGCACCACCACCTACAAGGCTGAGCGTGCGATGCCCGGGCAGACATAACAGACATCGGCAGGCATCCACCATGTCTGCCGACATCACAGTTCTCAACTGTGGTTACAGCGAATCAGGCACAAAGACACGGTTTAAGACCCCCGGAGTTCTCGGAACCCTGGAGTACTAAAAACCGTGTTTTTCTGTCTGAATCATCCATTTCCGTTGCGCTGGAGGCTGTCTCAGCGGACATGGCATGTGTCTGGGAATGTCTGCTGTGTCTGTGGCTAGTTATTCAGCTTCCAGGACAGAGCCTTCGCACCAAAAATCCAAGTGTGCTTCTGCAGTTTCCATGTCGTCGCAGTACACGCAGGATGTGCCGTGGCATGCGTAGTAACGGGGATTGCTGTCTCCCATAAACATGTGAACTGTTCCACCTTTCTGGTTTGTATGCACCAGTGAAGGAGCAAGAGCCATTGTCACCTCCATTTGACTGACGAGACGCTATGACCCTTTTTCTACGGCTACAAGCAATCTGTTAAGGCGAATAAAGTGCCTAGGCAAAAATGCCTTTGGCTCGATTAGGCAAAAATAAGCTTGTGTTGGCCAAGTTTTGCTCTTTTAAGGCTCGGTTGCTCGCTGCTTTTGTTGATTAAACGAATTTAGATTTCCGGCTACTATTTGTAGACAACTATCCCTACACTCGAGGTAGTCACATGTCGCCAATATTGGCCGCAACGGTGATCATTAATCCTGTTGATGACGATGTACCCATGCATCCAGATCCTCTAGAAGATGATCTGGCCTCTGCTCAATCATGTCGTTATTTACGGGCCCTCTATGACAGCGAGGTCCTCTATGACAACCACAGCCGTTGAAGTCCAACGGCGTTATCTCACCATCAACGAACCCAAGGCTGATTCCGATCAGCTGGAGTTTTCGTTCAGCAGCGAGACACCCGTCACCCGTTATTTCGGCGACGAGGTGCTCGACCACGACCGTGAGGCTGTCGACCTGTCGAGGCTCAACGGCGGGGCAGCACCGCTGCTGTTGAACCATGACCCGGATCGCGTGCTCGGCATCGTCGAACGGGCATGGATTGATGAGAAGCGCCGAGGCATGGCCCGCATCACCTGGGCCACCAACGACCTGGCCCGGCAGGTCCGGCAGGACGTTGAAGCCGGAGTGATGCCAAACATCAGCGTTGGCTACGCCGTGCAGCAAGCCGAGCAGGAGGGCGACGTGATGGTCGTCCGCAAATGGCAGCCAATCGAGCTGAGCGTCGTGAGCATCCCTGCCGACGCATCCATCGGTGTGAACCGATCTCTACCAACTACGACCTAACAACCAATGACTTCGACTTACGAAACGATCAGCGCCTTGAACCCTGATGAGTTCGGGCATGCGCAGCGTGACTTCAGCGTGGTCCGTGCCATTCAGGCGTCTGCCTCTGGCAACTGGTCACAGGCTGGCCTTGAGCGTGAGGTGAACCAAGAGCTGGAGCACCGCAACGGCAAGCGCACCCAGGGTTTCTTTGTCCCTGATGACTGCTGGGGCAAGCGTGATTACGTCAAAAGCACTGCTTCTGCAGGCGGCAACTTGGTCGCCACCGACCTGCTCGCCGGCAATTTCGTCGAGGCGCTGCGTGACCGTCTCGCGGTTGCTGAACTCGGCGCCACCATGCTCACCGGCTTGGTTGGTGATGTCTCAATCCATAAGCGCACCGGGACGGCGACTGCTTACTGGTTCGGGGCTGATAACGCTGATGCCGTGACTGAATCGACCGGCACGATCGGCACCATCTCGATGAGCCCCAAGACCGTCGGTGCCTACAGCAAGTTCTCCCGCCTGATGGAGCTGCAGTCGACACCAGACATCGAGCAGCTGATCCGCGCTGACTTCGTTGCCCTGCTGGCCGATGCGATCGACACCGCTGCCATCAATGGTTCTGGCAGCAGCAGCCAACCCACCGGCATCCTGCAAACCTCAGGCATTGGCTCGGTAGCTGGCGGCACAAACGGACTGGCCCCAACGCTCGATCATCTCCTCGACCTCAAGAAAGAGGTCGCTGTAGATAACGCTGACGTCAGTACCTGTGGCTTCCTCACGAACGCGAAAGTCGAGTCCGTTCTTGCCAAAGCCAAGGACTCGCAGAACCAGTACCTCCTCAGCCCTTATGGAACTGAACTTGGCCGTAGCCAGGTTGCAGGGCGCCGTCTGGAGGTCAGCAACAACGTCCCCTCAAATCTCACGAAGGGCTCAGGGACCAACCTCTCGGCTGTTATTTACGGGAACTTTGCAGACCTGCTGATCGGCATGTTCGGCCAGCTCGAAATCCTGGTTGACCCTTACACCGACTTTGCCAAGGGCACCGTTGGTGTCCGTGCTCTGCAGTCGATCGACATCGCTGTTCGTCACGCTGAATCGTTCGCCGCCATGCAGGACGCGATCGCATAACCGCGATCGTTGCCTGCTCTGGTGCAGATGGTGCCCGGGGGGATGCAGAACCCTCGGGCTTTTTTGACGAAATAGAATTTTTTGTCAACATGGGTTTGGTATGTATCATCAGATGAAAGGCGCTACTGGAAGCAAGACAAGAACTATCAAGTCAACGTCAGCAAAGGTTTGCGAATTATTTGAGTTCAACAAATCTATTATCCCTCATGGAGGAAGGACGTCCAGATTGAAGCTAAGACAGCGCAAAAATGGTTCGTATGTAATCAAACTTTTTCAGGATGTCAATAACGATGGGCGTGTTTTAAAAAAGGAGTTGATTTACAAAGGACAGAGCAGGGTCAGGCATGAAGCAGATTATTTGACTGATTTCAAGGGCAGGATTCGTCTGGAGAAAAGCATGCACCGATGCGAGTGGATTACTGCTAAATATCCGGATGAATTAATTGCCTGCACGAAAGAGTATATTCCCACAACTTACTCTTGCTTGCTCGTGGATAACAATGGGGCGAGGTATAAGTTTGATGGCATCGGTAATTTTGCTGCGGATATAAATTATCTGGTTGGTGTTAAATGAATATCGTTGGTTTTTGGGGTCCTTGTTGGCTCAAGCTTTGCGGGTCATCCGAAGGCGCGTTGTTCGCCTAGGGACGACGTCTGAAAATTTGTTTAGTCCGATTTAGCTGCGTTTAAGCAGAGCTACCCCTACCCCGTTCATTTAAGCGGTCACTGAGAAGAGTGGAACTCAACTTAAGTGGCAAGTGATACGCAAAGTGCTTGACCTCCAAAGTTATGACTTCTGTGCTCCGGTTGATTTGCACCTCTGAGAGCGGCGAAGTCACCTCTGTACAGGCGGTGGTTTCGCTTGCCCAGAGCTGTGCTTCAACATGCAGTGGGTGACGCTGCGCAACGTGATTGAGCTGGCTGAGGAGACCTAGCGCCTGCGGTTGCTTGAGAGATTGCTGAAGCAGCAGTAGCAGTAGCGGTTCGTGGGAAGTCGAATGTGATTAACCAGCTTCTCGTCGGTAGTCAGTGATACCGATGGAATAGAGGCACACGAAAGAAATCCTTGATCCCAAAGGTCTCCGGAAAATGGTGTGCGAAAGCACGGGGGATTCCCTATCAAAGAGACCTGCGGCACTTCCTCTTACGGCTGAGTGAGGTGAAGCAGCACTACGGGAGAGCGACCCGTAGCTGGCAGACAATCCAGTCCTCATCCCACGGCATCTGGGACGGGGGCTGGCTTTCTGCGCTTAATCCCGTCTTCCAATAAAGGAAAAGTTTCAGTGCATCGCACCGAAGTGCGTAACGCCTCACCAAGCTTTTGGAACGGCAACCGCATCGCTCGGGGAGAACGCTGTTCTCCTCGCGGTTCCGTAGCCCCACATCATTGCTTCGGTTAAGGCTGTTGGAAGTCAGCCCAACCGATAGAAGGGGTTGTTTTTTTAATCACTGACTGGTCGTCGTTTTATGCGGCAGGGATGCCAGAAATTTGATTAGACCATTTGCATGTCAAATAAGGACCGCAGCTTCCACGAGTCGCCAGAAAAGGCTGGTGGTGAGGGGTGGCTGTACTCCGAGCAGCAGCAGAAGCTCTGTCACTTCAAGCCCGACACAGCGACGGTGCATGCGCAGTGGGTAGCCATCAGGACCTACAGCTACGTTCCGCCCCGCCCACCTGAGCCGATGACTCGGCGGCGGATGCTGCGGCACAACGCCGTTGAGGCTTGGCAGACGATGCAGAAGACGGGCTGGAGACGCTGCCCCCCGCCTGTCCGATAGCTATCAGTTGGGCATGACCAGACCACAGCGAATCGCTGTCACCGCTTTTCTGTCGGCTCTGTTTGTGCCGTCGTTGTTCCTTCTGCCCGTCTGGTGCTTGAAGAGCGAAGGGATGAGGTCGCTGCTCGGGGATCTGAGTTCCAGCGCGCCTCCATTTGTCACCACGGTGGCGGCTGGGGCCATCCCATTGACCGTGTTTGCCGTCCTTTGCTCAGTGTTTGCTTGGGTCATCGCAAGGATCTGGCGCTGACCACGAAGCCTTGCGCACAATTTTGCGCACATTGATGAATATTTAAACCAGAACCCACCGCAGCACTTCAGTTACAAGCAAAAGACATGCTGCTGGAGGAGGAGCAGACGCTCAGCCAGGCCAAATAAGCACTAACACTCAGGAATGGTCGGAGCTAGTGGCCTACAACGGGTTTGCGGCAGGGACTGATACGGCGTCCATGCCGATTGGAGCAGGGTGAATCGTCTACACACTCTGCGCAGCCCGGTCGTTCCCTCCGCTTCTTTCCTGAAGGGGGGAATGGCCCCTATGGGCCGGCAATGAGATCAGAGCTCTGTCGTGAGGGGTTGCTCAGCTGATGAATCAACTGCGGAAGTTGAACTCCAGCTTTGTTTTGGGCTTTTGGTACTTGATCACATTCATCACCTGAAGACCAGTATTTTCAGACTTCCTCTCCTCGGCAAGTGCTTTGAGGATCATGGAGCCCGAGGCCTGCCAGTCTTGTTTGACTTCGATCAAATGCTTGGCACGTGAGTAGTAATCTGCAGCTTTCGCCAAATAATCTGATTTCTGGCTTGATGTCTTTGAAGATATTGCTGTTGTGATGGATCTCGCTTTCTCTGGAAGAATTGTACAGCATGCTTTTCAGTGCAGATAAATTACTTGAAGCCTGCAATCCCGTGAACGCGTTTTAGACCAAGGCGATTGACAAACCGCGAGGAATCGATAACCAGCTAGCTGGGGCGGATGCTCCTAGCGAGCGTTTTTGGCCTGAATGTCACCTGATATATCAACGTTTTGAATCTTTAACCTGCCAAATTCACCAGCTGCACTTGCGATAAGGTCAGGCATGGATGACCCCACCCTGGTTGTACGGCAGCTGATCAATGAGCTTCGGGATGACATGTCCGAAGCGGGCCGTGAACTCAGAAATCGCAGCACCTGGGATCTCCAATGCCCCGTCGTCATCATTGATGCACGTACCGAACCCAACCGGGTAGTTCGTACCTCAGTTCGCGGCATCACTGGTGCCATCGCCACCAGCAACGTAATCGATGATCCCTTGATGCGGTCTTTTCTGGATCGCTTCCGTGAAGTTGGTGCTGATGAAGCCCTCAATGAATTTCTGCAGGGACCGGAGGCAGAACGGTTCTCAGAGCTCTGGGACATCTACAACGACGAAGCCCAACAGCAGGGTCTAGCGGTCTGGTCCCACAGTGACGCCGCCAAATTTGTGCTCAAGTCGAAAACTTGTTTTGAGGATGGTCAGCTGGCCTGTGTTGCCATTACGTCGGGAGACCATCGTGATGCCCACGACGTACTCACCTTTTCTGTGGATGCCTGCTGGTTGTCTTGAGCGCCGGTTCGGCCTTAAACGCACCGGAATTCAGGAGCGAATCAGTTGAACAACAACAAAAAGCGCTGAAGCTGCCAGGGGCCAAAGCAACCAGGTCAACTGAGGAATGGAGAGGGCGAGCACCAGCCCGATCACAGAGAAAATCAGAAAACGGCCGAGGGTCATGTGGACACCAATACCGACGTATTGAACCGAAAACCCCGCCTTAGGCCAGTTTTTCGCGCCTTGAGCTGGGAGCTGGTTCGGGGGTGAACAGGATGGGGATCGAGGAAGCAACCAGCACGCCGCCAACCGTCAGCAACACCAGCAGCGGAATGGGCCGGACCAGCGGCTGACGCTGCAATGGTGTCGCGCAGTTGGAGCAGAGCGGAACAACCCCCTTGGGTGGATGCAACACCAAGGCCGGGCCGCAACAGCAGGACGGGCAGCGGTAGCGCGGCATCGACCGGTGAAACGCAGCTGCTGGCACCTTATTGCGAAGATCATGGATTGCCGAGGCCTGCTCCATGCCGCTCCGTTCCCTGGTGACCAAGTTGCAGGAAACTGCACTCACCGGTGAGCTTGATGAGCGCTCAGGCCGCCCCGAACGTTTGTTGATGCGCGGGGCTGGTCGGTGCAGCCGAGCTCTGGTGGCCAGCGCGCTGTCACAACGGCGGGGAGCACCTCTGCTCGTGGTGGTGCCAACGCTTGAGGAAGCGGGACGCTGGACGGCGCTTTTGGAATTAATGGGGTGGAGCCAGGCCGGCCTGTACCCCACCAGCGAAGGCTCTCCCTATGAACCCTTCGATCCCACAAGTGAAATCACCTGGGGGCAGCTTCAGGTTCTGAGTGACCTGCTGGGGGAACCCAACGCGGCGTCCTGGGCCATCGTGGCCACGGAACGTTGTTTGCAGCCCCATCTCCCCCCGCCGGATGTTCTGAAAACGAAAACGCGCACCTTGCGCAAAGGGGATGAGGTTGATCTTGAAGCACTGGGCGAGACGCTGGCCCAACTTGGCTATGAGAGGGTCACCACCATTGAGCAGGAGGGGAGCTGGAGCCGTCGCGGCGACATCGTCGACATCTTCCCGGTGAGCAGTGAGCTACCTGTTCGACTCGAATTTTTCGGAGAGGAGCTCGACAAGCTGCGGGAATTCGATCCCGCCAGCCAACGCTCACTGGACCCCGTCGATGCGCTTCGACTCACACCAACAGGGTTTGGGCCTCTGATTGCGGACCAGCTCAGGGAGACGATGCCCGATGGACTGGAGCAATTGCTTGGTAGCGAGGGCACAGAGCAGCTTCTGAACGGCGGGACACCCGAAGGCATGCGCCGGCTGATGGGGCTCGCCTGGGAGCAACCAGCCTCGCTTCTCGACTACCTGCCGGACACCACAACAGTGGTGATCGATGAGCGACGCCAGGGCCTAGCCCACGGACAACAGTGGCTCAGCCATGTTGAGGAACATCACCACGACATGGCTGCTGAGGCGGGCCTGGACGAGGGCGATCGCAATCGGCTCTGGCCAGCGGTTCTGCACCGTGAGATTGAAGCCGCCTATGCCCTGACGGAGGTCTTCCATGGATTTGACATGGCAGAACTGCTCGAAGTTGACCAGCACCCCAACAGCTTTGACCTCGCCAGCCGCCCTGTTGCCGCCTACCCCAACCAATTTGGAAAACTCGGGGAACTGATCAAGGGATTTCAAACCGAGCGCACGGCGGTTTGGTTGGTGTCTGCACAACCCAGCCGAGCGGTTGCTCTGCTGGAGGAGCACGACTGCATCAGTCGGTTTGTGCCGAACGCGGGAGACAGCAATGCCATTTCCCGTCTGATTGAGCAGAACACCCCCGTCGCCCTGAAAGTGAGGGGCACTGCTGAACTTGAGGGTTTGCAGCTGCCGGCCTGGCGAATTGCCCTGGTCACCGACCGGGAATTCTTTGGTCAGCAGAGCCTGAGTTCCAGTGGTTATGTGCGCCGCCGTCGCAAGGCCGCCAGCCGCACGGTGGATCCCAACAAGATGCGTCCGGGCGATTTTGTGGTGCATCGAAACCATGGCATCGGCCGCTTCAAAGCCATGGAAAAACTCGCGATGTCAGGCGACATCCGCGACTACCTCGTGGTGCAGTACGCCGATGGAATCCTTCGGGTTGCCGCCGATCAACTGGGCAGCCTTGGGCGTTATCGGGCCACGAGTGAAACACCCCCGCAGCTCAACCGTATGGGTGGCACGGCCTGGAACAAGGCCAAGGAACGGGCCAAGAAGGTGGTTCGCAAGGTTGCCCTTGATCTGGTGAAGCTGTACGCAGAACGGCAACAGGCCGCAGGCTTTGCCTTCCCCTCCGACGGCCCCTGGCAGGTGGAAATGGAGGAGTCGTTCCCTTATGACCCGACGCCGGATCAACTGAAGGCCACGGCCGACGTGAAGCGGGACATGGAACGGCAGGAGCCGATGGACCGACTGGTGTGCGGGGACGTTGGCTTCGGCAAGACCGAAGTTGCGATCCGCGCCATCTTCAAAGCCATCACCGCTGGGAAGCAAGTGGCGATGCTGGCCCCAACCACGGTGTTGGCTCAGCAGCACTGGCGCACGCTCTCGGAACGCTTCGCGCCATATCCGATCAAGGTGGCTCTGCTGAATCGTTTCCGGACGGCGTCGGAACGCAAATCCATTCTCGATGGCCTGAAGCAGGGAACCATCGACGCCGTGGTGGGAACCCACCAGCTGCTCAGCAAAGGAGCGTCGTTCCAAGAGCTTGGTCTGTTGGTGGTGGATGAAGAACAGCGCTTCGGTGTCAACCAGAAGGAAAAGATCAAAGTGCTGCGGAAGGACGTCGACGTGCTGACCCTGTCGGCAACGCCGATTCCCAGAACGCTCTACATGAGCCTTTCGGGGGTGCGGGAGATGAGCCTGATCACCACACCACCGCCACTGCGCCGTCCGATCAAGACGCACCTGGCTTCTCTGGATCCGGAGGCGGTGCGCAGCGCCATCCGCCAGGAACTGGATCGTGGGGGCCAGGTGTTTTATGTGGTTCCCCGGGTGGAAGGAATCGAGGAGGTGGCTGCAGGCCTACGGGAAATGCTGCCAGGCCTGAAGCTTTTGGTGGCTCACGGTCAGATGGCCGAGGGCGAACTGGAGAACGCCATGGTGGCGTTCAACGCCGGTGAAGCCGACGTGATGCTCTGCACCACGATTGTGGAAAGCGGCCTTGACATTCCTCGTGTCAACACGATCCTGATTGAGGACGCCCACCGCTTTGGCCTGGCCCAGCTGTACCAATTGCGGGGACGGGTCGGTCGCAGTGGGATTCAGGCCCATGCCTGGTTGTTCTATCCGGGCAACGCATCGCTGAGCGACACCGCCCGTCAGCGGCTGCGCGCCATTCAGGAGTTCGCCCAACTGGGCAGTGGATACCAGCTCGCTATGCGGGATATGGAGATCCGTGGAGTGGGCAATCTCCTCGGCGTGCAGCAGAGCGGCCAGATGGAAACCATCGGCTTTGACCTCTACATGGAGATGCTGCAGGAATCCCTGGCGGAAATTCAGGGTCAAGACATACCCAGCGTTGAAGACACTCAGGTGGACCTCCCCGTCACGGCCTTTGTGCCTGCGGACTGGATCACTGATCCCGATGAGAAGATCGCGGCCTACCGAGCTGCCGCCGACTGCCTCACCGCCGAGGCCCTGGTGGAGCTGGCTGCGGGTTGGGCCGATCGCTACGGAGCGCTGCCCGCTGCCGTGGTGTCGCTCCTGCAGCTGATGGAACTCAAACTGCTGGCGAAGCGGTGCGGCTTCTCCAGGATCAAACCGGAGAAGCCCAACATCGTGCTCGAAACTCCCATGGAGGAACCGGCGTTCCGTTTGCTGCGCCAGGGGTTGCCCCAGCATCTGCATGGCCGCTTGGTGTATCAGGCCGGCAGCGGCATCCAGCACAAGGTGATGGCCCGCGGTCTTGGTGTTCTCCCCATGGAGAAGCAACTGGAACAGCTGATGGAATGGCTGCGTTTGATGGCAGCCCAGATTCCCGATGCCGATGGCAAAACGGATGCACAGCGGCAGGAGGAACTGCGTGCCAAGAATGCAGAGGTGGTTCAGGTCTGAAGCCTGAACCCAATTCTGAGAAAAACGTTACCAACCACGCAATTCTTCGTTACATTGGTACCAGCGAAATCCGTTGGACATGGGTGAATTCGTCGAGATCGGTGCTGGTGGCGTCTCTCTGGAACTGATCAGTGGCGTTTTCTGTGCCACTGCGCTTGGTGTGTATGCCCTGTTCCAGCCCGGCGCTTCAGACGATGATGACTCCAATGGTGGTGGCGGCGGCGGACTGATGCAGCCGATCTCCTGAGCTACTGCAGCGCGTAGCTGAGGTTGGCTCGGCCGGGTTGATAGGTCGTGCCCGCCTGAATTTTCTTCAATTGGTTCATCAGGGTCCCCTCAGCTTTCCTGTACTGACTGTCTTTCTGGGTTCCCAGGTCCTCAACCGAGAAGTTCATGATCTCCTGCTTCGACATCGCCGCTTCGATATCAGGTTGGATTCCGTTCTTGTGAATATCGGTTCCCTTGGGTGTCAGGTACTTCGCGATGGTGACCGTCAGACCCGATCCATCGGCCAATCCACGAACGGCTTGGACAAGCCCTTTGCCGAAGGTCTTCTGGCCAACGAGTTGGGCCCGGGAATTGTCCTGAAGTGCCCCTGAAAGAATTTCGCTGGCACTGGCGGATCCCTGATCAATCAGCACCACCAGGGGTTTGTCGGTGATCGCACTACCCGTGGCGCGCCTCACATCGCGGATTCCTGCGCGGGTTCGGGTGCTGACGATGGTGCCTTCATTGAGCCATTGGCGGGCGATGTCCACGCTCGCCTCGAGCAAGCCTCCGGGATTGCTGCGTAGATCCAGCACATAGCCCTCAGCATCCTGCGATTCCAGATCCTTGATGGCCGCACGCATCTCACGCGTGGCGTTGGCATTGAATTGCTTGAGACGGATGTAGCCCACCTTGCGGCCATTGGGCGCCGTGTTGAGCATGGCCTTCACGGCATGAATCTCAATGCGCGCCCGTTTCAACGGCACATTCAGCACCTGACCCTGGCGCCTGAGCCCCAGCACCACATCGGTGCCCTCCGGACCTCGGATCAACTTGACAGCGTCTTCGGTGGTCATGCCTTTGGTGGAGGCACCATCGATGGACACAATCACATCCTTGGGCTGAACACCTGCACGGGATGCAGGGGTGCCCTCAATCGGGGAGACAACAATCAGCTCCTTCGTGTCTTTGTCGAGACTGAGCTGGATCCCCACGCCCATCAACTCCCCGGAGGTGTCGATCTGCATTTCCTTAAACTCTTTCGGATCAAGGAAACGGGTGTAGGGGTCATCAAGGCTGGCGAGCATGCCCCGGATCGCCTCGTAGGATTCGGCGCTGCCCCCGTAGGACTTGCGCAGCAGATTGCTGCGCAACTGGCGCCACGTTCTTTCGTCGTAGGCGCCGGTGGAATCCAGGTAATCGCGATAAACGATCTGCCAGACCTGATCAATCACCTCCTTGGGGCTGTCGTGAATCGATCCGCCGGAGGCCGATGGCAGGGAAAGACCTGGCGAGCTGATACCCAGGGCGGTGACCACACCACCAACCCCCAGCATCAACAGCAAAGGAGTCGACCGAACCAAAGAACGCAGGCGCTGACTCCGAACCATGGCCCTTCAGGACTGATTCTTCAGACTAGCGAGATCAAGCGGGCTCCACCCAGCGACCGTCCTCTTTGATCAACTGGATGAGGGCTTCAACGCCCTCAGCTTCAGGCACCTTGCGGATTTCATCACGGCCGCGATACAGCGAAATCACGCCCGGGGTTTTACCGACGTAGCCGTAATCAGCGTCGGCCATCTCGCCGGGACCATTGACGATGCACCCCATCACGGCAATGTCCAGACCCGTGAGGTGGGATGTGGCGTTGCGCACCTTATGCAACACCTCCTCGAGATTGAACAGGGTGCGACCGCAGCTGGGGCAGGCGACGTACTCGACCATGGTCTTGCGCAGACCCAGGGATTGAAGAATCGAGTAGCAGACGGGGATTTCCTTTTCAGGGGCCTCCGTCAGTGAGACACGGAGGGTGTCTCCCAACCCATCGGCCAGCAGTGTGGCGATGCCTGCGGTGCTCTTGATCCGGCCGTAATCACCATCACCGGCTTCGGTCACGCCCAGATGGAGTGGGTAATTGAAACCTTCCTTGTCCATGGTGTCCGCCATCAGGCGGTAGGCCGCGAGCATCACCGGAGCCCGCGAGGCCTTCATCGAAATCACGATGTTGTGGAAATCAAGCTCATGGCAGATGCGCACGAATTCCATCGCTGACTCGACCATCCCCTCAGGGGTGTCGCCGTAGGTGAACAGCATCCGCTCCGCCAGGGAGCCATGGTTCACACCGATTCGAAGCGCCTTGTTCTGATCCCGCAGCAGGGTCACCAAGGGCTCGAACGTCTCACGGATGCGCTGACCGATGGCGGCAAATTCCTCGGGGCTGAACTCCTGGCGGTTCGGATCTGGCTTATCAAAAATGAACAGGCCGGGATTGATCCGGACTTTGTCGACGTGCTGGGCGACCTCCAGGGCGATCTTGACGCCGTTGTGGTGAACATCCGCCACCAGGGGAACGGTGCAGCCGCGCTGACGAAGCTCCTGACGGATCTGTCCCATCGCTTTGGCGTGGGCCATAGAAGGAGTCGTCACCCGCACGATCTCACTGCCCGCTTCCGCCAGGCGGATGATGCCGGCTACAGCAGCCTCGATATCGAGGGTGTCCTCGTTGATCATCGACTGCACCACGATCGGGTGCTCGCTGCCCACGGGCACATCCCCCACCATCACAGTGCGGGTCACACGGCGGTGGATCTGGGTGTCGTAGCGCCGATCCAGGGCAGTCATGGGGCCGGTGGTGAAGCGGGTCAACGTTCGCACAGCCTGCGCCGAACCGCGTCGAGATCCTGCCGTGTCAGATCCAGGGGCGCGCCGGCTGCTTTGGAGGGATTGCGCAGCAGATAGGAGGGGTGAAAAATCGGCATCACCGCCCGTCCATTCCAGCTCTGCCACTGACCACGAAGCTGGGTCATGCCACCCTTGATGCCAAGGATGGCCTCCACAGCGGTGGCTCCTGTGAGCACGATCACCGTGGGATCAACGGTCTCCAGTTGCAGGTCAAGCCAGGCACGGCAGGCGGCCAACTCAGCCTTTTTCGGCCGTCGGTTGTTGGGCGGCCGGCATTTGATCGCGTTGCAGATGTAGAGGTCATGCTCGGGATCCAGATCCACATCCCGCAGCAGTTGATCGAGGGCACGTCCTGAACGCCCGACAAACGGAATGCCCTGAGCATCTTCCTGAGCTCCGGGTGCTTCACCGATCAGCATCAGATCCGCCTTGGGGTTGCCGCGGCTGATCACGACGGTGTGACGCGTGCTGGCCAGATCACAGGCAGCGCAAGAACTGCAGGCCTCCAGGCTGGAGAGGGTCATGACGTCGGAGCAACAGATTCCAGGGGAGCCAGGAGCAACAGGGGATTGCCCTCCGGATCGTGGATCCAGGCCTCAGCACCAAAGGGCTCAAGCCGCGCCTCCTCGAGGAGCGATCCGCCACGCTGCAGGGCGTTGCTGAGCAGCCGTTGTAGTTCAGGCAGGGGTTCCTGCGATGGGGAGAGCCGCAAGCAGGGCGCCAGCGCTCGCCCTCGGGCTGGAAAAGAGCGCCGGCGTGAGGGCCTGTAGATCTCCAGCTGGGTGCCATCGCTGAACTGAACGATGCAGTGGTGCTCCGCCAGCCCAGGCTTCAACGTGGCTTGAAACAGCTCGCTGTAGAACGTCGCCAATCTGGCGCTGTCCTCTGCGGCCAAGACCCAGCTGATCTGTATCGCATTCATGGGCGCTGAGAAATCAAGGTTGTCTGCGACACCATCTGCGGCAGGATGATGAAGTTTTAAACGCACCGCGGGGAGGTGCGTTACCGATGCTGCGCCCGCCAGAACTTTCCGACCGGGCTGTCGCCCTCAAACCGTCGCTGACGCTGGAGATCAGCGCCAAGGCCAAAGCACTGCGCGACAGCGGTAAGGACATCTGCAGCCTCAGTGCCGGTGAGCCGGACTTTGCGACGCCTGCATTCATCGTTGAAGCGGCTCAGCATGCTCTGGGATCCGGCTTCACCCGCTACGGCCCCGCCGCGGGGGACCCCGATCTGCGTGCGGCTCTGGCCCACAAACTGAGCGTCGAAAACGAGATTCCAACCCAGCCCGAGCAGGTGATGGTCACCAACGGTGGCAAGCAAGCCATTTACAACCTGTTCCAGGTGCTGCTCAATCCCGGCGACGAAGTTCTGGTGCCGGCGCCCTTCTGGCTGAGCTATCCCGAGATGGCGGCCCTGGCCGGGGCGAGCACGAGGATCATCCCCACCAAAGCGGAGGAAGGCTTCCGTCTCGACCTCGCTCTACTGGAGCAGCAGATCACCCCACGCAGCCGACTGCTGGTGATCAATTCCCCTGGCAACCCCAGCGGCCAGGTGATGACACGGGCCGAACTGGAGGCCCTGGCCGCGCTGGTGGCCCGTCACCCCCAGCTGATGGTGATGAGCGATGAGATCTATGAATATCTCCTGGCCGATGGTCAGCAGCACTGCAGCTTTGCGGCCATTGCCGAAGAGATCCGCTCGCGCTGCTTCACTGTGAACGGTTTTGCCAAAGGCTGGGCGATGACCGGCTGGCGCCTTGGTTATCTGGCTGGAGATGCTGCCGTGATCAAGGCTGCTTCAGCCCTGCAGAGCCAGAGCACCAGCAATGTGTGCAGCTTTGCTCAACGGGGTGCCCTTGCGGCGATCGAAGCGCCCAGAGATTGCGTTCGCGAGATGGCCATCAGCTACAACCGCCGACGAACTCTGCTCACTGAAGGGCTGCAGGCTCTGGAGGGCATCACCCTGACGCCCCCTCAAGGGGCCTTCTACGCCTTCCCCCGCCTGCCGGACGGCGTGCCCGATTCGATGGAGTTCTGCCGGCAAGCCTTGGAACAGGAAGGCCTGGCCGTGGTTCCGGGCCTGGCCTTCGGCGATGACCGCTGCATTCGACTCTCCTGTGCCGTGGCGGATGAGACGATCCACAATGGACTGATGCGACTAAATCGGCTGCTTCGCTCCTTCTGATCCGATCTGATCACTGTCTTTTTCTGAATGTCTGTACGAGAACGCAGGGCCGTGGTGGCCACCGGTTTGATTGCCGGACTCGCACTCACGGCCAGTGTTTCCAGTTGCGGCGCACCCCAGAACGACGCCAAACAGGCCGTTCTGCAGATCGGTGCCATCCCCGACCAGAACCCCGAGAAACTCAATCGTCTCTACGGCACGCTCTCTACGGAACTCAGCGAAAAGCTGGATGTTCCCGTGCGGTATGCGCCGGTGAGCAATTACGCGGCGGCAGTAAGTGCTTTCCGCACCGGCAGCCTTGATCTCGTCTGGTTCGGTGGACTCACCGGTGTGCAGGCCCGGCTGCAGACGCCTGGAGCCCGGGTGCTGGCGCAACGGGACATCGATGCAGAGTTCACCAGTGTGTTCATCGCCAATGGCGCCAGTGGTTTGCGCCCTTTCACCAGTGCCGACCAACTGGTTGAGCTGAAGGGACGCCGACTGGCCTTCGGTTCGGAGAGTTCCACCTCCGGCCGCCTGATGCCCCAGTTCTTCATGGGGGAAAACGGCGTGAAACCTGAGGATCTGGCGGGGGGCGGCCCTGGCTTCAGCGGAAGCCACGACGCCACCGTTGCTGTGGTGCAGAGCGGTGCCTACGAGGTTGGCGCCTTGAACGAGCAGGTCTGGCGCAGCAATGTGGCGGACGGCCGCGTGGATCCCGGCAAGGTGTCGGTGATCTGGAGGACACCGCCCTACGTGGATTACCACTGGGTTGTACGACCCGGTCTGGATGATCGCTTTGGCGATAGTTTCACCAACAAGCTGCAGACCGCGTTGCTGGACCTGTCGGCAGACACAGAGAACGGCGCCATGATTCTCGAGTTGTTCGGTGCCGAACGCTTCATCCCCGCCAAGGACGAGGACTACGTGATGATCGAAACGGTGGGTCGCCAACTCGGAAAGATCCGTTGACGGCGCTGCTGGAGCTGCACCAGGTCTGCCTGGGGCAACGGCTCCAACCGATCACCCTCACCCTTCGTGCGGACCAGCGTGTGGTTTTGCTCGGTGCCAGTGGCGCCGGCAAAACCACGTTGCTGAAGCTCTGCAACGGGGCCTTATGCCCCGATGCAGGATCCGTGCACTGGTGTGGTCGCCCCCATCAGCAGTTGTCCCGCCGGCAACGGCGCCAAATCGGCACGCTCTGGCAGGACCTACGCCTGGTGGAGGAACTGAGTGTGATCCAGAACATCAACAGCGGTGCCCTGGGACGCCATGGGCTGCTCTGGGCGATTCGAAACCTGCTGGGTCCCCTGGACCCAAACACCTGCCTTGAGCTGATGCACCAGGTGAAACTGGAGGCCGATCTGCTTGAACAGCCCGTGCGTGAGCTCTCCGGAGGGCAGCGCCAACGGGTGGCTCTGGGCCGTCTGTTGCATCAGCGGCCTGAACTCGTGCTGGCGGACGAACCCCTCTCCGCCCTTGATCCCAGCCTCGCCGAAGACGTTCTCAACACCCTGCTTCTCTTGCCGGGCTGTCTGATCAGCCTGCATCGGCCGGATCTGATACACCGTTTCGATCGGGTTCTGGGGCTCCGTGGTGGTGCCCTGGTGATCGATGCGGCTCCAGACACCATTCATCGGGATCAGCTGGAATGGCTCTACGCATCGGCCTGAAGCCAGCCCTGCCGCTGATCCCATTGCTGCCGGGCCTCAGCCTGCTCGGCATTCTTGTGGTGCTGTTGCGCGATGGTCACGGCGGCGGACTTTCAGTTCTTCAACAGTTCGCGGCTGGGGCCGTGCAGCCCTCCATCGATCCCATCGTTCTGGGCAGCTTGCTCAACGGGCTCCAGATCACCCTGGTGATCGCCGTGATGTCCTGGGGCATCAGCAGTGTTCTCGGCGTGGGTCTCGGACTGCTGAGCTCAAGCACCTTCTGGGAAATCCTGGCGGACGTGCGTTGGCCTGCCGTGATCTTGCGCCGTTGGCTGGCGCCCCTGCGCGCTGTGCATGAACTGGTCTGGGGGCTGTTGCTGCTGCAGGTGTTCGGGCTGAATGGCTGGGTTGCGATCTGCGCCATCGCGATTCCCTACACGGTTCTGATGGCGCGGGTGATCGCCGATCAGGTGGATTGCCACGTTTCACCGGCCATTCCCGTCCTCAAGGGAGCCGGCGCCACGCCATGGGCAGTGATGCTCACCGGGCTGGTCCCACCGCTGGCAGAGCCGATCAGCGACCACATCGGCCACCGCCTCGATTGCGCACTTCGTTCAGCCTTGATTCTGGGCGTTTTCGGCCTCGGAGGACTGGGGACAGACCTCAGCCTCAGCCTGCGCTCGCTCCAATTTCAGGAGCTGTGGAGTGGGCTTTGGATGCTGGCCATCGCCATGGTGGTGCTCGACCGACTGCTGCGAACGCTGCGCAGCTGGTCACGCATGCTGATTCTTCCCGTGGCCATGGCCAGCCCCTGGGTTGCCCTTGGCTGGGGAACACAGCTGGATCTGCAGCTGGCCTGGCCAGTGGCTGAGTGGTCGATGGTTGTCGGCAACCTCATCGACGGATCCCAGGGATTCAATGCTGCCCTTGAGATCTCCTGGCCCGGGGTGATTGGAGCCACGGTGTGGATCACCCTGATCGCCGGTTGTGTTGCCACCGGCCTTCCACCGCTGTTGCTGCTTGTTTGGCCCAGCCAAGCCAGCCTGCGTTTGCAGGGAGTGATGTGGGGCGCGTTGCGACTCATCCCGGCCCCTCTCACCGCACTCCTACTGCTGATGCTGGCCAAACCAAGCCTGGCCCTGGCGGGGCTGGCCCTGGGGCTGCACCACGGGGGTGTGATGGGTCGGGTGCTGATCGACGCCCTCCGCAGCCGGGGATTGCGTTCCGCCCAGACCATGAAGACCTGCGGCGCCACCAACCGGGTGAGCTGGCTTTACGGCCCCCTGGCGGATGTAAGTCGCGCTTACCTCACCTATGCGACCTACCGATTGGATGTGATCCTGCGCGACACCGCGATCATCGGCATGGTTGGGGGAGCCGGTCTGGGCTGGCAGCTGATGGAAGCCCTCAGCTCGTTTCATTGGTGGTTGGTGCTCTGGATCGTGCTGATCTCCGCAGTGCTCACACTGCTGGGTGAGAGCCTGGGGGAACGACTTCAGGGGAGCTGGAACAGCCGGGCCATGGCCTTATGAGCGGTGCGAACGACGCCCCCCGTCAGCTGATCGTGCTCGGGGACAGTGGCGTGCATGGTTGGGGTGACCGTGAAGCGGGTGGCTGGTGCCAGCGACTGCGCCTGCGCTGGATGAACCTGCCCAACGCACCAGTGGTATACCCACTGGGCATCCGCGGGGATGGCCTGGAACGCGTGGCCGCCCGCTGGCGCAGCGAATGGAGCTGCCGCGGCGAACTGCGTCGCCAAACGCCGGGCGGACTTCTGCTCAGTGTCGGGCTGAATGACACCGCCCGCGTTGGTCGGATCGACGGCAGACCCCAACTGGATGTGGAGGCCTTTTCGTTCGGGCTGGGACAACTTCTCAATGAGATGACCCAGGAGGTGCAGGTGTTTGTGCTGGGCCTCACTGCGGTGGATGAACACGTGATGCCCTTTGCCGGCTGTCTCTGGTACAGCAACAGCCAGATCGCGGCTACGGAGGCCGTGATGGCCGAACAGTGCCGTGAGGCCGATGTGCCCTTCCTGTCCATGCATCAGGAGATGCAGCAGGAGCCCGACTGGTTGACCTGGATGGAACCCGATGGGATCCATCTCAATGCCGATGGCCACCGCTGGCTCGATCAGCGCTTGGGCCAGTGGGCGCCCCTGCAGGAGTGGGCCGGACTCGCTGCAGTTAACACATCAACACCTATCAGCATGTAAACGGGACCCGAAGCGACGACTAATGTGTGGCTCTCCTGACATTGGTGATCGGACTTGGGACCTGACCGCTCTGCAGAACGCGCTGCCGGCCACCCCCCTGCCCAGCGCAAAACCACGCTCAAGTGGGACGAAAACGGTGAACTCACAGCCCTGGATATGGCACGCATCGTTGACCGCTTGACCCAGCCGGAACTGCAGCGCTGCGATCTCGACCCCTCCTGAGGATCAGCTCGGGGCCATGGCCTGCTTGGCGGATTTGTAGAAATCCAGGTCGATGTCGGAACGTCCGTCGGAATCCGCCATCGCCTCAACCCGTTTACGAACAGCAGGCCGTACGAAGAACGGAACATCTTTCTTGAGTGCTGCCAGTGCTTCTGGTTGCCAGTCCATCCATCCAAAACCGTTGCACCCATGATCCGGCACGAAAGTGCCGATCTGCGGCACCAAAGGGCCAACCGCTTCGGGGCTGAGGGTTGAACCGTTGGATCAGTTGCACTGATCCCTTGATTTCTCAACGTCACCTGCACCAGGAGTCCCGGCGTGGACTGCCGCCCTGCATTGCACGACGCAATCAGCAGGCTCTCAAGCACCTGGGCCTGGCCCACTGCGCGGCCCGTCGCCAAGAGCAACGCGGGCCTGAAGAGTTCGACGACCTTCTGCAGGAGTCCCGGGTTGGATTGATCCGTGGCCTTGAACGGTTTGATCAACAACGAGGCCTCCGCCCCAGCAGCTATCTGCTCTCGCGGGCCACCGGCCAAATCCTCCACTACCGCCGCGATCGATCACGCACCATTCGGATTCCCTGGCGACTGCGTGATCTTTACGCAGCCGGAATGAAGATCCAGCGGGAACGCGAACAGAACCGGCAGCCCCTTCTCAGCGATCAGGACCTTGCAACCGAACTATCGGTTCGACCAGAGCGCTGGGCTGCCGCCGTTGAGAGCCATGGAGCCAGCCAGGTCGTCGACCTGTCTGCCAGCCCTGGAAAGCCAGCAAGCTCGAGGGCGGAGGATGAACACCTTGACTGGCTGAAGAGCGTGCTGCACCAGGTGGATGGCCTGGCCGGCACGGTGCTGCAAGCCCACTTGATCGAAGGCCAGACCCTCAAGGATCTGGCTCAGGCCATGAATTGCAGCCGTTCATCCCTGCGCCTTCATCTCCATGAGGGAGTTCAACTGCTGCAGCAATGGGCCCAGCGCGATGGTCTGATGCCCATCCAAACCAGCTGATCAGAGCACCATCAGCAGCATCGCCAGAACTGCGGCCAAGAGGGTCTGGAGAGCATTGACCAGCTCATTGCTCAACCAGGCCACGCGATCCTGCACCAGAGCACCGAGCAGGCTTTCGCCGAGGGTCGCCACCAGGCCAACCAGCATCACCAGCACTGCCACAGGCCATGAAGGAACCAGCTGCAGGGCCAGCATCACCAGGGTCATGGCGATGCTGCCGGCGGCACTGGCCAGGGTTCCCTCAAGGCTGATGGCTCCTTCGGTTCCTGGTGGAACAACCCGCAGGCTGGTGATCAACACCGTGGTGCGCCCGAATCGTTTGCCAATCTCACTGCCGAAGGTGTCGGCCAACTTGGCGGCAAAACTCGCCGCAAAACCAACCAACATCAGCTCACGGGGCTCGACACCAGCACCGATGAGCAGTGCCAGGAAGGCTCCAACGGCCGCAGAACCCCAGACGTTTTCAGGGCCGCGCTGCCCACCGCGGGCTTCGGCAAGGCCCCGGTTTTGCTTGTTCTGAAAGCCGATCTTGGTGACCAGACTTCCCAGACAGAGATAGGCGACCACGGCCAACCAGCCCGACCACCCCAAACACCCCCACAGAATCGTGCCCAAGGCAGCTGCATGGACCCAACCACTGCGGGTGAGCACAGATGTCCGCTGCGCCAGGGCAATCAAAACCGTGTTCACCAGCAGGGCCTGAATCCAGAGTGCGGACATCACACCGTGTTGCAGTGCCCTAAGCATCTCCTGCCTGCGGCCATTGCAGAGGGAGAATCGGGTGCGTTCGTTCTCTGGTCGACCGGATGGTGTTCAACAGCAACAAGGGCTTTTTCCTCACCCTGGATGACGCCGCCGCTCCGGCTACCCTCGATCTGCCTCAACAAGAGGCTCCAGCAACCGAAGAGGCACCGGTCGAGGCAGCTGTGGTCGCTGCCTCCGAGCCCTCAGAGGTTGCCCAGCCTTCAGCCCCCGAAGCTGTTGAAGAGACTGTTGCAGAAACCAGTGCTGCATCCAGCGCTCAGCCCGCAGCCTCACTCACCACAGCAGAAGCGATCGCCGCTGAACTGGCTGCAGCAGAGGCATCCCGCCCGGCGGTGACCTACTCCACCTTTGCCCCCAGCAACCTTATGCCTGGTGGCGGACTGCGCCAGCGCAGCCGCCGGCCCGGAGCAGCTCTGAAATCCTTCCGGGGGATCGCTCAGGATCTGTTCAAGAGCTGATCAGCCGATCACGCCAACGAATCAGTTCCACGGCACCAGCCACCGCGGCCGTCGAACTGCGCAGGATGGTTGATCCCATCTGGACGGGCTGAATCTGGGCTTGGGTGAACTGCTTCAGTTCCTCTTCGCTCCAGCCCCCTTCCGGGCCGACCATGAGCCATGTGAGCTGAACAGGATCGGCCTGATGACGCAACCATTGATCCAAGGCCGGTGGTGCCGCCTCGCGGGTCACCCCCACCAGACGCTGGCCCCGCTCATCTCCCATCCATTGAGATAGGTCTTTGAGATCGAGCAGCTGTGGCGTCCACAACCGTTCGCACTGCTCCACCGCTTCACGAATGATCGTGGCCCAGCGCTCGGGTCGGTGGTCGGCCTGGGGAACACAGCGATCGCAGCGCAGGGGCTGAATCCGATCAATCCCGAGCTCACAGGCCATCCGGACGACCTCATCCATCCCCCGCCGCATCAAGGCCACGGCTAGACCCAGTTGAGGTTGGGCCTGGGGCTCAATCAGTTGCGCTGGCCGATCGAGCTCGAGCAGCTTGGCTTCCATCAGGGTTGCGGTCGTGAGCCGGCCGCAACCATCGATCAGATCCACCTGCTCGCCACAGCGCAGACGCAACACTCTCCGCAGGTAGTGCTGCTCTTCGGAGTTGAGCAGAACCGATCCACCCTGCTCCAGGCGATCCGACGACAGAAGCAAGCGCCGGCGTTCAGCCACCGGCAGGGAAAACACTGTCGGGATGGTCTTCAACCGGCCAATTCTCATTGACCCCACCAACGACCAGCTCTTCGATCTGAACCACGTCGGAGTCCAATTGACGCAGGGCATTGATCAGAACATCGATGGCAACTCCATCCGACGTACCGAGATCAACCCAGCAACGTCCCCAGTCGTTCTGGTATTCGAGCTGCCCCATGTTGTGCATCAGGGCTGGCATCGCCGACTCAGCCCCATCGTTGTCGTAGGTCATCCAACTGAGATCGGAGCCCGCGTCATGCACCTGCAGGTTTTCTGCGTTGAAGCCGCCCAAACGCCCGATCACATACCAGCTGTCGAAGACACCATCGACGTAATTCCGTTCCCCCTGACTGGGGGGTTCCGAAAAACGGATCCACAACCAGCAATTGAAGGGATCGACTTCACGAAAACGAATGTCCATGGGGCCATCGCGACACCGTCATCATCGTTCAAGCTGAACGCATGCTCGAGCTCTCAGGAATCACCTATGCACCTGCGACTGCCGGTGCCCCCATCCTCGACGGCGTCGGTTTTCAGACGCAGAAGGGACGGCCGCTGCTGATTGCTGGCGCCAGTGGATCCGGAAAGACATCGCTTCTGGAAATCATCAGTGGCCTGGCATCAGCCACATCCGGCAGCATCCGCTGGAACGGCAGCGCAGTGAAACGACGGCAGCTGCGATGGATTTGCGGCATCGTTTTCCAGTTTCCTGAGCGCCATTTCCTCGGGCTGAGCGTGGCTCAGGAACTGCGGCTGGGACATCGGCGGCTCGGTCATGAGCGCGAACAGAGCGTGCTCGAACGGGTTGGCCTCGACAGCATCGCCTCCACAACGGCGCCAGAACGGCTGAGCGGCGGGCAGCAACGGCGGCTTGCCCTCGCCGTGCAAATGCTCCGCGGTGCTGAAGTGCTCCTCCTGGATGAACCCACCGCAGGTTTGGATTGGTCGGTGCGACGGGACGTGCTTGATCTGCTCGCCGGCCTCGCCCGTGAGCAGGTGTTGATCGTGGTCACCCATGAACCCGAGCTGTTTCAGGACTGGGACTGCCAAAGACTGCGCTTGCAGGGCGGGCGGCTCGAACCGATGACTACATTGCCCTGAACTTCCGAGGGGATATGGCCGACCGGCTGGTGCGTGCAACAGCCGCTGAGGGCGGCATCCGATTGGTGGCGGTATCAACAACCAACATCGTGCGTGAGGCGAGGGAGCGCCATGGTCTGTCGTTCCTCACCAGCGTGATGCTCGGACGAGCCATGGCCGCTGGATTGATGCTGGCCAGTTCGATGAAGGTGCGGCACGGCCGGGTGAACCTGCGCCTCGGTTCCGACGGACCAATCAAGAACTTGATGGTGGATGCCGGCCGTAACGGAACCGTTCGTGGGTACGTGGGCGAGCCGGGCCTGGAACTCGACCCGATTCAGGATGAAGCAGGCCATTTCAGCTTCAACTTCAAGGAGGCCGCTGGCACCGGCTACCTCCACGTGATGCGTGATGACGGCAAGGGTGAGCCCTTCAACAGCACCGTTGAACTCGTCAGTGGAGGCATTGGTGAGGATGTGGCCTCCTATCTGCTCCACTCCGAACAGACGCCTTCAGCCGTGTTTGTGGGTGAGCAAGTGAACAGCGCCGGCATCCATGCCAGCGGTGGCCTCCTGGTTCAAATCCTTCCCAAAGCAGCGGAAGAGCCGGCCCTGGTGGAGCTGATTGAACAGCGTTGCCGCGAGATCACTGGATTCAGTCAGCGGCTTGCGGCAAGTGGCGACCAGCTGGAGGATCTGCTTCGGGACGTCTTCCCCGACCTTGATCCCAAACCCCTCGACGATGCCGAGGCCAGTCAGGAACTTCGTTTTTTCTGTCCTTGCAGCCGTGAACGCAGCAAAGCGGCACTGCTCCTGCTGGGCAGGAACGAACTCACCGACATGCGTGACAAGGATGGTGGCGCGGAACTGACCTGCCACTTCTGCAACGACCGTTATGACGTGAGCGCTGCGGAGCTGCAGGAGCTGATTGACGGCCTACCGACGGCGGCCTGATGCTCAGGCCAGGAACAGGGCTGCAGCCCACAGCAGCAGAGCTGCAGGCAGAGCCTGGATCTGCAGAGGGCTGAGAGCCAGCTGTTCAACAGCAGTGGGGGAGAGCGCCAGGTTCAGCAAAGAGCCTGCCGCCAAGCCCAGGATGAGCACCAGCAACGTCCAGCCCAGGGATGCCAGTGGGCGGCGACCACGGCGAACCTGACTGAGAAAAACGCCGATGGTTGCCAGGGCCAGCACCAACTGAATGCTCCCGGCCGAGATCAGCAACAGAGCAACGCCGACGATCCCAGCAATCAGGCGAACGGAACGCCCCTGCCCTTCCACCAGGGCCCAGTCGGGCTTGAGGCCGGAGAGGGTCGGGGAGGGATCGGGCAGCCTGTTGCGGAGATTCGCCAACACGTTGCCCATCGGTGCCTGAGCTGGCGGAGAAGGCATGGATCCCGCCATGGCCTCCCGCTCCGATGCCGTCGCTGCAGCAGCACTCACCTGACCCTGTTGCCGGTCCCGCAGGCGAGCCATCAGGACGGCGTCGTAGGCCGCTTCGATCTTTGCTCGGGCCTGATCATCACCGGAAACCTCGGCGAGACAGCGTGCTTTGGCCGCCTGAACCTGATCAAAGCCCGCATCACGGCTCAGGCCAAGACGGGCAAATGGATCATCTGCGTTTGCATCGGGGCCAGATTCACCCAGGGCTGCCATTGCGTCGATCGGGTTCCTTTTGATGAGCGTATCGGGGCCTGTTCAGAAGAGGGGCGCACCGTGACGAAAACCCTCGCTGCGTTCCAGCCTGCTCCGGCAGCTGAGGGCATCCACCCGGTTCATCCAGGAGCGGCGCTTGATCAACGGCATCTGCGGAGGAAGGTGGTAGCCCTCCAGCATTTCCACCGATTCGTCATCACCACGGAAACACACGTATTCGGTGCCGCCGTCAGCGCTGTTCCTCAGCAGCCAGAACGTACTCACGGAAGTTGAAGGCGCGGCACAATTCTGGCGAGAGAGGCGTGGAGGTGTGGATGGGGTGATCGGCGCGGTTCAGAGACTGATCGGCTCCACTCCACTCACCACCGGGGCAACACTGCTGAGTTCAAGGTCGGGGTGGTCTTCCCGAAGCTGGTTGAGATTCCACTCGTTCTTGAACAACAGCACAGGCCGATTCCAGGCATCACGCACGGTTTTGCAATTGAAAATCCGGCCCACCTTTTCGAGTTCAGCCCAACCGCCGTTGATCCAACGGGCAACCTGGAAACCCATGGGCTCAAGCCGGGTTTCCACGCCGTATTCGTTCTCAAGCCGGTGCTGCACCACCTCAAGCTGGAGTTGTCCAACGGCCGCCAGGATTGGATCCCGCTTGCTCTCGTCGGTGTCATAAAGGATCTGCACAGCCCCCTCTTCCCGCAGCTCGTTCACCCCTTTGCGGAAGTTCTTGAAGGCTGAAGGGTTGGGGTTGCGCAGCCAACTGAAAATCTCCGGGCTGAAACAGGGAATGCCTTCGTATTCCACTTTCGAACCCACATAAAGGGTGTCGCCAATGGAAAACATGCCGGGGTTGTTGAGACCGATCACATCACCCGGATAGGCGTCTTCCACCACAGCTCGGTCCTGACCGAACAGCTTTTGAGGACGTGAGAGACGGATCGCTTTGCCCGTGCGGGCGTGCTTGACCGTCATGTCTTTTTCGAAGCGGCCGCTGCAGACACGAACGAAGGCCACCCGGTCGCGGTGCCTGGGGTCCATGTTGGCCTGAAGCTTGAACACGAAGCCGCTGAACCCTTCACGCAACGGGTCCACCAGACCTTCGCTGCTGGATCGGGCGATCGGCCGTTGCGCCATCTCAAGGAAGGCGTCGAGGAACGGACGGACCCCGAAGTTGGTCATGGCCGAGCCGAAGAACACCGGGGTGAGCTCACCGGCATGGACCATCTCGATGTCCAGCTCGGCGCCAGCCGCCTCCAGGAACTCCATTTCTTCAATGGCCAGATCCAGCAGGTCCTCTTCCACCAACTCGCGCAGAGCAGGGTCGTCCAGCGAGAGGCGTTTCTCACTGGCCTGCTTGCCACGTTCAGCACGGCTGAACAGAACCACCTCCTTGCTGCGGCGATCAATCACACCTCGGAATTGCTCGCCACTGCCGATCGGCCAGTTCACCGCCCAGGGGGTGAGGCCGAGTTCCGACTCGATTTCATCGAGCAGGGTGAGCGGTTCCCGCCCCGGACGGTCCATCTTGTTGATGAAGGTGAAGATCGGGATCTGACGCATGCGGCAGACCTCGAACAACTTCCGGGTCTGAGGCTCCAGGCCCTTAGCGGCATCCTCCAGCATCACGGCGTTGTCCGCCGCTGCCAGCGTTCGGTAGGTGTCTTCGGAAAAATCCTGGTGACCAGGCGTGTCCAGGAGGTTGATCGTGGTGGCGTCGTAATCGAACTGCAGCACCGTGGAGGTGATTGAAATGCCCCGCTGCTTTTCAAGCTCCATCCAGTCGGAGGTCACCTTGCGCTGCTCACCCCTGGCTTTCACCGCACCGGCCTGCTGAATGGCACCGCCATAGAGCAGCAACTTCTCGGTGAGGGTTGTTTTTCCCGCGTCCGGGTGGGAAATGATCGCAAAGTTGCGACGGCGATCCACCGCCGAGGCCAAAACCTGGGCCAGATCACCATCAGTGGTCGCTTGACTGCCGCTCATCGGATTTCAGGACTTCACCAAGCCTGACACCACCAGATAACGGTCGCCCTCCGCCGAAACCGTCAACTCGTTGAGATCAAGCCGGTGGAGCTCTGCGGTCACCTCCTGAGGTTCGAAGGCCGCCGCCAGCGAGGCAGCGAAATCGTGCTGCAACACCTCTGGAGCCGATGGCAGGTGCTTGAGCAGCAGCTGGTGAATCTCAGCGTCGGAGGCAGGACGCCGCAGATCCCGGTGCAAGGTGCGACAACCCGGTGCTGCCAAATCTCTGGTGACCATCCAGAGCAGATCAGGCTGGTGCAGGTGATGCAAAAGGCTGTTGCTGACGATCAGATCAGCCTTCCCAAGCAGAGCACCTCGAAGAACCTCCTGAAGGGTCTGACAAAGGAACGAGATCTCCAGCCGCTGCTGCTGGGCCTGCTCCCGGGCGACAGCCAGCATCGATTCGGCACCGTCAATGCCGATGATCCGAGCCTTGGGGAAGAGGCCGGCCAGCCGAAGCGTGATGTTTCCCGGGCCACAACCCAGGTCCACCACCAGTGGATTAGGCGGCAAAGGCGATGTGCGTGAGAGGAGCCGCTGAATCGCTTCGATGGTGGCTTGATCGCCGGAACTGAAGTCGGCAGCGGCATAGGCCTGCACCTGCGTATCACCGTTCATCAACTCAGGCTCCAGCCGCCGCTGCATCATTTGCTGCCGATTTGGAGCTCAGTTTGAACGGGACACTGTTGATGGTGGTAAAGAGACCTTGCTACCCCCATCTGTGGCGTTAGGGTTTCGATACTTGTCCTTCGCCCCAGCACCGCACGTGACCCTCACTCCAAATCGTGTGGAGACCTCTGCGGGAGCTGTCGCCGGGTTCGGCGACTTCCCCGCAACCGCTCCTGCTGCCAACCCGGTCTTCTATCGCACCTACAGCCGCAAAACCCCCAGCGGCCGTGAGAGCTGGAGTCAGGTGGGCGCGCGAAACCTGGAAGGCCTGCGTCAATTGGGCAACCTCAACGATGCGGAAGTTGCCCTGCTGGCTCGCATGCAGGCCGAGAAAAAAGCTCTTCCCTCCGGCCGCTGGCTCTGGATCGGTGGCACCCGCTGGATCGAGCAGCCCGAAAACTTCTCGGGTTCCTACAACTGCACATCCACCAACCTGGTGGATTGGCAAGCCTTTGGTCTGATGATGGACCTGGCGATGATGGGCTGTGGCACCGGAGCCATCATCGAGCCGCACCTGATCGACCGGCTTCCGGTGGTTCGCAACAGCTTTGAAGTTCTCAGCGTCAGCGAAATCGGCATCACTCCTGCCGCTGAGCGCCAGGACGACTGCACCCACAGCATTGATGGCAACAAGGTGACCATCAAGGTGGGTGACACCCGTCGCGGCTGGGTGGACAGCTACCAGCTGATGCTCGAGCTCAGCAGCGATGAACGGTTCAACGGAGGGCCGATTCAGATCGAGGTGGACCTCAGCGATGTGCGGCCGGTTGGGGAAACGCTGAAGGGTTTCGGCGGCATGGCCAACCCCGTCAAGCTGAAGGATCTCTACGGGCGCGTTGCTCGGCTGCTGAACAAGGCCCAGGGCCGTCGGCTCACCTCAGTCGAGTGCTGCCTTCTGATCGACGAAGCCGCCGTCACGATCGTGGCTGGAAACATCCGCCGCAGCGCCGGCATGCGCCAGTTTGCTTCGGACGACCAGGCGGCTGCGTCCTCCAAGGACAACCTCTGGCAGCAAGACGAGGAGGGCAACTGGAGGATCGACCCCGAGCGTGATGCGTTGCGGATGGCCAACCACACCCGTGTGTATCACACCCGTCCCAGCAAGGACGTTGTGCACGCAGCGGTGACCAAGCAGTTCCACTCCGGCGAAGGCGCGATCCAGTTCGCTCCCGAAGCGATCGCTCGCTCCAATGCCGATCTGCTCACCACCCCTGAGCTGCGAACGGAATTCATTGAGATCTACTGCGAACAGGGTTGTGAGGAAGCGGGGCGTTGGCTGTCCGACAACCACGGCCCCATCGGCGCCGACGAGCTGGAGCACCGCCTCAGCCGTTACGGCTTGAATCCCTGCGGCGAGATTCTGGGTGCCGATTTCCACTGCAATCTGGCCGAGGTGCACCTCAACCAGATCGACCCTAGCGACGAGGAAGGACAGGCCGATGCCTTCCGTGCAGGTGCCCTCTCGGTTGCTTGTCTGCTCAACCATCGCTTTGAAGTGGAGCGCTACCGCCAGAGCCGTGAATGGGACCCGATCGTTGGCGTCAGCTTCACCGGTCTGTTCGACTTTTTCGTCCATGCCTTCGGCACGGAATGGCTGAGCTGGTGGGAGGCTGGCCGGCCTGACACCGAGGAGGGTCTGCGCTTTAAGGAGCAGGAAGCCGCTTACCTGAGCCGTTGGAAGGAGATCGTCAATCAAACGGTCTGGGACTACTGCGACCGTCATGGCCTGCGTCGTCCCAACCGCTGCACAACCGTGCAGCCTGCTGGCACCAAGAGCCTGCTCACCGGTGCTGCCCCCGGCTGGCATCCGCCCAAAGCTCAGCGCTTCATCCGTCGGATCACCTTCCGCAAGAACGACCCCGTAGCCATGGCCTGCATGGACTACGGCTACACCATCGTTCCCTCCCAGTCCGACAAGGATGAGGAAGGCCGTCTGCTGAATGACCCCTTCGATCCCCGCTGCACCGAATGGCTGGTGGAGATTCCCACCGAGGTGAGCTGGGCCAACCTGCCCGGTGCTGATGCCGTTGACATCAACGGCTTCAGTGCGATGGCGCAATTCGATTTCTACATGCAGGTGCAGCGGCATTACACCGCCCACAACACCTCCGCCACCATCGAATTCCGCGAGCACGAAATCGAACTTTTGGCTGATGCTCTGCATCAAGCCATGGAGAAGGGCGAGGGCTACATCTCAGCAGCACTTCTGGCCCGCTTCGATGCCAATGCCACCTTCCCCCGACTGCCCTTTGAGCCGATCGATGCAGCCACCTACGAGGAGCTGCAATCAGCTGTGGTGAAGCGTCGCGTCAGCAGTGATTTCTTTGAAGCACTGCAGCGTTATGACCAGGGCGAGCTGACCGAAGCGGGCCCGGCCGGATGTGATTCCGATAAGTGTCTGTTGCCTCTGGCCAAGCCGGAAAACTGAACTGGGAGCACGTCCCGATACAGTTGTCAGGTGTCCTGCGGGGCACCTGACACCCTCTGGAGAGGTGGTCAAGTAGTTTATGGCTCTGGTCTTGAAAACCACTGACGACTGAAACTCCAAGAATTTGACCAAAAGATTTGAGCCCCGTGATCGCGGGGCTTTTTTATTGCGCTGCAATGGATCTCGGCGTTTTCTCTGGAGCGTTAGAACCTGGATCTGACTCGTCTACCGGTTGCCAGTAGGTCTTCACCCGGTAGCTTTTAGGGCACGTTTTTAGGGCACGCTCCAGTTGGAGGACATATCGGAGCAGCTCAAGCAGTCCAACGTTGTTCTCAAGAACAGCAAGGCTGGCGTCACGATCCGGCAGAGAAGAAACAAGCTCTGCCTCAGATCAGTATTGCCAGCAAAAGATGGCAGCCAAAATCTCACCCAATACGACGTACCCACCGGATGTGATGCCAACGCTCTAGGACTAAAGCGATGCATAAAACTCGCTCAGAAACTCGCGGCTGAGAAATCTCTTGGATCGTTTGACTGGTCCAACTGGCTCACAGCACCGAAAGAGGTGCAATCGAGAGCAGAGGTTCAGACCGAAAGCCAGACCGTTGAGGCATGGGTCCAACGCTTCAAGGTCCATTGGTGGGATGACAAGACTCTCGACACCACAGCCCAGAAATCCCAAGCCAAGCGTTCTTGGTACGCCTACGAGGTTCAGTTCAATCGGATCGCAAACCAGAAGGACCTTCTGACTGTTGATCTTCTGGTGGAAGTGGCGAAGACCACCAAGGCTGGAAGCAAGCCAAGGCATGAGTTCTGCCAGAAAGCCAAGGCGCTAGCGAAATTCGCTGACCTCCCTGGCATCAAGAAGCTGGAGAAGGTTCACACCAAATACGTCGCCAAGGTTCCGAAGCTGCCAACTGATGAAGAGCTGTTCGCCTTTGCTGAAAAGCATCGGCATGACGGGCGCTTCGGTTGGTGCTTCGCTGCGTTGGTCGTTTACGGATGCCGAGTCAGCGAGGTGTATTCGCTGGTTCCAAGCAGTGATGGAAAAACTGCATCAGTGCTGACGCTGAAGCAGAAGGGGTTCGATCCAAAGCCAAGAACGGCAATCGCACTGCCGTTTGATTTGGTGGAACGGTTGGACCTGCTGAACGTTGAAAAACCTTTTGAAATCAACGCTGGTGAGGACTACGACAGCGACGCTGCCAAGAGCCAAACCGACATGTTCAACAAATGGCTCCAGAAGCGTTGGAATGGAAGCACCAAGCTCTCGAACAAGAACGTTCGGCATAGCTGGTGCATCCGCTCCATCACCGAACCGAAGTTCAGTGATGCGCTTGCTGCAAGATCAGCAGGTCACTCGGTGGCGCTCCACACCTCTACCTACGCGACTGCGATTGAGAAGCGAGACATGGAGGAACAAGCGGCGCGACTGGCGAGCTGATCAGAAGGATTCGACAACACGAGCAATTTCGTGTGGCTTGCGAATGACACCCTCGTCATCCATGACGCCAATGACATGCTCAAGGTTCATGAGGATCGTGCAGATGTCATGCATCCACGGATCTTCAACGTCCGGCATGTCTTCGTTGTCGTAGTAAGGGACCTTGAGGGTGTCTAAGACTCTGCAACCGCACTGAATCCAGTACGAGCCAGGCTCTAGATCAAGAGCCTCACAGATGTGTGATGGGGCGATCCAAGGCGTTGAGTGTGTCTCGTAGCTGCCGAGATGAATCAGCACACGAGTCATTTCTCCAGCCAAATACCGACGCTTACGTCGCGACAGAGTTCCGTCGTTGATGTAATCGCTGATAACTGTGGCGGTAGACCAATCCTCTTGGCGCTCGGTTGTACCGGCACCTGGAACGCTCTTCGATTGTGCAGACATGTGGGGCTAACTCCCGATTGGGAGTGACTGGTTTACGGGAAGTTCTTCATCGCCGAAGCGGAAACCAGACCCACGCCGAAGCGGGATTTCGTCCAGTGCAAAAAAGATAGCACTGGGGTCAACCCCGTGCGAACCCACTACATATGGTGTAGGTTCTAACTGACAGCAACTCAGGGAAACCGTGTTGCTCTGGAATCATTTCTCCAGCTGACTGCCTCGGAAACGAGAAGTGGATTGACGGTCACTGTTCACACCCCTCTGTGCAAGTGGGCAAGAAAGCGAACCGTTACGCCAACGTCAAAAGCAAGAAAGTCGCAGTCCCTAAGGACTGTGGATTTCCTGCGTCTGAGGCAGTGGAGTTCATCGAGAGGCGTAATCCAAACGCTATTTGGGACTTCTCGATGCTGGAGATACCAGCGCTAGATCGCATCGCGCAGCACAAGGGGATAAAGACCGTCCCCAGAAATGAGCGACTCGCTTCTACAGACGCTGACTGCCGAAGTTCGGCAGATGCGTCACGACCTCAATCTGCTGATTGAGAAATCACCTGAATCGGTCAGTCCGTGGATTCCTCCACGTGAGCTGGCACGTCTTCTTGGTGTTAGCAGCCAAACGATTACCGCCTATCGAAACGATGGTCGGTTCCGTTCCAGCAGCACCCGTGCCATCAAACGAGGGCAAAGAACTGACTGGGAATACCACCGCCAAGACGCCATTGCTGATGTCAGGGGGTTGGTATGACCTACCGCGACTATCGAATCGGTTTTTCTGGAACGGACCTCATCAGTCCAACTCAGTTCGAGTATTACCCCGAGCTGAAATACCGGATGCCTCAGGCGCTGGCTCATGCGTTGTATCGGCTTGAAGAAGTTCAAGGCGAGATCAACGACATGGAGCTGAGTGAGGAGGTGAGACGTATCGCCCGAAAGCGACGTCACATCCTCAATGGCTGGATCAGCTATTACCGGGAGCAACTCCAATGAGATTGCTTCCGACAGCACAGGCAGCCAAGGAATTACACCTGCACCGCAACACGCTCCACCGATACAGACGTGAGGGTCTTTTGAAGGCTGGAACGCATTGGTGTCGGCAAGGTCCCTGGCGTAATGCAGGGTTCTTGTACGACGTGGATGCGTGTCTTGAGCTGTTTCGGGCGTGGGCGATTGACCCTCCACTACGTCTTCAGCTCCTTAATTGCACAAGGCTGCACAAAGCCGAACAGGATTTGCAAGGCGATGTAGTGCACACGAATGGTTTCTCATACGTTGTGAAAGATGAGTAGACATTCCGAATTGGATTACTACCAGCGGGAGAAATTAGGAGCCCCACTTGCAGATCAGATCACCTTTCGAGTGTAGAAACGGCTCGCCGTTTTTATTCGAACGGTTGCTCTTACTGAAGGTCGAGATCCTGCTCAGCTGATACGTCGGATGCTTCATGAGGCGTGCCAAGAGATTGGCTACGACCCAGACGGTTTCTGACATGAAAAAGGCCCCTGAAGGGAAAGGGGCCTCCATCTGATCCAGACACATCATGACATCTGTTCACGAGCTACGTCCTCCAAAAATCGACATCTCGCGATGGGTACTCAGAGCTGAAATGCTCTTGCTTGCCCACTGGGGAGACATAGACGCGTTTAAGCCACCAGTTCACGCAGGTGGATTCTCCGCAGCCGAAATGATGGCTGAAGAGTTTGTGCCACCTACAGATGAACCTGCGGGTGTGGCTTGGTACGAAGCTCAGGCTCTAACCCAGGACTGGTCTCTCATTGATCGAGATTCGATCGAATGGAAGCAACGGGACTGGGAGTGTGTAGACCTTTGGCTTGCCCTTCAATCCCACTTCGACAACGACAACTCTCAGTACAACCAACGTTGTATTGAGAATGGTCGAGAGCAGTTCCAGCACTCAGACCCTCAAGTCATTGAAGACATCGAGGAGTTCAAGGCTCGGCTCATCTTGCGACGTGGGAAGTTTCCACTCGTCATCAGACGCAAAGTAGATGGTGTGTCGTATGAGGACGCCACCAACTACAAGAATCGGTTCAACGCTCCAAAGATCAGCCGCTATTACCTCTCGGCAGTTCAGAGGCTCAAGCACTTCAGAGAAGCCAAAGGACTCCTAGATCCAGCGTTTGAGGCGCAGGATGAGCTTGAGCATGAGAGCCAGCGCAACCTCAAGAAGGTCTCTGCAGCGTGGGATTCCATCAAGTTGATGGCTAGCCCTACGCAACGCCGTTTAGCCCACCAGAAGCTCAGAAAGGATCTGGGCATCGCTGACAAGGAGTACAAGTCTTTGATGCACACCCTGCTGGTTGAGCAGAGCGACGAAAACGTTCAGCTCGACAGCGTTGATGCCGTCAAACGAGCAGCAGCAGCTTCTGAAGAACGAGCAGTGGTTGATCGTTTCTTGATGGCTGGAGCGGTGTCAATCATTGCCGCTGAAGGCGGTTGTGGAAAGACAGCACTCCTCTGGGCCATCTCAGAAGCAATCTCCAATGGCTCGCCTCTGTTTGGGCAGCTTCCAACGATCAAAGGCCACGTCGTGGTCATTGAGGCAGATGAAAGCTGGCGTAATTCAGCCGAGAAATGGTCTCGGATGGACTACTCACCCAATAAAGACAACGTCTACACCCAGTGGGCTTGGGACCCTTCAAAGCTCTTAGAGCTTGAGCAGACGATCCAGAAGCACAACTCCGTTGCAGTCCTAATGGACAGCTTTGGAACGTTGTTCAGCGGGGGCGGTGAGTCAATGAATGACTCTGAGATTGGTCTGTACATCTATACCCTCAACCAAATGGCTGCTCGTACTGGAACGGCCATCTTGGTGACGCACCACCTCAAGAAGGGTGCAAGCAAGGACAACAGTGGATGTCCCAGACCAATCACTCTCCCTGATCTGTTTGGCTCGTCTTACATCGTCAACGGTGCCAGTGACATTTGGGTGCTGTGGCGTACTGCTGACGATGAGCACAGCTTCCAGCTTCGGTATCTGAAAGACAGATCGATGCTGGTGGAACGGAACTTCGACTTTCAACTCACTGGCAGCGATGAGTCACTGCGTTTCGACCTCACTGGTGGAAGCCTGCATGAACTTGAAACTCGAAAGACCGTTAAAGCGAAGCTGCTGAGCATCCTTCGGCACTCTCCCCACCAGTGGTTCACGGTTGAACGACTTGGAGTTGAGTTGAAGGAAGCAAACAAGTTCAGCCTCAGCTACTCAGCCAGAGCCGTAAGGCGTGAGTTGACTGAGCTTTACGCAGAAGCTGCTGTTACTGGGGTGGCACGTCGTCGAGTTAATGACGGCAAACCAGGTCGCCCCAAGTTTGAGTACGCCTTCGTTAGGTGAGTGGGGTGTCTGAACCGTTCCAAAAAGCACCTCTGATGCCTGAGACACGTTCCAGCGCAACAGATCAAGTGATGTCCCAAACCACTCTGAATAAAGGACATCGTCAAATGGACAGTGTCCTTAAATCATGGGGGTTTAGGACTTTCCGAGATCCGTTCCAGGAGAACAGCAGTCAGGGATTAGAAGCTAATAAAGGACAAAAAACCACACCCTTACGAGAGGTGGTTTGCCCTGGAACGTCTCATGAAAAAGAGTCCACCGGTGTTTGCCCTTTGGAACGTGATGACAGTTCCCGCACGAGAGCGGGAATAACAGTGAGAGCAGTTCGCGCCTTTTTGGGACGTAAAACGCTCAAACCATTTGCAGCGCAATGGATCTACACCCGCGCCCCTGGTGACAGTGGTGTCACTAAAGCCACTAAGTACAGACCATTGGCTACCCGGTTTTTCGACGTTCTGACGGCCCCTGTTTTTCAGGAGAAAAAACCATGACCCTGGAACGTGAACTGGCGGCCCTTAATAGGCGTCTGAGTGACCTCAAGCGAAGGCAAGAGGCCATTCACATGCGTGTATTCACTCGAAACCACGATGAGCCATACCCCGCTGATGCAAGGGATGGCGACTTAGTGGTGACTATCGAGAGTCAGAAGCCTCTCCCTTGAACTGCCGGCGGTCAAGACGTCTTAATTCCACAATTTCAAGGCGTCTTCTGTTGGTTTCGATCTCAGCCTCACGAGCTAATTGTTCAAGTTGAGCATTTGTGCGCTTTTGGTGCTGAGAAGATACAAAAGACATAGGGATATGGAATTAGATGCGCAGAAACTAAAAACCGGGAGAAATTGATGCCTGAAAGCGTTACCCAAATACACCTATTCGTGTAGTTAGGTAACACGACCACTCATGCACCAGCCATAACAGCGTCGTTCTTCGCCTGATCACTGACTTCGAGGTACCGACTCAAAACACCCAGATCGCTGTGACCTGAAATTGCTTGGAGCGTCCTTAATGGGATTCCATTAGCACTAGAAGCAGTCAGAAAACTCCTTCTAAATGAGTGCGTTGAAATTCCACCGAAGCCAAGTTCACTGGCTGCTTTCCGCAAAGCGTGATCGAAACCACGTCTTGTCAGATGTTCACCAGGGTTACGACCAGGGAAGACCCATTGATCTGGATCGTTCTCTGGATTCACCACTTGTTTCCAAGCTGCTAACTCGGCTGCAAGTTGTGGATGGATTGGAACGGATCTTGTCTTTTTTCCACCTTTTGTTGTTGGAGCGGTCAACAGCACGTAGCCGTCAGCGACATACCTCCACTTGAGCTGCAAACCTTCTGACACCCGAGCAGCAGTGCGTCGAAGCAACGTGGCTAAGACGCGATGGTTCTCAGGTAAAGCCTCCAGAAGCAGATCAAGCTCAGCAGTCGAGAGAACACGTGCTCGACCGAAGCGATCTTTCTTCATAGATCTATTTAGTTACCGAGGTTCAGAGGCAAGTCAGAGCCTGGCTTGTCCTCTTCCATAACGTAGAGGACTAGTCACCTACTTTGTACCTGGTAGACCCACAGACTATCTGATGCAAAATCGCAATCATTATGAGTAATACTAGGTTTCTGAATGCTGATCGGCTGATGTGATTTAAGTGAGGACATCTAATTATTACTTGACAAATGTAGGGGGTGGATTTACAGTTTTTAGCTTCAAAATCTTTACGCGGGGAACTTACTGAGACAACAATACATACCCAAGGAGTAATCAGCAACATGCAATCTCTAGTTAATTCTAGTGCACTGCAATTAGGTGGGTGCCATGGAGCAATAAAGACAGTTAAGATTTAGTTGCGGTCATTTCTTCCACCTGTATGGATTCCGATTGGGATCTAACACCAGCAGAATGGTCAATGATGAGCAGGGCGAACAAATGCGGCAAGCAGTTGTATCCCTACTCATCTCAATCATCTGAAGCCTGGGCAGCTCGTGCTTTCCGTAGATGGAGAACAGAGGGGGTACCACCCGAAGTTCAACAGGATAAACAAAGCCCAGGAATTTTGAACCTCATTAACAAGAGGCCACCTAAGCCATGAGCAACATCGAAGCCTTCGTCAGCACGTACCAGAGCCTTTTCCCTGGAACGCCTACACCCCCTATGCCCTCTAAACCAGAAGACCTAGGTCTTTCGGTTCAGATGGCTATCAGGGAGAACAACCCACGACTGTGGCAAGCGATGTTTGGTGGACATGGAGCACCACTTCCTGCTGATGTCGCCATGCGAGTAGCGAAGGGTGAAATCGCTCCAGAAGACGTCGCTCCCTTGCGTGCAGCCAACTACGACGAGTGGGCAGTTCAAGCAAACCAGATCCGCGAGGAAATTTTTGAGCGTGCTCGTCAAAACACTCGCGAACGAGAGAAAGCTCAGTACGAAGCCGTGCGAGCACGTTTTCAGGAGTTCCAGCAGAAAGGTTTGTTGGAGCGTCTTGCTGCTTCACCACTGTCAGGCGAAGCAATCGCTCAAGCACGAGAGCAGTGGGGCATCACTGGTCGCTGATGACCCAAGCGTTTGTACAAATGCCAGAAGGACGTAGAGGCAGGCCATTCCGTGAGGAACAGGATCTGCCACCACAAATCCAACAAGCGCTTGTTCTGCGTGCTGCTGGAGCGTCTTGGATTGATTGCGCTGCTGGAGCGGGTGTCGATGTTCGAAACCTTCGTAAGTGGAGGAAGCATCCACAGGCAGAGCCATTTCTGAACGAACAAATCAGAGGCAACCTCCAACAAGCTCAAACGCTTTTTGCAGAAGCAGCGCCAAAGCTTGCTGAACGTCTCATCAAGTTGGGACTGGATGAGCGTGTGAAGGGGTACACGGCTGTGAGCGCCATCTCAGAGGCGTTCAAGATCTTGCAAACCGGTGTTGTGAACCACCAGCAACGAGAGCAGATCGAAGCTATCAAGGCTCAGCTCACTGCTCTTGAGGATGGAACGCCCAACGTGATCGACGTTTAGGTGGAGAAGCTGAAGAGACTCACAAGCACCGACTACCCACAAAATGTGATGCCGGAGTTGGCGTTCACATTAGAAATCGCAACTTCCACTCAATCAGCCTGCGATCACACGGTTAAGGATTTCTTGTTTTAGGAGGGCACGATCTCGTTCCACCTTGATTTCCTCCATCAGCTCAGGCTTTGTCTGGGAGCGAAGGTTGACCCTGTCCAAGGGAGTCTTCAGCATCGTCAAAACTTCCTCAACGTGAGAGGTCGGATCATCTCCAAAGCTGTCGAAGCTGGACAAGGCTTTGTCGAGCTGGTTCGTTAGTCGTTTTACGGCTCTCATTGGCTTGGTGCAGGCAATCGCCAACTATGGACCATGAAACTCCATATGGCTACACGCCAAGCCCTTTCACTTTTGATTCATCGCTACCCAGATGCAACTGCCCCATCAGCTGCAAGCAGGGAATGACCGGGTAGAGACTTCTCCCCAAACCAGTGGTTGAAACGATTCAGACCCTTGGACAGATGTGAGTCACGAGGTCAGCGCTGACCCAGTTGATGACGCCGGTATCGACATCAGCCACTTGGAACAACGTTGGAACCTTTGGGTTCCTGGCACCGCCATCGACCCAAATCACATCAGCCATACGCCAGGCCCCTTCCGTGTCAGTGACGATCACGGTCATGCCTGCTTTGACGTGTAGGAAAACGGGATTCGACGTGGGCGCTGCAACGGCGCTTGCATGATCAACCGACATACCCTCTGAGCCAGTACAGCTGTATTAGCCCCTAAGGGGCCTAGGGGTCCAGGAACTGAATCCGAAGACTGGCGTGGGTGCAGAATTCGTAAAGCAGCCCCGCAATAGAGCTGCAGGGGCTGCTTTTCCCGCGTGCATCAATTAGGGCACGTTTTAGGGCACACAAGATTTAGGGCACGCTTACAGCCAAGTTGTCGAGGTACTGGAACGAGCTGTTTTGAAGCCTGTTCTTCTAATACCCTAGTCCAGCAGACCCATTGGCAGCACTGACTTCAGGCCACGTTGACGATTGGGTAGACTAATCAAGTCGATCCAAGGGATTGACCCGCCTGGAGAGGTGGTCGAGTGGTTTATGGCTCTGGTCTTGAAAACCAGCGTGTCTTCACAGGCACCGTGGGTTCGAATCCCACCCTCTCCGTTTTTCACACTTAGGCCCCACATTGGGGGCTTTTTCAATAGATTAACGATAGGCGTTGCTTATATCCCCACACTTCATGAATTTCTCTGAACTAGTTCAAGAGTTGAAACTCATCTATCCCAAACAGCAGCCAAGTACGTTTGCTTATTAGGACAAGTCAATCAAACCAGTTGCTGACTTGCCTGTCGATTCAATCAATAAAGCATCAACCAGATGGACCAGAGCATGTCAAGCAGGTAGGTCGAAAGGCAATCACGGCACCCACAAGCATTAGGCCAAATGCGGGACTGGCCATATATCCATTGCTTAATTATTAAAAACTCTAAATTAGATGCATTGGCAAACAGCTTATGCCTAAGATCTCAATAATAGTTCCTTGTTATAATTCTGAAGATTTTTTAGTTCAAACCATCGAAAGTGTCCTTAAACAGGACATGCTTGACTGGGAGTTATTATTAATTGACGATGGTAGCTCTGACAACACTCTAAATATTATCACCAATTTCATTAATCTTGATAATCGTATTTTTGGGTTTCAGAAAACAAATGGAGGGACAACTAAAAGCAGGAACTACGGGTTCAAGCAAGCCAGCCAGTCATCTGAATATATTTGGTTTCTTGACCATGATGATCAGCTAGAAGCCACCGCCCTCTCAAAGATGAGTGCATATCTAGATGCTCATCCCGATATAGGCTTATTAAGCTGTGGCGTAAAAACTATTAATGCTATAGGTGATGAAATCAATAGCACATACAACAGATGGGCGCCAGGAAAAGTATTTCCTCGAAAGCTTCGAGATTACGAACATGAGACACCTTTTGTTGTTTTCTTCTGCGGTACTGGTATGGGACCTTTTGCCATGTACCGTAAATCAGTTTATCTGCATACAACCGGTTGGGACGAAAATGAGGCTCTCTGGCCGCACGAAGACACTAATATGTTTTGCGAAATGGCATTAATATCCAAAGTCGGATTCATTCCAGACCGACTTTACATAAAACGTGAACATTCTGGGCAGGGAATGAGAAATCACCAACGAATGCGTTCAGCATACAAGGAGTTTAGGAGAAAGTGGGATTCTAGAAGGCCCAAAAACGCAAAAGAATCACAAATTCTTTTCGAGGCAAAAAAATATTATTACACTATGCATAGCCCCTGCAGAGACTTAAAAGTGCTAAAAAAAACACTTGTGCAGTTTTTCCTAAGTCCAAGCATCAAAAAGCTAAGTTGGTCCTTGACGCTGCTTGCGAGTGCGGCTAAAGGCTTTCTACTAAATAGAATTAAATTTCTAAGTGCATGCCTTTAAGTAAATTTAAAAAATGTGATGAAAGCTTCGAATGAAAATGGTTTTGCAGCACTCAATGCCTGCGGAAAACCAAGGGGGTCTACTCATAAGTCTTTCTTACTGGATCACTTGCCTGAGGGTGCTATTGATGGCCTAGCGCCTACTAATGAGAGGGTTCGAATCCCACCCTCTCCGTTTTGAACCCCCTGAATCAACGATCTAGACGGTCGTTGGTCTTGAAATGATTCAGGAAATGTTGTGTGGCCGACGGTGATGCACCACCGGAGCGATTCGACCACATAGATACCTTGACGGGCCAATCACTGCAGATCGATTCATCACCAGGTTTCTTAAGAAACAAAAGGATTTGCCCCCTGCCGAAGCAGGAGTCAAACACCAAGGCGTCGGACATCGCTCTGTCCGGCTTCCAAGCCCAATTAGCGACTTGGCGAGGTCACTATGAGCCGAATCGTCCGCATTTTTGAAGGGATTGCGCTGGGATTTCTGGACATCCACAAAATGCGCCCAAGACTCAATCTGATTCCTGCCTAGACGGCCTCGATCGAACTCTTAACGTTAAGGCTCGTGCATCGATGGGTGAAGTGACTGAACAATTGAAATCCGATCAGCCCATCTGGGTGGGAGGCTCAATGCTGCTGCCGTCAAAGTCGAAGATATAAGCCGATTCCTCAGCAACCAATTCACGAATCTCCTGGCGGGGGATATAAAGCAAATCAGTTTCACCAGCCGCGCAGGACTCTGCATGGCGGCAGTAATAACAGGCGTAGCCAAAACAAGGCTTACGAGCTCTGGGGTCTTGTTCGATCCCATGCTCATCCATCAAAGAGCGCACAAGGCGGCAACAAAAGCGTTGCTTCTGGATTTGCATTAACGCGAAATCACGTAGCACATCTTGCATGCTCCGGTTCAACGAAGCGCAATAGGCCTTCAACAGAGTGTGCTCCGATTCAGACATTCTGACGTTGACAACTTTGTCAGCCTGAACCGAAGTTGCGCCCATCCGCTCCCATGAATCCACGCCAACATCATATCCATGGATATGCAGATTTTGCATAAAAAACTTCGCCTGGGTGATCAACAATCGACAACTGGAATCAACGGGATAAGGAAAGATGGCAGCCCAGACAGGGCTGAATTGACGACATAGAGGCGCAACAATTGCAGCCAGATGGTTCAGGCCTGGCACCTCAACGGGGTGGCCCATGAATCAGCCATGCAAGCAGCACCCTGGCGGTCACGCCACAGGGCCGAGCAATACCGAGGAGCAACGCCGAAGCAACCCCAAAAATACCCAACAGATACTCCTGAGTTGCTCAGCAGTGTCTTTTGAGCTACCCTGGGGATGCTCCGGCAGCAGACGGGTCATGATCAAAACCTCCACCCGAGAGACCCAGGTGAAGCTCACGGTCTCCGTCCCACCGAGCCTTCATGTGCTTCTTCGCGGCTGGGCCCTGTGCGAAGGACGTGAGCTGACCAGCGTTGTACTTCAGTGCGTGGAGCTGTCGGTGCGCCAACTCAAGAGCAATGGCTCCATTCCCAGCGCAGCCATCCGCGCCTATGAGACTGCCTGTGATGAACGTTTGGCTGTGGGAGGTTTGTGATCGTGCAGCTTGATCAGATCGAACAAGCGCTTCAGGCTCCGGTGATGGACGCCGTGATTGCCCTGAGCGAAAGGGTGCAAACCCTCGAGAACAATCCTGAGGGGCGGATCTACACCGCCTATCGCGCTATTGATCAAACCCTCTCCTTGGGGTACTCCGAGAACATCGATGCGATCGGTGAACAGCTTCGCGAACGCGACTTCGTGCTTCTCGCGAGCCGTCGGGGTACACGCCGAGAGCAGAGGTTGCTGTTACTCACCCTCAAAGAGATCGGTATCGCCAGCAGCTACAGCGAAAACTGCTTCAGCGCATCGCCGAACACGGTGAGCCATCTCAGGCACCTGGGCTGGCCCTTGGGCAATCTCAAGCAAAACGCCAACGGCACCAAGACGCGCAAACGCTTCAACCCGGGGCGCTGATCAACGATCGACAGCGTTGCACCATCGCCGCTACAACGGCAGGATCAGCGGCGGCTCGATCGCCGCGATCCATGTCCCGGTACAAGTCGGCAACCGCCCACGCTTTGGAAGCCGGTTCATTCAGATGGCGTGGGATGAGATGGAGATGAAGGTGCTGGGCTCCCTCACCAAAGGCAATGGCATACACGCGCTCGCATCCGCTGATCTGTTTCACGAGATCACTGGCATCGCGAACAGCGCACCCCCAATCAGAAGCCTCGGCCGCCGTGAAATCCACGGGGCCGGAACAGTGCCTTCGTGAATCCAAGAGAAGCCAACCTGGTAGGGGTGCTGGGTCCGGGTGATGCCGCAAAACCCAGAGTTCAGAGCGCTGAATCTCGTACCGCTCTTGCGCGGTGGGATCGAGATGCAGCTGGCAGATGGCGCAGTTTTCCACGGGGATGATCTTCAACGACGAACAGCACCACGGCCATTACCGATCAGCCCGAAGTCGATGATCAAACCTATCAACACCACCAACAGGCCACTGAACGACGACACGCCCCCGAACGAGGCCGCAGCCCAGCAATAGCCGAGGGTTGTGGTGGGGAGAAACAACAGACCCAGGATGGGAAGCAACGGGTTGGGAACACTGGTGCCACTGAAGGGCTGCAGCACGAAACTGCTGTTGATCAACCACATCAACACCAAAACCAGGCGTGGAGCCAGCAGGCCAATCGCCGCCAGAAGACACATCGCAAGGCAGGGACACCGGGTCATCCATAGCGACATCATCTGACGGCGACATCGTCCTCACCTGAAGATTCAGGTTTCGAGCGAGCAATTCATCGCCAACTCGAACGGAACGGCGGCGTTGGGGATCGACAACAGGCTGCTCGAGAGAGACGCAAGATCCTCGGGTTGGGTCATCGCGGCAGGTTCAACGGCCGTCACCGCACGAGCCATATCTGTGTTGACCCAACTGGGACAGATGGCGGTCACCCGAATCCCCTTGTCCCACCCTTCATTGCGCATGCTCTGACAGAGCCCCATCAAGGCGAATTTGCTCACGGGATAACCCGCCATTCGACCTTTGACGCGTTTGCCACTCATCGACACCAGCACCTGGATTCGTCCATGGCCACTGGTGACCAGATACGGCCAGGCCGCACGGGTCAGCCACCAGGGCCCCTTCACGTTGATCGCCCACAGTTCATCAAGCTGCTGCTCTTCGCCATCCGCAAACAACAACGGGGTTCGATGCAAAATCCCCGCACAGTGGATCACGGTGTCGATGGCGCCCCAGTGACGAACGGTGCTGTCAACCCATGCTTCAACACTGGTTGGATCGCTGGCGTCGTAGGCGTGATGCAACACCGTCTCAACGTCTAGGTCTGTTCCCCTTAGAGCCTGCGGATCCCGCAGACCAAGGCTGAGGCGGTGTCCATCCTTGAGCAACCGTCTGGCAATGGAACGTCCGATGCCACGACTGGCTCCGGTAAGCAAAACCGTGCGTTGCATCAGGACGCGTTGAGAAGTCGATCGATCAGCAATTCTGGCGTTGTTGCATCCAGGAGGAGCTGGCGATTTCGCTGCGAGAGAAAGCCCTTCGAAACGCTTTGATCCAAAAAGCTCAGCAACGCATCGAAGTAGTCATCGATGTTGAGCATGCCGATCGGCTTGGCATGAAAACGAAGCTGAGCCCAGGTCAAGGCCTCAAACAACTCGTCGAGGGTTCCCAGGCCTCCGGGCATGGCAACGGCTGCATCGGCCAGATCGAGCATTCGCGCTTTGCGCTCTTGCATCGATCCCACAACCTCGAGATGGGTCAAACCGGAGTGCACCACTTCATCCTGCGTTAACGCCTCGGGGATCACCCCAATCACCTCCCCTCCAGCCGCCAAAGCGGCATCAGCAACAGCGCCCATCAAACCAATGCGAGCGCCGCCGTAAACCAGGGCCATGCCGTGGTTGGCGATCAGTGCACCCAGCTCAGTGGCAGCAAGCTTGAACAGGCTCGAGTCGCCGCTCGAGGAGCCGCAATACACAGCGATTCGATTCATGGCGCCTGGCCGTGATCCATTCATCCTCACCTGCGATGGCTGGCAAAAACGAGCCATGCCTCGAGAATCACCAGGAACGGGTCCCGATGAGGATGACCTCGATGCGCCTTGAGCTGCTGAGCCGTCACAGGATTCGAGACCCAGGCCTCGGCCTGAATGAACCATCCGGACTGACGCTGAACGCGGATGGATCAGCGCTGTACACCGTCAGTGATGACACCAAGGCGATTTTTCTTTTGGATCTTAAAGGCAGGGTGTCGGTGAGTGACTCTTTCTTCATCGGCCTCGACGACTTGGAAGGCATTGCACTCCGTGGAAATGACAGCGAGCTGCTCGTGGTGCAGGAGCGGAGCAATTCTGTGGTGGTGGTGGATCTGAGCAGCCGGCGCGAACGGTATCGGCGCCCGCTGTCAGCCATGACCAATTACGACACGATCGCGCACCACTTCCCAGACCCTCCGGACAACAACGGATTGGAGGGCATCACCGTGAACACCAGCAACAACCATGTGGTTGTGGTGAAAGAGCGCCAGCCCGGTTTGCTGATCGAACTGGATTCCACACTCACCACAATCCTCTCCACACGAATGCTGCAAGCCAGCCAAGGGTTCATGCACCCCGAACTGAAGGCCGAGAAGCTGGATTTCTCGGGCCTGAGCTACGACAGCAGCAGCGACACCCTCTGGATCGTCAGCGACAAGGGGCGGTGCCTGTTCCAGTACGACTGGGCAGGCGACACTGTTCTCCAGCGCCTCGATCTCACCATCAGCACGGGAGACAAGCCACAACGGATCCGCAAACCTGAGGGTGTTGCCATCGATCCCGGGCGGAAAAGGATCTACGTGGTGAGCGATCGGGACGCTGATCTCTACGTGTTCAAACTCCATGACGACTGCTGAACAGCGCCGCGTTCTGATCACCGGTGCGAGCAGCGGCATTGGCCTTGAAGCGGCAAAAATCCTGCTGGCCCGTGGTGATGCACTCACCGTTGTTTGCCGCAATGCAGAACGGGCCGAACGAACCCGCACGGCTCTGTCGGGTTCCGTTGACACCTGCATTGCCGATCTGGCGGACCTTGCGTCTGTGGCCAAGGCGATCGAACAACTCCGCCATCACGAGATGCCATTCGATGCACTGGTGCTCAATGCCGGGTTGCAATACGCCGGCTACAGCTCCCCCCGTTGGAGTGCACAGGGCATTGAACTCACCTTTGCGGTGAACCACCTGGCCCATCAACTCCTGACTGAAGGATTGAAGGAGCAAACCCAAGCCATCGTGATCACCGCCTCTGAGGTGCACAATCCAGCCACCGGCGGAGGACGGGTTGGCCAGCCTGCAGGGCTGGGCTCGCTACAGGGACTGCGCCAGGGCCCCGGGGCGCCGATGGTGGATGGAGAAAGTCCGTTCAATGCAGACAAGGCCTACAAAGACAGCAAGCTGTGCAATCTGCTGATGGCCCTGCAGATCCACCAGCAGCGTCCGGACATACCAGTCGTGGCCTGGAGTCCGGGACTGGTGATTCCCCGCACGTCAGAGGGGTTTTTCAGAAACAGTCGCCAAGCCAATCCACTTGGGCAGGCCTTGTTTGGGTTGGTCGCTCGGGATCTCTTGCGATTGACGGAAAGCGTTGAGCGGGCAGGGGCACTGCTGGTGCAGCTCATCGATGAACAACTTGATCAACCGGGATTCAGGTACTGGAGCAATGCCCTGTTGGGCCCTGGCCGGCATCAATTCAAACCAACGGAACCCTCCGAGGAAGCGAAGAACAGCGACACAGCGACGATGCTCTGGATGTTGTCGAACAAGCTGATCAACTCTTTTTTGACGCCATCCCGCTGATCGCCAAACCGTTCACCAACCAGCATCCATTGCATTAGTTCATTGACTGATTATCAAACTTGTACACACGGTTGGGAATCACACTGATGTTGACGTCAAGGTCATCCAAGCCGAAGTCTTTGGCTCGTTTCAACATCTGCTAATTGACATCGTTCATAAAGGATTGATCCAAGATGTCTTCGGGTGCATTGAGCACAACATCCAGCCTTGCCTCGTTGTTAACAACACTCACGCTGCTGTACATCTGACGAATTTTTGACCACAACCTCTGGTTGCCTCGCGCGAGGGCTACACGTTTGAGTTGTCCTGCTTTGAAGCGACCAAATTCCGCATCCATCTGCTGCCGCACACTGAAGTCATGCAATGCCGATGACAAGGGCAGGCTCAACAGCCCGAGCAATCCCAACCAGACCAGAAGATTGCGCCAACAGCTGCGGAATGAGCCGTAACGCTGCAGCAAGAACACCACAAGGCTGGTGACGGTGATGCCGATCAGGTTCGCCAGAAAAAGCAGAAACGATCCCTCCGCGATCTGGTTGGTGAGACCCGCCACCGTTCCACGGCCAAACACAGCAACCATTTCCGAGCCGAGCGTGAGGCCAATGCCGCTGACACAGAGTGGTGGCACAAGGGCGACAGCAATCGCCACCCCTGCAATCGAATTCGACAATTGCTTGCGGGTCATCGAGAACGACCCGGCAATGGCTGCCGCGATAGCGATGCCCAGATCGATCAGGTTGGGAGACGTGCGGCCGGTGATCTCCGACTGCACATGGCTGATGCCCAGTCCCAAACTGATCAACGCCGCGGTTCCAATCACCGCCAGAACGCCGAAGCCAATGGTGACGGCGGAACGTCAGATCAATTTCCCATCGCTCACGGCCAAGCCAAAAGCCAGGCTGAGGATGGGGTCCATCAGCGGAGCGACGATCATGGCCCCGATCACAACCGCCGTGCTGTTGGAGATCAGCCCGAGGCTGGCGATCACCGCAGAGCTGATCAGAAGAATGAAAAAACCAAGCGATGGCTTGGATGAAGCGATCCGCGCTTCATAAAGCTCCGTGCGAGGAACACGACTTTCAAGATGAACCGCCCAATGCCCCGACAGGGTCTCCAGCAATTGCCCCAGCACCGTGCACGTCTCCAGGCTTCACATTCCTGAATTGTGCACAGAGTTCTCGACTGCACAGCAGACTGCACAACGATCAACACCAGACCATGACGGGTGTATTGGCGGCCCTTGGAGCAGCCATGGCCTGGACGGGAGCCAGTGCACTCTGGCGATCGCTATCAGGGCGAGTCACGGCGATCCGGCTCAACGCCATGAAGAACGGCTTGGCCAGCCTGCTGTTTCTGCCGGTTCTGCTCACACTTCCGCACAACACCGAAGTGCATTCTGTTCTGCTGCTGTTAATCAGCGGCTTGATCGGCATTGCGGCCGGCGACAGCTTTTATCTCGGGGCGTTGCGGCGACTCGGCACCCGACGAACCCTCACCGTTGAAGCCAGTGGACCGGTGCTCGCAAGCATCGCTGGGGTGCTGGTGATGGGGGACAGCTTGGGAGTGAAGAACGGTCTCGGCGCGCTTTTGGTTTCAAGCGCCGTGGTGCTCATTGCCATGCAGGCGAAAGAGACGAGCCAACGGAAGCAGGGAGCCATCGCTGCTGACTTCGGCACTGGGCTGCTGTTGGCACCCACCGCCGTGATCTGTGGGCTCAGCGGAGCCTTTCTGGCCCGTCATGTGCTGATCAGCAGCGACCTCACCCCTTTGCAGACAGCATCGATACGATTGCTGGGCGGTTGGCTAGGTCTGCTTCCCTTTCTCAAGGGGATCTGGAGACAAACCAACCTGAAGCAGCGGGAGCAGTGGAAGCTTGTGATCGCCACCGTGGTGGGAACCAACGGGGGAATCCTGTTGCAACAGGTGGTGCTGCAAACGATGCCCGTTGGAGAAGGGGTGACGCTGATGGCCACGGCACCAGTGATGGCTCTTTTTGTGGGCCGAATGGAAGGAGACCCGATTCACCTCTCCGGTGTGGCTGCAGCGGGGCTGGCCTTGGCCGGTGTGGCCTGCACCAGCCTCTGAAGGCCAGATTCCAGGGCCGGAGCTGCAGCCTCGTTCAAGGCCAAAACCACTAGATCAGCACCACAACCCTGGTCGGGACGCCAGGCATGGCTGGGAGCTGCTTCAAACCAGCTGTTCAACCGCGGACCCACCATCTGGATCTGGAGAGGAAGCGTTTTGCCGGGCAGCCATACACGCCCCTTGAGTCGAACCACCTGGTGATTGCTCACGAGGCTGGGCAACATCTGCTCGAGGGCCTGACGGTCCAAGGCCCCTTCAACGCGCACATTGCTGCCGACCATGTCGACATGGCTGTGGTCGTGGTGGTTGTCGTGATGGGTGTGGGCCTCCTGGGGGGGGGGCTTGTGGTCAAGGCCCAACACAACGGATGTCTCCACCTGTCCCTGAGACACAGGAAGCAGAGCGGTACCCGGGCGCACTTTGTCTTTGATCCGCCCCTGCACCTCAGCCATCGCTGATGCATCCAGGCAATCAGCCCGGCTGATCAAAACCAGGTCAGCGGCCTGCAGTTGATCCTCAAACAAGTCGTCGATCGCTGTGAGGTGATCAAGGCTGGGATCCTCGGCCCGTTGCCGCTCGAGCGCTTCAGCATCAGCCACTGGGCTGCCTGCAGCCAAAGCTTCGCCATCCACCAGCGTCACCACACCATTCACATGCACACGGCTGCGAATGGCCGGCCAATCCAGGGCCTGAAGCAGAGGCGTTGGCAAAGCGAGACCGCTGGTTTCAACAACGATCCCATCCAATTGATCCGCCCGTTCCAGCAACGTCTCCATGGTCGGCAGGAAGTCGTCCTGCACCGTGCAGCAGAGGCAGCCGTTGTTCAGCTCTACCAAACGGCCATCCACCTCCTCCTCAGGACAAAAGCCGCAGCTGCGAATCAGATCACCATCAAGCCCAACGCTGCCAAATTCGTTGACCATCACGGCCAATCGCTGACCGCCACGGGTGAGCAGATGGCGGAGCACCGTGGTCTTGCCGGCCCCAAGAAATCCGGTGATTACGGTAACCGGCAGACGCTTAGCCATGACGATTAAGGGCGGCAGCCCAGGCTCTCACGGGTGGAGACACCACTGATCGGATTGGATCCATCCGCCCGAGCGCAGAGGGCCCGCTGTTGGGGAAGGTCGATCACTGCATTGGTGAAATCAGCACCGTCGATCTGCGCGTCAGTGAAACGGCTCTGCATCATCATCGCGTTGGTGAAGTTGGCCCCCCGGAGATCGGCGCCCTCGAAGTGGCTGGCAAAGCCCACAACATCGGAGAGATCGGCATCGCGGAGATCGGCCCCCTGCAGTTGCGAGGTGTTGATCACAGCGCCGCGCAGGTCTGTGCCGCTGAGATTCACCTCGCGCAAATCGGCCTTGAGGAATTCTTTTTCCTTGAGGTCAAGACCGTGCATATCCGCGCTGATCTCCTGAACTGCGAACTGACCACGCAGCTCGGGAGCGGTGATGGCCTGAACTGATTCAGCCCAAACAACAGTGCTGAACGCCAGCGTGATCACCGCCAGCAGCGAGGCCATACGTCGAAGGGCGCCCATGAGACCGGTAATTTGAGCAATCACGTTATGGCAACTGTCCGCGGAGCGAGTCGATATGGCCATGAGCTTGCGGGTGGTGGTTCCACCCCATCCCCTGATCGGCCATTGGCTGACCATGCTTCGGCATCGGGAAACCCCTGCAGCCCTCTACGCCACAGCCCTGCAGGAACTGGGCCGGTGGCTCACCTACGAAGCCCTGCGGGACTGGCTGCCCCATCGCCGCGAGATGGTGCCCGGACTCCATGGGGACACCGAAGGCACCCTCGTTGAAGCATCGGTACCGCTGATCGCCATTCCAGTGCTGCCAGCAGGCCTCGAGCTTTGGCAGGGAGGACGATCCGTCCTTCCCGATTCCTGCCTCTGCCTGGGGTCATGCCCACAGGAGATCGAAGCCAACGCCGGGGTGATTCTGTTTGTTGATCAGATCAGTGATGGTGAGGCCTCCCTCAAACTTCTGCAGGAGCTCCAGAGCAAGGGTGTGGATGGACGGCGGCTGCGGCTGATCACTGCCCTGTGCGCCAGCCCTGGACTGAAGCTGTTGGGTGAAGCGATTCCAGACCTAACGCTGCACACCGCCTGCATTGACGAAGGCGTGGGGGAGCAGGGTGAGATTCGTCCGGGAATCGGTGACCCTGTGCGACGGCTGAACCTCAGATCTTGAGGGCATGACTAACCTTCAGGCAGGTTGATCGCACCCATGGCCCAGCAGCACGACACGGGCTCAGGCACCCTGGCAACTCTGGTCACCGGAGCAGTGCTCGGTGCTGCAGGCCTGGCCTGGTGGCTCCTCAATGAAGCCGACAGGCGCAGGCGTTACGGGGCGCAGAAGTCGATGTTGCACGCACCGCGGATGCAGGACGGTTCCGAAGTGCTGGACAGCGCAGGCAACGGACACCTCGAGGAGCGGGTGGAAAAACTCAACGCGGAGATCGCCCGGGTTCGCGCCCAACTCGAGGGACTCGGTAGCGAAGGATGAGCGCTCGGTAGGTTAGCTTGATTGCCACTGGTCCGCTCCGTTCCATGCTTCGCTCCGACGCCGTCACCAAGGGGATTCAGCGGTCTCCCAACCGCGCCATGTTGCGGGCCGTGGGCTTTGGAGACAGCGATTTCGGCAAGCCCATCCTGGGCATCGCCAACGGCTACAGCACCATCACCCCCTGCAATGTGGGGCTGAACGACCTGGCCAAACGAGCTGAGGAAGCGGCCCGGCAGGCCGGAGGCATGCCACAGATGTTCGGAACCATCACCGTGAGTGATGGAATCTCCATGGGAACCGAAGGGATGAAGTACTCCCTGGTGAGCCGTGAAGTGATCGCTGACGCCATCGAAACGGCCTGCAATGGCCAGAGCATGGATGGGGTGCTGGCCGTTGGTGGCTGCGACAAGAACATGCCCGGCGCCATGCTCGCGATGGCACGGATGAACATCCCTTCAGTGTTCGTCTACGGCGGCACGATCAAGCCGGGCAAGCTGGGCGGCTGTGATCTCACGGTGGTGAGCGCTTTTGAAGCGGTCGGCCAACTGACCAGCGGCAAGATCGACGAAGAGCAGCTCACCGCAGTTGAGAAAAATGCCTGCCCTGGGGCTGGCAGTTGCGGCGGAATGTTCACCGCCAACACCATGAGTGCCGCCATCGAAACGATGGGTCTCAGCCTCCCCTACAGCTCCACGATGGCTGCCGAGGACGAGGAAAAGGCCGACAGTGCGGCTCGCTCCGCCGAGGTGCTGGTGGAGGCAGTGAAAGCCAACATCCGCCCCCTGGATCTGCTCACCAAGGAAGCCTTTGAGAACGCCATCAGCGTGATCATGGCGGTGGGTGGCTCCACCAATGCGGTGCTGCACCTGCTGGCCATTGCCCGCACCGCCGGCGTTGCTCTGAGCATCGATGACTTCGAACGGATTCGTCAGCGGGTGCCGGTGATCTGTGATCTCAAGCCCAGCGGCCGCTACGTGACCGTTGATCTGCACAACGCCGGCGGCATTCCCCAGGTGATGAAGCTGCTGCTGGATGCAGGCTTGCTGCACGGCGACTGCCGAACGGTGGAGGGCAAAAGCCTGAAGGAGTTGCTCGCCGATGTGCCCTCGGAGCCGCCCTCCGGGCAGGACGTGATCCGCCCCCTGAGCAATCCGCTTTACGCCAAAGGGCACCTCGCCATCCTCAAGGGCAACCTCGCCAGCGAGGGAAGCGTGGCGAAGATCAGCGGTGTGAAGACCCCTGTTCTCACCGGCCCGGCGCGGGTGTTTGAAAGCGAGGAAGACTGCCTTGCCGCCATCCTCGACAAAAAGATCCAGGCCGGGGATGTGGTGGTGGTCCGCAACGAGGGTCCCGTCGGTGGACCGGGCATGCGGGAGATGCTGGCTCCCACCTCAGCGATCGTTGGTCAGGGCCTTGGGGACAAGGTCGCCCTGATCACCGATGGCCGCTTCAGCGGCGGCACCTATGGCCTGGTGGTGGGTCACGTGGCTCCTGAAGCCGCCGTTGGCGGAACGATCGGGCTGGTTCAAGAAGGCGACAGCATCACGGTTGATGCTGATCAGCTGCTGCTCCAACTCAACGTGGATGACGCGGAACTGGATCGCCGCCGGGCGGGATGGAGCAAGCCGGAACCCCGTTACCACAACGGAATTCTCGGCAAGTACGCGCGGCTCGTCTCCAGCTCAAGCCGGGGTGCGACCACCGACCACGCCGATTGAATTCGGCGCAATCAAACAGCCGGTTGCACCAGAGCCCGTAGGCGCCGACCCAATGCTTCAAGCGGGGCGGCATCCTGCGGTGCCGCACAGCGCTGCCCCGATGCGCCATCCATCCAGACCGGATGGCGCCCGTGCCAGAGCATCGGACGTTCCGGTTGGTCCCACCAGCTCAGCATCAGATTGATCTCATCGCCACTCCGATAGATCTCCAGTTCAAGATCCTGATCGGAGCAACGCTGGCCGTCACCATCACGGCATTCAATCCGCACGTGCAGATCGTCGATCTGTTCTGGAGCCGAAGGATCGATCAGAACAACAGCATGGCTCCAGGGCTTGAGGCAAACGTCAGCCGCCTTGGCAATCAACACCAAAAGGTCCATGGACTCAGGGCAAGGCGCGGATTGAACGGATCAGCACCCGGATGGACCCAGCGCGAAACCCCGGATTGAGATCCCCAGCATCGCCGAATTTCGAGTGCAACACCTGAATGCGGGTGATGCCACTGGGATCGAAGCGCAGCGGTAAGCCAACGGGCTTGGCACGCACCGTGGGTCTGAGGTCGGCGAATGGCACCACAACAGGGGTCACACCGGACGGTTTGGTCGCAACATCCACCACCCAGCGGAGACCACCGGGAATCAGTTCCGTGAGTCCCATGGCTCCATCCCGGCAACCAAGGGCAATCTTCAGGGTGCGTCCCTCACCCTCAACATCCAGCTGAAGTGCTGAATAAGGGGACAGATCGAGCGGGGGCTGCAGGCGAGGGGAGCGGCAGCTCACGAAACCACCGCCGGTCTCCACCAGCTCCCCGTCCAGCACGAGTCCGTCGGGGGTCACGCGGCAACCGGCACGGGATCGGCCGCCCATGATCGTGTCGTTCAGGCTGGCCCAGTCAGCAAAGTCGCTGCCCTGGAAAAGGATCTGTTCAGAGGCCGGCGGCTGCATCCTGATCAGCAAGGATCAGCACATCACTAGCAGGTTGAACCAGCCGAGCGGGAGTGCGATCGTAGGATTCGGAGGGATCAACCAGTCTCCGGAGGGCCTCCTGTTTACCGGCCCCACTGACGAGGAAGATCACCTGACGAGCGGCACTGAGCACAGGAGCCGTCATGGTGATGCGATCCAACCCCTTGCCGCGCCCGATGGTCGTCCAGCGATCCGACACCGCTGGAGCCTCGGTGCCGGGGAACAGGGATGCGGTGTGGCCGTCATCCCCCAGGCCCAGCAGCATCACATCGAACACCGGTGGTGCTCCTGAGCACAGCTGAGAAAGCTGGTCAGCAAAAGCCTGGGCACTGGCCTCAGGGCTCTCCAGTTCCACGGTGGGCACGGGATGAAAAGCGGCTGAAGCTCCAGGCCCTGGGGCGAGAAGGGTGCGGCGCAGCATGCCGGCGTTGCTGGACGCATCGTCGGCAGCCACCCAGCGCTCGTCACCCAGAACGACGTCCACCCGGTCCCAGGGCAAACGTTCCTGACCGAGCAGGGAGTAGGCGCTGGCGGGCGTGCTCCCACCGGAGAGAGCGATCTGGCAGCGGTCCCGTTGATCCAAGGCCAGATCAATTTGGGCGGCAACAGTTTCACAGACCTGACGGGCGAGGTCCTGAGGATCCTTCGCCCGCTCGATGCGGTAGTTGGTCATCGCTCAACCGCTCAGCTGAGCCATTCGGTGTGGAACGTCCCCTCCTTGTCGACCCTTTGGTAGGTGTGGGAGCCGAAGCAATCCCGCATCGCCTGAACCAGGTTCTGAGGAAGGCGACCGGAGCGGTAGCTGTTGATGTAGTCGAGGGTGCTGCTGAAGCAGGGAACGGGAATACCTGCCTCGGCGGCACCGGCCACCACTTGAGCCAGTCCGGGAAGCCGTCGGTTGATCTGTTCAGCGAACCAGGGATCAACCATCAGGTTAGGCAGCTGGGGATCCGCGTGGAAAGCATCCTGAATGCGCTTCAGCAGACGGGCCCGAATGATGCAGCCACCCTTCCAGATCTGAGCGATCGACGGCATGTGGAGTTCATAGTCGAGATCCTGGGAGGCGATTCGCAGAAGCTCCATGCCCTGGGCATAACTGGCGATGCAGCTCAGCACCGTGGCATCCATCAGCGGAGCCATGGCATCGTCAGGCGTTCCCAGGTCAATGTCCTTGATGGTTGGTCCTTTGAGGATCGATTCGGCCGCCACGCGTTGGGGCTTCATCGAGCTCATCACCCTTGCATTGAGAGAGGCATAGATGGTGGGAACAGAGGCACCCATCTGCAGTGCCGTCACCACGGTCCAGAGGCCCGTGCCCTTCTGGCCAGCCTGATCGGTGATTTTTTCCACCAGATCAGTGCCATCGACGGGATCCTTGGTGCGGAGACACACCTCGGTGATTTCCACCAGATACGACGACAACTCTTCTGTGGCGTTCCATTGACCGAGAACGTCGGCCATCTGCACACCGGTCATTCCCTTGACCCGCTTCATCAGGTCGTAGCCCTCGGCAAGGATCTGCTCAATGCCGTATTCGATCCCGTTGTGGACGGTTTTCACCAGGTGTCCTGACCCGCCGGGACCGATGTAGGTCACGCAAGGTCCGTCTTCGACCTGAGCCGCCATCTTGTTCACAAGGCCCTCGATGGCCTCGTAGGAGGTCTTGGTTCCTCCGGGCATCATGCTCGGCCCCTCCAGGGCACCTTTGGCGCCACCGGACACACCCATACCGATGAAACCGAAGCTCTTGCTCTCGAGTTGCTTCACCCGACGTTCGGTGTCGTGGTAATCGGAGTTGCCTCCATCAATCAGCAGATCGCCTTCTTCGAGATAGGGGGAGAGCTGATCAACAACAGCATCCACTGCAGGCCCCGCCTTCACCATCATCAAAATCCGGCGGGGGCGCTCCAACTTGCCAACGAAATCTTCGAGGTCAGTGGCGCCCTGAATGTTCTTGTCCTTGCCACGCCCCTGGAGGAAGTCTTCGGTTTTGGCGTAGGTGCGGTTGTAGACAACGCTGGAGAAACCGTTGCGTTCCGCATTCAGGACGAGGTTCTCGCCCATCACGCCAAGACCGATGAGGCCGAAGTGAGACTTGGACATGGCCTGAAGGACCACTGAGGACTGATCTCAGTGTGTTGATCTCGGTTGGTCTCGACCGCAAATCAACCAATAAATGTCAGGAATGAGCCATCGGCAGCAAGACGTCGGCTCATTCCTTAAAACGGTTGCTGCCCTCAGATCACCGTTCCATCAGCGATGGTGGCGTTTTTCTGCACCACCACAATGCCGTTGCGGATGTAGAAGCCCTGATCGGAACGGTCGGCTTCTTCCACGTTGTCCTTATTGATGATCGAGACACCCGAACCAATGCGGGTGTTCTTATCGAGGATGGCGCGTTTCACGGTGGTGCCCTTGCCCACGCCGAGCGGAATGCCTCCGCGCTCTTTCAAGACAGCGCGTTCATCTGGAGATTCGAAGAAGTCGGCCCCCATCACCAGCGTGTCCTGAAGCACGCAGTCACTTTCAATGCGACTGCGCACCCCGAGAACACAGTGGTGGATGCTGCAGGACTTCAGGATCGAGCCTTCGCCAACAATCGAGTTGGTGATCTGGGCGTCAACCAGCTTGCTAGGGGGCAGATAGCGAGGACGGGTGTAGATGGGGAATTTCTCGTCGTAGAAGCTGAAGGGGGGCGTGGGTTGTTGGGTCAGCGCGAGGTTGGCTTCATAGAACGCACCGATGGTGCCGATGTCTTCCCAGTAGTCGTCGAACACATAGCTCTGAAGCTTGTCGCCCCGCGCGAGAGCCTCGGGAATGATCTCCTTGCCGAAATCCTTATGCCCGGGATGCTTGTCGAGCAGATCAAAGAGGGTCTGACGGCTGAAGACGTAAATGCCCATCGAGGCCAGATAGGGCCTTTCCTTGGCTGAATCGGCACTGAGGCCGAAGCGAGAGGTGTCGACAGCCATCTCCAGCAGCGAATCACCCTTGGGCTTCTCGCGGAACTCCTTGATCGAGCCGTTTTCATCGGTCCGCATCAGACCGAAAGCCTCTGCCTGCTTGGGATCAACGGGAAGGGCAGCAACGGTGAGATCAGCACCTGAGCGGCGGTGGTGCTCGATGAAGAGGCTGTAATCCATCCGGTAGAGCTGGTCGCCGGAAAGGATCAGGTATTCATCAACATCCCATTCCTGGAACAACCACTGGTACTTGCGTACAGCGTCTGCAGTGCCTTCAAACCAAGTGGGACTGTCGGGGGTTTGCTGAGCTGCAAGCACCTCAACAAAACCGCCACCAAAGGAATTACTGAGGTTGTAGGTCTGACTGAGGTGACGGTTCAGTGACGCACTGTTGAACTGCGTCATCACGTACATCTTGTTGATGTCGGAGTTGATGCAGTTGCTAATCGGAATATCAATCAGTCGATATTTGCCTGCCAGAGGGACGGCCGGCTTGGCGCGCATTTTTGTGAGCGGATACAGGCGCGTGCCTGCACCGCCGCCCAGAATGATGGCCAAGACCCGCTTCATGCCGCTGTCCCAAATCGGCGTTGCCGCAAGAACTTACCGGAGTTTTTGGCTTCGCAACCGTCTTTCGGAAGAATCAGTCGAGATTACTGGGATTCAGATCGCGACTGAATCGCTCAAGAGCTCAAGAAGCTTCCAAATCGAACAGTCGTTCGACAATTCGGAGGGCCTGTTGGCGATCCTGACGGGTCTGGGGAGCCCGCAGCTGGGTCACCGGCGTGTGGAGTATTTTGTTAATAATTCCTTTGCTCAACGCTTCGACAACCTTGCGTTCCCGGGCTGAGAAATCAGGGCCCATTCGGCTGAGGGCTTTCTGGAGTTCCTCCGAACGGATCGACTCCATCGACGAGCGCAGCTGGTTGATGGTCGGCACAGCCTCAAGGCTGTCCCACCACTCGAGGAACTGCTGCGCTTCTTGCTGAAGCAACTGCTCAGCCTCGCGGGCCATGGCCTGACGGGCTTCCTGGTTACGGGCAACGACCTCTTGCAGGTCGTCCACATCGTGGGATTCAACGCCGTCCACATCGGCAGCATCCGCAGCGATGTTGCGCGGCACACCGATATCAATCAAGCGCAGCTTGCTGCGCCGGTTCAGAGGAGCCAGACGTGCGGCATCAATGATCGGATCATCGGCGGCGGTGCTGGTGAACATCAGCGAGCAGGTGCTCAGGTACTGATCCAGATCCGTAAGGGGCCTGCACTGAACAGGAAGATCAGGGAAATCAGCCGACAGCTGCTCGGCCCGTTCAACGGTGCGGTTGAGCAGAACAACACCCGAGGCACCTTTGGCCTGAAGGTGCTGGAGCAACAGACGACTCATGCGCCCTGCACCAACAACGGCGATCTGCTCGCTTTCCAGGGTGACCAGTTGATCTAGACCTCGGGATTGACCGAGCTTGAGCTGGGCGAGCTCAACGGCAGCTGAGCTGATCGAAACAGCACCCGTTCCGAGGTTGGTTTCACTGCGAACCCGTTTGCCGGTGGAAACAGCCTGGGTGAGCAATCGGTTCAGGATCGGACCCAGGGATTTGTGCTCCTGGCCGAGCCGCATCATTTTTTTCACCTGGGAGAGAATTTGACCTTCCCCCAGCACAAGGCTGTCGAGACCTGCTGCCACCCGCATTAGGTGGTCGACAGCGTCTTCGTGGTGGTAACTAAACAGGTGGGGCGTCAGCTCCCCTGTCTCAAGACCGGAGTGACTGCTGAGGAAGTCGCTGACAGCAGACACGCCGAGGTCCGGATTGCGGACCAGGGTGTAAATCTCAAGGCGGTTACAGGTGCTGAGTATCGATGCCTCGAGCACCTGCTCATTGCCGCGGAGGGATTGAAGGGACGTCTCCATGGTCTGCTCAGGGATGCTGAGCCGTTCCCGGATCTCCACCGGTGCCGTCCGATGACTGAGGCCGACGACGGAGATATGCATGAAGACGTTCCTCTCAACCAGTTGATGACGATCAGCTCAGAGCGATGCTCTGGGCGCCGTCTTTGATGTGCACGGTGTTGGTGAAGCGACAGGTGTTGTCCAGGTTGCTGATCACCAGGCTGCTTGTGCGGGTGCAGTCCTTTTCGAACTTAACGCCATCAAAGAGCAGACCATCCGTGATGCCGCTGCCAGCGAAACAAACATGCTCGCCGCAGGCCAGCTCCTCAGCCTCATAGACCTTGTCGGGATCGGCGATGCCCATCTCAGCGAGACGCGCCAGGTTGCCCTCTTTGGTCATGTCAGCCCACTCGGAGGTCTGAGCAATCGCAGGGTCATACACCAGTTGGCCCTGGAAGTGACCACCAAGAGCGCGCATGGCAGCGGCGGAGATCACACCTTCAGGGGCAGCACCGATGCCCATCAGGCAGTGGGTTCCGGTACCAGCGAAACCGCAGGCGATGGCGGCCTGAACGTCTCCATCGGAGATGGGCTGGATGCGAGCGCCGGTGGCACGGATCTCAGCGATCAGGTTCTTGTGACGAGCGCGATCCATCACCACGATGTTCAGCTCGTCGACGGGGAGACTCAGGCACTCGCTGAGGATCTTGATGTTTTCAGTGGCTGATTTGCGGATGTCCACCTTGCCCTTGGCTGCCGGAGGAGCAGCCAGCTTCTTCATGTAGAAGTCGGGGGCGTTGAACAGACCGCCACGGTCGGAAGCGGCGAGAACAGCCATGGAGCCGCGCTGGTTAAAGGCGCAGAGGTTGGTGCCTTCGCAAGGGTCAACAGCAAAGTCAACGCCGGGGCCGGTGCCGGTGCCGACCTCTTCTCCGATGTAGAGCATCGGAGCTTCATCACGTTCCCCCTCTCCGATCACGATGCGGCCCTGCATCTGGATTTGGTTCATGCGCTTGCGCATGGCATCGACGGCCAATGCATCGGCTTCATCCTTCAGGCCTTTGCCGGAGAGCGAGGCGGAAGCGATGGCGGCCTGCTCGACGATCTCGAGAATTTCCTGAATGAGGGTCTGATCCACGGGACTCCGGATGAGGTGGGACGGGTTGGCGAGATCTCCTGGACGGGCAGTTGGCCGTCGCCGCAGTGGATCTCGACGTCTGAGCGCGGCTCACTGTATCAGTGGTTGCAGGAGTCCCTAAAATCTCCCGGCACTCCGCGCTCCTCATCCATGAGCACCAAGCCCCTGGTGATCTCGCCGTCGATCCTGTCGGCTGACTTCGCACGCCTCGGCGAAGAAGTGAAAGCCGTGGACGAAGCCGGTGCGGATTGGATCCATGTGGATGTGATGGACGGCCGCTTTGTTCCGAACATCACCATTGGACCGCTGATTGTTGAGGCGCTGCGGCCGGTGACCCAGAAGCCCCTGGACGTTCACCTGATGATCGTTGAGCCGGAGAAGTACGTCCCCGACTTCGCCAAAGCCGGTGCCGACATCATTTCCGTGCAGGTTGAAGCCTGCCCTCATCTGCACCGCAACCTGGCTCAGATCAAGGACCTAGGCAAAAAAGCAGGAGCAGTTCTGAACCCATCAACACCGATCGACACCCTCGAGTACTGCCTCGAGCTCTGCGATCTGGTGCTGATCATGAGCGTGAACCCCGGTTTCGGGGGGCAAAGCTTCATTGAAAACCAGGTTCAGAAAATTCGCGACCTGCGCCGCATGTGCGACGAAAAGGGTCTCGATCCCTGGATCGAAGTGGATGGCGGCATCAAAGCAGGCAATGCCTGGAAGGTGATCGAAGCAGGTGCCAACGCGATTGTGTCCGGCTCCGGTGTGTTCAACCAGCCCGATTACGCCGAAGCGATCAAGGGCATCCGCAACAGCAGCAGCAAGGAAGCCGTCCTTGCCTGATCAGCAGACCATCAGCTGAACACCAAAAGCCTGGCAGCCATGCCGGGCTTTTTTTATGAGCACTTCAAGCAAGAACCCAGCGCTTGAACAGTTTCATCATCTCCAAAGATTTGGTAGCCACAGTGATGCGAACAGGCCTCCGATAATCAATGGATGAATGATGACGTCAAATTGGTTGCCGCCTTCCTGGCGCTGAATGCTGGTGTGATCGCATTGGCTTTTGCCGGATATCTCAAAGGGAGCATGAATATCGGTTCAGTCCTTCAACATCTTGCTCAATAGTTCCGTTGACTTTGCGCATCGGGCAGGCCCAGGTTCTCTTCCCTGCCGCTTAGTTGAAATACGGATGATCAAAGCAGCTCCTCTGGAGGAGACTGGGAGAGTCGAAGTCGGAGGCGTCCAATGCGTGACGACGGTCCAACTGAGCAAGATCTAGAAGCTGCCTGACTGGTCTGACAAGCCATACAGCCAGAGGCTTCGTTCAGCTTCAAAGAACGCCAACAAGGTTTAGGCCATCCCTTTGCAGGGGTGGCCTTCCTTTTTGCCCGTTGGCTTGATGCATGTCCTGAGAAGCCAACAACAACTTGGAAGGGCATCACGCCAATCAGTGACTTGGATCACAAAACAAGACTGAAGATCATGGAATTATTAAGTAACGCGATGGACCACAGGTCACGGCGCGAGATTCACGCATAACCGGGAGAACAGCATGAGCAGACGAGGCATCCATCCACTGCTTCGGGGTCTTGATCGGCCTAAGCGGGTCGCACCTTCAAGACGAGCTGTCTTGCTGTCTGGCCTGGAATCAGCGCAGCGGAAGCGTTATCTGCGCTCTGAAGCAGAAAAGAGCGAAACCTCCCAACAAACGAACCGGCATCGCTCATCTCAGTGAGGAATGCTCCTGCAGGCCCTGATTTGTTCGTTCCTACTGCAGAGGAGAGGGTTGTGATCACAACCCAGAGTTGATTGGTGTGGGGGGAGAGTCCAAGTGGACCTCGATCCCCCCTGAGTGGTGGGGAGAGTCCGTAAGGCCTCGATCCCCTGGTGGCGGCCGCTTGCGCTGCCAGACCCACATCTCCACCATGGTTTCCTTCCACAGCTGCAGGCATGCAGCTCAAGAATCTCTTCCACTAAGGGTGGGCCATCTTCACAAACTGAACTCAGGCGAAACATCCCTGGAATGGGGGATCTGGACCAAAGGATCAATCCCTCATCTGGGGGATTGATTCGAAGAGAAAAAACTCCTTACGATAAAACCAACAAAAGCAATAAGCTCATGCCCAGATGCATCCTGTCATAGATCCAACTGAAGTTGACAGACCCTTTCTTATTCGGGAAGGCAAAATGAATCACAGAGCAACCCGTTCATTGTGAAAAAAGTTTTTTCCGGGCTTTTCACAGGAGTCGCGTTGATGACGCTCTTGAGTGAACCAGCCCTAGCCAACAAGACATATTCAAGGGCGAAGACTTGCTACCAGAATCAATATGTTGAGACTTACAATCCCGGCACCAGAGAAAAGCCTGGCTACGTCAGCAGTCGAGAAGAGAGGGTCGAACGGCCCTGCCCCAAGACCCTGCATTTCCATGGGCGCAAAAGCCACAAGCACAAGGAGGGGCATCACGCCCACAACCATTCAGCTCATCCACCGACAACGTCAGGAGGACGAAAGGTTATGGCGACTCCCGCAGCAGAGGACGACATTCTTGTTTGGAAGGAACCCTCGCTGGCGGCGTTCTAGGTGGAGCCTTGGGAGGCGCGCTTGCCAAAAAGGACAACTGGATCTGGTCGATTCCTGCCGGGGCTGTTGGCGGTGCCCTTGTTGGATGTCAGGTCGATGGCGGTTGAGCCTCTATCGAGTTCACACAAAGTGCTGTTTAGAAAAACCAGCCGTAGCTGTGCAAACCAATGCCCAGCAGATTCACCCCGATGTAACAAACAGCGATCACCACAAGGCCAACAACAGCCACAAGAGCTGGGCGTCGGCCCTGCCAACCGCGACTGAGGCGTGTGTGCAGATAAGCCGCATACACCAGCCAGCAGATCAAGGCCCAGGTTTCCTTGGGATCCCAGCTCCAGTAGCTGCCCCAGGCTTCATTCGCCCAAACAGCACCACTCACGATGCCCACCGTAAGCATCAAGAACCCAACGGTGATGGTGCGATAACTGAGGCTGTCGAGTTGCTCATTGGTGCTCAGCTGAACCGATTGCAGCTGAACAGAACCACCATTCGCGATCGAGGCCGCCTGACGATATCCACCACTGCCGATGGAACTACTCCGCAGTTCCAGGGATTGGCCGCGATCGGTGACCAACACCGCCAAGGAGAGCAGGGATCCCACCAGCAGTGCGGCGTAACTCACCATGATCACGCTCACATGCATGACCAGCCAGCTTGAGCGCAGGGCAGGAACCAAAGGAGCCGCTGACTGCAATTGATCGGGCAAGGCAAAGCTGGCGAAGGCAATACAACCAAGGCCCATGGGGGTGGCCGCAGCCGCCACGATGGGAGAAGGCCAGGCCCGTTCCACCAGCAGCTGGGTGAGGGTGCAAGCCCAGGCGAGAAAGCACAGGGATTCGTAGAGGTTGCTGATCGGGAAGTGGCCGGATTGCCACCAACGCAAAATCAGCTGAGCCGTGAACAGAAGGTTGGCGACGGCCACCAGCAGTCGCACCAAGCCAGCACGGGACTGGCTGGACACCGCCCAGAAAGCCATGGGCATGGCCAGCAGCAGCAACACAAAGCCAGCGAAACCAAGACTGGTGACCAGCTCAAAAGGCGTGTTCAGCACACCATTTCCAGAAGACACGGGGATTCTGCCTCGGCCAATCAGCGACTGGCCTGTTTCAGCAACAGACCACCCGCCCCGAGGAACAACATCACAGGCAGCCAGGCCGCCAGAACCGGTGGAAGGGTTCCCTTCACCCCGAGGGAACTGAAGCTGAAACCAATCACGTAATAGACAGCGATGATGCCGAGGGTGAGCACAAATGAGAAGCTTCGGCTGCTTCGGTAACTGGGCTGAGCGCCGAGGGTGGCTCCAAACAAGCCAAACACCAGACAGGCCATCGGTACTGTGAACTTCTCCTGGATCCGCACACGGATTTTGCGGGCTTCCTTGATGCTGCCGGCCTCTTCGTAGAGCCTCTGGGCCTGCAAGGCTTCAGCAACAGTCATGTTGATGGCGTCTTTCTCAATGCGCGCCAAGCTCACCGGACCGGAACCAAGGGGATAGACGTAGCGATCGAAATCGGCCTTGGTTGAGCTGCCGTTGGCGGCCAAGGTCAGAATCTGGCCATCCAGAAAGTCCCAGCTGGCTTGGGCCTCATTCCAGATGGCCCGATCCGCACGCAACATCTGGGTGAAACCGGATCGGGTGAAATCCAGAACCGTCACATCCACCATTTCACCGTTCTGAAACTTGCGCGAATAGAAGAGTTGATTCAGCCCCTTACCGTCCTCTTCGCCGTCGGAATCGAAGCGGGTCCCGAAACGGGGATAAATGATGTCGCGTCCTGTCTCACTGGCGAGGGAACGCCCCAATGAACGCTTGAGGGTGACCTCTGCATAGCGTTGGCTGCGGGGCACCACCACGTCGTTGAGAACGAAGGTGAACAGCGTCATCACCATCGAAAGGGCGAGGGCCGCGCTGATCATCCGAACTGTGGTGATCCCAAGGCTGCGCAGGGCGGTGAGTTCACTGTTCGCCGAAAGGCGGGTGAACACGAACAGGGATGCCATCAGCGTTCCGATCGGCACAGAGAAGGCCAACCAACGCGGAATGCTGAACAGCAGCACCTGAACCGCGATCGTGATCGGCAGGTTCTTGTCGACCATCTGCCGCACCAGTTCAAACATCACGCCACCCGTGAGCAGCAACAGGGTGAACAGGGCAATGAAGAACAGAAGCGGACCAAGCAGCTCCTTGAGCAACCAACGATCCAAAAGATCCAGCCGCATCCAGGTGGCCCGTTTGAGACGATCCAAAATCACAGTTGGAATCCCTCCCCGAGGTAATAACGACGCACCTGTGGATCAGCTGCCACCTCCTCGGAACGTCCTGCGGCCAACACCGCACCATCGTTGAGGATGTAAGCCCGATCAGTGGTGGCCAGGGTTTCGCGCACGTTGTGATCGGTGATCAGAATCCCCATGCCCCGGGAGCGCAACCCCTCGATCAGCAGCTGCAGATCCGCCACCGCAAGGGGGTCGACGCCGGCAAAGGGTTCATCCAAAAGCAGATACGTCGGTCCGTTGGCACCCGATGCCAGTGCCCTGGCCACTTCGCAACGGCGACGTTCACCCCCAGAGAGTTGGAAACCAAGTCGGTTGATGAACGCGCTGAGGTGAAAGTCCTCAATCAGCTGCTGGCGCCGATCCCGACGCTGCTCGGAGCTGAGATCGGTCTGTTCAAGAGCGATATCCAGATTTTCACGCACCGTGAGATTGCGAAACACACTCGCTTCCTGGGGCAGGTAACCCACACCAAGCCGGGCTCGCTCCGGCATGGGCAGATGGGTGACCCGCTCACCGTTCACCGTCACCTCGCCCTGATCAGGGGAGAGCAAACCGATCACCAGATTGAAGGTGGTGGTTTTTCCAGCTCCATTGGGACCGAGCAGGCCGACCACCTCGCCGGGGGCAAGCTTCAGATCCAAGCCCTTCACCAACTGGCGGCCCCCAAGGGTGATGGAGACATTCGACAGTTCCAGGGTCATGGAGTCAACGGGTTGGTCTCGGCCTGAACGTCGAGCACGGGTTGGCTGGGAGTGAGCGACCACTGACTGAACACCTGCTGGCCGGGAACAGGGCTGGCAATCGCGCGACCTTCATCCAGGAGATAAGTAAACCGATCAGCGCGGAGCTGGTTGCCATCAGCCTGGATCACATCAACATCACCACTCAGCACAATCCGATCTTCCTCCGTGAAGTACTGGGCTTGTCGGCTGGTGGCCACCAAACCACGACCGGCGTGCACCAAGCGAACGTTGCCACTGGCGGTGATCACACCCGTTCCGTTGTCGGCCGATTGCAGGTCGGACTCAATCGTGATGACGCCAGCGTCAGCTGTTTGCTGAGCCTGGGCCGACAACAGGGGCCAAAGGGCGGCCAGAAGGGGCAGAGCTAAAAGAAGCCCCCGAGAACGGAGCATTGCTTTCACTGCCACACCACCTGCCCAAGTTCGTCGAGATTACCGGCGCTTCAGCGCATGGACTCAAGAACGGGGACAGTGCATGACTCGGGATCCCCATCCTGCTGAAGCGCCTCAAGCCGCTGTTGCGCAGCACGGCACAGAGACGCAAGATCCAGGCCAAGATCCGGGGTTCCAGGACGTTTGAGACGACCCAGAGCTTCACCAAAAAGAATCGTGGCACCGCGCCGGTTGCCCCGTTGCAGGTGCAACTGCGCTACCGCCACCTGCAGGATCCCCTGAAGGCTGCGCCGTTCCGGATCAGCTGTTTCATGCCAGAGCTCCTCAAACAGATCATGAGCGGCGTACCACTCACCTGCATTGAAGAGCTCCACACCCTGCTGAAAGCGAGGGTCCCCCTGAGGCATCAGCGCTTGGACTTGGCCGGCTTCTTGCCGGGAAGTTTGCGCAGACGGATCGACTCGGGCGTGACTTCGAGCATCTCATCTGGACCGATGTATTCCAGCGCGCGCTCCAGCGTCATCTGCACCGGTGCTTGCAGCGTGTCCAGTTCCTCAGCGCCCGCGGAACGCATGTTGGTGAGCTGCTTGGTCTTGCAGACGTTGATCTCGAGGTCCTGAGGCCGGTTGTATTCCCCGATGATCATTCCCTTGTAGACCTTGGTGCCCGGGCTGATGAAGAACTGGCCGCGATCCTCGGCGTTCTTGAGGGCATAGAACGTTGCTGTTCCCTCTTCGAAGGCGATCAGCACACCGTTCCGGCGAGTGTCGAATTCACCCATCATCGGCCGGTATTCATAAAAGGAGTGGCTCATGATTCCTTCGCCGCGGGTAGCCCGGATGAATTCACCGCGGAAACCGATCAGACCGCGGGAGGGAACGATGAACTCCAGCTGGGTGCGGCCATCAGCGCTGGTTTCCATGTTCTGCATCTCGCCCTTGCGGGTGCCCAGTTTTTCGATGCAGCTGCCCACCGCAGGTTCAGGCACATCCATCACCAGAGTTTCCACCGGCTCGCAGGGGGTGCCATCGATGGTGCGGTAAATCACCTGCGGCTGGGACACCTGGAACTCATAGCCCTCACGGCGCATGGTCTCGATCAGGATGCCGAGGTGCAGCTCACCGCGACCACTCACCGCAAAACGGTCCGGTGAATCGGTGTCTTCCACACGCAGGGCAACGTTGGTGAGCAACTCACGCTGCAGGCGGTCACGCACCTGACGGCTGGTGACGAACTTGCCTTCCTTGCCCGCAAAGGGTGAATCGTTGACGACGAAGGTCATCTGCAGGGTGGGCTCATCCACCTTGATCAGCGGCAGAGCGGTGGGCTCATCGGGGCAGGCGATGGTTTCGCCGATGTTGACGTCATCAAAGCCAGCCACGGCCACCAGATCACCGGCAGACGCCTCTTCGATCTCGACGCGCTGCAGACCCTCGAAGCCCAGCAGCTTGCTGATGCGGCCCTTTTTGATGCTGCCGTCGTCCTTGATCAGTGCAGCGTTCTGACCCTGTTTGATTTTTCCGTTGTGAACGCGGCCAATGATGATCCGGCCAAGGAAGTCGGAATAGTCAAGGGTGGTGATTTGCAGCTGGAGGGGCTTCTCCGGATCACCAACCGGGGGCGGAACGTGGCGCAGGATGGCATCGAACAGCGGACGCATGTTGTCGCTGTCGGTCTTCATGTCGGGCTTGGCGAAGCCTCCAAGACCGCTACCGAACAGGTAGGGGAAATCGCACTGATCATCGTCAGCACCGAGCTCGATGAACAGATCGAGCACCTTGTCGACGGCGGTCTCGGGATCCACCCGGGCTCGGTCGATCTTGTTGACGAACACGATCGGACGCAGGCCCTGCTCGAGGGCCTTCTTCAGCACAAAACGGGTCTGGGGCATCGGCCCCTCGTTGGCATCCACGATCAGCAGACAACCGTCCACCATGCCCAGCACCCGCTCCACTTCTCCACCGAAATCGGCGTGACCAGGGGTGTCAACGATGTTGATCCGGGTGTCGTTGTAGGTGACAGCCGTGTTTTTCGACAGGATCGTGATGCCCCGCTCACGCTCCAGGTCGTTGGAGTCCATCACACAGGTGGGGACGGCCTCGTTGTCACGGAAAATTCCTGATTGCGCCAACAGCGAATCGACCAGAGTCGTCTTGCCGTGGTCAACGTGGGCGATGATCGCGATGTTGCGGATCGCCTTGTTGTTGGCGCTCATGCGGGCTGACCGTAAGAATTTGTGAAGAACGCCAAAGGCGCAGTGCGACAGGTTATCTCAACGTGAGAATCGACTGGTGCGCTCCGGACCCTTGCTGCGCAGGCTGCCGCGGGTGACGCCCAGCTGGTGGTGGATCTGCTCCTGAGACCAGACCTCCTGGGTGGCCATCCGACCCGCCAGAGCCTCGGCATAAAGGCTGACGCGCCGTTGCGTCGCAGCGGCATCCTCATCGAGAAGTTCGAGCCGAATCCTGCGCACGCCTGCCCGCAGCAGCGACGGAAGCGCTTCAACGCCCGATTGCGCCGTCCCATTGAAAAGGGTGTTCCGACAACCCAGATCAGCCCGCAGGGGATGTTCAACGCCACTGCGGTCCCGCAGGGTGACGTGGTGCTTCTCACAGGGACGACCGCAATCGGTGTGGTCCTTGCCGTCCGAGAGGAATGCACAGAACAGGCAATGCTCCATGTGGAACAACGGCATGTGCTGATGCAGGGTGACCTCCAGCAGCGCTGGATCAACGGCGGCGGCCAGATCCAGCAGTTGCTGAAGGTTGAGGTCGTAACTGGCCGTGAGTCGCTGCAGCGTCCAATGGTCGCGATACCAGTGGAAACTCAGGGGGTTTGCGGTGTTGAGGGAAAAGTCACCAATGCAGGGGGCCAGCGGCGTCAGCACCTCCAGCTGATCGGCATTTCGCACCAGGAAACCGTCAGGACGGGCCCGAATCAGTGGCTCAAGCGACCAGCGTTCATCAGGCCGTGTAATCCGTGCCCCGGCCAGCCATACACCCTCCGGCCAGCAGCCTCGACCAATCGCCACCGCTTCCCGCAGCTCCCGAGGCTGCTCGAGATCCGCCACCACCGAGCGAATCGGCAGGTCCGTGCCGGAGAGATCCACCAAGGTCTGCAGCTGCTCCAGGCTGCGCACCAGCACCACCAAGCCTGGCTTGGTCTCGCTGAGGGGAGCGACAGCTGGTGGGCACATCTGAGCCAGCAGCTCCGTTGGGTCTGCCGTTTTGGTGGCTGCAGGGACAGGCCCTGAATCGGTGCTGCAATCCCCTGTGGCCTCCAACTGCTCCAGCAGAGCCCTGCGCATGCGATTCAGTTCCGCCACGGGCAGAAAAAGATCGCCCTCCAGATCGATCTCCAGATGCTGAAGCGACCAACCGGTTCCCCCCAGGCGTCCCAATTGCTGCTCAAGCCGTTCCCGGTCAAGGGGGCGCTGCGAAGCACTCTGCAGCGGCATGGTGCTGCAGAGCTTCAGCTCAAATCCCTGGGGCTCCAGCACCTGCAACTCCAGCGGTGCATCCAGCCGACCGGACACCCGCAGCGCCAGATCCTGGGACCGAGCCTCCACCGTGCGACGGGCGGCACGCTGCCAACGGGACTGCCAATCGGGATCACTGGTGAGCCAGACCGAGGCGCCAGGTCTTAAGCCGGAGCCATCCACACGATCGGGCCCCAGGCGCAGCTTCCAGCGTTCGTCGCCCATCCGCTCACACACCATGATCCGGCCACCGATCTCCCGAGGCGGCTGCAGAGGGTCGGACGACAGCTGTTCCAGCACGAGGCCCTGCCCGGGATGCAGCTGTTCCCGACTGCGCAGATGCAACCAACCACCCCGCTCCACCCGCAGCAACTGCCCCAGCAGCGGGCCCCGCTTCTTGCTCCAGCGGCCATGCACCAGTCGGCGATGGTTCACCCCTTCAAGCCAACCGGTGGAAAGGCCTCGGGAAAAGGCCAGCTCAAGCTGACGTTGCACCTGCGGCGCCGAAGCGGGGGTTTGATCCAGGCGCTGGCGATAGGCGTCGGTGACGGCAGCCACGTAGGCAGCATCCTTCAGACGACCTTCGATCTTGAGGCTGGCCACACCGATGCGCTGCAACTCCGGCAGCAGCTCCCAGGCCGCGAGATCCTGGGGTGAGAGGAGGTAGCGCTGGTCTTCAAGGGGGTGGGGTTGACCATCCACCACCATTTCGTAGGGCAGGCGACAGGCCTGGGCACACTCACCTCGATTGGCACTGCGCTGCCCGAGGGATTCACTGGTCAGACATTGACCGGAATAGGCGACGCAAAGGGCGCCATGCACAAACACCTCCAACGGCATCGCAAGGTTCCGCTGAACCAGTTGTGTCTGCAGGCGCTCGAGATCACGCAGGGCCAGCTCACGGGCCAGCACCACCCGCTGGCAACCGAGCGCCGCAGCCTGGGCAATCCCCGCGGCACTTGTGATCGACATCTGGGTTGAGCCATGCACACAGAGGTTCGGCACCAGCCGCTGGGCCAGGCGACAGAGCCCCACGTCCTGGACGATCACCGCATCCACACCGGCTCGATCTGCAGCGATCAGCAACTGAGCCGCTGCCTCCAGTTCATCGCTGAACACCAACACGTTGAAGGTGAGGAATCCCTTCACCCCCCGCTGATGCAGCCACTGCATCACCTCAGGAAGGTCTTGCAGTCGGAAATTCTCGGCCCGCTGGCGGGCGTTGAAGGCATCAACGCCGAAATACACCGCATCGGCACCGGAGGCAGCGGCCGCCTTCATCGCAGCCCAGTCGCCGGCAGGTGACAGCAGTTCGGGAACGGTCAAGGGTCGCGCCTGGAGAACCGACTGGCCGGCTCGAACAAACGCAGTGCATCCGCATTGCCCTGGTAGCGCCAATGCCAGGGCTCGTACATCACACCCTGTTTGTTGCCCTCAGGGAAGGACAACACGAAGTGATATCTCGCCGCATGATCCTGCAACCAGCGAAAGGCGGCGGTGTCTTGAAAGCTCTGGGAGAGGTTGGTCTCAGGGAAACGGCCATCGCCCAGATCAACGGCGTAACCCGTGCTGTGCTCGGAGTACCCCGGTGGAGCTGACACCTGGGCTCGCTCTTCGGCGGTCTGGTTCCGTTCGGAGGCCACATCAAAGAAGATCGATTCCTGGAGGGCCAGAGAGCGGAATCCACTGAGCAGACGCAGATCGATCCCGTCAGCCAAGGCGGAACGCATCATCGTGTCGAGGGCCTCGGCGGCTTTCACATTCAGCTCAATCCCCGGTTCAAAGACAATGAGTTGATCAGCATCGGCCTCTTCGTAGGGAAAGTGGCCCAGGAGACGGCCATCGGCGTCGGGTCGTTCGCGAAAGCCTGAAATCTCAAGCCTCTGCGTGGGCTGGCGCCGAGACAGCAGCGTGGGAACCAGCATCACCGCAGCCAGGCTTCCGGCACAGACGAGAACGAGCCCGAACAGCACTCCAGCGACGCCATTTCCCTTGCGTTGACGCGGCTGCCGTGTTCGTCGAGCGACCGGAATGTCCTCCCGCTCGGTGCGTCGCGCAGAGGAGGCCCGAACCAAGGCGCTGATGCGTGTTGTTTCGATCGTAAAGGCAGCAGCCAGCTCAACCCACAATGGTTGTTGTGACAGTGATAGCTTCACAAAACAATCCAGCGGAGACGGGCTGAGATGTTGCGAGTTGCGGTGATCGGCGGTGGCCCCAGCGGCTCCTGTGCTGCAGAAATTCTGGCCAAGGCGGGAATTGAAACTTGGCTGTTCGAGCGCAAACTCGATAACGCCAAACCCTGTGGTGGAGCTATTCCGCTCTGCATGGTCGAAGAGTTCGACCTGCCCGACGAAATCATCGACCGCAAGGTCCGCAACATGAAGATGATCTCCCCTTCCAACCGGGAGGTGGACATCAAGCTGGACCCCCTGGGTTACGACGAAAACGCCTACATCGGCATGTGCCGTCGTGAGGTGTTCGATGCCTTCCTCCGCAACAGGGCGGCCGATCTCGGCACAACCCTGATCAACGGCCTAGTGCAGAAGATCGACACCGGTGCAGACCGTCAGGGCCCTTACACCATCCATTACGCCGACTACAGCGGTGGCGGCCCCACCGGTGAACAGAAGACCCTGGCCGTGGATCTGATCATCGGTGCCGATGGCGCCAACTCCCGGGTGGCGAAAGCCATGGATGCCGGCGATTACAATGTGGCTATCGCCTTCCAGGAACGGATCAAGCTTCCTGCTGAGGAGATGACCTACTACGAAGATCTGGCTGAGATGTACGTCGGAACAGACGTTTCTCCCGACTTCTATGCCTGGGTGTTCCCCAAATACGACCACGTGGCCGTGGGAACGGGAACAATGCAGCAGAACCAGAGCCTGATCAAGGGTCTGCAAAGGGGCATTCGTGAACGGGCCAACAAGCGCCTGTTCCAGGGCGAAGTGATCAAGGTGGAAGCCCATCCGATTCCTGAGCACCCCCGTCCGCGTCGGGTTGTAGGCCGTATGGCCTTGGTGGGCGATGCAGCGGGCTACGTCACAAAGAGCTCCGGGGAAGGCATTTATTTCGCTGCCAAGAGCGGCCGGATGTGTGCCGAAGCGATTGTGGAAATCTCCAACAACGGTGCCTCCATCCCCACCGAAAAGCAGATCAAGTCGACCTATCTCAAGCGCTGGGACCGCAAATACGGTGCCACCTACACGGTGCTCGACATCCTGCAGCGAATCTTCTATCGCAACGACGCTGCCCGGGAAGCCTTCGTCGAGATGTGCGACGACAAGGACGTGCAGAAGCTGACGTTTGACAGCTACCTGTACAAACGGGTGGTGATGATGAACCCCTGGCAGCAGATCAAGCTCACCCTCCGCACCCTGGGCAGCCTGATCCGAGGCGAGGCTCTGGCTCCATCCGTCTACAACCCTGTTCCTTCGGCCGTTGGCCGTTCCGACGGTGATTTCCTGGCGGAGGAAGCGGCCCAGCAGATCAAGGCTCAGGCTGGCGAATCCAAGGAAGAGAACTCCAAAGGTTCCGAGTCGAAGGAAAAGGCCGGCGTTTCCTGAGGGAGGCCTGCCCTCAACATCACTTCAACATCAATGACAATGCTGCTGGTTAGTTGCGCGACTCGATCGCCTTGCCAGCGGCGTCCTTGATCCGATCAATCCCCTGCTCAATGGTCTTGGCGGGGGAGGTTTCTTTCTTGGTCGTCGACCAGACGTTGATGGCGTAAACGGCGGCAGAAGCCAAGATCAGCGCCGCAATCACGCTGCCCAGACCATTGCCTCCCTGGCGTATTACCACAGGCTGCTGGGTGGTGGTCGTCTGTTGATCAGACATTGCGGCTCAAGCGGCTGGCCCCTGCTTAGCCGCAGAGGCCAGGGCTGCCTTCATTTGGATTGAATCGATTCAAATTCGGCCAAGACCGAAGCCTGATTGCGCAGGACCGCCAACAGGTTGAGGCGATTGAGCCTCAGCGCGGCATCGTCGACCATCACCATCACGCTGGTGTCACCATCAAAGAAGGCCTGGAGCGCCGGGGTTGCCGCGACGAGGGCATCGGCAAGGGCCTGATACGACCGCTGCTGAGCCAATGGCTGCAGCTGCTCCAGAGCTGCGAACAGATCCTTTTCACTAGCGGACTCGAACCGTTCGGGCTCAACCACATCGCCGGCCACAAGCTGATCGCGTGCCAGATCACCTTTTTCGGCAAGCTTCGCTGCCCGCTGCACCACTGCCTGGACGGCATCCAGCTGACCGCTGTCCCGAAGGTCACGCAACAGTTGAATCCGCTGTTTTACATCCAGGGGATCACTGAGCAGACGCTGGCTGGAGACGGCATCACCAGCCACAGCCTGCACCAGATCAGGCGCAAAACCGTCGTCTTCCAGTTGAGACACGATCCGCTGCCGCATCAGCTGACAGAGGTCGTTATGCAGTTGGCTGGCATCCACCGCAAAGGCCGGGAACAGAGCAGCCCACTCCTCCACGGCGTGGCTGAGTAAGGCCATGAGGTCTAGGTGCCAGGCCATGCCCCAGAGAATCTGCACAACACCATTGCCGGCCCGCCGCAGGGCATAGGGGTCGGAGGATCCGGTTGGTCGCTCTCCCTTCGCAAAGATGCTGAGCAGCAGCTCGAGCCGTTCCGCCAAGGCCACAACGGCTCCCGCGGAGGTTGCGGGCAGAGCATCACCGGCTCCCCGGGGCAGATAGTGCTCCACCACAGCGAGAGCAACATCGCGGGGTTCTCCCTCCTCCAGCAGGTATTTGCCCCCCATCAGGCCCTGAAGTTCAGGGAACTCACCCACCATCTGGCTAACCAGATCGTTCTTGCAGAAATGAGCGGCACGCTGGGCCGCATCCACCACGCTCTGACCCAGACCGAGTTGCTTCAACAGCAGGCCCGTGAGCCGCTCGATTCGCTCGGAGCGGTCCAGAAGACTTCCCAGGCCTTCGGCGAAGGTGACACGGTCGAGGGCTTCACGCCGGGATTCGCTGGACTGACGCCGGTCAACATCGAGGAAAAATTCAGCATCCGCCAGCCGAGCTCCAAGCACGCGTTCATTGCCGCGAACAATCAAGGACGACGCCGGGGCCAGGCCATTGCCCACCAAAAGGAACTGGGGCCGAAGCACAGCCTCAGCGGTGAGTCGGAGCGGATCAGCCTCCAGACCAGGCACCTGCAGCGGCACATAACGCTGGTGGGCCTGCATCACCGTGCTGATCACCTCCGGAGGAAGCTGCAGGAACCGCTCAGCAATGGTTCCCTCGAGAATCCTGGGGTCTTCAACCAGGTCCACCAGTTCCTCAAACAGCGACTCCGGACAGTCGGGAGTTCCGTTGGCGGCCTGTGCCGACTGGTCCAGGCTGGTGCGAATTCGTTTGGCCCGCTCCGCACGATCGACAACAACGCCAACGGCGGCAAGGGTCTCTCCAAACTGCTCCGCTGATGCGATGGAGAGGGGCTCGTCACCATGGAGACGGTGAGCACGGCTGAAACGATCGCTGCGGACCTCAGGGTCAGCGCCGCCCAGCACCACCGGGATCACCTCTGAACCCTTTAGCGCCAGCAGCCAGCGGATGGGGCGGCTGAAGCGCTGGGCTCCGGTGCCCCAGCGCATGAACCGCCGACCCTGCAACGCATCAATCCATTGGGGGATCAGCCCCTGGAGCAGTTCAACGCAGGCTTGACCGGGGGTGAGCACGGTTGCGAAGACACAAGGCCCCTTGGGAGTGTCACGCTCCTCAAGTGCTGAGGGATCAACCCCGCAGCGCTTGGCGAAACCGATCGCCGCTGGCCCTGGGATGCCGTCCTTGAAAGCCTGAGCCACGGGAGGGCCCTTGCGGTCTTCCTCAAGATCGGGTTGGCGGTCCTCCAGATCAGCAATGGAGACCACCAGACGCCGGGGGGTGCCGAACACCGACACCTCTCCATGGCCAAGCCTTGCCTCACGCAGATCACGGCTCACCCGTTGCTGCAGCTGGTCAAGCGCTTGCCTGACGAAATCGGCAGGAAGCTCCTCGGTGCCGATTTCCAGAAGAAAGGTTGCCGTCACGCCAAGGTCAGAGCCGGAAGCAACTTTATTGGAAGCCGTTTCGCTACGTTCAAATCAAGAAATCCTTTTCGGGGTGGGGGAAGGCTCCTTGGCAGTGGCGGAAACAGGAACTCAATCGCTGTCCAAGGCGGAGCAGCGCAAGCTGGACAGCGACCATTTGCGCGACCCGTTGTTGAGCGAGCTCAGCAATGACGATGTGCGCTTCACGGAAGATGCCGTTCAACTGCTGAAGTTTCACGGCAGCTACCAACAGCACCACCGCGAACTGCGCAAGACGGACAAGGTTCGCAGCTGGCAGATGATGCTGCGGCTGCGCAGTCCGGGCGGACGCATCCCTGCCCGACTGTTCCTCGCACTCGATGACCTCTCCAACCGCCTTGGGGACGGAACTCTGCGGGCCACGACCCGTCAGGCCTTCCAGATGCACGGCATCGCCAAAGCCGACCTGAAAGAGGTGATCGGCACCATCGTTCGCAACATGGGCTCGACCCTGGCGGCCTGCGGGGACATCAACCGCAATGTGATGGCACCACCAGCTCCTTTTGAGAAAGGCGGCTATCCCGTGGCACGGCGCCTGGCCGATGAAATTGCTGATCTGCTCAGCCCCGAGGCGGCCGAGGGGGCCTATCTGGACCTCTGGGTGGATGGTGACCTGAGTTATCGCTTCAAGCCCAGCCGAGCCGTTCAGAAGGCCAGAAAGCGCCAGAGCGAGGGCGGCGTTTTTTCCGGCAGCACTGAGGAACCTCTCTACGGGGACACCTACCTACCCCGGAAATTCAAGGTGGCCGTCACCGTGCCGGGGGACAACTCTGTTGACCTGCTCACCCAGGACATCGGCCTGGTGGCCTTCACCGACCCCTCCGGCGATCTGCGGGGCTGCAACGTCTACGTGGGCGGTGGCATGGGCCGCACCCACAACAAGGAGGAGACCTTCGCCCGCACGGCGGATCCTTTGGGTTACGTCGATGCTGCCGACGTTCTGGATGTGGTTCAGGCGATCCTGGCGCTGCAACGGGATCACGGTGATCGGGAGGTGCGCAAGCACGCCCGCATGAAGTATCTGCTGCACGACAAGGGAATCCAGTGGTTCCGCGACACCCTGTGCGCGACCTACTTCAAGGGAAGCCTCAAGGGGCTGCGCAATGAGCCCAAGGCCAAGCTTTTGGACTATCTCGGCTGGCATCGTCAGAAGGCCGGGATGTGGTTCGTGGGACTTCCCCTGCTCTGTGGCCGCCTGAACGGAGATCTCAAGGCAGGGCTGAGGGAGCTTGTGGAGACCTACCAGCTGGAGATTCGCCTCACCGCCAATCAAGACCTGCTGCTGTGCAACATCGGCACCTCCCAGCGAGCCAGCATTCGAACCCAGCTGGAAGCCCTCGGGTTTGAGGTGCCTGAAGCTCCAGCACCTCTCGCCAGGCATGCGATCGCCTGCCCAGCTCTACCCACCTGCGGGCTCGCCATCACCGAATCTGAGCGCGTCCTTCCGGATGTTCTGGATCGCCTCGATGCCCAGCTGCGACGGCTCGAGATTGAGAAGTCACTGCTGGTGCGGATGACCGGCTGCCCCAACGGCTGTGCCCGCCCTTACATGGCGGAGCTGGGCTTGGTGGGCAACGGTGTTAACCAGTACCAGCTGTGGCTCGGCGGCACCCCCAATCTCCAGCGTCTGGCGCGCCCTTACCTGGAAAAACTGCCCTTGGATGATCTGGAGACAACCCTTGAACCGCTCCTCCTCAGCTGGAAAGCCGCCGGTGGACGTCGCAGCTTCGGGGACCACATCGAGAAGCTTGGTGATCAGGAAGTCAGCGCGCTGTTGACGGCCTCGGCGTAGACCGCCACAGCTGCACCTTTTCGCCAGGCCCAGAGCTGATCGCCGAACGAGTAGTGCCACCACTCGTTCGGATGCTGGGCAAAGCCGGCTGATCCCATCACTTCAGCCAGCAACTGCCGGCGTTGATGCCAGCGTCGAGCTTCGGAATCCTCCCAACCGGCGTAGTGCTGCGGTTCAGACACCGCACCAATGGCATCAATCTCTCCCCCCATGGCCAGCGGCGTTCCATCGCTGCTGCTGAGGGTGAGGTCGACAGCCGCACCGGTGCTGTGAGGAGGCGGGGTCGCAGGATCCCGACTGGGAGCAGCCCAGAAGCGCCCCACATCGGCCACCACCTGATCGAAGGCGTGCCCTGAGCGTGCTTCCACGCCGCGTTCACGGCAGAGTTCCGCAATGCTGTGATCCACCATGAAGGCCTGCACGGCGATCGGCCGCCAGGCATCAAAAATGCTCAAGCGCAGGCGGGGATCGTGCTCGACCAGCTGCTGCTGAGCATCAAGCAGGCGCTGAACGACCCCCAGGCGCAATTGAAAGGGATTCCCCGACGTCCCATAGGGCGCCCCCAGCGCCATGTACGGGTGAGGTTCCATCCGCAACAAAGCGGGAGGCAGCGCTTGCAAAGGCTCGCCGCAATCTTCGATCGGAATTGGACTCCAGGGGCGCATCGAATCGCAGCAACGGGATGGATCAGTTCAAGGGGGTGCCACCGCTGAGGCGACGCTCCTGGGCCTCCAGGGTCTCGCGCAGCAACGGGTGCTGCTCAAGCGCAGGACCGTTGTTCAACAGCTCCTGGGCGGCTGTTCGTGCGTCCTCCAGCACAGCACCATCATCGGCAAGGCTGGCCAGGGCCAGATCAGGCAGGCCCGATTGTCGGGTTCCCAGCACCTGGCCAGGCCCCCGCAAGCGCAGATCCATCTCGGCGATCTCGAAGCCATCGGTTGAGCGCACCAGCACATCCAGACGCTGGCGGGCCAGGGGATTGGAGCTGCCATTGATCAACAGGCAATGGGAGGCAGCGGCGCCACGGCCAACGCGCCCCCGCAACTGATGCAGCTGCGCCAGGCCGAAACGTTCGGCATGGTCGATCACCATCACGCTGGCTTCGGGCACATCCACCCCCACTTCCACCACCGTGGTCGACACCAGCACCTGAGTCGTGCCAGCAGCGAAATCGGTCAGCACCGCCTGCTTTTCAGCACTGGAGAGACGCCCATGCAGCAAACCAACGGCCAGATCTGGGAACACCTCCGCGGCCAATTCAGCGTGAACTTCAACGGCTGAGCGAAGCTCGAGCTTTTCAGACTCGTCCACCAGAGGCAGAACGACATAGGCCCGCTGGCCCAGCTGCACCTCCTCACGGATCAACTCATAGGCCTTCTCGCGCTTTGCGGCCGTGAGCATGCGGGTGCGAATCGGTGTTCGCCCTGGCGGCAATTCATCGATCTGGCTGACATCCAGATCCCCATGCATCGAGAGCGCCAGGGTCCGAGGGATCGGTGTTGCCGTCATGGTGAGCAGATGGGGCTGCAAGCCCTTGTTGAGCAGGCGATCCCGTTGATGCACACCGAAACGGTGCTGTTCATCCACCACCACCAGCCCCAGGCGGTTGAAAACGACAGGGTCTTCGAGCAAGGCATGGGTGCCCACCAGCACCTTCAGCGAACCATTGGCCAGGTCATCCAGCAGCTCCCGGCGGCGGGGCCGCGGCGTGGATCCGGTCAACAAGGCGACGCTCACATGGAGCTGCGGCAGCCACTGACAGAGGTTGCGGTAGTGCTGCTCGGCCAACACCTCTGTGGGGGCCATCAGGGCCCCCTGCCAGCCCGAGGCAATGGTGCTGAGCAACGCTGCGATAGCAACCACCGTTTTGCCTGAGCCCACGTCACCCTGCACCAGACGGGCCATGGGTTCGCTGCGCGCCAGATCGGCTTCGATCTCCTGAAACACCCGTTGTTGGGCTGCGGTGAAACGGAAGGGCAGCAGATCCATGAACTCCCCCACAAGCCCGCTGGAACTTGATTGCAGATCCAGGTCCGGTCCCGTCCGGGAGCGCAGCGCCTGGCGTCGGCGCAACAGACCGAGCTGCAGGAGCAGAAACTCATCGAACACCAGCCGGCGGCGTCCCTGATCGAGGCTTTCGCGGTTCTTGGGCGCATGCAGAGCCTGCAGGGCCTCCGACAGTGCCGGCAGCTGGAATTGCCGCTGCACCGCGGCGGGGAGAGGATCAGGCCACGATGCCGCGAGGGGCAGGACCTGATCGATCAGGCTGCGGAACCGATCCGCGCCAACCCCCTCGGTGAGGGGATACACCGGGAGAAGCCGGCCGATGCTCGGGGATTTGACCGGAGAGGAGGGGCTGTCAAGCACCTCGATCAACGGATCCTGAAAGGTGATGCCGTAGGGGCCGTCTTTCACCAGACCACTGACGGCCACGGTGGCACCAACGGGGTAGAGACGCTGCTGGCCTTTGAGGTAAGCCGGAGAACTGAAGCGTTTGCCCGCCAGGAAACGGCTCACCTTCAGGCGACCGGTCGGGTCCTGCAGCTGGAGCTCAATGATCGCGAGGTTGGCGTTCCGTGGGCTGACGAATCCGTTGCAACGGCGAATCGTGGCGACGATCGTGGCTGTTTCCCCCGACACCAGCGCCTCAATGCGGCGCATCGCGGAGTAATCGACATGATCACGGGGGTAATAGCGGAGCAGGTCACGCACCAGAAGCAGGCCGATCGAAGCCAGCCGTGCCGCGAATTTCGGACCCACGCCACGGATCTGGGTGATGGGACTGTCGAGCTGCAGTGGTGAGCTTGCGCGCTGCTGGGGAGACGCCTGAACCTTCAGGCGTGGCGGTGCCATCGGAGCCGAGGGTTCCAGGCGATGGCGCAGCTCATGCAGCCACTGACGGGCATCGGTGACCAAGCGACGGCGGGCAGGATCAGCGAGGTCCGGATAGTCGGCAAAGCCGGAGCTGAGCTTGGACATGCGCTCACTGACCCCCTGGGGGAAGGGAACGGCCGGAGGCGCTGCGAGTTGCTGCTGCAGAAAGGCGTGAAAGCGCTGCTGGCGACCCTGCAGATTCTGAAAACCACGGTCGGCCTCCAACCCCAGCGAGCGCTGCATGGGAAGCATCCAGGTGAGGAGCAGCGACAGCTGCTCGCTGGTCAGTCCCCGCTCAGCTGCTGCGTTGAATCCGATGGGGTCTGCCAATTGGTCCGGGCCTCACGATCCAGGGAGCGACGCTGCCAATGACGCTGCTGCCGCACCATTGTGAGCAGAGCATGGTGGTGAGCGCGCAATCGTTTGCGGCACTGACGCAGACGTGGGCTGTCGAACTCCAGATCGTTGCTGCGTAAGAGCACACTAAGCACGTCCATGCCCTGGTCGAGCTCACCGACGGCCAGAGGGAGGCGCAGGCGAAGCACGTTCGTGGCGGTTGGCTGCGTTTCGACCTGTCCCTTCAGGACAGCATCCAGAAGGCTGATGGGAAGGAGGGTCTGGGCCAGGCCTGACCGCAGCATCTGCACATTCACCGCATGGGACAGGTTGCGAAGGCGTCGCTCAAGCGCCTGATCCATGGCCTGGATCCAGTGCAACAGCGCATCCGGTTCATTCGGGAGAAAGTGGTCGTTGCCGTCCACCGAAGGATCAAGAACAGCACCGGGATCAAGGGGCTGTTGGGCCTGCTGCATCGCATCACCGGCCAGCTCGAAAAGTGAGCGGAGCACGTCCAAATCGCCCGGGGATTGGTTTTCTGCCGGTTCAGGGACCGGTTCTTGGACGGGATCCTGGGCAGCGGTTCCCGGGGGGGATTCAAGCGGTGAAGCCAAGCTCAACTGAATGGATCCGCTCGGTTCATCCCGTGGGAGCTCAGACGTGGGTGGCTCGGGTTCAGGCGCACTCTCCTGGGTCTGGCGACTGAGCTTCTGCAGCATGCTTCTGCTGGCATGGGCCTGCTGGCGCCGTTGCTCTTGCTGCATCTGCCGCACCAGCTGCATCAGCTGCTCAACTGTGAGCAGAACGCTGCAGCGGTCGATCAGGTCTGTGACCGCTGCATGGAAATTCTGACGGGTCGACTCCGGCAGCCGACCAAAACGGGAGGGATCAACCTCACCGAGAAGATTGAACAGGGCCTGACGGGTGGCTCCTTCCAGCAGTTCCCGCAGCACCTGAAGATAGAGAGCCTGCTCCCTGTACAGGGCGATGGCCCGCAGCCGGCACAACCGTTGAAGGCGTGCCAGCTGTTCTGACGGGTCGTAAGCAGGCCTGACGTCCGGGTCGGACAAGGGAATCAGCCGGCGTTCTGCATGGACGCCACTTCAGCAGCGAAATCGTTCTCTTCCACCTCGATGCCCTCGCCCAGGGTGTAACGGGTGAAGCGACGAACTTTCACGTTCTCGCCGATCTTGCCAGCGGTTTGCTTGACGAGGTCAGCAACGGTGATGGAGCTGTCCTTGATGAAGGGCTGCTCCATGAGGGCGAGTTCCTTGAGGCGCTTGCCGATGCGGCCCTCAACGATCTTTTCCTTCATCTGCTCAGGCTTGCCCTCGAGATCGTCACGACCCATCTCGATCGCCTTTTCCCGCTCACGGATCTCGTCGGGAATCTCGTCGGTGGTGACGTACTCAACGTTGGGGCATGCCGCTACCTGCATGGAGACATCACGCAGCAGCGACTGGAACATGTCGCCGCGGGCCACGAAGTCGGTTTCACAGTTCACCTCAACCAGCACACCCACGCGGGCACCGGTGTGGATGTAGCTGCCGATGGCACCCTCGGCGGCGGTGCGGCCGGATTTCTTTTCAGCGCTGGCGATGCCTTTCTGGCGAAGCCACTCAACGGCCTTGTTGGCATCGCCTTCCGTGGCGGCCAGGGCCTTTTTGCAATCCATCATCCCCGCGCCGGTCTTGTCGCGCAGTTCTTTGACAAGCTTGGCGGATACGGCAGCAGCCATCGGTCGGAGCAGTGAGAAGGGAAATTGAATCGCCGCCGATTCCCTGATTGGAATCAGCGGCGTGAACTTAGCGGTGAGAGGAGATCAGCCTTCGCTGTCGCCACCACGCTGATCGTTGGAACCGTGGCGGCCCTCATTGATCGCATCGGCCAGACGGCCCAGGATCAGTTGCACAGAACGAACGGCGTCATCGTTGCAGGGAATCGGCACCTCACAGAGGTCCGGGTCACAGTTGGTGTCCAACATGGAAACCAGGGGGATGTCGAGCTTGCGGGCTTCGAGCACCGCATTCGACTCACGACGCTGGTCCACCAGGACCACAACATCGGGAAGGCGACGCATGTTCTTGAGGCCACCCAGATACTTCTGAAGACGCTCGAGTTCGCGACGCAGCACCGCACCTTCCTTCTTGGGGCGCATGGCGATGGCACCGCTGGACTCCATCCGCTCCAGATCCTTGAGACGGTCGATCCGCGCCTTCATGGTGGTCCAGTTGGTGAGCATGCCGCCCAACCAGCGCTGGTTCACGTAGGAGGCTCCGCAGCGGGCGGCTTCCAGCGCCACAACTTCAGAGGCTTGCTTCTTGGTGCCAACGAAGAGGAAACGCTTGCCGCTGCGTGCCGCAGAACGGGTCCACTTGTAGGCGTTGTTCATGCAGACGGCGGTCTGCACAAGGTCGATGATGTGAACGCCATTGCGCGCGCAATAGATGTAGCGCGACATCTTGGGGTTCCAACGACGGGTCTGGTGCCCAAAGTGGGCACCAGCCTCCATCATCTCGGCGAGGGTGACGACAGCCATGGTTTGAGGGTTTCGGGTTCGCCTCCACCTGCCAGGGACCTGAACAACCAGCAGGAGCTGGTCTCACGGTGCACCCGAAACGGGCAGGTGTGCGGAGTGAAAGGACCTATAGAAGGTATCAAAACGTTGATCAGCGAAGCCCTGCCGCTCTGGCTTCACGGAACAGAGCACGCACACCGATGCGATTGAGGGGCAAACGAAGCAGCTCCATCGCCGTTCCGGGATAGCCATGCCGGATCAGCCAACGGAGCAGCGGGCGAAGGCTGGAGGGATTGATCAGACCACCGAGGTTGAGCACTTCCCAAAGGATGCGATGGAACCAGGTGAACTGGATGATCAACCGCACCCGCCTGGTGGGATGTTTGCGGTAGAAGACAAGCCCCATACGGGCCCGTTCACCCTCCACTTCCACAAGTCGCGGGATCTGGTCGAGGCTGAGGGCGGGGTGCCAGTGATAACCGACAGCGTCCGGGCACTTCACCAACTCAACCCCCATCCGCCGCAGACGCTCACCCAGTTCCAGGTCCTCCCAGCCATAGAGGCGGAAACCGGTGTCAAACAGGCCTGAGCGCTCCAGCACCTCCCGATCGATGGCCACATTGCCGGTGGCAAAGTAAGCCCAGGACAAGTCTCGTAATTTGTGGCGCTCCGAGCAGGGTGCTTCGAAGTTGGCGGTGTTGATGACAGCGCCGTAGGTGAAGCAGAGCCGATCACCGCGCCGTTGCCAGCACCGCTGCAACGCCCGTGCATGGGTGGCCAGAAAGGTTTCTGTGACCACCAGATCGCTGTCGATGAAGACGATCACATCGCCACGGGCGTGATCCACACCGCGGTTTCGGCCCTCGGCAGGACCACCGTGCTCCTGCTCGATCAGGCGCACATGGGGAAAACGCTGGGACTGCTCGCTCAGCCATGACGGCGTTCCATCGGTGGAACCGTCGTCAACCACAACAACCTCGTAGTCCTGAAGAGCTCCAGCAAGCTGCTGATCTTCCAGTGCCGAGAGGCATTTCTCGAGGATCGGGCGTCGGTTGTAGGTCGGAATAACGACGCTGACGAACATCGCGACGGCCGATGCAAATGGCCACCCACCCTACGAACAACAAAAAGGGGCCCGCAGGCCCCCTTTTTGATGCATGGTCTGATCCGTTGATCAGTCGGCGGCACCACCGTTGTTGGCGGTTCCGGTCACACCGTTACCAGCGCCTTCACCACGGCCATCGTTCCGCATCTTGCGCTTCTTGAACTTGCGCGCGTAGGCGCGGTTCCGCTCCTGCTTTTCTTTCTTCAGGTTTCTGCGCTTGGCCATGCGGAACTGCGGGCTCTGATGTCAACTTTCATCGTACTAAACAGCATTCTTTAATCGCCCGTCCTCCATCTGAAGCAGGCGATCGGCCACATCAACGATGCGTGGGTCATGGGTCACCATCAGCACCGCGCAGGATTGTTCACGGGCGAGTCGGCGAAGCAGCTCCACCACCTCCCGGCCCGTACGGCTGTCCAGGGCAGCGGTGGGCTCGTCAGCCAGGAGAATGCGGGGGTTTGCGGCAAGGGCACGGGCAATGGCGACCCGCTGCTTCTGTCCTCCGGACAAGTCATGGGGAACTTTGGCCATGTGGTCCTCCAGGCCGACGGCACGGAGCCACTGACGGGCCTCATCCCGGCGCGCCCTGTAACTGAGATCAGGCAGAAGATCGGCTCCCATCTGCACGTTCTGTTCAGCCGTGAGGCAGCGCAGAAGGTTGTGCCCCTGAAAAATCATTCCAATGCGCCGGCGCACCTGCTGGCGGCGCCGACGGCCTGCACCATGCAGGGACTCACCAAGCACCGACACCTCACCCTGCTGAACCGTCCGCAAGGCGCCGATCAAGGTGAGCAGTGTCGTCTTGCCACAGCCCGAAGGACCGGTCAGCAACACCACTTCGCCCGGCTCGATGCTGAAGCTGATGTTTTGAAGAACCGCGCGGCGCATCTCCCCTTGGCCGAAAGCGTGGGAGAGGTTGTCGACAACAACAGCTGACATCAAAAGATCTCCGCAGGGTCTGCATCGATGAGACGACGCATGGCCAAGAACGACGACAACATGCACATCACCAGGATCATCACCAGAACGGTCAACGCCCGGGACAGATCCATGCCGACGGGCAGCTTGGTGGCGTCACGAACGAACCAGTACAGCCCCTGACCGGCCATGTAGGCGGGGACATACCCCATCACCGCCAGATAGAAGCCCTCACGAACCACCACTCCCAACAGATGGCTGAGGCGATAGCCCATGGCCATCAAAGTGGCGTACTCCGGCAGGTGATCACTCACATCGGTGTACAGCACCTGATACACGATCACGCAGCCCACCACGAAGCCCATGGCGGCGCCGAGCGTGAAGATGAAACCGATGGAGGTGCTGCTCTTCCAGTAGTTCTGCTCGAAATCGATGAAGCCCTGCTTGGTCAGCACTGAAACATCCTTGGGCAGTCGCTGTCTCAATCGGGACACCACCTGCTCAGGATCCGCGCCGGGCTTCAACCGCACCAGACCCACTTCGATCGCCCCAGGCGGCTTCTGAGGCATCAGATCGAGGAACGTCTCCGTGCTCGTGAGCAGGTTGCCGTCGGCACCGAAGCTGGTGCCAAGGCTCACCAGACCCGCCACCCGGACGCGGTTGCCAGCGATCTCGGTTTCCACCACCCGGCCATCGCGATACCAATCGGCAATGGGTCCGAATTCAGGACGTGACAGCTGATCGAAGAGGATCCGCCCCTTCTGCTTGAGAGCATCAGTTTTCTCAGCCAGGGAGGGATCGACAAAAAAGGGATCGTCGGGATTGAAACCCAAGGCCAGGATCGACCGGTTGCGCCGCGTTTCCGGGTTCCGCCACAGCATCAGCCCCCAATGCACCGGGGTCACCCCATCGACGTCTGGATCAGCCAGGGTCTGAACCAGCCGCCGCCTTGGAAAGGCCTCCATGCTCACGGAGCTGGCGGAGCGGGGACTGATCAGAACAACATCAGCATCGAACAGCCGGTGCGCTGTGACGCTGGCGTCAAAGAGGCCATCCCGGAATCCAAGCTGCATGAACATCAGAATTCCCGCGAAACTGATGCCAGCAAGCGCCACCAGCAAGCGAACGGGCTGGCGCGTCAGCAACAGCCAGGAGAGGGGAATCCGACGTCCCCGCCAGAACCGGTTCATGGATCGAAGCGGGCGATCACCTTCAAACCCGCCAGACGACTGACCTTGGCGGCATCTTCAGGGTTAAGCACCACATCAACCACCACTACGCGGGCGTCGGCATCGCCGGTGGGATCGGTGGAGAGAACAGACCGTTGTTCCACCTGCGGACTGATGCGCAGGACGCGTCCGACGAGTTCACCTCGGAAACCACCGTTCTCGCTGATAAGGCGCACGGACTGGTCGAGGCGGATCAGGGAGATGTCGGATTCGTAGACCTCGATGCTGGCCTGCATCGCCTGATTGGCCCCCACATCCATCACCCCCTCTGCACCAGGGCGCTCGCCTGCACGGGCATGCAGCTTGAGCACAACACCATCAAGGGGCGAGATCAGCTGACTGAGCACGAGGTCGGCCTGAAGCCCTTTGCGCTCCGCCAGGGCCTGATCCCGCTGTCCCTGAAGACGAACCAGCTCTTCACGCTTGTTGTCCACCAGAGTCAATTCGGCCGCACCCCAATCGGCGGCTCTGCTGAAGCGCTCTACCTCAAGGGCCTGAAGCTGTATCTCCTGGTCGAGGCTGCGCAGCTGCGCATCGACGCGCTCCAGATCAGCGAGGAGTCCATCCCGATGATCGAAGGACGCCAACACCTGGCCGGTCTTGATCAGATCACCCTCATTCACATTGAGGGCTGCCACCCGGGGTGTCCCCGCCATCCCCGCATTGGGAGCCGCCAGATTGCGGATGTCCCCGGCGGGCTCCAGTTGCCCCAGGGCCGCGACCGCTTCGGGACGAACCGTGAGTTCAGGCGTCGGTTCAACCGGCTTGGGTTCGGGCGTCGGCCGCAGCAACCAGCCGCCGATGACCGCAATGACCAAACTTCCAGCCAGAACAGACCAGCGCTTGGGGGTCATCAGAGTTCCGGAGGGTTGTCGAACAGAAGCATGTCGATGTAGCGATCGGCCCAGGCTGAATCGAAGGCCTTCTCGAGCACGCGGCGGGTCTTGTCGTTGCGTTTCTGCTGAAGGCAATAGTTCAACTGACCCTCGTACCGGCGGACTGTAGTGAGAGCCGTGGACGGTTCGGGAGTCGCCTCGATCACGCTGGTGGCCATCACCTGCAGGTAGTGGCGCACCAGTTGCTGAAAGGCTGTTTCCTCGTCAGCACCATCGGGGCGGATGAAGCACACCTTGTTCGAGAAGATGGCTGATCCCCAGGCCGGCAGCTGCCGAACCTGACGGAACGCCGGCCATGGCCTGGCCTCAAGCCGCTGGATCAGCTGCTCCGGCAAGTCATCGGAGGTGGGGGACAGATCGACGATCGCGGCGGAGATGCCTGCAGGGCCGGCCACGATGTCGGCCCCGAAGATCGGCAAGTCGTAGTGGGGATCGGGGAACCAGACGCTGTGGAGGATCTGCAGGCCGTTGCCGAGTCGCGCAACCTCCAAATGAAGTTTGCGAAGGCCGATGCAGCGAAAAAGCTCGTTGCCGATCGATAGGCCCTCGCCATCGAGTTGCCCCTGGATGAAGCGCAGATCCTCATCGCAGGGGAGGATCTCCAATCCGGGCAATCCCGCCCAGGCACTACGGATCGACGCCGCCAAGGCCTGCACGAGGGGATGCTGTCCTGGCGGTGGCGCCAGCGGCTTGGGCTGCATCGAAGGGGCAGGCACAGAATGGAACTTTGCCACGCAGTTCTGAACCTTCCGTTCTCCGGTCCCCCACTGGACCATTGGACCCTCCCCAACGGAGTGCGCTGCGTGACGGCGGACATGCCGGATGCGCCCCTGACCTGTCTCGATCTCTGGTGCCGTGCCGGCAGTGCCAGTGAGCAGCCAGGGGAAGAGGGCATGGCCCATTTCCTAGAGCACATGGTTTTCAAGGGAAGTGAGCGGCTGGCCGCAGGGGCATTCGATGAAGCCATCGAAGCTCTGGGGGGCAGCAGCAATGCCGCCACAGGCTTTGATGACGTTCACTTCCACGTGCTGACACCCCCGGATCGAGCCCGCGAAGCGTTGGATCTGTTGTTGGAACTGGTGTTGCAGCCAAGCCTCGAGCCTGACGGGTTCAACACGGAACGGGGGGTGGTGCTTGAAGAGATCGCTCAATACGCCGATCAACCCAATGAGCAGGTGCTGCAACTGCTGTTGAGCAAGGGCTGTGACCAGCACCCCTACGGCCGCCCCATCCTGGGTACGCCCCACAGCCTGGAGGCCATGACGCCCGAGGCCATGCGGGCGTTTCATCAGCGGCAGTACCGCGGTTCCAACTGCTGTCTGGCGATGGCCGGGCCTTCGTCAGCGGAGCTTCGCAGTGCCCTGGGTTCCTCGGCTCTGGCGGACCTCCTGGATGCGCCTGAGCCCTCATCACCGTCATCGCCCCTGAGCGTGCGTCCTGGACGCGAAAGCGTTGTTGTGGACCGGCTCGAATCCGCCCGACTGCTGATGCTCTGGGAAGCTCCACGGGCCCAGGATCAAAAAGGCGTGATGGCCGCTGATCTCGCCACAACCCTGCTGGGGGAAGGACGACGCAGTCGTCTCGTGAACCGCTTGAGGGAGGAACTGCAGATCGTTGAAAGCGTGTCGATGGACCTCTCGGTTCTGGAGCAGGGAAGCCTCATCACGCTGGAGGTGATCTGTCCAGACGAGCATCTGGAGGCTGTGGAAGACGAGGTGAACCGGCAGCTGCGCGCCATGGCGGAAGAGCTCGTCAGCGATCAGGAGCTGAAACGGGGCCAGCAGCTGGTGAGCAACGGACTGCGCTACGCCTTGGAATCGACGGGGCAGGTGTCTGGGCTCAGCGCCAGCCAGACCCTCTGGGACCGGCAGCAGGATCTGCTCCATCCTCTTGCTTTACTGCCGCCATGGACGGCCGAGCGGCTTCGCTCAGACCTGTTCCCAACGCTTCAACCCGAACAGGCGTTTGTGCTGACCGCCCAGGCAAAGACGAAAGACGGATGAGCAACCCCGAACTGCTGATCGAACCGGTCTCAAGCCCGGGGATTCTGGCCGCGAAACTGCTGCTTCCTTTCGGCAGCGCCGACGACCCTGCAGGAACACGGGGTGCCCATGACCTGCTGGCATCTCTGCTCAGCCGCGGCTGTGGACGACACAACCACGTTGACCTGGCGGACCTTGTTGAGGGATGCGGAGCAGGTCTGCGCTGCGATGCCCAAGAGGATGCGCTCGTGCTGAGCCTGCGCTGCACGGTGGAAGACGCGGAGCAGCTCCTGCCCCTGCTGGCCCAGATGGTTCGTTCCCCCCGGCTTGAGCCTGGTCAGGTGGCCCTTGAACGTTCGCTCACGATTCAGGCCTTGCAACGGCAGCGGGAGGATCCCTTCCATTGCGCCACGACCGGATGGCGGCAGCTGACCTATGGCAACGGGGGCTACGGCCACGACCCGATGGGCATCGCTGAAGAGCTGGATGATCTGGATCGGGAGGCACTTCTCCCCCTGGCCGAGCGGCTACCGAGGGCATCGAGCGTTCTCGCCCTGGCAGGCAGCGTCCCACCGCAAATCATCGACACGATTGGCTCCCTTGAGGACTTTCGCGACTGGCCAGAAGGGATCGTCAACGATCGCTCAGGCCGCCGTCCCTACGCCGAAGCGGTAGGAACCGAAACGATCCAGCTCGAAGCGATGGACACCGAACAGGTGGTTCTGATGCTTGGGCAGGCGACGCTGGGGCATGGACACCCGGATGAACTGGCGTTGCGACTGTTGCAGTGCCATCTGGGCGTGGGGATGTCGAGCCTGCTGTTCCAGCGCCTGCGGGAAGACCATGGCGTGGCCTACGACGTGGCCGCGCACTTCCCTGCCTTGGCAGGACCGGCGCCCTTTGTGCTGATGGCCTCGAGCGTGGAGGAGCGCTCAGAGCTCGCGCTGGACTTGCTGCTGAACATCTGGGACGAGCTGAGTGAGCAACCCCTCAGTGAGGCCGCACTCGAGCTCGCACGGGCCAAGTACATCGGTCAGCTCGCCCAGGGCCTGCAGACCTGCTCCCAACGGGCAGAGCGACGGGTTCAGCTGAAGGCCCAAGGGCTCCCTGACGATCATGACCAGCGCTGTGTGCGGGCTCTTGCGGAACTGACACCGACGGATGTGCTCCATGCCGCCCAACGTTGGCTGAGGGAACCACGACTCAGCCTGTGCGGAACCTCCGCTGCACTGAAGCAGCTTGAACGGCGCTGGGATCGGCGGGACGCTTCTTAGTCCACCTCAGCGGCATCCACCGGATCCAGCCGATCGAGGGGGATCAGAAACGTGCCCCGGCGAAAACGCACAGCAACCGTGTCCATCGGATGAAGTGCAACCACCTCGCCCACTTCACCGGCGGCCACCAGATCCGGCGGTCGCAGCATCGGCATCGGATCCGCCGACTTGAGGTACTGAAGCTGCTGCGACAGGCGCAGCTGATCACCAATCGATACCGACATCTGAACTGGGCAGGATCTGCATTGTCGAGCAGGATGGGCCGAGTTGAGTGAGTGATGTGAGGGCTCTCGCCTCCTGGTGTGGTGCCCTGGCGGGTCTGCTGGCCATCCTCATCGGTGGTCTTGTGCCGGCCGCGTTGTTCCTGCCTGCTCCCGAGCCGATCCTTCTCCCCCTGCCGGTCACGTGGCAGGTGCCAGCGCTGCTTCTCTGCGCCATGGTCAGTGGCCCGCGTGCCGGCGTGATGGCCGCTGTTGGCTATCTGAGCCTGGGATTGTTCAGCCTGCCGGTGTTCCATGGCGGTGGAGGGCTGAACTACATGATTGAACCGGGTTTCGGCTATCTCGCGGGCTTCGTGCCCGCAGCCTGGCTCACCGGTCGACTCGCGCAGCAGGACGGCATGGATGACCTGCCCAGACAGTCGCTCTGTGCCCTGGCAGGGCTGCTCGTTCTCCAGATCTGCGGGGTGCTGAATCTCGCCCTCGGGGCACTGCTGGGGCGATGGAGCCTTGGTTTCCCCGAGCTGCTGATGCAGTTTTCAATCGGTCCGCTACCGGCTCAGATGCTGCTCTGCATCGGTGCAGGATTGCTTTCAATTGTGCTGCGTCGGTTGTTGATCATCGAGCCATGACGAGACCACTTCCACGTCGCTCAACCCTGCTGATTGCCCTGGTGATCGTGGTGGTGGATCAGCTGAGTAAGGCGGCGGCCTCGAGCGCTTTGCGAGAGGGTCAATCCCTACCCCTGCTGCCACATCTGCTCTCGCTGCAATTGGTGCACAACACCGGCGCGGCCTTCAGTGTTCTGCAGGGCTCCACTGCGCTGCTTGGGCTGCTCAGCTTGGGGGTGGGCATCGGGCTGATCCTCTGGATCTGGCGTGAACGGGTGCTGCCGTTCTGGCAGGCCCTCGCCGCAGCAGCGCTTCTAGGCGGAACGGTGGGCAATGGGATCGACCGTTGGCGTCTCGGCCACGTGGTGGATTTTCTGGCCCTCGAACCGATCGATTTCCCGATCTTCAACGGGGCGGATGTCGCCATCAATCTCGCCGTGCTCTGCTTTGCCATCGACCTCTGGACCCGCCGGGGGGCCAGGAGCCTCCGTGACAACAGCCGTGGCTGACCCAAACTTGCCCTGAGGCTGGTGTGACGCAGGCATGAAACGCCAAACCCGGTTGCTGATCGGTCTCACCGTTGCCTTTATGGCACTCGTGCTGATCGGCGCTGCCGTTCAGACCATCCGCAGCCTGCTGTGGGATCTGAGTTACTTCCTGCCTCCCTGGTTGCTCACGCCGGTGCTGCTGCTGGGGTTCGCGCTGGTGGCCGCCCTGGCGGTGCAGGTGGGTTGGCCGATGTGGAAACGCCTGAAATCACGCCCAACCCAACACCCAAGCCAAGCCACCCCGGCTCCACAGAACCGGCGGGATGCCGCGACCACCAGCCTCGGCCATGTGGATCGTCTGATCGAACGCATTCAGGACGACATCAGTCGCCGCAGCCTTCAGAACGAACGCGACCGGGTCGCCGAGGAACTGAAGCGAGGCGATCTGGTGGTTGTGGTGTTCGGCACTGGATCCAGTGGCAAGACATCACTGATCCGTGCCCTGCTCAATGAAATGGTCGGCGATGTGGGAGCGCCCATGGGCGTGACCAAAACCAGCCGCGCCTACCGGCTGCGTTTGAAAGGCCTGGAGCGTGGTCTTCAGCTCGTGGACACCCCAGGAATCCTGGAAGCCGGAGACGAAGGACTCAGCCGGGAGGAAACAGCCCGTCGTCGGGCGGTTCGTGCCGATCTGTTGATCGTGGTGGTGGATGGGGACCTCAGAGCCTCGGAATACGCCGTCGTGAACTCGCTCGCCGGGCTCGGCAAACGGCTGCTCCTGGTGCTGAACAAGCGGGATTTACGCGGAGTTGACGAGGAGAAAAGGCTCCTGCAGGTGCTTCGCTCCCGTTGCCAGGGACAGCTCAACGCTGCTGATGTGGTGGCCTGCAGCGCCTCTCCTCAATCGATTCCTCGACCCGGCCGTCGCCCGCTGCAGCCGCTGCCTGACGTCAGCGATCTGCTGCAGCGCCTCGCCGTTGTGCTGCACGCCGAGGGGGAGGAATTGATTGCCGACAACATCCTTCTGCAGTGCCGATCCCTCGACAGCCGCGGGCGTGACCTGTTGAACGACCAGCGGTCTCGGGAAGCCAAACGCTGCATTGACCGCTACAGCTGGATGGGAGCGGGGATTGTCGCTGCCAATCCGCTGCCCGGGGTGGATCTGTTGAGCACCGCAGCGGTGAATGCCCAGATGATCCTGGAGATGGCCAAGATCTATGGGGTCGAGATGTCCCGTGATCGCGCCAAGGATCTGGCCCTGTCCCTTGGACAGACCCTGGGCAAGTTGGGCATCGTCAAAGGTGCCATGAGCTTGCTGGGCACCAGCCTGAGCCTGAGCTTGCCCACTCTGGTGCTGGGGCAGGTGCTCCAGGGGGTGGTGACCGCATGGCTCACCCGAATCGCCGGAAGCAGTTTCATGCGCTATTTCGAACAGGACCAAGACTGGGGTGACGGTGGCATGCAGACCGTGGTTCAACAGGCCTTTGAGCTCAACCGACGGGAACTCTCACTGCAGCGCTTTCTGGCCAGTGCCATGCGGCAAGTGGTTGAACCGCTTCAGCAATCGGCGGCGGGACGTCTTCCCCCCCGGCCAGGGCCTCAGCAGGAGGGGGAAGCATCGGCCCCCGGGCATCCAGAACGGTGATCAGAAGCAGATAGAGCACACCAATGGCCACGGAGATCGCCCCGGTGACGATGGCAACCCAGCGTGAACCCTGCTGCTGTTCCGGCATCGGAGCGTCTCGAACGATGGCGATTGTGAACGATCAGGCTGGAGCCAGCGATTTATTCAGTCGTCCCGACAGGTCGCTGAGGTGCTGAGCCGTGGTGTGGGGGTTTCCAAAAACCGCCTTGATGCAGAAACGGTCGCCGTAAAAGGGTCGCGACAGCATGTAGCCGTGAGACAGCAGCATTTGCCGGGTGTCTTCACTCCAACGGCCTGCTGCAGCAGCGTCTCCATGTTTGGGATGAAAGGCCAGCAGGTGCAGGTCACCCGCCAGCAACGTGAACTTCTCCGGGTCCAATTGGGCTGCGAAGGCGGTTCGCCGTTGCAAAGCTCCGCTGAGCGTTGCTTCGATGCCCGCCTCGCCCAACTGGCGTAGGCCCAGCCAAAGCTTGAGGATCTCTGCAGGTCGGGTGCCCTGCAAGCCGATCTCACCTCCGTGATCCATCCCCCTGGGCGCCTCCATGTAGGGCAATCCTGTTGAAAAGGCCTGACGCAGATGGGTTCGATCCCGAAGCAACAGCAGGGATGACGCCTTGGTGATGCCCAGCAATTTCTGGGGATTGAGCGTGATCGAATTGGCAGATTCCATGCCATCCATCAGAGAGGCATGGCGGGCCGTGAGGGCGAACACACCGCCGATGGCCGCATCAACGTGCAACCAGACCCCAGCATCACGGCAGAGGGTTGCCAGATCTGATAAAGAATCAATGGCTCCGCGCACCGTGGTGCCGGCCGTGGCCACCACCGCCAGACAAGGCCGCCCCGCCGCTTGCAGAGCTCTCAAACGCTTGGCCAAAGCCTCGAGGCAAAGGCCACCATCCGCGGCCACGGGAAGCGTCTGAAGTGCATCATCCGCCAGCCCCATCACCTTTGCCGCCTTGTTGATCGAGACGTGAGCGTCTTGGCTAAACAGCAGCACAGGATCCCGATGGCTGGCCTTCAACGCCGCCCGTGCGGCCACCAGGGCCATGAGATTGCTCAGGGTCCCGCCGCTGGCCAGCACCCCTCCGGAACCGGCGGGCAGGCCAATCCTGTGGCAGAACCAGCGGCAGAGGTCATGCTCCAGGCCGGTCAGACCAGGCGAAAGCTCCTCGGCCAGGAGGTTGTTGTTGAGACCTGCACAGACCAATTCCGCCGCAATGGACGCAGTAAGCGGGGGCGGATCGAGATGGGCCAGAGCACCGGGATGGGACGGCTGATACGCCCCATCCATCACCTGCTGAAGATCACTGAGCAGCGATTCAACGCTGGCCCCATCAAGCCCTGGTGCCACGTCAGGCAAGGGCCGCATGACGGGGACCGGGCTTGATCGATCAGCGGAGCCGATCCAACGGCAGAGCAGATCCGAACTGCGATGCAGGAAGTTCTTCAGCACCGGGTCTTCGGCCGAGGGGATGGCGAACGGAGCTAGCCGATCCGGTGGGTGCTGAGACTCGGAAAAGGCTTGCAACGGAGACCCGTGAACTGCACCGATCTTCGCGTCTCGTGGGATGGTGCTCAAAGGACAACGTGGAACAGCAGTGGATCAGCGGGATGAGTTCACTCGCTGGATGGATGTTCTGCTCCAGCGCGCGGAGGAAGCTGGAGCAGAAGGAGAAGTTCCGGTGGCCGCAGTGATCCTGGATGGACAGGGCCGGGCCATCGGCCATGGGCGCAACCGGCGCCAGAACGACAGGGATCCCCTCGGGCATGCCGAACTGGTGGCCTTGCAACAGGCAGCGATCGTTCAGAACGACTGGAGATTCAACAACTGCACCCTGATCGTGACCCTCGAACCCTGCCCCATGTGTGCGGGAGCCTTGGTGCAGGCCCGCATGGGAACTGTGATTTTTGCGGCATCAGATCCCAAGCGCGGTGGCCTGGGGGGAAGCCTTGACCTCTCCACCCATTCAAGTGCCCATCACCACATGAACGTGATTCAGGGCTTGCGCGAACCCGAGGCGAGGGAGCAGCTGGAACGCTGGTTCAGGCGGCGGCGGCGATGGAACCGCTGAAGCGAGGCAGCTCTGTCTCAAACAGGTTGAGCAGACGGTTCACGTTTTCAGGGGTGGAGTTGTAGCCCATCAGGCCGATGCGCCAGATTTTGCCGGCCAGGCTGCCGAGTCCACCACCAACTTCAATGCCGTGGTTGTTGAGCAGGTGCTGACTGAAGGCCTTGCCATCCACACCTTCAGGGATGCGAACTGTGGTGAGGGTGGGCAGTCGCCGCTCGGCCGGCACATGCATCGAAAGGCCGAGACTTTCCAGCCCGTTCCAGAGCATCTCCGCATTGCTGCGATGGCGTGCCCAGGCCTGGTCGAGACCTTCTTCAGCAAGGAGACGCAGGGCCTCACGCATGCCGAAATTCATGTTGACCGGCGCGGTGTGGTGATAGACGCGGTCGCTGCCCCAGTATTGGTTCAACAAGGAGACGTCCAGATACCAGTTGGGCACCTTGCCCTGACGGGCTGTCATCTTGGCCTCAGCACGGGGGCCCATGGTGAAGGGTCCGAGACCGGGAGGGCAGCTCAGGCCCTTCTGGCTGCAGCTGTAGGCAAGATCGACTTTCCACTCATCGATGTAGAGCGGAACGCCCCCCAGAGAGGTGACGGTGTCGAGCAGCAGAAGGCAATCATGCTTCCGGCAGAGGTCGCCAATGGCCTCCATGGGTTGGCAGACACCCGTTGAGGTTTCGGCATGAACCATCGCCAGGATGGCGGGCTTGTGCTCAATCAGGGCAGCTTCAAGCTCATCGAGGGAAAACCACTCACCCCAGGGCTTTTCAATGGTTTTCACCTCAGCGCGATAGCGGCCGGCCATGTCAGCCAGTCGCAGGCCGAAATATCCCTTCACCGCCACCAGAACGGTGTCTCCAGGCTCGACGGTGTTGGCGATGGTTGCCTCCATGGCAGCACTGCCGGTGCCGCTCATCGGAAGCGTGAGGCGGTTATCCGTTTGCCAGGCGTAACGCAGCAGTTCCTGCACTTCGCCCATCAGATCCACATAGAGAGGATCAAGGTGACCAATCGGGGTTCGCGACAGAGCCTTAAGAACTGTTGGATGGGCGTTGGAGGGGCCTGGTCCAAGCAGGAGGCGGTCGGGTGTGCCGATCGGTGCAAAGGCTTTGCGGTGACGATCGTCAACAGAAAGGAGTGAGTTCGTCGTCGCCAAAGCCCTGTTGATTGGTTCGAGTATTGAGCCTACGCAGTCACGCCCCTTGGAAGGGGTGAGGGAGGCTTGATTGCAATCTGTTCAGATCTTGCGTTGAGCGTGCTGGATCAGCGCTGGCGCACATTGGTTTCACCCAGGCCCTTGGCCAGGTGATCAAACGGCTGAAGAACGGTGGCGAGCTGATCGGATGCAGCACCGTTGGCCAGAAGCATCTCGGAAACAACCTCTCCCAGCAGAACGATGCTGCGGACCGTTGGGCCGGTGGGAACGCCGAGACTCTTGTAGGTGTCGTCGAGTCCGTTCAGCACACGCTCATTGAGGATCGTGGAGTCACCTGCCACCAGGGCGTAGCTGGCGTAACGCAGGAAATAGTCCATATCCCGCAGGCAGGCGGCGAGCCGACGGGTGGTGTAGGCGTTGCCGCCAGGCAGCAACAGGTCGGGTTCATCCCGGAACAGGCGCTGGCTGGCCTCACGCACAATCTCGGCCGAGGATCCGTTGATCAGCTCTACGGCCTGAATCCGCAGCGCGGATTCATCCAGATACACATTGATGCTGTCGATCGCCGGGCGGTCGAAATAGCGACCCAGCTGGTCGTAACGACCGATCAGACCGCTGATTGCATCGCGCATGTCCCTGAATCTCCAGAGGATCCCCAGCGGAAGCTAACACCGTTGAGGCGGGCAGATCCTTTGGCATGCCTGCATTTCAGCCAAGTTGACAGAAACGGTTACGCAGTCGCCTTCCAGCAGCCGAAACGTACCCCTTGATACAAAATGGTGTCTTGTGGCTGTATACGGTCACATGACTGCACAATTCAGTCGAGCAGTCCCTTCTTATGTCGAAATCCCCCCAGGACGTCCTGCGCCAGATCAAGGACGAAGGCATCGAACTGATCGACCTCAAATTCACCGATCTGCACGGCAAGTGGCAGCACCTGACGGTGTGCACCGATCTGCTGGAGGAAGAATCCTTCACTGAGGGCCTGGCTTTTGACGGCTCATCCATCCGCGGCTGGAAAGGCATCCAGGCCTCCGACATGGCCATGGTGCCGGACGCCAACACGGCCTGGGTGGACCCCTTCTACCGGCACAAAACCCTGAGCATGATCTGCTCGATTCAGGAGCCACGCACCGGCCAGCCCTACGAGCGCTGCCCCCGCGCCCTGGCCCAACGGGCACTGAATCATCTGGCCAGCACCGGACTGGCCGACATGGCCTTCTTCGGACCTGAGCCGGAGTTCTTCCTCTTCGACGACGTCCGCTACAACTCGGCTGAAGGGGGTTCCTTCTACAGCGTCGACACGATCGAAGCGGGCTGGAACACCGGACGGATCGAAGAAGGCGGCAACCTCGCCTACAAGATTCAGGAAAAGGAGGGCTACTTCCCTGTCGCTCCCAACGACACCGCCCAGGACATCCGCTCCGAGATGCTCCTGCTGATGGGTCAGCTGGGCATTCCCACCGAGAAGCACCACCACGAGGTGGCAGGCGCGGGTCAGCACGAACTCGGCATGAAATTTGCTGAGCTGATCCAGGCCGCCGACAACGTGATGACGTACAAGTACGTAGTGCGCAACGTGGCCAAGAAGTACGGCAAAACGGCCACCTTCATGCCCAAGCCGGTCTTCAACGACAACGGCTCCGGCATGCACGTGCACCAGAGCCTCTGGAAAGGCGGTCAGCCCCTGTTCTTCGGCGAAGGCACCTACGCCAACCTCTCGCAGACGGCCCGCTGGTACATCGGTGGCATCCTCAAGCACGCCCCCGCCTTCCTGGCCTTCACCAACCCCACCACCAACAGCTACAAGCGTCTGGTGCCCGGTTTCGAAGCCCCGGTGAACCTCGTCTACTCCGAGGGCAACCGATCTGCCGCCGTGCGGATCCCGCTCACCGGCCCGAGCCCGAAGGCCAAGCGCCTCGAGTTCCGCTCCGGCGATGCCCTCGCCAACCCTTATCTGGCCTTCAGCGCCATGATGATGGCTGGTCTTGACGGCATCAAGAACCAGATCGATCCCGGCGATGGCGAAGATCGCGACCTGTTCGAACTTCCGGCTGAAGAGCTCTCGAAGATCGCCACGGTTCCCGCATCTCTCAACGGTGCCCTGGAAGCGTTGAATGCCGATCGCGGCTTCCTCACCGCCGGCGGTGTGTTCAGCGACGACTTCATCGACAACTGGATCGACCTGAAGTACGAGGAGGTGCAGCAGCTGCGACAGCGGCCTCACCCCCACGAATTCACCATGTACTACGACGCTTGATCAGCGTCCGTGCATCCCACGACCCGCCTCCAAGGAGGCGGGTTTTTTTGTGGACTGCTGGCCACGCGATTGTGCGCCTCATTCGTTGGAATGGGGTCGTTGTCTGAATCCGCGATGGCGTCAACGCCCCTGAGCAAGCTTGCGTACCAAACGCTTCAGCAAGGCAAAAGCATCGCGGGCCTGGCCCACAAGGAGCTGAGCACCAAGCTGATGGAGCTGTTGGCGCCGGATGCGGTGCCGAAAACGGAGCCCGTGTCCGCCGAAGTTCTTGGAGAGCTGCAGCTGGATATGAGGAAACTCCAGGAACAGGACTGGCAGGACGCCGAACTGGGGATCTACCCCGAGCAGTTGTTGTTTGATGCACCCTGGCTCGACTGGGTCAGCCGCTACCCGCAGGTTTGGATGGATCTTCCCTCCACCTGGGATCGACGCCGCGAGCGCAATGTGCGGGATCTGCCTAAGGAAACTGAAAAAGCGCTCTACCCCGAGTACTACCTCCAGAATTTTCACCATCAAACCGACGGCTACTTGAGTGACCATTCTGCTGGTCTTTACGACCTGCAGGTGGAGATCCTCTTCAATGGCACCGCCGATGCCATGCGACGCAGGGTTTTGGCTCCCCTGAAACGCGGCTTGAAGCACTTCGCAGACCGTGCTCCGGGTTCCCTCAAGATTCTCGATGTGGCTACCGGCACTGGCCGGACCCTGCAGCAGATCCGCGCTGCCGTTCCCCACGCGCAACTGATCGGAACCGATCTCTCCGAGTCGTACCTGCGTCAAGCCAACCGCTGGCTGAATGACGGCGATGCATCGCTGGTTCAGCTGATCCGTGCCAACGGGGAATCACTGCCCTTGGCTGATGAATCGGTTCAGGCCGTCACCAGTGTGTTCCTGCTGCACGAACTTCCGGCGGATGCCCGCCAGAACGTGCTCAACGACGCCTGGCGGGTGCTTGAACCCGGTGGTGTGTTCGTGCTTGCCGACTCTGTGCAGATGGCCGATTCAGCCAAGTTCGCCTCCGTGATGGAGAACTTCCGGCGCGTCTTCCATGAGCCTTACTACCGCGACTACATCGGCGACGACATCGACGCCCGCCTCTCAGCTGCAGGGTTCGAAGGCATCACCGCGGAAACCCACTTCATGACGCGGGTCTGGTCGGCACGCAAACCCATCGCAGAGGCCAGCTGAGGGGATTCCCTGACAGCATCCCTTGCACGAACGGCTGCGAGCCATAGGGTGTGCTGAATCCCGAAGGGAACGTCATGACCAATCCCTTCCGGCTGCGTTGGCTTCAGGGCTGGACATTCCAGGTGGTGCTGATGGAAGGCCATGTGCAGGTCGAAGCCCATGGGTTCGGTATCTGCCTGCGCACGGCCGTGATGCCTGGGGAAAGTCCTCAGGCTGCAGCCGATCGTTTGGTGTTGTCTGAAGATCGCCGCAGGCGAGCCCTGCACAATGCCTGGCTTCGCGGTCAGGACATGGCACTGCCCGCGGGGGTTACACCCACGAAGGAATCGGCACCGGCCTCGAATTCGCTGGTGGTGGTTGGCTAGGCCCATCGCCAACTGGTGGGCTGATCTCCTGGTGCCTTTACAGCTGTGCCAGCAGCCAGGCCACAGCAAAGCCAGCTCCTCCGAAGCGTAAGGCTCTCCAGAAGCGCTCCCCAGACACGGGGGAGAAGGCCCAGCCCACAGGCCGTTGCGTGATCAGATTCGCAGCAAGTTTGCGGCGCTGCACCCATCGCCGCGCCGCAACACCCGACCGGGCATTGTCCTGACATTGCCCTTGCAACACCAGCCGAGAAGCATGGTGCAACCAACGCAGTTCATGAACGCGTCGTTGGCCTTTGCGCTGTTCCACGCCGTTGCACCCACATCACCCGAAACTAGATCGATCTGCTGATTCAGGGATGACTTCACCCGACGCCCCATGGCCCGACTCCGCCACAGCCAAGGCGGAAGAACTGCACCAGTTGCTCCGCATCGGCGATCGCGACTGGCATCAGCTGAAGAGCAACCGACAGCGGCGTGGAGCCGAGTTACTGGCTGCAGCGATGGTGCAACTGCTCCGCCACGGGGACAGCTCCGACGTGGAGAATCTGACCCAGCAGGCGCTCGGGTGGTTCAAAGGAGAGCTGAAAGATCCGGGCTGTCCGCGTCACTGACGGGCCGACGGCAGGCCAGCTGCAGACGATTCCCCCGGCGGCTCCACCGCACATCATCAAAACATTGATGGATCAGAAACAACCCACGCCCGCTGGGAGCATCGAGAGCCGGCGGCAGGGTGGCTGTGCGGGACTGTTGTGGGAGGCCGCAACCCTCATCCTGAACCTGCCAGACCAACCAATTGGGAGTGAGGATGCGGCGAACTCGGAGCTTCTTGGCGGGGTTCTCGGCATTGCCATGGCGAACGGCATTGACCAGGGCTTCATGCAACCCCAGCTCAATCCGCTGACTGGTATGAACACAACCGACGGGCTCGGTCAGCAGCTCCAACAGAGGAGCCAGCTGCAGGGTCGACGGCAAGGTGAACTCAGCCCAGCGAAACCTCTTGGACGGCACAGTGGGGCCCGTTGACGTCGGTCTTTCGAACTTACCGTTGATGGGAAGCCCCGTCAGGATCTGCGGGCCACAAGCGCCGGATGATTCAACAGGGAATCCATCAGGCGAACGCCTCGGAGCTGATTGATCAACGGCATGTGCCCCTCTGGAGCCTCGATCGACCAGGTGAAGGCACCGGGATAACGCGTCCAGACGCCATCGCATTTCCAGCCAATCCGGGGCCAAAGGCGTTCGTAACGCCCATCGAGAGCTGACAGCAACTGGGACTGGGCTGTGAAGCCGAAGCGACCTTGGGAATAGACCGTCCAGAGGCGATCAAGAGTGACCAGATCAACGCCTGACATCGGCGCAACTTCTGTGAAGTAGACGTAGCCCCGTTTCACGGCGGCATCACCGGCTAATTCACGCAGGCACTGGCTGGTGACGCGGTCCGCCTCTTCAAAGTTCTGATCGAGCAGCTCCTGCTGCAGCGGCCCATAATCCAGGCCAACCCCGGAATCAGTGGTCAACCAGCCTCGATCGGACGACGCGATGAGAGCGGTGACTGCATCGGGATGGTGTCGCTGCAACACCTGCAAGATCCACCCCGCAGCCCAGTCATCACCGGCGGGGTCAAAGCCAGCAAGAAGGTCTGGGCCCACCGCAGCCAACTCGTCGGCGCGGGTTTCGATCTGCTTGATCAGCGGACGTCGCTGGCGAGGTGTTCCCTTCGCGAAACGATCCAGCAGCTGATCAACGCTGAGTTTGGTGGCGGGTGTGGAACCGGAGAGCATGAGTCGCAACCGGCCCCAACTGGCTCGGTGTTGGCCACTATGTCAGGCATGGGCGAAACAGGTTCAATCGAAATCCAGCAGCTTCGCGAGCTGAAAGGTCCACTGGTGGACGTTCGCAGCCCCAGCGAATTTGAAAAGGGGCACTGGCCCGGCGCCATCAACGTGCCGCTGTTCAACGATGAGGAACGTGCCGCAGTGGGCACCGCCTACAAGCAGCAGGGACGCACACCAGCGATTCACCTGGGGCTTGAACTCACCGGCCCCAAGCTCAGCAGCCTGGCCCGCCAATTGGACAACCTGCGGCAGCAGGGGGAACCACGGATCTACTGCTGGCGGGGCGGAATGCGATCGGCCAGCGTGGCCTGGCTTGCCCAGCAGATCGATCTGAAGCCGAGGCTCCTTCAGGGGGGCTACAAGAGCTATCGGCGCTGGGCCCAAAGCCGCTTTGAGCAGATCTGGCCCCTTCGCGTGATGGGAGGCCGAACGGGAACAGGGAAAACCGATCTGCTGTTGGCCATGGCCGCGCGCGGTGCAGCCGTGGTTGATCTGGAAGGGCTGGCCAACCACCGCGGCAGCAGTTTCGGCGGTCTGGGTCTGCCGGATCAACCCAGCACCGAGCACTACGAAAACCAATTGGCTGAGGCCCTGGATCAACACCAACGCCGTGGGGCCTCAGCCATCTGGTTTGAAGCGGAAAGCATCCAGGTGGGCCGCTGCCGCATTCCCAAGGCCCTTTTCGATCAGATGCAAGAGGCCCCTGTGCTGGAGATTCAGCGTGACCTCGGGGAACGGGTGAACCAATTGGTGCAGGTGTACGGCCACCAGGGGGGAGCCGCTCTGGCTGAGGCGACCGAACGGATCAGCCGTCGCCTGGGGCCCCAGCGCACCAAGGAAGCCCTGGAAGCGATTGCCAGGGAAGACTGGGCCACCGCCTGCCGCGCCACGCTCGATTACTACGACCGCTGTTACGACCATGAACTGGCGCGATCGCCCAAACGCGACACGATCGATCTCTCAGGGCTCAGCGCTGATCAAGCCGCCGAGACCTTGATCGACGGCGGGTTTGTTGAAATCCCCGATTAAGATCGCCCCCATCGACGGTTCGAGAACGGCATGAGCAAAGCGGCGATTCAGTTCTTTCGGGGAGTCAACGAGCCGGTGGTGCCCGACATCCGTCTGACCCGCAGCCGCGACGGCCGCACCGGTCAAGCCACCTTCCGTTTCGAGCAGCCTGCTGCGATTGCTCCCGAAACCATGGGTGACATCACCGGAATGTGGATGGTGGATGAAGAAGGCGAAATGGTCACCCGCGAAGTGAATGGCAAATTCGTGAACGGCACCGCCAGTGCCCTTGAAGCCGTTTACTCATGGAAGTCCGAGCAGGACTTCGAGCGGTTCATGCGCTTCGCCCAGCGCTACGCCGATGCCAATGGCTTGGGTTATTCACAAAGCCAGGATTCCAATCAGACTGAAGGGGCCGACGACCAACAAGCTTGAGACTGCCCCAGTGGCTGTTACTGACAGCCTTCATTGCGGCCATCGTCCTGTTGTGGTCGCTGCGTGAGCTGCTGCTGCTGATCTTTGCAGCAGTTGTTCTTGCCATGGCTCTTTGCACCCTGGTCGGCATCCTCCGCGAGCGGCGGCCGATGCAAAGGCCCCTGGCCCTGTTGCTCTGCATCGTTGGGTTGTTGTTGTTAGTTGCCGGTGCGGCTGGTGTTGTTGTCCCCCCGTTTCTCGAGGAATTCTCACTGCTGTTGCAGAAGCTGCCCGAAGCGGGTCAGACCCTGGTGCGGCTGGGACTCGGTTGGATCGACAGCATCAGTGAGGCCATTTATGGGGCCGATGCATTCCCCGACCTGGATCAACTGGGCCTGAACGGTCCACGCCAACTTGTGCCCGACAGTTCATCCCTCGCCGCTGGTGTGGGCAGTGGCTTGCTGGGTCTGCTCGGTTTGGCGGGCAACCTCGGCAACGGCGTCCTGCGGATGTTGTTCGTGGTGGCGGTGGCTCTGATGATCAGCATTCAGCCCCAGGCCTATCGGAATGTTGGCCTGCAGTTGATTCCCTCCTTCTACCGACGCCGGGGGCGTCGCATCCTGGATCAGTGCGGTGCTGCCTTGAGCAGCTGGATGGTGGGTGTGCTGATCAGCTCCCTGGCCGTGTTTGTGCTTTGCAGCATTGCGTTAACGCTGTTGGGCGTGAAGCTCGTTCTGGCCAATGCACTTCTTGCAGGGCTGTTGAACGTGATCCCCAATGTGGGGCCAACCATGAGCACGATCTTCCCGATGGCGGTGGCTCTGTTGGATGCCCCCTGGAAGGCCGCTGCGGTGCTGGGTGCCTACGTGGTGATCCAGAACATCGAGAGTTACGTGATCACACCATCGGTGATGCACCACCAGGTAAAGCTGCTGCCCGGATTGACTCTGGCGGCTCAGTTCCTGTTCACACTCCTGTTTGGTCCCCTCGGCCTGCTGATGGCGCTGCCTTTGGCGGTGGTGCTGCAGGTGATCATCCGTGAAGTCGTGATCCACGATGTGTTGGATCGCTGGAAACGCCTGGAGCCGGTTCGATGAGCGCCGGCACGTTTCTCATTGCACTCACCTTGGTGGTGCTGGTGCTGTTGCTCTGGCACCTGCGTTGGGTGCTGCTGGTGCTCTTTGGCGCCGTGGTGGTGGCCGTAGCCCTGGATGTGCTGATTGTTCATGTTCAGAAGCGAACCCCACTGGAGCGCCCCCAGGCCCTGGCGGCCGTACTGGGGATTTTGCTCTTGGCCGGGGGGCTGCTGGGGCAACTGCTGGTGCCGGAACTGATCAGCCAGTTTCAGCAACTGGGACGGGATCTGCCGCAGTTGGTCAGCAAGGTGTCCGAACTGCTCAGCAGTGAGCCACGCCTTGCGCAGCTGAATGACGCTTTGGGGGAGGGCCTCAATCTGAAAGGACTTCAGCCATTGCTTGGGTTCGCAGGAGGTGCAGCGAACTCGCTGATTCAACTGTTCTTGATGGTGCTGCTCGCGATCCTGCTGGCCTTGGATCCAAGTGCCCACCGGCGCATGGTGGTGGCCATGACGCCCCGACCAGCGCGGGAGCGGATGGAGCACCTGCTCAATGAGTGCAGGCAAGCGCTGGGGGGGTGGCTCAGTGGCATGACCCTCTCCGCCACCACCGTGTTCCTGCTCACCTGGGGGGGATTGTTTCTGCTGAAGGCCCCCCTGGCCCTGTTGAGCGCCCTTGTGTGTGGGCTGCTCACGTTCGTGCCGACCATCGGGCCTACGGCGGCAACGCTGCTCCCAACGGGATTGGCCCTGCTGCAGTCGCCGCAATTGATGCTGTCAGTTCTGGTGTTCCGGCTGGTGCTGCAGAACCTGGAGGCATTTCTGCTCACACCACTGCTGCTGCGCAAAACCGTGAATCTGCTGCCAACGGTGGCCCTAACGGCTCAGCTCAGCCTTGGCGCCCTTCTCGGGCTTCCAGGCGTGCTGCTGGCCCTTCCTTTGGTGGTGGTGCTTCAGGTGTTGATGCAGCGGGTGGTGGTGCAGCAAATCATGGACCACTGGGCCTGACAACAACCTTGAAAGATGTAACCCAACGAACATCCTGTAGCAGGGGTCACACCTGAGACGCGCGCTGCGTGAGTATTTTTACGGGGTCGTGAGAACGACGCGTCGAGCATTGGGACTCTTGGGAGAGGGTCCCATTTTTTTTGACCGGATCAGAGCAGCTGACGCCGCTTCTTCTCCCTCGAATCACGCTCCCGCTCAACCGCCTGCCAATAGGCCGCAGAGACCGCCACCTCTTGACCACGCTCAATCTTGTTCAAGCGCGTCTTCAGCGCCTCAACCTCAGCACGCAAGCCGAAGACCACCTCGCTGAGACCAGGATTCAACTCCATGGAACCTGAGCAACCAATTGAGTAGTAGCTCAGGCTTCAAAGACAATGACGTTCAAGACGATACCAAAGAAACCAGCTCCACGCCCTTCAATCCAATAGTGTGTCCAGGAGGTCTTGAGACGAACGGGCTTGGACGTCATCTTCAATTTCTGCCGTTATGAGGAACTGAGGCAGGCCGTGATGCAGCTGGTTCGCGAGAACCTCGAGCCAGAGTTACTGCATGAGGAAGCCCACGATCTGTTCGAATCGTGGTGGGCCTCCACCCACAGCCAGGGGCAGTGGAATGCTGAGGTGAAACAACGCACCTGGGATTCGATCTGGCGGGAATTCGGCAACAGCCCCAAGCGCTAACCGAAGCGGCGCCAGAGAGAGCCGGAACCGAGCAAGACCAACACAGCAAGCTGATGATGCCGAATGGCATAACCAAGCCCTGTGATCGTGAACTGATCACTGAGCAGCAGGACTTCGGTGCGCAGGTCAGCCAGAGCCAGCAGGATCAACAGAATCGGGAACCATCGGGCTGGGACAGCACGGCGTCTCCGTCCTGAATCACCACTGGCATTAGTCACTGGATCGGTCCCAGAGCGTGAGCAGCGAGGGTGCCAGGGCAATGCTCGACCATGACCCCACCACGACCCCCAGGGCCAGGGCAATCGCAAACCAATAGAGCGTTGCCCCGCCGAAGAACACCAAGGCCAGCAAGGGGAGCAACGTGGTTCCGCTGGTGTAGAGCGTGCGGGTCAGGGTGGCGGACACCGCTTGATCCACCTGCACTGAAAGCGGCAGGTCGGCAGCATCCTTGCTGCGTTCACGGATGCGATCAAAGACCACAACCGTGTCGTTGACCGAATAACCAGCAATGGTCAGCAATGAAACCGCAAAGAGGCTGTCCACCTCCAGCTGGAGCACAACCCCGAGCCAGGCAAAAACTCCACAGACGATCGCCACGTCATGGGCCAGCGCCACCAGGGCGAGAAACGCGTAGCGGCGGTCGTAGCGGAAGCTGATGTAGGCCGCAATACCGCTGAAGGCCACCAACAGAGAAATCAGACTGCTGCGCAGCAATTGTTTGCCCAGGCTCGGCCCGATCGTGTCGACCGATTGACCACCGGAGAGGAATGGCCCTGCAACGGGTTCAACCGCCTCAATCACCGCTTGGCCCTGGGCAGCCGACAAGGTTGGTAGGCGCAGCAACAACGACTGACCGCCATCCAGAAGCTGAACCCGGGGAGCACCCAGGTTGGGGAGAGGTTGACCCTCCTCCTGGGGCAGCTCCAGGCTGCGGATCACATCCGACACCTGAATCGCCTTGAGCTCCGCGCAGGCGTCATCACAGCGACGCTCCAGTTGAATCTGCGTGCCACCGGTGAAATCCAGGCCGGGACGGAGGGGAGCACGAATCGCAGGATCCAACCAGCTAAGCACCAGGCCCAACAGGCTGATCAGAACCACCAGACCAGAAACGAGCCACACCTTGCGGCGCATGCTGCTGAGGGACCAGCGCAATCTGAGGACCGTGGCCGCTTGTGCCGATGACGATGCTTCAGTCATGGTTCAGGCGGTGGGGGAAGGAAGTTGCCCGGTGGGCAGAAAATTGCTGGCACGACGCAGACCGGCGTAGCCCATCAGGAAACGAAGCAGGGTGCGGGTGCAGGTCAGGGCCGTGAACAAACTCAGCAGAACACCAATGCCCAGGGTCGCGGCAAAGCCCTTGACCAGGCCGGTGCCAAGGAAGAAGAGAGCTGCACAACTGATCAGCGTGGTCAGGTGACCATCGACGATCGATGAAAAGGCCTCGGAGAAGCCTGTATCGATCGAGCGAATCAAGGTGTTGCCCCGCCGCAATTCGTCCTTGATCCGTTCAAAGATCAGCACATTGGCATCCACGGCCATGCCGATCGAGAGGATGAAACCAGCGATTCCCGGCAGGGTGAGGGTGACCGGAATCAAGGCGTACACCGCCAGGTTGAACAGGGCATAGAGGCTGAGGGCCATCACAGCCACCGCCCCTGGCAGGCGATAGGCCACCACCATGAACACCGCCACCAGGGCCAGGCCCGAGAGGGCGGCCACCAGGCTGCGGCGGATGTTCTCTGCTCCGAGCGTGGGCCCGATGGTGCGGACCTCGATCACTTCAACGGGGAGGGGCAGGGAGCCGCCGCGGAGCTTCACCTCGAGCTCACGGGCCGTTTCTGCACTGAAGTTGCCGCTGATGGTGGCTGCACCACCAGAGATTCCAGCACTTTTGAACTGGGGGCCAACGCTGGCGGCACTGATCAGCTGATCATCCAGAGTGATGGCCAGCAACCGGTCGGTTCCTGCAATCGATTTGGTGAGGTCAGCGAAGGCCTCAGCACCCTCACCATCGAAATTGAGGGTCACCTCCCAGCTGTTGGGGTTGTTCTGAAGCGGTTGGCGACCTGCTGTCACGAGCTGCTTGCCCGTCAGCGCTGCCGGCTCAAGCATCGTGAGCAGATCGGCATCAACCTTGTTCAAAAGCTGGCGGAGCTGCTCCTCCTCTGAGCTGGCCTGCCCATCCAGACCCAGGGTCTGCTGGGTTGACTTCAGCTGATCCAGATCCAGAGGTTCCGGGGTCTCACCACGGCGGATCTGATCCTCACGCAACCTGAGGATCGCTTCCACCTGGGAACGGAGCTGCCGCAGACCTCGGAATTCAGCTTCGGTATCGGCCTTTTGGGCACGAAACTCCAACAGGGCTGTGTCGCCGAGAACCCGCGCAGCAGCAGTGGGATCCTGCTCGCCGGGGAGCTGGAGCACGAGCTGCGACTCGCCCACCGTCTGCAGGGTGGACTCAGCCACACCAAGACCGTTGACCCGACGATCGAGCACGGCTTTCACCGCTTCCATCTCTTCGGCGCCAACACGGGTGATCTCTCCGGCTGGCTTCACTTCAACGGTGAGCTGACTGCCGCCCCGCAGATCGAGGCCCAGTTCCAGCGGCGTCCGAACCAAAAACATCCCGGCGGCGATCGCCAGGGCAAGAACAAGGGCAAACCAACCCTGATAACGCGCCATCAACGTCAGATGCTCTTGTTGACCAACGCCTGTGCCGCCTCAACGATCTGGTGCGGCTGAATGATCGTGAGGTTCTCGAGGGAACCGTTGTAGGGGGTGGGAATGTCCTGACTGGAAAGACGCACAGGCCGGGCATCCAGATCGTCGAAGCACTGCTCGGTGATCAGCGCAATCAACTCGGCCCCGATGCCGCCGGTCTTCATGCATTCCTCCACCACGATCACCTTGTTGGTATTGCGGATGGAGCGGCTGATCGTCTCCATGTCAAAGGGCTTGAGGCTGATCAGATCGATCAGTTCAACGCTTACCCCCTCTGCCTCCAGTTGCTCGACAGCCTTAAGGCAGTGATGACGCATCCTGGAGTAGGTGAGGATCGTCACATCGGTGCCTTCCTTCACGAGATCCGCCTGGTCGAGGGCACAGGTGTAGTCGCCTTCGGGGAGTTCCTCGCTGAGGTTGTAGAGCAGAACATGCTCGAAGAAGAGCACGGGGTTGTTGTCGCGAATAGCCGCCTTCATCAGGCCTTTGGCATTGGTGGGCGTGCTACAGGCCACGATCTTGATGCCGGGGACGGCATGGAAGTAGGCCTCAAGCCGTTGGCTGTGCTCAGCGCCAAGCTGACGACCCACACCGCCGGGGCCGCGCACCACGGTGGGAATGGTGAAGTTGCCGCCGCTGGTGTAGCGGAGCATCCCCATGTTGTTGGAAATCTGGTTAAAAGCCAGGAGCAGGAAGCCCATGTTCATGCCCTCAACGATCGGCCGGAGACCGGTCATCGCGGCACCAACCGCCATTCCGGTGAAGCCGTTCTCAGCAATCGGAGTGTCGAGCACCCTGAGATCGCCGTATTTCTCCGCCAGATCCTTGGTGACCTTGTAACTGCCGCCGTAATGACCGACGTCCTCGCCCATCACGCAGACGTGGGGGTCTCTCCCCATCTCCTCGTCGATGGCTTCCCGGAGGGCGTTGAAGAGAAGTGTTCCTGCCACGGCGTCACAGTGATCCCGGCCAATCCGGGTGGTGAGGCCAAGCTATCTCAGTCAGCGCAGGGTCAACCCCCCGCCGCGAAGGTGAACAACAACAAAACGGAAAGCAGCATGGCCGGAGACAGCAGCAACGCCAGCTGGCCGAGGTCGTGGGGCGTCATCCAAACCCTGGCAATGAGCGGACGCTAGGCAGGGTTCTGATCGCGAGCCGTAAAGAGACTGCGAAGAAACACGAGGGTCAGACCAAGGGCCACAAAGCCGGTGCTGAAGGTGGCCAGGAAGGACAAACCCACCAGCAGAGTCTTCAGGGTGACAGCGATGTTCTGGGCAATCGGCGAGCTGTAGTGCGGGGGATGAACGGCGAAATACACCACCATCCGCCGACTCAGGCCCAGGGCCAGCCAGGCCAAAAGCCCGGCCGTCAGCGCTCCGGAGAGAAAACTCAGCGGACCTTTGCGCGGATCCTGTGGTTCGGGGCTCTCTGGTGTAGGGACATCAGTCATGCCTCGATCCTCACGCCGTCGCTGCGAAGGGCGCAAGACCAGGCCTTCAAGCCTGCGCGGTCCAGGTGGGGCGTGAGCTGATCCTGCGCCTGGCGACATGACGCCAGATCGGAGAACAGCGCGAAACAACTGGGTCCAGAACCACTCATGGCCACCGCCAGGCTTTGGGGAACGGTGTTCAACAGATCGAGCGCCGAACGCACCGCAGCTGTTTCAGGAGCAACCACCTCCTGCAGGTCATTGCGCAAGGGAGGTGGCAGCTCGCTGCGCAATGGCTGGAGCCAATCAACGCTGCGCAAGGCTTGCCGGCGTTGTTCAAAAGCCGCCTCGTCAGCGAGGTAATGGGAATGATTGAGCTCACGGCAACGCTTGTAGGCCCAGGGCGTTGAAACGCTCACCGTGGGGTCTTTGACCAAGAGCACGGCCAGGGGTTGAGGCGTTGGTGGCACGGCTTCCAGTTGTTCGCCTCGCCCGAAACAGAGCTGACATCCTCCGGCCACACAGAAGGGCATGTCTGAACCGAGCTCAGCGGCCATTCGCTCCAGATCCGCGGGGCTGTGGCCCAAGCCCCACAGAGCATTCAGACCAACCAGTGCCGCGGCGCCGTCGCTGGAGCCACCAGCAAGGCCAGCACCGATGGGGATGCGCTTCTCAAGATGAATTGACGCCCCCAATTCACTGAAACCCGAACGGTCCCGCAGCAACCGGGCCGCCCGGAGGATCAGGTTGTCGTCGCCGACGCTGAGGCTGGCGTCATCGCAGCTGAGGCTGAGTTGTGCATCAGCGGTGTTCTGAAAGCTCAGGCGATCCGCTAGGTCGATGCTCTGCATCACCATGGCCAGCTCATGGAAACCGTCCGAGCGCAGCCCCAGGACCTCCAGGTGCAGGTTGACTTTGGCCGGGGCCGTCACCGTGATCATGGTGGTTGTTCAGTCGCCCCGATTCAAACCCCTGGCCAGGGCGACCCAGGTGGCGGGCGCGAGTTCCTGGGGGCGTTGCTGCAGGCTGAAACCCGCGGAGGCCGCCAGCTCCTTCAAGCGGTCTGGCTCAGCCACACCCGCCAGGGTGTTGCGCAACATCTTGCGCCGGGCCAGAAACGCCTGCTTCAGCAGCGATTCCACCCGAGCGGCCAGAGCCGGCTCCACCCGCTCCGAGACCGGCAAGGGCTCCAGGCAGATCACTTCCGATTGCACCTTTGGCGGCGGCTGGAAACAGCGCGGCGGCACCGGACACACCGAACGGCACCGGGCCAGCAGCTGCATGCGCACACTCAGGGCGCTGGAACTGCTGTGGCCGGGTCGGGCACGAATCCGCTCCGCGACTTCCTTCTGCACCAGCAAAACAAGCCGTTGGTAGGGCGGATCCACCGGCCGGTCCAGTCGGCCCACCAACCGCTCCAGCAGTGGGCCAGTGATGTTGTACGGAATGTTGGCCACCACCTTGTCGGCGATGCGGCCATCACTCAATTCCAGTGGGGCTTCAAGAACATCGCCCTGATGGAGGCTGAACCCAGGCTGAGCCTCAAAACGTTCCTGAAGACCATCCACCAGATCGCGGTCGAGCTCAATCGCATGCACCGCCTTCAGCCCCGCGGCCAGCAGACGCTCGGTTAATGCCCCGCGACCGGGACCCACCTCCAGCACCCGATCGGTGGACTGCAGGTCAGCAGCCTCGATAATTCGTTGCAGCACGGATTCGTCCCGCAACCAGTGCTGACCAAAACGCTTGCGGGCGTGATGTCCGGAGAAACCCATGGGTCAACTGTGCATCAGCACAGCCGCTCCACATCAATCCAGCGAATCGTTCGGCGAGACGTCATCAAGGGAACAAGGGCCAGCTTGACCCGGAGCAGCTGCTCAGCGGATGCCGGATGCACAGCTCTCCAGCAACTGATCGCGCGAGCCATGCGGCGCCGTTTGGCGGAATGAAAGGCATCAAGGCCATGGCGGTCCCGATGCCCCGTGCGACGGCCCTTCACCTCCACCACCAGCAGCTGCTGCTGCCGCTCCAGCACCAGATCGAGCTCGCCCCAGCGGCAGTGCCAGTTGCGGTCCAGCAACCGCCATCCCTGCTCTTCCAGCTGCTGCAAGGCCTACTGCTCCGCACAGCCACCGCTGCATTGAGACCCCACCGGCTTGAACCCTCACGTCATGGTTCAAACCATTCCCCCCTGGAATGTCTCGATCTTTTGTGATCCCCAAGAACAACTGTGCTACAATGGATCTCAGGATTGTGACAAACTACTTTGTACACAGGTTTGTCCACAGGTCGAGCTGGGTGACGGCCCAGATGAGGGATACAGCAGACGCCGGAAATCACCTCATTGAGGGATGTGCTCACCCCGTCGCTGCAGGGATGGTGAATGCAGTTGCAAACCACTTATGGCTATGTGTGCGCCGGGACATTTCTCCATCAACCCCGATGACCACGAAGGGAGAGAGATGGTCACAACAGTTCGGAGTGCCCATGACGGAGAGGAGCTGAACGTTGAGTTCAAGGCGACGATTCACATGGAAATGTCGGCCTTTCAGAAGCTCGCCAAAAAGCGATTCAAGGGTGTGTATTGGCTGAGCGAGAAGCCAGTGGATGTGGAGGACTGACCAACAGACCGTCTACACCGTGGTGAGGGCTCGGTGACCCAACTTCACGCCTTTGCTTTTGGCTTGCCAACGTGATTGCTCGGATCGAGACGGAGCCCTTGCTGACGATCGCAGGGGCTCTTTTTCTTTGACGAACGGAACCACCGGCAAGTGCCAAGCGATGGTGATTCCGTTGCTCTTGCCCGGTGCAAAACAAGAGCTCATCTGTCGTAACCCTGCATCGACAGAGCAGAGCGCATCAGCCATTACCAATGCGGATACCTAAGGAATTACCCAAGCAAGAAAAAGCCCGTAATGGTTTGTAGGTATCAGACAAAACATTTACCTCACTTTCTGTAACCCCTGTTACTTCTGAAAAGAGATTTATGCCGATATCAATAACTTTATGGACAAGATTTCACACGTCGCCAGTATTTATCCAACGGATATTTTCCGATGCTGACCACAAAGACAAGGCTGAAACTTCAAGGCATCTTGACTCGTTTATCTAAAAATGAGATTGTCAGCCTTGACGAAAGGATTCTCGTTCAGAAGTATGCAGACAGGAATTCGACTGTTTGGCATTGGTTGCGTAAAGCGAGATCGATCCAAGCAAAGGGGAACCTAGAGCAGAGTTCGATGGGTGGTTTCATGCAGCAGATGAATCTGCCAGGGCAAACAAGCGAGGATCATTTCAACGGGTCACAAGATGACATTGGTGAATGGTTTCAGGGATCACCACAATGGGTTCGTAGAAGCTGATTTTCAGGTCGAGGCAAAAGGGTTGGTGTTTTGCACAGACCTTGGCGTGAAAAGTCGTCGGCACCGTGCATGAGAAATGGAGGTGCGTCCCTGGGATCGCGAGGTGGCTCTTCCTTCCCTTTCTTCCTCAGGGTGACAACAGTGCCGGTACGGCCATCGGACCCTTGCTGGGCTCCATTCTACCCGGTCCTGAGCGTTCCTCCGTGGAATGGTCACATCCACAAGCAGACACCCAGTGAGTGACTGCAATGGATCTGCATTGTCCAAAGTTGTGCGCCGCGCCGATCCATTCTCGACAAGCCCGCTGAATCCACACCTGGTGGGTCACGGAAGAAAGAAGATCCACCCCCTGGCAGGCCTCAAGCCACACATTCCGGACACCCCCATGGGGTCGTTTGTGTCTTTGCACCCCCGATATATGACCTAACAAAATTATGTCAGAAATTTTTTGTTCTACTATTGAGCTTTTCAAGAACAAGCCAAGCAATAAAAGAACCTATATAGACGCAAGCAATTAGCAGATTGTTCAGTGGAAAAAAGATATCCCAGATAACAGACACTGCTACTGTTATTAGCCCTGACCATCCAAAACCAGAAAGCCAGTCCATTATCAGGACACAGCCCCTAAAGGGTCATCAAACTCATTAATTAAAGAAAGAGCCTCCTCAGCAAGTTCCTTGGAGAGAAGGAGTTCAGACCTTGTCTTCAACCAATTAATAGTGTGAAGGGCCTCTAACCTTGGAGCCTCATCAACAGTAAACATCTTAAGATTACTTTCCCAGGCAGACATGATAAATAAAGAATAAGGTTCCAGAAACTATCTGAGACACCCTTGGATTTCTGTTGCCTAGATAACCATTGCCAAAGGGTAATAGGCGTCACGTATCTCCAATAGCCATGAGGCCTATCCTTCATGTAGCACAACTTAGCAGCAATGAATTCACATGAATCAGATACCTACTCAAGAGCACTAAAACTGTTCACAGCATCGGTGATAAAACCTGACCATGATTTACGGAAACTAGCAAGTGACTATCATTGTTATGAGGAGTTAATGGAGATCAGATACCATTGCCTGACCTACCTACAAAGCCTGAAAGAAATTCATGAAATAGATTCTCCTGATGAAAGTGACGAACTTGAAGCAGAAAAAATAGGTCTTGAAAAAGCAGCTGCTACTGGAGACCTCTTAATAAGCCAATGAACAATGCAATCACTCCAATAGAAAAATTGTTGACGGCTCAAATATGGGAAAAAATCAGGCTGTCTTATTTTAAGTCAAAAGGCAATGAAGACAAGGTAATTGAGCTTACCAAGAAGCTGAAGGTCATCAAGAAAGAAATAGAAGATGTCAACTGGGAAAAATGATTACACAGAACTTTCCATATAACAGTAAACATCATCAATAGTTCAGACTAGCTGCTGGCGTTGAGTCCATGCCTTTGCGATCAACCATTTTCATAAGGGCAAACCTTTGTTTCATCTATTAGTTTTTCTGAGTCAATAAGGTCGAGTCCAGCTGCATTGTCATCGCCGAGGCAAGACAATCAAAAGGTTCTTTTCATTTAAACGAGATGCAAGTTAGATATTTAGACTGATAAGGCGGAGCGAAGCGTAGCCATGTTCACTAAATTCTTATAAGAAAGCTAATGACCTCCAAAGAAGCCAGAGCATCGACATTCTTCCTTTGCTAGCAAGTCTATGTATTTGAAGTGTTTATTTAGTAGCTGAGCAAAGTTGCTCCATTCGATCTGGAGTGGTCCATAAGGCCATTTGCTGCTTGTGAACTTCTCTTCTTCTGCCTTTAGAAATGATTCAAACTCAAAATCAACAGGTTCAACAATCGGCTTTACTGTCTTGTGTGGACATAAACCGTAGGGTTCTTCAAGTATCTCAAGCGATTCTCGGACACTGTCTATCTGAGAGGGGTGAATGATTTGAAATTTTCTCTTTTTCTTTCCCTTCTTGGTTGGCATGAAATGGAGTACTCGAATAAAACCATGTTTGATCAAGGTGTTAATTGCCTTCTCCGCTGTTGTATTTCCGATGTGCAGTTGTTTCGCTATGCCGTCGATACTCCAGTGTGTTGTTCCACCTGTGTCTCGCCTGTCCGACCAAAATTCTTTATCTACTCTGTCTAGGTTTTGGGACCAGTAGGCCGATTCCCAGAGATATGCATATACAGCAATGGTCTGAGCAGACACTGATTCAATGTCTTTGATGATTCATTGTATTGGTGGAGGACCATCCAAGATGACTGAGTTGATCTCCGACTTTGCCTTCTTCTTTGGAAGCTGTTTTTTCATTTGTGCTAGATACTTGTTTGATCTTCCGTATTCCCATATGTTGTTCCTGAACCGCGGATCTATCTACTAATCGCTTGTGTAGAAGGTTTCCTCCTTTGACCGCTGGGTCTTGACGCTCTTGTGTCTGCTTGTAGCCCTCTTTTTATTGGTGTATCAAATTTGAGAATTGAAAGGAGAAGTTTGCTTGATGAATTCTTAAAGCACCTTCAGCCATCCACGGATGATCTGATTGGATGCGACTTTCCATGGGCGCCAAGATTTGTTCCAGGGTGCTTCGTGTCATATCGAGTGTTATCGAAAAGGGTGGGTGAAAATTCGATGTCCGCTCTTCCGGACTCACCATATAGCTCGAACGTCTTGTGAATCATGCAACACGACACACGCAATTTGCAACGGGTTGACGACATAAAAGTCTTTTGTCCACAAGAAACCAATAGTTCCAATCAGGGACTAGATATTGATATCAAACCCACCATTCTCCGACCCACTACAAACCATGGCTGCGGGGGCAACCCAAAAAACCACAGCAGACGAAGCTCCTATGCAAGACAGGTTCGGCAATCACTAAACATTCGCAGACACATTCCCTACATCGACCGATATCTGCTTTTTAGTTTTTTCGTCCATTGATAGGGAGTGAGATGCGAGCAGTCAAAACTCCAATAGAGAGACTGGAGTTCGGTCTTCGGTGGGAGGCTTATCGGCTTGCCTACTTCTCTTCCATTGGTCACAGCACGGAAGTTGCCGCCTTGACCGCAAAACTGCAAAAGCTTGAAGAGGACCTACGCAGAGAGAGCTACCAGTTCAGCGATCTAGGTCAGAGTGCTTTCCAGTAGTTGCTGATAAGCCACGAGCTTCTTCGCCAGCGTTATGTCGGAAGCACCCCTGGACTGACACCAAAAGGGGGCCTTCTTGCCACAGCGGAGGGGAGGCTTACGGCAGCCTCCTTTTCCCGAACCACTGATCAGCGGTTCCAGATCGCCCCACTTACTGACAGACCCCTCCGTCGGTAGGTCAACAACCGAAGCAAGGACTTGGGGTCACGGAACTGCGAGGAGGAACTAGTCCTCCCCGAGCGATGCAGAATCCGCTTAAACACGTTCGGCGCGGCACATACCTCTTACGCAAACGCACCACATGTCTTCGGATTTCTGACATACGCAGAAAGCAACCCCTGACAATCGCTCGTGCCAAGGGTGCTTTGACTGCCAGCCGACGGGTCGCTCTCCCGTGCTGCCAAGACAGTGACAAGTAGCACTGTTTGGACACCAAATATGGGAGCAGTTCGTGAGCCCTGCAGCGATTTCTCAATTCCCTGAAAAACCATTGAGTGCCGTCTTTTTTGTATTGCCTACTACTGCGAGCGAATACTCGTCACATCAATCCAAGAACGCCTAGATCGTGTTGCCTGGGTTCGGTTGATACTGAGAGGCATGGCAGAAAGGCAGTTCCGAGTCGAAGAACTCAACCCTTTCCTGGAGTGGCACCTCCACACTTCAGAAGCGTCATTGGAGGTCGCCTCATCAGAAGCGAAGAGGATCGCCAAGGTGATCGGCAGGAAAACCAGGGTGCTCAGCCCAGATGGAGCAGTCCTGCTTGAGGTCGATGTCACAACGGAAGCCTGAACCCGCTGCCAATCCCGCCTGACCTGCAGTAGTACAGATGTACTGCCAAGGAGGACTTGATGGAGGAGTGGGCTTTTGTCGACGATCGGGAGCTTGAGTCCTTCAGGGGCCACAAGAGTTGCCCAACCTGCGGCTATTTCGGATTCGCTGTCTTGGGTCAGTGCCAAGTGCTTGGTTCCAACCACCTCAGACAAGGTTTGTTGGCCCCTGGAGCCCACCCGCACAGGAGCTGTAAGCATTGGACTTACTGCTCAGCAGTGGATCCGTACAGCGAGGGCACTTGAATTGACTCTCGCCGAAGAAATTAAGTTGTGTAAAAAATGTATAGATATCTGTAGGTACTTGAACTCAAGTACATGAAGTTTCCGTTACATCCAATGAGAGACTGGCTTCTATGGCAAGAGGCACTTATTTGGAATTACAGAATCCCTTAATATTCTTCGCATCTCTGATCATGGGCTCTGCCCTGCTTCCAATGGCTTCGTCCAAGAAGGAACTCGCACTGCTGGGCGGCACTTTCATCTTTGGCTTGAGTGCTCTTGAGATGGTTCTGCGAATTGGCGGATATTGAGTAGAGGGCTGTCCTCTGCCTTTAAGCGATAACCGGGCATCAAACCAAGGTGGTGGCTTCTGAAGAAGCTCGTATGGAAGAGGTTTGACGTAGGTCAACCAGTTAGGGGAGAAGACCCGTTTAAAAAATCCCCAGGCACATAGAAAGTGAATAAGCGTAAATACCTATTAAATTTTGTAATCAGTTGCTAAGTTTTACACGCTCTCTGTTTCGGATTGTTGAGGCCTTTAATTACCGCTCTGGCAGCTTCCTTATGGACCTCAACACCATTCTGTTTGCAGTTGCGATGGTAGGCGTCGCAGGTTTTATTATTTTTGAGGCTGTTAAGTCAATATCAGAAGAATTCAATTTTGAAATTCCCTCGATTGGCTTTCCAAAGTTAGCTCTTCCCAAGTTTTCTTCAAACAAATCGAACGTGACTACTCCAAAGGGATCCTTCCGCCACAATTTTTGACATTGAATTTGCGTAGCTAAGTCAGCATTGGTAAAGCTTTAGATGCGCAATACGCTTTACCCCGTCAGCAATGGCGGGTTTTTTTATTACTGGTTAGTCACTCCTCACCCCCTCTTCTTCGATCCCCATCAATGCAAACGGGTGTGGACCCTTCGGCTCTGAGCTGACCAACGCTTCCATCCGTTGAAGCAATGCCTCGTCATGGGTGCCCAACACCTCCACGTAGTCACGCATCGCCGCCAGATTTTCTGACCAGTACTGCTGAGTCACATCCCCGGCGTGGCCCATCAACGCTTTCTTCACGCCTTCAGGGACGTTGGTGCCAAGGTCACCGCCTGCATCGTGTCGCCATGAGTGTGGATTGACCCGATCAGCAATGCCCAGCTTGGTGCCACGGGTCCGACACCAATTGGAGATCTTCGCCTCAGGTACGTCGTTGGTTTGAGCTGCGTTGTCGACCACAAATGCCTCATCGTTGGCCACCTTTTTCTTCAGTGGCAACAGCACCCGCTGCAGCGTCTCATTCATGGGGATACGACGAATGCCTGCAGCAGTCTTGGAGATCATCACGTCGACACACCAGACGCCATCAACCTTCACGATGTGCTTCCACTGGAGCATCGAGATCTCACAACGACGCAGGGTTGTGTTGTCCATCAACAACAGTGCTTTCCAGGTGCCATGACGAGCACCGAGCACTTCAGGTCGTTTGTCTTTGCCTAGGTTCTCCGCTTCGGTCAACGCCTGTTTCAACAGTCCGATCTTCGCCTCATCGGTCGTCGCCTTGGTGCGTTCTTTGAGCTTGGCTTCTTTCTTCGATGCCTCTGATTGCTTCAACAACATGAAGTCAACAATTGGCAGCTGTTCATCAGGTTGGCCTGCTTGAATCTTGTTCCACATGTTCACCAACATCTTCACATGTTTGGCTTTGCTGTTGACACCATGCTCGGTCTTCAAAGCCAGTGGATCTTTCACCTTCTTTGCTCTGTTTGCATACATCAGATCGGCCAAGTGTGAGTGATATTTCACAAGGTTCTTGCTCGTCACCAAGGCCACTGAATCGCCACCGATGAACTCAACCCATTCACGGGTCAGACGCTCTCGTTTCTCGACGACGGGCTTGGTGTTCTCACGGTTGTGGTCTGCATATGCCTTGAGCAGATCCCAGACCGTCAGCGATTCAGCCGTCATAACGACCGGTTCACCCACAGCTGCTGCTTCGGTCAGTTGCTGGTGAGCTGGACTCTCGACTGCAAAGACGCCACGCTTTGCCCGGTCACTGAGTGTCTCGCTGGCTTGCTCAATGGCAAAGGCCAACGACTGCTCAGCAAGGCTCAGGTTTTCGGGTGTTGCATCGATCCCTTGCTCTCGAAGCATTGCGATGGCTATCCCCTGGTTCATCGCCTCTCTCAGCTCTTGCTGACGGGAGACCAGCAATTGGGTACTGCCAGCGCCTGCATCGCTGTCTGAGTGGCTTGTGGTGACCTCTCGGAGCATGTCCGCCACCCCATCAGGTGGTGGCACTGAACCAACGGCCTCCGATTGAGGCTTGATCAGTTCCTGATACGCACGGCCAACCCCGTACTTCAGCCTCTCCGTTGGATGCAGCTGGTCGAGGTTCCCGCTCGCAACCATCACCTGACTGATCTCCTTTCGGATCTTCAGCAGTTCCTCTGGGTGTGTCTGCCGAGCCAGCTCCAGTGAATCGGTCCTGAGGCTGACCTGGATGTATCGCTTGCGTTCCCTCCTCACCTTCAACCAAGCGGCTTGCTCTTCCTTGGTGAAATTGACCTTCACAGCCCACTTCCCATTGCCCCGCTGGATCAATCCAGGAGTGCCGCTGTGCTGCTTGTCGGACTTGAAGTTGCCCTTGGGTGCCACGTCGATCGTGATCTCAATGACCCCATCCTACGGCTTTTGTGCACACATTTGTCCACAGTTCCAGCCACCGAGACCGAGCAAGACCCCAGTCACTGCCTCAATCCTTAGTCTCTGACTGACATCTACCATTCCGTCTTTGCGTTCCACCCTGGAACGGTTCTAGGGTTCGGCGGTGATGGTTCCGATCATGGGCAGACGCTTCACGGCCGTACTGATCTCTCTGGTGGTGTTCACATGCCAGTGGCTGATGCCGGCTCCGGCCCACGCTGCGATGGATGTGGCCAAACAGGTGTTGATCGGTGCCGACTATTCCAACAAGGACCTGCGGGGGGCCACCTTCAACCTCAGCAACCTGCGCGAAGCCAACCTGTCCGGGTCTGATCTGCGGGGAGCCAGCCTCTACGGCGCCAAGCTGCAGGATGCCGACCTCAGCGGCACCGACCTACGCGAAGCCACCCTGGACGCCGCTGTGATGACAGGCACCAACCTTGAGGATGCCGTGCTGGAGGGGGCTTTTGCCTTCAACACCCGCTTCAGCGATGTGTTGATCACGGGGGCCGACTTCACCGACGTTCCCATGCGCGGGGACCAACTCAAAAGCCTCTGCGCCGTTGCCGACGGAACGAATTCCGTCACGGGCCGCAGCACCCGTGAAAGTCTCGGTTGCGCCTGAACCATGAGTTTTGATCCCCGCAGCCTCGAGCGCCTGCGTGAGTTAGGGCGTCAACTCCCTGCACGCCTGCCGGAACCGGAGAAGCCTGAGTCAGCTCCCAAAGCCAGCCAGGTGCGCCATCGCGTTGAAACGGAGAAGAATCCCGAGGAGCTCTTCCGGGAACTGATGAAGGCCAGCCAGGACGGCACCGTTCCTGAGCACCTGATGGACCGCCTCAAACAGTTGGAGGCCCAACGCAAACTATCGGCTCAACCATCGCCGTTCAACAACAACGACACCACCCCAGCCCTTGCTGCACCAGCGCGCAGCCAGCCCGGACTGGGGAAAAACACCCAGCCGAAACGGCCGAAGGTGAACCCGGGCAGCGAAGAGGAAAGCCTCTACGTGGCTTTTGGGCAGCTGCTGCTCGAGGATGATGGAGACGACGTTTGAACCCGGCCCGTTGCCGGATTCTTGCGGTGGGCAAAGTGCGTCGTGGCTGGATTCAGGACGGCATTGACCTCTACCTCAAACGCCTGCCTGGGTTGACCATCAGCGAACTGCGCGACAGCAATCCAGACAAGGAAGCCGATGCCATCAGAGCGGCCCTGCGATCCGACGAAACCCTCATTGCACTGATGGAACAGGGCGACACCTTGGCGTCGGTTCCCTTCGCGCGACGTCTTGAGCAATTCGGCAACCAACGGCTGGCCTTCGTGATCGGTGGCGCCGACGGTCTGACGGCTGAGCTCAAGGCACAGGCCCAATGGCGCCTGAGCCTTTCACCGATGACCTTCCCCCACGAACTGGCGCGGCTGATGCTCGTGGAACAACTGTTCCGAGCCCAGGCGATTGTTCAAGGCAGCCCTTATCACCGCGCCTAAAGTTCGTCGATGGCCGCTGATCTCTCCCCCTCGACCATGCGTCTGGCTCTGCTGTCCCCAATTCATGGCCAGTCAATTGATCACATCGCCCGACAACTGGAGAACTACAGGGTGTTTCTTGCGCCCTTCGAGCTGCATCATTACTTCCACGTTTCTCTGGAGAGTCACCCGGATCTCCAATCTGAGCTCACCGCCTTCGCCGAACGGGAGGGGCACAGCATCGTTTTCACACAACGCCAGCAACCCACCTGGCGACCCTGCACGGCCTACGCCCTGTGTGAACTGATCAAAACGGCACTTGCCGATCACCAAACCCACGACAAAGTTCTTGTTCACACTGATACCGATCTCCTGGTATCCGCCAAAGCCAAAGATCAGCTGCAAAACCACCGCATCGGCTGCGGCAACAAGGCCTTTCGCTACGAAAAAAAAAGCGCTTGGAAATGGTCAGCACGAGCCCATGCCGATCCCCGACTGAAGCGCTTTGCTCTAGAAATGCTAGACGGAGACGTTTCAAAACTCCGCAGCGGTCGAGTTTGCGGTGCCTACATACCCTGGTCTGTCTTCAAAACCTTCGGTGTCATTTATAACTACTTCTTCAAAGACGATTATTTCAAAAGAAAACCTCATCGCATCTGGCCTTTAGCTGAAGTCGCTATTCCCAGCATTCTTCATCTCTTGGAGGGTCAAAACGCCAGTTTTCAACCACCTCTGATCAAAGTACCCAAGATAAAGAAAGTGTCCTGCAAAAGCATCGATCAAATGATCAAACGTCGCGACGCCTTCGGGCTCAAAAAAATTGCTCGTGACACCGACAGTGAGGCGTTTCACTACGTGATGCACCTGCAGGCACAAGCTGCAGGGGAGGCCTGACCATGCTGCACATCATCGACAACCTTCTGCCCGCCAGCGCCCTTCAGGACCTACGCGACCTCTGTGACATCCACGGGCGACTCAAGGAGGAACACGACGGTGATGCTCAATTCAGCTGGCGACCCGAAACCGGTTCTCCCCGCTCGATTCACGCAGCCGCTCAGCAAGCCGTCGTCGATCACTACCTCGACGAGGCCCTGCTCCCTCTGGCAACACCGTTCGCACCCCAGCGGGCCGGAGTCGAGTGGTGGTGCAACACCAACAACGATCTCAACTGGCACATCGACAAGGACGAGCTGGAAGGTCGACGCAGCGGCCGTTTCCTGCTTCCGTTGCTGTCCACCGTGTTCTACCCCCACGTGAGCTGCGCTGGCGGCGAACTGCTGGTGGCCGATAGCCCTCCGATCGAGAACGGATACCAGGGGCCGTTACCCACATTCCGCTCGGTGATCTCGATCCCACCGGTGGTGAACCGTCTGGTGCTGTTCTCCCCCGGCATCCTGCACCGGATCAACCCGTTCGAAGGCGAGCGCTATTCCGTGGCCGTGAACATCTGGGAGCAAGCCCCCCTTACCACAACGGCTGCAGAGCCACCGGCTTGAATTTTTCGATCGAAACCGTCCAGGCCCGCGGAGAGAAAGCCTGCAATCCCGCTTTGAACGCGGCCGTATCCCCCGTGTTCAACCAGTCCGCCTTGAGCCTGGGCACGTCCTCCGGCAGCCGTTCCATCGGAAGCTCCACCAGCAGCAGGCTGTCGGCTCCAGCCGCACGCTGCAGCACACCCTGATCACTGCGCTGCCACACCCGCAGCAACAGCTCCAGCACCAGAGCATGGCCTAACGCCTCCGGAGCCTCACCCTGCGGAGCAACCTCTTTCTGAGACCGTCCCCCCAGGGGCAGGGCGCGCCGGCCCCGCTGATCGATCAGCGCCATGGCCACGAGGTAAGGGGAGTCAGCCAACACCAGATGTCGAAGGCCACCATCCTCACCGGACCCTCCCCACAGCAAGCAGTACATGCGTACTATTTAGCCAGTTGTCGCTGCTGTCGTGGAGCTCCAACACAGACCGCTCCCCCTGCAGCCCAAACGCAGTCGGCTCACGCTGCCCCTGGCCGGGGGACGGGTCGCCGCTGGCTTCCCGTCCCCCGCCGATGACTACGTCGACGTGGGGATCGACCTCAATGAACAGCTGATCCGGCATCCCACCAGCACCTTTTTCCTGCATGTGAGCGGCGAATCGATGACCGACGCCGGCATCCACGATGGCGATCTTCTGGTGGTCGATCGCAGCCTCGACCCGCGCCCGGGCCAGGTTGTTGTGGCTGTGCTCGACGGTGCCTTCACCCTCAAACGCCTGATGCGTCATCGCGGCCGGTTGCGCCTGGAAGCCGCCCATCCGGACTATCCGCCACTGGAGCTTCACCGCTGCGGCGAAGTGCAGATCTGGGGCGTCGCCATCCACGTGATCCATCCGCTCTGAAGCGACATCGCCATGCCTCAGGCCACGGCCCTGATCGATGGAAACAACTTCTATGCCTCCTGCGAACAGAGCCTGGATCCGGCTCTGATCGGTCACCCCGTGGTGGTGCTGTCCAACAACGACGGCTGCATCGTTGCGCGCAGTGCCGAAGCCCGTGCCCTCGGCATCCGCATGGGGACGCCGTACTTCAAGGCGCGCCGGGAGCTTGAACGGCACAACGTGGTGGTGCGCAGTTCGAACTACGCCCTCTATGCCGACATGAGCCAGCGCATGATGAGCCTGCTGGAAGCCCACTGTGAAGAGCTGGAGGTGTATTCGATTGACGAGGCCTTCGGGAGAATTCGTCGTCCCCGCGATGGCGACCTGCAGGGTTGGGCCGGCCAGCTGCGGGCACGGGCACGACAGAACCTCGGCCTACCGATCGCCATCGGCTTAGGGGCCAGCAAGGCCCAGGCCAAGCTGGCCAATCGCCTGGCCAAACAGACCCCAGACCATGCCGGGATGTTCGACCTGGGCCAGTGCGACAACCCCGATCGCTGGCTGGAAACCATTGCGATCGAGGATGTCTGGGGAATCGGTCGACAACTGGCCCATTGGTGTCGCCTGCGGGGCGTCAGCAACGCACGACACCTCCGGGACATGCCGAGCGGTGAACTGCGCGCCAAATGCGGCGTGGTGGGTCTGCGGCTGCAACGGGAGCTGCGGGGCCATGCCTGCCTGCCGCTGGAGCTGGCACCAGCACCGAAGCAAGAAACCTGCGTGAGCCGCAGTTTCAGTCGACCCATCACCAGCCAGGAGGAGCTGCACCAGGCCATCGCCACCTATGTAGTTCGCGCCGCCGAGAAATTGCGCAAACAACGGCAACGGGCAGCAGCCCTCACCGTCTACACGCGCACCAGCCCGTTCGCTCCTGGGTTTTACAGCCAAGCCGCCAGCACGCAGCTGGACCTGCCGAGCAATGACACAGCCGTGCTGCTGGAGGCGGCACGCCCCTTGGTGGCACGGATCTTTCGCCCCCACCGTCCATTGGCCAAGGCCGGCGTGCTGATGCAGCACCTGCAGAGCCACGACATCCTGCAGACCCATCTGATGGTGCCGATGAGTGAGGAGCAGCAGCAGAAACGGGAGTGCCTGATGCAGACCATCGACCAGATCAATCGGCGTTACGGGCGTGGAACCCTGCAATGGGCCGGTTGCGGACTGCAGCCCAGCTGGCTGATGCGGCGTGAACAACTCAGCCGCGCCGCCACCACCCGTCTGCAGGATCTGCCGGTGGTGAAGGCCTGACCCACAGCGTTGAGCCAGGCCTCAAACCTCCTGCAGCAACTGAATGACCTGCTCACGGGTGCTGAGCAGCAAGACCATCCGCTCGCCGTGGGCATTGAGACCCGTCTGCTCCCGGACCAGATCGGTGCTGGCCAACGCCAATCCTCCGGTTTCAGTGAACAGCACCGGCAGGGTGCCCTGGTGCCCTCGCATGCCCTGCAGATCCAGCGCCTGACGAACAGCCCGCTGAGCCTTCTCGGACCCCAGACGCTCCACGAAAGCCGGCCAAAGGTGGTTGACCGGATCGAGCGCGGCGAAATCCAGCTGCGAATCAGTCATCAGGACGGCAACAACGCAAGGGCTTCGCTGATCATCTGTGGGGTGACGGCAATGCGCTCAAGCGGATCAGCATTGTCGAGATAGGCTTCAAACGAGGCGAAGCGCTCGATCACAGGCTCGGCCCCCTCGGCGGCGCAAGCCTCAACCCAATCCCCCTCCTCCGGCTTCACCGCGACGTAGGCCTGCAGCGCTTCCTCCAGATCGCCGCCGTCGCCGACGCCCTCACCGTGCCAGATCGCTTCGAAGAATTCAGACATCTTCAACTCGAGGAACAGATCCTGATGCAGTTTGCCCAGACCACCGGCCCATGGCTCAGGCGGCCGGGGGAACGGTGTAGCTGGCGCAACGTTGCTGATCCAGATGGCCGATGTGTTTTCGCTCGGTGTAATACAGCTCCTGGTAGCGCAGCGCATCACGGTTGAGGTCATCGAAGAGGGCCTGAATCCGCACCTCCATGTCCACGGAGGCCTGATCTGACAAAGCCTCCTGATCAATCAGAACAGCGATGCAGGATTCCAGGGTTTGGAGACGCTGGCCACCCCAGGCCTCCAACAGGTGCCGGCAGCGCTTCAGGCTTTTCTGACGCTCCAGCAAGGCAGCAATGCCCCGCAGCTGCTCCAGGGGCTCCGCCAGGGCAACACGCTGCAATTCACCTGGCTCCAAAAGGGGCGTCAGGCGGGACACCAGCGCACTGCTCTCCAGCAAGAGCTGATCGGTGAGCAAGCGGGGCAGATCGATGAGATCCAGACCCTCGCCGTCGTCGTCGCAACGGCTGATCGACTCCATGCGCCCCTCACCCAGATTGGTCTCCTCGAGATCCGTAATGGCCGCCCAGAGATGGCGGTGATGGGGAATGGCGAAATCCTCCAGTTCGCGTTTGCGCAGTTCCTGGCGAATCGTGGCCCGATGCCGGGGGCAATGCAGATACAGCCGCAGCAGATCGGCCTCACAACGCTCCCGCTGTCCGGATTCACCGGGCTGCTCGTGACGGCTGGAGCGCCCATGCCAACGCTGGCCCTTCACCTGCTGCCGCAGGTCGTCCTCGAGCTGAAGCGCCAGGCGTCCCTGGCCACCACTGAGGCGCTCCGCCACCCGTTGGAGGTAGTGGGTGCGCACGGCGGACTGGGGCAGTTTGCCCAGCAGCCCCACCAGGGCCGTGACCGCCTGTTGGAACTGGTCGGCCCGGCTGAGATCGCGCTCCTCCAGAACCTGCTCGATCTGCCAATCCAGCCAGAGGGGGGCCTGATCGAGCAGAGCGCGGTAATCGCCGGCCCCGTTCTGTTTGAGGAACTCATCGGGGTCCTTGCCTGAAGGAAGGTGCAGAACCCGCAGCTCCAGCTGGCCCTGCATCGCCAGCTGCTCAACCTCGCCGATGGCCCGATTGGCTGCACGGACACCGGCACCGTCGGCGTCGAAATTCAGAACGATCCGCTTGCTGTCACTGACGCGGCACAACTGAGTGATCTGCTGACTGCTCAGGGCCGTGCCGAGGGAGGCCACAGCGTTGGTGATGCCGGCGGCATGCAGGGCAATCACATCGAAGTAGCCCTCCACCACCACCGCCCTGTCGTCCTTGCGGATGGCATTGGAGGCCTTGTCGAGACCGAACAGGTGCTTCCCCTTCTCAAACACTTCGGTCTCGGGGGAGTTGAGGTATTTCGGTTCGCTGCCATCAAGGCTGCGTCCCCCGAAACCGATCACCCGGCCCTGACGGTCATGGATCGGCACCATGACCCGATGGCGGAAGCGGTCATAGAACCCGTTGCCCCCCTTGCGGGGAACCACCAGCCCAGCAGCCTCGAGAAGCTCAGGCGCCAGCCCCTCAACTTGCTGAAGATGCTTCAGCAGACCATCCCACTGATCCGGCGCGTAGCCGAGTTGGAAGGTCTCCTGGGTGGCGGGACTCAACCCTCTGGCCTCACTGAGGTACTTGAGGGCTTCTGCGCCAGCAGGCGCCATCAACTGGCTGCGAAACCAACCGGCAGCCAGGGCCAGGGCCCGCTGCAGCTTGTCCCTGCGGGACAACTGTTGCCGCAGCCGTTCCTGCTGCGGACCATCCACCGTCTCGATCGGCAGCTGATAACGCCGCGCCAGATCCAGCACCACATCGCTGAAACTCTGGCGCTGGAACTCCATCAGGAACTTGATGGAGTTGCCGCCAGCACCACAGGAGAAGCAGTAGTAGAACTGCTTGGCGGGCGACACCGTCATCGACGGTTTGCTGTCGTCATGGAACGGACAGATCCCGACGAATTCCCGTCCCTTCTTCTTGAGCACCACGTGCTCGCCCACCACATCAACGATGTCGGCCCGTTCCTTGACGGCCTCGATCGTTCTTGGGTGCAGGCGGGCGTTCACCATCGGTCCATTCTGCGAAGTCGCAGGGTTCCGTGCACCCCGTCATCAGAACAGCAATGGCCGAACCGCAGACCCCACAGCCCTGGTGGAACCGGGACTCGGTACGGGGCAGCCGAGCCCTGATCCTGAGTTCCCTGGCCTTCAGCCTGATGACGGTCTGCGTCAAGCAACTGAACAGTCGGCTTCCGGTGGCGGAAATCGTGTTGTGCCGGGCCCTGATCAGCATCGTTCTGACCGCTGTGGGACTGCGCCTGGCCGGGGTCTCCCCGTGGGGCCAGAGACGGGGGCTGCTGGTGGCGCGGGGGGTGCTGGGCAGCTTGGCCCTGCTCTGCTTCTTCGAAGCGATTGACCAGCTGCCGCTCGCTTCAGCGACGGTGCTCCAGTACACCTACCCCACCTTCACCGCCGTGGCAGCGCTGTTGCTGCTGGGCGAGCCCCTGCGCCGACGCATCAGTGCAGCAGTTCTGCTGGGCTGGATCGGCGTCACCCTGGTGGTGCAACCGCAGTGGCTCACGGGGACAGCCCAACCTGCGCAACTGATCCCTGCCCTGATCGGCATTGGTGGCGCTCTGATGACCGCCATGGCCTACGTGAGTGTGCGGCGGCTATCGCAAACCGAGCACCCCTTGGTGATCATCCTCTATTTCCCGATGATCTCGGTTCCCCTGACCCTGCCCTGGGTGCTGCACCAAGGGGTCTGGCCCGAAGGCATCGAATGGTTCTGGCTCCTGGGGGTCGGGGTGATGACCCAGCTGGGCCAGATTTGGGTGACCGAGGGCCTGCGCTGCCTGCCCGCCGCCCGAGCCACATCGATCAACTACGTGCAGGTGGTCTTTGCCGCTGGCTGGGGCTGGCTTTGGTTCGCAGAAACGATCAATGCCTGGCAAGTGGGCGGCGGGATGCTGGTGCTGGCCGCCACCCTGATCAGCCTGTCGGCGCGACGTTAGAGCTCAGGCTTTGTCCAAACCCAGGGGGTACGTCAGCCAGGCCTGGCGGTCATCGGATCCGCCTTTGGGTCTGGCCAGGCGCCAGCTCTGACCACGGGAGCCCCGCTGCAGAAACAGTTCAAACGGGCTGTCCACCTGCACACGGTCGCCGGGTAGCTGCCAGTCGAAGCGGCCTGAAATCCTGAGGCCCTGCTCGTCACCCAGGGCAAAACTTTCCTGGTCCTCCACCCGCACCCGACTCACGCTTGGGGCGATGGGCATGGGGGTTAGATCGAGGGAGCTGGCAATGGCCGACTGGGTGAGCTGAATCTGCAGGGCCAGCGCTTCATTCAGGAGAGCCCGTGGCGGCTGAGATCCGTTGCATGCCGTCAGTGAAACCACGATCGATAGAACGCAGAGCACCTGAAGCAAACGGCGCACAACGCGCTTGAAAGCAGAGACAGGCAATGACAGCTGCGGCAACATGACGCGGTTGAAACCTCTCCCCATGATCGGCTGGCTGCAGGGACGACCGATGGAGTGCTGGAGTCAAGGGAACCGTAGCGGCGTTCTGCTGCTCTGCGGTGCGGTCGGATATGAGGTGCACCTGACCGAGCGGCATCAGCAGAACCTTCCGGCGGATGGCGACCTGAACCTGTGGATTCATCAGGTGCAGCGGGAGGACGGCAGCAGCCTCTACGGCTTTCCCCTGCGCCAGGAGCGGGATCTGTTCCGGCTGCTGATCAGCGTCAGCGGTGTGGGCCCCCAGGCCGGTCTGGCGCTGATGCAGGAATGCAAGCCCCAGGAGCTGGTGGAAGCGATCAGCAGCGGTGATCTGCGTCGCCTCTGCAAGGCGCAGGGCATCGGCAAACGCACCGCTGAGCGTCTGGCGGTGGAACTCAGGGCCTCGATTGCGGCCTTCGCGGGCGTGGATCCCGCCCCATCGCTGGCGGAAGGCGTCAGCTCGGAGCAGATGCCGGCAAGCGGTGCCGACGTGGAAGCGACCCTCTCGATGCTGGGTTACGACGATCTGGAAATCCGTCGAGCCATCCGTGCGATCGCTGAGGGCGCCGATGGCCAACCGCCTGCTGGCGACGACCAGGACGCCTGGCTGCGGGGCTGCCTGCAATGGCTGAGCCGCGAATCGGCCTGAGCCGCCCCACGCGAAAAGGTAAGCTGGTTGTTTGCACTGACAGGGCCGCCCCCCGCGCATGTCGCTTGATACCACCGAGAAGCAGCAGCTGATCAACACCCACCAAACCCACGGCACCGACACCGGTTCTGCCGAGGTTCAGGTGGCCATGCTGAGTGAGCGGATCAACCGTCTCAGCAGCCACCTGCAGAACAACATCCATGACTTCTCCTCACGCCAGGGGCTGCTCAAGATGATTGGCCGCCGCAAGCGCCTGCTGAGCTACATGCGCAGCAAGAGCGAGCAACGCTACGCCGACACAATCGCCAAACTGGGCATCCGCGGCTGATCGACGTCCCCCATGCTTGAGCAACGCAACTCCCTCCCCTTTGAGCCGAAAGGGTCCGGGAAGGGAAGCAAGCCTGCTTCAGGGACGCCTCGGCAGGAAGCCATTCCTCGCTACGTGGCCGATCGGATGGCTCGCCGGGTTGCTGTGTTCACAGGACTCCCGTCCCTCGCTGGGATGGGAGTTTTTGTTGGCAGTTATTTCGTCGTCACCCGTGGCATCGCCGATATCGCTCCAGGGCTCACGCTGACGGGCTCCGGCCTGTTTTTCCTCCTGGGTCTGGTGGGCCTCAGCGTTGGTGTGTTGACCGCCAGCTGGGATCCCGAACCGGGTTCTCTGCTCGGCTTCGAGAACTTCAAGCCGAACATTCAGCGGATGAAGGAGTCGATCCGGGCCCAAAAGCAGCAGCAAAAGCAATCGAAGTCCTGATCAGCTTTTTGTTTTGATCAGGCCCTCCTGATCAGGTGAGCACCAGACGGTCGCTGCACCGGGCTTCAAAGGATTGGGTGCGCAGTGACGCGATCGCTGCATCAACGTCCTTGACGCAGAACTGGGAACCGAGTCGCACATAGCGAACGCTGTCGCCGTGGCACACCTCCGCCACCACAGGCACCTTCACGCCCAGCTCATCCCGCTCAGGGCGATGTTGGTTCAGGCATTCCCGCAGCTTGTGCTGAATGGCAATGTCGCTGGCCTGATCGGAGGGGAGCTGAACCAGCAGCAGATTGAGCTCATCAACGGCACGGCAGTCGTCAATGATCAGCTGCACGCGCTCGTCACGCCGATCAACCCCAGCCCACACCAAGAGGCGGGCTTCAGCCATCAGGTGATCTGCGAGGCGCGCGTAGCTCTTGGGAAACACCACCGCTTCGCAACTTCCGGTGAGATCCTCAAGCTGCAGGATCGCCATGCGATCGCCCTTACGGGTGGTGACCTGGCGCATTTCAGCCACCATCGCGATGGCACTCACCTTGGCTTTGTCGGGCTGTTCTTCCAAGGAACCCAGACCGATGGGGGCCAGCAACTTCGACGAGGGTGTGAGCTGTTTGAGTGGGTGATCGGAGAGGTAGAAGCCCACCAGATCTTTTTCGAGACGAAGCTTTTCGGTTGGGGGATAGTCCGGCACCGGCGCCGCCTTGGGTGCATGGCTGAGATCCGCCGGCCCATCGGCATCGGCGGCAGGAGCCATCAGATCAAAGAGGTTGCCCTGGCCGCTGTCTCGGTCTTTGGCCCGTGAAGAGGCCCAGTCGAGCAGCAGATCAAGATCTGCCATCAACTGAGCGCGGTTGGCCTGCGGATCCATGGCATCCAGGGCACCGCAGTGAATCAACGACTCCAGACCACGGCGGTTGAGCACTGAGGACGGGATCCGGTCGCAGAGGTCCGCCAGGGAACGGAAAGGCCCATCGCTATCGCGGGCGGCGATCAATTGACGGATCGCACCATCACCAAGGTTGCGAACGGCGGACAGGCCGAACAGGATCCGATCGCCGTTGGGGGTGAAATCGGTGAGCGAGGCATTCACATCCGGGGGCATCACCTCAATCCCCATCGCATTGCAATTGGAGATGTAGCGCTGCACTTTGTCGGCGGCTCCGGCGTTCACCGTGAGCAGGGCCGCCATGTAGGCGACCGGGTAGTGCGCTTTCAGGTAAGCCGTCTGGTAGGTGACGGCGCCATAGGCCGTGGAATGGCTCTTGTTGAAGCAGTATTCAGCGAAGAGAACCATCTGATCGAACAGTTCGTCGGCGACCTTTTCATCAACGCCGCGCTCTCCAGCACCCTGAACGAAAATGCCGCGGTGCTTCTGCATCTCGGACACTTTTTTCTTGCCCATCGCCCGCCGGAGCAGATCGGCCTGACCCAAGGAGTAACCGGCCAGATCCTGCGCGATCCGCATGATCTGTTCCTGGTACACCATGATCCCGTAGGTCTCGGACAGGATCGGCTCAAGAATCGCGTGGGCGAAGTCGATCGCCTCCCGGCCGTGCTTGCGGTTGATGAATTTGGGAATCAGGCCAGCATCGAGAGGCCCCGGTCTGTAGAGGGCAAGGATCGAGGAGATGTCTTCCAGGGATGACGGCTTGAGATCACGCACGATCTGCCGCATTCCGCTGGATTCCAACTGGAAGATCCCCTCCAGATCACCTCTCGCCAGAAGTGCAAAGGTCTCTTCATCCTGGGGCGGCAATTTGTCGGGATCGACACGGGTGCCACTGCTCACCTCCACCAGTTCGAGGGTCTTTTCGATCATCGTGAGGTTCTTCAACCCCAGAAAATCCATCTTCAACAGACCCATGGATTCCACGTCTTCCATGAAGTACTGCGTGATCACCTGACCATCGTTGTTGCGCTGCAACGGCACCAGTTCGTCGAGGGGATCAGCGGCGATGACCACACCAGCTGCGTGAACACCGAAGGTTTTGTTGGTGCCTTCAATACGCATTGCCATGTCCACCCAACGCTTCACCGTTGGATCCGCCTCGTACTTCTCGCGGAACTCGGGGTTGGGTGATTCCTCGCCGATCATCGCCTTGAGCTTGGCGGGCTTGCCGCGAACCACCGGGATCAGCTTCGCCAGACGGTCGGCATCCCCGTAGGGAATGTCGAGCACCCGGGCCACATCCTTCAAAACCGCCTTGGAGGTCATCCGGTTGAAGGTGATGATTTGCGCCACCTTGTCCTCGCCGTAGCGTTCGGTGACGTAGTCGATCACCTCACCACGACGCTCGATGCAGAAGTCGGTGTCGATATCAGGCATCGACTTGCGTTCCGGATTGAGGAAGCGCTCGAACAGAAGGCAGTTGGTGATCGGATCGATGTTGGTGATCCCCAGGCAGTACGCGACGAGCGACCCTGCGGCGGAGCCACGACCCGGACCGACGGGAATGTTCTGTTCCCGGGCAAAACGGATGTAATCCCAGACCACCAGGAAGTAAGTGGGAAATCCCATCTGCTCCATGATCTTGAGCTCATGGGCCATGCGCTCGGCATAGTCGTCGGGCAAGGCAGCATCAGGGCTGAGCTCGAGCCGATCCCGCAATCCCTGCTCGGTCACCTCCCTCAGGTAGCTGACGGGGGTATGACCCTCGGGAATCGGGAAGCGGGGCATTTGATAGCGCCCAAGAATGTCGTAAGGCTCCACCTTCTCAGCCACCTTGACGGTGTTGGCGATCGCCTCCTGAACCACCTCAGGCTCGAGGTGATCCCCGAAGAGAAGGCCCATCTCCTCTTCGGTTTTGATGTATTCGGTCCCGGTGTAACGCAGCCGCTTCTCATCGGTGATCAGCTTGCCGGTGAGCACGCAAAGCAAGGCATCGTGGGCTTCAACGTCCTGCTTGCTCAGGTAGTGGGCATCGTTGGTGGCAACGATCTGAATGCCGAGCTCCTTGGCAATTTTGACGATCTCAACGTTGACGATCCGATCTTCCGGGGATCCGTGATCCTGGATCTCGAGGTAGTAGTCGTCGCCGAAAACCTCCTGATACCAAGCCGCCACCTTGCGAGCCACATCGGGGCGACCCCGCAGAATCGCCTGGGCGATCTCACCGCCGAGGCACGCCGTGGCGATGATCAGGCCTTCGCTGTGTTGCTTCAGCAGTTCCTTGTCGATGCAGGCACGGGAGAAGATCCCGCGTCCCCGCATCCCCCGCAGGTGGCTGATGCTGGTGAGCTTCACCAGATTGCGGTAACCGGTGGCGTTTTTCGCCAGCACCACCAGGTGATATCTCTTCTCTTTCTTGGGTTGTGGGTCGTCAATGGACCCATTGATCACATACATCTCATTGCCGATGATCGGCTTGAGATCTGAACCCTGACAGAGCTTCAGCAGCTCAATCGCGCCGTACATAACGCCGTGATCCGTCAGGGCGATGGCGGGCATGCCCAGCTGCTTCGCCCGCTCCACCATGGCCGGCAACTGCGACGCACCGTCCAGAAGGCTGTAGTCGCTGTGGTTGTGGAGAGGAACGAAAGCCATAGGGTCAGACTAGGACCCGACGCAAGATCCAGCGTTCAGCGGGAACACAACCCCCCCATATGTGGCGCAACTCAGGGAACCAGCGCAGCTTCCGGGCGTGAAGCAAACACCTGAGCGGCCTGCTCGTACTGATGCGCCACCTGAAGCAGACGCGGTTCATCCAACACATTGCCGATCAGCTGCATCCCGATCGGCAGACCCGCCGCGCTGAATCCACAGGGAACACTGATGGCCGGAAGTCCAGCAAGGTTGACCGGAATCGTCAGCAGGTCAGCCAGATACATCGCCAGCGGGTCGTCGGCGTGGGCGCCAGCCTTGAAGGCCGTGGACGGCGCTGTTGGCGTCAGCAACACATCCACACTCTGGAAGGCCGCATCAAAATCCCGCCGGATCAGGGTGCGCACCTGCTGCGCCTTTTTGTAGTAGGCATCGACATATCCGGCGGACAGGGCGTAGGTGCCGATCAGGATTCGCCGTTGCACCTCAGCGCCAAATCCTTCAGCACGGCTTCGCGCCGTCATCGCGGCAAGGCTCTCGGCGTCTTCGGCACGGAAGCCGTATTTGACACCGTCGTACCGCGCCAGGTTGGCCGACGCCTCCGATGGTGCGATCACGTAGTAGGTGGCGATGCCGTCGTTGAACCGGGGGCAGCTCACCTCCACCAGTTCGGCGCCGAGAGCCTCCAACTGGGCAGCAGAGGCCTGCACCGATGCCTTCACCTCAGGATCGAGGCCTTCGGCATCGAAGCACTCCTTGATCACCCCCACCTTGAGCCCTTTGATGGACTGGTTGAGGCCGGCGCTGAAATCGGGAACCGCCGCATCAAGGCAGGTGGAATCGCGGGGGTCGGGTCCGGCGATCACCTGGAGCAGTTCAGCCACATCAGCAACGCTGCTGGCGAAGGGTCCCACCTGATCCAGAGAGCTGGCGAAGGCCACCAGGCCCCAACGGCTGACGCGGCCGTAGGTGGGCTTGAGGCCGACCACACCACAGAACGACGCCGGTTGGCGGATGGAGCCACCGGTGTCGGAACCAAGCGAAGCGACGCAACTGCCGGCGGCGACGGCCGCTGCACTGCCACCGGAGCTTCCACCCGGCACATGGGCGGTGTTCCAGGGGTTCTGTGTGGCCCCGAATGCGGACGTTTCGGTTGAGCCACCCATGGCGAACTCATCCAGATTTGTCTTGCCCACCAACACACCACCGGCCTGCCAGAGCCGCTCGGTGACCGTGGATTCGTAGGGCGGCACGAACTGCTCGAGCATGCGGCTGGAACAGGTGGTGCGAACACCTTTGGTGCAGAGGTTGTCCTTGATCGCCAGCGGCAATCCCGCCAGGGGGCCGAGCGTCTCGCCGGCGGCGCGAGCTTCATCAATGCGGGACGCCTCAGCACGGGCCTGATCGCCCGTGACTTCAACAAAGGCGTTCAGCGAAGGCTCAGAACTTTCGAGCCGATTGAGGTGCTGATCAACGAGCTCGCGGGAGGAAACCTCGCCGCTCTGCAGTTGCTGACGCCACGCGCTGATCGTCATGTCCCTGCGATCCATTGCAGCAAGGACGCTATCAGCCGCAGGATCAGCCCTCAGCTGAGATGGTGAGGGGCTCAGAGCGCCGGGTCCGCAGCAGTGAATGGCTGATCGACTGGGGTTGCTCCGACTTGACGTCGTCCAGGAAGGAACTGAGCTCGCTCTCCAGCCCCTTGCGGGTGATGAAAGGACCGAACCAGTAGGTCACATCGGGGCCTGACGTCTGAACACGAGCCCACCAAGCAAATCCAAAGCCATTGGCAAGGCTGCGCAGCGGCCGAATCAGGGGACTCATGGGAGGAACAGGACCTCGGTTCATTGTGCCCCGAGATCTTGTTCAACCGCGCTGTTTTCAGGGAGATAGCTGGATGTTCTGATCGAACGGCAGGGCAGCATCCGGCTGCGATGGATTCAGATCCAGGTCAATCAGACGTTCCGGGGCCTTCTCCACAGAAGCCTCAGGCTGTTCGAGCGAATCAGGCTGTTCAGACGAAACAGGCGATTCAGCACCCGCAAGTTTGGGCCTGCGAATCGGTGGCGACGGCGCCTGGCCGTGAATGTCCTTCATCCAGTTGCGCCGTGCCACTTCATAGACGCAAAGGGCTGTGGCGACGGAAGCATTAAGGCTCGGTGTGATGCCCCGCAGGGGAATGCGAACCAACTGGTCGCAATGGCGCCGGGTCATCAGCGACAGGCCCTGGTCCTCGGATCCGGTGACCAGCACCATCGGCCCACTGAGGTCGACATCGGTGAGGGTCACATCCCCTTCAGCGGCAAGGCCCACCACCCTGTAGCCGGCGTCTTTGAGCTTTTCCAGGGACCGATTGAGGTTGACCACGCGTGCCACCGGCAGGTGTTCCAGGGCTCCGGCGGCCACCTTGGCGGCGGAACCGGTCAAGCCAGCGCTGCGGCGCTGGGGGATCACCACACCATGGGCTCCCATGGCCTCAGCGGAGCGAACAACTGCCCCGAGGTTGTGGGGGTCGGTGACACCGTCCAAGGCCACCAACAGGGGGGGTTCCCCCAAATCCGAGCAGCCCTCGATAAGGCTGTCGAGATCAAGAGTTTCCGCCGCCGCCGTCTGCAGGGCGATGCCCTGGTGAACGGACCCACCTGTGATCTGTCCCAACCGGGCCCAGGTCACCTCTTCCACGAGAACGCCCGAGGCCTTGGCATCGCGCAAGAGCTGGAGGAATTTGGAGGCACTGCGCATCTCCGCAGTGCACCAGATGCGATGGATGGGGCGTCCGGCCTCCAACGCGGCCTGAGTGGCATGACGTCCCCAAATCAGATCATCCGCTGGCGGGGTGGCCGCTGCAGCCTCCGGTGCTGCATCCGGCCGCTGAGGACGAGCCTCGTCAAAGCGGGATCTGGGGCGCTGGGACGGTTGGCGCCGTTCATCCCCGGAGCGACGGCGGTCGCCGAACCGATCGTTGCGATCGCGAAAACGTCCAGGCCCTGAGCGTTCGTTTGGAGAACCCGAGCGGGGAGCGTTCTGATCTCTGTCGAAGGAACGGGAGCGGTTGCCAAACCGCTCTTTCGGGCGATCACCGAAACGTTCTCCGGATCGATCAGCGGATCGATCAGCGGCGCGATCACCGAAACGCTCCCCAGACCTCTCCTTGAACCGATAACCGGGTCGATCACCCGAGCGCTCACCAAACCGATTGCCGGGTCGATCACCACCACGCGACTGGTCCCACTCTCCATCCCGTGGAGCGCGTCGTTCGCGATAACCGCCGCCATCACGCCCAGGTTTGGCATAGGGGGAACGACCGCCGTCAGAACGGCGGTTGCCCGGCATGGGGCGACCATTGCCGGAACGGCCCATCGACGAGCGCCCCCCTGCAGGTCGTCCACTGCCACCAGGCCCCGAACGGCCATCGCGGGATGGGCCGCTGGAGCGGCGTTCAAAGCGAGGGCTCATGGTGTGCGAGGCAACGTTATGGGTGGGATCCGGCTTGCTCCAGGTGATCGAAGAGCTCCGCAAGCCGGGCTGGATTGTTCAGAAACAGCCAGCCCACCATTGTCTCAAACCCTGTGGCCCTTCCATAAACCGCAGCGTCTGCGCGCCGTGGCCCCCGCCCGGCACTGTTGCGACCCCGCCGCACCAGATCGAGTTCTTCTGAGCAGAGGAGCTCGCGCTCTTCCAGCCAGCTCAACAAACGGGACTGGGCGTCAGCACGAACATCAGCCACGACGGCACGATGCAGGTCGTCAGAACGTCCTGGCCTCGACCCATGGCGGAGGCGTTGATGCAGCTCCCAAACGGCATCCCCAATCCAAGCCAGCTGCAATGGACCCAGTTGTTCGTTGATGTCCCTGGGAGACTGGCTTCGAATCCAATCGCTCAAGCGGCCAACTGGTTGAGGGCTGTGGGCAGATCCTCCACCAGATGAAGGAACTCCTCAAGACGCACCAACTTGATGGTCTGCGTCACCCTGGTGTTGCCCACCAAAAGAAACGATCGCTTGGCATCCGTGCATTGCTTGGCCAGCTGCACCAGCGCCCCAAGGCCGGATGAATCGAGGAAATCGATCTTGCTGAGATCGAGAACAGACGGAAGCTTGTTAGCCTTCAAAACATCGCCCACGTACTCCGTGAACTGCTTCTCGGAGTAGGCATCCAGCTGACCGGTGAAATGAAACACCAAACAGCCGTCTTTCTGTTCGAATCCGCCCCGGAGAGAGACGGTTAGTCGCTGCAGTTCGCTGATGGGATCAAGCCCCCCAGGCATCATCGGCACGAAGTGTAGTGATGCTGAGCGTTGGCTACCACCTCATCAAAGGCGATCGGCCATCAGCGTCACAAAGCGGGCAAAATGATGGTCGGCGTCATGGGGGCCCGGACTCGCTTCGGGGTGGTACTGCACCCCGAACACCGGCTTCTGACGGTGGGCGATCGCTGCCACGGTGCGGTCGTTCAGATTGAAATGGGTGACGTCAATGACGTCTGAATCCAGAGAATCAGCGGAGAGGGCAAAGCCGTGGTTCTGACTGGTGATTTCAACCTGGCCTGTGGTGCCACAGGGATGGTTCAAGCCGCGGTGGCCATAGGACAGCTTGAACGTCTCTCCGCCCAGGGCCAGACCAAGAATCTGATGACCCAGACAGATGCCGAACAGAGGTAGATCGGATTCCTCCAGCAACTGCTTGGCCAGAGCAATCCCATGGGTCACCGCTGCCGGGTCGCCAGGGCCGTTGGAGAGAAAGACGCCATCCGGGCGATGGGAACGAACTGTGTCCAGATCCGTGTCTGCGGGCAGAACCGTGACGTCACAGCCATGGGCGACCAATCGATCGAGGATGGCGCGCTTGATGCCGAAATCGATGGCGGCAACGCGGAAGGGCGCGTCGCTGCGGCGCTGCAAACGCTGATCGAAGCCAACACTGCAGGCCTGATTCCACTGGTAGGGCTCACGGGTGGTGACGCGGTCCGCCAGGTTCAACCCCTGCATCGACGGGGCCTGCTTTAGGAGCTCAAGCAACTGCGCCGGGGTCTGGCCGTCACTGCTGATCACGCCATTCATGGCCCCCACCTCACGCAGGTGACGCACCAGGGCACGGGTGTCCAAACCGCTGATGCCCACCAGCTGATGGGTCTGCATCCAACTCTCGAGGGTCTGTTCACAGCGCCAGTTGCTGGGAACTGGCGCCAGCTGGCGGGCAATCACGCCACGAGCATGGGGGCGATCAGCTTCTTGATCGTCAGAATTCACACCGGTGTTACCGAGTTCGGGATAGGTGAAGCTCACCAGCTGCCCGGCATAAGAGGGGTCGGTCAGCACCTCCTGGTAACCGGTCATGCCGGTGTTGAACACCACCTCACCGATGGTGGTGCCGCGATGGCCGAAGCCGACACCGGTGAGAACCGTGCCATCGGCAAGGACGAGATAAGCCTTGTCTGATGGGGAATCGGGCATCGAAGGGCCGCCGCAGGTCATCAGTCACTCATTCTCCATCTCCGTCGGACAGGGCATCCCGCAGAGCCACAAGCTTGTCCCAGGCCTTGCCCTCGTTGAGAACAGCCAGAGCCTGGACAACAGCAGACGGCAGATCGCTTTGCAGCCCGGCAGCCCAGAGCACCAGTGCTGTGTTGAAGGCCACAACCTCCGTCTGCGCCGGCGATCCTTGCCCCTGCAGAACGTTCTGAAGGATCTGCTGGTTCACCGCGCAGTCACCACCGCGCAGCAGATCGAGACCAGCACGGGTGAGGCCCAGATCTTCAGGGGAAACCTCCTTTGTGGCAATGCCCCCGGATTCGATCAGACGCAAGGCATTGGGCCCCGCCAAGGAGGCCTCATCGAGGCCTCCAGCGCCATGAACCACCACGGCACGGCTCAAGCCCAAGTGCTGCAGAGCGCCCGCCATGGGGTCGAGAAGTTCCGGACGCGCCACGCCAAGAACCTGGGCCTGGGGCTGCAGCGGATTGACCAGAGGACCCAACAGGTTGAACACCGTGCGGACCCCCAGGCTGCGTCGCAGCGGCGCCAGATTCACAAGAGCTGGATGCCAAGCGGGAGCGAACAGGAAGGTGACACCGGTTCCCGGCAAAGCGTCGACCACCTTGTTCAACGGTGCCTTGAGGTTGAGGCCGAGCCCCTCGAGCACGTCGGCTGAACCCACTTTGCCGCTGGCGCTGCGGTTGCCGTGCTTGGCCACATTGACCCCGCAGGCGGCGGCGGTGAAGGCGACCGCCGTGGAGATGTTGAAGGTGTCGGCACCATCACCACCGGTGCCGCAGGTATCGACCATGGCTAGATCGGGCCGGGGGCAGGGAAGGGGGCAGGCCTCGCGCAGGACAGCCGCCATGGCCGCCAGCTCATCGGCCACCATCCCCTTGGCCCGCAGTCCAGCCAGTAACGCCCCGGTCTGCACGGGCTCGAGCTCTTCGGCCAGCCAGGCACGCATGAGAGCAGTGGCCTCATCGGAGCTGAGGTTGTTGCCCTGCAGCAGATGGTCCAAGCAACCGGACCAGGAACGCGGGTCTGAAGACATGGAGGGGGGCTGGCAGTAAAAAACCCGGGGTGCGAGACACGCCGGGCCAGGTGATGGGGACAGTCCCACTATCCCCCAGATCAACGGAGAACGACCAGTCAACGACCAGCCGTTGAAGCCGGATGCCTAGGTTGGCCTGCCAACGGGACCCACGAGCTCGCATGGCCGCCCTTCGTCTCGATCTGATCGGCCGCTATCTGCGTCCCCACCGCCGCACGGTGCTGCTGGGAGCCATTGCGCTGGTGGTGGTGAACGTTCTGCGGGTCACGATCCCGATGGAAGTGCGCAGCGTTGTGGACGAGCTGCAGGAGGGATTCAGTTACGCCGGAGTCCTGCGCCAGGCGGGATGGGTTGTGCTGCTTGCCAGCACCATGGGCGTGATTCGGCTGGCCTCGCGTCAACTCATCTTCGGCGTGGGTCGGCAGGTGGAAGTGGATCTGCGTCAGCGCCTGTTCGAGCACATGCTCCGCCAGGAACCCGATTGGATTCAGAGCAAGGGCAGCGGTGAAGTCATCAGTCGCGCCACCAGCGATGTGGAAAACATCCGGCGCCTGCTCGGATTCGCGATTCTCAGCCTGACCAACACGTTGCTGGCCTATGCGCTGACGCTGCCCGCGATGTTGGCCATCGATCCGTGGCTGACCCTGGCCGCCGTAGGGCTCTACCCCGTGATGCTCAGCACTGTGCGCCTGTTCGGTGGGCGCATGATGCGTCAGAAGCGCGCGCAGCAGGAAGAACTCTCTGCCCTCAGCAACCTGATTCAGGAGGATCTCTCGGGAATCGGGGCCATAAAGATCTACGGCCAGGAGGGAGCAGAACAGCAGGCCTTTGCCGAGCGCAACCGCCGCTACCGCGATAGTGCCATTCAGCTGGCGAGAACACAAAGCACCCTGTTCCCGCTGCTTCAGGGCATTTCCTCCCTCTCGGTTCTTTTGCTGCTGGCCATCGGCAGCGGCCAGCTCGAAGCCGGTCGTCTGAGCATTGGAGGACTGGTGGCCCTGATCCTTTATGTGGAGCAGCTCGTCTTCCCAACGGCACTGCTGGGATTCACGCTCAACACCTTCCAGACCGGCCAAGTGAGCCTCGAGCGGGTGGAGGAGTTACTCAAACGGGAACCAAAGATCAAGGATCCTGATCCCTCTGATGTTCAGCCCCAGCCAACGTCAGAACGCCGGGGGCGTTTTGAAGCCCGCCGCCTGACGGTTCAGTACCAGGGCGCTGAGCAGAACACTCTCAATGGCCTGAGCTTCTGCATCGAGCCTGGGGAGTTGGTGGCTGTTGTGGGGGCCGTGGGCTGCGGCAAGACCACCCTGGCTCGGGCCTTCGGTCGGATGGTTCCACTGCAACCGGGACAGCTGTTCCTGGATGGCGTGGATGTCACCCAGATGCCCCTGAAGAGGTTGCGCCGTGACGTGGCGATCGTTCCCCAGGAGGGCTTTCTGTTCACCAGCACCCTGGCGGACAACCTGCGCTATGGCGATCCTGACGCCAGTGATCAGCGGGTTGAACTGGCGGCAGAGCAAGCCCGCCTGGCTGATGACGTGAAGGGCTTTCCCGATGGTTTCGGAACCATCGTTGGCGAACGCGGCATCACCTTGAGTGGTGGTCAGCGTCAACGCACAGCCCTGGGCCGGGCTCTGCTGATGTCGGCGCCGGTGTTGGTCCTCGACGACGCCTTGGCCAGCGTTGACAACAACACGGCTGCGGCGATTCTCGATTCGATCCGAGCTCAGGATGACCGGACCATCGTGATGATCAGCCATCAACTTTCAGCCGCAGCGGCCTGTGATCGCATCCTGGTGATGGAGAACGGACGCATCGTTCAACAGGGACACCACAACGCCTTGATTCAGCAGCCGGGTGTGTACAAAAGGCTTTGGGAGCGTCAGCAGGCATCGCAACAACTGGATGCGTTGGCTTCCTGAAGAATCTCCGGGCGGTTTCTGACAACACGACCGTTCGTGGCTTAGCTGTGAAAGCAACTCCTTGCCTATGACCAGCGGATCCCCCTTCGCGGTGCGCTGCACGCTCACCTTTGGCGATATCTACGGACAGGTGCTGGCCTGGATGGCCGTCATTTTTGTGAGCCTTGCTGCGGGGCTTGCCCTGATGGGCTCGTCGCGACCGGTGTTTGCTCTGGTGGGAGTGGGGCTGATTTTGGTACTCAGCCTGCCGTTTCTGCTCTTCGCCTTCGTCACAACGCTGCTGAATCACATCCAGCTCAACCCAGTTGAGGGGAAAGCCAACGCGTCCTGAGGCATTCACGGCAACAAGAAACGAGGGCCTGTCAACACGTCCAGAACGGCTATCCCGAGACGGTTCTGCAGGACGAAACCACTTCCCCTTGGTCGGCCATCAGCTGGAGCTCGTTCCATCCTGCACAGCGATTGAGGGCAGACAGTCCTGGCGCAGGTGCGGTTTCTGGTTCAACAGAATGAACCACCTGTTTTTGTTTCTGAGAAACAGCTTTCTTCATCAACAAGCCATCAATCAATGGCTTGCAATTGATTGATCCATCCAATTCGTCTTCTTTCTGGCCATAGCCCGCCATCGGCACAATCTCCTCCACCCCTGATGACATTCCCAATGGAGTCAACAATCAAATGTGCCTGACCCGCAGACTCGTCTCGGGACAGCTCAGCAACAGCGCCATTCAGGCTGAAAACCACTGACAAACAATCAACACCTTTCTGCAGAACATTGTTCAAAGAAGAACCACTCTTCAAGACAAGCTTTGATTCGTTCCCTATGTATCCCTCACTTGGGGAGCCATCACTGAAAGTGCACAGATGGCCCTCGACGCGGCAGAATCACTGTGCTGAATCCGCTGCCTAAGCTCTGCGGACCAACGCAACCAACATGCTTCCTTCCTGGCTGTCTCCCCGCGGCGGCGCCGAATCCTCGGCCCCAGCAACGCACGCCGTGTTGGGAACGCCGCTGAAGGCACCCCTGATGGCCGACCAGGAGGAAGCAATCTTTGCCTGTGGATGCTTCTGGGGTGCTGAAAAAGGGTTCTGGCGACTGCCTGGGGTGGTGAGCACTGCTGTGGGGTATGCGGGCGGCCAGACCGAGCAACCCACCTACAACCAGGTCTGCTCCGGCAGAACCGGGCACACGGAAGTTGTGCGTGTGGTGTGGAGCCGACCCGCCCTCGACTTCAGCGACCTGCTGAAACTGTTCTGGGAGTGCCACGACCCCACCCAGGGCAACAGGCAAGGGAACGACACCGGCAGCCAATACCGATCAGCCATCTACACGTTCAATCCGGAGCATCTGCAACTGGCCCTGGCCAGCCGGGATGCCTATCAAGTCGCCCTCTCGGCCAAGGGCTACGGGACCATCACCACCGAAATCCTGGCGGACCAGACCTTCTATTTCGCCGAGGACTACCACCAGCAATACCTCGCCAAACCCGGCAGCCGCCCCTACTGCTCCGCGATGCCAACCCAGACGCTGCTTGGTGACTTCGAGGGGTCGAACTACAAACTCCCGAAGCAGGTCTGGGACAAGTACGACTGGTCCATCAGTCACTGCGTGCTTCGATCCGACAACAGCCCGATCGCCCTGGGCTGATTCGGCCAAGATGAAGAGGACCCAGACCCATGTCATGCCCGAGCCCTGGTCTGATCGGCAGGTGATCGTGGCGATCGCCCTCACCTTGATTTTGGTTCTGGGCCTGATCCTCGGCAGTGTCTCCTTCAATCGAGAGCAGCAGGCTCCGATGCTGTGGCGGGAAACCCCCCAACCCACAGCAAAACCTTTGGCAATCTGACCACCATCCCGCGGGCACGCTTCCTGTTGGTGCGATCGTGGGACAAGAAGGACTCCTCCGTTCTGCGGTGAGTGAACGGCCTGATCCATCCGAACAGCGTCAACTGCATCCCCTGCCGAGGGGGCTGGTGGAGCTCTATGGCTTGATCGCCGTTCTGGTGGTGCTCATCCCCGAATGGCTGGCGGATGGAACCCTGAATCTGGGCCAGGCCAAAGGCCCTGCCTCACTCCCGATGCGCTCGAGAGCCTGGCGCACCCTGCCCGAGCTTCGTCTGGCGGCGATGACCCTGGCTGAGCTTCGCCAGGCCGCCGCAGAACTGCGGCTGTACCACTACGGATCCGCAACGAGAGACCAGCTCACCACTCGGTTGCTCAGGCGACTCAGACGCCGGGATGCACTGTGATAACTTAAATCTGACGGGGCGTGGCGCAGCTTGGTAGCGCACCACTTTGGGGTAGTGGGGGTCGTGGGTTCAAATCCCGCCGCTCCGATTCAACCGTCTTGTTTCCCCACCTGAACATCAACACTTCAGGGATTGAGCCGGCGGTTACGCCGGCTCTTTTTTTTGCCTTCAGCGGCGGCCGGTGCCGGTCACCACCAGATGCCTGGTGGCATCAATCTGAAGCCAGCCTTCATCCCGCAACTGCCCCAACACGCGGGTCACGGTCACCCGTGTGGTGCTGAGGGCACTGGCGATCTCCTGATGGGTCAGGCGAAGGTTGAGCCGCAACCCAGCCTCACAGGGTTCGCCAAAGTCCTTGGCGAGCAGCTCCAAAAAGCCCCGGACCCGTTCTTCAACACGACGCAGCCCCAGCAGGGCCAGGAGTGACTCCGCCTGGCGGTAGCGGGCGGCCATGGCCTTGGCCAAACCAAGCGCCAACTGAGGAGACTGCTCCAGCTCCGCCAGGTTGCAGCAGAGCAGATCGCAATCGGTGAGCGCTACAGCCTCATAGGCCTCCACATTGGTGAATGCGGCACCGAAGGGTTCATTGGGACCCACCAGGCCAAGCACGAGCTCGTCGCCATGCACCGACAGCGCCCCGAGCTTCACCATGCCGCGAACCACAAACCAAACACTGTTCTTCAACAGAGGAACGAAACTTCCCGCGGTGACATGAACAACATTGCGATTGTCGTAGCTGCTTTCAAGAAACGCCTTGAAACCCAGAGCTGTTGAACTCAGATCAGCCGACGGAGTGGCAAGCATTTGGAATCCCGTGAATCCAGAAAAACTGTATTGAGGACAACATCGATTCCCAACAAAGAACTGGGGGAGATTCGGGAGAGATCCGGTTAAGAAGTCTCTAACACTGATCGCAATTCGAATCATTCAGCCCATAAAAAAAGGGCCCCGAGGGGCCCTTTGATGACTGGTTTTCAAAACCAATTCAAGCCAAGATCACTTGCCGATCTTGTTTACAGCGGCCTTGGACTTGGCCAGGATGTCGCCCTTGAGGGGAACGAAGCCCAGGGAAGGAGCTTTGTTCTGAGCAGCGTCGCTCAGCATGTAGTTGAAGGCGTCCTGCACCACCTTGGCTTTGTCACCGTTACCGGTTTTGTACGCCAGAACCCAGGTGAGGGTGGCGATGGGATAAGCACCCTTGGCGGTGGGGTTGGGGTTCTTGCCAGCCAGGTCCTTGTCCAGGCTGATGCCATTGAGGGCCTTGGCACCTGCAGCCACAGAAGGCTTGAGGAACTCACCGGACTTGTTCTGGAGAGCGGCGGCAACCACCTTGCCCTTGATGTACGACTGGTTCACGTAACCGATCGCGCCTTCACGGTTCTGGATCAGGCCAGCCACACCGGAGTTGCCCTTGGCGCCAACGCCAGCGGGCCACTTCACGGATTTACCGGTGCCGAGGGTCCAGGTGTTGGAGAAGGCCTGCATGGAGTTGGTGAAGGCCTTGGTGGTGCCAGAGCCATCGGAACGGTGCACCCAGGTAAGCGTGCCGGGCTTGCAGCCCAGTTCCTTCCAGTCCTTGACCATGCCCATCGCAACCTTCACAGCTTGCTCCTGGGTGAGCTTCAGGTTGCAACCGGGCTTGTTGTAACCAAAGGCGATGGTGCCACCCACCATCGGGATCTGAACCACACCACGGCTGACCTTGGCCATGTCCTTCTTCTTCATCGGATCATCCGATGCACCGAAGTTCACGGTCTGGTCGATGAAGGCTTTACGGCCGGAACCGGAGCCCACGGCCTGATAGTTGACCTGAGGGCCACCAGCCTTGGCCAGGTCGGCGAACCAACGCTGGTAGATCTTGGCCGGGAAGGAGGCGCCAGCGCCGTTCAGCTTGGGAGCTGCAGAAGCTGACATGCCTGCCCCGAGAACAAGCAGGGACGAAGCGAGAAGGGCCTTTTGTGCAATGCGCATCACGACAACCGAAAGAGGAAAGAGGCTGTAGCAACCAAGACCTAATCGGGACTCAAACCACCTGTCGTTATGCGCCCATTAACGAGGGTTAAGAAACCATAAAACCCTGTTTAAACCATCAAAAAACCCCGGTTTGGTCATCCAAACCGGGGCATGTCGTTCACCCATCGAGGGTTCGCATTTAAGGCTGAATGCCTGCCACCGCACTGCGGGATTTTTCAAGGATGCTACCCCGAAGAGGTACAAAGCCCAGGGCCGCAGCACCCTCCTGGGTGGAGTCGTCCAGCATATAGTTGAAGACTTTCCTCACAGCTTCAGCCTTGGCGCCATTGCCCTCGGCGTAAGCCAACACCCAGGTGAGTGTTGCGATGGGGTAGGCACCAGCAGCGGAAGGGTTGGGGTTGCTGCCAGCCAGGTACTGATCAAGCTCAATGCCGTTGAGGGCTTTGGCACCAGCCTCCACGGAGGGCGTGAGGAATTCACCGGATTTGTTCTGCAGCGCAGCAGCCTGCACATTGCCCTTGATGTACGACTGATTCACGTAGCCGATCGCGCCGACCCGGTTGTCGATCACCCCGGCAACGCCCGAGTTGCCCTTCGCACCCACGCCAACCGGCCATTTCACCGATTTGCCGCTGCCGAGGGTCCAATCCGCTGAAAAGGTCTGCAGCGAGTTGGTGAAAGCCTTGGTGGTGCCGGAACCGTCCGAGCGGTGCACCCAGGTGATCGTGCCCGCTTCACAGCCGAGCTCCTTCCAATCCCTGATGCGGCCGATGGCCACCTCCACAGCCTGTTGCTGGGTGAGCTGAAGCTCGCAGCCCGGTTTGTTGTAACCGAAGGCGATCGTTCCCCCCACCATCGGGATCTGAACCACCCCTTGGCTCACCTGCTTGCGGTCAGCCTCCTTGATCGGGTCGTCCGAAGCGGCGAAATCCACGGTGCCATCGATGAAGGCTTTGCGGCCGGAACCGGAACCCACCGCCTGGTAGTTCACCTTGATTCCGCCGGAGCCGGCGAGCTCGGCGAACCAGCTCTGATACACCTTGGCGGGGAAGGAGGCCCCCGCCGCATTGAGGCTGGACACAGTGGAGCTGCCACCACAAGCGGCGAGGCCAACAGCGAGGAAGCTCAGGCTGGAAACAACCAGGGAACGATGTGCCAAAACCGTTTGTGTGATTCGGTCCATCCTCCCGCGTCGTGGATCCAGGCTCAGGCGGTGGGCACGACGGTGGAGGTGACGGTGAGCCGTGTTGCCACCGAGTAACAGCGCAGCCAGCGGTTCACCCGTTTGCGGTGAGGGGCGGGAACCTCCTCAATCAACTGGCTGAGTTCATCTGCCCCCATGCGTCGCAGGGCACGCACATCCACATGCCAGAGCGCTTCGGCTTCACGGATCAAACGCGCCCAGGTGCGCACCTGCTGCCACTGACGCAGGCGGGAGCGGATGGGGCGTTGATGGGGATGCAGAAAAGCCGTCATGGCTTCAGCCTGCTGCGTTCAGCGGCACTCTCTGCAAAATCACCCAGACGCTTCGGAGTGCTGAAGCAAATGCGCAGGCTCAAGCGCTGAGGCGATCGGCTTCGACCTCAACGGGCGCGACCGGAAACTCCAGCTCCGCCACCTCACGATCACTCAAACGACGGGTCCAGGCCCCCTTAATCGGATCGTTCCAACGGAAACCCGCTGCTTTCGCGAGGTGGCGTTCGTCGAACGACACCCGGGCACGCATCAACTGGCGGGGTTCCAGGCCGCGCTCCAACAGCTGCTCCAGGTCGTCACAGCGGGCGAAGACTTCCGCGATGTAGATGCAATCGCTGAGGGCTCGGTGGGCCGCCCAGACCGGGACGCCGTAGGCCAAGGCCAGGTCCCGCACGGATGGCCGCGAACGCAACTGACGCTCCGCCGGCCAGCGAATGTCTTCCATGGTGCACAGCCACGGTGTTGCGGTGGCCGGCACAACGCCAAGACCGAACCACTGGCGATCGAAGGCCGCGTTATGAGCCACCAGAAGATCGGCAGCTTCAAGCAGATACTCAAACCACACCAGCGCCTCCCGCCAGGGCTGGGGCCTGCGGGTGACGGCGGCGGGGATCCGGTTGATCGCCTCTGCAGCGTTGGAGTCCACCGGCAAAAGAAACGATTGCTGGGCCAGCACCGAACGACTCGGCACATCAAACAAAATGCAGCCCACCTCCAGGCATTGGTCCTGCTGAGGATCCAGACCGGAGGTTTCGGTGTCGATGATCAGCAGGGTGGTGGGTGAAGGCTTTGGCGCGTCCTCGGGCTGATCAGCCTTGGCCTCGGGTTCAGCGGCTGGCGGAGCAGGCATCGGCATTGCCGCTGTTTGGGGCTCCGCCTGAGGCCTTGAAAATCCCGCAAGCAAATCGAGCTGTTCAGGCATGGCGCAGTGACTCCTCCCGCCCCTGATTCTCCCGCCCCAGGCAAGGTGCCTGCTGCCTAGGGTTCAACCTCTTCAGTTCAATCGAATGGCCCTCGGGATCGGCGACCGGCTCCCCTCCTTCAGCCTGGAGGATCAGAACGGTGACCTTCGCACTCCCGCTTCGGTGCAGGGCCGCTGGCTGGTGCTGTTCTTCTATCCCAAGGACGACACACCTGGCTGCACAGCTGAAGCCTGCAGCTTCCGCGACAACGCAGAGAGCTTTGCTGCCCTCGATGCAGAGGTCTGGGGCGTCAGCGGTGATGACGCCGTCAGCCACCGCCGTTTCGCCACCCGCCACAACCTCACGTTTCCGCTGCTGTGCGACCGCAACAACGCCCTGCGCCGCGAGATGGGTGTGCCGAAAGCCCTTGGTCTGCTGCCCGGTCGCGTCACTTACATCGTTGACAGCGAAGGCGTGATCCGCCACACCTTCAGCAACCTCCTGGATGGCCCGGCTCACGTGCGTGAAGCACAACAGGTGCTGAATCAGCTGCGCGGTTGAGCATGGCCAACTGGCGTCAGCTGGGTGCGATCTGGCAACTGAGGCCGGCCGAACCCACGGGATTGATCGAATTCATCGGCGGCAGCTATCTGGCGGCCACCCCCCAGATCAGCTACCGCAGGCTGCTGGAAGAGCTGGCGGCGGATGGGTTGGCGGTGCATGCCTGGGCCTATGTGCCCGGGTTCGATCATCAACGTCAGGCCCGCGATGCCTGGAGTGCCTTCCGCTCTGCGCGTCGCCAACTTGAGGAGCGCTGCGGGGCCCTTGCAGCTCCACTGCGGCTTGGCCACAGCCTGGGATGCAAGCTTCACCTGCTGGCCCCCGATGGGGGTCGGGGCAGCAGGGCTCTGGTGGCCCTGAGCTTCAACAACTTCAACGCCGATCGCTCGATTCCCCTCCTGGGGGAACTGGCACCAAGGCTCGGGGTGGAAACCGAGTTCAGCCCAAGCCCAGCTGAAACGCTTCGCTTGATCAGCCGCCACTACCAACAGGAGCGGAACCTGGTGGTGCGCTTCGGGCGCGATGAACTGGATCAAAGCGGCGATCTGATTCAGGCCCTGCGAGAACGCGCTTCCGACGCCAGCTCAACCCTGGAGCTGCCAGGCGATCACCTCACCCCGGCCAGTGCAGGGCTGCGGCGCAGCTTCCTCGGAGACTGGGCGGATGACCCCAGGCGAGTGGCGGTCATCCGTCAGCTGAGCCGAACCATCGGCCAGGCGATCAGGCCCTGAGGCGATCCAGCACGGAGCGATCTTCCAGGGTGCTGGTGTCACCACTCACCTCCTGACCTGCCGCCAGGGCCCGCAGGATCCTGCGCATGATCTTGCCGCTGCGGGTCTTGGGCAGGGCATCACTGCAACGGATCTCATCCGGCCGGGCAATCGGACCGATTTCCGTTCCCACGTGGGCGCGCAACTCCTTCACCAGGGCGTCATCGCCCTCGCGGCCCGCCTCCAGGGTGACGAAGGCCACAATGCCTTCGCCCTTGAGGTCGTCGGGCCGACCCACGACGGCCGCCTCCGCCACCGCAGGGTGACTGACCAGCGCTGATTCAATTTCCATCGTGCCGAGACGGTGGCCTGAGACGTTGATCACGTCATCGACGCGGCCCATCACCCAGAAGTAGCCATCGGCATCCCGCCGGGCACCATCCCCGGCGAAATAGAGGTAGGACCCATCGGCAGGACGGATGTGCTCCCAATAGCTCTCGCGGAAGCGTTGGGGGTTGCCATGCACGGTGCGCATCATTCCCGGCCAGGGGGCACGCACCGCCAGATACCCGCCTTCATCGGCACCGCAGCTGTTGCCTTCCGCATCGATGATGTCGGCCTGAATGCCGGGCAGGGGCAGGGTGGCGGAGCCGGGCTTGGTGGGCGTTGCCCCCGGCAGGGGGCTGATCATCACCCCGCCGGTTTCGGTCTGCCACCAGGTGTCGACGATCGGGCAGCGGTTGCCTCCAATTACGTCGCGATACCACATCCAGGCCTCCGGATTGATCGGTTCGCCCACGGTGCCGAGCAGGCGAAGGCTGCTCATGTCGAACTGATCCGGAACGGAGCGGCCGCTCTTCATGAACGCCCGGATTGCGGTGGGAGCCGTGTAGAAGATCGAGATCTTGTGTTTCTGGATCAACTCCCAGAAGGCACCGGGCTTGGACGGTCGCGGCGCACCCTCGTACATCACGGTCGTGGCACCGTTCGACAAGGGGCCGTAGACGATGTAGCTGTGACCGGTGATCCAACCCACATCGGCCGTACACCAGAAGACATCCTCATCCCGGATGTCGAAGATCCACTGGAAGGTGAGGTGGGCCCAGAGGTTGTAACCGGCGGTGGTGTGAACGACGCCCTTGGGCTTGCCGGTGGAGCCGGAGGTGTAGAGCACAAACAGGCGGTCCTCACTGGCCATCGGCTCAGCGGGGCACTCGGCACTCTGACCCTCCACCAGGTCATGCCACCACTGATCACGACCGGAGACCATCTCCACGTCCTGCTTGGTGCGCTGCACCACAAGCACGCCGGTCACCGAGGGGCAGGCGCCATTGGCCAGCGCCGCATCCACCGCGGGCTTGAGGGACACCGGCTTGTCCTTGCGGAAGCCGCCATCAGCGGTGATCACCGCTTTCACTTCACCATCGTTGAGCCGATCCCTCAGGGCTTCGGCGGAAAAGCCACCGAACACCACGGAGTGGGGAGCACCGATGCGCGCGCAGGCGAGCATGGCGATCGCCGCCTCCGGCACCATCGGCATGTAGAGCGCCACAAGGTCACCCTTGCCGATGCCCATGGCCTTGAGGCCATTGGCGGCTTTGCACACCTCGGCATGCAGTTCCTGGTAAGTGAACCGGCGCACATCCCCGGGCTCTCCTTCCCAGATCAACGCTGTCTTCTGCGCCGTTGGCCCGTCGAGATGGCGGTCCAGGCAGTTGTAGGAGAGGTTCGTGGTGCCGCCCTCAAACCAGCGCGCGAACGGAGGATTCGACCAATCGAGCACGGTGTGGAAGGGCTCGAACCAATGAAGTTCTCGACGGGCGGCCTCACCCCAGAACGCATCAGGGTCATTTTTGGCGGCATCGGCCATGGCTCGGTAGGCCTCGAGGCTGCCGATGCGCGCTTTGGCGGCGGTGTCTGCTGGCGGCTCGAACACCCGCTGCTCCTGCAGCACGCTTTCGATGGTGGTGTTGGCGTCGGTCACAGCAGACTGCGCAGTGCTTCTCCTGGAAGGGTAAGGAGCAGGACCCCGCTTGATCCAGGTCCCGTATCAATCCGTCGGACGATGATGCAGTCGATGCGAAAGGATTGAGCTGGGCATCGCCATCCCGGGATGAAACTGCCACCTGCCGCTTGCCTGTTCGATCTGGATGGGCTTCTGCTCGACACCGAGCCGCTGCATGGCCGGGGCTGGTGGGAAGCCGCGGCCCACTTCGGCACCCAGCTGAGCGAAACCCAGTTGATGCAGCTGAAGGGCCGTCGCCGGCTCGACTGTGCGGCCCAGGTGGATGCATGGCTGGCGAAACCGGTGGGCGCGGATGCCCTGTTGGCGGTGCAGCAGCCGATCGTGCGTGCCCTGCTTCCGGATGCTGCCCCGATGCCTGCCGCGCAGGAGCTGGTGGCGCATTGCCACAACCGGGGCATCCCGATGGCACTGGTCACCAGCAGCAGCAGCGAGGCCGTCGCATTCAAAGCAGCCCCCCATCCCTGGCTGGAGCTGATCCAGGAACGGGTCTACGGCGACGATCCCGAGCTCGACGCGGGTAAACCCGACCCCGCACCCTTTCGGCTTGCTGCCCAACGGTTGGGGCTCAACCCAAGCAACTGCTGGGCCCTGGAGGATTCCCAGGCCGGCAGCCAATCGGCCCATGGCGCCGGTTGTCAGGTCTGGCTGGTGAACCCCAAGGGATCAGACCAAGCCAACCTGAACACCAACCCCTGTTCGATCAACAGCCTGGCTGTTGTGTTGAGGCTGTTGTCTTGAGGTATCCGCTCAGTACAGACGGCTGAGAACGAAGTCCGGCAGTTCCATCAAGGCGCGTTGCGCCGCAGATTCAGGCAGCCAGGCGATTGATTCACGGGATTCGCGGGCAAAGGTTTCCGCCAGCTCACGGGTGCGTTCAATCGCCTTGGATGCCCGCACCATCTCCAACGCCTTGTCCAGATCACCGGGCTCGGAGAACTGGCGATCGATCAACGGCTGCAGCGATGGATGCTCCTCAAGGGCATAGAAGGTGGGTGCGGTGAGGTACCCGCTGGCGAGATCACTGGCTGCGGGCTTGCCGAGCTGCTGATCGTTTCCGGTGAAATCGAGGATGTCATCCACCACCTGGAAGGCCAGACCCAGCTGGCGGCCGAATTGGTAGAGGCTGTCGAGCTGGGTCGGCGAGCAACCGCTGAGCACACCTGCAGCACGGCAGCTGTTGGCAATCAGGGATGCCGTTTTGCAATAGCTCTTTTCGAGGTAGGTCTCAAAGGTTTGGGCCGTGTCGAAGCGGTAGAGGCCCTGCTTCACCTCCCCATCCGCGAGATCCATGATCACGCGGCTGAGCAGCTTGACCACGTCGAGGTCATCGAGGTTGGCAAGGTGCCAGCTGGCCTGAGCGAAGAGGAAGTCGCCGGCAAGAACAGCAACCCGGGCATCGAACCGGCTGTGGACCGTGTCGACCCCGCGCCGGGTGGAAGCCTCATCCACCACATCGTCGTGAACGAGCGAGGCCGTGTGGATCATTTCAGTGATCTCAGCCAGGCGGCGGTGGCGGGGCGTGAGCTCTCCCTGAGGGGACAGAGCCCGCGACAGAAGCAGAACGATGCCGGGGCGCAACCGCTTGCCGCCGGCACTGAACAGATGCTCGGCAGCGGCCTGGAGGATTGGGTGACCTGCCCCGATCAGGCTGCGCAGGTCTCCGAGCAGGGTTTCAAGATCTGTCTCTACCGGTTGGAGTAGCTCGGTAACGGTGCTCATGACTCCCCTCGGCGCCGCGATCCTAGTGGTCCCATGCTCAGTCCTGCAGCAGCTGAAGGCTGACGGCAGGCCGCTGGCCCAGCCAGGGGGTGGCGCGCACAGCGAAGCCATCGGGGTCTGCGGTGACGCAGAACCGGCAGCTCTCCAGGGAAAACGGCCTTGGAGCAGGCGAGATCCGCGCCGGTGGCCCCAGAACGGCATCCAGTTGACGGGCCACGCCGATGGCCGGGTCAATGATCTGGACCGACTCCGGCAGCAGCTGACGCAACAGCGGCACCAATAACGGGTAATGGGTGCAACCCAGAACGATCGAGTCCACGGAGGCTGCCAGCAGGGGTTCGAGATAGGCCTGGGCCGCACGACGCAGGTCGTCGCTGTTCATCTCGCCGGCTTCGATCAAAGGCACAAAGGCAGGACAGGCATGCTCGATCACCATCGACCCGGGGTGAAGCGCTTCGATGCTGGCTCGGTAGGCCGAAGAGGCCACAGTGGCAGGCGTGGCCAGCACTCCAACACGGCGTGTTTCCACCATCGCCGCGGCGGCGCCGATCAGACCGATCACCGGGGCCCCGGCCTGCCCCTCGGCCACATCCCTCGCCAGGGCATTGGTGGTGTTGCAGGCCATCACCACCGTGGAGACCTTTTGGTCGCGCAACCAACCCACCACTTCAGCGGCGATGCGTCGAATGTCATCCGGTTGACGGCTCCCATAGGGAACCCGGGCTGTGTCACCGAGGTAAACGCAGGGCACCGATCCATGGCGTTCGAGCACCCGGCGCAGCACCGTCAAGCCGCCCAGGCCGCTGTCGAAGAACCCGAGCAGTTGAGGCGTCATCGCACCTCCTGCTTGAGGTAGTTGAGGATCCCAGCCGCCAGGGCCAAGGCCAGGCGGCGGCGATGGTCAGCGTTGGCCAGCCGCGGCGCGTCAATCGCCCCGGTGACAAATCCCATCTCCACCAGAGCCGAAGGCATGGTGCTGCGCCGGATCACGAAGAAGCGGCCGCGTCTGACGCCGCGATTCGGTGTTCCGGGGGACACATCCATCATCTGCTGCTGCAGATAGGACGCCAGACGTCCAGAACGGGGGTCCGAGAAGAAGAACGTCTCGATCCCGTTCACATCCGGACGGTTCATGCTCAGGGCATTGGCATGGATGCTCACGAAGGCCGTGGCCCCACTGCGGTTTGCCAGAGACACCCGCGGCGGCAGGTCCACATCCACTTCACGGGTACGGGTCAAGCGCACGTCCACGCCCCTCGCCCGCAGAAGGTCGGCCACCTGCAGCGACACATCCAAAACCACGTCGGTCTCGCGCAGACCGCCGATGCCGATGGCCCCCGGATCAGGGCCCCCATGACCGGGATCGATCACGATGCGATAACGGTTGCGGGCCACGGTGGGCAGCCCGGAAGGATCCACCGGCGTGCGTTTGGGACGGAATCCACCCGGTGGGAGCCAGGCCGTGGCACGACCGCTGAGGTCGCCTTCACCGAAATCATCCAAGCCGCGGGTGGGCAGGCCTGTGAACACCAGTTCCCAACGGTCCGGAGCGGTTCCACGCAGGCGCAGATCGTTGGGGTTGAGATCCACATCAGGGCGGAATTCCACCACCAGACGGGTGGCACCCGCGCGGGGTTTGCCCAGCCGGATCTCACGGACGGCACCGCGTCCCGCCAGGCGCCGCGGGAATCTCAGCTCACCTGGAATATCAATCCAGACCCGGGTGCCGCGGCCATCGCTGGCGGCCTGAAAAAACGCCTCCAAGCGAGCGTTCCGGCTGGTGCGCAGCTTGAGCACCCCCTCCTCGGTGAAGGCCCAGGCGGCCAGGGCACTGGCGGCTCGGGCAGGCAACGCCTGGGTGAAGGCCGTGCACTGCAGGGCTGCGGCCAGAAGCCAGGCCATCCGTCGGGATGAGGCCGGAGCCATGGCGCTCAGAACAGCGTGGGTTGGCGGTGCCGAAGGCTCGGCATCTGACCCCGAACATGGCCGAGGTGACTCGTGTTGACCGGAGCAATGGCAGCTCCAGCCTGCACACCTGCATCAGCAAGGACCGTTCCCCAGGGATCAATCACCAGGGCGTGGCCATGGCTTTGCCGCCGACCGTGATGCACACCGGTCTGGGCCGGAGCCAGCACATAGGCCGTGTTCTCAATGGCCCTGGCCTGCAGAAGCACCTGCCAGTGGTCTTTTCCGGTGAAGGCTGTGAATGCCGCAGGAATCATCAACAGGTCTGCGCCGGCACCGACGAGATGGCGATAGAGCTCAGGAAACCGCACGTCGTAGCAAATGGACAGCCCCACATTGCAGAGACCAGGAATCTCAACGACCGGAGGCAGATCCCTGCCTGGGTTCACCGTTGCCGACTCGCGGTAGGTGTTGCCGTCTGGGAGGTCGACATCAAAGAGGTGAATTTTGTCGTAACGGCCCAGGAGCATGCCGTCACGGTCGACAAGCTCAGCGCGGTTCAGGGTTCGCGATCCATCACCCACCGGCACAGGAAAGCCACCACCCAGCAGCGCTACCTGATAGCGACGCGCCATGGTCACCAGGAAGCGACTGCTCTGCTCCGCCAGGGTGGGAGCCAGCTCCAGGCGCCGGCTGTCCTCGCCCATGAAGGCGAAATTCTCCGGCAGGCCGATCAGCTCGGCACCGCGACGGGCAGCCAGATCAATCTGCTCTTCAGCTGCATTGAAGTTGAGCTCAGGATCCTGACAACTCGTCAGCTGGACAGCAGCCGCCAGGAAGTCGCTCACATGCACTGATCAGATGAGCGAACTTTAGTGAGGGTCAGGCCGCCCGAAGCACCCCAGGCTCGACCTGTGTCGGAACGACACTGAGCTGATCGAGGCCAGCACAGCAGCGGAAATCCGCATCGTGATCGCCAAGGCGAATCAAGCGCTGACCATGGGTTGCCGTGCGAAGACAAGCCTCTGGTTCGGATTGCCACTGACGCCAGAGGGAGACGGCTGCTGTGAGTTCGTCGTTGGCGGCACAGCTCCCGGTGGGATCCAGCTCCAGCAAGCGATGGCCCAAGGCACCAGCGGCCAGGGAATCCTCGAGGGAATAGGCCCCCTCCCAACCGCTGCCGACAATCGCCACGTGGGTGGGTTGTTTCGCCAGCAAGCGCTGGGCCACGGCTTCACGGTTTGGCAACGCCGCAGTCAGCAGCAGGGGAACCTCGCGGACACGATCAAGCGCCCGGGTGCCATTGGTGGTGCTCATGAACAGACGCTTGCCAGCCACCCGCTCCGGCGTCACGGCAACGGGTGAATTACCCAGGTCAAATCCCTCGAGCATTTGCCCACCGCGCTCACCAAGGAGCAGCCGCGCATCGGCAGGCCATGCCGCTGCCGCAGCGCGCAGATCGTCAAGGCTGGCGAAGGCCTGCACCGCCTCGGCACCGTTGTGCAACGCCCAGGCAATGGTGGTGGTGGCCCGCAGCACATCAATCACCACCGCCGCATCGGGGCGAAGGTCCTGCGGCATCTCTGCCGGCACATGGAAGTAGGAGATCTGCATGGCCACGCTGAACACCGGCGTGCGACACAGTACCGAGACCGCTTGCGCCGAGACCGTCATCCCATGGCCCTGTTCCAATCCGGTCCGGCCACCCGAGATCTGCGGGGCTTCCTGAAGCTGCTCGAGGACCGCGGCCAGTTGCGCCGGATCACGGCACCGGTGGATCCCGACCTTGAGCTGGCGGCCATTGCCGACCGGGTACTGAGCCAAGGGGGCCCCGCCCTGCTGTTCGAGAATGTGATCGGCTCGTCGATGCCGGTGGCCGTCAACACCCTCGGCACCGTGGAACGGGTGGTGTGGAGCATGGGCCTCGAACGGGCCGAGCAGCTGGAGGAGCTGGGGTCACGCCTGGCCCTGCTGCAGCAACCCCGCCCCCCCAAGGGCCTGCAGGAAACCAAACAGTTCGCCCGGGTCTTCTGGGATCTGGTCAAGGCCAAGCCCGACCGCGACCTCACACCCCCCTGCCGTCAGCAGGTGTTCCGTGGCGATGAGGTTGATCTCGACAACATCCCCCTGATCCGGCCCTGGCCAGGGGATGCCGGGGGGGTGATCACGCTTGGACTGGTGATCACCAAAGACCCCGAAACCGGTGTTCCCAACGTGGGTGTTTACCGGCTTCAGAAGCAGTCGGTGAACACGATGACCGTGCACTGGCTGAGTGTGCGCGGTGGTGCCCGCCACCTGCGCAAGGCAGCCGCCATGGGCAAGAAGCTGGAGGTGGCGGTGGCCATCGGCGTGCACCCGCTGCTGGTGATGGCCGCCGCCACACCGATCCCGGTGCAACTCAGCGAGTGGCTGTTCGCAGGCATCTATGCCGGAGAAGGAGTTCGTCTGGCCCCCTGCAAAACCATCGACCTGCAGGTGCCGAGCCACAGCGAAGTGGTGCTGGAGGGAACGATCACCCCAGGGGAAGTGCTGCCGGATGGCCCCTTCGGGGATCACATGGGGTTCTACGGCGGTGTGGAGGACTCACCTCTGGTGCGCTTCCACTGCATGACGCAACGGCGGGATCCGGTGTTTCTCACAACCTTCAGCGGCCGTCCTCCCAAGGAAGAAGCGATGCTGGCCATCGCGCTGAACCGGATCTACACGCCGATCCTGCGGCAGCAGATCCCAGAGATCACCGACTTCTTCCTGCCGATGGAAGCGCTCAGCTACAAGCTGGCGGTGATCTCGATCGACAAGGCCTATCCGGGGCAGGCCAAGCGTGCTGCCATGGCCTTCTGGAGTGCCCTGCCGCAATTCACTTACACCAAGTTCGTTGTGGTGGTGGACAGTCACATCAACGTGCGCGACCCGCGTCAGGTGGTCTGGGCCATCGCGGCCCAGGTGGATCCCCAGCGCGACCTGTTCACCCTGGAAAACACCCCCTTCGACACCCTGGACTTCGCCAGCGAGCAGTTGGGCCTGGGGGGACGACTGGCCATTGATGCCACCACCAAGGTGGGACCTGAGAAAAATCACGAATGGGGCGAACCCCTCAGCCGTCCGGCGGATCTGGAACAGCGGGTCAGCGACCGCTGGGCCGAGCTGGGTCTGGAGGACCTCGGCACCGACGACCCCGACCCCAGCCTCTTCGGCTATGCCCTCGATCGCCTGATTCAGGGCCTGAAGACCGGCCAATAGGATCAGCCCAACGACGAAACAACCTTGAGCGGCACAGGCCAATCCGACGACCCCCGTGAGCTCAAGGCCGGAGGCAGCCTCCAGGGACGGGTGAAGGTCCCGGGCGATAAATCGATCTCGCACCGATCACTGCTATTTGGCGCCATCGCGGAAGGAACGACAACGATTGACGGGCTGCTCCCGGCTGAAGACCCCCTGAGCACCGCCGCCTGCCTGCGGGCCATGGGCGTCAGCATCAGCCCGATCACCGATGGCGGCATCGTCACCGTTGAAGGCGTGGGCCTGGACGGATTGCAGGAACCCGCAGAAGTGCTCGACTGCGGCAACTCCGGCACGACGATGCGACTGATGCTGGGCCTGCTGGCGGGCCGCGACGGTCGCCATTTTGTGCTGGATGGGGATGCCTCCCTGCGCCGCCGCCCGATGCGTCGGGTGGGGCAACCGTTGGCCTCGATGGGTGCGGATGTGCGTGGCCGTGATGGGGGCAACCTTGCGCCGCTGGCGGTGCAGGGGTGCAAGTTGAAAGGAACGGTGATCGGCACGCCCGTGGCTAGTGCTCAGGTGAAATCAGCCCTGCTGCTGGCTGCGCTCACGGCCGAGAGCCCCACCACGGTGATCGAACCGGCCCAGTCCCGCGATCACAGCGAACGGATGCTGAAGGCATTCGGCGCCGACCTGAGCGTGGGCGGCGAAATGGGACGGCACATCAGCATGCGTCCCGGCGCCACCCTGCATGGCCAGAACGTGGTGGTCCCCGGCGACATCAGCTCGGCGGCCTTCTGGCTTGTGGCTGGAGCCCTGATCCCAGGCGCCGATCTCACCATCGAAAACGTGGGGCTGAACCCAACACGCACCGGAATCCTAGAGGTGTTGGAGCAGATGGGTGCCCAAATCGAGGTACTCAACCCCCGCGATGTGGCAGGCGAACCGGTGGGCGATCTTCGGGTGACCCACGGGCCGTTGAAACCCTTTAACTTTGGCGAGGAGATCATGCCCCGCCTTGTGGACGAGGTGCCAATCCTCAGCGTCGCCGCCTGTTTCTGCGAGGGCGAAAGCCGGATCAGTGGAGCGTCTGAACTGCGGGTGAAGGAAACCGATCGGCTGGCGGTGATGGCACGTCAGCTCAAGGCCATGGGGGCCGACATTGACGAACATGAGGACGGCATGACCATCCGCGGCGGTCGACCGCTCAAGGGCGCCGTGCTGGACAGCGAAACCGATCACCGGGTGGCGATGAGCCTTGGCGTGGCAGCCGTGCTCGCCGACGGCAACTCCAGCCTGGCGAGAAGCGAAGCCGCAGCCGTGTCTTATCCCTCGTTCTGGGACGAACTTGAACGGCTCCGCTGCTGAGCTCGGTGCACTCCGCGCCTATCCGACAGCGGATGGCAGCTTCAGCCTGCACAGCGATCACTTCGGCGAGGCCTTTCACAACTCAGCCGGGGCCCTGAATGAGGCCCGTGCCAAGTTCGTCCAACCCGCGGAGCTGCAGCGTTTCAGCAGAGGCTCTGAGCTAAGGATCCTGGATGTGTGCCTGGGGCTCGGCTACAACACGGCCGCTGTGCTGGAGGCCTTGCCGACGGCAGGGCCAAAGCTGCAGTGGTGGGGGCTTGAGTTGGACCGCCGCCCCCTGGAACAAGCCTTGGAGCAGGCGAGCTTCCAATCCCTCTGGTCAGCCCCTGTGCTGGCGAGGCTTGAAGCCATTCGCGACCACGGCTGCTGGAAAGATCCCAACAGCCAAGGGATCCAGCTCTGGGGCGATGCCCGATCGATGCTCCAGCAGATACCTGAGTCCGTTCGCTTTGACCTGGTGCTGTTGGACGCCTTTTCCCCCCAGCGCTGCCCGGAACTGTGGAGCGAGGAATTCCTTGGAGCCCTGGCGCAGCGCTTAGCGCCACAGGGACGGTTGCTCACCTACAGCCGTTCGGCCGCAGTGCGGGCCAGCCTGAAGCGGGCGGGCTTGAGCTTGTTTTCCCTGCTGCCGGCCCCGGGTGAACGGGTGGGATGGAGCAGCGGCACGTTGGCCACGCCCGCAGACTCCGGTTGTCCGCCAAACGGCCCCGGTTGGCGCCCCCTCTCGGCGATGGAGTGGGAACACCTGCAGACCCGGGCGGCTGTGCCATTTCGTGATCCCCAGGGCAACGCCACAGCTGAAAACATTCTTGAGCGCCGCCGCCTTGAACAGGAGCATTGCGGTTACAAACCCACCAATGCCTGGCAGAGGCGCTGGCGCAGGGACAGGCCGTCCTGAGCCCGGTAGATTCCGCCCGTCTTCCCCTCGCTCCGCATGCTCGCCGTAGCCGTTCTGGCCGCTGGAAAAGGCACCCGCATGAAGAGCGCACTCCCAAAAGTGCTCCAACCCCTGGCGGGAGCCACCCTGGTGGAACGGGTGCTCGCCAGTGCCGGCAACCTGCAACCGGAACGGCGGCTGCTGATCGTTGGGCATCAAGCCGAACGGGTGGAGCAGCAGCTGGCTCCGGTCGGAGGCCTGGAATTTGTTCTGCAGCAGCCCCAGAACGGCACGGGCCATGCGGTGCAACAGCTGATTCCATCGCTGCAGGGCTTTGAAGGGGAACTGCTCGTGCTCAACGGCGATGTACCGCTGCTGCGAAGTGAAACGGTCGAAGCATTGGTGCAACAGCACCGGGCCAGCGGTGCTGATGTCACCCTGCTGACGGCACGGCTCGAGGATCCCACCGGTTACGGGCGTGTGTTCGCCGATGCCGACGGCCAGGTGAGCAGCATCATTGAGCATCGCGATTGCACGGACGAGCAACGCAGCAACAACCTCACCAACGCCGGGATCTACTGCTTCAACTGGACGGCCCTGGCCAACGTGCTGCCGAAGCTCAGCACGGACAACGATCAGGGGGAGCTGTATCTCACCGACACGGTGGCGATGCTGCCGAAGGCCATGCACCTGGAGGTGGCCGATGCCGATGAGGTGAACGGCATCAACAACCGGCGGCAACTGGCCCAGTGCGAAGCCCTGCTGCAGCAACGGTTGCGCCACCACTGGATGGATGAAGGGGTCACCTTCATTGATCCCGAAAGCTGCACCCTCAGTGAAGGCTGCAGCTTCGGCCGCGAGGTGGTGATCGAACCGCAAACCCACTTCCGCGGCCGCTGCGTGATCGGCGACAACTCCCGGATCGGCCCCGGCAGCCTGATCGAGGACGCGTCGGTTGGAACCAACGTCAGTGTGGTGCACTCCGTGGTGCGAGAGGCCAACGTCGGTAACGACGTTGCCATCGGTCCCTTTGCTCACCTGCGGCCGGCCGCCGATGTCGGCGATGGCTGCCGCATCGGCAACTTTGTGGAGGTGAAGAAAAGCCAGCTGGGAGCTGGCACCAAAGTGAACCACCTCAGCTACATCGGCGACGCCACCCTCGGGGAGACCGTCAACGTGGGGGCAGGCACGATCACCGCCAACTACGACGGCGTGAACAAGCACCGCACCGTGATCGGCAGCAACAGCAAAACGGGTGCCAATTCCGTGCTGGTCGCTCCGGTCAACATCGGAGAACGAGCCACCATCGGAGCAGGCTCGACCATCACCAAGGATGTGGCGGACGGCGCCCTGGCGATTGGACGCGCCCGCCAGATGACCAAAGAAGGTTGGGCTGAACGAAAGGTCTGATCCAGCCTTTTCAAAGGCGTGGCAACAGCGGTATCAACCGTTCCAGGGCAACACCGCGGCTGGCCTTGAGCAGCAGAACATCCCCCGCCTCCAGCCAGGCGGCCAGAGGTGCTGCGGCGTCTTCCGGATTCGACACCAACTGCAGGTGGGGTAAGGATGCCGCCACTTCAGCCATCGCCTTGCCCTCCGCTCCGCCATCCACCAGCACCAGACCGTCCAGACCGAGCTGCACGGCGCGGGCGGCAACCTCTTGATGCAGCTCAAGGCTGCGGTCTCCAAGTTCCAGCATGGTGCCCAGCACAGCAAAACGTCGCCCCGGTTGCGCCGCCAGCAGCTCAAGAGACGCCAACACCGCCTCAGGCGAGGCGTTGTAGGTCTCATCGAGGAGTGTCAAAGCACCCTGCTGCAGGCGGCGGTTGCGTCCGCCCGGCACCGTCACCTGCATGCCTTGCAACGCCTTGCGGGACAAGCCCAACTGGTCTGCAACAGCGACGGCCAAGAGCAGGTTGCGGGCGTTGTGACGTCCCTCCAGCTGTAACGGGAGACAATCCACATCGATCAGCAACTGGTCGCCGGTGACGTCTCCAACCAGATCGGCTTCAACCTCGGGATCGTCAGCCAGGCGCACGCGCAGCACGCGGCCGGACCACACCGCCGCCAAAGCCGACTCCAGCAGGGGATCACCGGCGGGAATCACCACGGTTCCCTTTGGATGCAACCCAGCCGTGATTTCACATTTAGCCGCTGCAATCGCTTCACGGCTGCCGAGACGACCGATGTGGGCCGTTCCGATGTTGGTGATCACCGCAAGATCCGGCTCGGTGCAGCGGGAGAGGCGCTCGATCTCCCCAGGCCCCCGCATGCCCATCTCAATCACGAGGGCCGCATCAGCTGCGCTGGCGCCCAGAACGGTGAGGGGAACCCCAACGTCGTTGTTGTTGTTGCCTTCGCTGGCCTGAATCGCTCCCAGAGGAGCCAATGTCGCTCGAATCAACTCCCGGGTTGTGGTTTTGCCGGCTGAGCCCGTCACCGCCACCAGAGGCTTGCCGAGGGCACGGCGGTGCAGCAAGGCCAGCTGTTGATAGGCCAGCAGAGTGTCGTCCAACCGCCAATGCAGCAGGTCTGGAGGCAACGGTTCAGTCCAGCTGCGGCTCACAACAGCAGCCTGGACCTTGTGTTCAGGCAGTTGGGCGAGAAATTGATGACCATCAAAGCGCTCGCCCACAAGGGGGACAAAAAAATCACCCGGCTGGAGCTGTCGGCTGTCGGTGCAGACCCGTCCCACCAGGGCATCGGGTTCAAAGCTGCCGCCCTGGGGGGTTCCCCAGGCATCCAGCAGCTGACGCAGCGTCAGGGTCATCCCACCAACCCGAGGTCAAACAGGATCATGCCTCCCCCAACCCGAGCTGACCGCCCCAGAAGATCGCCCTGTTCATTGACCAACTGAAGACTGGCGTAATCCAGCTCGAACGCCGACTGAAGCCAACTGGAGGCGAGGGTCTGGCGCTGATCAGGCGGCAACTGCTGCCATACGCCAACAGACAACTCCAACAGCAGGCGGTCCTGCTCCGGAACAGGCTTGGCTGAACGAAGCAGTCCTTCAGGGACGGACGTGTCCTGAAACAGCTCAAACAGGGGATCGAAACTGAGGTGGGGTTGGTTGGGCTGCTCCGGCTCCGATGGCTCCACGGCCGGCTCAGCATCCATCGCTTCCTGCACGGGTGATGGCTCCTCCGCCTTGCGCTGTGGTGCCGGGATCAGCTCCGGCGCGGGGAGCTCAAGGGGAGACGTGCGCTGCAGCTCAACCGGATCCGGACGCGGGGCGGGGCGGGAATGGTCCTGCCAGAGGCGAATCCCAGCCAGGGGCAGCAGAAGCAGCAACACCAGCAGCAGCGGCCAGAAGCTGGGGGCCAGATCCCGGGGCCAGAAGCCTGGAACCGAAAGCTCACCCTCCTGGTTCCGACGCCAGAGTTCTTGGCTCCTGAGCCGAACATCAGCGGCCATCGCCTGAAGGTTGCGGCCGAATTCCTGCCAGGGACTGACGTAGGGAGCCGGGAGATTGCCCGATGGCTCGCTGCTCTGGGACTCAGATTGAGCCTCAGAGGAGGAGTCGGATCGGGCGGGCTCGCTCAAACTCAACTGGATCGACGACCGAAGAGACGGTTCAGGGGGTTGCGGCCGGCGGAGGTCACCTCAGCAGGGGCGCTGGCCTCTTCAGTCTGCCCCTCAGAACGGGAGGGGTCAGCAGCCTGACCCTGGGAGAACTGCTCCACAAGAGCAGCATCCGGGGTGGGTTCCTTGATGCCGCAGACGTCCTTGTACATGAGGTCGTAATCGATCGCGGAACGATCCCAGCTGTAGTCCTGATTCATGCCGCGTTTCTGCAGCTCGACCCAGCTGTCCCGGTGGCGGAATGCTTCCCAGGCCCGCACCAGGGCTGTGTAAAAGTCGACCGGTTCAAAGCGATCGAAGCAGAATCCTGCGCCGCTGTCGGCAGCGGGGATGTGGGGCGGGACCGTGTCAACGAGACCTCCCACCTTGCGAACAACGGGCACTGAGCCGTAGCGCATGGCATAAAGCTGGCTGATGCCACAGGGTTCAAAACGGCTGGGCATCAGGAAGGCATCGCTGCCGCCGTAGATCAACCGCGACAGGTCATCGTCGTAGGTGAGGAAGACGGCGCACTTGCCCGGATGACGGGATGCGAGTTGCCAGAGTCCGGATTCGAGCCCCCGGTCGCCGGTTCCCAGCACAACAATCTGGGTGTCGGTGTAGGCCAGCAGCCGATCAGCCACCTGCAGCAGCAGATCAACTCCCTTCTGGTCGACAAGGCGGCTGACCATGCCGAGCACGAAGGCGTCCTCCCGCACCTCCAGCCCCATCCGCTCCTGGAGCACCTTCTTGCAGACCGCCTTGCCGGAAAGATCGTCGGCGCTGAAGTTTGCCGGCAGGGAGCGATCGGTGGCTGGATCCCAGGCATCCAGATCAATGCCGTTGAGGATGCCGCGCAGCTTGCCCGAGACGAAGTTGAGTAGACCCTCCAGCTTTTCGCCGTATTCCGCCGTTCGGATCTCCTGGGCATAGGTGGGCGACACCGCATTGACGCGGTCGGCGTAGAGCAGCGCAGCGGCCATGGTGTGATCCCCCTGCATGTACCAGGGGCACCAGGTCATCAGATCGAGCTTCCAGCGCCAGGGACCCTGGTACTTGAGGTTATGGATGGTGAACACCGTGCTGATTTCCGGGTCCTGATGCATCCACACCGGGATCATCCCGGTGTGCCAGTCGTGGCAATGCAGCACCTGGGGCTTCCAGACGTTCCAGGAGAATTCGGCAGCAGCACTGGCAAAGAAGGTGAAGCGCCAGTCCTCGTCGTCGCCGCCGTAGATGCGCTCCGGGTCGAACACCGGATGACCCACCAGGTAGATCGTCATCCCATTGGTGGGATGCTTCGTTTCATAGACGGCAAACTCGGTGCCCATGGTCTGGGCTCGCCAGATCGGCTCCGCCGGCACGTTGAGGCGGCTCCAGAGCTTGGCGTAGCCCGGCATGATCAGGCGCACGTCGTGGCCGAGCTTGGCCAATGCCGGGGGCAGAGAGCCAACAACATCGCCCATCCCTCCAACCTTGATCATCGGGGCGCATTCCGCTGCAGCGAAGAGGATGCGCATGTCTCAGATCGGCGTTGGCGCGGCGACTTTAAGGGGAATTTAGGAATCTGTTCCGTCAGGGAAGAACCGTCACCTGAGTTCCAAGCGACACCTGGCGATACAGGGCACGCACATCCTCGTTGTAAAGCCGCACACAGCCATGGGAGACGGCCCGTCCCACCGTCCAGCGGTGGGGGGTGCCATGGAACCCCGTGGTGGTGCATCCCTTGATCGTGATCCAGGCATCGCCGTCATGGGCATCACGGCCGCGGCAATCGCGATGGAAAGCGATCCAGTGGCTGCCCAAGGGATTGTTGGCCCCCTGTTCCTCCACCCGCTCGCCACTCACCGGATGCACCCACACCGGATTGGGGATCTTCTGAAGCACTTCAAAGCGTCCGGTGGGGGTTTCCCAGCCGGGCATGCCGATGGCCACCGGGAAAGCGTTGCGCAGCCTACCGTTGTCGAGCAGAAACACACGGCGACGGCCGCGCAACATCACCACATGGCGAGTGCTGTTGCCCCGCAGATCCTGAGGCAGTGAAGCCAGGCCTGCCGTCACGGAATCCTCAGCCGCCGCCTGCAGCAGGGCAAGCGGTTCCGGTGGAGGAAGAGGAAGCATTCCCGTCAGGGTAACCAGCCTGTCTCGGAAAAATCCGGAGACCGCTTCTCAAGGAAGGCATTGCGGCCTTCCACGGCTTCTTCGGTTCGATAAAAGAGATGGGTGGCATTGCCCGCCAATTCCTGCAACCCGGCGAGGCCATCGGTTTCGGCATTGAATGCGGCCTTGAGGCAACGGATGGCCGTGGGGCTGTGCTGCAGCACCTCGCGGGCCCAGCGCACCCCCTCCGCCTCCAACTGCTCCAACGGCACCACGGCGTTGACGAGCCCCATCTCCAACGCCTCCTTGGCGCCATAACGGCGGCAGAGAAACCAGATTTCACGGGCCTTGCGCTGGCCAACCACCCGCGCCAGGTAGCCCGCACCAAAGCCGCCATCAAAACTGCCGACCTTGGGGCCGGTCTGGCCGAACACAGCGTTCTCGGCGGCAAGGCTGAGGTCGCAGAGCAGATGCAACACCTGGCCGCCGCCCATGGCATAGCCGGCCACCAGGCCGATCACCACCTTGGGCAGGCTGCGAATGATGCGCTGCAGATCCAGCACGTTCAGGCGGGGCAAGCCGTCCTCACCGACGTAACCGCCGTCACCGCGAACACTCTGGTCACCGCCGGAACAGAAGGCATAGCCACCATCGGGGGCTGGACCAACGCCGGTGAACAGCACCACACCAATGTCACGGTCATCCCGGATGCGCGTGAAGGCATCACAGAGCTCCATCACCGTCTGCGGGCGGAAGGCGTTGCGCTTGGCGGGGCGGTTGATGGCCACACGCGCCAGGCCGTCAGCGCAACGGTCCACAAGGATGTCCTGGTAGCTGCCCCACGGTGTCCATTGCGCTGTTGGCGCACCGGGGAGCACCTGACGCATGTCACTCATCGGGTTCAGGGCTCGGTGCGCTCATTCTGAGCAGCGGCGCGCAGCTGCTGACGCAGGGCAGCATCACGTCCGCGGTCGCTGCACAACCGCAACAACACCGGCCGTTGCTGCGACAAGCCCCAGGCCAAGGCCTCCTGCAGATCCTCCAGACAGGCCACCTGGCGTCCAGGCACACCGTGGGCCGCCGCCAGAGCCAGGGGATCCACCTGCTGGGGCATGGCGAAGAGTGATTCGAAGCCCGGCGTGGCAATGGGCAACTGCTGAAAAATGCCGCCGCCGCCGTTATCGATCAGCAGCACCAGCAGTGGTGGTGGAGCTGCAGCAGCGGACGATGCATGGAGCCAGCCGTTGCTGTCGTGCAGCAGGGCCAGATCACCGGTCACCAGCGCCAACGGACCAAGATTCGCCGCCAGACCCATGGCAAGCGACAAGGTGCCGTCGATGCCCGAGGCGCCGCGGAAGCTGAAGCAACGGTGGCGGCCGCAGGCGGGCCCGCCCCAGGTCAACCAATCGCGCACCGGTGAACTGGCGGCCAACATCACTGGCAACCGCTCCGGCAGGAGCTGGGGAAGCCAGTGGGCCAGAGCGGGCTCATTGACGGCGCCACGCAAGGGCAGCTGGGCCTCGATCCAGGCCGAGAGGTCGTCGGTGCCAACTGATGGCTTGCTCTGCTTGTCCAGCCCAGGCTGTTGGGCAATCCAAGCGGCCAGGCACCCGGACCATTGGCTGGCCACCTGCAGCGGATCCAGCGGCCTTGAATCCCCTTCGGTGATTACCAGTTGGGGGCCCTGATGGCGCTGAAGCCAAGCCTCCAACCGCCGGCTGGCGGGCATGGGTCCCAGCCGCAACACCTGAGCGTCGTCAGGCAGGTTCAGCCGATCCAGTTGCAACTCCCAGTGCTCGATGCGGTTGGGGCAGTCAGAACCAAGAGCGGCGAGGGGATCCGCCAGCAGAGGCCAACCGCTGAGGTTCACCCAGCGATGCAGAGCCTGTTGATAGGCCTCCAGCGCGGGCGAAAGACCGCGCCAAGGGCCCGCAATCACAACCCCCGGGCGCTCTGGATCGAGGCGAGGCGCAGGCGCGATCTCGGGCGAAGGCTCAGGGCAAGCCGTGGGCGGGAGCGCAGCCGAAACCAGCTGTTGCTGCTGCTCGAGCGTGGTGTGCAGCGGCTCCTTAAAGGGCAGGTTGAGGTGAACCGCTCCCGGCGGCCCAGTGCCTGCACCCTGGGCTTGCTGCCAGGCCTGAACTGCCAGGGCAGTGAGGAAGTCGTTGGCCTGGGTGTGGACACCGTCTGTCGCTCCACTGCCGAACCATCGGCAGGCCGAGAGCAGAAAGGATTCCTGGTTAACCGTCTGGTTGGCGCCGCAGTTTTTGAGCCGAGCGGGGCGATCCGCCGTGAGCAGCAGCAAAGGCTGACAGGAGCGGTCCGCCTCCACCGCAGCGGGAAGCAGGTTGGCCACCGCGGTGCCGGAGGTGGTGACCACTGCCACGGCACGGCCATGGGCGGTCGCCATGCCGAGGGCCAGAAAGGCGGCCGAACGCTCGTCGATGGCCGTGACCAGCTGCAGCTTCGCCTGGGAGGCCAGCATTCCCGCCGCGGTTGCCAGGGGGCCGGAACGGCTGCCAGGGCAGAGCACCAGCTGCTTCAGCCCCTGGAGACAAAGAGCCTCCAGCAGCGTGAGGGCGGCCTGCAAATTGGCGCGAGCGATGGTCAGTGCAGCAGGCCAGGCTGGTGTGATCTTCGGTCAACGATGACCCAACCCACGACACCCGCTCCAGGAGAAGACAGCAAGGGCTTCTGGCGCAATCTGATTCTCTGGGCCCTGCTGGCGCTGCTGCTGCGCTGGTTGGTGGTGGAACCGCGCTGGATTCCCTCAGGCTCGATGCTGCCCACCCTGCAGCTGCAGGACCGCATCCTGGTGGAGAAGGTGAGGCCCCGCCTGGCCCGCAGCCGCCACGGCCATCTGCATCGGGGCGATGTGGTGGTGTTCGCCCCGCCGGAGCAGCTCGTGGCCGCTGGCTACGACGCATCCGCTGCACTGATCAAACGGGTGGTGGGGCTGCCTGGCGATCAATTGGAGGTGCACGACGGCAGGCTGTTCCGCAACGGTGAACTGGCTGCGGAACCCTGGTTGGCGGAAGCGATCAACTACGACATGGCTCCTATCACCGTGCCGGCGGATCAGCTGTGGGTGATGGGGGACAACCGCAATGCCAGCCTCGATTCCCACCTCTGGGGATCACTGCCGGAAACCAATGTTCTGGGCACGGCGGTGTGGAGGTATTGGCCGCTGCAGAGGTTCGGTCCGTTACGGATCACCGACAGCAGCAATGGCGGTTGATGCCAATGGCTTGCGTTAAGGTCAAGTCCGTGATGTAGATCACACACGAATGTTTAACCCCGAGTTCCTAACAACTGACAGCAGTGATGGTCACGCGGGGAACAGCCTGATCCAGTACCTGCAGGAGCAGTCGCCGGACACCTTGCAACGGGTCGCGAAATCAGCAAGCAACGATATTCAGGACATCATTCGCCACAACGTTCAGGGTCTGCTGGGAATGCTTCCTGGCGAGCACTTTGAGGTGAAGGTGACGGCCAACCGCGACAACCTCGCCAACATGCTGGCCTCGGCCATGATGACGGGTTATTTCCTGCGCCAGATGGAACAGCGCAAGGAACTGGAAGAGACCCTGTTGGCCGATGAACAGATGGCGATCGAGCCGGAAGACGAACTCAAGCTTTGATCACGGGCTGATCAGGCACAACGCCGAGATCGAGCAAACGCTGATCAATTGATCCAAGAAACTCCCAGTTCTCAGAACTTGGAGCCCAGTCCCGCTGTTGCAATGACGCGAGCAGGTGTTGCACGGTTTCGGGCGTGAATGTGACCGGCGCGCTGTAGTGGCCCGGCACCAGCCAGCGCAGCTCAGCCTGGCCGCTCAACTCCTGCAGCCATCGCAACAGAGCCTCTTTGGCTCTGGGCAACACCAACCGCTCAAGCACAGGGGCCACCTGCAGCCTGGGCGCGTCTTCACCGATCAAGCCATCAGCAGCCGCCTGCCAACCGGCCTTCCAGCGGAAGGGGTAAAGGCCGAAGTGGGCTTTGAGGGAACGAAGCCCTGGCTTGAACGCATCCCGCAGCAACTCAGGCAGCGCGGGCACCTCCAGCGGTTCCGGCCTCAGGTAGGAGGCAAACAGCACCAGCCGGGCCCAGCCGCGGCGGCGGGCTTCCGCTGAATCGCGGAGGGGCTCATCGCCGCGTTCGCGGGCATGGAACAACAGCGGCGTTGGATCGAGGTCAAACAACGCTGGGGGTTCGGCACTGATGCCCACCAGGGCGTCGGTCACCAACAGAGCGCCTGACGGGCGATGCAAACAGGAGACCTCCTGGAAACGGCCCACGCCAAGGTCGAGAGGTCCAAGGGAGAACCACTCACAAACATCGCCATGGGGAAGGTCATCGTCGAACAACACCTTGGTGCGACGGGCCGGCACACCCAACCAGGCCAGAGGCAACTGCACCGGGAAGCTCCACTGGCCCGGACACACCCAGATGTCCGCATCCGGGAAGGCGCGGGCCAGGGGACCGAGGGGAAGCTTGTGCTCTAAGCCAGAGGCGGTGGGCAGCACGATCGTGCACACGGGGCCGTGTTGTTGCTCCAGCCCGGCGATGGCTTGGCGCACTTCACCGGTGGGCGGCAGGGGGTTCACCAACATCAAGCCGCCGGGCACCTTGGCCACGGTGAGCCGCACCGGCACGGCCACGTAATACACCCCCTGCAGTTGCTCCAGGCTCCAGAGCTGGCCAGGGATCAGCTCACTGAACAGCGTGCGGCGGCGGCCGTAGGGGTAGAGCGGCAGCAGCGGCCAGAAACCCCAGCGCTGATCCGCAGGATTCACACCAGCTCCAGCCACCACACTCCCCATCAATGCAGTGATTCTGCAGAGGAATGGATCAGGCCAGGGTCAAACCACCCACTCCGGCGCAGAACAGCACCACCCGCCACGCCGGTTGACGCCAGCTCACCAACAACACAAACGCCACCAACGCCAAGCTGAACTCAGCACCACCGCGGATCCCTGTCTGCCAGACGGGCTGAAACAACGCCGCCAGCAGGATGCCCACCACTGATGCGTTGATGCCCAGCAGGGCTCGACGCATCGGAGCCAAACGGCCCAGGTCACTCCAGAAGGGCAAGAGCCCACCAACCAACAAGAACGAGGGAAAAAACAGGGCAATAAGCGCCATCACAGAACCGGCAATGCCCTGAAGCCCTGGCTGCAGATCAAAGCCAAGAAAGGCCGCGAAACTGAACATCGGCCCTGGCACCGCCTGGGCAGCGCCATACCCGGCCAGAAACTGCTGCAGGTCGATCCACCCGTTGGGCACCAGCGCCTGCTCCAACAAGGGGAGCACCACATGACCACCGCCGAAGACCAAGGCACCCGTGCGCAGGAAACCACTGAGCTGCTGCACCAGCAGCGGTCTGGCCTCAGCAGACAACCAGGGCAGAGCCACCAACAGCAGCACAGCGAAACCGAGCAAAACCACCGCCACCGAGCGCCGCAGCGGAACCACGAGACGTTCCGGTGCCGATGGCTCCAGAGCAGGTGGGGTCAACGCGCACCAACCCACCAATCCACCAAGCAGCAGGGCCAACAGCTGGGCCCAAACGCGAGGCACCAACAGCACCAACACAGCAGCCGCAACCATCAGGCTGGCCCGCTGCCGATCGGGAGCCAGCCTGCGCTGCAGGCCCAGAACGGCCTGGGCCACCACGGCCACAGCCGCCACCATCAAGCCATGCACCCAGCCCCCGTCGATCCAACGGGGATGGGCTGAAAGCAGCGACGCCGCCAGAACCATCAACACAGCCGAAGGCAACGTGAACCCTGCCCAGGCCGCCAGTGCGCCAAGCCAACCGGCCCGGATCAGCCCCAGGCCCATGCCCACCTGGGAACTCGAAGGGCCCGGCAACAGCTGACAGAGACCAACGAGATCGGCGTAGGCCTCAGCGGCGATCCAACGCTCCCGCTGCACAAAACGCTCGTGGAAATAACCGAGGTGCGCCACGGGGCCACCGAAGGAGGACAGCCCCAACACGAAGAACTGAACGAACACCTGCAGTGGAGCGGGCATCGTGCTGCTCATCTCAGGCGGGGAACAGGCGTCGGTTCCGGTTGGCCATCGCCACCAGCGACAACATCACCGGAACCTCCACCAGCACACCAACAACCGTGGCCAAGGCAGCCCCGGAGTTCAAACCGAACAGGCTGATGGCCACCGCAACTGCCAACTCAAAAAAGTTGGACGCGCCGATCATGGCCCCAGGTGCCGCAATCGATCGTGGCTGCCCTGCTGAGCGCATCCAGATCGCTGTGATCCAGAAGATCAAATAGGTCTGGAGGATCAGAGGAATGGCAATCAAAACGATGGCCAGCGGATTGGCCAGGATCGCCTGGGCCTGCACCATGAACAGCAGCAACACAGTGGCGATCAACGCGCCAATCGACAGGGGCTTGAGCCGCGTCTCCAACCGCTCAATCCGGCGAGTACTGCGCAGGCTCAGCCGCGTGAACCATCCGGTCACCAGGGGGACCACGACAAACAGACCGACTGCCGTGAGCATCGTGTCCCAAGGCACAAACACATCCGAAACCCCCAGCAAAAGCGCCGCAATCGGGGCGAAGGCGAAGACCATGATCAGGTCGTTCAACGCTACCTGCGCAAGGGTGTAGTTGGGATCACCGTCGCTGAGACGACTCCACACGAACACCATCGCCGTGCAGGGCGCGACGCCAAGAAGAATCATTCCGGCCACGTACTCCTGACCGATGGCTGCCGGAATCCAGGCGGAAAACACGCCACGGATGAACAACCAGGCCAGAGCTGTCATGGTGAAGGGCTTGATCAGCCAGTTCACAAGAGCTGTCACCAAAAGCCCCCGCGACTGCTGGCGAATCGCTCCGATGGAGGAGAAGTCGACCGCGAGCATCATCGGGAAGATCATTCCCCAGATCAGCACCGCGATCGGCAGATTGATCCCCGCAGCCTCCAGGGCCGCAATGCTTACCGCCGCATCAGGGAACCAAGCGCCAAGGCCAACCCCAACCACGATCGCCAGGGCAATCCAGACGGAGAGATAGCGCTCGAACAGACCGATTAATCCATCAAGAAATCTTGATGCGATAACACTACATCCAACAGGTTCCGGTCACAAAGGATGTGTTCTGGAATACATGAACAACTGCCTTAAATAGCGACAAAGCCACCAGTCAAAACAAGAGCGAGCTGGATTAGGCCAAAAAATGTTGGATTACAAATCTGCCTGCCTCACGCTACTTGTTGTACTTGCGTCGATCAACACAGTGATCAACCTTCGAGCTCACCGGAGGCGCTGAGGGAGAGCATAAATTTGCCCACACTCTTCATCGAACAGAGCCATGAACCCATCAAGGGATGCTGATGCGATGAGCCAGGAGAGACAGGCTCCGATCACAGGAAGCCATAGGTTATGAATGCAATAAGATCAGACCAAGAAATTTAAAAAATAGCAAGCGATAAGCAAGCCTCTACCAGTCCTTATCCATTTGTTAATCGTCAGCGTCAGATGAAGGCTAGATTTTCTGAGTAAGTGCTCTGGAGAACAAGGCAATGAAAGAGCTATTAAGTATCCAGCAATTATCGGTTTCATTTGGAGAAAACAATTTCGCAGTCCGAGATATCAATTTCTCGCTCCAAGATGGAGAATTTGTTGTTCTTCTGGGCTCCTCCGGAGCAGGAAAATCAACGCTGCTTCGCTCCCTAAATGGGTTGGTTCAGCCCTGTTCAGGAAGCATCCGATCACTCCATCACGGAGAAATCAGTGCGAGCACCAACCGGCAGCTCCGCGCCCACCGAAGGGACACGGCGATGGTCTTCCAGCAGCACCAGCTGATTGACCGCTTGTCCGTGCTCGACAACGTGCTGATGGGGCGCTTGGGATACCACTCCTTCCTGCGTTCACTGCTTCCACTTCCGGAAAGCGATCGGCAAAAAGCCCTCTCAGCCCTGGAGCGCGTGGGTTTGATCGACAAAGCACTGGCCCGCGTTAAAGACCTCAGCGGAGGCCAGCAGCAACGCGTCGGCATCGCGCGGGCCCTGGTTCAGGAACCCCGTCTGATTCTTGCGGACGAGCCAATCGCCAGCCTGGATCCAGAAAGTTCAGTACAGATTCTCTCGCTGTTGAAAGACATCTGTCAGCGGGACCTTATTGCTGTTCTGGTAAGCCTTCACCAGGTGGAATTCGCACGCCAGTTTGCTGATCGAATCATTGGCATGGCCGCTGGTCGCATCATTTGCGACCAACACTCGGTGACGCTGGAAGAAAGCGAAATTCACGCCCTGTATCGCCACAAGCTCGAGGCAGCGGTCACCTAATCATCCGCCGTCTCGACTTCAGGCTTGCTCTTCATTTCATCCCCATGTTGTCCCAAGCTGCGCGTTTTTCAGCCGTTGCTTTTGCCTCTGCTGCGATTGTTCTGACTGGTTGCTCCAGCCAAACAACAACTGGCAAGTCTGCCGACTCCAGTGATCCCGACAAGCTGATTGTTGCCCTGATCCCGGATGAAAATGCCGCAACTGTGATTCAGGACAACCAAGGGCTGAAGGATTACCTCAACCAGAAGCTCGGCAAGGAAATTGAACTGGTGGTCACCACCGATTACTCCTCCATGATCGAGGCGGCTCGCAACGATCGCCTCGACCTGGCCTACTTCGGACCACTGTCCTACGTGCTGGCCAAATCCAAGAGCGAAATCGAGCCCTTCGCCGCGCGAATCAAAGGTGGCACCAAGACCTACCAGTCATGCCTGATCGGCAACACCGAAGCCGGCGTGACCGACTTTGAGGCGATCAAAGGCAAAACCTTTGCCTTTGGAGATCCAGCCTCAACCTCCAGCCGTCTGTTCCCGGAACTGACCCTCAAAGAAAATGATCTCGTCAAGGGTGAGGATTACGAGGGTGTGTTCCTCGGCGCCCATGACGCTGTGGCCCTGGCCGTTCAGAACGGCAACGCTCAGGCCGGTGGCGTGGCTTGCCCGATTTTCGAATCACTGAAGGAGAAGGGCAAGATCGACGACACCAAGGTGACCTTGATCGCCAAATCAGCGCCGATCCCGCAGTACCCCTGGACGATGCGCACGTCATTGAAGCCCGAGCTGAAGGACACCATCAGCACCACTTTCATTGAACTGAATGACGACAGCGTGCTGAAGCCGTTCAAGGCCGATGGGTTCGCCGTGATCACCGATCAGGACTACGACGGCATCCGCAAGGCGGGTGATCTGCTGGGCCTCGACCTCGGCAAGTTCGTCAACTGAACACGTTCCTTTGTCCCGATGGTTCACACCATCGGGACCTTTTTGTCTTTCCCTTATGAGTGCTTCCGTTGATTCCCATCGCGCCATTCTTCGGCGCCATGAGCTGCGATGGCGGCAGCAATTCCTCCGTGTTCTGGTAATTCTCACGGCGGTTGTTGGTTCCTTGGCCGTTGTTGGCCTGTTTGATCCGAATCGAATCGCCACTGGGGTGCCGGCGATTCTCAACTTGCTGCCAGAGATGTTTCCACCGGACTTCGCACGGTGGCCGTTCTGGATCAAGCCTTTAATCGACTCAATGGCGATGAGCATCGCAGGCACCTCCATCGCGGTGTTCTTTTCGCTCCTCCTATGTTTTTTTGCAGCCCGTAACACCAGCCCCAGCCCGGCGCTTTACGTGATCGCCACGGCAGTGCTCAACGTGACCCGAGCCGTTCCCGAGTTGATTCTCGGCATGATTCTTGTGGCTGCTGTTGGCTTCGGAGCACTGCCCGGAACTCTGGCGCTTGGCCTTCACTCCGTGGGGATGCTCGGCAAGTTCTACGCCGAGGCGATCGAACTCTGCGATCAGGAGCCGATCGAAGCCGCCCGCTCATCGGGGGCATCTGAACTGCAGGTGATCGTTCACAGCATCCTTCCTCAGGTGTTTCCAGCCATGGCGGATGTCACCTTCTACCGCTGGGAATACAACTTCCGGGCTTCGATGGTGGTGGGCGCCGTGGGCGCCGGCGGCATCGGTTTGGAAATCATCAGTGCCCTGCGAATCATGGAGTACCAACAGGTCTCGGCCCTGCTGCTGGTGGTGCTTGTGGTGGTCACAGCGCTCGATTCGATGAGCAATGCTCTGCGGCATTGGATGGTGCAATGACAACCCTCATGAGCCATCAACAGCGGCCCCATCTCGTGGTCACGAACCATGTGCAGGAGGAGGTCATCGACTTCCTCTCCGAATTCGCACATGTCGCCGTCAATCGCAGCCGGGAGCCCTGGAGCCGACCCGCCCTGTTGGCAGCAGCAGCGGACGCCGACGGCCTGCTGATGTTCATGCCGGATTGCGTCGATGCCGACTTTCTGGATCACTGCCCACGGCTGGGCTCGATCTCCGGAGCCCTGCGTGGTTTCGACAACTTCGATCTCTCCGCCTGTGATGCCCGGGGCATTCGCTATCAATTCATCCCCAATTTGTTGGCGGCACCAACGGCAGAACTCACCGTTGCAATGCTGATCAGCCTGGCGCGATCCATTCCGGCAGGGGATGCCTTCGTACGCACAGGCCAGTTCCCTGGATGGCGGCCCAATTTCTACTCCAAAGGAGTGATCAACAGCACGGTTGGCATCGTAGGGATGGGGCAACTCGGCATCGAATTCGCCGAGCGCATGCGGGGCTTCGGGGCAACGCTGCTGTACAGCGATCCCGTTCGTCTTGATCGCCCATCCGAGCAACGTCTTGAGCTGCAGCATGTGGAGTTCAACGACGTGATTGAGTGCAGTGATCACCTGGTGCTGATGGTGCCGCTCACGAACGACACGCGGCATCTGATCAATGCGGATGTGTTGGCCCGGTGCAAACCGGGTGCCGTGCTGGTGAATCCATGCCGCGGCTCGGTGGTGGATGAACAGGCTGTTGTGCGCGCGCTGCAATCAGGCCAGCTGGGGGGCTACGGAGCCGATGTTTTTGAGATGGAGGACTGGGCCCGAGAGGACCACCCCTCTTCCATTCCCCATGGCTTGCTCGATCAGCGCGATCGCACCGTGCTCACCCCGCACATCGGGTCAGCCGTTCAATCGATCCGAGAAGACATCGCCATGACAGCGGCCCGCAATCTCAAGGCACTTGTTGAGTCCACCCTGACGCCGATCAGATGAGCAACATCACAACCACAACGCACTGGGATCCGAAGGATCTCCTGGAATTCAAAGGGCGTCACGAACACGACGGCGTCGTCCATGTGCCTGGCTTGGTGGCAAACGACGCCATGGCGGAGCTGCTGGCTTGGATTGACGACATCTCCAACGCATCGACATTGGGGCGCCATTACTTCGAAAGCACAGACCGTGGTCGGGTCAAAGCGCGAACCGAAGACTTCGCCAAGGATCACCCGCCCCTGCATCAGTTCCTGACCCAGGGGCGGGTGCGCGACGTGCTCGAAGCCTTGTTTGGCGAGCCGCCGGTGCTGTTCAAGGAAAAGATCAACTACAAGCACCCCGGTGCCGCCGGATACGCCCCCCATCAGGATGCCCCGGCCTACCCGTTTGGCTCGCTACACATCACGATGCTGCTGGCCTTGGATTCAGCGGATACAAGCAATGGCTGCTTGGAATTCGCAAAAGGGGCCCATCACAACGGGGTAATCGATGTGAATGCCGATGGATGCCTCCCGATTGAGCGGGCAGCTCAACTCGAATGGACGCCGATGCCTGTGGCGGCTGGAGACGCGGTGTTCTTCAACTCCTTTGCACCGCACCGCAGCGGCACCAATCGCTCCGATCGTTCGCGCCGCGCGCTGTACGTCACCTACAACGCCAGCTCCGAAGGCGATTTGCGATCGGAGTACTACGACCACAAAAAGCAGGCGCTGGCAGATGGGCGCGTCAGCTTGATCAACCACTTTCTCGGAGAGGACGTCTCATGACTGCACTGGCCGACCACGCCATCGAATGGATGAAATCCATGCAAGCGGGGAGTCGGGAAGAGCGTGTTGATCTGCTCTTCGCCTATCTCAACACCCATGGGCAATCCAGCTACGACCCATCGGTGACGCAGCTGGAACATGCTCTGCAGACAGCGCATCTGGCCCAACAGGAGTCGCAGCAGCCCCACCTGGTGGTGGCATCACTGCTTCATGACATCGGCCATCTGATGATCGATGAACACGATGAGCGAAGGGATTTCCTCGATCAAGACTGTGCCCATGAGGCCGTCGCCGCCCGAGCACTCTCGGTGTTCTTCCCCACGAAGGTCGTTGCCCCCGTACAGCGGCATGTCTCGGCCAAGCGGCTGCTGTGCTCCTTGGATGAGACGTATTACGCGGGGCTGTCGGATGCATCGAAACGCAGCTTTGCCGTGCAAGGCGGAGAGCTGAGCCGCTCTGAAGCGATGCGGCTGTTGGCCTTAGAGGGGATGGACGATGCCATGGCCCTGCGGCGCTGGGACGACCGGGCCAAGGTTCATGGGGTTGAAGTGCCCGACTTGGATGCCTACAGACAGGTGGTCTTGAACCATCTCGTGTAGAGCAGGATTCAAGCGAGGTCAGCTCCCTGGGAGTTGCACACGATTGATCCCAGTTGCACAAAATTCCAGTGACAACTCAGGGACAAGCCCCTCAGACCTGTTCCGGCAACTGATTGCTAAGTGGCAGCAGCGGCCAGGAACCCCAGCGCTGATCCGCAGGATTCACACCAGCTCCAGCCACCTCGCTCCCCATCAATGCAGTGATTAAGCCAGCGTCAAACCACCCACTCCGGCGCAGAACAGCACCACCCGCCAGGCCGGTTGCAGCTCACCAACAACACAAACGCCCCCAAAGGGATGGGCCGACCTTCCTGATGAGAAAACGACCTCTCCAGAGAGGTCCATCAGTAGTTATGAGGAAGATTCCCTTCTTACCCACCAGAAGGGGCCGGTGATGGTCCACTGTGTAGAGGACCTTTGGTCCGAGGACCCAGCGAGAAAACTCAACAACCAAATCTCGAAACTTCAAGCCCGAGTGGCCTTCCCACAGCACTGGAGCAGCGGAGAGCATGAGCAGCACATCGAAAGGCTCCGCCAGCTCAACTACGAAAAAAGCCGTCTGATCGATCGATCAGGCTCCTCTCCCATGGGGCGAACTCATCACTGAAGAACTCTCCTACAAGTCAATTGGCGCGTGGCTTGTCAATGAGCCACAGCAGCTTTATTACCAATTCACCGCTTCCAAGGATGGCTCTCAAGGCGATTCGATCGTCATGCGCAGCTTCCATTGGCGACCACCTGACGACCCGATTCCTCAGGGGAGTCAACTGATGACACGACAAGAGGCGCTGGAGAAATGGAATGCACTCAAATCCATGGGTTGGAGGAGATGCGCCGGTCCACTTCCATAGGGCAGTGAATCGGTGAGCCAGGTGCATGAAAGCATTTGGCAACTGGAGCAAAACCTGCGGTAGTCCAGAGTGCAGTCATGAAACAGCCGAACACACAGCGACTTAGGGCTCTACGGCTGTCTGCACTCGCGAGGGACAACACAGTCGTCAATGCCATTCGCTCCTCGATCACTCAGGCCCCTGATGCTCTGGTTAAGGAGTTGATGGATGTTCATGGATGGCCTGCGCATGAAGCCCTCTGCGCCGTTCAGCAGCTTCAGCAAGATGTTCTCGATGACACGACCGAACAGGCATCGGCGTGAAAGAAATCATTCGCAACGGCCAAGATTTGGTCAAGCGATCGAAGCCCTAATCAGCTCTGGCCATCTCTTGAAGTGAGGGCTCACTGGCACTCGATGCACGCACGATTCGTATGTCTACCTTGCGAGTGTCATCCTCCTCAGGGACATGGGATTCGACGGAGTCGATAGGACAGACCGCTTCATCATTGCCGCCAGGCGACGTGCGGAAGCTGCAATGCATGAGACGTCTCCAAAGCTGACGGCACTTGAGAAAGCGATGTGGCTCAAGTTGAAGCGAGGTGAACGCCCCTGCAAAAACAGCAAAGCGAGCGCCTAAAGAAGAAGTGCAAGTTCTGGGCACCGATGTGGCAGAAGGAGACGGGCTGGGCGCCTAAGGCGGGATGACGCCCAACCAGCGAACCGTGTCATCGGAATTACCTTGTTTGAAAGGAATTAAGTAACTTGAACTTGCTATCAAACGGTTAAGTGACCGCACCGCAGAGGGTTTACATAACTCATTCAGGAAATACATGGAACTCAAAACTGGATCTTCCGATTGCCTTTAGGTTCTTGCTTATGGCGTTCGCGGGGACAATCGTTGCAACCATGGCTAGATCAAAAAAAAGACTTTGCCTTGCTCGCGGGTGCCTTCCTATTAGGGCTTGGAGCCTTAGAAGCAGTCCTTAATTTCTTCGGCTTCTAGGCCTTTCTAGTAGCAGAAGGAGATGAGATGGGCTCCTGAGGCGAGTTGAGACTTTTTCTAAGACCGAAGAAATCCCATAGGGTGCCGATATGGGCATCCATCCAGCCGATCAACCGCTCCTTGAGCAGCAAGAGGAGGACAGCTTTGAGGCTTGGCAGAAGCGCAGAGCAAAAGAAGCGGAAGAGCCTTGGGCCTTCCCCGACGATGGAGCTGGATCTACAGAGGCTTCCTGAGATTGCTCCGCTAGTGAATCTTCAAGCGCGTCGAGCGCGGCGGCTTTGAGCTGAATCCAAAGGAGATTCCTCTGAGATCGTTGTTATGGCGTTCAATGGACAGGCGAGAGCACGAAAAGGAGCGTGCTTGCCTTCCAAAATGAACGAATCGATTGGCGCGCCGCCTGAGAGATGGATTGCCATAACTGAGAAAATCTTCAAACGGTCTACGGACGTATGGCTCCGAGCCGCCGATCGGCTTCCCGTACTTCACCTGATTCAAGGCCACAGGCGTGCCACCACACGGACGGGATGATCAATGGCGCAAAGGCTGATCAGAATCATTTGCAAACTCAAGGTCAGCCCAACTCAGCTCAACCCAATTAAGACCCTCCTCAATTTCTTGCTTTAGAAGTGCAGCCTCATCGTTGGCACCATCGGCGACGAGTATTAAATACTTTCTGTACTCAACCAGCCAGGCAACGAGGTTTGGAGTGCAGTTCGTCATGCTCTGCCCTTCATGCTGCATGCTAAGCAGCATCGCAACTTTGGCTGCTTAACCGTGGTGCGATGAAGGCAGGTTGCGCAAACCCAACTGTTCCCTCATCCCGTCGCCTCAGTTTGACCACCGACCTAGAGGAGGTCTGCACGAGCACGACACCCACATACTGATAACAGCCGAAAGAGATGGCACCAGTAGCAAAAAAGGATATTTACTCACCTCAGCCATGGTTATCACCCGATGGTCCACTGTGGAGGTGAACCTTGGACCGAGGACTCAACGACAAATCTCAACGACGCAATATCGGAGCTTGAGGCCCGAATCGCCAATCCACGTCATTGGAGCAAAGAAGAGAATGAGCAGAACATCGAAAAGCTGCGTCAGCTCAACTTCCAAAAGCAACTTTTGATCGACTACGCCCAGAAGTAGACAACGCACCTGGGGATAGAGGCTGGTCACCCGCAGCTGACAGGCCAACCCCACTAGAAGCTATCCATGGATTCCCACACCACGGGTCTCCTTCATGGAGGAGGCTCCAATGGCTGAACGTTCAATGCGAAGTCGGCTCACCTACAGCGGTGCAACAAGTCGAACCTATGCAGAGTCTTTGCATTGGGGCATTAGATGGGAAGGGCTGCCCAGCAACTGGTTCAGCCGCTATGGGCGCTGGGCGGAAGCAGAAGAATGCCTGGCCCGCCTTGACTACCTGGAGCGGGAATATGCGGGGGAGGCAAAGCAGGGCCGCAAGTAGCGATTAGCAACCCCAGACAGCGATAGCAGTGGTTAACGTTTCTTAACATCGCATTGAAGAGGCAGTGATCGCAGGTCTTTTCCCAATCGCTTACGCAGCTGTCTTGACGTACTTGCTCTTGCAGGCTTTTCGGATGATGCGCCCATCGTCGGCCTCTAAACCCAGCACATCGAACGACCGAACAGGTCTCAAAACCACACACCCAGAACTGCTTGATGAGAACGGTGAGGTGACCAACGAGGAGCTTTGGGCTGTTCGCTTCTAGGACGAAGGTTTGGTTCTCCCTGAGGCATGAGCATCGAATTCTGGATTTAGCCAGTAGGGTCCGATGACTCTCAGGTCAGCCTCACGTGAATCGTCACCCGAATCTGGCCTTTTTTGGCGGCACCGTGATCATCGCAATCATGGTTATTGCTGCTTTCGCCAACGTCGCCATCGCTGGCGGTTGCTCTTACAGCAAGTCCAAATCAGCCGATGCAACAACCGAAGAGATCAAATGCACAGGCGATAAAAATGCTGAGGTTGAAGCCTGATGACTGACTATTCATCAGCCATCACTGCACTCATCATCGTGACCGTGGTGATCTCTGCGGCAGTCGTTTACGTCCTGGCTCAGCCCACTGACCTGCCGAGATACAAGGAGAACGATCCGAGATCTAAGGAGGACGACCGCTGAACGTCGATCATCTTTGGCGTTCCCAGGAGCTGAAAGCCCCCTCTACCGGCTGGGCTCCTGAAACCAGGCAAGGCTGTAAACCCAGAGATCAACTTAGGCGTATAATTTATTTGTAGCAATCGATACACAACGTTCACCTCTTTCCAAGGGGCGCAGACACTCCAAGCCACGGAACGGGGACTTGGAATTTTCTGAGGAACCAACCATGACTGCTCTTCTCTACAGAGGTCACTCCTACGAAGCTCCAGAAGCATCGCCCAAAGCTTGTGTCGAGCTAACCCACCGCCGCGAGCACTACAACACATGCCGCGAAGAAGTCGCTCACAATGCCCATCCAAGCCTGACCTACAGAGGCACTTCCTACACCAAGTGATCAGGGCTTAATCAAACCCCAAACCTCTGCCTTCGGCGGGGGTTTCTTTTTGCATCTGAGGCAGCTCCGAGCCTGCCAAAAGAATTGGGCTGAGATCCTGAAGCGGGCTAACCCCAATGCGGAAACCACTGGGGAAGAAGCCCCGCACGAGCAAGGCCAAGTACGGCTGCCACTGTTACCAGCTTCACTCCCGTCAGGATTCCTGCCGTTTTCCAGGTGAACAGCGATTTCGTCAGGGTGATCAATGCACATGCTCAGCCAAAGAACATCATGTGCCATTGACGAGCTGGGCTCGTAAGACTGACTGGGTCCCTTGCTCACTGGTCGACAACTGAAGACATGATCCCGAAGCTCATTTGGAGATAGCAAGCGATCAGCTCTGCCCTCTCCAAGCTGAGAGCATCAGGGGATACAGATGATGTTCTGTGTTGAACGAAGCGATGGGCCCGACATTTGGTTTCAGGAGCAGTGCTTCAAGACTGAGTTCAAGGCTTTCACCAACGCCCGAGCCAAATCGCTGAATACTTTCGGGCTCTATCGAGTCATCTACGAAAGTCCCGGCAACTCAGGTGAGGTGATGAGGATTTCAAAAGGCAAAGCGATCCTGGCTGAAGATGACCGACTCGTTGGATAAGTGCTGATGCCTAAACAGCGGAAATTCCGTGATTTGGACTGGCGCATTAAAGGCATTGCTAGAGCAAGGGTCCAGGCAATAGCCGTGTATAACGTCGTCAAGCAAGAAGCTCCCGACCGTTGGGTCAAGGAGCTTTACCTCCAAACGGAATTCAAGGCTTACCTATGTGATCGCACAAAGTCGAAGGCGCTGATGTGCACTTACATGGTGGTTGACGCGACCACTAACAAGGTGACCTCAATCGTTCGTCATGGCATGCCCCTCATCGCATAGGAGGCGAACTCGGTCAACCCTCAAATTTATAGCTCCAAATTCTCGAGAAAAGACCAACGCAATCTCATGGCCCGGCGCTGAGGAATAACTCGGAGAACTGAATAATATTTTCTCATGTCAACGCAAATTGAAACGATTGGAGTGAATGTATTTCGACGACAGATGCAACAAGTTTGATGCTTTGTCTTGCTCTTCCACCTTGATGAGCTTCCTCACAAGGCTCCATGTGTCGTGCGCAGACATTTCACCATCTTGCTCCCATTTGATGCTCGACAATTCAGCAGGAGACATCAAGAGAAGACGCTCCTTTTCAACTTAAGGAACCTGATGCCGATGTGGCCGTTGCCACCAAGTGATGTCACTTAAGACAATCAGAAGTTGGTTTGCCTTGATACAACGTTCTGCAAGAAGGCAATAAAAAAGCCTCAGCCGCATGGGCTGAAGCCAGGTGATGGGGAACAGATGAAACATACCGGCCCTGCACCCAGAATCAAGGGCTGAGGACACCACATCTGGTGGCTGGCGCAGCCTTGCCGAGGCAATGAACACCAATGAGCTCCAGCTGCCAAACCGAAAAGGTCAGTGCGAACCGAACCAGGAGCAACAGGTGCCAAGACGGATCGTCAACAACGCCAGAACGCCGAGCGCTGCAGCCACAAACGACACTCCCATCAGCTGCTGACGACGCTTCTCACTCCTGGCCTCGACCGATTGGCTCCCGTTCAACAGAAAAATCCAGACGCGCCAACTTAAGCGTTTTCAGTAACTTGCGCTACCAAGACAGGTGTTCTACCGGCGATGCTGCGGCGGCTGCGTGCGCTGAGTTGCGTGCGCGCCCTGAGATGACGGTGACGGCGACAGGGCCTTTCATACAGATCGGCGCTGTTTTTCCACGAGCGCGGGTAAGGCCAGCTGCGTTTGACCGCAGGCGAATTGGTTGTTCTACAACACCACCAAGCGTGGAGCCACAGGGCGGTCATGCCACAGATCAAACCAGTCATGGCTGCATGATGAAACCCATCGGGGCGGCGTCAAGCGCAGGCCAGCAACCTAAGCAACGCTGGTCATCCCCCCGCAGCTCTGCATGAATGAGTGATACGGCCTGTTGCCAAGTGCCCTTGGGCCGATGCAGAACGGGTGCATCGGATCAGCAGCCATGGCCAAGCGTCGCTTTGTCGAAAAGCAACCGCTCACCGAAGCGGAAGGACTGACCGCCCTGATCATGATGGGGGTGGGGCTCACCCTGGGTGGCATCAGCGTGACCATCCTGATGGCGCTGAATGCCTCAGCAGCAGGGTCTTGGCAGGAACTCTGGCTTTCAGGTCAACTGAATTTCTGAGCTCAGGCCAACCAAGGCCAACGGATCCCGAACGCCTCCAGGGGGTCCATCACGAGCTTGTTCAGGGCTCGGCCCAACAGCACCTGGGGTTCTTCCGGACGGATCGGACGCACCGGATGCTGTGGGCAATTCGCAGCATTCGCCCCTTTCACCACCCCACTACGCACCAGTGCATTAGCTGCCATAAGGCCGCAGACGTAGGCCCGTTCCTGGCACAGCCCCTTGGCACCGTGCTCGCGTTCGCCCATCCGCACCCAATCGCCGGCGCAGACCACAGACGGAAGTGCCGTCTGCAACGGCGGCCGTTGGCTGAAACTGCCGGGGGAGAACAACGACACCGAGCCCGGGTAACGCCGCACCTCAAACTCCAGCACCTGGGCAAGCCGGAAGGCCGGCACCGCCTGGGGCAACAGCTCATTCAGCAGGGTGTCGACGATCTCCTGATCACTCAATGCTGCGATCGCCGTGGCGTTGTAGAAGTCGCTGGCCACCACGGAGCCCTGGGGCTCGCTGCCGCCCCAGAGCGCATCAAGATCCGCGTTCTGCAGCTGGTCGAGCATGAAAAAAGTGGCGCCCGCACCCTGCAAGGCATCAAAGAGCGAGAAGACATTGGCGGGATCGGCGACTGCGATGGTGCGATCCAGCCACAACCGCACCGACACCACATCGATCGCCCCCAAACCGCCAGCAGCCACCAACTCCGGCAGCACATCACTGCAACGCGGCGACTCCGCCATCAGCGCATGCATGCCCTTGGCACCCATCGCCAGCACAACCGCATCAACGTCATCGATCAGATCTGTACGTCCAGTCTCGTTCAATCGGACCTGCACCGACTGGATCGCTTCGCCTGGCTGATCAAGCTTCAGGCCCGTGGCCAACGTTCCTCCCAGAACAGTGAGCAGACCGGAGTCGATCAGGCGTTCCGCCAGGGGCGCGATCAGCTGCTCGGCAATGCTGCCGCGACAAATCCAGCGCACATCAAAAGAATCTTGATGCGCCAGGGCGTAGTAGTAGAGCAGCTCCATGGTGACGGCTGCCGATAATTCCTCCGGTGGCTTGAACAGACCCACCAAAAGAATCGGACGCAAGAATTCGTCGATCATCCGCTCCGTGATGCCCAGTTGACGGAACAGGGTCAACGCATTGATGGCGTCGTAGCGCCGGAAGGTTTCCTCGTTGCGGTTCAGATCAAGCATCGCCACCAAAAGGCCGGCAATGCTCAGGCGATCGGCAACAGGCAGGCGCTTGAAGTTCTTGATCGTTGCCATGGCCTGCCCCAAGGGGCTGGGCAACTGCAACCCGTCACCGAACACCGGGGCAGTGGCCTCCAGACCGGCGGGAGACCAGAAGGCGCTAGTGGTGAATTCCGTGAACACATCGGTGAGACCAAGCTCATCGGTCAGCGCATTGATGTTGGGGTAATCCCTCCAAAAGCCCCGGGTGCCGGCTTCGAACGGTTTACCGCTGGCGGTGCGCATCGGCGTTCTCCCCGTGGGATCCGGCATCCCGTCAACCAGGGTGACGCGAACACCGGCTTCACAGAGGGCTTTGGCTGCACCCCAGCCGGCCCAGCCTCCACCGATCACCACCACATGGGAGGCATCAGCGTTAGCGGCCTTGGAAAGCTCAGGCATCGACCAAACAGAGATGCTGGGAGAGGCTTCACATCATGCAGCCATGGCACGGAAACGGTTGCCATCGCCACAGAGAAGAAGGGATGAATAACGTCATTCGAGTTCAAACCCGCTCTATGGATTCCAACTCAGCCGTCCGCTGGCCTGTGTTCCTGCCGTTGGTGCTGTTCTTTGGTGGCATCGGCGCTGCAGCAGCGATGACCCAGTTGCTGGGATCGTTCTGAGCTTCAGGGCGCGATCAGATCAGGTTCAAAGCCTCAAGCACTTGAGCCCTAATGCCGCCGAGACGGAACCAAGCTTGAACGGCATCGGCCTTGCAGGTGTAAGGCCTCCAGTCGTCTTCATCAAGGCGCCGTTGGATGTGACGCACCACCCGTTCAGCGACGACACGATCACTGGATACTTTCAAAAGGATCTGCTGGCCGTTCAGCTCAAACGTGTCAGTCATTTTTGGGCGGTTTGATCAGCTCACCGGTCTGCAATGACACCACAGCGAAGCTGCCCACAAAGACAACCGCCACCAAGAGGAGGAAGGCCGCTGTGAGATTGCTGATCTCAAGCTGCCCAAGCATGAAGGCCAACAAGTAAGTCATCAAAAGCAGCAGTCGCTTTTGAACCTAGACGGACTCGTCGTCGTTCAGATTGACAAGAACCACGCCAGCCATCGACAAACCGATGGCAAGCATCACAACGGCTTCGATCATGCGGCCTTGGTAGAGATGCTCGGCGTCTTGAGCAGAACCGCCGCGGTGGAGGCCTTCACCGTCGCCTGTCCAGAGGAAGCGGATTGAGCCTGGGGCTGCCAGGTGGATGCTGCTGAGCAACGGGTGGGATTCTTCAACCAAGAACTGCGACCCATCAACCTTCAATCAGCTGAAGTAAGGATTGCGGCTGAAGCTCAGAAGATCTGTCTAATTGGCGACCGACGCCAAAAGTGAGCTGTTTCTTGATCAAGCACTAATGGCGTCAGGCGTTGCTGCCGACAAGCGATCACGGATCTGAACAGCAGCCTGGCAATAGGCCGCCCATCCCCCCATGCGCCTCAGATCGGCACGGCCACGGTCATCGACGGCATTCGACACACAAACACCCTCCACTTCTGCTTTTTCAAACGCCGCCAACAAGGGGATTTCCGCCTGCATCACATCCACATCAAAACCCTCCAAAATTTGACGCGCTTCCTGCGCAAGCCGTTGTTTTCGGCTGTCCACTTTCACCAACAGCGCGGCATGCATGGTGCCCATCTGCCTGAGGATTGAAGAGAGTTCGACGGTGAGCTCCACCGATCTCGCTTGCGGGGTTGTTGGGAGCAAAACAAGGTCTGCTCCGGCCGAAAGATTCTTCAGTTCGTCCTCATGGCTGCTGGCCTGCCCGTCGGTGATGATCACTTGGGCATGGCGGGTGGCCTTTGCTGCAGCCTCCACAGGCACCACCTCAAACGGAAGCATGCCTCGGGCGGCATAGGCGGTTGCCGAGCGGTTGCGATCCGCATCAACAACACACACCGACAGGCCCTGCTGGGCCCAAACACAAGCCAAGTGAATGCTGGTGCAGGTTTTTGCCACACCACCCTTCTGGCCAAAGACAGTCAAAAACATGGCTGTGATTTAAATGCGCGGAATGATCGCATCGTTGGGAAAGAACTCTTCAAACACGCAGATGCGGTCGGCCCAACGGGCCTCCACTTCCAAGCGCATCAAGCGATTGCGCACCCACATCAAGGTGTCCACATCAATGGGTTTGTGGAACTTGTGCTGCTGCGCCTTCACCCAATCATCCTTGCTCTGAGAGCTGTTCATGACCGCGAAAACTGACCTGCCCACACCGTACGGATGGCGTTCTTCGGCGCCATGAGCTTCACACTGAGTAAGCATCAAGGATCACTCAATCGCAGCCGAACTGTTCAGCAGAACAACGAATTAATAGAAGCTTTGAGTCCAAGCCAGAGCGATCAGAGCCTGAACCTCGTGATCGGTAGCCGATCCATCATTCCGACCATCCAAGCAACGACAGAATTGATTTAGTTCATCTTCAGCCTGTGATGACGCAAAAAGCACCCCAACTCAAGCCACGCCCGGTGCACACACCACCCAAACGCGCTTGAAGCACTTAAAGGCCTGAATCAACCCATCGGAGCTGAACAGATCTCCTGTTCTGTAACACCACGAACAACACGTTGATTGACACCACCCTTATAAGGGATCTGTAGCAACCGCTACGCAATCACGTTCACCTCGTCTTCGGCGAGGCGCAGTTCGACTCAGGCCATGGAACGGGGACCTGAGCTTGCTTCGATGAAACAGTTTCTCAAGCAAAGAATCAGAGAACCGTTGGCAATACAAGGATTTCGGAGGCTAAGAGATTCTCTTTTGTCCACTGTTTGTTCCACTGAGTGATCCACAGTTCTGATGCTTGGATGAGGGCTCTCTGACCCAACTTCACACCGGGTCGATTTGTCGCCACTCTGAGCAAGTCAACAAAAACGAGCCCCTTTATTCAGAGCTGGGGGGCTCTTTTTTTATGCAAGCGAAGCCACTGCCCTCGTAGAGGTGGCCTCGCCGCTCCAAGGTCAGTCGTCCAACGGAGCACTTTTGTGCTAGCCCTCTTTTGACAGGGCAGAACGCATCACCTGACACCAATCAGCAGAAGGGTGTCCTGAATCCAGGAAACAGAGATGCACAGCTGCTGAACGCATCTACCTTCTGGCTTCACTCTGAGAGCCATTCTCGGCATGTACTGCATCGAACGCCGAGGTCCTGATCATCAATGGATCAGGGAATTGAACTTTAAGACTGAGTTCAAGGCCTTGATCGGTGCTCGACGCAAGGCAATTTCAACCTTGTCTACCTATCGGATCGTCCATGCGATGTGGCCAAACCAAGCGGTTTGCTACGTGGATGGACCTGAATTGGCCAACGAGGTGGAAACAAAGGGGTGACCGCTCTGCTAAGCACACCCCCCTGAGACCGAACTCATCTTGATGAGCTCAGGCAGAGGTGATCGGACAAATCAATCCAATATGCAGGATCGGCATACCGAGGCCAGGCCTACATCCGAACTACTTGTGACGCTTTGCCTCTCTTTCGCTTCTCACCACCGAAGGTTTCAACGGGCAAGCCAATGCGCGAAATGGCGTGTGTCGTCCATCCAGGATGAGTTCGCCGAGTGATTGGGCGTGGTGAAGGTGAATCTCCATCAGATCTCCTACCAACCTCATCGGTGTAACCAGACCTCATTGCGGGTCAAGTGTCATTGGCTGCCATTTCGGCATTGCTTCTGGTTTGCCTCGTGCACCGTGGTGAGGTGTCGTCGGCACCGTGTGATGAAGATTTGGGGGTGAGCCTGGCTGCGTCCTTGGGATCGCGAGGTGGCTCTTCCTTCCCTTTCTTCCTCAAGGCGACAACAGCGCCGGTCAGTGCATCCAGGCCTGTCTCCATCCATTGTTGCCAGCCACGCTCGGTTCTGTCGAAAAAGCAAGAGTCCACAAAAGAGACACCAGTCAGTGGCCCCAATGCTTCTCGGTGTCCAGTGTTGTCAGCCAGCGCCGGACCATTCTCAACAAGCCTGCCGAATCCACACCTGGCAGGCCATGGGAAAAGAAAAGACCACCCCCTGGCAGGCCTCAAGCCACAGACTCCGGACACCCCCATGGGGTCGTTTTCGTCCCTGGCGTCTCGATATGGGGGTTTGCATTTTTCTGTGGTGAAAACGGGCTTGACCTCAGAAACTGGTTTTGTTTCTTGTGAGAAAAAGCCAGCCAATAAATGTGGTCACGTAGATAACACCAATCACCAACAGATTCAAAGGCAAGAACAGATCCCAGAGGAAAGAAATTCCAACTGAAATCACTCCTGCCCAACCCAAGCCATCAAGCCAGTCCATGACTAGCAGCAAGCATCTTCATAGTCGTCAAACTCTTGAACAAGAGATTCAGCATCGACTGGCTGTATTTGCCCGAGCAGAAGCTCTGTCCTTTGCTTCAACCATCTCGACACCTGAATCTGCTGTGCGGGTGGCACCTCATCCACAGTGATCAGCTTGAGATTCCTCCTCCAATTCTGCTCCCAATAGCTCATTATATTCAGAGCGGGGCCTTGGAAAATATCTCTATTGGAGCTGTGGTTCTGTTGCGTAGACAACCATTGGCCCTACAGCAAATCCGCCAAGGCCATTCAGACCGCACTCAACAGACACCAAGAAATCCCACACAACACACAATCAACAGCCCACACAGACGCTCTCAGGGCTCATGCAGAGCAGGCCACGTCAATCGTCGTCATCGAGAAAATCCAGCGGAATCAATCCGAGCGGATATGAAAGAACAATCTACATCGATTTCAGTCGTTCATCAATACGCAACGCGGAGAAATAAAAGGATCTGTTAACACCACAGGGACGTGATTTCTTCATTGCAAAGTGACGCTTGACGCAAATGATTTGGGATTGGGATTTCACGAAGGAATTGGGTCTGGGAAGTTGTTTCGTCAGCTCTCAGTTTTCAATTGCCAACAACGGGAGTTGCACCCGTATGTTCAAGAAGAGGGTCGAGGTGATTGCTTTCAATCAATATTGGAGGGATTGCCAATGCGCGTTCCATCCCCCCTGGAAACGAACCTCCGACAATCCACCATTGACCACCACCCGCCCCGAGAGCCGACCAAGGACCATCGGATGACGAGATGGACCAAAAGCCGCCTCAGAGGTCAACTGGTATCGCAAAGATACATTCAGTAGGATTCATTGTTGAATTCATCACAGCCAAGAACCCAGACCCAGACTGAGTTCATCAATCCACGAGCAACCAATTTCCCTGGTTTGTATCGGCGTGAACGACACAGGGATTGACCGCATGGATATAACTGATGTGTAGCAACCGCTACCCACTACGTTCAGTCAGCACTCGTGTTGACCGCAGTTCGACTCAGGCCATGGAACGGGGACCTGAGCTTGCTTCGAGGAACCCATCATGACCCTGACCTATCGCGGCCAGAAGTACAACCAGAACAACGCTGCTGCATCCAACGTTCAGCGTCCTGTTCTTGTTTATCGCGGTCAGAAAGTCGCCAGCTGACAACAGCATGACGACCTCTTGCAAGCCCCGCCTCGGCGGGGCTTTTTTATGGCTTATTTGCCTTCAGGATCGGGCTGTTTTGCCTTCCAACGTTCAAACCAAACGGCGACGGCGAGGGACACACCCACGGCAAAGCCAGCACCAATCAGCACCACACCAAATTCCACCGGCATCAACACCACCTGTTGCTGCCCCAGATCATCGGACAAGAGCGTCACTGAACCAAGGACTGATACGCCTCATTGACGCGTCGAAACGCCTCAGCAGAACCACCGAGATCAGGATGGTGCTGCTTCACCAGTTTTCGATGCGCCTGCTTGATCTCAGCGAGGGACGCGTTGGCCTCCAAGCCCAACACCCTTAAAGCGGCACGGCGTGGATCACGGGCGTGGCCATCGTCCTGACGATCCGTTTGACGTTGGTCCGTTCGGGTGCGGCGACCCTGCCGCCTTGAACCTGATTGGTCCTGCCGCTGACGCAACTGCTCCACCACACGCTGTGGATCCTCATCCAGCCATTCACTGGCCCGCACCCCAAACAAGGCAAACGCCGCCAGAACGGCCGTTGTTTGCTTGTTCGGCTTGGCTCCCACCGCCGCCATGAGATCTGTTCCCAGCCCCCGAACCAACCGATCCAACCGCTGTTCAAGGGTTAAGTGGGCAGGGAAACCACTGCGGTTGAGCTGGTCAATCAACAGCTCCAATCCGCGCTGACGCAATGCCGTCCATCCCGGCTGCTGAGCCAGGGCCTGCCCCCAGGCCCGCACCTGTTGGCTGCTGATGCGCGGTGGAGCTTGTGCCGATGGCTCACTCCAGGGGCGATGGGATCTGGGCTCCGTACGAATGCGTTGGCGTTGCTGACGTTGCAGTCGCTCCAACTCACGGTTGAGCCGCAACACCTCGCGACGCAAAGCGTCGTTCTCCGCCAGCAACGCCTCAACATTGCTGGTGACGCGTTGTTCAGGGCGTCCGCCTGACCACTGACGCGGATCAAAGCCCAAAGCGTGTCTCCCGCCTCACCACGGCAACAACTCACCATTGGCATGCCAGAAGCTGCCGCTGGTGGCCATGGTCAAATCATCGATCCGGGCCAACAGCCCCTTCACCGACTGCTCGGGGGGGATCCCGCTGGGATTGAAGCGAATCATGCGGGTGCGCACCAATCCGGGATGCAGGATCGCCACGGCGATGCCCCGCGGTTCCAGATCAATCGCCAACGACTTTCCGGCCATGTTGAGCGCCACCTTCGACATCCGATAGCCATAGGAGCCTCCCGAACTGTTGTCGTCGATGGACCCCATGCGGCTGGTCATCAGCACCAACTTCGCTCCGTTGGGCATCTGATCCACCAACGCCCTGGCCAGCAGCAAAGGAGCAAGGGCGTTCACTTCAAACTGGCGGCGAATCCCGGAGGGATCCAAATCCATCAGGCCCATCGACTGCAAAATCCCGGCGTTGAGGATGACGCCATCGAGGGGCAAACCATCCAGTCGCTGCACCAGGTCATCAATGGCTTGGCTGTCGCTCAACTCAAGGCCGGCTTCCACCCGCACCCCCAGGCACTCCAGTTCATCACTGGTTTGACGGCAAACGGCCACCACGTCATCGCCACGGGCTTTGAGCTGCCTGCAGTATTCCAAGCCGATCCCACGGTTTGCGCCGGTGACCAGAAACGTCGCCATCGGGAGGTTTCAGCAACCGCCATCCTGCCGGCTCTTGCGTCGATCCCCTGACGCGATCACGCCGGGAAATCCCCCTCGACGCCGTACTGATGCAAACACTGTTTCACCGTGAGCACGGAGACCGTGCTGCCGGTCTCTGCATCCACCAGCAGATAGGGGCAGCCTCGGAGCACGCAGCGTCGCCGTGCGTCGATATAGGCATCAAAAGCGTTGGCATGGGAACACTCCTCCACCCAACCTTCACTGCTGAGATACCGCGTGAGGATCATGCCCACAGGCCCCTGGGCCACCGGTTATGGCTCAGGACATTTCACATCCAAGAAAGAGCCTTGAAGTCTTCGGGATCACAACGGCTCTGGAAACGCCGAAGCAAGCCAGATCAATGGGGTTCAGCTGATCCCTGCACAACGGTGACCACCTGGTTCCAGGTGGCATGCACCACGCGATAGGTCTTCAACGTGGCGCGCGATTTGGTGCGGGCATTCACAAAGGCTTTGAACTCCGTTTTGAAGCAGATCTCCTGGATCCACTGCCCTCCTGTATCAAGCCTCTCGATGCAATACATCAGAGATTTAGCGGTTAAAAACATCACAACCGCAAAACATTTGCTGAGCACAAAATCGAAAGGTGCTGTTCGGGATCAATCAAAAAAAAGCCCCCGCGCTTGGCGGAGGCTCAGGTGGTGTGAGGAGTCGACGATTTTGCAACTGCCGACACCGATTTCATAGCTCGATTTCAGATCAGCAGCGGCTCCGGCCACAAAGCTTTATCCGCTACAGATACAGAACACTGGCGCGACAACGCCGGAGCGCATTACGCACAGCCTCCAGCCTCGTTTCGTCCGGCCGATGCAGTCCGGCAGGCACCACCATCTCGTCGTTCGCATCCAGATGAACCCGTGCCGAGAACCAGGTGCCAGGTCCTGGCACAGACGCACGGCAGATCGGATCCTGGTTTGCATCCAAACGTCGCTCGATCAACCAACCCTCTACCCGATCCAAGGGCTGAAACGACGAGGAGGCAGAGGCGACGGACGCCATCAGGGTGAGCAGCAACAAACGCAGGGCCTGCATCACAAGGCTGGGACGAGCGAAGCGCACCCATCGTCACAGAGAACACCGGTTCAACCGCGCCGTTGCGTTAGAAGGGCTGCGTCGCGGAGCCGTCGATGCCGTTATTTCGCTGTGAAGGGTGCTCCATGCGCATCGAGCGTTCGATGGCGGCGTACTGGCGCAACAAGGGGAAATTGCTGTGCTCAACGTGTCTCGACCGTCAGGAGATGCCTCTGAAAACAGCCGAGGGAGGCCGAAAGCAAGGTTCTTCCGAATTCCGTGCCAACAGCAACAAAAGCTGACGCCAGCTGTGGGAATGATGCTCAGGTCGTTCCCTCCCCCCCTGATCCATGGGTTTCCTCGCCGTCGCCGGATGCGTGCTCCTGGCCTCCGCCATGTCTGCTGCACTCACCACCAAGCCTTCCAAAGCCTGAGCGTTCAAAACGCAAGCAAAAGCTGAACAAAAACCGGGCCAAGCCCGGTTTTTTTATGGCGCTGAGCTGTTATCCATGGATCTTTTCTCTTGCAAAAGAGATTTAGAACTGCAAATCAGATGTGCATGGCGCCCCCTCACGGCTGTAAATCCTTGATCCACTGAGCAAATCCCATGAAGAGCATCAGTCGCATCTGTGCCACATCCAAGGGCACAACCATTGATGCCATCGGCCAGGGCCGCTATCGCGTGTGCAATCGACAGGCGGTGTGCTCTGACGTTGAAGGTCTCTGGCAGGCCTATGAAATTCTGCGGCGTCAGGAACAATCCTTAAGTTGATCGTTGCGGCCAAGAATAAGTATCAACACTTACAGCGCTTGAGTGTTCAGCACGTAACACTTGGTGCACCCCGGTGAGGGGTAATGCGTCGACTCCGGGAGGGCCTAGGGAACCCTCCTTTTTTATGCAGTTTTTCAGAAACCCAGCGTTCCTGCACTGTCCTCCCCGAACTCCAGGTAAAGGCAGCGGGCATCCTCAGCCCGGCCGCAATCAATCAGGTGTTGAACCCGTTCGCGCCACCACTGCGACACACCAGAACTCAACTCTTTATTGGGCAGACCACCGAAGGATTCACTCACAGCAATAATTCGTGCTGAGCAAACGCTAAGCAGCACGATTGACAACGCGAATTGGCTTGTTATCTGCTGTTAGCAGCTGTTGTTACCCAACAGCCATCTTCTGCAAAATCAGCCACACCAATCATTTGTAGCGGTTCACACTCCGCAGAGCATCAAAGCCGCAGACAGTGAAATTGCGGATGAAACCTAGGGTTCCGATCTCTTCACGGGGATGCCTGGTCCAAGAGGTTTCCACCGGCCTTGCCGGTTGCACGGAGGGACAAAAGCCCGGGAGACCGCCTCAACGCCCACTCCCTTGTTTGATGTCATCCCCATCGGACCCTTCAGGGGCCTTCCAGCGTTCGCATCCCAGCGAAGGCATGCAGGCACTCGAGAAGGAACGCAAGCTTCCACTCACTGGCTGGCAGCAAGAAGTTGACCAGGCCAAACGCTTCGGACTTGAAGCCGCCGAAAGCATTGTTGACCGCAACATCTCAACCTTCTCTAGAGGCGAGCTGCCGCATTTCGCCGGCATCAACACCTTCATGAAGGCGCCCTACTTGGAAGATGTGAACCAGGTGGGCAACTACGACGTCGCCATCGTTGGTGTACCCCACGACTGCGGCACCACCTACCGGCCCGGAACGCGCTTCGGCCCCCAGGGGATCCGACGAATTTCAGCGCTTTACACCCCTTACAACTACGAAATGGGGGTCGACCTGCGTGAACAGATCACCCTCTGCGATGTGGGTGACATCTTCACGATCCCGGCCAACAACGAAAAGAGTTTCGATCAGATCTCCAAAGGCATCGCCCACGTCTTCTCGAGCGGCGCCTTCCCGATCATCCTCGGTGGCGACCACTCGATCGGTTTCCCCACGGTGCGTGGGGTCTGTCGCCATCTCGGCGACAAAAAAGTGGGAATCATCCATTTCGATCGCCACGTCGACACCCAGGAGATCGACCTTGATGAGCGGATGCACACCTGCCCTTGGTTCCATGCCACAAACATGGCCAACGCCCCGGCAGAAAACCTGGTGCAGCTGGGCATTGGTGGATGGCAAGTGCCTCGCGAGGGCGTCAAGGTCTGCAGGGAGCGGGGCACCAATGTGCTCACGGTGACCGACATCACTGAAATGGGGCTGGAAGCCGCAGCCCAGTACGCCATTGAACGAGCCACCGATGGCACGGACTGCGTCTACATCTCCTTCGACATTGACTGCATCGATGCCGGCTTCGTGCCGGGAACTGGCTGGCCTGAGCCCGGTGGCCTAATGCCGCGAGAAGCGCTCAAGCTGCTCGAGCTGATCGTGCGCAACGTTCCCGTCTGCGGCCTGGAAATCGTTGAGGTTTCACCTCCATACGACATCAGTGACATGACCTCCCTGATGGCCACCCGGGTGATTTGCGACACCATGGCCCACCTTGTGGTGAGCGGTCAGTTGCCCCGCAAAGAGAAGCCGGAGTGGATCAGCGACACCTGCAACATGAACGTTGATCAGAAGTGGAGATAGGCCATGCATGAAGTCGACATGACCAAGTGCCTGCTGATCTCCCTGAATGAATGGCGCGACCGTCGCGAAGACACCTCTGCGATGGTCGAGACCCTTCATCTCGATGTGGGCCGATTCACCTGCGTTGAACCCGATCAACTGGTGACCACCTACAACGCTGCGGTGCAGGGCACCTGGCTGGATGGATCCCGGCTCACGATCAAGGAAATCCCCTTTGTGGGCCGCTGCTTGATCTGCAACGGCACCTACGACCCCGTACCCGAAAACGCCTACCGCTCTCCCTGCTGCGATCACCCGCTTGAGGAGATCGTCAGCGGTAGGGAATTGCGCATCCGCAGCATCGATTACCGCAGCGATGCCGCCGCTGCCCTTGAGTCCGCTCCAATCCAGCGTCAGCGCTGAAACCAATACCCCCCCTTTTGCCATGCATATGCCTCTTGAGGACACCCTCGGCCTCAATCTGCTTGCAGCCAACAACCATCAGGCCGAACACAACAACGAGCATTTCCAGAGCTGGGATCTGCTTTGCCTCAACCTGATGAGCAGCCCAGGCGCAGGAAAAACCGCCCTGCTCGAACGGTCCCTCCCAGCCTTGGCTCGCGAACTCAGCATGGCCGTGCTGGAAGGCGACATGACCACCCAGCTGGATGCAGACCGCTTGGAGGCCGTTGGCATCCCGGTGGTGCCCATCACCACAGGCAGAGCCTGCCACCTCGATGCGGCCATGGTGAGTGGTGGCCTGGAGTTGCTGCAACAACGGCTCGATCCTTCCGCGCTGGATTTACTGCTCGTGGAGAACGTGGGCAACCTTGTCTGCCCTGCGGAATTTGACGTTGGGGAACACCACAAAGTGGCGTTGCTCAGCGTGACCGAGGGCGATGACAAGCCGCTCAAGTACCCCCTGATGTTCCGCAACGCGGATGTGGTGCTGATCACCAAGGTGGATCTTCTGCCCCACCTGCCTGTGGATGTGGCAGCGATCCGCCGCAACATCCACAGCATCAATCCCAACGCCACGGTGATCGAGGTCTCCGCCCTGACAGGTGAAGGCCTGGATGCCTGGCACATCTGGGTGCGGCAAGCCCTCGCCAGCCGGACCACCACAACCCCTGCTCTGGCCACCGCCTGAGCAGATCAATTCAACGTCTTGTTCCTCCCGCCCATGCCATGACCAAACAACTGCGCAACCTTCTCTTCGCCGGCCTCGCCATCGTGCTGGCCGTCGCTTGCTCCAAGCCCTCCACACCGACGGTGGGTGGCACCCCGATCGTTTTGGGCTACAGCAACTGGGCCGGATGGTGGCCCTGGGCGATTGCCGTGGAGGAAAAGCTGTTCGAGAAGAACGGCGTGAATGTGGAGATGAAGTGGTTCGACGGCTACGTGCAGTCGATGGAAACCTTCGCCGCTGGCAAGATCGACGGCAACTCCCAAACCTTGAACGACACCATTTCTTTCCTGCCGGGTGAGAACGGCGGTGAAGTAGTGGTTCTGGTGAACGACAACTCTGCTGGCAATGACCAGATCATTGCCGATGCCTCCATCACATCCATCGCCGATCTCAAAGGCAAGACCGTCGCTGTTGAGGAAGGCGTTGTGGATGACTATCTGCTCAGCCTGGCCCTCAAGGATGCGGGCATGAGCCGCGACGACGTGGTGATCAAAGGCATGCCCACCGATCAGGCAGCCACTGCATTCGCGGCCGGTCAAGTTGATGCCGTTGGTGCCTTCCCTCCCTACACAGGCACCGCCATGCAGCGAGAAGGTGCCCAGGTGATCGCCAGCTCCAAGGAGTATCCCGGTGCCATTCCTGATCTGCTCACCGTCAGCGGTGATCTGATCAAGGAGCGCCCCGACGATGTGCAGAAGATCGTGAAGACCTGGTGGGACGTTCGCGAGTTCATGGAAAAGAACCCCGAAAAATCCGAGGCGATCATGGCCAAGCGTGCCGGCATTCCCACTGAGGAATACGAGCAGTACAAAGACGGCACCCGCTTCTTCTCCATCGAGGAAAACCTCGAGGCCTTCAGCACTGGTGAGGGAATGAAGTTCATGCCATTCGCCGCTGAGTCGATGGCCGACTTCATGGTTTCGGTGGGCTTCATCCCTGAGAAACCAGACATGAGCAAGCTGTTTGACGACAGCTTCATCAAGAAGGTCGCCGCCTCCTGATGACTGCCACAGCCGCCGCCGCTGCCAGCAAGGGGAGAAGCAATGGGCTTCTCTCCCTGTTCACCCTTGGTGCCATGCCATCCAAGGCCGTGCGTGGCGGCCTGCAGGTGGCATCACTTCTGGTACCACTGCTGCTCTGGACCGCCATCGCCTCCCTCGGACTGGTGGATGAAAAATTCCTTCCCTCTCCGCAGGCCGTGTTCCGCTCCCTGGCCTCCATGGCCGCAAGTGGAATCCTGTTCCAAGACATTGTGGCCAGCACCGGCCGCGTGTTTGGAGGATTTCTTCTCGCCACACTTCTGGCGGTGCCGATCGGCATCTGCATGGGGGTGTACCCAGCGATCTGCGCAATCTGCGAGCCGCTGATCGCCATGCTGCGTTACATGCCTGCAGCGGCATTCATCCCTCTGCTGATCATCTACCTCGGCATCGGGGAGGAACCCAAGATCGCTCTGATTTTTCTCGGCACGATCTACTTCAACATCCTGATGGTGATGGATGCGGTGAAGTTCGTTCCCAAAGAACTCATCGAAACCACACTCACCCTGGGTGGTCGCAGCCGGCAGGTCCTGGTGCAAGTCGTCGCCCGCTACAGCCTGCCCAGCATCATCGACACGTTGCGCATCAACATCGCAACCTCCTGGAACCTTGTGGTGGTGGCTGAGCTGGTGGCCGCGGAAGTGGGCCTTGGCAAACGCATCCAGCTGGCTCAGCGCTTTTTCCGCACCGATCAGATCTTCGCCGAGTTGATCGTTCTCGGCTTGATCGGCTTCGCCATCGACATGGGATTCAGGCTGTTGCTGCGTCTCAGCTGCAAATGGGCGGTGTGAGCCTTGGAACTGATCGTTAACAACCTCAGCAAGAGTTTCGGGGAGAAATTGATCCTCGATCACCTTTCGTTTTCCATGAAATCCGGAGACTTCATGGCCCTTGTGGGCAGCTCTGGGTCCGGGAAGAGCACGATTCTGCGGCTGATTGCTGGTCTGGATCAACCGAGCAGCGGCAGCATCACTGTTGACGGCACACCAGTCTCTGGTCCCGGGCCAGACCGGGGCATGGTGTTTCAGCAATACAGCCTTTATCCATGGCTCAACGCCGCTGAGAACGTTGCCTTCGGGATGCGACTTCAGCGGATGAAAGCAGCAGAGATCAAGGAGCGAACCGCCTATTTCCTCGAAGTGGTTGGCCTCAGTGACGCCGCCACAAAATTGCCGCGCGAACTGTCTGGCGGAATGCAGCAGAGGGTGGCCATCGCCCGGGCCCTCGCCACCAACCCCAGCATCCTGTTGCTCGATGAACCCTTCGGGGCTCTGGATCTACAGATCCGGGAATCGATGCAGGACTTCCTGCTCAAGCTCTGGCAACGAACAGGCCTGACCGTTCTGCTGATTACCCACGACGTGGAAGAGGCTTTGGTGCTGGCCCAGCGCGTCCACGTGCTTGCCCCAAATCCAGGGCGAATCATTCGATCCCTCGATGTCGATCTCGATAAAACCGATCTCGATCAGCTGCGCCTAAGCAGCGACTTCCTCTCCATGCGTCGTTCCCTCTCCGCCACCATGCGGGAGCTGGAGCCGGCACTGTCCTGACTGAACTGTCTTAAGTGAAGCCGTGTTGAATCAGACGTTCCTTCCTGCATCGCTGTACCGCGGCGACGCGATGCATGAATGGGACATCCACACGTATGCCAACCACTACTGGCATCCGGTTGCACCCATCAGCCATCTCCAACCGGGAGAGGTGCTGGCCATCACCATGCTGGATCAGCCACTTCTGCTCACCTGGCCCAAGGGTGAACATCCCCGTGCTTTTCGCAACCGCTGTCCCCATCGCGGTGTTGCATTTCGGCAAGGCGGAGGAATGGGGCAGTCCTGTCGACGCCTGGTTTGTCCTTACCACGGCTGGACCTACAACCTGCGCGGAGAGCTGCTGGCCGCGGCACGTGAAGCCGATTTTGAGCAGGACTTTGACCGGCAGAGATGGGGATTGCAAGAGCTTGCCTGCCGCATCGATGGCCCACTGATCTGGATCGCTTTCAGCGACCAGGCTCTAACGCTCGAGGAGCAGCTGCAGCTGGTTCATACCGAAGCCGGAGCAGCCTGGAATACTTCATCCACCCTGCTGCGCCAGAGCCGAAGCAGCCTGGCCTGCAACTGGAAGATCGCCCACGACAACACACTTGACGACTACCACGTCGCCATTGCCCATCCGACAACGCTGCACCGCGAACAAGGGCCGGTGCGGGATTACCGCCATCGCTTCAGCCAACACAACAACCTTCTGGAGACCCCCCACTTGGACGGTGGTCGATTCCTCACCTTCGGACTGCCGCCATGGAGCCATCTGCTGGTCTGGCCAGACGGGCGGTTGGCATGGCTGGAATTCATGCCCGAACGACCCGACCGCTGCACGATGCAATTGCACCTGTTCGCAGGCAGCGGCGCCATCGATGCAGCCACTGCCGACGCCTGGCTGAGAGACATGCTCACCTTTCTGGACGAAGACAAGGCGTTGGTTGAATCAGTCCAACAGGGCTATCAAGGCGATTTCGAGCCAGGGCCTCCGCATCGGCTGGAACGGAGGATCCTGCATTGGCAGGGCCTCTACCGAGAACGATTGGGATCAGCAGGAATCAGCATTGAGGAACGCAGCCAGGAGGCCATCTCCGCATTGAGCAGCTGAACATCAGCAAGGGGTGCAGCTGTGAATGGCTGAAGCGGCATGTAGCCGTCGGGACCAAACTCAGGCGTGATCGTGACCGGCCGTTCGGGCCTCGCGCTCTGATCGAGAAACAACTGCCAACAGCGACGATGGCTCTCGAGAGCCTCAGCCCATTCCGGTGCGAAAGGGTGGCTGACGGAGGGCCCCTGAGCATGGCCGATTCGGGCATGAATGTGATCAACCCGAGCGGCCATCGCCTGAATGGGGGGGAGTTCAGGTGTCATTAACCGTTCCGATACTGCACACCAGTGACTGAGATCCGCTGTGAGCCGAAGCCGTGGATGGCGGGCTAGCCAGGCGGGCATGCGCCATGGGTCGAAGAGAGAACGACTGCGATGCGTCTCGAGCGTCACCGGAATCGCACAGGCTTCAATTTGGTCCAGAAGTCTGTCGAGAAAGCGATGCTGCTCGACTTCTTGCCAGCTATCGCTGCCGGTGATCAGAGTGATCTTGAGCGGGGCCAGCGCCATGGCTCGCTCCAAGCCGCGATGAACTTGCTCAAGATGCTGCGATGGAGAACAGTTGAGATCGGGGGTGTACTCCCCCCCGGTAACAATTTCAACAATCAAATGCTGTTTTGCATCGGAGAGGCAGCGACGGATCCCTTCAGGCTGAAGAGCGTTAAGACAAGGGTGATCGAGGTTCACCTCAAGGCCATCAAAGTGCTCGCATTCAGCGGAGGAGCAGGCCTGTTCAAGGGAGCCAGTCCAGCCCCACAGTGTTTTGAACAGCAGCAACCTGGGGCTGCTCAATGGATCTCTGTAAACAGCTGCGGCTGAATGCCGAGATAGATCGCTTCGCGGAAGAGAGCCTGCTTCGCCTTGGCATCACGGTTCTGTTCCGCCAAGCGAAACCTTTCACGCAACGATGCGATCAACGTGGTTTGACGTGGGTTGCCCGGAGTGCCGGGAGGAGAGCTTGTCACCACCAGAGCGCGATCTCGGCCTCAGTATGGGAGAGCATCAGCCAAAGGTGTTGCCGTTCCATCCCCAGCAGCTGGCCTGCACATCCTCAAACCCGATGTACATACGGTTAGCGGGGATTCCCGTCCTCGCCTGAATCAGCTCACAGAATGCAGCTGTCATCGCAGGCGGACGCAACGCACCGATCGATTTCACCTCGACATAGGCACAGGGCTCATGACTGCCGGCGAAGGTCATCGGAACGCCTGTCTCCAGAAGCGTCATCACGTAGGCCTCCGGCTTACCCGTCTGGTTGGCCAACTCAGACGAAAGCTCCTGCAACAACGCCGATCCGTCTTTCAGTGCTGGAAGCGACGTGCGCACATTGATCAGAGGCATCGGCTCAAGAATGCTGGGAGAAGCTTGGCACTCTCAAGCCATGAGTGCCAAGCCCTGGATGTTGATCTAATTGAAATATTTCCAAAAGCAAAGGCCATCAACCTGAACAATTCGAAAAAAGAAAGGCTCATAAATTTCACGTAAAAGTGATCAGCTCAATGATCCTTCTTCACTTCTTTGGCCTTGGAGACGTTCTGCGTCGCTTTGAACTCGAGCAGATCACGGGTCTCACAATCATGGGATTCAGACCACTGAGCCTGGATGAATTGATGCACTGGTCGCAAAACATGGCCGACCAGCACCACTGGGATGGGGAGGCGATTCGTCACGACGTGATGAGCACCTGGCTTGATCAAGCCGAAGACATCACCCGCTGGAGGCATCGGCTGAATCAGGCCCCTGCTGAGGTTGAACTTTTGGCTGGCATTGGCGATCAGCGCACCTGGCGAGATCATTGGGAAGGCTTGCTGCGCCAAACACCGCGTGCCGGCTGGTCATAACAAGCGGAGTGCAATGACAGGCTGTCCCCCGATCAGCGGACGAGAAGCAGACATTGCCGCTGTGATGCTGACCCCGCGTCACGTGTGGGCCAACAGCGCGATCGATCTTGAACAACTGCGTTCCGGATTTGCCTGTGCTCTTCACATGCACCAACCAACGGTGCCGGCGGGGGCGAACAACAGCTTGATCTCCCATCTTCAGTACATGCTCGATCACCCCAACGAGGGTGACAACCACAACGCAGAGCCATTCGCCCACTGCTATCGGCGTCTTGCCGACCTGCTGCCTGAACTGATCAACGAAGGCTGCAACCCAAGAATCATGCTCGACTATTCGGGCAATCTGCTCTGGGGAATCGAGCAGATGGGGCGCGGCGACATTGGCGATGCACTCCACTACCTCGCCTGTGACCCTTTGATGCAGGGACATGTGGAGTGGCTTGGAACCTTCTGGAGCCATGCCGTGGCTCCATCCACACCCATCCCAGACCTGAAACTGCAAATCAGCGCCTGGCAACAGCAGTTCGCGGCCTGTTTTGGCAGCGCTGCCCTGGAGCGAGTGAAGGGGTTCTCACCGCCTGAGATGGCTTTACCCAACCATCCCGACACCCTGTTCGAATTCATCAAAGCCCTCAAAGAAGCTGGATATCAGTGGCTTCTGGTGCAGGAGCACAGCGTTGAACGCATGGACGGCAGTCCACTGTCGCGCAGCCAATGCTTCATTCCCAATCAACTTCTCGCCAGGAACAGTCGAGGCGAGGAGATCAGCATGACGGCACTGATTAAAACCCAGGGGTCTGACACCAAACTTGTGGGCCAGATGCAGCCTTTTTACGAGGCATTGGGTTGCGAACAGCAACGTCTTGGTGACGTTGCACTGCCATCCCTGGTGAGCCAGATCGCCGACGGAGAAAACGGTGGGGTGATGATGAATGAATTCCCAGAGGCCTTCCGGCAGGCCAATCGCCACATCCGTGACAACCCCAACGGCACCGTGGCCATCAACGGCAGTGAATACCTTGAGGCCCTGGAGCGCAAGGGAGTGAATCGCCACCACTTCCCCACCATCCAGGCGGTACAACAACACCGCCTTTGGCAAGAGCTAGATAACAACGCCTCAGCCGAAGCGATGGAAGAGACCATCAGCAAATTGAGGGCTGACGACACCAGCTTCAGCATGGAGGGTGCGTCATGGACCAACGACCTGAGCTGGGTTGAGGGTTACGCCAATGTGCTGGCCCCGATGAATCAACTCAGCGCTCAGTTTCATGCGCTGTTCGACCGCTCAGTCGCCGCAGACCCCACCACCACCGGGACCCGGGCTTATCAGGAAGCTTTGCTGCATGTGCTGCTGCTGGAAACCAGTTGTTTTCGCTACTGGGGTCAAGGAACCTGGACCGACTATGCCCAGGAGATCCATCGCCGGGGAGAAGAGCTGCTGAATCAGAGAACGGCAACGACTCCAACCAGCTGAGAGATGCTTTACAAAGCGTTACATTCGTGTAACGTGATGGGAGCTGGACGCACCTGATGGGTGATTACACAACCGCAATCATCGCCATGGTGGGCATTGGCATCGTGTTGACGGCTGCTGTGGTGTTTGCCCTGATGCGTCCCAGTGACATGCCACCCATCGACGAGAACCGCAATTGAGCATGGGAATCGTTACCGAACTGCTGATCGCTGCCACGGAAATCGCAATTGCCCTGCTAGTGGCTGTTTCCCTGCCCGTCGCTGAATCACAGAACTGACTTCGAGTCAGCCGATCCCTTTTAGGCGAAATTCCATATAAATCGAAGCAGCATCGCGCTCACGATCGAGCTCTTGCAGGTCGCTGCATCGCGCTTGCATCCAGTACACCGTTTCCCTCCAAACTTCCAGGTGATAACGGCGCTCGAGATTTTGTCCAGAACCGTCCAAAGCTCTACCTGCATCACCCACAAAATATAAGCAACGCATAACGGCATCGCCTTCGATGTCAACATTTAGCGACCGGCGCTTGCGTCACATCACGATGGCAAGAACGAGGGTCAATGTTCTTTCATCCAGACCAAGTACGGAACAGCACACAGCAAGGATAAAACGTACCCGTTGTTACGACAACGCAGCATCGAGTCAATACTTTGAGCTGATCCTGCCGACGTCACCATGGAGCCCATCGCTCTGACACTTGGCCAACAATTCGACATTGAACAGCGCAGTCGCAATATCAATTCAATGACTGACGTGAAACAGCTTCAGGAGATCAGCAAAGATCTGCTTCTGGCTTGGCAGCAGGAGATTGCCCGCTCACGGGCAGCAGCCAGCCCACACAAGAAATAACGCTTCGTTACAGTTGGTTGACCTGCTTGGAAGTCATGAACCTGAGCTTGCCTCAGCAGTTCGAAGCTGAAGCGATCAAGCGGTCCATCAACGACACGAACGACCTCGACCAGTTGAAAGCTCTGGCACGGGAACTCGCAGATCTCTATGTGCGTCAGAGAGCTGCAACGGCCTGGGTGATCGCCGAGAAATAAGTCTCACACTTTGCTGTCGTTTCGCCAGCGTCGTTCCAAACGTTGACGTGCTTCGTCAACGGTTTGCCCACGGGAAAGAGTTTTGTCGCGATAGGGGCGCGTGATCGACCAAAACTTCAGGGCAGACGCCAGCGCCACCACCAACCATGCGAGCACAATCCAACCCGAAGTCGTCATCGTTGCCCAGCAATGCGCTCCATGATGGCGAACGGGACGCGAGTCTTGCCCGCATGTCCCCTCATCAGCGCAACCGTGGATCCTGAGGTGCGCCAGTTCGTGATCAGCCAGTTGGTGGTGATCGCGCTACCGGTTGGAACCCTGTTCGGCATCTGGCTTTGGATGCTGAACTGGGGCGGTCGTTCCCGCAGAGACCAGTGACCTTCCTTGCCGGCCTACTGGCCCCCGTGTTGATGCTCTTCCATCTTGCAGGCCCCGTCCCTGCGGATCTCGGCGTGCGCAACGGGGTGTTGCGCGACTGCCCGACAACAGCTCACTGCTCCAGCCAAACCTGGGAGAGCTCCAACCCGATGGCGGACTTCAGCAAGCTGAATGGGTTGGTGCAGGAGTCGCCGCGGACGGTAGTGATCGATCAAACCGAGACCTACCTGCATGCCGAGGCCAGCAGCGCTTTCTTTGGCTTTGTGGATGACCTGGAGCTGTTCGCTGATCGCGACAACAACCGGATCCAGGCACGGTCCGAGTCGCGTCTCGGCGACTCGGACCTTGGTGTGAACGCCGCACGATTGGCGGCGCTGCGGTCGGGGCTGGAGAGCTGAAGGCCGCTTAAACCTTGGCGCGACGCAGTTTGCTCAGATCGGTGATCATTTCCTTGATGCCAAGCACGAATCCGATGGCGGCCAAGGCCACGATGCTCAAGATGATCACCGTGTCGAGCAGCGAACGTGGATCGATCCAATCGGGCATGGCATGAACCGTGGGCTGATCTCGTATTAGCCAGAGCCGGATAAAATCCCAGCACGTAGCGCGAACGTTCAACACAAATCGTCAGACATGCACGACATCATTTGCCCTCACTGCAATACCGCCTTCAAGGTGGATGAGGCCGGGTATGCCGACATCCTCAAACAGGTGAGGGATCGTGAATTTGAACAGCAACTGAACAAGCGACTGGCCCTCGCCGAACAGGACAAACGCAATGCCATCGAGTTGGCCGTTGCCAAAAAAGACAGGGAAATGCAAACGCTTGAGGCCCAACTCAAGCAAAGTGCAATGCATCAGGAACTGGCGATTAAAGATGCCGTGAACAAAGCGGAGAAGCAGCGTGATCGCATTGCCGCTGAGCTCCAGCAGATTCGGGAGCAGCAGGCCACAGAACTACGCCTGGCTGAAACCAAATTCGCCAAAGAAATGCAGGCGATGACGCTGCAAAAAGACAGTGAAGTGAGAGATTTGCAGGCGAAGCTCCAGGCTGGAGCCATGCAGCGCCAGCTGGCCGTGAATGAAGCGGTCAGTTCCGTGGAGAAACAACGCGATGCACTTCAAAGCGGCTTGAAGGAAGCGGAACTGAAGCATCAACTGGAATCTCAGTCACTGAAAGATCGCTACGAAGCCCAGCTCAGCGATCGGGATCAGGCCATTGAACGCTTGCGTGACTTGAAGGCGCGGCTCTCCACCAAGATGGTGGGGGAAACCCTCGAACAACACTGCGAAACCGAATTCAACAGGATTCGTGCAGCCGCTTTTCCAAAGGCCTATTTCGAAAAAGACAACGACGCGCGCAGTGGAAGCAAGGGTGACTACATCTTCCGCGACCAGGACGACCACAACAACGAAATCATCTCGATCATGTTTGAGATGAAAAATGAGGCTGACACAACGGCCACCAAAAAGAAAAACGAAGACTTCCTCAAAGAGCTGAACAAAGACAGGAACGAAAAAAATTGCGAGTATGCAGTGCTCGTCTCCCTGCTGGAGCCTGAGAATGAGCTTTACAATTCAGGAATTGTTGATGTTTCTCATCGCTTCCCTAAAACTTATATCATTCGACCACAATTCTTCATTCCATTCATCACATTGCTCCGCAATGCAGCCATGAAGTCTCTGGAATACAAGGCTGAACTAGCTCTGGTGAAGGCACAGAACATTGATGTCACCAATTTCGAGAACGACCTGGAAACCTTCAAAACGGCCTTTTCACGCAACTACGACCTCGCCTCCAGACGTTTCCAAACGGCAATCGATGAAATCGATAAGTCGATCGATCACCTCCAAAAAACCAAGGATGCCCTAATGGGTGCCGATCGAAACCTGCGGCTCGCCAATGACAAGGCACAGGATGTGACCGTTAAAAAGTTGACCCGACGCAATCCAACGATGGCGGCCAAGTTTGCTGACTTGAGTAACGCTCCTGACCAGAAATCGGCCTGAGCGATGCCCTCCAGTCCACGCAACCGCATTGGCGAGGTTTATGGGAAGCTCACCGTGGTGCGCGCATCCGAACGGCGAACCAAAGCAGGAAACGCCTTCTGGTGGTGCCGCTGCAGCTGCGGGGCTGAACGGGAAGTTCCCAGCGACAAGTTGTCTCTGAACACGGCCCGCCGCAAGCCCACCGTGAATGCCTGTGAAACCTGTGCCCGCGAATTACAGGTTGAAGGGGTGTATCGCAAAAACGATCGCGAAGAAAAACAACGTCGCCAGGCAGCGCTTGAAACCAGATCGCAGCTACGGGGTCAGGTGCCGGAACGCTGGCTTTCTCTACCGCTCACTGATGCCCACGCGCGCGAACTGGGACAAAAACTCTTCTTCCGCGGCACAACTTGCCTGCGTGGACACCTCGCGCCCTACCGCATCAACGGCGGTTGTCTGGCTTGCTCCGGTCAGACTCCATCCGCGGCAGATTCGCCATCAACCAAGCCCAGAGGCTCATAACTGCGGCACCAAAGGCCAACATCGCCAGGAGCTTGGCTTCCATTCAAAGGAAATCGAAATCGTCTTCCGAATCACCGGAAAATGCGTTCATCACGAGGGCAGAAAAGGGCACAAATACGGCCGCCATCACAAGTATTTCCACAGGCTTAAAAACGATTCATCAAACCTAATGGATTTGACTTTACAAAAAGTCATCAGCACTACCGTCCCGCTGGAGTGAGTTCAAATACTCATTTCTGATCCAGGCATAGGCATTTCACTCCGTTGTCAGCCCAGACGACCGAATCAGACTGAACTGAGTCGGACAACGACGATGCCAAAGGTGCTGAAGGCGGCCTCACAGACGATTCGCAATCTGCTCAAGCCGGCAACTCAACACAGCTTCTCCGAAGACCGGCTGCGCAACGACCGGCAGAGCTATATCGCGATGACGCGGGCACTGGTCGATGCCCAACTCAAATGGCGTGATGCGGAGCTCAGCTCACGCCTGTGGAAAGACGTGGCTGACCGTGGCATGGATCGCGGCCGCCTGCTTCACCTCATCTACAGGGTTGACGCTCATCACGATGATGTAGCCCTGCAGAACGCCGATACGGCCTATCTGCAGCTGGTTGATCCCAGCGATCCCTGAGGCAGAACTGCTTTAAAGCTCAAACAGAGTGCCCAGCAGCATGGCGGGATGGGTTGACTCCCCTGCCGTGCTGCGTTCGAGCTGAACGGCCATCACGCAGTGGGCCATAAATCGAACGGCCGAAAGAACAGCCAGACCAATGCACAGGGGGCAGTGCGTGAGGGTCAAGACAGGGGCCTGCCGGAGTGATGGACCCATCCCAAAGCAGAAGCCGGGACGCGCCACGATCTCTTCAACAAGCGTCATGCAAGAGACCCATCCCACCCCGGGCAGGTGGTGGGGGATGGGGTAGAGGGCGGCTGGTAATATTGTTGTTTATTGCTCTGTTTCGGGGAACGGATGAGTCAGGTCACAGTCGGCGAAAACGAAGGTATTGAATCCGCCTTGCGTCGCTTCAAGCGCTCCGTCGCCAAAGCCGGCATCTTTTCTGATCTGCGTCGGATCCGTCACCACGAGACCCCCGTTGAGAAATACAAGCGCAAGCTGAAGCAGCGTTCACGCAACCGTCGTCGCTGAGCTCGCACGACACGTCAGCTGCAAACGGGCCCTCGGGCCCGTTTTTTTGTGCCCATCCGTCGCCCTCTTCACGGTTCTCTTTTCACGGTGCGCTCTGGTTTTCGCCAGACTTCATAAATGCTTAAGAAGACCAAGACCAGCCAATGGTGTTGATCAATCCTCTTTGTCCGATCAGTGCGGCAAAAATCGCTGGCTTGAAGACCACCGTGGTCTTGCTGTTGGTGTTGTTGATGAAGTCGAAATTGCTGCGAATCAAGATGTCCCTCCTGGGATCTCTTCTTGGATTCGCCATGTTGGTGAGCTTCTTACTCACCACAGGCCTCCTCACTGTGATCACTGGCGGAGCCGTTGCTTACGCCGCCATGCAAAACCGGAGCAACTGAGCCATGCGCAATCGTCTTCCTTTCTTGAGCGGACTTGCATTGGCAACCCTCGGAGTTTCAGGTCTTGCCGGCGGTGGTTTGCTTTGGAATTTTCAGGGCCGCACCCTGGGGCTTGGCAGCACGGTTACGGCATTGGTTCTGCTGGGAATCAGCTTTGTTTTGCTTCGGCCTGAACCACGACTTTCACCCGTTGAAGTCCCTGAAGCCAGCCAGCCGCTCAAATTCAAGGCACCACAGGCATCCTTCCTCGGCCTGATGCTGGCAATCCTCGGCACCTTCGGCATGGCGGGTTCCGGGTTGATGTGGAACTTTCAGGGTTTGGCCTTTGGACTCACCGGCACCCTCACGGCCACCGTTGCTCTTTTGCTGAGTCTGGTTTTTCTGTGGCCCCTCGGCACCCCAAAGGCCAAAACGTCTCTCAAGACCGAGCCGGTGGAGACAATCGAAGCTGTTTCGGAGAGCGCAGCTCCCGCACAAACCACAGCAGAAGCCATTGCCGAATTGCTGGCAGCCGAGCAACAGCAGCGCCCAGAGCTGACCTTGGTGAATTTCGCTCCGTTGAACCTGCTGCCGGGACAAAGTGTTCCCACAAAGTCTCGTCGCGCAGGCAGTTCTCTTGGTCGTTATCGCTCAATGGCTAACGACCTGTTCAAGAGCTGAAGTCTCTCCAGAGATTGCGAATTTGTCGGTGCCAGGGGGTGATGTTGAGATTAGGGCGCTGAACATTCGACCCGGGTTCATCAACACTGAACCCTGCCTCTTCCATCTCCCGTCGCAGCCGACGGGTGATTGGTATGAGCGCGATTGAAAGCAGCAAGGCTGCGAGAAGCAGAAAGGGGAGCAACGACACCAGCCAAATGGTGGCAATCACGGTGATTGCACCCGCCATGACCATCTTCAGCCATCGCGGCAGGGTTCTGCTCTGTTGACCTGGAAGTTGCTTCATGGCTCAGGACAGTCCGTTCGCTCTCGAGAAAATCCGCTGGAGTTCACGTTGGAATGCTGTGGCACTGAGGGGTTCCCCCAAGCGCCTGCGTTGGTTGCGCCGAAGCACAGCTCCAATCCAACAAACCTGCAGAGCAATCAACAGCGAAGCAATGATCAGAACCGGAGATTCAAGATCATTCCACTGCATCTGAGTTCAGTAACTGGATTGGGGCAGGGTGAAGCCCGACTGCATATGACCAACATCAAGCATCACGTAGGTGAGCCAAACCAGCACTGCTGCAACACCAGCCCCTGCTGCAACCTTTGCCAGAGAACGGCCAATCATCTCGAGCAGGCTGACCTCTTTCATCGCGTTGATCCAACTTCGATGATTCTGACGCGTCTTTCACTTATACCGTCGCCAGCCATCAAAAAAGCCCCGCGATGACGGGGCTTTTGAATCTGATCACGCTGGTGTTCAGCGGCTGGCCACGGCTTCTTCCAGAACAGCGGCTTCGCCAACGGCGAAATCCGTGTTTTCCGCAGCGGAAAACTGCATGTCGGGCTCAAGGCGGCGGGCGATGAGCTCGTCAATCGAAAAGACGCCTGGTCCACAGGCGAGAACGGCCACGGCAGCCGCGAAATAAAGGCCAAGAAGCTCCAGCAGATAGATGTTGAAGCCCGCTGTGACGATGGCGTGATAAATGGCAACGGAGATGGTCCCGGCGACTGCCAAGGCTCCCATCCGCGTCAGCAAGCCAGTGATCAACAGCCAGCTGCCGATCACCTCCGAGAACGCTGCGACGTAGGAGAGAAGGATCGGGAAGGGCAGATGCAGAGGGCGAACAAATGCATCCGCAAAGTTCTCGATATTGGCGAGCTTTTCGTAACCGTGGTGAATCAGCAGCGCGCCGGTGAACACTCGAAGCAGGAGCAGACCGAGATCGCCAGCAATGGGGCGGGTCAGAATGGCGCGAATCACCACAGAACACATCGACTACACACAACTTAAGTAAGTTGCGTGTAGCAACGCGGCTTCGCGACAGGGTGGAGCAAGGAATGGGTACTTCTACTCAGTCGTCGTAGACCAGGCACTCGGGCTCATCGGGGTTCTGCTCGCAGAACAGCTCAAGGGGTGAGGGGTCATGGGGATCATCAGGAAATTCCTTCTTGTGATCCAACAGCCACTGCAGCTCCTCCGTGAGATGACGCACCTTGCCTTCGTTGTGCTCTGACAGGGCCTTAAGGAACTCTTCCTGGTCCTTCTTAATGTGCTCGTCAATCGTTTTCATGACTGAAACTGTCATCTGGCTGACATTCGGTTGTTAGCGAAGACCACCCCGATCGATCAGTCGGTAAATCTACCTTTGTGGCCGAAACCACACAACAGATCTGCTCCGAGCCCCATCACGTCCTGTGACACCACAGTGGCCATTGGACAATGGCCGCAGGAAAGTCGGGTTGGCTGATGTTAAGTGGATGCAATTTTCCGAACGCAGCGTTCTGACGGGGCTGCTTGTCTTCGCCGTAGGCATTGTGGTGGGAATCGGAATTGGCTCAGCCACTGCTGTTGCCGCCCTAACCCAAGGCGCACCTGACGTTCTGCAGAGTTGGTCGGGGGTGGTTGCCCTGCCGTAAAGGTTGACGGGACAGCCTTTCGCGCCTATCAGAAGCGCAGATCGGGTGAGTCGCGCGATGCTGTCAGATGAGCGGCAGATTTTTAGCCGTGACAAAAAGCCCCTGCGGCAATTTCTGAAACGGCTTCAACGCTTTTTGTTCGGATAATCAACGCGTTCCAACACTGATATTCCCTGCGCCAATCAACTGTTCAAGCCGTGCAGTGAGTTTCCGTTCGGTTCGATCAAATTGCTCCTGATGGCCGGCCACATAGGCAAGCTCTTCACTGGTGATCACCTGGTGGGTGACGGCATCAAGGTAGATCTGAACAAGGGACATCCACAGCGGCATCAACCGGCGGCCATCCTGGCAACACTGGAACGCAAACGGTGAATCGGGCCACGCGGAACTGAGCTATGGATCGAGAGACCATTCAGAGCCTGATCAAGCAATGCAGCTTGGGGCTGTTCGATCTGGCCTGTGCCGTCAGCGGACACCCAAGCTGGGATCTCAATCTGCCTGTGGGAGTGATCGATGCACGACGCTCCAAACCAAAGCTGATGGTGAGTGCCATCGGCACGATCAACTCAACCCTGAAGGCCTCATCCACCATTGCCCACCCGTTGATGGTGCGCCTGTTCGAACGGTTCGAAGACGTGGGTCTGGAACAGGCGCTGACGGAAATGAAACGTGGTGAGGATGGGGAGGCGTTCTGCGAGGTCTGGCAGGCCTACAGGGATGAACGCCGTTGTGGTGATGCCCCGATGTGGAGCATCGAAGACGCCACAGCCTTTGTGGTGCAGTCCCGCGAGGCTCACGCTGATCGTGAAGTGGCCTGCGTCGCCATTCTCCCGGGGGATCCCCACCGCATCGTCACCTTTTCAGTTCCCATCGCCTTCCTGACACGAGATTGAGTGTGTCCGAACTGCTGATGCAAATCGCCCTGCTGGGCATCGCCATTGGCGCCAATGCCCTCTCGGCTCTGGCGGGAGGGGGAGCAGGACTGGTGCAACTGCCCGCCCTCATCCTTCTGGGCCTTCCTTTCTCGATGGCATTGGCCACCCACAAGGTGGCCAGTGTTGCGCTGGGGCTGGGAGCGAGTGGGCGTCATTGGCGTGCCAGCAGTCTTGATCTGAAACGCTCGGCGCTGGTGTTGGCGGCCGGTCTTCCAGGTGTGTTTGTGGGAGCCAGCATGGTTCTTGCGCTGCCCGATCAAGTGGCCACAGCGAGCCTTGGGCTGCTGACCCTTGGGCTGGGGGTTTATTCGGCTCGGAAACCGAATCTGGGGACGACAGACCAGCCTTACCCGCTGACAGCCCGCACCGTTGGGCTTGGCAGTTGCGGGCTGTTCATCATTGGCGTTCTCAACGGTTCCCTCACCTCAGGCACGGGGTTGTTCGTCACCCTGTGGCTGGTGCGCTGGTTTGGGCTGAGCTACGCCAGAGCCGTTGCTCACACCCTGGTGCTGGTGGGCCTGGGGTGGAATGGCACCGGGGCGCTGGTGCTGGGTTTGAGCGGTGAAATCCGTTGGGACTGGCTTCCACCGCTGGTGCTGGGTTCGCTGATCGGAGGCTTCCTGGGGGCCCACTATTCCCTGGTGAAAGGAAGCCGCCTGGTCAAACAAGCGTTCGAGATCTTGGCGCTGCTCATGGGCGGATCACTCCTGATCCGCAGCCTCTGAATCGGCGTCTGCAAGGAAACGCCCCGAAAACCGCGTGGCCAACACCACTGTTGCGGCCCCGTAGGCGATGAACGTCACCGCCTGACCAGAGCTGGCCGTCTCGTAAACCTCACCTGTCAGCAGCATCCAGTCCATCAAGGACGCCACCGTTCCCCAGATCACCACCCAGACGGACACGTAGGCAACACCGCGGAAGGTCCGATTCACAAGGCCATGGTCGAGCGAGCCTGACGCTAAGGGAAGTCGCTCGAACGAGGAAGGCCTGCGGCTCCCGTAATGTCGCTGCTTGAACCGGTTGAGGGGATGCCGAAGAAACGCCGCAAGCTCAACAAAGAGATGGAAGCGGAGATGGCCGCCGCCAAGCGGAAGATTGAGCTGGTGGGCGCGCTGATCAACGACATCCGCGATGAAGACATCCAGGGTGAGTACCTCGGCGCCTTCACGCAAATCCGCAGCGCCGTGGTGAATCTGATCGCGAAGTACACAACGGACGGATTCTGCGAAGAAACCGAGGGCCTTCTGGCGCTCTACAAGGGCCTGATTCAGCAGTTTGAAGAGGAGTACGAGCTCTGAACAGGCACGAACGCAGCACAGCGTTTAGGTTCACTTGCCCTCGTGCCTTGCCATGGCTCTTCGAGAGACCAAACCACAGGTGTCGCCGCTGCGCCTCAAGATCACGGTGTTGATTGCCGGCTTCGGGCCCCTAGTCGCTATTGGCCTCTGGCTTCAGTCCAAGGGATTTTTCAACTGACGCCATGCATCGTTTCCTCGCCACGGCTGGACTCCTCAGCCTCGGTTTGGCTCCAGGCGTGAGCTGGGCCGAGACCATCAGCTTGACCCTGCGCAACGGCGACAGCCTGCACGGGGAATTGATCGAGCGAAATCCAGAGAACGGGACCACGGTGCTGAACCACCCCCAGCTGGGACGGCTGGAACTCACCGCAGAACAACTCAAACCAGCAACGAGCAAGCCCCTATGGACCAGCTCGCTCTCCGCCGGAGTGATCGGCAATGAGAAGGATGGCGACAACTCGCTATCGGTCAGCTTCACCGGCAAAACCCGCTACAAAGACGACCAGCAGAAGCTGTCATTGAGCGGCAGCTTCAACACCAGCAAATCGAAGGATTCAGGAGAGTCACTCTCCATCGATACGGAGAAGGGGTCTGCGGAGCTCCGCTACGACAAATCGATCGGTTCCAACCTCGATCTATTTGCTCTGAGCGGTTACCAATACAACGGGACAAACGATTCCGGGGTGAACACCGTTCTGGGGAACATCGGTGTGGCATTCCCGCTGTTGAAGTCAGAAACAACTGAACTCACCATGTCCATCGGTCCGTCGCTCCAGTGGAGCGGGGGTGGCATCAGCTGTACTAGCGACAGGTTTTGCGGCAACAGCTATGGCGGCGCAACGCTGACGGCTGATCTCAAGTGGAAACCCTGGCCCACGCTCCAGTTCGGGCTCCAAAACCAGTTCACATCGGTCTGGGCGAATGGGATTCAACCGGCCAACACCCTGACCGCTGAGGTGCGCTACTACCCCGCAAGAAACAGCAAGTTGTTCACAACATTGCGGGTGCAATCGATTTACCAAAGCATGAACACACCCGAGTTGAACAACACCATCACCGCTCAGGTGGGTGCCGACTTCTGATGACAACACCCATGCTTCACCCTCCACTGGACGCAGAACAGATCCGTGCCCTGTTCACCAAGCCCTACGGCACGCCAGGCCCCACAGCTGCGCAGTGGAAAGCCGTCTATGCCAACGACGTGCATTTCACCGATCCAACCCAGGAACGGCAGGGCATTGACGCCTACATCCTTGCCCAGGACGGTCTGATGCAGCGCTGTGATGACGTGTTCCTGGAAACGGAATCCGTGGTGGTGAACGCTGAAACAGCCTTTATTGAATGGCGCATGGGCCTCAAGATCAAAGGGATTGAGTTCATCTACCCCGGGGCGACCCGGCTCCGCTTCAATCCAGATGGAAAGATCGGGGACCACCGCGATTATTTCGATTTCGTCGGCCCCACGTTTGCTCCAGTGCCCGTGCTTGGTGGCCTGGTGAGGTTGCTTTACAAACGGTTCGTTGCCTGAACAACGGGCCCAGGGCCATTTGTTGATCGGTCCCCCGGGCAGCGGAAAGTCCACCCTCGCCGCGATCCTCGCTCCGTTGCTCCCTGCACGGGTAGTCGCCAATGACGCTCTGAGGGAACAGCTGTGGGGAGACGCGAATGTGCAAGGCCCTTGGTCTGAATTGGAACCCCATCTGCATGGCGCTATCGACCGCGCCATTGCTTATGGCGACAACGTGCTGGTGGATGCAACCCATGCGCAACTCAATTGGCGCCAAGGGTTGATGCAGCGAAACATGGGGGGCCGACACCTTCAATGGACCGGCTGGTGGTTGCAGACACCGTTGGATCAGTGCCTGGTCTGGAACCGCTGCCGCCAACGGTCCGTTCCAGAGGCCGTGATTCGTGCGATGCACATGAGGCTGAACGGTCCCCCCAACAGGCCCGACCTCAGCGAAGGATTCACAAGCTTGATCCGCCTCAATCCCGCCGGCTCACAGCTCAACAATCAGATCAAGCGGGCCCTCCAGACCATCCTGGATCCCTTGCCATGAAGAAAGGTGAGCAGGTCATGCACCCCCTTGGGAGTCCCATCAACGTGATCCCAACGGCACAAGTGTCATGACACTCGGCGAACTCTTTCTCGAAGCCATGTCCACCGGCGTGATCACCAACGGTGAGATGGCGTGGGTGACCGCCCGCCAGGATCAGTTCACACGAACTGAGGAGGCTGTCGCCCAACGGCTGGGCCGTTTGATCGACGAAGGCACGATTCAACTGGGATGTCGCATGCCCATGGCCTGATTGAAGCTCTAGTGATGGTGCTTGCGTCGCCGCGAATGACGACGCATCCGCTTCACCAAACGGCCGCTGACGGAGCGGCTTTCAGCACATTCGAGCTGATTCCAACGCCATCCCAGCCAGGACAGCACCACGACGATGGCAAGGGTGATCAACCAACCCACGGGGACAACGGCTTAAGAGAACAACGCAGGAACAAGGCTGCTGGAGCCCAGTTCTATTCCATCGTTAATGCAACAGGTGGCGATGCAGTTCAGGCAGGCCTGAACCGACTCAATGCGTTGTACAGCGGCCAACGCAGCACTATCGCTGCTTCCCTGCTCAGAAGTGAAGGGAGCAGGTTTCAGCGCTGACCGTCCTGGTCAAGGCTGAACTCAAGCAGCGCTGCCGTAAGCAAGGTCTTCATCGACTGAAGGGCCTCCTGCTCTCTGGGATCTGGCCCCCCGGGCCATTTCTCAAGGTGAAAGCTCACCGAGCGGTGGAGCAGGCGAACAGCTTCAAGGTCCAGATCGAACTGGAGGGTGGGGCGAGGCTCACTCATGACTCCATTCTCCCCAACACCACGTTGACAGCCAACACGAGCGCGAGTAGTACATAGTTACCAATAAGACGCGTATGGGCACCGTCAACGCTCCACCGCCAAGCGCATGGCCACCAATGGGATCAGGGCAACTCCGACCCAGCCGCTCCCTCATGGTGTGCCTCACCTGCCAGCACTTTCAGAACACCCTTGCTGAGGCGGGGGTCACCCAGCCAGCCTGCGCACACCACCAACAGCGCATCCCCCAGGGGGCACACCTCACATACCGCTGCCATCAATGGATGCAACGGCTTGAGAAGCAGATCGGCTGGTGCCCTGAAGGGGCCTGATGCGCCGCCCAGCCTTCACAGCGAAGACAGCAACAAAAAGCCCCCTCCGGGGAGGGGGCTTTCCGATTCAGTTGATCTGAATCGTTTTTGCTGTTCCAGATGGAACAGGTTGATTCCAGGTCAACCGATGGCAGGAGCCTGCAGAGCCACAGGAGTGGACTCAGCAGCAGCCAGGTCGAGGGGGAAGTTGTGAGCGTTGCGCTCGTGCTGCACTTCCATGCCGAGGTTGGCGCGGTTCAGCACATCAGCCCAGGTGTTCAGGACGCGGCCCTGACTATCCAGGATGGACTGGTTGAAGTTGAAGCCGTTCAGGTTGAAAGCCATGGTGCTGATGCCCATGGATGTGAACCAGATACCGACAACAGGCCAGGCGCCCAGGAAGAAGTGAAGGCTACGGCTGTTGTTGAAGGAGGCGTATTGGAAGATCAGGCGACCGAAGTAACCGTGGGCAGCCACGATGTTGTAGGTCTCTTCCTCTTGGCCGAACTTGTAGCCGTAGTTCTGGGACTCGGCCTCGGTGGTTTCACGCACCAGGGAGGAGGTCACCAGGGAGCCGTGCATGGCGGAGAACAAGCTGCCGCCGAAAACACCTGCGACGCCCAGCATGTGGAAGGGGTGCATCAGGATGTTGTGCTCGGCCTGGAACACCAACATGAAGTTGAAGGTGCCGGAAATGCCCAGGGGCATGCCGTCAGAGAAGGAACCCTGACCGAAGGGGTACACCAGGAAAACAGCCATCGCTGCAGACAGCGGAGCGCTGTAAGCGACGCAGATCCAGGGGCGCATGCCCAGGCGGTAGGAAAGTTCCCACTGACGACCCATGTAGGCGGAAATGCCGATCAGGAAGTGGAAGCAGACCAACTGATAGGGGCCGCCGTTGTACAGCCACTCATCGAGGGAAGCAGCTTCCCAGATGGGGTAAAAGTGCAGGCCAATGGCGTTTGAAGACGGAATAACAGCACCAGAGATGATGTTGTTGCCGTAGATCAGGGAGCCAGCGACGGGCTCGCGGATGCCATCGATGTCGACCGGGGGAGCGGCGATAAAGGCAATGGTGAAGCAAATGGTGGCCGCCAGGAGGCAGGGAATCATCAGCACGCCGAACCAACCCACATAGATGCGGTTGTTGGTGTCGGTCACCCACTGACAAAAGGCTTCCCAATTGCTCTGGCGTCCGCTGCGAATTGCGGTGGACATGGAAGAAAAGAAGACGGATGAACCTCTCCCTCAAAAAAAGGGACAGGTGGATCAAGTTTATGGATGGAACGTTCCGTTACATGGCAACTCAACAATCGGAATCAGCTCTCAAAAAAACTTCATTAAGCGCTTTACTAAGCATTCATGAAGTTGCATGAAGCAGCCAGTCGCGGGATTGCTGAACAAAGCCATTCCAGTTCACGCGTTCCTCCTCTGCAGCCCGAGACACCAACAACGGTGCCTGCTGCTTCAACGCCACAAGATCAAGCTCATCCACACCAGCATTGATCGCCAGCCAATCCGCCATCGAGCGCCCCACCACACGGGTGAGGTAAGCCGCACTGAGGGCCTGCATCGAACCGGCGATCAACCAGCTCCCCCCATCCAGCTTGGCCAGCCCAAGCAAGGTCTGTCCGGTCCACTCCACCACGCCCTGGGCGAGGGCCACCCGTGCCAGCTGCGCCGCCGCTTCCCTCAGCACATCCGGCTGCAGCGATGTTCCCCAGATCTCTCCCATCTCTTTGATCATCAAACCGTTCGCCACAGCAACGGCCAGAAGATCAAGGCTGGCGATGGGGGAGGCCATCACAGACCCAGCCACCACCCATTGGGTGCGCTGCTGGATCTGCAGAAAGCGTTCACGCCGAAGCGATTCGAGCTCACGCTGCCAACGGCGATGCAAGTCCGCCAAGAGTCGCGGACGCGTCTCCAGCGCAGCCTGGTTCAGCGAACGGCGCAGCGGTGCAAGGGCAGTGCGCAGCTGCATCGAAGACTCCTGAACCAGGATCCGCTCACGCCAGCGCTCGGGAAGATCGTCCCGAACAGCAGCGACAGCATCAGTGGATGCGTCATGCGCGTCGGTCGACACAAGCAGCCAGGCCGGCTGATCGTCCGGGACCTGCTGAAGCCAGAGCAGATCCGAGGCCAGCAGTGGCGCCTGCAGGCTGAACAGGATCAGATCCTGATTCAGCAGGCCGCTGGGCCAGCAACGGCTGCCGTCGTCGGTGGTCAGGGGATGGCAGAGCGACAGCGTCACCGGCGCAGGGCCAGCAAGAGAGCTGCTGAGGTCTGCTTCATTCGGTCCCTGAGAGCCCCCCAAGGCGACCATCGCCATGCGCACCGGACCACAGCGGTCCAGCACCCGTTTCAGTTCAGTGCGACGGGACAGATCGGCAGAGGGTTGCTGCTCAAAACGTGCGAATTGATCGAGCACCTCCTGGCACCGAGCGATCCAACCATCCAGAGAGACCGGCGCTGCAAACCGCGGCTGACTTGGCTTGCGGCCAAGCCAGATCACAACGCCACCGGCGGCCAGCAGACCCAGTCCCCCGCCGGGAACATGCATCACATCACTGATCAGCCACTGTCCAGCAAGCAGACCAGCTCCAGCCAGAGCCAACGGCCGCAGCAGCGACGACGGTGGCATCACCAGTTCTGGCCATGAAGCCGGGAGTTTCAACAGAACGGCTGTTGTAGCAGTGGCCCTTCTTAGCTCAACCCACCACCTGACACCAGAACTTCAGGCCAGAAACACGAGTTCTCCATAAGTTGGGAACAGGCCGGAGTCAGCCGTGACACACAGTCATCCCAATGCGATGGTCGACAACCGCCGGGGGGTGCGCAGGGTTCTGATGGTGGCCCTGGGCCTGAACATCAGCATGTCGCTGCTGAAGCTTCTGGTGGGGGCCATGAGTGGTTCCCTGGCAGTGATCGCCGATGGCATGCACAGCGCCACCGATGCGTTGTCCAGCCTCACGGGACTGGTCACCAACAAACTGTCCGATCCGCGCCCCGACAGGGATCACCCCTACGGCCACCGCAAATACGAGGCGGTGGGAGCCCTGGGCATCGCTGGTTTCATCCTGTTCACAGCCCTTGAGATCCTGCTGCGTTCAGGGGAGAGGCTGCTCGAGGGCCTGCCACCGATCCGGGTGACCAGCCAGGAGCTGGTGCTGCTCACGCTGGTGCTGGGGTTCAACCTCCTGCTGGCGGGATATGAGCTGCGGGAAGGTCGGCGACTGAATAGCAACCTGCTCAAAGCGGATGCTCAACATGCGGCGAGCGACGTTTGGACCACCGTGGTGGTGCTGGTGGGCATGGCGGGAGCGGTGTGGCTGCAGGTGAGCTGGCTCGACGTCGCACTGGCCATCCCCATGGCACTCCTGCTGATCCGTGTGTGCTGGCAGGTGCTGCGCGGAACCTTGCCATGGCTGGTGGACCACATGGCGGTGGCGCCAGAAGCCATCTATGCCGAAGCGATGGCCACCGCCGGCGTCTTGAACTGCCACGACATCGCCAGCCGGGGCGTTCTGGGCCAACAGGTGTTCATCGAAATGCATATGGTTGTCGACGCAGACGACCTCACCAAGGCACATCGGATCACCGAACAGGTGGAAGAGCGCTTGGACGAAAGTTTCGGGCCGGTGCGGTGCACCATCCATCTGGAACCCAAGGACTACGTGGAGGACGGGATCACCTACACCGGCGCCCATGGCTGAGGTCGACACCACAACCCATGCGCTCGCTGGGCTGACCAAGCGTCAGCAGCGTGGGTTGATTGAGGTGCTCGATGAAGTCCGTCGTGCGGAGGGCTGGTCGTGGCAACTGCCGGTGTTGCTGCGGGAGCGCTGCTGGCTGCGTCTGTCTCGAACTCCCCTGACGGAGCTGCATCGTTGGCTCCCTCCGGATGGGCGCGATGAAGCCCCGGAATTGATGCATTACCGGCGGTTGCTGCAGCAGGGGATGGATCCACTGTTGGCCCAACAGAGCTGCTGGCGGGAGTTCGGCATCGAGGACTGCCAAAGAGCACTGCAGGACTACTGGAACAGTCGTGACACAGCCATCCACGGTTGGACAGCCGAGCGGTACAGACAACTGGTGAGCAGCTATCGCGAACGGATTGAACGGGGGATCACGGTGGTTCCGATGCTGGTGCTGGCTCGGAAGAACAGCGTTGAATGCCACCAGCTGCTCTGGATCACCGAAAACACCCCGGTGATGCGTCACACTTGCGCCTGATTCCAGGCCATGGGCCATGAGTGATTCCTACAGCGATCCCCAACAACAGGCGGGACAGGGAGACGGCGGCCGAGATGGTCAGCGCAGTCGTGGCAACCGTGGTGGCGGCCGTGAAGGCGGAGGCTTCCGGATTCGTCTGAGTGACAACGAAATGCGCTCAGCACGGGCCCTGCAGGAGGCCTTCAATCTCCGCTCGACCGTGGCGGTGCTGGGTTTCGCAGTCCGCAGCCTTGGCCAGATGCTCGAGGACGGCCAACTCGACGCTCTGATCGAACAGCAGAAAAATCAGCCTGCCCGAGGTGGCCGGCGTGATGGTGGTGGTCGTGGCCGCCGCTTTGAGGATGAGCGTGGTGGCCGTGGGTCCCGTCCAAATCCCTTTGCCCGACCAGCCAAACCCCAGCCGGAGGCTGCAGCGGAACCGGTTGCCGAGCCGGAGGCCGAACCAGTGGTGGAGCCGGTGGTGGAATCAGAAGCAACCTCCACCGACGACACCAACACCGCAGCAACCGAGGCCTGATTGATGAGCCGGCCAAGGATTCTTTCCGGGGTGCAACCGACCGGAGCACTGCACCTCGGCAATTGGCTGGGTGCCATCCGCAATTGGGTTGATCTGCAGGAGACCCACGACACCTTTGTATGTGTTGTGGATCTCCATGCCATCACCGTTCCCCATGACCCCAGCCGCCTGGCTGAGGACACCCGTTCCACAGCAGCGCTCTACCTGGCCTGTGGCATGGACCCCAAACGCTGTTCGGTGTTTGTACAGAGCCAGGTGGCAGCCCACAGCGAACTGTGCTGGTTGCTGAATTGCGTCACGCCGCTCAACTGGCTGGAGCGGATGATTCAGTTCAAGGAGAAAGCGGTGAAGCAGGGGGACAACGTCTCCGTGGGCCTGCTGGACTATCCGGTGTTGATGGCCGCCGACATCCTTCTCTACGACGCTGACCTGGTGCCCGTCGGTGAGGACCAGAAGCAGCACCTGGAGCTGGCGCGCGACATCGCCCAGCAGCGCATCAATGCCCGTTTCGGCAGCAAGGACACGCCGGTGCTCAAAGTGCCCAAACCGCTGATCCTCAAGGAGGGGGCACGGGTGATGAGCCTGACGGATGGTCGCAGCAAGATGAGCAAGAGCGATCCCAACGAGGGGAGTCGCATCACGCTTTTGGACCCTCCAGAGCTGATCACCAAAAAGATCAAACGCGCCAAGACCGATCCAGAGCGTGGCCTCGAATTCGGCAACCCCGATCGACCGGAAACCGACAACCTGCTTGGGATCTACGCAATCCTGAGCGGCAAGGGGCGGGAGCAGGCCGCCACTGAATGCGCCGAGATGGGTTGGGGACAGTTCAAGCCGCTGCTGGCCGAAGCCACCGTGAGCGCGCTGGAGCCCATCCAGGCCCGCTACCGGGAGCTGATGCAGGACCCCTCAGAGCTCGATCAGGTGCTGAGAACAGGCCGTGAGAAGGCCGAAACCGTGGCCAACGCCACGCTTGAACGGGTTCGGGATGCCTTGGGTTTCGCCCGGCCAGCCTGATCAGCAACAAAGAGAAGCATTAGCTGATCTGATCAATGCGACGGCCATGGGCTCAAGCCATGGCCCCTGAGGCTTGGGGGAGACAACGTCAGCCGCAGACGCGAGTCTCGCAAGACTCTCAGTCTTCTCTCAGCTGCATATACACAGCGCAGACAACGCGTCAACCCCTCAGGCGCCGATCTCGCGTCCAGACCTCGTGGGCCAGCACTGTGATCGTCCACCCGATTGCTTTGCGTGCATCGCCTTTTTTCTGTGTTCAGCCCAGCCACACGTTGGAGCCGGCCTGTCGTCGGTGCAGCCCTGACCGCAGGATTGGTGCTGTCCGCAGGAGCCAAACAGCCGCTGAAGAACGCAAAGGCGCCCGCAGAACAGGTTGAGCAAAGCGCCACCAGCAGCCGCAACACCAGCAGCCGCGCCACCCTGTCCACCGGCAAGGAGGGTGGTCGTTACGAGCTGACACCTGAGCGTCGCGCCCTGCTCAACACCATTCGCTACGCCGAGGGCACCTGGAAAGACGGTGAAGACAAGGGCTACCGGATCATGTACGGCGGCGGGCAGTTTCAGGACCTCTCACGTCATCCCGAGCGGGTGATCGTGAAGCGCTACACCAGCGCCGCAGCGGGGGCCTATCAATTCCTGCCCAAGACCTGGAAGGGCGTGGCGAAGGAGCTCAAGCTGTCCAGCTTTGAGCCCAGGCACCAGGACCAAGCCGCTTTGCACCTTGTTGAGCGTCGCGGTGCTCTCAAGGAAATCGACCGGAAAGGGCTGACAAGAAACGCCATGGCGAAGCTGGCACCCGAATGGGCATCCTTCCCCACCTGGACCGGCCGCTCCGCCTACGGTCAACCGGTGAAGAGCCCTCAGGACCTGGCGAGCTTCTACAGCAGCAACCTGCGCCAGCTGCGCAATCAGCTCGGGGCCTGAGGCGAACGGTTCTACCCCAACCTCGCGGCCAGGGCCCACACCTCGGTGACCAAGCCATGCCACGGGTTCATCACCTCCATCGAGACCGCCATGGGCTGCGTTGATGCAGCCACAAGAGAGCGTGTTGCAGCAATGGCCTTCTTGCCCTCCTGCAGCCGCTCCTGCATGCGTTGGCGCTCCTGCAACGGCATCACTTCCTCCGGACAGGCCTGCAGAAGCTCCTCACCGCGCTGAAACCAATGCTCGAAGTCATCGAGCAGGGATGCCAGCAACTCATCCAGCAGTGCGCCAGCTTCCTGATTGGTTGACTCACCCACCTGGTGCCCTCGGGTCTCGCCCATAGGATGGCGGGCCCTGAACCTGAACCGGTGAGCAGCGCTGCAGCAACCACCCCAGCCCCTTCAGCACCGGTGGTTCTGCCCAAGACCAGCGAAAGCGATCAACTGCTGAAGATTCGGCACTCCATGAGCCATGTGATGGCCATGGCTGTGCAGCAGTTGTTTCCCAAGGCGCGCGTCACCATCGGCCCCTGGACGGAAACAGGTTTCTATTACGACTTCGAGAATCCCGATCCCTTCACCGAGGCCGACCTGAAGGCCATCAAGAAGGGGATGATCAAGATCATCAACAAGAAGCTGCCTCTCGAACGTGTCGAGGTGAGCCGCAACGAGGCCGAGGAAAAAATCAAAGCCCAGAACGAACCCTACAAGCTCGAGATTCTTGAAGGACTGCAGGAGCCGATCACCCTCTACACCCTTGGTGAGGACTGGTGGGACCTCTGTGCTGGCCCCCACGTGGATCACACTGGCCAACTCAATGCCAAGGCCTTCGAGCTGGAAAGCGTGGCAGGCGCTTACTGGCGAGGTGATGAAACCAAAGCGCAGCTGCAACGCATCTACGGCACGGCCTGGGAAACCCCGGAACAGCTGGCGGAACACAAACGTCGCAAGGAAGAAGCGCTTCGCCGCGACCATCGCCGCATCGGCAAAGACCTCGACCTCTTCTCGATCGAGGATGAGGCCGGGGCTGGTCTGGTGTTCTGGCACCCCCGCGGTGCCCGCATGCGCCTGTTGATCGAGGAGTTCTGGCGCCAGGCCCACTTCGAGGGCGGATACGAGCTCCTTTACACCCCCCATGTGGCGGACATCAGCCTCTGGAAGACCTCAGGCCACCTCGACTTCTACGCCGAGAGCATGTTCGGCCCGATGGAGGTGGACGAACGGGAGTATCAGCTCAAGCCGATGAACTGCCCGTTCCACGTGCTCACCTACGCCTGCAAACTGCGCAGCTACCGGGAACTGCCGATCCGCTGGGCGGAGCTTGGAACGGTGTATCGCTACGAGCGGCCCGGTGTGATGCACGGTCTGATGCGGGTGCGGGGCTTCACCCAGGACGATGCCCACGTGTTCTGCCTGCCGGAGCAGATCAGCGACGAGATCCTGAAGATCCTCGATCTCACCGAACGGATTCTCTCCGCGTTCGATTTCAGCAATTACGAGATCAACCTCTCCACCCGCCCCGAGAAGTCCATCGGCGATGACGCCGTCTGGGACCTGGCCACCAAGGGACTGATTGAAGCCCTGGAGCGCAAGGGTTGGGCCTACAAAATCGATGAGGGAGGCGGTGCGTTCTACGGCCCGAAAATCGACCTCAAGATCGAAGACGCCATCGGCCGGATGTGGCAGTGCTCCACGATCCAACTGGATTTCAATCTGCCGGAGCGGTTCGAGCTCGACTACATCGCCGCCGACGGCAGCAAGCAGCGACCGATCATGATCCACCGCGCCATCTTCGGTTCGCTGGAGCGGTTCTTCGGGATCATGACCGAGAACTACGCCGGCGATTACCCCTTCTGGCTGGCCCCCGAGCAGGTGCGTCTGCTGCCGGTCACCGACGAGGTGCAGCCCTACGCCGAACAGGTGTTGGAGCAACTCACCAAAGCTGGCGTTCGCGCCACAATCGACCGCAGCGGTGAGCGGCTCGGCAAGTTGATCCGCACCGGCGAACAGATGAAGATCCCCGTGCTGGCGGTCATCGGTGCCAAGGAAGCGGAGCAGAACGCCGTGAGCCTTCGCAGCCGACGGGACGGTGACCTCGGGGTCACAGCGGTGGCCGACCTTCTCAGTGCTGCCCAGATGGCCAACAGCGAGCGCGCCGCGGGCCTGGAGCTGAACCGATGACGGCTACCCCTGTGCAGCACCTGGCCGATCTCGCGCGGCTGCGGGGAGCGCCGGAGTTGGCCCCCCAGATCAGAAACGAGCTGCGAGGAGAACTCGATCAGGCGATGGCCCAGGCCAGCTGGTTCACCATCGGCGTCATGGCCCCGTCCAGGGAGCAGGCCCTCACAGCGCTGCGCAGCCTCGAGCAAAGCCAACAATGGGAGCCGCTGGAGCTCGTCGACAGCCCCGAGGAGCAGGGCCCTGTTTTCCTGAAAGCCAATCAGAAGGGGGGCACGATCCGCATTCGGATCGAGCACGGCCTTGGCGAAGGAATTCTGATCAGTGGCCACTGTGACGACGACACAACGCCAAGCACCACCTGGGGACCGCTTCCACTGGACTTCTTCTCCTGAGCTAACCACGCTGGTAGGAGTTGCCGCAGCCCTGGATGGCCACCAGCACACTCCTGGCGGGGGACATGGGAGGCACCAAGACTCTGCTTGCTCTCTACGGGAGTGAGGCGGGCCAGCTGCGCCTGCTGCATCAGGAACGCTTCCGCTCGGGAGAATGGCCATCCCTTGAGCCGATGCTCGAGGCCTTCCTCAACAATCGCCCCGCCGATCTCCCGTCTCCAGCGCATGCCTGCATCGCCGTTGCCGGTCCGGTGCGACACAGGGAGGCCAAGATCACCAACCTGCCCTGGCGGTTGCGGGAGGCCGACCTGGCGCGGGCTGCTGGCATGGAACAGCTCGAGCTGGTGAATGATTTCGGCGTGCTGATTTACGGGCTGCCCCATTTCGACAGCCATCAGCAGGTGATCCTTCAGAAGGGCCACCAAGACAAGGGCCCCCTGGCCATTCTTGGGGCAGGCACCGGTCTCGGCATGGCGCGAGGCCTGCAGAGCGAACAGGGACTGGTGGCCCTGGCGAGCGAAGGAGGGCACCGCGAATTTGCTCCGCGCAACGAAGCGGAATGGGAGCTGGCCTGCTGGCTCAAACAAGACCTCGGCGTCAGCCGCCTTTCGATCGAACGCATCGTGAGTGGCACCGGCCTGGGGCATGTGGCCCACTGGCTGCTTCAGAAACCCGATGCCGCCATGCACCCCCTGCGCAGCGTGGCTGAGGCTTGGCGGCGCAACAGTTCCAACGATCTTCCCGCTCAAGTGAGCGTTGCCGCTGAAGGGGGTGATCCCTTGATGCAACGCGCCCTACAGCTTTGGCTGGAGGCCTATGGCTCAGCGGCAGGCGATCTTGCCCTTCAGGAACTCTGCACAGGAGGCCTCTGGGTTGGCGGGGGCACCGCATCAAAACAATTGAAAGGACTGCAATCCGCCAGCTTTCTCAATGCGATGCGCGACAAGGGACGCTTCCGCGAACTGATCGAAGGGATGCAGGTCACAGCGGTGATCGATCCCGATGCCGGACTGTTCAGTGCAGCCTGTCGCGCCCGGATGCTGGCGGAGTCAGGTGGGACACTGGCCTGAGCAGAGGATCAGCGATGGCGCAGCCGCGCATCGGTCAGAAAGTGGTCGTGGACGTCCCGGCAACCACCGCCAATCTCGGCCCAGGATTTGACTGCCTCGGTGCAGCCCTTGATCTGAACAACCGCTTCGCGATGCGGCGGATCGAAGGGGGCGGTGAACGATTTGAGCTGATTATTGAGGGAACGGAAGGCAGTCACCTCCGGGGTGGGCCGGAGAACCTCGTTTACCGAGCGGCCCAACGGGTGTGGAAAGCGGCTGGGCTGGAACCCGTCGCCCTTGAGGCACGGGTGCGTCTTGCCGTGCCGCCGGCACGGGGGCTGGGCAGCAGTGCCACGGCGATCGTGGCGGGATTGATGGGAGCCAATGCCCTCGTCGGTGAGCCTCTCTCCAAGGAGAAGCTGCTGGAGCTGGCCATCGATATCGAAGGTCACCCGGACAACGTTGTGCCCTCCCTTCTGGGGGGCCTCTGCATGACCGCCAAGGCCGCCTCTCAGCGCTGGCGCGTGGTGCGTTGCGAATGGACGCCGAGCGTGAAAGCCGTCGTGGCGATTCCATCGATTCGCCTGAGCACAAGCGAAGCCCGCCGGGCCATGCCCAAGGCCATCCCCGTTGGCGACGCTGTGGTCAACCTGGGTGCTCTGACACTGCTGCTGCAAGGGCTGCGCACCGGCAATGGTGATCTGATCTCCGACGGCATGCACGATCGCTTGCACGAGCCTTACCGCTGGCGCCTGATCAAAGGCGGCGACCAGGTCAAACAGGCCGCCATGGACGCGGGAGCCTGGGGTTGCGCCATCAGCGGAGCTGGACCAAGCGTTCTGGCTCTGTGCGAGGAAGACAAAGGCCCAGCCGTCAGCCGAGCCATGGTCAAAGCCTGGGAAGCTGCCGGGGTCGCCAGCCGCGCACCGGTGCTGAATTTGCAGACCTCAGGCAGCCACTGGCAACCGGCCGACGATGAGTAGATCCACCTAAACAGGGCATCCAGCCCTGTTAGCTTTGTTAAAGATTGCGGACACGGAATGGATGCTGGGTTAGCAGAGCTTGCTGTCTCGGGCAGTCCCTTCCCTTGGTTGTCGCTGATTGTGCTGTTGCCGGCGGCAGCTGCTCTGGTGCTGCCACTGGTTCCGAGCAGCGAAGAGAAGCCATCCCCTGCGCCCAAGATCATCACCCTGGTCGTCCTTCTGGTCGATCTTCTTTTGATGATGGGGGTGTTTGCCACCCGCTTCGACCCCAGCACTGAAGGGCTGCAGCTGGTGGAGCGGGTGAGCTGGCTCCCAGCACTCGGCCTCGAATGGTCCCTTGGTGTGGATGGTCTTTCAGCACCTCTTGTGGTGCTCAGCGGCCTGGTCACGTTCCTGTCTGTGGCGGCCAGCTGGTCGGTTCAGCGCAAGTCACGGCTGTACTTCGCCCTGATGCTTGTTCAGGCCTCGGCCCAGGGCCTGGTGTTTCTGTCGCAGGACTTCCTGCTCTTCTTCCTGGCCTGGGAGCTGGAACTGGTTCCCGTCTACCTGCTGATTGCCATCTGGGGCGGACAGAACCGCCAGTACGCCGCCACCAAATTCATCCTTTACACGGCCCTGGCCTCTCTGCTGATCCTGATCAGCGGCCTGGCACTGGCCCTCTCCGGCGACACGTTCACCTTCAATATCACGGAACTGGCGGCCCGTTCTCCCGGTGACAGCTTCGGCCTGTTGTGTTACCTGGGTTTCTTGATTGGCTTCGGCGTGAAACTGCCGATGTTTCCTCTCCACACCTGGCTGCCCGATGCCCACGGTGAGGCCAACGCTCCGGTGTCGATGCTGCTGGCAGGGGTGCTCCTCAAGATGGGCGGCTACGCCCTGCTGCGCTTCAACGTGCAGATGCTTCCCGAAGCGCACGCCACCCTGGCGCCAGCCCTGGTGATCCTTGGAATCGTGAACATCGTTTACGGCGCCCTCAACGCCTTCGCCCAGGACAACGTGAAACGCAGGATTGCCTGCAGTTCCGTGAGCCACATGGGCTTTGTGCTGGTGGGGATCGGTGCCGTTGATGCCCTGGGAATCAGCGGAGCCATGCTCCAGATGGTGAGCCATGGCCTGATCGCAGCCGCGATGTTCTTCGTGACGGGCGTCTTCTACGAGCGAACCAAGACCCTCTCGATCCCCAACATGGGCGGACTGGCCAAGGCACTGCCCATCACGTTTGCCTTCTTCCTGGCCAGCTCCCTGGCGTCGCTGGCGCTGCCGGGCATGAGTGGCTTCATCAGTGAAATCACCGTGTTCCTTGGCATCACCAGCCAGGAAGCCTTCACGTCCGTGTTCCGATCGATCACCGTTCTGCTGGCCGCCATCGGACTGGTGCTCACACCGATTTATCTGCTCTCCATGTGCCGACGGGTGTTCTTCGGCCCCAGGATTCCGGCCCTGGCCAGTGTCGCTGACATGCGCCCCAGGGAGCTGGTGATTGGCCTGAGCCTGCTGGTGCCAACCCTGGTGATCGGCATCTGGCCCCGCATTGCCATGGACCTCTACGAAGCTTCCACCAACGCTCTGGCCCTGCAGTTCATTGCCAGCTGAGATGTCGACTGTTTCCCCCCTCCTGCGCGGCCAAGGGCTTCCCGAGTTCCGGGCCATTTCCCCTGAGCTCGTCAGCACAGACATCCCGGTTTTGCTCGCACAGCTAGATCGGGACTTCACTGCGCTCGAGCAGGCTCTTGAGACAGCCCTCGCCGGCCCCTCTAAGCTGTCCTGGGATCGGGTGATGCAACCGCTGCAGGCCATCGGCGAACGGCTGCGTTGGAGCTGGGGTGTGGTGTCACACCTCAATGGCGTCTGCAATTCCCCTGAGCTGCGCGATGCCCATGCCGCCCAGCAACCGGATGTTGTGCGTCTCAGCAACCGGCTTGGCCAAAGCAAGATTCTTCATCGGGCCTTGATGGCCCTCCAAAGCGATCCCTCCGAACCGCTCAACCCAACCCAGGAGCGGATCCTGAAATCCGAGCTGCTCTCGATGCAGCAGCGCGGTGTTGGCCTCAGTGGCGATGAGAAGGCAGCCTTCAACAGCACCAGTGAACGCCTGGCCGCTCTCTCCACCCAGTTCGGCAACCACGTGCTCGATGCCACGCAGCAGTGGACCCTGAAACTCAGCCAGCCCCATGAGGTGGAAGGCCTGCCGCAACGGGCCCTGGAGGCACTGGCCGCCGCAGCGCGTGAAGCAGGGGATGCTGATGCGTCTGCGGAGTCCGGCCCGTGGCTGCTGGGACTGGACATGCCCCGCTATCTGCCCTTCCTCACCCACGCCAACAACCGATCCCTGCGGGAGAAGGCCTATCGGGCCCATGTGGGGCGGGCCAGTGAAGGCGAACTCGACAACCGGGCACTGATCGAGGAGATCCTGACCCTGAGGCGTGAGCAAGCGTCCCGCCTGGGCTATGCCCATTGGGCTGACCTCAGCCTCAGCGCCAAAATGGCTGACGATGTTCCGGCGGTGGAAGCACTGCTGGAAGAACTGCGCGCTGCGGCATACCCAGCAGCTGAGCAAGAACTGCAGGATCTCCAAGCCATCGCCAGGGAGCACAAGGCCCCCGAAGCCGATGAGCTGGCCCCTTGGGACATCGCCTACTGGTCGGAGAAGTTGCGCCAATCCCGGTTCGATCTGGACCAAGAGGCGCTGCGTCCCTGGTTCCCGCTGCCGCAGGTGCTCGAAGGACTGTTCAGCCTTTGTACGCGTCTGTTCGACGTCGAGATCGTTGCCGCCGACGGCGAGGCACCGACCTGGAACGACGATGTGCGCTTCTTCCGGGTGAAGCGCTCCGATGGCACACCGATTGCCGGCTTCTACCTCGACCCTTACAGCAGGCCCGCCAGCAAACGCGGCGGAGCCTGGATGGATGAATGCCTGGGCCTGAGCAAGAAACCTGATGGCTCTGTGGTGCTGCCGGTGGCCTACCTGGTCTGCAACCAGACCCCACCTGTGGGCGACACGCCCAGCCTGATGAGCTTCGAGGAAGTGGAGACCCTCTTCCATGAATTCGGCCATGGGCTCCAGCACATGCTCACCACCGTTGAGGAACCGGAAGCCGCCGGCATCAGCAACGTGGAATGGGATGCCGTGGAACTCCCCAGCCAGTTCATGGAGAACTGGTGCCTTGATCACGCCACCTTGATGGGCATGGCGCGCCACTGGCAATCCGGTGAACCCCTGCCTGAATCGGAATTCAACAAGCTGCGCAGCAGCCGCACCTTCAATGCAGGCCTCGCCACCCTGCGGCAGGTTCACTTTGCCTTGAGTGACCTTCGTCTCCACAGCCAGTGGACCCCGGAACTTGGCGTCAGCCCAGACAGACTGCGCCGTGAGATCGCGGCCACCACCACGGTGATGGATCCCATCCCGGAGGATCAGTTCCTCTGTGCCTTCGGCCACATCTTCGCGGGGGGCTACTCCGCCGGGTACTACTCCTACAAGTGGGCTGAGGTGCTCAGCGCAGATGCCTTCTCCGCTTTTGAGGAGGTGGGTCTGGATCAGGAGGATCAGGTGCGTGCAACGGGAGCCCGCTTCCGCGACACCGTGCTCAGCCTCGGTGGCAGCCGATCTCCAGCAGAGGTGTTTGAAGCCTTCCGAGGCCGTCCTGCCAGCACCGAAGCCCTGATTCGCCATTCCGGCCTGGTGGCCGCGGCCTGAGCTCAGGCGCGCAAGCTGCTGCAGAGCCGTCGAATCGCGGCGGGGTGGCTGATCAGTTGCTGATGGGTCCAGACCGGAATTTCCTCACACCGGCCCAAGGGCAGAACGGCCCTCCAGCCGGGGCAGACCATCAGATCCCAGCGGCAAAAGAAACTGGAGCACTCGACCCCAGCCAGGGCATCGGGTTGGCGATTCAGCTCGCGCAGCAGGCGACTTCCCACTTTCATGTCTGCCGCACCGGCCAGGAGCGGACGGGGAATCATCTGTGCAGCCAGGGTGCCCTGCTGCGGGCTGCCCACACTGAGGAAGCGCCGGGTGCGCTGCACCCCCCCCAGTTCCTGCAGCCAGATCCTGCCGATCACGCCCCCCATCGAAAAACCCAGAAGATCAACCCTGGTGTCAGCACAAAAGCGCTGCTGGATGTGCTGATCCAGGCGAGAGGCCAGCTGCCGGAGGGGAATCCAACCCAGACCATGGGGCAGATGCGGCGCCAGCAGCGGGCGATCGGGCTGGTCCAACCCCTGAATCAATCGGTGAAACAGGCGGGGCGTGTCCCAGAGACCATGGACCAGCACCAACGGGATGCTCACAGGGCTGATCTGCCGCCATGGCGGGAGCGTTCCACGAACACGCGGCCGTTAAATCCTGGAACCGGTGCAGCACATTTGGTGAGCCGCAGCCAGACCGGGATGGGCCCGTACAACGTTTCCAGCCGATCCAGCATCTGCTCGCTGAAGTGCTCGATCGTGAGGCAACGAACCTGCCGGGACAAGCCTTGCAGGGCCTGAATGGCCACGCCGTAGTCCAGGCTCCGGCTCAGGTCGTCGGCTACGGCAGCAGCCTTCAGATCGAGTTGAACACTGAAATCAAGGCTGAACCATTGGCCATCCCGACGTTCGTGTTCCAACACCCCGACGTGGGCCCACAACCGCAGGTCCCTCACACCGATGCAATCCATCAGAGCGGCCGATCGATGTGGGTGAAGACGCGGCTGCCGTTGGCGTAGTCAGCAGCGATGTGGCCCTCGCCGCGCAACCGATAGCGGTAGGTCACCAACCCTTCCAGACCAACGGGTCCACGGGGCGGCAGGGTCTGGGTGCTGATGCCCACCTCAGCGCCGAATCCGTAACGGAACCCATCGGCGAAGCGGCTGGAGCAGTTGTGATAGACGCCTGCGCTATCCACCGCCGCAAGGAAACGATCAGCCGCCTGGGCATCCTCCGTCAGGATCACTTCGGTGTGACGCGAGCCATAGGAGCGGATGTGATCGGTGGCTGCCTCGAGATCGTCCACCAGCTTCACCGCCAGGATCAGATCCAGATACTCCGTGCTCCAGTCCTCCTCCGTGGCCGCTTCCGCCACACCAAGGGCCACACTCTCAGCATCGCCCCGCAGCTGCACCCCGGCAGCAGCGAAGGCCGGCAGCGCAGCGGCGAGGAAAGGCTGCGCAATCGAGCGGTGCACCAGCAAGGTCTCAATGGCGTTGCAGGCGGCGGGGTACTGGCTCTTGCTGTCCACCGCCACCCGAACGGCTTTGTCGACGTCGGCCGCCGCATCCACGTAAAGGTGGCACACCCCATCGGCATGGCCCAGCACCGGAATGCGGGTGTTGTCCTGGATGAAGCGCACCAGTTCGTTGCTTCCCCTGGGAATGATCAGGTCCACGAGGCCATCGAGACGCAACAAGGCCAGGCTTTCTTGACGGGTGGTGAGCAGAGCCAGGGCATCGGCAGACACCGGACTGGCCGCCAGGCCTGCCTGCAGGGCCTCCATCACAGCCTCATTGGTGCAGCGAGCCTCACTGCCCCCTTTCAACAGAGCACCGTTGCCCGAACGGATCGCCAGCGAGGCGATCTGCATCACCGCATCCGGCCTGGCTTCAAAGATCACACCGACCACCCCGAGCGGAACGGAGACCCGTTCCAGCACCAGGCCCTGATCCAGCTCTCGATGCAACTGACGACAACCCAGCGGGTCACTGAGGCTGGCCACCTTGCGGACGCCATCAATGGCCGCCGCCAACTTGGTGTCATCCAGCTTCAGCCGCGCCATCAAAGCCGGCGCCAACCCCTCGGCTGCAGAGCGTTGGAGGTCTTCACGGTTGGCCGCGAGGATGCTTTCCGCACGGTCGGTCAGCGCGTCCGCCATCGCCTGAAGCGCCTGAGCTCTCTGACCGTCATCGGTCTGCCCCAGATCAACAGCAGCACGGCGGACAGCCGCGGCACGCTGCAGCAACGCAGCAGAAGGCTCTGGAACGCTGGACATCAAGGCAATCAATCTGGAGCCATCATCCCGTTCAGCCGCTGCAGAGCGAGCCGCGCAGCCCCCAGGCGTCCAGCGCCGTTCCCCAGACAGGCGGCTTCGATCCGCAACCCCTCCCTTGAGACGGCCTGAACCCGCGACTCCACCTCGCGGCGCACCGCCGGCAGAAAGTGGCGGGCAGCACCGGCCAGGCCGCCACCCAGCAACACCAACTGCGGCGTGAACACGTACACCAGCGAAGCAACGCCACAGCCCAGGCGCTCGCCGTAACGGCTCCAAACCTCCAGGGCCTCCGGATCACCAGCATCGGCCTCTGCACTGAGCTCGCGGGGATCGCGATCACACAAGCGCCGCAGGCCGGTGATGCTGGCGAACTGCTCCAGGGAGCCACGGTTACCGCTGTTGCAGGCCGGACCATCGGGCTGAACCCCGATCAGACCGGGTTCCGCTGCAGCACCGTTGTGGCCCGTGAACAACTCACCCCTGAGAAGCACCCCCCCTCCCACACCGGTTCCGAGGGTCAGCAGCACCACATCATCAACACCACGGGCGGCGCCGAGCCAGGCCTCACCGACCACCGCACAGTTGCCGTCATTGGCGAGGGTGACCCGGCGGTTGAGCCTGGACTCCAGCCAATCCGCCAGCGGCACGTCCTCCCAGCCGGGCAGGTTGATGCAAACCCGGGCCACCCGAGCCGCCGCATCCATGGGACCAGGGAGGCCGATGCCGACCGCCTCAACCGCATGCTCAGGATCAATCTGTTCAATGGCTTCACACAGGGCCATCGTCACGGCGCCAGGTACGGCGGGCTGCGGTGTGGGGCATTGCGCCTCCACCAGCACCGTTCCATCAGCACGAATCCGGGCCAGCTTGATCGCCGTGCCCCCGAGATCCACTCCAATCACCTGCGCGGTAGGCATGGCTCAGAACCGGAAGAACACCTGCAACTGGCTCTGCCAGGTGCCATTGGCATCCATGGCCGCGGAGACTGACGTGGTCGGTGTCAGCCGATAGGAGACCGTTCCTTGTGGAGGAACGTCGGTTGTGTTCGGTGCCATCAGAACGGAAAGGTTGAACCGGTCGGTCAACGCCACACCAAACTCCGTCACCACTGTGAGTGTTGGTGAAACACGGCCGGAGGTGCGCTCCTTCTCTGATTTCACCTCGGGGTTGACGTAGGTGGGGAAGATCGCCACCTGAAGCCGTTGCCCCATGGCATCGGTCAACGTGCCCAGCACCGGTGAGAGCAGCGACTGACTCAGCATCGTGGCCAACGCGGCGCCACCGGTTCCACCCAGGGAAGCCAGAGTGTTGCCACCGATCAAACCCAACAGCTGTTGCTCGCTCATCGGTGGCGAGCTGCGCAGGACCAGGTTGTTGCTTTCACCCAGACGGTTGGCCGGGCCGCTGACCTGGACCATGACCTTCACCAGCCGCAGTTGACCACCGCCGACATAGGCACTGCCCGTTCCATTCGAAGCAAAGAGGTTTGCGCTGGTGATCTGATCGTTGGTGCCCGCACTCACGGTGTCGGCGACCCTGGCTTGCATGGCGATATCCACGTAGGGGACAAGCCCCAGCGAAGGCGTGAACACCGCTGCATTGGCCGCCTGTGGGTCCAAACGCAATGGCGCCAGAGGAGGAACCCAGATCCTGCCGGAATTGAGCTGGATCAAACCTCGTGCCTTGAGCGAGGGATCCAAGGGGCCGTTCAACGTGACGGCACCTCCCCCTTTGAAGCTGATCCAGGGGGGCATCAGCACCTCGATATCAGGGCCGAGGGCCAGCCGAAGGTTCTCAAAGCGGATGGCCGGCAGTTTCGGCATGAACCGTTGCAGCTGATCCGGAGCTTGGATGGATCGGTTGGGACCCATCAGGACCAAAGGTTCCTGGAAGTCCCACTCCTCCTCCAGAAGTGTGTTCAACGCCTGAGGACCGAGCTGCACCGCCGCTGAGGAGCCCTCCACCCCGGTGGGTACCAGGGCTTGAAGCCCGCCCCGCCGCAACCGTCCGAAGAAGCCGGACTGGGGCCGAAGCGTGCCCCGCGACAGGTCCAGATGTCCGGAGAGGACGGGTTGCACCAACGCTCCAGACACCTGCAGTTCGCCATCGGCCTGGAACTGCACGATCGGCTGTCGAATCTGAGCTTGGCTGAGTTGCAGGGTGAGCGGTGAAGACTCGCTCTGGGGGGTGAACAAGCCAAGGCTTCCTGAACCGCGCAACAAGCCGCCGCGGCCCACTTCAGCCTCCAGGCGTTGCACCAAGACGCGATCGAAATCGAACAGGATCGAGGCGTTGATCCGACTCAGCTCCTGTTCACCGATGCTGAGATCTCCATTGCTGACTACGACAAAGCCATTGGCTTGCGGTTGGTTCAACGGCCCGCGCAGCAACAGCCGCAGATTGGTGGTACCCCGCTTCACGGCCAGGGAATCCCCAGCCAGAAGCGTCAACACGCCAAGGGCATCCCCATGGCTTTCCAGCCTCAGGTTCAAATCCGAATCGGGGTTGAAGGGCACCGTGCCGGCCACGGTGACGGCTTCCTTGCTCTCGCCTCCCTTCAGGGCCAGGTTCAGGCGGATCAACTCACGCTCAACGACAACCGATCGCTGCTCCAACTGCAGGGGCTGGCCCGCCAAGCTGGCGGAGTCGACCAGCAGATCGGAAACCAGCAGGGGGGCCGTTCCGCTGAGGTTGTAGCGGCCGCGGATGCCAACACTGCCGCGGAGCTGCGGCGGCACAGGAGCCAACAACGCCAGCAGAGAGAGCGGAACCTGCAGCAGGGAGAGGTCACCGGATCCACCGAGCAACGGGCCGCGAAGCGTGGCGACCATCGGTTCAAGCTGGAGTGCCTTGGCCTGGTCATCCCCTTCAATCCAAAGGTGCGCCTTGGCGATCAGATCGGCCTTCAGGCGCTTTGGATCAGGACCGTCGATCGTTCCCGACAGATTGACCCGCCCCTCCAGACGCTCCAGCTCAGGGCCCTTGCGGGGGTGAGCCAGGGCATAGGCCTCAAGCGCCCGGCGCGATGCCGCCAGAGCTTGCAACTGACCATCAAGCGACCCACCAAAGGTGTTGATGAACAGGGTTCCGAGATCCTCGGCACGGCCGGGGGCCAGGCCCGGTTCGGGATCGCTCCCTCTCAACTGACGGGCAAGAAGCGTCAGCCAGGTGACATCCAGGCCTTCGGCCTCGATGCCGCTGTGCATCCAGCCACCTAGATCGCCACGGGCCTTCAGCCGAATGCTGCCCTGCAAGGGCGTCAGTGCTGCATCGGCCTGAAAACGGCCATCCCCGAGGGAACCCTCCAGCTCGAGGCTCTGCACGGCAACTCCCGCCATCGAGCCGTCCGCAATGACGGCAGACCCACGGATCGCGAGGGGGCCCATGGCAAGGCTCCCTGCACCCGAGAGCTGACCTGCCACCGCTTTGGGCTGGTTGACCGGCGGCACGATGAAACGAAGTCCATCGATGTTGAGGTCCGCTGCACGCCAGCGGTAGCGGCGTTGCTCTCCAGCCGGATCCAGCCCGTGCAAGCGCAACTGCCCCTCACCCCGGCGCAAGAGCACGGTCTTGGGCCAAGCATCGGCATCGAGTTCAGCCACGAGCGAGCCGGGCACGACAGGCTGCTGGGCCGCCATCGCCAGACGAGCACCACGGCCCAGTTCACCGTTGAGGCTGCCTTGCCAGCGTTCGGGAACCTGCAAGGCACCAACGCGGGGTTGATTCAGCGTCAGGCTGATGTCGGGCTGAAGCCCCGACAAAGGACCCTTCACGCGACCCCGCGCCGCCACCTGCCCGCCCAGCGGCGTACCGATCAAGGGGGTGAAACGGCTCAGGCTGAAAGGTTGGAGTTCAAAGCCGCTCTGAAGCTCACCGGTTTGCAACCGCCCCTGCGCCAGTTGCACAGGAAGGCGCGCTTCCGCCCGCAACAGCGGACTGGTGAAGTGATCCAGCACCAGGGCGGAGTCCTGCGAGGACCATCGGGTCTGAAACGACCACTCGTCAAGCAACGGGTTGGACGCCTGGCCAAGCTTCAGGCTCAGCTCCGGTGACGCCAACCCACCACTGAGGTCGACGCTTCCAAGGAGCGGAGCGGTTTGGCCCAGTCCGGCCTGCAGGGTCGGCAGCGCAGACCAGAAGCGGGGATCGATCTGCAGCTCCGTGCTGCGCAGATCCAATTGGGATCCAATCGTCCCGGCCAACCCGAAGCGCAGTCCCGGGGCACTGAGGCGGAGTCTGTCCACGGCAACAGACGGTTGCTGGTCTTTCAACCAGGGGGTGCGCCACAGAGCGTCCAGCGTCAGGGCTGTGTTGAGCCCTGTGACCTCAGGCAGCTGGATCTCACCATGGGCACTCCACCGGGGCTCCCCCCAGGGGCCCTGGATCCTGAGCTTCAAAGGGTCCTGGCTTGCAGAGCTGAGGTCTGTACGGCGAACGTCAGCCTGGAGATCAAAGCTCTGGTTCAAGGCAACGGACCCTGAGGCCCGAACCTCAAAGGCTCCCAAACGCAGTGTTGCGGGCTGCAGCTTGAGTTGATCGCCCTTGCAAGCGACCCTGAGGCGATTGCTCTTCAGCGCAGCGAGTTCGAGACGCTTGAGGCTGAGCCCACCTCGACACTTCAACGCCCCATCGGCCCAGCCGATCTGAACATCTCCCTCCAAGGTTCCAGAGGCATCCAGATCCTGAGCGGGGGCGATGACGGCCCCCAACGGTTTCAGGTTGAGCCGATCCAGCCGCGTACGAAGCCTGAAGCGAGGGCGATCCCAATGCCCTTGTGCATCGAGCCGCAGCACCCCTTCTGAGTCGAGCCAGCGAAGTTCCGATGCGGTACTGAAAAAAGCCTCCCCGAGCCGCACTGCGCCCCGACTACGGAGTTCAAGGGTCTGCTGCTGAGGACCGAAACGGAGCAATGCAGGATCGGCCAACCGGTACTGCACGCCAAGTCGCGGCAGAGTGCCGTCGCCGCTCAGGGGCCCAAAGGTCCAGTACCGACCAGCCTCATTGGCCTGCAACTGACCACGCAGCCTGTGCACCGTGATCTGCAGAACCGGCTGCAGACGCCGAAGACTCGCCAATGGAGCAAGGCCGACCTCCAGCCCCGCCAGGCTCAGCTCAGAACGATCCGCCGCCGACGGCAAGATTCGACTCGGCCCGATGGCGATCCCCAGGCCCAAGGGGCGAAGTCCTTCGTAAGGGCCAAGATCCACATCGTGGCCCAGAGGACCCGACAACGTGCGCTCCAAGCTGGGGCGCGCCCGGCTCAGGATGCCTTCGGCAGCGCGGTCAAGGGCGATCAAGCCTGCTGCTCCAGCCCCGACCAGAACAAAACTTCCCGCAACCAACCAGGTCCTGCGCCGCGTTTTCACCATCAGACGCGGCGGTCTCCCCGGAATCTCGCGCAATATAAGGAGACTGTTTTCAGTCCACCAGACCCCATGGCCTTCGATCAGCTGCTGCTTACTGCCGCTCCCTGGCTGGGTTGGTCTGGGCTTGGGCTTGGAGCACTCACGGCAGTTGCCTTCCTCACCAATTGGGGCATTCGGTTTCGACTGGTCGGCGTGAGCAGCTTCACCCTGCTACTGGCCGTGAGTTGCTGGGCATTCGGCGTGAGCTACACACCGCCAGTGGTGGTGGAAGGTGCGGTGCGGGCACCGATCGTGTTCGATAACGGCAACGACCTGGTGGTCGCCCAGGTTCCTGCCGACCTGGCCCCAACCACAGTTCAAGCCACTCTGGAGCAATTGGAGGGCAACCTGCGCGGCTCAGGTCGCTCCAGCAGCACCGTGCTGGTGCGGTTGCGGGGCATCCAGCCGGAGGGCGATGGGCTGGGACGCCCCGTCATCCTGGGCGAGGTGAGCAAGACCTTGCGTTGATGCCGAACTTCAACGACGCGATCAAGGAGCTCCCCCAGTCGTTTCGCAGGGAACAACAGGAACTGGATCGGGCCGGTATCAAGTGCTGGTCCAGCATTCGTGATCTAACGGATCTGCAACTGAGCCAACTCGCCCGCAGTGGCCAGGCTTCGGCCCGAAACCTCAAGCGGCTGCGGGGCATGGCCGATTTGGTCTGCCGCTTGGATTTGCCGCCCCAGGACGCCGCGCTGCTGATGCATGCGGGCATCGCCACGCCCACCGCTCTGGCGGCATGCACCCCTGAACGTCTCGTGCGCCAGACCGGAAGGCTGGAGCGAAGCCTTGGAACCAAACGGCCTGCCGTGGTGGATCTGCGGGTGGCCGACGATTGGATCCGCCGCGCCAGGCAAATGGCGAACTGACCCCAGCCACCCTGCCTTGGCATCCAAACCTGCGTATGAACCTGTTATGGGCTTGAAACTCCTACGCACAGCTTTGATCGCTCTGGCGCTCCTGGGCTCACCATTGCTCGTGGTTGCCGCTGACTCGGACTTGCTCAACAGCGTCAAACGCAATCCTGAAAAAGCAAAGGCCATGTGCCGTTCGTTCCGGCAAATGAACGCCAACGGCCGATCGCCATTCTCCAAGCCATACATCAACCAGGTCGCCGCCAGCGAGAAGCTGAGTTTTCAGGATGCGGAAATCCTCATGACCTACATCGTGGGGATGCATTGCGCCGATGTCCGCTGAGACCAGCGGAATTGTCTGCCAGTCTGCAGCGCTGAGGACGGCCGATGGCGTGGTGCTGCGTTCACGGTTGTGGCATCCAAGCGGCGAAGGCCCCTGGCCTGCCCTGCTGATGCGGCAGCCCTACGGGAGCCGCATCGCCTCAACCGTCACCTACGCCCACCCCAGTTGGTGGGCGTCCCATGGCTTCCTGGTGGTCGTTCAGGACGTCCGAGGACAAGGCGAGTCGGAGGGACGTTTCCGGGGGTTTGGTCAGGAAGCAGCCGACACCCCCGCCACCCATGCCTGGGTGCGGCAGCTGCCGGAATGCAATGGACGCCTGGGGGTCTACGGGTTTTCGTATCAGGGCCTGACCCAGCTCACCGCAGCGGAATCGGCCCCACCGCCGGAGTGCACAGCTCCGGCGATGACCGGCCTGGACGAACGACGCCATTGGAGTTGTGAAGGCGGTGCCCACTGGTGGCACCTCGGCCTGGGATGGGGGCTGCAGCTGGCGGCCCTCCAGGCCCAGCGACGCGGAGATGCAACGGCCTGGCTGGAGATCCGCCGAAGCCTTGAAGACAACCGCTATTTGCGGGACGGACCAACCCTGCTGGAGCGCCATGACCCCGAAGGCATGGCCTGGAGCTGGTTGAACAACGACCCCAGCAACGATCAGCAGTGGACGGTTCATCACGCCCCGGAGAGCTGGCTCCAGCGGCCGATGCTGTTGATCGGTGGATGGTGGGATCCGCATCTGGTGGGTCTGCTGGACCTCTGGCATCGCAGCCAAGCGGCCGGCGGGCAGCCCTCCCTGCACATCGGGCCGGCCTCCCATCTGCAGTGGTGGCCGGAAACCCAGCAGCTGATGCTTCAGTTCTTCCAACAACATCTGCAGGATCGCCCCCCGCAGGAACCTCAGCCCAGTCACCAGCTCTGGAACATCACCCAGCATCAGTGGAACGCGATCCCCGCACCCGCCACGGGCAGGTCAGCGTCATGGGGACTGCGGAGCCATGGACTGGCCTGCATCGACCCAAGTGAAGGCGCCCTTGTGGCGAATGGAGAAGGAGAAGGAAGCGTGGTCATCGTTCATGACCCCTGGCGACCGGTTCCGGCCATCGGGGGACACCTCGGAACAAACCCTGGCCCCGCTGAGCGCACGGCCGTGGATCAACGCAGCGACGTTGCGACATTCACCACCGCACCCCTGGTCGATGAGCTGCTGCTGTCAGGTCAACCGCACCTCCTATTGGACGCCGAAGCGGACCAGCCCGGGTTTGATCTCTGCATCAGCCTCTCGCGCCTGCCCGCGGAAACCAACAGCGTTGATCAACTGAGCACGGGAGTCGTACGGGTTCGCGGAGAGGAGGCGTTGCAGCCAGCCAGGCGCAGCGTGATCCTCCAGCCGCTGCACGCGAGCCTGGCTTGTGGCGATCGACTGAGGATCTCCGTTGCTGCAGCAGCGTGGCCCGCCATTGGCGTCAACCCTGGCCACGATGCCGTTGCCTGCGGAGCACCAAGCCCAGAGCATCGTGTGGTGACGCTGACACTGAAACTTGCTGGCTCCACCCTGCAGCTGAACCCCTTTGATTCCGGCAGACTGAAGCTCGACTGACGTTTGTGCTTTGAAGCTCTCCGCTGCCCTGCTGGCCATCGCTCTGTCGGCTCCCATGGGGTTGATCAGTCCCGCAGCAGCGGAGCAACTCACCAGAACCGAACTCACCCCAGCCCAGGCAACAACGGCGGCTGAACTCCTGCTGGAGGCGCTCAAAAATCGCCAGGGAGACGTCATGCATGACGCTCTCGCAGCCCCGGTTCAGACCAGCGTTGATATGAACACCGTCCAGGCACGCCTGAACCAACGCGCGGCCATTGATGCAACCCGCGTTGTCAGCGTGACCCCTGGCTACAACACAACAACCATCGATGCGGTGGTGACCACTGCATCCGGTGACGAAGGGGTGCTGATGGTGCTGGATGAGGACGGCAAACTGCTCGCCTGGAAGTGGAGCGACCGGATCCAGCCGATCGAGACAACGGCCCTCGACTTCACCCGCGACCTGGCAGCAGGACGCTGGATTGCCGCGCGATCCAAGATGTCCCTCCAACTCCAGGAGGAGCTGGCCCCGGGAGATCTGGAACGCAAATGGACCAAGCTCAGCCAGGTGTCAGGTGGGTTCCGCAAGGTCAAGGACGCTGTGATCGCCCATCAAGGCGGCGATCAGCAGCTCGTGCTGGTGGCTGTCGCCTTCGGCCAGGCCACCACCAACCTGTTCGTGATCTTTGACGCAAGCGGTCGGATCATCAACGTCGACATTTCCCGAGACTTCGTCTGATCAACAGCGGATCTGTTTCGTAAATCGGGCTTAACATCTCGCCCAATTCACAGATCTCCCATGGGTGTCGCCGCAGTCCTCGACTGGATGGTGCAGGACGGCGAACGGTTGGCGAATTGTCGCCATGACCACCCGTTTGCGGTGCTTGGTCCTCAACCCTCGGATCAGGGTTGGACCGTGCGGATCTGGATGCCGGAAGCCCAAACAATCACCCTGTTGCAGGCTGGCGACGAGATCGCCATGACAACGCCGAACCACCCCTGGGTGTTCGAGGCACAGCTCAACAGAGACCCCGGCTGCACTTACCGGGTCAGGGTTGAGCGGGGCGGGATCGTGCACGAACAACACGACCCCTGGGCCTTCCGCGGCGAATGGATGGGCGAAATGGATCGCCACCTGTTTGCTGAAGGCAACCATCACCACATCTGGCAAAAGATGGGTGCCCACCTCACCGAGCGTGACGGGGTTAGGGGTGTGATGTTCTGCCTGTGGGCGCCCAGCGCTCTCACGGTCTCCGTGATTGGAGATCTGAATTCATGGGATGGACGTCACCACCCCATGCAGCAGCGCGTCGGGGGCATCTGGGAACTGTTCATCCCCGGCCTCGAGGATGGACATCTCTACAAGTACGAAATCCGTACCCAAGAAGGCCACTGCTACCAAAAGGCTGATCCTTACGGCTTCCAGCACGAGGTTCGCCCGGACAACAGCTCCGTTGTGGCTCGCCTGGGCGGATACCAATGGTCCGATCAGGGCTGGATGCAGAAGCGCGACAGCAGCAACGCGCTCGATCAACCGATCTCGGTGTATGAAATGCACCTGGGCAGCTGGATCCACGCCTCAGCGGATGAGCCCTGGATTCAACCCGACGGCACCCCACGGACGCCCGTTCCTGCCGCGGAGATGAAACCCGGCGCTCGCCTGCTCACCTACGCCGAACTCGCCGATCGCCTGATTCCCTACGTCAAGGAGAGGGGCTTCACCCACATCGAGGTGATGCCGATCACCGAGCATCCCTTCGACGGCTCCTGGGGCTATCAGGTGACGGGTTGGTATGCCCCCACTAGCCGTTACGGAACGCCCGATGAATTCCGGGCCTTCGTGGATCGCTGTCACGCCGAAGGCATCGGCGTGATCATCGACTGGGTTCCGGGCCACTTCCCGAAGGATGCCCACGGCCTGGCCTTCTTTGATGGCACCCATCTCTATGAACACAGTGATCCCCGGATCGGAGAACACAAGGAATGGGGAACGCTGATCTTCAACTACAGCCGCAACGAGGTTCGTAATTTCCTCGTCGCCAACCTGGTGTTCTGGTTCGAGCAGTTCCACATCGATGGCATTCGCGTGGATGCCGTGGCCTCGATGCTCTATCGCGACTACCTGCGTCCCGACGGGGAATGGCTGCCCAATGAGAACGGTGGTCGGGAGAACACCGAAGCCGTTCGCTTCCTGCAGCAGGCCAACCATGTGCTGTTCCAGCACTTCCCAGGGGCCCTCTCGATCGCGGAGGAATCAACCACCTGGCCGATGGTGACGCAGCCTACGGACAGCGGCGGCCTCGGATTCAACCTCAAATGGAACATGGGTTGGATGCACGACATGCTCGATTACTTCGAGCTGGACCCGTGGTTCCGCCAGTTCCACCAGAACAACATCACGTTCTCGATCTGGTACACCTACACCGAGAACTTCATGCTGGCCCTGAGCCACGATGAAGTGGTGCACGGGAAGAGCCATCTCCTGCACAAGATGCCGGGAGATGACTGGCAGAAGTACGCCAACACCCGGGCGTTGCTCTCCTACATGTGGACGCACCCCGGCAAGAAGACAATCTTCATGGGGATGGAATTCGGCCAGCGGGCTGAATGGAATGTGTGGGGCGATCTCCAGTGGGATCTGCTCAACTACGAACCCCACAAGGGCATCCAGCGTTTGGTGGATGACCTCAACGTTCTCTACAAAGCAGAACCGGCTCTCTGGCGGGACGACTTCGACCAGTTCGGCTTCCAGTGGATCGATTGCAACGACAACCGCCACTCCGTGATCAGCTTCATGCGTCGGGAGAGTGCCAGCGGCACCTGGCTGGTGGTGGTGGCGAACTTCACGCCCCAAAGTCACTCCCACTACCGTGTGGGCGTTCCTCTCTCTGGGTTCTACGAGGAGATCTTCAACTCCGATGCAGCCAAGTACGGGGGAAGCAACCTCGGCAACATGGGCGGCAAACCAACGGACGAGTGGGGCATTCACGGTTACGAGAATTCCCTTGATCTCTGCCTGCCACCGCTAAGCCTGATGGTTTTCAAGCACGACCCGAAACGCACCCTGAACAGCAGCGAGCCGGACAACATCGTGTGACGAACGTGATGACAAAGAGGGTGTAAAGCTCTAGCCAAGGCCTCGATTCGGGTAGGTTTCCGGCTGACCTGACCGGGCTTGATGAGCGACTCTTTACCCCTGCTCCTGCGTGCTGCGCGCGGTGAATCGGTGGAGCGTCCTCCGGTGTGGATGATGCGCCAGGCCGGTCGCTACATGAAGATCTACCGGGACCTGCGGGACAAGTACCCCAGCTTCCGTGAGCGTTCCGAAAACCCTGATCTCTCCTATGAGATCTCGATGCAGCCGTTTCACGCCTTCAAGCCCGATGGCGTGATCCTGTTCTCCGACATCCTCACGCCCCTGCCGGGGATGGGAATCGATTTCGACATCATCGAGAGCAAAGGCCCCCAGATCGGCGTTCCAATCCGGAGCATGGCCCAAGTGGATGCCCTGCGCCCCCTCAACCCCTCCGAGTCGATGCCCTTTGTGGGTGAAGTGCTGGGTCGTCTGCGCCAAAGCGTCGGCAACGAAGCAGCTGTTCTCGGCTTCGTTGGTGCCCCTTGGACCCTGGCCGCCTACGTGGTGGAGGGCAAGAGCAGCAAGAACTACGCGGTGATCAAGGCCATGGCCTTCCGCGAGCCCAAGATCCTGCACAAGCTGCTCGACCACTTCGCTGAGTCGATCGCCAACTACCTGCGCTATCAGATTGATTCCGGCGCCCAGGTGGTGCAGATGTTTGATTCCTGGGCGGGCCAGTTGAGCCCAGCGGACTACGACACCTTCGCTGCGCCTTATCAGAAGAAGGTGGTGGATCTGGTCAAGCAGACACACCCCGACACCCCCTTCATCCTTTACATCTCCGGCAGCGCCGGCGTGATCGAGCGGATGGCCAACACCGGTGTTGACATCGTTTCGCTCGACTGGACGGTGGACATGGCCGAAGCCCTGGCACGTCTTCCGGAGCACGTTGGTGTTCAGGGCAACGTGGATCCCGGTCTGCTGTTTGGCACCCCAGAGGCGATTGAGGCCCGCATCGATGACTGCGTGCGCAAGGCCCGCGGCCGGAAGCACATCCTCAACCTCGGCCATGGAATTCTGCCGGGCACACCGGAAGAAAACGGTGAAGCCTTCTTCCGGGCCGGCAAGAGCGTGATGGACCGTCTCGGGGCTGTCGTTTGACCCGCATCCTGGTGACCGGCGCCAGCGGATGCGTCGGTCAGTACATCTCCCGCTGGCTTCTGGACCACTCGGATGCCGAGCTGCTGCTTTGGCTGAGGGATCCCGCCAAACTCACCGCTGTTCCAGCAGACCATCCCCGCATCCGCCTCTTGGTCGGGGACCTGCGGGACACCGACCGTTTTGCCCAAGAGCTGGCCTCGGTGAGCCGGGTGATTCACACCGCCACAGCCTGGGGTGACCCCGAGCGGGCCGAACAGGTGAATGTGGTGGCGGTGAAACGGATGCTGGCGCTTCTGGATCCCAGCAAGCTGGAGCAGGTCATTTATTTCTCAACGGCGAGCGTGCTCGATCGGCACCTGCGCCCCCTGCCGGAAGCTCTGGCCTACGGCACGGAATACATCCAAACCAAGGCTCGCTGCCTCAGGGATCTGGAGCAGCATCCCCTTGCCAGCAAAGTCGTCGCGGTGTTTCCCACCCTGGTGTTCGGCGGACGGGTCGATGGCACCAGCCCTTTCCCCACCAGTTATCTCACCGAAGGTTTGGCTGAAGCCAGCAAATGGCTCTGGCTGGCCCGTTGGCTTCGGGTGGATGCCAGCTTCCACTTCATCCATGCGGAAGACATCGCCCGCATCTGTGGCCTCCTGGCCACACGCCCCCACGAGCTGAACCGTGAGCCCGGTCAAGGCGCTCTGCGCCGGGTAGTGATGGGACAGCCGGCCATCTCGGTGAACGACACCGTAAAAACCCTCTGCCGCTGGCGCGGTGTGGCCCGAACGCCCGGCATTCCGCTCTGGCCATGGCTGATTGAGACCCTGATCCGCGTTCTGCCGATCGAAGTGAATGCCTGGGACCGATTCAGCATTCGACAGCGCCACTTCATCCATGACCCGGTGACGCAGCCGGAACGTTTCGGTGGCAGCAGCCATGCCCCTGACTTGGCAACAGTTCTTAGCGATTCCGGCCTGCCCAATCGCGGAACCCCCAGACCCGCGCGTAAGGTTTAGGTATCGACCTAGCACTTTCATGCGCTCCGTCATCCGCACCATTGCAGCCGCCTGCTGCGCCTTCCTGATGCTGATCGGCCTCAACGTCGGCAGTGCTCAAGCCGCCACTGTTGAAGTGAAGCTCGGCACAGACGGCGGCATGCTGGCTTTCGAGCCCGCCACCGTGAACATCAAGGCCGGCGACACTGTCAAGTTCGTCAACAACAAATTGGCTCCTCACAACGCTGTTTTCGACGGCCACGACGAGTACAGCCACTCTGATCTCGCCTTCAACCCCGGCGAATCCTGGGAAGAAACCTTCGCCACCGCAGGCACCTACGACTTCTACTGCGAGCCCCACCGCGGTGCTGGCATGGTCGGCAAAGTGATCGTTGAGTGATTCCTGGATTTCTGAGGAAATCTCCGAGAATTTCAAATTGAACTCAACCCCCGGGCTGTGTATCAATCGCAGCCCGGGGTTCTTTTTTTTGCCGGCAACGATGGATAGCTTGGGTCATTGAGGGGGGTTGCGATGGCACGCCTATCAGGCCTGATGCTGACGTTGCTGTTGATCGTTGGCGCAACAGGTCTGCTGTCTGCTCCGGTGATAGCGATGGACACGATCGAAAGCTCCGCCTTGGAGCGAGGTGAGCAGATTTTCAACAGCAACTGTGCGGCCTGTCACATGGGGGGCGGCAATGTGATCCGCGCCAACCGAACGCTGAAGATCAGCGACTTGAACGAGCATGTGGAGGCCTACTCCAGCTCCCCGCTGGAAGCCCTGGAACATGAGATCGAGGATGGGCTGAATGCCATGCCCAGCTATGCCGACAAACTGAGTGAGGAGGAGATCATGGCGGTTGCCACCTACGTTGAACAACGGGCCGAATTGGGCTGGTCCAGGCGATGAGTCGTGAAGCTCTTCGGGATTTTCTGCGGGCTGTGGAGCACCACCAGGGCTTGCGGCGTGATGTGGCCCAATGCCGTGATGACGATCAACTTTTGGCCCTGGCACGCTGCCACGGGTTCAATGTGATCCAGCAGGATCTGTGCGACGACGCCCGGGAATCAGCCATCACCCGCTGGTTCAAGACCAGCCGGATCCAGCGCTCGTTTCAATCAAATCCCGCCCAATCAAATCCCTCGCAATCAACACATCCACAACCAACACCCTCGCAATCACCAAAGACCTGATGGCCGTTGTCACCCTGCTCAGTGATTTCATCGACGGCACCAGCATGGCCCTGGCGGAAGACACCGACGCCGCCGATCTGAACGCCTTCATGACCGCCAATCAAGGCCGACTCTGGGCGAGCGTGCAGCAGCGCCGCCGGCAGCGACAGCAAACCATCGAGCGGCGAGGTCCGGGAACGGTGTACTTCGCTGCGGATGCCCCAGGGGCTGCGGCCGTGGAGCGCTACCTCGCCAGTGACACGGGCTCAGCTGAGGAAGCAGCAGCGCTGCAGGCCATGCGGAGCACTGGAGTGGAGATCTCCCCCCATGTGGGGGCAGACCGTGAACGCGATGTTCTGCTCAACGGCCGGTTGAAGGACCTAACGGCCCAGGCCAAGGCCAAAGCCAAGGGTTTTGGTTGAAGCCATGGGCGATGCAGCGATGACGCTTCCTGAGAACCCGCTTGGCCTGCAGAGTTTTGACGAGCTGGTGGAGTGGACCGTGTCCTACCTCCACTTCAAACACGCCCTGGAGGTGATTGCCTTCACCCCAGAGGTCGCAAGGTCGTATCTCGATCGCTTCAGCGCGTTCAGCAGCCGCTATGCCACAGAGATGAAAAAACAGGACATCCTGGAGGCCCGCCTCCCCAAAGAAATGCGGGAGAGCATTGAAGCTGAAAACGCTCACCGTGCTCTTTTACGGGAGCTGCTCAAGGGCTGATTAAGCCGCAGACTGGGCCTGATTGGCCGCCTGCAACACAGCCAGATGGAGATCTTCGTTGATTTCCCGAATGTCGTACTCATATCCCAGCCCCCTGAATGAGTTTTTCGGCATAGCACCAAAAATTCTGCATACAGAGAGGCCATGGCTCACCTCACTCAGCTCGGTATGCCGATCCTGCATCGTGGACTTTTCGGCCCACCAACTCCAACTGAGCTCATCAACATGAATTCGGTTTCAGGGGGGTGTGACATGTGCAGAACGAGCGCCCCCTTGTTTCCGCTTCTCAGGCTTTTCTCAGAAAGCTCTCAGCAGTTTTCAACCTGTGCCTCAGGTACTGCTCAATAGTTTTCCTCTGAGCCTTTGGCTCTGAGAGTCAGGGGGGCAACAACCTCTATGAGCTGCGGGTTGCTGTCCTCTTTTCCTTAGAGCAGATCGATCGGTCACCCCTTTGGTTCCACCCTGTTGACCAGTCGGGTCTGTGGATAGGTGTCAGATGATGCGTCGTGTCCTGTCGAAGCAGGGTTACGACAGAAGAGCTCCAGTTGATTTGCAGAGCAGGAGCAACGGAACCACCATCGCTTGGTCGACTTGCCGGTGGTTTCGTTCGCTAAAAAAAAGAGCCCCCCAGCTCTGATGAAGGGGCTCATGTTTAACGACTTGCTCAGGCTGGCAATTGATAGAAGAAGCGGCAACTCGGGTCAGCGAGCCCTCATCCAGGGGTGTTCAGGCCGCCGCTGCGCTGGGTTGATCAGAAGAAAAGCCTGGAGAGTTGGCTCCAGGGTCGTCTTCCTTTCATCCGAGGAAGCCTTGGCAGCTCAGTAACAAGGCCTCTCCTCGATGACCGACAGAAGTAACGGTGGATTCTGCCGATAAGGTCAATTAACTCCTCTTTGCTGCGCGCCAATACCCCTACTTGGGGACAATGCCTCACAGGCTCTGACAGGTCCTCGTTTGGTGGCTATCAATTGGACGTGACTTGTTAATCGAGCTTTCGTTTTGACTCGAAAGTCACGCGAGGGAATGGAGAGCACGCAACCAACCTGCTCTCTCCCCTTAACAATCCCTAAAGACTGGGTGTAACAACCCGAACTCCCCAGCATTGGTTGTTGCTGGGAATGTCCCGGCGGGTTGCAGAGCTGCATCCCTATTGGTAGTGCTGGGTTTAACGAGGGCCCAGCGCTTCCCTAATCAGACCCTGGGAACGACGTGGGTGACGAGGTCAGCGTTGACCCAGTCGATGACGGGTGCTGTGAGCTGGCCTAAGCGGGCTTGTAGCAGCCATCGCCACATCGGTTACGCCGCTTTGCCGCGATGATGTGAACTGTGCCGTTTAAAAGGCAGAGGATGACCAACAGCACTCCAAACCTCGTTGCCTGGCTGGTCGAATACAAAAAGTATTTAATGCTCGTCGCGGATGGTGCCATGAGGCTGCACTTCTAAAGCAAGAAATTGAGGAGGGTCTCAGTTGGGTTGAGCTGACATGGGCTGACCTTGAATTTGCAAATGATCCTGCTCTGCCGTCAGAGGTACGGATGTCAGCTAGACCCTCGGAACGATGTGAGTCACCAGGTCAGCATTGACCCAGTTGATGACGCCCGTATCGACATCAGCCACCTGGAACGGGGTGGGCAACTTCGGGTTTCTGGCGCCGCCATCGACCCAAATCACATCGGCCATCCGCCAAGCCCCATCCGTGTCAGTGACGATCACGGTCATTCCCGACTTGACATGCAGAAAGACCGGATCCGACGTGGGCGCTGCAACACCGCTCGAATGATCAACCGACATCCCTTCCAAGCAAGTACAAATGCACAAGCAGAGGAGTTGTGAAGAGTTCAACAACATCGCCTGAATAAAACCTGTGGCACAGGGGCCCCACCGAGTGGCTGATGGCGATGTTGATGGTGTGGGTCTGGCAGCTTTGCGGCCGCCACACGGGGATAGAGGCTTAACGGACTCTCCCCACCACTGAGGGGGATGGAGGACCGGAGGGGCCTCTCCCCCCGCAGCATTCACAACCGAAGATCAGCAATAGCCATAAAAAACCCAGCCATTTCTGACGGGGTGAATGTTCTGTCGGGGTTTTAATCGGATAAAAGACCTTCAGGCAAAGAACGAAGTTTTAGCAACAAGCCATCTAAGTACTGACATCCAATAGATAGAAAGTGACCAAGGCTACATCTCATACCTGAAAGTTGAGTGATAACAAAAAACATGCATCAGCTGTGGTTCGGCCTGCATTCGGTTACCCACCACACAGCTAGAAGCAGTGATTGCAAGACTCAACAGGCCTTCATTCATTTAAGGATGACAACTGAAATTCGTAACTGGGCTGTTGTCGCAGCTGCAATGGAAGCTCAGGGTGCAACCAACAGCGAAATGTACCGTCGAGCCAAAGCACTTGCAGAGGGCAATCCTGACCCCATGCCCACGAGTTACCCAGCTGCTCCTCTGAGCATTTCTGCAGCCTGAATTTCACTCACTGATGGGCAGCCTTGCAATAAAAGCAAGGCTGTAACTGCTTTTACTTACTTCCAATGACCAACCATCACCTGTCAGTAGAGCAAAGGTTTCAGCTGGAGGCAGCCTTCAGAGAGATCGATAGCTGCGAGGACATTGACAAGCTCCGTGCCCTTACGAAGCAGATCATTACGGCACAGGAAAATGAGAAGGCATTTGCTCGTGAAGCAATGCAGCAGATCCGCAAGGAGATGGAGGCAGCTGCCCAGCAGCGGTTTGGATTCAACTGGGGGCAGAAGTAAACGCCTGGATTGGCTTGAACAAGTCAGTGTTTACCGCCAGCTTCCTTGGTGGACCATGTAAAGACCCGCCATTGCTAAGGGGGTGGAGTGTGTGAGGTATATCGGGAGATGGATAGCGACAACCTCAGCACCCCCTGCTTTTCCATGCACTGATGAGTAGCTATTTGCTCCTGAATATCGACTCAATGCAGCCGTTAGTTCTGCCTCAGAGCACGACTGCCGTCTGTGTTGATCAACTGATTGCAATGATCGAAGGGCCCCAGCAGATCCTCTTGGCCGTGGCTGCATTGCAGAAGGGTTACGACCCTGTCCTGATTGAGAACGAAGGCGAGCTGTTCCAGTACTTCGAAGCTGAGAACAGCAGATTCCCTGAGAACTATTACTGCAACTGACGAGCTGCCTCTAGGACTGCAAGGTAGAGGTCCTCATCGATTTCCCGGATGTCGTACTCCGTGGGTTTCACCCCGTGGTGGTGCTCATGCACCACCATCCAACAGCTGCGTTCCAGCTCACCGCCAGCCGTTGCTGCGAGCGCCAGGCCCTGCTGCACGAGGGAGTCCACCAGCGGCTGATCAGGCATTGGCATCCAAGGGTTCGGCAAACTTTAAAAAGACACCCCGGTTTGCCGCTCCCTGGTGTGGGGACCGATCCAAAGGCTTCGGTTTGCCCCCACTGGAGACGGAACAAGCCCCATACGGTGAACCCAGTTTGAAACGCATCCGAGATGCAACCCACGGCTGAACAGTTCACCGAACAAGCCTGGGCAGCCATCGTCGCCGCCCAGCAACTGGCGCAGAGCGCCAGGCATCAGCAACTCGAGACAGAGCATCTGCTGCTTGCGCTGTTGCAGCAGAACGGGCTGGCTGGACGGATCCTCAGCAAAGCAGGGGTCGACGTTGGCACGTTCCAGGCGGCCGTGGACAGCCATCTCAGGCAGCAGCCCAGTCTTGGCTCTCCACCGGAATCGGTGTTTCTGGGACGCTCCCTGAACAGCTGTCTGGATCGCGCCGAAACAGCCCGCGATGGATTCAGTGACAGCTACATCGCCATCGAACATCTGTTGCTGGCCTTGGCCGACGATGGTCGCTGCGGCAGGCAGCTGCTCAGCCAAGCGGGCGTTGAAAACAGCAAACTCAACGAAGCCATCACAGCTGTACGAGGCAACCAGACGGTGACCGATCAGAACCCGGAAGGGACCTATGAATCTCTTGAAAAGTACGGACGGGACCTGACGGCCGCCGCCCGTGACGGAAAGCTGGACCCCGTGATCGGTCGCGACGAGGAGATCCGGCGCACCATCCAGATCCTCAGCCGACGCACCAAAAACAACCCGGTGCTGATCGGCGAACCAGGTGTGGGAAAGACCGCCATTGTTGAGGGACTGGCGCAGCGCATCGTGAATGGCGATGTGCCCCAGGCCTTGCAGAACCGTCAGCTCATCGCCCTCGACATGGGAGCCCTGATCGCCGGTGCGAAATACCGCGGTGAGTTCGAGGAACGGCTCAAGGCTGTGCTCAAGGAGGTCACCGCCTCGGAAGGCCAGATCGTGCTGTTCATCGATGAAATCCACACGGTGGTGGGCGCTGGAGCCACCGGTGGAGCAATGGATGCCAGCAATCTGCTCAAGCCGATGCTGGCCCGGGGGGAACTGCGCTGCATTGGCGCCACCACCCTCGACGAGCACCGCCAGCACATCGAAAAAGACCCTGCCCTGGAGCGACGCTTCCAGCAGGTGCTGGTGGATCAACCCAGCGTGGAAGACACGATTTCAATCCTGAGGGGCCTGAAGGAGCGCTATGAGGTGCACCACGGCGTCCGCATCGCCGACAGTGCCCTGGTGGCTGCTGCTGTGTTGAGCAGCCGCTACATCGCCGACCGCTTTCTGCCCGACAAGGCGATTGATCTGGTGGATGAATCCGCCGCTCGCCTGAAGATGGAGATCACCTCCAAACCGGAGGAGATCGATGAAATCGATCGCAAGATTCTGCAGCTGGAGATGGAGAAGCTCTCCCTCGGCCGTGAATCCGACAGTGCCAGCCAGGAGCGGCTGCAGAGGATCGAGCGGGAACTGGCGGACCTGGGCGAACAGCAAAGCTCCCTGAATGCCCAGTGGCAGCAGGAGAAAGGGGCGATCGATGAGCTGTCGTCGCTCAAGGAGGAGATCGAACGGGTGCAGCTGCAGGTGGAACAGGCCAAACGCAGCTACGACCTGAACAAAGCAGCGGAACTGGAATACGGCACCCTGGCCTCGCTGCAGAAGCAGTTGCTCGAACAGGAAGCCCAGATCGCCTCAGAGGAGCCTGGCGAGAAAGGCTTGCTGCGGGAGGAGGTGAGTGAAGACGACATCGCCGAGGTGATCGCCAAGTGGACCGGAATCCCTGTGGCGCGGCTGGTGCAGAGCGAAATGGAGAAGCTGCTGCAGCTGGAGGATGACCTGCATCAGCGGGTGATCGGCCAGCACCAGGCGGTCACCGCCGTCGCCGATGCGATTCAACGGTCCAGGGCGGGGCTGAGCGACCCGAACCGCCCCATCGCCAGCTTCCTGTTCCTCGGCCCCACGGGTGTGGGCAAGACGGAACTCTCCAAAGCCCTCGCCAACCGGCTGTTCGACAGCGATGACGCCATGGTTCGCATCGACATGTCGGAGTACATGGAGAAGCACACCGTGAGCCGTTTAATCGGGGCACCTCCCGGCTACGTCGGATACGAGGCCGGGGGCCAGCTCACCGAAGCGGTGCGTCGTCGGCCCTACGCCGTGATCCTGTTCGACGAGGTGGAAAAAGCCCACCCGGATGTGTTCAATGTGATGTTGCAGATCCTCGATGACGGCCGTGTCACCGATGGGCAGGGCCGCACGGTGGACTTCACCAACACCGTGCTGATTCTCACCAGCAACATCGGCAGCCAGTCGATCCTGGAGCTGGCCGGCGATCCCGAGCAGCATGGAGCGATGGAAAGCCGGGTGAATGAGGCTCTGCGGGCCCATTTCCGGCCGGAATTCCTCAATCGCCTCGACGATCAGATCATCTTTCACAGCCTCAGGCGGGAGGAACTGCGCCAGATCGTCACCCTCCAGGTGGAACGTCTGCGCCAGCGGCTGGCTGAGCGCAAGCTGGAGCTGAGCCTGAGCGATGGGGCCGCCGACTGGCTCGCCAATGCCGGATATGACCCCGTCTATGGGGCACGACCGCTGAAACGCGCTGTGCAACGGGAACTTGAGACACCCATTGCCAAGGCGATCCTGGCGGGTCTTTACTGCGAGGGGCAGGCGATCAGCGTGGAGCTGGAAGCGGACGCGTTAGCCCTGCGCTGAAAACCAGGCGGGAACAGCGCTGTAGGTGGCCGCATTGCGGCTGTTCTCCCGCGCCTCCACGCCGAAGCAACAGGTGCGACCGCCGTCCCGCTCCCGCAGCAGCTCATTGGCCCAGGTCCAGATCAAAGCCGCCGTTGCCTCCATGCCCACGTTCTCCATCACGCGGAGATCAATGGCCTGGAGGTCATGCAGCCGCTGCCATTCCGCCAGCAGTGGGTCGTCGGCATTGACCAGAAAAGTGTGATCGAACTGCTGCCTCAGGCGTTCTTCGAAGGGGCGAAGGCTGGAGAAATCAACAACAAACCCGCAGGCATCCAGCCCCGTTGCGGCGAACCAGAGGTTGAAACTGCGGCTGTACCCATGCACGAAGCGGCAATGGCCCTGGTGGCGCCACTGACGGTGACAGCAGGGATAGCCGCTGAAGGCTTTGCTGCAGCTGTAGGGGGTCGGAGAAACGAGCAAGGGGCGAAAACGCGGAATGGAGCACGCTGCGGGAAGATTCAGGCGTTGCCCGAATGTCCGAGGCCTGATGCAGCCCCTCAGTCCCGCCTTCATTGACCAACTCCGTTTTAACGAAGCGGGGCTGATTCCAGCTGTGGCCCAGGACTGGCTGGACGGGGCGGTGCTGATGGTGGCCTGGATGAACCGGGACGCCATCGAGGCCACCCTGCGCAGCGGTGAGGTGCATTACTGGAGCCGCTCACGCCAGGAGCTTTGGCACAAGGGAGCCACCAGCGGTCACATCCAAACGATGCGGGAGATCCGCTACGACTGTGATGCCGACGTGTTGCTGGTGATCGTGGAGCAGGCTGGGGATGTGGCCTGCCACACCGGCTCCCGCAGCTGTTTCTATGAAAACAGCGATGCACGAACCAAAGGTGGAGCCGAGGCTTTAGCGCCACCAACGGATGCCTGCACCGAACTGTTCCGAGTGATCGAAGGGCGACGCGAGCAGCCGGAGGAAGGCAGCTACACCAACAAGCTGCTGGCAGGGGGAGACAACAGCATCCTCAAAAAAATCGGCGAGGAGAGTGCTGAATTCGTGATGGCCTGCAAAGACGACAACGCCGCCGAGATCGCCGGCGAAGCGGCCGACATCATCTTCCACATGCAGGTGGCCCTGGCCCATCACGGCGTGAGCTGGCGACAGGTGCAGGAAGTGCTGGCCGCACGACGGGGTGCCCCGCGCCGGCACTAAGGCAGACAGGGGCTGTCGCTGCTGATCACCACTTCATCGCCAAGCTCCACGGTGTCCAACAACACCCCCATGGTGAGCTTTCCGGCATTGATGCAACCGCCAGTCACCGCCTTGCCGATCCGGGACTCGTCATTGGTGCCGTGAATGGCGAAGCTGTACCAGCGGAAGACGCCGTCGTAGGTGTTGAAACGGAAGGGCTGCTCTGTGGCAGGCACAGGAGCCAGGCTGATGTAACCGATGCCGTATTCCCCGGTTTCCCCATCACCTTTGAAGTCGATGGAGTTCATGTTGGTGAAGAGGCTCTCGCGCAGCTCCTCTTCTGATTTGCCGGATTGCTCCACCAGTGCCGGATCCATCTCGAAGCGGTCGTTGCTGAGGATGGCGTTGACCTGAAAGGTTCCAAGCGGAGTGACGCCCTCTTCAAAGGTGGTGCCTTCACAGGCAATGCCATGGCGACCATGGCCAACGGTGAAACGCAACGGCCCCTCAGCACGATCCAACACACCTTCGCTGGCGGCTGGATTGCTGCCGTCCAGCTGAATCCGAATCGGTGCTCGAACCTGTGGGTCCTGCTGGGGCAGGCTGTTGTTGGAACGACAACCCACCAGACTCAGCAGCAGACCAGCCAGCGCCAGAGAACGGATCAGGTGCATCGATCAACCACGACTGCCGGCAGCATGCCGCGCCCGCATGGTGACGTCACTCAAGTGATTCAGATTCGGCCGGTTCGATGGGCTTTCGAAGCGTTGAACCGAAACGGGTGGATTGCTGCATGACCCACGCCAGCGTGAGGCGATCCCGCTGCGATGGCACCAACACCGGACGCTCGCCTTGGCTGATCGCCAGAACATCAGTGGGAACAGGACTGTGGCCCCAAAGGCCAAAGGCGTGGCCCAGCTCATGCAGAGCGGTGGCCTGCAGTGCTTCCGCTCGCAGCCCTGGTGACACCATCACCTTCACCAGGGGTTCAAGCCTTCGGCGGCCCTGGCGCTGCACGTCCACAACCTGAAGCTGTGTGCGTCCGTTGCTGGCGCGCCACACCCCAGCCACCTGCCGGCGGGCCGGACGCTGCCGATGAATCAACACGTTGGCCTGGTCCGGATTGTCCACCAGCGTGAGCGGAACCAGTGCACGCCAGGTGGTCAGCGCCGATGACACCTGATCAAGCCAACGTTGGTCCCAGCGGTTGGCCGGCGTGGCGGCGGCGGGCTGAACCCAGACGCACCAGTGCTTCAACACGGGCGGACCCAGGGAGGTGGTGGCGATGGAGGAGGCATAGCCTGGCCTTTGACCTGGAGCCTGGCGTTTCAAAGCCACCTGCAGGGTTCGAACCTGCTGTTGTGGAGGACAGAGCTCGGGCTGCATCAGGCGGCGGGAAGACCCACACCGCGGGCCATCAGGGTCGCCATCAACGGAATGCTGGCGAAGCCGACCAGTTCAATGTTGATGATCCAGGCCAGACGCTTAGCGAGGGCTTCGCTCACTTTGGGCAGCTCACCCTTGCGCAGCGGAATCGCCCAGAGGATGTAGGTGATTGTGGGATACAGCGATAGGCCTCCCACGGAGAGGTACAGGCCAACCTTCCACCAGAACAAGGGATTCTGGGTGTAAAACTCGGCACCCTGGCCGAAGTGGATCACCCGCAGGATTCCACTGACCAGAAGTGCCAGGGCAGCGATGCCATAAACGATGTCGGTGATCACCATCGCCGTGGCCTCCTGGCGATTCGGATCAGCTTTGATCAGCTTCCGCTCCAGCACCAGGGCGCCGAAACAGAGCATGAAGCTGAGGTAGTGAACGTAGGCAACGCCAGCGTTCTTGGCGATGTCGGACGTGAGAGCGACGGCCAGGGGCATGGGCGTGGCGACGGAAGGTGCGGCGACCTTAGCCACCCAATTGAATTAACAATGAAAGATTCACTTCACCAACAGGAAGAAAGAGTGAAATAGCGCACAAAGTATTAATTCGGGAGTCTTTATTATGACCGCCAGAAAAAAACACTTTGGTTCTAGGTTCAATTCAGCCGTATCGTCATGATGACGAGTTCTCTGAGTGCTTTTCTCGGCGAAATTGGTCGCCATCAACTGCTCACTCCAGAGCAGGAACTCATGATGGGTAGAAAGGTTCAGGCGATGGTCGCCATCACAGAACGCTGTCATCTGGCTGGCGGGAGTGGCCCAGCCTGTGAGTACAGCGATGAAGAAAAAGGCGTGATTCGCCGCGGCGAACGGGCCAAGAATCAGATGATTACGTCCAATCTTCGTCTTGTCGTCAATCTGGCCAAGCGTTATCAGGGCAAGGGCCTGGATCTTCTCGATCTGATTCAAGAGGGAACCCTTGGCCTCACTCGAGCCGTCGAGAAATACGACCCCACCCGCGGCCATCGTTTCTCCACCTATGCCTACTGGTGGATTCGGCAGGGGCTGAATCGAGCGCTCTCCACCCAAAGCCGCACGATTCGCATTCCCGTGAATGTGAACGAAAAGCTCACCAAATTGCGGGCTGCCAAGGCACGCTTGATGCAGCGCAATGGCCTCAGCCCCAGCGGAGAGCAGCTGGCGGAGTTCATGGAGATCCCCATCGCTGAGGTGGAAGATCTGCTGGCCTGTGAACTGCGCAGCGTCACCGTGAGCCTCCAGGGGGTTGTGAAATCGAAATCGGATCCCTCCGAGCTGGTGGATGTGCTCCCAAGCGAGGAGCTACCGCCCCTGGAACGGGCCGAGATCGCTGAACGCACCGCGTCGGTCTGGTCTTTGCTGGCCAAAGCCAATCTCACCCCGAAAGAACACACCGTCGTGACCCTGCTCTTTGGGCTGGATGGCACCAACGAATGGCGCACCCTTGCCGAGGTGGCTCGCCACATGAACTGTTCACGGGAGTATTGCCGTCAGGTGGTGCAGCGGGCCCTGCGCAAACTGCGCAAGACGGGCATTCAAAGCGGACTCGTGGAATCCACACCCTGAAGATCGGCGAGCCCCGCTGGCGTCTTGCAAAGGAACTGGGGAAAGTGGATCAAACCGGTTCCCTCCGCATGACTGACCAGGCTGCGCGAACCACCGTTGAAGCCGACGTGCTTGAACGGGAGGTGATCGACGAAAACCTGCTGCGGCGCCTGTTGCAACGGGCCGGTAGAGGTCTTGCCGCCCCAGCCCTGGAAGCCCTGGAGTTGATGCTTGACCCCGGAACCCCCTCAGCCGCGCGGCTGACGATGCTCGCCGCCCTGAGTTATCTGCTGATGCCCGCCGACCTGATTCCAGACCTGCTGCCGGTGGCCGGTTTCAGTGATGATCTGGTGGCGCTTACGGCCATGGTGGGTCTGTGGAGCAATCACGTGACTCCGGCCATCCGGATGCGAGCTCGCCGCAAACTCGATCGCTGGTTTCCCCTGGCGCACTGAATCGCTGAACTGAACCGCTGAACCGAATCGCTGATCAATGTCTGGCTGGACCCCTGAATTTGAAGCGGATCTCACTCTGCTGCTGAAGGACTGGTTGAAGCAGCAAGGGCGCACCCAGGCCGACCTGCGTCGAAACCTGCGCGCTGTGTCGACCCGAATGCCCGCTCTGCTCGAGGTACTGGAGCGCGAACACACCATGCGTGGACTGGCTGGACTGGCTGATCGGCTCTGCAGCGTTGAAGCCGAATGGCATGGCCAGCCTTCAGGCGAACCTCCCGGTGTCGCAACGGCCGAAGACGATCCGTTCGGACAACTTGATCTGCTTTTGCAGGAAATTCGAGACGACTGCACCGATTAAAGGCCGACACGGGCAAAGTGGTGGCTCAGACATCGCCCCGATGACGCGAAATCACCTCCTCAGCGCCTCCGTTCTGTTGATGATGTCGGTGTTCGGCGTCTCCTCAGCCCAGGCACAAACTGAGGGGTGGCTGCGGGGACCGGGTAGCGCCACAGGCAAAGACAGCACGATTGAAGCCGATTGCATCGAGGCGGAGGACGGCTCCGTCACCTGCGACACCAAGGTGGTCAACCCGGCCAGCGACACCAAGGCTCGCCCCTACTACACCCCCTTCAACGATTGAACCCCGTGAGTGAACCCACGCGTTCCAAGAGAAGTTTCCTCGGTTTCGTTGATGCGGGTGAGCGCGAAGTCGCCCGACTGCTCACCCTGATCACGGCCGTGGTGATCAGCGCCGCCATCATCCAACTGATGGTTTCCTTGGGCTCCAAGTTGCTGACTGGGTCAGCGGCGACGTGGTTGGGAGATGACCTGATCAAGATCCTCGGCGATCTGCTCACCGTGTTGATCGCGCTGGAGGTGCTGCAAAACATCACCAGTTACCTGAGGCGCCACGTGGTGCAGATCGAACTGGTTCTGGTCACCGCACTGACGGCTGTGGCTCGAAAAGTGATCGTGCTGCCCTCCGGTGCTGAAAACAAACCCCAGCTGCTGGTGGGCCTCGGGATCGCAGTTGTCTCACTTTCAACCGCTTACTGGTTGGTGAAGCGTGCGAACGCCACGCCCTCCCGCAACCGCCTGGGCCGCGGAGGATCAGCCACCACGCTTGATTTCCAGGACTGAGGCTTAACGAACAAAAGGAAGGCCGCCCTTCCCGATGGAAAGACGGCCTAACTCGCTCGTTTGCGCATGGCAATCGACCTCACCTTCAGTGTCTGATGCCTTGGAAAATCTCCTCCAGCAATGGAACTGAGACAGGAAGGTCGAAGCGTCTGGCTTAAGGCACCCTGGGGCCATCGGGTCCAGGTGTGAAGCGGCTCTCCTGCGGGGCACCTACGAACGATGCAGAGGGGAGTCGACTGGCTTGACGCTCTTCGTTGTCGCGCCAGACGAATCGCTTACGGATGGGTGGAAACTGTTGGAGCAGGGGCCAGAAAGTCAGTCTGCTTCTGGGGTTTGCTCAGGTGGAGTGTCGGCCGTCATGGGCTCCTCCGATCTCGATGCACTCACTCTCGTCAGCGATGCGACCGACGGCAATCAGCTGTCGTGCTCATTGCCTTTTGGGGGCTGCACGACCCATCGTGGAAGTGGCGTGCCTCGCCGGGCTCAAGCAGCATCCCAGTGCAAGGCCAGCCACAGGGTTCCCGGATCGGGATCGGTGCGCTCCACCCGGTGGCGTTGATGGGGCGAAAGCAGCAGGTGATCTCCTGGACTGAGATCAACAATCCGATCGGGGTTCTGCAGCGCAACACAGGCACTCCCCCGCAACACAAGCGCCCATTCGTGATCGCACTGATCCATCCATTCATCACGGGGGGAGCTGAAGCCGTTCGATGCGATCAACAGCAGTCTCCATGTTTCAGCAGACGCCAACACCTGGGTTGATTCCGCACCCGGAGGAGGGCAGGGGGTCGCCAGCAGGTTGACCTCTCGTCCCGGCCGATGGTCACGCTCACCCCAGCGCCGACCGATGTCGAACCCCCAGGATCGGGCCAGCTGAACAACCTGGTTGTGGTCCGCACAAGCCGCCAGCTTTTCGCGGCTGCTGGAGTCGTTCTGCACACGCTCCGCAAGGGCCTGAAGTTGGGAGATCTTGTTGAGGAAACGGATCAGATCCTGTTCCGCCATGGGGACCACCGCACAGCTCCAACAGTGATCCTGACAACAGACCAATCAGGGGATCGACGCAAAAGTCAGAAGATCCTGACCTTCTATTTCATGCCGTCTGCAACCAAGGCACTCACCATCGGAGATCTGGAGGCTGGATTCTCGACCTACTGCCAAGCTCTGCGTCGCCTTGTGGCCGATGGACGCGACCTCAACGCCATTCGCCGGACGGTCTGCTGGGATTACCTCAACAGACTGCACACCTCGCTTCCGAAGGATTACCGCTCTCCCGATGAACTGATCCAGCGGTTCCAGAAGGAGGCATCGCCTGCTCAAGCAGACTGATCCAAGCCACATCATCCCTGTGCTGAGCCACCTCCTGCGCTGCTGCATTGGTGCGTTTCTTGTTCTGCTGCTGAGCCTTGGTTCAGCCGGTGCTTCGCTGGCTGCCGGGTCTGACGCCAGCCCCGGCGCCCTGTTGTTCGAACAGCACTGCGCGGGATGCCACATCAACGGTGGCAACATCATTCGCCGGGGAAAAAACCTGAAGCTGAAGACCCTCGAGCGTGAGCAGATCGCAACTGTGGACGCCATCGCAGCCATCGCCCGGGAAGGGCGAGGCCAGATGAGTGGTTACGCCGATGTTCTCGGGAGCGATGGAGATCAGCTCGTGGCTGAATGGGTGCTCATGCAGGCTCAGAACGCCTGGACCCAGGGATAAACCTCGAGCGCCGTCCAGATCCCCTGCTTCCAATAGATGTCGTCCTCAACCAGCCTGCGGACGACATCGATGCTGTCGGCCTCGAAGATCCCGAAAACATGGGTGCTTCCCTCGGTGGGTCCGAGCGTGACCAGCGTTCCCTGTTCTTTCAGACTTTGGAGACGAGCAAGGTGCTCTTCCCGATAGGGAGCACGCTTCTCAAGAGCATCGGCGCAGTAAATGCCCCACAAAACGAAACGTGCCATAGCGGAGGATGAAATAACAGCGAACTTTTCAGTGAAAAATGATGGCATAGCCACATGAACCATGGCTATGTTGTGAAGGTTGATATCTCTCGAAAGCGATGCTCACTGGGAGCGACCTTCTCAATAAAGTCAAAGACCTGGGTGACATCAGCAAGTCTGGCCTTGTTCGTGCCTGTGGCTATGTCTCCACGAAAAAAGATGGTGGTGAACGTCTGAATTTCACCGCTTTTTATGAAGCACTGCTGGAGGCCAAAGGCATCAGTCTTGGCGTGGGTGGAGTTGGCGGTGTGGGCCAAGGCGGCCGCAAACTCAGCTATGTGGCCACTGTGCAAGGCAACGGCAATCTTCTCATCGGCAAGGCCTATACAGCGCTGCTTGACCTGAAGCCTGGAGATGAATTTGAAATCAAACTGGGTCGTAAACAGATTCGCCTGACACCGGTGGGTGCCACCGACGAAGACGACGAGTGATTCAACATTAAAAAGCAGTGCAACCCCGGCCAATGCCGGGGTTTTTCATGGCTTGAGAGGGATGGCAGCCCCTAGGGCTGATCGGCAGCGGCACGCAACTCAGCGCAAAAACGACCAGCTTCCTGAGCAATGTCGCCGGGCGATGCTGCCGCCATCCGTTTCACAAGTGCACTGCCCACAATTGCTCCATCGGCACCCCAACCCCGAACCTGACGCACCTGCTCGGCACCGGAGATCCCAAAACCAACCGCAACAGGAACCGGTGAGGTTTGTTTGAGTTGCTGCACCAAACCTTCAACCCTGCTTTCCATCTGAGCTCGCTCACCGGTGACACCGGTGACACTCACCAGGTAGGTAAAACCTCGGCTGCATGTGGCAATCCGACCCATCCGATCTTGGGGAGTGGTGGGTGCAACCAAGAGCACCAAATCCAAGCCATGACGCTCTGCGATTGTCGACAGCCGCTCCGCTTCCTCAAGGGGTAGATCAGGGACCACCAAACCCGCAGCACCAGCCTCCGCTGCGGACTGGCAAAACGCCTCCATCCCCACATTGAGCAGTGGATTGGAATACGTGAACAGGATCACGGGAATCTGCAGCTGGCCTTTCAACGAGCGCAGCATGTCGAGAACGCCCTTTGGCGTGGTCCCGGCGGCAAGGGCCCGGGACGCAGCAGCCTGAATGACTGGCCCATCAGCGAGCGGGTCGCTGTAAGGCATTCCCAGTTCGACCATGTCAGCCCCTGCACGTTGCAGGCTGAGCAGCACATCAGCGGTGACAGAGAGATCCGGATCGCCGGCCATCAGGAATGGCATCAAGGCGAGGCGACCGTCCTGCTTCAGCTGCTCAAAGCGCTGGGCGATGGAAGAGGACTGCTGATTGGGCATCTCGGTCAACCGACCAGGAACAAACTTCGGAAGCCTATGAGTCGACGGGGGCATCGCCGTCGGTGGGAACCGAGGCATCCGCCCCAATCTTGCGCAACAGCGCCTGTTGCTCCTCCTCGGGGAGAGCATCAAAACAGGCTTGAAGCGCTTCAGCTTCCTGTTTGTCGTACACCTCGCGGTAGCGACGCCGCTGGTCCATGTAGGTCATCTGGCCGGTGACCACACGGAACAGGTAAGAGCTTGTCCACACCACCACAATCACAACCAGCAGGGCCTCTGCAGCAATCCCTGCCGAAAACCCCTCCAAGCCTGCAGCCTGAAAGCCGACTTGCCCAAGCCCGCCCAAAAGGAGGACTGCAAGTCCGATCAGAAGAACCTTGCCACGCGTCAATTCAGACGTCTCCTTGCCCGCTCAGCCGGAAATTGAGGAAGGGGGCGAACAGAATCATCCCCGGGAAAAACAGGAAGACCAAGCCATAGATCCCCAGACGCTCCAGCTTGCCCATGCGATGCCAACGCTGGTTCATCCACGCGTACAGGGCGAGGGGAACCACAACGAGATACAGGCCGCCCAGAACGGTGTAGGCCAACAGAACCAACAGAGTGTCCTGTGGGACTTGAGAAAGCAGGGACGAAAGGTCCAAGGCCTGAGGACATCTGGGGGAAATCTAAGATGTCTGGGCGGGGGCATGGCGGAATCGGTAGACGCACGCGACTTAAAATCGCTTGGGCCGAAAGGCCTGTGGGGGTTCAAGTCCCCCTGCCCCCACCACCTGAGCTCAAGACGGCAGCAACTCAGCCAGCTTGGTGCGGAAATCTCCCTTGGGCATGCCGCCCTTCAGTTCTCCCTCGATCGAAAAATCTCCATCGGGATCGTTCACCAGCAGGTAGGTGGGCCAGCCCATCCCCTCCTTGTTGGGGTACTGCTTGAGCAGGATCTTCCGGTATTTCCGATACATCTCGGTGTCCTGCAGCATCACGGAGATGAAGCTGCAGCCAAGTTCCTCGGCCACCTTGCCGTCGTAGTGACTCATGCGGTGACAGGTGCCGCAGTCTTCAGAGCTGAACTTGATCAGGTGCATCGGCAACGGCCCAGGACAGGATCTCTCCAGCATGGAAAGGAACCAGTCCATTCACAAGTTCCGGCACAAGTTGGTCACGACGTTGCAACGTGATGCGACGCGTGTTGGCTGGCCGGTTGTAGAAGGCCGGCCCATTCAGGCTGGTGAAGGCTTCGAGATGCATCAGAGCGCCCTCCTCATCAAAAACCTGGGCGTAACTCTCCAGGGCGAAGGGCGCATTGAAGATGCCGGCGCATCCGCAGGCACTTTCCTTGGATGCCCGTTCGTGCGGTGCCGTGTCGGTGCCGAGAAAGAAGCGTTGGTCACCGCTGGTGGCCGCCCGGCGCAGGGCCTGACGGTGACATTCCCGCTTGGCTACGGGGAGGCAATAAAAGTCACTCCGCAACCCGCCGGCGAACATCGCGTTGCGGTTGATGTGCAGATGGTGGGGGGTGATGGTGGCGGCGAGATGACGATCCGCTGAGCTGACGTACTGCACCGCTTGCTCGGTGGTGATGTGCTCGAACACAACCCTCAGCTCGGGATGGCGGTCCCGCAGTGGTGCCAGATGGCGTTCGATGAACACCGCCTCTCGGTCGAAGATATCGATTTCGCTGTCCGTGACTTCACCATGGATCAGCAAGGGCATACCGATCCGGGCCATCGTTTCCAGCACGGGATCGATCTGCAGCAGATCCGTCACCCCTGCGGCGGAATTGGTGGTGGCGTTGGCGGGATAAAGCTTGGCGGCAGCAAAAACGCCCTCTCGAAATCCAGTCTCCAACTCGGTAGGAGCGATCGAATCCGTGAGGTACGCCGTCATCAGGGGCGTGAACTCCAGATCAGCGGGGCACGCCGCCTGAATACGGTCGCGGTATGCCCGTGCAGCAGCCACCGTGGTCACCGGGGGACGCAGGTTGGGCATCACAATGGCCCGCTGAAAACGGCGGGCGGTATGGGCCACAACCTGGTTGAGCATCTCCCCGTCGCGGAGATGCACGTGCCAATCATCAGGGGCGATGATCGAGATCTGATCAGACATTCAGCTGCAAACCGTTCACGGCAAGGCGCAAGGCATCGAGGCGATCACCGGTGATGTGGCTTTGGGGGAGCCGATCCAACAGCTTCAGCTTCTGCAGGCGCTTCTCCGTGCTGCCCGTTGCACCGACCAGGAACACCTGACGACTCTCTTCAATCGCTTCCTTGACGGCATTCTCGAGAGCGATCGCAGCGGTGACCCCCAGGTGGGACACCTCGGAGAGGTCGAAGACCACCGCCTGACAATTACCGATGGCGTTGTGCTCACGCGAGATGGCCTTGGCCACGCCGAAGATCATCGGCCCGGCGAGCTGGAACAGGAGAACCTTGCCGGAGGCCTGATCCAGCAACACCTGCTCTTCATCGGTCAGCTCCACATCGTCATCGGCGGTGCTGATCGTTTTCACTTTTCTGGACTGCAATGCGCTCATCCGATCAATGGTGAGCACGTTGGCCACGAAAACTCCGATGCCCACTGCAGTGATGAGATCCACCAGCACCGTGAGCGCAATCACGCCATAGGTGATCACCGCAGCTTTCACCGAAAGGTGGTGGGCCCGTTGGAGGAAATCCCAATCAATGATGTCGATGCCCACCTTCAGGGCGATGCCCGCCAGCACAGCGAGGGGAATCGTGGACGCAAGGGGTGCGGCGGCCAGAACGACCACCATCAGAATCAGCGCCCGGACAATGCCCGACAGGGCTGAGCGTCCGCCGGCCTGAATGTTCACCACGGTGCCCATCGTGGCTCCCGCCCCAGGCAGTCCGCCAAAGACGCCCGACGCGATGTTGGCCAGTCCCTGACCCACCAATTCCTTGTTGGAGTTGTGCTCCGTGCGGGTGAGGCTGTCGGCCACCACGGAGGTGAGCAAGGCATCGATGCAGCCGAGCATGCCCAGCACTGCGGCATCCACGAACATCAAACGCAGCTGTCCGCCCGAAAAGGCGGGCACATGCAGGCTGGGGAGCTCAGCATTGAACGGAGGAATGGTCTTGAGACCGGCGTCGTGGAACAGGGTCATCGACAGCACCGTTCCCAGCACCAGCGCCAGAAGCTGCGGCGGGCAGAAACGCTTCACGCTGGCTGGGGTGAACCAAAGGATCGCAACAGTGATCAACGCCAGCGCCAGCTCCATCGGCTGAATTCCGGCAATCAAACCCGGCAGGTTGGACAGGGTTCCCATCACCCCGCCCGATGCGGTTTGCCCCAGGAAAGCGGGCAGCTGGAGAATCACCAAGATGGCTCCAATCCCCGACATGAAGCCAGAGATCACGGTGTATGGCATCTGGGTGACGTATCGACCCAGACGGAAGACGCCAAAAAGGATCTGAAACAGACCCGCCAGGATGACCACGGTGAAGGCCATGGCCATGGCCGTTTCCTTGTCCGGAGCTGTGGCGGTGAAGCTCAGGATCACCGACGTGAACACCACGGTCATGGGACCGGTGGGTTCGGAGATCAAGGTGGGCGTTCCGCCGAAGAGAGACGCCACCAAGCCGATGATCACGGCGCCCCAAAGCCCAGGGGCAGGGTCACCCGTTGCGGCGACCCCGAAGGCCAGGGCCATCGGCAGAGCAATCACCGCGGCGGTCACGCCACCAAAGGCGTCACCCCGGAGGTTGCTGGTGCTGATCCGGTTCAACAAGGTTTCTTATCTATTACCCAAGTGAGTGACCTTAGGTTGATTCGCTTCAAAGCACAATCCCCGTACAGCTGAGCTCGCCCCATGCCTGAATTTCTGCAGGCCTCGATCCAAGTGCTCCTGGGCATCGGACTGCTCTTCGGTGGCGGGGAACTGTTCGTTCAGGGGTCCGTCGCCATGGCGGTGATCTTCGGCATTCCCCAGCTCGTGATCGGCCTCACGGTGGTGTCGCTGGGCACCAGCGCCCCGGAACTGTTCGTGAGTCTGAGTTCGGTGCTGCAGGGAGCTGACGCCCTCGCCGTGAGCAATGTGGTGGGCAGCAACATCTTCAACGTGATGGTGGTGCTGGGCAGCAGCGCCCTCGTGCTGCCCCTGCGGGTTGAAAGCCGCCTGGTGAGGCGAGATGTGCCTCTGATGATTGCCATCTCGGCGGCGGTCTGGGGGATGGCCTCCGCAGGACGGGTGACCTGGCAAGCGGGCCTGGCCTTGCTGTTGGGGCTTGCGATCAACACCGTCTGGGAGATCCGCACCGCCCGTGAAGAACCGGACGACAGCGGCAGCGCTGAACCCGAGATCGAAGAGGACGCAGCGAGCGGCGGATGGACCCTGGCCGTCCTGCGACTGATCTCAGGCATCGGCATCCTCACCATCGGATCGCGGGTGCTGGTGAGCGGCGCCACCGCTGCCGCCATCTATTTAGGGGTGAGTGAAGCGGTGATCGGTCTGACGATCGTTTCCGCTGGAACGTCGATGCCGGAATTGATCACCTCCCTGGTGGCCGCCCTGCGCGGGCGCACCGATCTGGCGATCGGCAACGTGGTGGGCAGCTGCCTGTTGAACCTGCTGCTGGTGCTGGGCGGTGGCGCCTTGGCTGCCGCTGGCCGCGGCCTTGCTGTCAGTCCCGAGTTGATTCAGGACGATCTGCCCGTGATGTTGCTCACCAGCCTGGCTTGCCTGCCGATCTTCTGGACGCGCGGACGGATCAGCCGACTGGAGGGTGGACTGCTGGTTGGTTTGTACATCCTCTACATCGTTGACAACGTTCTTCCCAGAACAAGCCTCGCCAGTTGGTCAGATGAGTTCCGGCTGTTGATGCTCTGTTTTGTGCTGCCGGTGGTGATGATCGTGATCATGACCCAGGCGTTGGTGTTCTGGCGCACCAAGACTTAGCGGCATCGCGGCTGCAGCCCGTGATGAGACGAATGGAGTTGTAATTGCACATCCGGTGATGACCGTTTGATCCACCGTGGTCATCCTTTATGGGTGTCGATCGGCTTGCCGATGCTTGAGCTGCTTCCACCGCTCAACGACAAAAATCTTCCCTGGCTCGACGTCATCCATCCGATCGTCGTTCACTTCGTGATCGCCATGGCGCTGATCACGGTGGTGTTCGACGTGATTGGTGTTGTCAGCAGGAAAAAGAACCTGTTTGAAGTCAGCTTCTGGAACCTGATCGTCGCAACGGTGGCGATTTTTGTGGCGATCATCTTCGGCCAGGTGGAGGCCGGTCTGGCCAATCCCTACGGCGCCTCGCGGGACATCCTCAACATTCACAGCACCATCGGTTGGTCCCTGGCCGGCGTGCTGGCCCTGCTCACGGGCTGGCGCTACGTCGCCCGGCAGAAGGATCCGGCGAACCTGCCCAGGGGCTTTCTGGCCCTTGATGTGGTGCTGGCGGGGCTTGTGATTACGCAGGTGTATCTCGGCGACAAACTGGTCTGGGTTTACGGACTGCACACAGTCCCCGTGGTGGAAGCCATCCGTCAGGGGGTGGTGTCGTGACCCACTTCGCCGCGATCGCATCGCCGATCAACGACATCGCCGACTCCCTCGGCGCCAACAATCTTCCCTACGCGATTCCACTGCACCCCAACCTGGTGCACCTAACCATCGGCCTGTTTGCGATCGCCATCGCCTTCGACGTGGCCGGTGCGTTCTACCCGCTGGAGAAACGGGTGTTCCGCTACTTGGCTCTGCCGGTGACCCGTAGCGGCTTCCACGACGTGGGCTGGTACAACCTCGTTGCCTGCAGCGGCATCAGCTTTTTCACCGTGGCCGCGGGGTTCTACGAAATGCTGCTGGCAGTGCCGTTGCCAGGCATCCGCAGCATTCTCGGCCAGACCGCCATCGACACGATGCTCTGGCATGCCATCGGTGGCGTCGCGATCCTGCTGGTGATCGTGGCCATGACGATCTGGCGTGGTTACCAACGCTTTGTCTGGCGCAAGGACCTGGGCCGTCAAGTGAGCTGGCTGTATCTGCTCTGCGGCATCGGCATGCTGCTGGTGATGGGGCTGCACGGAAGCCTGGGCGCCTGGCTGGCCAGTGACTTCGGCGTGCACATCACCGCAGACCAGTTGCTGGCCGCTGGCGCCGATCTGCAGGAGGCCTTGCCATGACCAGCACAGCCCCCAAGAGCGGCCCGAACCTCGGCGCCATCGTGATCATTGGCATCGCGGTAGCCATCAATCTGGTGATCGCCAAGGCGATGGCGACATGGTCCTACAGCTGGTTCCCGCCGCAGGCCTCCAGCGCAGCGGCGTACGTCGACGATCTGTTCGCCCTGGAAACCGGCATCGGCTCCTTCATCTTCCTCGGCTGCACCGGCGTGATGGGCTGGGTGCTGCTGTTCAACCGGGCCGGCAAATACGACGAAAGCGACGGAGCACCGATTGAGGGCAACACCAAATTGGAGATCATCTGGACCGTGATCCCACTGCTGCTGGTGTTCGCCATCGCCTTCACATCCATGAAGGTGAACGACACCCTGAACGCCCTGGGGCCGAAGCAGAAGTACGCCATCGGTGCCGACACCAGCGCACTGCTCTCGGCCGATCCCATGGCGCAGGTGGGACCCATCCAGGTGATTGCGCGGCAATGGAGCTGGGAATTCAGATATCCCGATGGCGTTCGCAGTTCAGAACTGCACCTCCCCATCGATCAAAGGGTCAACCTTCAGCTGCAATCCGAGGACGTGATTCACAGCTTCTATGTGCCGGCCTTCCGGCTGAAGCAGGACATCGTTCCCGGCAGCCTGATCTCCTACAGCCTCACGCCCACCCGAGAGGGACGCTTCCGCCTGCGCGACGCCATGTTCAGTGGCGCCTACATGTCGGTGAATCAATCGAACGTGATCGTCGAATCGGAGCAGGCCTACTCCGATTGGCTGAAGCGTTCGGCCAAGCAAGCCCTGCAACCCGGCCTAGACCCCGGCCGCACGCTTTACGACCGCCGCATCGCCCGTGGTGACAAAGGCTGGGCCACGGTGCCACCGGCTCCCGCCCCGATGGTGAACGACCCCGGAGATCCCTCCATCCCGCACGACGCCTGAGCCATGACCACCACCAACTACGACCCACGCATCCTCAAGGCGCCGCACCCTGTCCCCGGTGCCCCGGACAACTGGAAGCGCTTCTTCAGCTTCAACACCGATGCCAAGGTGATCGGGATTCAGTACATCGCCACCTCGCTCTTCTTCCTGCTGGTGGGGGGATTGCTGGCGATGATCGTGCGCGGAGAACTGATCACACCGCCGGCGGATCTGGTGGATCCGAGTGTTTACAACGGCCTCTACACCATGCATGGAACAGTGATGCTGTTCCTGTTCCTATTCCCGATCCTCAACGGCTTCAACAACCTGTTGATCCCCACGATGATCGGTGCTCCGGACATGGCGTTCCCCAAGCTGAATGCGGCCGCCTTCTGGTTGGTGCCGCTGTTCGCGGTGGTGTTGATGGGGAGTTTCTTCGCCCCCGGGGGGCCGGCGTCATCGGGGTGGTGGTCCTACCCACCGATGAGCCTGCAGAACCCCCTGAACCACTTCATCAACGGCCAGTTTCTCTGGATTCTTGCGGTGGCTCTTTCCGGGATCTCCTCGATCATGGGCGCCGTCAATTTCGTGACGACGATCATCCGGATGCGGGCTCCCGGCATGGGCTTCTTCAAGATGCCGATCTTCGTGTGGACCGCCTGGGCCGCTCAGACCATCCAGCTTGTCGGCCTGCCCGCTCTGACCGGTGGTGCGGTGATGCTGCTGTTCGACCTCAGCTTCGGCACCAGCTTTTTCAGGCCTGAAGGGGGCGGTGATCCCGTGCTGTTTCAGCACTTCTTCTGGTTCTATTCGCACCCAGCCGTGTACGTGCTGGTGTTGCCAGTGTTCGGCATCTTCTCCGAGCTGTTCCCGGTTTATGCCCGCAAACCCCTGTTCGGCTATCGCTTTGTGGCGATCGCCTCCTTCGGCATCACCTTCCTCAGCCTGATCGTGTGGGTGCACCACATGTTCTATTCGGGCACACCGATGTGGATGCGCAATCTGTTCATGGCCACCACGATGCTGATCGCCGTTCCCACCGGCGTGAAAGTGTTCGCCTGGCTGGGAACCCTGTGGAAAGGCAATCTCCGCCTCAGCACCCCGATGCTGTTCTGCCTCGGTGGCCTGTTCAACTTCATCTTCGCCGGCATCACTGGCGTGATGCTGGCCACCGTACCCATCGACGTGCACGTGGGAAACACCTACTTCGTGGTGGCCCACTTCCACTACGTGATCTTCAACACGATCGGCTTCGGTGTGTTCGCCGGGATCTACCACTGGTTCCCCAAATTCACCGGCCGCATGTATTACGAGGGTCTTGGCAAGGTGCACTTCGCACTCACCTTCATCGGCGCCACCCTCAACTGGTTGCCCTTGCATTGGGCTGGGTTGCTGGGGATGCCGCGCCGGGTTGCCTCCTATGACCCGGAATTCGCCATCTGGAATGTGATCGCCAGTATCGGCGCCTTCATGCTCGGCGTCGCCTCGATCCCTTTCATTCTCAACATGGTGAGCTCCTGGGCCCGGGGGCCTCAGGCTCCCCCCAATCCCTGGCGGGCCATCGGCCTGGAGTGGCTGCTGCCCTCGCCACCACCGGCTGAAAACTTCGAGGACGACATCCCCACCGTGATCAGCGAGCCCTACGGCTACGGCCTGGGGCACCCCCTCGTTGAGGACGAGGAGTTCTACGTGCGCCGTTCCCAGGAGGCCTGAGCCGATGACCAGCGTCAATCCCGATCTGCAGCTGAATCACACCCCGGGCCATGTGAAGCACGACGGTCACAACATGACCGGTTTCGTGATCTTCCTCTGCTCCGAGAGCGTCATTTTTCTGGCCTTCTTTGCCGGCTACGCCGTGCTCAAGCTCACATCCCCCCAATGGCTACCGGATGGCGTCGAAAGGCTGGAGGTGCGCATGCCGCTGATCAACAGCGTTGTGCTGGTGAGCTCCAGCTTTGTGGCCTATTTCGCTGAGCGCTATCTGCACAAGGGCAACCTCTGGGGCTTCCGGGCGGTGTGGCTGCTCACCATGGTGATGGGCTCCTATTTCGTTTACGGCCAATACGTCGAATGGTCGGAACTCAGCTTCAGCCTCAGCAGCGGTGTGTTCGGCGGGATGTTCTATCTGCTCACCGGCTTTCATGGCCTTCACGTGATCACCGGCGTCCTGTTGATGGGCCTGATGTTGGCGCGTTCGTTTGTTCCCGGGAACTACGACAAAGGCGAGATGGGCGTTGCTGCGGTGAGCCTGTTCTGGCACTTCGTTGATGTGATCTGGATCCTTCTTTTCCTTCTGATCTACGTGTGGCAGTAATTCCATGATCATCGACGACAACCACTACGACGTGATCGTGATCGGCAGCGGCGCCGGAGGGGGAACCCTGGCGGGCGCCCTGAGCTGCAAGGGCAAGAGCGTGCTGGTGCTGGAACGCGGCGGAGCGATGGCCCTCGAAGACCAGAACGTCGCCGACGTGGATCTGTTCCGCAAGGATCGCTACCACCCCAAGGGCGAACGCTGGTTCGGCCCCGACGGCGATCCCTTTGCCCCGCAAACCACCTACGCCCGCGGTGGCAACACCAAGATCTGGGGCGCGGTGCTGGAACGAATGCGTGAAAAGGATTTTGAGGAGGTGGCCCTTCAAGACGGCATCTCACCGGCATGGCCCCTGGATTACGCCGAGCTGGAGCCCTACTACCAACAGGCCGAACAGCTGTATCGGGTGCATGGCAAGGCGGGGGTTGATCCCACCGAACCCAGGCGCAAGGGAGATTTCATGGCACCGCCCAAGCCCATCGAACCCTTCCTCGAACCCCTGCGCGGTGCCCTGCAGCGTCAGGGCTGTCAGCCCTACGACATCCCGATCAGTTGGTCGGAGGACGCTGACGATCCCAGTGGTGACGCCCAGTTGTTTGGGCTGCAGGTGGGTGAACCCAAACGGCTCAGCGTGCGTGACAACGCACGGGTGTTGCGTTTGCACGTGAATCCCAGTGGCCGCGCCATCCGGGCTGTGGAAGCAGACGTGAACGGCGATGCCTGGCTGTTCAGTGCGGATGTGGTGGTGCTCGCTGCGGGGGCAATCAACACCCCTGCAATCTTGATGCGCTCCGACAATGCCCACCATCCCAAGGGGATCAGCAACGGATCGGATCAGGTGGGGCGGAACCTGATGAATCTGCAGCTCACCTCGATCCTGCAGCTGGCCACGGAACGCAACAGCGGCCGCTACGGGCGTTCCCTGGCAATCAACGACTACTACTGGGGAGACAAGAACGTCAGTTTTCCCCTAGGCCACATTCAGGCCGCCGGCGGCGTGCTGCAGGACGCGCTGTTTGCCGAGTCACCACCGGTGCTCTCGCTGGTGACCAAGCTCATCCCCGACTTCGGATTGGAGCGCCTGGCCTCCCGCTCGGTCGCCTGGTGGGCCATGACCGAGGTGCGTCCGGATCCCCACAACAAGGTGTGGCTGAACAACGAGCAGATCCGGATCAACTACATCGCCAACAACCGCGAGGCCCACGACCGGCTGGTGTACCGCTGGATCGACACCCTTAAAGAGGTGGAGAACGACCCGATCACCAAGGTGGTGCTAAAGGCTCCCACCCATGCCCGGGGGGAAGCCCCCCTGAGCGTGGTGGGCTTCGGCTGCGGCACGTGCCGGATGGGACAAGACGCCGCCAGTTCCGTGGTGGACCCCCAGGGCAAGTGCCATGAGCTCGAGAACCTCTACATCGCCGACAGCAGCATTTTTCCCAGCTGCCCGAGCGTTGGCCCAGGCCTCACGGTGATTGCATTAGCGCTGCGGCTTGCCGATCACCTGAGCTAACGGGGCGCCGTCGACTACATCGTCACGAACTCCTCTGACACAGAGGGGTGCAGCGCCATGGTGCGATCGAAATCGGCCTTGGTGGCGCCCATCCCCACGGCAATCGCCGCCATCTGAATGATCTCCGCGGCATGCTCGCCCACCATGTGGCAGCCCAGCACCCGATCGGTGGCCTTCTCCACCACCAACTTGAGTAGACAACGGGGGCCGGAGGCGGGCAGGGCCCGCGCCATGGACCGGAAGCGGGCGCGATGCACAACAACACCATCCACGCCGTGGCGTTCGATGGCCTGTTCTTCCGAGAGGCCTACGGTCGCCAGCTCTGGATCGCTGAACACGGCACTGGCCACGAGGTCGTGGTTCACCTGCCGCTGACGCGACCCGAAGACGCTGTCGGCGAAGGCACGACCTTCATCAATGGCCACAGGCGTGAGGTTGACCCGATCGGTGACATCGCCGACGGCATGGATGTGGGGAACCGAGGTGCAGGAGTTGGCATCGACCGTGATGCGGCCGTGCTCGATCGCTACGCCGGCAGCATCCAACCCAAGATCCGCAAGCCAGGGGCGACGCCCGGTGGCCATCAACACACCCCCGCAAGCCAAAGACTCACCATTGCCCAGCCGCGCCGTCAGCGCCCCGGGCTCTCCCTCCACGGCCACCACCGTCTGCTCCAACAGCACCTCGATGCCCTGCTCACGCATGCCAACCAGCACGGCATCGGCCAGTTCGGCATCAAAACCGCGCAGCAAGCGCGGACCACGCACCACCTGGGTGACCGCAACACCAAGGCCCCGCAGGATGCAGGCGAACTCGCAGGCAATGAAGCCTGCGCCCACCACCACCACGGCTGAGGGGACATCCTCCAGCAGGAACATGTCGTTGCTGACCCAGGTGTGTTCAACCCCAGGAATCTCCGGCCGGGCCGGCCGGCCACCAACCGCCACCAGAAAGCGCGGGGCCGAGAGTTCCTCTCGCACGGGCCCACCGCGTTGATCGGAGATGCCGATGCGATCTGCTGCCGTGAAGCGTCCCCAACCGGAGATCAACTGAACACCGGCCTTCTCCAGAAATCCGAGATGGAGGGCATTGAGCCGATCCACCTCGGCACGCACCCGACGCAGGAGATCAGGCACATCCGAACGCACCCAACCGATCTCAAGGCCGTAGGCCGAGGCATCCGCCAGTTGATGGCGGGCCTGGGCGCCGTACACCAAAAGCTTTTTGGGAACACAGCCGCGGATCACGCAGGTGCCGCCAACGCGATCGCCCTCCACGATGGCGACGCGGGCTCCATGACGGGCCGCGCGTTTCGCAGCAGCCAGCCCACCGGAGCCTGCTCCGAGCACAACCAGATCCAAATCCAGACCAGCGCCCATAACAGAAGGGTGCTCGAGACGACGGGCGTCATCGTAAAGATGGCGTTATGGTCCGGGGAAGGTGGCCATAAAGGCCCAAGACGAGTCGGTCGTATTTCAACCGCGTCCTTAAACCATGAACCGTTCTTCCAAGCGCCGCAGGCAGCCGCCTGAACCTGAGCTGCGCCTCAAACGATCGCAACGCCGCGAGATCGTGATGATGATCACCAGCGACGACATGAAACTGCGGCTGAAGCAGTTGGCTGATCAGGGCCGCCAGCAGGACTGTCTGGCGCTGATGCATGAACTGGGCGACTGGCAGTCCTATGGACGGGCAACGCTTGCGCCAATCCTGCATGCCCCTTTCATCGGAATCAGCTGAACCCCTGAGCTGGTCGGACCTGGCCAGCCTGGCGATGCCGGAACCGAATCGGATTGAAGGGCCGACCAGTGCCCAGGCCACGTTGCGCCTGTTCGGACAGCCTGAATCCAACGTGATGGTCACGCTTTACCGCGACCACCACGCCTGGTGCCCCTACTGCCAAAAAATCTGGCTGTGGCTGGAGTTCAAGCGCATCCCCTACCGGATCCGCAAAGTCACCATGCGCTGCTACGGCCCGAAGGAGCCGTGGTTCCTGGTGAAAGTGCCCTCAGGGATGTTGCCGGCCCTGGAGCTCAACGGGCAGCTGATCACCGAAAGCGACGACATCCTGTTGGCCCTCGAACAGCAGTTCGGCCCCCTGGGCATGGCGATGACAGCGCCGGAAGCTCTGGAGCTGCGCCGTCTTGAACGGCTGCTGTTTCAGGCCTGGTGCATCTGGCTGTGTTCACCACGGCTGAGTTCTAGGCAACAGGTTCTGGCCCGAGAGCAGTTTCAAGACATCGCCCGGCGCTTCGAACGGGAGCTGAACCGGGAGGACGGACCGTGGCTGCGGGGCCCGGAGCCGCAGACCGTGGATCTGATTTTCGTTCCCTACGTGGAACGGATGAATGCCTCGCTGGCTTACTACAAGGGATACCGGCTGAGGGCTGAGCATCCAGCCATTGACCGCTGGTTCCGTGCCCTGGAGCAACTGGAGACCTACCGCGGCACCCAAAGCGACTTCCACACCCATGCCCATGACCTGCCGCCCCAGATGGGCGGCTGCTGGCCCGACGATGGAGCGGAAGCAAAGCGCCTGGCCGAACGGATCGACCGAGGTGATGGCCTCGGCGAGGACGAAGCCTGCTGGGATGTAGACCATCAAGCCGATCAGGCCGTCATCGCCCTGAGCCGGGTGCTGCGTCACCAGCAACGGCTGCGCGAGGTGAACCCCATGGGTGCTGCAGCCTTTGACCAGCCCCTGCGCTGTGCCCTCACCCGGTTGGTTCGCAACACCCCCTGCCCGCCTCCAGCGGGGAGTGCCGCCGGGCTGCGCTATCTGCGCGATCGCATTTCGGTGCCAAGGGATATGCCGCTCCCGGCTGCTCGACTGCTGCGTCAGGCCCTTGAAGCCACCGCCCAGCTGGATGGCCCTGAGCAGGCCAAGCCCTTGCCGGTGAGGGATCGCTTTGATCAGGATCCCCGACCCTTCTTAATTGGGTCATAGTGCGGGGGCGTCAACGCTGAGTCGTGCCCCTGCGGCTGCCCGCTTACCAACCGATCCCAGCCCCCGATCGGGGGACCGATCTGATTGAGGTGTCTGCGGCGAAGCTGCAGCCGACCCAGTGGTGTGTGGGACTGGCGGAGATCTGGTCACGCGAGAAAGATTTCGCCCAGGACACCCGTCAGCAACGTCTTGACTACCTGCGCGGCAAACCGGTCCCTTTGATCCGATCTGCCGATGGCGCCATGTGGATGCTGGACCGGCACCACCGGCTGCGAGGCCTGATCGGCATTGATCCAGTGGCAACCACCTGGGGTTACGTGGTGGAGGAGCTGCCAACAGCCGACCGAAACGCTGTGCTGGCCCATCTGCACAACCAGGGCTGGCTCTACCTCTACGACGGACGAGGCAACGGCCCCCTCCCGGCCGAGCAGCTGCCCACGAGCCTGCTGGGACTGGACGACGATCCCTACCGGAGCCTCGTGTGGAAGCTGAAGCAGGAGGGGTGGATCAAGCCTCAGCCCCTGATCCCGTATCACGAGTTTCGTTGGGGTGCCTGGCTGCGCAGCCGGCCCCTGCCCCCCTTCAGCTCCAGGCGCCTGGAGCCGGCACTCGCAGCAGCCCGCCAGCTGGTGTGCTCAGCCGCTGCACAGGACATGCCGGGCTGGAAAGGTGACAAGAAAGCCTGCCGCTGATCAGCGCTTCTTGCGGGAATCGATCTGCAGCAGATCCTTCACCTTCTGCACCTGACCGGCGAGCTGGGGGTCGGAGGCCAGTTTCTTCTCCACCTGCTCGATCGCGTACATCACCGTGGTGTGGTCTTTTCCGCCGAAGTTGTCGCCGATCCTCGGCAGGCTGAGGTCGGTGCCCTGGCGCATGAGGTACATCCCCACCTGACGGGCCTGGCTCACGGCGCGGCGACGGGTGCTGCTGCACATCTCCTCGGCCGTGACATCAAACACCTCAGACACCTTGTCGATCACCTGTTGCGGCGTGACCTCCACCCCCTGCCCCGTGGGGTCGAGCATCGGTGCCACGGATTCCACGGTCATCGGCAGCCCCGTGATGGAGGCGAAGGCCACAGCCCGGGTCAGGGCACCTTCCAACTCGCGGATGTTCGAGGTGAAGCGACCGGCGATGTACTGGATCAGATCACGGGGCAGCGACATGCGCTCCTGCTCCGCTTTCTTCTGAAGAATCGCCATGCGTGTCTCCAGGTCAGGCGACTGAATGTCTGCGATCAGGCCCATCTGGAACCGGGAGATCAGGCGCTGCTGCAACCGTGGAATCTGGCTGGGGGGACGATCACTGGCGATCACCACCTGACGGCCTGCCTCATGCAGGGCATTGAAGGTGTGGAAGAACTCCTCCTGGGTGTACTCCTTGCCCTCGATGAATTGAATGTCGTCCACCAGGATCAGATCGGCGGCGCGGTAGCGATCGCGGAAGGCCTGCATGCCGTCCTTGCGGATGGCCTGGATCAGGTCATTGGTGAAGGTTTCGGTGGAGACATAGGCCACCCGAGCCCCGGGGTCGATTTCCAACCGGTAATGACCAATGGCTTGCATCAGGTGGGTTTTGCCTAGGCCCACACCGCCGCAGATGAACAGGGGGTTGAACTCCCGGCCCGGTGCTTCAGCCACAGCCAAAGCCGCCGCATGGGCCATCCGGCTGTTGGGGCCGACCACAAAACGGCCGAACACGTAGCGGGGATTGAGCCCGGGCAGGTAGCGGCGTGGGGAGCCGTTCCGCGCTGGAGCCGATGCCGACTCCTGGGCCGCTGGAGGCGGCGCCGCATCTGCAGCGGCTGAGGCCTCATCGGTGGCATCCGGCAGCGGCAAGGCGGTTTCCGCCAGCACCGTCACCTGGACGGGCTGACCGCTGATGCTGCTGGCCATCTCGGCGATCGTGGGCAGCAGCTGCTCCCGCAGACGAACGCTGGCAAAGGGATTCGGGGCCAGAAGCTTCAGCTCTCCATTGGCAAAGCCGCTGCAACCCGTGGGGCGAATGAAGGTCTCGAAGGTGGGCTTGCTCAGCTTCGCCTGCAACCCATCCCGCACCTTGATCCAGAGCTCTTCGCCCGTCTGCGCCAAAACCGCCCATCGCCCGAGCGCTGAATCTACGCATGCCGATCCGCTCAGGCCGTCTTAAATGCATCAGCACACATCTCGTCGTGATGCCCAACGCCCTGCATTGGCTCGCCATCGCCCTGGCCGGGAGCGCACTCTCCGGTTGCAGCCTGGTGAGAGACCAGCTGGGTCTGACCCCCAAGCCAGCGATGACGGCGCCACCGGTGGTGCACGATCAGCCCCGCAGCGCGCCTCTGCAACCGGGGGACAACGTGATCGTCAAGGCGGTGGATCGCGTCGGTCCGGCGGTGGTGCGCATCGATGTGGTGAAGGAGATCTCCAACCCCTTCGGAGGGATTTTTGGGATGGGTCCCTCCAGCCAGCGGCAGCAGGGCCAGGGCTCCGGCTTCATCACCCGGGCCAGCGGCCTGATCTTCACCAATGAGCACGTGGTCCGTGGTGCCGATCAGGTGGCGGTAACCCTGCCGGACGGACGCAGTTTCAAGGGCAAGGTTCTCGGCACCGACCCCCTCACCGACGTGGCGATGGTGAAAGTGGTGGCCGACAACCTGCCGGTGGCGGCCCTGGGCAACTCCGACCAGCTCAAGCCGGGGGAATGGGCCATTGCCATCGGCAATCCCTTCGGCCTGAACAACACCGTGACGGCCGGCATCATCAGCGCCGTCGGCCGCCTCAATGCGATCGGTGACGGCCAGCGGGTTCCCTACATCCAGACCGATGCAGCGGTGAACCCCGGCAACAGCGGCGGCCCGTTGATCAATGCCGCCGGTCAGGTGATCGGCATCAATACAGCGATCCGCACGGCCCCAGGTGGCGGCTTGAGTTTTGCGGTTCCGATCAACCTGGCCAAGCGGATCGCGCAACAGATCGTCAGCACCGGCCAGGCATCCCATCCCTTCATCGGCGTGCAGCTGATGAACCTCACGCCGCAGCTGGCGCGGGAAATCAATGCCACCAACAGCGCCTGCACGGTGCCCGAGCTGAATGGCGTGTTGGTGAAGGAGGTGGTGAAAGGCACTCCGGCCGCTGCGGCCGGCATCCGCCAGTGCGATCTGATCCTCAAGGTGGAAAACAACCCCGTTCAAACCCCCACCGAAGTGCAACTCGCCGTGGACCGCGGCCAGGTGGGGGAACCGATGCAGCTCACCCTTCAACGCAATGGGAAAGAGCTGATCGTGCAGGTGCGCCCGCGGGAACTGCCCCGCAACAACTGAGATGGTGCAGATCGTTGTGATGGCCCGCTGGCCATCACCGGGCCGATGCAAACGCCGCTTGAGCCGCGATCTCAACCATGAGCTGGGCCTGGCCAACAGCAGCGAACGCGCCACAAGGATCCAACGGTGGCTCACGCAGCACACCGCTGCGGTGGTGCGGGGCCTCGCCGGGGCCATGGAGATCGAGATCGAGCCGGTGCTGGCGGTGAGCGGACTCGGCCCCCGTGCGGCCACTCGCTGGGGGCAACAGCTGGGGCTGAGGCAGGTGCGGCTGCAGGGGAGGGGGCAACTCGGCACCCGATTGCGACGGCAATTGATGCACGGCCATCGCCACAACAGGCCCTGCCTCGTGATCGGCACGGATCTGCCCGAACTCAATCCCGATGACTTGAGGCAGGCCGTTGAGCGGTTGGAGCAGCATGACCTGGTGCTGGGGCCAGCCTCCGATGGGGGCTACTGGCTGCTGGGGATCGGAGCATCCCTGATCCGCAGCCCGCAGCACTGGCCGCTGATCGGCATTCCCTGGGGCGGCCCCAGGGTGCTGGAGGCAACGCTGGAGGCGGCGCGCAGGCGGCAGCTCTCATCGGCCCTCGTGGCCCAACGGAATGATCTGGATCACTGGAGCGATCTGAGGCCATGGCAGGGCTGAGCGTTGTGATTCCAACCCTGGAGGAAGCCAGCAGGCTGCCGCTGCTACTGGCGGATCTGCAGCGATGGCCGGGGGAGTTGGAGGTGATCGTCTCGGATGGCGGAAGCAGGGATCACACCCGGGCGGTGGCTCAGCTGGCCGGCGCCACCGTGCTCGACAGCCCCAGCGTCGGGCGGGGTCCACAGCTGCGCTGGGGCGTTGGCCACAGTTCCCATGCCTGGGTGCTGGTGCTGCACGCCGACAGCCGCTTGCCGGACACCTGGCACCACAAGGTGGGAGCGATTCTGAACAGGCCGGAGGCGCACCTGAGCGCTTGGTGCTTCGACTTCAAGGTGGAGGCGCATGGGCGGCCGATGCTGTGGCTGCTGGAGCGGATGGTGAACCTGCGCAGCCGTTGGCTGCAACGCCCTTACGGCGATCAGGGCCTGTTGATTCAGCGCCAGCTGTATGAGCGCGTGGGCGGCTACCGGCCCCTGGCGCTGATGGAAGACCTGGACCTGGTGGAACGCCTGAGCCAGGTCGCTCCCCTCCGTTCATTGAACTGTGCCCTGCTCACCAGCGCAGAGCGCTGGCAGAAGCGAAGCGTGCTGGTGCAGGCCTGGCGCAATGCCCGGCTGCGCTGGCTTTGGCGGCAGGGGCGATCAACGGAGCAGCTGTTGCGGCTCTACCGGCGCTGAAGGATCCGATCAGTTGGCGTACCAGAAGGCACAGCGATGGCCCTGGGGCTCGAGATCCCAGCCCTGGCCCTGGTAGAAGCTGACGACGCCCGGATCGGCGAACAGGCTGACCCTCTCGGTTCCCATCTGATCAAGGGCCTCGAGGATGTAGGCCATCATCTGCTTGCCCAGACCATTGCCCTGGTACAGGGGATGCACGGCCACGTCCCAGACGGTGGCTTCGAAAACACCATCCCCGGTGCAGCGCGCAAATCCCACCAGACGGGGCACCCGTGGGTCGTGCCGCCAGAGGCCAACTTTGAGCAGGCTGTGGCTGAGGGCTTTGCGCACCCGGCGAATCGGCCGGCGGCTCCAGCCCACCGCTTCCAGCAACTGCTCGAGTTCCACCAGATCGAAGGGGTACTCCTGGCTGAACACCAAGGTGATCTGGTCATTGGCGCAGGGGCAGAGACGCGCCCCCTGGCCGTACTGCTCCAACAGAGGATCAGCAGGCATGGGCAGAGGAGCGATCACAGACGCGCCAACCCCCGCTCCTGCAGATCAGCCAGCTGGGCGTAGAGCCCGCCACGGGCCCTTAGCTCGCGATGGGTTCCCTGCTCGATCAGTTCACCGCGGCGCAGCACAAGAATGCGGTCCGAGGCTTCCACCGTGGCCAGGCGATGGGCAATGACGATTGCGGTGCGCTTTTGCAGCAGGCGATCGAGATCAGCCTGCAGCGTCGCTTCCGTTGAAGGGTCCATGAAGGCGGTGGCTTCATCCATCACCAACACCGTTGGCTTACGGATCGCCACCCGGGCCACCGCCAGCAGTTGGCGCTCTCCTGAAGAGAGGTTGCCGCCCCGCTCGCGCAGCTCCGTCTCCAGGCCGTTGGGAAGCTTGGCCAACAGCTCGTTGAGACCAAGCTCAGCACAGACCTGAGCCAGCTCTCGATCACTCACCGACGCATTGAGCCGAAGGTTGTCGGCCACATTGCCGCTGAATAGGAACGTGTCTTGAAGCACGACTCCCAGCTCACGCCGGAGATCCGCCATCGGGATCGTGCGGATGTCTCGTCCATCCAGAAGGATGCGTCCCTGCTGGGGTTCATACAGGCGGCAGAGCAGGCGGATGATCGTGCTTTTGCCCGACCCCGTGGGGCCCACCAGGGCGACATGTTCTCCGGGGGCGATGCGGAAGGAGAGGTTGCGGAGGATCGGATCGTCCGGCCGGTAGGCAAAGCTCACGTTCTCGAAGATCACCTCACCGCCACCGCCACTCACGTGGGGGAGAACCCCTTTGGCCTCAGCGATCTCGAGGGGCTCCTCCATCAACTCGCCGATGCGTTCGACCGCCGTGAGCCCACCCTGGATCTGGGTGAAACGCTCCGCCAGCTGACGCAGCGGATCGAACAGGCGTTGGGAGGCCAAGATGAAGGTGGTGAGGGTGCCCAGACCCATGGCGCCATTTGTCACCATCAAGCCGCCAAGGGCCAGCACTAGGGCAATGGCAGCCAGAGCCACCCATTCCAGGAAGGCTGAAATGCTGCTGTCGAAAAAGATCGTTCCGTTCACAGCGCTGCGGTAGTGGATGCCGGTGCGCAGGAAGCGGGCGCTGTTGACCGTTTCACGGCCATACATCTGAACCACCTCGAGGCCCTGGAGGTTCTCCTGGAAATCGGCATTGAGCTGGGAGAGCTCCTCACGCACGCGGTAGTTGGCCTTGCGGTAACGGCGCTGCAGCCAAAGCACGGCCAGGGTGACGGGAACCTGCGTGAACAACAGCAGCAGCCCCAGCCTCCACTCGATGAACAACATCGTTGAGGCCAGCACTAGCAGGCTCACCAGATCATTGAGCACCCCCACGGCACCACTACCGAACACCTCAGCCAGGGCATCCACATCGCTGGTGAGCCGTGTGAGCAACTTGCCCACCGGCATGCGGTCGTGAAACCGCAGGGACAGCGACAACGCATGTTCAAACAGGTCGTCGCGGATTCGAGCTGTGAGCCGCTGTCCGACGGCCAGGATGCTGAATTGCTGCACCCCCTGCAGGCCTAGCCGCAGCAGCACCGAGACGAAGTAGAGCCCGATGATCACGCGGATCGAAGCCGAGAGGCTCATCCCCGAAAGGAAGGGAAGACTGGGCTCTCCACGCAGGACGCTGACGGCCTGCCCGAGCAGAACGGGCTGCAGTGCTCCGGCAAAGGCCAAGGGCAGCAGCAGCAGCAGGGCCACCAGCAGCCGCCGGCGATCCCGCACGAGATAACGGCCCAAGCGACGGACCCGGCGCCAGTCGGCGACGGCTCCCATCAGCTGGAGCTCCCGACGGGTGTTGCTGCGCGGATCGCATCAACGATGGAGGCCAAGGGGCCGTGATCGAGGCGAACCGACAGGGGGTGCCCCACCAGTCGAGCTGTGGAGTGAAACAGGTCTTCGATGGCGATCAGGCCGTTCTCCCGCAGGGTGCGACCGGTGGCCACCAGGTCGACAATCGCTTCTGACATACCGGTGATTGGCCCCAGCTCCACGGAGCCATTGAGGTGAACCAACTCAACGGGAAGGTCGAGGGCATCGAAATATTCCCGGGCGCAGTGGGTGAATTTGCTGGCAACGCGGCAGTGGGCGGGCAGATCAGCGGCCCGGGTGTAACCACTGCTCTCCTGAACCGCCACAGCCATGCGGCAGCCGCCAAAGCCCAGGTCCACCAGTTGAGCAACGGGGAGTTGATGCTCTTTGAGCACGTCGTAGCCCACCACCCCCAGCTGAGCCTGGCCGTAGGCCACATAGGTAGGCACATCGCCGTTGCGAACCAGCAGGGCCCGGGCGCGCCCGCAGGGGGTGGGCACCATCAACTGGCGGTTGTTCTTGTCAAGAACAGCGGAGAAATCAAGACCAGCCGCCGCAAAGCGGGCCACCGAGTCTTTGAGCAGCGCTCCTTTGGCCAACGCGACGGTGATCATGGGTCCAGCGCTGACCGGTTAACCAGGCAGGACTTTAACGATGCATTCCTCACTTCATGCCCTGCCGGTGCTCCAGGACAACGTGATCTGGATCTGGGTGAGGGGCGCGGAGGCCGTGGTGATCGACCCCGCCGTGGCGCCGCCGGTGCGCAAGTGGCTGGACGAACGGCAGTTGAGCCTGGCCGCCGTGCTGCAGACCCATCACCACGCCGACCACATCGGCGGCACACCGGAGTTGCTGAAACGCTGGCCCCAGGCTGCGGTGATTGCCTCCGCGGAAGACCGGGAGCGGATTCCGTTTCAGACGATGCCGGTGCGGGATGGGGACCTGATCACTGTTCTTGGTCACGCGGTGGAGGTGCTGGATGTGGCGGCCCACACCCGGGCCCACATCGCCTTTTTCATCCCGAACCCGGAGGGCGGCAAGATAGAGCCCCTGTTGTTCTGCGGAGACACCCTGTTCAGCGGGGGCTGTGGCCGACTGTTTGAAGGCAGCGCTGAACAGATGCATCAGGCCCTGCAGAAGCTGGCGGAACTGCCCGAGGCCACAAGGGTTTGTTGTGCCCACGAGTACACCGAGGCCAACCTGCAATGGGCCGTGGAGCAACGCCCCAGCGACGCAGTTCTGGCTGAGCGCTACCGGGAAGTGCGGAGGCTCCGTGTCCAAGGAGAGCTCAGCCTGCCCAGCAGCATCGCCATGGAACGCCGCACCAACCTGTTCATGCAGGCCGGTTCAGCCGCGGAGTTGGCCGTGCTGCGCCAGCACAAGGACCAGTGGCGGCCGGCATGAGCGATGGCGAAGCAGGGGATCACCAACGGCGATGATCGTGGCGACTGCTGTTGAGAATCAGCCCATGAGCGCCAAGGCCATCACCACTCAAGACGCCCCTGCACCGGTTGGGCCTTACAACCAGGCAGTGCTGGCCGGCGAGTGGCTCTATTGCTCCGGGCAGATTCCACTGGATCCAGCCACCGGCGAGATGGTGGGGAACGGTGATGTGGCGGCGGAAACGCATCAGGTGCTGAAAAACCTCTGTGCTGTGCTGAAAGAAGCTGGCGCTACACCGGCTCAGGTGGTGCGTACCACGGTGTTCCTGGCGGACCTGGGCGATTTCGCAACCGTGAATGGCATCTATGCCGAGGTGTTCGGCGAGGGGGTCAGCCCAGCTCGCGCCTGCGTTCAGGTGGCAGCCCTCCCCAAGGGAGCACGGGTGGAAATCGACTGCGTCGCCTGGCTCGGCAGCTGAGCCTGGCCCGCGGGGGCATAGGTTGGAACTGGCTTCAGTGGTCCTATGCCTCAGGCAAAACTCACCATCGGTGAATTAGAGGCGGGATATCCGATGTATTGCAAGGCGCTGCGGCGTCTCCTCCAGCAGGGAAAAACCGTTCAAGACATCGAGCGCACCGTCTGCTGGGGGCATCTGGAAACGCTGAACCGCTGCCTGCCCACCCGCTACAAATCGCCCTCCTACCTGCTGGCCCTGATCCGCCGCGACCTGGAGAACCCAAAAGAGGATTGAAAGCGGTTGTCTCAGCGTTTTCCCAGCGTTCTCGTGGTCGACGCTTCAATTTGAACTGAAAAGAAGCGTTAAATCAGGCTAAGAATCAAGGGCCTGACATGACCCGCTGTATTTTTCGCAAGCCCAAAAGGCGACTCAAGCTGAGTCAGGGACTGGGTGTAGTCACGGTGATACTGGGAGCGGCCCTTTGCCTGGAACTGCAGAGCGAGCTGAATCCCAAGCCGTCGACAATGCAGGGGACACCCCTGCTGGGAGAACGCGGGACAATTCAGGGATGGAGATCGAACAGCTCGAGCAGATTGCCGCAGTGATCGTGACGGCTGGGCTGGTGGCCGGAAATTTCCTGATGTTCACCCCCTGGCGCAATGGGGAGGATCCCAGGCAGCGGCAACCGCAGAGCCTGATGCCCCAGAACGAGTCTGTTGTTTCAGATCGCGCGAACGCGTACGCAATGCAGGCATCCCAGCGATTGGATTCGTGATCTCCTTAGGGTGATCGGATGCACCCACTCGAGCTGTTCGATCGTTTTCGTCGCTGGTTTGGCTGGGTCGCACCAGGACGCCAGCTGTGGGAACGCAAGCCTGAGCAAGTGGCCCCGGATCGCTCGGATGACTGGCTCTTGGAGTCGCCGAGCCTGGACGAGGCCCGTTTGCTATTTCCTCAGCTGGATGAAGAGCGGGCCTTGCTTCGTTATCAACAACTCCGCCTGGAAATGCGGGAGCGTGACGGCCGCGGTTTTTGATCAGCCAGGCCAGGTGCCCCTGCCATAGGGGTCCCACCACGCCGTGGTAAACCCAAAAAAACAGTCATTGCCGAGGTGGTGGTGGTTAATCACAGAGCAAAACACCCAGTGGATTTCAGCCATCTCAATAGTCGTCGAGCACTCGTACTTCACGATTTCCAGCCGTGTCGAAAGCGTTTAAGACTTCAAACGCATCCACAATTTTCTAGTCTCTGTCGATTAAAAAAGTACTTAAATGATGGTACGGCGCATAGGATTAAAAGGTCGTCATACAAATGATTGACGCCAGCAATTAAGGTATTAGTTGGTTCACAAGAAACACAGGTTGCAATTTCTGCGATGTCGACTTCTCCAATTGGTTTGTAGTTGCTGTAATCAACTTTGAGCAATAACCAGCAAAGCCAGACTTTAAACCAGAGGCGGAGGTGCATCAAACGTTTAGCCCGAAGGCTCAGAATAGGCTGTCACTGCAAATTCATCTCATTTTTTGTTGTTACACAAAAATGAATAAATCCATACGAACTAAAGCGCCATTTACTGTCAAGAAGTTAAGCTGAATGCAGAAAGCAGGTGAAAGGCATGCACTAAAGCACTAAAACCCCTAAGTCGACATAGCCGGTGCTCAAGATGGCGTAACCGATGCAAGCAACAATACAGCTGAAAAAGCCAGGAAACAGCGAACCCATAGCGCTTTCAACTCTCGCATTTGTGCGACATATCGTTCCAAAGCTCACGCAGCAGGCACTGCTGACTAGCTCCTTTGAGGCAATGCTCATCGCTGCAATGCGGCTCTTGCAGAACAGCCTTAACCTCCAGGCAGATCATTTCACCCTGCACGTGAAGAAGCGATCAAATCACTAACTGAAATCCTATTGCTACGCCTCATTTGCAAATCAATATTGGCCGACATGCTTGCGACTTACTGACTGAATTCATACTGCAACATCTCGACGACTTCACTCCAGCCAACAGTAGAGCTATTATCAAAAAATCTGTGACGTTCCTCCAATGTCTTATGTCGAACAGATCATTAACGGCACATTCAAGATCAAGCGAAGAAACAAAAAACGCCGTATTCGAGGATATTGGGAAGGCTTTCGCGGATGGAGACTCGAAGGATACACTCACGACAAAGCCGATGCAGACACTGACGAAAAAATTACAGGCTTCTTTAGGATCAATCATTCAAGACGACTAAAAGTTTTCTTAGACGACGGCGACAGAAGCTTCAACAGAAAGAAAGATGAGTTACTATCAACTAATAAATTGAAGCCGAGAGATCACAAATGCTTTAATTCATCTAAGTCGGGGAGATTTGAAATCAACTACATCAGCTGGCATATTCCCATGGAATTTTGCGAACTTACAAAGTGCTATGGCGCTTATTACAGAACTTTGTTCAATCCAGAAAACGGCGATTGCTATATCTCTAGCACAATCGACTCAGAGAAGTCTACGATTCTTCGCGAATCCAGCCCAAATTAAGCGCAGACCAACAAAAATGAAACCGAACATCGAATAATTGAGAGTAAATTTTTCTGATTTTCTTCTATCCAATGGAACATACTCGTCAAGACAATTCCGTGAATGTTCGCATTCATCCAATATCCCGTACTGGCCCTATGCCATCTCACTGTCAAGAAAGTAGAAGCCCTTAGCATCACTCGTGACAGACAAATCAGTAGACTAGAGAATTCTTACAAAACTCCTGTATTTGTGCCCCGGTCAGGAAATCAATGAATTGATAAGCTTACAGGTGGTTACAGGTGGGGTACCACTGAGGAGAATCCTGATGTTGGATTCACCTTCGTAAGCGACACCAGCGATAAACCGAGAGGAGGATTCAGCAGGCACCGATCCAAGGGCTGGAACAATGCGGAGCGCCAGCTGATGCAGAAAGCGATGGATTCTATTGCTAGCACCGGATCGTGGCGACAAAACGATGACGAGGTTGAGATCTGGTTTTGCAACCTGGACTGCTACAACTCCGAGGGCAGCTAGCTACGCCTTTGCTTACACCCCGGGGAATGATCCCGCAAAAGAGTTGGTCGCCATCGATTGGTCTGCTTCTCAAAACAAGAATGGCAGCATCAAAACTCGATTGCGTCAGGAAGTTTTCACGGCGTAACCTTTCTGCACGAGCTTTGTAATGCGGTTGGACCAAAGAACCCACACGACGGAGGTATGAGTGGTAAGCCCCGCTTTCAAGTCCTTACAGGAAAGTTGGACGAGTTCAAGGATGCTGGCGAGTCAGGCAAATAGCCTAAACCTATACGCAACTAAATTATATCGATGAGGGGGCCCGAAATGGCTTGGTACCAAACCATAAAGAATGCCATGGCTTGCTGCTATCGCTGGGAGCTCTCGATATGGCTGCATTGCAGTGGATGATGGCATCAATGATCAAACGGCCACTGAGGATGACATCTATCGGTTGCCTCTGAAAAATCAGGAAGGAATTGGCTGGCAATGCATCTGTGATACAGGTGGGATCGACCGCATTGATGGTTGACGCGCTCAGGGACCTGTTTAGATAGATCTGCGAAACGCCACACTTGATTCATGTGAGTCTGCAAGTGGCTAATTGAGCCGGGTCGAGGGGGTGTATGGGCGATTAACCATTAACCACGACTGGAATGGCCAGGATTTTGTGTACGAGCAGGATTATGCGTGATCGAAAATGCAACATGAGAGAAAGGTGATGACCTGCTGATCGGAAATAACGTCCCAAATCGGTTGAAAGGCAAAAAAGGAGATGAAGTTCTTTATGCAAGTCACGGGTTAATGAACAAACACATCGGAGACAAGAAGCGTGACAAATTCTTGATCAATTCAGATCGAGGGCATTTGTCGTTGTCAAGGATTTTAATCATCAAAAAGATCGTCTGATGCTTGATATCACATCGACTCAGTCGTAATTCAAAGCTGTAAAATTCGTAGCAGGTTTCCGTGGAGCAGCAGCTTGTAGCGAAAGCATTAAACTCAATGAATAAAGATATGACTCAAGGAATGATGTTTAAAACTTTTGATTATTGCGACATGTAGCGTGCTCATTTAGTAGATATTTGAACAGCTTATTGTCCAAGGAAACTCGCAATCCAGGCCCATAGGATCAAGAAGCTCCCACCTTGGGCGGGGGTGGGGGAGGGGGATCTTCAGAAACCTAGATCAATTGGCATGGAAACGCCGCGGCAAGTCAAAACAGGCTGAATTACTGAACCTAGATGAATAAAGAGCATACAGATGAACAGCAGAAATTGAGCAAACAAGGACCCTGAAAATCAACTCTATTCTCCAATAATGTCCACAAGAAAGTTTGTGTCTGCAGCAAAAGCACCGATGCCGTCAAACTTGTACCTCGAACCTCTGTGATCCACGAGCAAGCAAGCATAAGTGGTCGGAATATACTCTAGTGTACAGTAAATCAATTCATCCGGATATTTAGCAGTAATCCACTCGCATCGATGCATGCTTTTCTTCAGACGAACCTGTCCATGGAAATTAGTTAAATAATCATCTTCAAGCTTGACCCTGCTTAGACCTTTGTAAATCATCTCCTTCTTGGAAATACTCCCATTTTTATTGAGATCCTGAAAGAGCTTGATTACATACGAACCATTTTTACGTTGTCTTAGTTTTAGAGTTGAGGCTTTCCCGCCATGAGGGACGATAGATTTGTTGAACTCAAATAAATCATCAACTCGTGCTGAAGTTGACTTAATACTTCTTGTCTTGCTTCCAGGAGCACCCTTACTTTTCATCTGACCATTCATATACATATCTACTCTGGCAGAAAATCCTATATCGTCAAAAACCCGAGGGGTCTGCGGTCTGCATCCCCCGGGCAGCATCTGCACCAGAGCAGGCAACGTCAAACGCAACAAGCAGATGGCCAAGAACCCAAAGAAGCCGCGATTGCCAGTAGCTGAGAGTTCAGGGCGAGTAATCCAGCGGCAAGCGGATGCCCTGTTCCATCTAAATTGTTCTTGCCTCGCGGCGGTAGCCCAGACGGCGGTGCTGTGTGGTGTCGACGGTGCGGCGCAACTCAGCAGGCGTTACCTTCAGCACGTCTGCTATCCAACGGCTAGGGCTGCGTCGGCGGAACCAGTCGTAGAGAGACGTTCCAGCCATCGTCACCAGCTGGTCGACAAGGTGGCCGACGACTCAGTGGTGCTTGCCAAGACTCTCAAGGAAGCGGTTTAGGCGTATCTCCGTGCCAACAAGGGCAAGTTTTTCAGCGCCGAACTACTAGCAACCAAGCTGGCGACCCAGAGCAAACGGTTCCTTTCCGCCAATGCAGACAGCGTGAGGAAGGTGCTGACGAAGCTTTATAGCCAAGCCAATCGCACCCAGGTGACCAGGCGTAAGCAGCCATTGGATGGACCTGGGCGCCGTAGCTTCGTGTGCTGCATTGAGTAGCCCTTGCTAACGAGCTTCTGGTGCCCAGTCCATTTCCTTTTGCCAGGTGGGTGGCCAGAGCGTGATCTTTTTCTTCAGGTGCTCAAATGAAATTACAAACATCGGCAATAATCTTTGCTTCATAAATAGTGGCCGGTTCATTCCAGTCATTCCATTTCGATCCAGCACCAGTAAAATTGAATAAACGCTCCGCACAAAGAACTGCAATAAAAAGAGGTTGTTTTTGAGGGTTTATGCCTGGAACTACAATTGAATTACCCATTTTCTGAGCACGTTCAAAATCAAGTGTTAAAGGGCCATATTTCCGAGTTTCAGCTATTGCAGGGACTGCAGTCCAAAGAGCTACTACTAGAAAAAGAATGCGATTCATGGCTCTACGTGATCAGAAAGGTCTTATACCCTGGTTATTTAGTATTCGTTGATGCACCTGCTACTAATTAAAAAGAGTCAGGAATTTCTTGCTCGCAGCTGATTTGCACCTCTGAGAGCGGCGAGATCACCTCTTTGAAGGCTGGTGGTTTCGCTTGCCTGGCCAGCTTCAAAAGCCCAACCCATCTCCTGCTGCCACGTCGGTGCCCAAAGCTTGCACCGCTTCTTTAGGTGCTGCCCCTGTTGCAACTGCTTCTGCCTGAGGTTGCAGCCCACCATCGTGCGGCAGTGCTGGTCGACGCCATAGACGAAGTGCTGACAAGTCATGCAGACCACGTCGCCTTTCCAGTTCTGCAGGTCGCGGTCATCGACGAAATCCCACTCCCCCATCGCCCTTTATTGCTAGTACATCTGTTCTAACAGCAATGTCCCAATGCCGTCGACTCACTCGCCACCGTCGCGCCTGAGTGGTGCAAAAACCGCCTCAGTGGTGCAAAAACGCAGCGCCGTCGTCAAACCACCATCGTTTTGCACCCGCTTTTGCACCAATAAGGGGTATCGGGCGGACTTAGCGCCGCGAATAAGCAATAAAAAAAACCCGGTCAAAGACTGGGCTTTCTATGAATGGAGCCAAGGAGACTCGAACTCCTGACCCCCTGCATGCCATGCAGCAGGCTTCAAAATTGAAAATCCCCGAAAACACTAGAGAAACCCGTTGCTGTCACTGGTCTCGCTTAGCTCAGTCGTCTCAGGCTTACGACCAGTCATGACTGTTCAGGAGCAAATCCCCCTAGACATTCCCCTAAACTAGGGGGGACATCTGACCACCTGCACAGCAAACAGGCGTTCATGCCGAAGACTGATTGGACAACCGACGTTCGTTCCGTGCTCCGGCGTGAGCATGGAAAGGGTTGGCTGATTGAACAGCAGTCCGGTCGCATCAAAATCTGCCGTGCTGTTCCTGGTCAGCGAAGACAGGCAATAACCACAAATCTGAATTGGGCACCCAGCTCAGCAACCAAGCTCACAACCCTGGTTGGCGAAATTCGCGACCGGATGGAGTCGTTGAAGCTTGGACTGGCGGAGTCGTACAAGCTCCTGGTCGATGTACCGGAAACTGCTGTTCAGGGACAGTTGGACTGGGTTGAGGTCGCCAGGCGTTATGAGCAGTGGCGACTGAGCGGAGTGCCCAAGCTATCCACTTACGACAGGAATGAGCGCCCCCACATCAACAACGCTGTGAAGCTGTTGTCGCTTCCAAAACGAGCGCCGCATGATGGCCGCTCTCTGATGACGAGTTACGCGCTCAAGTTTTTTGGCAACTGCCCTGCCGGTGGCGTTGGCCGTAAACGGCACTTGCTCTCGATCACGCGATTTCTGAATTTCGCGGTCAAGCGTTGCGGTGCAGCTCAACAGTGGTTGCCACCCGACAAGGAAGACATCGACGAGCTGAAGGGTGAGCGTGAGCTTGTTGTTAAACAGACAGTTCCTCTGATGCCAGAGCAGCTCCATTCGCTGCTGGTGTCCTTGGACAGCAAGCCAGAGGTGCGGTTAGCGGTTGCACTGGTCGGCCTGTACGGACTCCGACCCTCTGAACTGAAAACGCTGTCGTTCGATAACGGTGATCTCTTCGTTGCGCCGACCAAACGCAACAAGGCCACAGCAAAAACACCACGCAAACCGCGGTTGACCTTGCCATTGGACTTGGTTGAAATGCCTGGCGAGGGTGCCCGTTGCGTTGAATTATGGAGGTCGGGATTGGTCACCCTCCCCGCTGCCATCGTCAACGCCAAAGACTTCAAAGGGGCTGGCAACGGCTTTGCAACCTGTCTTGCTCGTCATGACTACTGGAATTCGCTGAAGGCCAGCACAAAGGGGCTGGTGCCGTATTCACTCCGCCACGGTTACGCGTGGAGAGGCTCCCGTTATTACGACCGCCCGGTTCCGTTGCGGGATCTCGCGTCTCTGATGGGGCATGACCCCAAAACCCATCACAAGCACTACGGCTCGTTCACCACGGACAATTACAAGAAGGAGTCAGTCTCACGCGCCGTTGGCACAATGAGTGGAATGAAAGTGGAGTCATGGGATTAGTCAAGGCTGCTCTTGCCACCTCCCTGCTCTTTCTGACTGCATGTAAACAGCAGGAAATGAAAGCTTTAACCGGCATCATTCAACTCAACTGCATCAATGATGGAATCGGAGACATGATTCATGCCAATGATCTGATAATTGATCTCGAGAAAGGGAGACTCCTGACTTACGACATTGAGTCTGACAGCCTGAAGGAACGCACTGTTGAGGTCGACAATGCGTTTAAAGACATGGAGACAACATGGACAATGAAAAGAGAAGAAGACATAATCACGATCACAGCGAAGAGCGTATTCCCCAAGAAATTCTTGGATAATCGAGCAAGGAAACGGGCAGCATGGCGCCGTGCTGGCAAAACAAGTTTTGAAAGCTTCGACGCCTTAACTGCAACGAGACAGAAAGAACAAATCTTCCAAAGATTCAAAATCAATATCAAATCTCTCTCGGCAAACATGTTCAAAAAAGAGGAGTTGGCGTCTGAAAATTCGCCGACATTCGAGACAGCGAAGGGGTTCTGCATTGTTAGGGAACCACCTACACAGCTCGTGAGTTCGAACCAATGAAGCCAGGCGCTCGTTCTCTATTCGTAGATAGCGCTTGCGCTGTGCAGAGCAGCTATCACAGCAGTCGTCTTCAATATGCCAACCGGCGCGGATTCTTGTCTCTACTTCTTCAATGTCGTGACAAAAACCATCGTTCATGAGAACTAGGAGGCCAACTGATCGTCGTAATCAGCAAGCTGCATTTCTAACTCCCTTATTTTACTTAAGAGAGTCCCAAACCGAAAGCGAGAGCCTTGGGGAGTGGGACTTATCAAATCACGAGCAAGCATCAATCGATGGATCTCGATCTCTTCTTCTAGAAAATCACGGTACGAACTTCCCACAATGCACCCCTAGTCGTATTGCACGTAATGCCGTGAGGGCCTACGAAGCTCTCGCATTTCCTTGTCCTGCTGAATCCTCTGCAATCGGTAATAGGCAGAGACACAGCGGGGGCACTCACAAGGAACACCACAATTTTCAAGCTGACGCATTGCTACGTCGGCTTGATAATTCTCAGACCAGGTGTAGGAAGTCACCGCAATTAGGGCGGAGGACGACAACACAGTGCCCGAATTTCAAAAATAGTGTGGTCCAAACAGGAAAATGTCCGGGACTCAACAACACAAACTGTGTACTGAGTTACACGTCTATCGGAGATCCCGCTTCCAATCGTTCGAGGTGCTGCTTCAACTCAGCCATCTGCTCTTGCTGCGATTGGTCGATCAGATGCGTTGCAACCGTCTGAAACACCAATGCCATCGCGTTAACTCGCGAATACGGCTTGTTCCGGCTGTTCATGGCTAGCGAGATCAATTCCTTCGCCAGCAGTTGTGTCGCATCAACCAGTTGAACAAAGTATTTTGCGCTCAAAAAGAATTGAAAATCAACGATTGCTCATACAGGCAATCATTCTAATTCTTTTAGCTGATGTCTGCGGCGCCGCGCATGCTGCAAGGCCAGTTTTTGTCATAGACGCCTAACGACAATTTTCTTTGAAATCGTGGCACAGCCATAGCCAATTATTATGTAATTATAAAGTTAGTCTCCAGACCTAGGCATGGCGACTCTGAGCAGAATTCTCGAAGACCAGTTCAGCCTCGGCGCAGCTGGAGCCCAGACCATCGCCCAGATCCTCGGCTCCCCTCCAGCCGGAGCTTCTGCCTACACCGGTGCAGCACTCACCGGCAATGCCGCCACCGCTTCTCAAGGCCGCTGGCAATACAGCCTCAATGGCGGACGCTCCTGGACTTCCCTCCCTACCGACCTCACCGTTGACGGTTCCGCAGCTCTCCTGTTCGCTGCCGACACCCTGATCCGCTTTGCACCCGCAGCCGATTTCAACGGCACTCCCGGTGCCCTCAACCTCAGGCCTCTCACCACCGCCCCCCTTCCCTGGATCAGCGCCGCTGCTCCCTACGGCAATCAGCAGGGGTTCATCGCCGCCTGGACCTCTCACTACCAGGACGGTTCCGGCGATGGGGTCTATGCCCAGCGCTTCTCTGCCGATGGCACTCCCATCGGATCGGAATTCCGCGTCAACTCCACCACCAACGAATACCAGCAAAATCCCGACATCACCGCCCTCGCCGACGGCGGCTTTGTCATCTCCTGGCAATCCGCCCAACAGGACGGTTCCGACTGGGGCGTCTACGGCCAGCTCTACAGCCCCGATGCCACTCCCTTGGGCGGTGAATTCCGCGTCAACACCGTCACCAACGACCAGCAAAGCCAACCGGTCGTTGCAGCACTCCCAGATGGTGGGTTCCTCGTCTCCTGGATGTCCCACAACCAGGACGGTGACTCCTGGGGCGTCTACGCCCAGCGCTACGACGCCTCTGGCGCCAAAACCGGAGACGAGACTCTCGTTAACACCACCACCAGCAATCAGCAGCACTCCCCAACCATCGCTGTTCTCGCCGATGGCAGTTATCTGATTGCCTATCAAGGCGTCCATCATTCCGGTGGCTCCGGCTGGGACATCTACGCCCAGCGTTTCTCCAGCTCCGGCACCAAGCTCGGTGGTGAAACCCGTCTCAATGACGCGGCACTCGCTTATTCCGACCAATACGAACCCGCCATTGCAGCCCTGGCCAATGGCGGCTACATCGCCACCTGGCAAGACAATCAGCGAGACGGGAACTCCTGGGGCATCTACGCCCGCTCCTTCTCCGCTGACGGAACCCCCGACGCAGCCGAGTTTCGCGTCAATACATATACCGACAGCAGCCAAAGAAACCCTGAAGTCGCAGCCCTTGCCGATGGCTCTTACGTCATCACCTGGACCTCTCACAACCAGGACGGTTCCGGCAATGGGGTCTATGCCCAGCGCTTCTCTGCCGATGGCTCCCCCATCGGATCGGAATTCCGCGTCAACTCCACCACCAACGACCACCAGCAACATCCCGACATCACAGCCCTCGCCGACGGCGGCTTTGTCATCTCCTGGCAATCCGACCAACAGGACGGTTCCGGCGATGGGGTCTATGCCCAGCGCTTCTCTGCCGATGGCACTCCCATCGGATCGGAATTCCGGCTGAATTCCCACACCTACAACTCGCAGCACCAGGTCAACATCGCCAGCTGGGGGCTCCCGCTACAAAACCTCACCGCACTCGGCCTCAACGATCTCGCTGATCCCATCGCCCTGACCCTTGAGGTCACACCCGTTAACGACCAACCAGCACTCACCGGCACCCCCACCCCCATCGCCGGTGCTGCGGCAGGTCAAACCGTCTCCTTCTCCGCTGCAGACCTCCTCTCCGGTTACACCGACATCGACGGTGATTCCCTCTCCATCACAGAGGTCTCCCTCGTTCACTCCACCGCCGGCACCCTCAACGGCAACCCCGATGACGGCTGGACCTTCTCACCAGCCGACAACTTCATCGGCACCGTTGAGCTCGCCTTCTCCATCTCTGACGGCACCACCACCGTTGCCGATCACACCTCCTTCTCCATTGGCTCAGGCTCAGGCGGCAACGGCAGCGACGACAACAACGTCCTGATCGGCACCTCAGAAGCCGACAACCTCTCAGGCCTCGCTGGCGATGACGTCCTCGATGGCATGGACGCTGACGACACTCTTGAGGGTGAATCGGGCTCGGATCAACTCCGCGGTGGCTCCGGCAACGACATCCTCCGCGGCGGTGATCACGACGACATCCTTCACGGCGGCAGCGGTCACGACCACCTCTCCGGTGATGCCGGCTCCGACCAGCTCTACGGCGCTCGCGGCAACGATCTCATCGACGCTGGCACCAGCGATGACATCGCCACAGGTGACGCAGGACGCGATGCCCTCAAGGGCGGCTCCGGTTCCGATCAACTCATCGGGGGAGAAGGTGACGACTTCCTCTACGGAGAACAAGGCGATGACCTCCTCCAAGGCAGCGCCGGCGATGACTGGATCATCGGCGGTCCAGGCAGCGACGACCAGCGCGGTGGTGATGGCAACGACACCTTCATTGCCGTTGGTACCACCGTCAGTGATGACATCTTTGACGGTGGTGACGGCAGCGACACCCTCATCACAGGAACTCAGTCCTGGTGGGAGCAAGGAGCCAATTACACCGATGCCTCGCTCCGCAGCATCGAGCGCCTCGAACTCCTCCCCACGCACAGCGCTGATCGCTTCAACTTCTGGAGTTGGAACATTGATGATTACTCACGACACGGCAGTCGCTTCTCCCTCGATCAGCTCAAGGCCTTCTCCTCGATCAGTGGCACGCAGGATGCCTCCTGGAGCAATGAGCTCTTCTCCTTCTCCATCCGTGAGCTTTCCTGGGAGTGGCCATCCACAAACTGGCGCTGGCTGCGGGTCGCCGGAGAAGGTTCTCTTGATCTCTCCGCCACCAACTGGGATCCCAACACCCTCTACCGCATCCGCACAGAAACCGGCCCGCAGACACTCCTCGGCACAACAAATCCAGACTGGTTCGCCAGCGGAGACGGCAACGACATCCTCCGCGGCCTCGGCGGCGACGACACCCTCCTTGGAGAAACCGGCAACGATCTCCTCGAGGGCGGTAGCGGCAACGATCGCCTCGAGGGCCATGCCGGCATCGACACCCTCCATGGCGGCGAGGGCGACGATGTCCTCATCGGTGGTGGCAGCAACGACGACGTCTACGGCCAAGGCGGCAACGACACCGTTGAACTCAACTGGGGACGCATTGAGATCAGTGGTGGTGGCGGCGCCGAGTACTGGTACGACGAAAGCACCACCATCAGCGGCACCTATGACGGTGGCTCCGGCTCCGACACACTCCGCATTCAGGCCAGGGACTGGCATGGGGACAACAGACGTGGTGATGGGCAAACCATTGACCTCCGCAGCGCCTCCATCACCAATTTCGAGCGCCTGGACATCGGCACCTCCGCCATCCTCCGCCTCACAGGCTCCCAATACAGCCAGTTCACGTCCGGCGTCAGCAAGGTCGCCGGCTATGAAGGCACCACCAACCTCGCCATTGATCTCACACCAGGCGAGGAGCTCCGCTTCTCACGCATCGCTGGCATCAACTCCGCCTCTGGTGCTCTCAACATCTCAGGCACCAACTCCGCCTTCTCGGACACCCTCGCCATCAACAGTGACACCACTGTTGATCTCAGTGACCCAGACACCGTCATCTCCGATGTTGAAACACTGGAGATTCAGCGCGGCACCGTAATCCTCACAGCCGATCAATGGAATTCATTTGACTCCATTCGGGCCAAAGGAGATCAAACAAAGGAAATCATCCTCACCGACTCCATCGGCATTGATCTCTCCAAATTCAGCCGCTCCGGAGACAGCAATACCACCATCAAGCTCCAGCTCTCTGTTGAGCAGATCAATACACAGGCTTTCGAAGACTTCTCCAATCTGTTCCGAGTTGGATCTGGCTCCGCCGATTTCACGGTTCAGATTGCTGGAGGTGGCCGGCTTGAGCTTGCGCGCAACAAGAGCCAATTTGACCTGCTCCTTGACGAGAACGCCACCTACGAACTGATTGGCTCCAATGCAGCTGAGGTGATTGCAGGTTCCAGGCAACCAGACACCATCCATGCAGGGGGTGGAGACGACACCATTGTCAGCTCTGCCGGTGCCGACCTGATCGACGGAGGCGATGGAACAGACACGCTCAACGCCGGTTCTTCAACGACTGATTTATCGGAGCAAACGTTTGAAAACATCGAGATCCTGAATATCAATGGATCACTGGTTCAGATTTCCGCAGAACAATTCAATTCCTTTGAACGCATCATTGGATCAGGGATTGTTCAACTCACCACTGGCGGCACGGTTTATTCCGATCGCAATCAAGGAAGCTTTGATCTAAAACTTGCCGATACACCAACCACCCTTGTCGGCACTCCAGACGATGACACCATCCGCCTGGACATCACCAAAGCCGGCACCGTCGCCATCGATGGCAGCACCGGCTTTGACGTTCTCGAACTCACAGGCAATGGTTCGGTTGATCTGTCTGTTCTTGACCTCAGCAACATCGAAGCGATCAACCTCGCTGGCGCCACACTTCGACTGAGCACTGAGCAATACAGCAACACCACCATCACGGGCCGTGGAGCGCTTCAGCTCTCCGACACCGTTCATCCTTCGCTAGCAGCTGCAGCAGAGGGCGCCCGACCCCTGGGTGCAGCTGGAGCCCAGACCATCGCCCAGATCCTCGGCTCCCCTCCAGCCGGAGCTTCTGCCTACACCGGTGCAGCACTCACCGGCAATGCCGCCACCGCTTCTCAAGGCCGCTGGCAATACAGCCTCAATGGCGGACGCTCCTGGACTTCCCTCCCTACCGACCTCACCGTTGACGGTTCCGCAGCTCTCCTGTTCGCTGCCGACACCCTGATCCGCTTTGCACCCGCAGCCGATTTCAACGGCACTCCCGGTGCCCTCAACCTCAGGCCTCTCACCACCGCCCCCCTTCCCTGGATCAGCGCCGCTGCTCCCTACGGCAATCAGCAGGGGTTCATCGCCGCCTGGACCTCTCACTACCAGGACGGTTCCGGCGATGGGGTCTATGCCCAGCGCTTCTCTGCCGATGGCACTCCCATCGGATCGGAATTCCGCGTCAACTCCACCACCAACGAATACCAGCAAAATCCCGACATCACCGCCCTCGCCGACGGCGGCTTTGTCATCTCCTGGCAATCCGCCCAACAGGACGGTTCCGACTGGGGCGTCTACGGCCAGCTCTACAGCCCCGATGCCACTCCCTTGGGCGGTGAATTCCGCGTCAACACCGTCACCAACGACCAGCAAAGCCAACCGGTCGTTGCAGCACTCCCAGATGGTGGGTTCCTCGTCTCCTGGATGTCCCACAACCAGGACGGTGACTCCTGGGGCGTCTACGCCCAGCGCTACGACGCCTCTGGCGCCAAAACCGGAGACGAGACTCTCGTTAACACCACCACCAGCAATCAGCAGCACTCCCCAACCATCGCTGTTCTCGCCGATGGCAGTTATCTGATTGCCTATCAAGGCGTCCATCATTCCGGTGGCTCCGGCTGGGACATCTACGCCCAGCGTTTCTCCAGCTCCGGCACCAAGCTCGGTGGTGAAACCCGTCTCAATGACGCGGCACTCGCTTATTCCGACCAATACGAACCCGCCATTGCAGCCCTGGCCAATGGCGGCTACATCGCCACCTGGCAAGACAATCAGCGAGACGGGAACTCCTGGGGCATCTACGCCCGCTCCTTCTCCGCTGACGGAACCCCCGACGCAGCCGAGTTTCGCGTCAATACATATACCGACAGCAGCCAAAGAAACCCTGAAGTCGCAGCCCTTGCCGATGGCTCTTACGTCATCACCTGGACCTCTCACAACCAGGACGGTTCCGGCAATGGGGTCTATGCCCAGCGCTTCTCTGCCGATGGCTCCCCCATCGGATCGGAATTCCGCGTCAACTCCACCACCAACGACCACCAGCAACATCCCGACATCACAGCCCTCGCCGACGGCGGCTTTGTCATCTCCTGGCAATCCGACCAACAGGACGGTTCCGGCGATGGGGTCTATGCCCAGCGCTTCTCTGCCGATGGCACTCCCATCGGATCGGAATTCCGGCTGAATTCCCACACCTACAACTCGCAGCACCAGGTCAACATCGCCAGCTGGGGGCTCCCGCTACAAAACCTCACCGCACTCGGCCTCAACGATCTCGCTGATCCCATCGCCCTGACCCTTGAGGTCACACCCGTTAACGACCAACCAGCACTCACCGGCACCCCCACCCCCATCGCCGGTGCTGCGGCAGGTCAAACCGTCTCCTTCTCCGCTGCAGACCTCCTCTCCGGTTACACCGACATCGACGGTGATTCCCTCTCCATCACAGAGGTCTCCCTCGTTCACTCCACCGCCGGCACCCTCAACGGCAACCCCGATGACGGCTGGACCTTCTCACCAGCCGACAACTTCATCGGCACCGTTGAGCTCGCCTTCTCCATCTCTGACGGCACCACCACCGTTGCCGATCACACCTCCTTCTCCATTGGCTCAGGCTCAGGCGGCAACGGCAGCGACGACAACAACGTCCTGATCGGCACCTCAGAAGCCGACAACCTCTCAGGCCTCGCTGGCGATGACGTCCTCGATGGCATGGACGCTGACGACACTCTTGAGGGTGAATCGGGCTCGGATCAACTCCGCGGTGGCTCCGGCAACGACATCCTCCGCGGCGGTGATCACGACGACATCCTTCACGGCGGCAGCGGTCACGACCACCTCTCCGGTGATGCCGGCTCCGACCAGCTCTACGGCGCTCGCGGCAACGATCTCATCGACGCTGGCACCAGCGATGACATCGCCACAGGTGACGCAGGACGCGATGCCCTCAAGGGCGGCTCCGGTTCCGATCAACTCATCGGGGGAGAAGGTGACGACTTCCTCTACGGAGAACAAGGCGATGACCTCCTCCAAGGCAGCGCCGGCGATGACTGGATCATCGGCGGTCCAGGCAGCGACGACCAGCGCGGTGGTGATGGCAACGACACCTTCATTGCCGTTGGTACCACCGTCAGTGATGACATCTTTGACGGTGGTGACGGCAGCGACACCCTCATCACAGGAACTCAGTCCTGGTGGGAGCAAGGAGCCAATTACACCGATGCCTCGCTCCGCAGCATCGAGCGCCTCGAACTCCTCCCCACGCACAGCGCTGATCGCTTCAACTTCTGGAGTTGGAACATTGATGATTACTCACGACACGGCAGTCGCTTCTCCCTCGATCAGCTCAAGGCCTTCTCCTCGATCAGTGGCACGCAGGATGCCTCCTGGAGCAATGAGCTCTTCTCCTTCTCCATCCGTGAGCTTTCCTGGGAGTGGCCATCCACAAACTGGCGCTGGCTGCGGGTCGCCGGAGAAGGTTCTCTTGATCTCTCCGCCACCAACTGGGATCCCAACACCCTCTACCGCATCCGCACAGAAACCGGCCCGCAGACACTCCTCGGCACAACAAATCCAGACTGGTTCGCCAGCGGAGACGGCAACGACATCCTCCGCGGCCTCGGCGGCGACGACACCCTCCTTGGAGAAACCGGCAACGATCTCCTCGAGGGCGGTAGCGGCAACGATCGCCTCGAGGGCCATGCCGGCATCGACACCCTCCATGGCGGCGAGGGCGACGATGTCCTCATCGGTGGTGGCAGCAACGACGACGTCTACGGCCAAGGCGGCAACGACACCGTTGAACTCAACTGGGGACGCATTGAGATCAGTGGTGGTGGCGGCGCCGAGTACTGGTACGACGAAAGCACCACCATCAGCGGCACCTATGACGGTGGCTCCGGCTCCGACACACTCCGCATTCAGGCCAGGGACTGGCATGGGGACAACAGACGTGGTGATGGGCAAACCATTGACCTCCGCAGCGCCTCCATCACCAATTTCGAGCGCCTGGACATCGGCACCTCCGCCATCCTCCGCCTCACAGGCTCCCAATACAGCCAGTTCACGTCCGGCGTCAGCAAGGTCGCCGGCTATGAAGGCACCACCAACCTCGCCATTGATCTCACACCAGGCGAGGAGCTCCGCTTCTCACGCATCGCTGGCATCAACTCCGCCTCTGGTGCTCTCAACATCTCAGGCACCAACTCCGCCTTCTCGGACACCCTCGCCATCAACAGTGACACCACTGTTGATCTCAGTGACCCAGACACCGTCATCTCCGATGTTGAAACACTGGAGATTCAGCGCGGCACCGTAATCCTCACAGCCGATCAATGGAATTCATTTGACTCCATTCGGGCCAAAGGAGATCAAACAAAGGAAATCATCCTCACCGACTCCATCGGCATTGATCTCTCCAAATTCAGCCGCTCCGGAGACAGCAATACCACCATCAAGCTCCAGCTCTCTGTTGAGCAGATCAATACATCCAGCTTTAAAGAGCTTGCTGATCGATTCAGCTTCAGCGACCAAAGCACACTGTCCGTTGCAGTGACAGGCGAAGGGACAATCAACTCTCAAGAGTGGCCCTTGGGTGTCAACTTCGATGTTGCCTCGGCAGACTTTGCACACCTTGCGGTTCAAGGCGACGAAAACGACAACCTCTTTGAGCTCAGGCTGCTGGGATCCTTCAATCTCGATGGTGGAGCCGGGGATGACACGCTCTTACTGGCAGCAAACTCCGATCTCAGCGCAGGTGAACTTCAAAGCATCGAAGCCCTTGACCTGAATGGCAATCAAGCAGTCCTCAGCAGTGCCCAATTCAATGCCCTCTCCAGGATCACGGGAAGCGGCGTGGTCCGCATCACTGACACAGGGCGCCTTTTCGTTGAGCACGTTGATCCCACAGGGAGCTTCCGCGTCATCCAGCCCAGTCAGGCGGGGGATGTGTTGCACGAGTTTGGCAGCAATGACCATGACATCCTCCACGGCGACAGCCTGACCAAAGGAAGCCATGACAGGCTTTATGGCCTCTCGGGAGATGACGATCTACTGGGAGGCCAAGGACACGACCAGCTCGCAGGTGGCCTTGGCAACGATTGGATTGATGGTGGTGGCGGTTTCAACACAGCTGTATTTACTGACAACCAAGCCAATTACCGAATTGATTTCAATGGACGCGAAATTCGCGTGGAGCACCTTGAAGGCGGAAGCGACGGAATCGACAGACTGATTGATATTCAAAAGCTCAGCTTTGCCGATTCAGATTTCAGCATCGACGACATCACCAATCAATACGACCCAAGCCTGGGTGCCAACAGTGAATTGGGCAAGCGCAATCGCGACACGATTGACTATGGCGAAGACGATGAATGGAGTAACAATCGTGACTGGGACAACTGGTCGTTTCCATTAATTGCCAACAGCAGGATCGAAATCACCAAGGTAGTGCACGAAGGATCCCCTTCTGGATCCAAAGTTTGGTTTGACGGTGATTTCTATATGAGTCAGCTGGACACCGTCAGGGAATTCAATGTGGAGTCCAGCCGCATCCACAACATCCGCACGCTTGGCACCCATGGTGTTGATTACGGGATCACCGCCCGAATGATCGATGACAAGCCCAACAACAGCAGCACGACAAGCGTGCTTGCGGATCCCAACAATTTACCGGCTGGCAGTGATCCATCCAAGGCCACCTCCATTGGTGGTTTCACTGGTGTCCAGGAATGGGGTACTGGAGGTGTTCCCCAATGGGATTCCAGTGATGAGGACTGGATTCGGGTCGATCTTGTTGGTGGAATCCAATACGAATTCAAAGCATTGGGCGCCTCGAGCCTCCCGGCAACAGGACTGGAAGACCCCTATCTGCAGCAATTAAGAGATCCCCAGTTGCTTCTGCTTGACGAGCAAGGTGAAACCATTGAAGAGGGTCAATTGGGCGGCCAAGGGCAAGACCCCACTCTGGTGTACCGAGCCCAGCGGACAGGTGCATATTTCCTCGCAGTGAGCAGCAGCAGCGGGCTTTACACCGGCGGCTACACCGTGACGCGCACCAGCCTCGATGAATACGGCGGTGATATCAACACCAATGGCGAGCTCAACCTCAACCTGCCGATCGAGGGGGTGATCAACACCGAAGGCGATCAAGACTGGTTCCGGATCTCGCTGGCGGCCGGTGAACGCCTGGTGCTCGAAGCCATGGGATCGAGCACCAACAACGGAACCCTGCGGGATCCCTGGCTTGGCGTTTACTCCTCTTCCGGCCAGTTGTTGGTGTCTGACAACAACGGCGGGCGTGGTCTTGATAGCCGCCTCTCTTGGGCTGCGCCCACCGCGGGCACCTACTACGTGGCAGCGGGCTCCCTGGGTAATCAAGGCCGTGGCTCCTATGTCATCCGTGCCAGGCGCAAAGAAGACGATGCTCCGGACCGCCTGAGCAGTGCCTTCAGCTACGCCATGGTGTCGCCTGGCCTCAGCGTGACCGGTGATCTTGAGGTGCGCAGCGACCATGACTGGTTCCAAACCGTGCTGCAGGCAGGTCGTACTTACCGCATCAGCCTCAGTGGCGAGCGCAGTTTCGACAGCGACTATGACCCTCTGCGAGACCCAGCCCTCACCCTGCGCAATGCCGCAGGTGTGGCCATCGACTTTGACGACGACAGTGGCGATGGCTTGAATGCGGAACTTTTCTTCACGCCAAGGAGCACAGGCCGTTTCTACCTCGAAGCCCAAGACGCCACGGACCGCTACGACGGCCACTACCGCCTCAGCATTGAAGAAGCAGTGGATGACTATGGCGACACGATTGATACTGCAGCTGTCCTTGACTTGGTGGAAGCCCAAGAGCTCACAGGTCGCCTGGATCACCGCGGAGATAAGGACCTCTTTGCCATCGCATTGGAAGGGGGCTTCACCTACCGCTTTGACCTGGCTGGTCTCAGCAGCGGTCAAGGCAGCCTCGCCGATCCACGTCTACGCCTACTGAGTGCTGATGGCGAACGGATCAGCGGTGATGACAACGCTGGTCTTGGTAACGACGCCAGTTTCTATTTCGCCAGCAACAGCGCTCAAACGCTTTATCTGGAAGCCAGTGCTGCAGCAGGTCAACTTGGCAGCTACAGCCTGATTCTGAATAAAACTGATCTTCCCGCTGATGATGTTGGCAACGACCCCAGCACCGATGCCGCCATCAGCGTGGGGGGCACACGCACCGGCACGCTCCTGACCCCAGGAGACAGCGACTGGTTCCGAATCACCCTGGAAGCCGGGCAGTACTACCGCTTCCGGTTAGACGGCATCGACAACGGTGGCGGCACCCTGGAAGATCCCTACCTTGAGCTGCGTGATCAAGGCGGAACTCTGCTGGTGAGCGCTGACCATGGCACGCTCGCACGCAATGCTGCCATTGGGTTTGAAGCGCCCAACTCAGGCACCTATTACGTGGTGGCCCGCGGCAGCGACGCAGCCCACACCGGCACTTACAGCCTTCAGGCGTTTGCACCGGATGAAGCCGGCGCAGGGTTTAACCAGGCCAAAGCCATTGCTGTGAACAGCACCCAGAAGGCTGCAATCCAATCCAGCGATGACCGCGACTGGTTCCGCTTCACAGCACAGGAAGGAGAGGTTTACACCCTCACCGTGACCAGTGATGCCCTCGATGCCGGCGGACTACCGATCGCCATCACCGAATTGTTTGACGAGACCGGCACCACGCTGGCCACCGCCGATGGCCGTTACACCGACGGCGCAGCGTCGTTGGCCTTCAAGGCAGAAGCCACAGGGAACTACGCGCTAGCCGTTCGGGGCTATCGGGGCAGAACCGGGAGCTACAGCATCAGCCTCGATGAAGGCAATCTCGCTGATGCAGCTGGAACGAGCCCTGGAACCAGCCTCGACCTGGAGATGGACAGCAGCATCCAAGGATTGCTGGAAGTCACAGGCGATCGCGATTGGTTCAGTGTGGTGGTGGAAGCCGGCCATACCTATCGCTTCCGCCTGAGCAGGGACTACGACGCCGTTGCTGCTCCACTGGCTGATCCGATGTTGACCCTGTTTGGCATCGAGAGTGATGGGGCCCAGGAATTGGCCTTTAACGACAACCGCGATAGCGGAGCGGGTATCTCCCTCGATAGTGAAATCACCTACCAGGCACTCGAGGATGGGGTGCTGTACCTCGAAGCTGCAGGCAGCCAAGACCTCTGGCAAGGGGCCTATCAACTGCAAGCCACCGATCTGGGGCTCCTGGATCAAGACGATCACCCCAACACAATTGCCGAAGACCCAACAGTGTTACTGAGTGGGCAGCCCCAGGGCGGTGTGATCGAACGAAACACTGATGTGGATCTCTTCCGCATCAATCTGGAAGCAGGCGTGGATTACCAGCTGCTGGTGCGCGGCGAAAGCAGCAATGGCGGCACCTTGATTGACCCCCAATTCCGCGTGCTTGATGCCGATGGGAAGGCTGTAGCAGCGGCGTTTGATGGAATCAGCAATCCAGATGCATCGCTGAGCATCAAAGTGCTAAACGATGCAACGTATTACCTGGAGGTGAGTGCAGCAGCGCTCGAGGGGAACCTTGGCTCTTACACCGCAGAACTACTGGAAGCCAACAGTGCCAATACAGACCCCAGCGACCTACCCGCCAATACGAGGACTGAGGAAAATCTCCAAACTGGTTATCCACTTGAAGGCAAAATCCACACTGCTGATGATGTGGACTGGATCCGCGTGGAGATGGAAGCGGGCAAGCTCTATGTGTTTGATGCCGCACCACGCATTGTCAACAGCTTCGGCGGTTGGAATCCAGCGATGGAGTTGATTGATGCCAATGGCATTCGCTTGAGCAGCGACCAAGATGCCGGCGAGGGGTTGGCAGCACGCATCGTGCATCAAGCCAGCAGTACTGGCACCTACTATCTCTCCGTACGCAGCCAGGATGGCAGCACAGGCATCTACGAACTGAGCCAAAAGGAGCTGATTAGCGGCAACAGTGATCCGCTCATGAGTAACCAGTGGCACCTCAACAACGCCAACGGGCTTGATCTAAACCTCAATGAAGCCTGGGAAGACTTCAGCGGATCGGGCATACGAGTTGGCGTGGTCGATGACGGCATCAATTATCAGCACCCAGACCTTATCAACAACCTTGACCTCATCCGCGACAAGGCAGAAAACTTTTTTGGCACTGTGTATGACGATGCCAACCTGCGGCTATGGCCCAAGCCCGAATCTGGCCATGGCACAGCAGTGGCAGGCCTGATTGCTGCTGAACGCTTTAACGAGGTGGGAATCTCTGGGGTGGCCTATGAGGCCAGCATTGCGGGCTACGAAGTGGATTGGAGCATCCATTCGATTGCCAGCATGTTGCGCCAGCAAATCAACAGCAGCATCGGTGGCATGGATGTCACCAACAACAGCTGGGGGTTCACGCGCCCCTTTGCTGATGATTTCGATAGTCCTCTGCTTGAGCCATTAGCAGAAACCCTCGAAACTGGCGTGAATGAAGGTCGCCTGCTCGATGGCGAGTATCTGGGCGTGAATTGGGTGTTTGCCTCTGGCAATTCCAGGAACCGAGGCGACAACACCAATTATCACAACTTCCAAAACAGCCGCTTTGTCACCACCGTCGCCGCCACCGACAGCGAAGGCAACACCTCGTCATTCTCCACCCCTGGCGCATCCATCTTGGTGAGTGCCTTCGGGGAAGAACTCTTCACCACCAGTCTCGACGGATTTACCTCGTTTGCCGGCACCTCCGGGGCTGCACCACTGGTATCAGGCGTCATCGCGCTCATGCTGGAGGCCAATCCAAACCTGGGTTATCGCGATGTTCAAACAATCCTGGCTTATAGCGCCAGACAGGAAACGAGCGAAGGCTTTAAAACCAATGGCGCCCTTGACTGGAACGGAGGCGGCCTCCATATCAGCCATGACCAAGGATTCGGCCTGGTGGATGCCCATGCCGCCGTGCGCCTGGCGGAAACCTGGGGCAGCACAGCACAAACAGCCGAAAACGAAGTGAGTTTGGCTCTGCGGCCAGATCACAGTGGTGAGATTCCAGATGACAGCGAACTGGATCTCAGTTTCTCCCTCCTGGTGGAACGTGACATCAACGTGGAATGGGCTGAAGTGGAGATCGATCTACGCCATCAGCGCATCAGCGATCTTGAAGTTGAACTGGTGTCCCCCAGCGGCACTGTGGCTCGGTTGATTGAACGACCAGGCGCCAGCAGTCACAACCCCCAGGCGATCACGGGCCCCTACAGCGGCAGCAGCGATCGCATCATCTTCACCACCAGCTCCAGCTTGTTCCGCGGGGAGTCTTCAGTAGGGAATTGGACTGTGCGCTTCCGTGATCGCATCAGCGGCGAAACAGGTGAGCTGCGCCAGTGGGGTCTGAAATTGCATGGCAGCCAAGCGAGCGCTGATGATGTGTTCATTTACACCGATGAATTTGCTGACTTACTGGATGAACGACGTTCAGTACTCCTCGATGGCCTGGAAGGTGATGATCCCCACGCAGCTGGCTACGACACCCTCAATGCAGCAGCGGTGAGCAGCGGCAGCTTGATCAACTTGACTCCAGGCACTACAAGCCAAATCGCCAAGCGGGTACTCAGCATCGATGCACACACCTGGATTGATGCTGCCATTGGTGGTGATGGAGACGATGTGATCTCAGGCAACCAACTTGCCAACGCTCTTCAAGGCGGCCGTGGCAATGACCGCTTCATTGCCAGCAGCGGCAATGACCACATTGATGGTGGCAGGGGCTTCGATCAACTGATCATCAACGCCAACCGAAGCGATTTTGAACTGCTTCAGATCGATGGGGCTTGGACTCTGACCGACCTAAAGGAAGAGAGCCAAGATCACTACGGACAAGACACCTTGAATAGCATCGAGCGAATCATATTCAATGACGGGAAATTCGACCTTAACCTTAATAATCGTGCACCAACTATTGTAGGGAGCCTGCCAGATCTTGGCTTCAGCGCCAATGTGATCTTCAGCCACATGCTCGATTCCAGTGTCTTTGAAGACCTGGATGTGAAGGAGGCCAATGGCGACACCCTCAGCTACAACTTGCAGCTTGCCGATGGGCGCGACCTTCCGGGCTGGCTCAAGTTCAATGCCGCATCGCTCGAGCTAATCGGTGAGCCCTATGACGCGATCAACGGCAACTACACCCTTGAACTCAGAGCCACTGACTCCTTTGGAGCCAGCACATCCGTGGAGTTTGCGCTCACCATTGCCGGCAACAGCAGCGATGAAACCGATCCAACAGCCCCTCCCAGTGTTGCCTGGGATCTCCTGATCTCTGAAGCAGATGACCCTGAACTGGGCTTCAGCGTGGGCGACAGCGTGGTGGTCAGCATTTCAGCCGCCGACATTGTTGACCCTGACAATCCACAATCAGTTTTCTCAGCCTATGCCGATCTTGAATACGATCACACGCTACTCCGCGCGGTATCGATTGAATACAGCAAAAACTTTGATTTGCTCCAATCCGGATCAATTGATAACAGCTCAGGCCTAATTAATGATCTTGGTGCGATGTCAAGCACCTTCGACCCCACTAGCAACACCATAATCGCGAATGTTGAGTTTGAGGCGCTAAGCCCTGGCAACGTAGAACTAGCACTTAAGCCATCAATTTCTCCTTTCTTTGATACCACAGTGTATGGACTTGATGGTGATCAACGCGCCTTCAGTCGCTACGAGAGTGATGTCCTCAGCTTGAGAGCGCCACTACCAGACATTGCCGTAAGTCAGCTCTTTGTGAGCAATGCGGTTGCACAACAGGGCCTAGTGGAACTCAACTATGAACTTAGCAACCATGGAAATTCAAACTCAACAGGGTTCTGGGCCAACCTTTATCTATCTGATGATGCAGAGCTCGACACCACAACCGATCCGTTGATATGGCGCCGGCACATGGAGCCTGATGCCATCACAGGTTTGAGCAGCACTGGGCTGATTAACACATCGGTGCAGCTCCCCCGCGATCTTCTTTATGCTCACGCTCTCGACGAAGATCCACTCTATCCGGAATTCGGCACAATCAGCAGCAGCGCAGATTGGCTATTCCTACAGGTGGAATCAGAATCTGCAGAAGGCGATTCTTTGGCATTGAATAATACCCGTAGTGACGCCATCACGTATTTCCCTTGGGACGTTGATGGCAATGGCAAAGTCACCATGAGCGACGCGATTGAAATGGTGAATCGAATCGGAGCTGCTAAGCCTTCGTCCGATGGATTCACGCTCATCCATGACCTCAACGGAGACCAATCAATTGACCAACTCGAAACCATGGCTGTAGCTCAACGCATTGGCCTAGTGATCAACAACAACATTCTTTGAAGCCCATCCTTGTCAAGACGCTGTGTCCACACTTTTCTCCGAAATACTTCTCAAGAACATTACCATTGAGGAAAGCGAGTCGGAACAAATTATAGAAGTCACAATTCGTGCATGGGAACGATTCTCAGACGGCAATAGTAAAACAGATTACTCTCTTTTTAGCTGGTACGCTGATCTTGAAATCAGTGGCATAGAAGCAGCTGTTGAAGATATCGTCCCGGGCCAGCGTTACGACTGGAGCAACAATCCAAACAACTACTTTCACGCCGACTTACAGGAAAATAGGCACATTATTGAAGGCCTAGGCTCAACTGCGAACACTTTTGCTCCAAGCAGCGACACCAGTTCGTTCACGATAGCAATTATCACAATAAAACTTCCCTATTCACCAAGCGCCGACAACCCACTCATCATTTCACTGAAACCCACATTAAAAACTGCAAGTAATGAAGGACTACCTCTCAAAACTGTTTCAGCACTAGAGGCCACAAGAGATCTAAGACTAGACGTCGGGCACACAACCATAACTGCCACAAGAATAACAAGCAATAATGAAGCACCAAGTGCACTGACGCTCTCAGCATCAGAGTTTGACGAGAACATTGCTGGTGGTAGTGCGGTTGCAACCTTAAGCAGTGCTGACGTCGATGCGGGTGAGTCCTTCACTTATGCACTGGTTGATGGAGAGGCTGATACCGATAACAGTGCATTTGTTGTTGAAGGTGATCAACTCAAGATTGTTGATTCACCAGATTTTGAAACCAAGTCATCTTATTCGATTCGACTGCAGACAACAGACTCAGGTGGTTTGACCTTTGAGCAGGCATTCACGATCTCTGTGAATGATCTCAATGAAGCACCAAGTGCATTGACGGTCTCAGCATCAGAGTTTGACGAGAACATTGCTGGTGGTAGTGCGGTTGCAACCTTAAGCAGTGCTGACGTCGATGCTGGTGAGTCCTTCACTTATGCACTGGTTGATGGAGAGGCTGATACCGATAACAGTACATTTATTGTTGAAGGTGATCAACTCAAGATTGTTGGTTCACCAGATTTTGAAACCAAGTCATCTTATTCGATTCGACTGCAGACAACAGACTCAGGTGGTTTGACCTTTGAGCAGGCATTCACGATCTCTGTGAATGATCTCAATGAAGCACCAAGTGCACTGACGCTCTCAGCATCAGAGTTTGACGAGAACATTGCTGGTGGTAGTGCGGTTGCAACCTTAAGCAGTGCTGACGTCGATGCTGGTGAGTCCTTCACTTATGCACTGGTTGATGGAGAGGCTGATACCGATAACAGTACATTTATTGTTGAAGGTGATCAACTCAAGATTGTTGGTTCACCAGATTTTGAAACCAAGTCATCTTATTCGATTCGACTGCAGACAACAGACTCAGGTGGTTTGACCTTTGAGCAGGCATTCACGATCTCTGTGAATGATCTCAATGAAGCACCAAGTGCACTGACGCTCTCAGCATCAGAGTTTGACGAGAACATTGCTGGTGGTAGTGCGGTTGCAACCTTAAGCAGTGCTGACGTCGATGCTGGTGAGTCCTTCACTTATGCACTGGTTGATGGAGAGGCTGATACCGATAACAGTACATTTATTGTTGAAGGTGATCAACTCAAGATTGTTGGTTCACCAGATTTTGAAACCAAGTCATCTTATTCGATTCGACTGCAGACAACAGACTCAGGTGGTTTGACCTTTGAGCAGGCATTCACGATCTCTGTGAATGATCTCAATGAAGCACCAAGTGCACTGACGCTCTCAGCATCAGAGTTTGACGAGAACATTGCTGGTGGTAGTGCGGTTGCAACCTTAAGCAGTGCTGACGTCGATGCTGGTGAGTCCTTCACTTATGCACTGGTTGATGGAGAGGCTGATACCGATAACAGTACATTTATTGTTGAAGGTGATCAACTCAAGATTGTTGGTTCACCAGATTTTGAAACCAAGTCATCTTATTCGATTCGACTGCAGACAACAGACTCAGGTGGTTTGACCTTTGAGCAGGCATTCACGATCTCTGTGAATGATCTCAATGAAGCACCAAGTGCACTGACGCTCTCAGCATCAGAGTTTGACGAGAACATTGCTGGTGGTAGTGCGGTTGCAACCTTAAGCAGTGCTGACGTCGATGCTGGTGAGTCCTTCACTTATGCACTGGTTGATGGAGAGGCTGATACCGATAACAGTACATTTATTGTTGAAGGTGATCAACTCAAGATTGTTGGTTCACCAGATTTTGAAACCAAGTCATCTTATTCGATTCGACTGCAGACGACAGACTCAGGTGGTTTGACCTTTGAGCAGGCATTCACGATCTCTGTGAATGATCTCAATGAAGCACCAAGTGCACTGACGCTCTCAGCATCAGAGTTTGACGAGAACATTGCTGGTGGTAGTGCGGTTGCAACCTTAAGCAGTGCTGACGTCGATGCTGGTGAGTCCTTCACTTATGCACTGGTTGATGGAGAGGCTGATACCGATAACAGTACATTTATTGTTGAAGGTGATCAACTCAAGATTGTTGGTTCACCAGATTTTGAAACCAAGTCATCTTATTCGATTCGACTGCAGACGACAGACTCAGGTGGTTTGACCTTTGAGCAGGCATTCACGATCTCTGTGAATGATCTCAATGAAGCACCAAGTGCACTGACGCTCTCAGCATCAGAGTTTGACGAGAACATTGCTGGTGGTAGTGCGGTTGCAACCTTAAGCAGTGCTGACGTCGATGCTGGTGAGTCCTTCACTTATGCACTGGTTGATGGAGAGGCTGATACCGATAACAGTACATTTATTGTTGAAGGTGATCAACTCAAGATTGTTGGTTCACCAGATTTTGAAACCAAGTCATCTTATTCGATTCGACTGCAGACGACAGACTCAGGTGGTTTGACCTTTGAGCAGGCATTCACGATCTCTGTGAATGATCTCAATGAAGCACCAAGTGCACTGACGCTCTCAGCATCAGAGTTTGACGAGAACATTGCTGGTGGTAGTGCGGTTGCAACCTTAAGCAGTGCTGACGTCGATGCTGGTGAGTCCTTCACTTATGCACTGGTTGATGGAGAGGCTGATACCGATAACAGTACATTTATTGTTGAAGGTGATCAACTCAAGATTGTTGGTTCACCAGATTTTGAAACCAAGTCATCTTATTCGATTCGACTGCAGACGACAGACTCAGGTGGTTTGACCTTTGAGCAGGCATTCACGATCTCTGTGAATGATCTCAATGAAGCACCAAGTGCACTGACGCTCTCAGCATCAGAGTTTGACGAGAACATTGCTGGTGGTAGTGCGGTTGCAACCTTAAGCAGTGCTGACGTCGATGCTGGTGAGTCCTTCACTTATGCACTGGTTGATGGAGAGGCTGATACCGATAACAGTACATTTATTGTTGAAGGTGATCAACTCAAGATTGTTGGTTCACCAGATTTTGAAACCAAGTCATCTTATTCGATTCGACTGCAGACAACAGACTCAGGTGGTTTGACCTTTGAGCAGGCATTCACGATCTCTGTGAATGATCTCAATGAAGCACCAAGTGCACTGACGCTCTCAGCATCAGAGTTTGACGAGAACATTGCTGGTGGTAGTGCGGTTGCAACCTTAAGCAGTGCTGACGTCGATGCTGGTGAGTCCTTCACTTATGCACTGGTTGATGGAGAGGCTGATACCGATAACAGTACATTTATTGTTGAAGGTGATCAACTCAAGATTGTTGGTTCACCAGATTTTGAAACCAAGTCATCTTATTCGATTCGACTGCAGACGACAGACTCAGGTGGTTTGACCTTTGAGCAGGCATTCACGATCTCTGTGAATGATCTCAATGAAGCACCAAGTGCACTGACGCTCTCAGCATCAGAGTTTGACGAGAACATTGCTGGTGGTAGTGCGGTTGCAACCTTAAGCAGTGCTGACGTCGATGCTGGTGAGTCCTTCACTTATGCACTGGTTGATGGAGAGGCTGATACCGATAACAGTACATTTATTGTTGAAGGTGATCAACTCAAGATTGTTGGTTCACCAGATTTTGAAACCAAGTCATCTTATTCGATTCGACTGCAGACGACAGACTCAGGTGGTTTGACCTTTGAGCAGGCATTCACGATCTCTGTGAATGATCTCAATGAAGCACCAAGTGCACTGACGCTCTCAGCATCAGAGTTTGACGAGAACATTGCTGGTGGTAGTGCGGTTGCAACCTTAAGCAGTGCTGACGTCGATGCTGGTGAGTCCTTCACTTATGCACTGGTTGATGGAGAGGCTGATACCGATAACAGTACATTTATTGTTGAAGGTGATCAACTCAAGATTGTTGGTTCACCAGATTTTGAAACCAAGTCATCTTATTCGATTCGACTGCAGACAACAGACTCAGGTGGTTTGACCTTTGAGCAGGCATTCACGATCTCTGTGAATGATCTCAATGAAGCACCAAGTGCACTGACGCTCTCAGCATCAGAGTTTGACGAGAACATTGCTGGTGGTAGTGCGGTTGCAACCTTAAGCAGTGCTGACGTCGATGCTGGTGAGTCCTTCACTTATGCACTGGTTGATGGAGAGGCTGATACCGATAACAGTACATTTATTGTTGAAGGTGATCAACTCAAGATTGTTGGTTCACCAGATTTTGAAACCAAGTCATCTTATTCGATTCGACTGCAGACGACAGACTCAGGTGGTTTGACCTTTGAGCAGGCATTCACGATCACTGTGAATGATCTCAATGAAGCACCAAGTGCACTGACGCTCTCAGCATCAGAGTTTGACGAGAACATTGCTGGTGGTAGTGCGGTTGCAACCTTAAGCAGTGCTGACGTCGATGCTGGTGAGTCCTTCACTTATGCACTGGTTGATGGAGAGGCTGATACCGATAACAGTGCATTTGTTGTTGAAGGTGATCAACTCAAGATTGTTGATTCACCAGATTTTGAAACCAAGTCATCTTATTCGATTCGACTGCAGACAACAGACTCAGGTGGTTTGACCTTTGAGAAGGCATTCATGATCTCTGTGAATGATCTCAATGAAGCACCAAGTGCACTGACGCTCTCAGCATCAGAGTTTGACGAGAACATTGCTGGTGGTAGTGCGGTTGCAACCTTAAGCACATCAGATCAAGACAATGGAGATAAGCACACCTATAAACTGATCCATGGAAAGGGAGACGCAGACAATAGTTTATTTGCGATCAAAAATAAAACAATCAAGATCATTGATCCCCCAGACTATGAAACTAAGTCCACTTATTCGATTCGTTTGAAGACCAAAGACTCGGGTGGCTTGACTTTAAAGAAGGCATTCACATTAAACGTAAATGATCTCTTGGAAGCGCCCATCATTCAATCAATAGATGATGTGTCTATCCAAAAGAAGATCACGACATTCAAGATCAAAGAACCAGTTTCTTTTGCAAATCAAGACATTGTTACGGCAATTATTGGCACTAAGAAGAAGGATAAGTTGACTGGAACTTCGGATGGAGAAATCCTTGCCGGCATGAAAGGCAAGGATGTCCTAAAGGGAGGAGACAGTGCTGATGGCTTCCTCTTCAATCAAGCAAAGGGATTTGGCAAGAAGAACGCAGATCAAATCAAGGACTTCGACTCTGAAAAAGGTGACTCAATCTTGCTAGACAATGATCTATTTGACCTTCGCCAGAAAATCAAACTCAATTCCTACGGCAGTAGAAAAAAAGTCAAGAAAGCAGCAAAGAGAAAAAACGACTTTGTGTATGACGAGAAGAAAGGGCTGCTTTACTTCAATGAGAATGGCAAACAAAAGGGATGGGGTGACGGTGGTCTGTTTGCCAAACTGCAAGGAGCTCCTGAGTTGAGCGCTGATGACTTCACAATTGTTTGAGATATAGGCAAATACTGATATGTTTTCGATTAATTCGTGGCGAAGCATGTCTTGCCGCTGTCCATATCTGAGCCAAAAGTTCAACTAGAATAAATTGACTATTCGTTTGTTTTCATTCAAATGTCAGAGAGATTCGTAAGCACGATCCAGCTCTGTGAAGAAATCGGCCTAAGCCGTGACACTGTGAACAAGCTCAGAGCTGATGGCGTCCTAATTCCTGGTCGTGACTACTACAGGGGCCATGGCAGAAGGTCGCCGATGTTTTGGTCGGTAGATTCAGTCGTTCAAGCCTTGCGCAGTCGTACGGCTCTGACTGAGTCGTAATGCTCGTATTGCTTGTGGCGACATCATTGGATCATCTGAACGATCCACATGCTGACGCATCATCATCACAATGGAACATATCTATGATGCGATTAATCACATCATAGGCAAATGGGTGCGTCTATTACTTTCAACGTCGACAAGTTGATTCGGAAGCTGGACATCATCCAGAAATCACATTTGCCGAAAGCGTCAGAACAAGCATTGAAAAGCTTGGGATTTGACCTGCGTGAGGTTTTGTAGAAGGAGATGCAAGAAACATACGGAAGTCTCTCGGCTTACACCCTGCGCAGCCCGTACTTCAAGCAAGACGGCATGACGCTGACGGTTAGCATCAGCGATAAGGCAAGAAGTGGCCTGAGCCCAAGCAATAAGAAACCCAGCCTTACGACGGGACTAAATATAAAATAATGACAGGTATTGAATGGTACTAGGTATCAGACGGATTTAAGAAATTAGTCAAGAGTTAAAGAAATAAAATTCTTACTATCGCATGCCATGATCCTTGATTTATCACGGGGGAAGTCGTCGTTAAGGTCAAAAATACAACCGGGATAGTCTGTATCATCGTGAATTCTCACGTCGCGGTTGTTTGGTCTTGATACCAGCGACTTGATGACAGGCAGTTGTTGAACTTCTTTGCGTTTGGCTGCTGTACTCGCACCACCAAAGCGAACTTTTAGATCAGCTGAAACTCTGGTATCAAAAGCCTCGTCGTAGGACACGTTGATACCTGCCGTTAGTCCTTGGGTGATGTCATAAGCCAGTCGACCACGCACTCCAGAGCCGTCAGCATCTTCCTGGTCACGGTGCTGGTAGTAATAACCAACCGAGGCATGAAGTGCTGGGCTGATGAAATAGCCAACATCCAGCCCATAGGTGTTCAGGGCTCCAGAGTCATAGTGACTATTCAGCCTTTGCTCAACGTCACCAACGGGGATTAGCCCATAGCCGTTGAATGTCCAACCATTGGAGACCGCCTCTGCATTCAGTGCAATCTGCTGGAACCCAACAGTCTTTTTATTGGTGACGCTGATGCCAGTGTCGGTATTGCCTGATTTCAGTGAACGGCTGTCATAGCCAGCGTTCAGCCCATACATCCAACTGCGGTCGCCATTCAGCCAGCGGTAACCCAGGCGGGTGGAGGTGGAGAAGCCTCCTGCAACATCGGTGTTGATGATGCTGCTGTAGCTATCTCGGTCGCCGAAGTGGGCGTTGACCAAGGCATCGACAAACCAAACGCTGTTCTCACCAACCGACAGCGGAAGGAACCCGCCAATACCTGCCTGATTGGGTGTGCCTGCACCTTGCAGTGCGCCTTGGAAGCCAATGGTGGGTTTAACGACGTCCTTGAGGCTGATGCTCATCACATCACCAAGGTCTTCTGCAGTGCCGTCCTCAGCCTTGGTTGGAAGGGGAGCAATGGCGATAGCTGAAGCCAGCAATCCAACTGAGATGCGGCGAGCATCGGACAGGTTCGATTTCACGAATGCTGCCGTCGGAGCCATGAGACGTCATCCAGCGACGTAATGCTGTGAAGCGACTGCATTGAGTGTTCCCCGCTCTGCTCAGGCAATAAAAACCCCGCCTTACGAGAGGGGTCAGCGCATTTAAATCAGCTTCCTCCCTGGGAATTTTGCTGCTGCGCACCACCCATGCCCAGCAGCGTTGCCAGGGCTGCATCATCCAGCTCGATATCGCTGAATGCACCGGCATCGTCCATTTCTTCAAGTGCAATACCGAGTTCTTTTTTATCGAACTTGTAACCCTCTTTCTTGCCTACTTTGATAATGCTCTTCAGTCCTTTTTTGCCATCAATCAATGTTTTGCCATAAAGCTTGGAGACCTTAGTGTCAGACAATTCGTCCTGCAGTGCCGTGATCTGATCCTTGATGTCGTCACCTGTGATGGCATCACCCTTATGAGCTGAAAGCCCCTCAAAGTTCTCAGCATTTAATTCCGGTTTTCCTTTGAAATTGGCGAGCAACCCACTCTTCTTCTTCTTGCCCCAACCCTTCTTCTCACCGTTGGCATTGAAATACAGCTTGCCTTTGCTTTCGTCGTAGACCACATCCGCATCGCTCTTCATGAGCTGCTTCAGTTCCTTCTTGCTGTGAGCAATGGCAAACGTTCCGCCATTGATGTTCTTGACGCTGTAGCTGGCATCAGGGTCAAAGTCTTTGACCTTGGAAACCTTCTTGGCGTTGAACTTAGGCATGGGGTGCAACAGCCGAAAGGTAACTACCGTTTTAGCCCGCTTTTGGCGCCCATCCCACTTCCTTTTGCCAGGTGGATCGTTTTCTATCTGCCATGAGAGTTCCCCCCCCCTCGCCAGACTCCGCCCCATGGCGAATAAGGACCGCAGCAACCATGAACCACCACCAAAGCCCGGTGGTGAGGGCTGGCTTTACAGCTGCATCTCTAAGTTTCCTGATCAGCGTGCCTTCTCCACAGAGTCCATGGCCGCTTGGCTTGAGGAATGGCCTCCTGTTGAAGTGTGATCTGCTGTGCTGTCTCGGCTTTCTGCTGGGCTTGCTGTTCGAGTTCCGCAGAGAGAAACAGGCCTGAAATGAAGATCATCAGGATGCTCAGGACTGCTGCGAACAGATACATCGTTGACCGAGCGATGGCTTGTTCCTGCTCCTTGCTCAGATCATCCATGGCTTGGCCCAAATCTGGTCAAGGTGTATCAGTAAGAACTCTTTGTTGCGATTACAGAGGGTGTTGTTTTGTGTGCGCACCTTCAGCTGGGCGCCACCAAGGCCACAAGTGCCGATGACCGAGCGGCGGATGCTCAGACACAACGCCATTGCGGCCTGGGACAAGATGCTGCGAACCGGGTGGCAACGGTGCCGGCCCCCAGTGCGTTGAGGGTGCTTCTTCCCCTGCTCGTAATGCAGGTGGTCAAGGTGATCTCAGGCTGATCTGCGGTGCTGGGCTGAGGGCATTTCCCCTCGTTTTTGACGGTCCGATGGCACCTGTGCCGACCAACGCGCTGGACCATGGCCGGAATTTCCCCTCAATTTTCCCCTTTTCAGCGACGGCCGAAATTAAGATGCGTTGTAGTGCAATGGATTCGGGGCAAATGATTCATTGCATGGCATGCAGGGGGTCATGAGTTCGAGTCTCCTTGGCTCCATTCTTCAAAACCCTTCCACCGCAAGGGATCTCGGGAAGCCGAAAGGCTCCTTTTTGTTGCCCGGAAAGTGGCTTAGAACAAAAGTTAGAACAAAATCCAGGCCCAGACAGGGCTTTGTTCTGCGGACGCCAAGCCCCGCCAGCGTTTTCTCGGCTCTCTCCAGTCTTCTGCGGGGTCAGCCCCATCCCGATTGAGGCGACCGGGCAATGGTCTCAACCGGCAGTTTTGTTTTAAATCGGCCCGGATCTAGAACAAAATCCGCCTTCACCGCACCGGGGGCCTGCAGCGCACCCAGCCTGCTGTCGTCCAACGAGAGAGGCAGCGTTGCAACCTCGTTGCTGCTCATTTGGTCGCTGCCATCGCGTCATCTGAAAGGAGCACAGTCCACGACAGGGGCGATGTTGTCTTCGGAGGGTTCCTGCAGCCTCCATCCAATGGTTTCTCCAATGACCATTGGGCGCTGATCACTGCACTGACTCCCTGAGGCGATGCGGGGAGTCAGATCAGCGTTAATTCACAAGCCATTGACCTCGCTGCACCACCAGGAATAGTACAGATGAACCAAGAAGGGAGTATGTCGGTGGATCATGCAAGCGGCGTTTCGGCACCCGGTTCAGATCCGGTGTTCCTGCATGTCCGGCCGGGCATGACGGTGATCGTGGAAGACGACAAGGACTGGCGGATGGCCGACGTGATCTGGGTCGACGGTGGCGCCCGCAACCCGAAGGTGCCCACCCTGTTTCAGGTGGCTGATGTCGATACCGGCGTCATCAACTGGATCAACGCTGACGTTTTGACTCACATCGTTCCGAGGGTCTGAACCGCTGAACGTGTAGGGGGACACCTCAGAGACGTACGGTCCTGGGTTCTACTCGCGAAGGACTGCTCAGTCGGCATGAAGACCTCACCCCCTACCGCTTCAGGCATCGTTATGCCTTCGAACTGGACCGCCGGGGGATCAATGACCGCTCGGGTTCGACCCATATCGACAGCACCTGTTAGACGTTTGCCCGCCACCACGACGACACGGACCGTGAAAAAGCCGGGTGCAGCTATCCCCTCGCAACCCGGCTGACGCATTCACCTTTATGTAGCTGTAGCTGGACTTAGCCCGTCCCGTAGAACCTCGGTTATGGCTCATTGTTCAGCTGAATACATGAGCTGACTGGCGCATTGACTCAGGGGGCGCCGTGGGGCTCGTCTGTGCAGGCCTGAGCATCCCCCGGATGAGGGCTCTCTGACACAACTTCACGCCTCTCCTTTTCACTTGGCAACATGGCTGGTCGGATCGAGACGGAGCCCTTGCTCGACGAGAGCCTGGGCTCTTTTTCTTCGGCGAACGAAACCACCGGCCAGAAAGCCGACGGATGGTGGTTCCGCAGCTCCGGCTCGGTGCAAATCAACTGGAGCTCCTCTGTCGTAACCCTGCTTCGACAGGGCGTGACGCATCACCTGCTACCTGCTGGTTGAGGGAGACGCGGGCGAGGGAACCCGCTGGCTTTCATCTCCCCATGACGTGGCAGTGGTGCTCGCGTCGTGGCCATCATTAAGCAGCACTTAATCGTTCTCAATGAGCTGTAATGCCTAGTAGGTGTGCAGGGGGTTACATATCGGCATCTGATGCAGCACGGTTGATTCGAGGGCAGTGGTGCCTTCATGCGTCGCGCATGGAAGGGGATTGCTGAGGGGCCTACCCCTTTTTTATCTGCGACTTAGTCCTTTCCACGGCAGCCCGTTGAAGTCTTGAACATGGACGTGGGGCGATAGGGATACCGCCCCGCCTTCTTCTTGAGGTCAAGCGAAACCACCGGCAAGTCGACCGAGCAATTGATGGTCTCGCTACCCCAATGGTGCGACCGTCCCTGGGGTACTTCAGGAATAACGCTGGCGAAGAAGCTCGTGACGTATCAGCGATTACTGGAAAGCACTCTGACCTGCATCGCTGAACTGGTAGCTCTCTCTGCGTAGGTCTTCTTCAAGCTTTTGCAGTTTTGCGGTTAAGGCGGCAACTTTCGTGCTGTGACCAATGGATGAGAAGTAGGCAAGCCGAAAAGCCTCCCACCGAAGACCGAACTCCAGCCTCTCTATTGGAGTTTTGACTGCTCGCATCTCACTCCCTATCAACAGAAGAAAAAACTAAAAAGGTGGCATCGGTCGATGCAGGGAATGTGTCTGCGAATGTTTAGTGATTACCGCCCTGCAGTCTTATCTCGAGAGCAAGGCGAGACGAAAGATACCTCTGTGCGGAATAATGGAAGAATCCTTAAACGAGGAGCCATGGCTATTGCTGTTGGCCCGTCCTGCCCGCTTCACCTCGGTGTTCTCGATAGTCCTGATTACTGGACTGACGAAGCTCTCGTTTCGGCCGTTAGGCCTCTTTCGGCGCACGAGCTACATCAGCTCGCTCTTGGCTCTGAACGAGAAAGGCGTCATCAGCAAGGCAATGACCTGAAGCGCTGAGGCTTCACGTCTATGCACAATTTATGGTGCTATGCCGTAAAACCCATTCTGTGAAAGGGATGTAAGTACGACATCCGAGAAATTGACGAGGATCTCTATCTGGCTGTGTTGCAGGCGGCCAAGCAGGCTCAGTCCGCCGTTTGATCAGCCGTTGAGCAGCTCCCGTAGAAGCGCGCGGTGAGCGTTTTCGGCTTCGATGCTCTCCCGCATCTCTTTGGGGAGGCGGGCTTCAAGGATGTCCTGTTTTTTCATCTCCGTGGAATAGCGGCTGCTGAACGCGCTGAAGCGATCGAGATACGACCTTGCGGCTTCTGGGGTCTGTTTCACGGAAGAAAACCTCGCATTGGAACCAGTGGGTTTTGGCAGTTACATCGATGCCCCTACAACCACACGCCTCGATCACATCAATATCTGAATGCTGCTCGATGTAAGTCTTGAATCCTTCGTTTGTCGGTGTAAACGGGTAAGACCTCGCATTTGCCGGAGGGCAGAGCGCCAGGGCGAGGAATGGGAGGAGTAGGCGTTTCATTGTTCAATCAACTTGATTCCGGATGGGTTGAAGCCTTTGAGGCGTTCAGACCAATCGACAGCTGTTAGTTCCCCTTCTGCGCATGCAGGCGGCAGGAAACCGAGAAACCCAGTGTTGACGGGATTTCAGCTGAAACAATTAGACACTCTGGGAAAAGCATCTGGGAAAAATGGGAAGTCACCCGTGCTGGGAAAACCAACCTGGGGAATTTACGCGTTTTCCCCGCCTTCACCGCACCGGCGGTCGGCAGCGCACCCAGTCCCGTTTCAGCATCGTCGTCCAGGCCTCGATCGCGTTGTGCCGGAGCATCGGCCGCTCGGTCATCGGCACTGGTGGCCGGGGCGGGATCCAGCTGTAAGTGCTCACTGCCACCCATTCGGCATGAGCGCTTGCTGAGTCTGGTTTGAACTGACAAAGCAGCTGCTGTTCAGGACTCACGAGCCAACCCTCACCGCCTGGTTTCACTGGCGGGGGATTGGTGGCGCGGTCCTTGTTCGGCATCGCCGGAGTCTGGCGATCGGGGAACACACACGGCAGATAGAAAACGATCCACCTAGCAAAAGGAAGTGGGCTGGGCTCCTGAAGCTGGTTAAAACAGATCTATTGCGAACTAGAACCATTCAAACCATGACTGAGACAACTGTTCTGGACTTCAAGCTCAGCAACACGTTTGAGGAATATCGCGCACATATGAATGCTCCTGAGCAGCAAGCGATGTTTGCCGAGATGGGAGTCAAGACCTTCTTTATTGGCGTCTGCAAGGACGACCCCAAAAGAGCGACAGTGATATTCCAGGGACCCGAGGACGTCCTCTACAACATTTTCACGAACCCAGAGACCAAGCCGATTGTCGAAGCCTCTGGTCATGTCTACGAAGGCACCGTGATCACTCGTTGGCTTGCATAAGACACTCCACTCGCCTGTGTCATTGCCATGATGTTGCCTCAGTTGGGGGAAGCCGTCGGCCAGGTTTCGTTGTTCGAGGGCTTTTTTCTAGGCAAGCGAAGCCACCCTTTCGCTAGGTGACCTCGCCGCTCCCAAATGCAAATCAATGGGGGCTATCCGTTTTTAGCTATTGAATATCGGTAGCAATTGCATCAACCAATACATATGCCCTGCAATATACCTGGATTTAATAAATTGGCTCCATGAAACGCTTTCTATTCGTCGCGGCAAGCCTCCTGCTTGCGCTTACTGCGGAAGCTGAGGTGCGGGGGTATGGAGAGCTAACTCTTGATTTCAAGCGAGCAAAAAAGACGGACCAGTCAATCGTAATTCCAGCTGAAAATGGTCAAAAACAAAAACTATATGTCGCAGTTGTATGCGAAGGCAGAGTTTTTAACTCTACCGATGACGAAATGATATGGGGCGAATGGAGGGAACCTAATAACATTTTTGAATCTAGAATTGTAGCTGATGTATGTAATTTTATTTGAAATAAGCTAAATTACTCTGTCGCAAGCCGGGGTTTTAGCGTCCCAGGCAAGCAGAAAGCGAATAAGAGTAAATACCCATCAAATTTTGTGATAAGTTGCTAAGTTTTACACGCTCTCTGTTTCGGATTGTTGAGGCTTTTAATGGCCGCTCCGGCAACTTCCTCATGGACCTAAACACCATTCTATTTGCAGTTGTGATGGTCGGTGTCGCAGGTTTCATTATTTTTGAGGCTGTGAAGTCAATATCAGAGGAATTTAATTTTAAAATTCCCTCGATTGGATTTCCCAAGTTAGCTCTTCCCAAGTTCTCTTCAGCGAAAGCGGACGTCTCTACTCCAAAGAGATCCTTCCGCCACAATTTTTGACATTGAATTTGCGTATCTAAGTCAGCCTTGAGAAGGCTATAGATGCGCAATACGCTTTGCCCCGTCGCAAGGCGGAGTTTTTATTGCCTGATCAGAGCGGGGAACACTCACGGCAGTCACAACTGACCCATGACCCGCGACACCCGCATTGTCCTGTTCCTGATGGGTGAACCGGTGACAGCACAACGAGCCAATGACCCTGATGCCCTCAGAGGCTTGCTGTACGAGGGCATTCAGGAGCTTGGAGCAACAAAAGTCGAGCAGTTGCTATTGGACTGGCTCCACTCATTCCTGTCCTTGGATGAGGGGACAGACAGGGGAGCTGGCGATTGCAGCTGAATATTTCCAATCGTTCATATCAGTAAAATATTTTCCATTAGCTCAACCTTTGACTAATGTGTAGAGAAAATCAAATCATGAAAAATCTTTTGATGTTGTTTGCTATACAGAAGTCGTCCGTAAAGTGCATGAAAAGATTTCCATGAAATCCGTCATGCAAGATACTGGCTTCCTGAAACGACTAAAGCACGCTAGGAACAAGCGGGAATACTTACTTTACGTACCTCCAAGTTATTCTCATGGGAAGGAGTCGCCAGTCGTTTTAAATTTTCATGGATTTGGATCAGCTGCCTCAGATTACATGCACTACTCTGACTGGAGAAATCTATCAGACGAGAATGGGTTTTTATTGATATATCCCCAAGGCTTGGACCTTGAAAAAGGAGGATCTCACTGGAATCCTGATCCTATATCAAGTAATAACAAAAGCAGCTCAGATGACTTAGGCTTCGTAGATAAAATAATCAAAAAAATATCAAAAAAATATTCGCTTGATACTTCTCGTGTTTACGCAACCGGCTTTTCAAATGGAGCCGGAATGGCTTATGGATTGGCACGATATCGCTCCGATTTAATGGCAGGGGTCGCGCCTGTATCTGGACTTTCAAGTTATCAACAGTTATCAACACACTCAGAAGTTTATCCCGTGGGCTTAATCAGTTTCAACGGGAGTGAAGATTGGATCCGTCCAGTGGCTGGCATAGAAGGATATCTCGCATCGGTCGCAGAGGTTTCCAGCTACTGGTCAAAGATAAATGATTCAGGCGAAAGTGAATCTCAAATTTTCAAGCAAAGATCCGGTGAAGATGTTGAGAAATCGTCTTATATCCGAGACAATGGATCGACAACCATTGATCAGTACATTATTAAAAGAGGTGGTCACGAGTGGTTTGACTTAAATATTGAGAATAAAAATCTTAATCAACTTGCATGGGATTTTCTTTCGAGACTCAGCAAAAGAGACGGAAAACTGGAGATAACTAAAGGCTCTTACTACGATGTTTTCGTACCGAAAACCTATAGGCGCAAAGCAATCGATAAAATTATTAATTTTAAAGCTTACAATGATAAGCTCAGGATTGATATCAGTAATTTTGGGATTGAGAAAAATGCTACCTTTGTAAGCGGCAAAAATAAGGCAAAAGTTAAAAACAAACTTGCCGAAAAGAATTTCAACTTCCTTTATGACCAAAAGAAAGGCAGCCTTTATTTCAACGAAAATCGCTCGGAAAAAGGTTTCGGCAATGGTGGTATTGTCGCAATACTCAGAGGTGCTCCTGTCTTGACCACAGAAAACATTGATTTTATTTAGAAGATTATTTGAGAGCGTTGATATATGGTTTCGAGTGCCAATAGACGCACAAGGCCCGCAAGGGAAAAGCAGGGGGCGTTGTGATTGCCGCTATCCATCTCCCGACAAATTCTTTACGATAAATCAACCGACCTGTATCAAAAGAACCAAAATCAGCTTTTCAGCAGCAACCTATACCTTCTCTATGTAAATGCCTGAAGTTTAAAATCAGAAATCACCTCTAAATTTTGATGCCATCTCTTCTGCAGTTATGGCATTTGATCCCGCCGGCAAAGCTCGCATCGTCTCCTCAGAAGAGCTGTCGGCATGGTTCAGCGGTCGACTGGAGAGCCTGACCAGGGATGAGCGGTGGCTGGACGCCAGAGCGCTCGCTCAGGAGTTCTTTCTTAAAGGGCAATCAGACGCCTGAAGCTGCCAGCTGAGGGATGCATGTTGTCCGAAGAAAAAAGGTGGCTTCGGTAGACCACTCAATGGGCAAGCGCATGTTGAACCTGCAGACCCAGGGGGTTCTGCACCTGGGAGTCGAGGACCACTTGGCCTCCTCCCTAACAACGGGGGAATCGAGGGCCGCAAGGACTCTTCCCCACATCATTTAGGCAAAGGTGGTCGGGCAACGGGGCTAGCGGTCCCAGCGACGCCTCAGCTGCGGAATCACTAGAAAATCCATCACCGCAAAGCTGATCAGGCAGGGCACAAATCCCCTCTCCACAACACCGCACACCAGCCGCCGCGGATCCAACACACAGACCCCCAACTGAGCAGCCCAAAAAATTGCCACCTTTACGGCAAACGAAATCAGAGAAAACCGTCTTTCTGCTGCACTGAGGCGAAACACAGCCAGCACTCAGCACGCCGGTCCCACAATCGACCGATTCGCTTCAAAAAGCAATGAGCACGACAGCTGATTGCCGAGTGCTCCACGGCTGCCGAGAGTGTGTGCATCGAGATCGGAGGAGCCCATGACGGCCGACACTCCACCTGAGCAAACAGCAGAAGCAGCCTGACTTTCTGGCCCCTGCTCCAACTTTTCAACCCAAACGTGAGCACTTCGTCTGTGACGACACTGCTGTGCGTCTGATCAGTCGACACTCCTCTGCGCCGTCCGTCTAGGTGCCCTGCAGGAGTCCCGCTTCACATCTGGTCCAAATGGCCCCAGGGTTGCCACAAGCCAGACGCTTCGACCTTTCTCTTTCAGTCCCATTGCCAAGGTGATCCCCAAAGGCAACACGTACTGACTAGGTCGACTGCAATGCATAAACGAGCGAGCTAGGCCGTCTCTCCCATCTGGGAGGGGCGGCCTCCCTCTTTTGCGGAGATTTAGGCATTAAGCCTTAGCCATCGGCCATAGAAAAAACAGCAGACTCATACGGCCTGCAGAGGCTGAATGAAAGGACTCCACACGAACGTTGCTTACTTCGATGGCACTGTCGCGATTGCAGTCCTTGTAATGACTTTTGTTGTTAAGGCAACGGCTTAACGAGGCATTGCTCCAGCTGATCAACGTCCTTCTGCAGGGCATCGACTCTCTGCTGCAGCTGTTGCTCGCGGGCGTGCTCAGCCTCATCCATCTGCTGGCGGCCGTCGTTCATCATTTCGGTGTAAGTCAGCGCCCTGGGCTTGATCGGTTTGTTCGCTTGAGATGGATCTGCAGGGTGAGTCATCAGAGCCCTTCCCAGCGGTCAAGCGTCCGGCGACGAAGCCAACGCCGCCAGCAATGACAGCAGCCTGCATCTGCCACATCAGACGCCGATGCCGCCATGCCGTCCTGTTGAGCCATATCCCGGTCCCTACCGCAAGTATCAGAAGGATGATCAGGCCAGCCTGCCCAGGGCTTGTCTTGGCTTTTGAAGCGACTGGTTTGATCGGCTCAGCCATCAGTTCTGTACCGCCAGGGCTTCCAGCTCATCTGGCTGCAGGTTGAGAAGCTGCTGATGCAGGGCAATCAGTGTCAAGCCCCGGCGCACACCCTCAGCTGCGCAGGTGCCAATCGCCTTGCGAACCGTAGCATCCAGCCCGGCGTCGGAGAGATGAGTGAAATGGGTTTCCAGCTCTCGGTTGACCTCGATCATTGCGCTGATCACCGGCTCAACTGAGTGCATCGAGAGCCTGCTGCGGATTCCAATATTGGCCCGAAATCGACTGCAGACAATGGCCAAAATCGAAAAATCTGAACGAGTAAGCGCAGCCCAGGCGGCTGCTCGCCCTGGATTTAGAGCTGCTTAATCAGGGCTGATCACATTGGCTCTAATCCAGGCTCTAAGCGACCAACTTCCACCCCCTAAAACTCAGTTACTGCAACGGTTTTAGGCGCAAGGAACTACTGCTTACTAAGCAATTCGAGGCCAATCAGAGCGCTGCCTGATCACCGCACGGGAGGCCGGCACCGGACCCAGCCTGTTTTTTGCTGTAGGCAACAAAATGCCGAGGTTGGTATCGATTCACGCTGAATCGAATGGTGTCACTGGCTTATTCGAGGTTCGTTCCGTTCTGGAGGGCTCCGGGGCGGGACGCGGACCCATGTCAGCGGCAACTGCTGGGTCCGTCTGTCATAACGAAAATGATTGGTCCTCAGCGCACAGGCGGGGGGCAGCGCATCCAGCCCCTCTTCTGCATCGTCTGCCAGGCCTCGATGGCGTTGTGGCGAAGGATCCGCCGCTGGGTCATCGGGACGGGTGCAGGAGCAGGACCGACGGATGCAGCTGCAGGAGGTCAGCTGATGACTCCCGCCGACGAACCACCGGCGCCAAAAGGAGCGCAGGGATGTTCAGCGGGTTGCTGCGAATCCGTTTTGGCGGAGATACATCAACCCTCGATGCTTCTGCGAAGGAATGGCATCGGCACCCATGAAAGCGGCTTCCAGACGCAATAAGGCGGCCTCTTTTTTGGCGGCGGTCTTATTCACTGGTGCAAATGCTGAACCGTTCCAATACAACGTGGTCATCACAGCTCCTGCAGAGTCCAAGCCCCCGTTCCATGGCTTGGATTGAGCTGCGCCCCGCAGAAGTGAGGTGAACGTTTGGTAGCGGACGCTACACGTACTTAATAGACCTCCTGGCGGTCCCTGCGCAACTCTGGCCAGGGATTGCACACAAGGAGAGAAATGCAGCGACAGCAGTAGTCAGCAATTGGTGCCAGATCACACATCAATTGCCGGCAAACCAAGGCGTGTCACCCAGTTGAACGACACAGGCCAACAAAGGGTGTCCACAATCCGGAGACCCTTCTCACGGCTTCCCAGGGAAACCCCTGAAAAACAGGGCATAGGCCAGCGCAATCAACGGGGGATGGGCCTCACAAAGGAAAACCATCCGGGGCACACAGGATTGGCCCATCAGGCTCCTGGCTCGTATGCATATCCAGCGTGTCGACCATCGCCTTCGTCAGTGCAGACGAGCAGCGTTCATCGACCACATAACGCTTATCGTGCAACGACCTGATCGCCAGAAAAATGGCGTGACCCAAGGCCTGCGTCCGGTCAGTCGGTTGAAAAGTCATTCACAAAAAATCAGTGCCACAAACCCTGAACCACAACCTGCTTACGCTCAACTCGTTTGACACCACCCAGCCAGCTCACCCGGGGTAGGGAACCTGTTGGGGTCGTCAACCTGCTGCTGACCCTGGGGGTGGGGTTGACTCTCTTTGCTGGGGGTCCTCTCGGGGAGGAGGGCGGAGGCCGCGATCTGCCCTGCGATCTCTTTACCGGGGGATGGGGTCGACCGTCTCAACAGGGTCTTTCCCCTCGCTTTTCCCCTTCGACCATCACCAGCAGCATCACGAACTCAGGCACTGCAATGCAGTTCAGTGATTTGACCCCCTGCACACCCTGCAGAGGATCACTCAATTCGGCGACCCCTCCCCACCTACCACCGATATGTGAGGGAGTTCAGCGGCCCAAATACCAACCACCCCAACTCAACCTCTCCTCTCAAGAGGCGACCTGAGGGCCAACGCCGACCAATTTGCACTGTGCAGCCACAGCCGCCACAACTGCACAGGGTTGCTTCTGGCTGAAGCCCATTGCCACGGCACCTTCGAGTTGATGCAGTTTCCTGGCCAGATACTCTTCCCGCTCTGTTTGTCGCATTGATTCGAGCACCGCGACATTGGCCTTGGTGATGTACTTGCGGACGCCCCTATCACCAAGACCCCAGTTCTTGACACCTAGTTGAACGATCTCGAAAGAAGTCTTTCCAGAGAGCTGCCATTCAATTACTTGTGACACGCGGCGTTCTGATTCGAACTTTATAGCCCGTCCTTCTTTTTCTTTAGCGGCCACGATTTAGTTCCGCGAATGTTGTTTCAAGTGTAATCACAAGTTTCTCCGTGGTTCCAACATTGTCCTGATAAATACCGAGAGACACCTAAGCGGCTCTGCGTTGTTGCTCCAGGAGTACTTCGACCTCTTCGTTCGTAAGTTGTCGCCCGGTCATTGCGTACAGCTTGTTGGCGATTTGGTTGGGTTGTGCATCGGGATGATCGCGAACGATGGACCACAACGTCCCTGATTGGCCGTTAAGCGTGGGCACGACAACTTCCACACTTTTCCCGTTTTCTGAGGGAGTCTGATTGGCACCCCCCACACACACACCCGGTAGGTCTGGGCTCAAAGTGTGTAAGTCACCTCCACAGTCAGCGACACTATGGAGGTCGTGTGTAGGCAAAGACTCCAGTCTATGACTGTCTTCTTTCACTACTTCCATACTCTTAACTATTACACCTATAAGGTGTGAGTCTCTACGAACAACCCCTGGCTGGTTTTGGCCAGAAGTGTGGAGGTGCTGAGCGCCCTCAGGACGCATCTCCAGCGGAATGAAGAACTTGGGCTGAGCACCTTGCTTGACCTTGCCCTGCGCCCAAGTCGGATCCTGTTTTCCCGCACGTCAAAGCAGGCATGACCGTGATCGTCACCGACACAGAAGGTGCCTGGCGGATGGCTGATGTGATCTGGGTCGATGGCGGTGCCAGGAACCCCAAGGTCCCCACGCTGTTTCAGGTGGCGGATGTCGATACCGGCGTCATCAACTGGATCAATGCCGACCTGGTGACCCACATAGTTCCCAAGGTCTAGGGCCACCGCCAGAAGCGGGGTTAGGCAGCGCAGGTCTCGATATGGAGACAGCGGGTCAGCCAGGCAAAAACCATCTGACAATCACTATCTGCTTCAAATGAACGTGGCGCGCTTTCTGCTCAGGGACGGGAACAAGGTTGGGGCTGAGGTCTCACCAGAAGGGCTTGAGGTCTTCAGCTACGAAGACCAGAAGGGACAAGTGATCCACGCTTTGGCAACGGTCAAAGCGGAACAGGAGTTCCTTAAGCAGGTCCCCTCGAAGCTTCTGCCCTTGTACGTCCGCATGGATCAAGCCCTGGCAAAGACTGTTGGTCGGAGCTGACGGTCTGAACCTCGTATCAAATGAGTCGCTCAGGTTCTGAGAACGCCGTTAGATTCATCGGCATGAAACACCTGAACACGGCTGACATCACTGCTTCGTACGGCGTCCTACGCGTCCGCGCCGCTGTTGTTATCGCCGCGATCATGGCTGTGCTGGTTTTCGTTGGCGGCGCCAACGCTCACCACAACGGTGAGGCCGAGGCTCCTCAGAAGACTGAAATCGAAGCCTGAACTGGAAAGCTAGTAACTGGCTTTTTCGGACATGTCCGGTCGCCAATCGAAGACATGATCCCAAAGGTGATTTTGAGATCACAGGCGCACGGGACAGGACACATCAAAGGTGTAGGTACTTGCGTCAGATCTATGTACTGCGTTGAACGGGACAATGGCCCCGATCAGTGGGCCAGAGAAACTTGCTTTCAAACTGAATTCAAGGCGTTCGTTCATGCCCGGACAAAATCGCTGGCAACAGGGAATACCTATCGAGTTCTGTTCAGCAGCCCCTCCATTACAGGAGAGGTGCTGAGAGTCTCGAAAGGCAAGGCACTCTTAGATGCCGATGAACTAGTGGGATAGGGGTTCAGACGTCGATCACGTTGGGAGTTCTACATATCACTGCCATTCTTGGCGCAGCATTGTTACCAACCATGAGATTGATCGTTTGGCCGTTGTCAGCTGCGCTGGTCTCCCTAATAACCTCCGCGCCTGTTTCGGCAGCATGGATGGTGCTGGTCGTTGGATACACGTCCCCAACAACCATCAAAAAGGAGTTCAGCACCATGGAATCGTGTGAAGCAGCAGCTGAACACATCCTTCGCGTACGAACGCCTAAGGACCCAACGACCGCAGTCTCAGGTGCCTGGAAGTACAACTACAACATCGGACGTGATTCTGAACCCGCAATGTCGATGCTGTGTGTGCCTTCAGATGAGGATATGAAGGCCGTTCAAGAAGGGCTGACTCAAAAGGAGTGGTTCAGGGACTTGAACGAATGAGAAAGCTCCTGCTCCTCGTTCTGGTCTTGAAGCATAAGAGAAATCGGAACCCCCGATGCTTACGGCAGTCGAAGTAGGACTAGCCTTAAGTCCGGGCAACTGATCCAACGCAAAAGCTAAATAAGGCGTATCGTCAGAGTCCCACACTTTATTGGGTCCAATGGCATCAATAAGCCGTTTTTCGTGCTTTTTGCTGTTTCCAACTTTTAAATACTTGAAGTAGCCATTTTTGCCAGCATGTTCAGCAGCAATAAGCACATTCTCGTTACCCGACTTCTTATTGTATCTGTACTCTGAGAAAGAGTTGAGTACCTTTCCTCTTTTGTCAAAATTTATCCCCCCTATCCACTTGAATCCGGTTACAGGATCTTTTCCGGAGTAGAAATACACATCTTTTTCTCTCTGCACGGAAATGCGTTTTATGCCAGCTCGTCGAGCATATTTAAAAATTAGTTTGTCTGCTCGCTTGAGCCTCTTTTCATACAGAAAAGAATTGTTTTAATAACTTTATCATGCAGGCAAAGAAAGCTGTTGCGTAGTCAAAGTTCGGCACGGGCGTCATCAACTGGGTCAACGCCGACTTGGTGACCCACATCGTTCCGCGCTGCTGAACGCAAATGGAAGCGGGCTAGGTGCCAGAAGCGGGTTAGTGATGCTGAGTAAGCAGAACATCTGTAAGGCCCTGCTGATCCAACGAGCCAAAACGCCATTCAGTTGCCAAGATCAACTTAGTCAACACGAGCCCTTTTTAATAGAGCTGCGGGGGACTCATTTTTTGGGTAGGCAAGCAACTGTCCTCGTAGGGATGGCCTCACCATTCTCAGAAGTGTAAATCAACGGCTAGCAATTCACCTGTGGCACTGTTACTCAATGACCTGACGCATCACTTGCTACTGGTCTGAACAGGAAAGCGCAACAGCAACTGAAGCGGATCCAGTAGGGACTGTTCAGGTCGCCGCTGCAGGCCAAAGCTGACCACCTTTGGCTTGCATCAAATTCAGGTTGAAGAATGTTATCAAATCTGTAGGCAATAATTCAAGCACTTGCTACTAGAAAATATGACGCGTAAGCATTAAGCCTCACGCCTAAAGCGACTTTTTGTGCCTAGGAGAGGTATAAAACAAGAGGGGAAACAAAAACTAGTCACTCAACGAACGCAGGATGGAAATGAGATGATTATCAACTTATTGCAATATATAGTTTTTCCTGCTAAGACTTAGAAAGTGCCATGAGGATCGCCGGCTTAAGCTTTTTTAAAGCATCTCCACAGCGCTTTTTAATCGTAACCACTTCTGACTGAACGCACCAATAGTTATGGCATTTCCTCGACTAGTCAAAAATATCGATGGTCAGGAAGGTGACTCCTTCCCGAGCAGCCTAACGGCGGCTGGTAACAATCTATTCTTCGCTGTAGACAGCGGAGGCGTCGGACGGGAGATCTGGAAGTCCGATGGCACAGAGGCAGGTACAATTTTGGTAGCAGATATCAACAAAGCTACCTATTATGGAGACTATTATGGTACTCAAAGCTCCAACCCAAAGCATTTAACTGCGATTGGAGACACTTTGTTTTTCTCCGCAGATGATGGGTTCAATGGAGAAGAGTTATGGAAAACAGACGGAACATCTGCAGGAACTGTACTCGTAGCAGATATCTCTCCAGGATTCGGAAACTACGGATATCCAAGTAGCTCCAATCCAAAGCATTTAACAGCGGTTGGAGACACTTTGTTTTTCTCCGCAGATGATGGGTTCAGTGGAGAAGAGTTATGGAAAACAGACGGAACATCTGCAGGAACCTTACTAGTAGCAGATGTCTTCACAGGATTCGACACCGGTGGCTATCCAAAGGATTCCGAACCTAGATACTTGACTGCAGTAGGCGACACGCTATTTTTCGCCGCGAACGGCGGGAGTGGCCATGAACTCTGGAAATCCGATGGAACGGAAGCAGGTACCGTTCGCGTTGCGGATGCGGACCCGAGGTATTTAACTGCAGTTGGCGACACTTTATATTTCATTGCAGATACCAATACTTTAGAAGGATTGTGGAAGTCAGACGGTACACCCGAAGGAACCATCCTCGTAAAAGACATCTTCCCAAGAAACCTGACCGCAGTAGGTGACACGCTATTTTTCGCCGCGAACGGCGACGGCGGCCAAGAACTGTGGAGATCAGATGGTACATCTGAAGGAACCTTTCAAGTTGCCGACATCAACAAAAACGTCGGGCAATTTGACTTTGATGCTCGCGGTTCCAACCCAAGGCATTTAACCGCAGTTGGAGATATCTTATTCTTCGCAGCGGACAACGGTGATGGCGAAGCACTATGGAAATCAGACGGCAGTAAAGCTGGAACTGTCCTCGTTGCGAATATCAAACCCGGAATCGACGACGAATACTACCCGAGCAATAATTACCTCACCGGAGTTGGCAATACCCTATTTTTTGTGGCAGACGACTACAAGAGTGGAGAAGAGCTTTGGCAATCAGATGGGACACCAGCAGGCACTGTGCTCATTTCCGATATCAATCGAGGTAATGCCGATTCCAACCCTGGAGAACTCACCTTAGTTGATGACACTCTGTTCTTCTATGCAACAGACGGGAAGAGTGGAGAAGAGCTTTGGGCGCTCGAAGTTGATCCAGAACCTTCGACTACTTCACTGGCACTGACCACGTCTTCGGTCAGCAAAACCGAAGGGGAAAGCGGTTTCAAACGATTCAAATTTACTGTCGATCGTGCGGGAGATCTATCATCATCTAGCGAGGTTGCATGGACAGTTTCTGGTATGGGGAAAAATGCTGCCAGTGCAGATGACTTCGCCAAGGGCATCCTTCCATCCGGTACTGTGCTCTTTGGCTCTGGTCAAGGAACACGCACCATCACCTTCCGTGTCAAAGGGGATCGGTTGGAAGAACTCAACGAGAAATTCAAAATTACACTTTCAAACTCAAAAAACGCCACAATTACTACTGCTTCTGCCAAAGGCATTATCAAAAATGACGACCATATCGGTACTGCCCGTAGTGAGACCATCATAGGCGGTCGACCTGCAGACTTTATCAACGGTCTTGGTGGTAAGGACATACTTACGGGCGGCGGAGGTATCGATCGCTTCGCTTTCCGGTATGGGCAATCGCGTATCAAAAATCCAGATCACATCACCGATTTCTTTTTTGAAAAGGAAGCAATTTCTCTTGTAAATCGAAAAGGTAAATTGCTTCACGTTCCGAGAACTCTCAACCATGCTGCTTACAACAGCACTGCTGAGACATTTAAGGACTTAGCTGATGCAGTCTTCGCTGACACTAATCCTCTTATAAAAGGCAATCAACCTCTAGCCCCTAAATCTGCTGCTCTTGTGTATTCCTCCAACCCCGCCATAGAAGGCACCTACCTCTTGATCAACGACGGCAAAGCTTCCCTTAACGTCAAGAAAGACCTATTAATTAACATCACCGGCTATAACGGTATTATGCCAAGTGTCGGCAATGTTCCTGTGGACAAGATTTTCGGCTGAATAAATGAAAGCTGGAAAAGCTTCCACGACTGCTTCAGGGGTAGACGCTCAACGGCCAAAACTTGCCGTTTCTTATGAGCACAACAAGTCTTTTCCTGCTCTTTTAGAGCGGTTGGATCTTTCTGTCCTGTTATCTACTTACCAAGCCGGGCGTGTCGTGAGTGTGGGAAGCCATAATGGAAAACTTCAGCTTGGCTTCTCACACTTTGACCAAGCCATGGGCCTTTGCCGCACTCCCAGTGGCATTGCTGTCGGCTGCCGGTATGTCGTCTGGACTTTGCCCGCCAGCCGTGAGATCGCACCATCTATAAAACCAGAAGGTGCGTACGACATAGCGTTTTTGGCACGCTCTTGCCACCAAAGTGGACCGGTGAGGGGCCATGACCTGGCCTGGGGCAATGGCCGCCTCTGGTTGGTGAATACACTCTTCAATGGACTGGTAACGGTCGAGGGCAACTGGAGCTTTGTGCCCCAATGGCAGCCGCCTTTCATCAGCGGCTGGGCCGCAGGTGATCGTTGCCATCTCAACGGGTTGGCACTCAAAGAAGACGGCAGTGCCCCGGCTTTCGTTACCGCTCTGGGCGAGACAGATACTGAGCATGGTTGGAGGGAAAACAAAGCCAACGGGGGTTGCTTGATCCATGTACCCAGCGGTGAGGTGGTGCTGCGAGGACTCTCCATGCCTCACTCACCCAGGCTTTACCAAGACCAGCTCTACGTGCTCGACTCCGGCCATGGAGCCCTGTTGCGCGTCGATCCCAAATCCGGGGAGCACAACACAGTTGCCCATCTGCCTGGATTTACGCGTGGACTGGATTTTTTTGCTGGTTATGCCTTTGTTGGTCTCTCTCAGATTCGCGAAACAGCAGTCTTTGGAGGACTCCCCATCGGAGAAAGGCATCAGGAATTGAAGTGCGGATTAGCCGTTGTGAATCTGAGCAATGGTTCTATCGATGGCCTTCTATGGTTCCAAAGTGGCATAGAAGAAACATTCGCCGTCGCTGTATTACCCGGTTGGCACAACCCAGCTGTAATCGGCCCAGATACAAGTACTGATGCCAGTCAGACGATATGGCTTGTTCCACAAATGTAGCTTGTTGACTTCTCTCAAAAACGAACCAATACATCAGCTACAGATGATTAATTGTATGCAAGGCTGATCTTCCTGGGCTGTTGATTGGTGCATATTGAACGTCATGGTAAGAACTACGAGAATTACAAAGTCGAATAAGTCCCAACAACAGTGGCTTCATCAGCCCTGTCCTCAGCGGCTTTGGCCTGATCTACTGGATCAACGCTGACCTCGTGACTCACATTTGCCCGAGGGTCTGAAACTACGGGAAATCCCGTTGATTAGAAGTCGATCACGTTGGGCGTTCCACCAACGGCACCGAGCTCAGCTGGAATCCCAGCCGACTTCAGCCGCTCCCGTTCCAGCCTCAGGTAGCGCTTCCGCTGTGCTGAGCACATAGGCCCTGGCTCAGGCAGGTCAACGAGCCAACCAGCGACAAGCCGGTTGTAATGACGAATTTGCGCCAGGAAAATAGTCGCAAGCGTTATTACCGAAGGACAACCATCCCCGACGGCTCAAACGAAAAAATCCGACCAATCAAGGAGATTCAATCAACTATATAAATTCCATTGGAGGTGCCTTCATTGCCATTTATTCCAGTGAAGCTTACAAGGGTTCCTATGAATTTTCTACCCGCAGGAAGACTTCCAAAATAATTCGCGCTGAGCTTATGGATTGATCAATTTTTCTATATTCAATATCTATAATGACTCGGCCTGACTGAATTGGAATCGCACAATTATTCCCCGTAAGAATGGTTATCGCACATTTTCTCTTTTAAATACTGTAATTAAAATCAAGAACATTATCGGCAGCTACGCGGCTTGAGGCGTTAACAATGATGCTTTTTGTTGGCCTATCAAATTCAACCAAGCAATTATTTCCAGACTCTCCGCACCACGCCTCAAAGCGACTGATTTGATTGGAAATGTTATTTCCAGTATCCGCATCACCAAAATCAGCACTTACTGGCATTGAGAGGCAACAAGCCATCAATACCATCGCAAGCTTTTTCATCTTTGATGCAGGGCTCTCGCCATTTTGAACCAAACAGCCGCAACACGCATTACGGACTGCCTCCTGATCCGAGAGGCCACACCAAGACCAAGTCCTTAGACAGTGACAGTCTTGCTGTCCTCTAGTGATTGCAGTGTGTGCCGGATCTCTTGCAGCTGCCGCCGCTGCTCAGCCTCCAAGACGTTCTCACGCAGAATCTTGAAGCTCTCGCTGAAGGCCTGCGTTCTGGCGTAGGCCTTCACATTGGGATCCAGCGCGATCTGGATAAGTTCATCAGCCAGCCTTGGTGCAGCTGAAGTCAACAAATTGTTGGCGACGTTGAGGTTTTCACGTACCAACGTTTCGATGACCTCTTCAGCCCTGCGGTCTCGATACCACTTGCGAAGGCATGGTGCCTTGATGCCAACAGCTGCAGCCGCATCAGCCCAAGTGGAACCATTGGCGCAAAGCATCAGCGCCTTGATGATGTGCGGAGGAATTGGGTCGTAGCGGTTGATTTCGTGGTTACTCATTACGCTCCAGGATAAAAACAAAGTGCTTCGTTTTGATGTCTGCCTAACTGCTTCTTGATCGCACGATTGCGACGTGACATGACGATCCAATCGTCCATTGTCAGGTTCCAAGCCATCAGCAAAAACTTCTTTCTTAAATACTACCCAGTGTTTTATCTTGCGGCTGTGCTACATTAAGCCTGTCGAAAATTGGTGCTGTTTCAGAAGGCTCCCTGGAGGCTGCCGGTAATATCAAAAATCCGAACCTTACCCCCCTGAGCAATCAGCAAAGTCAATGATAGCAAGTGTCATCTAAGAAGCGAATTGCATAAGAAATAGTCAGCAAAGATGCGTCATGCCTTGTGATCCCAAGGAATGAACACCGCGTAAAATGGGGATAAGACGCGGTGGCAGACCAGCACTGCGTTCTTGGCTAATCAAAACCAAAAAAATGAAGTCCAATCGACACGGGCAGTCGCGTGTGTTGAGCACCGACGAGCTCGATTTATTGATTTCAAAGCTGCATGAGCAGCATCACCAGATCGTTGCCGAGATTTGTCGCCGTACTGGCTGCCGAATTGGCGAGGCAACGCAGCTCACCTGGGGCATGGTTTCAGAATCTGCCGTTAAGTTCCAGCGAGGAATCACTGAAGGGAAGCTGGCTAGTCGGTCAGTGCCGGTTACGCCGCAGCTATGGGAAGCCCTGCGCTCTTGGAGAGCTACATGGGTGGTGCGGCAGGGTCGTGAACCTGTGGCTGATGACTACCTCGTGCCAGGCAGATTTGTAGGTTCTTGCCTGAGTACGCGCAGCTTTATGGATGCCCTTGAAAGGGCCGCCGCTGAATCGGGACTAGAAGGTGTCTCAAGCCACAGTTTTAGGCGTTCGGCTCTAACTAGTGCTCACAATGCTGGAGTGCCTTTGAGGGTGCTTATGGCGCTATCTGGGCATAAATCGATGTCAGCGCTCCAGCGGTACTTAGAAGTAACTCCTCAGCAGCGTGAGGAAGCTGCTGCGACTTTTTCCTAATAGGTCACTTATTCCAGAAGTTCGTCTTTAGTGATGCTTCCATGGCGCAGCAGTGCAAAGATTGTACCTGCATTGCCCCTGCATATTCGTAATTCTTTGTCCAAGAACGTGATATCCAGCCATGCAGGGAAGCTTTGCTCAACTTCGCGTAATAACTTGAGTTGGCCAATTCCTGGTAATGAGGGGCCAAGCCAGCCTCCCTTACGGAATTTGACCTTGACTCGTCTCTCATTGATTACTTCCAGATCGGCCAGGAGGCTGATTGCTCCGATTGCTCCAAATGGTCCACGCAGTCGGAGTAAATTGCACCCTCTTTTCTGAGCAGGGTCCAAAACCTGAAGATTCTCCAGCCATGGTGCTTGACGCAACCAAGGCTGGCTTGAACTACTCCAACGCAAGTCCCATACACCCTCAAGAAGCACAGAATCGCGGCTCAAATCAGCTGGGTGTGATTGTTCAAGTGCTGATACTCGTTCAGCGATGCTGGGGGTCATTGGGAGTGCGCTGAAGTATCGAAACCAGATCCTTGCGAGCGTCCGACATGAACACATCAGCGTTGAAGCTGATTCTGTCGGAACTAGCTCTATTCCGACGTGGCCTCATCGCGAGAGGACTTCAGCTGAGCGGACAAAGTTTGCCGACAGGTTTGCCTCTGTCGTCGGCTGGCCTATCGCCATCGACTCGAACAACGATCCAAGGTTGGAACGTTTCCACACCCTCCGGTGGCTCTGGTACTTCCTCACCGCGAAAGATTCCGGTAACACACCAGAGCGGCGGCATTGATCGAGCCAGTCGGATTTGCTGCGCGCGCTGCAGCATTCGTTGAAGCTCTCGACTGTGATCCACGGGGGGGGGGTGAGGCATCTATTTCGTTCTACCGGCGGCCAAGCACCAGAGCAGAGGCTTTTTCCCTGCAGAGAACGCGGCTTCGAGAAGGCGAATTTTTGAGGCTGCCACCCTCTTGCCACGGGGTTGCCACCTAAAACGCCACCCGAAGATCCCAGTCGTACCAGTGCATCTCAGGGGATAGAGATCCAGATTTGGGGGGTCCCCAGTGTGTCTCACGCTCCAGGAGTAAGCACCCTTCACCCACAACGTTCCAGCCTGAAATGTATGTGGGGGGTATTCATTTTTGGATCTTCTCTCTCCCAAATACCTGTCCCTCACTGGGATTAGGGGGTGGCACGTCTAACGAACCACCCGGATTGACTTGCCGCCATCAATCACTTGGACCAACCCGCGGCTTTGCAGCATCACCGCCATTTGCTTGAGCTCAGCAATGGTTGGGCGCCCCTTACTGCTCCAGCTTTTGCGAATTGCACTCAGGGCAACACCTTTTCCTGGTGCGTTGCCTTGCCTCTTCCGAGCTTTTTCCAGCAGCTTGTCGGCGAGCTCAAGCATTGGATTGCTGGCACGTTCGTGAATCTCAACCGCTCTGGTCTTGCCCGCCATCACCAAGTTGGCCGCAAGCTGAAGTGATCGCTCGGATACAACAGTCGCCGGGTTGATGAGGCCACGTTCAACAAGCTCCTCCTGATCAGTGGCAACGCGGATGAAGTGGATAGCCGCCGCCACACGCAGAACTTGCCCCGGTCCCTTAGCCCAAAGTGCTTCAATTTCATCACTACGGGCCTGGAGCGATAGGTCCTCCAGCTGGTCAAACAAGCTAGTGAATAGCTGTTCAGCACCGGCTGAAAGCACGTAGGCATGGTTCCCGTCTTGGAGGGCAGCCAGATAAAGCTCACCCAAGCAACCCGACAGCTTCTCTGTAAGGGAATCACTCTCCACCAGGCTTTTGCGTGATCGAGGCATTTGGACGAACAGCGGTCTGGAATTGAATCCGTTGGCGTTGCCCGCCTCCAGCTGCTCCAGAAACACCTTTGGCTGGATACCGCCGATAACGCCCAACTTGCCGGATCTCACCTCGCGGGATTTCTTGGCATCGGCAAAGACGTCGTTGCTGTATGTGCCGTCGTAGCTCGACAGATAAAACTCAACGTCTCCAACACCAGCACCACCCTCATCCAGCATCTGTTTCAGCCAGTCGTTCAGCTCATCACGGACCAGCAGCCCTGGAACGTCTTCGCCATGGATCGCAAAATCTGAACGGATCCCTTGGGTCGAGGGCGCGGTGTAAATCAAATTGCGCTTTCGAAAAGCCGGTAGATCTTCACCGTCAGCAGCAGCGGTCTTGCGTCCTTGCTGCTCACGTTCGTTCCAGCCATCAATGAACGCGATGGGCTTGGCCATTGGGCGATTGATCAAAGCCCGAAGCAGGGGCGACTTACCCACGCCACTACTGCCTATGAGAAACACCCACACCGTGGGGATTTCCTCCATCGAAAGACCACGAATACGCACCTGTGGCGGCAACATCGCAGCGACGCCGGCCATCACCGTCATCACGATGGCTTCATCGCTGAACTTCAAGCCTTCCCGCAGAACACGGAACATCGGCAACCAATCGGCTGGCACGTAATCCGCCAATCGGATCTGGGGTGGCTCGCCACGAAGCAGCAGATCATCCAGTGCATCAGCAATGTCTTGTTGACGTTCCAGCGACTCTCGATATTGCTCTGCAAACTTTGTGAGGCAAAAGCTGTTTGTCCTCGTGCCGTATTGGTTGATCAGTAACTACACATCACCTGCATCTGCATCTGCACCTTGCTGTATTACCTCTTTGATCTTGGTGTGGGCATCGTCTTTGTAAGTTTGAAGTGACTCTATTGCTGTGCGCTCACCTGGAACGAAGCCAAGACGTGCCAATTCCACTCTGGCGAGAAACTCATCGAAGCACTCCGCATAACTTCGTCGATTAAACGGCTTGATGATGTTGGCCCAGTCGGCTTCTGAACAGTTGCTGGGGCGTTCCCATTTTTCCTTCGGCATCAGCCATTGGTCGGCTTCGTGATGCTTGCCCTTAGCATGCAGTGCAGCGGCCTTCTGTTCATAGAAGCACCGCATGCGTGCTGCATGAATTACACCCTTAGGGTCAAGATGGCTCTCTAAATCACCATGAAGAGGGCTCAACTCACAATGTCGAGCACGTCGGCTTACTGGATCCAGCAGGTCGTACTGCATCCATAAGTCTGTTGCATCGACGAATAAATCACCTTCCTTAGAGAAGCGTTGATAGTTCTAAAATCCGGCCTTCAGGATTGCAGTGACTTGGGAAACCCATTCGTCCGTGTTAATGGATGGCGTCTTGAGGATCTCTGGTTCGTATTCCTCATTGCGGTTCTTGGCTTCCACTACGTTCGATATCCAGTCTCCAAGGGGATGAAGCGGCACATCACCTTCATCAAGTTCCCACCATTGCTCATAAAGCCGACGTGCTTCTTCCCAATTGGCATCGTTCCAGCCAATGGTCTCTGCGAGCTGTTTAAGCCGTGCAATCTCGGCATAGATTCGAGAGACATCTTCAGATGAAGACGACTGTTGAGTTGGAGCGTTTGCCACAGTAAAATGCGGGGGTAGAGGACTACAAAGCTGCGGAGCTTTACGTTCAAAGAGAGGGTCACTGTTGGAAGCAGTGGCCCTTCTTTTATGAGCAGTGTTCGGAGAAACCCTGTGCTGTTGCCCACTGCTCCAGGGCAAAGCGAAGAACCGTCGACTCACTAACACCCTCAACGAGTGCTGTGGTCTTCACGAACGACACAATCGGCTCAGGAAACCGCGCGTGTAGCACAGCATTCATCGGACCATTGTGTTTCTCGTGCCTAGCGAATGTCTGTATCGACATCTTTTGCGCGACAGAAGAATCTGTTACACAAATTGTATCCAGAAGAGTTGAAATGGACATCAACGGCATTTGATTTCACTCCACACTTCCCAGGCTTTAAGCATCAACTCCGTTTGGTTTGCGACAAGCCATCTCCGCATCCTGGGACTTAAATTTGACGGTCCATCTGAGACTTTGAAGTCAATACCATCTTCAAAGCCTGCTTTTCTGGCTTCATCGAAAATGACGCCATCTGCGCGTTCCTGAGGCGTAGTCATTTGCTTTGCACTCCTTGGCGAGCGCAGACACCACGCCGGTGGAACGCTTCACGCACCAGCTCAACGTTCCAGGTGATCGCACTGTTCAGCGTTGGGCCGTACGCCCAATGAACAGTGGCGTCAAGAAAGCCACCACATATGTCGCGTTGTGCTCGTAGGTGCTTCGGCGAGCAACCCAAGGCTTCTGCTGCTTTCGGTGTTGGCAACCAAGTAGTCGCCGTAGCGGGGGTGGACATGGAGGTGACTCCTATAGGAGCCCACTCAGTCGAGACCTTACTAACGGCCTATGGGTAAGGCGTTTCGCGTCTTCTGGGTCCTTCTGGTGATCGTGTACAAGAATCTTCTACAGGAAACGCGACGGACTGGCACCCCCTGGATCACGCAGAGACGCCCCATGGTGAGCGCCCAACGAAGGCAAAACGAACGCACCAACAGAAAAGCGCCCTAAATCCCTAGGGCGAAAACTGACACCAGCCATGGTGTCCCAGTGGGCAGGGAACAAAACGCCCTAGAAAACGCCCTAAACAGACTTGAGACTGGGTGGCGCGACAAACCCCAGACACAAGAAAACCCAGTCAAAGACTGGGCTTCAAAGAATGGAGCCAAGGAGACTCGAACTCCTGACCCCCTGCATGCCATGCAGGTGCTCTACCAGCTGAGCTATGGCCCCATGTCGACGTGGTGGCTTCAGAACCGCCGTCGTCGTAAGTCAGCTTACACCGCGGGAGCCTCATACCTGCCGCCACACGGCAACCAAGCGACCCTGCACCTCCACCTGTTCGGCGGGGAGCTCAATCGGTTGATAGGCCGGGTTGGCAGCTTCCAGCACCACCGTCGCCCCTTGGCGATGGAAATGCTTGAGCGTGGTGCCGCTGCCGGCCACCAGAGCACTCACCACCGTGCCGTTGCGCAGCCTCTGCGGATCCTGCACCGGCTCCATCAACACCACATCACCATCGGCGATGTGGGAGTCGACCATCGAGTCACCATTCACCGTCAGGGCAAACAGACCGCGGGTCTCGAGCACCGGCGCCAGATCGAGATGCTCCTGCACATCATCAAAAGCCGTCACCAGGCCACCGGCGGCAACGGCGCCCAGCACAGGAATCCCGGCGGCACCCACCATGTCGCCCAAGAGCTGCAAGGTCCGCGCCTGACCTTCTTGCCAGGTGATCCATCCCTTCTGCTGAAGATGGCGCAACCGGCTCTGGATCGGCGCAGGAGAGCGCAGTCCCATTGCCTGCATCATTTGGCGAATCGAGGGGCTGTGGCGATGGGTGCCGATGTAGTCCGCTAGCCAGTCGTACAGCTCTTGCTGTGCAGTGGTGAGGGGCTCCTGTGGGACACGGGTCACCGCAAAAAAGGTTCGGGCAATACATTTGTACCGTTCCTTGTCGTATGCCGCAAGCACAGGCTCAGTTCAAACCAGCTTCCACACCGCAGCCTCGGGAATGCTCGGCGCCAGGTTCAGGTCTTTGGGCTCCTTGAACACCACACGCCATTCCGGAACCCGGCAAGAGACGTAGCCGGGATGCTCAATCAACAGCCCCGACTGCTGGGTTGTGCTGGCCACCCAGCCCGACATCCAGTGCCCCTCCTCCGAGAGGCCACCTTTGAACCAAACCCAGCAACGTTCCTTACGCATCGCGATGCTCTTCAGCGGTTTTTGTAGGTCTCAAGCTGCTGCGGACAGGCCGCCATCAGATATCCCATCAACTGTCCGGTGATACGGGACTTTTCCTGATCGGTTGGTGCGTTAGGAACATCCTCGTAACGCATCGAGGTGTCGCGCTCAAACATGGTTTTGAGCTCAGGATCCGGCAAGGCGTAAAAAGCATCCACGCCCATTTCACAGATTTTCTCGGCCGTCCATCGGGCAATGGTGCTCTGCTGTTGTTTGTCGGTGGCCTGATCCGCTGACGCTGCCACCGCATGGGCGGTGACGATCAACGGCACCAACCAGCGGTGGATCATCGTCACAGACCACCCATCAACACCGCCAACAGAGCCTGCTGCGCATGCAGGCGGTTTTCCGCCTGATCAAAGATGCGGCTCGCCGTGCCCTCCATCACCTCGGCGCTGATCTCCTCACCGCGGTGGGCTGGCAGGCAGTGCAAAACGATCGCATCGGCTGCCGCCTGCGCCATCAGGGCTTGATCCACGCAGAATCCCGCAAAGGCCTGCTCCCGCTGCGCCTGTTCGGCCTCTTGGCCCATGGAGGCCCAAACGTCGGTGTAAACGGCCTGGGCACCCGCCACCGCCTCACGGGGGTCAGTCACCACCTCAATCGAGGCACCGTGCTGTGCCAGGGATTGGGCCTGCTCAAGCACACCCGGCAAGGGCTCGAAGCCCTCGGGGCAACCGATCCGCACATTCACCCCCAGCAATGCGCCGCAAAGCATCAGGGAATGGGCCACGTTGTTGCCGTCGCCCACATAGGCCAGGGTCTGACCAGGAAGGGCGCCATGGGCTTCCTGCATGGTGAGGAAGTCGGCTAGGGCCTGACAGGGATGCTCCAGATCGGTGAGGGCATTGATCACCGGCACCGAGGCCCAGTGGGCGTAGTCCACCAGTTCCTGCTGAGCAAAGGTGCGAATCGCCAGCACATCGCAGTAACGGCTCAGAACCCGGGCCGTGTCTTCCAGCGGCTCGCCGCGGCCGAGCTGGGTGACGGAAGGATTGAGATCCACCGTCTGGCCGCCGAGGCGGGCCATGGCCACCTGAAAACTCACACGGGTTCGGGTGGAGGCCTTGCTGAAGATCAGGCCCAGCACACGGTTGCCGAGATCGATCCGACGATCGCCGCTCTTCAGTTGTGCAGCCAGATCCAGCAACGCTGCTGTTTCTGCTGCGGAACAATCCGCTGAGGAAAGGAAGTCACGTCTGCACAGCGGAGAGAGGACAGCAGCAACGCCCGCAGAAGCGGTAGCCATCGCGACGGTTCAAAGGACTGTTATCGGGGATGAAGCCCGCTGCCGTCAAGCGGTCACACCGGACGGCAGCACACTCGCCTCGAGCATCTGCTTGAGGTCATCCCCCTCGATCACCTCTTTTTCGAGGATCTTCTGGGCGATCGTCTCGAGCAGAGCCATGTTCTCCCGCAGGATCGCGAGGGCGTCGTCGTGGGCCTGGTCCACCAGCCCGCGAACTTCCTTATCAATGGCCTGAGCCGTGGCATCACTCACCGAGCGGCGGGGGTTGTTGCCTCCACCAAGGAAACGGCCACCGCCCTGCTTGTCGTAGGCCAAGGGCCCCAGGGTGTCGCTCATGCCATAGGTGCCCACCATCTGCTCAGCCAGATCGGTGGCCCGCTGCAGATCGTTGGCAGCACCCGTGGTGATCTTGCCGAAGACGATCTCCTCAGCCGAGCGACCACCCAGAAGCGTGGCGATCTGGCCCTGGAGTTCCTCCTTGGAATTGAGGAAGCGCTCTTCGGTGGGCAGCTGCAGGGTGTAGCCCAGGGCGCTCATGCCACGGGGCACGATCGAGATCTTGGCCACCTTGCTGCCGCCAGGCATGAGATGGCCCACGATCGCGTGGCCCACCTCGTGATACGCCACCACCTTCTTTTCATCGTCCTGCAGGACGCGGCTCTTCTTCTCGAGACCAGCCACAACCCGCTCGATCGCTTCACCGAGGTCCTGCTGCTCAACGCTGGTGCGCTGTGCACGCGCTGCGAGCAGAGCAGCTTCATTCACCAGGTTGGCTAGATCAGCGCCGGCAAAACCACTGGTGGCCTGGGCGACGCTGTCGAGGTCAACACCTGCAGCCAGCTTCACCTTCTTGGCGTAGATCTCGAGGATGGTCTTGCGGCCGGAGAGGTCTGGACGGTCCACCAGCACTTGCCGGTCGAAACGGCCGGGACGCAGCAGGGCTGCATCGAGCACTTCGGGCTGGTTGGTAGCCGCTAGAACGATCACCGGTTTGTCCTGGGCGGTAAAGCCATCCATCTCGGTGAGCAGCTGGTTGAGGGTCTGCTCCCGTTCGTCGTTGCCGCCGACTACGCCCATCGAACCCGAACGGCTCTTGCCGATGGCGTCGAGTTCGTCGATGAAGATGATGCAGGGCGCTTTTTTCTTGGCCTCCTCGAACAGGTCGCGCACCCGGGCGGCACCAGCGCCGACGAAGAGCTCCACGAACTCCGAGCCGGAAATGATGAAGAAGGGCACCTCGGCTTCGCCGGCCACGGCCTTGGACAGCAGGGTCTTACCGGTGCCTGGGGGGCCGACCAGCAGCACACCCTTGGGAATCCGTGCGCCGATCTCGGCATAGCGCTCAGGGCGCTTGAGGAAGTCGACGATCTCCGTGAGTTCCTGCTTCGCCTCATCCACGCCCGCCACGTCGGCGAAGGTGATCCGCGACTCCTCATCGGGCACGTACACCTTGGCCTTGCTCTTGGTGAAGCTCAACGCCCCCTGAGCACCACCGCCCATCGAGCGGCGAGCAAAGAACTGCAGCACCAAGATGAAGATCAGGGGCGGCACCACCCAGCTGAGGATGGTGGTGAAAATGTTCGGCTTCTTCGGGGGAGCCGCCGCGAACTCAACGCCCTTGGTCTCGAGGCGTTGGGGCAGATCCATGTCGAAGATTGGCGTGGTGGCCAGCACAGGAGGCGTGCCTTCCTCGGGATCACTCAGCTCGTAGCGGATCTGGTCTTGCGTGATGAAGGCCCGCTTCACCGCACCGTCATTCACCTGGTCGATGAACAGGGAGTAGGGCACCCGCGGCACCTGCTGCATGCCGTTGCTGGGAAGGAAGCTGCTGGCCAGCAGCAACACCCCGAAGCCAATCAGCACCAAGTTGATGATCCCGAAGCGACGGTTCGGCTGGTTGTCGTCCTGGCGGATCGGCATTGATGGCCTGTGAGTTCCGACACGCTACGAGGGATCTCTGGCAATCAACGGGTGTAAGAACCGAACGGCGCCTAGCTTCTGCCCATGTGTGGTCGCTACTGCCTCGACACGCCTCGCGCGGAATTGCAGCAGCTGCTGGGCAGCTGGTTGCGGCCGGAGGACAGCGCCTGGCTGGAGCATTACGCCCCCCGCGAGCTGATCCGCCCCCACGAACCGGTGCTGGCTGTGCGGCGTGAGCACGGTGAAGACCGTCTCTCCCACATGCTCTGGGGCCTCCTGCCGGGCTGGGTCAAGGACCCGCTGGAGGCGCCGCGACCAATCAATGCCCGCGCCGAAACCATCGCGGAGAAAGCCTCCTTTCGCGGGCCATGGCGTCATCACCGCTGCCTTCTGCCCAGCACCGGTTTTTTTGAAAAAGGGCATCTGATCCAGCGCAAAGACCGGCAGCTGTTCTGGCTGGCCGGTGTCTGGGACCGCTGGATTGGCCCCGATGGCAGTGAAGTGGAGACCTGCTGCGTGATCACGACGCAGCCCAACAGCCTGGTGGCCACATTGCACGATCGGATGCCGGTGATCATTCCCGAGGGGTTGGAGAGCATCTGGCTGGAACCGGGTGATGGAGCCCACCGACGTGCCCTCGAGCCGATGCTCACGCCAGCGCCAGCGGAGCCATGGGACTGCCGAGCACGCAAGCCTGCTGCCCCCGCCAACAAGCACCGGCAGCTCTCCTTGCTCGATTGAGCGAGACTTGACAGCCTTCGCTGGCTGCCGACCCTGGGGGCAGCGACAGTGTCCAAGGTGCTGGTGGGACTGGTTCAACGGCTCCAGCGGCGTGATGACACGCAGCTGAAGCTGCTGCTGCTCTGCACTGTGATTGCCACCGTGGGTTTCGCCTTCCCCCGCCTGGTCTGGGCGACCTACATCGGCTACACCCTCGTTGCCTTGCTGCTCACCCAGGTGATGGTGGGGAGCAGCAACGCTCCGAACTGGAGTGATGCGCTGTATCGGGGTCTGGGGCTGATGGCGGTGGTGACCATGTGGCTCTGGCTGCTCACGCCCCTGGAGCTGATCTACAGCGGCATGCCACTGGCCCTGAGCTGGAGCGTGCTGGTGGGCTGGAGCGTGATCCGCCTGGTGACCCGCTTCGCCAACACCAGACGGGTCACCGAGGCCCTGCTGATGGGTGCCACGGCCGGGTACCTGCACATCGGACTCGCCGCCGGCCTGGTGATGAGTGCGCTGGAAACCATCCAGCCGGGCAGCTTTCAACCCCTTGAGATGGCCAACGTCGGCGATTCGAGCGTCCTGGCCAGCGCCCGCCTGTTTTCGACAATCAACTACTACGCCTTCGTCTGCCTCACCACCGTCGGCTTCGGGGACATCAGCCCGATGCTCCCCCTGTCACGGATGGTGAGTGTGGCCACCAGCGTTGCCGGACCGCTCTACCTCGCTGCCGTGATGGGGGTGCTAATCGGCCGCTTCGCCAGCAGCCTCGACCGGCAATCAAGAGACCAGTAAGCACCAGCAGAAATGCAGCCATAGCAATAGTTTTCAGAAACTCAGCGTGACGCTTGAGTTGACTTGAAACACCAAAAAGGTTGCTCTGTGCGCACGCCTGTGCGCACAATGGCGTCAGATCTGAAGCGGCCGATCATGCCCACCAAGACCCCCGCATGGGTCGCCGCGATGCGCCAAGGCCTGAGGGGCCAGAACGGCGAGGGGTGGATGGTGCGGGACATCCGGGGGCGAATTCAGCTGACCTGCCGATTTGATGACGGGCAGCGCAGCAGCGCGGTGACGGAGCTGCCCTGGTCAGGTGCAAGCCAGGCCGACCTTCTGGCTCTGGCGGCACGGATCAAGCCGATGGTGGCCGCCGGCAAGACGGTGAAGGAATCAGTCGCTCTCCTCTCCAGCACCCCCACCGGTGCCGATGGCGCCACCGATTGGCCCGAGGTGGCCGAGGCGTTCCGGAAACACAAGCTGAACTCCGGGCAGGTCTCCGAGCGGACCTGGCGGCGCAATTACAGCCGGCACGTCAACCGCGCCGTGGCGTTGCTCACCACCAAGCCGAAGCCCACCAGTGGCCCCGGCCTGCTGAAGGCCATGGTCGAGACCCACTTCCCCGAGGGGAAGGGTTCAGGCCTGACCGATCGCCGGACCTGCATCCAATACCTGGCCCAGATGCTGCGCTTCGCGGTGGATGACTGCGGCGCCGACCAGCGGTGGCTGCCGCCGGCCGACCTGAAGCTGCTGATCGGCATGAGGGCGAAGAAGAAGGCCCTGACCACTCCGATCAAGGACGACCAGATCACTCGCCTGCTCGAGGGCACCACCGACCCGCGCTGGCGAACGGCCATCGGCCTGGTGGCCTGCTTCGGGCTGCGACCCGTGGAGCTCCACCTGCTCAGCGTCAACGGGCAGCTGCTGCACTGCGACTACCGAAAGCGGACGGGCCAATGCCCAGAGGGCACCCCACCGCGGGACATCGTGGGGCTGGATCCGATCGGCCAGGAGGGGCTGTCAGCCAACCTGCTGGCGGTGCTGGCCGAGCAGGGGGATGAGGCGCTGCCCACCGGCTGCCGCGGGCCCCGCGCCGGCGATGCGTTTTATCTGCACTGCAACCGCAGCGAGGTGTTCGCGCAGCTAAAGGAGGAGACAGCCTCCACACCGCGAACCGATGGCAGCGGGGACAAGCTGGTGCCCTATTCGCTCAGGCACGGCTACGCCCTGCGGGCCCATGAGGTCTACGGAATCACCCCGCGTCGAGCCGCTGCGCTGATGGGCCACAGCCTCGAGACGCACAGCTCGACTTATGGCGCCTGGACCGATCGGGAGATGGTGGAGAGCACCCTGGCCGATGTTCAGGCCCAGGTAGAACGACGGCGACTGGAGGCACTGGTGCGATGACCCAACAGAAATACCAGCTGCTTTAGATGCCATGAAAAACCTCGGCAATGCTGGCCTGATGACGTTGCTGGTCCTGGCAATAGGTGTTGGTATTTGGCTCAACAACACGGCATGGCGCCACCGACGCCTGATGTGGCAGATGCAAGCTGCCGTCATCGCTGGCGGTGTTGGCTTCGTCGCTGGACGCCTGACCGCTGGCAATGGCTCTGATGAATAACCAATCAACCCCCTCCCCCAAAGAAGGTCCGAGGAAGCCCAGGGCCCTGACCTACACCGAGATGATGAACTGCGGCCGTCAGCAGATGGACGAGGCCGAACACAACCGCGAGGTCGAGCTTCAGCGGCGGACAGAGGAACTCGAAACGAAGGTTGAGCACCTGGGAAAATCACTCGAGGAGTGACATCAGCCGGCAAACAGGAGCGAGGTTTTTGGGGAAGTTATCAATCAGGGGCTGGATCTTTCCGAGCTCGCGAACACTGCTGATAGCGGCTTGATGCCACTTGTTGCACCATTCGTAGCGTTTGTGGTTAACATGAACCTGTCAACGAATGATGGCTCCGGCCAGATTTCGCCTCAAGTACTTCTGTCACTTGCAGGTTCGTACTGAGTCAACTTCCTTCGGCCTTCAGTGAAGGTGTCCCCTGTGGGTTCGGAAAGCGACTTCACCTTTTCGTGAAAAGGGTGCCATCCAGTGGATGGTCAGGCTGATGAGAAGACGATCTCAGTTCACCGTCTTGGCGACGCTATGAAACGAGACCGTTTTGCTCAGAAAAAGACACGGACACGCCGCATCGACGGTGTGGATGTTCATGCTGCCAAAGGTCAACCGCTGGAGTTCGATCTCGAGGTCATCGAGAGTGCACGAAAGCAGTTTCCGGATTGGGATGGCGCACGCCTGAAGAGTTTCTTCAACGGAATCGGAGGGCGCCATCAGCAAATAGCCAAGTTTGTGCGGACCAAGGCGAATCAATAACCCTTAACTATGCCAATCACAGACGGGGTTCTAAGAACTCCCGATGCGGTGCAGGCACTCGGCAGATCGAAGTCGCAACTCTTGCGATTGATCGATTCCGGGCACCTGACGCCTGGGGTCCATTTCTTCCGCGGACCCTTCAGAAATAGTCCGATCACTTGGGACATCGGTGCATGCCAGCAGCGTTTCGCTGACCTGGCTCGGATGCCCGTGCCATCGCAATCAGGAGAGCCAGCGGAACTGGATTCCCTGCTCGAGGCAATCAAAAACGAGACCCCTATTCAGCAATGAAGTCCACCCAAATGACACGCTGGCGGCGGCGGGTTCCGCAGCGCCCCTGGCCATCCCATGTGGAGCAGACCCGGCTCCGCCGATCACCATCAGACAGCAGCCATCTGACTGCTGGCAGACCATGCCTCTGGCGTTCAGCTGATCGCTGGCGCAAGGGGATCCTGCTGAGCCTGAGCGATGCCGGCGCGCAGGTGGTGGGCCGCCACTACGGCGGGCAGATCCGCAGCGTGCTGATCACCGACAACCGCAACGTGATGCAGCCCACAGGAGGTGCGGCATGACCCTTCCCCAAACCCTCGATGCGGGCGACGGCAAGACCTTCGATCGCGACTTAGCCCTCAAGGCCACGTCCCACATCCTGATCGCGATGAAGCTGCTGCTGGAGGTGCCCACCCTCCGGGACGAATTTCTTCTGGACCTGGCTGACGTGCACGTCAGCGAAATGCTCGGCAGTGATCACTGGTTGGAAATCGCTCATGAGCTGGTGAATGCCGTGCTCGAGCAGGAGGGGAGCGATGGCAAAGCCTGAAGTCCCAACCGGGCCCATCCAGCTGGACGGCAAGCCGGACCCCGTGAGCATCAGGTCCATCAAAGGGGCCATTGCTTCGCTCAGAAAAGTGGACCTGGACAAGGTTCAAAAACTGATTGAGCAAAAGGAGTGGGAACGAGCGATCAACGCTCTAAACGCCATTTCCGCCAAAGCCAAAAAGGTGCAAAGCGCAGCCGGCCGCATGGCCAGTCGCGCAGCCAAACAGCACTGGAGTCCATTACTGAAGGACAACGCTGATGGCTGAACGTTCTCTTCGCACCAGGCTCAAAGACTCCAGCGGATCCGGCCGCAATTACGCCGAGGCCTTGCATTGGGGCATCCGATGGGAGGGCATCCGCAGCGCTTGGTTCAGTCGATGTGGCCGCTGGGCTGATGCCAATGAGGCCTTGGCCCGCCAGCACCGCCTCGAGCGGGAATACGCCGACGAGATGGGGGTGCCGATCCATGGCCATTGAATCCATCGACAACGTGCTCGAGCAGCTGGTGCTGTCTGGTGCCGTGAAGGTCGATATGGATCAACCCGATCCGTCAGGCAAGCCTGGGCGCTGCTGCCCCAATGGCAGTTGGCACGCCTACAGCGATGCTTCTGGTTGTGACCATTACGAACACCTGACGGCCGTGGAGAAACAGCGGCTCCAGATGCTTTCAATCAACCCAGACGGCCCTGGGCAGATTCACCTGATGTTCGATCCGAGCACCAGGCGGATTCAAGCCACGGAGATCTCAGAACTTGAATCTGGATACCCGTTGCTCACGCTGTTTTTCTGGCCTGGGTTGGAAACAGCTCACAGCGTCTACAGGCAAACCATTGCCCGGTGGCAGCAGGCCATTGCTGACGGCTGGTTCGAGGGGGTCGTGTGATGTCGGTCGAGCAATGGGGGGCACCCCCGCCGGCGGAGCCGGCAGCAGGAGGCAGTGAGCTCACTGGCGACGAGGCCAAGGCTCTGAAGAAGAAGCGGGCCCTGGACGACAAGCGCCTGGCTGGCATCACCATCGTGCGCACCGTCGAAGAACTGCCGGAGGGGTTTCAGCACTGGGGTGGCTACGCCGAGAAGTTGGTCCCCAGTCATCTGATCCCCTGGACCTGCGCAAGCGGCCGGACAGTGATCCAGCTGCAGCCAGAAACGCCCCCAATCAACAAAGAGGGGCGGCCCATGAAATACCTGTTCCCCAAAGGCTGCGGCGGCGTGGTCGGCGTTATCGCCGGCAGCGAGAAGACCGTGCTGGATCCATCAGTGCCATTGCTGGTGGTGGAGGGCACCTTCCAGGGCAGAGCTGTAGCAGCGGCGCTCGAGGGCAGCGAGAGCAGCTTCGCCGTTGTGCAGATCAGTGGCTGCAATGGCTGGATGACCGGGGGCGAGCCCTCACCGGAATTTGGCCAGATTCCGATGCGCGGTCGGGAGGTGTTCTTCCTCCCGGATGCAGACGTGAGCACCAATCGCGACGTTTATGACGCTGCCAAATACCTGCGAGAAAACCTGCTAGGTGAATTCCTCGCGAGGGATGTCCGGATCATCCACCTACCCGGCCGCGGCAATGACGGAGCCGACGATCTGCTGAGTCGCCATGACGCCGATCACAACCTCGAGATGGTCCTGCAGTGGATCGAGCTGGCGCGCGGGCCAGAGGGAAAGCTGGGCAAGGCACCACGAAAGCGCCGGCGTAACTCAGGCTTCTTCAACGCTGAGGGCAACTTCCAGCCGGCCACGTTCTGGGAGCACCTGCAGAGCCACCACCGTCTGGCTCTCAACGGCGACAAGTCAATCGCCGTCTACGAGGGTGGCGTCTACCTGAACAGTGACTCCCGCCGCTGGAACAACGCGGTGGAGCAGGCCCTGGGCAACAACTATGTGCCGCAGTACCTGAACACCGTCACCGACCTGGCGCTCACCAGCCTGAAGACCAGCGGCCGCGAAGTGCCGCAGTTTCTCAGCGAGCCCCTGCTCAACGTGAAGAACGGACTGGTGGACCTCCGCACCGGTGAGCTGCGTGACCACACCCATGAAGTGGTGACGTTGCAGCAGCTGCCAGTTGAGTGGGATCCGAAAGCCTCCTGCCCCACCTGGGAGTGGCTCATCAACAGCGCGCTGCCGGGTCAGATCGAGCGGCTGGAGGACGTGATCTCCCAGTGCATCGACTGGAGCCAAGCACCGGTGAAAATCCTGATCCTCTACGGCGAGGCCAGGGCCGGCAAAGGTCTGATCCTCCGAGTGATCTTGTGGCTGCTGGGCAGCAACAGCTGCAGCGCCGTCACCCTCCACCAGCTCGCGGAAAACCGCTTCATGGCGGCGGAGCTGTTTGGCAAGCGAGCCAATGTCGCCGGCGAGCTGAAGCCAGAGGAGGTGAAGGACATCTCCCTGGTGAAGATGCTCACCGGTGAGGATCCGGTCCAGGCAGACAAGAAATACGGCCAGACCTTCAGTTTTTTCAATTACGCGTTTCTGGCCTTCAGCTGCAACAAGCTGCCGCCAATCAACGAGACCACCAAGGCATTCAGCTCACGGGTCTCACCTTTCCGCTTCACCGTCGGCCATAACGGCAAAGAGGATCGATCTCTGGGGGACAAGCTCAAAGCGGAGCTGCCCGGGATCTTGGTCCGCCTGGTTACGGCCTGGCAGCGCCGGCAGGCGCGGGGCAACTTCATGCCCACCGACAAAGCCACTGCCGACCACTTCAACGAGAACATCGACCATGTGACTCGTTTCATCCGCGAGCGCACCGTGCCGGTGGATCAGCTGCGCGATGGAATCAAGCGCGCCGAACTGTTCCTCGAGTTTCAGCGGTGGTGTGAGGAGGAGAACCTCACGATGGTGGCCCGAGGAAGCCGGAACACCTTCTTCGAGAAGGTGAGGAACAACGGTGGCATCGAGGGCAAAGACGCGAAAGGCATTAACCGTTGGCGTTATCGGTTAAGGCGGCCAGAAGATAAGGATCCGAGCGAAACGGCAACTCCAGAAGGACCGAACGGCAGTTCAGTTTCAGAAACTGCCGTTGCCAAACCCGCCACTGCAACAGGCGAAGTGAGGGGAAAACGGCAACAACGGCAAAAGCCAGTAAAAAAGTTAGAGATCGTTTCCGGCGCCTTAAACAACCAACCCTCTTCAGAAAACCGCTATGGCCAGGGTTGTCCAGAACTGCCGTTAGTGCCGTTCCTTTCGGGGATCACTCCGGCGAGCCCCGAGCCATACAAAGGCGAACCGCCCACCGGCATCGATTACATCTGCCGGGCCTCCGATCTGCCTGATCCCGATGGGATGGCCCTATCGCTCGGATTCGATCTGGAGACCTTCAACCGCCGCACTGACCTCTGGCGGCACAAGGCCAGCCTGAGCCCATCACTGGGCGGTGAGATCCGCCTGGCTCAGCTCACTGGGACTGACAGCAAAACCACGCTGGTCATCGATGTGGCCGTCATCGGCCAGCCGGCCATTGATTGGCTTCGCACGTTGGTTCGTAATCCCAACCGAACCCTGGTGGGCCACAACCTGCTGTTTGAAGCCACCTTCCTGATTGCTGCCGGCATCCGACCGCTCTGCAAGTGGTGGGACACGATGCTGGCCTGCCAGATCATTGGCGACCTGCCCAGCAACAGCCTCGCCGCGGCCTCGGCTCACTACCTGAAGCGGGAGCTGGACAAGACCGAACAGACCAGTGATTGGGGCAATGGCCTTACCGCCAGTCAGCTCCGATATGCCGCTCTCGATGCCGTTGTGGTGCTGCCGCTTGGCCGTGAGCTCCACAAGCAGCTGCATGAAACCAAGCAGGTGGAAGTCCACCGGGTGGATTGCTCAATGATCAGCGCCTGCGCCGATGGGCAGGTCAGAGGCCTTGCCGTAGACGTTCCCGCTGCCATCGCCTCCCAGAAGCGAGCCACCACTGAACGCAAGGCATTGGCGGATGAACTGCACCAGGCCCTCAACCTCGAGAACTACCGCAATCCGCTGAAGCTCAAAGAGGCCTTGGCCCAGCACCTCGGCGAGGAGATCGAAGACACCAAAGATCGGACGCTGAAGAAGTTCAGGCCTGATCCAGTCATCGAGCAGCTGCTCCAGCTGAAAACCCTCGATCAGGAACTCAAAGAGGTGAAGTGGCTGCTCGAGGAAGCCGAGCTCACTGATGGTCGCGTCAGGCCTTGTTACCGGCTCATTGGTGCCAGCACCGGCCGCATGTCCACCAGCGCGCTGATTCGAGACACCAACAGCCACGTTCCCTCTGACACCGAACGGTTCAAGACCGGTAAACGCAAAGGTGAACCCAAGCCCGTGAAGCTCGGCCAGTGCGGTTTCAACTTCCAAGGCATTACCGGTGATCGGAAGTTGGCCCTGGGTACTGGCAACCCCGACACCGTGCTGATGGATCTCGACTGGTCATCAATTGAGATCCGCCTCCAGGCCAGCCCTGAGCTCTACAACGACGACGGCCAGCGCAGGATCCTGCTCGATGGCATCGACCCGCACGCCTACATCGCATCGCAGGCCTGCGGCAGGGAGATCACCAAGGCCGATCCCGAACGCTCCACCATCGGGAAGATGGCCAACTTCTCCCTGGCTTACGGCTGTGGCGTGGCCGGCCTTCGCACCCTGCTCTCCCGTGCTCGAGGCACCCGCGTCACCGAAGCCGAAGCCCGCAAGGTTTACGAGGCCTGGCATCAGTTCCACCCGCAGATCAGCCGGCAGATGCGGCAGTTCGACAGCGGCACCACCCTCGAAGTGCGCAGCCTGCTTGGCCGGCGCATGACCTACCGCGACCACACCGCAGGAGCTGATGGCATCCGCCCCATGAGGCCTCTGGGTCGCACCAATGGCATCAACTTCCCCATCCAAGGCTCAGGCCGTGACCTGCTCGCCGCTGCTCTTGGTGACCTCTGGCCCGCGTTAGATGCGTTCCCCGGTGTTCACATCGTTGGCCTGATCCATGACGAGATCCTGCTGGAGGTTCCCAGGGATTTAGTGGATCAAGTCAGAGAGATCGCATTGGCCTCCATGACCTCCCAGAAGCTGCAAAAGCAATATCTGGGGGACATTCCCCTCGAAGCTGATTGCAACGTCGCTGAGACGTGGGGAGAGGCTCATTGACGGGGTCTCACTTAGCCCATGATTTTGCTGAGCAAGGACCACCCGTAAAGCGCCCCCCACAGATGTCGAACTTGTGGGGCGACCCATCTGGATCAACTTGGTACAGAACTTCGTCATGTGGAGTGAACCTCACGACCATCTGGGTCGCATATCCACCGATGTATTCGGAGTAACCGTATTGCCAACCACTCTCAGATTCCAAGTGGTTGCCTGCAACTGAGCTTGAGCATTGCCTGGCAAGCTCTTGAACTTCACATTAGCCCTTGTAGCAAATTTGCATGAGCCCCACTGCAGGGCCAGGAAGAAGCCATTGAAGCGACTTCATAAGGCAAAAAACTGCACTACAAATCGACTATCAAGCGTTACGAGAGAACTGTCATCCCCCAAAAGAGGGAGATCCATAATGGAGCTATGGGAAAGAAGAGCGACAAAGCAGAAATTGATCGGCGGATTCATGCCGTCGTAAAACTGTTGTCGTCCGCCAAAACAAACAGCTACATCCTGCGCTTCTGCACGGAGGAATGGGGGGTACAGAAGCGACAAGCCGAGACTTACTTGCAACGCGCTAGGGAGATCATCAAGGCTGACTACTCAGTCGAACGATCCGACTTCCTTGGCACGCGTCTAGCGCTGCTGGATGAAATCATCGAAGCCAGCATCCGCTGCAAGCAACACAGTAATGCAGTTGGGGCTCTGAAGCTTCAGGCGCAGCTAACCAGACTGCTTGAGGGCAGCTAATACCAACAAAAATACATATTGTGATGGGATTAACCAAACCTAAAAATTTGAAACGACGTTGTAATTCACCAACGCCACCGCCAACCAACAGCTGCTGAAGGACTTCCGAAGCATCGACCTCTCACTGAAAGCAAGTGCCTCAAAGCAGAAGGCAGCCAGCCAAGCCGGAGATGACGCTGACAGCGTGCTGCTTAGCAAGACCCTGGTTCTGACGGAAACACTGCCTAAGCTGAGCCGCAGCGGAGTCAAATTGATGTTCGAAAAAGTCGGCGACAAGGTGAGCGCCGGCGTCAGCAAAAAACCGACCAACTGTTGACGAGGGAAGCAGCCGGCAGAAAACTGAGCAAATCCTGACAACTCGCGGTAAGCGCGATCGATGAAGCGCAGCTTCATAAATTGCCAGGCGGACAAAATGTCTTCCCAACTTCGGAGATCCGCCCAGTGAGCTCATAACGAACGCCGGCCATACAACCAATCAGATAACCCAAGCACAATCATTATTTAAACTTGAATTAAAGAAACGAATCCAAAACCTCCTAGATTGATTTTTATTTGGAAGCCTTGAAGAGACTTAACCTTCTGGCATCAAGCGCAGCAGCAGCTTCTATACTTATTACTCAATCTCAATGGGCGAACGCAAACATCAACATCGAATCAATATCGGATTATTCTGCAACACTTGATCTTGAGCAAGCCAAACAACTACTTCAGCAAGTCACCAGTGTCAATCAATTCAATGATGTGTATCCAACAGACTGGGCATACCAAGCATTGATAAATCTAGTCAAAAATTACGGTTGCATAGCAGGTTATCCGAATGAAAACTTTAGAGGATACTTGCCTATAACTCGCTATGAGGCAGCAGCTCTTCTCTCATCATGCCTTGACCGCGTCTCAGTTGTAACAGACGACGTTCAAAGACTCGTTGATGAATTCAAATCGGAACTCGACTTTGTTGCAGGGAGCATCATGCTCCTGGAGAACCGGGTTGGCACCCTAGAGGCATCTCAGTTCTCAACAACAACCAAGCTGAAAGGCCAGGCAACTTTCGTAGCGGGTTCAACCAAGGCCTATGGCACACAAAACGGGTCCGACAACTATTGGGATTACGATAAATACCATCAAATCGTCACAATTAATGGTCGAGAATCACCTTTAGGAGCCACTCGGAACAGTCGTTCCTGGCAATTGACACGCAGAGCCTGGAGCAAAGTTCATAACAAAGATGGAAGCCTTAGAGAAGAGAACGGGAAGATTGGACGAGAAATTATTCAAGGTACAGAACTTGAAAAGCACTACAAGGATATAGGTTCCAGAAAATTCCGCAGCCGAAAAAATTGGAATAAAGATGGCACTGCAGGCGGTACTCGTGCTTACAACAACAGATACGGAGCCGCAACATTCAATTACGATGTAAGACTAGGATTCAACACAAGCTTTACGGGCAAAGACCTTCTTCTAACGAGACTTAGAGCTGGCAATTTTGATAACAACGCCTTCAATGGTTCGGCGCTTTCTTTAACAAAGCTGGATGTCTCCGAATCTACCTACGACCAAGTCGCCATCGACCGACTTTATTACCGCTTCCCCTACAGGAATGACGAACTGATTGATTACAGCCTGACCTTTGTTGTTGGTCCACAGGGAAGGAACACAGAAGCCCTTGGGATGTGGCCCTCGGTTTACAACTTGGGTGCATCCAAGGTGCTGGACTGGACCGCACTGGCTGGCACAGCCAATGTCTACAACAAGGCAACCGGAGCTATCGCAGGAGTTATCTACAAAAAAAAGACAGAAGAGAAGGGTGATCCTGCTTTCTCTGCCACGCTCAACTATGTCGCCGAAAATGGCGGAATCAGTGATTCCACAGTTGGGGGGCTCTTCACGAATAACTCTGGAGGCAACCTCTTGACTCAAATTGCCTACGGTGGTGACCAATTTGGCATAGCCCTTGGATACCGATATGGCCAATGCGGAACGGACCAACGTCAAGGAACGAGTTTCACGGCCGATTTCGAACACAATAATTCTTGCTGGTCAAAAGTGTGGAACTACGTAGATGAAGATCTCTATCAAGGATCTTTCGTGGACGAGCGCACAAACCGCAGCACTCACAATTTCGCCCTGAATGCATACTGGGCACCAGAAGGAACAGGCTGGATTCCGTCTATTTCTGCAGGCATAGGACAAACAAATATTCAAGGCAAAGGATTTTTCACACAATCCCCTGTTCAAACACGATCTTGGTTTGTAGGGTTGAAGTGGGATAATGTATTTAGTCAAGGCGCCGACATTGGATTGGCATTTGGCCAACCAAATTTCGCAACTGAGCTAAATGACAACAGCTTGACCCCACAAGACTACAATTATCTCTTTGAGTTATACGCAGCGTTCCCCATAACAGACAACATAACAATTACACCATCAGCTTTCTATCTTACTCGTCCAATGGGTGAATACACAAACAATCTTTTTGAAACCCAAGGTAAAGGTGCAAAGTTCGGCGTACTTGGCGGCGTCATCCAAAGCACGTTCAAGTTCTAAACGACTAGCCTTGCTGTTGAGACAAAATACTTTTAAGGTTCAACAGGGGCTCATCACATATTGCTTAAATTCGATGACCATTAGGAATGACTTTGTGTTGGGATATTTAAAGCAAACATTTTCTACTTAGGCAATATAAATCCAATCGAAGATAGCGCAGGCGAGTTAAACCATTTCCAATTAACGCTAAAGAAGGACTGCGATGATGTCACGACTCATGGCTACTAATCAAGTTCCCGAAAGAAAAATGGTCAGACTTGAGAGGCGCCAACATTCTTGGCAGAGAAAAAACAAGCCCCACTATAAAAAATGCAATGTTTAAAAATTACTTACACCAAGGCAGAACTTGCAGTAAGCTATCTCCAAGAAGAGAAATGCACCAAACGTAGACCACATAAACCAACAAGAACAGCCGCATCACTCCTTGGTTGCTTAAACTGACAATTTATTAGTCAGGAATTCTGTGCCATGTAACAGTGCAGAGCAATACCCCAGGGAAGATCCAGCAAGGTATATCGAGAAGGAGTGCACAAATAAACATTTTAGAAACATCAGCCCTTCAATTTCAAGAAGAAAGATCGCTATTAGAATAAGAATTGAGATAGATTCTTTATTTCAAGAGAATAAGACTAGAGAGGTTAAAGCTGGGGTCAAACAAGAAATCAAAGCAATAAAAAACCCCCTAAGAAAGGGGGCTTAAGAGAGTGCACAAAGCAATTGCTCAATAGAAATCAAAGATCATTTATATGAATTTGGTAGGTGTCAATAGTCTGAGAAACCTCATTTGTTACAAACATATGGCCTTTATTCTTGTTTTCGTTGACAAAGAGCAAGCCCTCGGGGGACAAGGAGTTAGGACTTTGAAGAGTAGTCACGTGCTTAACACGATCATCATTCTTAGCAGCACTTAGATCGACAACTTCAAAAATAGGAACGATGGTACCGTATTCATTTTCTTGATCAGCGTTGTTGTAACACCGCTCAAGTGCTACAGCAATGAAATCACGCTTATTCTTGCCCTTACCAAGCCTAAAGAACTCTACAGTTTCAGGCTCTGTGCCCTTATCGTCACTGCGACCATCGGGATAATAGCCAAGCTCGTTAGCAATTTCTTCCGTGAGGTTGCCGGAGTCGTAAATCACTTTGCCCTTTCGGTTATGTATGGAGAATCCACGTCCGCCAAAACCAGTAATCTTCCCTGTGATGGGATCGTTTTGATCAACCAAAGTCTTTAGGCGACCTTCAGCAATAATTTGAGAGTCGTATTTATTTGCATCACCGTCATCCACAAGCTTACCGGCGCGGCGCTCATCTGACCAAAATTCGTCATCGTCACTGACACCATATTTTTTAGTAATGAAGAACTCATCACCTTCTTCCGCCTCAAAATTGCCCAAGTTACCTATGCCTGATTGATCATAGACGTAAATAGTGCTTTTTTGATCAAGTGGATCAGTAAACGAATCTACTTCATTACCACTAAAATTTGTTCCATAAGAGAAAGTTCCATCTTTTTCGGCTTCAAAATTAACTTCATCTGGTCTCACCCGACCATCTCCCTCATTGGGAGAGATAAAGAAAAGTTTGTTCTTGCCTTTGTATTTCGTCTTAAATGTATCAATCCCGTCTGGCATCCGAGCACTAACAAGATTGCTCTTTACACTGGGATCGTATCCATTATCCTTATCAGAAGTATCAATTGGAATACCTGACCAGTCTTTATAGCCCAAGCCAAACACCCCTTTAATTTTGCCTTTCTTGAAATCAACCTCAGCCAACGCATTATTCTCTTGCAAAGCAACAAGAGCAGTTTTGTTATCTACAATTCCAACATATTCAGGCTCAATATCTCTTATAGCGATGTTATCAGAGCCTGCAACACCTTCAGGGTTGTAGAGTCGAACTCCACGCTCCAAGTAGTAAGTGTCAGGTTTGTCAAAATACAATGTTTTGACTTTAGACTTCGAAAGATTTTTGTTATTAATTTTAACGATTGAAACGCTGCCCTTAGGATTTTGATCAATCTCATCAGAGCCATAAAACATTAACGGCTCGCCTTCATCTGCGGTTACCAAAGTTTTTCCATCTTTACTGAAAGTAAGCTGATCAGGCTGATAACCAACCTCAACAGATCCTTTGCTGACCAATCCTTTCTTTGAATTATATTTAAAAAACTGAACCGTCCCTTTCCGGGTTTCCTTGTCAAAAACAGATGCAGCAATTAAACCTTTAGAACTCACACGTACGTCGGTAACATCCCCTGCCAGATAATATTCGGCAGAAACTGTTCCCTTGCCGTAACCTCTAGAATAATCAATGGCAACAACTTGACCTCCTTTGTCATCGGTATATTCGCCAGTGATGACATAAGCAATCTTAGCTTTTGGGTCCCAATCAACCTTTTCAGCACCACCGGGGTTGATCGACTGCAGCGGTGAAATAATTTTGTCGCTGATCATTTGAAGCTGAATGCTCACATCAAATAATGAATCAGTAGGCCCAGAAAAAGGGTTAGCCACTGATTAAGGTCTAGAAAAGATATCTTAAAAATGCCGTCATCTCACCTTAATGATTAATAAGTGGATAACATTTGGCAAAGGCTGGATAATCGCCACGGAAGGTTAAATCTTTTTGGTCTGATTTTATTGCATTTATAATCTTAGGGTTCATTGGTTGCATCGCTTCTGAATGTGAGGATGTCTCGCCGGCGCTATTGGGTCAGATGGGTACGCAACGCCGAACAGCGGTTGAAAATGTGTGGCTGATGGTCCCGTCTTGGTGTTGCTGAGTACATCGATCGTTGATTTTTATCGATAATTTTTTATTCATCGTTGGCCTGCCATTTGCAGGTGCAGTTCGATCCGGCGTCATGCAACGGGGACCCGGACACTGTGGAGACGTTCATGTCACCTCTCGACCTCGTCAAGCGCGCAACCCTTCGCAAGCAACGCCTCACTGACGCTCAGCTTGCCCATTTGCGTGCCACCGCTTATCGCGGTGTCGACACCTCAGCCCACCTCTCTCCGACCATTGCCCGTGGTTCTGCGACCTGCACGTATCCGGGTGTTGCCTACAAGAGCTGAACCGGTGCAACACATCGGCAAGTGCCCCGTTGAGGGGCGTTTTTTGGATGAACACCGTGGTTGCCCAGCCCATTTCCTTTGGCATGCCAGCCCTGTGACGCTGGGTTCCAATTGGCCGGCTCAGGCCCCCGGCCGGCCGCCCCGTCCCGGTGTGGTCGCCATCCATCGAGCCAGTGGCGAACCCCTTCTGGCGGGTTGAGCCGGCTTGGTGAGCATGCACCGTTTCAGGCCTTGATCATGCAGGTTCTCTGCACTCAATCCGTTTGAGCTCTTGCTCAGAATCCCAGGTGCTCCACAGCACATGCAGGTGATCAAGTCGCTGCAACGCTGAGCTGCATTGAGTGAGGCGTGCAGGTGCCGTTGTTGACGTCCCGTCGCGTCCTCATCGCGGCTGGTTTGTTCGCCGTGATCTGCCTGGGCCTGCAGGCCTGGCGTTCCTGGGTCCTGTTGGCCAGCTACGACCAGGGCATTTTTCAGCAGGTGCTTTGGAACAGCCTGCATGGCCATTGGTTCGAGAGCACCCTCTCCTCGCAACTCTCCACCAACGTGGAGCATGCCGGACAGCTGCCTTCGGTGGATTACGAACGGCTTGGCCAGCACTTCACACCAACCCTGTTGCTTGTTGCGCCATTGCTGGGGCTGCTCGGGGGAGCCGCCCTCCCGTTGGCTCAGGTTGGCCTCATCACTGCTGCGGGTCTTGTGCTGCATCGCCTCGCCAGTGGTTGTTTGCCGGAACGCACCGCCAACTGGATCGCCTACGGCTATTTCGGTGGCAACGCCTTGATCGGTCCCACCCTCGGCAACTTCACGGATCTCTGTCAGCTGCCTCTGGTCGTCTTCGTGCTGGTGCTGGGCCTGGTGGAACGGCGCACCGGGCTGATCCTGGTGGCCGCCGGCCTGATGCCCCTGATCAGAGAGGACACGGGGGTGCTTCTGGTGGCGGTTGGCTTCTGGTTGTTGGTACGCCATCGCCAACGCTGGCCCCTGGCTTTGGCATTGATCAGCTGGGGAGGGGGATGGGTGTTGCTGTGCACCAACGTTCTGATGCCGCTGTTCTCAGACGACAACGCAAAGCGCTTCATGGTGGAGAACTTCGGTCAATACCTCAGCGATGGGAACAGTGGAGGCGGCAGCAGCCTTGCGGTTCTCCAACGGATGTTGTCTCAGCCATTCCTGCTGCTTCAGCAATTGGTGGATCCCCCCGGAGGGACCTTCCGCTACCTCCTTGGCCATAGCCTGCCGTTTCTGTTCCTACCCCTGATCAGCCTCGATGCCTGGCTGCTGGCGGGCCCAAGTCTGTTGGGTCTGTTCCTGGCCCAGGGCGCGAACAATCCCCTCGCGATCACCATTCGCTACACCCTGCTAGTGGTGCCTGGCTTCGCCCTTGGCACCCTGTTCTGGTGGCAGCGGCGCCCCCACTTACAGCTGGGGCCTCGCCTCAGGCTGGCTTGGGGCGCAGCCATCAGCCTCTCTCTGCTGCTCACGTTGACCAGCAATCCCCACCGCAGCCTTTCGTTTCTTGTTCCTGCCAGCGTGCAGCCATGGGTGCACAGCAGCCCGGCTGAACAATGGAGCCATGGTGCAGCGGCTCGGCGTGCCTTGGCTGTGATTCCTCCGCAGGCCAGCGTTGCGGCGAACACATCACTGGTGCCTTTGCTTGCCCGCCGCGAGGTGTTGGTGCGCTTCCCTTTCAACACCGACTATCTGGACCGCAAGGGTCGGCCTCAAAGCGTGGACTGGGTTGCTGTGGACCTCGATTTGCTTCAGCGTTACGGCCGGGCGTTCGCAGGAGATTGGCGCCAGCTCCGCAACAGCAATCGCTGGATTGAAGAGCATCGCCAGGCTTATCGCGTTCAATCCCTTGAGGATGGCGTTGTGGTGCTCCAGAAGGAAGGCCCGATTCACGCCTCACTGGAATTGGCTCTGGACCAGACCTTGCAGCAACCGCTTCCAGCCAATCCGCGCCGGCGGCGCTCCTGAACCACGGCTCCGCCTCAAAAGGGGGTGAATGCCAAGCCGATTGAGTTCCACTTCACTGTCAAAAGTTCGTATGCATTCGATCAATGCACTGCGACGCGATGGTTTCTCACTCCTAAAAAACCCAGAAATGTGATTCTAAGAATTCATACCCGGTTGTTGACGTTAACCAAGCGGCCTCAGTGGGTTTGGATCTTGGTATTCACAGGTTTCAGAGATGCCTCACTGGCGGCTTGAGCATTGTTCCGTTGTCACGCTTTGTTCGGCGAATGCCCGTTCCGATGCCAGTTTCCAAGGGTTAGGAACAACCAGCGCAAAGATCAAAATAGCCCAAGGAAACAGGCCTATGGGTTTTTCAGTCATCGATATTCAGGCACCATTCAACATTGTTGGTCAGGTGGTTTAAGTGAAAATTGTGTGTTTCTTTAGAGGCTATTAAGCCATGCTGAGCGTGTATTCCAAATCACATCCTTTCGTGAGAGGAACCTGCTGGAGGTAGGGTTCTTCCATCAAGAATTCTTGATGAATTGATGGGTCTGTTCGAGCGATACCTTTCCGTTTGGATTGGCCTGGCGATCGTGGTTGGGGTTGGCCTCGGTGCTTGGTTCCCTGATGCGGCGGCAAGCATTGCGGCCCTGGAGGCAGCAGGGATCAATCTGCCGATCGCGGTGCTGATTTGGGGAATGATCTTCCCGATGATGCTGGCGGTCGACTTCTCCTCCATCGGAGCGATTCGCCAGCAACCGCGGGGGCTGTTGGTGACAGCCGTCGTGAACTGGCTGATCAAGCCCTTCACCATGACAGCGCTTGCCTGGCTGTTCATCCGTGGCGTGTTTTCCGCCTGGATTCCGGCTGCCATCGGACAGGAGTATGTGGCCGGGATGATTCTTCTTGGCGTCGCTCCCTGCACGGCAATGGTGTTCGTGTGGAGTCGTCTCAGCGATGGCGATCCCAACTACACCCTGGTGCAGGTCGCGTTGAACGACCTGATCATGGTCTTCGCCTTTGCCCCGATTGCGGCTCTCCTGCTGGGGGTTTCGGATGTGTTGGTGCCTTGGGACACGATGCTCACGGCAGTGGGTCTGTTTGTCGTGGTCCCCCTGGTGGCCGGATGGTTCACGCGGCTGAGCCTGCGCAGTGTTCGCCGGATTGAGCGGCTGGAGACGCGGCTCAAGCCCCTGGCGATTGGCGCGTTGATCGCCACCGTGTTGCTGCTGTTCATGGTGCAGGCCCAGGCGATTTTGGCCAATCCGCTGGCCATCGTTTTGATTGCCATCCCTTTAATCCTCCAGACCTATCTGATCTTCTGGATCACAGCGTTCTGGATGCGCTCAGCAGGGCAGCCACGATCGATTGCGGCACCCGGGGCCATGATCGGCGCGTCCAACTTTTTTGAGTTGGCAGTTGCGGTGGCCATCAGCCTGTTCGGTTTGAACTCCGGGGCTGCCTTGGCCACGGTTGTTGGCGTGCTGGTGGAGGTTCCGGTGATGCTGTCGCTGGTGGCGATGGCCAACAGGAACCGACGCCTGTTCCCCGCCTGAGAGGGGCAGCACGATGCCCGCTCCACTGCAGGTGTTTGTTCAGTTCTTCGTGTTGGGGCTGACCTCCTTCGGTGGCCCCGTGGCGCACCTCGGTTATTTCCACGAGCGTTTTGTGCAGCGGGAGCGTTGGATCACCGCTGAGGCCTATGCCGATCTGGTTGGGCTCTGTCAGTTGTTGCCGGGGCCTTCGAGTTCCCAGGTGGGCATGGGCCTGGGGCTGATTCGGGCCGGTTGGCTTGGTGGTGTGGCGGCCTGGGCAGGGTTCACCTTGCCTTCGGCTGTGTTGATGGTGCTGGCGGCGTCGCTGCTCTCAGCCCATCCCAGTTGGATCGATGGGGGCTGGGTGCATGGCTTGATGGTGGCGGCTGTTGCCGTTGTGGCCCAGGCCGTTCTGGGCCTGCAGCGAAGGCTGGCTCCCGATCGGCAGCGGGCCAGCCTGATGGTGAGTGCTGCTGTGCTGGTGCTGTTGGTGCCTCGCGTCTGGGCCCAGCTGTTGGCCCTGTTGTTTGGCGGATTGGTGGGTTGGTGTGTGCTGATCCCATCTGAGCTGGAGCCATCGGCATCGGAACGTCTCGTGGTTCCGCTGCGGCGTTCGGTGGCGGTGGTTTTGCTTGGGTTGGCTGTGCTGCTGTTCGTGGCTCTGCCCTGGCTTTCTGATGTCGCCAGACCGCTGCTGGTGCAGCAGCTCAGTGGATTTCTTCGCACCGGTGCCTTGGTCTTCGGCGGTGGTCATGTGGTGCTCCCCTTGCTGGAGCAAGCCTTGGTGCCCAACGGTTGGATCGACCTGCAGCATTTTCTGGCGGGGTATGGCGCAGCCCAGGCGGTGCCGGGGCCGATGTTCAGTTTCGCGGCTTTTCTTGGTTTTGATCTGCAGCCTGGACTTCAGGGCATCGCCGGTTCTGTGATGGCGCTCGTTGCCCTGTTTTTTCCCTCGTTCTTGTTGGTTGGTGGGCTCTTGCCCTTCTGGAGCGACCTGGGCCGATTGGCTCCGATGCGTCGAGCCCTGCTGGGCATCAACGCATCAGTGGTGGGCATCCTGCTGGCGGCGTTGTTTCAACCCGTCTGGCAGACAGGCATCCGCGGAGGCGCTGAGTTCAGCTTGGCGTTGGTGGCGTTTGTGCTGTTGGTGAGTTGGCGGCAACCGGCGTGGCGGGTGGTGCTGTTCTGCGCCGGAGTGAGTGGTTTATTTCAGCTTGCTTGCCAGTAGACGATGCGAGCCCTCCACGCAAAGAATGTGCGAATACTTTTTAACGGCGAATTCCTTGGCCGTGTTGGGAGTTGTACCCAGTGCTGGCCATGTGATCACGCATGCGAATGCACACAACAACAAAGCCAAGGCTGCTTTGCTGCATCTGCTGCTGAAGCTTGTTCAGTGACGCTTATCCGCTCCGTTATTCGTCCACGTCATCTTCTCTACCGACCAGTCCCAATCGTGCCAAGGGGGTGGCTCACATATCCCTAATTCGAGGGATATTTCCAGATCAAACTGACTGCTGCCGCAGCTCGCGGATGCCTATCAACTGGGGAGATGGTCTCGAGCTGGACCGGGTTGTAGCCGTGATCCGTGAGAGCGACCTGGGGAGGCCACCATCGCGATGGGCCGATGGCTGCTCTATCTGCACCGGGATCTTGTGCGAGAAACCTGGCGCATGCGCACGGAAGAGCCACCGATACCCCAGCCATGCGCACAAATCTGCGCAAACTTACCGGCAGTTTGCTTGCAATAACAAGGGAACAAGGCCGCTTCGCCAGCAGCCTCGATCGGCAAAGCCGGGAGCGCTGAGCTCAGCTGCCGCTGCGCCAACGCAGCAACCAGTCGCTGCCCATGGGCTCGCTCTGATGCCAATGCCCTTGCAGCACCTGATCCATGGCGCTGAAGTTCAGATCTCCAAGGGGAGTGCGGGCCGCCATGCCCCCCATCAACTTCGGAGCCACCACCGCTGCGATCTCCTGCACGCAGCCCTGCCGGATCGCAGCGGCCGCCAGCTCAGGGCCGCATTCCCAAAGCACCTGGTTGCACCCCCGTTCCGCCAGGGCCTCCATCAGCTGCTGCGGTTCACAGGCCGAAAGCCGAAGGTCCTCAGGCCCGGATGGCAAACGCCGGAGGTCGGCATCGGGGCCATGGGCCACGAGGGTCGGTGCCACCGCGGTGTCCCAGAGCTGGGCCTGATCCGGCAGATCCAAACTGCGGCTCAACACCACCCGCAGCGGCTCCGGTGAACGCCGGCCCCTGCTGGTGAGCAGCGGATCATCGCCGCGAACCGTGCCGCCCCCAACCACCACGGCATCCATGCCACTGCGCAGCTGATGCACCCAGTCGCGGGCGGGCGGGCCGCTGATCCATTGGCTGGCGCCATTGGGCAAAGCAGTGCGGCCATCGAGGCTCATGGCCCACTTCAGGATTCCGAGGGGGCGGCCAGTGCGAACGCGGTGCAGAAAGGCTCGGTTCTGCTGGCGGGCCTCCTCGCGCAGCACACCACTGATCACATCCAGCCCCGCCTGCCTCAGCTGACGGATGCCGCCCCCATCGACCCGGGGATCGGGATCCTCCAGGGCGATCACAACGCGGCGAATTCCCGCGCGCAGCACCGCCTCACTGCAGGGGGGCGTGCGGCCGTGGTGGCAGCAGGGTTCAAGGGTGACCACGAGAGTTCCGCCCCGGGCCGCATCCCCGGCCTGCCGCAATGCACCCACCTCAGCATGGGCATCTCCGGCCCGGGCATGAAAGCCTTCACCCACGAGGCGGCCTTGGCGATCAAGAACCAGGGCCCCCACGAGAGGGTTGGGGCTGGTGTGACCTTCAGCAAGGGCGGCCAGGGCCAGGGCCCGCCGCATCCAGAGCTCCCACATCAGCTGAGGGGCAGCTCCTGCAGGGAGCGCCATTCACCAACGACGTAGGGAGGGATCGGCAACTCGGTGAAGACACCCGGCAACGCCAGACGCAGCGGTCGGTTGTTGCTGAGATCGTCCAGCAGAGGATCGAGGGCAAATTCAGCCGCTGCGTCGCGGCCATCGGTGGCCAGCACTGGGTTGGCCAGGGTGATGTCGTCCAGCTGCCATTCGCGCCGACCCGCCAACACCTGGAGGCTCACCGGATGATCGAGCCGCAGTTTCCCGGGATAGCCCACCACGCGCAGCACCACCGACTGGCCCGGAGGGCCTTCGCGGTAGGCCACCGCCTGCCAGCTGTCGTAATCGAGGTCCCTGAGGCTCTCCAGCGAACGGACCATGGCGACGCCATCCTCGTTTTCGTGCTGATGACCCTGGGCCCATGCCAGACCTGGCGTGAGCAGCAGCAGCCCCAGAGCAGCCAACAAACAGCAGAACAAACGGCGCATGAGCAGGAGGTGAGTCAGCGAATTCTCACAACAATCCTGGCTTTAAGGCGATTTCCGCAAACAATCAGCCAATGAAGGTCGCTTTTCATTCGTCACCTGGGTTCAGCAACAGCCTGCAGGCGATGGGCTTTGAGATGGATGTCGGCCAATTGAGCCGGGGCCGGCTCAAAGGGAGCTTCCGGCAGGTGGTTCACGGCAGCTGCCGGTTTTATCCATCCAGACCAATCAAGACCTGCTTCTTCAGGGCAACCGACGCCCTGGGGTGTTGCCCCTCAGCTTGAACACCACCGATCAGCTGCCGGTGGTTCGAGGGAAGGAAACACAACCCTGCTCACTGCATGGTTTTCATGCCGGCCTGAGCGACGCTTTTGTTCAGCTTCCGGCAGGGGCCCACATCCAGGTTGTCCTCGTCTCCCAAACACGATTTGAACAGCTCGCCACCGCCACCGGTGATCCCCAGACGCTCGAGGTGATCCACAGGTCCAACTCCGCCAACATCCACCCCCAGCGTTTTGCAGAGATCAGCAGCTTGATCCAGGCCCAGCTGATGGGAGGGGGCCAGGAGGATCTGGTGGAAGTGGCGGCGCTGGAGACGTTGTCACCCCATCAGCTGCAGGGAACAGCCAGTGGTGAACTGGGTGTGGAGGCAGGACTGATGAAGGATTTGGTGGCTTGGGGGTTCAAGAACACCGGCCAAGCGATCACGCTCAACGATCTCAGCGCCACTATCTTCGCCTCGCGTTCTTCGATCGTTCACCACTGCCGCCAGAGCTTCGGCACCGGCCCCATGGCGTTGCTGAAACAGATCCGGCTCAGCCAGGTGCATCACGCCCTCAGCTCCCCGGAGGTGCAGCAGGCGATTGGCGGCAGCACCGTGCACGAGATTGCCTGCCATTACGGCTTCCAGAGCCGCAATCACTTCGCCAGGGATTACCGCAACCAGTTCGGTGAATCCCCCAGCGCCACGCTTCAACGGGCATCCGCTCCGGGGATGAGCGTCCAATCAGTCTCCGTGGCCCAGAGCCCCCAGATGGCCATGGCCCTGAGGTAGTGGCAAGCCCGGTAGGTGTTCACCGCGGTGATCGCCTCAGGGGTGCGGAACTGCAGACCACCGGAATACACCTGCTCGACAACCGCTGAGCAGATCGCTTGCGCCGTCTGCTTGTCTCCCATCAGGCGGTAGTAGCTGGCGATCCCGAAGTTGATCCCCGTCCACACCTCGAGCGGGTGGGTGCCATTGGGATCCAAAGGCGTGCCATCGCGACGAAGACCATTGGCCACACCGAGGGATCCACCATCGAAAGCCTCGAAGCAGGCCTCCTTCACCGCCTTCAAGGTGCTGCGGCTGTTGTTGTCACTCACCACCGGCGGCAGGCCCAGGAGCCGTGCATAGAAATCGCCGCAGAGCTGATCGGCCATCACCACCGGCGTGCCGCTTTCGGCATCAATGTCGTAGTACTCGCCGTTCCAGAGCAGCTTGTCGAAATTGCCTCGGGATTGCTCCAGCCAACCGCTGAATTCCCTTTGCTCAGCGGAGGTATCGAGCCCAGTGCTGAGTTGCAGCGTCTGGGCCATGGCCAGGGCAGCCTCAAGCGCAGCAATCCAGAGGGCACCGCAGTAGGCACTCACCCCTTTGAGGGGCCAGTCGTCGAAGGTCTGATCCGGAGCACCGCCGTTATCGGGCAGGCCGTCGTTGTTCACATCAAACGTTTTGAGGTAGCGCAGCGCCTCCACGGCCGCCGGCCAGCAATCGGCGAGGAAGCGGATGTCTTCACCACTGGGGGCGAGCTTGAACGTGCGCCACACCTGCAGCACAAAGTCGCTGCCGAGGTCTTTCCAGAGGTTGCAGTCTTGATAAGCGGTGTAGTTGGTCGCATCCCAGGGGATCTCGTTGGGAGCCCCCAGGTCGTGGGGGGTGGCTCCTTTCACCTTGCGGTCAGCTTCCACCCGGCCCTTGCCCTGGGTGAAGTACCAACCGATTGGGCGCTGGGTGGCATCTGCGGCCGGAATCGCCCGGGCAAAGCTGCGCAGCACGGCCTTGTCGAGTTCCGGCCAGAGCTGCAGCAGGGCCAGGGATCCGTAGAGACGAACGTCAAGACTTTCGTACCAGGCGTAGTCGAGGCACTCGAGAACGCCGAAACGACCGTAGGGATCCTCCGGTGATGCCGCACTCCAGAGACTGCCGCCTCTGCAGAGGTCGTAGAGCTCATTGAACAGAGCCATCCGCAGCGGTTCCGGCAGGTCCTGGCGTTGCAGCACCGGCTGCTGCCAGGCCTCGATCTGCTGTCGCCAACTGCGCCAGTCACGCAGCGCTTCAGCGGCAATGGCAACCGCCTGGTTGGCATCCGCAGCGAAGAAATCGGTGTAGCGGCGCAGCGCCTGGCTGCCGGTGGCAAAAGCCGTCACAGGCAGATCCCAGCTGATCACCAGCGGAATCTCAATGCTCTGCCCGGGGGCCAGCTGACACTGCACCGCCAGCGCAGCACTGAGGGGATCGTCGGATCCACTGCGTCGGTCGTTGTTGCTTTCAGGGATGGAGCCATCAGCACTGAAGCTGTCCCACAGCTCACGCCCATCACCGCTGGGATTCCAGCGACTGCAGCGCTGGATCGTGACCCCGGGCTGCTCGGCTGTGGCAATGCACCACTGGCCCTCACCTTCGGCAACGGGGTTGGAGACTTTGCCCTCCAGCACCACTCCCTTGAGGGAGCCATCGTCAATGCAACGGTTGCGCTGGCCGGTGGTGCTGCCGATGGCCGGGGCGTAGTTGTGCTCCGGGCTTCCGTCATCGCGGAAGTGAATCTCCGCCGAGGCATCGGTGTTGGTGAACCAGCCGGTGGTGTTGCGCCAACTCAGCAGCAACGACAAATCAAGAGGCTGATCCGTGGGATTGCGCAGCGTCCAGACGAACACCGCCACCGGGTAGCTGGTGCGCTGGTAATCACCCGGCAGGATCGGGCTGAAGGCCTCACAACGCACCTCGGCGTCATAAACGCCCTCATAGCTGGTCCAGCTGAGGGGGTAACGGGCGGAATAGGTGCCGGTGCTGCGATCCGGCGTGCTGGCCGGGTACCACTCCCAGGCCTTCAGCGGCTGGCCAGCCTCCGGCCGCGAGGCATCCTGATCCGGCTGAACCGCCAGGGCGTGGGCACGCTTGCCGCGGCCATTCCCTTCAAACAGAGCGAACTGGCAATCGGGCAGCACCCCAAACCAGTGCTCGCCGCCATCGAGGTGCCAGAGGTTGATGTTGCCGTCGGGCGCCCGCCCGAAGCAGCCAGCTCCGAAGCCCCCCAGCGGCATGCCATGGTTGGGGCCGTCGTCGAGGTTGCTGGCATAGCGAACCGTGTAGGGCTTGTCCCAGCCCAGGCCAAAGGGTCGGCTCCAGGAGGCCTCCGGTGGCTGCCAGCCCTTGGCTTGCTTGCCGCGACCCAGCAGGGAGTTCAGAGCGGACCAACCGAACGAAGCCATGCAGGGGCCGAGAGTCGCCCCAGATTGCCAGGTTTGACGCGATCAGCCAGCCGTTGCGATCAGCCTGCAGACATCAGCCCGCAGACATCAACCTGCAGACAGTGGTGAGGGATTGTCTTCGGCATCCAGCAGGGCATCCAAGGTGACCGCCGTGCGGACCAAGGCTTGATAGCGATGCAGGCTGCGGCGGTTCTGATCCAGCCAACGGCCAGGGGCCGTCCCCTCCAGGTCGGGCTGATCGGGATCGAGCAAGGGCAGATCGTCCTGCTGAGCAATCAAGGCAATCACAAGCTCGTGCAAGCGTTGGCGACGATCTTGGGCTGGGGTCATGCCTCCTCCATCAGGTCGTTCAGGCGCTGTTCCGCCGCCAAGGGCAGGGTCACCGGATCAGCGGTGTAGCTGCGGGCTTGGGCAATCCGAGCCGACAGCGGGGCCTGCGCCACTGGCCAGCTGCTGAGCCCGAGTTCGTCATAGATCCGTTTCAGCGCAGCGAGGGGGTGGCGGATCAACTCCTCATAAGGCAATTCAACCAACTGCCCCGCAGGAATCCGGTGCCGAGACGCCTCAAAGTCCTCAAGCAGCTTGCGATGGGCAGCCACCGTTTCCTCCACCTGGGTGACGGCATCGGGCAGGGGCTGAAGCTCCACTAGTGAACCCAACCGCTGCTTCACCTGAACCAGCGAGCGGATCGAATCCTGCCGATCACGCCGCAGGAGCACAAAGCGCGCCCTGGGGAAGTGGCGCAGCACCAACTCCACCCGGGCGGAATGAGCGCTGTTCTTGATCAGCAGTCCCGCCTTCCCATACCCGTCATGGAGCCAGGTGAGCTTGGTGAAGTGCAGCCACTGCCGCTCGAAGGCAGCGGAGGAACCCAGAACATTGCGCCGGAAAAACCAGGAGTAGGCCAGGGGGAAGGCCATGCCCGCCATGTTGGTGTCGATGCTGAGTCGGGCCAGACCGAGCTCATCCTCCTGGGGGTCATTCGGACCCCAGGGCACCGCGTCGATCGGCCGCTTCCGCGTCATCCACGCTTGGAGTGCCCAGCGAATCTAGGGTTTGAGCAGCAAGGCCACCTGCGGCGCCGTGGTGAGCGAATTGCGCGCCGTGGCCAGCGTGGGGTCACAGGCCAGCAACTGATGCAGATAGATGGTGCCACTGCGCCAGTGACCAATCACCACAATCGGATCGTCCGGCAGTTCAGCCTTCCGCAAGCGGCGAGCCCACAGCCACGACTGCAGCCAAGCCAGGGGCTCCACCAGCAGGCCACTGAGTCCCATCACCAGGCCCACCCTCCAGCAGGAGAGGGCCGGGCGACGCAGCTGCAAGCCTCGAAGCAGCACCGCAGGACGCAGGAAGCCCCCAGCCACCAAGCGATCCACCAGCAGATCACCCCCTGCCATGGCCCCACAAACCCTCACACCAGAATGACGGGATGATCGATGTGATCGGCACCGACGCCGGGGCGCCCGCCTCGTTGCCCGCTCCACAGCAGACGCTACTGCGGACGGCCACCGTGATTGCAGCACCGCAGCGGTTGCAAGCTGCTCTGCAGGACTGGCTGGGGGACGCCAAGCCCGAGCTGATCAGCAGCGATGACCCGCGGGCTCTGGTGGACAGCCTGCAATCCAGGCCTGCGGAAAAGCCCGTAGTGGTGCTGGCCAGCGGCGATCCGCTCTGGTTCGGCCTGGGGCGCATCCTTTGCGACCGCATCGGGGCAGAGCGGCTGCGGTTTCATCCCGCCCCCACATCGCTGCAGCTGGCCTTCTCCCGCATCGGGCGCCCCTGGCAGGACGCCGACTGGGTGAGCCTGCACGGACGGGACCCCGAAATCCTGGCCAGCACCCTGCAGAAGCGACCCGCAGCCCTGGCGGTGCTGACGGATCCGAACCAGGGGGGCGCCATCACCGTGCAGCAGATATTGCGCAGCAGCGGGCTGGAGGCCAGCACGGACCTGTGGCTCTGCGAAAACCTCGGCCACCCCGATGAACGGGTGCAGCTGATCGCCCCAGGCACCGCACTACCAATAGATCTGCAGCCGCTGCTGATTGCACTGCTGATCGCCCGAGAACCGGCCGCACCGGATCCGCATCAGCTGCCGTTGTTCGGGCTCGATGACGGGCTCTACCTGCAGCACAGCGATCACCCCGGATTGATGACCAAGCGGGAGGTGCGCATCCAACTGCTGGCCGAACTCGCCTTGCCGCCACAGGGCGTGCTCTGGGATCTGGGGGCCGGCACCGGCAGCGTTGGTCTCGAGGCGCTGCGCTTGCGCCCAGGGCTGCAACTGCTGGCGGTGGAACGCCGCGCCGGTGGCGCGCAACTGATCCAACGCAATGCACAACGGCTCGGCGTCAGCCCTGCGGCGGTGCTGGAGGCCGACGCCACCACGGTGCTGAACGGCGAGCTCCCAAGCCAGCTCAGCCAGCCCGACCGGGTTCTGCTCGGGGGCGGGGGCGCCCAACGGGAGCGCTTGCTGCAGGAGGTGCTGACGCGACTGCGATCTGGAGGTGTTGTGGTGATCCCCCTGGCGAGCATCGAGGCCTTGGCCAGCGTTCGGCCGCTGCTCGAGGACGTTGGATTGGCCGTGCGCGTGCAGCAACTGCAGGCCTGGCGGGGACAACCGCTGGGGGATGGCACCCGCCTGGCTCCGATGAACCCCACCTTGATCGTGACGGGAACGAAGCCGGCTCAAGCCGGCTTCACGGGGAAGACTTGAGCGGGGTGATCCGAACCGGATCGCCGATGCCAATGCCAAGCCGCTGCGCCTCACCGGCACCGATCTCAATCACCGCATCAACGAAATCGGCCCGTCCATTGCCATCGGCATCGGCGGCGTAGGAGCGGCAGGGCAGGGCAGCACAGGTGGGAACGGCAGGCACCAGATCGAGCACCCGCCCATCGCGCACAAAGATCATGTCCAGTGGCGCAAGGGTGTTGAACATCCAGAAGCGCTGCGGCTGGGGGGTGGCAAAGGGAAACCACATCCCGCGCAAGGGCGGCAGAGCCGGCCTCTGCATCAAGCCCAGCCGCTGCTGCTCCGGACTGCGGGCCACCTCGAGATCAATGCAACGCTGCTGGGCCACGCACCAGCGGGCCTCAACCGGCAGCCATTGCGGCGGTGACTCAGGGGGCAGAGCATCCATGGCCGCTCAAGCCTCCGGCAACACCTGCCCGAGGCAATAGCCCCGGCCGCGCACGGTGTGCAGCAAACGGCGTTCTCCACCGGCCTCCAGCTTCTGGCGGAGATAGCGCACGTACACCTCCACAACATTGCTGCTGGAACGCTCCCCCTGCCACACCTCCTGAAGCAGCAGCTCGCGGCTCAACACCTGGCCGCGCCGCCGCAAGAGCACCTGCAACAGCATGAATTCCCGGGCCGTCAACGCCACCACACGGTCTCCCCGCCGCACCGTTCGGTTGGCGGGATCGACACTGAGATCGTCCAGCTCAAGCAGCGCCGGTCGCTGCCCCGAGCGCTGTTGAATCGTGCGATGCAGGCGCAGACGCAACAACAGATCGCTGGGCCCGATCTCCGAGAGCCAGAAATCATCGGCACCGCTTCCCAGACAGGCGGCGCGAGCCTCAACGCTGTCGCGTTCCAGATCCAACAGGATCGGCATGGCCCCGAAACGGCTGCGCAGGTCTTGAATCAATGCGGCCTGATCGGCCGCCAGCACAGCGGCCACTGGAGATTCACCCGGTTCAGGGGCATGGGCCGAGGGCCCGGCACTGAGCCAGTCGAGGGTGGCGTAGCCCGATGCAGCCAGACGGGGCGCCAGCGACACCGCCGAAGGGCCTGCCAACAGCAACAGGGGATCAGCGTTCATTCCCGCTCGGGCTTGGCGATGTGGGGCAGGCCCCAACCCAATTTGTTGCGCAGCACCTGGAAGAACTCATGGTCGGCGAGGCGCACAAAGCGCACCGGGTGATCGCTGCGGCGGATCAGCACCCGATCTTCCGGCCAGACGTAGCAACCGGCACTGCCGTCCACCACCATCATCAGCCGCTCCGGCGTGGCTGGAAAAATCGTGACGGGTTCACGGTCGCTGAACACCAGGGCGCGGGAGGCCAGGGAATGGGGCGCGATCGGGGTGAGTTGCAGCACCGGACAATCCGGCGTGATCACCGGCCCACCGGAGCTGAGGGCGTAGGCCGTCGAACCCGTCGGCGTGGAGAGGATCACACCATCAGCGGCAATATCCACCGGGGCGTGGCGGCCGATGGCGATCTCGAAGTGGCACATGCTCGTGAGCGGCTCACGGTGCAGGGCCATCTCGTTGAGAGACAGCGCCTCCCAGCGGCGCTGATCACCCCGCATCACGCTCACCACGAGGTTGCTGCGTTCCTCGATCGTCCATTGCTGGGTGAGCACCACATCGAGGGCGCGATCCAGATCATCGAGATAGGCCTCGGCCAGAAATCCCAGGTGGCCCGTGTTGATCGTAAGAATCGGAATCCCCACTGGGGCGGTCTGCCGCGCGGCGGAAAGCACCGTGCCGTCACCCCCCAGCACGATGGCCAACACCATCGATTGATCGAAGCCCTTGGGCACACAGGCGCTGTAGCCGCGCAGGCGCAGGTGCTGATCGGGGTTGGCAAAGCCCACCATGCCCCCGGAACTGCTGGCCCGCTCCACGGCATGGCCGGCAGCCTCCAGGCGCTGCTGAATCGTGTCCGCCGTCTGCACCGCCAGCGGCTTGCCGTCATTGACGATCAGTCCGATCCGGGGCACTGATCCACGACGGGTAGAGGTCAGCCTCAGCCTATGGGACGCGCGAGAACAGAACGCCGCTCAGTAACGAAGGTTCCCGATCAGAACTGCTCGAGGAAGCGCAGATCGCTGGTGTACAGCCGGCGGATGTCGTCAATGCCATGGCGCACCATGCAGAAGCGCTCCACCCCAAGGCCCGCGGCAAAACCGCTGTACCGCTCCGGATCGAGGCCCAGCCCTTCCAGCACGGCGGGATCCACCATGCCGCAGCCCATCACCTCCAGCCAGCGGCCGCGCCACTGCACATCCACCTCGGCGGAGGGCTCGGTGAAGGGGAAATAACTGGCCCGGAAACGCACTGGCAGGTCCCCGAAGAAGGCCTTAAGGAAGGCCATCACCGTGCCGCGCAGGTGGCTGAAATCGAGCCCTTCATCAATGGCCAGCACCTCCACCTGGTGGAACACCGGCGAGTGGGTGGCATCAACGGCATCGCGGCGATACACCCGTCCGGGAGCCACGATCCGCACCGGCGGCGGGTTCTCTTCGAGGTGACGGATCTGCACTGGGGAGGTGTGGGTCCGCATCAGCAGATCACCACCGAGATAAAAGGTGTCCTGCATGTCCCGGGCTGGATGGTCCTCGGGGATGTTCAGCGCAGTGAAGTTGTAGTGGTCCCGTTCCACCTCAGGCCCCTCGGCCACGCTGTAGCCGAGGCCCAGGAACAGATCGACGATCTCTTCAGTTGTGGTGATAAGGGGATGGCGATGCCCCATCGGCACCCCGGAAGCCGGGGCGGTGACATCGAGGCTTTCCCTGGCGATGCGCTCCGCCATGGCCGCCTGCTTCACGGCCTGGAGCCGCTCTCCCAACAGCGACTGCACCTGCGTTTTCAGCACGTTGGCGCGCTGACCCACCAGGGGACGCTCCTCACCGGGCAACTTCCCCATCGCCCCGAGCACACCGGAGATGCGGCCCTTCTTGCCCAGCAGCCCGACCCGCAGTTGCTCCAGCGCAGCGGCATCGGCCGCCTCGGCGATCTCCGCCGCGGCCTGCTGCTCGAGGGCATCGAGTTGATCGGTGAGCTGCTGCAGGGTGACAGGTGCGCTCACAGGGATGGAACAGACAGCTGCCGACTGTAAGCAGCCGTGCCGCTTAGGTTCACCTCAGTGCGTATGACCCCATGGCCCCGCTGCGGATCCTGATCAGCAATGACGATGGGGTCTTCGCTGACGGCATCCGAACCCTGGCCGCCGCAGCGGCAGCCCGCGGCCATGAGGTGACGGTGGTCTGCCCGGATCAGGAACGGTCGGCCACAGGCCATGGCCTCACCCTGCAGACCCCCATCCGCGCCGAGCGGGCCGATGAACTGTTCGCCCCAGGGGTCACCGCCTGGGCCTGCAGTGGCACCCCCGCCGACTGCATGAAGCTGGCCCTGTTCGAACTGGTGAAGGAGAAGCCAGACCTGGTGCTCTCCGGCATCAATCACGGCCCCAACCTGGGAACAGATGTGTTCTGCTCCGGCACCGTTGCCGCAGCGATGGAAGGCACCCTTGAGGGCATTCGTTCCCTGGCGGTGAGCAGCGCCTGCTTCCAGTGGCGTCAGTTCCAGGCGGCCGCCGATCTTGCCCTTGAGGTGAGTGAACAGGCCATCGCCGACCAGTGGCCCGACAACCTGCTGCTCAACCTCAACATCCCCCCCTGTGCCCGGGAGGAGATGGGAGCACTGCGCTGGACCCGTCTCTCGATCCGGCGCTACGACGAGCAATTCAGCCGTCGGGAAGACCCCCGTGGCCGGGCCTACTACTGGCTGGCCGGAGAAGCCGTGCAGGATCTCGAATCAGCCGGAGAAGGCCCAAGGGATTGGCCCAGTGATGTGGCTCAGATCCACGCCAATTCCCCCTCACTCACACCGATCCAGCCCGACCTGTTCTGGCGGGGCCCCCTCAGCGGACTGCCACAGCTCAAGCTCAAGGATCAACTGGTGCGGTAAACCCGCTGCAGCAACCAAAGGGAGAACAACACCCCGATCAGGTGGGCGAACAGCACCTGGGTGTTGCTGAGCACAGACAGCATTTCCAGGGAGGTGATCGCCAGGTTGTCGGCCATGCCGCGGCCGCCGATGGCAATTCCGGGAGTCTGCATTGAGGCCTGCACGAACAGGCTGCCAGCGAGGGCCTGATAGCCAATGGTGGCGAAGGTGAGACCCAGAAGATCCGCCAACAGCCCCCGTTTGATCAGCCGCGCCACCTCGCCCCGACTGGGACGGGCCGCGCTGTCGATGGCCCGACCGGTCCGAACGATCAGCCAGCCCTGCCAGAGGCTGAACAGCAGCACGAGGAAGGCCAGGGATGTGAGCGAAAGACCAGGCCCCAGACCCAAGGCACGTTCGGAATTGCGGGCCAGGCTGCCGCCGATGTTGTTGAACAGCAGAACGCCCACCACAACGATGCCGAGGACCACCTGGATCCAGAACCGGATCCATCCCATCCGACGCACGCCGAACGACAACTTCTGGAAATCGAGGCGGTCTGGCATGCCCTGGTGCTCGGTCGTTCAAACTTGCCACCAAAGCGCCCCTTCTGCACCTCTTTGATTCCGCTCTGCTCTCCAGAGGAAGCCCGTCGGCCCACTGCCCTGGCGCTGGGGAGTTTCGATGGCCTGCATGCCGGCCATCGCCGCGTGATCGCCGAGGCCATCCAGGACAGCCCGGACGATGCCGTTGCCTCGGTGGTGAGCTTCTGGCCGCATCCCCGTGAGGTGCTGTTCGGGGAGGCACGCCTGAGGCTGGATCTACCCAGCGAAAAACTCGCTCTGCTGGAACCGCTGGGGATCCAGCAGCTCGTGCTGGTGCCCTTCACCCGCGAGTTGGCTCAGCTGAGTGCGGAGGACTTCGTCACCAGCATGCTGCTGAACACACTTCAGGCCCGGCGCATTGCCGTGGGCACCAACTTCCGCTTCGGTCATCAGCGGCGCGGTGACGCCGAAATGCTGGAACGGCTGGCGGCTCGCAGCGGCGTTGAGGTGAAGGTGGTGCCGATCGTTGAAGACCAAGAGGGCCGGATGAGCAGCAGCCGCATCCGCGCGGCCCTCGACCAGGCCGACCTCACCACCGCCAAAGCCTTGCTGGGCCGGGCCTACCGCTTTCAGGGACGGGTGGTGCGGGGCCGAGGCCTGGGGCGTGAACTGGGCTGGCCCACCGCCAATCTCCAGGTGGATGGCCGTAAGGCCTTGCCAGGGCTTGGCGTCTACGCCGCCTGGGCCCAACTGGATGGGGATGGCGATCGGCTACCAGCCGTGATGAACCTCGGGCCCCAACCCACGATCGATCCCACGTCCCCTTCAGCCGTGGAGGTGCACCTTCTGGATCAGAGCCTGGAACTGGAAGGCCGGCAGCTGGGCGTCGAGCCGGTGCAGCGCTTGCGCGGCCAGACCAAATTCAGCGGCCTCGAGGAGCTCAGCAGCCAGATCGGCCGCGACGCAGCCCAGGCCCGCGCGATCCTTCAGACCGGTTCTCAGGCCGCGGTCGGATAGGCATTCACCAGCCCCCACACGATGAATACGCCGATGCCGCCGAGAAGGACGATTCCCCAGACCAGAACGTGCATGGTGCTCTCAGAACCACCGTTCTCCATGACCGACGCCGAAACCGTTCCCCACAGGGTGCCATGAATCCAACCCCAAGCGATGCATCCCTGGATCCACGGGTGGCACGCCTGATCGACGCCAACCTCGACCGTGCCCGGGAAGGCCTGAGGGTGGTTGAGGACTGGTGCCGCTTCGGGCTGGAGCAACAAGATCTGGTGGTGCGCCTCAAGGACTGGCGTCAACGTCTGGGGCGACTGCATCACGCCAGCTACAAGCAGGCCCGCTCCACCAGCACCGACACCGGCGCCGGACTGGAGCATCCGGCCCAACTCGATCGCCACAGCCCCGATCACGTGGTGGCGGCCAACTGCGCCCGGGTGCAGGAGGCGTTGCGGGTGCTGGAGGAGTACGGCCGCACCATCGATCCTGCGCTGGCCGCTGAAGCCGCAGCGATCCGCTACGGGCTTTACGACCTGGAGGTGACCTGCCTCAACGCCACCCTGGGAGCACGGCGACGCAACAAGCTCAAGGACGCTCGCCTCTGCCTGATCACAACCCCCTGCGATGACCTGAGCGATCGGGTGGAGGCCGCCCTGCGGAACGGCGTGGGGATGGTGCAGTACCGCTGCAAAGCGGGGAACGACCGCGAACGCCTACAGGAGGCTCTGCAACTCAGGCACCTTTGCGACCGCTTCGGGGCGCTGTTGTTCATCAACGACCGTGTGGACCTGGCCTTGGCGGTGGATGCGGATGGGGTGCACCTGGGCCAGGACGACATGCCCAGCGAGGTGGCCCGCGATCTGTTGGGCGTTGATCGTCTGCTGGGCCGCAGCACCCACAGCATCGATCAGGTTCATCAGGCTCAGCAGGAGCCAATCGACTATCTCGGCTTCGGCCCGATCCATTGCACTTCCGTCAAACCCGAGCGGAAGCCTGTTGGTGTGGAGCTCCTGGCGCAGGCCACTGCGATCAGCCAACGCCCCGTCTTCGCCATCGGTGGAATCACCTCGGCCAACCTGCCGGCACTGCTCAAGGCAGGTGGCCAGCGCGCGGCCGTGATCGGCGCGATCATGCACGCAGATGACAGCGGTCTGGCCTCGCGGCAACTGCTCCAGCAGCTGGACCACGCCACGTTCTGAGCCATGCCTCTCACCCTTATGGTCAACGGTGAAACCCGCGTGCTGGATCCAGCACCGGATCCCGCCAGCCTGGCGGCGGTTGTTGCCTTGCTGGCCAACAACCCCCAGCTGGTGGTGGCCGAGCACAACGGTGTGATCGCACCCCGCAGCCGCTGGGACAGCATCGTGGTGAAGGATGACGACACCCTTGAGATCGTCACCATCGTTGGTGGTGGTTCCTAGAGTCGCTCCATCAATGCTGTGGGCGCTGCTGTGGCCACTCCCCGACTGTTGACACGATCCCGACGACTGCTCGCATCACTGCTGTTGCCGCTGGTGATTGCGGGGCTGTTCCTGTTCCAGGCACAGCCGGCTGATGCCGCCCGCGGTGGGCGCATGGGAGGGGGCAGTTTCCGCGCTCCTTCGATGCCTCGATCCGGTGGGAGTTACCGCGGTGGCGGCTACGGCGGTGGCTACCGCGGCGGCGGGATGGGCTTCCCCTTCCTCATCCCCATCTTCGGCTTCGGTGGTGGGGGACTGTTTGGTCTGCTTATCCTGATGGCGGTCGCAGGCGTGCTTGTGAACGCTCTTCGTGGCGTTGGCAATGCCCCCTCGATCGGTGGTGCTGCTGCAGCGCCGGCCATGCCGCGCAACGTGAACATGATTCAGGTGCAGGTGGGCCTGCTGGCCAGTGCCAAATCCCTGCAGGAGGATCTGCGCTCCTTGGCCGCCTCTTCAGACACCAGCAGTTCCGCCGGTCTGCAAAGGCTGCTGCAGGAGACAACCCTGGCCCTGCTGCGCCAACCGGACCTCTGGGTTTACGCCAATGCCGAGAGCGGCAGTGTTCCCTTCAGTTCGGCTGAATCGACGTTCAATCGCCTCTCGATGAACGAGCGCAGCAAGCTGGACGCTGAGCTCACCAGCAACGTCGGTGGTCAGCGGACCACGGACACGAGCAACAGCTCTGGAGACGCGGATGCCACCAACGAATTCATCGTTGTGACCTTGCTGGTGGCCTCCACGGCATCGGCCAAGCTCGCCGGAGCCGACACCGGAGAAGATCTGCGCCAGACCCTTCGCATTCTTGGTTCCACAGCCTCCAGTGAACTCATGGCCCTGGAAGTGATCTGGCAACCGGAAGGCCGCGGAGATGTGCTGAGCGCCAACGACCTGGTGACGGCCTACCCCAACCTCCAACATCTCTGAGAGGCCTGAGCCTTTATGGCTCATCTATAGGTTTTCTGAGTATTTCTCCCCAGTGATCAGACCTAATTTGACCTGATCAGATTGCGCACCTCCAGCGTTGGCTCCCGACCCCCGCTCCATGCAATGGCAACAGGACGGTGAGCTGGCGCGCGCTGATCTTGATTCTCTTGTGCATGCGCTTCAGCAGGTGGAGTGCGATCAGAACAGTGCTGAACTGCAACGTCTCGGCCAGATCGATCCTTCCGCTGCGGCTTGAACCCTCAGCTTGAAGCTTCCGGGGCACAGCCCCTGAGCATCCGTAGTGCAGCCATGGCTGCGCCGTAGCCGTTGTCGATATTCACCACCGTCAGGCCTGGAGCACAGCTGGCGAGCATTCCTTCCAACGCGGTTCGTCCCCCTGCGCTGATTCCGTAGCCAACCGAAACCGGAACGCCGATCACGGGTTGCGGCACCAGACCAGCCAGGACCGTCGGCAACGCACCCTCCATTCCCGCGCAGGCGATCAGGATCCGCGCCGTGGCCAGACGGGGCAGTTGATCCAGCAAGCGGTGCAATCCAGCCACCCCCACATCCATCACAGGATCCACGCCGATGCCATGGCAACGCAGGGCCAAGCTGACCTCCTCCACCACCGTGCGATCACTGCTGCCTCCGCTGAGCACCGCCACCGAAGCCGGTGACGCAGGCACAGGAGGCAGTGCACCCAGGGTGAGGCAGCGAGCGTTGGGATGCAGCTCCACCGCCGGCAACGCCTCACACACCCGTGCCGCCTTTTCAGGATCCACCCGGGTCACCAGACCCAGTTCTCCTGCTGCGGCAAAGCTTTCAAGGATGGCGATGATCTGATCGGCTGTCTTGTGTTCCCCCCACACGGCCTCGACCATGCCCAAGCGCTGACGGCGCCGCAGATCGAGGCGAGCATCCGGCGTGGTCACTGCGGCAACAGTTCCCCTTCGAACACCAGCGGGAATGGGTTGCCCTGGCGCTGTCCTGTTTGCTCGCGGGCCAAGGTCTCGAAGCGCTCCTGAACCGTCTGCACCTCGGCCATGGAGATCGATTTCCATGCCTTACGACTGCTCCAACGAATCAGCAGCGTTCCCTCTTCGGTGGCCGGATCCCAGAACAGATCACGGCCCAGAAAACCCGGCTGTTGCTTCAGCCAAGGCTCCCAGCTGCCGCGTTCCGCCGCCATCCACTGCTCACGGCTCTCCCGGGGGACCTGCAGCCGCAGGTGCTCCACCACAGCCACCACGTCACCACGTGTCGGGTCGGACTCTGCCCGCACCTCTGTCTCCGAAAGCCCGCCCAACAACAGAACCAACGCCAAACAAGGTGCGATGACCCTAAGCAGAACAGACCTGAGGCGATGCACGGTTCAGCTCCGCTGCAGCAGGGCCACAACCTGGCAACTGATGCCCTCTTCCCGTCCCTCCGGACCCAAGCCTTCATTGGTGGTGGCCTTCACACCGACGGCATCGGGGGCGATGCCGATCGCAGACGCCATTCGGCTGCTCATCTCGGTGATATGCGGCTTGAGTTTGGGGCGCTCAGCGATCACCACCGCATCGATGTTCACCACCGACCAGCCGCGCTCCTTCACCAGCTTCACCACCTGATCCAGCAGCTTCAAGCTGTCGGCCCCTTTCCATTGGGGATCGGTGGGGGGGAAATACTTGCCGATGTCACCGAGGGCGAGGGCCCCGAGCAGCGCATCCATCACCGCATGCACCAGCACATCGGCATCGCTGTGGCCATCCAGGCCAAGACCATCGGGATGGTCCAGGGTCACACCCCCGAGGATGAGGGCCCGTCCGGGCACCAGCCGATGGATGTCGTATCCGTTGCCGATGCGCAGCTCCATGCCGGGATCTGAAGGGGCATTCATTGTCGCGGTCTGCCAGCGGGCAAACAGATCGGGCCGCCGCTCGCGGGTGCGCTGCTCCCGCTGCTCCTGGCGCCACCGGGCGATGGCACCGTGGTCGCCACTGCGCAGCACATCCGGAACGGTCATACCGCGGAAGTCGGCGGGGCGGGTGTAGTGCGGGTGTTCCAGGAGGAGTGCAGTGTGGCTTTCCTCCACCAGGGAATCGGCGGTCCCCACCGTGCCGGGCAGCAGGCGCACCACACCATTGATCACCGTCATCGCCGGCAGCTCACCACCGGTGAGGACGAAATCACCCATCGACACCTCCTCATCGGCCAGGCCGCGAATCCGCTCGTCGAAGCCCTCGTAGTGACCGCATAGGAAAACCAGTTGATCGTGGTCACTGGACCAACGCTGCAGATCCGCCTGCTGCAGGGGACGCCCCTGCGGTGACATCAACAGCACCCGGCTGCGGGGACTGCGGGGAATCGCCTCCATCGCGGCATACACCGGCTCGGGCTTGAGCACCATGCCGGCACCGCCCCCATAGGGCTCGTCGTCCACCTTGCGATGGCGATCCGTGGCGAAGTCCCTCGGGTTATGCAGATGCAACTCGGCAATGCCCGCGTTGAAGGCACGACCGATCACCCCCAGCTCCAGCAGAGGAGCAAACGCCTGCGGCGCCAGGCTCACCACATCAAGGCGATAGGGCGCCATGCCGCCTCAGGCCGCGGGTTTGGACACCCTGCGGATGTCCGTGCAGAAACTGCCCTGCACCGGTGTTCCCTGGGCATCCACCGCCATGGTGCTGCGCAGGCGCAGGTTGACCCGCGTGAACCAGATCCGCTCCTGAACCTGCACGCCGTCAGCCCGGCTGAGGTTCAGCTCCATGCTGCCGTCAGGCCAGAACCTCCAGTTGCCTGGGGAATCACCATCGAGGATCAGCTGTCCATCAGCGGCGAAAGTGAGGGTGCTGCTGGTTCCACCAGGGGCCTGCACCTGCAGTTGGCCGAGAGCCCCCTGCTCGCTCACGCAGCGAACGGTGAGTTCACCCCGTTCACTGCTGTGCCACTCGTCATCACCACCGGCAGCCAGCTCAAAGCAACTGCGCAGGCTCATCCACTCCCCGTCGCAGAGGCTCAGAAAGGAGCCAGGGTCTTCCGGGGGAAAGGCTTGTTCACTCATGCACCCATCCTCTCAGCCGGATCACCAGGTAATGGGGAGGAAGGGATAAGGGCGGTTCCAGCCGTAGAGCGCCAACCGCTGCTGCCCCTGGGCGGCGGCACCGCGGCGGTGAAAGCCGAACACATCCGCCAGCACCAGGGTGTTGGCAGGGCAGGTGAGGGCAACAGGCCTGGGCAGACCCAGTTCAGCCAGGGACTCTTCCTGGATCCGGAACGATCCAGACACATCCGGCTGCCGCCGGTGTTCGGCAGCTGCAGTGGCTGTGGCCTGCTCCCACCGCAGGCGAGACGGATCCAGGCGATGGCTGCCCGGCACGTATTCGAAGGGACCGCCCTGACGTTGCACCGGCCGCAGAAAGAACCAGAACTTCAGAGCACGGAAGAACGTGTCGCGATGCAGCACTTTCTGCAGATCCGGCGTGCGGGTCTCCTCGCCATGCACGGTGAGGTAGATGTCCAGCTTGCGCGGATTCATCGGCAAGCCGATGACCTGGCGCGATCCCGCACTGAGCCGCTGGTCATGGTACAAGGCAGCCGCTCGAGGCATCTGCTCGGGGTCGATGTGGAGAAAGCGGTTGAGGGTTCCTCCATCGAAACGGTCAAACCCCCCGGGGAAGGGTTGTTTTGGGCGAAAGCCAGGACGGCTGTTGTCCGGTGCTGGATGCAGACGTGAGGCGCGAGCCACCACGGCCTCCACCTCATCGCGCAAGGCCTCAAACTCCGGCTGCGGCAGAAAGTTCTCGAGCACCACAAAGCCATCCCGCTCCAGACTGGCGAGCTGAGCTGGTCGCAGCAGGCGCCTCCAGAGGCACAGCGTCTCCGCCAGCTGAACCCGGCGTCGATGCAGCTGCCAGCGTCGGTTCAGATCCGGGTGACCGACCCAGGGATCCCGAAAGCTCTTGGTGCGCGTCAGCAGCGAAAGCATGGGCGCGACATTACGCGCTGATGCCGGAGAGCGGTAGGTTATTGATCGCCTGTGTAACCCAGCTCAGCCAAGCGGGCCGGTTTGCTGCGCCAATCAGGCACCACTTTGACGAACAGCTCTAGATACACCGGGCCATCAATCAGCACCTGCATCTGCAGCCGCGCCCCCTGGCCGATCGTCTTGAGCATCGCCCCGCCTTTGCCGATCAGGATCCCCTTCTGACTCTTCCGTTCCACCAGAACCGTGGCCAGGACGGCCGTTCGACCCGCACCCTTGCCCTTGGCCGGCAACTCCTCAACGCGATCAATGGTGACGGCAACGCTGTGGGGCACCTCCTCCCGCGTGTGCAGAAGCACCTGCTCGCGAATGAGTTCCCCCAGCAGCACCCGCTCCGGTTGATCACTCACCATCTCAGGCGGATACAGCTGTGGCCCCAAGGGCAACTGAGCCGCCATCGCTGCTGTGAGCTCTGCGCAGCCGTCGCCTGACAGGGCGCTGCAGCGGTGCACCGGCCAATTCGTCTCCTGCAGCAGGGCGGCGTAGGCCTCTTCCGCTTCAGAGCGGTGCTCCTCCGCCAGCTTGTCCCACTTGTTCAGGGCCACCAGCACCGGCAGGGACTGCTGCTGCAGCAGATTCACGATGAAGGCATCACCGCGCCCCGGGCGCTCGCAGCCCTCCAACAGCAACACCACCAGGTCCACTTCACCGATGGCGCTGCGGGCACTCTTCACCAGCCGTTCCCCCAGCAAGTGGTGGGGTTTGTGGATGCCAGGCGTATCCACCAGAACCATCTGGGCCACCTCCGTGGTGAGGATGGCCCGCAGGCGGTTGCGGGTGGTCTGGGCCACGGGCGATGTGATGGCCACTTTCTCCCCCACCAGCTGATTCACCAGCGTGGATTTGCCCACGTTCGGGCGACCGATCAGTGCGATGAAGCCAGAGCGGTAATCCTCTGGCAGGGGAGTTGCATGCATCCTCTAAGTCTGCGCCGCCATTGGATCGACCCGTTGAATCGACCCATAGCCTTAGGGCAGGAATTGAACAGGTCCATGGCGGATCAGCAGCCCACCTTCCAGCAGGCCATGGAGATCACAGCGGCCTGGCTGCAGCAGTGGGACAACGAGGAGATCAGCGATGAGGTGCTGGCCGACCGCATCGGTGAAATGGTGGCCAGCCGCGATGGTGCCCGGGGATTTTTCGTGGTGAGCCTGGCGGGCGAAAGCGTGCTGATGGACCGTTTGCCCGATGCTGTCGTGGGGCAACTGCGGGGCGCCGGGGCTGGCGTTGTGGATCTGAGCGTCCGCAATCTGGCCATGAGCACCGCCATGGCCGTGCATCACCGGCGCACAGGAGATGAGGCCCAGCAGGCCGGCTCGGAGCGGGTCAGCAGCCGTTGCATCGAACTGCTCAGACTGCTGGAACCAGCGGAGGTGAAGGAGCGCCTGGAGCAACTGCTGGCCGCAGCCCTCGACAACCGCGGTGAAGACGTCACCTTCCTGGAGAAATGGGGGTACGACGCCGAGCAGAAACAAGCCATCGGAGACAGCGTCTATGCCGTGGCTGAGGGCTGAGCCGGGAGATCAGGCCATGTCCTCCAATTCCTTGCCACTGGTTTCGCGCACGAAGAACAGCACCAGAAAGAAGGAGATCGCAGCCGCGGTGGCATAGAGCCCGTAGGCCAGTGCAGGCCCTGATGCCTCCAGCAAGGGGGGAAAGGTTCGGGCGATGAACCAGTTCGCGATCCAGTTCACCATCGCGCAAAGGCCCAGAGCCACAGCGCGGATGCGGTTGTTGAACATCTCCCCGAGCATCACCCACATCACCGGTCCCCAGGAGAAACCGAAGGCGAAGACAAACAGATTGGCCGCCAACAAGGCCACAACGGCGGCCATGCCGACGAGCTGAGGGGCACCGTTCACCACGGCAGCACCGGCAAAGACCCAGCTCATCGAGCCCAGGGTGAGGCTCATGACAACCGAACCGATCAGCAGCAGCGGTTTGCGGCCGATGCGATCGATGAACAGGATCGCCACGAAGGTGGTCACCACGTTGGTGATCGAGGTGATCACCGTGACGATCAGGCTGTCGGTGGTGCTGAAGCCCACCGCCTGCCAGAGAACACTAGAGTAGTAAAAAATGACGTTGATGCCGACGAACTGCTGGAAGATCGCCAGCATCACGCCGGTCCAGACCACCGGTACGAGCAGATTCCTCCGATCAAGAAGGTCCGTCCAGCGGCCGTGATCGGTGTTCTCCAGGCTGTGCTGGATCCGGGCAATCACCTGATGAGCCGGCTCATGAAGGGTGCGCTCAATCACCAGACGGGCCTGCTCGGGCAACCCTTTCTGCACGAGGTAGCGGGGACTTTCCGGAATCCCCAGCACCAACACCCCGTAGAGCGTTGCAGGCAACACCTCCGACAACAACATCCAACGCCATGCCGCCTTGGGGACCCACGGCTGACACGGGATTGCGATCCGGGGTGAACAGCACAATCGCGTAGTCGAACAGCAGGGCCAGAAAAATCCCCACCACGATCGCCAGCTGCTGCAGCGATTCCAGACGGCCGCTCTGGTCGGCGGGGGACACCTCTGCGATGTAGGCCGGTGCCAAGACGCTGGCGAAGCCAACCCCCAAGCCTCCAATCACCCGCCAGACGATCAGGCTGGTGAGGCTCTGCGCCAAGGCGGAGCCGATGGCACTGGCCAGGAACAACACGGCGGCCACCACCATGCTGTGACGACGGCCGATCCTGTCGGACAACCAGCCTGCGGCCAGGGCACCGATGGCCGAGCCGATCAAGGCCGATGCCACCGCACGCCCCAGGTCGCCCGACGACACCTTAAACACCTCACCAATGGCGCCAACAGCACCATTGATCACCGCGGTGTCGTAACCGAACAGAAAACCGCCCAGGGCCGCGGAGATGGCGATCTGAAGGATGAAGCGCAGCCGCCGCCGTTGCCGCTTCAGCTCAGGGGCCGAGACCGAAGGATCCACAGCTGCACAGGAGGACTACCCACAATGCAGCGATCCAAACCATGGCTGTCAGCTGCTGCGCAAGGAATCAAAACCGTATCGCCAGGCACAAAAAAGCCCCGGACAAGCCGGGGCCAGGGCTGATTCGATTGCGTTGTCATCGTCAGTCGCGACGATCAGCCGTGACGGTCAGTCGCGCCGACCACCACCGTTGAGCACGATGATCAGGCGCAGGATGAAGATGAACAGGTTGATGTAGGTGAGGTACATGCTCAAGGCACCTGCCAGGTATTGGTCATCCCGGTAGGCGCGAGGCATCGTGTAGAAGTCGACAAAGGCGGCACCCACGAAGAGCACGGTGCCGAAGCCGGCGATCATCAGCTCAAAGCTGGTGCCATGGAACATGGCAGGAGCAAAGAGGCCACCGATGAACTGGACGAGCATCGCCAGGATCAGGCCAACCAAGCCGAGACTCACCACGCCTGAGAGCGCCTGACCAACGGAATCGCTCATGCGGCGGCCGACGATCGAAGCGATCACGAAGGTGATGCCGGTGGCCAGTGCGGCGGTGCCGACCGCGCCCACACCAGCAACCGCTCCCGCCAAAGCCACGAGACCGCTCAGGGTGAACCCTGTGATCAGGCTGTAGATCGACAGCAGCGGCAAGGCTGTGGCGTTGTTGCCCTTCAAGGCGACGTTCTGCGCCACAAAGAACAGCACAAAGTTGCCGATCAAAGCCACCCAGAACAGGGGCATGAACAGCGGTGTGGCCATCATCGAGAGACCACCAATCACCCCGATTGAGGTGAGCACCATGCCGCCGCCGACGTAGGGCAGCGCTTTATTGACGACGTTGGGGCCGACGAGTGCGCTCGATTGCGCCTCGCGGATCGCCTCCTGGAAATTGCTGCTTGCAGGCATGTCGACCAGGTCACCAAAGACTCATCACATCCTGCCAGCGGTGACAAGGGATTGGGGTGTGGATCTCCCTATCGACGTTGAACTTTGGGCGTTTTGCGTTCGTCCCGGCGGGCATAGGCCTCCACCACCCGCTGCACGAGGGGATGGCGCACCACATCCGCAGCGGTGAGGCGGCAGACCGCAACCCCTTCAACGCCCTCCAACACCTCGGACGCCTCCACCAAACCGCTCTGCACCGTGACAGGAAGATCCACCTGGGTGATGTCTCCAGTCACGACCATGCGTGAACGCTCTCCCAGGCGGGTGAGCACCATGCGCATCTGAGCCGGCGTGGTGTTCTGCGCCTCATCCAGGATCACAAAGGCGTCGCTCAGTGTGCGGCCCCGCATGTAAGCCAGGGGAGCGACCTCGATCACGCCCTTCTCCAAGAGCACAGTGGTCTTCTCGGCGCCGAGCAGGGAATGCAAAGCGTCGTAGAGCGGACGCAAATAGGGGTCCACCTTCTGCTGCAGGTCGCCCGGCAGGAAGCCCAGACGCTCCCCGGCTTCAACAGCCGGCCGGGTGAGAATCAAACGCTCCACCTTGCGTTCGGTGAGCATTCGAACCGCGAGAACTGTGGCAAGAAAGGTTTTGCCGGTGCCGGCAGGACCGAGGGCAAAGGTGAGATCGTGGCGCTCCATGGCGTCCACGTATTTCTTCTGGCGCAGGGTGCGCGGGCGGAGCAGGTTGCCCTTCTGGCTCTTCGCCAACACCTGTTCACCCATGGCGGCGTGATCGTCGCCGCGGCCGGTGTTGAGAGCTCCCAGCGCCGACTGGAGGTCCACCGGTGACACCGACTGGCCGTCCTGCCAGATCGGGCGCACCAATTCCACAACCGAAGCAGCCCTTTCAATCTGCGTTGGCCGCCCGGTGATCACCAGTTGAAGACCCCGCAACACCATGGAAGCTCCTGTCAGAGCTTCAAGGCGATGCAGGGTTGTTTCCGCTTCACCGGCGAGGGCCAGTGCAGCATCGGGATCGGGCAAGTCGAGAACGAAACGGCCGCGTTCGCCGTCGTCAGACACCGGAATGATCAGCCCTCGGTGGATTCGGATTCTGCGGAATCAGAAGCTTCAGCTTCTGCAGCCTTCTCTGCAGCCTTGGCCTCGGCAGCCTCTTTGGCGGCTTGCTTGGCATCAGCTTCACGCTTGGCCGCTTGCTTGGCTTTGCCCACGGTCTCTGCAGGACGCACGGTCTTTTCCAGAAGACCGCCGCGCTCGAGCAGCGTGCGAACCACATCGGTGGGTTGGGCACCCTGACCCAGACGCTCACGGATGGCCTCGGTGTCGAGGCGCGTTTCCTTCGTCCGCGGGTTGTAGAAGCCCAGCTCCTGCAGGGGACGACCGTCCCGACGTGAGGTGCTGTTGCAGGCCACGAGGCGGAAGCTCGCTTCCCGCTTCTTGCCAAACCGCTTCAGGCGGAGCTTGATCATCGTGGCCCTGGAATGAAGGAAAAGAGGTGGTCCGGCGACGCCGAAAGGCCCGCCAAACAACCACCATACCGTTCCGCCCTCACAGATCCCCAAAGCCCTTCTTCTTCTTGGCGGGTCGCTGCCGCTTCGGTGGTCCTCCGCGACCGGGACGGCCTCCACCTCCGGGCATGCCACCCATACCAGGCATTCCTGGCATGCCGCCCATGCCCGGCATGCCACCCATTCCGGGCATCCCAGGCATTCCCCCCATCCCGGGCATTCCGCCCATGCCGGGGATGTTGCCCTGGCTCATCTGCTGCATGAAGCCGCGCATTTTCTGGAAGTCGGCCAGCACCTTGTCCACATCTGCGGCCTGATGGCCGCTGCCGCTGGCAATCCGGCGACGCCTTGAGGGTTGACTCGCCAGGAGGTCGGGATTTTCCCGCTCCTGCTGGGTCATCGAACCGATCATGGCCTCGATGCGCTTGAGCTGCTGCTCACCCTGCTTGAGCATGCCGTCATCGATCTTGTTCATACCCGGGATCATTTTCATCAGCCCCCCCAGCGAGCCCATGCGCTTGATCAAGCGCATCTGCTTCACGAAGTCCGAGAAATCAAACGTCGCCTCCTGCAGCTTCTTCTGCATCTTTTCGACGTCGGCGAGTTCGACCTCCTTCTGGGCCTTCTCCACCAGCGTCAGCACATCACCCATGCCGAGGATGCGACTGGCCATCCGTTCGGGATGGAACGGCTGCAGGGCCTCAACCTTCTCTCCGGTGCCGATGAACTTGATCGGCTGACCGCTCACCTTGCGGATCGAAAGGGCGGCACCACCGCGGGAATCACCATCAAGCTTGGTGAGCACCGCTCCGGTGATGCCCACCTGGTCGTGGAAGGCTCGGGTGAGTTCGGCCGCTTCCTGACCGATCATCGAATCCACCACCAGCAGCACCTCATCGGGCTGCACAGCGGTGCGGATCCGCACCATCTCCTCCATCATCTCGGTGTCGATCTGGAGGCGACCGGCGGTGTCGACCAAGAGCGTGTCGAAGCCTTCCTCTTTCGCTTTGGCCAGACCAGCGGCTGCAATGTCTTCCGGTTTGGCCTCAGCACCGAGGCTGAACACCTCCACATCGATCTGAGAACCGAGCGTTTTCAACTGCTCGATGGCGGCTGGTCGGTAAACGTCGGCGCCCACCATCAGGGCTCGTCGACCCTGATCCTTGAGGTGGAGGCCCAACTTGGCCGTTGCGGTGGTTTTACCGGCACCCTGAAGACCGGCCATCAACACGACGGTGGGAGCTTCAGCCGCCTTGGCCAGAGGAGCGTTATCGCCCCCCATGACCTCCACGAGCTGTTCATGGACCACCTGGATGAACTTCTGATCCGGGCTGACCCCGCGCACCACCTCCGCACCAACGGCTTTATCGCGGACCTCAGCCACGAACTCCTTCACCACCGGCAGGCTGACGTCGGCTTCCAGCAAGGCCCGACGGACGTCCTTCAGGGCTCCATCGACGTTGGTTTCGCTGATGCTGTCTTGGCCACGCAGCCCCTTGACCGCATCCTCAAAACGGGCTGAAAGCTCGTCGAACATCGGCGTTACGCCCCTGGATCAATGGGGTGATCGTAAAAAGCGACGGTCAAGCAACCCAGGCAAGCAACTCAGGAGCCCGGGATGTAGTCGTGCAAACGCCATTGGGTTCCATCTCTGCCGAGCACGTAGGTGACGATGAAATCAGTCGGTGCCGTCTCATCAATCACGGTGCCGTCAGCAGCCTGAAGGCGATCGCTGTAGGCCACCTGGGCCAGCAGTTCGATCCTCTGAGGGCTGCGATCGACCACCTCGATAGTGGTGATGGAGGCATCAATCGACTTGGATCGCTCTGCAGCCTGATCAGCTTCCCGCTCCTGCTCTACGCGCTTCACCAGGGGCTCCCTCGCCACGACGGAAAGATCAGCCGGCTCACCGGAGAGCATCAACGCCTTGGCATCAAGCCATCCCTGGAGCAAGGCCTGAAGCTCGGCTTCCGTGGGGGCATCACTCACCAGTGGCTCAGAAGGTGCTGAAGGCTCAAGGTCGGGCTTCAGGCTTGCGATGGGCTCGTCATCCACAGGAGACAAAGCAGCATCGAGCTCCTGCGTCTCGTCAACCTCGTCACCTTCCTCCTCCTCAAAGGAGCGTGAAGCGGTTTCCGGCAACAGCGGCGCAGGATCCCAGTTGCGTCGAACCAGGCCAAAACCCGCAACGGTGATCCCGACCAGTGCAACAGCGGCAGCAGCGGGGCGAAACCAACTTTGCTGCCAAAAACGTTGCTGCCAGAACGGCGTGGCATCCGCGTCTTCGGCGTCAACGTCCTGGTCTGATTCAGCCGCTTCGCTCGAGGCACTAAGGGATGCATCGCCCGCCATTGCCCAGGCCAGGCTGATTTCTTCGGCACCAATCTGGCGCGACGCCTTGCGATCGAGACGATCGACAAAACCCTGCACGTCACGATCAGCGAACCAGGCATCTAAGTCAGCACCGGAGGCATCGACGTCGCGATATCCCGGCAAGACATCGCGTTCAAGCCAGGCCCGGCAGTACTCGCATTGCGCGGCCAGACGATCACCTGGGTGGTTCAAAAACCAAGCCTGCAGATCCGTATCCCGCAGGACGGCGAAATGCCGATCCGCATCCTTGACGTTGCCCAACAGCAGATCCAGGCAGCCAAGCAGCGGCATGGGATCGAGGTCTGCATTGGCAAGCGTCTGCAGCCGGTCGCGAGCCTGCTCGAGGAACTCAGGCTTGCGCCGCGAGAACCCCGCTGCGGTGAGCGCCAGAACCGTGAGGAAACCGGCATCGGCGGCACCCCCCTCAAACCAGCGGCTGAACAGATCGATCTGCTCCTGAACGGTGAGGAAACGGCGGATCTGATGGAAGAACGATTCAAAATCCTCCTGACTGAGGCTGCCGGGCTGATCACCATCAGCATCGGCAGCCTCCAGACCACCACGGGCCACGACCAGCTCATCCAACAGCGTTAAACCCCGTTGATGGGAGTCCTGATCGCCAAGATCACGGCTGAGCAAATCCAGAATTCTGAAAGGAGTCAGCCCTTGCAAGGCGTCTTCCAGCTGACGCTGCTGATCGGGCAGCTTGCCCATCCGCTGTTGCAGCTCAATGCCGTCAATCAAAAGTTGGGCCGCCGACTCATAGCGCCGTTGGTCCTGTTCCTCCACGGCCGCATCGCGGCAGGCCAGGGCAGCCAGGAGCGTCAGGTCCGCTTCACGACCACTGCCGAGGGCCGGGGCCTGGGGGGGTTGGAGCCCCTGCCGCGCCAACTGAAAGGCCTCGAGAGCGCCATGGGCCTCCCAAAGCAGCATCAGACCCGCCACCTCACTGCTGGTGGGAAGGTCCAAGCCCACCGTGCCATTGGGATGGGATTCACTGAGGCGCAACAGGGCTGCTTCGTACTCGGCCCTATCGGCGGGATCGGTCAACAGATCAGCTGAGCGGCGCAGCAGATCAGCCCGTTGGAGCAGAACCTCGTGGGTGAAGCCTTGATCCGGAGGACTGTCACAGCGGGTTTCCAAGCGGCGCAGAATCGCCTCTGGCCCTGCCGATGGACTGACGCCCAGAAGTCGGAAATGATCGATGGGCAGATCCAACAGCACCGCTGCGAGGAGACGCGGATCTTAGTCAGTGTCAGGGGTTTTGCCCATCGCTCATCGCTTGGCCCTTAAAGTTGAGCGCAATCCCCTAGGTGGACATGGGTCAGGACCTCGCTGTCGATTCCGCTCCGATTGGCACTGCGACTGCTGGTCCCCATGCCGAACGGCTCTCCAAATTGGTGACGGCACAACGGGCCACCGTGGACCGTGAGACCGGTCTGGAGCTGTACCGGGACATGACCCTGGGCCGGCGCTTCGAGGACAAATGCGCCGAGATGTACTACCGGGGCAAGATGTTTGGCTTCGTGCACCTCTACAACGGTCAGGAAGCGGTGAGCACCGGTGTGATCGGTGCGATGAAGCGTCAGCACGACTGGTTCTGCAGCACCTACCGCGACCATGTACATGCCTTGAGTGCCGGAGTGCCCGCCCGCGAAGTGATGAGCGAACTCTTCGGCAAGGAGACCGGTTGCAGCAAGGGTCGTGGCGGCTCAATGCACCTGTTCTCCAAGGAGCATCACCTTCTTGGCGGCTTTGCCTTCATCGCTGAGGGCATTCCCGTGGCACTCGGATCTGCCTTCACAAGCCGCTACAAGCGCGACGCCCTCGGTGATGCCTCCAGCAACGCCGTGACAGCAGCGTTCTTCGGCGATGGAACCTGCAACAACGGTCAGTTCTTCGAGTGCATGAACATGGCGCAGCTGTGGAAGCTGCCGATCATTTTCGTGGTCGAGAACAACAAGTGGGCCATTGGCATGGCCCACGACCGGGCCACCAGTGACCCGGAGATCTGGCGCAAGGCCAGCTCCTTCGGCATGGCCGGAGAAGAAGTGGATGGCATGGACGTTCTGGCGGTGCGGGCAGCGGCCCAACGCGCCGTGGAACGGGCCAGGGCGGGTGAAGGTCCGACCTTGCTGGAGTGCCTCACCTATCGCTTCCGCGGTCATTCCCTTGCCGACCCGGACGAACTGCGGGCGGAGGAAGAAAAGCAGTTCTGGGCCAAGCGTGATCCCCTCAAAGCCCTCGAGCGGGACCTGACCCAAGCGGGTCTGGTGAACAGCGAAGAGCTGCGCGCCATCGAAAAGGAGATCGACGGCATCGTTCAGGACTGCGTTGACTTCGCCCTCTCAGCACCCGAGCCAGATCCCGCAGAACTCACGCGCTACATCTGGGCTGAAGACTGATTCAACCGAACGGGATCCGTTAAAACCAACGTCTCCCGAGGCGGCTCAGATGCCGCTTGGGAGACGGCGGGTGAGGTTGCGCAGCTTGCGCAGCGCCTTAAGTTCAACCTGACGCACCCGCTCGCGAGACACCTCCATCAGGCGTCCGATTTCAGCCAGGGTGTGACGCTCGTTGCCCTCAAGCCCGAAGCGCATGCGCAGAACGTGCTGCTCCTGTTCGCTGAGGTGACTCAACCAGCGGCCCAGCTGCTCGTGATGAATCCGCTGTTCCACGATCTCGAGCGGTTCATCGAGGGATGAATCAGCGATCAGATCCCCAAGGAAGCTGCGCCCCTCCTCACCGTTGACGGGAGCATCCAGGCTGCTGGTGGTGAGCGCCTGACGCAGCAGCGAATCCAGCTCATCCAAGGGGATGTCCATGGCTTCGGCAATCTCCACACGGCTGGGCATGGCGCCGAGCTTGTGGGCAAGATCAAGACTCACCTTGCGGATCGTGGTGAGCCGCTCACTGAGATGAACAGGAAGCCGGATCGTGCGCGACTGGCAGGCAATTGCGCGGGTCATGCTCTGGCGAATCCACCAGAAGGCATAGGTGGAGAACTTGTACCCCCGGGTGGGATCGAACTTCTCGACAGCACGCTCCAGGCCGAGGGAGCCCTCCTGAATCAGGTCGAGCAATTCCAGACCTTTGCCTTGATATTTCTTGGCAACGCTGACCACAAGACGAAGGTTGGCCTTCATCATCCGCTCTTTGGCGCGGCGACCGATCCTCAGGAGACGGCGCTGTGCCGTGGTGAGTTCTCCATCCTCGAACTCACGGGAACCGTCTTCGGTGAGGGCCATCATGGCCTGCACCTGATTGCCCAACTCGATTTCTTCAGCTGGGGTGAGGAGTGGAATTCTGCCGATGGTGGCGAGATACCAACTGACGGGATCGCTGCTGCGCCGGCGTTGCGTCTCCAGCGGTTTGGAAGCTGTGGACACCTTGGGTGCTGCGGAAGTGAATTGACTTTCCTACGAACAGAAAGAATCTCGAAGTGTTTTCAGCAACCCTTCAGATTCAGAACAGCAAATCGCAACATTTCAGATTTGCGAAAGATTTAAAACCAAGAAAAGCTCTTTTGGGACCTGCCAGCCGAGGCAATCCAAACGACTCATTTGTTCAGACTTCGTTGAACATCGTTGTTTTCTTTTTCTGACACTGTGCTGTATTGATTTTCAGATAATCCGCAATCGCAGAAGCATCGCTTGAGCGAGCACGAACTGCCGCCAAACCATGCAAAGCCGCAGCGGCAGTGAAGCTTTCCAGCCCAGGCTGCTGCTCTGCCGCCACCGCCTGGGCGCCCCAACCGGTGGCAAAACCGGCCAGCACGTCACCCAGGCCGGTGCGGGCCACCCGAGGAGTCGTGCCGGTCAGCACCACGGCTGCACCTGATGGATCCGCCAGCACCGAATGCGCCCCCTTCAGCAAAATGCAGCAACCGCTGCAGCGAGCTGCGGACATCGCCCTTTCCAGCGCGTCACCCGCACCACAGTCTGGAAACAACCGCGCAAACTCGGCCGCATGGGGCGTGAGCCAGGTGGGCCCCCGCCGCTTCAACAACCAACGCCACCCCTTCGGACTGGCCGCCAGACCATTGATGCCATCGGCATCGAGCACCAGCAAACCGGCGACGCTGAGCATCTGCTCCGACCGCTGGTTCCACCAATGGCTGGACTCCCCCAGACCGGGACCCACCAAAACCGCATCCAGCCGCTCTGGAATCACCCCGTCCTCCAGTTGCATCACCTCCGGCAACACCTGCCACAAGCCGGATTGCAGACGGGGCGGCACAACGGCCTGAACACAGCCGCAGCCACTGGCCATGGCCCCCCGCAGCGCCAGATGTGCTGCGCCGGGATAACGATCACTGCCCGCCACCACCAGGCAGCGGCCCCGTTCGTACTTCATCGCCGTGGGCGGCAGCGGCGGTAACGGGGCCGAGCAGGCCTCTGTCACTGGCAGGCGGCGCGGCAAGACCGCAGCGGCGTTGTCCATCACCGAAGGCGGCAAGCCCAGATCGATCCGCACCAGCGCACCCACCCAGTGACGGGCCGGGTCCAGACACAACCCGCGCTTGATCCAGCCAACGCTGAGGGTGACCGAGGCACAGGCTGCCTGCTCGCCCAGCACGATTCCTTGGTCGGAACAAAGGCCTGACGGCAGATCCAGACTGATCAACAACCCAGGCTGCAGCTGCTGCCGACGCCGGAACAAATCCGCCAAGAACTCAGGCAGGGGCCGACTCTGGCCGAGCCCGAACACCGCATCCAGCCACAGTGCGGCTCCGCCGGGGTCGGGCTCGTCAGCCAGGCGCTGCAGACCAAGCCACTCGCCATGGCGCAGATGTTCAGCGGTGAGGGGCTTGCGAATCGGCAGGGGACACCACAACGACACCTCAACGCCAGCCAGGTGCAACTCCCGAGCCACCACCAGACCATCGCCACCGTTGTGACCGGGCCCCACCAGGACAACTACGCCATGGCGCAGCAGATCCAGGCGCGCCAGCAGCCAAGCCGCCATGGCCAGCCCCACCTTCTCCATCAAGGCCGCAACGGGCATGCCGCTGTCGAACAACCTCTGTTCGAAGGCGGCCATGGACGCGGCATCCACAAGCAGGTGATCAGAATCAGCGGGAGGCCACACCAGTTGCTGTTGCCGGGACCTCACTATGGAGAGAACTCCCTGCGCCGCCCATGGCCGTTGGATCCACCACAACCCGCGCTGGAGAGGCTGCTCTTGAGCGCCTGCGGCAATGGCCCGGGGAGCACCGCGTGGCCGTTGGTCTCTCTGGAGGCGTCGACAGTTCCCTGACGGCGGCACTGCTGGTGGAGGCGGGCTGGCAGGTGGAAGGCCTGACCCTCTGGCTGATGAGCGGGAAAGGGGCCTGTTGCGCCGAGGGGCTGGTGGATGCAGCCGGCATCTGTGAGCAGCTCGGCATTCCCCATCACGTGGTGGACACACGGGAGACGTTCCAGCAGGAGATCGTGCAACGGCTGGTGGATGGTTATCGCGATGGGATCACGCCACTGCCCTGCTCCCAGTGCAATCGATCGGTGAAATTCGGACCGATGCTTGATTGGGCCTTGCAAGAGCGCAAGCTGCCCCGCATCGCCACCGGCCACTACGCCCGGATCCGCCATGGCGGCGATCAAGGGCGCCATCAGCTGTTGCGGGGCCTCGATACCCGCAAGGACCAGAGCTATTTCCTCTACGACCTGCCCCAGGAGGTTCTGGGGCGCATCGTTTTTCCCTTGGGGGAACTGACCAAACCCGATACAAGGCTCGAAGCCGCCCGCCACGGTCTGCGCACCGCAGAAAAACCGGAAAGCCAGGATCTTTGCCTGGCTGACCACCACGGATCGATGCGGGCGTTCCTGGATGCCTATCTGCCCCCGCGGCAGGGGGAAATCGTGCTTTCGGACGGAACTGTTGTGGGCGAGCACGACGGCATCGAACACTTCACCATCGGCCAACGCAAAGGGCTCGGTGTGGCCTGGCGCGAACCGCTTCACGTCATCCGCCTTGATGCTGCGATGAATCGAGTGGTCGTCGCACCACGGGCCGAAGCCGGCCGAGACAGCTGCGTGGTGGGTGCGGTGAACTGGGTGTCGATTGACCCGATCGAGGCGCCACGAACCGTTGAGGTGCAAGTGCGCTACCGCAGTACGCCGGTGCGTGCGGAGCTTTCACCCCTCCCGACCACCGAGGCCGATCAGCAGCGGGAGCGGCCCCACCGATGCCGCCTCAGCTTTGAGGAGGAGCAGTTCTCGATTACGCCAGGCCAGGCGGCGGTTTTCTACGACGGCGACACCGTTCTGGGTGGGGGGCTGATCCAACGGGAATAGGGCGTGACGCGCTGGCGCACCTGAACGAGGGCCTCAGCGACGCCTGAAGCCTCAGGCGCAAGCAACCACTGCACCGACCCATTGGCCGAAATCAGCGCCGTGGGGCCCGTGTTGCCGACGCTGAGCAGATCCCGTCCTGTCTCGATCGCCCGTAACTGCGCCAGGGCCAGGAACTGCTTCTGCAGCTGCAGCGGGTAGGGGTCGAGATTGGCAATGGCCAGGAGCCAGGTGGCGCCATCGGCAGCAGCGCGCGCCAGAGCCACACCATCGGCGATCTCGTAGCAGATCGCAACGGCCGCAGGGGGTTCAACCACCGCCATCGTTCTCGGGGCCGGACCGGGGGTCAACCCACCGACCGCAGACAGTCCTGCCGTCAGCCCGGCGGGCAGGGGCGGGATCCATTCCCCGATCGGCACCAGACGGTGCTTGTCAGCCAAGGGAACAGGAAACCAGTCGGGCGGCTCGTACAGCAACAGAGAACTGCGTTGCTGACCCCGCACCCAACGAAATCCGCCACTGACCAGAGGAATGGCTGGAGCCTCTACCGGCAGCTGAAAACGCGCCGGCAGCGCTCCTTCCGGAGCCACCACAGCAGCCGGACTGGTGGGCTCCAGCTGACGCATCGCCTCCACCAGAGCTTGGGGAAGCGCCTGTTGACGCTCCAGATCGAACTTTTCTCGCGTGGGAACAGCGGGTTGCCAGACCCCCAGAGCAACGGAACCGACCGGCGGCGGCGGCGCCAACAACAGCCAGCTGCCCAAGCCATGGGCCAGCAGCACACTGGCCAATCCGAGCAAGCCCCAGCGACGCCAGGCTGCGGGTTGCTCGAACAGCGCCAGCAGGCAGCAGCCCCAGCACAACTGCAGCCAGGTCAGCCCTCCGGAACCGAACCAGCGGGCCAATCCCGCCAGGGGGCGGTCCCAGGGAAGGGTGGTGCCGCCGACGCCGATCCAGAACAACGGCGACCCCGACAGCACCAGTTCTGCCAGGGCCCAGATCCCGGCCAGCAGCATCAGCCGCACTGGACGTGGCCAACGGCGAGGCAGACGCCGCGACAGAACAGACCATCCGGCCAGGAGCAGAGCGGCAAGGCTCCCGCAGGCCAACCAGAGGGCCAGTGCCACAGGCAGGCTAAGCCAGGCGGGAACGCCCATCCAGGTGAGTGGATGCAGGGCCAGCAACCAACGGTGGCTGATCAAAACGGCCAGCACTCCCCAGCCCGCCGACCAGCGGGGACGCTCAACCACGGACCAGAGCAGGGCCAGGGCGGGGACCATCAGCAGGGGTCCGCCGAGGGATGGAGCCACACCAGCCAGAACGCCGCCCAACAGGGCCCGCGATCCGGCCTGCAGTTGGTGATTGCCCATGGTCAGAAGTCCCGGCCAAAGGCATCCTGGATCGGACACGCCCACCTGTCGCCATGGATGCCGCGAATCCTCTTCAGCAACTGCTGCTCCGCGGCCTGGGCACCACCACCCTCGTTGCTGAGCGTCTGCGCGGCGTCACCCAAAACTGGGTGAGCAGTGGCCGGCTGGATCCGAACGAAGCGTCCGCATTGGTGGACGACGTGCTCAAGGCCCTGCGCGGGGAAACCCCCGAACTGGAACAGCAGATGGGGCGCAACCTGGAACGCAACCGCGACAACCTTCTCCAGGACTTCGGCGTTCCAAGCCAGAAGGAAGTGGATGAGCTGCGCGGCCGCATTGATCGCCTCGAGCAACAGCTGCGGCAGATGAACCGGCCTGAATGAACGCCGACGCCGCGGACCGGGGGTCAGAATCAGCGCAACAGAAGCCTTTCCGTGCGCGACATCATCATCAGCACAACGGTCTGTGTGGCCTGCCTGCTCCTGGCCCTGGTCAGCCAGATCGTGGCCCCCTCCACCGTTTCCGCAGCACCGGCGCAGCCTGCTGCCGTTCGCAGCGAGGCTTCGAAACCCCAGAAGGCGTTGAGCTTCGAACTCGACCCTGACGACCCCAACCCGACTCTTTTCGCCATGGCCAACGATTCCGCTCCCGCCGACGCCTCAGCCCTCGGCGGCCCCCTCGATGCACCAGACACCACCATCACCGCCAGTGGTCTGAAAATCATCGAGCTGGAGGTGGGCAGCGGCGACGAGGCCACCCCCGGCCAAACGGTGGTGGTGCACTACCGCGGCACCCTGGAAGATGGGCAGCAGTTCGATGCCAGCTACGACCGGGGAACCCCTTTCAGCTTCCCCCTCGGGGCTGGCCGGGTGATCAAGGGCTGGGATGAAGGCGTCGCCGGCATGAAAGTGGGCGGCAAGCGCAAGCTGGTGATCCCTTCCGACCTCGCCTACGGAACCCGTGGCGCCGGTGGTGTGATTCCCCCCAACGCAACCTTGATCTTCGAGGTGGAACTGCTCGACGTGAAGAAGTAAGCGGAAGCTAGGCTCATCTCAAGCCAATTCCGCTCTGAACCGATGCTGCGCTCGGCCCTTTCCGCCCTTGCATGTGCCCTCCCTGCCCCCGTGGCAGAAGCCCACTGCGACGGTCCTTGTGGCGTGTACGACCCGGCTTCCGCTCGCGTGGCAGCCGAAGCCGTGCTTTCGATGACCAAAAAGCTGAAGACGATGGAAGCTCCCGCAGCTGGTGACGCCTCTGCCCTGGCTGCTTACAACAACACCTTCGGCCGCTACGTGGCCATCAAGGAAGAGGAAGCACAGAAGACCAAAAAGGAGCTGTTGATCCTCTGGACCGACTACTTCAAGCCCGATCACCTGGCCACCTTCCCCGACCTGCACGACACCTTCTGGAAAGCAGCCAAGCTCTGCAGCGCCTGCAAGGTGAACATCGATCAGGCCAAGGCTGAGGAACTGATGGCCGCCGTTGAAAAAATCCACGGCATGTTCTGGCAGTCCAAGGGCCGTTCCGACGCCTGGGTCACCGCATCCTGAGTTCAAACAGAACCAATCCCCCCATCGCAGCAGCAGGTCTTCGCGACCTGTTGCTGCTTTTTTGTGGGCGACGTCTGCTGCTGCGCATCGAAGGACGATCGATGCAACCCACCCTTGAACCGGGAGACCGGGTTTTGGTCAGACGGCTTGGACAGAAGGCCGCACCCAGCCTGGGATCCGTGGTCGTGACCTGGCATCCCCAGCGAAGCGAGCTGCGCCTGATCAAGCGCCTCAGCCGAGTGGACAGCACAGGGCTTTGGTTGCTGGGAGACAACCCCGCTGAAAGCACCGACAGTCGCCAACTCGGAGCGGTGCCAGCCAACCTGTTGATTGGTGAGGTGGTGGGCCGTCTCCCGCTCGGGGAATCAGAACAGAGCCGGTGAGGTCTTCTGCAGCCAGATGGCCCCGGTGATGATTGAGAGAGCACCCGTACCGCCCACGAGGAAGGGCATCAGACGGGCACCGCTGCGGAGGGTGAGAAACGAGACCACCGACACAACGGCCACCATGGCGCCGATGGATCCAAGCAAGTAGGCCACGAGGTAGCCCACAGCGGCATGGGGAGGCAGGGCCAAAGCAGGGATCACAGCCAGCAGGTGACTGGCCCCCGCCAGTCCATGCAACAAGCCCAGGCCCGAGGAGGCATGGACGTGGCGACGGTGGTTGCTGGCGCCGCGCACATGCAGGTGAAGATGACGATGCTCTGCGGCACCGTCGTGGCGGTGCTCATGGGTGTGCAGTTCCAGCCCGAACGCCGTGCGCACGGCAAGGGCACCCACCACCAGCAGGGCCACACCTACCAAAAATTCCGCCCAAGACGACATGGCCTCCACGTGGGCCAGGTCTTTCAGACCAATGGCGATCAACGCCAGAACCACAACTCCGGTGGAATGACCAGCACCCCAAGCCAGGGCATGTCGAAAGGCGGCCCATGGCTTGCTCAGGGAGAAGGGCGCCATTGCCACCAGGTGATCAGCACCACCCACCACATGAACGGCCCCGGCTGCAACACCGGTCAAAAGGCTAATCAGCACAAAGAACCGCCTGAATGTCGCAATTCTACATCAGCAGTGAAAGAGGAACGGCCTTAACCGGGCTGGATCAACTGCACCAAACCAGCTTCAACATCCGGCTGGCGCATCAGGGCTTCCCCCACCAGCACAGCTCCCGCACCGGCGGCTTGCACGCGGTCGAGATCGGCCCGGCTGAACAGACCCGATTCACTCACCAGCAGCACCCCCTGTTGGTTCAACCGGTCATTGAAGTCGACCAGCAGCCGTTCGGTCGTGGCCAGATCCGTCTCGAAGCTGGTGAGATCACGGTTGTTGATTCCAATCAGGGGGAAGCCACCAATGTTCAGCACACGGTCCATTTCGGTGGCGTCGTGAACCTCCACCAACACGGTGAGGCCCAGAGCCGCCGCAGCCTTGTTGAGATAACGAAGATCCTGATCCGAAAGGATGGCAGCAATCAGCAGCACCGCGTCAGCTCCGGCCGCCCTGGCCTGGAACAGCTGATAGGGGCTCAGCACAAACTCCTTGCAGAGCAGAGGCAGGTCTACGGCCTGACGCACCTGCACCAGGACATCAAAGCCGCCCTGGAAGAAGGTTTTGTCGGTGAGCACCGAGAGGCAACTTGCACCGCCAGAGGCATAGGCCTTGGCGATCGCCACCGGATCGAAATCCTCACGGATCACCCCTTTGCTAGGGCTCGCTTTTTTCACCTCAGCGATCACCGCAGGTTTCGTGGCGGCCGCCTGAAGCGCCTCCAGGAAATCCTTGGTGGAGGGAAGCTTGGCAATCTGCTGCTTCAGGTTGTCGAGGGGAACCTTGTCGCGGGCGGCATCGATCTCACGATCTTTTTCCCAGACAATCTTCTCGAGGATGTGACGCGGTTCCTCGTCGTCGTGGGGCACCGCATATTCGAGATGGGCCACCCGCACCTTGGGGTTGGGGGGACGACGGCGGATCTCCATGGAAGAGGGAAAAGACTGGAACGAAAAAAGCGGGACGGGATCAGGCGGCCAGCTGGGCGGCAGCTTGCTTGTAAGCGACCTCCACCACCTCGCTGAGGGTCGGGTGGGTGTGCACTTCGGTGGCGAGCTGACGCACGCTCTGGCGCCGGGCAACGGCATTGGCCACCTCCTGGATCAGGTCGGCGGCGTGAAGTCCATAGATGTGGGCGCCAAGCACTTCACCACTGGTTTTGTTGAACAGCAACTTCATCAGGCCATCGCTATCCAGCTCAGCCAGAGCTTTGGAATTGGCCTTGAAGTAGCTGCGAACGGAACCGAGCTGGAAGCCATCCTTCTCCGCCAAAGCTTTGGCATCCGCCTCGGTCAGGCCAACAGAGCTGATCTCGGGATGGGTGAAGGTGGCTGCCGGAATGCTGCGGTAATCGATCTCGCGCCCATGGCCAAGGATGTTGTCCACCGCAACGGTGCCTTGGGCAGCAGCCGTGTGGGCCAGCATCAGCTTGCCGGTCACATCGCCGACGGCCCAGAGATGGGGAACAGGTTGGTCGTTGACCAGAACGCGCATGGCATCGTCGATCGGGACGAAGCCACGATTCGTCTCCACATTGAGTGACTCGAGGTTGAGGCCCTTGCTGCTGGGAACACGCCCGGTGGCCACCAGAACGGCATCCACCTCAAGGGTCTCCACCAGTTCACGGCTGTTGAAATCAGCCAGTTCGATCTGCACGGGACAGCCCGGGGTGACCTTGCGGGCCAGCAGACCGGAACGCGCATCGATATCGCGACCATCAATCAGATGACGCCCAGCGATCTTGGCGATGTCGGGATCAAAAGTGGGCATCACCTTGTCCATGGCCTCGATCATCGTCACCTCGCAACCGAGGGCGGTGTACACATCAGCGAATTCAAGGCCGATGTAACCGCTGCCGATGATGGCGATCCAACGGGGCAGCCATTCCAGGTTGATGGCTTCGTCGCTGGTGAACACCGTGCGGCCATCGGTTTCGATGCCTGGCGGCACAAAGGGATCAGACCCCGTGGCGATGATCACGTCCTTGGCGGTCAGCACCCTGTCCACCCCGCTGGGCTCCCGCAGCCCCACCTTCTGGCTGCCCTCTAGACGGCCGTGGCCTCGGAGGATCGTCACCCCTGCCCGCTCAAGGGTTTTGGTGAGGTTGGTGCGAATGGTCTGAACCAGCTGATTGGCGTGATAAGCGATCTTCTGCCGCTCGAACCGCACAGGAGCAGCATGAATTCCAAAGCTCGCGAGGTGCTTGTCGTCCGCCAGTTCCCGCACTTTTCCACTGGCAGCCAGCAGCGCCTTGGAGGGAACACAGCCCCTGTTCACACAGGTGCCACCCATATCTCGGGATTCAACGATCGCCGTCTTCAGGCCGTGTTCGGCGGCATGTTTGGCAGCGTCGAAGCCGCCGTAGCCGGCTCCAATAACAATGACGTCGAAGTCGAAGCTGGCGTCGCTCACCCGAACTGCTGCGATGTGGCGGTCATTGTCGCTCTTCGCCGCTCCAGAAGGAGAGGAACAGCGGCAGACGCCACATTCAGGGATTCCACCCGTGCGCTGTGGGGGAGCGTGACGGCATGGGTGCAGCAAGCCTGCAGGTCAGGATGCAGACCTGCCCCCTCGGTTCCCAGCACCAGCGCCGTCGGCAGCGTCCAGTCGAGATCCCAATAGGGAACAGGGGGGTCAGCCTTGGTCGCATCGGGCACAAGGGTGGCCACCACCTTCACACCCAAGGCCACCAGCTGCTTCAGTTCCTGCTGAAGCTGTGAAATCGCCATCGCTTCGCTCGGGCCAAAGCGTTGATGCGGCAGCTGAAGCAGAGCACCGGCCGAGGCCCGCAACACCTTCGTGCCGAGGGGATCAACACCAGCTCCCATCCAGACCGCATTGACATCAGCCGCGAGGGCTGTGCGCAGCAATGTGCCCAGATTTCCAGGATCCTGAATCCGATCCAGCACAAGGAGAAAATCCAGCTCTGGAGGGACAGTGGGCAGTCGATCCAGGGGGCTCAGGCAGGCAACACCATCGGGTGTGACTGTTGTGAGCGCAGCCCGCAACACCTCATCGGTGACGATCCGCCATCGCGCCTGAGAACAACGTGCAGCCAGGGCAGAATGACCTTGCAACCAGGCTTCGGTCGCGATGATTTCCTTGGGCGCGTTGCCCTGCCTGAGAACTTCCTGCAACAGGTGGGTGCCCTCAAGAAGCAACAGCCCCTCGGCCTCTCGCCCCGCACGGGTGGCCAGGGTTCGCAGCCGTTTGACCAGGGGATTGCGTCGGCTGCTGATCAGGGGAGAGGAGGAATCCAGGGAACGACTCAGAACGCTGCGTGTTTGCGCACCTTCAGGCCTTTGTGAACGCTCAGATTTTCGCCATCCAACTCAAGGCCGTTGATGGCTGCGATCTCACCCTTGATTCCCTCCGCCGCAAGGTTTTCGATCATCTTCTTGATCACTTGATCCTCAACGGTGGTGTGATCGATGGAATCAGGAGTGAGCAGCTCAAGGAACTTCCCAACCTTGGAAGCAACAACTTCCGAAGCGTTGGAGATCTTGAGAACGATCATGGTTGTCGAGAGCTGATACCCGACAAAGTTAGTGCGGATGGGGAGACTTGAACTCCCACGATGTTGCCACCACTAGTACCTGAAACTAGCGCGTCTACCAATTCCGCCACATCCGCTGGCGTGTCGTGTTCGACCGGATGAACATAAGGCATCGCCGATCCGTGGCTGCCCCGGCCCCGCAACAAACTGTCCAGTTTGGACGCCGGCCGTCTAGACGGTCTCAAAGACTATTGCCAAAATCCGGACATAGGGGATCAGCTCATCGATGATGGCCGTTGCAGAAGCGTCTCAGGAGAGTCTCAAGCAACGCCTCAATGTCAGCGGCGGACACGCCTTGAAGGGAACGCTTCGCGTCAGCGGCGCGAAGAACTCCGCCCTGGTGCTGATGACAGCCAGCCTCCTGAGTGAGGAGACCATTGAGCTGACCAACATTCCCTCTCTCACAGACATCGATGGCATGAGCGCCATCCTTGAAGCTTTGGGGGTTCAGGTCGACAGGCAGTCGGACTGCATTCGCCTCACCGCCGCCGAGCTCAATGGCTCGGCCCCTCCCTACGAGCTGGTCAACAGCCTTCGCGCCAGTTTTTTCAGTATTGGCCCCCTGCTCGGACGCCTGGGACACGCGCGGGTCCCCCTTCCAGGGGGATGCCGCATCGGGGCTCGTCCCGTTGTTGAACACATCCGCGGCCTGAAAGCCCTCGGCGCCGTCGTCAATGTGGAGCACGGGATTGTCACGGCCTCAGTGCCCGGCAGCAAAAAACGCCTGACAGGCGCTCAGATCGTGCTCGACTGCCCCAGCGTTGGCGCCACCGAAACCATTCTGATGGCAGCGGTGCTGGCCGATGGGGTCTCCACCATCGAAAACGCTGCTCAGGAACCTGAAGTGCAGGACCTGGCCAACCTGCTCAACAGCATGGGCGCCCAGGTGAGCGGCGCTGGCGGCCCGGTGATCACCGTTCAAGGGGTGGAGCGGCTCCGTGGTTGCACCAACTATCAGGTGATCCCGGATCGCATCGAAGCCGGAACGTTCCTGATGGCGGCCGCCATCACGCGCTCACCACTGGTGGTGGAGCCCGTGATTCCCGAGCATCTCAGCGCTGTGATCCAAAAGCTTCGCGATTGCGGCTGCTCCATCGAGATCAAGGGGAGAGCCGTGACGATCACCCCCGGCGATATAACGGCCGTGGACATCACCACCCAACCGTTTCCTGGGTTTCCAACCGATCTTCAGGCACCGTTCATGGCCCTGATGTGCACCGCGAAGGGCACCAGCGTGATCAGCGAGAAGATCTACGAAAACCGGCTGCAACATGTGGCCGAGCTGCAGCGCATGGGGGCATCGATTCGGCTCAAGGGCAGCACAGCCATCGTTGAAGGCGTGGCTCAGCTGAGCGCGGCGCCCGTCACCGGCACCGACCTCCGTGCAGCCGCTGCCATGGTGCTGGCTGGCCTCTCCGCCAAAGGAATCACCGAAGTGGCTGGTCTGAAGCACCTTGATCGGGGCTACGACGACCTCGAAGCCAAGCTCAGCGCTGCCGGCGCTGAGGTGAAGCGCAACATCCTCTGAAAAGGGGCCCTTCAATCAATACAATCCCTGTGCGGGAGCCTGGCGGAATTGGTAGACGCAGCTGACTCAAAATCAGCCGGCCACTGGTCTTGGGGGTTCAAGTCCCCCGGCTCCCATCCCTCCGCCGTCATGAACACCTACGGCCGCTTCCCTTTGGCCCTGGCAAAGGGGAAGGGCTGCTGGGTCAAGGACACCCAAGGGCGGCGCTACCTGGATGCTGTTGCTGGCATTGCCACCTGCACCCTGGGCCACAGCGACAGGGCCATGCAGCGGGCTCTGCGCAAGCAGCTGGGACGGCTCCAACATGTGTCCAACCTTTATCGGATTCCGGAACAGGAAGAGCTGGCCAGCTGGCTGGTGCGCAACAGCTGTGCCGACAGCGTCTTCTTCTGCAATTCCGGCGCCGAAGCCAATGAAGCCGCGATCAAGCTGGCGCGCAAACACGGCCATCAACGGCGCGGCATAGAACAGCCGGTGATCCTCACGGCAGCAGCCAGCTTCCATGGCCGCACGCTCGCGACGGTCACCGCCACCGGTCAACCCAAGTACCACAAGGGTTTTGAGCCCATGGTGACCGGGTTTGATTATTTCCCCTACAACGATCTGAAGGCCCTCGAAGCCCTGATCAACCGCTACGAACAGTCCGGTCCCTCAATCGCGGCCGTTCTGGTTGAACCCCTGCAAGGAGAGGGTGGCGTCAACCCTGGAGACCGCACTTTCTTCTCACGCCTGCGCGAGATCTGCACGGAACGAAACATCCTACTGATTCTTGATGAGGTGCAGGTGGGCATGGGGCGGAGTGGCCGCCTCTGGGGTTATGAGCAACTGGGCATCACCCCTGACGCCTTCACCCTGGCCAAGGGCCTGGGCGGTGGTCACGCCATTGGTGCTCTGCTGGTGAACGCGTCAGCTGATGTGTTTGAACCCGGCGACCATGCCAGCACCTTCGGTGGGAATCCCTTTGCCTGCCGGGCGGGATTGACGGTGGCCACCGAAATCGAACGACGAGATCTGCTGACCAACGTCGCAGCCCGAGGCGAACAACTGCGCGACGGGCTCCAGGAGCTTGTGAACTGTTTCCCCGAGCACCTGCAAGGCGTGCGGGGCTGGGGACTGCTGCAGGGCATCGTGATCCGGGAGGGCAGCAGTTGGACGGCCCCCGCACTGGCGAAATCCGCCATCGACCACGGTCTGCTGCTGGTGGCGGCCGGCCCCTCGGTGCTGCGCATGGTGCCCCCACTGACCATCAACAAGCGCGAGGTGCGCGAGCTGCTGCGCCGTCTGGCGGCAACCCTCTCCAGCCTCAGCTGAGTGGACGATCTGTCTGATCTGATCCCACGCTTCGACCTGCGTGGCATGGATCTGCAGTTGGATCGCATGGATGCGGCCCTGCACGAACTCAACCATCCCTGTCGGACGATTCCCGCGATTCAGGTGCTGGGCACCAACGGGAAGGGATCCATCGTCAGCTTTCTGGAATCAGCCCTCTGTGCCGCCGGCCTCCGCTGCGGGGTCACCACCTCCCCTCACCTGGTGAGCTGGTGTGAACGCATCCGGATCAAGGGGACCCCCATTGCGATTGAAACCCTGCGCAGCCGGTTGCAGGCGCTCCAGCCGCTGAGCGAACGGCATCGGCTCACCCCGTTTGAACTGCTGGTGACCGCCGCCCTGCTGGAGTTCCACCGGCATGCCTGCGACCTGCTGGTGCTGGAAGTGGGGCTGGGGGGACGGCTTGATGCCACCACGGCCCATCCCTGCCGTCCTGTGGTGGCTGTCGCCAGCATTGGGATGGACCACTGCGAGCACCTGGGACACAGCCTCACCGCCATCGCAACCGAAAAAGCGGCAGCGATCCCGCCTCAGGCCACCGTGATCAGTGGCGCCCAAGCCCCTGAAGTGCAGGAAGTCCTGGAAACAACCTGCCGCACTCAGCAGGCCACCCTCCACTGGGTGAAGCCGCTGAATTCAAGCTGGCAACTGGGCTTGCCCGGCGCCATTCAGCGCAGCAACGCCGCTGTGGCCCTCGGTGCTTTGCAAGCCCTCTCGGGCCTGGGCTGGTCGTTACCTGAGGCGGTGATTCAGGAGGGCTTCGCCACCGCCCACTGGCCCGGTCGCCTGCAAACCGTGCATTGGGGCGTCCACACGCTTCGCCTCGATGGAGCCCACAATCCACCGGCCGCAGTGCAGCTGGCCGAAGAACGCAGCCAGTGGAGTGGTGCCTGCAACGGTGTTGTTTGGATCCTGGGGATTCAAGCCCATAAGGACGCTGTCGCCATGCTCCAGACGCTGCTGCAGCCCCAGGACCAGGCCTGGATCATTCCGGTGCCGAGCCACAGGAGCTGGAGTCGTTCGGCCCTCCTCCAGGCACTGCCCCAGCTCGAGCACCAGCTGCAGGAGGCCGACGGCCTCGAAAGTGTGCTGCACCAGCTCAGCAGAAATGGATGGCCGACACCGATGCCGATTGTTGCCGGATCGCTGTATCTGATCGGTGACCTGTTCGCTCGCGGCGTTGTAACGGCAGAGTGAGCACAGCTTGGGCGTGAACTGTGCTGCGAATCTCCCGGTTGCTGGGCCTTCTCCTGCCCCTCCTGCTCATGGCAACGCCGGCCCCGGCCTTGGACACCTCAGCTGGGGTGGGACTGCAGGATCGTGCCCTGTTCCAGGAGAAGGTGGACTACACGCTCACCAACCAGAGCAACGGCGACTTCGAGGGGCAGAACCTGGCCAACACATCCTTCGCCGGAGCCGTGGGCCGCGGAGCAAACTTCCGGGGCGCCAACCTGCATGGCGCGATCCTCACCCAAGGGGCCTTTGCCGAAGCTGATTTCCAGGGAGCTGACCTCTCCGACGCCCTGATGGATCGCGCCGACTTCGTCGCCACCGATCTACGCAATGCCGTGCTGACGGGGATCATTGCGTCAGGCAGCAGCTTCAGCAACGCTCAGATCGAGGGGGCCGATTTCACGGATGCCCTGCTCGATCGTGATGATCAACGCCGGCTGTGCAGCGAGGCCGATGGCATCAACCCCAGCACCGGAGTTTCCACCTTCGACAGCTTGGGCTGCTGATCCTCAGGAGCGCTCCTGCCAACCTCGAAGCTTGCCGGGATTGAGCAGGCCCTCGGGATCAAAGCGCTGCTTGGCCGCCACCTGATCGGCATCGATAACGCCAAGGCCGCCGTCTTCCACCGTGATCACGTGGGGGTTGAACAACACGGCACCCGCGGCCCTGCAGTCGTCCATCAACCGGTTCAGCTGATCTGCCCCCTGCCAACGCACCAGCGGCAGAGCCGCCAGCCGAGGACAGCCCTGCTGACGCACAAGCTCGAGATGCCAGAGCAGGGCATCACCCCAGCGCTGCTTCAAGGCCGCCATCGCTGGGGCCTCCGGTTGCGGCAACAACATCTGCAGGTAGGTCCATCCCGGCTCTGAAGCCCGCACATGCAGGGTGGTGTGGTTCCAGCTCAGCTCGCGCAAGCCCTTGCCCCCGGAGAGATCCTCAGGGCCGAGATCCCGCAGGATGGCGCCAGCTGACTGCGCCATCTGTTGCAGGCTGTTGAGCCCATCGGGGGCAACGAGCAACAGCAGCCGGTGCGCCGAGACGGCAGGACCACCCCAGCTGGGCATCCGGGGCAACAGCGGCTGTTCCAGCAGGCTCGCCAAATGGAGATCCAAGGCCGAGGCAGCGATCCGTTGCATCAGCTCAATCGCCTGCTCCCAGTGCTCGCAGTCCACGCTCACCTGGTGCCAGTTGACCGCTGGAGCTGTGGCCAGGCTGAGGGCCGTGATGATGCCGTTGGTGCCATAGGCGTGATTCAAAGCCTCCGCATCCATCTCGCCGAGTTGATGGCGCCGGGCATCGGGGCGTAGCGGCACGATCTCCAACCCGAGCAGATGACCTGGATCCCGCAGGAAGCCCCAGCGCAGGGAACCGATGCCCCCAGAGCCCCCTGCCACAAAGCCGCCAATGGTGGCGCTGCGCCAGGTGCTGGGCATCAAGCGCAGCTGGCGTCCATGGCGGCGCAACTCCTGATCCAGATCGCGCATCACACAGCCCGGTTCCACGGTCACCACCCCGGTGATCGGATCAATCGAGCGGATCTGCTGCAGGGCCGTGGTGAGCATCACCACGCCGCCTTGCAGAGGCACACACTGGCCGTAGTTCCCTGTCCCAGAGCCGCGCAGGGTTAAGGGAACCTGGTGCTCGGCGCAGGCCGAAGCCAGCCGTTCAACGGCATCCACCGTGCGCGGACGCACCACCAACTCAGCACGGCAGGCCTCCAGCCGCGGCGTCAGCACGGGGGAGTACTCAAAGGCGTCCCGGGAATGGCGCTGCAGCTCCCCCGGTTCATCCAACAACTCCAGTTCCGGATCAACGCTGAGGGCTTGCCGCAGGGCAATCAAGGCTTCGGCGCGACCCATGGCGTGGCGGAACACTGGTCAGGGTCTAGCGCCTGGTGACGACTGCCAGTGGCCGTCCACGAGAACCTGACGCTGCGGAGCAGAACGGATCAGGTCCGACCATCCCTGGCCCTCCATGCTGATCAGATCGGCAGGGGCGCCGGCCCGCAGCACCCCATCCCATTCCAGTTGAAGAATGGCCGGCGGTGCCGTGGTGAAAGGGGCCAGGCCCAGACGCTGCCAGGGCAACAACTGAGTCAACGGCATCGATGCGGCCAGCAGGGCCAAGGGGTCGAAGTCGCCTCCCGGGAACCAGGGGTCGGCCACGTTGTCACCCGCCACCGCCACCGGAACACCGGAACGTTGCAACTGACGGATCGGGGCCTGCGGACGCTGAAGGGGGGTGGCATCGTCCGTCCGTGCGAGCAACCAGGCATTGGTCAGGGGCAGGGCAATCACACTGAGCTGCGCTGCTGCCATGCGCTCTGCCAACCGCGCCAGAGATGACGCCGGCAGAAGGGAAAGACTGCTGGCATGGCTACAGGTGACGGGAACCTGCACCGGCACGCGCAGCAGGGCCTTCAACAGCTGAACCATGCCCTGCGCCGCACCGTGATCCGCCTCATCGATGTGCAGATCGACGCCGCAGTTGTGGCGATCAGCCAGGCGCAACAACACCTCCAACTGCTCCGTGACCACTGCCGATCCACAAGGAGGTGTCAGAACACCACCAAGGCAGCCGCCACTGGCGGCCACACGACGCGCCAGAGCATCCGCTTCAGCTGAACACCAGAATTCCAAGGGCACCAGCGCCACCAGCTGCAAGTCGATGCGGCGGCGCCAGCGCTGCTGCAGGGTGAGCAAGGCATCCCAGCTGGGCTCAGCACCAGGGCCACCACTGTCCACATGGCTGCGCATGGCCCGCAGCCCATGGGCGAATGCTCTCTCCATGGCGCGTTCTCCGCGTTGAAGCACGCAGGCCACGGTTCGGGAGCTGTGCTCCCGCAGGTTGGCCTCCAGGGCACCCCCGTAGCTGCCGCTGAGGTTGGGATGCTCCTGCCAGGTGTAGGCCTTGTCCAGATGGACATGGCAGTCGACCAAGCGCGGCAACACCATTCGAGACGGTGGCACGCGTTCGGCAGCCAGGGGCTGGGGCTCCCGCAGACGCCCCTGCTCCCAGGCCAGACGCACGGGCGTCAGCCCTTGCTTCTCAACCTCCGGCAAGGGCGTTGAAGGGGCGAAATCCAGCAGTCCCAGGGGCGCCCAGGCCTCAAGGACGCCACTCCCCGGCTTGGACTCAAGCGACGGGACGTCCATCACCGCTCAGCACCGTTGCTGGCATCGGTGCTGAGGACCACGAAACGACCAGCCACACCAAGGCTGAGCACTTCAAAACCAGGCAGGCGCAGACCGGGCAGCATCTCTTTCCTTTCCATCCGGGTGGAATACAGACTGGCCACCAACAAGTTTCGACGGGTGGTGAACTGACCCGCCAACGCCGCCAGTGCATCCCGCTGGGAGGCAATTAGCTCAGGGCAATTGCGAATCCAGAGACGCAGCACCATCGGCAGGGTCGGCTCGTCGCACAGTTCCTTGGTGCCCAACTGGACCAGCTGATCACCGGCGTGAGCTTGGTAGTCCTCCAACGACGGGTTGGACATCACCAGCGAGAGCACCCCGACCGCTGCAATCCCCCCCGCCAACATCGCCAAAGCAGACCGACCTTGCGGACGCGATGAAGGGGACACCAGGCAGGCTGCAGCTCGTGTTGGTAGATTCTCATGGACGCGGCGGGCGTCGCCAAGTGGTTAAGGCAGCGGCTTGTGGCGCCGCTATTCGGGGGTTCGAATCCCCTCGCTCGCCCTCTCAACAACTCAACAAAGCCCTGAGTAGCGGTTCTGCTCCCCAGCGGATCGGATCCGTGCAGGGCAGACCCAGCGTCTGGCGGATGAGCTCCACCTCGTCTCGAGCCTGAGCCTCATCAAGGCGGGCGGTGTTGAGGGCGACAGCGGCCACCTTGGCTGGCTCAGCAGCCCCATCAGGCCGCGCCCAGCTCGCCAGGGATTCTGTGGTGGCCACCAAGGCCTCAAGGCTTGGAAGCGGGATCTGAGGCAGTCGATCGATGGCCTGCTGTGCTGCCCGATGCACGAGCAACAGGGCCGTCGGCTGCGTGCCCCGCAACAGGGGCAACGTGGCCGTGGAGGCCGGATGGCAGAGCGATCCCTGACCCTCCACCAGCACAAGACCCTGCTCCGGCAGAGCCGCCGCCGCGCGAAGCACCGCCGCCTCCACCGCACCGGCGGCGTAATCGACGCGCACAGCATCCAGGGCGACCCCTTCTCCGCTGATCAGAATTCCGGCCTGCCCTGTGCCCACAAAGCGCGCGGGGATCCCGGAGCGCTGGGCTGCCTCCAGGAGAGACAGGCATGCGCTCATCTTGCCGACAGCCATATCGGTGCCAATCGCCAGAAGGCGCCGGCAGGGAAGCTCTGCGGCGCGTGCCTGGCCAACGTTGAGGCCTTCCGGCTCCCGGCGCAGATCCCAGATCCAACGGTCGCGCCAGCAGGCGTCTGCCAGTTCGGGATCATCGGCCAGGCGGGTGTGGAGTCCGCTGGCGAGATGAAGGCCTGCGCGCAACGCCGCAAAGGCGTCGTGGCGAACAGGATCAGGCAGTCGCCCCCCCGAAGGAGCCAGGCCCACCACAGCAACCTCAGGCGCGTAGGGCAGAGCAGCAGACAAGTCCGCCACCACCGGCACATCACGCTCGATGCCGGTGACGCGTTGCAGAGACTGGCCCGCATGGTCGGGATCGATCACCGCGACGATCGGTCCAGCACGGTGTCGGAGCATGGCCAGACCGGTCTTGCCGGTGAGGCTGGCCAAACCGCCGTGTTGGAGCAGCACCAACCGCATCTCCCGAAATCCCGACGGCGCTTGAATCACGCTCATCACGCTGCTGTGCCTCCTGCCTGGCGGATCCCCAATCCAGCCATCGCCGAAGGCCGCAGACGATCGTCCTGCAACTCAAGGCCAACAAAGGGGTCATCCACCAAGTTGAGATGGCTGTCGAGATCCGGCCAACGAATCAGAGGCAAGATCTGGGCCGCTGCACCGTTCAACAAAGAACTGTCGGAGTAGCAACCCACCATCAGGTCCAGCCCCTTCTTCTGCGCCACTTGGGCCATTAACAAGGCCTGACTGAGCCCCCCGGTCTTGAGCAGCTTGAGATTCACGCCATCCACCACTGGGGCCAGGCGCAGCAGATCCTCCAGATCCCAGCAACTTTCATCCGCCACCAAAGCCATCGGACAGTGCGGGTGCAGCGCCGCGAATCCCGCTGTGTCCTGCGTGGGATCCAGGTCTGGAGCCAGAGGCTGCTCCAGCAGCACCACCTGGTGTGCGGCCAGGGGCTCCAGCATTTGCCTGGCCTGATTCACGGTCCATCCGCCATTGGCATCCACCTGCAGTTCGATGGCCACACCCTGCCGCTGGGATCGATCCGTGATGGCCTGAGCCACCGCCCCCAACAGGTTGAGGTCGTGGTCCAAGCCGTCGGGGCTGCCCAGCTTGAGCTTCACCCGCGTCGCCGGCAGCTGCGTCCACCAGCGTTCGAGACGATCCAACACGGCATCCACTGAAGCCAGTCCCAGGGTGACGCTGGTGGCCACACCCTCGGCTGAGTCCAATCCCCAGAGCCGCCACAGCGGATGGCCGAGCCGTTGCCCATGCCAGTCCCACAAGGCCAAGTCGATGGCACAACGGGCCGGGGGACTCAGGGATGCAAGCAGGGGCTCAAACCGTTGCGGACGGTGGGGATCCAGAGCTTCCAGTTGCGGCAAAAGTCCCAGCAGTTCCTGTTCCACAGCCTCAAGGGCAAAGGCTCGGTGGCCGGTCTCAAATCCCCCGGTCTCGCCTCGGCCCACCAGCCCATCACGTTCCAACCTGAGCTCCAACCGCACCACGGCAGCGGTGGTGCCCCGGCTGATCGTGAGGGGCACGGCCTTGGTGAGCGAAAACCGTGTGAGGGCCCAGCCCATCGCCATCCGGCTGTCAATCTCCAAACTGACACAACACCGCTGTGACTCACACTGAGAAGGCTTGAGCCAGAGATTTGGTCGCCTCCGCCCCCCTCGCCACTGACGCCACCGCCAACCCCCAGCGCGGCAGCTACTGGATCACCACGTTCGGCTGCCAGATGAACAAGGCGGACTCCGAACGGATGGCGGGAATCCTGGAGGCCATGGGCTATCGGGAAGCGTCAGCCGAACTGGATGCCGATCTGGTGCTCTACAACACCTGCACCATCCGGGACAACGCCGAGCAGAAGGTTTACAGCTACCTCGGCAGACAGGCCCAGAGGAAACGCAGCAACCCCAACCTCACCCTGGTGGTGGCGGGCTGCGTTGCTCAGCAGGAGGGCGAGTCCCTGCTCCGGCGGGTGCCGGAGCTGGATCTGGTGATGGGACCACAACACGCCAATCGGCTTGAAACCCTTCTGCTGCAGGTGGACAGCGGTCAGCAGGTGGTCGCCACCGAAGACCACCACATCCTTGAAGACATCACCACGGCCCGCCGGGACAGCAGCATCTGTGGCTGGGTGAACGTGATCTACGGCTGCAACGAACGTTGCACCTACTGCGTGGTGCCCTCCGTGCGCGGCAAGGAACAATCACGGCTGCCCCAGGCGATCAAGCTGGAAATGGAGGGTCTTGCCGCCCAGGGCTACAAGGAAATCACTCTGCTCGGCCAGAACATTGATGCCTATGGACGGGATCTGCCGGGCATCACGCCGGAGGGTCGCCGCCAACACACCCTCACGGATCTGCTCCATCACGTCCACGACGTGGAGGGCATTGAACGGATCCGTTTTGCCACCAGCCATCCGCGCTACTTCACCGAGCGGCTGATCGATGCCTGTGCCGACCTGCCCAAGCTCTGCGAACACTTCCACATTCCGTTTCAGAGCGGGGACAACGACGTGTTGCAGGCCATGGCCCGGGGCTACACCGTTGAGCGCTACCGGAGGATCATCGACCGCATCCGTGAGCGCATGCCCGATGCCTCCCTCAGTGCCGATGTGATCGTTGCCTTCCCCGGAGAGACGGATGCGCAGTACCGCCGCACCCTCGATCTGATCGAGGAGATTGGCTTCGATCAGGTGAACACAGCGGCCTATTCACCCCGGCCCAATACCCCTGCAGCCCATTGGGACAACCAGCTGCCGGAGGAGGTGAAGGTGGAACGCCTGCGCGAAATCAATGCCCTGGTGGAACGCTGCGCCCGCATGGCCAATGCCCGCTACGAGGGGCGCACGGAAGAAGTGCTGGCGGAGGGCATCAACCCCAAGGACCCATCGCAGCTGATGGGGCGTACCCGCACCAATCGCCTGACCTTCTTCAGCTCCACCGGAGCGGATGGTCGTGCCTACGAAGCGGGCGATCTCGTGCCGGTGCGCATCGATGCGGTGCGCTCCTTTTCACTCAGCGGCAGCCCCCTGCCCCACTGAGCACAACGCTGATACCTTTGGCGCTCCCACCGCTCAGGGGTCGCCGCATTCATGCCGTCCAGTCCCATCACGGTCGGGCTCGTCTTTGGAGGCCGCTCTGGAGAGCACGAAGTGTCGATCCGATCTGCGGCGACCGTCGTCCGAGGCCTGCGCAGCGGGCAGAACCGAGAGCGATACACGGTGCAGCCGATCTACATCGACCGTGATGGTCGCTGGTGGGGAACAGATCTGTCCGAGGCAACCCTGGCCTCCGAAACCGCACCGGAGCTCAACCCACCTCTGCCCCCATCAGGATTCCAGGGGTTCCCGGAGGGATGTGATGCGGTCGACCTCTGGTACCCGGTGCTGCATGGTCCCAATGGAGAAGACGGCACCATTCAGGGGTTGTTCCAGCTGACCGGCAAACCGTTCGTTGGTGCCGGCGTGCTCGGCTCAGCCGTCAGCATGGACAAGCAGGCGATGAAATCTGCTTTCGCCAGCGCCGGCCTATCCCAGGTGCCCTATGTGGCCCTTCACGCGTCCGAACTCGAGAACGCGATCAGCAGATCGGCCCTCATGGATTGGATTGAACGCGAACTGAACTACCCCTGCTTTGTGAAGCCCGCCAATCTCGGCTCCTCGGTGGGCATCAGCAAGGTGCGTTCCCGCCAAGAACTGGAAGCAGGCCTCAATCAGGCTGCAGCGCTCGATCCAAGGCTGGTGGTGGAGCAGGGCGTCAACGCCCGAGAGGTGGAATGCGCCGTCCTGGGGGGACGCATGCTCGAAGCGTCGGTGATCGGTGAGGTTCGTTTTGATGCGGACTGGTACGACTACGAGACGAAATACACCGCAGGGCGCAGCACCACGTTGATTCCCGCTCCTCTGCCGGATGAAGTGGCTGACCGCATCCGCGCCCAGGCCCTGCAGGCCTGCGCTGCCGTGGGCGTCAACGGCATGGGTCGGGTGGATTTCTTCTACGACGACGCCAACGATCAGCTCTGGATCAACGAAATCAACACCCTGCCTGGTTTCACGGCCCAGAGCATGTTCCCGATGCTCTGGGCAGCCAGCGGCGTAACACTCGAACAGTTGGTGCACAAACTGATCCAAACCGCAGGAGAATGAACGCAGCGTCCTTCGCCTAACCCATGAGCCACGGACTGCTCTGGTTTCCTCTGCTGCTGGCCTTTGTGCTGCTGGCTTCGCTCGGATGGCTGGAACGGCGGCGCCAAAACCTGTTTCGCACCTGGGCCGAAGGCTCCGAACTCGCCAAGCTCGATGGTTGTGGTGGTGCCCGTCTGAAAGACGGTGAACTGCACTGGAGCAGCTTCGAGGCGGGAAGTTTTCAGGATCAGGGCTCGTTTGACGTCTGCAAACTCGAGCTTGTGGAGCTGATGTCGCTGGCGTCCGGTGATGCGCCCCTCACCGACGAATCCCAGGGGCGTTGTCGGCTGCGCCTCATCGGGAAAGATCTGCAGATGGATGTGCCGTTCTCTGATGCCGACCGCGCGCGCAGCTGGGGTGAGCAGCTGATGGCACGGGCCCGATGCGACCTGTGAGCCGGGTCTCGACCAACAACAAATCCTCCCAAAGGCCGGTCTCCGCGCAGGTGGCTCGGCGCCGGGACTTGCGCCGACAGCGCCGCCAGACCCTGTTGCTTCAGCTCTGGCGCTTTGTGGCCTTGCTGCTGCTCAGTGGCGGATTCAGCTGGATCTTGCTGCGCCACGGCTGGACGCTGCGGAGCCCTGAGGCAGTGATCCTGACCGGTGGTGCTGCCCTTGAGAGCAATCAGGTGATCGAGGCGGCCAGGCTGCGCTTTCCCTCACCCCTGCTGGAGGTGAGTCCAAGGGAATTGGAACAACAACTGGTCGGGGTCTTACCGGTTCACAGCGCTCACGTGCAGCGCCGGATGTTCCCCGCTCGCCTCGTCATCAGCCTGAAGCCGGAGATTCCCATCGCACGCGCTGAGCGTCGGGGACCCGCTGGACGGGAACGGGGGCTGCTCAACGCCGCAGGTGAATGGATTCCCCTGAGCGACGCCATAGCAGATCCGCTCACGGAGATCATGGTGCGCGGCTGGAATAGCCCGCAACGCGGTCAGGTTGCTGCGCTGCTGCAACAACGGAATCGCTTCGCCGGGATGCTGAAAGCCATCGTGCTTGATCCCGACGGCAACATCAGTCTGATCACCACCGAGCTGGGCCGGATTGATCTCGGTGGCGAACCGGCCCTCCTGAATGCCCAGATCGAAACGATCCTCCATCTGAACCGGACGTTGCCAAATCACCTGCGCGGGGCAAAGCAAAGCAGCCTCGATCTCAGCAATCCCGACCGACCGGAACTGCAACTACCGACACCACCAGCCCCAAAAGATCTCAAGACGCAATCCTGAGACCACCGCATTGAAAATCTGGAGACCACAACCTCAGCGCCTGGTTTGTGATCTGTTGAAGCCGAGACCAGGCTTCAGAGACATAATGCGTCTCAACCAAACGGTTCTGCCTCGACGATGGAGATGGTGAGCGGCTCAGGGTCTTTCACGGCAGCTGGTATCCAGCCCAGCCAGTCCGCCCGCATCGAGGTCATCGGCGTTGGAGGTGGCGGCAGCAATGCCGTGAACCGCATGATCCTCAGCGACCTTGAAGGGGTTGGATACCGCGTTCTCAACACCGATGCCCAGGCCCTGATCCAGTCGCAGGCACAGCAACGGCTGCAGTTGGGGCAGACCCTGACCCGCGGACTGGGTGCCGGCGGCAACCCCACTATCGGCCAGAAGGCAGCTGAAGAATCCCGCACGGATCTGCACGATGCACTGCAGGGCTCAGATCTGGTGTTCATTGCCGCTGGCATGGGCGGTGGAACGGGGACTGGTGCAGCACCAGTGGTTGCCGAAGTGGCACGGGAAGTCGGAGCACTCACCGTCGGCATCGTCACCAAGCCGTTCAGCTTCGAGGGCCGTCGTCGCATGCGTCAGGCCGACGAAGGCATCGCTCGGTTGGCGGAACACGTGGACACCCTGATCGTGATCCCCAACGACCGCCTGCGTGATGCCATCGGCGGAGCTCCCCTTCAGGAAGCCTTCCGGAGTGCGGACGACGTCCTGCGCATGGGCGTCAAAGGCATCAGCGACATCATCACCTGCCCGGGCCTGGTGAACGTTGACTTTGCTGACGTTCGCTCCGTGATGACCGAAGCAGGCACAGCACTGCTGGGCATTGGCATCGGTTCCGGTCGCTCAAGAGCCGTGGAAGCAGCCCAAGCCGCGATTGCAAGCCCGCTGCTCGAAACCGAGCGCATCGATGGCGCCAAGGGCTGTGTGATCAACATCAGCGGTGGTAAGGACATGACCCTGGAGGACATGACCACTGCTTCCGAGGTGATTTACGACGTTGTCGATCCCGAAGCCAACATCATCGTGGGCGCTGTGGTGGATGAGGCCCTCGAAGGGGAGATCCACGTGACGGTGATCGCTACAGGCTTCGAGAACAAGCAGCCGTACCGCAGCGAGCGCAGCCGCTCCATGCCCGGAATACTGAATCGTGGGGAGCCCGAAGAGAACGGCGCCCGCATTCCTGAATTCCTGCGTCGCCGTCAGCAACAGGACAACGGCAACTTGTGAGATCCCTGTCAGACCCCGCGGTCTGACAGCTCTTTTGAATGTGGTGACCCGGAACCCACGCCTGCCCTGAGCATCCCGTGTGGCTGCTCCCTTCCGGTCCTGACCAGATTTGGGCGTCAGAGCCGCATGGGCCCGAATCCGCCGAATGCTAGCAATGAGCCCCCGAGGGGTTCTGAAGCTGCATGCGTCCTTCTGATCTGACCCGCTTCAAGCAGAAGGGCCAACCCATCGCCGTGCTCACCGCTTGGGACAGCCTCTCTGCAGCTCTGGCCGAGGCCGCCGGTGCAGACGTGCTGCTGATCGGTGATTCACTGGCGATGGTGGCGCTGGGCCATGCCACAACACTCCCGGTGAGCCTGGACCAGATGCTCCATCACACCCAGGCAGTCGCCCGGGGATTGACGGCCATGCCGGCCGATCAGCCCCTGCTGGTCTGTGACCTGCCCTTTCTCAGCTACCAGTGCGGCGAAGACCGCGCCGTGGCGGCTGCAGGGCGTTTGTTGAAGGAGTCCAGCGCAGCGGCGGTAAAATTGGAGGGGGCGGAACACGAGGTTGTCGCCGTGATCGACCGTCTCGTGCGCATGGGCATTCCCGTGATGGGACATCTGGGCCTCACCCCGCAGGCCGTGCATCGCCTGGGGTACCGGCGCCAGGCCACGGACGCCATCAGCCAGGAACGCCTGGTCGATCAGGCGCGCACCCTCGAGCAGAAGGGCTGCTTCTCCCTTGTGCTGGAACATGTTCCTGCCGAGCTGGCGTGCCGGGTGCAGCAGGCCCTGACCATCCCGGTGATCGGCATCGGGGCAGGTGACGGCTGCGACGGCCAGGTGCGCGTCACCGCAGACCTGCTGGGGCTCACCGCCAAACAACCTCCCTTCAGCCCAGCGCTGGTGGATGGCCGCCGCCTGTTCATCGACGCGTTGAAGGGTTGGGTCCAGCAGACCCGGAAGAACACTCTTCCCACCACAGAATCACCTCAATCAGCACCTGATTGCTGAGGGCCATGCCCTCGGGGTCGGTGAGGCACCAACGGCCTGCCCGCTGCTGCAGCCATCCACGCTCAACGAACGGTTGCCAGCGGCGCACCAGGGCATCGGCATCAAGACCTTGAAGGGTCACCCCTTCCCGGCGCCGCAGACCCACCAGCAATTGATCATCCAGGGGGAGTCCAGCCTCGGCGACTGATTCCTCAGGAGGATGATCCAGCCATTCCGCGTAGGCAGCGCGAGTGCGGGGTCGCGCCAAACGCGCCCCCCAGGGTGCTGATGTCGCTCCCATGCCAAAACCCCACCAGCCGGCACCGCTCCAGTACACCCGGTTGTGACGGGAGGCATGGCCCGGACGGGCGTGGTTGGAAATCTCGTAACGGGTGAGTCCAGCAGCCGACAGCCGTTGTGTGGTCCGCTCGATCAAGGCAACGGCCAGGTCGTCCTCCGGCAGCTGCAACAGGCCAAGCGTTCGTTGGCGATCAAACACCGTGCCCGGCTCCACCGAGAGGTCGTAAATCGAGAGATGGGGAGCCTGACTGGCAATGGCCTGATCCAACTGCGCATCCCACCCGGCCAGGGTCTGGCCCGGGAGGTTCTGGATGAGATCGAGACTCCAGGACCGAAGCGCGCCATCGCGCCAGGCCTGAACCAGCCAGTCGATCGCCGCATGGAGGTCGCTCTGGCGATGCCGACGCCCCAGCTGCTCGAGCACCGCATCATCAAAGCTCTGCCCCCCCAGGCTGATGCGGTTCACGCCATGGGCCAGAACGGAGACCAACTGCGCGGCATCAAAGGTGGCCGGATCCATCTCCAGGGTGATTTCCGCACCCGGTTGAAGACCGAATTTGTTGGCCAAGGCATCGATCAGTGCTCCGATCTGATCGGGGCACAACAGCGATGGCGTTCCCCCGCCGATGTACACGGTGGATAAGGGAGGACCCCCTGGGGCAGAGGCGATTTCCCGATGAAGCAAGCTCAGGTACTCACGGATCGAGCGACTGCCAGGCCCGTTGTCAGCTCGGGCTTGGTCCCCCAGGGGAACCACGGCGAAATCGCAGTAGTAACAGCGCCGGTGGCAGAAGGGAATGTGGAGGTAGGCGCTGCGGGGCGGGATGGGATAAGGCATGCTTCTGGCATCCGGATCGAGCTGCCACGACCTGAACCCATGGTGGATCCGCTCATCCTGCTTCTGTTTGTGGTTTCCGGTGCAGCTGCCGGGTGGATGGGGATTCACTTGCTGCCCGACGGCCTGGTGAGTGCAACCACCAATGCTGAACAGTTGCGTCTCCAGCTCAGCGGAGCTGGCGGTGGCATTGGCTTGATAGCAGGCCTGGTGTTCAAAAAGCTGCGGGTGCGCCTGATGCAACAGGTGCGCACCATGCCCACCGATCTGCTGGTGAGCCGGGCTGTCGGCCTGATCCTGGGGTTGCTGGTGGCCAACCTGCTGCTGCTGCCTGTTCTGCTGCTTCCGTTCTCCGGAGGAATTGTTCTGCTCAAACCCCTTCTGGCGGTGGTGAGCAATGTCTTTTTTGGCATTCTCGGTAGCAACCTGGCGGAAGTTCACGGCCGCACGCTGCTGCGCCTGTTCAATCCCGCGAGCACGGAGGCGCTGCTGGTGGCTGATGGGGTGCTGACCCCCGCCACGGCCAAGATCCTGGACACGAGCGTGATCATCGATGGCCGGATCCGCGGCATGCTCGCCTGCGGATTGCTGGAAGGGCAGGTGATCGTTGCCGAATCGGTGATCGATGAGATGCAGCAGCTGTCGGATTCCACCAACATCGAAAAGCGGGCCAAGGGGCGACGTGGCCTGAAGCTTCTGAAGGATCTGCGGGAAACCTACGGTCGGCGGTTGGTGATCAACAGCACCCGTTACGACGGCAAGGGAACGGACGACCGATTGCTGCAGTTGGCATCCGACACCGGCGGCACGCTGGTGACCGCAGACTTCAACCTCGCGCAGGTGGCCCAGGTCAAAGACCTGAAGGTGATGAATCTGAGTGAGCTGGTGATCGCGTTGCGGCCTGAAGTGCAACCCGGTGACGAGCTCAAACTCAAGATCGTGCGAGAGGGCAAGGAGGACAGCCAGGGTGTCGGCTACCTCGATGACGGAACGATGGTGGTGGTCAACGAGGCGAAATCGCTGATCGGCCAACGCAAACCTGTGGTGGTGACCGGTGCCCTGCAAACCCCAACCGGCCGCATGGTGTTTGCACGGTTGGACGAGAACGATGCATCAACCGACACCAAGCCCTCATCCAAATCGAGAAGTCAGGGAAAACCGGCCAAAACCAGCAACCGCAAGCCCGCTGACCCCGGCTAGGCTCGCGCCACCGCGATGGTGGAGATGACAACTTCGGCCCCGTACTACGGCGACAGCGCCGTGATGCGCACACCACCTCCTGACCTTCCCTCACTCCTGCTCAAGGAGCGAATCGTCTACCTGGGCTTGCCCCTGTTCTCTGACGACGACGCCAAGCGTCAGATGGGTATCGACGTGACTGAGCTGATCATTGCTCAGCTGCTTTATCTGGAGTTCGACAACCCAGAGAAGCCGATCTACTTCTATATCAACTCCACTGGCACCAGCTGGTACTCGGGTGATGCGATCGGATTCGAAACCGAAGCCTTCGCCATCTGCGACACCCTCCGCTATGTGAAGCCTCCGGTGCACACCATCTGCATCGGCCAGGCCATGGGCACCGCGGCAGTGATTCTTTCGGCAGGGACCAAAGGTCAACGGGCTGCGTTGCCTCACTCCTCCATCGTTCTGCACCAGCCCCGCAGCGGCGCCCGCGGCCAGGCGACGGACATCCAGATCCGGGCCAAAGAAGTGCTGCACAACAAGCAGGCGATGCTCGAGATCCTCTCCACCAACACTGGTCGTTCTGTGGAGGAGCTGAGCAAGGACTCCGACCGGATGAGCTACCTCACCCCTCAACAAGCCGTTGAGTACGGACTGATCGACCGCGTGCTCAGCAGCCGCAAGGACCTGCCTGGCAATCCCCCCGTCTGACCGACGGCATCAGACCCAACCCTCCTGCCCTTCCTTCATCAACGTTCTGAACCATGCCGATCGGTACCCCCAGCGTTCCCTACCGCCTGCCCGGCAGCCAGATGGAGCGCTGGGTCGACATCTACACCCGTCTCGGGGTGGAGAGGATCCTCTTCCTTGGCTCTGAGGTCAATGACGGCATCGCCAACAGCCTGGTGGCCCAGATGCTCTATCTGGACTCGGAAGACAGCAGCAAGCCGATCTACCTGTACATCAACTCCCCCGGCGGATCCGTCACGGCTGGACTGGCGATCTACGACACCATCCAATACGTCAAGAGCGAGGTGGTGACCATCTGCGTTGGCCTTGCTGCATCCATGGGTGCCTTCCTTCTCGCGGCTGGCACCAAAGGCAAGCGGGTCGCCCTGCCCCACAGCCGGATCATGATTCACCAGCCCCTCGGCGGCACCAGCCGTCGCCAGGCCAGTGACATCGAGATCGAAGCACGGGAGATCCTGCGGATGAAGGAAATGCTCAACCGCTCCCTGGCCGACATGAGTGGCCAGAGCTTCGAGAAGATCGAGAAGGACACCGACCGGGACTACTTCCTCAGCGCCGAAGAAGCCAAGGAATACGGCCTGATCGACCGCGTCATCTCCCATCCGAACGAGGCCTGAACCGAACGGGGCAGGCCGCTGCGTAAGCTCGTCCACTGCAGTGTTCCGCAAGTCCGCCCCGGATGGCCCAGCTCTTTTACGACTCCGACGCCGATCTCGGTCTGCTGAACGGCAAGACCGTGGCCATCATTGGTTATGGCTCCCAGGGTCATGCCCACGCTCTGAACCTGAAGGATTCAGGCGTGAACGTGGTGGTGGGCCTCTATGACGGCAGCCGCTCCGCCGAGAAAGCCAAGGCGGACGGCCTTGAAGTGCTGAGCGTGGCCGATGCCTCAGCCAAGGCCGACTGGATCATGGTCTTGCTGCCCGATGAATTCCAGAAGGACGTCTACGAGAAGGAAATCGCACCCCACCTGAGTGCAGGCAAGGTGCTCAGCTTCGCCCACGGCTTCAACATCCGTTTCGAGCTGATCAAGCCCCCCGCCGATGTGGATGTGGTGATGATCGCCCCGAAGGGCCCTGGCCACACCGTGCGTTGGGAGTACCAGAACGGCCAGGGTGTGCCTGCCTTGTTCGCCATCGAACAGGACGCCTCCGGCAACGCCCGTGGCATGGCGATGGCCTACGCCAAGGGAATCGGTGGCACCCGTGCCGGCATCCTGGAGACCAACTTCAAGGAAGAGACCGAAACCGACCTGTTCGGTGAGCAGGCTGTGCTGTGTGGCGGTCTGTCTGAACTCGTGAAGGCTGGTTTCGAGACCCTGGTGGAAGCGGGCTACCAGCCCGAACTCGCTTACTTCGAGTGCCTGCACGAGGTGAAGCTGATTGTGGATCTGATGGTGAAGGGAGGACTGACCTCAATGCGCGATTCGATCTCCAACACCGCGGAGTACGGCGACTACGTCAGCGGCCCCCGTCTGATCACCGCCGACACCAAGGCCGAGATGAAGCGCGTTCTGGCCGACATTCAGGACGGCACCTTCGCCAGGAACTTCGTGGCCGAATGCGAAGCCGGCAAGCCAGAGATGAAAAAGGTGCGTGACTGTGATTCCCAGCATCCGATCGAGAAAGTGGGCAAAGGCCTGCGCTCGATGTTCAGCTGGCTAAAGGACGCCTGAAACGGCTGATCCTGTGATGAGCCGCTGGAATCAGCTGCGTTGGGGCAGTGCTCAGGCTGGCATCAGCCTGAGTCTTGCTTCAACGGCATGGCTGCTAACTGGCCTGAGCGCCTCTCCGCTCATTAACACTCTGCTGCCGGCTCTAACGACGCTCCCTGCACTGCTTCCACTCAGGCGGCGGGCAGGGGCTTTTTGCTGGATTTTGTTGAGCTCCGTAGGGCTCATGCTGCTTTGCAGTCCCCTCGGTGCAGGCATCCAGGCTGCCTGGGCTATCCCTGTGGTGCTCTGCGCCGGTCTCGTCATCGCACTGGGGCAAGACTTCAGCCAACTGCCCCTCCAGAGGCAGCTCCTGGAAGATTCCAAGCTGCAATTTCAGCAACTGCGCCGGGGCAGCGAGCTTGGTGCACTCATCGGGTTCGGCCTCACCGGCCTCATACGCCCCGGCTGGCATCAGTTCCTGCCAGCAGCGTTGCTGCTGCTGCCTTTGCTTCCGGCGGCACTGCAACGACAGAGCAGCTCTCTTCAAGGATTGGGCTTGCCGAAGTTCAACCGTGCCGCCGCCTGGCAGGGACTTGTCTTCGGGGCATTGTTCGGTCTTCTTCCCCTTTGGATCCGGAGCGTCGCTGAGGGCAACTGCTTCAACTTCGGCATGGTGCTGATGGCGTATGGCATCGGCCGCACATTGATCAATGCACCCATGAGTCGGTCATCTTGGGCTTTGTTTAGCCCCATCGGTGGGTTGCTGTTGCTGGTTGGAGGTCAACTGCTGCCGGAGATCGTCAGTACGCTGCTTTTCATTCCGATTGGTGCCCTCGCCGCAGCGACTGATCGGCAATTGGTCGAGCATCTTCAACCGAAAGATCCAGCCCAGGGCTGGCAAATTCTGCGTCGCTCAGGGGCTGTTGGAGGTTTGGTTGGGGTTCTGATCATGGGCAGCCTGGCCCAGACCATCGGGCTTCCCCTGGCCCTGGTTGCGCAGGTAGCACTCTTCCTCACAGCACCGCTGGTGCTTCGATGCATTCGGTGAGCCCAACGATCCTTGGGACAGCCCTGATCCTTGGGGCAGCACTGGTTGATCAGTTGATCGGTGACCCGCGCCGAATGCTCCACCCCGTGGTGGTGATGGGGTGGATCATTCAGCAGTTGCGCCATTGTGTCGAGCGATGGGCGGGGGACCATCCGATCAAGCTGCGGATCGGGGGAGGCTTGATCAGCCTGATCCTTGTGCTTGGCAGCGTTCTGACGGGCTGGTGCCTTGAACGCCTGCTGTGGCTTCCCTCCCCATGGGGATGGCTCTGCATTCCGATACTGACCCTGAGCCTCGCCAGTGCCCTGGCGGCTCGCAGCCTCAAGGACAGCGTGCTCGCCGTGGTGGATGCACTGCCCTCAGCGGCGGTGGGGGATCTCGAACCAGCCCGCCGGAACTTGAGCTGGATCGTCGGACGCGACGTTCAGAGTCTGGATCGCACGGAACTGCTCAGAGCCGCAGCTGAAACAGCCTCAGAGAATGCCGTGGATGGAGTGTTCGCACCGCTGTTCTGGATGGGGATCGGTGCCCTGCTGTGGATGGTCCTGCCCTCTGGCCCTGGTCCGCTGGCGCTGGCCTGGGGCTTCAAGGCCAGCAGCACGCTGGATTCCATGCTCGGGTACCGCAGCGGTCGGCTGCGCTGGTTGGGAACAGCCGGCGCTCGCCTCGATGATCTGCTCACCTGGCTGCCCTGCCGTCTGGTCATGCTGACGCTGCCCCTGGTCTGCCCACCCTGGACGCATTGGGTGCAACGGGTGCAGGCAGCAGAGCGGGATGGCTCTGCGGATCCATCCCCCAATGCAGGTCGTTCAGAAGCGATCTACGCCCACTGCATCGGGATCCAACTTGGCGGCGAGAACAGATATGGAGAGCGCTTGGTGCATAAACCTGTGCTTGGAGCCGGCCAACCAACGGCAAACGGGCCTCTGGTTAGAGCTGTTCTGAAGGCATCAAGCCGACTGGAGATCGTCTGGATCAGTGGTCTTGGGATCATCCAGTGGGCGATGAACCGCTGAGAACAAGTCAGTAAGCACCGCGATCCATCGGCAGGAGCAACACACCAAATGTGCGCAGGATGATGGCAAAGTCCAGGCCGAATGAACGACCACGGGCATAGGCCAGATCAAGCTTGACCCGTTTCTTGTAACTCAAGTTGTTTCTGCCACTCACTTGCCAAAGGCCGGTCAACCCAGGGCGGACTGAGGCAACTTCATCCATGTAGGGGCCATAACGAACAAGTTCTTTGTCAACAATCGGACGTGGCCCCACAACGCTCATCTCCCCACGCAAAACGTTCAGGAACTGAGGTAACTCATCAAGACTCGAGCGGCGGAGGAATCGACCCACGGGAGTGATTCGGGGATCACTCTTGAGCTTGAAGTCACGCTCGAACTCAGCACGCAGCGAGGAATCTGCCTCCAAAACACGCGCAAGAACGGCATCCGCATCGGCCCGCATGGTGCGGAACTTGATGCAGCCAAAACGTTGGTAGCTACGGCCCACCCGACGCTGCACGTAAAACACAGGCCCCGGTGAACTGAGCTTCACCAACCCCGCCAGAAGCAGCAACACCGGTGAACCGATGCTGAGTACGGCGAGAGAAAAAACAATGTCTCCGGTGCGCTTGAAGACTCGGCCCCAACGGTTCTGATGACGAATCAGCGTGCCGGTCGACAGATCCGATGGCGGAGCTGAGATCAGCGCAAGGTGCGGCTTGTACTTGCCACGGCGAGCTGCACGCCCTGCGGACTGAATCAAGGATGGCCGGGAGGCCGAGGTCAAAGGCTCAACCTGGGACTCACCACACTCAACGTCACAGGTGCAGCCCTGACATCTCCGCAGGGTCACTCGCTGCAACGGCACAGCCCTGCTGATGGTCGCTCCAGGCTGCTCGCAGAGCCGATTCAAAGCGCGCCGCAAAGGCTTCCGGCCTGAAGCGCTCGGCCCAAGCACGAATGGCCTCTGCATCCAGAGAACGCCAAATGCGTTCTTGTTCAAACCACTCCACGGCCTGGACCAACGACTCGACGCTTTGTTCCGGGAACAGCACCCCAGTGGGATCAGGAATCCCGGCAGCCGCACAACGCACCGTGTCCAACAAACCACCCCGCCCCAACCCAATCACCGGAGCTCCGGACGCCATTGCCTCCACCGGAGCAATGCCGAAGTCCTCCAGGCCGGCATACACAAAGGCCCGACAACGGGCCATGAGCTCTTCCACCTGCTGCTGGGACTGACGGCCGAGCAAGGTGACCGTGGGACCAGCCAGAGCCTCCAATCGCGCCTTCTCCGGACCATCCCCCACCACAAGCAGGGGTAGACCCAAGCGGTTAAAAGCTTCCACCACAAGATCCACCCGCTTGTACGGGACCAAACGACACAGACAGAGGTAGACGTCGTCTCGATTGGCATTCCAGCGAAAGCGCTGCACCTCCACGGGGGGATGGATCACGCGGGCCTCCCGCCCCCAGTACTTACGGATGCGCCGCGCCGTGAAACGGGAGTTGGCAATGAGGTGGTCCACCCGCTGAGCACTGAGTTGGTCCCATTGCCGCAGAGCATGCAACTGCCAGCGAATCAAAGGTCCCAGACCACGACGAGCCAGCGCCGAATACTGCAGATAAGCGTGCATCTGGTCCCAGGCGTAACGCACAGGTGTGTGCACATAACTGATGTGCAGCTGGTCCGGAGACGTCAGCACACCCTTGGATACCAGGTGGCTGCTGCTGATCACCAGCTCAGCAGCACCAAGATCGATCTGTTCGATGGCAAAGGGCAGCAGCGGCAGGTACTGCTGCACATGGCTGCGCCCCCACGGCAGGCACTGAATCGGGCTGGTGAGGACGGATCGTCCGTGCAACCAACTGCCCGGCCGTCGAGATTCGGCGTCGATCAGGGCCGCAATCTGCGGCTCGCAGCCGAGGCTGCGCAGAAGGGAATCAACCTCTTGAACAACCTGTTCTGCTCCACCGACAGAACGAGGCGAGAACCACTCATGAACCAGAGCGATGCGCTGCGGGAGGTGATCCGAAGCCGAGGCCATCCCTCTGGAATGAAGCGAACGCTACGAAGTCTCTCAGCTCATTGCAGGAGCAGGCCAAGATCACGATGCTGGTGCACATGTCCAGCACGAACATCACCATCAACATCCTCCTGGAGGAGGCGTTGAATGAACCGGACATCGGCACAACGAGCCGATTCCGTTGGCATGCCACAGCGGTTGGGATAGCAGCACTTTGGATTGACAGCGCTCCGCCATCAACACCGCCCTTTGAGGACGCACTCAAAGAAGGGCTCAATGTGGGGCTCGACCTCAGCCGAGAGGAACGAGAATTTCATCAAGTGGAGCAGGGGCTGGTTCTGCTGTTTCATTCATAAAAACAGCTCAGAAATACCCTCTAAAAACCCAACTAATAAGTTCGAAGCTCAAGAATTAGCGATAAGCCACCAGAGGCCTTGATTCATGAACTCTTAATCCAGCAATCTCTTTATTCGACCTATTCAGCAATCAACAAAAACGGAGAGGGTGAACTTTCAGTCAGGGTCCAAAGCAAACTATTGGAGACCACCTGGGACTAAGTCATCAACTGAGACAGAGATTCCCCCAACATTTCCCCCAACACATTTGACGGTACCTCCTGGAACCACTCAGAACGACCGAGGACAACCCTTCCCACGACGGATCAGGAGCAAAACGATTTCGAGTCGGGACGATTTCAGGGTTCTGCGTCAGATCCCCACACAACCGAGTAGGACCTCAAAAAAAGACCCCTGGGGGTCTCCCACTTCCAGAGGTCTAAACCATCGTCTTCTAGACCCATCCACCCTCCACCAGATGCTCTCCTCCGAGGAGTAGGAGAACCGTCGGATGAGGTGGTGAGGACCGTTCCTTGTTCGGTCGCCAACAAGCAACAAAAAAGGCGGCAGGGAATGCCGCCAACACCAAGGGGACGAACGCGTCGAAAACACTGGGGTCACCTGCGGCACCACCCTCTTCAGGCAGTCAACGGTGCCGTGGGTGCCGTTTACGAACTGCCAAACAAAGGAGAGGTCCCACCCCCTCCCAATACGACGCATCGTCCCCTCACCGAAGGGAACGGACCAAAAGTGATGTAAGAAATACCTACGGGTCGTCGCCATCACGACAAATCGCCTCTGCTGTCAGGCAACCAAGAAAAAGGAGCGATCCCACCCGCTCCTCTCATGACGCATTCCCATCCCCTTACGGATGGTTGTCCTGATGCTCGCGAAACCAACCAATGTCGCCATCCGCAGAAGAGCGCATTTGAAAGGGGGGGTGCGCGACCCCCCTGAAGGTCGTTGAGACCTGGTTACTGCTTCAGCGGTCTCTGACCTCATTCCCGTTCTAAGGCGCTTCAGAGCGCCAGGGCATGAGCGGAATTACTCCTCAAGGGCACAAAAAAAAGGAGCGGTATCCCTATCGCTCCTTCGGAAACTGAAAGTGGCGCAGGGCGAGACGTCGCCAAGCGACCACTACCTTCACCGATGAGGCGGGACTGCTGTGGGTGCCGTGAGCGTTTTCAAAAAAAGACCCAGGAGTGTTTGACCTCCTGGGTTCCTCGCTCTCATGCGATACGACTGGTCTAACACCGCCTACTGAGTATTTGTGCCTACGGTTTGCCGAACGTCTTAAACGTCAGCAGCAGCACCCCAAGCAGGCGTCTTCAGAGGTTTCCATCCCTGCGCTTGAAGAGACTTCCACAACTGCTCTGCGGCATCTTTCCGCAGATATCGACGTTCCTTGAGCAGCGGCGGACCTTCGGGCATCTGACGCCCTCGGTCGATGAAGACCTTCGGATCTCTTACCCAGGCGGAGTTGTCCCGGTGGAACCGCCAGACCCAATGGTCATTGGCATCGATCAACCATCCCTCTTGCATCACGCCACCTCCGGGCACCAACCCATTTCCGCTTCCCTGCGGACCATCCAGTTCCGGCACCTCTTTGTGAGGTGTTCGCCGTGAGGGACCTGGCGGCGCTGAAGACCGCAGGTCAGAAGCGTGTGGCAGTGCTGGTCGCAGACATAGGTGAAGTGCTGGCAGGTCATACAGACGCAGGACGACCTGGCGCTCTTCAAACCATCAACGAAATCCCATTCCTCTTCCGCCATCGGCCCCTCCTAGTGAGTAGTTCATATGTTCTACCTCTGGTTTGAGGGGTTGGGTCAAGGGGGGAAATCGGAAAAAAGTGCCAGTGGTGGCAACCAAGGGGTAAACGCCCTCTTCCTTCAATGCCGCCACATCTGATGACCACAACTTGAGCACTGCCAAGCAGGGTCGTCGCCGCTGAGGACGCACCCGCCCAAAACGACCTTGCCTGCCTCCAAATCCTTCTCCAGTTGCGAGGTGAAAGAAGGCATCCCCCAAAGGATCTTCGCCACAGGTGTGTGTCCGCACTTGGGGCACTTGGAGGGTTTGCGATTTCGTCTATCCACCCTCGAGCGTTAAGAGGCAGGGATCAGGTTGAACTTGACCTCGTAGCGGTAGAACTCGATGCCCTGGGCGATCTGAAGTGCTCTTCTGATCCGCTTGTCATCGTCCAAAGCGATAATCACGCCCCGAACCCGCTGGTGGTCTTCAGCGATCTCCTCCAGGACATATCCCATGTACCTCTGGATCTGTCCAACCACGGCATCACTTGCTCGTCCCCGCTTCAGTTCGACAACAAGCAACTCCTGCTTGTCCTTGCTGGTAGCGAGTAGGTCAATCGGACCTGTATCCGTGGGGAACTGCTGCCCACTCGATTCCTCCGTTTCATAGAGGTCATGGGTTCTACCAAGAGGAGTGCTGGACCAGTTGGCAACCAGAAAGTCCTCAAGGTGCTTCTCCAGAGCAAAGACGGTGGCGTCCTCAACCGTCGGGTCCTGACTAACGGGTGCCTGGGTCTTCGCCTCACCCTTGATCAGTTGCTCTAACTCCTCGCTGTATTTTGAGATGTTGCTGACGGTTCCGATCGACCCTGCCAAGTTCCGCAGCGATTCGCTCATGTCGGATCGATCAACGAGTTCCTCATGCCAAGCAACAGGACGCCGATGGGGTTGCTCGTCTCCCGGGACATATAGGTACTCGCCAGTGACCTCTCCGACCAGATACCTGCCCTCACCGTTTGGAGACAGGACGATGTCCCCAACCTTGATGCCCTTGCAGACGGAGTACAGGTAACCGCAGGAAAGACTTGCTGCCCCCTTGCTCTTCTCTGGGAAAACGGAGAGATAGATAGGGCGAACCTGCTGGTTGAACTCCCTGGGGTAATCGCCAAGGAACCCTGTTAGGTCTTGATCGATCCCGAAGTGAGCACCGATAAATCCCTGTTAAAGACAGACATCGGCGTACATGCTGCCTTTGCCCAGCATCACGCGGTGAAAGTCCTTCATCCCAGCATACACTCGACAAGTCAGACCTTCATTTTGCTGTTCCGTCCAAAGAGCAAGATCCAGACAAGGCGGGCAAAATAGGGGAAGGCGACTTCCAAACCTTTGTCCTAGAGCAGATCTCTCCCAATCGATCTAGAAAGATAACTAATTTCTAGAACTTGTATTCTCTACACATCACTTTAGCAGAGTGGAGATTGAAGAGTAGTACTGATTTCCCAGTTCTTGAGCACCTTGACTAGAAAAGTGGCAGTTATCATATCTCATACCATTACCATAAATTTTGTCACTATCAGCAGAGACGAAAGCGCCTTCATTATTCTCAGCAATTTCTCGCTGCGCTTCTCTTACTGGGTCCCAACGATTTCCGCCTGAGCATCCTGCTGATACTAAAGCGATGCCAAAATGACTTTCTGGAAAATATTCCTTGGTCTTGTTAACAACTTTTTGCAGGGCATCAGCGTAAGACTCCTTGCTAAGACCAAGTTTGTAATCTTGCGGAATGGGTGACCCGAAAGACATAACATTCTTCAAATCATCTGGATTCGCCCCTTTACCTCTGACATCGCTTTCCCCTTGATGCCAGAGGAATACCTTTGGTGAGAGACCACTCTCTCTCATACCAGACAGAGCAATATCTTGCTGATATGACAGGTGAGTATATGCCCAATCAAGAACCGATGTATTTGCAACTCCAAACGAAGCAACAATAACTGGTCTTGAGGTATTATTTGCGATTTTGATTGCCGTGTATGTAACGACATTGCCCTCTTTACCGTGGGCACCAAGCAAGGGTTCTTTGTATTCATAGCACTTTCCTAATCTCCAATCATATTGAATCAGATTATCGGGCATTAAGTCAGTTAATAATGGTCTAACGAAATTCGACGAATTACTCTGACCAAATGTGACAAGCATTATTCCGTCTTTAGGACATAACACTTGCGTGTATTTGGTGTAAATCATACCCCTACCGATACCCCGCCTGAGAGGGAGGTATATCTTGTTGCGGACAATATTATGTGATTTATACCCAATAGCAAAAGTTCCTGCCAAGATCAGAACGAGGAAAGCAATCTTTTTCACAGTTTTATATTTCCTAAACTCTAGGATATACCAGTTGCAAACTGGAGTCAATGCGATCAAGTTGTTCGCTCCTTCATCAAACCACCCTGTATAAAAATATATTTTCTGACTGCCAGAGAATTTTGACTGCATAAACAATTTATAGAAACCAGCGAAATCTGCATTGACTTAGGAGTGATCATTATCAGTATGCACAGGACTTTTCCAATTCGATCAAGCAAAAGCATTTCATTAATTCTTGTCTTAACAATGCTGCTTTCCCCCGCCTGCTTGTTCGCTTCCTCTGCTTTCTGCACAAATTGCATGTAGATTTCTTACATTTCATATCTGTGCAATAATTATGGAAATCTTTTGATAGTCGTGACAATTCATAAGGCGCGAATTTACAATAAATAACCCAGCATTTTCATGGTTAAACTTGAAAGAATCTAGCATTTAAAAATTGATCATATGGTCATTGACTCATAGTTTATTATTGAACATAATGCCAGTATAATGCAACTATGTCTTCATTAAAGATCAATAGATCGCCGCCAAAAGCATTTATCCACATACACTCTTCTTCCGTCCAGAATCATTGATTAAACACCCTTGATTCTTACTCCACAACTACATCCCCACAAATAGCGCATCCACCCAAGAAGGCGACGACTTGACTGACGATTATCAATCAGAGAAATTTCTTAAGAGTTCAAACATCTTATAGTTGAGGCGGCAAACTAATTAGCGGCATCTTGCAATTAACTTATGCGGCGAAAAAAGACGAAACACGCTCAATTACTTGATAGCAGATATCCAAGATAAGCATTTATACAATAATCTTACCGAGACAGCAGTTTATTTGCAAACAAGAAATTGCTAAATTCATCATATAACTTTTTATTTCCAATACGAGAAAGATGTATACCATCATGAGTATATGATGGTATACATTTATCACTTAAAGGTGGGCAAAGTGCATTGAACTGATCAAATAAATATACAGACGGATTGCTAGTTGCTAAATCCCTTAAAAAGTTATTTACTGGCATTGCCTGCGAAGCAATCTTGTCCCTGAAATAAACTGAAGTTTTGTCTTCACACCAACTAAAATTGTTGAACCACTGAGGATCACTAAGACATTTCGGTATTTCCCCATCAATTCGCGGGAAACTTGTAAAAAGCACAGTACGTATACCTTTCTGTGATGCTTGAATTATCAATTGATTCATAGATTCTTTCCATGCCACAAAAGCATCTTTAAATGTATATTTTTGGTCACTTTCATCAAAGTATAATCTCAATTCACCGTTTGAAATTGGTTTTCTGTATAAACCCCAGTAGTGCTTTTCGAATCGTGAGGATAAGATTAAAATGTCTTCTTCTTGGGCAGAGTCAATGAATGCTTTGTAGGCATTTAGATGTCTTTCATATCGATCATCAAATACCTCAAGCGTTTTAAAAGAATTTGTTCCAGACTCTCTTATCGAGGGAAAGTTTAGACCTGCGTGTGTGTAATACATTATTCCTGCTCCAGTCTCCGTATTTAACCTATTGAGCAAAGAAAGTAAGTGACCTGTTTGACTGTCGCCTATTGATATCAAAGATGGTATATCTTTTTTCTTAGGTGGCAACGTGCACGAAGAAATAAGCTCCTTCCTTGAGAATTTCTTACCGCTAAAGCATTCTTCATTGGATATACCGCCCCAAAGTGGATCTACTTTTCCCAGGAAAATTAATTGAGAATAATTTCGTGAAAAATAAATAGATGCTGCACTCATACTCGCAATTCCGATTCCATAAGCAATTGTGAAACCAGTACTTTTTGACCATCTTTTGTAGCGAAATGGCTTCTCTATCAAATTATTTGATAATATTGCGGCGAAAAGCATTGCTGCAAATTGAATAGGTATTGACCACCAATGAATGCCGATCGTCCAACGACTGATTGAAAGAATCGACCAGTGCCATAAGTAGAGTGAATAAGAAATTAAACCAATATAAACAACCTTCTCGAGGGTAAAAAAGTTGTAAGCAGAAGTTCCCTTTTTCAAGCAAGCAATTAGCACTGCCGTCAGAATTACTATCCCAATGGTCGCTGGAACCGCTGCTGAAACTGGAAAGAACATTACAGTAACAATCGCTGCTACTACCAAAAGGGGAGGAACATGCTCAAGCAATCGCTCAATCTGTGTTCGCTTCTGAAATCCAATAAAAAGCAAGCATCCTGCTGACATTTCCCAAAACCTTGATGGCATTAGAAAGTATGCTGCTGGTTGGTTGATCTGATATAGGTAAATAAAATTGGCAAGAGAAGCGGTAGTTAGTATTCCAATCCAGAAAAATAGGTTTCTCGATCCCTTTATTGATTGCTTCCCAAATCCTGTGAACCAGACAAGAATTGGGAAAAGTAGATAAAATTGTTCTTCTACGCCAAGAGACCAGGTATGAACGAAAGGATTGAGTTCGGTCGATTGAGCAAAGTAGTCGGTCGAATGTTTTAATAAGTAAAGATTTGACAATCCAAACAGTGAAGCACTCCCTGTTCTCAATGCAATCTGTGGATCAGGATCAAAAAGTGAAACGAGCACGCTGGTGATCACAATGAAGACCACCAGAACAGGAATAAGGCGCTTAATTCTTCGCTCATAAAACCCACTAATGAAGTGCTTGAAATCTTTACTTGGTCTTCCGAAAAGCGACGATGTGATGACATATCCAGATATCACAAAGAAAATATCAACACCAAGATATCCACCAGGAAGAATGTCCTTGTTGAAATGGTTGATTATGACGGCAACTACGGCAAATGCTCTTAGTCCGTCAATTTCTGGGCGATAGTGACTCAAATTTGATTTATTATTTTCAATAACAATTTCTCGACCAACACTTTGCGACATTGCAGATGAATTCTATATAATTTATTTTATCCCAAAATTGAGTGTAGCAACATTCTAAGCGCTCCTAACTAAACCTACTTCACTAAACCGTTACATACATCACCAAATGTGTCTGCGCTTCTTGGGTTGCTCCTCTTCTCCTGAGGTGAACAGCACCTGCAAGTCTTTCAGACCAGCAAGTGCCTGGTCTGCACCTTGAGCGAGAGGGTTATTCGCCGAGTCCGTCACGGAAGTCTCCACCCGCCCCGATTTTGAATCCATCTGGACGAGTGCGCCTCCCCCAGTTGAGGGATCTCAGCGGTCATTGCCGAAGACGCATAGCGATGAGAAGCGTTCGGAAACCCAAGAGTTCCTCCGACGAATCCGAACAACCGAAAAAACTGGGTTCTCAGACCCAAAAAGTGTTCGGAAAGGTGTTCGGGTGCTTTGCTCTGGAAACACAGACCCTTTCCGAACGATGGGACGAAAAATCGGATACGCAAGGGTCAGCACCACTCACCAGAACACCGACTCCTAGGTGGATGACCTCAAAGCAGATGGATGCGATGAGGTGTTCTTTGAGAAGGTTTCCAGCACAGCACCCCTGGAACAGAGGCACCAGTTCCGTGTCTGCCTTTCTGTTCTGCGGAAAGGAGATGTCCTCTCTGTTGCCCGTCTTGACCGCATCGGGAGAAGTCAGGTCGAAGTCATCAACCGACTGAACGACCTCCAACAGCAGGGAATCCATGTGCGAACACTGGATGGACTGATCGACACCCAAGCACTGGGGAAGATGGCACCCCTGGTTGTGGGACTGCTGACGGGACTTTCGGAGGTAGAGAAATCTCTGATTCAGGAACGAAGCAGAGAGTCCGTAGAACACCGCAGGAGGACAGGAGGGAACCTTGGGGGGAGACCCAAGACCTCCACCAAGAAAGAGTCCCTGGTGCTTCGTCTAAGGCAGGAAGGGGAGTCCTATCGGTCCATCAAGGAACAGACAGGTCTTGCCCTCGCAACCATCACCCGCATCGTCAAAGAAGCAGAGGTGGTCGCATGAGAGTCGAAATCGAATACCAGGACCAGTTCGGTTCCTGGAAGCACTTCCAGACCAAACACAACGAAGCAGATGCCTTCCGTGTTGCCTCACGCAGAGGACAAAGCACAGGGAAGAGACACCGACTCCTTAGTGCTGACGGGAGTTTGCTGGACCTGATAAATCCATAGGCAGGGGAATCAACCCTCCTCATCAAGGATTCCTTGTAGAGCAAACAACTTGTCTTGCTCCTCTTCCCCGACAATCACATGGACTGATGTGCCGTCAGGGAGGGAGTAGTCCTCAGTAATAACGGCATCGGGATGGACTCCCAAAGAGACCTTTTGACCTTCCAAAAGCATGTAGCAGTGGGTGTTCATGCCTGGGAGGAGAGTTGCTCCACATGCTTGATGGGAGCAGAGAATGGAGCACTCAAAGCACAAACAACTTTACAAATTTTGGTTCCCCTCGATACCAATCATACCTAAGGAAGTCCTCAATAGTGCTTGACTAAATGATACTTTGTGAATAGAATATCTCTGTTATGCTTAGAGAAAATAAGTGTATTCAGATTGCAATAATCAACCCCCTCCGCATTCATGAATCAAAAGAAATTTAGAAGTGTGATAGGTGGCACAATCCATCCCTGCTTATCCAACCTATGAATGAACTCAACCTCCATTCATTCTGGTGTCGTTTCGTCATCGCAAGAAACACACCTACCCACCAGGTTTTCCTAGATGGTTGATTTCAACTCCACTTGAAGAAATAGAGGACACCATTGGTACAGATTCGTTCAATAAACTAATCTTCAAGTTTATGAACGAAACTCCTAAAACTCGCAATAACAAAGACCTTCTCAAAGAAATGAGAAAAATCTACGAAAATGAATGAAAAAAGAAAGAGACACACCTATCCACAGGGTTTCCCTGGTTGGTTATCCTTGGTTCCTGTTGAAGAGATTGAAGATATCATCGGAATGGATGCATTCAACAAACTCGTAGTCAAGTTCAGAGAAGAAGAACTCGGGAACTATAAGAATTTTTTATAAAATAATGCATATAAATTCTTAGGATCTTTCTAAATGTGTTTATAAACTTACCTAAGAAAGCAAACTCACCCTGTTCAATATCGAACGAAGTGAAAATCAGAAAAATCTAAATAGAAGAGATTGAGAATGTATTGAGGAATGCCTGAGGTGCCTCTTCCTTCTAAAAGCACTCTCTCCATAGTATGGGAAAAGTGTATCTACACATAATGACTAAACCATAGAGTTCATCAGTAGAGACAACATAAGAAAACCAATAAGAACAGATCAACAATGAAGTGATGCCTGGAACAACTCTTGCTTATGCCGTACGGAAACACGAAATACAGAAGATGGAGAAGGTGAAGTCCTTGCTCTGGAATCAGACCAAGGACCACCCACAAGGGTCTCCTTACTACTACTCAGTCCTCTACTACGGGAAGTCCTCATCAGGAGGTTCCCTGGACCCTGAGGACTACCGCAAACGATGGGACAGAAGTGAAGTAGTAAAGACCCATGGGTTCGTTTCCCGACTCATTCGCAAGTGCTTCGGAGATGTCCCTTTGTGGTGGTCTCTCGAACGACATGACGACTACGAAGACGATGCGGGAACCAGGAAGAAGGGTTCATTCCATAGCAACTTATACATAGGACATATCCCCGATGAGGTCATAGAAGAACCTTCTCCCTACCTCATGCCTCTCTTCTACAAGGAGGACGACATAGGAGTTCCCATCAACATGAGAGCAGTCAATATGGAGAATCTGAAACTGCTTCTACTGAATGCCTGTATCAGACAATCCAAATGGGTAGGACGACACCATGATTCTCTCTTCCTCGCAGTCGTCCCCCCAGATGAAATGGAAGCAACCTTCCGTTATGGACTAAAAGACATCACACCCGACCTGGACAACTTCGACCAGGTAATCGACTGGAAGAACAGCAGTTTTTACACACCCCACTAAGGAGACCAAATGAAATCAAGAAGCATCTGCTTATCCATCAGCAAACGCAACGAAGACATGGTGGATGTAATCGATGAATATGCGGACATGCTTGGTATGTCCAAGGCATGTGCCGTGTTTCACATCATCAAGGACTACAACCGACTCAAACTCAAAGAACGCATCAGAGAACTGGAAGGTGTCTCATGAACGGGATATTTAATTCAGTAGAAATGAAGATGCTGGAAGAAATCTCAAAGAGAGGTGCCGTTGTCGGGAAGAAGTATTCCGACAAGAAGAAGTATCTGAAAGAACTGGTCCGTCTTCTTTACCTGAACCTATGAGGAAGATAAACCACCCATCATTCACCAATAAAAATATTGCTTCTATGAAAATCAAGATATTGCTTATGACTATCGTTCAACTTCTCTTGATTGATAGACACATCCTCAACTATCCCCAGTTCTGCGGAACAAGAGAGTTTTGCGGAAACTAAAATCGTTCCGTCATCGGCAAAAGAAATATATCCTTTGTCAAAGGTCTTATCCAGATTAGGAAGCAGAAGAAATCCATTATTGACATCCAACCTCTCACGATTATTACTCACCATCCACGGTTTTATGTGAGAGGCAATCAATATCGTTCCGCAAGAACTATCAGGTGCCTGAGTGACAGAACACTTGTTATCCCAATACTCTTCAAGATTTTTCCTAAAAACACCCTGCTTTCTTCTTGCCTTTATGACTGAAATAGTATCCGTTGTGAGAAAAGGATGCGTATCTTCGTCTTCATCTTGCGTTGACAGAGAAGCACTTGAAACCAGATACTTGGAGTAATAATCCATTGCCCTTTTATACATATCATCCCCTGTCTTATTCAAAAGAATATATCTTTCATCTCCTTCAAGACACTGCCTCACATCATCAAAAAGTTCCGCACCACTTACTTGAAGCAGGTTCTTCTTGATGATGCCATATTCAAGACATCTGATTGATAGAGAACCCTTGATTGCGGAGAAATAGTTGCGGATTGTTTTTTGAGACAAATCCGTTGTTTGTTCCAACCAAGAATCAAAATCGATTTTGGACTTATCAGTCATGACCCTAAACAATTACATCAAAAATAGTCATTAAAATGATGGGTTCGTGAATAGCAGTATCTATATTCTAAACCCGGTTTTATATGGGACCCAAAATCCAATCTAAATGCGGACCAGATGAGGCAAGCAATATCAAAATCGACTTTCCGATACAGGTCCTCAAAAAAAATCCCCACAGGAAAACGGGTTCCTGTGGAGTCGCATAGATAGAGAGTGAAGGTCAAACAACGGACAACCTTCATTTCTTCATAGTGAGACAGAGGCAGTGGGTCGTTTCCCTGCCTTTTTATTGGGAACCCTTTGACTCCAACCAGTCCTGATATTCATTCCCAGTCAAAGGAAGAAACTGAATACACTCTGGAAAAGTCAAAGCATGAACAAACTCAGACGGAGTAGGTGTGGAAACTTGGGAATCATGGTCAAGTGATTCCAGGTGGGACTCAATATCATCTTCCTCCAAAAAGTCCCTGAACATGTCGTAGGAGGGAGCAGAGTCGGAAATGACTTCTCCCCAGTTATATACCCATTCCCCACCTGGATGATGGATATAGATGTTGTAAGACCTAGCATCACCATTACTGAGAAGTTTCTCCTGCTCCTCTGGTGTAATCAAAATGATTTTATCATTCATAAGAGTTATCCTCCATTAGCAAGTGAATAAAAGGGAGTTATTACCTGCTCCCCCGTTCAGGAGTTCATCCAAACATCAGAAATAGAAAGTTTTTTATACCTAAACAAACTCCTATTCTTTAGGCAAACCTCATTATCGAACACCAAATCCATATAAAGGTTGTACATGGATTCACTCTCCCAACGTAAATCCCTATCAAAAGAAAGGTCATGCTTTTCCTGAGCAATCCTTTCGCACTTTTTTAGATACTTAGAATGAAGCAAGAGAATATGTTTTAGGGAATCGTAATCGTCTTGACGAAGTTGAGGGATGGTATCAACGATTTTTTGAGGTGTAGCATCAGTCCAATACGGCATAAGAATTCCTCCTATAAAGTAAATGAAAATATGTTTGTTCTCGGTGTTCTCTCACCGATAGGGTTTTGAGTCGGTTTATCGACTATCGACTGCTCAACCATGAGCAAGTTTTACTTTGCTTAGGCACCAATCTTCGACCTGGGATTTCACCCAGACGACAGAACGAGCACCCAAAGGAACTTGCTTTGGAAAATCTCCCTCGTCTATTAAACGATAAATGGTTGATTTACCAAGACCCGTGAGTTCCTTTACCTGAGGAAGACGGATAAGTTGATACTGAGACAGCGTTTTGCGGTGGTCATAGGGGTTTATTGATTACGGCAATCTCGGAGTTAGATTAGTCAGGTAGGGGGTGTCTGACTGAGAAGACCCTTGTCGGGTTAGTGATTATTTGATTTTGAGGAAGTCGGTCGGTGGTCTCCGTTCGTTTGTATGAGCATATTATGACCCAGGGAACCCGACCCGAGGGTTCCCACTGGACACTTTGCCCCCTGACCTTTCAGTGATACCAGGAGGTCCCATGAGGTACCACTAACTCAAATACCCCCCCAAATCATCAGACCTTCATGCCCTGAGAGAGCAAAGCATCACACCAAGAAACCATAAACTTTCTCCTCTCATTCAGCATCTCAGACCTGTCGTATGCCTTGCGAACTTTGTCTCCGATGCTGTGCGACAACTGCCTCTGAATCAGTTCAGCAGGGAAACCAAGGACTTCCTGTCCTGCCGTCATCGGAATGGAACGGACTCCATGTGCCCTGAGAACGGACTTGTATCCCATCCGAATCAGGTGCTGGTTGATGGATGCGGGGTTGATGTGAGGAGTGCCTCTGGACCTATGGGAGAAGAACACGAACTCCTCATCCCCATTCACCTTCCGCAGAGAGTCCAGAACCTCTTTGAGTGGGTCCGTCAGAGGAACCAGGTGGTCTTGCCCGTTCTTCATTCGGGTGCCTGGGATGACCCAGAGGTCCTCTGACTCATCCAGTTCCTCCCATCGCATCGGAACTAAGGAACCAACCCTGAGGAAGGTCATGAAGAGGACCTTCACCGCACCGACCATCACAAGGGTTCCATTTGCTTTGTTCCCCTCCAACTCCTGGAAGAACTGAGGAAGTTGGTCCCACCGCAAGGACGCATGGGGAGTGGGTTTGTGCTTGGTCTTGGTTCCTTTGGTTCCCAGAGCAGGGTTCTGGTCCCTCTCCATCCACCCCTGGTCAATCGCATGGTCAAACACCCCACGCATGACCATCAGGTTCTTCTGTGCCTGGACAGGTGCCCTGACCTCCATGGAACGGAAGTAATCCATCACCTGTTCCCGTCCCTTCTTCCCTCCTGTTCCTTTGTGGTCCCAGGACAGATGCTCCACGGGTGTCTCTGCTCCGAACTTGGGAATCACCTGGTTCCATAAGACATTTCGGTAGTCCTTCTTGGTTCTCTCCTTTGCCGTTGAGGTGGAGAGATAGGACTCACATGCCTGCTCGAAGGTCGGACCTGAGGACTGCTGAACCTTTGCCTGCTGTTCCTCCTTTTTCAGTTCCCTGGGGTCTCTGCCTGTCTCTCTGCTCCAAGACCTGATGCGGTCCCATTCATCTCTTGCCTGCCTGAGAGACCACTTCCCAACACCTTTCCCATAGACACCAATACGCACAGGGACTTGCTTTCCCTTCCTTCCAGGAGGGAACCGCATCCGTCCCTCAAAGGACTTTCCACCCCCTCTGGATTCTGATTCGATGACCAGAATCAGAGAGTCCCCAACTGAAACATTCCGTTTGCGTGGTCCTGCCTGCTCTGCCTTGACTTGCGAGTCAGAGAGAGGCATCTCAAAAATCCAACAACACCAATTTTATCCAACAACACAATCCCTATTTCCAACAACACTTCCAACAACACATTTTCGGGACAACCTGGTTTTTCTTGGGACAAACCAGGACGACCAAGCACTAAAAAAGTCCCTCACCGCAACGGGTTTGGGACTTTCAGGGTCTCAGCAGGACTTACTCAGAACGGAGAGGGTGGGATTCGAACCCACGAGGGTGTTACCCCTACACGATTTCGAGTCGTGCGCGATCAACCGGACTCTGCCACCTCTCCACACGCCCTCAGGCGTGCTCGCAGTTTAGAGGCCGACGAACCGGGCACCTGCTCCATGCTTCAGAAGCCAACGGCGCTGGGGTGCGGAAGGCTTAAACCCCAGCCAGGTTCCGGTGATCATTTGCCGGGGTTCTGATCGCTGCCGCTGCTGCAATGCCCACAAGGCCTGAGGGCTTGGTACCAGCTGCCAGCGCTGATGCCCCACCCGCATCACCAGTGCTCCAGAGCGGGACTGCAGGCGCTGCACCGAGAGGCCATCGCTCCGCAGCATCTGGCCGATGGCGATGGGAGCTTGGCCTTGCTGGGGAGCCTCAACGCGGTGCGCCAGCGCTTGCCAGCAGGCCAGCACGTCTGTGGCCACAGGATCCAAAAACAGCACCCAGTCCAGACGGGCGTGGCCGTGCACAGCGGCGAGCTTCTTGGTCATCCGGCAACTGCGCGCATCGCCATGGGTGCTCACCAGAGCGGCACGCCCACGATGGCGAGCCAGCAACCAGTGACGATCAAACCGCTCCACCGTCACCAAACCATCGCCCAACTGCACGAGGCCGTAGACGAGCAGGGCGGTTGCCAGGGGGATCAACGACCAGCAGCGGCGACAGGGCCCTGCCCCCAGCAACCAAGGCAGCAGGCCCAGCACCAGCAGGGCAACCACCCACACCTGGGGACGTCCGGTGAGCAGTTGTGCCCCAGGCCAGTGGCTGATCCAGCTGGCCATGGTGATCACCAGGCCCGCCAACTGATGAACAGGCCACAGCAGCAGGGGCAGCACAGCCGTAGGCCCCACGAGAACCAACAGTGCCGAGAGCATGGCCAGCAGGGTTAGCGGCGCCAGCAGCGGGGCAACAAGCAGATTCGCAACCAGCGCATACAACGGCATGGCACCGAAATGGAGCAACTGCAGCGGCAGGGTCCGGAGCAAGGCCGCCACAGGGATGGACAACGCTGCTGCCAGGCCCTGGCAGCGATCCGGCAACCACGCCTGAACAGCCTTCTCGAGGCGAGGAGCCGTCAGGATCAGCCCAGCGGTGGCCGCCGCACTGAGTTGAAAACCAATCGATAGGGCCCAGGCCGGGCGCAACAGCAACATGCCGCTGAGCGTCAACAACAACACACCGACTGGACGGCTGTGATGACCTGCCTCACGAATCAGCAAGGCCATCGCAGCCATCAGCACCGCCCGCACCACCGATGGCTGGGCTCCGGCAAGGCAGAGAAACAGCAGCAGCGCCGTGGCCGCCAGGGGAAGCCGCAGGCCAGGAGGCCAGCGGCGGGCCAGCATCAGCACACTGCCGAGCAGTACGGAGAGGTGAAAACCCGATGCCGCAAGGGCATGGGACAAGCCGTTGAGCAACATCGCGCCGCAGATCAGCCAACGGCGTCCATGGACGCTGCAGCACTTCGATGCTCTCGACTCGCAGCTGACTCCAACTGCCTTGGCGGGCCAGACGTTCTGCCGATCCCGATAACAGCGGGTGTACCGCTGACAGCGGACGCCTCAGCACCCCCGTGGCCTGGACACGCCAGCCCTGCAACAGGGGTACAGGGCACTCAGGCAACTGCAGCTCGGTTCGTCCGTCGACCCGACGAGCATCGATCCGATCCACCTCCAACAGACCGGAACACCCCGAGGGAAAACGGCGCACATCGGCAAGCAAGCGCCCGCTGATCGCCACGGCCGCCGGTGGCGTCTGGATCAGGCGAGATGGATCGGATCGGATCGGCGTCGGCGCCCCCCACAACACCCCTCGAAGCACAAGGAGCGCCAGAAGACAGAGGGCAATGGCATCAGCAGAACGACGTCGACGCAGAAACCATCAGGCCGCTGCCTCGAGAGTTCCCCCTTTCAAGAGCGGGAAACCAAGAGCCTCCCGTTCCGCCAGCCAGGCCTCGGCCACCTTGCGGGCCAGGTTGCGGATCCGACCGATGGTGGCGGTGCGCTCCGTCACGGAAATCACGCCACGGGCCTCCAACAGGTTGAAGGTGTGGCTGCACTTCAGAACGAAATCCAAGGCCGGTGCCGGCAGCTGCTTCTCGATCAGATCTGCCGCTTCCGCTTCATAGATGGCGAACAACTGCTTGAGCCGCTCGGGATTGGAGGCCTCAAAGTTGAAGTGGCACTGCCCCTTTTCAAACGGCAGCCAGATCTCGCCATAACTGCGCTCGCTGTTCCAGCTGAGGTCCCAGATGCTTTCCACGTCTTGGAGATACATCGCCAACCGCTCCAGCCCATAGGTGATCTCAATCGAAACGGGCTTGCAATCGATGCCGCCGCATTGCTGGAAATAGGTGAATTGGGTCACCTCCATGCCGTCGAGCCACACTTCCCAGCCCACACCCCAGGCGCCGAGGGTTGGGGACTCCCAGTTGTCTTCGACGAAACGGATGTCGTGGTCAGCGGCCTTGATGCCCAGCGCCTCCAGTGACGCCAGGTAGGTCTCCTGGATGCCATCTGGGGATGGCTTGATCAGCACCTGGTACTGGAAATAGTGCTGGGCCCGGTTGGGGTTGTCGCCATAACGGCCATCGGTGGGGCGACGGCAGGGTTCGGGATAGGCCACGGCCCAGGGCTCAGGGCCAATGGCCCGGAGCACCGTGTGGGGGCTCATGGTGCCGGCACCCTTCTCGGTGTCGTAGGGCTGCAGCAACAGACAGCCCTGGTCCGCCCAGAACCGGTTGAGCGTGCTGATGATGTCCTGAAAATGCACTGGGCCGGGGCGTCCTGGGTTCCGATTCTGCCCAGTGGCCGGTCAGCCCTCCAAAGCCAGGCAACGGTGCAAGTGCGCGATGGCGTGATGGCGATGCGGATTGTTGCCGCTGGGACCGATCATTCCGAGCCAGAAACTGCCATCCCCCTGAAAGACCAGGACGGGCTTTGCACCGCCCTTGCCATGGCAATCCAGCAAGGACATGCAGAGCTTTTCAGCGACCTCCGGCCCCTTGGGGCGCTGGCGCAGACGACGCAACAGTGGATCCACCTGCGAGAAGGAGACGAAACAGGCGCGGTCGGAGTCGGTGATCAGGATCAGGCCATCCAGCCACTGCACTTCCTGAAGCAGCTCTTCAATGCGGGGCAGCAGCTTCGGCAGCGGAAACGCCAAACCGGAACCTCCCCTTAACGTTCTCTTCAGCTTTCCTACGCCAGCGACGGGGGGTGTCGCAAGCGACGCAGGTGAAGATTCATGCCCTAAGGGTCAAAACGCCCATCTGTCCGGCCACAAGCGAGCGGTGGGTCGCTTCGGCAAATCCCGCCTGCCGTGCCAGCCGCTCCTGTTCAGACCCGTTAGGGAAGTGCTCCAGGCTTTTCTCCAGGTAGGCGTACTCCTCCCGTAGGCCCACAGAGGCTGCAGCGGGCACCACCAGGCGACGCAGATAAAAGCGCTGAAAGGCAGCCGCCGCGCCGCTCTGGGGCAGACGGTTGAAATCCAGCACCCCGGCACGCCCGCCGGGCTTCAACAGCCGGCGCAGTTCCTTCAGCCCCTCCAGGGGGTCCGCCAGATTGCGCAATCCATAGGCCATCACCGCACCATCAGCGCAGGCACTGGGCAGTCCGGTGTCGAGGGCATCCCCCTGCTGGAAGGTCACCGGCAACCAAGGCTGCTGCTGCTGGCGCTGGCGGGCGCGCTCCAGAGGAGCAGCGGCGGCATCCAGACCAGTCACCGCGCCAGCGGGGCGAACCCAGCGCCCAAGTTCCAAGGCCAGGTCCCCCGTTCCGCAGCACAGATCCAGCCAATGCTCGCCAGCCACTGGCTTGAGGGAGCGCACCAACTGACGTTTCCACTGGCGATGCAACCCGAAACTGAGCACATCGTTGAGGCGGTCGTAGCGGGGAGCGACAGCGTCAAACAGCTGTTCCACCGCCGCGGGATCACCAGGCTTCATGGACGGATCGTCAGGCCACGGGAAAGCAGATCTTGCTTGATCTGTTCCACGGTGAGAACACCGTCGTGCAGCAACGAGGCCAGCAAGGCTGCGGAAGCATGGCCTCCCTCGGGGCCCACGTCCAACGCCTCAGCGATGTGATCCAGGCAGCCCGCGCCACCGGAGGCGATCACCGGGATGGGGACCGCATCGGCCACGGCCCTGGTCAGGGCGAGGTCGTAACCAGCCTGGGTGCCATCACCATCCATGGAGGTGAGCAGGATCTCTCCAGCCCCGAGACCAGCCACCCGCTGGGCCCACTCCACAACATCGAGGCCCGTGTTCTCGCGGCCTCCCTTCACATACACATCCCAGCCACCGGCATCGCGCCGACGGGCATCAATGGCCACGACGATGCACTGGCAACCGAACTGATCGGCACCCTCCCGAACCAGCTCAGGCCGCCGCACCGCCGAGGAGTTGAGGCTCACCTTGTCGGCACCGGCCCGCAACAACTCGGTGATTCCCTCAACGGTGCTGATGCCGCCGCCAACCGTGAAAGGAATCGTGACCGATTCAGCTGTGCGACGCACCATGTCGATCAGGGTGCCGCGCCCCTCATGGCTGGCTGCGATATCGAGAAACACGAGTTCATCCGCCCCTGCGCGGCTGTAACGGCAAGCCAGCTCCACTGGATCACCGGCATCGCGCAGGCCAACGAAATTGACACCTTTCACCACCCGTCCCCGGGCGACATCCAGGCAAGGAATCAGACGCAGAGCAACCATCGATTCGGCGCAAAAGCGACTGTTAGGGTTGCGCCACTCTCCAAGCCTCGCAGGCCATGTCCCAGGCTGACGCCATCTCGATCGGCTCCAAGGTTCGCGTGACCCGCGTGCGTGATCGCATTCCCCAGGCCATGGTTGACCTTCTTAAGAAGGACGCCAACGGCACGGTGAAGGATTTCCGCACCGTCGACGGCAAGGGAATCGGTGTGGTTGTTGAGCTCAGCGATGGCTCCACCAGCTGGTTCTTCGAAGACGAAATCGCCGCCGCCTGAGGACTATCTCTGTGAGCGACGCGCGTCAGCTGCTTGGGATGAAGGGTGCCTCAGGCACCACCAACATCTGGAAGCTGCGGCTGCAGCTGATGAAACCGGTCACCTGGATCCCCTTGATCTGGGGGGTGGTCTGTGGTGCTGCAGCAAGCGGCAACTACGAGTGGCGTGTGGATCACGTGCTCGCATCCTTCGCCTGCATGTTGATGAGCGGCCCCTTGTTGGCGGGCTTCACACAAACCATCAACGACTACTACGACCGAGAGATCGACGCGATTAACGAGCCGTATCGGCCAATCCCGTCGGGAGCGATTCCCCTGGGCCAGGTGAAGCTGCAGATCTGGGTGCTGCTGCTCGCCGGTTTGGGCGTGTCCTACGGACTCGACCGATGGGCCGGCCACACCACGCCTGTGGTGTTTCTGCTGGCGTTGGGAGGCTCGCTTGTGAGCTACATCTATTCAGCACCGCCGCTGAAGCTCAAGCAGAACGGTTGGCTGGGTAATTACGCCCTCGGCGCCAGCTACATAGCACTCCCATGGTGGGCTGGCCAGGCTCTGTTCGGGCAACTGACCTGGGGCACAGCTCTGCTCACCCTGGCCTACAGCCTCGCGGGTCTTGGCATTGCTGTTGTCAACGACTTCAAGAGCGTTGAAGGCGACCGAGAACTCGGACTTCAGTCGTTGCCGGTGGTGTTCGGCATCGAACGCGCGAGTTGGATCAGCGCCGCGATGATCGATGTTTTTCAGCTGGCGATGGTTGCCGTCCTGATCGGGATCGGCCAGCATTTTGCAGCGGTTCTGCTGGTTCTCTTGATCGTTCCTCAGATCACCTTCCAGGACATTTGGCTGCTGCGAGACCCGGTGGCTTTTGACGTGAAATATCAGGCCAGTGCCCAGCCCTTTCTGGTGCTCGGCATGCTGGTGACCGCTCTGGCCGTGGGCCATAGCCCCTTGACCCAGGTGATGTGAACCGTTCCCGCCTGCACTGGGCACTGATCGCTGGCACAGCAGCTGCAGTGGGCGTGGGCGCTGCTCTAAGCATGCGCGCCCTGACGGAACTGGTGGATGCAACGCTGCCGGATGCCCGGGGGATTGCCAGTTTCAATCGGCCGGGAACGATCACCCTGCTCTCCACCAACGGCAAGGTGATCCAGAAGCTGGGGCCAGCCACGCGGGAGAAGGTCAAACCCGGTGCGATGCCGCCAACGGTGGCTGAGGCCTTTATCGCGGCCGAGGACCGTCGCTTCTATCAGCACGACGGTGTTGATGGCTGGGGAATCGCCAGGGCCATCGTCACCAATGTCCGCCAAGGCGCGGTTCGGGAAGGGGCAAGCACCATCACCCAGCAGCTGGCTCGAACCGTCTTTTTGAGCCAGGACCGCACGATTACCCGCAAACTCAAGGAAGCGGCTCTGGCCATGAAGCTGGAGCGCCAGCTGAGCAAGCAGCAGATCCTCGAGCAGTACCTCAACTACGTTTACCTGGGGTCTGGCGCCTATGGCGTTGCCGATGCGGCCTGGATCTACTTCTCCAAAACCCCGGAGCAGCTCACGGTTCCTGAGGCAGCCATGATCGCTGGGCTGCCGCCAGCTCCATCGATTTATTCACCCCTGGTGAACCCTGATCTGGCCAAGGAACAGCGCTCGATCGTTCTGGACCGCATGGCCCAGGCCGGATTCATCTCCGCCAGCGAGGCAGAGCGCGGTCGCAACAGCCCCCTCGGCCTGAAGCCCGCAACACCCAAATACTTCAACAGTTCAGCGCCTTACTTCACCACCTGGATTGCCCAGGAGCTGCCCAAATTCTTGACGCCAGAACAACTGGAGGTGGGCGGGGTCAAGGTGCGCACCAGCCTGAATCTCGACTGGCAGAAGAAGGCTCAGCAGGTGATTCGAGCCAATGCCCCCTTCGACACCGAAGGCGCGATGGTTTCGATCGATCCCGGCAACGGACTGGTGCGAGTGATGGTGGGCGGCAAGGATTTCTCCAAGAGCCAGTTCAACCGCACCATCCTGGCACTGCGCTCTCCGGGCTCCACCTTCAAGCTGTTTCCCTACGCCGCGGCCATTGATCGGGGCATGAAGCCCGAAACCAAAGTGTTTGATGCCAAGCGGTGCTGGAACGGCTACTGCCCCAAAAACTTTGGCAACAAGTACTACGGCAACATCTCCCTGGCCGATGCCCTGAAGAACTCACTCAACACGGTGGCGGTTCAACTGCAGGACATCGTTGGATTTGATGCCGTCATTGAGGTTGCCAACAACTTCAACATCGGCACCGATCGGCCTCTCGGCAAGTACTACCCCATGGCCATCGGGGCCTACGAGCAAACCATCCTCGACATGACCGCCGCCTATGCCGGCATGGCCAACCGCGGCGTTTTCTTCTCACCCAGCCCCTTTGAGGAAATCCGTGGGCCGAAGAATGAACTGCTTTGGAGCCGGCGCCTGAGCGACAACCGAGGCAAGCGAGCGATTGATAGTGATGTGGCGGACACCATGAACTGGATGCTGCAGCGGGTGGTGACCGGCGGCACCGGCATCGCCGCCAAACTCGATGATCGCCAGGTGGCAGGCAAAACGGGAACGTCAGAGAACACCCGTGATCTCTGGTTCATCGGCTCGATTCCTCAGCTCACAACAGGCGTCTGGTTCGGATACGATGACGACCGCGCCACCAAGAGCACCAGCGGCGAGGCGGCATGGGCTTGGAAACAGTTCATGCTCCAGATCAAGGACGAGATCCCCGTCCGAAACTTCCCCGACAAACCCAAGCTGAAACGCAAAGTGCGCTTGGCTGTCGACCCGAAAACGATCGCCAAGCCACCGAAGACCAAACCAGAGCAGGAGAAGGGGAATAGCAGCGGCGATCCTGATGGAGCTCAACCGACGGGGCAGACCGGCCTGCCCGATCTCACGCCCTTGGCGCCTCCGCCTCGCCAGACCCCCTATCTCTGGAGAGATAGCTCGCCAGGCAGGAGCGTTGATCGCCAGGGACGTCGCTGGACCCGGGATTGATCCAAGGCCTTAAGCCCGCTTCAGCACAGCCGAATAGAAGCCATCTCCTCCGCTGGCTTGATCCGGCCAGAGCTGGCTCTCCTGCTCCAGGCAGAGCGATGGATGTCGCTTCAACAACGCCTGGATCTGTTTCTGATTTTCATCGGGATGAATGGTGCAGGTGGCGTACACCAACACGCCTTGGGGTGCCAACAACGGCACAAGCCCGTCCAGGAGAGCTTGTTGTTGGGGCAAAAGACCACGGATGGATTGGGGCGTCACCCGCCAACGGGCATCGGGGTGACGGGCCAGGGTTCCCAGCCCTGAGCAGGGGGCATCGATCAGGATCCGCTGAAAGGATTCACGCCATTGGGGGCGCTGTTCCAAAAGATTGGCAGCATCAGCAGCCAGGGCATTGATGGAGGCGAGGCCAAGCCGGGCTGCATTGGCCGCAACGCGCTTCAGCCGTCCGGCTGAACGGTCCACAGCCCAGATCTCCGCCTGATCTCCCACCAACTCCGCCACATGGGTGGCTTTGCCCCCCGGAGCCGCACAGGCATCCAAGATGCGATCTCCCGGCTGGGGATCGAGCAGAGGTGCAATCGATTGCGCCGAACAATCCTGCACACACCAATGGCCCTCGGCATAACCAGGCCAGTGGCGCAGATCGCCGCTGTGGCCTGAGATGCGCAGGCCGTCGGGACAACCAACGATGGGCTCGCTGTTGATGCCAGCGGCAGCCAGATCCTTCTGCACCTGCGAAGGGCTCGATCGCAACCGGTTCACCCGCAAATCCAGATCCGGCACACGGTTGCAGGCGCTTGCCACCGCCGCGGCCCCCTCCGCCCCACGCCACTCGATCAACAACTGGGTGAACCAATTTGGCAGGGAATGGGTCTGGGCCAGCTGAGCCGGCAGATCATTGGGCAGTTGCAGGATTTCGCCGGCCTCCCGCGCCCGCAGCGCCGCCCGCAGAACCCCATTCACCACAGGGGCCAGTCGGGCCAATCCCTTGCTGGCTTTGGCCAACTCCACGGCAGTGTTCACCGCTGCTGAATCTGGAATCCGCTCCATCAACAGCAGTTGATAGAGACCCACATGCAACAGCCAGCGCAGCTTGGGCGGTTGCTTCGCGGCAGGCACCTTGCCCAACCGATCCAACCAGGCATCGAGAGTGCGCCGATGGCGGATCGCGCCATAGGCCAGCTCGGTCACCAATCCCCGATCCGAAGGCTTGAGGTCCCGCTCCCGCAGCACCCGCTCCAGCGCCACATCGGCATAAGCCCCAGCTGCAACCGCCTGCAACACATCCCAGGCGAGACGGCGCGGCAGCAGTCCAATCGGAGCCGAATCAGACAAGAGCGACACGCATCAATCCCCAGCATGGGCGTCCGGGTGCCAGAGGAACTGACGCAGCGGCAAGCATCCTTCCTCATCCACCGGAATGCCCTCAACCAGCAGCAGATCCCGCTGGATCCAGTCACTGCCCTCACGGCTGAGGCTCATCGAAATCCGGCCCTGAGCGTTCACGACGCGGTGCCAGGGAACGCTGGACGGGAGTTTGAGCCGCCGCAAGGCCCAACCCACCTGACGCGCACAACCAAATGCACCGATCAAATCGGCGATCTGGCCGTAGGTCGCCAAGCGACCGTGGGGGATGCGGGCCACCTGGCTCCAGACACGCTGATCAAACGTGCCGCCGGAGACGTACGGTTCAACGGAGGGATCCTTGGGCGGGATCTGGATGGCGACGGAAGCGCTGACTTCTTGATTGTCGTTCCAGACCCCAAAGCATGGAAGGACCCCACCTGTTGCTCTCTCCCGACTGACCGCCCATGCCCCTGCTGCCGCGACGGTTTGAGCGGCTGAAATCCGTGCTCAACCACCGCATGGCGGATCTCACGGTGCTGCTCGAACACGTGGAGAAACCGCACAACCTCTCCGCCATCCTGCGCAGCTGTGATGCCGTTGGGGCGCTGGAAGCCCACGCGGTGAGTTTTGACGGGCGACCACGCACGTTCAACAGCACGGCCCAGGGCAGCCAGAAATGGGTGCCTCTGCACGACCATCCCGACACCGCAACCGCCATCCGCCATCTGAAAGAGAAAGGGTTCCGGCTCTACGGAACCCATCTCGGGGTAGATGCCAAGGACTACCGGGAGTGTGACTTCACCGGCCCCACCGCCTTCGTGCTCGGGGCCGAGAAATGGGGGCTGACCGATCAGGCCCGGGACCTGATGGATGAAGCGCTGTTCATCCCGATGCGGGGCATGGTGCAGTCCCTGAACGTGTCAGTGGCCACCGCAACCCTGCTGTTTGAGGCGCTGCGCCAACGCCAGGTGGCCGGCCTGGCTCCAACCCAAGGAGAAGGCCTGAAACCAGAGCAATACCAACAGTTGCTGTTTGAGTGGTCCTACCCCGATGTGGCCCGCTGGTGCCGGGAGCAGGAAAGGCCTTACCCCCCCTTGAATGAGGAAGGAGAGCTGATGGAGGAGTTGCCGCGAACTGTGAAGCTGCGCTGCTGATCCAACGGAAAACTTGTATCTCAGTGAACCCTGGGCCATAACCGAAGCAGCGGATTGTCAGCAATGGACAACAAACAGCTGCACCAGTACGCGGTCACCTACCACTGCGGCAACGAATGGGGCGAAGAAATGCTCCAGTCCGACGATCTCAGCCATGCCGTGGAGGCGGCTCACGCCATCTTCCCTAGCTCCTGCCGGATTTCGATCCGTGAGGTGAAGGCCCCGAAACCAGCCTGAGATCAACGCGGTCGCCGCGGCACCCCAGGCAACTGAACCGCGGCGACTAACACTGCCGTTTCGAGCAGCAGATTGCGGCTGACCAGCACAACCACCAGCAACAACGTGGCGGTCAGGATCCGCTCAAGCAAGGCGATCACGTCATCGGTGCTGTCGCAGCTTTTTTTCCAGAGCAACGCGGCCATGCTCAGCAACAGCAAGCTGATCCACCAGGCCATCACACCGGTGCCGATGGAGTCAGTCTGACGCAGGCCGGGCTTCTGCGCTGCTCACCCAAGCCTCGATGCCCTCGCCAAGGAACGACAGACCCAAGACCAACACAAACATCGCCAGACCGGGAAACAGCGCCGTCCACCACACGCCGGTGGGCACTGCCGCGAGGGCCAGGTTGAGATCACCACCCCATTCAGGCACCGTCTCCGGCAGGCCCAGGCCAAGAAATCCCAATCCCCCAAGCACCAACACCGCATCGGCTGCATTGAGGGTGAGCAGCACCGGTACGGAGGTGATCACGTTGCGAAACAGGTAGCGCCGCAGAATCCAGAGCGGGCCCGCCCCGAGGCTCTGGGCGGCCTCCACAAACAGCTCGCTCTTCACCTGGGCTGTTTGGTTGCGCACCACGCGGAAATACTGCGGCACATACACCACACAAAGGGCGGCGGCGGCATTGGGGATGCCCTTGCCCAGCAGAAAGGCCAACACCACCGACAGCAACAACACCGGCAGCGTGTAAAGCGTGTCCATCAGCAGCACCATCAGGCGATCGACGGCGCCACCGAAATAACCACTCACCATGCCCAGGGGCACACCCACCAGCAGGGCCACACCCACTGCCAGCAACACCACCTGAAGTGCCACTCCACTGCCGGCCATGGTGCGCACACAAACATCACGGCCAAGCCGGTCGGTGCCGCACCAATGGGTCCAGCTGGGACCGGAGTAGATCGGGTTCTCCAGGCCGGCATTGGCATCGGGAAGGATGCCAACACCCACCAACAAGGGCGTGATCAAGGCCACCAGCAGGTAGATCCCCACAATCACCAGGCCCCAGCGGGCCATGCGGGTGGAGAGGCTGCGGGTCACGGGCAGGTTGGCCTCAGGCAGATGCATTGTCTCCCGAACCGCGGAAGAATGAAGCCATGGCCTCCCGCTACCGCTGGCGACAACAGCTGCTTGGCAGCCTGCAAGGCCAGCTGCAGCTGGCCACTTATCTGGTGGTCTTCCTCGGCTTCACTGGGGCCTCATCGGTGGGTCTGCTGATCGGCCAGCGCAATCTGCTGGCCAACGACCAGCAGTTGGCCCGCCAAAGCGTCGTGCTCTGCGACAAAGCCATCCGTGGCATGCGAAACGACCCCGCCCAGCTCGAACAGGAGTTGCTGTTCCACTCCAACGCCAACACCAGCCTCTGGATCGAAGACAACAGCGGAACGCTGCTGAGGCCCCGCATCCACCGATCTCTTTCGGAGGCCGCCATCCAAACCGCCATGGCCACCAACCCCGGCCGTGAGCCGGGGTTGCAGCGCACGATCGACATCGGCAATGAGCGGCTGCTGACGGAGCTGGTGAAGCAGCTGCCTGATGGCTCCCATCTGTGGATGGCCCAACGGGCCAGCTCCAACCTTCAGGCCTTGAACAACTATCTGGTGTTGATGATCGTGGTGTGGGGCAGCTGCCTGGCCATCACCCTGCTGAGCGTGAGCTGGGTGGTACGGCGGGTGGTGCAGCCGTTGGATCAGCTCAATGCCGCCAGCTCCCAACTCACCGCCGACACCCTGGCCACCGCGAAACTTCAGCTGGGCAAAGGCCCGATCGAAGTGATGCAGCTGAGCCGCACCTATAACGAGCTCCTGGAACGGCTGGCCCAATCCTGGAGCCAGCAACGGCAGTTCGTGAGCACCGTGAGCCACGAACTGCGCACCCCCCTCACCATCGTTCAGGGCTATCTGCACCGCACGATCAAACGGGGCGACAACCTCAACCCCAACCAGGTGAAGGGGCTGCAGACCGCCGAGGAGGAAAGCATCCGCATGCGCCGGCTGCTGGACGATCTGCTGGACCTCTCCCGCGGCGACTCCGGCCGGTTGGCGATCACCAAGGAGCCTGTGCGCCTCGCTGACCAACTGGAACAGGTGGCGGATCTGGCCCGCAACACCCTGAGCCGCCCCATGACAATCAGCCATCAGATTTGTAAATAGCCTCAGCAACAGCGACCCCAAATACTGGGGAGGAACAATGCCGTGGGACACATTGGACGCCGCATTTAGCGACAGACTCACAGACACAATCTATTTCTTATCTGATGGCAAACCCAATAAAGACCGCGATGGGTTCACATGGAGCAGCAATGATTACGACTCCGTCGCTGACCACTACGCTGCTCTAAACGCATCGCGAGTGAGCGATGGTGACAAATCAATCAAGCTCAACACAACAAGCGTAGGCCTTAATTCAGAGTGGATGCAGCTTCTATCGAGCAAAACCTCTGGCGAATACATACGAGTTGATGATATTTAATGCATTCATTCTCTTGAAAGATATAAAGAAGTCAATACAATTTGCATTCGACTTCAAACGATCAAACTTCAATTCCCACTAGCCATCATTCAGCTTCAACACAGCCATGAAGGCCTCTTGGGGCACATCCACCTTGCCCATGGCCTTCATCCGCTTCTTGCCCTTGGCCTGCTTCTTCAGCAGTTTCTTCTTCCTGGAGATGTCGCCGCCGTAGCACTTGGCTAACACGTCTTTGCGGATGGCACTGATGCTGGTGGAGGCAATGATCCTGCTGCCAATAGAGGCCTGAATGGGAATCTTGAACTGTTGGCGGGGAATCAGTTCCTTCAGCTTCTCCACCAAAGCCTTGCCAACGTTGTAGGCCTTGTCTTGATGGACGATCGTGGTGAGGGCATCGGCGCGCTCACCGTTGATCAGCACATCCAGGCGCACCAACTGGTTCTTGCGGTAGCCAATCAGGCTGTATTCCATCGAGGCATAGCCCTGGGTGCGCGTCTTCATCTGATCGAAGAAGTCGGTCACCACCTCCGCCAGCGGTAATTCGTAGATCAACGTCACCCGATCGGTGGTGATGTATTTCATGTCGATGTAGTCACCGCGCCGTTCTTGGCACAGGCCCATCAAGGCGCCGTTGTAATCGTTCGGCGCATAGATCTCCATACGCACGTAGGGCTCTTCGATCGATTCGCGCTTCTGCGGATCGGGAAGTGTGGCGGGGTTATCCACCATCACTTCCGAGCCATCGATCATGTTCACCTTGTAGATCACCGATGGCGCGGTGACGATCAGATCGAGGTCGTACTCCCGCTCCAGACGCTCCTGCACGATCTCCATGTGCAGCAGACCAAGGAAGCCGCAGCGGAAGCCAAAGCCCATGGCGCTGCTGGTTTCCGGCTCATACTTCAACGCCGCATCAGAGAGCTGCAGCTTGTCGAGCGCATCGCGCAGATCAGGGTATTGATCGGCCTCGGTGGGGAACAAGCCGCAGAACACCATCGGCTTGGCCTCGGTGTAACCAGGGAGAGCCTCATCCGCCGGCGCGTTCACCAAGGTGATCGTGTCGCCAACACGGGCATCAGCCACGGCCTTGATGGAGGCCGCCAGATAGCCCACCTCACCGGCGTGGAGCTCATCCACCTTCTTCTGATCCGGCGCCATGATCCCGATCTCATCGAGCTCATAGGTCTTCTTGCTGGCCATCAACAGCACTTTGTCTTTGCAGTTGATCCGGCCGCTCATCACCCGGAAGTAGACAATCACACCCCGGTAGGGGTCGTAATAGGAGTCGAAGATCAACGCCTTGGTGGGTTCTTCCACCGCATCCTTCGGCGGGGGCACCCGGTCCACCACCGCCTGCAGGATCTCGGGCACACCCATGCCGGTCTTGGCCGAACAGGGAATGGCGTCGTCGCAATCGAGGCCGATGATCGCCTCCACTTCCTCCTTGATCCGATCCGGATCCGCCCCGGGCAGGTCGATCTTGTTGAGCACCGGAATGATCTCGAGATCGTTGTCCAGCGCCAGGTACACGTTGGCCAGGGTCTGGGCTTCCACGCCCTGACTGGCATCAACCACAAGCAGCGCCCCTTCACAGGCCTGGAGGCTACGGCTCACCTCGTAGGAGAAGTCGACGTGGCCGGGAGTGTCGATCAAATTGAGGACGTACTCCTCACCATCAGCCGCCGTGTAGTTCATCCGGGCGGCCTGGAGCTTGATCGTGATCCCCCGCTCCCGCTCCAGGTCCATGTTGTCCAGGAACTGTTCCTGCATGTCCCGGTTGGCCACGGTGCCCGTGTCCTGCAGCAAACGGTCGGCCAGGGTCGACTTGCCGTGGTCGATGTGGGCAATGATGCAGAAGTTGCGGATCCGTGAGACGGGGGCGTCGGTCATGCAGCGGCGGAATCCCGTCTCGGGTCCTGAAAGCGTCCTTGCCACAATCCTAAGGAGCGGCACCAGTGGTCATGAGCAATCCCTGGACCCTGCTGCTGCTGGCGATCAGCGCTGAAGTGATCGGCACCTCCTGCCTGCGGCTTTCGGAAGGCATGACCCGACCGCTGCCCACGCTGCTGGTGTTCAGTGCCTATGCCCTTGCGATGGCCCTGCTCTCCAAGGTGGTGCTGAGCATTCCCCTGGGGATCACCTATGCCCTCTGGAGCGGCATCGGCACTGTGGTGATCGTGCTGGTGGGGCGCTTCGCTTACAGCCAGATGCTCCAGCCCGCCCAGTTGATCGGGATCGGCCTGATCACCGCCGGCGTGGTGCTGGTGAATCTGGGGGAATGAACCTCAGGGGGTGAGCCCCAGCAAGGCATCGCTGCGCTCCCGCATCCGGTTCAACACCTGCGGATCCTGCTGGGGATCTTCATTGATGCTGGGCAGGAGCACTTGCAGGCGCTGCTGCCAGGCATCGCTGTTGAGGCGTTGCTTGAAGCAGCGCTGCAGCACCTCCAACATAATCGTCACCGCCGTGCTTGCTCCTGGGGAGGCCCCCAGCAGCGCCGCCAGGGAGCCATCGCCGGAGGCCACCACCTCCGTTCCCAGCTGCAGCCGTCCGCCCTGCTTGCTGCGTTTGATGATCTGCACCCGCTGGCCAGCCACCGAGAGGGTCCAGTCTTCGGCGCGGGCCGTGGGCATAAACTGCTGCAGGGCCTCATGCCGCTCCGCCGGGCTCTGGCGCAGCTGATTGATCAGGTACTGCACTAGCTCGAAGTTGGTGGCCCCCACCTGCAGCATCGGTAGCAAATTGGTGGCCCGCACGGACGCGGGCAGATCCAGCAGGGAACCCTGCTTGAGGAACTTGCTGCTAAAGCCCGCGAAAGGACCGAACAACAGCGAACGCTTGCCATCAATCCAGCGGGTGTCGAGGTGGGGCACCGACATCGGTGGGGCACCCACCGCCGCCTTGCCATAGACCTTGGCCTGCTGACAATCGGCCAGCTCGGCATCACCGCAGACGAGCCAAAGGCCACTCACCGGAAACCCAGCGAAATCAGCCGCCTCCGGAATCCCGGAACGTTGCAGCAGCGGCAGGGCCCCACCCCCGGCACCAAGGAAAACAAAGGGGGCCCGCACTTCTTTTTTGCCCGAGGGCCCTTTAAGCACAACGCGCCAGTCGGCCTCAGTCATGTCGCTGCGGCGCAGACGTTTGAGGTCTTGCACCTGGGTGCCGTACTCCACGCTGAGCGCTCCGCTCTGCTGCAACGGCATCAGATAGGCCCGGGTGAGGGTTCCGAAATCCACGTCGGTTCCCCGATCAATCCGGGTGGCCGCCACCGGCTGCTTGAGATCGCGGCCTGCCATCACCAGGGGCATCCATTCGGTGAGCTCGCTCTGGTCTTCGCTCCAGCGCATCCGCGCAAAGGCCGGTAGATCCTTCAGCTGGCTGAAGCGCTGACGCAGGAAGGCAATGTTCTCCGGTGTCCACACGGCGCTGATGTGAGCCGCCTGGTGAAGGAAGCTGCTGGTGTCGAGGTCGCCCCGCTCCTGCAGCGAGCTCCAGAACTCAAGGCTGCGTTCAAACGAGGCATTGATAACCACAGCTTTGGCCGTCGCGACGGTGCCATCCGCCTGCATCGGGGTGTAGTTCAGCTCGCAGTTGGCGGCGTGGCCGGTGCCGGCATTGTTCACCGCTGCGCTGCTCTCCAAAGCAGGCGCTTCAAGGCGCTCCACCAGAAGAATTCGCAGCTGCGGGTCCAGTTCATGCAGCAGCGCCGCCAGGGTGGCGCTCATGATTCCGGCGCCCACCAGCACAGCGTCGTAGCGGGCCTCTGGGTTGAACGAACCGTCATGCTGCACCGGAGCTGGAGGGTTAACCGCTCTCGTCACCCTATGGGGCCACTCCGTAACCTTGGGGTCTTGATGTCTGGTTCATCCCGATGAGCACTGAAACCATGGCCCTCACGCTTGAGAACGTGGAGAAGGTGCTGGATGAGCTGCGCCCCTTCCTGATGGCCGACGGCGGCAACGTTGAAGTGGTGGAACTGGACGGCCCGATCGTGAAGGTGCGCCTTCAGGGAGCCTGCGGCAGCTGTCCCAGCAGCACGATGACCTTGAAGATGGGCATCGAGCGCAAGATGCGCGAGTCGATCCCCGAAGTGAGTGAAGTGGTGCAGGTGCTCTGAAGCGCCTCTTCGTTTACGGATCACTCAAAAGCAACGGCAGTGCCCATCACCTGCTGAAAGGCAGCGAACGCGACCGCGACGGCATCGTCGATGGCTTCATCGAGATCGAGCACCGGGGTTATCCGATGCTGAAGCGGGGCAATGGGGCTGTCTCAGGAGAGGTGTACTGGGTTACCGAGCCTTGCTGGCCTGATTTGGATGATTGGGAAGAGGTGCCTGAGGTGTATCAACGCACCAGCGTGACCCTTCGGGATGGCCGCAGCGCGTGGCTCTACGAAGCGGCGTAGGAACAACGCCCCTTAGCGTTGCGAAGAAATCAACGCCTGGCTGTGGAGTGAGCCTGCTGCTGCTGCTCTGGCCGTTGGCGCTGATCCAGCGGCCGGAAGCGGAGTATCCGCTATGGGCCCGACGCAGCCTGATCCTGTTGATCAGCGGCCTGAGCCTTCGTTATTGGTATTGGCGCTGCACCGCCAGCCTCAATCTCGATAGTTCTGTTTCCACCAGCCTCAGCGGTCTGTTGCTGCTGGCGGAAGGCTGGCTTTTGATCACCGGTCTGCTGCCGCTGTGGCTGGCCTGGCGCCGCTTCCCGGATCGACGTCGGGACGTCCAACAACTTCATCGGGACTGGCAGGCCTCGGAGTGGAGGCCCCATGTGGACATCCTTGTACCCACCTACGGCGAGCCGCTGGCGGTGCTGCAACGCTCGCTTCTGGGCTGCACACAGCAGAGCTATCCCCGCACCAGCGTTTTGGTGCTGGATGACTCTGGCCGTGAGGAGGTGAAGCGGCTGGCCGAACAACTGGGCTGTCGCTACTTGCATCGTCCCGAACGACTGCACGCCAAGGCTGGCAACCTCAACGCCGGGCTGAGCCGCTGTGATGGCGAGCTGGTGGCGGTGTTCGATGCAGACTTCATCCCTCAGCAGCGGTTCCTGGAACAGAGCATCGGCTTTCTGCTGGACCCCGATGTGGCCCTGCTGCAGACGCCGCAGTCGTTCATCAATGCCGATCCGGTGATGCGCAACCTGCGGATGGAGTCGTGGCTGCTGCCGGATGAGGAGAGCTTCTATCGCTGGATCGAACCGGTACGGGACGGCTGGGGCGCCGTGGTCTGTGCCGGCACCGCCTTCGTGGTGCGGCGGCGCGCCCTGGATGGGATCGGTGGCTTCGTCGAGGGTGCCTTGTCGGAGGACTACGTCACCGGCATTGCCCTGCGTGCGCAGGGATGGAAGCTGCTGTACCTCCAGCAGAAGCTCAGTGCTGGGCTGACCGCCGAGTCCATGGAGGACTTCGTACGGCAGCGGCAACGCTGGGCCAACGGCACCCTGCAAAGCCTGGCACTAACCCATGGCCCACTAAGGGCTCATGGCCTAAGCCCCGGCCAGAGGCTGGCCTACCTGGAGGGCGTCATCCATTGGCTCAACAACCTGCCGAGGTTGGTGCTGATGCTGATGCCGCTGAGCTACGGGCTGCTTGGTGTCGCACCAATCCTGCTGGATCAGCGAGCCATCATTGAATTGATGCTGCCGCTGTGGGGAACGGTGCTGCTCAGCATCGGCTGGCTGAACCGCAACAGCCGCTCAGCCCTGCTGACCGAACTGACCAGCTGGGTGCTCACCGTTCCGCTGGTGGTGAGCCTGATCTGCAATGTCCTCGGTTCCTCCATTGGATTCCGGGTGACCCCCAAGCATCGCCAGCGATCCCGGGGCGGCTGGTCATGGTTTCTGACGCTTCCCCTGATCGTGCTCAGCCTGTTCAACCTGGCGAATCTGCAGGGACTCGTGCAGCAGCTCATGCTTGGAGGCCGGAACGGAGTCGGGCCGCTTCAGCTGGGGCTGGTGTGGGCTGGGCTGAATCTGTTGGGAACCCTCATCGCTCTTCGCGCCTGCTGGAATCCACCCCAGAGCGATCCCTCCCCCTGGCTGAGCCTTGATCACACAGCACAGGTGGTTGATTCCGAGGGCCATTGCCATCCCTGTCGGATCACCGCCATCAGTGAAAGCGGTGTGGAGTTGGCCTTCAGCACCGAGGTTCCACCGCTGATGCACAGCAGCCAACTGCAGTGGACAGCCTCCGTCCCGCCTCTACCGGTTGTGATGCTGCAGATCCAAGAGCGGCAGGCGGCCTTGAGCTGGGGAGACCTCAGCCAACAGCAACAACACAGCCTGATCCGCTGGTTGTTCTGCAGCGATGGGGTATGGCCGGAACGGAGGCCCCGACGGGAAGTATTCGGACTGCTGGTGCTGCTGAAACGGTTGCTCTGCGGCGGCTCAGCTCCTCAGCCGTTCGACCGTTCTCTTGTACCCCGACGCTCCTGATCTCGGGGCAACCCCCCTAAGGAGGGCTTAAGGACAACGATGAAGAGCAAAGTCGCAGGCGTAGACCGCTGGTTTTTGCCAACTCAAAGGAATCTCCAGCAAATCCCGCGTGCCAGTGATGCCCTGCATCACGAAGAGCAACCCCGCCAACACCGAAGCCGTGACATGCAGTCGGCGCAGGCGAAGGTCCCGCAAGATCTCAGACCGGGCCGCCAGGGAAAACAGCATCAGCCCCGTGACTGCAACACCAGCCCAGTAATGGGACTGCCAGAACGCAGGCGAGAGGGGATCATCCGACAGTCGCCACACCTCCGGCTGGGCTCCAAGGGTGAGCACGCCAATCCAGGTGATCAAACTGAAACTGAGGCGTAAGGCGGCAGCCTTACTTCGCCAGAGCGCAACCAGACTCGCCCCTGTTCCCAGCAGCACAATGCTCAGCTGTAAGGCACGACCAGCGCCGCCAGAGAAATCAGCTGGTGGCGTCTTGGTGGCGATGACCACAGATAAAGCGATCAGCACCAGGAGAACCACACCAGCCGCGAGCCAACGGCCCAGATCACTGTGATCGCGGCCCACCACCGGTGAATGCTTCACCTTGGCGACGCGCCTCTGACGGGTCTGCCAAGCAAGACGCACCACCATCCCAATGAGGGGATAAATCAGCACAACCGCCAGGGCGGGATGAAGAATCCAGAGCCAATCAGTGATGGTCAAAAGCCAGTGTCCATGCTCTTGCAAGCTCAAGGATGGACAGCAAACTTGATCACACAACAAGAGGGTGCGCAAATTTAATTAATCCAGAAAATTAAAATCAATAAAGCGAAATTTTTCGCACTGCACATTTACAGAAAATAAAAAATTCATGCATTAGAACATTGGCATGCCTAGCGAGGCAAGCCAATGCAGGCAGCGCCCAAGCCAATCAATGAAGCAGCCCGGCTGAGGTCCCTCAGTGAATATCGGATTCTGGGAACAAAGCCGGAGAAAGCCTTTGACAACATCACTCGGATGGCATCAGAGATCTGCCAGTCACCGATTGCCCTGATCTCTCTGGTGGATGAAAAGCGGCAATGGTTCAAATCGAAGGTGGGCCTTGAAGCCAGCGAAACCGACAGGGATATTTCCTTTTGCGCCCACACGATTCTCGATTCCAAGCCTCTGGTGGTGGAGGACGCGCTGTTTCACGAGAAATTCCGCGACAACCCCCTAGTTCAGGAAGAACCCCACATTCGGCTCTACGCAGGCTTCCCCCTAAAAACAGACATCAACCACCGCATTGGAACGCTTTGCGTGATTGATCGCATTCCCAAATCACTCACGAATTCGCAGTACAAGGTGATGGAAGGCCTGGCGGAACAAGCCACCACACTTTTGGAACTCAGACGCCGATCCCTGGCCCTGATGGATGAGTTCTGTCAGATGCATCATGCCCAAGGCTTAATCACCACCTGCAGCTACTGCAAATCGATACGCGACAGCGAGGGGTTCTGGAAGCCGATCGAACGATTCCTGATGCAGCACAGCACGCTGAATTTCAGCCATGGCATATGTCCGGACTGCATGAACGAGCACTTTCCCGACGTGCAAAGCAGTCGAGCGGAGTCGTCGAACAACCAGCAGTGAGGCAATTGGAACTGGGCGCTTGGATCAGCGCAATCTCAGACTTGACATCGCCGGAAAATAAAAGTTAGTTCCAGTCATGCGTCATGCGTATTGCAGATTTTCTGTATCGCAAGCTCGGGCTGAATATCTTCAAGGCCGCACCACACCTAAGGACACAAACACCTGAGGTTCCAGCACCCGCCGAGGATGAGCCCGAACTTCTGGAGCAACCAACCCCGATCAATGCATCAAGCACCGCTGTGATTCACATCGGGCCACGGGGGGGGCGCTACAAACTTGATGCCAATGGTCGCAAGATTTACCTCAAGGCCAGCTGAAGTCGTCCAATTCGGCAGATTTGACCACAAACTGAGTTGAAATACTGATCTATTGGGTTCGGTAGCAAACACCACCACCACGGATTCAGCCTGAAAGCGAAGGTAGTTAGACGTTGGGTGACCGAGATGAACGCTGGCCCTGCTTGCCCCATCCGATTTGCCCTCCCGAGCAATCAAAATGAATCACTCGCCGATCAATGTCTGACGGCAGCTGAGATCGAATGGCGACGTTGGTCGGGTTGGCAGATGGAACGCACAGCGGCAAAACAGTTCAGAAAAAAGTGGGCCTGACGCAAGGCTGAACTGAGGCGTTATGGCAGGGTTCGGTGACTTGCCGAAGCATGTGCTCAACCGTTCCCCGTTGCTGAATCGGCGTCGCCCTCAGGCCAGCCAGGTCGGCGACGTGACGCTGTGCCGCGCCACAGCACATCCAGGCCAGCAGAACGTTCTGATCGGGCACAGCGTCAGCTCAGGTGCCTTCGAAGGGTTGGCCGTTGCCGGGGAAGGCCATGCCGGCGTCCAACGCTTTGACCCGGCGCTTAAGCGATCCCGCAGCAGGCTCACCGTCTAACGCCTGGCTGCGACCCGATGGCACTGCCAACGTGGTGGCAACGATCCTTCGGCTCACGCCAGTGCCGTGACCATGCGCGACCTTTGCCCTGCCCTGCAGAACAAGACCTACTTCAACTATGGCGGCCAAGGGCCTTTGCCCGCTCCATCCCTGCAGGCGATCACAGCAAGCTGGGCACGCATCCAAGAGCTGGGGCCATTCACTGCAGACGTTTGGCCATACATCGCCACCGAGGTCAACAGCACCCGACGCCTTCTGGCCCAGTGCTGCGGCGTTCCGCCCCATCGGCTTGCCCTCACCGAGAACGTCACCAGCGGCTGCGTGTTGCCGCTCTGGGGACTGCCCTTTGCTGAAGGGGATCGGCTGCTGATCGGCGACTGCGAGCATCCCGGCGTGGTGAGTGCCTGCGTTGAACTGGCACGGCGCCAAAACCTCGCCATCGACGTGCTGCCGGTGAAGCATCTGCGTGGTGATCAGAACCAGTGCGACAGCGCCGTGGTCGAGGCGATTGACCAAACCCTCAACCCCCGCACCCGTCTGGTGGTTCTGAGCCATCTGCTCTGGAACACAGGGCAGGTGATGCCGATTGCCGCTGTCTCCAAGCAACTCCTTCAGCACCCCCAACAACCTTTTCTGTTGGTGGATGCAGCCCAAAGCTTCGGACAGATCCCCGTTGAAGAGGCAGCTTCTGCAGCAGACATCTACGCCTTCACCGGGCACAAATGGGCCTGCGGGCCCGAAGGATTGGGGGGCGTGGCACTTTCAGAGCGCGTACTGGCCGAAGCCGCTCCAACCGTGATCGGCTGGCGCAGCCTGCGTGATGAAAGCAAAGCCGATCTGAGCAGCACTGATCTGTTTCACCACGACAGCCGCCGCTTTGAAGTGGCCACCAGCTGCGTGCCCCTGATGGCCGGCCTGCGCAGCTCACTGAAACTGCTGGAACAACAGGGCTCTGCCCAACAACGCTGGGAGCGAATCCGAACACTCAGCGACAGCCTCTGGCAGGCACTTCAAAAGTTAGAGGGCGTCACACCACTGCTGGACGTGGCACCCGCTAGCGGACTGGTGAGCTTTCAGATCACGGGCAATGTGCCCCCTGTAGAGCATGTGAAGCTGTTGGGTGCCCAGGGGCTGTGGATTCGCGATCTGGCGGACCCCAGTTGCTTGAGGGCCTGCACCCACATCACCACCACAGAAGACGACATCAACGCCCTGGTGGCCGCGATTAGCGCCCTTTGATTGGCTCAGATCAATCGCGATAGAGCACTTGGTTCAAGACAACCTCAAGCGCAAAGCGCGTTCCGCTTCCTCGCGATCGTCGAAATGCACCTTTTCGGTGCCGAGAATCTGGTAGTCCTCGTGTCCCTTACCGGCCACCAGCACCAGATCGTTCGGCTCAGCTTCTGAAATGGCTGAAGCAATCGCCTGGGCTCGATCACCCTCCACCAGCAGATCGCTACCGGCCGGAATCCCGGCCACCACGTCATCCAGGATCTGCTGAGGATCCTCGGTTCGGGGGTTGTCGGAGGTGACCACCACGCGGTCAGCCAGGCGTGCTGCAATCGCCGCCATCTGCGGACGCTTGCCCCGATCCCGATCACCACCGCAACCGAACACACAGATCAGCCGCCCGGTGCAGAACGGACGCGCTGCAGAAAGCGCGTTGTCCAGGCCATCGGGAGTGTGGGCGTAATCCACCAGCACCGGTGGCAAATTCGCTGCATACACTCCGTTCAGGATCACCCGCTCCATCCGGCCGGGCACGCCGCCGAAACGGCCGATGACCTCCAGCAGCACTGACAAGGGCAACTGCTGCTGAAGCAGCACCCCCACCGCCTGCAGCAGGTTCATCAGGTTGAAGCGACCCAACAAGGGCGAACGGAAACGACCCTCGCCCACAGGACTGATCAAGCGACCCTCCACCCCAGCAGCCGTCATCTGCAGGTCGCTCATGTGCAACTCCGCCGATGGATCTTCAAGAGAGCTGCGCCAACAGGCAGCCCCGAGCCGTTCGGCCAAGCGCGCCCCCCAAGGGTCATCGCTGTTGACCACCGATCGCACGCCATCGGCAAGCAGCAGAGGATCCGCAAACAGCGACGCCTTGGCCTCGAAGTAGTCCTCCATCGAGGCGTGGTAGTCGAGGTGGTCCTGCGTGAGGTTGGTGAACACCGCGCCCGCGAAGCGACAGCCCGCCACCCGCTGCTGCGCCAGGGCATGGGAACTCACCTCCATCGCAGCAAGGCCACAGCCGGCGGATGCGGCTTCGGCAAGTTGCCCCTGCAGGAGGTCGGCAAAAGCCGTGGTGTGGGTAGCCGTGATGCTGTGGCCCGGCCAGCGGTTCACCAACGTGCCGAACAAGCCCACCGATTGGCCTGCTGAAGCGGCCAGATGCTCGATCAAATGGGTGGTGGTGGTTTTGCCATTGGTGCCGGTCACACCAATCAGGGCCATGCGCCTGCAGGGGTGATCCCAGTACGCCGCGGCGATCTCACCGATCCGACGCGCCACCGGCTCCTGGATCACCACCACGGGATCATCAGCAGCTGGAGGTTGCGCAGCAGCGGCTTCAGCTCCAATCACGGCAGCGGCAGCTCCGGCCTCAAGGGCTTGGGCCCAGAAGCTGCCTCCATCCACCCGTTCGCCCGGGAGACCGAGAAACAAAGTTCCAGGGCCGACGCGACGGGAATCGGTGGTGATGGCCTCCAACCCAGGGTTCACCAGCCCCGGCGGCACTGCGATGCCTGCATCACTCAACAGGGCATGCAACACCTGCGTCATCCCACTCCCCTGTGCTTGGGGGAGTTTTAAGCCGTTCAGAGCGCCGTGGACAGACAGCGTTGCAACCAATTCAACAGTCCCTCACCCGTGAGCCGCGGGGAAACCCGGGGAAGCTCAGACCCATCGAGCGCGAGCACAGGCACCTCGAGGTCGTAGCGCGCCTTCAGCTCCTGGGGGGTGCCGGACGCATCGATATCGATCACCGTCAGCTCGACCGAGAGCCCCAGGAGATCGAGCTCGCGCAAGCGGGATTCCAGGCCTTCGCAGAGGCAGCAACCGGTACGGCTGTAGAGGGTGAGCTGCTTCATCAATCGGGCACCGGGTCACAGCCGCAGGGAGTGAAGGGATGACAGCGCAGCAGCCGTTTCACGGTGAGCCAGCCCCCTTTCCACGGTCCATGCCTCTGGATGGCCTCCAGGCCATAGGCGCTGCAGGTGGGCGTGAAGCGGCAACGAGGCCCGATCATCGGGGAGATGAAGCGCCGATAAAACCCAATCCCTGCCAGGAGAACAGCCGCCAGAGCTCGGTTCAACGCCTGTCGCAGCTTGGCCATCGGGCCGCCAGATACAGTGGCAGATTCGTGCATCGCGGCAGATGTCTGGAGCTGTTTCGGTTCCAGCATGCCCAACAACCGCACGATCTCAACACACACCTTCCCACCTATGTCTCGTTACCGCGGCCCTCGCCTGAGGATCACGCGGCGCTTGGGAGACCTCCCCGGTCTCACCCGGAAGGCCGCCAAACGGTCCTATCCCCCCGGTCAGCACGGCCAAGCCCGTCGCAAGCGCTCTGAATACGCGATCCGTCTCGAAGAGAAGCAGAAGCTTCGCTTCAACTACGGCGTCTCCGAGCGTCAGCTCGTGCGCTACGTGAAGAAAGCGCGCGCCCAGGAAGGTTCCACCGGAACCAACTTGCTCAAACTGCTCGAGAACCGTCTCGACAATGTTTGTTTCCGCCTCGGCTTCGGTCCCACCGTGCCCGGCGCCCGTCAGCTGGTGAACCACGGCCACGTGACCGTGAACGGTCGTGTGACCGACATCGCCAGCTACCAGTGCAAGCCCGGCGATGTGATCGCCATCCGCGAGCGAAAGTGCAGCAAGAAGCTGGCTGAAGCCAACCTCGAGTTCCCCGGTCTGGCCAACGTGCCGAGCCACCTCGAGCTGGACAAGTCCAAGCTGAGCGCCAAGGTCACCGCCCGTTGCGAACGCGAGTGGGTTGCCCTGGAGATCAACGAACTGCTGGTGGTGGAGTACTACTCCAGAAAAGTGTAAGTTTAGATCCAAACGAGGAGGGCACAAGATTTGCGCCCTCCTTCCAAAACCGTAGAGTTTCTAGGAACACAAGCCTTCAAATAGTAAAATTTAGGAGCATCAATTAGCCTTCAAAGAACTTTTCAGATCAAATTCAAAGAGGCTTCTACCAGTTTACGGGCGCGTGAGGCTTTCCTTTAACGAACACAAGAATAAACAAAAGCTATACACAAAACCGCTCACCAAAGAGCAAAGCGCTATTCTATGAAATAAATTTAGCAAAAAGAATATTAACAGAAAGCATATATGTAAGCAATCATGCTACATTTCCGTCTCCATTGAAATCGACACCAAAAATACTTTCATATCCAGCATCTGTTAATCCTTGTGCACGCGTAATACTTGAGCGATCGATATAATTTCCTGAGTAATCATGCTTTGAAACAAAGAAACGACCGTCGTCGCGATCAAAACCTTTCTGCAAAACATGATAATCAGACCCAATTTTCTTCGCTCTTTCTGGCTTAAAAGTACGCCACGATTCAGGACTTACCGAATACAATCGCCCTCTTTGATCCTTGATAAATGGATCGGAGGCAGTCGAGTCGAAGATCCTATAGTATTTCCATCTAATATCATCAACCAAACCATCAGCATTAAGGTCTTCAATTAACGGAAGTCCTGTAATTCCATCACCATTAAAGTCAATACCGAATAAAGTCTCATAACCTTGCTCCATCATTCGATCGCTATTGAGCCACTTGGTCTGACCAACAAAATCACCCGACAGACTATTTCTTAAAACCTTATAGCGACCATCTAGACGATTAACACCTTTGACAAGTACGTGTCGCAGGCTTTGGTTGGAAGTTATTGAAATATTGTCAATAGCCCAATGATCAAAAGGTGAGCCGCTGTGGTTAAGCTGACGCCACCTAAATGAAGTAGTTTGATTCACATCATTGGGCATATTTTCAGAGTGCAATGTCCAACTATAATTTTTATTCCTGGTAAATCGTTTAATTCTTTTGAAACTGCCTCCATTTGTGCTGTACTCAAAAACAACTTCCTCACCTGGATCAACTTGTTCACCACCATTCTTAGAGTTACCGTTAATAAATTCAAATGAAACCGTGCCACCAACAAAGGCATTAATATCGATTGTTGTAGCTTGTCTTTGGGTAGAAGAACCTCCAACAAGCCCAAAAAATAAGGAATTTGAACGGCCTCCAAATTTACTGTTTACTCCCTGGCTGCCAGTTATAGATTTCCAAAGATTTCCCGCTTGACCAGAAGAGAAGTCCTCATTAAATTGCTGCGAGACTTGGGAAGAGACAACCTTTTGCACGAATGAATTTCGCCATGATTGCCCTTGCCCAAAAATGCTAAATTTGCGGCCCCTAGAATCTCTGACATACGGATGAGATTTGGAGTTATCGAAAACTCTATATGATTTCCAAGCCGTATCATCGACTAAACCATCTCCGTTGGAATCGGATAGAGATGGCATTCCAATAAACAGATCACCATTGAGATCTTTATCAAAAATGGATTCGAAGCCATTCTCCATCAAATTTTGACCATTCCGAAATTTAGTTGAACTTACAAATGCTCCTGAATGATCATGAGTAGAAACTCGATATTTCCCAGAAAGTCGGCCCGTTCCTGAGTGCAAAACCATATACTTTCCATTAACTTTTTCAACCATACTTGGCGTAGAAGATCTCCAAGCTTTAGGACTTAATAAGTAATTTCGGCCTTTGCTATCAGTGATAAAAGGGTGGGACCGGGATGAGTCGTAGATTTTGAAATATTTCCATTTAGGATCGTCAACAAATCCATCGGAGTTACTATCACTATATGACGGAAGGCCAACCAAACCATCGCCATTAAAATCCTGATTAAAGGTGGATTCATAGCCAGCAACCATCATGCGGTGGCCATTAATAAATTTGGTCTTAGATTCAAACTCTCCAGATTTTTTGTGCGTAGAAACAGAATATTTTCCTGAACGCCTACCTGCTCCAAGGTGCAAAACATGATAACGAGATGAGTGTATAACTGCACGATTTACACTTGAAGAACGCCATGTTTGGCCTAAAACCGAATATCTTCGATCCTTTTGGTCTGTGATGTAGGGATTATTCTTCGCTATGTCAAATATTCTGTATTCTTTCCAATTGGATCCATCAAGTATGCCATTAAGATCAAGATCAACATGACCAGCGATGATCGCATTAGATGTTAGTGACTCAAACGCACCTCCTTGATCGTTGTAAGAGGCAGATACGGTTATTGACTGGAAGTTGCTTACGTTTTCAGAACTTAACTGATATTCAGCATTTGTTGCGCCTACTATGTTGACACCGTCAGCTTTCCACTGATAAGTGAAACTGCCAAGACCATCTGGATCACCAATAGAGGAAGTATCAGCAGTAAGTGTTTGGTTGAATAGTGGAGTACCACTAATGGTGAGTGTTCCTGTTGGAGCGTCATTGACATTGGCAACTGCAGACGTTGCACTCGACGTCACACTTTCAGCTGTTCCTTGGCCATCGGTGTAACTGGCCGTGACCGTTATAGCAGAATCAACATCCGCCTGCATCAAGGCATAGGTGGAAGCAGTTGCGCCACCTATTACTGTTCCGTCACGATTCCACTGGTACGAAATGGCCCCCAAACCATCAACGTCAGCGAGACTATTTGCTGCTGTTAATACTTCGCCTTGTGTTGACGTTCCACTGATGGTGACTGACCCTGTTGGAGCATCATTAATGTTGGAAACAGTGATTGAGACAGTATCAGAATCATCAGAAAGTAGTGAACTCTTCCCGATATCAAAAGACTCTAAGGTTGCTCCATGATGACCTATTAAAAGTGTATTTTCGTCAGGGGTAATGGCGTTAGCTTTATTATATTTATTGGCATTTTTGACATTTTTAATGACTTGAGGATTATTCTTATTGGTAACATCAACAATATCAACGCCGCCCCAGTCTGCTGATACATATGCGGTGTTACCATCCGCAGACAGAGTGATTTCTCTTACAGCGCCACCCGTAGTGTTTAAAAAGACAGAATTCGAAGTTAGAAGATCAACAATATACAGACCACCACCATTACGATCAGTACCCACAAAAGCAAAATTTTCATCAACTGATAGTGTGATTGCGAATGCACCACCAGTATTTGAAATTTCTTTGGTAACAGTAGTTGAGCTGAAGAGCTCTTTGATGCCATAAGGCACTTCACTCGGATTATCCTCTATGTACGTGGAAGACAAATCACTTACATCAACTATAGTAATCTTTCCAGGTTGATGTACCGCTCCTCCAACTATGTATGCAGTACGTCCGTCAGCAGAAACATCAAGTTCGGATTGGTGGCGGATTGAATGGGCACCTTTGAAAATAGGATTATTGACATCAGATACGTCGAATATTACCAGTCCAGTATAATAATCAAGGACATATGCGTAATTCTTTCCGTCAACTGTACGAAGGACGATATCATTGTTTTGTTTATGATGAGACTTACGAGAGGTATTTGGTATGGAAGCCTCTAAGTCGCTTACGATCGTGACATTAGACTCATTGTAAGGAAGAGTTGAAATACCATCCCACGGATTGATTAAACTAACGTCAACTATATGCCTGCCGGTGTGTATGTAGTTGCCGTTAGCCGACAATGCAATACGATTGCCACCTATTCCTGTCTTTAAGGCGAGAAGTTTTAAATCACTTGGATCAGTTATATCTACAATTTTTAACTGACCATGATTTAAACTATATGCAATTTTTGAATCTTGGGAAATAGCTATGGCGTAGTTGTTGGGATGTTGACTGGTGTCATCTAATCCATCAAGGAAACTTCCCGAAACAGGGCCTTGACGTAGATCAACAGTAGATTGACCGTTAACAGCGGTACCGGTACGATCCCAAGCACGGAACGTAATAACATCAGTTATAGAGCCAGCGAAGTCTGTAGCCGGACTATAATATAATCTCGTAGTGGAATCAGCGTAAAGAACAGTAGCTGAGTTTTCAGATACTTCACTAACTTCCTGCCAATTGACACCATTGTCAATTGAATAGTATAAGGTTCCACCGTTTAAATTCTTACCAACAATTGCGATCGCAGGGGAATCACCATCAGTATCTGAGTAATTATCGAAAACCCCACCTGAATCTATTAATTGGGAGACTAACGTTCCTACAGCCCCAGCGGGAGAACCTGAACCCTCGGAAACGGCGATAAAGCTAGGCGTAGCAGAGGTACTTAGTACTGGCTTCGCCATTTCCTACAGAAGAATACTGTATTTAATTTAGCAGAAGGTGTAGACGCTGATTCGAAATTGGATTCAAGAACAATTCCTCCAAAACAGTATCTCGCGATACAGAATCACGCAAATAGATTCAAATGTGTACGCTGCGCTACATCACACAGACCGAATTGCGTATCCATAAGAACTTATTCGGCTCACCACGTCGGCACGACGCTGGAAAACATTTCAAGTTTTCTTAATAAACCTGCCGAAGATTTGCAATCCAGAGCATGAACGCGTTCTCATCATTAGTATGATTACATAAAGACGTTTCTTCTTAATGTTAAGTAGAGGATTTGTTCGCAAACGACTATGAAGTAATTTCTTTGATACGCGATCAAATTTTATCTAAAAATAAAGATATCCTCATCGTAAATTTATCAGTTGAAACGCGGAATGTGCCGCCAATGTGTATCATATTCAAGCCAAACAATAATTCTGGCGAATGAACAATAATTACTAAAAATATATAAAAAGCCGCTTAAGCCTGGCTCCTTAAGCAACATCAAAAGATTGCAAACAATTTTGCAAAATTCCTCAAGTGGTTTTCAATTTCCACAAAATCTCTCACAAGGAAAAATTAAAATCCCGACACATCTATACAATTACGCCCATACCTTGTCAGCAGACGGCGTAGTTCTTGAAGCACACAAAAAAATGCTTAGCATTAATTGGCTTAAAGGCGCTTCGATCGTATTACTTTTACTCAATCAGCCGACTTTAATTAAAAATTACTAACAAAACCGCCGCAACCCGCGAAATATTAGTATGCAAACTTCAGATGCTATTAGAATACATTTTAAACTCAAAATAGAGTTTTTAGTCTGATCCCCTGGCACATCAAGCGCTAACAAACCACGACTGGCTTGGATTGATCCACCCCGTACTGATGATCCTGTTCGTCTACCCAGTGGTGGGCGCCACGATCCGGCTGGGAATCCTCGCAAGGGAAAAGCGTTTGAGAATCAACCCGATCGCTGAAACGGTGCCGGTGGAGCATGCGCAGCATGGGGCTTGGGTGACCGGGGGAGTGCTGGTAGCGGTGCTGATCGGTCTTGGCCACAGCCTCTGGAGCAGTCATCCCCTGGGTCTAATCGTCACCGGCAGCGCTGTGATCTTCAGCTTCGGACGGCTGTTGGGAACCCGGCTGGTCTGGCAGCGCTTTCTCTGGGGTGTCGCCAGTGCGGGCGGCTTGCTTCTGCTGGGGCTGCATCCGGCCGTGGAGCGGTTCAGCGATGTTCCCTGGAGCCCCCTGTTCTGGCAGTCCCATTTCTGGATGGGGATGGTGCTCACCGCCCTGTTGCTGAGCTCAACGGCGCTGCAGCCCTTGATTGGTCATTCCGTGCAGGCCAGGCGCATTCACATCAGCAGCAATCTGCTGGTGGCTTTGCTGCTGGCGATGCAGACGATTTCGGGAACGCGAAATCTGCTGCTGCATTAGGCCAAAAGCGAAAGCTGCTGACGCAACCAGGGAAGGCTCAGGCCGATCACGTTGGAGTAACAGCCATCCAAGCCATCGATGCAGAGGCCGCCGCGGCCCTCAAGGGCAAACCCACCAGCGCATTGCAGCGGTTCTCCACTGGCCACATAGGCCTCGATCTCGGCCTGGCTGAGCGCGGCAAAGCGCACCACCGTTTCCACGCAGGCCAACAGTTCAGATTGCCCGCGACGGATCAGGCAATGGCCCGTCAGCAGAGATCCGCAGTCGCCAGCCATCCGCTGCCAACGCTCGATTGCCTCCGCTGGCCCTGAGGGCTTGCCGAACACCTGCCCTTCAAAACTGAGGACCGAATCACAGCCCACCACAGCCGTGATCTCGGCATCGCCCACCGGATCAAGCGTCTGGACGACAGCTTTGGCCTTGGCCTGAGCCAGCAATTTCACCAGCTCTGCAGGCTCCGCATGCTGGATCTGGTCTTCATCCACACCGCTGACGCGCACCTGATGCGGGATTCCCGCTTGCTCCAGCAAACGGCGACGTGCTGGCGAGGCGGAAGCAAGCATGAGCACGGGAACACACCGCAGAACAACGCTCCGTAGGCTGCCAGGGACGGAAGGCTTCGCCATCGCTCACCCCACCGACCTGCTGGATCGACGCAGCCGTGACCGGGCTTGCCGGGCCATGGGATGCCTGCCCTTCTCTGAAGCCCTCTACCGGGATCTTCAGCAGCAAGGATTGGATGCTGGTGACCTCTGGAACGAACCCAGCCGCTACGGCCGCAAGACACGCTGGTTCCGCAACAGCGAAGCCCTCGAAGACGACCTGCGTTGGCTGATCAGCGTGGGCGTGCTGCGCCGGGAAGTGGATGGACAGGGGCTGACCAGCCGCTTCAGGCTCACCCCCCTAGGTCGCCAACTGCTCGATGACGACCCCGCACTGCTGCAGCGTTCGATTCCGGTGCTGGAGCGTCTGCGTCACAGCCTGCGTCGGCACTGGCCGCTGTGACCGGCACCACGCCGCGACCCCTGATGGTGCTGGGCACCTCCAGCGGTGCCGGCAAATCGCTGATGACGGCAGCACTGTGCCGGGTGCTCCAACGCCGTGGGGAACAGGCACTGCCCTTCAAGGGCCAGAACATGAGCAATAACGCCTGGGTGGATGCCGATGGCGGCGAAATGGCCTACTCCCAGGCAATGCAGGCCTGGGCGGCGGGCCTTGAGCCCTGCTGCGCCATGAATCCCGTATTGCTGAAACCCCGGGGAGACAGCACCAGTGAGGTGATCCATGGGGGCCAGAGCGTGGGGATCGCCCGCGCCGAGCACTACTACCGCGACTGGTTCCGCCCCGGTTGGCAGGCGATCCGCACCGGCCTGATGGAGCTCCAGCAGCAATGGCCGCAAGGCCGGCTGGTGCTGGAGGGGGCGGGAAGCCCGGTGGAAGTGAACCTGCAACGCCGCGACCTCACCAACCTGCGCCTGGCCCAGTACCTGCGGGCCAACTGCCTGCTGGTGGCCGACATTGAGCGCGGCGGCGTCTTTGCCCAGATCGTTGGGACGCTCGCTTTGCTGCGCCCGGTGGAGCGCCCGCTGATCAAGGGCATCCTGATCAACCGCTTCCGCGGCCGTCGGGAGCTGTTTGATGAGGGTCGCCAATGGCTAGAAGCCAACACCGGGGTACCGGTGCTGGGGGTGATGCCCTGGCTGAACGAGCTGTTTCCACCGGAAGATTCCCTGGATCTGCTGGAACGCAAACCCACCCGGGGAGCCACCGATCTGGAGATCGCTGTGCTGCGGTTGCCCTCCCTGAGCAACTTCTCCGATCTCGATCCGCTCGAAGCTGAAGCCAGCCTGAAACTGCGCTGGATTCAACCCGGGGAACCCCTCGGCGAGCCGGATGCAGTGATTCTTCCGGGAAGCAAGCAGACGCTGCGGGATCTCGAAGCGTTGAACAGCTGTGGACTAGCCGATCAACTCCGGAGCTACGCCCAGGCTGGGGGATCCGTCCTGGGCATCTGCGGCGGCATGCAGATGCTGGGCAAAACGTTGAACGATCCGGAGGGTCTGGAGGGCACCGATCAGCGGGGACCCCAGAGCGGCCTGGGCCTTCTGCCCCTGGCAACCACCTTCAGCGGCATGAAACGACTGAGCCAGCGCAGCATCGATGGCCTCTGGCCCATGGAAACACCGCTGAGCGGATTTGAACTGCACTACGGAACCACCACACCGGATCCCGGTCTTCAGCCGCTAAGCAGCGACCCTGGTTTGGGGTGGTGGGCTCCCGGCCCCAAGGGTTCGAGCGTGGTGGGCACCTACCTGCACGGGTTGCTCGACAACGGCCCCTGGCGACGGGCCTGGCTCAACAGGCTTCGCGAGCAACGGGGCCTGCAACCGTTGGCCAACGAACCAAAGAACCACAGCGCTCACCGTGATCTGTTGCTCGATCGCCTCGCCGATGCCTTCGAGCAACATGTGAACCTTGCTCCATTGCTCCAGCCATGACGTCGATTCCTGTGCGCTGGCCCAATGGGCGCATCACCCACGAAACCATTGGCAAGGACTGGTTGGTGGCCGCCAGTGGAGCGGGCATCAGCATTCCCACCGGTTGCCTGGGGGGCAGCTGCGGGGCCTGCGAAATCGACGTGAACGGCAAGACGGTGCGCGCCTGCATCAGCACCGTTCCGGCATCGAAATCAGCGAAACTCAGCGTTGAATTCGCCACCGATCCGCACTGGTGACTCGCCTACGCCTCAGCCTGATGGCCCTGCTTACCGGCGCCCTGAGCGGCGCCGGTGTGTCAGTTGTGATGGGCTGGATCGGCGGCTTAAGCCAGCTGCTCTGGGGAGATCCGGTGCTCGAGGGCTTGGATCGCGGCCTTCCCCTGGGCTGGTCGCTGCTGATCTGCGGCGGCAGCGGCTTGACCCTCTCGCTGCTGCATCGCCCCGGCCCCACCACGTTGCTACCGGAACTGCGGGACACCCTCAGTGATCTGCGTGATCCAGACCAGGCTCCAAAACGCGATGAAGCTCGCGGCCTGGTTGGCGCTGCAGTGGCCCAGATCGGTGGAGGTTGCGTCGGGCCTGAAGCCCTGATGAGCCGAATGGCCGCCCTGATCAGTCAACGGATCTGGCGTGGTCGTGACCAGAAGCTGCAGGAGGCAACAGTGGCAGGAAGTCTTGCCTTTTTCGGAGCTCCACTGCTGGGGGGTGCTGTGGTGGGCGAGGTCTCTCACCCAAAAAGCCGCAAGCAGACCTTCCTCGACCGCTGGTTGCCCGGCAGCCTTGGCGGTGTTGCCGGGTTTGCTGCCTTCAATGGCCTGGGAACCGCCAGCGGTGGATCGCTGCAACGGCTTCCCTACATCTGGCCCAGCACCCTGGGAGAAGATCTCGGCAGCCTCAGCGCAGGCCTGTTGGGGGGAGTTATCGGTTGCGGCCTCGGCTGGTTGTTGCTGCAGTGGCGAGGCTGGTTGGAGCAGCGCCAACTCCTGGCCCGATGGCCCTGGTGGCCGCTGCTGACAGGCCTGCTGTTGGGGGCCTGCATGCACTGGTTGCCGTTGGTTCCCTTCGCAGGAGAAGACCAGCTGAGGCCCCTGCTGGAAGGCCAGAACTCAAGTGAGGCCTTGGTTCTGCTGCTCTCCGCGATCGTGAAACTGCTGATGCTCGGCCTTTGCCTGGAAACCGGCTGGCGCGGAGGGGTGTTCTTCCCCTTGTTTCTGGTGGCCTGCGCGCTTGGGATGGGACTCCACCTGCTGTTGCCCGATCTGGGCAGCCTGGGCAGCTGGTGCGGCTCCCTCACAGGTGCGTTGTACCGCTTCATGCTTCCTGCACCCTTGGCAGTTCTGGTGCTCGGGGTTGCCCTCCTGCAAGGCCACGGAGCCGCTGGCCTGCTGGTGGGCCTCGGCATGGCGCAGCTGATCAGGTCTCGTGCTGAGCGGGATGGTGGCCCTCCACTTCGCCCTTGAACACACGGCTGGCCAGGATGTCTGCCGCCGCAATCGTGGTGAGATCCTGTTTGGTGAGGGCTTCCCCCATCCGCGAAAACAACCGGTTGGCCTGACGCAGACGGGCCCGGTCCAACGCATTTCGAACCGAGCGCGCGTTGGCGAAGAAAGGCAGCTGGCGCCGGCGCGAGACGTAGTCGGAGAAGGCCGTCTCGGCCTCGGCACTGAACTGGTAGTGCTGGGCTTCGAGGAGCAGGCCTGCAATCGCCATCAGCTCGTCGTCGCTGTAGTCGGGGAAATCGAGATGGTGCGCCACCCTTGAGGACAGGCCTGGATTGGAGCTGTAGAAGGTCTCCATCCGATCTCTGTAGCCGGCAAAGATCACCACAACGTCGCTGCGCCGGCTCTCCATCTCCTGCAGAAGAATCTCAATCGCTTCGGCGCCGTAATCGCGTTCATTGTCTGGCTTGTAGAGGTAGTAGGCCTCATCGATGAACAGCACGCCACCCTGGGCACGCTTGAGCATCTCCTTGGTTTTTGGGGCGGTGTGACCCACGTACTGACCCACGAGATCGTCGCGGGTGGCCGTCACCACATGGCCTTTGCGGAGGTAACCCAGGCGATGCAGGATTTGCGACATCCGCTGCGCCACGGTGGTCTTGCCCGTGCCGGGATGGCCGGTGAACGACATGTGCAAACTGGGCGCGGTGCTGGGCAACTCCAGTTGCTGCCGCGCCTGATCCACCAGAAGAAGCGCTGCAATCTCCCGGATCCGCGTCTTCACCGGCGCCAGGCCGATCAGTTCACGGTCCAGTTGGTCCAACACCTCAGCCACACCGGATTCGGCGTAAGCCGAAGCCAGATCAACTGAGGAGGGCATCGATCTCTGCGGCAAAGGCGCGATCGGCGTCGCTCAGTTGGGCCTCGGGGCCATCATCCTCGGGCCGGATCGTGATGTTCACGTAGGTGCGCCCAAAGCTGATGTCGGGGAAGCGCTGGGTGGCCTCGCTGTGATCGCCGAGTTTGTCGAGAAAATCCCTGGTGGCGTCGTAGCTCTCAAACTCGAAACGACACTCGAGGCATACGGGTCGTTTCCGCTCCTGCCACTGATTCATCAGAGTCCCCGTTCAGCCTGAACCTGCTGGAAACCTAGAGGAGCGCCACCCGCTGGCAGCCCATCAAGCGCCCAGACCAGGCCTCGGCGTAGGCCCGATTGGCGGCCTGCTGCTCGGGATCCTCGGTGTCCAGTGGATGCGGCATCGTGCCGGCGATGGCGGCATTGGTGACGCAGAACATCGACTTCTGGAAGCTGACGCAGATCTGCACATGCACGTCCGTTTGGCCACGACCGTTGTCGTCGTACCAGAGGCTCAGTTCCTCGGGCAGGTGGCGGTACATGTCCTGCATGCAGAGGCTGGGGGGAATGCCCGCACCCATGCTCGGAATCGGATCGGCGTAAAGGGCGCCGTACTTGAAATCACTGATGTCCGGAGAGATCTGCCGGGCCTGGGCGTTGTAAGACACCGTTCCAAGGAAGGGCATGCCGCGGAAGAAAACGGCCTCCACATAGGGCACCGCAACATCCACCAGAAAGGTGAGACCCGCCTCAGGGGGAAGCACCCAGATCTCTTCACCACCGATCGTCACCTTGTATTCAATCGGGCTTCCGGCCGCCGCCACCAGGCCATCGCGGATGTGATGCACAACATCGTTGACGCAGGTGACTTCCTTGATCGCGTATCGGCGGGCCAGGTCGACAAAGATGTCGCTCATCACCCGCCAGAACAAGCCAAGGCAGTAGATGGTGGTGAGCGAACGGATGGCCTCGGGGGCGAAATCGGGATAGAGGCGGTTGTTGAGGGCCAGCAGAGGGTCCCGCGCCGACTTGCGCTTGATGATCCGCTGGCAGGCCTCGGCGAATTCGGGCGTATCGAGGTAGGCATCCAGCCCGCCGGTGCCATGCCAGAACATCGCCTTCTGGCAATACTCGGCGTACTCAAAGTTGATGCGATCCCCCATCAGATGGGTCCAGAGGCGCTTGAAGCTGAAGCCCTCGTGGAAAAAGCGGAACACCGGGAAGGGATTGAGCATCTGCTGCTCGCCCTGATCCACAAGGTTCTTGCTGTAGGCATCGAGAACAAGCCCATAGCTCTCGAGCACATTCACCACCTGCAGCAGATGGTCGGGGGTGTCCTTGAGCAGCGGCGTGTCGCTGAGCAAACGACGGATCAACTCCTCCTGATCAGGAAGCACCGGGGGTTGAACGGGGGATGCGGATGTCGGGGTCATGACAGATCTCCAGTGATCAGGCTGAGGCCCGTGGTGGCCGCCTCACTGAGGTTCGACAGCAGCTCCGGAGCAAGGCCAAGCACCAGCACACCGAGGCTGAGGGCGATGGCCGGGGCCTGCTCCCGCAGCGCCACGCGGTCGAGGATACGGGGATTCACCACCTCGCCGGGGGCGATCGCCAGGCGACCGAAGAAGGCGCGATTCACCAACAGCAGGAAATACACCGCCGTCAGTCCCGATCCCACCATGGAAAGCAGCGTGGCCAGGGGGAAGGGCTGAAGGCTGCCGCGGAAGATCAGGAATTCGGAAATGAAGCCGGCCATGCCGGGGATTCCGGCACTGGCCATCACCCCGATGATCATCAGAGATCCAGTGAGCGGCAGGCCGCGCTGGGGGTTGAGCAGGCCACGCAAGACGTTGAGGTCGCGGGTGCCGGTCTGTGCGTAAACGACACCCACCACCAGGAACAGCACGCCAGAGATCAGGCCGTGGCTCACCATCTGGAACAGGGCCCCCATCAACCCGAGCGGCGTGGCGGCGGCGGCGGCCAGCAGCACGTAGCCCATATGGCCCACCGAGCTGTAGGCCACCATGCGCTTCATGTCGGTCTGGGCAATCGCCGCAAGGGATCCGTAGAGCACAGAGATCGCAGCCCAGCCAGCCAGCCATGGAGACGCGAGCTGCCAGGCATCGGGGAACAAGCCAAGGCAGAAACGCAGCAGGCCGTAGGTGCCCAGCTTGAGCAGCACACCTGCCAGAAGAACCGACACCGGTGTGGAGGCCTCGGTGTGGGCATCCGGCAGCCAGGTGTGGAAGGGGAAGAGGGGGATCTTGATGCCGAAGCCGATCAACAGAGCACCCATCAGCAGCAGCTGGGCGGTCATGCCCAGTTCACCGGCAAGGATCGGCCGCAGGCTGAAGTCCATGGTTCCGGTGACCAGGGCAATGCCAAGGAAGGCACCCAGGATCAGCACACCTGAGACGGCGGTGACGATCAGAAACTTCGTGGCGGCGTAGGCCCGGTTGGCACCACCCCACACAGCGATCAGCATCCAGAGCGGGATGAGTTCCAGTTCGTAGAACAGGAAGAAGAGCAGCAGGTTCTGGGCCAGGAAGGCACCATTCACAGCTCCGGAAATCACCAGCAACAGGGCGAAGTAGACCCGGGGGCGGTTTTCGATCGTGCGCGACGCGATGGCCGCCACCAGGCAGAGCACCCCATTCATCAACACCAGCGGCAACGACAAACCGTCCAGCGCCAAGGCGTAATCCAGCCCGATGGCATGCACCCAGCGGGCCTGTTCCACCAACTGCAAACCTGCGTCGGCGGCATCGAAAGGCAGCAGCAGGGCGAAGCTCGCCAAACACTGCACCACCAGCAGCACGATGGACACATCGCGCAGGCGTGCACTGGACGGGGATCCTGGCCAGAGGATCAGAGCCAGAGCCCCGAGGAAGGGAATCAGAAGCAGGAGGGAAAGAAGCATCTCGGGGCGATCAGGTGAGGAACCAGCTCACCGCGGTGAGGAAAAGAACGATGGCCAGGAGCACCGTCAGCACGTACGACTGGCTCTGGCCGCTGACGCTGAGCTTGAGGCTGTCGGCACTGGCCAGGGAGAAGCGAGCCACCCCATTGAGAAGACCATCCACCACATTGCGGTCGAACCAGGAGGCCAGGCGAGAGAAGCCAGCCACCACGTTGACGATGGTGAGGCGATAGAAGCGCTCGGTGTAGAAGTCGTAGGCCAGCAGGTCCTGCCACCAGCGCAGCACAGGATTCAGCGAGCGGGACCAGGCCTTGCTCAGGGGGAGAACGGCGCCAACGAGCAGGCCCAGCAGTCCGCTTCCCACCACCAGAGCTGCTGCCCAGAGGGGGAAGGCCAACAAACCATCGAGCGATTCCAGCCGCACCAGCAACAGCGGGGTGATCAGCACGATCACGGTGAGCGCCACCATTGGGAACGCCATCTGCCAGTTCACCTCGGCAGCCCGGCGGGACTTGATCAGGGAATCCCCCATGAACACATGGCGGAACACCCGCACCAGACCCATGGCGGTGAGTGCGTTGGTGAGCAGGAACACCGCCATGAACGGCACCGAGCGCACGCTCAGCAGTTCAATCGATTGGGCCAGGGCCAGGAAGCCACCCAGGGGCAGGAATCCCACGAGACCAGCACCACCCACCAGAAACGCCGTGGTGGTGGCCGGCATGCGGCTGCCCAATCCCCCCAGCTCGGTGATGTCCTGACAATTAGTGGAGGCAATCACACCGCCAATGCTCATCGACAGCAGCGCCTTGGACACGGCATGGGTGAACAGCAGCAACAAGGCCAGAACAGGGATCTGCAGCGCAATGGCGATGAAGACAAGGCCCATGTGGGCCGTAGTGGAATACGACAGCGTGCGTTTGATGTCCACCTGAGCCAGGGCCACCAAAGAGCCACCGATCGCACTGATGCTGCCGATCACGAGCATCACGCCGATGGCGATGGGCGAGAGCTGAAGGATCGGCATCACCTTCAGCAGCACGATGGCGCCGCAGGTCACCACCACCGAGTTCCGCAGAATTGAAGCGGGGTTCGGGCCCTCCATGGCTTCGTCCAGCCAGAGGTGCATGGGGAACTGGGCGCATTTGCCCGTCGGGCCAGCAACCAGGCCCAAACCCAAGAGCGTTGCCGCCAAGGGAGAGAGGGTGTCTTGAGCAGCCCACGCGTAAAGGTCGTTGAACCCCATCACGCCGGAATAGCTGCAGAGCGCCACCACACCCATCAGCAGCAGCACATCACCAACGCGCTTGGTGAGGAAGGCATCCCGGGCTGCTGTGACCACCAGGGGTTGGGCGTACCAGAAACCCACCAATAAATAGGTGGAGAGCGTCAGCATCTCCAGCAGGAAATAGCTCTGGAACAGGGAGTCGCTGAGCACGACACCACTCATCGCACCCTCGAAAAAACCGAGCAGCGCAAAGAAGCGGGCCAACGCCCATTCCTTGTCCATGTAGCCCAGGGAATACACCTGCGACAGCAAGCTGAGGCCCGTGATCAGTTCCAGGGCCACCAGGTTGGTGAGCGACAGGCTGAAGCTGATGTTCAGCTCCAGATCAGCCACGCTGAGCCAGGGGAAGGCCAGATCCACCGGCCCTGATTGGTACACCTCCTGCAGGATCAGGCTTCCGTGGGCGAAGGCCAGCAGGGTGAGAAGAATGTTGAGGTAGGCCGCCGGTCGATGGGCATCGCGACGGAACCAGCCACAGGCCCAAGGGAGAGAAACCAGCATCCCGATGAACCCATAGAGCGGGATCAACCAGGCGGTCTGGATGGGAAGCGAAAGCTCCGGGGTCAAAACGGCGAGCGGGATGGTGATCGAGCTGGTCGCTGGTTGGCCGGCGAATCTAGGAGCCGGTCAGGAGCAAAAGGGCTCTTTGTGAACGGCTGTGAGGAGGCTTTTGTGCCTTCAGCTGCGGCGAGCTGCACCACTGCCGGCCAACACCGGCTCAACCTCTTTATGGGGACGGGCAATGATGTGAGCAGCAACGAGGCCGTCGCCCACGCGCTCGCAGGCATCGGCACCGGCACGAACAGCGGCATTCACTGCACCGGTTTCGCCACGCACCATCACCGTGACGTAGCCACCACCCACATACTCACGGCAGATCAGGCTCACCTCTGCAGCCTTGGTCATCGCATCGGCTGCCTCAATGGCAGGAACCATGCCGCGGGTTTCGATCATGCCCAGTGCCACACCGGGAACGATGGGGGAAGGGGTGGCAGCGGGCTTGGTCACGGCCGAGCCGCCGCCGGATCCGGTGTTGGAAGCGCTGCTGCGACGCGTTGTGGTGGACGCGCGACGGGTCGTCGAAGCAGGAGCTGCCTTGGCGGAAGTCGACGCGGGAGCAGGGGTGCTGGCCACAGGCTTCACATCCACAGTCTTGTTCGCCGCGGCGGTGCTGCGGGTGGTGCGACGACGGGGGGTGGGGGAAGGAGTGGCCATGGATTGGTAGGTGTGGAAGCGGAACGGAAACGGCGGAGGGAAATGAAGGATCCCTATCCGTCCGGATTCCAGAAATCGATAATGCCACCGATGGTGAGATCGGTGAGCACGGTGTTATCGGGGCAGGCATGCCGGGCAGCCGAACCGCTGGCGGTGAACACCCAGTTGCCCTCACGGGCACCCACGGGGTCAACGGCCACCAGCTTCTTGCCCTTGTTGTTCTTGAGAATGCGCAGGTGCATGTGATCCAGACCGGCAACCCGGTAGGAGCAGACCAGCGTTCCCATCACCTGCATGATCTCCATCAGCTGGCCTTGCCTCCCGCGGGTTTGCTGGGGCTGGGGGATGGAGAGGGAGCGGAGGTCTTCGAGGGGTCAGGTTCCCAGTGGTCAATGATCCCCACGATCGTGAGGTCACTGGGATAGGACTTGCTGCCGGCGGCTTCACGGGCGGCCGAGCTGCTGACGCAGATCACCCAGTCTCCAGGTTTCGCACCCACCGCATCGACGGCCACCTTCTTGGTGCTGCCATCCAGCACCACCTGAAGGTGCTTGTGCTCGAAATCGGGGATCCGGTTGGTGGAAACGAGCGGCTTGACGACCTTGACGATGAGCATGATCAGTGAGCCTCCGGAAGTTGCGGATCGAGCGTGGAACCGACGACCTCGGCCGGAGCCGTCTGGTTGCGGTCGCGAATGGTGAGAAAAGTGTGGAGCAGACCCTCATCAAAGAGAGCTGCGTAGCGATCGGCGATGGCCTGGTTCACCCGTCGGCAATCAGCGATGGCCCGTTCCCGAGCACCGGGCACACGGCCGGAATAGTCGAAACGCACCACAACCGGAATCGGCAGATCCCGGGACACATTCAGACCCTTGAAAATTTTCACGCCCACATCGAGATCAGGGGCACCCTCCTCGACGGTGTCGAGGTGAGCGAAATAGGTGAGGTTGCGCAGATGCACCTCTTTGAAACCGATGCCAACGCCAATGAAACGCTCTGCGTGCCCAGCATCCGGGTACGTGCCCCCGTGCAGATCCTGCACGTAGTCGATCTGGGAGAAGTTATTGGCGAGCAAGCGAGTCAGAAACGACACCATCCCGGCATCCATGGGGCCAGGTGCAGCGCTCTCAACGGCTTCAGCAATCTGTGCCATCGCTTGATCGGCACTCATCGATGCCGTGGCGGCATGCAGTTCCCTGGCGCAGAGCCAACGGTCGAGCACCATCTCGCTGTCACGACTCGGCGGATGCACCCGGATCGCATCGGTGTCGGTGTCCAGGCCGATCAGCAGAAGATCAACGGAGGCACCGCAACAGAAGCTGTTTTCCACCGACTCACGGAAATCGAGCAGGCGTTGATGACCCGCCGCTGCAGCCAGTTCGTCATTGCTGCCATGGGCAGCGCAGCCCTGATGGGAGGGATCGAGGGAACTGAAGTGGTACGTCACCACCTTCAGGTAACGGGTCGGTTCCGTGGAGGGATTGGGTGAACCTTCGCGGTAGCGACGGTGCTCGGTTTTGACCCAGCGGTTCACCGTGTTCTCCACGTCGAACATGGCGCCAGCGTGGGAACGGCGACGCACAGCGCTGAAGGGAATGCGCAGGGCGTAGGCCACGGTGTGGGCCAACCGACCATCGGCACAGGGCGTCAGGTCGAGCAGATGGATCCCGCAGTCGAGCAGGAACTGTTCGAACTCCCGGGATGCAGCACTGCCCGTACCGGCATCCAGGGGATCGTCCTGGAAGAAGCGGTCACTGAACAGCCGGTGGCTTTCGAACACACACCAAGCGAACAGGGCGCGCATGTCGAGGGGACGAACCCAGGCCCGCTGCAGGATGTGATCCGGCAGATCAAAGCCGAGTTCGGCCCGGCACAACCGCTGGGCCTGGGGAATGAAATCGGTTTCGTGCTGAAGCGCTGAAACCTGCTGGAGCAGTGGAACAATCCGATCAAAGCGGCCCTTGATCTCCTGCTCATAGGCCTGGAGACGGGCATTCGACGCTGCATCCGTCAACGGGTGACGCCGGTGGGTGATCGGCAGAGAGGTGCGGCTCAGATTGAAAGGAACCGCCCGGGTGGCTGCCTTTTCACGGCGGACCCAGCCCGGCTGAGCGGCAGTGGGACGTTGAACGTCCTTACTGGAGCGAACCCGACCGCCACCAACCGGGGCGCCGACCAGTTGAGCGGCCTTGCCCGCAGTGGTGAGGGCACGGCGCCGATCCAGAGCGGCCTTGCGGGTGGAGGACTCCACGTCAGACGAGGTCTGCACGGAATCAGAGGTTGTGGCCAGCTGTTGAAGCTGACGACGGGTGGGTGCCGAGGGGGCCTGAGGTCGCCCGCCACGGAGAGGCTTGGAGCGAACCATCAATGAATCAGCCCCGTGCGCCGCCGGAGACGGTGATCAGGGAACCCTTTTCGGTGTTGCCGCTGGAACCGGTCACGCGGCTCACAGGCCATTCGTTCTCCTCGTTGCGCTTGCGCTCGAAGGGAGACATGGCACTCATCGGGCCGGGACGGCTGGGGTTACGACGGCGGGCCGAGGCACCCTCAGTACCGGTCACGTGCTCACCACGATCCCAGTCGTCACCAGTGATCTTGGTGGAGGAGCCCTCGCCGGTCACCCGGGATGCAGGCTTCTCAGAAGGCTCGCTGACCACAGCCACGGTGGGCTGGAACTGGCGCTGCTGACGGTTCTGGAACTCGCGGTTGTCGAAGCGGAACTGCTCGGTACCGGTCACCTTGCCGCCAGCCATGTCAAAAGGGCCGGTGATGCGATTCCCCTGCTCATAGGAGGTACCCGTCACGCCAGAGGCGGCCTCACGTTGCTGCTGGGCAGCACGGGCGGGAGACACCACGCTGAAGCGGGTCCAGGCGGCACCCTCAGGAGCTTGGCCGTGGGTGTCGGTGCCAGCGGGAGCGTCAGCGCCGCAGGCAGCGGCCAGCTGATCAGCACCCACGTAGGGCGTGCCGGTGACTGCTTCGCATGCACCACGCTTGTCGCCGGTCATCACACCACCCACACCGGGTTGGATGCCGGTCATTGCAGCGGAAGGTGTGCCGACACGCACAGGCGTGCGCTCACGGATGGCCTGAACCGCAGGGGTGCCGCAGTGGTGGCCGGCCTGCTCAAGACCTGCATAGGGGGTGCCGGTGACGGCCTGGCAGCTGCCAGGCTCGTCGCCAGTCACGTTGTCCGAACGGCCCGTACGGGTACCGCTCACCACCTGGTTGCGGTTGGTGATGCTGAAGCCAACCTTGGCGGCCTCGGGCTCGGGCTTGCCGCCACAGAAGGCATTCACCTGCTCAGCACTCACGTACTGATCACCCGTCACGCGGTGGCAGGAGCCGAATTCATCGCCGGTCACCTGAGCCGAACGGCCCACCATGGTGCCGGTCACGCCAGTGCCGGAGAGGGTTCCGGAGAGACCCACCTTGGCGGCAGGGCGACCTTCGGGCAGAGGATCTGAACCGAGGTACTGATCGCCGGTGAGACTGCGGTTGGCACCGGCTTCATCACCGGTAACGCTGGCGGAGCGACCCACCATCACGCCACTCACAGGACGCCCCTGTTCGGTGAGGCTGTGGCCCACCTTGCGCGGGGAAGTCACGCCACCACCGCAGTAGGCAGCGGACTGGTTAGCGGAGATGTACTCGGTGCCGGTCACGCTCTTGCAGGTGCCGGGCTCATCGCCGGTGACCTTTTCGGAACGGCCGACTTCATTGCCGGTGACGCGGTTGCCGTGGCTGGTGGCGGTGACGCGCACCTTGGCCGGGGTGGTGGCAGCGGGAGCGGTCTGACAGAAGGTCTGGAAGACTTCGGCGCCCAGGTACTCGGTACCGGTGATCGAACGGCAGGTGCTGGCCTCGTTACCGGTGGTTTTCACCGAGCGGTTGGCCTGGGTGCCGGTCACGGTCTGGCCACCGGTGGTGGTGCTTTCACCCACCTTCCAGTGGGCATCAGCGGCAGCGGCTTGCTTGGCGCCGTGGCGGTTGGGACCGGTGGGGCGGGTCACACCAGCGCTTTGCTTGTTGCGGGCACCGGACTTGGTGCGCAGCTCACGCACCTGTTGTGCGAGCTCACGGCTGGTGAGGTCAGGATTGGCCTGACGGGCAACGGCTGCTGCACTGGTGGGTTGCTTGCCAGCGGTTTTGCCGTGCTTCGACATGGCTTCACGACGGGCCAGCACCAGCGCGCGGCTTGGGTTCTCGATGGCACGACGCTTGGGAGTGGCCGAACGGCGCTCTGTGCGGGCAGACAACTTGGGAGCCGGTGCACTGAGGGAAGCCTTTTCAGCGGCACGCTTGCCACCGCAACCACAGCTCTTGGTGGTTTCAGCGGGTGCAGCAGCAGGAGCGGCTGCCTTGGTTTGACGGGCAACATCAGCGCGGTTGCGATCGCGGCTGGTGTCGGCGGTCTTACCGCGGCGGGACAAGGCATCACGACGGGCGAGCACCAGCTCGCGGCTGGGGTCGCGGTGGGGCTTGACCTGGGAGCTGCGCTTTGCGGGAGCAGCTGTGAAGGACGTGGTCCGCTGCGGAGCTACAGCAGCGGGGGTGGCAGGCTCAGCAGCTGCGGCCGCGTTGGTGCGGGTGGGACGGGCATCAGCAACGGTGCGAACACGGTTGGCGCCATCACCAGCCGCTACCGAGGACTTCTTACCGGAAGTGGTCAGCGCCTTGCGGCGTTCAAGTGCGAGTTCGCGACTGGAGAGTCTTGCCATGTCCGCCCGAGGATGTCGTCGTGAAGTGGAAGGGCACTTGCCCCTCCGGGAAAAGCTGGAGCCCTGATCAGGTCAGGGCTCGGAACCATTGGTTCGAAGGATCAGCGTCCTTCGAAGACCACGAAGCAGGCACCCTGGCTCTGGGTGTAGGCGTCGTAACCGACGATGCGCACGTGGTGGTCGGGGTATGCGCGGTGGCAAGCCTCGAGCTCACTGACAACGACGTTCAGATCCTTCTCACCGAAGAAGGGGAGCTTCCAATACGACCAGTAGGTGGCCATGGAGTTGCTGGGGTGGACGTGCTCGACGAGCGGGCTCCAACCCTGGGCAATGATGTAGGCGATCTGGTCGTAGATCTCGTCCTGGGTCATCGGCGGGAGGAAGCCGAAGGTCTCCAGGGTGGCGACTGTTTGATAGTCACCCACGGTGCTCTGGAAAGGCATGGGGATCCTGGGTGTAAGAAAAAGGGGTGGCCGGTTGCATCAACCGGCCGTTGAGACGATCAGTTCTGGACGTCGAGCTTGTCGACGGTGTCGAACTCGAACTTGATCTCCTTCCAGGTCTCGAGGGCGATGGCCAGCTCGGGGCTGTGCTTCGCGGCTTCCGTGAGGATGTCGCGGCTCTCTTTCTCGAGATGACGGCCGGCGTTGCGTGCCTTGACGCAGGCCTCGAGGGCCACACGGTTGGCAGCAGCACCTGCAGCGGAGCCCCAGGGGTGACCGTGGGTACCACCACCGAACTGAAGAACGGAGTCGTCGCCGAAGATGGTGACCAGGGCGGGCATGTGCCACACGTGGATACCGCCGGAAGCAACGGCGAACACGCCAGGCATGGAACCCCAGTCCTGATCGAAGAAGTTGCCGCGGCTGCGGTCTTCGGGCACGAAGGATTCGCGCAGCTGGTCGATGTAGCCGAGGGTGGTCTGACGATCACCTTCCAGCTTGCCGACCACGGTGCCGGTGTGGAGCTGGTCACCACCGGACAGACGCAGACACTTGGCGAGAACGCGGAAGTGGATGCCGTGCTTGGGGTGACGGTCGATCACCGCGTGCATGGCGCGGTGGATGTGGAGCAACATGCCGTTCTTGCGGCACCACTTCGACAGACCGGTGTTGGCCGTGAAGCCACCGGTGATGAAGTCGTGCATGATGATCGGCATGCCGAGTTCTTTGGCGAACTCAGCGCGCTCGTACATCTCCTCGGGAGTGTTGGCGGTCACGTTGAGGTAGTGACCCTTGCGCTCGCCGGTCTCCTGCTCGGACAGCTTGATGGCTTCCGCAACGAATTCGAAGCGGTTCTGCCAACGCTGGAAGGGCTGGGAGTTGATGTTCTCGTCGTCCTTGGTGAAGTCCAGACCGCCACGCAGGCACTCATAGACAACACGGCCGTAGTTCTTACCGCTCAGGCCGAGCTTCGGCTTGATGGTGCAACCCAGCAGAGGACGGCCGTACTTGTTCATCCGGTCGCGCTCGACCTGGATGCCGTTCGGCGGGCCGTAGCAGCTCTTGATGAACGCCATCGGGAAGCGGATGTCTTCCAGACGGAGGTGGCGCAGAGCCTTGAAACCAAACACGTTGCCGACCAGTGAGGTCAGAACGTTGGTGATGGAACCCTCTTCGAACAGGTCGAGGGGATAGGCGATGAAGGCATAGAAAGACTCCTTGTCACCAGGGACGTCTTCGATGCGGTAGCAACGGCCCTTGTAGAAGTCGAGATCGGTGAGGAGCTCGGACCACACAGTGGACCAGGTGCCGGTGGAGGATTCAGCAGCCACAGCAGCGGCAACTTCTTCCTTGGGCACACCTTCTTGGCCGGTGCACTTGAAGCAGGCCAGCAGGTCGGTGTCGAGGGGGACGTAATCAGGAGTCCAGTAGGTATCCCTGTACTCCTTGACCCCAGCGTCGTACTTCTTGCTCATGGGAAAACTCCGTTAGGTCGGTGAAGAGGTTGAGACGTTCGCGTGCCTCGTCAGAGGCTCAGCGGAAGATCTCAGTCCTTCTGACCAAGGAAGTTGCCGTTGCCCAGAGCAGGCTCCACTTCGCGGTGGGGGCGGGCAATGATGTGAGCGGCGACCAGGCCGTCACCGACGCGCTCGCAAGCGTCAGCGCCAGCGCGCACAGCAGCGTTGACAGCGCCAGTTTCGCCGCGAACCAGAACGGTGACGTAGCCGCCGCCGACGAACTCACGACCGATCAGGCGCACTTCGGCAGCCTTGGTCATGGCATCAGCTGCCTCGATGGCGGGGACCAGACCGCGGGTCTCGATCATGCCGAGGGCGATGCCCATGGTTTCGTTAGCCATTGCCTACCGGGAGAAGGGGTGGAATGTTCGCTGGGGACATTGCTTCGCCAGAACCCTTCCCGTCAAGCGATTTGGACGACTTTCCCGATCACTGTCCATAGTGAACCAAATAAGCCGGGCTTATCACCCTGTGCCTCACTGTTCCGGTCTGCTGTGGTGGTTCGTGTGATCACATCCCCACAAGTCGTTGTCGGCAGTGGTGAAGCTCAATAGGTTCACGTTGCGTCACCTTCCCAAAGCCTTGCTGCGGGGTGGAATGTTCAACCCAAATGGGTGTCGCTGGGTCGAATCCAGAGATTGTTAGTCCCTAGCCCCAACCAGCCCGCACAATGGAGGCCCTCTTTTGATGGCCCTCCTTGGCGCTTCAGCTCACCATCGCCACGGGCAACCCGATCAAGGTTGCCGAAATCGAGGCCATGCTGGGACCTCTTCCTCTGGACGTGCAGCGTCAACCTGCCGATCTGGACGTTGAAGAGACGGGGAGCACCTACCGCGAAAACGCTGAGCTGAAAGCCAGCGCTGCAGCCCTGCGCACCGGCTGCTGGGCCCTGGCTGACGATTCAGGGCTTGAGGTGGATGCGCTTCAAGGGGCACCGGGTCTGTATTCCGCCCGCTACGCCGAGGGAAACGACGCCAAGGTGCAGCGAATCCTGAAAGAACTGGTGGGATCGCCTTATCGGAGTGCCTGTTTTCGCAGCACGATGGTGCTGTGTGATCCCTCCGGCAACTGTCGTGCCGCGGCGGAGGGAATCTGCTGGGGCGAACTCCTGAGTGCCCCGGCCTACGCCGGCGGCGGATTTGAATCCTTGCTTTGGGTGAGGGAAGCCCGTTGCAGCTACGGCGAACTGAATGCGGCTCAGCTCAGCCGCCTGGGCAGCCGCGGGAAAGCGGCGCGAGCTCTGGCTCCACAACTGCGTGAGCTGCTGCACCTGAGCTGATCCGAGCCAGTCTGAGCGCTCAGCGCAGTCTTGCGTTGCTGTTGATGTGGTCGATGGCGCGCATCGCCGCCGCGGCCGCTTCCTCCACATCACCCTCCCGTCCCGCCAGGGTGAGACGTCCGAAGGCACCCACCGCTTTCACGTCCACCAAGGTGATGTTGGAGGCTTTTTCCGCTTCGTTGGCAGCAATCAAAACGTATCCGGCCGGCTCCGTCTCCAGGATGAACATGCTCATCCCGGCTTCAATCATTGAGCCGCGTCGGTTCTGCCGGTTGATCAGCACAGCATGGTCGGGAGTGATCGCCCGGATCACTTCCGTCCAGCTCACATCGGCTGGAGAACGCTGATCGATGGTGCTCCCGATCGCTTCCAGCACCACATCTCCGGAATGGAGCACCGTGCTCTGGTCGCGGTGATAGAGGGCCATCGAGCCGAACGCCCGCTCCACCACCATCTGGCCGAGACGGACGTTGCTGGCCTTCAGGGCGATGTCCGTCACCCGGTGCACCGCCATGCCCGGTGACACCTCCATCCAGAGGCAGGCATCTCCGGGTATGGGCAGAAATCCCTGGCTCACAGAACCCATGTAGGCCGCCAGTTGCGGCTGGAGCGAGTCGATGAAGACGTGGGTTCGCAGTTCGATCGACTGCACATGGCTGTTCTGCCGCAACAGCCGTGGCGACTCCGAATCCGTTGTCACAACACAGCTCGCCCCCCCCTGCTGGGGGGTCACCTCAGTGCCGGTGACGAGAGCACTACCGCCGCGTCGCCGCTCCCGAGCATCGAAGCTGGCAAAACGGGTCATGGCGGGGAGTGTACCGGACGAATTCAGCTGAAACGGGCCAATAAAGAGTTAGAGCCTGCGGTCTTGCGCCTTGAAAAACAGCCGATACCGTCCGGAGAACCCCTCTAGAGATCTTGCAATGACTGAGCAGTCTTCTCTGAAGCCAGTGGATCTCAACGCTGATCAAGCCCTCGGGATGGTGAGCTTCGGCCTGATGCAACGGCTTGCGCAGGACGGCCAGGTGGATCTGCCCTGGCTGGAGGCATCAGGAAATGCAGACAGTGAGCGTCTGCGCCAGCTGCGTCAACGGCTGGAACTGACGTCGTTGGCAATCGAAACCGGTGCTCCACTCACCACCGCGGAGGTGAGCATGCTGCTGGGGGCCCGCCCTGGAACGGAACGGGTGGAACGCGGTGGCCTCGTTGCCCGCCGGGTCAGCCGCAACGTCTGGCGCTTGAGCAAAGCAGAGGAGAGCGATCGCTCCGATCGTTACGACGGATTCCGTCGCCGCCTTTGAGCTCCGGCAGGGCCTGCCTGGCTTGGGCGATCCCAAAGAGTTTGAGCGACCTTTCCACTCCTCAGCGGATTCATTCGCAACTTGGAGAGGTTGATCATCAAGGGAGCGGCCGATGGCCGGGCCAACGCTGCTGAAGGAGTCGGGACCGCGCGAAGTGTTCTGCGGCCTCACCTCGATTGTGTGGCTGCATCGGCGCATGCCCGATGCCTTTTTTCTTGTGGTGGGATCACGCACCTGCGCCCATCTGATCCAGAGCGCCGCAGGGGTGATGATTTTTGCCGAACCCCGTTTCGGCACAGCCATTCTCAGCGAGCGGGATCTGGCTGGCCTCGCCGATGCCCACGACGAACTCGACCGGGTCTGCAGGGAGCTGCTGCAACGCCGCCCCGAAATCCGCACGCTGTTTCTGGTGGGGTCCTGCCCCAGCGAAGTGATCAAGCTGGATTTGGCCCGGGCCGCCGAACGGCTCAACGAAGAATTGACAGGCCGGGTGCGGGTGGTGAACTACTCCGGCAGCGGCATTGAAACCACGTTCACCCAGGGAGAAGACGGGGCACTGGCAGCCCTCGTTCCCCTGCTCCCCGCCAGCGATGAGCGTCAGTTGCTGCTGGTGGGAACCCTCGCTGATGCCGTGGAAGACCGGCAGATGCACCTGTTCCAGCGGATGGGCATCGAGACGATTCGCAGCCTGCCGCCCCGGCAATCGACTGACCTGCCCGCTGTGGGAGCGGGAACCACAGTGCTGCTGACCCAACCCTTTCTCACGGAAACCGCGCGCCTGCTCAGCGACCGCGGCGCCACAGTGCTCACGGCCCCCTTCCCGTTGGGGGCCGAGGGGAGTCGCCGCTGGATGGAGGCGGCTGCTGCTGCCTTTCATCTGCCTGATGAACGGGTTGCTGCTGTGCTCGACCCGTTGATGGAGCGCGCCCAGAGCGCCTTGGCCCGCCATCGCGCCGTGCTGGAGGGCAAGCGGATCTTCCTGCTTCCCGAATCCCAGCTGGAACTGCCCCTGGCCCGGTTTCTGCAACGGGAATGCGGCATGGAACTGGTCGAGGTGGGCACGCCTTATCTGAACCGTGAACAGATGGCTGCCGAGCTGGCCTTGCTCCCCGATGACGTCCCGGTGATGGAAGGGCAACACGTGGAGCAGCAACTGGACCGGGTTCGCGCCAGTCAGCCCGATCTGGTGGTGTGCGGGATGGGCCTTGCCAATCCGCTGGAGGCCGAAGGCATCGCCACCAAATGGTCGATCGAACTGGTGTTCAGCCCGATCCACGGAATCGACCAGGCCGGCGACCTGGCGGAACTGTTTTCGCGGCCGTTGCGTCGCCGGCAACTGATTCGCCCGGGCCTCCACCCCAGCAGCCCCGACCCAACTGTGCACGCCTGATCCCATGCAACTCACGCTCTGGACCTACGAAGGACCACCCCATGTGGGGGCCATGCGCATTGCCGCCTCCATGCGCGGCGTTCATTACGTGCTCCATGCCCCCCAGGGGGACACCTATGCCGATCTGCTGTTCACGATGATTGAGCGGCGCGGACAGCGTCCGCCCGTCACCTACACCACCTTTCAGGCCCGGGATCTCGGCGGGGACACCGCCGAACTGGTGAAACGGCATGTGCGTGAAGCGGTGGATCGCTTCCAACCCGATGCACTGCTGGTGGGGGAAAGCTGCACCGCGGAGTTGATTCAGGATCAGCCCGGTGCCCTGGCCCAGGGCATGGAGCTCACCATGCCGGTGGTGAGTCTGGAGCTGCCGGCCTACAGCAAAAAGGAGAACTGGGGAGCCGCAGAAACCTTCTACCAACTGGTGCGCAACCTGCTGAAGGAGCAGGCGCCAGCCAACAGCCAGCACGACCCCAGGGCATGGCAACACCAGGGCCGCCGGCCCCGGGTCAACCTGTTGGGCCCCTCCCTGCTGGGCTTCCGCTGCCGGGACGACGTTCTAGAGGTGCAGAAACTGCTCACCCTGCACGGCATCGATGTGGGGGTGGTGGCGCCCCTCGGGGCAGGCGTGGAGGATCTGCAGCGGATCCCCGATGCCGACCTCAACGTCTGCCTTTATCCGGAGGTGGCGGAATCCAGCTGCAGCTGGCTGGAGCGCAATTTCGGCATACCCTTCAGCCGAACGGTGCCGATTGGCGTGGGCGCCACCCACGATTTCCTCGTCGAAGTGCACGAAATGCTGGGGATGGATCCCCCCGCCCCCGACGAGGGCTACCGGCGCTCACGCCTGCCCTGGTATTCGGAATCAGTGGACTCCACGTACCTCACGGGCAAGCGGGTGTTCATCTTTGGCGACGGCAGTCACGCCCTCGCCGCAGCCCGGATCTGCAGCGAGGAACTGGGTTTCACGGTGGTGGGGCTGGGCACCTACAGCCGGGAGATGGCCCGGCCCGTGCGGGCTGCCGCCAAAGCCCTGGGCCTGGAGGCCCTGATCAGTGACGACTACCTGGCGGTGGAAGCGGCCATGGCCGAAGCGGCACCGGAACTGGTGCTGGGAACCCAGATGGAGCGCCACAGCGCCAAGCGGCTGGGGATTCCCTGCGCGGTGATCAGCACACCCATGCATGTGCAGGACGTTCCCGCCCGAATGAGCCCCCAGATGGGCTGGGAAGGAGCAAACGTGATCTTCGACGACTGGGTGCACCCGCTGATGATGGGTCTGGAGGAACACCTGATCGGCATGTTCCGCCACGACTTCGAATTCGTGGACGGCCACCAGAGCCACCTGGGCCATGCCGGTGGTGCCGGCGCCGCCGACAGTTCCGGCTTGAGTGACATCCCAGAGGAGGGCGATGGCGCTCTGCAGTGGACGGCCGATGGGGAAGCCGAGCTGAAGAAGATCCCCTTCTTCGTACGGGGAAAGGTGCGACGCAACACGGAGGCTTACGCGCGCGATGTGGGCTGCAGAGAGATCAGCAGCGAAACGCTGTATGACGCAAAAGCCCACTTCAAGGCATGAGCATTTGCACTCATTTCTTTTTATTTAATTGAAAGAAATTCTGCTCTTGCAACTAACCAAGAACCAGATCTTTCATTTCTTGGTGAAAACCAACCACTGCACATCTGCTGCTGTTAAATGAAATCGACTTCTCTTGTACAGGTCGCTGCATGACCACAACCCTGACGCGACCGGCAGACGGTGAAGGCAGCGTGCAGGTCCACCAGGACCCAGCACTGAACATCCAGGAAGAAACCCTGGTGATCGCGGTCTATGGCAAAGGCGGGATCGGCAAATCCACCACCTCCTCGAACCTGTCAGCCGCCTTCTCGAAGCTGGGCAAGCGGGTGCTTCAGATCGGCTGCGACCCCAAGCACGACAGCACCTTCACCCTCACCCACAAGATGGTGCCGACGGTGATCGACATCCTTGAAGAGGTGGACTTCCACAGCGAAGAGCTGAGGCCTGAGGATTTCGTCTTCACCGGCTTCAACGGGGTGCAGTGCGTCGAGAGCGGCGGCCCACCGGCGGGCACGGGCTGCGGCGGATACGTGACCGGGCAGACCGTGAAGCTGCTCAAGGAGCACCATCTATTGGAAGACACCGATGTGGTGATCTTCGATGTGCTCGGCGATGTGGTGTGTGGTGGTTTCGCCGCCCCGCTGCAGCACGCCAACTATTGCCTGATCGTGACCGCCAACGATTTCGATTCGATCTTCGCGATGAATCGCATCGTTCAGGCGATTCAAGCCAAAGCCAAGAACTACAAGGTGCGGCTTGGCGGCGTTGTCGCGAACCGCTCGGCAGACACCGATCAGATCGACAAGTTCAACGATCGCACCGGCCTGCGCACCATGGCCCATTTCAGGGATGTGGATGCCATCCGGCGATCCCGACTCAAAAAATGCACCATCTTTGAAATGGATGATGCCGATGAGGCCGTGCAAGCGGTGCAGAACGAATATCTACGGCTGGCCCAGAACATGCTCGACAAGGTGGAGCCGCTCGAGGCCACATCCCTCAAAGACCGCGAAATCTTCGACCTGCTGGGATTCGATTGAAACAGCAAAGAAGCAAGCTAAAATCCCCATTCACAAATGGGGCGAATGGAGAAACTATTTTTAAGTATTGGAGCAATGAAGGCCGGCACCACCTGGCTCTATTCACTGCTGGAACGGCATCCACAGATTCATTTCACTCCTGAAAAAGAAATCCATTTTCTGGCCCACTATTACCTCAATAAAAAACATCTTACTGAAGACCATCGGCAGCATCGAGCTCAGACACGACTGAGCAACATTGGCAACCTCAGGTCCGAACGCCAGGAGCTCATTCGTTCCTGGTACAACGATCAATATCTGAATGGTACTCTGTCTCTAGACTGGTATAAGAATCTCTTCCGTAGCAGCCAAGGGCGGCCTGGTTGGAATGCAGATTTTAGCAATCTGTCAGCTCTGATTGATGCTGAGGGCTGGAAACGGCTTCGATCAGACGTCAGCAAAGAAACTAAAGCCATATACATCCTACGAGAACCCTGTGAACGACTCTGGAGTCAATACAAATTCTCGGGCCAATCACACGAGAACATCAACCCATCAGACTTTGAAAAAGAGATCGAGCATTTTTTGAACGATCCTGACGTGAATGTGCACAGCCAATACTGCAGCAATCTTGACGCTGTTTGTGAAGGACTGGGTCACCAGAATGTCAAAGCATTACTTTTTGACGACATCCAAGATCAGCCCGAAGCGTTGCTGGCCAGCGTCGAAAAGTTCCTCAAGATCCCCGCTCGAGACCACTCCAGTCACAACAACCTCAACCGCCGGATCAACACAACGGCGGCCCAAGCTCCTCCTGCTGTGTTCCGACAGCACTGTGCTCCGATCGTCGCGCGTGAGCTGAATGGCTTGCAGATTCGCGGGATTGCGGTTCCTCGCCGGTGGACGGAGATGCCGCACTGAGACGGTTTAACCCAGGCCCACCAAGGCCATGGAGAGCTCCCACACCCGGCGGGCTGTTTCTGGATCAGTGGCCTTGTCGGAGAGTTCCTGGCTGAACTGCTGACCATCCTTCTTCTGGCGGTTGCCCCAGCTCCAGTGCACCCCGGATTCGGCGAAGTCGGGATTGGCCACCACATCAGCCACCCGTTCCCCCGCCAGGGCCTGGGAGACGTAGCCGCCGGTGATGTTTTTCTGAAACCAGGGGAAGATCGTCTGGAAGGCCTTGGGGGTGTTGCGGAACAACGGTGTGTCCGCCACACAGCCCGGGTAGAGCGACGTGAAGGTGATCCCCGTGTCCCCGTGAAGACGGCGATGCAGCTCCTGGGTGGTGATCATGTTGCAGAGCTTGCTGTCTTTGTAGGCCTTGCCGGGCTTGAAAGCCTTACCGCTGGCCATGGCAACGGGGTCTTTGAACCCGGCTTCAAAGCCGGAAAGGTCCCCCAGATCAGCCGGCGCAGGGATCGGGATCTTGCCCCCCAATTCCTTGGAATTGGCCGTCACGGTGCCCAGGATTACCACCCGCTTGGAGGGGTGGCTGGACGCCTTGAGACGATCCAACAGCAGCTGGACCAACAGGAAATGGCCGAAGTGGTTGGTGGCCATTGAGATCTCGTAGCCCTGGGGCGAACGCTCCGGCTGCTTCAGCTTCGGCTTGTACACGGCTGCATTGCAGACCACAGCATCCAATCGCTCCGGCAGTGAATCCACCGCCCTGCGCACACTGTCGAGATCACCCAGATCCATCAAAACGTGCTTCAGCCGCTCTTTGGGAAGGTCCAACTCGTCGGCAGCCGCCGCGGCCCGCTGCGGGCTGCGGTTCGCCGTGATCACCGTCCAACCCCGATTCACCAAGGCGCAGGTGGCATTCAGGCCAACACCGGAGGTGGTGCCGGTGATCAGAACGGTGCCGGGTGTGGACATCAAGACAGGGCCAGGAAGGGTGCCAGTCTGCCGGTCAGCACTCAATCCCAACGCCGCTGGTCACGAATCTCAGCGCCAGATCACGCGCAGACGGTTGGGGGCGATCCACTGATCCTGCTCGCTGATCAGACGCTTCTCTCCACCGATGCTGAACAGACGATCAAAACGATGTTGCAGCGTTTCCAATTTCGCCGACTCAATCGACACGACCGCCGCGATTTCACTGTGGCGATCCATGCGTTCCTGATAGGCCACGGACAGACGGATCAAGCTCACAGCGCCCAACAGAACAAGCCCAGCCTTGGCCGCCAAGGCGAGAAGGCTGCACTGCAGTTCCTGTTGGTCGGTCTGCCGCTGAATCGCCGCAGCCATGCTGGCTGCATCCGTGCGGGGAGCTGATCTTTGAACCTGACTGGCGGTCACCGCATCAGCACGAACATCCGCTTGTAACGCAATCCGTTCGCAGTGCCAAGACCAGCTCTACGCCCGTTGATCTGGGCTGCCTTTGAAATCAGGCCTCGTAAAGGCTGATGGAGAGACGCAGAGCAAGAACAGCAGCATGGGCAGCCACCACGAGGGCAATGAACACCTCAGGTGCAGACAGAACGGTTTCCATGGGAGCCATGCATCAAACGGTCCCATTCTTCTCTGAGGGAAGGGCTGCAGGCCATCATTCGCAAAGGCCTGTCACACCAGCCCATGGATCCGGTTCTGATCGATGCCCCTACTATCCGCGCCTTGGATCTACGGCCGCTGGAGATCTGGAGCACTCAGCCGCTGGATGCACTGCTCAGCCAGGGGCCAGTGCTCGAGCTTCGTTTCGATTGGCCCCGGGCGCAGGATGACCCACGTGAACTGCCGGAATGCCCCGAGCCTCGGCTCTGGGCCCTGCGGGCCGATGCGCGCTACCCCTGGCTGCCGCTCTTGCTTGAACGCGACCAGGGCAGCCTGATTCGCCATGTGGCCCTGGTGGTGCCCCACAGCTTCAGCCGCAGCGAAGGGCTGCGTTTTGACCCGGAAGCCTTGGAACTCTGGGTGACGCATCGATTGATGCTGTTGGACGACCTCTGCCAGCGAGAGCTCGGACGCCCGATGCGGGGCAACCTCTCCCAGATGGCCGCAGCCCTGGGCTATGAGCTGGATGCGGGTTTTTGGAACCTGTTGGGCTGACCAGTCAGCCCAGCCAAAGCTGCAGGGCCCTCCTGGAGCTGTCGATCGCCAGGATGATGGCGAGCCCCCGCAGAAAGCGCACCAGCAGGGCCGCATCAAACTGATCGAGACGGCTGGCCGTCCACTGCGCAGCGATCGCCGCCACCGCCCCCAGCAGCAGGCCCATCAGAGGAACCCCGCGTCCTTCATGCAGGAACTGGAGAGATGCTGCGCTGGCCGAGCAAAGCACCGCCACCGTGCTGAGCCGCACGGCCTGATGAATCGGCACAGACATCGGACCGCTCATCAGGGGCACCATCACCAGCCCCCCGCCCAGGCCCAACATGCCAGCGGTCCAGCCGGCGATGCAGCCCACACCAGCCAACTGCGGAGCGCTGCCGTCATCAACGTCATCATTGGCATCCGCCTCGGGCCGTTCGCGAACGCAGAACGCCAGCACGATGTACATCAGCGTCTGCATCGCCAGCAGAATCCAGCCCGCTGCCAAACCGGCCAAACCACCGAACAGCAGTGCCGAGCCAAAGGCCGCCAAGCCGATGGCGAGTCCTGGCCGGGTCGGCAGCCGCCCCTGGCGCAGATGGCTGATGGTGCCCGCCAAAGCCGTGGGCACAATGGCGAAACTGCTGGTGGCCAGGGCCTGATGGGGCGGGAGATCAAGCCAGAGCAGGAGCGGGGCAAAGATCAAGCCGCCGCCGATCCCCAACAACCCGGCCAAGCCCCCCGCCAGCAGGCCCAGGGCGATCAGGATCGGCACATCCCACCAGGGCACCATGGCGTGCGATCAATGCTTCCCTCCAGCATGCCCGCAACCGGGCGTCTGCTCCCCACCCAGCAAGCGGATGGACACACCCAGATGGCTTTGGATGCCTGGCTTCTGAAGCGCAGCAACGGTCCGGTTCTGCGTTTTTACCGCTGGGATGGGCCCTGGCTCTCGCTGGGACGCCATCAACGCCACCGGCCTGAACACTGGAATGAGCTGGCCCGCCGCGGCCGCATCAGCCTGGTGCAACGCCCCAGCGGAGGTCGGGCCGTGCTTCATGCCGGCGGTCTCACCTATGCCTTGATCTGGCCGGATGCACCCCGGCGACGCCAGGAGGCCTACCGCCAGGCCTGCCAGTGGTTGATCGATGGCTTCCAGGATCTCGGGCTACCGCTGCACTTCGGTTCCGATCCGGCGGGTGCTGAAGCCAACAACTGTTTCGCCTCGGCAACGGTGGCCGACCTGGTGGATCCATGCGGCGTCAAACGGGTCGGTAGCGCCCAGCGCTGGCAGAACGGTCGCCTGCTTCAACACGGTGAAATCCTGCTGGATCCCCCTGCTGAGCTCTGGGAGGAGGTGTTTGAGGAAGCGGCTCCAGCGGCGGCTCCAGCATGGATCAACCGCCTGGAGCTGGATCAGCGACTGCGCCAGAGCCTGGTTCAATCCTGGAGCCATTGCCCGTGGCAGATGCAGCCTCTGAAGGCTGAGGAAGTTCAGGAGTTCGAGGTCGAGCTGGCGTCCGGCTCTGCGCTCTGAGCCTGCATCGACTGCACCATCTGGGGAAGCATCGCCAAACCCAGGGGGTATCCATTGCGCTTGCGCGCCTCATCGAGGATCGCGGGGGGCAGGGTCACCCCGAGCCGCTTCAGCACCGCATCGCCCACATCCATGCGATCAAGGGTGCCGGAAGGAAGGCCCGCAGCACTCATCACCAACAGTCGGCCCTGGGAGGCCGCCTCCAGGGCCGGCACCGCCTCCACTAGGGGGGCTGAACTGGCGATGGACGGCAGTTCAGTGAGGGGGCGCAGATGATCCTCGAGGCGCTGTTGGTCCCATTGCTGCACCGGCAGCAATTTCAGGGGTTGATCGTCAATCCAACCCACCCAACGGCCGCTTTTGCAGACGAGCACCCAATCAGCAGGTCCCTCCTCCTCGCTGGCGGTCAGCCGCAGCTGACTGAGGCGCCGCAAGGTCTGATCCGCCTCCAGAACGCGGAAACGTTTGCCGGCCGCAGCCTCCACCTTCAACTCCCGCAGCACCGTCTGCAACTGCAGCATCTGCGTCTGACTGCGGTTGGCACTCAGGCCGAACCACCCAATCAACATCAAGAGAATCCCGTTGAGCCCCCAGCCCTGCCAGAGCAGAACACCACCCAACAGGATCATCAGCATCGACAAAGCTCGTCCAGACGCCGAAGCCACCTGAACGCCCTTCTGCTGACTGCCGCTCAGCTGCCAGACCAAGGATTTGAGGATCAGCCCGCCATCGAGGGGCAGGCCCGGCAAGAGATTGAACAAGCCGAGCATCAAGTTGAGCAAGCCCACCTGGCTCAACAACTGTGTGGCCAAGGGCTGGGTGTCGGATAGCGCTGCGGCCCCCGCCAACATCCCGAAGGCCAACACCAAACTCACGATCGGGCCAGCCGCCGCGATGCGCAGATTGCCCATGGCGGTGGGGCATTCCTTCTCCACCCGCGCGATGCCGCCCAGATGAAACAGGGTGATGCTCAACACTTTCACTCCTTCCCGAAGGGCCATCAGGGCATGGCCCAGTTCATGCAGCAGCACGGAGCTGAACAGCAACAAGGTGGTCAGCAACCCCAGCCCCCAACTCGCCGTTACCGAGGCCGTGGACGCGTAGCGGGACTGAAACAACGTGGTGAAGATCGCCACGGCAAACAACCAGCTGGGCTGGAGCCGCAGGGGAATTCCGCCAATCTTGAGCACCTGCCAGCCCTCTCCCACCGCCAATCCCGTCGTGTGCCGCTGCTGCGGACTGTCATCCACGATCCTAGGGAGAGCACCCATGCGGCCCTTGCGTGATCCCCACCCCACTCCAGACCTCAAGATCTGTGGGATCACCGACCCCGAGCAGGCTCAAGCCATCGCACGGATGGGGGTGCAGGCGATTGGCGTAATCGGCGTTCCCGCCACCCCGCGCTTTGTGGAACCAGCCCAGCGCAGGGCCTTGTTCCAGCTGCTGGAACAACAGCACCCCCAGCTGCATCGCGTTTGGGTGGTGGCCGATCCCGACGATGCCGCTCTCGAAGAAGCGCTCAACGGTGCTGGGCAGCCCTCCGTGGTGCAGCTGCATGGCAGCGAGTCAGACGAACGCTGCCAACGCTTGAAACAGCGCTACCCCGGGCAGCAGTGGTGGAAAGCGTTGCGGGTGCGTGAACCCGACGATCTCAAGCAGCTCGAGCAGTACGCGCCCCATGTGGATGCTCTGCTGCTCGATGCCTGGAGCGCCGATCAACTGGGCGGCACCGGGCACCGGATCCCCCTTGATTGGCTGGCCGAAACCGAGCTGTCGGTGCCGTGGTGGCTGGCAGGGGGAGTGAGTGCGGAGTGGGTTCCAGAACTGCTCAGTCGCGTCACGCCTAAGGGGCTCGATGCCTCCAGCCGGCTGGAGGAACGACCGGGATGGAAAAACCTCGACAAGGTGCAAGCCCTTGTCGAGGCTGTGAAGTCGAGGCCGTGAAGTCGAGACTGTGAACTCTGGGCCGTGAAACAGCGTTGAATCTCGGCTGATCAGGTGCTGAGAAGCGCTTCCTGCTGACGCACGAGCTCGAAGAACTCCTGCTTGAGGCTGGGATCGTGGCGGAAATCGCCGCGCACCACGGAGTTCACCATGCTGGTTTGGGGCTCTTTAACGCCACGCCACTTCATGCAGTAGTGCTGCGCCTTAATGATGATGCCGAGACCCTGGGGCTCACAGAGCTTCTCGATTTCGTCGGCAAGGATCATCACAGCCTCTTCCTGAATGTGAGGGCGGGAGAAGACCCAATCAGCCACGCGGGTGAATTTGGAAAGACCGATCACCCGGGCACCAGGTTTGATCCCGATCCAGCAGTTGCCCATGATCGGCACCAGGTGGTGTGAACAGGCGGAACGAACCGTGATCGGGCCAACGGTGTAGATCTCATCCAGCTGTTTCACATTGGGGAAGCTGGCCACCTTGGGCTGCTGGTGGTAGCGCCCCTTGAACACCTCCTGGAGGTACATCTTGGCGACGCGCTCCGCCGTCTCATGGGTGTTGTGGTCGTTATCGATATCGATCACCAGGCTGCGCAGCAGATCGCGAACCTTGTCTGCAACTTCAACCTGAAGCTGATCCAGCTCACCCGGCTGGAGGTGATCAGCGATGTTGTCGTTCGCCAGGAAGGAAGCACCCGCTTCCCTCAGACGCTCACGGATGCGCGCAGAAATCTGGGGATTCAAGCTGCCATTGCCATTGCCGTTGCCGTTGGCGACGCCGTTGGAAACGAAAGGGACTGTGGAGGTCATGGTGTTCGTTCAGAAGGCGCCGGCGGCCGGCATAAGGGTGAGGTCTTCGATCAACTGGTTGCTGGGTTGCAACGCCAGATTCGCCAGTGTTTCTGCCGCCTGATCGACAGAGAGCATGGCACGACGATCGAAATCGCTTTGTACGGTTTCCGCGTCCCACAGTGGTGTGTTCACGGCCCCAAGAGTGAGGGTGCAGGCACGAATGCCATTGCTCCGTTCCTCTTCCGCCAGGCAGCGGGTGAAGCTGGCCAAGGCAGCTTTACTGACGCAATACGCCCCCCATTGAGGGAATGCATTACGGGCGGCGTGGCTGCTGATGTTGATCACCAGTCCGCCGTTCTCACGCATAGCGGGAACAACAGCAGAACAAACCTGCATCACGCTGGTGACATTCAGCTGTAGCAGCCATTGCCAACGCTCAATCGGCATGGCCAATAGATCGCCGGTGTAGGCCGCACCCGCGTTGTTGATCAACACGGAAGGGGTCTCACCCTGCTGCAACAAGCCAGCCATCGCAGCTGCGATGCCATCGGGTTGCGTCAGGTCGATGGCGGCAGAGGCCACAGAAACACCTTTGGTGCTGAGCTGAGCACTCAGCTGCTCCAGTTGATCAGCGCTGCGGGCGGTGAGCAGCAAATCCCATCCTTGATGAGCCAGAAGCTCAGCAGTTCGGCGACCTATGCCTCGGCTCGCACCTGTGATTAGAGCCGTTGGCAAAAACCGTTAGCAAACCGCGACACTTTAAGCGGCTTTGTCGACATCCTGTGACGTTTTTTCGAGAAACCGTCCCATAGCCCTGAATTTCGAGTAACGGGCCTCGCGCAGTTGCTGTTCCGAAAGGCTCAGCAGTTGGTCGAGGTGACGCTCGATTGCGGCACGCAGGTTTTCTCCGGCCTCCAATGGTGCCCAGTTGTTACCGCCGGAGGGCTCCTCAAGCACCTCATCCACCACCCCAAGCTCCAGCAGGTCCCGGCCGGTGATCCTCAAGGCTGCCGCCGCATCAGGCGCTTTAGCCGCATCACGCCACAGGATGGAGGCGCAGGCCTCAGGGCTGGCCACCGTGTAAACGCTGTGCTCGAACATCAGCAAGCGATCGGCCACCCCGATGCCCAAGGCACCACCGGATCCGCCTTCACCGATCACGGTGGCAATCACCGGAACGCGCAAGCGGAACATCTCCCGCAGGTTGACGGCGATCGCTTCACCCTGACCCTGCTCTTCGGCCTCAAGGCCGGCATAGGCCCCAGGGGTATCGATGAACGTGAGAATCGGCAGGCGGAAGCGATCGGCATGATCCATCAACCGCATGGCTTTGCGGTATCCACCCGGAGCCGCCATCCCGAAATTGCGGGCGACGTTCTCCTTGGTGTCGCGGCCCTTCTGATGGCCGATCAACATCACGGGGCGATCGCCCACACGGCCGACACCACCGATCAAGGCCTGGTCGTCGTTACCGCGACGATCGCCGTGCAGCTCAACCCAGTCGTCGCAGAACATCTGGATGAAATCCAGCGTGCTCGGACGCTGCGGATGACGGGCGACCTGAATTTTCTGAGCGGGAGTCAGCCCCTGAAAGATCTCCTGACGCCGTCGGGCCGCGAGGCTTTCCAGTTGCTGAAGCTGCTGCGAGACGTCGACTTCCGAATCTCTGGCCAGCTGACGGATCTGCTCAATCTGCTGCTCCAGCTCGACGAGCGGTTTTTCGAACTCAAGCAGGGGGCGACGGGGCATGGCTCTGGCTCTTCGAAGGTCAGGCAGCAGTGGCCTGCAGGTTGGGTTGAAGGTTCAAGGTGCTGAACCCATGGCGCACCGATGCCGCGCCGATGAAATCCATCTTCTCCAGGGTGATGTTGTTGCGCCCCCAGCTGAAGTTGGTGTGGCAGCGCTCAAACTCGAGCAGCATGGCTTCGGCAAAGCAGGCAAACATCTGGCGCTGCGGCCGCTCCATCTCGGCGATGGCCATCATCGACCAGCCGATGTCGCGGCAGAACTCAACGATTCCACCCTTGAGAACGTGGATGCCACCACCGGCGACCTTCGTATCAAGGTTCTTGGGGTAGCCCCCATCAATCATCAGACAGGGCTTCTTGAGGCTGTCTTGATCGATCTCAAGGGTGCGGGGCATGCTTGCCACCCAGACGACCACGTCGGCCTCAGGCAGGGCCTCATCGAGCGACAGAATCCGGCCACCGCCCAGTTCCTGCTGAAGATCAAGCAGCGGTTGCTGCTGACGCGCCACCAGCAGGAGCTCACCAACTCCGGTGCGTGCCTGCAGCCAACGGCAGACGGCTGAGCCGATATCACCAGTGGCACCAACGACGGCGATCTTTGCTTTGCTGAGATCGATCCCGAGACTTGGAGCGTTGTTCTCCACCTGACGGCAGATCACCCAGGCCGTGTGGGTGTTTCCGGTGGTGAACCGCTGCCAATCCAGGGTGGTGCTCCGCACCGTCTGGTGCTGAAGCAGGTTGAAGTTCTCGAAAATGATCGAGGTGAAGCCACCCAGGGCAGTGATGTTGATGCCCTTCTTCTGGGCGAGTTCCATGGCGTTGAGCACCTTGCGCCGGGCCGTCTTGAAGCGGCTCAGCATCTCGGGAACGAAGCAGGAGTCGATGTAGGCACCCTCGATGGTCGTGCCCACGGGACTGGTGACTTCCACGTGCTCAACGAGCTGCGGAGGTGCACTGCACCACACATCCAGATCACCGTCGGCGATGTGATCGAACCCGAGTTCCATCGCCTTGCGGCGAGCAGCCTCAAAACTCGTTGAATGTCCGATCAGACCAAACATGTCTTACTGCTGACGTCTCAAAGAACACCTCGAACACCCATGCTCCCATGGCAACCGGTATCGACAGCAACGTGCCTGTCGATAAACCGGCGTTGGATCAAGACCTGAAACGGGTCAAACAGCAAGCGCTGCTGCGGCCATGCGGGCGATGTCGCGGGAGGTGAAACCGATTTCACCCAAAGCTTCCTGGTAAGCGATCAGGAAGTCTTCGATCAGGTCTTCCTTCTCCATGTGAAGGACAGCAGCATCAGCTGCCACGTCTTCCAGCATCGAGCGGATGAGGGGAAGGTTGGCTTTGTTGGCCTCGAACAGTTCGTCCTTGCTGGCCTCGAAATTGGCCTTCAGCCATTCCTGGCCGTAGTTGAGGTGGGTGTATTCGTCCTTCACCACACCCTCAGTGATTTTGCGAGCGAAGGGATCGGCCACAGGGATATAGATGTGATAGGCCGAGATGGCGAATGCTTCGATCAGCAGGGCCTGAATCAGCAGGCAGGTGACCACCTTGCCCTCCTTGAGAGCGGCCTGAAAATTGCCGTGAAGGGGTTCGAAAAACTTCTTGGCGAAGGGAAGATCGGCTTCAACCCCGAGGTTGCGCCCGCAGGAGGTGAAGCCCTTCATGTGCTTCATTTCCATCCGCGCCAGACGCTTGAGCTCTTCGGCCTGCTCCGGGATCAGCGTGCCCAGGGAGATGTAGTTGTCGTGGGCTTCCTGTTCGCCCTCGATCACGATCGCGTTGATCCGGCTGTAGGCGTCTTTGTAGGCCTCGGTTGTGAAATCAGGCAGTGCGTCCTGGCCCTCCAGCACGGGTGCTTCAGGTGCATTGAGGGTCGTCATAGGACGCTGTCCACCACATTCAGTGGGACCGACAATAACCAGTGCCCCAATAGTTGGGGACACATGCGTCCAAGGTTCAGGACTTGGTCGTGATGTTGGACGGTTGGGAGAGAAGACTTTGCGTGGGTGGCCAGTCACTGGCCAGAAGGGCTTGAAAACGCTCCTGCCAGTGGTTGATCAAGCGATCTTGCAGGCAAAGTCCCAGATCAGCGGAGGCCTGGCGCGCATCACCGATCACTCCCGTCGCGCTGAGGTCGTCGGTAAGCCAAGCGCAGGGCGCCGACCCCTCGAGACTCCAGCCCGCTGGAGGATCCTGCGCGGATCCCGGTGATGGACGTCCATCCACAGGGCGGGCAGATCCAACCAGCTCTGGGGCCATCTGCAGCATCAAGCTGGTTTCGGCTTGGCCGGCATGAAGTCCATGGGCCAACTCCTGCTCAGGCAACAGATCCGCCAGCCCCTCCACACCACTCCAGAGGAAGCAAGGCAGAACAGCCAACGACGGGCAGCGAGCGCGCAGCTGTCGGGCTGCCACATGCAGCAAACCGATCTGGCCGCCATGGGCGTTGAACAGAACCAGGCGCTGCACCCCCATCGCCGCCAGCTGCATGCCAACCTGGTCGACCAGATCCAGAAGCAGAGGAGCTGAAAGGCTGAGGGTGCCGGGAAAGTTCTGGTGCTCAGGCGAGAAGCCGATGGCCTGACACGGCAGTCGCCAAATCGGCAGAGCTGGCTCAAGCCCGCGCAACACGGAATCGAGGATTCCCTCAGCAAAAACAGCGTCCGTCGAAAGCGGCAGTTGTGGGCCGTGTTGCTCACAGGCTCCGAAGGGCCAGATCACCGTGGCACCAGGTTGGCTGGCAGCACAGCTGGCCTCGGGCCAGGTCAGCTGATCAAATCGCTTGCGGAGCTGGTCCATGGCGTTGCACAGGCACGGGGGTGCTGATCCCAACCCAGCCTGTCAAAATGAGCGATCGACAAGCCCAATGGTCCATGCCCGCAGCCGGCAGTCCGCAGCCCAACCGCCCCAAGGCACCCAAGCCGGCAGCGACGAAACCGCTGCAGGTGATGCAGATCAACCGCCGCGAAGAGCAGGAAAAGCTGGCTCGTGAAGCGGCTGAAGCACGGGCAGCAGCAGAGGCTGCAGCGGAAAAGGCACGCATCCTTGAGGAACGGGCGGGTCTCGCCACCCCGCCGCGACCGGTCCAGCAGGCCCCCACCTCGTCTCCAGGCACGGATGACGACGCTCTGTTCGACATGGGCGGCATGGAAGGCATGACCATGGCCGACCTAATGGGCGCGCCGGATCAACAACCCAAGAAGGAGCAGCGCAATCAGCCGCGCAGCGTGGACGACTTCGATTTCGATGAAGAAGCCTTCCTCGCCGCCCTGGACGAGAACGCTCCGGTGGGCACCACCGGTGAGGTAATCAAGGGCACGGTGATCGGCATCGAAAGCGATGGCGTGTACGTGGATATCGGCGGTAAAGCCCCCGGCTACATGCCCAAGAGCGAAGCGGGCCTGGGCGTGGTGACCAACTTCCGAGAGCGCTTCCCCAAGGGCCTAGAGGTTGAAGTTCTGGTGACCCGTGAGCAGAACGCTGATGGGATGGTCACGATCAGCTGTCGCGCCCTTGAGCTGCGCAAGAGCTGGGACCGGGTGAAGGAACTGGAGAAACAGGGGAAAGTGGTTCAAGTCATCGTCAATGGCTTCAACCGCGGCGGTGTCACCTGCGATCTCGAAGGGCTGCGCGGCTTCATTCCCCGCTCTCAACTCCAAAACGGTGAAAACCACCAGGAGCTCGTGGGCAAGACCCTGGGCGTGGCCTTCATCGAGGTGAATTCGGAGACCCGCAAGCTGGTGCTGTCCGAAAAACGAGCCGCCGTGGCCGAACGCTTCCAAGATCTGGAAGTGGGCCAATTGGTGGAAGGTCAGGTTGCTGCGGTGAAGCCCTACGGCCTTTTCATCGACCTTGGTGGCATCAGCGGACTGCTGCACCAATCAGCCATCACCAATGGCAGCCTGCGCTCGATCCGTGAGGTGTTCGACCAGGGCGACCGCGTTTCGGCCCTGATCACGGAACTGGACCCGGGCCGCGGACGGATCGGCCTCAACACAGCCCTGCTGGAGGGGCCTCCTGGAGAGCTGCTGATCGAAAAAGACAAAGTGATGGCTGAAGCCGCCGATCGCGCCAGCCGCGCCCAGAACACCCTGAAACAGCAGGAGCAATCGGCCGGATGAGCACTGCTGCCCTGACAGCCGCCGAAGACTGGGAACTCGACTTCTACTCCCGACCCATCCTTGAGGCCGATGGCCGCAAGCGTTGGGAACTGCTGATCACCTCCACCCCCGCTGCAACTGGGGATGCAGAGCCATTTCGCTTCGCCAAGGTGTGCCCCTCTGGTGAGGTGAACTCGCTCTGGTTGAGCCAAGCCCTGGCTGAAGCCAAACAGGCATCCGCAAGCGGGGGCTGGGGTTCGCCCGTCCGCCTGCGCTGCTGGCGCAGTTCGATGCGCACCATGGTGCAGCGCGCCGCAGCCGAACAAGACCTCGAGGTGATTCCCAGTCGCCGCACCTTCGCCCTGCTCGACTGGCTTCAGCAGCGCGAAAGGGAGGTGTATCCCGAGGAGGAGGGCTTCATGGCCGGCCCACTGGCACCACCGCCGGCGCCTGTTCCAACCCCTCCAGTGCCCCTGCCGGAGGAAGTTCAAGGCGACGCCTGGAGCTGGGCCGCCCTGCCGGCGAGCCTCCTGCTGGAGGCATCGGAATGGCCGATGAGTTTCAGCGGACTGCTGCCGGTGCCCGATGGCATCGACCCCGAGGCCTCTGTGCCGGGTCTGCGCCTGTTCAGCCAGAGCCGCTCCCTCGCCATGGCGGGCTGGTTGGGGGGTCTGGAACCGGTGCGGATGATCGTTGAAGACCGCCAGCTGGTGCTGGAGGCTGGTCAGGACGACCGCTGGTTGGTGAGCGACCTGGAGCCGGCCATCGCCGCTGAAATCTCCGAGGCCCTAGCCACTTCGCAGCAGCAGGTGCGCGGCCTTCAGTTCATCGCCATCCAGTCCAGCCCCGAAGAACAGACCTTCGGCGGCTTCTGGATGCTGCGGGACATCCCCATGGCCTGATTGCAGGGCTGATGAAAGACGGGCCGTTTGATCGACCAGACAGCCGCTTCAACACGTTGAAGGGCTGGACCTGGATCGGTTGTTACGGGGGCTATTACCTCCAGAGCGATCTGCTGCATGAGCAGGGGTTCGAGCACGGCTTCTTCACCCGGCTCTGGCACGGCCGTGGTCCTGATGAACTGGCGGGGTACGTCAGCGCCGGCATCAGCGTCCACAGGCCCCAGCAGATCCACAGTGGAATCGTTCTGAACGCCAGCGACGCCCCGCAGGATCCCTGGCCTGAGGCCGATGGCCTGGTGAGTGATCGCGGGGGCCAGAGCCTCTGGGTGTGCGGTGCCGACTGCACACCGGTTCTGATCGCGGATCCCGGCACCGGGCATGCCGCGGCCTGTCATGCCGGTTGGCGGGGGGTGGCGGCTGGAATCCTGATCACGGCCCTGGATCGGTTGGTGGAGCAGGGGGCCCGGCGGGAGGATCTGGTGGTTGCCCTGGGCCCGGCCGTCAGCGGCCCCTGCTACCAGGTGGGCGATGAGGTGGTGAGGGCCGTCAGCGCCGCGGTCCCCAACAAGGCTTCCCTGTCCGATGCAGGGGCCCTGCTGCCGGATGAGCAACCGGGGCGGCATCGCCTGGACATTCGAACCGCCGCCAGAGTGCAGCTCCAGGGCGCAGGAATTGCCAGCGAACGGATCGCCCACTGCCCGCTGTGCACCGTCAGTGAGCCCGAGCTGTTCCATTCCTGGCGACGGGATCAGGTGAAAGCCGTTCAGTGGAGCGGAATCGTGGCGCAAGCCCCCGTCTGCAGCTGAAACTTAAACAGGCTTGCTCCCAAGGATCTGAATGGCCAAGGCTTCAGCAGCTCGAATGCCATCGATTCCGGCCGAGAGGATGCCGCCGGCGTAGCCCGCCCCTTCACCCGCGGGCACCAGCCCCTTCACATTGAGCGATTCCAACGCCTCATCCCTGGGGATCCGCACGGGCGATGACGTGCGGGTTTCCACGCCGGTGAGCACCGCATCGGGATGGTCATACCCCTTCAGCTTGCGGGCAAAGGCCGGCAACGCCTCCCGCAAGGCCTCAACGATGGCAGCAGGGAGCAGGTCATCCAGATCGGCGGGATGCACACCCGGCTGATACGACGCGGCGATGTCACCCAGACGGGTGGAGGGACGGGCCGCCAGGAAATCCTCCAACCGCTGCGCCGGTGCGGCGTAACTGCTCCCTCCAAGCCTGAAGGCGCGCTCCTCCAGCTCCCGTTGCAGAGCAATCCCCGCCAGCGGATCCCCGGGGAAGCGTTCAAACGGTGCCAGGTCATCGGCGTCCAGAGCCACAACCAAACCGCTGTTGGCGTTGCGCTCGTTGCGGGAGTGCTGGCTCATGCCATTGGTCACCACCCGGCCTTCCTCCGAGGTGGCACCCACCACAAATCCTCCGGGACACATGCAGAAGCTGTAGACGCAGCGGCCGTTTTCAGCATGGTGAACCAGCTTGTACTCGGCGGCCCCGAGACGCGGATGGCCCGCCGCCTCTCCCCAGCGGGCTGCGTCAATCAGATGCTGCGGATGCTCAATCCTCACGCCCACGGAAAACGGTTTGCGCTGCAGCTGCACACCGATCTGCTCCAGCATTTCGAAGCAGTCACGCGCGGAATGACCGGGAGCCAGCACCAGATGGCGGCAGGGAATCTCCGCTCCATCGGCCAGCACCAATCCATCGAGTTGATGCGGCTTCCCAGCGCTGCTGTCGCTGAGCTGAAGGCGTGTGACGCGACTGTTGAAACGCACCTCACCGCCGAGGGCTTCAATCCGTGCCCGCAGGCCGCGCACCACGGTGGCGAGCTTGAAGGTGCCGATGTGGGGGCGGTGCAGCGTGAGGATCTCCTCGCTGGCACCACAGGCCACCAGCTCCTCCAGCACCTTGCGGCCGTAGTGCTCGGGATCGCTCACCTGGCTGTAGAGCTTGCCGTCGGAGAAGGTGCCGGCTCCCCCCTCACCGAATTGGGCATTGGATTCCGGGTTGAAGGGGCTGGTGCCACGCCAGAAGCCAAAGGTGTCAGCGGTGCGTTGCTTCACGGCCTGACCCCGTTCCAGCAACAGCGGTCGGAACCCCATCTGTGCCAACAGCAGAGCAGCGAAATAACCGCAGGGGCCTGCCCCCACCACCACAGGCCGATCGGCCGCATCCAAGGGGAAGCCATCGGGGGCATGACCCACAGACCGGTAGCGGGTGTCTGGAGCCAGACGCACCCGGCCTTTGTTGCCGATGCGCCGTAACAGAGCGGCTTCACCCTTCACCTGCACATCCACGCTGTAAATCAGCTGAATCCGGTCGCGACGCCGCGCATCAACACTGCGCTTCACCAGGGTCTGACCCAGAAGACGATCCGGCGGAATCCTCAAACGCTTGAGCACCGCCTCCTGCAGCGCTTCCTCCCCATGGTCGAGGGGCAGCTTCAGTTCACTCAGGCGCAGCATCTCGAGGTCGTGTCCCCAGACCTCATTCGATCAGACCGGCCATGGCCTGGCCCGATGGTGCAAGGCCAGCACGAAAGCGGGAATCACTGGCCACCGCCTTCAGACGCAGACGCTCCCCGCGGCGACGCTGATCAAAGGCCTGGCAAATCGGAACGACCTCCTTCTGATCAGGGTCCAACCAACCCATCGCATCGATACCCCCGTCAGCGGACAACGGCAAGGGTGCTGCATCGGCCAAGGCCAACAGCCGAGCTGCATCAAAGCCCGCCCCCGCGAGCAACGATGGAGCCTTGCCGGTGGACTGCTGGAAGTCCTGTTGAAATTCAGCCCAGGCCGCCCCACGGGCTGGGTGCTGCAACCCAAGCTGTTGCCAGGGCACCGCGGGCGCGTCTTGCAGGTCTTCCGCCTCGGTGAGCCAAATCCAGTTCGGCGCCTGCGGTGCACCACCGCCGAAGCGCCCCTGCTGCTGCTCAGCCCGCAGCTCTCGGGAGAGGGGACCGTTCGGAGCATCAGCCACCACAACGGTTGGCACCCAAGACCAGGCCATGTCGTCCTTGAACCGTTGCAGACGCCCGTTGTTGCTGGGATCCACCCGCTGGACCGGCTGTGCTTCGTAGCTCTCAACAATGCCGCCAGCGGCCTTGAACAGCTCCACAAAGGCCTTGGAGCTGGTGGACTCAAGGGCAGAAGGGTCTTCGACCACCATCGCCTTGAGATCCTCCTGGCGGGAAGGAACCAGCGGCCAGAGCCGTTCACGGCCTTCCAGCCCGCGCAGGGTGTCGAGCGACTGTCCACGCTGATAGGGGAGCAGAACAGTGAGATCCCGCTCGTCAGCGAAGGCGGCAAAGGCCCGCAGATCCCCAGACGGGGGAGCCACCAGCAGCTTGAGCTCCGTCGAGGGCATCAGCTGCGGATCGGGCGCATCGCCGGAGTTGGTCCCATGCCAGGCAACCTGCGGGAAGGGCTCACCACAAGCCTCCACCGACGCCTGGCCCAAACGAAAGCCCTGGAGAAAGTTGTGCCGCAATTCAGCATCGCGGTGCCCCATCGGCAGCAGCACCGCCAGCCTTGGGCGGCTGACGCCACTGGCCACGATCGACTGGCAGCCGATGAGCGTGGCTGCAACAACACACCACGACAGCCAAGGCCAACGTCGCCACTCAGGCTTCGACATGGGATCGGAGGGAAGCAACCCCATCCCCGCAAACTAGGGAGAGGGGTCGGACTCGTCCGGTTTTGTCACAGAGGATTCAGGCCCACTCTCAGAGCCGCCACCCAACTGGGACAACCAACCTGCCAAAAGCAAGCCAGCACCGATGCCGATGGCCAGGGTGCGGTTTTCAGCTGCGGCGCCCTGCCCCCAGGCCGCTGTGGCCAGAAAGGCACCCCCCAGCAGCAGACAGGGCACCAAGACAATGCCCCGGGCAATGCGGTTATCAGCCATCGACCCCACAGCTGTTGCTGGCCAAACCAGCGGCAATCAAGCCGGTGGTGAGGTCACGCTCAGCACCGATCGGTGTCACCCTGGCCATCAGCTGCCCCTCGCTGGAGCCGACCGGCCGCAGATTGACCTTGCGACGGCGCGGCAGTTCCTGACGAAGCCATGCGGTGGCCTCGGCCTCCTGGCTTGCATCAACGGCGGAACAGGCCAGGGCAACGGTGTAAGTGCGGTTATGGTCTCCCACCTGCAGCAGGGAACTGCTGCGCACCTGAAGCACCTCTGCGGCCTGCACCGGTACGGCCCAAAGGAGCAGCAGAACGCCGATTAAGACAAGACGAATCAAGAGGTCGGGGCGTTGAGAACCGGCATGGGAGCCGGAAGGCCCACCATTTCAGCATTGCTTTTGCCAGGGGGAACCATCGGATAGCAGTTCTCACCACGACGCACGTGGATGTCGATCAACATCGGGCCGGGGGCCTTGAGCGCCGCCTCGAGATCACGCTTTAACGAATCCCGCTCGCGGATGTGCACGCCGTCCACACCGAAGGAGCGGGCGAGAGCCACGAAGTCCGGCATGCCATTGAGCATGTCGGAGGCGGAATAACGCTCCTCGTAGAAGCTCTCCTGCCACTGACGCACCATGCCCTGCCAGTGGTTGTTGACGATCACCACCTTCACCGGAAGGCCATAGGCCGCCAGGGTTCCCAACTCCTGAATGTTCATCAGGATGCTGGCGTCACCCGCGATGCACACCACCTGACGATCGGGGCACGCCACCTGGGCGCCCATGGCGGCCGGCATGCCGAAGCCCATGGTTCCAAGACCGGCACTGCTGATCCAGCCCCGGGGCCCATTGCGCAGGTACTGGGCCGCCCACATCTGGTGCTGACCCACGTCCGTGGTGACGATGGCATTCGGTGCCAGCTCGCGAACGGCCAGCAGCACCTCCTGGGGGAAGAGGGGGCCTTCGGTGGGAGGCACGGTGAGGGGATAGGTCTGTTTCCACTCCGCGATGCGCGCCAACCAAGGGGCCGTGCGGGATTGCACCTGCTGCTGCAGGCTCAGCTCCACCAGGCGCGCCACGCTCAGGCCCAGATCACCCAGCACCGCCACATCGGGGCGACGGGTCTTGCCGATTTCGGCCGGGTCAATCTCAAAGTGGATCACCCGGGCCCGGGGGGCGAAGGTGTCGAGCTTTCCGGTCACCCGATCGTCAAAACGGGCGCCAACAGCAATCAGCAGATCGCATTCGGTGACGGCGAAGTTGGCATAGGCCGTGCCGTGCATGCCGAGCATGCCCACCGAGAGAGGGTCGTTTTCATCGAAAGCACCCTTCCCCATCAAGGTGGTGGTGACAGGGATCTGATAGCGCTCAGCGATCACCCGCAGGCTGTCGTGAGCACCGGCTGAGATCGCACCACCGCCCACATAGAGCAGCGGACGCTCCGCCTCGGCGATCAGCTCAAGCGCCGACAGGATCGGTTCATCCCGGGGGGGCTGAGGCTTGCGGAATCCTTGGGGAACAATCGATCCGGGCTCAACAGGCACGTAATCGAACATCTCCTGGCCAACATCCTTCGGGATGTCGATCAGCACGGGGCCCGGACGACCACTGGCTGCAATCAGGAAGGCCTGGGCAACGATGGAGGCGAGATCGGCCGGATCGCGCACCACCCAGGAATGTTTCACGATCGGCAGGGTGATGCCGAAGATGTCGGTCTCCTGGAAGGCATCGGTGCCAATCGCCGGTCGCGGCACCTGACCCGTGATCACCACCATGGGCACCGAGTCCATCTGGGCGGTGGCGATGCCGGTCACCAGGTTGGTGGCACCCGGCCCAGACGTGCCGAAACAAACGCCCACCTTGCCGGTGGCACGCGCATAGGCATCGGCCGCGTGGGTGCCGGCCTGCTCATGCCGTACCAGGATGTGCTTCACCCAACCCTCGCTCTCGGCGATGTGGAGTGCGTCGTAGATCGGCAGAATCGCGCCGCCGGGGTAGCCGAAAATCGTGTCGACGCCATGGCACCGCAACGCATCCATCAGGGCTGTCGCCCCAGACATTCTCTGACCACCGTGACCGGCCTGCTGCCCAGTGACGGCCGAAGACGCTGAGGTGAGAGTCACAGAGGCGACGGGTCAATGACCCCCAAGGTTAAGGGCCCGCAGCTCCCCTGGCTTGGTCAGAGCAGGCCGAGGGCGTGCAGCGGCCCTTGACCACTGATCAGCTCGAGCAAAAAGGCTGAAAAACCAACCATGGCCAGACGGCCGTTCCAGACCTCGGAACTATTGTTCCAACCCCATTCCCACTTCTCCTGGGGATAGAGCTTCACCTTGTTGGGCAGCTCCGCCGCCGCATCAAGACTCACCTCAGGGCCCTGCAGGCTGGTGGCCACGAGATCCGCCAATCCCTCGATGAAGGGGGCATAGGTGTCGAGAGCACGCACCCGACGGAAATTCACCACACCGGCTTCGGTGGCCAACTCCCGGTATTCGATGTCGATTTCCTCAAGGGTCTCGATGTGTTCGCTGACGAAGCTGATCGGCACCACCACTAGATCGTTGGTCTTGGCTTGACCCAATTCCTCAAGGGCCTCCTCGGTGTAGGGCTTGAGCCACTCCACCGGACCCACACGGCTTTGGTAGGCCAGGGTGAAGGGGTTCTCGTGGCCCATCTGAACGGCCAACTCCTTCATGATCAAACCGGTGCAGGTTTCGATCTCCTTCTGATAAGGGTCGCCCGCCTCTTCGACGTAGCTCTTCGGCACACCGTGGGCACTGAAGAAAACGTGGGCCTTCGTGGGGTCGTCGCTGTTGCGGACCTCTGCCGCGATCAGCTCGGCCATGGCCTTCACATAGCCCGGGTGGTCAAACCAGCTGCGGATGCAGCGAATCGGCAACTTCTCAAAGGCCGGATCCGCCTGACGCAGGCGCTGCAGCTCACGGAAACTGGATCCACTGGTGCTGATCGAGAAATGGGGGTAGAGGGGGAGCACCACCACCTCATCCATGCCATCGGCCTTGATGTCCGCCACAGCGGATTCGGTGAACGGATGCCAGTAGCGCATGGCCACGTAGCTGGTGGCATCAATGCCACGCTGACGCAGCAAGCTCTGGAGTTCACGGGCCTGCTGCTCGGTGATGCGCCGCAGCGGTGAACCGCCACCGATGGAGCGATAGGCCTCCTGCGACTTGCCACTGCGCAGCGTGCTGATCAACCAAGCCAGGGGCTTCTGCAGCGCCGGGCTGGGAAGCCGAATGATCTCGGGATCGGCGAACAGGTTGTAGAGAAACGGGCCAACGTCCTGGATCCGCTCCGGGCCACCCAGGTTCAGCAGGACGACACCGACGCGAGACATACCGATCAGAACGGTTTTCGGGGGTTGAGCGTAGCCGCCGCGGACGCGATCCTTGGTTCCAACGACACATTTATGGAGCTCAAAAGTGCGCTGGAGACCGCCAATGCGCAGCTGGCGGCACAGGGGTCACGCCTGCGCATCGAACAGCGGGGTCGGCGGCTGAACCTGCGCGGGTCTCTGCCATTGCGTGGGGATCCGAGCCGGAACGGCCTGCAACGGATCAGCCTGGGGCTGATGGCCGATGCAGCCGGACTGAATCAGGCCCTCAGCACCGCTGCCCTGGTGCAACTGCAACTGGAGCAGCGCAGTTTTGATTGGACGCTCTGGTCGGCCTCCACCTCTGCAGCCACGGCCAGAGGACGTTCGATCGGGATCCAGGCCGCCATCGAAAGCTTCGAAGCAGCCTTTTTTGCCGACCCGCGTCGACGCCGTTCCCCGGCGAGCAGTCGCACCACCTGGACCAGTGCCTACTTGCCCTACCTCCGGCGATTGGCGCGTCAGTGCGGTGATCAGCCGCTGGAGCCAGCACTGCTGATGCAGACGCTGACCAGTTACGACGACGGCAGCCGCAGCCGGCAGCAATGCGCCACAGCCCTGGCCGGTCTGGCCCGGCACCTGGAGCTGCCCTTGCCGGAGGACTGGCGCCAGGAGGCCGGCGGCTACGGCCTGCACCGGGCTCGGTTCCGCCAGCTGCCCACAGATCCACAGATCCTCGAGGCCGCAGGCCGCATCCCCAATCCACAGTGGCGCCTGGCCTTCGCCCTGATGGCCACCTACGGCCTGCGCAACCACGAGGTGTTCTTCTGCGATTGCTCCTCCCTGGCACCGGGCGGGGATCAGGTGCTGCGGGTTCTGCCCACCACCAAAACCGGTGAACACCAGACCTGGCCGTTCCACCCCGACTGGGTCGAGCACTTCGGGTTGCAGGAGCTGGCGGAGAACCCGGCCGCGCTGCCAGCCATCCAGACCGATCTGCGGCGCACCACCCTGCAGCAGGTGGGACGGCGGGTGAGTGAGCAGTTCCGCCGTTACGACCTGCCGATTACCCCCTACGACCTGCGCCACGCCTGGGCGGTGCGCACCATCCATGTCGGCCTGCCGGACACCGTCGCCGCCAGGATGATGGGCCACTCGGTGACGATCCACACCCGCACCTATCACCACTGGATCACCCGGCGTGATCAGCAGCAGGCGGTGGATGCAGCCCTGGCCCGGCAACCGGCCTGACAACACCCTGTCTGCTTTTTTTCACTTCAACGATGACCTCATTTCTGAGGCCGCTGGCCTACCGCTACCGCTGGATTTACGACACGGTGACGGCGGTGTCGTCGCTGAGTGTTGGCGGGGTGGAGCGCCTTCGGGGCCTCGGGCTCGAGGCGGTGCAGCCCCATCTCAAGCCCGGCGCGGCGGTGCTGGATCTCTGCTGCGGCAGTGGCGAAGCAGCGGCCCCCTGGCTGGCGGCGGGCTATGCCGTGACGGGGCTCGATGTCTCCCCCCGAGCCCTTGATTTGGCCGCCCAACGCCACCCCAGCCTGGAGCGGGTGGAAGGGCTGGCCGAAGATCCGCCCCTGGCCGATGCCAGCTTCAGTGCCATCCAGCTGAGCGTGGCCCTGCACGAATTCCCCCGCAGCGATCGGGAACGGGTGCTGCGCAGTGCCCTGCGGCTGCTGGAACCGGGCGGCTGGTTGGTGCTTGTGGATCTGCATCCGGCGGGACCTTGGCTGAAGCTTCCCCAGCAACTGTTTTGTGCCCTGTTTGAAACCGACACAGCCACAGCCATGCTGGAGGACGACCTCCCCACCGAGCTGGAGCAACTCGGGTTCAGCAGCGTGAGCCAGGAACTACTGGCGGGTCGGGCCCTGCAACGCATCACGGCCACTCGGCCTCGATAGAACCAACACCCCTCCAGAACCAACAGCCCCTCTCCCCATGAGCACCAACGACCTCGATCAATCCGCCGCGGAACTGGGCATGGGGGGCAAGCTCGCTCCAGAAACCGACGATGCCGATTACCGCAAACGGATGGAGCGGCGCCAGCAGGTGCAGAAGCAAAGGGTGGAGGAACGCAACAAGGAGAAGGGCCTGGTGCTGGTGTTCACCGGCCAGGGCAAGGGAAAAACCACCGCCGGGCTTGGGCTGGTGCTGCGCACCCTTGGCCATGGCGAGCGGGTGGCGATTGTTCAGTTCATCAAGGGGGGCTGGGAGCCCGGCGAAGCACGGGCACTGCAGGCCTTCGGTGAGCAGGTGAGCTGGCATGCCCTGGGGGAAGGCTTCACCTGGGAAACCCAGAACCGAGAGCGGGATCAACAATTGGTGGAGGCGGCCTGGCAGACGGCCCTGGGCTATCTGCGCGATGCCAGCGTGAAATTGGTGCTGCTCGACGAGCTGAACGTGGCCTTGAAACTGGGCTACATCGAGTCCGGTGTGGTGATCGCCGGATTGAACGAGCGACCGGAGCTCACCCACGTGGCGGTGACCGGCCGGGGTGCACCAGCCGAGCTAGTGGAGCGGGCTGATCTGGTGACGGAGATGACCCTGGTGCACCACCCCTTCCGCGAACAGGGGGTGAAGGCCCAGGCGGGCATCGAGTTTTAGGGGTTGAACCAGCCGGCCTCAGGCAGCTTCAGTGGCTTCGAGATCATCCTGAAGATGACGGGTAGCCGCGGTAAGCACCGACAGCCCACTCACCAACAAAGCGCGATGCACCACCGGCTCACGCCAGCAGTCGGGATCCTGACTGGCCCGTTCCAGGGCTGAAAGCGTGAGACGGGCCATCACACCGCTTTGGGTGGCATCGGTCTCTGGCATCAAACAGCCGCGGTTTCCCCATCCAAGCGGCGATCAGAGGCTTGTGCCAGTGCTTGCTACTGTCGAAAGGATCTGGACCGTAGATGACCTACACACGCGTCCTGCTGAAACTCAGCGGCGAAGCTCTGATGGGATCTCAGGGCTATGGCATCGATCCCGCCATTGTTCAGTCGATTGCTTCCGATGTGGCCAAGGTGGTGGCCAATGGCACCCAGCTGGCGATCGTCGTGGGCGGCGGCAATATCTTCCGCGGGCTAAAGGGGTCTGCAGCGGGCATGGAGAGAGCCACAGCTGACTACGTCGGCATGTTGGCCACGGTGATGAACGCCATCACCCTCCAGGACGGGCTCGAGAGGGCCGGTGTTCCCACCCGGGTGCAGACCGCCATCGCCATGCAGGAAGTGGCGGAGCCTTACATCCGTCGCAAGGCGATCCGGCATCTGGAGAAAAACCGGGTGGTGGTGTTCGGCGCCGGTTGCGGCAACCCGTTCTTCACCACCGACACCACCGCTGCCCTGAGGGCCGCCGAAATCAATGCCGATGTGGTGTTCAAAGCCACCAAGGTGGATGGGGTCTACGACAAAGACCCGGCAAAGCACGCCGACGCGGTGAAGCATGCGCAGCTCAGCTATCAGGATGTACTCAGCGGCGAGCTGGGCGTAATGGACAGCACCGCCATCGCCCTTTGCAAAGACAACAACATCCCGATTGTTGTCTTCAACCTCTTTGAACCTGGCAACATCGGCAGAGCCGTGGCTGGGGAACCGATCGGGTCCCGCATCGGCGACCCCTCCTAATCAACGCCAACCCAGTTCGCACGCCTCCTCTCCAAGCAACCATGTCGACCCAGGACCTCGAAGCCAGCATGCGCAAGTCGGTGGAGGCCACCCAGCGCAACTTCAACACGATCCGTACTGGCCGGGCCAATTCCTCCCTGCTGGACCGCATCAGCGTCGAGTACTACGGCGCTGACACACCGCTAAAGTCGCTGGCGACCCTGTCGACCCCGGACTCCCAGACCATCCAGATCCAACCGTTCGACATCAGCGCCTTGGCCTCAATCGAGAAGGCCATCGCGATGAGTGAGCTGGGCTTTACCCCAAACAACGACGGCAAGATCATCCGCATCAACGTGCCGCCCCTCACCGAGGAGCGCCGCAAGGAGTTCTGCAAGCTTGCTTCGAAGTACGCCGAAGAAGGCAAGGTGGCCCTGCGCAACCTGCGCCGCGACGCGATCGACAAGATCAAGAAGCAGGAAAAAGAAGGCGAGTTCTCCGAAGACCAGAGTCGCGACGAGCAGGACGGCGTTCAGAAAACACTGGACAAGTTCATCGCCGAGCTGGAACAACACCTGGCCACCAAGGAGGCCGACATCCTCAAGGTGTGAGCAACGATGCAGATCGCACCCACGACGTCCTGATCGTTGGATCCGGTGCCTCTGGCGGTGCGGCGGCAGTTCATCTCGCATTAGCTGGCCATGACGTTCTGACGCTTGAGCGCGACGCCGAACCGCGGATCAAGCCCTGTGGTGGAGGCATGGCGGCCTCAGTTCAGCAGTGGTTCCCCTTTTCATTGGAGCCAGCGGTGGAGCAGGTGATCGGTCAGGTGGATTTCAGTTGGGGCCTGGAGGATCCAGTGGTGGCCGAGTTGCCAGGGGATGCACCGTTCTGGATCGTGCGCCGCGAAACGCTGGATCAACTGCTCTCAGATCAGGCCATTCAGGCTGGGGCAAAACGCCTTTCAGGCGTTGAAGTCAATGACATCCAGCGCCATGGAGACGTCTGGCAAGTCACGGCAACCGACGGACGCCATTGGCAGGGGCGGGCCGTGGTGATCGCAGATGGTTCGGGATCCCCTTGGCCCCAACGGCTCGGCCTGGGAGCCAAACAGCCCCAGATGGCCACCACCATGTCGGTGCGACTAGAGGGTCAAGGCAAACTCAGCGATGGCACCACCCGCTTTGAATTCGGCCTGGTGAAACAGGGCTTCGCCTGGGCCTTCCCCCTCGCCGGTGGTGTGAACATCGGTGTGGGCAGCTTCATCGGCAAGCAGGATGCCGACCCGGAGCAGGTGCTGGCTCAGCTGTTGCCGGATCTGGGCTTCGCCGCCGATGCAGGCATCCGTCAGCGCGGCCAACTGCGGGTGTGGAACGGCCATCACCGTCTTGATGGCGACGGCATTGTGGTGGTGGGCGATGCGGCATCGCTGTGCGACCCCTTTCTGGCGGAAGGGCTACGCCCCGCCCTGATGAGTGGCTGCGAGGCGGCTCGACATCTGAACCGATGGCTCAAGGGCGACAGCAACGATCTGAGGGGCTACAGCCGCAGCATGCGGGAGCGCTGGGGTGAGTCGATGGCCTGGGGCCGACGCATTGCCCAGGTGTTTTATCGCTTCCCCGGTGTGGGGTATCAGCTGGGGATCAAGAGGCCCACCGCACCACGGCGAATTGCTCAAATTCTCTCAGGGGAGATGGGCTATGGCGACATCGCCCAACGGGTGATCAAGCGGCTGCTGCTGCAGCGCAACTAAAGACCGAGGCTGAGCTGCTGGCTGCCGTTGTCGGGTTGCTGAGGTTGGCGCCGGCGGCGGCGAGACGTTGTTGGCTTCAACCCCGCCTTGCGGGAGCCATGTTTGCGCTGAATTGCATCGGCATGGCGATCAAAACCGGCCAATCGACGAACCTCCCAGATGCGGTCTTTGGCGTCCTGCATCGATGTGGTCACATCAACGATCGGTGCCGGCATGCCACCACCCAGCATCCAGGGCTCATGGATGTGAATCGTGGGCACCTCCTTGAGTTCAGGGCACCACTGCCGGATGAACACCCCCTGGGGGTCGTGGTCCATGCCCTGCTTGATCGGGTTGTAGATCCGAATCGTGTTGATCGAAGTGCTGCCCGACTGCATCTGGCATTGGCTCCAGTGAATCCCCGGTTCGTAATCCACAAACTGACGGGCCAGATGCAGGCCACTGTCTCTCCAGGGCAGCCAGAGGTTGTAGCTGGCAAAAGACATCAACATCGCCCGCATGCGGAAGTTGATCCAGCCATGGGCCCGCAAGGCGCGCATGCAGGCATCCACAAAGGGGACGCCAGTGCGACCTTCGCTCCAGGCCGTCAAGCGCTCGGCGTCCGCTGCGCGAATGCCCCGCATGAACGGATGGAAATCGCTGAATTCAATCGCTGGCTGATCCTCCAACTTCTGAATGAAATGGCAGTGCCAATGCAGCCGTGATTCAAAGCTGCTGACGCCGCGGCCGCTACAGGTGCGGCTGGTCTGCAGCACTTCCCGCATCGAGAGACAACCCCAGGTGAGATAGGTCGAAAGCCGAGAACAACCCTTGAAGGCCGTGTTGGGGCTCGACATCGACCGTTGATAACGCTGGGAACGGTGCTGCAAAAAGTCGTTCAACTCCTCCAGGCCGTTCGAACGCCCTCCGATCTGACGCTGCGGACACGGATCCGAAAGCAGCTCTGAACAGGGGCGCTCCGGGATCAGGCCGGGATCAATGCCCTCCAGCGATTGCAATGCGGCCGGCTCGGGTGTGATGGACCCAGTCATCTGAACCTCCCAGCGTTTGGCCCAACCATTGCGGCTGCGCATCCGGCGCGTCACCCCGAACTGCGGGATTTCCGTCCAGGCAATGCCGTGCCGACGGGCCCAGGCGCCAACGCGTTTGTCGCGCTGGTACGTCCAGCCATTGCCGGTTTCCTCATGGCTCCACAGCCCATCGATGCCGAACTGACGCCGGGCTCGTTCCAGCACCTGCACCACATCCCCAGCGCGCACCACCAAGGGTTGGCCCCGATCCGCTAGGGCCTGGCGCAACTCCAGCAGCGACTCCCGGCAAAACATCCACTGCCGCTCGGAGGCATCGGGCTGCCGCCACAACTCCGGCTCCACCACATACAGCGGCAGCACCAAACCCCGCTCCGCAGCAGCCACCAAGGGCTGGTGATCAACGATCCGCAGATCACGCTTGAACCAGACGATCTGCAGCGCTGCCATTCACTGCAATGGAAAGGACCCGGTTCTAGTGGATCCGGAGCTCCAGCCAAGCTTCAATCCACTGCCATTTCCATGACATCGTCAAAGCGGGTTTTCACCGTGTTGCGGAAACCCACCACATCCAAACGGCGCGTCATCAGTGCGGCAGCGAGGAAACAAACCATCTGCAAGCCGAACACGCCGCCATAGGCAGCAAACAAATCACCACCGTTCCAGGCTTTGAGCAAGGTGAGCAGCCCGCCTCCACTGATGGTGGCCAGGCCGCAGGAATAGGCATAGCCCGCGCCCCAAACACCTAGCAGAAAGCCGGTACGTCCGGGCTGCACAAAGCTGAACATCAAGGTGAGGCAGGCATTCATGCACACCCCAAGCGACAGGCCAAACAAACCAATGGCTGTCCGCAAAAGGGGGATGGACTGCCCAGAACCGGCCCACAGCATCAACAGCAAAGCCAAAGCAGCCAGCACCGCACCCACCCGGGCCGTTCTGATGTTGCCGGCACGCTCAATCAACCAGAACCCACTCAGACCCAGGCCAGCAAAGAAGCCCAGGGCAATCAACACATTCTGCGATGTAGTGGCACAGACACTCATGCCAAAGATTGCGGCCCCGTAGGGCTCAAGCACCGCATCGTTGAGGAACATGCTGAAGGTGAACAGGGACAGCACCCCGAGGAAGCGGCCGGCCTGGGGGATGGTGCGCAGTTGCAACAACAACTGGGGCAACGCCAACCGCTGGGGGACATCGGGGGGGGACTGGCGCCGCAGGCAGCATCAAGCCTGTGGTGCGGCGCTCCACGCCAAAGACCGACACCACCCCAAGCCCCAGCAGCAGCAGCGGCGTCACCAGCGCCAGACGCTCCAAACCAGCCAGCACCGCAGTGCGGCTGGCATCAGCCGCACTGGCACTGCCGAACACCTGATTCACCAGAACACTTCCCAGCAACACCCCCAGGAGACGCATCCCCCACACCACCGACAGCACCCGCGGCCGTTCGACTTCCGTGGTGCGATCCGCAATCAAGGCTGAAAATGCCATGCCACCAGCGGCAACCGTGGTGCCTATCCCAACAAAAACCAGGATCAACAAACCCATCAGCAGTGCATTCAGCTCAGCGCCGGAGTCCTCCATGCTGGTGGCCAAGCGCAGCACCACCTGGCAAGCCACACCGAACAACAGGGCAATCGCGACAGTGCTGATGATGATGAAAGGCGTGCGCCGCAGCCGGCTGATGGGGATGCGATCGGAACGATGGCCGAACCAGGCGCGGGTAAACCCCATCAACTGCTGACCACCAACGGCAACAGCCGCCAGCACCGCCGGGACCTGGATGTCTTGAATCAACAAACGATTGAAAAGTCCCAGGATCAGGACGCCGAGGATCCCCAGGCTGAGCTGGAACAAACCCAACTGCAGCGCCAGACGCAGGGGACGGCTGTGCACCAAGCCAGACTCAAAAGTTGGGCGATTATGTCGTTTTCGCTTTAAAAATCGACCCGCCCGCCGATCATCCGTCGGCCAACTTGATGTCCCGCAAACGGGCATCAATCGATGCGAGGAGTTGCACCGCAAACATCGGCGTCTCCTGAACCGCAAACAGGAACTTGTCGCGGTTCATGGCAATCAAACGGCAATCACTGGTGGCCGTGGCGGTGCTCAGACGCTGATGGTCCTCCATCACCAAGGCCCCCGCGCCAAACACATGACCCACAGGGATGTCTTCATGTCCCTCATGGCCTGCTGAATCGATCCAGGTGAGCCGCACCGATCCCTCCAGCAGGCCGTACATGCAGGTGCCGGTTTCGCCGGTACGAAACAGCACGTCACCCTGATTGAGATGAATCATTTCGGCCTTGCTGGCCAAAGCACGCATGGTGTCGAGGGCATGCATGGAACCAGCGCGACTCAGACAGAGGTCAGCGTCAGTGCTGCGCCAAAGCCTTTGCGCACATCCTCCTGAGAGATCAGACCGTCGTGGTCCTGATCGAGGGCATCAAAGATGGCATCACTTCCGAGCCATTCTTCGCGGGTGATCGAGCCATCACCGTTCATGTCGTTGAGCATGAAGATCTCGGAAACGGCGTGGCGGAAGGCGGATCCACCCTCCAGTTCAGCCAGACGATGGGCCAGTTGATGCTCCAGGGTTTCAATGGCTTTACTGAAGCCCTTAATGCCCTCGGTGAGTTTGTCGCTGGCCATCCGATCGTCCTGCATCAGTGCATCAAAGGTGGCGCGATCGACGTGGATCTTGGCTTCGCCATCGGTGGGATGGGTGGCATCCAATTTCTGGGTCAGCACAGCATCCGTCTCACGGAGCTGATCCAACAACTTCGGTGAAATCGTGAGCAGATCACAACCGGCCAACTCCGTGATCTCATCGATGTTGCGGAAGCTCGCCCCCATCACCTCCGTGCCGTAGCCGTGGGTCTTGTAGTAGTTGAAGATCTTGGTCACCGAAATCACACCCGGATCCTCAGGTCCGGGGTAGGAGTCGCGCCCGGTTTCGGCCTTGTACCAATCCAGGATGCGCCCCACGAAGGGGGAGATCAGAGTGACGCCGGCTTCGGCACAGGCAACGGCCTGACCGAAACCAAACAGGAGGGTGAGGTTGCAGTGAATCCCCTCTTTCTCAAGCACCTCGGCAGCTTTTATGCCTTCCCAGGTGGAAGCAATTTTGATCAGAACCCGATCGTTGCTGATGCCGGCATCGTTGTACAGACGAATCAGCTTGCGTCCTTTTTCAATCGTGGCGTCGGTGTCAAAACTCAGGCGAGCATCCACCTCCGTTGACACACGACGGGGAACAATCTTCAGGATCTCCTTGCCGAAGATCACACTGATCTCATCGAGCGCTTCCCGCACCACGTCTTCCACCGCTGCATCACTGCCCATCAACTTGCGCGATGACCGCAAAGCCTCATCAATCAGGCTCTGATAGGCCGGAATCTGTGCAGCAGCCAGGATCAACGACGGGTTGGTGGTGGCATCCCGAGGGGTGAACTTGCGGATCGCCTCCAGATCACCCGTGTCGGCAACGACCACGGTCATTTGTGAAAGCTGATCGAGCAGGCTGGCCATGATGTACGACGGCTCAATACCCGTAACGTAGCCGCGCTTTTTGATGCGTCAGCTGTTCAAAAGCTTGTTCAATTCAGCAGGTTTTGAGGGGGCGATGCGCTCCACAACCAGCAAGGCATCAATGATCTGCTTGGCGACAGGAACGGCCACGGTGGAGCCATAGGCGTGTTCGCCTTGGGGCTCATCCACCACCACAAACACCACATAACGGGGATCCTCAATCGGCAAGGTCGCCACAAAGCTGCAGATCTTGGCTCCTGGGAGATAGATCCCATTGAGGGCCTTCTGCGCCGTTCCTGTTTTGCCACCAATTCGGTAGCCGGGTGTTTTCACACCCTTGCCACTGCCCTGATCCACCACAGATTCCATCCACTGGAGCACCGTGCGCGTGACCTCCGGGTTCAGCAACTGCAGACCACTGGGTGCCGCCGCCGGAGCCAGGGCATCACCCGAGCGAAAGCCACGGGTGATGTGGGGACTGATCAACTTGCCACCGTTGGCCAGCATCCCGTGCAGCTGCACCAGCTTGAGCGGTGTGAGCGAAAACCCCTGACCAAAGGCCGTCGTCGCCGGCTCGATCGGCTGACTGGTGAACTGCTTCTTGCTCTTGAGCTGACCAGCCACCGCTCCAGGGAGGTCGGTGTCAGGACGCTGATTGATGCCAAGACGCTCCATCCAATTCCAGTAGGCGTCGTCGTCGAGACGGCGCATGGCCTGGACCATGCCGACGTTGCTTGACACCTGCAGCACGGTGGCGAAATCCACCAAACCATGGGCTTTTTTGTCGTGGTTGTTGATCGGCCAACCACCAACCATCAACTTGCCCACATCATTCACCCGATCCGTGGCCTGAATGGCACCGTCCTGGAGGGCAAGAGCCAGGTTGATCGGCTTGAACGTTGAGCCTGGTTCATAGAGATCCTGAACGGACCATTCACGAAACCGCCCCGTGGGGAAGTCCCAGTAGCGGTTGGGGTCATAGGTGGGTGTCGATGCCAGCACCAACAACTCACCGTTGGTGGCATCCATCACGATTGCGGCGCCCTTCTGGGCTTTCCACTTGGCAACCTGCTCAGCAAGAGCTTTGAGGGCCACCTGCTGAAGCCTGGAATCCAGCGTCAGCTGCAGGCGTAAATCATCGCCATAGAAGGCTCCCGGGGCGAGGTTGGCCGGCAGCGGCGTGCCATCAGCACCCCTGCGGAGGTATCGGGTTTGCTCATGGCGAGCCAGATCCCCATTACGGCTCTGCTCAAGACCCGCTTGAGGTTGCCGCTCCGCATTGAGAAAGCCCACCACGTTGGCGAACAACGACGCCTGGGGGTACACCCGCTGGGGATAGGCCTCCAGATCCAGTCCGCTGATTCCAAGGGCCCGGATGCGATCGGCCGTTTCCGGATCCAGCTCCTCAGCCAATTTGATCCCCGAGGCCTGGGTTCCCATGGCCCTCAGCAGCGCAGGCGCAGGACGAGCCAAGGGATCGGCCAACACCGCCGCCACATCTTCGGCAGGGCGGACAAGGTTGGGGGCATCTCCCGGCATGTTGAAGTAGCGGGGATGGGCCCAGAGCCGGAACCGCTTTTCATCCATCGCGACCAAACGGCCAGTGCGATCGACGATCGGACGGCGTTGCCCCAAGGGTTGGGTGCGCTGGGTTTGCAGCTGACGGGCACGCTGCTCCAGGTCGGGGGCTTGCACCAACTGCAGCCAGGCCATGCGACCCACCAGCCCCAACAAGCCTGCCGCCAAGATCCAGAAGATAATCCAAAGTCGCTTGGGGGGAACCTTGGTCAGGGGAACGACCCGCGCGCGGGAGCGGCGCGAACGGATGGGTCGACGCCCCGACGCCCGCGTCATCAGTACCCCGCCCGGATGGGCTGATTCCCCAGGGCCTTGAGCGATGCCATGGGCGAGGAAGCGGAGGTTTGCAACGCGCCCAGATCAGGGCGATCAAGATGCACCAGATTGGCCACCTGCGTTGGCACTAGACGGTTGGGCTGCTGAGAACGCAGCAACAGGTGCTGCTCCATCAGAGCGGTTGATTCCGTCAACCGGTGCGCCTGGGTTCGGGTTGCCTCCAGCAGTCGGAAGGCCACAGTCCAGCGATGCTGCCAGTGCAGCGTGAGACCAGCCAGAACGGCAACCGCCGCAATCAACCCCAGCAGCGTGCCGTCCATCAGGCGATGGAGCCCCCCAAGAAGAGGCGAGCGTCGTGCAATGCGTCCGGAAGACAGTGACCCTTGAATCAGCTCGAAAGCTGTGGTCGATGCACGCTGTTCCGGAGCGGCAACCACCGGGATCACAGGCGAATAGGCCAGTGAACCACCTGTAGAAAGGCGGGGCAAGGTTCAGAGCAGCAGCAGGTTGAGGAACGTCACGGCGTTCCAAAGCCCATGCATCAGCACCGAGGGCCACAGGCGTCCGCTGCGCAGCCGCACCAAACCAAGCCCAACCCCCAACACCGTGAGCGGCGCCAACTCGCCAACACTGATGTGGGCCATGGCAAACAACAGGCCACTGAGCAGGACCCCCGGGAGAGGACCGAGTCGCATCGCCAACACCGGCAGCAAGGCACCGCGGAAAATCGTCTCCTCAAACAGCGGAGCCAGCACAACCGCAGTGAGCGCAAGCAAGGCCAGGGCAAGCGGATCACGGCTGCCGAGCACCAACTCCAACAGCGGATTGCTGCCCCCGGGATCACCGACCAGGCGCACGAGCAACCACCCCGTGAGCATCACCACCGGCGTCACCATCAACCAGCCCGCCAGGGCATCCCGCAGAGCTGAAAGCAGCGGACGCACGCGCCACTGCATCCACCCCCCCAGCGGCGCCCTTTCCATGGGCAACGAGCGCAGTTGCCGCCACAGGATCAGCAGGCTCGGCAGGGCCATCACGCCGTAGTTGATCACCACACTGACGGCTTCACGACGAGGGCTGCCCAGCCCCGCCGTCAGTGCACCCACCAAGGGAAACGCCACCAGCGGAACGCCAACGGCACTGATCACCACAAAGCCACCGGCCACCAGCAGGGCCATATCAACCAGGGTCAGCTCCGGCCCCTGAACATCGGGCCAGGCCATCAGCCGACCTCGCAGCAGACGCCAGGCCTGACCAAGCAGCAACAGTCCACCGAGCAGGGCCGTCACCAGGGGCAGCACCGTGCTGACGGCCAAACGGAACGCCGCTTGCCCCGCGGCTGCAGCATCGATACAGAGCGTCGGGTCAGAGGCGCCCGCTTCGCAATGCAGCTGCTGGAGCAACGGGTCGTCGCCTTGGCGATCGAGCTCCGCTGATACGGAACCTTGGCCCTTCAACAACAGAAGCATCTGTTGCTGCCGCTCATTGCGCTCCTCTGGGCTGATGCCCTCCAGGGCCTTGAGCAGCGCATCCCGCGGCGACTCCCCCAGGAGAGCGCCCCGCAACGGGGGCGGCACCGCTGGTTCAGCAAGAAGCGTCAGCTCCTGCTGCTGAAGGCTCAAGGCCGGTGCCACCGAAGGTCGCGAGAGGCTGTCCATCAAGCCCGACAACCAGATGAAACCGGCCAAAGCGAGGGACAAGGCCGCCAGAAGTCCCTTCCAGCGCGGGGAAACCGGTTGTGGGGAACTGGGCACCAGCGGGCTTCAACTGCCCACGATTGTCCCCCCGAAAGGCCGCTTCCATACGATGGCCGCGCCCTGACGCTGAACCGTGCCCCTTCGTCTTCTTCTGGTCCGCCACGGTCTCAGCAGTTTCAACAAGGAACGGCGGATCCAGGGCCGCGATGATCTCTCGAACCTCAGCGAGGAGGGGCATGAGCAGGCCCGGGCCCTGGGCCGCTCGCTTCAGGACGTGAGCATCCAGGCCGTCTACAGCTCCCCCCTGCAGCGGGCGGCTGCGACGACGGCGAGCCTGCTGGAGACCCAAGGCGGGCAGACCCCAGATTCCGTCTTTGATGACGGACTGCTGGAAGTGGATCTTGAGCCCTGGTCCGGCCAGACCATCGACGAGCTGATGCAAGGCTCAACGGAGGCCTACAAGATCTGGAAGCAGCGGCCCATGGAGCTGGAGCTCCAGCGTCGTGATGGTTCGAGCTACAAGCCACTGCCTGAGCTGATGGAACAGGCGCGGGGCTTCATCAGCACGCTGTTAGAGCGCCATCCCGCTACCGGCAACGACACGGTGCTGGTGGTGGCCCACAACGCCATCCTGCGCTGCCTGATGCTGGTGTTGCTGGGAGAACCCGACCACGGTTTCCGGCGTCTCCGCGTCGACAACACCTCCCTTTCGGTCTTCAACATCCGGCCAGGAGACAACGGCCCCCAGGTGCAGATCGAATGCCTGAACAGCACCACACACCTGCAACCGTTGCCGGATAAAGGGAAAAACGCCAGGCTGATTTTGGTGCGACACGGCGAAACCGACTGGAACAAAGCCGGGCGCTTCCAAGGGCAAATCGATATTCCGCTGAATGAGAACGGTCGCCGTCAAGCCGCGGCCGCCCGCGATTTCCTCAAAGACATCCCCATCGATCGGGCCTGGAGCAGCACGCTGTCGCGCCCAACCGAAACGGCCCAGATCATTCTCGAGGCCCATCCCGATGTGCCCCTGACCCAGATCGACGGACTGGTGGAGATCGGACACGGAGTCTGGGAAGGCAAGCTCGAATCCGAAATCCGAGAGGACTGGTCGGAGCTGCTGGACACCTGGAAAGGGGCTCCAGAAACCGTGCAGATGCCTGAAGGGGAAACGATTCAGGACGTGTGGGCCCGTTCCGTCCGGAGCTGGGGAGAGATCGCTGGCGAGCTGAAGCCTGAGGAAACGGTGCTGGTGGTAGCCCACGACGCCGTCAACAAAACGATCCTCTGCGACCTGTTGGGGCTGACCCCAGCCGACATCTGGGCCGTCAAACAAGGCAACGGTGGTGTCACGGTGGTCGACATCGCCGCCGATCCAGGCCAGCCTGCAGTAGTGACCTGCCTCAACCTCACCTCCCACTTCGGAAGCGTGATTGACCGCACGGCAGCAGGCGCTCTCTGACGTCATGAACGACACCTTGCTGCTGGATCCGGTGCGCGTCCTGCGTGGCCCCGGACATTCAGTGCAGCTCGGTGCAGTCCTGATCCACCAGGGGGTTCTCGTCGGCTTTGACGACGAGGCCCGGCAGCAGGCCCAGGGCCTGAGCATCAAGACCAGCCCAGCACCGGATCAAATGGTCGCCCCCTGCCTGGTGGATCCCCATTCCATCCTTGAGACCCCCTTCAGCGGCGATCAAGAAACAGCCGTAAGCCTGCGCCACTGTGCCGCCGCAGGGGGCTATGGCCAGATTGGCCTGCTTCCCCGCAGCAGCAGCTGGCGCGATTGTCCGGAGCGGCTCCAGGGATTCAGCCTCGAGCAGGATCAGACAGCAACGGTTCGTCTGCACCTTTGGGGAGGCTTCAGCCGCAGCGGCAAAGCGGAAGAACTCGCCCCCCACGGCGATCTTCTCGAACACGGTGCCATCGGACTGGCGGATGATGACGCCGTGGTTCCAACCCCTTTACTGGAACGGGGACTGCTGCTCGGAGAAATGGGGGGATGCCCAGTGCTCGTGGCACCCCGGGATCCCGCGCTGCAGGGGGAGGGGCTGGTGCGGGAAGGCGTGGAGACGCTGCGGGCCGGGTGGCCAGCGGATCCAATCACCAGTGAGACCGTTCCCCTCAGCCAGTTGCTGCTGCTGCATCAACGCCATCCGGAACGACAGCTGCGGCTGATGAACCTCTCCACAGCAGCAGCGGTGCAGCAGCTTTCAGGCTGCGAGTTCCCGCCCCTGAGCAGCGTGAGCTGGTGGCATCTCCTCACCGACCGCAGCATGCTGGCCAGCAGCGATCCGGGCTGGGGCGTCTGCCCCTCCCTCGGTGGCCCGGAGGATCGCGAGCAGTTGATCCAGGCCGTTCAGCAGCGAACGATCACCGCCGTGGCTGTGCATGCTGTTCCTCTGGATGAGGAAGACATGCTGTTGCCGGGCGACCAGCGCCCCGCAGGCCTCAGCGGCCACCATGTGGTGCTTGCTGCGCTGTGGAATGCCCTGGTGCGGCCGGGCCGCTGGACCACGGAAGATCTTTGGCAGGCCCTCAGCTTTGGGCCGTCAGCCCTGATCGACCAGCCGCCTGAACAGCTTGAGCAGGGCAGCCGGCGCTGGCTGCTGTTCGATCCCGATCAACGCTGGACCATCAGCAGCAACACCCCCGGCGCACCGCGTGCAGCCAACATTCCCTGGCTGGGCCGCGAGCTTCAGGGACGCGTTGTGGCCTGTGGCCTCAATTGCTGAGCGAACCGATGCGCGAAGGGGGCCAGAAGCGGAAGACGGCACGGCCAATGATCTGATCGTCTGGCAAAAATGGGCCGCCTGGCCAGCGACGGGCATCCTGGCTGTTGCGGCGGTTGTCGCCCAGGACAACAACGTTGCCTTCAGGAACCACGGCATAGAGGCCCTTGCAGCCAATCATTCCGTCGCGATCGGAGCAGAAGTTGGTGACGTAAGGCTCCTTGAAGGCCGTGCCGTTGATGCTCAGGGCACCACGGCTGTTCACCTCCACGACATCGCCAGGGACACCCACCACCCGTTTGATCCAAGCCTCACATTCGGGATAACGCTGCAACAGCACACGATCAACAACCCAGCTGATGCCTGGGAAGGTGACGAAGCCGCACTTCAGTGGATTGGGTTGCCCCCCCTCCAATTTCCAGACGGGATCAAAGGCACTGGGGGAGTTGAAAACAACGATCTCTCCCCGCTGAGGAGGTCGGGAGCGGTAGGACAGCTTCTCGACGATCAACTTGTCGCCCACCTGAAGACCCGGCAGCATTGATCCCGAAGGGATGTAGCGGGCTTCAAAGGCGAACTGCCGAAGCAGGAGATACAGCGAAACCGTGAACAGAAAAGGGGCCCAGAACTCCCAGATCGCGCTGACTCTGCCCTTCACATCGGAAGGTTCTCTCTCCGCGTTCAATGTGGGCAGGCTCAATCTTTCGACCCACGATAGGGGGAGCCTGCAGGCCCCATGATCCGTCCACGCTGGCAAGCCCTCAAGCCCCAACACGGCCTGTTCAGCTGGCGCCGGTGGGACCAGGCCATTGCGGTCATTGCCGCAGTCAATCTCACTTGGGTCGCCATCGACCTCACCTACATCCCCCTGCGCAACTTCTGGCTGCAACGCAATCTTTATCCGGTGCCATCGCTTCCCCTGGTGGTTCCCCTGCCCTGGCTGCCGGACATCACCCCGTGGCTGGATCCCCTCAAGGGCATCGAACCCCATCGCGACACCGAGGCTTACCTCAAGGCCTACACCGCCCTGGATCGTGCCCTGCAGCAAAACGGCCCGCGCACGGCGGAAAGCACCGATCTGCTGCAACACCAGGTGGGGCTCACCACAGCACTGATGGACAGCAATCCGTTCATCAGTTCAGGCCAAGCCGGCGCCCTTGAAAAATTCAAGAACCGACTGCGCGCCCGCACCGGCCTGGAATCAGCCCGTGACTCCGCCAACCTCCTCCTGAGCCCTGAGCATCTGGAACGCTCCCCCTGGAGCCAGGAGCGTCAGTTCTGGAGCCAGCAGATCCTGCCGCTGGTGGAAAGCAACTACTGGCGAAGCATCGATGAAAACGGGCGCCCTAGCGATTTGAGCTGGCGCATCGACACGCCATTTCAACTGCTGTTTCTGCTCGACATTCTTCTGCGTGCCTGGCGCCTGAAACAGCGCTATCCGGCGATCCACTGGCGCGATGCCCTGTTGCGCCGCTGGATCGACCTGCCCCTGCTGCTGCCTTTTGCGCGCTGGCTCAGGGTGGTTCCAGTCACAGAACGGCTTTGCGGAGCGGGCCTACTTCAACTCGAACCGCTTCGTGCCGTGATCAGCCGCGGCGTGGTGGCCCTGTTGGCTGTGGAGCTGTTCGAAGTGATCGCCGTCAGGGTGGTTGATGCTCTGCAGCAACTGATCCGATCACCACAGCTGCCGGAGAGGGTTCGCGGACTCTGCAGCTACCAGAGCAGTGATCTGAACGATGAGCGGGAGGTGATCGAGCTGCTGCGGTTGTGGCTTCCCCTTCTGCTCACCCGCATTGGCCCGGCTATGCGACCGCAACTGCAAGCCGTGATCAGCCATCTGGTGCAGCAGAGCTTGGACCGGAACGTGGTGCCGGATGCCCTGCGGCGACTTCCTGGGCTGCAAAACGCCGAATCGGAATTCAGCCGCCAGCTGGCAGAAAGCATGGTGACCTCCGTGCTCGACCTGTCCAAGGGAGCCGGAAACCGCATCGGTCAGCGGGACCCTGTTCTGGAATCGCTTGGATCCGAGGCCTTGGATCGGCTCTGGGAGGAGCTGGCCCACACACTGGAACAGGGTCCTGTCCTGAGCCGCAGCCAGGATCTGCTGGTCGCCCTCTTGGAAGAGATCAAACGCTCAAGCTTCCGTCAGATCCGCGACCAAGGCGATGTGGACGCCCTGATCAGCGAATTGGATGGCTTGAACTTCAACCCTGGAATGCCGACTCCCAAAGATCAGGCTTGAAGCCGGTGAGGTACGTGGAGGAATTTACTTCCACGAACGGACGTTTGATCAACTTCCCATCGGCAGCCAAGGCCTCGAGAGCCTCGTCATCCGACAGAGCCTTCACTGCCGCCGCGCCCATGGCGCGATAGCTCTGGCCGCTGGTGTTGAACAACAGCTTCCTGTCACCGAGGGATTGGTGAGCGGCCACCAACATCTCCTTGGACGGTGGAGTCAGGGTGATGTCGTGAACCTCATGGGCAATACCCCGCTCAGTGAGCCAGGCCAATGCCTTTCGACAGGTGCTGCAGCGGTTGTAGCTGTAGACCTTGAGAGTTCCGGCCAAGACTCAGCGGCCGAACAGGGATTTGATCGCACCAACGAGGCTGTTGGAGCCCCGACCCACGCCTTCAGCGGGACGGGTGCGAACGGTGACATCACCATTCACGGTGGTGCGGCAGCTCAGGCGGAAGTTGGCAGGACGATCAGCCAGATAGACCTCTTCAACATCGCTGCGGGGGGAAAGGTTGGCCTGCCCTTCCAGCACCTCCATCACGCAGGTGCCGCACTGACCAACACCGCTGCAGTTGTTGAGGTTGTTGAGACTCTTGTAGGGATTGACGCCCGCATCAAGTGCAGCCTTACGCAGATTTGCGCCCTCGATGCAGCCAACCTGCTGGCCTTCCTGCTCGAATCGGATGGTGGGCACGGTTTCCGCAAATCTCAGTGCGCACCAACTTACAAGCATCCGGACTGATCAAGGGGCTCTTCCCTGAGATCAATCGGCTGCATTGATGCAGGAATCAAGCAACGGCTGAACCGCATCGAGGTCGCGCCATCCATCAATCGATACGACGCTGCCCTGCAACGTGCGGTAGGTCCTGAAGAATTCCGCGACATCCTCCAGCTGGGATGCAGCGATCTGGCGAATGCTGCGGATCTCGTCCTGACGGGGGTCTGCGTCCGGAACACAGAGAATCTTCCCGTCGTAAACATCCCGGTCGTGGAGGTCCAACACGCCGATGGGGCGAGCCTGGATCAGGCAACCAGCGAACGTGGGTTCAGCCATGATCACCATGGCATCGAGGGGAGATCCATCCTCCGCCAGCGTGTTGGGGATGAAGCCGTAATCGAAGGGGTAACGCACTGAGGAGTGCATCACCCGATCAAGAACCATCACGCCGGCTTCGGCGGAGTACTCGTATTTGTTTCTGCTTCCTGCCGGAATCTCAACGATGAGATTCACCAAGCCTGGCGAAGGTGACGGGGGGAGCTGGTGGAGATCCATGCCGATCCGATGCGGTGGGGATCAGTCGCGGAGAAGGGAAGGCTCGGTCCGTGATCACAGCCACAAGGGGAGCACTGAAACTGACAACAGCAATCAGCAGTCCTTTGATGGCCGTCAACGAGGCGCGACGACTGAACGGCTCATCCGCCTCCGAAGACGCGATGGCGTCGTCGTGAGACGAGTGGGGAACATCTGAGGCCATAAAACGGGGGGCTTGAAAAAGCTCCCTCTTTCGGTCACAACGTTGTTGAACTCATTCTGTCACTGCCAAAAGCAGGACGCACTGACCATTAAGCAGCGGGCCGGTCCTGCTGGTCGATTCGTGCGCTCAGATCAGAGGATGATGCCCCACTCGCCTCGAGATGGGTTCGGATCAGTCGAAGCTCCTCAAGGATCGATCCCAAAATTTGCTGCGTTGCCGTTGAAGGAGAGTTCAGCACCTCAACAGTGACTTCTTTGATTCGGAGAACATCCTTGGCGAAGCGCGCCACCTCATTGGGGTGGAACATCAGAGGATCTTTCTGATCGCTGCGGTACTCCGGGTTCAGCTTGCGGGGGTTGAACGGAGGGTTGAGGTTGCGAGGGTCTGTGTTGGTGTAGCGATAAACCGAAGCGCGGGAGCGGTTCAGGGATTTCTGAACGTCGTCGATACCCACCAGGGCCTCAGCTTGGGCTGACGCATGGGCCGGATCCATGGAAAGTTCGGTCGCTTGTTGAACGCTTGTCGCCAAAGATTCAACGGACCGAGGAAACATGAGACGGGCCTAGGACAGGCTGGATTGAGCTGGACGGTAGCAGCCGAGACTCAGGGCGCACAGAGGAATTCCAGCAAAACAGACACTTCCGAGATCGGCATGCCTCCGAAGCGGTGATAACTTCCAAATCCCATTTTGTTGCGATTGATGCGCGTCTCCCGCCTGCTGCTGGTGACGCTTCGGGATGTTCCCGCCGAAGCGGAGATCACCTCGCATCAGTTGCTTCTCAGGGCCGGGTATATCCGTCGCGTGGGTTCAGGGATCTACGCCTACCTCCCCTTGATGTGGAGGGTGCTGCAAAAGATCACCGCCGTGGTGCGCGAGGAGATGAACCGCGCCGGCGCCCAGGAAACCCTGCTGCCGCAGCTGCACCCCGCTGAGCTCTGGCAGAAAAGCGGGCGTTGGCAGGGCTACACCGCTGGCGAGGGGATCATGTTCCACCTCGAAGACCGCCAGGGCAGAGAACTGGGGCTTGGTCCGACCCATGAAGAGGTGATCACCAGCTTGGCGGGAGAGCTGCTGAGGTCATACCGGCAGCTCCCGGTGAACCTCTATCAGATCCAGACCAAATTTCGCGACGAAATCCGTCCCCGCTTTGGCCTGATGCGAGGCCGCGAATTCGTCATGAAGGACGCGTACTCCTTCCATGCCAGCGAAGCGGATCTTCGCGAGACCTACGGCGTGATGGATCAGGCCTACCGCCGCATCTTTGAACGTTGTGGTCTGGATGCCGTCCCTGTCGATGCCGATAGCGGAGCGATCGGCGGCGCCGCCTCCCAGGAGTTCATGGTGACGGCGGATGCCGGGGAAGACCTGATCCTGATCAGCGATGACGGCCAATACGCCGCCAACCAGGAGAAGGCTGTTTCGATCCCATCCACCGCATCTCCTCTTCCCGACGGCCCGGAGGAAATGATTCCAACCCCTGGCTTGGGCAGCATCGAGAGCCTCTGCGACGCCAAAGGCTGGGATCCGAGCCAGGTGGTGAAGGTGCTGCTGTTCGTGGCGACCCTGGACGATGAGACACTCCAACCGCTGTTGGTGAGCCTCCGTGGTGACCAGGAGCTCAATCCCACCAAGGTCGTGAACGCGGTCAGCAGAACCCTCAACAAGGGTGTTCTCGATTGCCGCCCGATCACACCAGAGGACAACGACCGTCAGCAGATTGATCCGCTCCCCTTGGGATCGATCGGGCCCGACCTCTCCGATGACGTCCTGCAGGGAGCCAAGACCTGGGAGCCAACATTCCTGCGTCTGGCGGATGAAACCGCCAGCGAACTCGGCAACTTCATCTGTGGTGCCAACACGCCCGATCTGCACCGTTTCAACACCAGCTGGACCGCCATCGGGCAGAAGCCGACCAGCCTGGATCTGCGTAATGCACGGGCCGGCGACGTCTGCCAACACAACTCGGAATCACGACTGACGGAAAAAAGAGGCATCGAAGTCGGTCACATTTTTCAGTTGGGCCGGAAATATTCCGAGGCCATGGAGAGCCGTTTCACCAACGAGAACGGCAAGACCGAACCGTTCTGGATGGGTTGCTACGGCATCGGCGTTTCACGATTGGCGCAGGCGGCTGTCGAACAGCACCACGACGACAGCGGCATCTGCTGGCCAACCGCCATCGCCCCGTTTGAAGCCATCGTGGTTGTTGCCAACATCCAGGACGACACCCAGGCCCAGCTGGGGGAAGCGCTCTATGCGGAGCTTCAGGCTGCTGGCGTCGATGTCCTCCTCGACGACCGCAAGGAACGCGCCGGCGTCAAGTTCAAAGACGCGGATCTGATCGGCATCCCTTGGCGGATCGTGGTGGGACGCGACGCCAGCGAAGGCACCGTTGAACTGGTGTGCCGCAGCAGCCGCGAGGTGCAAAAGCTTCCCCACGCTGAGGCTGTGACCTGCCTGATCAAGGCAGTCCACCCCTAAAGTCGAATGACACTGAAGGGTTTCATGCTCTCCGCACTGACACGCCTGCTTCGCCCCCTCAGCCGGGCCGCCATAGCCCTTGGACTCGGGTTGTGCCTCCTCCTGACGGCATGCAGTGGGGACGCTGAAGCTCTTCTGAGCGGCGATTACGTGGAGGACACCGTGGCGGTCTCCCGCACTCTGCTGACGGTGATCGACCTGCCTCAGGACGATCCCACCCACGCCGAAGCTGAGGCCGACGCCCGGGCCCTGATCAACGACTACATGTCCCGTTATCGGCCCCAGCCCCGTGTGAACGGACTCAGCTCCTTCACCACGATGCAGACTGCGCTGAATTCGCTGGCTGGTCATTACGCCTCCTACGCCAATCGCCCCCTGCCGGAAGCGCTGCATGACCGCATCGCCAAGGAACTCAACAAGGCTGAGAAATCAGTGGTCCGGGGCAGCTGAGCCCCCGAAACCAGCTCGGTTTTGACGAGGCCACCCGAGATCTGAGATACTCGCGGATTGTGCAGATCTGCGGCTTCGGGCCGCCGTGTTCTTGGCCAACGTTGTCGTCATCGGAGCGCAGTGGGGTGACGAGGGAAAAGGAAAGATCACCGATCTCCTGAGCCGCTCCGCCGATGTGGTGGTTCGCTATCAGGGTGGTGTGAATGCAGGCCACACGATCGTTGTTGACGATCGTGTGCTCAAACTGCACCTGATTCCCTCTGGAATCCTCTATCCCGACACGATCTGTCTGATCGGATCCGGCACGGTGGTGGATCCCAAGGTGATGCTCGGTGAGCTGGACATGCTCATCGCCAACGACATTGATATTTCAGGGCTTCGCCTGGCATCCACAGCCCACGTGACGATGCCCTACCACCGCCTCCTCGACCAAGCCATGGAGAAGCAGCGGGGAGCACGACGGATCGGAACCACAGGCCGTGGAATCGGCCCCACCTACGCCGACAAGTCGCAGCGCAGTGGCATCCGTGTGATCGACCTGCTGGACGAACAGCGGCTGAGGGATCGCCTTGAAGGCCCACTGCAGGAGAAGAATGAACTTCTTCAGACCATTTACGGCGTTGAACCCCTGAACGCCGAAGACGTCATCCAGGAATATCTGGGATACGGCAAGCGCCTCGCCCCCCACGTGGTGGAGTGCACCCAGACGATTCATCAGGCAGCGCGAGATCGCAAGAACATCCTGTTCGAAGGTGCCCAGGGCACGCTGCTGGACCTGGACCACGGCACCTACCCCTACGTCACATCCTCCAACCCCGTTTCCGGCGGGGCCTGCATCGGTGCAGGCGTGGGCCCAACCCTGATTGACCGCGTCATCGGCGTTGCCAAGGCCTACACCACCCGCGTGGGTGAAGGCCCCTTCCCCACTGAGCTGAGCGGAAGCCTGAATGAACAGCTCACGGAGCGGGGTGGCGAATTCGGTACCACCACGGGCCGCCAGAGGCGCTGTGGCTGGTTTGACGGCGTGATCGGTCGCTACGCCGTGCAGGTCAACGGCTTGGACTGTCTGGCCGTGACCAAGCTGGATGTGCTGGACGAATTGGACGAAATTCAGGTCTGCGTGGCCTATGAACTCAACGGCGAGCGAATCGAGCACTTCCCCAGCAGCGCCGATGACTTCGCCCAGTGCACACCCATCTTCGAAACACTGCCTGGCTGGCAGTGCTCCACCGAGGAATGCCGCAGCCTTGAGGATCTCCCCAAGCCAGCCATGGATTACCTGCGCTTCCTCGCCGATCTGATGGAAGTGCCGATCGCCATTGTCTCCCTGGGGGCCAGCCGTGATCAGACCATCGTTGTCGAAGATCCGATCCATGGCCCCAAACGAGCCCTGTTGAGCGCCTGAGCCGCTGACGTTCATACTTCGGGGCTGCTTTTCACGCCCCGATGTCATCAGAGACCCGTTTCCCCAGCGACTGCAGTCTCGATGTCGTTGGCATCGGCAATGCCATCGTTGACGTTCTGGTGCAGACGGACGACGGTTTCATCGCTGAACACGGCCTCCAGAAAGGGGGCATGGCGCTGATCGATGAACAACAGGCCGAAGCTCTCTACAAGGCCAGTGGAACGGGCCTCGAGACCTCCGGTGGATCCGTCGCCAACACGATGGTGGGCATCGCGCAGCTCGGCGGACGCGCTGGGTTCATCGGCCGCGTCCGGGATGACCAGCTCGGCAGCATTTTCAGCCATGACATCAGGGCCGTTGGGGCACGCTTTGAGACCCCAGCAGCCACCAGTGGAGCCACAACGGCGCGCTGCCTGATTTACGTCACGCCCGATGCCGAGCGCACCATGTGCACCTTCCTGGGGGCGTCCACCCAACTGGAGCCCGAGGATCTCGACCTCTCCATGGTCAAACAGGCCAAGGTGCTTTACCTGGAGGGCTACCTCTGGGACAGTCCAGCCGCCAAACGGGCCTTCATCGCCGCAGCCGAAGCCTGCCGTGAAGCAGGCGGAAAGGTTGCTCTTTCTCTCTCAGACGGCTTCTGTGTGGATCGGCACAGAGCGAGTTTTCTCGAGCTGGTGAATGGCCACGTCGATGTGCTGTTCGCCAATGACGTTGAAATTCAGTCGCTCTACGAGACCGACGATTTCGACCAGGCCCTCGAGCGGGTGCGCGGCTGCTGCTCAGTGATTGCGATCACCCGTGGTGCCCAGGGATCCGTCGTGCTGAGTGGAGACCAGCGCTGGGATATCGGCATCTTCGGCCTGGGAGATCTGGTGGACACCACGGGAGCAGGCGACCTCTATGCCGGGGGATTTCTGCATGGCTTCACCCAGGGCGAGTCACTGGAGCGCTGTGGTGAGCTCGGAGCCCTCTGCGCCGGCCAGATTGTGACCCAACTGGGGGCTCGCTCCCAGGTCTCCCTCAAGCAGCTGGCGGAGACGCATCTGAACTGAGCTCAGCGATGGCCCAGGCCCCATATGCCGGTGATGCAGTCACCGGCCAGCACAACCACTCGGGGGTGTCGTAGCTGTGCAGCTCGGAGACGGCCAAGCGCAGCGCGTCCACATGCTGAGCTGAGGTCTTCATTAGCAGTTGGACCTCATGGGACGTCTGCAGCGACCCCTCCCAGCGATAGAACGACTGAACGGGGTGGATGGACACACAGGCCACGAGATGGCGCTCCAGCAAGGCCTCTGCCAGCTGTTGGGCGCGCTCACCGTTCGCTTCCGTGGTGAGGGCCAGCACGAGCCCACTCGCTTCAATCACGCTCAAGCCGATCCATCAGGCTGCTGACATCCTCGACGCATTCCATCCCGTCGGGGGGGAAGGGACGCCGCAACAGCAGCAAGCTCAGCCCCAGATCTGTGGTGAGTTGATGCCAGAGCTGTTCCGTCACACCACCGGACTGGCGGCAGAGCACCACGCCAATGCCCCAGCGACGGCAAAGAGACCGCTCGATCGCCCCCGGCACCTCCCCTTGCAGAGGGCGCACCACGGCCAGGTGATCCGGGGGCAGACCTGCCCGCAAGGCGGCGCGCACCCCATCGGGGGATGGAAGCGCACGGCCATAGGGGATGGCTCCGGCGCGGCACACAGCAGCAGTCAAGGCCGGAAGATGACGGCCTCCAATGGCCAGCAGCAGGCGTTGGCCCTGGAGCGGTTGGGCCGCCAATGCATCGGCATTAGCCAGGAGAGAGGCCGCTCCCAGCGGTTCAAGGCGACGCTCAAAACGCAGCAGCGGTTGGCCGAGATCCGCACAGGCCGTGACCAGTTCATGGCTGATCTGAGCCGCAAAAGGATGCGTGGCATCCACCACCCAACGGAAAGGGCCGGTCTGATGCAGGGCTGCCTTGATTCCGCCAATGCCCTGCAGGGCACCAATCGAGATGCGCTCCACCGGCAATCCCGCGTAGGCCTTCGCTGCAGTTGCCGTCACCAAACTCACGCTCACACGCCAATGGCGGCGGGAGAGCTCCTTCACCAAGCGCGGCCCATCACCGGTTCCAGCCAGCAGCAGGACACGACGCTGGTCATTCGCGGGGCCTTGCATCAGGATGTGCGCCGACACCAGCTCAAGCCATGAACCATTGCGTGCTCGAAGTGGAGGTGATCGACGCACCGACGGTTCGATACACCCAGGACAACCAGACTCCCATTGCGGAGATTGCCGTGCGCTTTGACCCCCTTCGCGAGGGTGATCCGCCGGGTGAATTGAAAGTGGTGGGCTGGGGAAACCTGGCCCAGGAGCTGCAGAACCGTGTGCAGACCGGGCAGCGGCTGCTGATCGAAGGCCGGCTGCGGATGAACACCATGCCCCGGGGCGATGGCATGAAGGAAAAACGGGCTGAATTCACCCTGGCTCGGCTTCATCCGATCGGCGCGGCAGCCACGGGTGCAGCTCCTTCCGGCAACCCCTCAGCCCCGCCCCCCAGCCGCCAGGCCCCCGCTGCTGCACCGACCAAGGTGGCGAAAGAGCCTGAACCGACCAGCTGGAATGCGGCGCCCCTCGTGCCCGACACCGACGACATCCCCTTCTGAATCAGAGGACAATCGCGGGGCGTTGCCGCTTAACGGCCCGCTTCGTCCTGCAGCTCTGACGCTCTGGTGATCAGTTGCCCGAGCTCCCGTTCAAGGGCGGCAAGATCCAGCCGCAGCTCGGGCCAGCGGCCCCGATCGATCTGCTGCAGCAACCAGCTGCGATCACGGTCGAGCTGCTGGAGCAGATCATCCATGCCGGTCGACGATGGATCAGGCATCTAGCTCGGGGCAGTGGATCTCCATCCTGATGGCCTAGAGGTCAAAATGACGATCAAGCCAAGGCCTTCATGAAGGATTTCTTCTCCCCCGGCAGCCTCGTCACCATCGCCGGAGGCGTGCTGACCGTGGTCGGTGCCACCGCTTACGCCACCGGAAGCGCCAACCTCAGCCTGCCCACGATTTTCTACGGAATCCCGATCTTGTTGGGAGGGCTGGCCCTGAAATCGTCGGAGCTCCCACCCGCCATCCGGGTGACACCGGTCAAGACGTTTCAGAAGGAACGCGAAGCTGCAGCCCCAGAACTGGGCAAATTGCTCGGCGATGTGACGCGCTGGCGCTACGGCCAGAAGGCCCACCTGGAGTCGTCGCTGGAAGCACTCAAACTCTGGGATGAAGACACCCCCCCGCAGTTGGAGGAGATCGAAGAGCTGCATTCCGCCAGCGGCTATGGCCTGCGGATGCGATTCCTGCTGGGAGCCGTTCCCCTCGAACGCTGGAAAGACCGGCAGGAGCGGCTGGGGCGTTTCTTCGCTAAGGGGATGCGAGCGGAACTCAAGGAACTGGATGAACAACGGCTGGACGTTGTTCTGCTTCCGGCAGGTGAGGCCTAAGCCATGGCCCAATCCACCCAGAACAACGATGACGCCCTCAGGGTGTCGGTGCTCAGCGAAGCCCTCCCCTACATCCAGCGCTTCGCCGGTCGGCGCATCGTGATCAAGTACGGCGGGGCCGCCATGGCCCATGCCGAGCTGCGGGCGGCTGTCTTCCGCGACCTGGCTCTGCTGGCCTGCGTGGGCGTCCAACCCGTTGTGGTGCATGGCGGCGGGCCCGAAATCAACCAGTGGCTTCAGCGTCTGGAAATTCCCGCCGAATTCCGCGACGGACTGCGCGTCACCGACGCCGACACCATGGACGTGGTGGAGATGGTGCTGGTGGGCCGCGTCAACAAGCAGATCGTGAATGGCCTCAATCAGCTCGGCACCCGTGCTGTTGGTCTGAGCGGAAGTGACGGAAGTCTTGTGGAGGCACGCCCCTGGGGGAATGGCAGCCATGGGCTGGTGGGGGATGTTGCCCGCGTCAATCCCGATGTGCTCGAACCGCTGCTGGAGAAGGGTTATGTACCCGTCATTTCCAGCGTTGCCGCAACCCCCGATGACGGGCGAGCCCACAACATCAATGCCGACACGGTGGCAGGAGAGCTGGCGGCGGCCCTGGAAGCCGAAAAACTGATCCTGCTGACCGACACCCCCGGCATCCTTGAAGACCGGGATGCCCCCGACTCGCTGATCCGCAAACTGCGTCTCTCAGAGGCGCGACTGCTGATCGAGGACGGCGTGGTCGCAGGTGGCATGACGCCCAAAACGGAATGTTGCATCCGCGCCCTGGCTCAGGGCGTGTCAGCCGCCCACATCATTGATGGCCGGGTTCCCCATGCCCTCCTGCTCGAAGTCTTCACCGACGCCGGCATCGGCACCATGGTGGTGGGACGCGGCTAGGGGTGAGCGAGCAGGACGCAGCACTGGACCTCTCTGAAGCGGAGGCAGCCCTGGAGCGCGGGGACTACGGCCAGGGCCTGGAGCTGCTTCTGCCCCTGGCGGAGCAACACCCGCTCAACAGTCCGGAGGGGCCGGGCCTTCGGCTCCTGATGATCACCGCCTGGATGGGCCAGGGGCAGGACGAGAAAGCCATCGCCACCTGCAGGCTGCTGAGTCGCTGCCGCGATCCCAAGTTGCGCCAGCAGGCCAAACAACTGCTCGGGGTTCTTGAAGCCCCAAGCCTGGATCGTCCGGAACGCTGGTCGATGCGCATGCCGCAACTGGAGCTGAATGGCTCCGGCAGCGGGCAGACCTCCACCATGCGGCGGCGGCGGTCGCGGCGTCCCGAACCCCCGCCACCACCACCGACGGGGCCGACGCGTTCACCGGCGGCGGGTTTCGCCGTGCTGGTGATGGCGGTTCTGCTGGGGATCACGCTGTTGCTGAGTGGTTGCGTCCGAATCGAGGCTGATCTCGACCTTCGCGGCCCGGATCGACTGGCCCTCACCTGGGACGTGCGGAGCACCCAGCAACGCCCGCTGCCCTGGCAGGAGCAATTCGAGCGAGACCTGCAACGGGAAGTGCCCGGGCTAAAGATCGAACAAGCAGGCCCAGGACGCCAACAGATCAACAGCCGTGTTGCCTCGTCGCACGAGCTGGCGCAACAGATGGCGGCCGTGGTTGCCGTGGCTGGTCGCGCGGCTGGAGTCTCGCTCCCGCCACCGACGCTCAAGCTCGAAGAACGCAACTGGCTGCTGGGGGTGCAGCAGCACGTGCAGCTGATGGTGGACCTCAGCGATCTGCCCGAGATCCCTGGGCTCGAAGTTCATCTGAGCCTGAACCACGGGCAGGTGGAGCGCACGGCTGTTACCGGCACCACCACCGAAGTCAGCTGGCAGGGCTGGCGCTGGAATCCGCTTGGCCTGGGGGGAGTGGTGATCCTGATGCTGCTGATCAGCAGCATGGTGCTGCAGGTGGTGCGTCGGAAGCTGGGCTTTGGCTTCCCTGAACTGCCCTCCTGATCAAAGCTGCTGCGGGTCGGGATCCACAGTGAGCGCCACACCCTTGGGCAAGCCATCCCAAAGCGCCTGCCCCGGAGGGAGAGGCAACTGAGACCCCGCCGGACCGTGCAGCAACAGCTGCCATCGGCTTCGGCCAGCAACCCGGGCCACAGGTGCCGGAGCAGGACCCAACAACCACCAATTCTGGAGCTGACAAATCGGCCGGATCCGCTCCGCCAGCACCGCTGCCGCCGTTGCTGTTTTGCTGGGGGAATCTCCAGACAGGCGCAGCAAACAGGCACGACTGAAGGGCACCAGACCCGCCTCCTTACGGAGGGCCACTTCCTGGGAGAGGAACGCTTCATAGCGACCATCCACCAGGTGTTGAATCACCGGGTGCTCTGGGGTGTAGGTCTGCACCAACACTTGCCCCGGTCGCTCACCTCGCCCGGCACGGCCCGCCAACTGCAACAGCAACTGCAGGGCCTGCTCTCCTGCGCGGAGATCGGGGCGGTGCAGAAGCCCATCCGCCGCGAGCACCGCCGCCAGGGTGACCCGCGGCAGATCCATGCCCTTGGCCAGCATCTGCGTACCGATCAAGACGTCGGCTTCTCCAGCAGCGAAACGGTCCAACAGGCGTCGATGGCCATCCCGCCCCCCGGTGGAATCGCGGTCAAAGCGGAGCAAACGAAGGCCTTCGAGCTCCTGAGAGAGCAGTTCCAACACCTTCTGCGTCCCGGCCCCAAACGGCTTGAAGGCCGTGGAACCACAGTGACTGCAACGGTTCTCCAGGTCTTCACGATGGTCACACCAGTGGCAACGCAGCCACTGACGCCCGGCCTTGCTGCGGTGAACGGTGAGCGCCACATCGCAGTGGGGGCACATCACCACCTCGCCGCAACTGCGACAGCTCAAAAAGGGGCTGTATCCCCGACGAGGCACCAAAACCACGGCCTGTTCGCCCTGCTCCGGCAGCGCCGCAAGACGATCCATCAAGGCGCGACTGACCAGACGCTTGTGTCCTTCGGCCAACTCATGGCGCATGTCGATCACATGCACAGGCGGTAGGGACTGCCGGGAAATCCGCTGGGTCAGGCGCACCAAGGTCAAGGCACCATCCGAGCCCGATTCAATCCAGCTCTCGAGCGACGGCGTGGCGCTGCCCAGCACAAGCCGTGCCTGTTGCATCACAACCCGGTCCAAAGCCAGGTCCCGGGCGTGATAGCAAGGCATGGGTGCGTCTTGCTTGTAAGAGCTGTCGTGCTCCTCATCCAGAACGACCAGCCCCAGCGGCTTCAACGGCACGAACACCGCGGAGCGGGTTCCCACCACCACCAACGGCTGTTCGGCAGCAAGACAGCGGCGCCAGGTTCGAACCCGTTCGGCGTCACCACAACCGCTGTGATACTCCACAACGCGCGAGCCGAAGCGTTTGCGGCAACGGTCAACGAGTTGGGGGATCAATCCGATCTCGGGGGTGAGCAGCAGCACATGCCGGCCCCGCTCCAGCTCTTGGGCAGCCAGTTGGAGGTACACCTCGGTCTTGCCGGAGCCGGTGATTCCCCAGAGCAGCAGTCCTCTTCCCGGAGAAAGCTGTTGGTAAGCCTTCACCACGTCCTGCTGCTCAGCGGTCAAGGCCTGGGGAAGCTCCTGGGGGCCAGAACCAGCTGAGGAGCCCTTGTCCTCACAACGACGCTGCTCACGCACAAGGTAGCCCTGCTGGATCAGCGGCGGCAGCAATTGCGCCCCAAACCCACTGGCCACCAGGTCCCGTTGCCAAGCACCTTCGCCCTGGCCCTCCAACCAGCCCAGAAGATCCCGCTGGCGAGGGGTTGGTGGGTTCGCTGCATCAGGGGGGACCTGGGCCTGGATCCACCACATCTGACGCCCGCCGGCCAGGGAACGCTGGCCGGCCTGACCAATCCAGCCCGATGGCAAAGCCGCCTTCAAGGTGCGGAAGACACTGAGATGGCAACGGTCCGCCACCCGCTCCAGCCAGCTGTACCAATCCGAATCGACAGCAGCGCGCTGCAGGATCGATTCCACCGGTTGCAGGTCCTGAGGATCCTGTTCAGCCCACTCCCGCTCCGCCACCACCAGTCCATGCATGGCTCGACCCCGGAGGCGCACCCGCACCAGATCTCCCGGCATCAATCCCATGCTGGGATCTGCGACATAACTGAAAGAGCGTCCTTCCCGCCCAACCTCCAGCCAGACCTCAACGCATCGCCGCGAATGCGACAGGACCTTGCATACTTCGGAAGACTTCATTAACGTAGACAAGTTGGACAGTTATTGCCAACCCTGCGCTCGATCCAGAGGGAAGACACAGAGTCTGAAGTCAAGGTCTTGTTCCTTGCCACTTTGACCGGTCTGAGACCACCCCGGACAGCACAGACACAATCAGTCCAAGCGTTTCGTCGACTCGCGGACACCACCATCAGTCCATGAACTCCGTCTCAGCGTCAGCTGTGTTGTTCTCTTTCGTTTGAACGGAAGTTCCGGGTTTCGGCCATTGCCGTTGGTGCGTTGCTGCCGCTGTTTCATCTCCCATTTATCCGACTTCGACTAACACCATGACCCCTGCTGCCACCAAAGCTGCCAAGCCGGACATCGTTCTTCTGGCCAATGCTGACGGCAAGGTGAAAGAAGTCGCCAAGAGTTCCGACAAAGAAGCCAAGAAAGCCCCCGCACGCCGACGAACCAGCAAGGCGAGCGCCAAGGACCTGAGCGCCGCGGCCGATGAACTGCTCGCCGCGGCTGATCAAGCCAAGGCCTCGGGAACCACCAAAAAGGCAGCGGCGAAGAGCACCAAGGCCAAAACCACAACGAAAAAGGCCACCACAACCAAGAAGGCAGCCACCGCCAAGAAGACCACGGCTAAATCTTCAACAGCCAAGGCATCAACAGCCAAAGCAGCGGCAGCGAAGCCAACCGCTGAAGAGAAAGCCAAAACCGCAGCTGCTGAGAAGGAAGCCAAGGCCAAAGCCCTGGCCAGCATCAAGATCGGCCCCAAAGGCGTTTACACCGAAGACTCCATCCGGGTTTATCTCCAGGAAATCGGGCGGATCCGCCTGCTGCGTCCCGACGAAGAGATCGAACTGGCCCGCAAGATCGCTGATCTCCTCTATCTCGAGGAACTGGCAGCTCAATTTGAAAGCGACAACGGCCGGGAACCCGACAACAAAGAGTGGGCAGCCTTGGTGGAAATGCCACTCATCCGCTTCCGCCGGCGCTTGATGCTGGGCCGCCGGGCCAAGGAAAAGATGGTGCAATCCAACTTGCGCCTGGTGGTCTCGATTGCCAAGAAGTACATGAATCGGGGCCTGAGCTTCCAAGACCTGATTCAGGAAGGAAGCCTTGGCCTGATTCGCGCAGCCGAGAAGTTCGACCACGAAAAGGGCTACAAGTTTTCCACCTACGCCACCTGGTGGATTCGCCAGGCCATCACACGCGCCATCGCCGACCAGAGCCGCACCATCCGCCTGCCGGTGCACCTCTACGAAACGATCTCCAGAATCAAGAAAACCACCAAGGTTCTCTCCCAGGAATTCGGCCGCAAGCCAACGGAGGAGGAAATCGCAGAATCGATGGAAATGACCATCGAAAAACTGCGCTTCATCGCCAAGAGCGCCCAGCTGCCGATCTCCCTGGAGACCCCCATCGGCAAGGAAGAGGATTCCCGCCTGGGCGATTTCATCGAAGCCGACATCGAGAATCCCGAGCAGGACGTTGCCAAAAACCTGCTTCGTGAAGACCTGGAAGGTGTATTGGCCACCCTCAGCCCCCGCGAGCGCGATGTGCTGCGCCTGCGCTACGGCTTGGACGACGGGCGGATGAAAACCCTCGAGGAAATTGGTCAGATTTTTGATGTGACCCGTGAACGGATCCGTCAGATCGAAGCCAAGGCCCTGCGCAAATTGCGCCACCCCAACCGCAATGGGGTCCTCAAGGAATACATCAAATAAGTCCGCACTAAGCCCGTCACCAAACGGTCACGGGACTAATACATAAGTACATTCCCCCTGGCTGAATTGAGTGGAGGGCTCTTATAAGAGTGGTTGAGGGAATTGAGACGCCCTCCTCACACGGAAGAGATCAAACCCCAGTCCATGACTGGGGTTTTCCCTTGGGAAAAAGGAACTGCGCGACAGGTTCACGGGGTGCCCTCGAAGGACTCCGTGAATTCCTGAAAAGCACGCTTCAGGCGCTCCACCGGAGTTTCTTCCAGAGGACACTCCTGACGTGTTTCAAGTGCATAGGCCTGGAGCAGGCGAGCATCCGGTTCAAGCACGGAAGCGACCGCCCCCTTGAACAGCACCAGATTGTGCTGCGACGTCAGCCCCTGCAGGTATGGCTGAAGCACCCAACTGGGCTGAGCATCGTGTGAGGCATCTGCGGCCGAACGCACCAGACGGGGCCGCAGCAGTTGATAAGCATGATCTCCATCGCGATCGGTGGTGTGGCGCAGCCGCGCCATCAGCACATCTCCACTGCACAACAGGATGAGACGGATGGAACCCTCAGCCACCAAGGGGAGCATGGCCTCCTGCTCTTGCAAGTCGGGGGCAACAGAGCCAATTGCTCCGGCCTGACGAACGCCATTGACGACGGGTCCGGGCATGACTGCGCTGCGATGCCTGCAAATGTTAAGCGTTCTTCATAAAGAGATCTTCCCTTTCGAAGCTTCACAACCTCGTGAAGGCGAACCAAGGAACCCAAGGCCAAAAGCGTAGGCTGGGCGGCTGATTCGCCCTTTCCATGGCCCTCACCGAACTGCGCATCGCCTCACGACGCAGCCAGCTGGCCATGGTGCAAACCAACTGGGTCAAGGCAGAACTGGAGAAGGCTCATCCAGGCCTGAAGATCACTGTGGAGGCCATGGCCACCCAGGGCGACAAGATCCTGGACGTCGCCCTGGCCAAGATCGGCGACAAAGGCCTGTTCACCAAGGAACTGGAAGCCCAGATGCTGGTGGACCGCGCGGACATCGCCGTCCACTCGCTGAAAGACCTGCCCACCAACCTTCCAGAGGGGCTGATGCTCGGCTGCATCACCGAACGGGAAGACCCGGCCGATGCCTTGGTGGTGAATGCCAAGAACCAGGCCTACAAGCTCGACACCCTTCCCGAAGGCTCAGTGGTGGGGACGAGTTCCCTGCGCCGCCTGGCTCAGCTGCGTCACCACTACCCCCACCTGATCTTCAAGGACGTTCGGGGGAACGTGATCACCCGGCTGGAGAAATTGGACAGCGGCGATTACGACTGCCTGATCCTGGCTGCGGCAGGCCTGGGCCGGCTTGGCTTCGGCGATCGGATCCACCAGCTGATCCCAGGCGACATCTCTCTGCATGCTGTTGGTCAGGGCGCCCTCGGGATTGAATGCGTGGAGGGCAAGCCCGAAGTGCTTGAGGCGATCAAAGTGCTGGAGCACACCCCCACCTCCCAGCGCTGCCTGGCCGAACGCGCTTTCCTGCGGGAACTGGAAGGTGGATGCCAGGTACCCATCGGCGTGAACACCCGCTTCGAAGGTGATCAACTGATCCTCACCGGGATGGTGGCCAGCCTTGATGGCAAACGTCTGATCCGCGACCAGGCCAGTGGCGCAGCAAGCGACGCCGAAGCCATCGGCATCGCTCTCGCCAACACCCTCAAAGTCCAGGGTGCTGGCGAGATCCTCAAAGAGATCTTCGAGACCGTCCGCCCGGAAGCCTGATCAACTGCGAATTTCCAAGCGTGTTCCCACATCCACAGCATCAAACAGCTGCCGGATGTGGCTGTTGAGCATGCGCACGCAGCCCAGGCTGACGGCAGCACGAATCTGAACCCAGTGCGGCCACGCCGTTCCATGGATCCCAAACTCGCCGCGGCCATTGCGGTGAAAAGCCATGTAGCGGTCACCAATCGGACTGCTGGGTCCGCGCAGCTCCCGCCGCTGACCCGACTTGTGGGTCACATAGATCGGATTAACCCTCTTGTTGAGGATGGCGAATTCCCCTTTTGGAGTGGGTGTTTTGGGATCTCCGATCGCCACAGGCCAGGCCCCAAGCTGCTGCTCGCCCCGCAAGAGGGTGATCTGTCGCTTGCTGAGGTCAAGCACGATGCGTGACTCATAAGCGGGTTTCCGCAAGGCCAGCTCAACAGGTTCAGCAGCAAGGCATGGAGCAGCAGACCCCGCCAACAGGCCAGCCAACAGCGCTGGCATCAATGACCACTTCATGAGACGCGCAAGACCCACTAGTCTCAACGCATTCATTGCTGCGAGAAAAAACAGCAGTAATGGCTTTGAGGCTGAATCTTCAGGATCTCTTCGGTCTCAAGAACGAGATGAGCGGTCCAGCGGTACCCTTCTCCAAACTTCTCCTCTCCCTGTTGACCTCCACGGCGATCGCAACCGCGCGGCCAACCCTGCTCGAAGGCAAGGCCCTCAGCCAGGAGGTTGAATCCATCAGCTTTCGCTTCGGCGACCTGATCAGCAACCGCAGAACCTTCCTGACTGCGGCCTTGACGCTGCGCCGGCAGGGGATCATCTGTCTACGGGAGGCAGCGCCTGCTGAGCTGATCGCGTCGATCAACAGCGATGTCGGCCGACTGCTCGAGGAAATCGAATCAGGCGAGCACGCCCGCCTTGCATCCCTGGCCTATCTCAATCTTCCTGATCAGCGTGTGCTGAAGGGCTACAACCAGTTCCGCGACGCCGATCGGTCGGTCATCAACTACCGGGTTAAGCGGCCCGATGGACGCAGCGGTAGCGATGCGGGAATGATCGACATCTTCCATCCCGAGCGCCTCTCGGACAGCCTCAACCGGAACATCCAGGCCTGCCTGCAGGAATCGGTGATTCAGCGGTTGCTCTTGTTGAGCAGCTTCAATCGAATGCGGGTGAAATGCCGCAACCTCTACCTCAACCGAGGCGTGCAAGACACGCGCAGCTACCACTGCGACGGACGCTCCCTGAAGTTCAAATCCTTCGTGTACCTCAGTGAAGTGCAATCACTGGCCGATGGGCCCTATTGCTTCGTGCCCAGGTCCCAACGTCGACGGCGGCTCTGGTGGCGCAACGCCCGCTTCAACAAACAAAACGGGCTTGGGCCGTTTGAATTCAGTCAGCTGCAGGGTTCTGAGGCCATTGCTCTGTTTGCCAAGGCAGGCGACATGGTGCTCTCCTCGCAGCGCGGTGCCCACTGCGGCCACCCCCAACACCCCCAGGCGCGCCGCGCCGTCCTGGTGAACATGTTCCAACGCTGAGCCATCAAAAAAGGCGGGGGATCTCCCCCGCCTGATCAGCAATCGATGGCCGACGCGTTCAGTCGACCAACTTGGGATCAATCTCAGCCATGTAGCGAGCCTCGCAGCTCTTGATGATCTCAACGGCCTTTTCTGTGCCGAAGAAACCGTTCACCGAGCAGGTGCCAGGCTTCTTCAGATCCTTGTAGTGCTCCCAATAGTAGGTGGTCTCTTTCTTCCAGTGCTCACCGAGATCTTCCCAGCTCTTGATGTGATCCATGCGCTTGTCGTCGGCAAGAACAGCGATCACCTTGTCGTCGACTTCACCACCGTCGTCGAAGGTCATCACGCCGATGATGCGGGCTTCCACAATCGAACCGGGAATCAGGGGCTCGGTGACACCAACGATTTCGATGTCGAGGGGATCGCCATCTTCATCCCAGGTGCGGGGAATGCATCCGTAGGCGAAGGGGTAAGCCAGCGAGGAGTAACCAACGCGGTCCAGCTTCAGATGGCCGGTTTCTGTGATCAGTTCGTACTTATTGATCGTGTTGGAGTTGAGCTCCACGATCGTGTTGAGACGAAGTTCGGCTTCATCAGCGAAGGCCGGCAGCACGTGCAACAGGTTGGGCATGCTGCGGCTGGGTGCCTGATCGAGGTTGGCCATAAACGGCGATGGACAGCGCGGCGCATCCTACGGGCCCCTCCACCCGTCGAGTTGCATACGGCTAGGGGGTCGGTTGCAGCCGATCAAGCTTGTTCTCCAGGTAGTCAAGGAAGGCATCGGTGCTCAGGGGCCGACCGGTGACCCTGTCCACCAGTTGATCGGCATTCACACTGCGTCCGAGCGGGTGAACGTGCTCACGCAGCCAAGCCAGCAAGGGCGTGACATCGCCGCGCTCCACATGCTCCTCCGGAGACCCGATGGCCTCCGCCATCGCTTCGCTCAACTGCGCACTAATCAGGTGCCCCAACAGATACGAGGGGAAATAGCCAAACAGGCCTTCACTCCAGTGCACATCTTGAAGGCATCCCTCGGCATCGTTCATCGGCCGCACCCCCAGGAGTTCCTGATAGCGCCGGTTCCATTCGTCTGGGAGATCGTTCACCGCCAAACCCTGCTCCAGCAGGGCAATCTCGAGATACGTGCGGATCAGGATGTGCAGGCCATAGCTGAGTTCATCAGCCTCCACCCGGTTCAAACCAGGCGCCATCGGATTCATCGCCTGCCACATGTCCTGGGCGGCGCTGAAGGGAGCCCCCACCTGCGCAAAACGCTTCCACCACTGCTCTGCGAACGGACGGCTCCGGGCAACACGGTTCTCCCAGAACAGCGACTGACTTTCATGAACCGCCATCGAGGTGGCCTGTCCCAGGGGCCAGGCAAACCATTGGTGGCTCTGGTCCGGCAACCCCTGCTCGTAGAGGGAATGGCCCCATTCGTGGGCCGTGGCGAGGAAACACGACAACGGCTGGCCTGGCACCACACGCGTGGTGATGCGGTAATCCGCCGGTCCCAGCGTGATCGAAAAGGGGTGAGGTGATCGCGCCATGCAGGTGATGGCGGGATTACGGCCCCAGGCACCGAGCAGCTCATCACAGAGATCTTGCTGGCTGGACTCATCGAGATCCCAGTCCGCTGATCGTGGGCGTGGCCGGGTGGATGCCTGAGCAACCAATTGCGGCAACCGTTGCCGCAGGGGAGCAAACAAGGCCTCGAGACGCTCCAGACGTAGATCCGGTTCGAAGGGTTGCGCCAGGGTTTCCCAACAGGAGCGAGGCTCATCCAGCTGTTTGGCCTGCTCCTGACGCAAATCAATCAGGGTCTGAAGCGCCGGTGCGAAGAGGCTGAAATCAGAAGCCGATCGAGCCTGCTGCCACCGGTCGTAGCCGTCGGCCTTGGCCTTGGCCAAGGCGGCGACGAGGGCTGGATCGAGGGACTGCTGCCGCTGCAGGTCCTGTTCCAGCAGATCCAGATTGCGGCCCTGTTCAGGGCATCGCTCAGCGGAATTCCAGTGCTGACGCGCTTCGGCCAGCAGATCCGCATAGGCGGCAGAGCTCTGACGAGCATGAAGCTGGGTCGCCAGCAGCGTGAGCTGCTCACCCCGCCAGGACGCCCCAGCAGAGGGCATGCGGGTGTTCTGGTCCCAGTACAGGGTGCTCTGTATCGAGCCGAGCAGCTGCGTCTCTCTCAGATGGGCTCCCAGCTGCCCCCAAGCCGTTGCGGCAGAAGCCATCTCGCCCCCTTTTCCATCACCCTAACGACACCTGGACTGGCATCGAAGCAGCGATGCAGGCCATGGTTAAGCGGTTCAGACGTTCTGGACCCATGCGCCGATTGATGCTGCAGGTGGCCCTGGGGATCGCCCTGCCCATGGCTCTCTGGCCGCTCAAGCTGATCTACCGACAACCGCAGACCGTTCGATAGGAACGGGTCAGTTCAGCTCACAGCGGCCTTGGCAGAGGGTCTCAAGGTCGGCGCGCCCGGTGATCTGAAGCCGCCTGGCGGCCCAAATCCCATAGACCCAATCGACCACGCTGCCGATCAAGGGCCAGCGGGTCGGTGCGTAAAGCCACCCCAGACCAATCAGGCGATACGCCTCACGGAAGACGGCCACATCCCGCAGCACCTCCCCGGAGCCTGTGATGGCATGAATGCGGCCCATTGCCACCCGGTAACTGATGCCGGCATGGGCCGCTGCGTCGTAATCAGAGGCATCGATGTCGACAAAAGCCAGCCGGGCCTGACGGTCACGCCGCTGCAGAAAGCGAACTTCGCGCACACACAACGGACAACCTCCGTCAAACAGCAGGGTCAGATCGGGGGCAGATGGGCTGGCCATGGACTCAGACGGTGCTGCAGCACGCAAAGTAAGGAAAGAACGCTGGAGAGCGGTGGGCGTGCAGCAGATCCTGCATCAGATCACAGTTCAAACCCCGGGAAGAGGATTCACCCGACTGGAGGGGCGGTTGAACACCTGGATCCGCAGCACGGGGCTGGACCAGGGCGTTCTGCATCTCACCTGCTTGCACACCAGCGCCAGCCTCACCATCAACGAGAATGCCGATCCACGGGTGCTGCAGGACCTGGATGCATGGATGGCCGATGCCGTTCCAGAACACCGCCGTTATCTCCATGACGACGAAGGAGCTGATGACATGCCGGCCCACATCCGAACCGCGCTCACCAGCCAAACCCTGAACCTGAGCGTCAGCAGGGGGCAACTGCTCCTGGGCACCTGGCAAGCCGTTTACCTCTGGGAGCACCGCAGCGCTGCTCACACCAGAACGATCGCCTGCCACCTGTTCGGTGAATCCTCCAGCCGCCCCACCCCTGAAAGCACCACGCAGACCACTTCAGCCACGCCGAAAACCCTGTTGAGCCTCCGCAATGGCGAACGGATCAATCAAGCCATTCAGGCCCGACACAACCCGAACGCCTGGGAAACCGACGACGGCATCGATACCGACACCGATCTGATGATTGATCGATTGCATGACCTGAGCGACTGACAACCTGCTCCAGCCACGATGGAGGGGTGATTCAGGGCTTCCATGCCAGTTGAACCTCTCGATTCCGCCCAGAAGTCGGCACTCAGCACAACCCTGCCCAATTGGGTTGTGAACGGAGACAGGCTGCACCGCGATCTGCAGTTCAAAAGCTTCGTGGAAGCCTTTGGATTCATGGCACAGGTGGCCTTGCTGGCCGAATCCAAAAATCACCATCCGAACTGGAGCAACGTCTACAACCGCGTTTCAATCGACCTGACCACCCATGATCTCGGCGGCCTCAGCAGCCTGGATGTGGAGCTGGCCAGCGCCATTGACGCTCTGCTGCCAGCATGAGTCGAGTGGGTCCTTGCGCATGACCACCGCACCAGCCAGTCCAGGCGTCCCGGTCACCATTCTCAGCGGCTTCCTCGGAGCGGGGAAAACGACGCTGCTGAATCACATCCTGAGCAATCAGCAGGGGGTGAAGACCGCGGTGCTGGTGAATGAGTTCGGTGAAATCGGGATCGACAACGATCTGGTCGTCACCACCGGTGAAGACATGGTGGAGCTGAGCAACGGTTGCATCTGCTGCTCGATCAACGGCGAGCTGATGGAGGCGGTGGAACGGGTGATTGAACGCCCAGAACCGCTCGATTACATCGTCGTCGAAACCACCGGTCTGGCCGATCCCCTGCCGGTGGCCATGACCTTCCTTGGCAGTGAGCTGCGGGACCAAACCCGCCTGGATTCGATCATCACCTTGATCGATGCAGAAAACTTCGACGACGTCGTTCTAGACACGGAAGTTGGCCGGTCCCAGGTGATTTACGGCGATATCCTGCTGCTGAACAAGTGCGACCTCGTCTCCGAGGAGCGGCTTGAGACCGTCGAACAGCAACTCAGAGCCGTCAAGAACGATGCGCGGATCCTGCGGTCGGTGAAAGGAGAGGTGCCTCTTGCCCTGCTGCTCAGCGTCGGACTCTTCGAATCCGACAAGGTGAGTTCCCCTGCCGACGATCCGAGCCTGGATCACAGCGACTGCGACCACGACCATGGCCACTGCAGCCATGACCACGATCACGGTCATGAACACGATCACAGCCATGGGCACGATCACGGTCATGCCCACAACCATGGGGACGGTCATGACCACGGACACCATCACCACAGCCATGAGCACGGTGACCATCAGGACATCGAGGGATTCACCTCCCTGTCGTTCCAGAGTGATGGGCCCTTCGCATTGCGCAAGTTCCAGAACTTCCTCGACAACCAGATGCCCCAGGAGGTGTTCCGAGCCAAGGGAATCCTCTGGTTCAACGAAAGCGAACGCCGCCATGTGTTCCATTTGGCGGGCAAACGCTTTTCCATCGACGACACCGACTGGACCGGTGATCGCAAGAATCAATTGGTGCTGATCGGCCGCGACATCGACCACACCACCCTGCGGAAGCAACTCAAGGCCTGTGTGGCGCCAGATGCAGGAAAAGGTTTCAGCTGATTCAGCAAAACCAGGGAATGGTGCTTATTGTGCGTGCCATGGGAGAAACCTCAATGGTCGAACCACTGCTGCTCGGAGCGGTATTCGTTCTCGCCAGCCTGCTGCTGTGGCTTCTGGCTGATTCCGATGATGACAACGGCGGTGGCGGCCTACGCCAGCCGGTGCTTGTGCCCATCCCGGTGCGTCATCACCAACGCTGAAGCTTTCAATTCTTTTTCCTCAATCCTTCGCTGCGGCGGGGGATTTTTTATGCCGACGCCTGACCAAGCGGAAGCAGCGTGACTCTGGCCCCATCCCTGAAGCTGAGGCGACAACGGGTGTGGGGAGGATGCTCCTGTTCGATCGGACAGTGGGCGCGCACCAGCACATCCGCGACACGGATTCGGTACTCCCAAGCATCCCCCAGAAATTCACGGCCCAGCACGCTGGCCTCTCCTTCGGCATCGGCGACGACAGTGATGTCGTGCGGATCCACGAGCACACAACAGTCACCGGAGGCTTCGCGGTCCGCCTGGACCCATGGGGCCGATGCATCCAGGTCTCCCAGGAGACAGGACAACTGGCCTTGGCCATGGGCCTGCACTGGAATCAAATTGCGCTGAAGCACAAAGGATCCAACAAAAGGCGTCGCCGGTGACCTCACGATCTCGGGGGGCGATGCACATTGATGCAGCACACCATCCCGCATGACGGCAACGCGATCGCAAATCGCCAGAGCTTCTCCGGGATCATGGGTGACGATCACGCCGCTCGCACCGCAGGCGTCCAGTACGGAGGAGAGCTCACTGCGCAGGCGGAGCCTCACCTCCACATCCAGGCTTGAAAAAGGCTCATCAAGCAGAACCACCCTGGGCGCTGGGGCCAGAGCGCGTGCCAACGCCAGCCGCTGCCGCTGGCCACCGGAGAGCTGGTGCGGGTAACGCTGCTCGAGCCCCTTCAGCCCCAGCAACGCAAACAACCAGGCCACGCGCTCACGGTTGGGATTCCGCCGGGGCAAACCGAAACTGGCGTTCTGCCAAGCGTTCAGGTGAGGGAAAAGGGCGTAATCCTGGAACACCATGCCAACGCCCCGACGTTCCGGTTCCATCCAGATCCCATCTCCAGCCACCATGCGCTGATCCAACTGCACCGTGCCGCGCCGGGGGCGTTCGAAGCCGGCAATCAAGCGAAGCAGGGTTGTCTTGCCACAGCCGGAGGGGCCCAACAGGCCTAGCAGCTCCCCTGGCGCCACCTGAAGATCCACCCCCTTCAGGGTCCAGCCGTCAGAGGCATCGCCGTAGCTGTGCCAGACCCCGTTTAAAGCAACCGTTGGCTCCATCGGGAGCAGCTGTTCCACAGATCAGATGAAGCTTGGGAACCGACCGAGCTTATGAGTGTGACAAATGATCGAAGCCGGTGTGCGGTTTGCACGCCCTGAATCAGATCCCCATCGTTCATCGCCAGACTCGTTCCATGGCAATGTCGCAACACCACGTCGCGACAACGGTGTCCGGCCCATCGCTGAAGTGAAGTTGCTGCCCAACCGGAGTGTTGTTCCAAGCCCAACCCGGCTGGCCCTGATCCTGATCGCCTCCATCACTGGCATGGTTGCGATCTGGCCGGTGTTGACGCTGGTAAGGGAGGCCCTGACGTCTTTGCACAGCGGCTTCAGCGATCTTGGCCCCGATGGCATGCGCCAGATCGTTGGCACCATCCAGCTGCTGCTCGGAACAGCAACGCTGGGCACCTTGCTTGGTACTGCGAACGGTTGGCTGCTGTGCAACTGCCGTTTTCCCGGTCGGGCATGGCTACGCATCGCCCAGCTGATTCCCCTGGCAACGCCGGCCTATCTCCTTTCGGCGATCCTCGTTGATCTGGGCAGTCGCCACAGCTGGACCATTCACGGCATGGGGTGGGGCATTGCTGTGATGGCACTGACGACCTACCCCTATGTGTTCCTGTTGAGCACGGAAAGTTTCTCCGTCAGCGGTCAGCGTCAGCTGGAGGCATGCCGGAGCCTGGGGGTTGGTCCCTGGTCAGCCTTCCGGCGTGTGGCCTTGCCCATTGCACTGCCCGCGATCGGAGCCGGCGTCGCTCTCATGGGCATGGAAGTGGTCAATGAGCTGGGTGCCGTGCAGCTGCTCGGCATCCCAAGTCTCTCCGCGGGCATCCTGGAAACCTGGCAGTCCAACGGCGATCCCGCAGGCGCCATCAGCTTGGCCTTGATCACGCTGGTGATCGTGTTGACGTTGGTGGTGTGTGAACGCAGCCTGCGCAGGCGCAGTCGGCGCTGGAGCGATGGCGTGGCCGGCGGGGATGCAACCGCTTGGCACCTGCATGGATTCCGCGCTGGGGTGGCGCAACTGCTCGCCGTGATCCCTCCGATTGTGAGCCTGGGAACCCCACTGCTGTGGGCCGCCAGCAACTTGGATCAGCTCCAAACCAGCTGGAACGAAGATCTGATCAGTCTGAGCGGCCGCAGTCTTTTGCTGGCTCTGGTCGCTGCTGTTTTGGCGGTAACGGCAGCGCTGGTGCTGGCCATCGCCAAACGCTGGTCCAGCGCCCCATGGCTGAAAAGCCTCACCTTCCTGGCCGGAACGGGGTACGCCATCCCCGGCACCGTCTTGGCTCTGGCCCTTTTGCTCACGGGCGCCCCCTGGCAGGTCGCCCCCTTGCTCCTGCTGCTGTGGGGCTACAGCGATCGATTTCTGGCGGTGGCGAAAGGAGGCCTGGATGCAGCCCTGGAACGGATCAGCCCGAGCCTCGATGAGGCGGCGACGGGGATGGGATCACCGTGGCAGCGCGTGCTCCAACGCGTGCATCTCCCCCTCTTGCGCGGACCGATCACCGTCGGACTGCTTCTGGTGTTTGTGGACACGGTGAAAGAGCTTCCCCTCACCTTTGCCCTGCGGCCTTTTGACTTCGACACGCTCTCGGTGCGCGTGTTCCAGTACGCCGGCGATGAACGGCTGGCCGAAGCGATGTTGCCGGCCCTGATGATCCTCGTTCTGGGGCTGGTCGCCGCCATGGCCTTGGTGCCAACCCTGGATCACGCCTCCAGACGAGAGGGCTCGTCACCCCCGCAGCAACCGCTCTGATGCGTTGCGCTGGAGCAAGCCAGCACGGGTGTTGAGACGGAGCGGGAGTGTTGACCAGGAGATCGGCCGTCCCGTGGACACGGCGTAGGTGGTCTCCCGCAGGGTGCCCCTGCCCCCATCGATCTTCAACAAGGTGAAGGTCTGCTGTGCTGGCGCTTCACCACGCAACAGGCGCCGGGGGCCACTGCCCAAGGCACCGAGCTGGATCAGATCAAGCTGGCCACGACGGCTGGAGAACCAGGTGTGGTGATGACCACTGATGTAGGCCTGCACGCCGGCGGCATCCATCAAGGCCTGAAGTGCACCTCCCCGCTCCAACACCTCACCGGGGCGATCCTTGCCCAGACCAACCCCAGCCAGGGGGAGATGACCCACCACAAACCGAGCACGAGCTTTTTGTGCCTCGATGCTGGCCAACTGCTGTTGTGCCCAGATCAGCTGATCCTCAGGAACACGGGCTGAGCTGGCATCCCAGACCAGCCAGAAGATCCCGTCCTGCAGCACCGAGTAGCGAAACGGGAACTGCGAGGCATCCACAAACACCAATCCCATTCGTGAACGGATCGGGGTCCAGAACCGACCCACAGCAGCACGATCCATGGGGAAACCCGGTGAACCGTCATGGTTCCCGATCGCTGGCAGCAGTGGAATCTTCGCCGCCTGAAGCCGCTGCAGAACCGAAGTCTCAAAGCCCCGCCACATGGCATCCAGCTGTTGACCCGTGAGGCCTCGCATCTGACCCGCGACCATGTCGCCAGCACACACCACCAGATCCGGCTGCAGGCCAATGAGCTGATCCAGCCCTTGATCCACGGCAGGGATGTAGCGGGTGGAGCCATAGCTGCTGTTGAGATCGCTGATCAGCCCAACCCGTTGAACAGCTCCCCTGGCGGCGCTCAAGGGCAGGGCCGCTGCCGTAAAACCGGTGCCAAGCACCAACTGCAGCATCCGTCGACGACTCAGCAACACAACAGCACGGGGGTCAGCGGTGGCGTTTCAAACGTTGGCCCAGCATCCGATCGGCCACCAGGGCCCCGCTGGCAACAACATCAGCCAGGGTGGAGAGGAGTCGGTAGCTGAGAACCACCGCGAGCAACTGCGCCTCTGGTACGGCAGCACCCAAACGCAGCAGCAGGGTGGCCTCAAACACCCCGAGCCCCCCGGGGGCACCAGGCACCACCAGCCCAACGGCATAGGCCAGACCAAAGGCCGCAAGCCAGGTGAACGGTGCCGGACTTTGAATGCCAAAGGCCTGCACGCTGCACCAGAACCCGGCAAAGCGGCAGACCACAAACAGCAGCTGAAGGCTGAGGGGCCGCCAGGGATAGCCGCCGCGGCCGCTTCCCTCACTTTCCAGGGGCCCACTTCCAACCGACTGCAATTGCGCTGCCTTGGAACGCTCCAGTCGACGCAGAAGGGGCTCGCGCCAGCGGGACATCATCAACAGCGCGGGCCACGGAGCCAGCAGGGCAAGGCCCTGCTGCCATCCACCAGCAACCACAACAAGAACGGACGCCGCCACGATCAGGAGTGGATCAAGGATCACCCCAGCCAGGGCAGGGCCGCCGCCAATCGCCGGACGCAGCACGCGGACCCGCTCCACCAGATGCCAGATCCCTCCCGGCAGGTACTTGAGAAGGTTGCTCCGCACAAACAGCGGCACCACCGCAACCCCCTGGGGAGGATGTCTCAACCAGATCAGAAGGTCGCGCCAGGCCAAACCATTGATCAGGATGCTGAGCCAGGTGAGGCCCAGCCCCAGCACCAGCCACCACCAACCGTTGGCCACCAAGCTCAGCTGGCGAAGTTGGCCCGCCTGCTGGGCCAAAGCCACAGCGATGAAGATCAGGCTGGCCAGCGTGATCCAGAGCTTGGGTTGCCGGAGAACCTTGCCCATCAGGCCCAATCGTCCGTGCTGACGAACGGCGCTACTGCAACAGCAGCCCGCAGCTCATCAAAGGAACACCCCGTGCTGGCCTGAAGAGCCTCAAGGGCATCCGCCTCGGCTTTGACGGTGCAACGGCCATCGGGGCGACGCACCTGTTTGGCGGCGACGGGACCCCAGGGGGTTTCGAGCACACCCTGCCGCCTCGGCAACACCCAGCGTCCCTGGCGCCGCTCCCGCAGGCCGATGCTGCTGCCAGCACTGAGCCAGAGGCTGCGGAGCTGATCGGCATCCCCATCCCGCACCAGCGCCGTGAGCAACTGACCACTGCGGCCCTTTTTCATCAGCAACGGCTGCACCGCCACATCAATCGCTCCCGCATCACGCAAGCGATTCATCAACACCGCAATCTCCTCTGGAGTGGCGTCATCGATCCAGGCTTCCTGCACCACCAATGACTCCCAACGGGGACCTTCCTCCGCAGTAACGGCTGGGGTGTGCAGCACAAGGCGCACCAGGTTGGGGCGATCCAGTTGGCGGTGGCCGAGGCCAACACCAACCTTGTCAGCCACCATGCGTTCAGGAGCGACAAACTGATCTACCAGAACCGACACCAGGGCTAGGCCCGTGGGTGTCACCAACTCACCTGTGGGCAGATCTCCGCCCTGAAGCAGAGGAATGCGGTGACGTCGTGCCAGTTCAAGCACGGCGGGCACGGGCACGGGCAACAGGCCATGGGCGGTTGCCACCGTTCCGCTCCCCGCAGGCAACGGAGAACAGACGATCCTGGCTGGATTGAGGTCGTCAATCGCCGCACAGACACCCACCACATCCACGAGGGCATCGATGGCTCCAACCTCATGGAAGTGAACGGCCTCCACCGGAGTTCCATGCACGGTGGCTTCGGCTTCCGCCAGACGGGTGAACACGGCGAGCACCCGTTGCTTCAGCGATGGCGCTAGAGCAGCTGCATTGATCTGATCACGGATCCCCGACCAATGGCGGTGGGGCGGCTGATCCTCAAGACCCTCCACATCAACGCGGATGCCTCGGAGACCAGCACTGCGCGCCTCCTGCTGGGTGAGGCGATAGCGCCCCGTCAAACCGAGGGCCGCCAGAGGCGACTCCACCACGGCCTGGTCCACACCCAGATCCAACAGTGCGGCCAGGAGCATGTCCCCTGCCAACCCTGTTGGTGCATCAATCCAAAGCGCGCTCATCGCCCTAGACGCGGAGCCGCCTCCAACAGAACAACGGCCTGCTGATCAAGCACCTCCCGCTGCTGACGCAACTGCTGCTCAATCTCCCTCCGGGCGCGGCGCTGCTCCCGCTGGGCGGTGGCCACGTCATGGCCCGACAGTCCCCAAAGCCGTCCCAGCAAAGCGCGGTCATCGGCCCCACCACGGGCCTTGCCGAAAACCACGGTCTCAGCAGCGATGCCGGCCTGAAGCACCCGGCTCCAACGGCGTAGATCCTCAAGCGGCATGCGGACGCTGTCCGGCACGGCGAACTCCGTGGCGCCGCTGCTGCGCAGTCCTGCACGCACGCAGGCCAGGGTTCCCACCAGCACCTGCTGAACCGGAAGTTGCTCCGCTTCCGCGATCAGAACATGGCCCGCCTCATGCACCGCAATCCGATGCAGACGCTCCTGCCCACCGGGCAAAGCTTCGGCAAGGATGTGCCCGCCCATGCCTTCCCAGGTGGCGGCATCAACGCTGAGGGTGACCAGGGCACCCCCAACCCCCACAACGATCCAGGCAGCAGACAGACCCAGGGCAGGACCAAAAGCGCCGAGGGCAGTGATGCCGGCAACGGCAATGCCGGCCCGAAGTGCCCCCGTGGAGCCCTGCCCCCCCTCGGCCATCAGCTGCGAGCGCGGGAGGTGGCACGGCCACGACCTCCCTTGGATTTGCCGCCACGCGTCGGCATCGGAGCAATCACGTCGTGATTTTCGAGGTGCAGTTCCTGGCCCTGGCGGCGCAGGTCAAGGCTGACGAAGTGACGCAGGTTTTCGAGAGGGAGCTCTCCCTTGATCTGGAGCTTGAAGGGAAGTGGACGGTGGCCGTCGGCACGGGCCTGCTGCCGCACCTTCACCACCATTTCGCCGGTTTCCGGCTTGGTGAAGATCAACTCGCCTCGAACGGAAAAGAAGTCGTCCCCTTCCGGCAGGGTGTCGGAGGCATCGGCTTGGTCTGGAGCCAGGGTGCTGGGTTCCCAGACCCCAGCGATCTGCAGATGCAGATGATCACTTTCACGGCTTCTGGGATACACGACCCAAAGGTGAGGTTGATCCAGGGGCAGATGCCGCCGCATCAGGGTGAGCACACGACCGAGCACGACGGTTTCCAGGGGGACCCCCTGGGCATCGGTCAAGGTGCCACGGGTGAGTTGCTCGGGGTCGGTTGGGGCGTAAGTGCCGCGCACAAGACCGATGGCCCGGTACTGCAACGGCTCTGTGACCGGGGGAATCGGATGGGCGCGCATTGATGCTGAACCGGGCGGAGTCAAAAGCCCTTCTAAAGACTGTAGCCAGCCCACTGCAATCTCCTCAGACTGAAGTGGCTGATTCGAGATCGGATGCCCAGCCCGCGCCGGATTCTGTTGCTGCTGGCGTCCATTGTGGGGGCTGCACTGGTCGGTTGGGTCGCCGCGGCCTCCATGGCTCCGGAAACGCGAGCGCGCAGCACTCGCCAGGCTGAAGATCTGCAGGTTGAGCTGCTGATGCAACAGCTCCAGAACCAGGAGGAAGTCAGTGAAGCCAAACGAGGCCTGCTGTTGGAACGCTTGGTGACACTGGAGCGCCTGCAAGAGGCCGAAGTGGTGCTGCAACCGTTGCTGTCTGGCCGCTCGACGCCGCGCGAACTCACCCTGTTCAAAGCCGATCTGCAACGTCGCAATGGCCAGCCCGAGGCCGCCCGACGCAGCCTCCAACATCTGCTGCGGCTGCATCCGAATGATCTGGAGGTTCTGCAGCTGCTGGTGCTCCTGGACCAAAAGCAGGGACGTCAGCGTCAGGTGACAGCAGAGCTCACGGCCCGGTTCAAGGGCCTGGAACCTGGCCAGCGTTTGGAGATCGGTTTGCTTTTGGCTGATCTGCTGCGACAAAGCGGATCCGACCAGACCGCGATGAGGTTGTACGGCCAACTGGCCACGGAGAACAAGACAGATGCAAGGCCCCTGCTGGCCTTGGCCCTATTGCGGCAAGAGCAAGGCAATTCGGAGGCTGTTCAAACCCTGCTCAAGCAGGCCCGAGAAAGGCGGAACGCCAACGGAAGGATCGATCCTTTGATCGATGTTGTGGCAGCACAGCTGGGATTGAGCGCAGCCCGCAGCACCGGATCAGAACCCTCCAGCGCTACGGCGTCGCTGGAGGGTTCTGATAGGCCTTGAGGGCAGCATCAATGGCATCGGAGGGAGGCGTGGCGTCGTCCATGGCCGTCGCCCGTCGGATCTGGTTCAACAAATCCATGGGGTTGGCGGCATCCAGAATTGAGCCGCTGCCGTTGGTGTCGCCGTAGATCTCGCGTTCCTCGCGGTTCTGAAAGGGAGCTTCAACCTGGGCCCCTGCACCCATCGGAACCGTCATCACCACCAGGAAAGACAGCAGAGCCTGAGCGACAGCCGCAAGACGGCGAGACATCAGCGGAATCCGGAGTTGGCCGATGCTAAGGGTCTTTGACGCCACTGGATCAGCCGTGCAGATCGCCACCTGGAACGTGAACTCGGTCCGCACACGATTGGATCAGGTGCTCAGCTGGCTGGAGAGCGAGCAACCGGATCTGCTCTGTCTCCAGGAAACCAAGGTGGATGACCCCCTGTTCCCGCTGGAAGCCTTCAAATCTGCTGGTTGGCACGTGCACATCCATGGCCAGAAGGCCTACAACGGCGTCGCCCTGATCAGCCGCGAGCCCTTGGAGGATGTGCGTTGCGGCTTTGTCGGGGAGCTCCCGGATGATGCGGAGGCGAACGAGCTCGGCGCGCAGAAGCGCGTGATCAGCGCACTGCTGAATGGCGTTCGCGTGCTCAACCTTTATGTCCCGAATGGATCAAGCCTGAAGTCGGAGAAATACCCCTACAAATTGGCCTGGCTCGGCTGCCTGAAGCGTTATCTCGATGCTCAGGAGCAACGCGGAGAGCCGCTCTGCATGGTCGGCGACTTCAACATCGGCCTCGAAGCACGCGATCTTCCTGACCCCGACCGCCAGACAGGCGGAATCATGGCGAGCGATGCCGAACGCCAGGCCCTTCGTGACGCCCTCGGTGAACGGCTTAAGGACGTGTTCCGCGTGTTCGAACCGGACTCCGGTCACTGGAGCTGGTGGGATTACCGCAGCGGTGCCTGGGATCGGGACCGCGGTTGGCGCATCGACCACATCTATCTGTGCGACGAGCTGCTGGGACTCGCCCGCAGCTGCGTCATCCACAAGGGCATGCGCGGCAACCAACAACCCAGCGACCACGCCCCTGTCAGCGTTGACCTGGACTGGCCTCCAACCGACGACGACGGGGATGAACCGTTCTTCTGACCCTGTTCAGTAGATCTCAACGCCGGCGGGCAGCGTCACCATCCGTTTGGCCGATTCACCGCAGGTCCGCGGTGTGGGCAGCACCTTGCCGGGATTCGCACGGTTGTCTGGATCAAAGGCAGACCGCAACAGCCCCATCGTTTCCAGGTCGTCCGAGCTGAACATCCAGTCGAGGTAGCAGCGCTTGTCGGCGCCGACGCCGTGCTCTCCGCTGATGCTGCCACCAGCATCAAGACACACCCGCAGGATGGCGGCACCGAGCTCCTTCACGCTCCGCTCCACATTGGGCTGGTCCAGTGAATACAGGATCAGTGGATGAAGGTTGCCATCGCCGGCATGGAAAACATTGGCCACCGGCAGGCCGTGCTCCTGGCTGAGCCGTTCAATCGCCGCAAGCACCGACGGAAGGCTGCTGCGGGGAACGACACCGTCTTGCACGTAATACGTCGGCGTGATTTTTCCCACCGCTGAAAACGCAGATTTGCGGCCTTTCCAGAGCACCGCGCATTCCGTGGGGTCTTGGGCCCGCCGCAGCCCACGGGCTCCTGCCGCGCGACAAAGCACCTCGGCCCGCTCAGAAGAGGCCTGAACCTCAGCCTCCTGCCCATCAAGCTCAATCAGCAGAACGGCCGCTGCATCACGGGGGTACTCGTCGTAGCCGAAGAAATCATTGACGGCGTTGATGGTGACGTTGTCCATGATTTCCATCCCCGCCGGCAGGAGACCGCTCGCGGTGACCGATCGCACCGCTTCCCCTGCCGCTTCCATCGTGGCGAAATCCGCCAACAGCACGTTCACGCACTCCGGAGCCCGAAGCAGGCGAAGGGTGATGGCCGTCGCGATGCCCAGCGTTCCTTCGCTGCCGATGAACGCACCACGTAGGTCCAGTTCGGAGGATTCGGCCAGCCCGTTGCCCAACTGCGTGATGGTTCCGTCGGGCAGGACCACCTCAAGTTCCAGAACGTGATTGCTGGTCACGCCGTATTTGAGGCAGTGCACCCCGCCCGAATTTTCCGCCACATTTCCGCCGATGCTGCAAACCACCTGGCTGGAGGGATCCGGGGCGTAATAGAACCCGTCTCCTGCAACGGCGCGCGTCACCCAGCTGTTGATGACCCCGGGCTGCACCGTGACCCGCTGATTGGCCAGATCAAGGTCGAGCACCCGACGCATGCGACTGGTCACCACCAGAAGCGCCTGCTGATCCACCAACGCTCCCCCCGAGAGGCCGGTGCCGCTTCCACGGGCCACAAACGGCACACCGTGTTGATGGCAGCACTGCAACACCGCAGCGACCTGCTCGGTGGTCTCCGGCAGCACCGCCAGGGGCGGACAGTGGCGCTCAAGCGTCAGTCCGTCACAGTCGTAACTAAGCAGTTCCTGACGCTTCGCCACGATGGCCCGAGGGGGCAGACATCGGCGCAGATCCCTCTCCAGCACTGACCAGTCGTGGGCCACATCGATCTCGATCTGATCAAAGACTACGCATCAAAATGCGTGAGAAGTGGGCAATTAAGAAACACAGCAAACGGAACCGGTCGTTCCTGAGTCAGGATGTTGCACGGTTTGCATCAGCCCTTTGGCGTCGGTTCCAGTGACAGCTCCCGCGTTGAACACCAGCCACTCCCAGGCCATCTTCGGCGCAGCACAGGCCCTGATGCCCGGAGGTGTCAGCTCCCCTGTGCGGGCGTTCAAGTCGGTTGGCGGTCAGCCGATCGTGTTCGATCGGGTGAAGGGTCCCTATGCCTGGGACGTGGATGGCAATAAGTACATCGACTACATAGGCAGCTGGGGACCGGCCATCTGCGGCCACGCTCACCCCGAGGTGATCGCAGCACTGCAGGAAGCGATCGAGAAGGGCACCAGCTTCGGAGCACCTTGTGCCCTGGAAAACACCCTGGCCGAAATGGTGATCGACGCTGTACCCAGCGTTGAGATGGTGCGCTTCGTCAACAGCGGCACCGAGGCCTGCATGGCTGTGTTGCGCCTGATCCGTGCCTACACCGGCCGCGACAAGGTGATCAAGTTCGAGGGCTGCTATCACGGCCATGCGGACATGTTCCTGGTGAAAGCCGGTTCCGGTGTGGCCACACTCGGCCTGCCGGACTCCCCCGGTGTCCCGCGCAGCACCACGGCCAACACCCTCACGGCGCCTTACAACGACCTCGAAGCCGTTAAGGCCCTTTTCGCCGAGAACCCCGACGCCATCGCGGGCGTGATCCTCGAGCCGATCGTCGGCAACGCCGGCTTCATTCAACCGGAACCCGGCTTCCTTGAAGGTTTGCGGGAACTCACCAAAGAGCACGGCGCTCTGCTGGTGTTTGACGAGGTGATGACCGGCTTCCGGATCAGCTACGGCGGTGCCCAGGCACATTTCGGCGTCACCCCAGATCTCACGACCATGGGCAAGGTGATCGGTGGCGGCCTTCCTGTGGGCGCCTACGGCGGCCGCGCCGACATCATGGGAATGGTGGCCCCGGCTGGGCCCATGTATCAGGCCGGAACCCTCAGTGGAAACCCCCTGGCGATGACCGCCGGCATCAAGACCCTGGAACTGCTCAAGCAGCCCGGCACCTACGAGAAGCTGACGGCCACAACCCAGAAGCTGGTGGCAGGCATCAAGGACGCCGCCCAATCCGCTGGCATGCCGATCACAGCGGCCAGCGTCAGCGCCATGTTCGGTTTCTTCCTCTGCGAAGGCCCCGTGCGCAACTTCGAAGAAGCCAAGAGCACGGATTCGGAACGCTTCGGCAAACTGCATCGCGCCATGCTCGAGCGGGGCATCTACCTCGCACCATCAGCGTTCGAAGCGGGTTTCACGTCCCTGGCTCACTCCGACGCCGACATCGAAGCGACGATCAACGCCTTCCGCGAAAGCTTCGCGGCTGTGGCCTGATCATTCCGTGCTGGCCTCAGCACCACCTCCACCTGCACTGGTCTGCACCATTCAGACCGTGGAGGCCCGGTGGTCTGGCCGCCCGATTGCAGGCATCCGACAGCTCGAGCAGCAGCATTTTCGGGTTGAGCGGGGTGAAAACCCTGCGATTGAACCAGAAACGGTGATCGACAGCAGACTCACCCCCTTGGTGGAGCGCTTCAGCAGTTCCGGTGTTGAACAGATCACGGGCTCTCGCATGACCTATCACTGGTCCTACGAAGCCCCGTTAGGAGCGCTCACATTCAATGACTCCGGCGCCTCCAGCAGTCCTGCCCATGAGAGTCGTGTCGCTGTCAGCGGAGATCTGGTCATTGATTCCCAAAAGAGATTCGAACTCAGCCAGCAATCCCGGCTGACCCAATCAGCTGGGACAAAAACCCTGAGCAGCCTTTTGGAAACGGCCCATGGCTCCTGCCGAGAACAACGCTGAGTGTTTACTGGCGCGAGCGCGCCGGGCCGCCGAACGTGCCCATTGCCCCTACTCAAACTTCCACGTGGGGGCTGCAGTGCGGTGTGATGACGGCAGTGTGATCGACGGCTGCAATGTGGAAAATGCCAGTTATGGCCTGAGCATCTGTGCAGAGCGGGTCGCCCTTTTCACGGCGATCAGCCAAGGCAAACAACCGATTGAACTGGCCGTGAGCTGCATCGATGCCCAGAGCGATGCTGCCCCAGGGTCCCAGATGCCATGCGGAGCCTGCCGTCAGGTGATGCAGGAACTGCTGCCAAGCAAGGCCAAGGTGAGCATCGATGGTGTGGGCACAAGGCAACTCGAGCAACTTCTTCCTGCTCCCTTTGAACTGAGGCAACCAAACATCAACTGATCATCACCATCACAGCCTTGAAGCGCTCATCCAAGAGTGAGCAGCATCAAAAGACCACGATTCAACCGAACATCAGGATCGCGCCCAACAGGCCAAGGCTTTGTCGGGATCAGTGATGTCAAATACATCGCTGTAGACGTACTTCTGCCATTCCCGTTCAGGGAGGCCGGCAAACACCATCAAGTTGAGCGGATACTGCTCGGAATCGGTGCACCTGCGGAAATCATCCCGAAACAGGAAGGTGGGTTTACCCAGGGCAATGGCGGCACCAAGCTCCACCATGACCCCCTCATCGGGAGGCGTTCCATTCACGATGGCGAACAGCGCATCGGCATCACGCACATCCTGCAGATCCCGCTGCGCGACGCGATAGGCCCATCCCGGTTTCGCCAGATTCACCTGACCATTGCGAGCAAAGGGCTCCCAGACCTCCAACCCAAGGGCTTCCAATGCTGCGATGAACTCCGGCAACAACAGCCGCTTCCACTGCTCAGAAAAGCCGTACGGAGACGCCAGATAAATGGTGCGTGCGCTGTTGTTCATCACAGGCCTCGGGAGGCGCGGTACGCCTGCTCATCGGCACGGGCCTGCTCAAGGTTTTCCCAAGGGAACACCAGCCATTCCGACGACTCAGCAACCACGGCTGCCGTCCACCAATCAGGACGACCCTTGCTGACCCAAACCGCAAAGGACGCCTGCGGCACCTCAGCTTTCAATGTCTGCAAAGTGCGTCCCGTTTCATAGACATCATCCACAATCAGCGCTGCTTGCTCGGGTGCTGAGAGGAGGGGACGATCGATGGCATGGCTGAGCGCTACGGCAAGGCACAGCCCTCCCCGGGGGACTCCATAAACACCGGTCACCGCAGAGTCAGCAAAGCGTGAAGCCAATTGCTGCACCGCTTGATCAAATTGGGCCCAGCTCAGTACCTGCATAGCCGGAGAATGACACATCCACGCTGTGATGCCCCTTGAGCCGAGACGTCCCACCCCAGGAACAAAACCGCAAATGGTTTCGCAGCCATCTGCTCAACCGGGAACTGGAATTACAGGAGCTCTATGACCTGCCGCAGGGAGAGCTGGATCTCGTGATGGCCGAGACCGCTGAAATCCGTTCGGACCCTGAAAACCGATCCCGCAGCCATGGGCGCTGGTGCAGCGCCGGCTATGTGCTGGAACTGGCAAAGATCATCGATGCCCGACGGGCCCGGGACCAGAGCGCTTAAACGTCGCCCCTCAGCGTAAAAAACGTGCCAACCATGAGCGACGAGACTGAAAATCCTGCCGGAGCAACTTCAGCACTCTTTTTTGATAACTGACCTTGCGCGGATCGGAAGCGAGCAGCTGTTGCATTGCATTGATCTCAGAACGGATCGTGCGATCCCGAAAAATCCTCTTGATCTTCACAACACTGTCGCGCAACTCTTGCTTGGCGACCTCAGGATCAACCTCAACATTGCCCCGAAGACGATCCAACATCGAACGATCCAACGTCATGCTGTACGGATCAGTCTGCTCAGGCACTGAATCAAGGACCTTTAACAAGTAGGCAACACGAGCATGGCGGCTGGGGAAATCTAATGAATCAGCATTACCTCTTAAGTTCACTGGCTTTCGCCCGGAACTCTGCGCCAAGGTTCGCTTCACAACACCACCCTCTTTCAAAAGAAGGTCGTCGAGGCCACGAAGGTAATAGTGCTGTACTGGAAAGTGTTTTCCCTGAGCAATCCCCAGCCTCACACCAGAGCCGTCGGTCGCAGACTCATGCAGCCGAAGCAACTTCAGAGCAGATGTTTTAACGATCGACTTGACCTGAGGGAAGACAAAAAATTTCTTTCGACTTGACTCAAAGAAGCCGTCATCCAATGAAGCCGTGAGCCGCCAAGGCATTGCCAGCGAGTCAACATTTTCTTCAACGAGAAAGTCAAACAGACCTGGATGCAAATACTCGTCAGCATCAACAACTGCAACGTAATCCTCACGAATCAGATCCTGAACAGAGCTAATTCTCTGACCATCAGACTCATGAAATGCGATTCCATTTCGAGCAAAAATTTCGCGACATAACGGCGCAGCTCCCGGGGCAAGCACCGGATAGAAAGCATCAACTCCTAAGCGGCGATGGTGATCAATGAAAGACTGCAAATAAGGAGCTTCGCCATCAAAAACACGAACCGCAATAGCGAAGCTGCTCACTTAAACCAAATAAGTTGATTCAAGCTACCACAAACAACAGCACAAAACCTGTTGAATATCAGAACCACTTTTAGGCTTACACCGCACGAAACCAAACCTTGCGATCTCCTTATCAGCGATAGTTCTCAAACTGCAGAGGAACATCAAGATCATCTTCCTTACTCTTGACGAGCTGAATCGCGGCTTGCAGGTCATCTTTGCTCTTACCGGTGATCCGCACACTTTCACCCTGGATCGCCACCGTCACCTTTTTGAGCTCATCGCGCACCATCTTGCTCAACTTCTTCGCAATCTCCTGACTGAGGCCCTTACGCAGCTTCACCACCTGCTTCACCCGATTGCCTCCGACGGTTTCAGGTGTTTGAAAATCGAAAATCTTGAGGGAGAGGTTGCGTTTGGTCGCTTTGGTTCGCAGCACATCCTCGACCGCCTGAAGCGTCATATCACTGGCCGTGGTGATCACCAGCTCCGTTTCCTCAAGATCGATCTCGGTGCCGGAATCCTTGAGGTCATAACGGTTGCCAACATCACGACGAACCTGATCAAGGGTGTTCACCAGCTCCTGACGATCAAAGTCAGAGACCACATCGAAGGAATAAGTGCTGGCCATGTCGCAAACCTGTCGATACTCCAGTTTAGAAACCCATCGATCCCCAGCTGGGTGTGGCCAACCTAAGCCCGTTAAGGTCCCTGGGATTGATTGGATGTCATGACTCCTGCGTTTGCCTGGGCCCTTTGCTTGATGGGAGCCGTCGTGATGGTGAGCATCGTGCTCACCGGTGCCGGCCGGGCCAAAGCCGACTTCACCATGGCGGATCTTCAGGCGCCTCGGGCGATGTTTGAACGGCTGCCCGCCTTTGGGCAGCGCGCCGTGTGGGCACAGGAGAACAGCTGGGAAGCACTGACCCTGGGAGCACCGGCCATGCTGTTGTGTCTGATCAGCGGAGTCAGCAGCCCCACGGCTATCGCAGCAGCGTGGATCTGGCCAGGCATTCGATTTGTTTATCTGTTCGCCTATGTCGGCAACGTCCCACCCCTGAGGGGACTCTGCTGGGCTACGGGGGTGACTGCCGTTGGCATCTGCTACGTGGAGGGACTGCGGGCAGTGATCAGCGCCGCCGGCTGATCAGTCGAAATACAGAAGGCTCACCACCTTTCCCATATCCTCAGCGGTTCGTGCACTCGCCAGCAGGGTTTCACTGTCGTGAAATGCGAGACAGATCAACTGATCACAGCGATTGATGATCTCTTGATTGCACAAACTGCTAGCCATCGGCAAGGGCAGGTCGTCCTGCTCAGGCTTGTCCACAAGGTGCAACACCCGATCCAGGAGATCTCGGATTTCAGGAACCTGCCGATCGAGGCTCTGGGGCAAAAGCACAGTGAGGTTGGAGGGATCCACCTCAAGACACCCGCGAATCACTGCTGCATTCACCCCCTGAGATCCGGATGTGATCAGAGAATGGCCTTCCTGCACCAGTGAGCGGGCCACCAATTCGATCAGGTGAACCGCCACAACGGGCACATGGCGGCTGCCGAGAATGGCAATCCTTCGTTGGCTTTTGTCCTGCAGAAGAGCGAGTTCCTGCGCAAGTGTGTCAACCCGATCAAGAGCCGGCAAATCCAGTGACTGACCCAAGGAAAACTTGCCGCCTGATTTCATCGGAAGTTAGCAACCATCAGGCGTGCTGAACCGTCAGATTCAATGCATTGAAGAGCTGATCAAGCTTGCAATGCTCCTCCACAAGACGGAAGGCGTAGGTGGCCTTCACGGCTTCATGCAGGCGCACATGGCCGAAGGCCTGCTCAATCACCCCCACCGTGGCCAAGGTGTCGTGCTCCACCTTGAGCAAAGGCACGTCCAATTCTTCGGCACGATTTATCAATTGAGGGAGAGGTTCCCCAGCCCCGGTGAGAATCAAACATTGGGTTGAAGCCTCAAGGGCGGCCAGCTGGATGTCGGTGCGATCAGCACCCGTCACAACGGCCATGTTGCGTCGTTTGCGGAAGAACTCCATGGCGGAATTCACATTCATCGCGCCGATGCTCAAGGTTTCCACCAGCAGTTCCTGCCGTTCCTGGCAACAGATCACCCGGGCATTGAGGCGCCGCACCAACTCGCCGACCGTGACGCTGCGCAGCAACGGGGAACGGGGCATGACGCCAAACACCTGCAAGCCCAGGCCCTGCAAGGCTGGAACCACCTGTCTTTCCAAGCTGTCGACCTCTTCTGGAGTGACGGCGTTCAGCACCACTCCAACCAGACGGTCACCCAGGGTCTGCTTGGCCGCCAGCAGCGCATCAACACTGCGGCTGTCCTGCCAGAGGTGCACCAGAACGACCTTGGCATCAAGACCTGTGGCCAGTTGCGGAAGGCTGAGTCCGTACAGCAATCCCTCCTGGAGGCTTCCCGCACATTCCAAGAGTGTGAGTCCGTCGTCAGCCTGAATGCGCTGGCGCAGCTCCGCGAAACCTTGGCCAGCGTCCAACTCGCCCTGGCCAAGCCGCTGGGCAGCTGTTGTCGGCGACAGCAGATGCAGCGAAGGAATCAAACGCTCAGGCGGCAGATTCAACGTTTCACCAACAAAGCGAACGTCGTCGTCGATGAGTGGTTGAGGCAACGGACCCTGGTTCGGGTCCCAGTCCAGGCTTGTGGCCAGAGGCTTTCCGAACCTGATCTGCTGTCCGGCACGGGCAAGCTGCTGGGCAATTCCAAGAACAAGGGCCGACTTCCCACTGAACGGCTCACACGATCCGATCAACAGTGTCGTTCCCATGGAGGTGATGCCTGACACCACTGAATCTAGGACTGTTCAGGAGCATCTCCGCGCTCGATCAACAACCACTGCCAGAACCCATCGGGCAGATCCGGCTGCGACAGCTGCGGATGGGAGCGGTCCATCAACCAAACCACCAGCTGATGGGTGGTGACGGCGAAATCAAGATCTCCCTCGGGATGACCGGGAAAACGAAGCTGACAGTCCAGCCTCTCCATCGGTGCAGCGACCCCATTCCAGCGGAGTTTGTAGGGGTGTCCCTCGCTTCCGGCCACCGGACGCCGCCCCTGCAGTGCGCCACGCCCCAGGATCTGCAGGGCTGCGGATAGATCCTGCTCGCGACTGACGCCACCGCAGTAGGGAGCGAACAGAACCAGTTGGGCGGCATCTGACACAGCTGGTGCTTGATTCGTGCTCCGCTCGTTTCAAGGATGCCCCAAGCTGGCCCCATGGCCCAGTCCCCCTTTCTCGGCAAACGGATCGGCATTACAGGCGCTCGTGGAGCCCTTGGCGCAGCCTTGGCCCGTTGCTTCCGTTCCGCAGGCGCCCACGTGATCGGTTTCACCCACGGATCCATACCTCCAGAGCAAGCGGATGGCCCCCACCGTTGGGTGAGCTGGAGCTGCGGAGACGAAGCCGGCTTGGACGCCGATCTGGAGGAGCTCGACGTTTTGGTGCTGAACCACGGGATCAATCCTCAAGGCGGCCAAAGCCCTGAAGTGATCAATCAGGCGCTGGAGGTCAACACCTTGAGCAGCTGGAGGCTGATGCAGCGATTTGAGGCCATCAGCAGAGCATCGCCGCAAGCTGGTCCGAGGGAGGTGTGGATTAACACCTCAGAGGCTGAAATTCAGCCTGCCGTCAGTCCCGTGTATGAACTCACCAAGCGAATGTTGGGGCAACTGGTGAGCATCCGCGGTGCGGTGCTTGATGCCACCGGACGCGAAGCCCTGATTCTGCGCAAGCTGGTGCTCGGCCCCTTTCGCTCATCGCTCAATCCGATTGGGGTGATGGGCGCCGATTTCGTCGCAAGCCAAGTGGTTCGCCAGGCGAGCTGGGGATTTCGACTGGTGATCGTGACACCGAACCCACTGACGTATGTCTTGATGCCTCTGACCGAGCTTGGACGGCGGATCTACAGCCGGACCCTCAGTCGCCCCGATCGGTAAGGATCTCGCATCCATCACTGGTGACCAGAACGGTGTGCTCCCACTGCGCCGAAAGAGAGCCATCGCGAGTGACGACAGTCCACTGATCCCGCAAGGTGCGGCAGGCCTTGCTGCCGGCATTGAGGATGGGCTCAATCGCCAGGGTCATTCCAGGACGCAGGGTGACGTTGGGGAGCTCGTCGGTGCGGAAATTGAACACGGAAGGTTCTTCGTGCAGGTTCCTGCCGACACCGTGGCCGGTGTAATCCTCCACAACACTGAAACCGTTGGCCTTGACGTGGTCTTCAACGGCTCCAGCGATATCCAGCAGGGTGTTGCCTGCTTTGACCTGGCTCAGACCAGCCATCAAGGCTTCCTTGGCAACACGGCTCAAGGTCTGTGCTTCCTGGGGCGCATCTCCCACGCAGATCGTGATGCAGCTGTCGCCGTGGTAGCCCTCGAAATAGGCGCCGGTATCCACCTTCAGCAGATCGCCCTGGCGGATCACACGCTTCGGACTGGGGATGCCATGCACCACTTCATTGTTGATGCTGGCGCAAATGCTCGCCGGAAAACCGTGATATCCCTTGAAACTTGGAGTCGCCCCCATTTCACGGATGCGCTTTTCCGCATAGGCATCGATATCTCCCGTCGACTGGCCGGGCTCCACCATTCCCATCACCTCCCGCAGCACGGTGGCGACGATGTGGCTGGACTGGCGCATGATCTTCACTTCACGGGCTGATTTGATCTCAACGCCGCGACGCTTCTGAATGCGCGGGCCCGTCGCCGTCACTTGCCCCTGCGCTGCCTGGGTGGATGCCAGAAGATCAGCAAAGAGATTCATGGCTCAGCCCAATATCCGTCACGCTATCAACAGCAACCGAATTGATGCCGGTCATGTCGCTGCTTGTGCGCTTGCGGGAACTGCATCGAAGCGTTGCACCTTTCGTTCTGACGCCCTTGCTGGTGACGGTGTTCTCCGGTGTCAGTTATCGCCTGGCCCGGGACTGGTTCGGAGCCAGCCGGGACCAGGTTCACTGGTTAATGGTCGTGCACGAGGGGGAATGGCTTGGTTCCACCCTGGAACCGGTCGTCGTTCTTCTCAACGCCATCGGCCTGCTGTGGATGCTGATCACAGGCATAGGGCTCCTGATGGAGCGATGGCGTCGAAAGGTACACTCATAGTTTGGCGATACAACGCGGAGCTGGGATGGCAGCCGATTCGAAGGACACAGCGGTGACCGACGACAACACCGAAACGGCTGTGGAAACAGCACCTGAGGCAGCGGCGAAGGCCAGCAATGCTTCCGGTGCCCCCGCCAAGAAACTGAGCCCTGAAGCTCTGATTCGCTCCTTTGAGTCGTCTCAGCAAAAGGATGATCTCCCTGAGATCTACGTGGGCGACACCGTGCGCGTTGGTGTTCGCATCAGCGAGGGCAACAAGGAGCGTGTTCAGCCCTACGAAGGCGTGGTGATTTCCAAGCGCCATGGTGGCCTGAACCAGACCATCACCGTGCGCCGGATTTTCCAGGGCATCGGCGTTGAGCGGGTGTTCATGCTGCACAGCCCCCAGGTGGCTTCCATCAAGGTGGAACGGCGCGGTAAAGTGCGCAGGGCGAAGCTTTTCTATCTGCGGGAACGGGTGGGCAAGGCCACCCGCGTGAAGCAGCGCTTCGATCGCTGAGGTTTCGACCTCGTTCAATCAGTTGCCAACTTCAACGTTGGCTGAGGGGTACATCGCCTTGCGCCGTTAGTTCAGTTGGTAGAACGCAGGTCTCCAAAACCTGATGTCGGGGGTTCGAGTCCTCCACGGCGCGTCCGATGTTCCCCTCGTGCAGTTTCCCGGTTCTGAGCATGGAGTTGGATCTTCAACCTGGTGATGTTGTGAAGGTGTTGGAGTCAGCCGCCCTCGGCTGGGTCCGCGCCCGAGTGATACGCGTCAAGTCCGGCGGCCGTGTGGTCGTTCAGAGTGATCAAGGGCGTGAATTCACAGCCCGCGGCAATCAGGTTCGGCTCATCGAACCTGCAGGATTCCGTCCCTGAATCGTTGGTCATTCGGCGTATAGCTGATGTTTTCCCTCATGTCCCGGCGACTCTGTCGTCGGTTTTTTTTGTGGCGGCGCCCGGATGACAAAACCAGGCTGATCCATGGCTCAGTTGTTGACGGAGGGCAGGGCGACAGTCGATACTTATCAGGTCGCTCAAGCGATACAGATCAGATTCTTCGGAGCGCGTCTCGCGAGTTCTGAATCAGATCTGGGACCGTAGTTCAACCGGTTAGAGCACCGCCCTGTCACGGCGGAAGTTGCGGGTTCGAATCCCGTCGGTCCCGTTCTCACCACCAAGAGCCACGATGGTGCGCGTTCGATTGGCCCCCAGCCCGACGGGCACGCTCCATATTGGAACGGCGCGAACCGCTGTTTTCAATTGGCTCTACGCCAAGCACGAGCAAGGCGCGTTCGTGCTGCGCATTGAAGACACCGACAAGGAGCGGTCCAAGCCCGAGTACACCCAGAACATTCTCGAAGGCTTGCAGTGGCTCGGGATCGATTGGGACGAGGAACCCGTCATCCAGAGCGAACGGGTGGGGCAGCACCGTGATGCCATACAGACCCTGCTCGATCGGGGACTGGCCTACCGCTGCTACGCCAGCGAAACGGAACTCACGGCCATGCGCGATGCGCAGAAAGCGGCCAATCAAGCCCCGCGCTACGACAACCGCCACAGGTCTCTGACCCACGAGCAAGAGCAGGCGTTTCAGGCAGAAGGCCGTGAAGCGGTGATTCGTTTTCGCATCGATGACGCTGCCGAAATTCGCTGGAATGATCTGGTGCGTGGCGCCATGAGCTGGCGAGGCTCAGACCTTGGTGGAGACATGGTGATTGCCCGCCGCGCCCCGGCGGATCAAATCGGCGATCCCCTCTACAACCTTGTTGTGGTGGTGGATGACGCCGCGATGGACATCACCCATGTGATCCGCGGTGAAGATCACATTGCCAACACCGCCAAGCAACTGCTCCTCTACGAAGCGCTGGGCCTGCCCTTGCCGACCTTTGCCCACGCTCCTCTCATCCTCAATGCCGAGGGACGCAAGCTCTCAAAACGGGATGGAGTGACCTCCATCAACGACTTCCGCGCCATGGGCTACACCCCTGACGCCATCGCCAACTACATGACCTTGTTGGGGTGGTCCGTACCGGAGGGCATGGAGGAACGGTTCAGCTTGCGTGAGGCCGCAGCCGTTTTTGGTTTCGACCGCGTCAACAAAGCCGGGGCGCGTTTCGACTGGGACAAGCTCAACTGGCTGAATGCCCAGGTTCTGCATGGCTGGACGGCGGACCATCTTCTGGAGGAACTGACGCCGCTGTGGACCGAACGCGGTTGGACCCCTCCCAGCGACAAGAGCTGGTGCCTGGACCTCTGCGCCTTGCTGGGGCCATCCCTCACCTTGCTCAAAGATGGCGTCGATCAGGCGGAACCGTTCTTTGATCGTCCGGAACTCCAGGACGATGCCCTCGAGCAACTCGCGATCGAAGGAGCCAAGGCAGCCATTGCCGACCTGCTTCAGCGGCTCGAGAACAACCCTTGGGACGGCAGCGACGTTGATCAAGCCAAGGCTTGGCTGGGGGATGCCGCCAAAGCAGCCGGTGTAAAGAAAGGGGTTGTGATGAAGTCACTGCGCGCCGCTCTGCTGGGGCGTCTTCAAGGCCCCGATCTGATCACCACCTGGTCATTGCTGGCCCGAATCGGTGAGGACCTGCCGCGTCTGCGCCGCTGCCTCGGCTGAGGCAGGCTCGTCATCGTCAGCTTTGACTAGGCCAAGAGCCTGAGCCAACGGCTGAGCCGTGAGGCCTTGAAGACCAACGGTCATCAGGATGGTGAGGAACACCAACCCCTGAAGGCGTCCTGCCCCCAGGATGCCGGCTTGCTCCAAGCGTATAGCGAAGAGAGAGGCCACCGCTGCGGTGACGATGCCTCGCGGAGCGAGCCAACCCAGAAACAGCCGTTGTTCAAGCTTGTAGGGCAACCCGATGGTGGCCAAACCCACGCCGATCGGACGTACCACGAGCATCAACGACAGCACGCAGAGGATGCCGCCCCAACCCAGCGGACTGAGTTCAGCCCAGGAGACGTCAGCAGCCAGCAGCGGAAACAGCATCGTGATCGCCAACTGCGCCAGTTCCTGAATCAAACCATCCAATTCAGCGGTGTGGGGGCCTGGACGTCGACCCACAACGATGCCCGCCGCCACCGAAGCAGGCAGGGCGGATTCCGGCAGCAGCCATTCACTGACGCCATACATCAGAAACAGCAAACCCAGACTGAGCTGAAGCGGGAGCCCCTTCAACTGATCGGGTTTGAGCCGTCGCAGCAGTTCTGACAGCAGCCAGCCGACGCTCGCACCAATCAGCACACCACCGCCCAATCGATACAGCAGGCCGAGCATCACCTCCCGCCAGCCATGCAGGTTGCCAAGGACAAGCTCCAACAGCAGCAGAGCTAAAACGGCGCCGATGGGCTCAAGCACCAGTCCCTCAGCCTCCAGGACTTCGCCCAGAGGAGGTGCGAGCCGAATTTGACGCACCAGGGGTGTGACCACCGTTGGCCCCGTGGCCAGCACGATGGCACTGAACACAGCCGCAAGCGACCAGCTGAGGCCCGCAAGCCAATGGGCCGCCAACAGACCGCCTCCCAGGGAGATCAACAGACGCAGGGCTGCGATGCGCTGCACCGTGGCCTTGATCGTGTCTCCAGGCAGACGCAGATTCAGTCCGCCATCGAACAGCACCAGGCTGACAAGAAGACCCACCACGGTTCCAAGCCCGGAGCCGAGATCAAGGGGTTCCACCCAACCCAGACCAGAGCGACCAATCAGCAGCCCCGACAGGAGCAGTAACACCACCCCAGGAAATTCCGACTTGGCCGCCAGAAAACGGGCTGCAGCACCCGAGGAAACCGTGACGCCCCAGAGGAGGCCCAGACGCTCAGGCGTCATCGACAGAGGAAAACTGAGGTTCCACGCGCACGCCGATCACCGCTTGGGGGCGTACGACCAGATACTCGCCCTCCAGATCACTGAGGGGAACGTTGACGAAACCGCCCTGGTTCTCGGCATTGACCACCCCTTGGTACCACTCCTGGAAGGTCTCGAGTTTCGGAAAAAACACCCGTTCGGTTTGCCCTCCCACAAGGTGGAGATGGACGGCGTAGCGGCGGGGCGTACGGGACATCAGCGCGGAAAGACATCCATCACGGTCCCCACAGGATGACGGATCGGTTCCGGGTCTGCCCAGAGAAGAGGGCGAAGACAGGCGTTACGCGGGGCATAAAGCGGATGGCGCGGTTGCCCCGAGGCCGTCTGCCCCAGCATCAGAGGATGCGGCGAGTCGGGAACGGAGCGTCGGCGGTGCGGCAGCAAACGCTGAATGGTCCCAAGAACCAGCTGAGCCCGGTCCCATCGCGCCCCATTCGCCCCCCATCCACACCAGAGATCAACCCCAGATGTTCGGGACCAGTGGTTGAACCAGCGGTTCAAGATCGCGTCGTTCTGCTCACCGATGGGGTCCTTCACCCGCAGCAGCGCCGCCGGAGACGGCGACATCCGGGCGAACAGATTCAGCACCAGCAACTCCCGATATCCCCATTGCCTGGCGAAGCCGATCAAACGGCGCAGGGTCGGATCATCACGCTGGCCATCAGCTCTCGAGGGATTCAGACCCACGAAAAGGAGGCACCCTTCGCCGGCACCCAGGCAGCGCCGCAGCCACCAGCGGTAACAGCCATCGCTGCTGAGGGACGCTTCAGACGCCGAGCTGTCGGCGACAGAGCGCAAGGATGCGTTCACTCGCGTGACCATCGCCAAAGGGGTTAACGGCGCGGGACATCTCTTGATAGGCCGTGGCATCCCCAAGCAGCCGCGAGGTCTCTTCCAGGATCACATCGGGATCGGTGCCCACCAGCCGGGCTGTTCCAGCATCAACGGCCTCCGGCCGCTCTGTGGTTCGCCGCAGAACCAGCACGGGTTTGCCGAGCGCAGGGGCCTCCTCCTGAAGACCACCGGAATCGGTGAGCAACAGGCAGCAACCTTTCATCGCTGCAACGAGACGGTCGTAGTCCAGAGGTTCGGTCAGAACGACTCGGGGATGGCTTCCAAGCAGGGCCTGCAGCGGTTCACGCACCGTCGGGTTGCGGTGCATCGGCAGAAGAAGCGCCGTGTCGGGGTAGCGCTCAAGCACCTGCAGCATTCCTGCAGCGATGTCGTGCAGCCGCTCACCCCAGTTTTCACGGCGATGCACCGTGGCGAGGATCACCCTCTGTTGATCCCAGTTGAGGCCATCAAACTGAACATCCGGCGCCGATTCCGCCATCAACAACAACGCATCGATCACGGTGTTGCCGGTCACGGCGATCTCCCCGACCACCCCGGATGCTTTCAGGTTGGATTCGGCCTTGAGCGTCGGCGCGAAATGAAGGGTTGCGATCTGAGAAAGGAGCCGACGGTTGGCTTCTTCCGGGAAGGGATCCAGAAGATTGTCAGTGCGCAGGCCGGCCTCCACATGACCAACCGGGATCTGCTCGTAAAACGCAGCCAAACCAGCGGCAAACGCCGTGGTGGTGTCGCCCTGCACCAGGACCAACTGCGGCGGATAGGCCTGAAAGTCTTCCCGCAGCCCCTGCAGCGCAGCACAGGTGACATGGGTCAGGGTCTGACGGGGGGCCATCAGATTGAGATCCTGATCCGCCTGGAGATGGAACAGATCCATCACCTGGCCCACCATTTCGCGGTGCTGACCGGTCAGGACGACACGGGTCTGCAATGCATCACAGGCTTGGAACGTCCAGATGACCGGAGCCAGCTTGATCGCCTCCGGACGCGTTCCCAGAACGATCGTGACGCGGGGCTGTTCAGCCATTCCATCCAGACGGACCGCTGGAGTTTACGGGCGTCAACCCGGAGAGAACAGTGAGAAATCCTTGCCAGTTCCGGCATCGAGACGATCCTGAAGACAGATCCCTTGCCATCAACGTGGCTCAGCCGGTCTTCCCCCCCAGCTTCCCGCCGCGCCCAACCTCCGGCCAAAGTTCAGGACGATCTCGGGAGGTTCACAACCCGGCGCCCAGGGCCACTGCGGATGGCTCTCCAAGCCTCGAGGAGATCGTTCAAATCGCCCATGATTCCGGCCATTCCGATGTCCACCTCGGAGTGGGGGAAGTGCCGCGCTACCGAGCCCGGGGAGACATGCAAGGCACGGATTGGCCAGTCACCCGCGCCGAGGTCTTTCAGGGATGGCTCCAGGAAATCCTGACGCCACAGCAGATCGATGGCTTCAACCGCGACAAGGAATTTGACGGCTCCCATGCCTTCCCCTTCGTGCGCGTGCGCATCAACCTGATGGATTCCCTGCGGGGCCCGGCCATGGTGCTGCGCCTGATTCCGCAGACGATCCTCACCATGGAGCAGCTGCATCTGCCCAGCGTGCTGGAGAGCCTCGCGGCCTGTCCGAAGGGACTGATCCTGGTGACCGGACCGACAGGGTCCGGCAAAAGCACAACCCTGGCGGCCATGATCGATTGGATCAACCGCAACGAAGCACGCCACATCCTCACGATCGAAGATCCCGTTGAGTTCGTGCACGAGAGCCGCAAGTCCCTCATCCGGCACCGGGAAGTGGGGTTACACACCCTCAGATTCCACAACGCCCTGAGGGCGGCCCTGAGGGAAGACCCCGATGTGATTCTGGTGGGCGAAATCCGGGATCAGGAAACCGTTTCCACGGCACTGGAAGCGGCCCAGACCGGCCACCTGGTATTCGGAACGCTGCACACCAATTCAGCGGTGAAAACCGTGGAACGGGTTCTCGGCATGTATCCGCCTGAAGAGCAGGAGAGTGTGCGCCGTTCGTTGTCCGAGTCGTTGCTGGGGGTGATTGCCCAGGGCTTGATCAAAACAACAGATGGAAAACGGGCTGCGTTTCACGACATCCTGATCAACACCGACGCCTGCAAGGACTACATCCAGCGGGGGGCGCTCGATGAGGTGGCAGACATTATGGAGCGCAGCGGGTTTGATGGGATGGTGACCACCAATCAATCGCTGCTGGCCCTGGTGGAGGCGGGTCGCATTGACGGCGATCAAGCGGTTGCCGTCAGCCTCAAACCCAACGAGCTGGCTCAGGCACTGAGGGGCCGAAGCTAATCAGCCACCGCTGAACACACGCACCAAAAGAACAACAGCGATCCCTGCGGAGAGGCCGATCATCGCCAGACGGCCGTTCCAGATTTCGGCCTGTGGAGTGAAGCCACGCTTCCAGGCGTTCAGCTCATCAGCCTCCACGGGCTCCGGAGCATCGGGTCTGGTTTCCGGTTGGTCCACGACGCAGAGACCGAACAGTGCCTTCAAGCCTAAAAGGCTCACCTAGAAGGGTGGGTCTGGTGTGTAAAGCGCATTGGCCTGATCCAAGGGCCAGCGGGCGGCTACACCTGATTCAAGAGACGTGCAAGCAGGGTTCTGGCCCAGACGCAGCAAGGCCGCAGCCCCGATCATGGCGGCGTTGTCGGTGCAGAAGGCCAGCGGAGCAATGGAGACCGTTATGCCCCGCTGCTTCCCCTGTTCGAGCATGCTCTGGCGCAAGCGACGGTTGGCTGCGACGCCCCCAACCATCACCAGTTGCTGAACACCGTGGTCTTCAGCACAGCGAAGACTGCGCTGCACCAGAACATCAGCCACCACCTGTTCGAAACTGGCGGCCAGATCGGCAAGAGGCAGCGGCTCAGGGTTTTGCCGCAAAGTTTCCACAGTGCGGAGCATGGCGGTCTTCAGACCACTGAAGGAAAAGTCGTAGGGGTGAAAACCGCCGCCCGGCAATGAAATCCGCCCCTTGGGCAGCCGAAAGCGCATTGCATCACCCGTTTCGGCAACAGCCTGGATGGCAGGACCTCCGGGGTATCCCAGACCAAGCAGGCGGGCCACCTTGTCGAAAGCCTCTCCAGCGGCATCGTCATGGCTTCGGCCGAGCCGCGTCATCCCACCGTCGTCAGCCACCAGGATCAGCTCCGTGTGGCCCCCGCTCACAAGCAACACCAGATAAGGAGCTTGCGGTGGGGCATCTCCAAGCATCACCGAGGCCAGATGGCCCTCCAGGTGATGAACGCCGAGAAAGGGGCGCTGATGCAGCGCAGCAAGGGTGCGACCCGTCACCGAGGCCACCATCAGAGCCCCGGCCAGACCTGGAGTGATCGTGGCCACGATGGCATCCAGCTGCCCCAGAGCGATACCCGCCTCATCAACCACGGTCTCCACCAGCCCCGGCAGGGCCTCAACGTGGCGGCGCGAAGCGATTTCGGGGACAACACCACCCCAACGGGCATGCTCCTCAACCTGAGATGCAATCCGCGACGCCAGAACCTCGATTCGCCCATCCGCGTGACGGCGCAGGACCGCTGCAGCGGACTCGTCACAACTTGTTTCGAGGGCAAGCACTGCATGCATCGAAGCGATGCGCCTCCCCTACTGTCCGACTTGTGACATCTTGCCCTTTCGGGGCACCGTTCAGAGGAATTGTTCCGATGCGTCGTCTCTTCGCCGTCGTGCTTTCAGCACTCCTGGTGTTCGGCTTCGCCCCCGTCGCCAAGGCGGATGTGGCTGGCCTCACCCCCTGCTCAGAAAGCGCCCGCTTCCAGCAGCGTGCTGCCGCTGCCACCACGCCTCAGGCCAAAGCTCGCTTCGAGATGTACAGCCAGGCCTCCTGTGGTGAGGATGGCCTTCCCCACCTGATCGTCGATGGCCGCTGGAGCCACGCCGGTGATTTTGTGTATCCCGGGATCATGTTCCTGTACGTCGCCGGCTGCATCGGCTGGGCCGGTCGTGAGTACCTGAAAGCAACTCGCGGCAAGAATGCTGCCCAGTACGAAATTTTCATCGATCGCAGCATCGCCATCAAGAGCCTTCTGGCTGCTGCCACCTGGCCTCTGGCTGCCTTCGGTGAATTCACCAGCGGCAAGCTGCTCGAAGACGACAGCAAGGTGACTGTTTCACCACGCTGATTCAAACGACTTCAACCATTGCTCCCTCAACAATGAACAAGTTTCTGACCGCAGCTCCAGTGGTTGCAGCCATTTGGTTCACCGCCACCGCAGGAATCCTGATCGAGTGGAACCGCTTTTTCCCCGATCTTCTCTTCCACCCGATGTGAATCTGGGTTGACTTTCCAGAGGCAAGGGAACCTTCGGGTTCCCTTTTTTTGTGCCTGCCCCCGTTGCAAAAGTCAGGGTTGCGACGATCAGCGTTGCAAAAAGCAGCTCCGCGTTATCCCAGCCCCATCAGCGTCTCCACTCGGTTCAACGCTGCTTCGAGATCGTCATTGATCACGACAGCATCGAATTCCTGTTGGGCCTCGAGCTCCTCGCGAGCGCGCGTCAAGCGGCGCTGAATGGCATCCTCCGCATCGGTTCCGCGCCCACGGATCCGGCGCTCCAATTCTTCAAAGCTGGGGGGAGCCAGAAAAATCTGAAAACCGTCCGGAAAACTGCGACGCACCTGGCGGGCACCTTCCAACTCAATCTCCAGAAGCACGGGGCGCCCCGCCGCCATCTGTTCTTCCACAGGACCTCGGGGGGTGCCGTAGCAATTCCCCGCGAATTCCGCCCACTCGAGAAAACCTCCCTGCTCCACCAAGGCCTCAAACCCCGCACGGCTGTGGAAGAAGTAGTTGATGCCGTTCTGCTCCCCCTGGCGCGGAGAACGGGTGGTGGCCGACACCGACAGCCAGATCTGGGGGTGCCGTTCCAGCAGCTGGTTCACCAGCGTTCCCTTGCCGACTCCACTGGGGCCGGTGATCAAGGTGAGCTTTCCACTGGTGGACATCGCGGCGTCTGCGTGGGTCAGCAGAGTAGGAAGCCCCAATGCCCCACCCGGTGCTCCAGGTGATCGCCTCCACCAGCCTGCAGCCAATGGATCTCACCACGCTGCGCGCGGTGCTCTGGGATCTGCGCCCAAAGCTGGTGCCCAGCCGCTTCGAGAAGGCCCAACAACCGGACCCGGCAACGATTCAACTGGGATGCCGCAGCCTCAAGGGGATGGTGTGGCTGGAACTGAGCTGGCAAGCGGAGGCCCCTCGGCTGGTAGAGGTCAACCCTCCCCCGCGCAGCGGCAGCGGCAGCACCTTCGCCCAACAGTTGCAACACAGCCTCCGCCAGCTGGCTCTGGTGGAGCTCCACCAGAGTGGTTTTGAACGGGTGGTGGAATTCCGGTTTGCCCAACGCCCTGGGGAACCGATCCAGCGGGTGCTCGTGCTGGAGCTGATGGGACGGCACAGCAACCTGCTGCTGCTGGATGAGCAGCGCCGGATCATTGCCCTGGGGCGACAGGTCCGGGACCATCAGTCCCGCGTGCGCCCTCTCTCCACCGGTGATTCCTACAGCCCACCCCCGATGCTGCAGGGGTTGGCACCGGATCCAACGGAGGGCTTTGAACGCTGGAAGGAGCGGCTCTCTCTCGTTCCGATCGCGCTGCGCAAGGCCCTGCAACAGACCTATCAGGGGATCAGCCCAGCCCTTGCACTACAGCTCGCCGGCGAGCACCTGAACACCCCGGTGGACAGCCTGGATGCTCGCCACTGGTGCCACCTGTTTGAACGCTGGTCGCTCTGGTTGGACCAGCTCGAGCGTGAGCAGTTCGCCCTGGTGGTGGAGAACGACGGTCGTTACCGGGTCTGGGGGTCTCCCCAGGGCGAAGTGCATCCACAGCCCGCTCTGGCGCTCACCCTGGGATCCCTGCACCAGCAATCCCAAGAGCAACGGGCCCTGGCACGGGTCAGCCAAGATCTGCGTCAACGCCTGGAGCGTTGGCGCAGCAAAGAACAGGCAGCCCAGCAGGACCAACACCAGCGCCTGAAGGCCACCGACGGGCACGGGGCTCTTCAACGCCAGGCGGACGCTCTCCTCTGCCTTGGAAACCCAAGCCGCGACCAGGTCGATGAAGCCCAGTCGCTCTATCGCAGGGCCAAAAAACTGCGGAGATCGCGCCCGATCCTTGAGCAGCGGCTGGAGCACCATCAGCAACGGCTTGAGCTGATCAGCGCGAGCGAAACCTTCATCGAAGATCAACTAAGTGCCACCTGGCAGGACGGCCCGGCGCGCCTCGCCGCTCTGAATGATCTGCGGGAGGAACTCTATGAGCTGTTACAGCCCAAGGAACGCCGTCGCAGCACGCGTCAGCAGCGTCAACGGGACCAGCCCAAGCCGCTGGAACTGAACACACCCGGAGGTCTCAAGGTGCAGGTGGGGCGGAATCACCGCCAGAACGACTGGATCTCGCTGCGCCAGGCCCGCAGTGGTGACCTCTGGTTTCACGCCCAGGAATGCCCAGGCAGTCACGTGGTGTTGAAGAGCTCCAACGGGCTGGCCGAGGAATCCGACCTGGCGATGGCAACGGATCTGGCGGCCTATTTCAGCCGCGCACGGGGCAACACGCGGGTGGCGGTGGTGATGGTGCCCACCGATCAGCTGCAGCGCATTCCCGGTGCCGGCCCGGGCACCGTGCGCCATGGACAAGCTGAAATCCGCTGGGGGGATCCCCAGGGCGCGGAAGAGCGTCTGCTTGCCCCTAGCCTGATCCCACATTCGGGCTGACCTGTTGCGCCGCCCGCCCTGCGTCCGTGTCTGAGCGCCCCGAAGGTCCCCCAGCTCTGCAGCCACCACCACCCATTCGCATTGGGAGGGCACCTGGCGATGCCGATCTGCCCAATGAGGTGGAGATGCCTCTGGTGGATCACCTGGAGGAACTGCGTCAACGGGTTTTGCGCAGCTTGCTGGCCGTTGTCATTGCAGCGCTGACCTGCCTACTGGGGGTTAAACCGCTGGTGCGCCTGCTGGAAGCACCAGCCAGCGGCATTCATTTCCTTCAACTGGCACCAGGCGAGTTTTTATTCGTCTCGCTGAAGGTGGCCGGCTACGCCGGCCTCACCCTGGCCCTGCCCTACGTGCTGTTTCAGATCCTGGCCTTCGTGCTGCCGGGCCTGACGATCCGCGAACGACGCCTGATTGCCCCTGCCGTCGCCGGCTCCGCAGTGCTGTTCATGGCGGGGCTGGCCTTTGCCTGGTGGGCCCTGGTGCCAGCCGCCCTGCGTTTTCTGGTGAGCTACGGCGCCGATGTTGTGGAGCCGCTCTGGTCGATCGAGCGTTATCTGGATTTTGTTCTGCTGCTGATGTTGGCCACCGGGCTGGCGTTTCAGCTCCCCGTGCTGCAGCTGCTGCTCGGGGCTCTGGGGCTGGTGCGCTGGAGGCCGATGCTTGGGGCCTGGCGCTGGGTTGTGCTGGGCTCAGCCCTGGCTGGAGCTGTGCTGACGCCATCCACCGATCCGATCACGATGCTGCTGCTGGCTGGAGCGATCACGGCACTGTTCCTGATCGGCGTCGGCCTGGTGGCCCTGACCGAATCCTTCAGACCAGAAACTCCTTGATCAGCGTTTCCGCCTCCGGCCCTGCCGCCTCCAGCGGAAGACTCAACGCCTTGCCGAGACGGGGTTTGTCACGGGTGGAACCGAGCCATTGGCGCACTTCACCCGCCAAACCAAGACGATTCACAACATCCAGCACTTCACCGAGATGCTGCCGATAGGCCTCAAGGTCCATCGGAAACGACTGTTGCTCGAGATAGGCCCACATCACCTGGAGGTACAAACGACGGCGTCGAACCACCAGCTGAAGGTCGTAAGTCGCCCGCCAGCGCTGGCGTAGACAGGCCATCACCTCATCGACACTGAGCGGCGGCTCGGGCACGGGCTTGGCGATTTCAAGCACAGAAGCAGAAGAGGCAGGGACAGGAAGACACCAGTCGTTGCAAAGCTTGACAGGCACTTAAGCATCCATAATGGACGCCATTCCGAGCTGGATGAACGTCCGCCATGACCCAACTCTCCTCGAGCGATGTGCCCGGAATGGGTCGTCGGCAGTTCATGAATCTGCTGACGTTCGGCTCCGTCACTGGTGTGGCCCTGGGAGCCCTCTACCCGGTGGCGAACTACTTCATTCCCCCCAAGGCCGCCGGCAGCGGCGGTGGCACCAGTGCCAAAGATGAGCTGGGCAATCCCATCACAGCCAGCGGCTGGCTCTCCAGCCACCCCGAAGGCGATCGCAGCCTGGTGCAGGGCCTTAAGGGTGATCCCACCTATCTGATCGTCGAAGGCGAGGACGCCATCGGCAGCTACGGCATCAACGCCATCTGCACCCACCTCGGTTGCGTCGTTCCCTGGAACAGCGGTGCCAACAAGTTCATGTGCCCTTGCCATGGCAGCCAGTACGACGCCACCGGCAAGGTGGTTCGTGGCCCTGCCCCTCTCTCTCTGGCCCTGGCGAACGTCAGCGTGGAGAACGACAACGTGTTCGTGAGCCAGTGGACCGAGACCGACTTCCGAACTGGTGATAAGCCCTGGTGGGCCTGATCTTTCCCTTCCCTACGCCTGCATCTCCTCACCGTCCCATGCGTCGTCACCTCTCGCTTTTCCTTGGATCGCTGGTCATCGGACTGGCTCTGCTGATCGCTCCGGCCGCCAGCTGGGCGTATCCCTTCTGGGCTCAACAGAACTACGACAGCCCCAGGGAAGCCACCGGCAAGATTGTTTGCGCCAACTGCCACCTGGCCCAAAAGCTGACCCAGGCTGAAGTTCCCCAATCGGTCCTCCCCGACAGCGTCTTCACCGCCAGCGTCAAGGTTCCCTATGAGAACGGTCTCCAGGAGATCGGTGCTGACGGCAGCGACGTGGGCCTGCAGGTGGGCGCCGTTGTGATGCTTCCTGACGGCTTCACCCTGGCTCCTCAAGACCGCTGGACCGACGAAATCAAGGAAGAAACAGAGGGCGTCTATTTCACCCAGTACAGCGACGACCAGCCCAACATCCTCTTGGTGGGACCGATCCCTGGTGATGAGCACCAAGAGATCGTCTTCCCTGTGCTGTCTCCTGATCCCGCCACCGATAGCAACATCCACTTCGGCAAATACCAGATCCACGTGGGTGGCAACCGCGGCCGTGGCCAGGTGTATCCCACCGGTGAGAAGAGCAACAACACCGTCTACACGGCTCCTGCCAGCGGCAGCATTGCCTCCATCGAACCTGGCGACAACGGCGCCAGCGTGGTCAGCATCAAGGCTGCTGACGGCAGCAGCGTGAGCGAGACCATTCCGGTTGGTCCTGAAGTTCTGGTAAGCGTTGGTGACAGCATCGAAGCCGGTGCTGCCCTGACCAACGATCCCAACGTGGGCGGCTTCGGCCAGGTGGACGCAGAGATTGTTCTGCAGAACCCCGTTCGGATCTACGGCCTGCTCGCCTTCTTCGCGGCGGTGGCTCTGGCTCAGATCATGCTGGTGCTGAAGAAGAAGCAGATCGAAAAGGTTCAGGCCGCTGAAGGCAACTTCTGATCGCTATGGCTGTTGAAGCCCTGTTTCCCCTGGCGACCTTCCAGTCGCCAGGGGAATTTTTGCCTCACACCCACAACTGGTTCCTTCCCCTGCGTTGGTACGGGCTGCTGATTGCAACAGCCGTCTTGATTGGACTGAACCTCTCCAGCCGACTGGCCAAGCTTCGACAGCTGGAGAACAACCTGGTCAGCGATCTGCTGCCCGTGATCGTGCTGTTTGCCGTGATCGGAGCACGGATTTACTACGTGGCCTTCGAGTGGCACAACTACGCCTCCAACCCGCTCAAAGCCCTGGCCATCTGGGAAGGAGGGATCGCCATCCACGGTGCTTTGCTGGCGGGAACAATCACGCTGATCCTGTTCTGCCGCTGGCGCCGGCAACCCTTCTGGGATGTGCTGGATGTGTTGGTTCCCTCCGTGGCCTTGGGACAGGCCATCGGTCGCTGGGGGAATTTCTTCAATTCCGAGGCCTTCGGGGTTCCAACTGACCTGCCGTGGAAGCTGTTCATCCCGGCGCAGAGCCGCCCTGTGATGTACAGCACGTCGGAATTTTTCCACCCAACGTTCCTCTACGAATCGATCTGGAACCTGCTTCTCTTCGGACTGCTGATGCTGCTCTTTCGCCGCGGACTCAAAGCTCCTGGAATGCTCCCATCGGGCGCCATGAGTTGTGTGTATTTGGTGGGATACAGCCTTGGCCGTGTCTGGATCGAAGGTCTGCGCATTGATCCTCTCTGCATCGGTTCGCTTCCACCGGCTTGCGACGGGGGAATCCGGATCGCTCAATTGATGAGTTGCACCCTGGTCGCATTCGGCGTACTGGGGCTTTGGTGGCTATATCAACGGAAGCGACCCCTGCCTGATCCATCAGGCCAACGCAGTTGAGTCACGTTGTCAGTTTCGTCGGCGCAGGCCCCGGTGCTCCAGACCTGCTCACCCTTCGCGCGGCTGACCGTCTGAACAAGGCCGACGTGCTGATCTGGACGGATTCCCTGGTCTGTCCAGCCATCGCCGATCTGGCACCAGCGGATTGCGAGCGCATCCGCACCAGCACGACCACCCTCGAAGAGCTGATCCCGCTGCTCATCGACCGGCAGCGCCAGGGCAAACGGGTGGTGCGGCTCCACGATGGAGACACGGCGCTCTACAGCGCCATCAATGAACAGATCTGCGCCCTAAGCGACGCCGAAATCCCTGTGGAAGTGATTCCCGGGATCAGCGCTTACCAAGCGGCAGCCGCCGGACTCGCCAGCGAACTCACCCTCCCAGGCGTGGTGCAAACCATTGTTCTCAGTCGCGCTGGGGGTCGCACCGGCGTGCCGGAACGGGAACAGCTGGATCGGCTGGCCGCCCTGCGCGCCAGCCTTTGCATCTATCTGAGTGCACGACACGTTGAAGAGGTGCAAATCACCCTTCTGGAGCACTACCCCGCCGACACGCCCGTAGCCATCGGACATCGGGTGAGCTGGCCTGATCAGATGCTCACCGTGGTCCCTCTCAGGGAGATGGCTGCGGTGAGTCGAGAACGCAATCTGATTCGCACAACGCTTTATGTGGTGAGTCCGGCCCTTGCCGGTGGTCCTCAGCGCTCAAGGCTTTACTCGCCTGACCACGACCACCTGTTCCGTCCGAAACCCCAATAGGCGGTGGTTTAAGATCGATTTGTGCGGGCGATTAGCACAGTGGTAGCGCACTTCCTTCACACGGAAGGGGTCACTGGTTCGAATCCAGTATCGCCCATATTTTTTGGTGGGATTTAATCCTTTTGGTGCTGACTGCACTGTTTTATCGGCCTAAGTTCAGCTTTGAACGAGGTCGATCGACCCATTGATGAACGAGCGGAGTCTTGCGGACGACCAGGGCAAAGCCAAGGGCCTGGTTGAAGCAGGGCGACAGTTGGCCGAGGCTCGGGCTGTTGCGGGCCTGAGCCAGAACCAGCTCGCCAGCCAGCTGCACATGGGCGAGGAGCAACTGGCAGCACTGGAAAGGGGCGATCAAGCCGAACTGCCTGAACCCGTGTTCATCAAGGCCATGGTGCGCCGGATCAGTTCGCATCTGGGTTTGGATGCTGATGCCATGGTTCAAACCCTCGGCCCCCTCACCACAAAACCGCCCAAACGGGCGACTCTCGGGGCAACACCGCGGGGCATCGCTCCTCAGAACCGAAGAACATTCAATCCGCTTCCCCTCGTGGCCCTCGCCGGGCTTGCTGGCCTTGGCTTTGTTGTGTGGAGCAACGCCTCCGAGTTGACGCGCTTCGCCCAGGGGTTTAAGCCTGCCAATCCAACCCTTGAGCCAAGCGAAACCGATCTGGAGGTGACCAAGGTTGCAGATGAGCGTGATGCCCTCATCGTTTCAGCGCCACCAACGGCCGACCTGGGCCTCACGATCAGCAGCAGCGAACCCAGCTGGATCGCCCTACGGCGTGAGGGAGTTGTGGAATTCGAAGGGCTGCTGAACGGTGAGCGCAGGATTGACAATCCCGATCTCGTGGAGATCTACGCCGGCCGGCCTGATCTGGTGCAGCTCAGTTCTCCCGACGCCGAGACACGCACCCTTGGCGCTGTGGATGACATCCGCTGGATCCCGCTCAGCACTGCACCCTGACGCGCAGATTCACGCCAACCGCCTCCTTCACCACCTCAGCGCAGCCCTCCAAGCTCCACTGTTCAAGGCTGACGTTCTGGTTGACCCGCTCAGGGACGATCTCCAGATCCAGACTTCCCTTCACCGCATGAATGCGGAGTGCTGAGATCACCGGCTCAGGCCTGCGATCCAGTGCCGCGGCCAAGCGCAGCAGCAGGGCCATCTGATGAACACAGCGACGGTTGTCTCGGGTGGCCACAAGCTGCCAGGACTCATGGCGTTTCTTCGGCAGGCTGCGGCGGTGATAGCGGGCAATGGCCGCCACCATCAAGTGCTCCGCCTCGGAATAGCCCAGCAACTCACCATGACGAATCAAGTACCAGGTGTGCTTGTGGTAAGCGCTGATGTTGATGTGCTGGCCACAGGTATGGAGCATCGCAGCAGCCCAAAGCAGTTCACGCCCTTCGCCACTGTCGTCATGCATCACGCCTCGCGTGGCGTCGTAGAGGCTTAGGGCATGGCTGGCAACCCGTTCAGCCCTGCTCTGGTTCACCGCAAAACGCTGCACCTGATGGAGCACAGTGCGCTGCCGAATGCTGCTCTGAAAGCTGAAGCGGTCTTCCAGAAGACCCTGGCGAAGCATCCAATCAACGATCAAACCTTCCCTGAGCGCCCGCTCACTGAGCACGAACTCCCCCACACCCAGCATCTTCATGGTGGTTTGCAGGATCAGCGCACCGGGAACGATGATTTCGGCCCGACGATCGTTGATGGGAGCCAACTCCCGTCGCTGCGCATGAGTCATCGTGATCAAACGATCAACCACCTGATTCAGGCTCTGCCGGGTGACGCGGTACCCATGCAATTTGCGGGGTGGGCGCTCCTCTTCACTCGCCGCAAGGGAGCCAATCGCCATCGCCGTGCCGCTGGTGGCTACCAAAACAGGAGTTTCACCGGGTTTGATCCTGCGACGCACTTTGTCGACCGCAGGTTCAAGCGACCCCTGAATGAAGGCCTGCAGGAATGACCGCCGTTGAGGGGGCATCGGATCATCCCGAACAAAGTCCCGCTGGAGTCGCACAGCCCCCACACGAGTGCTGGTCAGGGCGCGGGCATCACGACCATCGGCAAGGATCAGTTCCGTAGAGCCACCGCCGATGTCGAGCAGAAGATGCGGACGGTCTCCAAACGGCATTCCTGAGAGGACGCCCAGATAGATCAGCCTGGCCTCCTCGGGGCCGCTGACCAAATCCACCTCCATCCCCAGATCGTCGAGGATGGTCTGAAGGAAATCGCGACCATTGGGTGCTTCTCGAACGGCACTCGTCGCCGCTGTGACGATCTGCTCAACCCGGTGACTGGCGGCGAGATCTCTGAACTGGCGAAGGGTTTCCAGCCCCCGTTGCATCGCCGCCGCGGTCAGCTCACCGGTCTCGGGATCACGCTCCCCCAGACGCGTGGTGGCCTTTTCGGCCTGGATGATCCGAAACGTGCGCAGCTTCGGATCAACGGCTGCCACCAGAAGATGAAACGAATTGGTCCCGATATCGATGGCGGCGATCCGACGCTGATCAGCGTTCACTGCCTGCGACGCGCCGTTGTTCTGTTCCGTTGGCTGGGCTGGGGCCTTGGCATCCAGCATCAACGTCAGAGCGGCAATGAAATCCACTCTGCCACTGACGGCCGAGGCCATCAGGCCCTGACTAGGGTTCTTCAAATCCCGTTGATTGTGATCAGCAGCTCTGCCCGTCTTCAGCCCTGGATCGAACTGCTCCGCTGGAACAAACCCACCGGCCGGCTGATTCTGCTGATCCCAGCAGGCTGGGCCCTCTGGCTGAATCCAAGCGCTCCGCCGAGTGTTGTGCTGATCCTGCAGATCCTGCTGGGGGGCCTGGCGGTGAGCGGAGCAGGCTGCATCGCCAATGACCTGTGGGACCAGCGCTTCGACGGCCAGGTGGAACGCACACAACATCGGCCTCTGGCCAGAGGGGCGCTGCAGCGAGGGCCAGCCTTCGCTCTGCTGCTGATCCTGCTGGGCCTCAGCCTGGCTGTTGTGCTGAGTCTGCCGGCCGCCAGCCTCGGACTCTGTCTCGCCTTGGCCTGCACGGCCGTGCTGCCGATCCTCTGCTATCCATCGGCAAAGCGGTGGTTCGCCTTCCCCCAGGCGGTCTTGGCGCTGTGCTGGGGCTTCGCGGTGCTGATCCCCTGGGCCGCAGCAACGGCCTCCTTGAGCGGAAGTCCAGCCCTGGTGTGCAGTTGGCTGGCAACCGTGGTCTGGACCTTCGGCTTCGACACGGTCTATGCCATGGCCGACCGACGTGACGATGCCAGCCTCGGCCTGCGCAGCAGCGCCCTCAGCCTCGGATCCCGCGTGGTTCCTGTGGTGCGGGGCTGCTACCTCGTGACAGCCATCACCCTTGCCATAGCGGCCTGGTCAGCTCAGATCCCAGCACCGTTCTGGCCTCTCTGGTTGCTTGCCGCCGTCTTCATGCAGCTCAGCTGCAACCCCTTGAACAAACAGGATGCATCCATGGGCACCTACGGGAAGCACTTTGCCCAGCAGGTGCAGGCAGGGACGCTGCTCTGGCTCGGCCTGGTTCTGGCCAGGGGATGGGGAGCCTGATGCGCATCACCCTGGCTCCTCCGCTCCGAACTGGAGACCGTGTGGCCTGTGTAGCCGCCAGTTCAGCCCTGCAGGACGACATCAAGCTGCAGGAGGGCATTGCGGTCCTGCAGAGCTGGGGCCTCGATGTTCAACCCCAAACCTTGGCCAGCCGACGTTGGGGCTACTTCGCAGGGCGCGATGAGACGCGCCATGCCGATCTGCATCCGGCAGAACCGGCAGCGCTACTCGCCTGTGCCCGCGGTGGATGGGGGGCTGCTCGGCTGCTGGAGCAGCCCATCCGCTGGCAGAGCGGCTGGCTGCTGGGCTTTTCCGACGTGACAGCTCTGCTCTGGGCCCGCCAGGCAGCAGGGTTTGCAGGGGGCATCCATGGCCCCTTGCTCACAACACTTGCGGAGGAACCGCAATGGAGTCGAGACCGCTTGCACAACCTGCTCTTCGGCAACACTGTTCCTGAGCTGCAAGGTCGGGGTGGCGGCGGCGGTGTGGGGAGTGGTCCCCTGCTCGTGGCCAATCTGACCGTGGCCACCCACCTGTTGGGAAGCCGTTTCGTGCCCCCCCTCAAGGGAGCCGTTCTGGTGCTGGAGGACGTGGGTGAAGCGCCTTACCGCATTGATCGGATGCTGACCCAGTGGAGGCTGAGTGGCAGCTTGCAGGGCCTGGCGGGTCTGGCATTTGGCAATTTCGAAGGGTGCGCCGAAGAAACCAGAGACGCCTCCGAAAGCTTCAACCTTGAGCAGGTTCTTGAGGAGCGCACGGCCGATCTCGGCATTCCCAGAGTGATGGACCTGCCCGTTGGTCACCGATCCGGGAACGCAGCCTTGCCCATGGGGGCGATGGCACGCCTGGACGGCGAAAACGGCCGGCTCAGCCTGCTGACCTGAGGGCGAGCACGGCCTCCGCCACGGTGAGGTCAAAGGGCGTGGTGACCTTGATATTGGCGGGGCCGGCATCCAAGACCTGCACAGGCCACCCCAGACGCTCGTACAACGATGCATCGTCGGTGACCGTCCAGCCCTGGGCAACCGCCTCAGCGTGGCCGCGACGCAGCTGATCAACGGCAAAGCCCTGCGGCGTCTGCGCAGCCCAAAGTTCCGATCGATCCGGCGTATCGCGAATCACATCATCAGATCCCACGCGCTTGATCGTGTCGCTTACCGGCGTTGCAGCAATCAGCGCCGTGCCGGCCTCCACCACAGCTGCACAGCGATCAAACAACTCCGGTTCAGCCAGACAACGGGCGCCGTCATGAATCAAGACGTGGCGAGCCTGCTCCGGCAACCCCGCCAGACCACAAAGCACCGACTCCTGCCGCGTACTCCCGCCCTGGATCCAGTGCACCGGCTTGCTGGGTGCATCCAGCACCGCGAGGATTGCCTCTCGATCGACCTCCTGGCCGACGATCCCGATCCATTCAATCCGCTCGGAACGCAGGGCCGCCTCCAGGGTCCAGGCAATGACGGGGCGTCCGGCCAACGGCAGCAGCAGCTTGTTGCGATCCGCACCCATGCGCCGACCGCTTCCCGCCGCAGCAATCAACAGATGCACAAGCGACTCCTGCCCCAGACAGGCGTAAACGACCTCCATACAATCAGCTCGCACCATGGATGGCGGCGCTGCATGCGAGTTCTTGCCCTGAGCCCGGGTTCGCTCGAAGACCAGCTGGACCGTCTACCCGCTCTGGCCGACATCTGCCAGAAGCTCAACGCCAGCCTGCAGGTGGCCTGTGACCCCCAGCAGGCCGCTCCATGGAAGCTTCTGCCGTGCCTGGAAAAGCTGTTGCCGTTCAGCTTCGAGGCCAACCCCACCCTTGCTGACTGGGCCAACCTGCTCGGTTGTGTGCGCGAACCCGACTTTCAGATCTGCATCAACTTCGCCGAAGGGCAGCAGGTGAACCTGATGCTGTCGATGAGCCATATCCCCAAACGGTTGGCGGCTGAGGGATTTGCCTGCACCGACCAGGTCAGCGTCGGTCCCGGCTGGACGGCGCAGCGTCTCAACCCCTTCCTGCAAGCCCTGGGCCTTGATCTCGAGGCCGATCAGTTCCGCCTGCCCCTTGCGACAGAGGCTCTTGAGGAAGCCCGTGAAGCACTGCCCAGCGGAGACGGCCCCCTGCTGCTGCTGTCTCCATCCGGCCAGGGGAATGACTGGCCTGCAGCGGAATGGCACCAGCTGCCTGAAACGATCAAAAGCCGCCTACCGGCGCTGCGCAGCATGGTGCTGCCAGCCGAGCTCAGCCTGACCAAACGGGCGGCCTTGGTGGCCAATGCTGATGTCGTGCTCAGCAGCTGCCCGGTGTCCCAGCGCCTGGCGACCTATTGCGGCACCCCCCTTGTTGCCCTCGGAGCCGAAGCCGATGACCTTCCGGAGCGCCAGGAGATCCGCTGCCTCGGCCGTCCGCAGGAGCTCGCCACGCTGCAGAGCAGTGATGTGCTCACGGCCCTCGGTTTCTGAGGAGACGTCCGATGAGGCGGCGCCGAGCCCGGGGACAGCTGAAGCTGATCACGGCTCCATGGCGAGGGCCCATCAGTGCCCTCAGTGCTGTGATCTTCGCGGGTGCCCTCGGTTATCGGATCACCGAGGGATGGGACTGGGGCGATTGCCTCTGGATGGTGCTGATCACCATCAGCACCATCGGTTTTGGAGAAGTCGCCCCGCTTTCACCTCCAGGCCGGCTCGTCACCGTCTTGATCGTGGTGGGTGGCTTGGTGGTTGTTCAACTGGCCATCCAACGCGTTCTCGGGCTGAAGGAGTCGGGATATTTCCGCAGACTGCGGGAGTTCCGCTTTCTCCGCATGCTGGAAGGCCTTCACGACCACGTGATTCTTTGCGGCTACGGCCGGATCGGGCAGGAGATTGCAGCCCAACTGCAACGGGACGCGGTGCCACTCGTGGTGATCGAAACCGATCCAGAACGAAAGGCCGTGGCAGACGAGAATGGCCTCTGGGTGCTTCAGGCCGATGCAACCCTCGATGAAACCTTGCTGGACGCAGGTCTGGAACGCTGCTGCAGCCTCGTGGCAGCCCTACCCAGTGATGCCTCCAATCTGTACGTAATCCTCAGCGCCAAAGACCTACGACCGGATTGCCGCTTGATTGCCCGCGCCAACAGCGATGAAGCCGCCTCAAAGCTGCGACTGGCCGGAGCCACTGTGGTGGTCAGTCCGTATGTGGCCGGTGGTCGGGTCATGGCCGCTTCGGCGCTGCGACCGCTGGCGCTCAACTTCATGGAGCTGTTGGCGGGCTCAGACTATGAAATCGAGGAATTCCAGCTGAGTCACGACCCGCTGCACCTGATGGAGATCCGCGGGCGGAGCCTGGCGGAACTGGAGCTGGGCCGCCGCAGTGGAGCCATGGTGCTGGCAATCCGGGAGAACGGAAAGCTGATTGCCAATCCAGGCGGCGACACCCAGATGGCACCGGGGCAACTCCTGATCGTGCTGGGAAGCAAACCCCAACTCGCCACCTTTCAGTCGTTGCTTGGAGAGGCCGTCGACACGATTGAAACCATGCCGGGTTGAGCTGGATGACGACGGCTCCGTACGATCCTCCGATCAACGGTGCCTCCATGTCTCCCAGCGCTTCTCTTGCCGGACAGACCGCCCTGGTGACGGGAGGAGGTCGCGGCATCGGCCGGGCCATCGCCCTTGCCCTGGGCGAAGCCGGTGCAGAGGTTGTTGTGAACTACTCCAGTTCCGCCGCCGCCGCCGATGAAGTTGTCGCTGCCATCACCACAGCAGGGGGCAAGGCCTATGCCCTGCAAGCCAACGTGTCGGTTGAGGCCGAGGTCGATGGCCTGATCAAGACGGTGCTGGAGCGCAGCGTTCGTTTGGATGTGTTGGTGAACAACGCCGGCATCACTCGGGATGGCCTGCTGATGCGAATGAAAACCGACGATTGGCAATCGGTGATCGACCTCAACCTCAGTGGAGTGTTCCTCTGCACGCGAGCCGTTGCACGCCCGATGCTCAAGCAGAAGAGTGGTCGGATCATCAACATCACCTCCGTTGTGGGGCTGATGGGCAACGCGGGACAGGCCAACTACGCCGCCGCCAAAGCGGGCGTCATCGGTCTCACCCGCAGCACCGCCAAAGAGCTTGCCAGCCGTGGCATCACCGTGAACGCTGTGGCTCCGGGTTTCATTGCCACAGACATGACCAAGGACCTCGATGCGGAGGCCATCCTCAAAGACATCCCCCTGGGAACCTTTGGCACCCAGGAGCAGGTGGCCGGTGCCGTGCGCTTCCTTGCCGCCGACCCGGCCGCGGCCTACATCACAGGCCAGGTGCTGCAGGTGGATGGCGGCATGGTGATGGCCTGACCCTCAGGATCAGGAATCAAGGGGTTGGGCCAACTCATCCCGCAAGCGGCGGATGCGCTGGAGCAGGCGTAACCGACGGCTGCGGGCGGTGGCGGTGAGAAAGATGCGCAAGGGCACGTAAACCAAGGCCATCGAACCGGCCAGCCCCGCCATCAGAACAAAAAACAGCGCTCCGGATTCAGCCATGACCGGACCCTAATCAGTTCATTTGAGAGCGGCATCCGGGCAGCCCCCAACCATTCGGCTTTCCCCACCACAACGCCTCTCCACGAGGGCCACATCGCTGTGGGACAGTGACCAACGGCGTGCCCGCGACTATGGCCAAACTCCTTTCCTTTTCTGACGAATCCCGCAGCGCCCTCGAGCGGGGTGTTGATGCACTCGCCGATGCGGTGCGCGTCACGATCGGCCCCCGCGGTCGCAACGTTGTGCTCGAGAAGAAATTCGGCGCACCCGACATCGTCAACGACGGCGACTCAATCGCCCGTGAAATCGAACTTAACGACCCGTTCGAAAACCTTGGCGCCAAGCTGATGCAGCAGGTGTCCTCGAAGACCAAAGACAAGGCCGGTGACGGCACCACAACCGCAACCGTGTTGGCTCAGGCCATGGTGCGGGAAGGTCTGCGCAACACCGCTGCTGGCGCAAGCCCTGTGGAACTCCGCCGAGGCATGGAGAAGGCCGCTGCACAGGTCGTGGCTGGACTGGGCGAGCGGAGCCAGGCCGTAGCCGGCGATGCCATTCGTCAGGTGGCCACGGTGAGCTCCGGGGGTGACGACGAAGTCGGTCGGATGATCGCGGAGGCGATGGACAAGGTGAGCACCGATGGGGTGATCACGGTTGAGGAATCAAAGTCTCTGGCAACGGAACTGGAAATCACCGAGGGCATGGCCTTCGACCGGGGCTACAGCTCCCCCTACTTCGTGACGGATGCCGACCGTCAGGTCTGTGAATTTGAAAACCCCCTGATCCTGCTGACTGATCGCAAGATCAGCACGATCACGGATCTGGTCCCCGTTCTGGAAACCGTTCAGAAGAGCGGTTCCCCCCTGCTCATCCTGTCTGAGGAAGTGGAAGGCGAAGCCCTCGCCACCCTGGTGATGAACAAGAGCCGTGGGGTTCTGCAGGTGGCCGCTGTTCGGGCACCCTCCTTTGGCGAACGCCGCAAGGCAGCCCTCGCCGATATCGCCATCCTCACGGGCGGAACGCTGATCAGCGAAGACAAGGCGATGACCCTCGACAAAGTGACCCTCGAGGATCTCGGCAAGGCGCGCCGCGTCACCATCAGCAAGGAGAGCACCACGATCGTCGCCACCGACGACCATCGCCAGGCGGTGGGCGAGCGCGTCGGCGCGATCCGACGTGAACTGGAGGCCACCGAATCCGACTACGACCGCGAAAAGCTCCAGGAGCGGATCGCCAAGCTGGCCGGCGGCGTGGCTGTGATCAAGGTCGGTGCACCGACGGAAACGGAACTGAAGAACCGCAAACTGCGGATCGAGGATGCCCTGAATGCCACCCGTGCCGCCGTCGAAGAGGGCATCGTTGCCGGAGGCGGGAGCACGTTGCTGCAACTCTCCGACAGCCTGGACGCCCTGGCTTCATCCCTGAACGGCGACCAGCGCACCGGCGTTGAGATCGTGCAGCGGGCACTGACGGCGCCGATTCATCAGATCGCCACCAATGCCGGTCAGAACGGTGACGTTGTGATCGCGGGCATGCGCAGCAGCGGCCAGGGATTCAATGCCCTCAGTGGTGCCTACGAGGACCTGATGGCTGCTGGCATCGTTGATGCCGCCAAGGTGGTGCGCTTGGCCGTGCAGGATTCGATTTCGATCGCTTCTCTGCTGATCACCACCGAGGTTGTGATTGCCGACAAGCCGGAACCCCCTGCACCAGCTCCCGCCGGAGACGGAGACCCCATGGGTGGCATGGGCATGCCCGGAATGGGTGGCATGGGCATGCCCGGAATGGGCGGCATGGGCATGCCCGGGATGATGTGATCAGCTGATCATTCCCTGGCGATAGGCAATCACCTGGAGGTCCACTCCGGTGATTGCCGTCCCCACCACAACGGTGTCGGCTCCGGCCTGCAATGCCAACCGTGCATCCGCTGGAGAAGCAATTCCCCCCTCACAGATCAGACGAACCGAGCTGGGAAGTTCAGAGCGAAGTTGGGGGAGCAGATCAAACGCAGGGGGGCGATGCAGGGCAGTGTCTTCCGTGTAGCCGTAGAGCGTGGTCCCAACCCAGTCACAGCCCAGTTCGGCTGCACGCAGACCGTTCTCGAGCGAATCGACATCAGCCATCAGCGGGGCCCTCAGCTCATCGCGGCTGCGCTGGATCAACGCGGCCAGGTCCTGACCTGCAGGCCGCGGACGGGCTGTGGCATCAAGCGCGATCACATCGGCCCCCGCAGACCACACCGCCTGAATTTCTTTCCAGCCCGGGGTGATGTACACCGAGCTGTCCGGGAACGTGCATTTCCAAAGGCCGATGATCAAGGCATCCGGACAACGCCGACGCACAGCACCGATGTGTTCAGGGCTTTCCAAGCGCACACCCACAGCACCATTGCGCAGGGCTGCATCCGCCATGGCTGCGATCACATCGGGATCGCGCATCGGCGAACCCTGGGGGGCCTGCACCGAAACGATCAGCCCCTGATCCAGGGATTCAGGGTTGGGAATCATGCTGTTCAGGACGCCTTGGGGAAAGCGTCATCCTCCCGGCGGGGAAGCCAACGCCGCAGCGAACGGGGCGTGCTGATCGGCGGGGCAGGTACAGGTACCGACGCAAAGCTGCGTTGAAGCGGCTTTTCTTCAGCTGCACTCTCGTCCTCTTCGACGATCGTTTCTTCTTCAGCAACCACACCGTTCGGCATCACCTCGCTCTCAATCAACACATCGTCTTCAGCCGCAATCTGCTCCTCTTCTTCAACGACCACTTCGTCCTGAACAACCACCTCGTCCTCAGCAACCACCTCGTTATCAACCAAAACGTCGTCTTCAGGAGAGATCTCGTCTTCAGGAGCAATCTCCTCCTCCGCGACAGGGATCGGCACGGAACTGAACCCATGCTTCGAAGCTGAAGGTTCCGGCAAACTCAAATCAAGCTCAGCTGCTCCGTCAAAGCCGTAACGGTGAACCCACTGACTGATCAGACCCGCGAGCAAGGCCTGATCACCTGAGGTTCGGGCCTCCTGGATCTGTTGGGCCAGAGCGTTCTGTCGAGGTGATGGCTGCTGGAACGGAGAAGAGAGCACGGGTTCAGGAAAGTTTGCGGTTGAGCAGAGGGCGAATCGCAAGAAACAGCCCGATGGTGAGGACCAGAAGGATCAGCAGGCAACTGGTGCCGGTGACATCCCCATAGGGGGCCTCCAGCAGAACGGCCGAAAGGTCAATAGGACCCTGGTAAGCCGCTCGAATGGGTTCTATCGCGAAGGTAAGGGGATTCAAGGCCGCAAGCCAGCTCAGCCAGCTGGGCATGAATGACAACGGGGCCAAGGCCGTGCTGGCAAACAGCAACGGCAAGTTGGCCACAAAAATCACAGCGATCAACTCGATGTGCCCCGGCAAAGCGAAGGCCAGTCCGAGGCTGAGGGCCGTCACAGCAAAAACCAGAAGCAGCAGCGTCACCAGCACCAGGCCCAAGCCACTGATGCCGGGCCATCCGTAACCGAGCACTGCTGCCGTGCCCATGATCGCCAGACTCTGCAACAGGCTCAGCGCCGTGATGTAGATCACCGACGCCAACACGATGGAACTACGGCTTCGCAGCGGTGCCACCAGCAGCCGATTGAGGAAACCGAATTCGCGATCAAACATCACCGGCAGGCCGGCATTCAAAGCACCGCTGAAGGCTGTGAAGACAATCACTCCGGCACCAAGGAAACGGCCATAGCTCATCCCCCCTGGCAACAGCCCCTCGGGGGCATTGGCGAACAGTGCACCGAAAAGAATCAACCAGATCAGGGGTTGCAGAACCCCGGCGATCAAGGTTGAAGGGCGACGCATCAACTGAAGAAACAAGCGCCGGGTGAGGGCCAACGTTTCCTGGCTGAGCTCGGCAAGGGCTCCGGATTGCTGCTGCTGGAGAGCAACAGATGCTGTTGGGGAAGTCATCGTTGGCACTCAACGCATGGATTGACGCTTTTCCTGTTTGACGTCGCGCTGGCCTGCGATGGCCAGTTCAGCGTCCATCAGGGTGCGTCCTGTGGCCTGAAGGTAGACATCATCCAGGCTGGGACGACTCTGGGCCAGGGCAAACACAGGCAAACCTGCAGCCTCGAGGGTCTGACGCAGCTGATCGATCACGGCCTCTCCCTCAATCACCAGATTGAGGGAAAAGCCTTGGGAGCGGTTCACCACCACCTGACGCACCCCATCCAAGGGTTCGAGAAGGGCACGCACCTGGGTCGCCTCATCGGCATTGCTGAACTCTCGGATTCGCAGAGTCACGCGATCACCCCCCAGCCGTTGTTTGAGCTGATCAGGGCTGCCTTCGGCAATCACACGGCCGGCGTCGATGATCGCCAACTGATCCGCCAGAGCCTCCACCTCTTCGAGGTAGTGACTGCTCAACAGAACAGTGGTGCCCTCATCAACCAGCTGACGCAGCAGCTGCCAGATGGCACTGCGGCTCTCGATATCCAGTCCCACGGTGGGTTCATCGAGCACGAGCAACCGAGGGCGGTGCAACAGACCGGCGGCAAGATCCAGACGCCGCCTCATGCCGCCGGAATAGGTGGCGCAGCGGCGGTCTATCCAGTCGCCCATCGCGAGGCGGTCAATCAGATCGGCGATGCGGCTGTCGCGATCGTTCCGCGGCAGGTGGTAGAGATCACCTTGCAATTGCAGCAGTTCCCGGCCACTCAGGATCTTGTCGATGGCGACCTCCTGGGCCACATAACCCATGAGCTGGCGCACCTCTCGTGGCTGCACCAGACCGTCAACACCCCCAACAACAACTGAGCCGCTGTCGGGGGCGAGCAGGGTGGCCAGAATGCGCATGGCCGTTGTTTTGCCGGCACCGTTCGGGCCAAGCAGCCCGTACAGGCATCCCTCAGGAACGATGAGATCAAGCTCACGCAGAGCCGGTACCGAGCCGTAGGCCTTGGAGATCTTGCGCAGTTCAATCAACGCCATCAGGCACCATCAGGGACTTGCTCGGCCAATTGAGGGAATCTAGAGAGTGCTCATTGCACCGCCGTTGGCAGGGAGAGAAGTTGCATCACCTGGTGAGCAAAGCCTGAGGCCAGATCCGTCCGGCTGAGAATGAGAAGCAGGCAGAGACCAAAGAGATAAAGGATCGACCAACGGAACAGGGCTTTGGCATTCACAAGACTGTCGGGATCCAGGGACAGCCGATCGACGAGCTGCAGCAATCGACCGTTGTAGGGCAGCAGCATCACGCCATAGAAGGCGCCACCTGAAGGCAACGCAAACACGCCCAATCCGCTGAGCAGAACGGTGATCCAGCCGTAGGTCTTGATCGCCCGCGCCGTCACCACAGGACCCTTCACCACGGGCAGCATCGGGATCCCGACAGCGCGATAGTCCTCGCGCAACAGCAGGGCCAAAGCCCAGAAATGGGCTGGCGTCCAGACCATCACCAGAGCGAACAGCCACCAGCCACCGAGGCCAACATGGCCCGTGGCGGCCGCCGCCCCAACCAGGGGCGGAATGGCCCCGGCGACACCACCGATGACGATGTTCTGGGACGTCCGCGGCTTGAGCAAGGCTGTGTAGAGCAGCACGTAACTGCAGAGGCCGAGCAGGGACAACCCAGCAGCGAGACAGTTCACACCGCTTACAAGAAGCATCGCCGCCGCCAGGGTGCAGGCGATGGCGCCGATGAATGCACTGGTGGGGGACAGCCGACCGGAGGGGAGTGCGCGACCGCTGGTGCGGGCCATCCGGCCATCGAGATCCTGCTCCCACAAGCAGTTCAGAACCCCTGCAGCAGCGGAGGCAAGCGCCCCTCCCCCCAGGGTGCAGACGAGCCGAGGCGATGAGAGCGGCCAGCCTTCACTCAGAGCCATTCCACCGAGGGTGGTGGCCAGCAGCAAAGGGATCAGGCGGGGCTTGGCGACTTCCAGCCAAGCCGGAAGTTTCACCCGCTTGCGGGAGGGAACGACCTCCTCACGGGTCGGACGAACGGTTGCAGTGATTTCAGCCATGACAGGCCTCCAACGAGGTGTCGTCGAGGACGACGGAACGGGACGGTGAGGAGAGGTTGGGAGAGCGAACCAGAAGCGCCGCCAGCAGAGCGATCAGCAGTGCAGCCACGAGTTGATGCGCAACGGTCACTGCCGGTTGCGACAAACCAAGACGAAGGGTGAGGACGCCAAGGGCCACCTGAACCAGCACCAGGAGCACGGCCCCAACAAGCCAGGGCCACTGCTGACGAGCCCAACCACCCACCAGAACTGCTGCCCCGGCGAAGCCGAGCACAACAACAACCACCGGCATCGCCGTCAGGCGATGGGAAAGCACCAGCTGGCAGGCTTCTCCTCCAACAAGGCATCGCTGCCCTGCCCATGCGGTGGCCATGCGACCACCGAGCAGGCACTGCACAAAGACCGACAACAGGCCAAGCGATGCCCCGATGCGCCACCAGAGCGGAGCGACGGCAGCAGCGGGATGAAGCAAACGTTGGGTCAGCCCACTCAGGAGCGCCACGAGGGTGAGCGCGAGAGCCAGGTGGGCTGTCACCACAGCCGAGGGCAGCAACTGGGTCACCGTCAGCGCACCCAAACCGCCCTGCATCGCCACCAAAACCATCAGACCGACGGCCAGCCAGGGCAGCCATCGCGGCAGTTGGCGCCGCTGAAGCGTCGTCGCCACGGCCATCACCACCAGGGCAATGCCGATAACGAAGGCATCAAGGCGGTGAAACCACTCAAGGAACACCTGAACATTCATCTGACGACCCGGCAAAAACGAGCCGAAGCACAGGGGCCAGTCCGGGCAGGCCAAGCCGGCTTCCATCACCCGGGTTGCTCCACCGATCACCACCAAGGCGATCACGGCAACCACAAGGTGAGCCGACAACAACCCAAGACGTCGACGCAATGTCGACATTGAGGAAAGCATCATCGAACAAGCTCCATCCGATGCACCCAAAAGGGGATTGCTTGGACCGTAGCGATGCAGAAGATGACGTCACGCTGTGTGGACGTCTGCAACACAAATGAGGGAAAATCATCCCCTTTTCCTGACAGAAATAAGGCCTTAACAATCACTTCATGGAGAACCGCAGCCAGCCCCATACGCTGTTGAAAACCAGGGATTGATCAGGTGCAGATCCCATCCGCAATTCTCACGTTGGTGATCGGGATGGTCCTTGCTCTGGGCGGCCTTTGGATCGGCCAGAACATCAACCTTCTCCCCATCGATGCGAGCGCCAACGCGCCGATTTACGACGAGCTCTTTAAGGTTCTATTCACGATTGGCAGCATTCTGTTTATCGGAATCGTTGGCCTTCTCGTGTTCAGCCTGATTCGCTTTCGGCGGCGCAGCGGCCAGCTCGGCGACGGCCTTGCCATCGAAGGAAACCTGCCCCTTGAAATTTTCTGGACAGCTGTTCCTGCTGTTGTAGTGCTGTTTGTTGGTCTGTACAGCTACGACATTTACGACCGGATGGGTGGCATGGTGCCTCTGGCCCATGACCACATGGGTGGAGCCCACGACGAACAGATTTGGGGAGGCATCAGTTCAGGTTCGATTGAATCAGCGGCCGGAACAAATGCTTTGCCCGTTGAAGTGACAGCCATGCAATTTGCCTTCCTCTTTCATTACCCAGAGGGAGACATCACTTCAGGTGAACTTCATGTGCCAGCCGATCGACCGATCACTCTGCGGATGGAAGCAAAAGATGTGATTCACGCCTTCTGGGTGCCTGAATTTCGCTTGAAGCAGGACGTGATTCCCGGCCAACCAACCCAGCTGAGTTTCACACCCACACGCACCGGCCGTTATCCAATCGTGTGCGCCGAACTCTGTGGGCCATACCACGGCGGAATGCGCTCCACCGTTGTGGTGGAAAGCCCGGAGGACTGGGACAGCTGGTACAGGGACAACGCCAAAGCCGCACCTGAAGACGAAACGCTCACCATCGCGAACGCCTAAGATGACCATCAGTTTGCCCCCGGAAACGTCCAGCCCTCCACGGCTTCAACCCAGCGGCTGGTTGCGGTATTTCAGCTTCAGCGTTGATCACAAGGTGATCGGGCTGCAGTACCTCGTCTGCGGCTTTGTTTTTTATCTGATTGGCGGCGCCCTAGCCGGTGCCATTCGCACGGAACTCACCAGTCCCGTGTCCGACTTCATGGCACGTGATGTCTACAACCAGGTGCTGACGCTCCACGGCACGGTGATGATCTTTCTCTGGATTGTCCCCGTGGTGAATGGTGCTTTTGGGAACTATTTGATCCCCTTTTATGTGGGTGCAAGGGACATGGCCTTCCCGCGCCTGAATGCTGTGGCGTTCTGGCTGATCCCTCCAGCCGGTTTGATGCTGATCACCAGCTATTTCCTCACGGGGGCTGCGCAATCGGGCTGGACGGCCTATCCACCTCTGAGCATCACCACACCAGCAACGGGCCAAATCATCTGGATCCTGAGCGTGCTGCTCCTGGGCGGAAGTTCGATCTTCGGAGGCATCAACTTCATCGCCACGATTCTCAAACTGCGTCGCCCCGGTTTGAAACTAATGCAGCTCCCCATGTATTGCTGGGCGATGCTGGGCACCAGCGTTCTTGTGGTTCTCTCAACACCGGTTCTAGCGGGAACGTTGGTGTTGCTGAGTTTCGACATCGTTGCCCATACAGGCTTCTTCAACCCCACCCTTGGGGGAAACGTGGTGGTTTACCAGCATCTGTTCTGGTTCTATTCGCACCCAGCCGTTTACATCATGGTCTTGCCGGCCTTCGGCCTGGTGAGCGAAATCCTGCCGGTTCATGCCCGCAAGCCGCTGTTCGGCTACGTGACGATGGTGTATTCGATCATGGCCATCGTTGTGTTGGGCCTGATTGTGTGGGCGCACCACATGTTCACCAGCGGCACACCTCCCTGGATGCGCCTGTTCTTCACCATTGCAACCGCATTCATCGCAGTTCCCACCGGCATCAAATTCTTCAACTGGTTGGCAACACTCTGGGGCGGCCGCATCAGCCTCAACAGCGCCATGCTGTTTTCCTGCGGTTTCATCGTGAACTTCGTGCTCGGAGGCATCACAGGGGTCGCCCTGGCGCAGGTGCCGTTCGACATTCATGTGCACGACACCTACTTCGTCGTCGCGCACTTCCACTACATCGTCTTCGGTGGATCGGTGTTCGTGATCTTCGCCTCGGTCTACCACTGGTATCCCAAGTTCACCGGCCGGATGCTCAATGAAGATCTCGGCCGCCTGCACTGTGCCCTCACGTTCATCGGCTTCAACCTGTGCTTCGGCCCCCAGCACTGGCTGGGCCTCAATGGGATGCCGCGACGCGTTGCTGAATACGACCCCCAATTCACCCTGATCAATCAGATCAGCTCCGTCGGAGCCCTGCTGATGGCCATCAGCACCCTGCCTTTCCTCTGGAATGTGATCCACAGCGCCCTCAGCGGTCCTGTCGCAGGCGACAACCCCTGGAAAGCACTCACGCCCGAATGGCTGACCAGTTCTCCGCCACCGGTCGAAAACTGGATTGGTGAGGCCCCTCTGGTGGAAGAGCCCTACGGCTACGGCGTCCCGCCGGACGAGCTGGACCTGACCGCAACCAGTGGTCGTGATCTCTGGAGCAGCGGCAAATGACCACCACAGTTCCCACGAAGGATCAGAACCACAGCCACGGGGAGCATGCCGAGCATCCCGATCACCGCATGTTCGGCCTGGCCACATTTCTTGTGGCGGACGCCATGACCTTCGCCGGCTTCTTTGCGGCCTACCTCACCTTCAAAGCGGTCAATCCCCTACCGGATGGAGCCATCTATGAACTGGAGCTCCCCCTGCCCATCCTCAACACGGTTCTGCTCCTGGTGAGCAGTGCCACCTTCCACCGGGCCGGCCAGGCGATCCGACAGGACGACCACGGTCGCTGTCGACGCTGGCTGCTGATCACCGCAGGCCTCGGCCTGGCCTTTCTGGTGAGCCAGATGGTGGAGTACTTCACACTCCCCTTCGGTCTCACCGACAACCTTTATGCCAGCACCTTCTTCGCCGCCACGGGATTTCATGGTCTCCACGTGACCCTCGGCGCCCTGATGATCCTGATCGTCTGGTGGCAGGCGAGGCAGCCACAGGGCCGTGTGACTGCAGCCGACCACTTCCCCCTGGAAGCAGCGGAGTTGTACTGGCACTTTGTTGATGGAATCTGGGTGATTCTTTTCGTGATCCTTTATCTGCTCTGATCCCTTGCCTTGATTGGCGAGCTTGGCCAGAATTCAGTTGAATTAATTCCTGAAATGCTGGTCGGCAAGGAACTGCTGGACAAGGCCAGATCGCTCAGCAATCGGCCGGAAGATGACATCGCCCGCGGCTGCGGCTACGTCGGCCCCAGCGGACGACTGCTCAAAAAGAGTTTCTATCGGGCTCTGGTGGAGGCCAAAGCGGCGGCCCAGGGATGGCGATTGCCGAAAAGCAGCAGCAGTTCCTCAGGCGGAAGCCGAGGTCGCCAGGCCGAATTCCGAACTCGTGTGCATGGCAACGGCAACCTGCTGATCGGCCACGCTTACACCCGTCGGCTCGGCCTGGAACCCGGCCAGGAGTTCAAGATCGAGCTGCAGCGGGACTCCGGAATGATCGTTCTGCAGCAGATGGATCAAGACCAGCCGTGAGCCGCCAGCCAGCTGGCTGACAGATTCTCGGTCTTGTCTTGGCCATCGGTGTTTCCGTCATCGGCAGCGGTGGCATGCAGCAGCCGCTCGGCGTAACGGGCCAGTTGATCGGCCTCCAGGTTCACGGTGTCCCCGACAGCCAGGTGTTTCAGGGTCGTCGCCTCCCAGGTGTGGGGGATGACGGCGAGGCTGAATGTCGTTCCATCGGCTGAACAGTCAGCCACCGTGAGGCTGATCCCATCCACCGCGATGCTGGCCTTCTCACAGACATAACGGCCGAATCGGGGATCCGACCAGCGGATCGACAGAGCCCAGGAGTGGGGGAGGGTCTCCACGCAGGTGACTTCTCCGGTCGCATCCACATGACCGCTCACCAGATGACCTCCAAGGCGGTCGCTCAGTCGAAGCGCTGGCTCGAGGTTCACCGCACCACCACGATCCGCTTTGCGTCCCAACGTGGTGCGGCGCAGGGTTTCCTCACTCACATCGGCGCGGAAACCATCCGCGATCAGCTCTGCTGCCGTGAGGCAAACGCCATCCACAGCCACGCTGTCGCCAAGGGCCAACGGGGCAAAAGGAGCGCAGCCCCAAACCACCACCGCCCCGGCACGACGCTCGATCCTTCCAACTGACTGCACCAGCCCCGTGAACATCGCCCGCAGCGGCTCTCTGGCCATAATCGGATAGAGCTGCGCCGCCGACATGGTCGAAATGAGCGTCGCCGGAATCGCCCTCGATGCCGCCAGCCGCACACCCATGGTGCTGCTGCGGGATCCCAGTGGCCGCCGTCAGGTGCCGATCTGGATCGATCAGGCGCAAGCCCACAACATCATGGCCGGACTGCAGGGGGGAGAACCACCACGCCCCCTCAGCCATGACCTGATGGCAGCACTGTTGGTGGCTGGAGGGCTCGAACTGGAGCGCGTGATCGTCCACGCAATTGAAGACAGCACCTTTCATGCGGTGTTGAAGCTGCGACCCGATCTGGACGAAGCCGAGTTGGCTGAAAACGAAGTGCTGGAACAGATCGAAGTGGATGCCCGACCCAGCGACGCCATTGCCCTGGCGATCCGCACCGGTAGCGGCATCTGGATGCTGGAAGAGGTGGTGGCGGAAGCCTCGATTCCAGTAGATGCGGAGGCGGATGCTGAAGATCAAAGTGCCTTCAGCCGTTTCGTCGACGACCTCAGCCCTGCGGCCTTGGTGCGCCATTTGCGCAACCAAGACAGTGAGGCACCCTCGGAGGAGTGAACACCCGCGCCTTCGGCAGCGGCCGCCCCGTCAGCCTGTTCACCCTCGGCACGATGCGCGCCCTGAACTCGGCGGCCCAGATGGCCGAGGTGCTTGACGCGGCAGCGGCAGCTGGGATCAATCATCTGGAAACCGCCCCGGCCTACGGACCTGCGGAACGTTTTCTGGGAGAGGCCCTTCGCCAGAACAGCCACACAGGATCAGACCGCTGGGTGATCACCAGCAAACTCCTGCCAGGGCTGAGCTTCGAGGAAGGACAACGCCGCCTTGATCAGATTCTGGAGCGGCTGGGCTGTCCACAGCTCGACAACCTCGCCATCCATGGCATCAACCGGGAGGAACATCTGGACTGGGCCCTGGTGGGCGATGGGTCCAGGCTTCTGGAATGGGCCGTCAGCAGTGGCCGCGTCAGCCAGGTGGGCTTCAGCAGCCATGGCAGCAACCCGCTGATCGATCGGGCGCTGCGCAGCCAGCGCTTCAGTTTCTGCAGCCTGCACCTGCATTGGCTGGATCCCCAGCGCCTGTCCCTGGCCCGTTGGGCCCTGGCGCACGGCCTCGGTGTGATGGCGATCTCCCCTGCCGACAAAGGCGGTCGCCTCCAGGCCCCCAGCCCAACACTGATGGAGGACTGCACCCCCTTTGCCCCCCTCGAGCTGGCCTACCGGTTCCTGCTGGCACAGGGCATCAGCACCCTGACCGTTGGCGCCGCAGCTGCAGGGGATCTTCAACTCGCCGCAACCCTGGCGCAGGGGGATGGGCCCCTCAGCCAGGCCGAGCACCAGGCTCTGATCACGGCAGAAAGACGGCAGCAGGAACGGCTTGGCCAGGAGCATTGCAAGCAGTGCCAGGCCTGCCTTCCCTGTCCGAACGAGGTTCCGATCCCCGAACTCTTGCGGCTGCGCAATCTGGCCATGGGCCATGGGCTCAACGAATTTGCGCAGGAGCGCTACAACCTCATCGGCCGTGCCGGTCACTGGTGGGAAGAGCACGACGCCTCCGCCTGTGAACGCTGTGGGGAGTGCCTTCCCCGTTGCCCGCATCACTTGCCCATTCCTGATCTGCTGGCGGACACCCACCAACGCTTGAAGGCTTCACCGCGACGGCGGCTCTGGAGCTGAATCACGCCAGCGCTCTTCCAGGGCGCTCCGGTCTTCGGGCAACAGCGGTGGCAGCGACCAGCAGCGCAACCAGGTGTCTGCAGACGGAAAGAGCAGAGGCCGCAGACGCGCCGATAGGGCGTTCTGGTCCACCATCAGCCCTGGCGATGCAATCGGAGCCCGCCATCCCTGCTGCACCAAGCGGCGACGCAGGGGATCCCGCCATCCCTGCTCGACCCAGCGCTGGGGAACCGGTTCACGACTGGCCTCCGGCCTGAGCAGAACAGTCCAGTGCAAGGGCGCGCCGGAGGCAGGCAGGATCGCCCGAAGACGAGGATCCCGCCCCAACAGAGCGATGCAGCGGCTCAGGGGAAGAACCACCACCTTGGCCTCACCCTTGAGCAACCAGTTGGTGGCTTGACGGTCGTCATAGGTGAGGGCCTGGCGACGCAGCGCAGGCAAAGCCTGGCCTCCGCCCACATGGTCCGCCAGGCTCATGACCAAGCGGGGGCTGGCGGGAAGCACCACACGCCCTGCCATGGCGGAATCCAGCAACAGGGGCCACCCCTCCTGGGTCATGGCCGGGTCATCCCGCAGCAGCATCACCCAGGGGCTGACAGCCAGCGGCAACACCCGATCCTGAAGAGCACCGAGGCTGGCCAGCAGAGCCTTGGCCTGACCATCCAACTGGCTCAGGAGCGGTTCAAAGGCAATGGGCTGGAGCGTGTCCGCTGGATGGGCATCAAGCCATCCATCACCGATCACCAACACATCGGCACGCGCCTGATCCGCCGGCCTCCAGTCCTGCTGGGCTGGAGCCAGCGTCAGGCTCCAGGGCTTGGGCAAGGCATCAGCCCACGGTTTCGGCACAACCCCAGCCGGAGCCATCAGGGTTGGCGCGGATGTCGCCGGACGACAGCCCGCCAGCAGCACGGTTCCCGTCGCCCCGATCATCTGGAGCACTTGGCGCCGGCGCAGGGGACCCAACCGCTCTCTCCAGACGTTCATGGGCTTGACGTTACGGGGCGACTGAGCAGCTGCTCCAGGGCGTGCTCACAATCCAGCACCAGATCGGCACAAGAGCATCCACGCAGCTGGGCGAGCAGCAAAAGAGCGCCGGCCCCCACCCCTTCTTTCACATAGCCCCGTTCGTAGTCCCGTAAGGGTTGATGGGTGCTGCTGTGAAAACGCACGCCGCAGGCCAGAACGGAGAGGGCAGCAGCCAGGTGGCTCGCAGTGGCATCCACCAACCCGCCGAAGGGGGACTGACCTGCCAGATCCGCACCCTCATCAGCGAGCCAACCGGTGGTGCCGATCAGCACCTGGGCCGCCAGCTGGTCCTGCTGACGGGCGGGCAAAGCCTGCATCGCCAAGGCCAGAACAGCCAGCATCTGGCAACCGCCCCCCAGCAGCAACGGTTGTCCCGCGGACACCGCACCCACCAACACCCCGGCGGTGAAGGCCTGAAAAGGGTCACCAACAGCGGCCAGGATCTGCTCGGCCGAAGAATGCGCACCAAGCGAAGCCCGCTGAAGCCCTCGGACAACGAGGTCTTTCTTGAGTTGCTGCGGCGGATGAAGAGCACTACCGCTGATCAGATGGGCCACCTCCACGCCGAGGGCCGTCAACACCGCTTGAGCGGTTGTGGTGCCCCCTGGAACACACTCCGCCACCACCAAGGGGCGTTGCAACCGCCGCCCCAGCAGCTCTCCCTGTCGCCACAAATGCTGCACCCGCGGCAATGGCATCGCCACACCACTGGACAGGCAGGCCGAGGGGCCTTGGTCCAGGGGCTCGATGTGCAGGTGAGGAAAATCGGGTTTCTGGGCCAAGCCGAGGGCCGCCACCTGCGGCGTCAACTTCAAGCGTCGCGCCGCAACATGGCTGAGCAGGGCGGGGGAGACGCCAGCGGGCAGCGGCGGCAGAGGCCAACGGCGCTGCCGCGCCGGTCCATGGATCAGAAGCTCCGCATCAGCCAGGGCGGTGTAGCGCCGCGAAGCCACGGTGGAGCCAGCGGCGGAAATCCCTTCATGCTCAGCCGTTCGCGTGGCCGCCAGAACGAGCAAAAGATCCAGCGGTTGATCGTTGGAGGTCCAGGGACGAAGTGCCGCTGCGTCCAATGTGCTTGCGCCGAGACCTCCCAGCTGCTGACAGCCCTCAGGCAACACCGAGGCTTCAGAGGGGATCGAGGGCAATGAGTCCATGCAGCAGCCTCGGGGGCTCCGGAATCGGTGATTTCAGGCGGGGAAAGATCCAGTACGCCAAAGCATGAAGAGACAGCACATAGATGACCTCCTGAACCACCACCAACAGCAATGCCATCAACTGCACCTGGGTGAGATCCGGTGTGATCGGCAGATGCAGTACCCCGATCAAGCGCTCGAGCAGCGCGGAACCGGCCCGGGTGATCACGACCCAGAGGTTTTCACCCACGAGCAACGAAAGCACCAGAACGCGCACCAAAAACCCTGCTGTTCCAAGAACAACGCCCCCCGACCAGCTCAGCCACCAGCTGATCCCCCGGCACCAGCTCCAGCCCAGCCAGAGCGACAAAAGCCCGTAGGGAAACAGCAGCAGCGGTCCACGCAAAGGACCCATCAAGGCTGTGAGCAAAAGCACAGAGAGCAGCAGACCCTCTGCACCGGAACGGTTGCCACGACGCAACTGCAGCAGGATCAGGGGCAAGGGAAGGGCCAGACGAAACAGCGCACCACCCACCGGCAAGTAGTAGAGAGCCAACCAGATCAGCCCAGTCGCGGCCGCGAGATATGCCCCCTCAACCAGCCTCAGAGCCTGCTGGCGGCTCAACCGGGGGGTCGCGTCGGTCATGGTTCAACCCGCTCAATCCGTTCCACCGCAAAGCCAACATTCGCCTCACGCAGGGCGCGGGTGACGGCTTCAGCAGGAGCGGCAGGGTCGGCTCCGGCCAAACGGATGGTGATCCTGTAGGGCGCCTGGGGCAGACGTTGGGATGACACCGTCCGCGGTTTTGGCTGCGGAACAGGATCAGGAGCATCCGTTGCCTCAGGTAGGGAAACAGGCTCGGCCGCCGGCGTGGAGGGGGTCGCAGCAGTAGGGCTGGCAACCGATGGGCTGACAACTGTTGGGCTGGTCTTCACAACCGGTACGGGCGCAGCTGCCTGGGCCGGCCTGGCTTCAGGCACCGCGAAGGAGCGTTCCAACTGCTCAGCGACCGGTGTGCCGGCACAGGCCTGCAGGAGCCCCACAGGCAGCAGCCAAAGCAGACGGGCCATCAGTTGTCAGCCGGCTTGATCACCCGCACCGCACTGGCCCTGAGCCGACCGGTCTTGGTGGTGGCGGGGGGTTTCTTGGCAGCTGGTTTCTTAGCCGCTGGTTTCTTGGCCGCCGATTTTTTCGCGGCGGTTTTACGACCGCCCTTCTTCGATGCTGCCTTGGCGGCAAGCAGTTCCACCGCCTCCTCAAGGGTCACATCGTCAGCGCCCTTGCCTTCCGGCAGCGAGGCATTCACCTTGCCCTGTTTGACATACAGGCCGTAGGGACCGTCATAGACCTGAATCGTTTCATCACTGCCCTCTGGCTTACCGAGGTCCTTGAGGGCGGTGCGTCCACCCCGACCCCGTTTGGGCATGGCCAGCAGCTCAAGGGCACGGCTCAGCCCCACCGCCAGAACATCGTCATCCCCCTTGAGCGATCGGTAATCCTTTTCGCCCTTGCCCTTATCCCAGACGACGTAAGGGCCAAAGCGGCCCAGCCCCGCCTGAATGCGCCCACCATCGGGATGTTCACCGAGAAGACGCGGCAAACGGAGCAATCCGAGGGCATCCTCCAGGGTGAGATCCTCCGGCTTCTGCCCTTTGGGCAGAGACGCACGTTTGGGCTTGGGATTCTCATCACTCACCTGGCCACGCTGCACGTACGGGCCGTACTGACCGAAGAGCAGGTAGACCAAATCCCCCGTTTCCGGATCCTCACCAATGGATTCGGGGCCGTCGGCCTTCTGTTTGAGGATCAGCTCGGCCTGCTCTTCATCCAGATCAGCCGGAGTGATCTCCCGGGGCAGGGTGGCTTTGATCAGCTCTTCCTCACCGTCGTCGCTGACTCGCTTGGCCTCCAAGTAGGCGCCAAAACGGCCGATGCGAACCACGGAGGACAAGCCCTCCAGATCGATGGTGCGGGATGCACCGGGGTCAATGTCCCCTTCCCGTTGCTGCACCTGGTTTTCCAGGCCCTCATCACCCTTGTAGAAGCCCTCCAGGTAAGGCAACCACTGCACCTTGCCGTGGGAGATCTCATCGAGGGTGTTCTCCATCCGAGCGGTGAAGCTGGTGTCCACCAGTTCAGGGAAATGCTCCTCGAGCAACGCCGTCACAGCAAAGGCGGTGAAGCTGGGAGTCAGGGCATTGCCCAGCAGCGTGGCGTAGCCGCGATCCACGATCGTTCCAATGATCGAGGCATAGGTCGACGGCCGGCCGATGCCCTCCTTTTCCAGCATCTTCACCAGAGATGCCTCGCTGAACCGTGCCGGTGGCTGGGTCTGATGGCCAAGGGGCTCAACGGTCTTCGGCTCCGGTGCATCGCCAACGCTCAACGCCGGCAGCAACACTTCCTGCCCCTCAAGGGCCGCATCGGGATCATCACTGCCTTCCACGTAGGCGCGGAAGAAACCGGGGAAGTCGATGCGCTTGCCGCTGGCCCGGAAACTGGCCTCGCCTGAGCTGAGATCGACCGAGAGCATCGTGAGCCTGGCCTCAGCCATCTGGCTGGCCACGGTGCGCTTCCAGATCAGCTCATACACCGCCAGATCTCGCCCATCCAAACCGGTCTCACCGGGGGTTCGAAAGCTTTCGCCCGATGGACGAATCGCTTCATGGGCCTCCTGGGCATTGCGGGCTTTGGTGCTGAACTGCCGCGGCCCTTTGCTCAGATAGTCCTTGCCATAGAGGCTCTCCACGCAGTTGCGGGATGCGTTGATCGCCTGATCCGACAAGTGAACCGAGTCGGTCCGCATGTAGGTGATGAAACCGCGTTCATAGAGCCCCTGGGCACAGCGCATGGTTTCCCGGGCTGAGAGGCGCAGCTTGCGATTCGCCTCCTGTTGGAGGGTGCTGGTGGTGAAGGGAGGCACCGGCTTGCGCACGGTGGGCTTCTCCTCCACCGCATCCACCGTCCAGGCGCTGGATCGCACGGATTCAGCCAACGCCTTGGCCTCGCTCTCGCTGAGCAGCCGCACGGCACTGCCCGCCTTCAGCCCACCGGTGCTCTCGTCGAAATCGTTGCCGGTGGCGATTCGCTGGCCACCCACATGGGTCAACTTGGCTTCAAAGGCACTGCCCGACTGCTCAAGCTGGGCCTTGAGGTCCCAGTAACTGCCGCTGCGGAAGGCGCGGCGGGCCCGTTCCCGTTGAACCAGGAGACGAACCGCAACGGACTGCACCCGCCCGGCGGAGAGTCCCCAGGCCACCTTTTTCCAGAGGAGAGGGGACAGGGTGTACCCCACAAGGCGATCCAAAATGCGCCGGGTTTCCTGAGCATGGACGAGCTCCATGTCCAGGTCGCGGGTCTGATCCAGGGCCTTGCCGATGGCCTCCTTGGTGATCTCGTGAAACACCATGCGCTTCACCGGCACCTTCGGCACCAGCAACTGGAGGAGGTGCCAACTGATGCTTTCGCCTTCCCGGTCTTCGTCCGTCGCCAGCAGCAACTGATCAGCACCCTTGAGGGCGTCCTTGAGTTCGCGAACCGTCTTCTTCTTGTCCTTCGGGACCACGTACAGCGGCTCGAAATCCGCGTCGGTGTTTACACCGAGGTTGGCCCATTTCTGCCCCTTGGCCGATGCCGGAATCTCGCTGGCGTTGTTGGGAAGGTCGCGGACATGCCCCATGGAGGCTTCGACCTTGAATCCCTTGGGAAGGAAGCCACGGATGGTCTTGGCCTTCGTGGGGCTCTCAACGATGACAAGGGTGTGCGCCACTAGCGGCAGGTAAACCGTTCCCCTTCTTTATCGCACCGAGCAGCGCTCTGCATGACCGTCGGCGCGTCAAGCGCCGCTACAGTCGCCCCAGCGCAACGGTTCCAGGCTGCCATGCCCGACATGGGTGCTTTCCTTCTCGCCACCCAGGCCACGGCTGCCCCTGGTGAGCTGCTGAATCTCTCTCTCAATGCTTCTGCAGTACTGCCCGAAGCCGCAGTGCTGCTGGCGATGATCGCCACCCTCTTGGTGGACCTGGCCGGCGAGAAAGTCGCCACACGTTGGGTACCGCCGATTTGCTACGTGGGTCTGGGGACCTCCCTGGTGCTACTCGCCCTGCAGTGGAACGCACCGCTGGAGCCCTCGTTCCTTGGAGCCTTCCTCGCCGACAACCTGGCGGTGGCGTTCCGGGCTGTGATCGCCTTGTCCACGCTTCTGTCGCTGCTGATCAGCTGGCGTTACGCGGAGAAGAGCGGCACACCCGTTGGCGAGTACGCCGCCATCCTCCTCGCCGCAACCCTCGGCGCCATGCTCCTTTGCGGGGCAACGGATCTGGTGAGTGTGTTCATCTCGCTGGAAACGCTCTCCGTCGCCAGCTATCTGCTGTCGGGCTATATGAAGCGGGATGCCCGCAGCTCGGAAGCAGCACTCAAATATCTGCTCGTGGGATCGGCAGCAGCTGCTGTTTTCCTCTACGGCTCTTCCCTGCTGTACGGCCTGAGCGGCAGCACCAGCCTCGACACCATCGGTCTGGCTCTGCAAACCAGCACCACACCTCTGGCTGCTTTGGCCCTGGTGTTCGTCTTGGCCACCGTTGCGTTCAAGATCGCAGCCGTTCCCTTCCACCAGTGGACGCCTGACGTCTACGAAGGTTCACCCACCCCTGTGGTGGCGTTCCTTTCCGTGGGTTCCAAAGCAGCCGGATTCGCCCTGGCTCTTCGCATCCTGGTGGGTTGCTTTGGTGCCTTCGACGATCAATGGAAATTGCTGTTCACCGTTCTGGCGGTGTTGAGCATGACCCTGGGCAACGTTGTTGCCCTCGCCCAAACCTCGATGAAGCGCATGCTGGCCTACAGCTCGATCGGCCAGGCCGGCTTCGTGATGATCGGCATGGTCTGCGGCACCGAGGACGGTTTCGCAGCCATGGTTCTGTACATGGCGGCCTATCTGTTCATGAACCTGGGGGCCTTCGCCTGCATCATCCTCTTCTCGATCCGCACAGGAAGCGATCGAATATCTGATTACGCGGGGCTTTACCAGAAGGATCCCCTGATCACCCTCGGCCTCAGTCTTTGCCTGCTTTCTCTGGGTGGCATTCCGCCAATGCTGGGTTTCTTCGGAAAGATCTATCTGTTCTTTGCCGGTTGGGCGAACCACGAATACCTACTGGTTGTGGTTGGCCTGGTCACCTCCGTGGTGTCGATCTACTACTACATCTCCGTCATCAAAATGATGGTGGTGAAGGAGCCCCAGGAGGCCTCCGATGTGGTCAAGGCCTACCCCGACGTGAATTGGTCCTTGATGGGAATGCAGCCGCTTCGGGTTGCCCTGATTGGATGTGTGGCGATCACCGCCGTTGGCGGAATCCTCTCCAATCCCCTGTTCCAGTGGGCCAATACAGCGGTTGCAGGAACGCCATTGCTTCAGCAGGCCATCGCCCTGTCCAGCCTGAAGGGTCTTGGCTGAGGCTGTGCAGCAGCCGGTTGCTGAGCTCAGGGGGATCAGCAAGATCTATGGATCTGGTGATCTCGAAGTCAAAGCCCTTGACCAACTGAATCTCACCGTCCAGGAGGGGGATTACCTGGCGGTGATGGGGGCCAGCGGCTCAGGCAAGAGCACGGCAATGAACATCCTTGGCTGCCTCGACCGGCCAACCAGTGGCACCTACCGGCTCAATGGCACGGCCGTTGAACAGTTGGATGACGATGCCTTAGCCGACGTTCGCAACCGCTCGCTCGGATTTGTCTTTCAGCAGTTCCATCTGCTCAGCCACGCCAGCGCCATGGAGAACGTGATGCTCCCGATGATCTACGCGGGAGTGCCCAGGGAGGAACGGATCGAGCGTGCCCAATCAGCCCTGTGCCGCGTTGGTCTGGCACAGCGTTTGGAGAACAAGCCCAATCAGCTCTCCGGAGGGCAGCAACAACGGGTGGCCATCGCCCGGGCCATCATCAACCGCCCCAGTCTGCTGCTGGCGGACGAACCCACAGGGGCTCTGGACTCCAGCACCACCGCCGAGGTGCTGGAACTGTTTGATGAACTCCACCAACAGGGCATCACCCTGGTGATGGTGACCCATGAAGATGATGTGGCGGCCCGAGCACAACGCATTGCTCGCTTCCAGGATGGTCGGGCGCTTACAGGATGCCCACAATGAGTTCAGTGCCCCTGCGCTAATGGAGGAGACCCCCAAGGCTCTTCGTGTTGCAGTCGTGGAGGATGACCCGCGCATCCAACAGCTGATGAATGCTGAAATCACCGATGAGGGGCACGCCTGCATCTGCTTCGGATCCGCAGAAGACTTTCTCGACGAAGTCGGCTCTGATCGTTTCGATCTGCTGCTGCTGGACTTGATGCTGCCGGGCATGGACGGCTTGGCCTGCCTGAAACAGCTGCAGCTCCAGGCCGCTTCCCAGCCTGCGTTGAGGGTGGTGATTGTGACGGCTCTCAATGACGCCGACAAGAAACACGAAGCTCTGGCGAATGGAGCGGAGGCCTACGTGCTCAAGCCGGATCTGTTCGAACAGCTGCCGCAACTGCTCCAGACGCGTTCGATGGTCTGAGCTTCAGATGCAAGCGAACGATCGTGGTGGTTCCTTGCGATGAGGGCTGCTGGTGGAGCTCCAGCGTTCCTCCACACCCCCTGACCAGTTCTCGCGCTAAGGCGAGCCCCAGACCCGGCCCCTCCACCCGTTCGCCTTCCCGTTCGGGCTTGCCCCGGAAAAACGGTGCAGACCAGCGTTCCAGATCCTCCGAAGCCACAGGAGCGTCAAGGCTCTGACTGGTGAACTCCAGGATGCAATGGTCGAGCCCGTCACACCCAGCAAGGCTGAGCTGAATCGGCATGGATCGGTTGGCGTGCTGGCAAGCGTTGTCGAGCAACTGATCCAACGTCAGCATCAAGGCCCGAGGGTCGGTTTGAACCACCAGTTCATCCCCCCGTTCGATGCCCTTCAGCTGGAGACTCGGCGCCAGCTCCCGAGAGGCTTCGTACCAGCGCTGAAGCAGCGGCACCAGGAGTTGGTCGCTACAGCTGATCACCTCCGGATCCACCTCAAGGCGTGTGAGCAGCGAGAGATGCCCGAGCAACTTCTGGATCCGCGCCATTTCCTCGCGGGCCATCGTGAGCCGGGAGCTGACGGCCTCCGGGAGAGCACTCAGCCGAGCCATCCGTTGCAGATTCCCACTCACGATCGCCAGGGGCGTGCGCAACTCATGGGTGAGATCGGTCATGAAGCGCTGCTGCTGAACCAACGCCCGTTCTTCGGGGCTGAGGTCGCGAAACGACACCAGCAGAAACGGCGACTGAATCAATTCCACAGGCCGCCAACGGAGCAGCTGCACCTGGGATTCATCGACCTGGGGGGAGAGCACCTGGCAGCGGCTCTCTCCAGAGGTCCGCGGCAAAGGACGTTGGGGGTCCAACAACTGAAGGGCTGCCTTGGCATGGGCATCCAAGGGCCTCAGCTTCAGAACATCAGCCAAGGTTTGATTCACCAGCTGAATCGGCACGCCACCAACAAAGAGGTCGGCAGAAGCTTGATTGGCCCAGTGAATTCTGCGATCCACATCGACAATCACCATCGCTTCGCTGGCCGCGTCGAAAGCGACCTGAAGCATTCCAAGAGACTGCCGCAGTTGCGCAATCAGCTCCAGATCCCTTGAGGATGACGACGATGAATCTGAGCTATTCATGCCGAATCGCCCATCTCAGCTCGGTTCCATCAACGGTCGAAGCGTTGCCGCGAACGACCAGCTGCCATCACTGTGCTTCTCCGCCACGATGAAATGTTCACTTTCAATGGCGTGTCCGTCGGAGCAAAACGTTGCCAGTTTCAACGGGTGATTCAGCACCTTGGACACCTCCGTCAGTTGAAAACGGGCAAACCCAGCGTGATGGGAATCGCGGAAGCTTGGCGGCAAGATCAAACCCAGGGATTGACCAATCAAGGCAGCTTCAGACCAGCCGTAGACGGCCTTGAAACGGTGATTAATTTCCTGAACGATCCCCGAAGCATCGGCACGAACAAAGGGGAGGTCTTCCTTTTCACGCAGTGCTCGGATTCGATCTTCCGTCCAGGCTCCTGGGGTCGACATAGCGAAGAACAGCCAATTTCAATGTAGGGACAAAATCAGTGAACGTTCTTTTGGTGCCTAGAGTGGAACGAGGTTTTAAGGCCGGATGTCCCTGGAATCCCAGCCCCGTCTCCGTGTCCTTCTTGTTGACGATGAACACAAACTGACTGATCTGCTTCGACTGGAGCTTGATGTTGAGGGATACGACGTTGATGTTGCTTCTGACGGAGCCAGCGGGCTGATCCGAAGCCGTACTGAACCCACTCCCGACCTGATCATCCTGGATTGGAACCTGCCGGACTTCAGCGGCATCGACATCTGTCAACGCATCCGAGCTGGGGGAATCACCATCCCCATCCTGATGCTGACGGGGCACGACGAGATCACCGATCGGGTCAAAGCTCTCGATGCGGGCGTTGATGATTACCTGATCAAGCCATTTTCCATCGACGAATTAATGGCGCGCCTGCGGGCCATGCACCGCCGCGCTGAAACATTCTCAGGACCTTTAGGCGGCTCAGACGTCAACGAAATTCTCAAGGTCGCCGGACCTCAGCATGAACACGCGTACCCGGGATGTGATGCGGGGAGATCGTGCGATCCGACTGTCTGTGAAGGAATACGACCTGCTGAATTTCCTGATGCGGGGTGCAGGCCGCGTGCTTGAACGCCAGGAAATCATGCACGGTGTTTGGGGAGACAATTTTTATGGGGACGACAATCTCCTCGACGTCTATATCCGCTACCTGCGTCAAAAAGTCGAACTGGACGACGCGCCAACCCTCATCAACACCGTGCGCGGTGTTGGATTCATCCTCAGGGAACAGACGAACTGACGTCTCTGTTTCGCTCGGCGTCGCTCTGGGCTAGGGATGATCCCGTTCAAGGCTGCGCAACACCTGGCCGAACAGGAGCGAAACAGGATCGTTGTTGGCACGCATCACGGCGGAAAGATCCAGATCCCCTGGATCAACGGCCTGCCAACCGGCCCGCGATGGTGTGCGCAACTCGAAATGCAAGTGCGGCCCTGTGCTGAGACCTGTACTGCCGACGCGGCCAATCACCTCTCCCTGGCGCACCGGCTGACCGGGTCGCACATAGATCTCCGAGAGATGGCCATAGAGCGTGCGGCGCAATGGCTCGGCGTGTTCCAGTTCGATGGCAACGCCATACCCACCGGCAAGACCACTGCTTAAGACCTGCCCCGAAAGAGCAGCCACCACCGGCGTGCCCTCCGGTGCTGCAAAGTCCCGCCCGGCATGCATCAGCCAGCTCCCCAGGATCGGATGCAGACGCCAACCAAATCCACTGCTCTTATAAGCGTCTCCAGCCACCGGGAAAAGCAATTGACTGTCGCCATTGCCAGGAGTTGGCAGCGGACGGGGCGTGACTGCAAAGACGGATTCCAGCCGAAAGGTGCCGCCATCGCGGGCGAGAAGCGCTGACACGGGAACACGCAACGGTTGGCGGGAGGGGATCAAGCGAACCCGTGCTGAGGCCGGTGCCCCCGGCGGACGCCTGGCCACCCCGGAAGCACAGTCCTGCCGGGACAGAGCTCCGGTGCGACAGGCCTCTTCAAAACGGCTTCGTTCCATGGGAACCACCGCGCCACCGCCCCGGAGCAGCTTGCGCTCTTGGGACGTGATCACCCGTTGGCGAACCAGACCATCGAGCGACTGATCAAAACCCTGCGCAGCAGCGGCTGGAGCCAACATCCAGATCAGCGCGAACCAAGCCAGCAAGGGACAAGACGGCTGTACCAAGGAATCCTATGGATGGGACACCAACTCAGGGCCAGCGGCGCCAGGTTTCAGTCCTTGAACCCTGACGCAACCGCAGCCCTCCATCGCGTTCAAGGCCAGCAATCCTCCAGACCTGACCGTCTTGAGGATGGACGAGCTGATCGGACCAGAGCCTGGCCTGAACGCCATCGAGGCACCAGGCCCCATCACCTCCAAGGCCGTGACAGTGATCGAAGGCCAGCAAAACCTCCGCCGTCCACCGGATCGGATCCGCAGCCTGCTGCCCTTGAAGCCTTCTCAGGGCAATGGCATGACCAGGAACTGCATTCCGCACATTCAGGCCCAGGCCGATCCGCAGCAAACGCAGCTGGGAGCCCCGCTGCACCACCCTTGGCAGAAGGCCCGCCAATTTGCGGCCGTTCACAAGCAGGTCGTTGGGCCATTTGATCTGAACCGAAAGGCCCCGCTGCTCAAGCCGTTGCACCACCGACAGGGCCAGCGCCAAGCCAAGCAAGCCGGCCTGACCGGACCCTTGGCTCCGCCAAGGCAAGGCAGCACTGATCCAGACACCACCTGGCGGAGAAACCCAGGCGCGCCCCCATTGGCCGACGCCCCGGCGTTGGTGGGTGGCAATGACGGCGCGAGGTCCCATCAATGAAGGCTGATCGCGCAACCAGGCCCCCAGCAGCTCCTCCGTGCTGCTGCACACAGGCACATGACGGATGGACCAGTGGCGTGCCGTGGCACCAGCGAGGCGGCGATAGGTCGCCATCAACCGGCCACCACCGAAGTGTGGGAATCGATGTTGCTGCATGCGTGGATCAGTCATCCATCGCATCCGCGAGACGCGATGCAGCGTCCACCAACTCATTCACTGGCCGTACAAGCGCCATGCGCAGCCACTGGCGACCGCCGCCACCAAACCCAGACCCAGGGGTCAAGGCGACACCACTGCGCTGAAGCAGTTCCCTCGCGGCATCTTCATCACTCCAGCCCCGACGATGGGCCGCATCGGGCAAGGGGAACCAGAGGTACATCGCCATCTCTGGACAGGGCACCGACCAACCGCGTGCCCTGAGGGTCTCGACCACACGATCCCGTCGTTCGCGATAAGTCGGATGCAGTTGCCGCGGCCAATCAGGGAAGCGTTGCAAGGCCTGAATCGCACCCTGTTGCAGAGCCAGGCTCTGGTTGAAATCGATGACGGCCTTGGCGCGACGCAGGGCGGCAATCAGCGGTGCCGCACCAACTGCAAAACCAAGTCGGAATCCCCCAAGGCACCAGCCCTTCGAAAGGGAGAAGAATTCAATGCCGCACTCCCGCCAGTTCGAAGCCTGCAACAGCGAGGGAGGCTCTCCATCCAGGGCGAGATCCACATAGGGATTGTCGTGAGCGATCACCACGTCATGCCGAGCTGCGATCGCCGTGATGCGATTGAGATCCTCCTGATCCCCCACCCGGGCTGAAGGGTTGTGGGGATACCCCAAAACGAACAGCTTCAGTTGATCCCAGAGCTGGGGCCTGATGGTCGTCAGGTCCGGCCGCCAGTCGTTTTCAGGGGAAAGGGCCAGCGCCTTGGTCCGGGCTCCTGCTAGGTGCAACCCACCGGTATGGGACGGATAACAGGGGTCCAGATGCAGGGCGGCGTCACCCGGATCCAGCACCGCCAGAGGCAGATGGGCGGTTCCTTCCTGGGATCCCACCAAAAACTGGACCTCATGATCCGGATCCACCGCAACGTCGAAGCGATGGCGACACCAGTCCGCCACGGCGGCATGGAGAGGCCTCAGACCGGCCTGAAGGCAATAGGAGCCGCTGCGGGGATCCATGACCGCTGAGGCCATGACGTCCAACAACGCCAAGGGCGGCTGAAGATCGGAGGATCCAATGGAGAGATCCAGCAGATCCGGACGCGCAGATGCTGTCGGCTCGACCCGGTAAGCATGCTTGGCAGCATCAACACGGGCAAAAACTGCGTTGCCCAGCGACTCCAGCCGCTTAGAGGTTGGCATCCAGGAAGGACTGCAGCTGTGGTTTGGCGATGGCACCTTCGTGCCGCGCCACCACCTCACCGTCGCGGAAGAGGATCAACGTGGGGATGCCCTGAACCTGGTAAGCGTCACGGGTCTGAGGATTGGCATCCACCTCGAGCTTGCCGACGCTGACGCGATCGCCGTAGTCGCTCGCCACCCAATCCATCAACGGAGCGATCAGTCGGCAGGGGCCGCACCAAGCAGCCCAGAAATCCACGAGGACCGTGCCGGAAGCCTTGAGAACTTCACGTTCAAAACCAGCGTCGGTGAAATCGGCAACAGCTCCAGCCAAGGCACTCAAAAGACTGATCCGATCCTATGGAAAGCCAGACGACTTTCCCGGTTTGATCAGAGCTTGTCGATGGAACGCTTCAAATCTTCGAGTTCGGCATCCACCTCTTCCACCTGCACGGGCTTGACCGCCTCAGCGGCCTCGGATGCAGGTAGAGCGACGGCTTCCGGGCCTCCCTTCAGCTGAGCGCGCAACGCCTCGAGATCATCATCAACACCGCCACTGCTTTCCAAAGCAGCAAACTGACTCTCCAGATCAGATCCAGCCAGCTCAGCCGCGGCCTGGCCGGTGGCCTCCAGGGCCTCCACCTTTTCCTCCATCCGCTCGAAGGCCGCCATGGCGGAATCAGTGCCGATGCTGCCAACGGCACTTTGCAACTGCTGCTGGGCCTTCGCCGCCTGGGCTCTGGCCTTGAGCATGTCCTTCTTGGTCTTGGCCTCAGCGATCTTTCCTTCGAGGGCAACCAGACTCTTCTTGAGCGATTCCACCTGGCCGTCTTGGGCCTGCACCTGGGCCGTCAGCGAGGTTGCCGTCTCCTGGAACGTCTTGCGGCGGGTCAATGCTTCCCGAGCCAGGGATTCCTCGCCCTTTTTCAACGCCAACTCAGCACGCTCGTACCAGGTCTTGGATTGAGCTGCAGCCTGCTCAGCCTGGCTGGTCAGTCGCTTCTGACTCGCGATCGCCAGGGCGACGGCCTGACGCAACTTGACCAGATCCGCCTGCATGTCAGCGACGGATTGATCGAGGATCTTGGACGGGTCCTCCATGCTGCTGACGGCAGCGTTGGCGTTGGCGCGAACAAGCCTGCTCAGCCGATCAAAGAAACCCATCATTTGGCCTCAGACGCGCTGAGATTAGCGAGCTTCCCGCGGCAGTTCTGCCTAGGATCATTAAATGGCGATTGCACCTGAATCTCAACGGCGTCGCCTGCCGGGTCTGGAGCTGCTTCAGTCAGCTGCGCCTGCATCGGCGGAACCCTTGAAAACTTGCCTTGGCTCACTTCAGAGGGAGTGGCGCAAGGACGACCATCTGGCAGCGCTATGGCAGGACTGGCCGAGAGTTGCGGGAACCCAGCTGGCTCCGCACTGCCGCCCCTTAGCGCTGCAACACGGGGTGCTGACCGTGGGAGCCAGCCATCCCCAGTGGCGTCAGGCTCTCCTCTACAACAAGCCCCAACTGATCAGCGCCCTGCACCAAGCCGGCCACGCAGTGCGTGATCTGCGCATTCAGCAACACCACCCCCTTGAATCCGCGGTGCTGGAGAGCGAAACAAGCATTTGGGCTCAGCATCCGAGCCGCACCGATGTCCATGGCATGGGGACATGCCCGGACTGCGGGCGACCAGCACCCAACGGAGAAGTCAAACTCTGGGGGCGCTGCGGTTTTTGCCACAGGCAAACTCTTAACCCCTAAATCTCAAAGAAAGTGAGCTTGTTCCTTCCCAAACACAATGCCATCTTTCTGCACATTCCAAAGTGCGCAGGGCAATCAATTGAAAAAGCGCTCGGATTCAAGCACCATCACAAATATCACAAAGTCAACGATTTACCAGAGAATCTAGAAAAATACTTTCGATTTACCTTTGTCAGACACCCTGTACGACGCTTCATATCAGCATGCAAATACAATCTGAGAGTGGCCATTTCAACTCGCCATCAACTCGAGCAATCAAATCTCGAATCCCTAAGCCCAACAAAGAAATATCGATTGCACCTCTTGAACAGCAAAGCAACTTTTTCTTCATTCACAAACGATCTTATCAGCGGAAATTTACGCCATATGTTGACATTCATGCCCCAACAGCATTGGCTTAGCGCAGGCAAGCCACAGTTCATAGGTAGAGTGGAAAATATTGATACTGATTTTTTACTTTTATCAAACGTCTTTAATAAAAGTTTAAAATTGAAACGCACAAATGAATCCAATAAAAATCTTGAACTCGGAAGCCTATCGCGTAAGGATTTTCGAAGGATTGCAGCCCACTACCAAGACGACTTCAAAACCCTCGGGTACTCCCCAAGATATTCAACTTTTGATCAATAGCGTTCCGGCCTTGGCTTCTCCCAATCGGCATCGATGCCATCGGCCATCAGGGTTTGTGCCCGTTGCTCAAGGCGAGTGCGGTCCAGACGCCAAACGTCGTAGATCCCGATCTGTCCCAGCAGCTCAGGCTGCAGGTTCCTCCAATGATCCCGTTCTGCCGTTCCGCGATCGATCAGCGCCAGTACGGTTCTGGAGGCACCGGGGCTCCCGAGGGGATATCCACTCCAGCCGCGTCGCTGTTCATGGGCCAGGCGATCCGCAATGTTGACCAACGCCCCATCGGATTGGCCTTCGTAAATGATCACCTGGCCTGTGTAGAAGTGCAGCGAAGGCTTCATGGTGCCAACCATGACCATGGGCTCTCCACGGCGCTGCTGCGACAACATCAGTGAGGCTGCGTCACGCACGGGCTGCTGACGCAGACGATCGGCGAGTTCGGCGATGGGAACCAGAGCCGTGAGATGAAATCCGAGCAGACAGCCCTGCATGGCCAGCAAGGCTTGAGCAGCAGCACGACGCTGAAGCAACAGACCAGCTCCAAGCACGGCTGCAGCGCTGAACCAGACCGCAGCCCACTTCAACAAACCGCTGGCAAGCAAATCCACCGACAGCGTCGGCATCTCCGGATCCTCGATCAAGGGAACCCAGAGCGATCCCAGCCAGAACCCAGCAGCCAGGACGGCGATCAAGGCCAGGCAAGTTGCCCAGGCCATCCGTTGCCAGCGCGAAGAGCCCACCGTGGAGCCCACCGAGGCCTGGGCCACCAACAGGGCCGCCGCGGGGGTGGCGGGCAACCAATAACTGGGGAGCTTGGTGGCTGCGGTGGTGAACAGCAGCAGCACCGCCAACAGCCAGCACGCTGCGAATTGATGCAACGAATGCTCTGGAGGGATCCGAGATCGGGGCACCCGTGCCAGGCCAATCAGCAGGTAGGGCGTGAAGGGCAGGGCAGCCACGAGCATCACCGGGCCGAAAAACCACCAGGGCTGCAGGTGATCGTTCACCACGGAGGTGAAGCGTTGAAGGTTGTGGTAGCCGAAAAAGCTGTCCCAGAAGGGCTGTCCTTCCACCAGCAACTCCAGGGAATACCAGGGAAGGCTGATCAGAGCGGTGAGCAGCAACCCTGGCAGCGGGCGCAGCCGCTGCCAGGGTTGAACAAGATCCCGTCGCAACGCGCCGAACATCAGCAGAGCGAGACCAGACAGCACCACAGCAACAGGCCCCTTGGCCAGCACTGCGAATCCGAGAATCACCCAGGCTGGCCACCAGGCCACCTCTTGGGGGGAGGCAAAACGCCTCCACTGCAACAACAGGCTGAGACCCAACAGGCCACACAGCAAGGCATCACTCACTGCGGTGCGGCTCCAGACGAGCACCAGCGGCGAGAAGGCAAAGGCCAGCGGCGCGATCAGTGCCGTCAAACGCGGACGGGCATCGCCGGAGAACGGCCAGCGCAGCACCGTATCGGCGAGGCCAAGCATCAGTCCGAGCGTGGCCAGGGCGGAAGGAAGCCGTGCCGCCCAACTGCCGAGAGGATCCCAAACCTCGCGTCCGGGCAAGGCATAACCGAACCCCATCAGCCAGTACACCAGGGGCGGTTTGTCGTAACGGGGCAAGCCGTTCACCCGAGGCGTCAGCCAATCGCCGGTGTCAGCCATGGCGCGTCCGGCTGCGGCAAACAACGGCGGAGTTTCATCCACCACACCGGTGGATCCCAACCGCCAAAAGGTGATAACAAGTCCCAGGGTCAGCACAAGTGCCAGAACCTGGCGTCGCTGACGTCCTGAAACATTGACCGACAAGGGACCCTCAGCTCCTGCGATTGATGCTGACATCCGCCGTCAGTCCTGTTCGAACCCAAGCTTCAACACGCTGACTGAAGACCTCACAGGAGGCGTGCTCTTCAGCCCAGCTGCGGCAGATGGAGCGCTCGATGCTGTCAACGCGCCGAAGAGCCTCCGTGATGGCAGCAACATCGTCGGGCGGCACCAACCAGCCAGTGCGACCGGAACAGATCAGCTCCCCCGGTCCTCCACGGTCATAGGCGACGACCGGAACACCACAGGCCAGGGCTTCAACCACAACATTGCCGTAGGCCTCATTCCATTTCGGTGTGTTGATCAGAGCGCGGCAGTGGCCCATCTCCTGCTGCAGCTCCCGGGTCGATCGAAATCCACGCCAGTCGATCGTGCCCTTGGGAACACTCGACTCCACCTGCCGCGCATAGGCGTCGTCCTCACGCAACCCCCAAACCAGAAGCTGTTCACCCAGGGCGGCAGCGGCAGCAGCAGCATCCTCCAGCCCCTTTTCCGGAGCGATGCGGCCTGCCCAACCCAGGGGGCCATTGGTCTGCCCTTGGAAGGTGTAGTTGCTGAGATCAAATCCGTTGCCCACAACACTGGGCGGAGAAGGCAGCCGGAAATCAGCGGCCTGGCGGTGGGTGTGAAAAGCAAGGCGACGGGAATCCCAGGCGGCGACGGCTTCGATCACATCGCGCATCACCGCAGCCACATCCCCCATGCTCACGAGATGAAAGAGCCTGGCGCTGACCCGTTGCGTCAGCCACAGCGGCAGCCAGTCGTAGCCACCGTTGATCACGGCGTCGGCGGACTGACCCACATCGAGCGCGGCCTCCCAGAGAGCCGGCAGAAGCCCATTACGGGGAATTTCGACCGGCGCATGCTCAGCGGCGTGCTGCCAGCTGGGCTGGTTCACACCCTCCACCTCCAGCAACTCAACTCCGGCGCAGTCGGCGGGGAGCGTGGAGCCCTTGGCGGCCACAACCGTGACCCTGTGGCCACGCCGCACCAACCCCTGCACCAAGGATCGGAGGGTGAGCTCCACACCTCCACCCTCGCCACTACCGAGGGCCCCGATGGGCGTGTTGACGATGACGAAGTGAAGCGGCGACTCCGTCATGAGGAGGGGTCCGCAAGCGGCAGCGGCTCCCAGAACCGGCGACGTTGACTCACAAAGATCACCGACACGAGCACCATCACAACACCGATCCACTGGAGCAGATCAAGGCGCTCTCCAAGCAACCAACCACCGGTGGCCAAGGCAAACACAGGGGTGAGAAATCCAAGGCTGCTGAAACTGGTGAGATCGCGCTGATTGGCGAACCAGAAGAACAATCCGTAGGCCAGGGCGCTTCCGAGCAAACTTGCGTACCCCATGCGCGCCCAGTCCGTTGCCGTCCAGACCAAGCCGGCATCCGTGCGCTGCAGGGCATGAACCCCGAGCAAGGGAAGTCCCCCCAGCACCATGTGCCAGGCCGTAACGCTGACCGGATCACTGTGGCGTGAGGCAAAGCGAATCAACACCGTCCCAGCTGCCATGGCGACGGCCGCCAGCAACATCCAGCCCTCACCGGGCTGAAACAACTGCTGCACCACCGGCGGGTCTGCCAGCAACCACCAATGTCCCAACAGCTCAGCCGGTAGGCCGATGCAGACGATTCCAGCCAAACCGATGGCCAGCCCCATCCAGCCGATGGGATTGATCGACTCCATGAACAACGCGCGTGCCATCAGGGCCACCAACAGAGGTTGGCAATCAATCAGGACGGAACCGAGACCCGCGCCTGTGCCCTCCAACCCCCGCGCCAAGAGGCCTTGAAACAAGGTGGCATCCACCAGGGTGAACAGGAGGAACCAAGGCCGATCTCGGGAATCGATCGCCAGGCCTCGGCCGGTGCACTGGCCCCAGAGCAGAAGAGCCAAACCGGCGGGCACAAGGCGCAAGCCAGCCACCAGCCAAGGCCCTGCGCTGGCGAGCAATGGCGCCATGGCGGTCATCGCCGTTCCCCAGAGCGCGAAGGGCAACACCATCAGAAACCAGAGTCGCAACGACGGCATGGATGGGCGCTTGGGTGCTCTTTTTAAGATCTGGAGCGATGCAGATGCGCAACATGATCTGGCCCTGGCGGCGAAAATCCCGACGACGGATGGCGCGCATCGTTGTTGATGGCCCCATCACCGGTGCCACGCGGAAGCGGGTGCTCAAAGCGCTGCGGGAGGTGAAGCAAAGGGAATTTCCAGCACTGCTGCTGCGCATTGACAGCCCCGGCGGCACGGTTGGAGACAGCCAGGAGATTCATGCAGCCCTGCTGCGGCTTCGGGAACAGGGCTGTCGCGTGGTGGCCAGCTTCGGCAACATCTCCGCCTCCGGCGGCGTCTACATCGGTGTGGCTGCGGAGAAAATCGTCGCGAATCCCGGCACGATCACCGGTTCCATCGGGGTGATCCTGCGGGGCAACGACCTCTCGCGGGTGTTCGAAAAGATCGGGATTCGCTTCGACACGGTGAAGAGCGGTCCGTTCAAAGACATCCTTTCCCCGGATCGTCCGCTGAGCGATGCCGAACGTGCATTGCTTCAGGAGCTGATCGACAGCAGCTATGGCCAGTTCGTTGGTGTTGTGGCGCAGGGGCGAAACCTCGAGCTGGAAACGGTGAAACGCTTCGCCGATGGACGGGTGTTCAGCGGAGAACAGGCACAAGCGCTGGGCTTGGTGGATGAACTCGGCGACGAAGACCATGCCCGTCGCCTCGCGGCGCAACTGGCCGATCTCGACGCGGACGACATTCGCCCCGTCACCCTGGGCAAGCAACGCCGCAAGCTCAGTGGTTTGCTGCCTGGGTCCCAGCTCCTGCATCAACTGCAGCAGCGACTCTCGATTGAATTGATGGGGAGCGGTCAGGTGCTTTGGCTGTACCGCCCATGACCAGCTCACCCCTTGTTCTGAGAGGCCTGCGCGGGGCCACCACCTGCACAGAGAACAGCTCGGAGGCCATCCATGCGGCGGTCAGCGCCCTGATGGACGCCCTTGTCGATCGCAATGGTCTGACCCCCGACCAGCTGGTGTCGGTGACCTTCTCGGTCACCGCCGATCTCGACGCCTGTTTCCCGGCGGCCATTGCACGACGGCGGCCCGGCTGGGACACGGTGGCTTTGCTGGATTGCCAGCAAATGTCTGTTCAAGGCGACCTCCCCCGCTGCATCCGTGTTCTGGCCCACGCCTGGATCCCACAGGAGCAGCAACCCGTGCATCCTTATCAGGGCGACGCGCAGCGGCTCCGTCCAGACAGATCTGGTCACAACTGACAGATCAGCCTCCGACCCCTGAGATCACCGCCCACTGGTTGGACTCAGGAGAATCCCATCATCAAGATTCTTCCCATGGCCCGTTCCACCATCAGACGCTTGCTTGCTGGAGCCGGCACTGCTGCAGCTGTGTTGATGGGCTCAGCACTCACCGGAACTCCCGAGCAGATCGCCCACGCCCAGGGCACACCGGGGCTGATGGAATTCCGCTGGGACAACGACCGCGATTACCGGAAGCTGTACTACTACCAAACCTCCAGCATCGAAAACGACCGCTCGGAGTGGTACCTCACCCTGCGCGAAAAGGACCGCAAGACCGCGATTCTCAAACTCACCGTCACCGTTCCGGACTACTTCGACTCCAAGCTCAAGCCCCACCGCATGCGCATTTGCCGCACCAGCGTTGGCAGCATGATGAGCCGCAGCAAGTGCATCGAAGAGATCCCGGCGGTGATTGAGGTCAACAAAGACCAAACAGAAATCGTGGTCTTCCCCGACACGCCGCTGCCTTCAGACGGGGACTATTCGCTTCACATCAAGCTGTTCAACCCCCAGGGGAAGCGCATGTATCAGTTCAACGCCCTGGTGCAGGCCCCCGGCGATGTGCCGATGTCCGGCTACCGCGGCAGCTGGCTGATCGATGTGGACTGACTGATAAAATCCCAGATTCAGATCGGCCGGTAGCCAGGAGACGTCCATGACCAAGCGCACCCTCGGGGGAACAAACCGCAAGAGGAAGCGCGTCTCGGGTTTCCGTGTACGGATGCGCTCCCATACCGGCCGTCGTGTGATCCGCACGCGCCGCAAGCGCGGCCGCGCCCGCCTTGCCGCTTGATGGTGTGGGATGAATCCAGAGGATTCATCCCAGCCTCGGCATCCCCAAACAGGATTGGTTGATGGTCCTTCCCGCCTCCATGCGATTGCGCGGGCATCGATGCTTCAATCGTTTGCACCGGTCCTCCAAGCGCCAACACGGAACCTTGATGGTTCTGCGCGTTGCTTCAGGTGATTCCAACTTGCTTCGCCGGGAGTTGCGGGGCATCCAGGAAAGAACCTGCCGCTGCGCCTTGGTGATCAGCAACAAGGTGAGCAAGCGTTCCGTCAAGCGGAACCGGCTCAGGCGGCTTCTGCATGAACACCTGCGTCGACGTTTTGAACAGCGAAACGATTTGGCGGGCCGGTGGTTGCTAATCAGCCTTCGCCCGGAAGCCGCGGAAGCCGAACCCACACAGTTGCTCGAAGAATGCGACAGTCTTCTGAGAATCGCCGGACTGGATCCATGACCAGCATTCAGGAAGATGTCCACTACGACGGTGGACCAGCCCGCGGAGATCTGATCTTCAACATCCTGCTTGGCTTCACGCTGATCGGTCTTCCCTTCACCATCGGAGCCGTTGTTCGGGCCCTTTGGCTGCGCTTCCGCATCACCAGTCGCCGCATCTCGGTGACGGGGGGCTGGATGGGCAAAGACAAGACCCAGGTGGTGTATTCACAGATCAGCGAAGTGCGCACCGTGCCCCGGGGCTTCGGTGCCTGGGGAGACATGGTGTTGGTGCTCAAGGACGGCGCCAGGCTCGAACTGCGCTCGATGCCCCGATTCCGGGAAGTTGAGGCCTACATCCTCGAACGCATCAGCAGCCGTGCGGCCAAAGTCCAAGAGAAAACCACTGAAGGTTTCGCCGCCTGAGTGCAGCTGTTCATGCACACTGGCCTCACAACGTCCCGCCCCCCCGTTTCTTCAACGTGATCGGATACATCTCCGACAACCTGCTGATTCCAATCCTGGACTTCTTCTATGGATTGGTTCCGAGCTATGGCCTGGCCATCGTCGCCCTCACCCTCGTGATCCGGATCGCGCTCTACCCCCTGAGCGCAGGATCGATTCGCAGCGCTCGGCGCATGCGCATCGCCCAACCGGTGATTCAAAAACGTCAGGCTGAGATCAAAAGCCGGTATGCCAACAATCCTCAGAAACAGCAGGAGGAGCTGGGCAATGTGATGAAGGAATTCGGCAGCCCCCTGGCGGGATGCCTGCCGCTGCTGGTGCAGATGCCGATCCTGTTTGCACTGTTTGCAACCCTGCGGGGATCACCGTTCGCCGATGTCCCTTACACCTTGAACATGAAGGTGTTGCCGGCCGACCAGATCGCTGCCGTTGAACCCAAACCCTTCAACAGCGCAAGCCATTCCATCTTTATTGGTGAAACCGACCACGTGCCGGTGATCGCCAGCCTCCCGCGGGGCACCAAAATCGGCGTTGGCGACAGCGCCACCGTGAACCTTCATACGAAGGACGGCCGCGCCTTCAGCGACGTACTCACGGATGTTGAGAACCCTGGACGCTTCGCCCCCACCTGGGCAGTGACCAAAGGTGATGACATCGTCAGCGTCAGCGAGGACGGCACCATCACGGCGCTCGCCGCCGGTGATGCCACCGTTGAAGCGAAGATTCCGGGCCTGGCAGCCCGCAGCGGCTTCCTGTTCATCAAAGCCCTGGGCCAAGTCGGCTTCTATGCCGACGGTGCCATCAACTGGGACATCGCCATTCTCGTTGCCGGCTTCGGCATCACCCTGTTCATCTCCCAACTGTTGTCGGGCATGGGCATGCCATCCAACCCTCAGCAGGCCACGGCCAACAAAATCACTCCGGTGATGATCACGGGGATGTTCCTGTTCTTCCCACTCCCCGCCGGCGTTCTGCTCTACATGCTGATCGCCAACATCTTCCAAGGCCTGCAGACCTTCATCCTCACCAAAGAGGCACTGCCCGACAACCTGCAGAAAATTCTGGATCAGCAAATGGCCCAGAAAACAGTGACGGTCTCTGCTACCTCAGGCGGCTCACGCCTGCCCTTTGAACCGAAGAGCAAGTGATCGAGGCACTGGAGCCTGTTCCCCTCCAGGAGCTCCGGGCCCTCGGCACCGCAAAAGTCTGGGAGGTTGAGGGTGAGCTCGATGAGCTCCCCTCGCTCACACCAGTGCGAGGCCATGTTTCCGCAGAGCACCGCGGCAACGTCTTGGCGGTTGAGGGGAGACTCAACACGATCGTCACGCTCTGCTGCGATCGCTGCCTGAATCAGTTCAATCAGAAGCTCAGCTGCACGCCTTCCGAGCTGATCTGGCTGGGAGACGAGCAACCTACGGCCGACGAGCTGGAGCTCTCCGGAGAGGTGGCCGAGATGGAAGGGCTGGTGGATGTTCTCGATCCACGCGGTCAATTTGACCCCCAGCAATGGGCCTTCGAACAGCTCAACCTGCTGTTGCCGGTCGTCAACCACTGCGGTGACCACTGCCCAGGCCCAACCGGCCTCCAGCAGCAGCCCGTGATCCCGGATACCAAGACAAAGGCTGTGGATCCCCGCTGGCAGGCCCTGCAGCAGCTTCAGCAGCAGATCGATCAGCCATGAGCAGTGCCACCTGGGGACATCAGATCGACCTTCTGGTGCGGGCGCGCACACCCCTGATCTGGGTGCGGAGCAATGAGGAAGCCCGGGTGGAGAGCCTGCTGGGAGAGGCTGCTCAGCGGCTTGCACGCCAGCTGGTCTGCTGGAATTTCATCGATGGCATCAGCGGGCCGGTGAATGCCGATGGCCAGAGGAGCCGTCAACCGATGGCCATGCTGCAGTGGCTTCAGCAACGGGATGCAGGCAGCCCAACCCTTCTGCTCGCCAAGGATTTTCATCGTTTCTGCGATGACCCGGGCGTTGCCCGGATGCTGCGCAATCTCGAAGCATCCCTGCGCAGCACCCCGCACACCCTGGTGTTGTGCTGCGGGCAATGGACACCCCCCGGCGATCTGGAAGAAAGCCTCACGCTTCTCGATCTCCCCCTTCCCGACAACGACGACCTGCGCCGGCTGATCAGCAGCATCGGCACCAGCAGCGGTAGCCCCCTGCCAGCTCCTGTCCTGGATGAATTGGCTCAGGCCTGCAGCGGGCTCAGCGAGATGCGTGTACGCCAGGTGGCCGCCCGGGCCCTGGCCCGCCGCGGCCAGTTGGGATCTGAGGATCTGCAGGACGTTCTGGACGAAAAACGCCAGACGATTGCCCGCAGTGAGGTGCTGGAGTTCTGTCGCAGCGATGCGGGCACCGAAGCCATCGGAGGCCTCGATGGTCTCAAGACCTGGCTGAACCAACGGCACCGGGCCTTCTCGGAAGATGCACGGCGTTTCGGACTGCCTCTGCCCCGTGGCGTCCTGCTCGTGGGTCCTCAAGGCACCGGCAAATCCCTCACGGCCAAGGCCATTGCCTGCAGTTGGTCGATGCCCCTGTTGCGACTGGATGTGGGAAGGCTGTTCGCGGGTTTGGTAGGGGCCAGCGAGGCACGCACCCGCGAGATGATCCAACGGGCTGAAGCCATGGCACCGTGCGTGCTCTGGATCGATGAGATCGACAAGGGCTTCGGCGGGGATGGCCGCAGTGACGGCGGCACAACCCAGCGGGTTCTGGCCAACGTGCTCACCTGGATGGCGGAGAAACAGTCACCGGTGTTCGTGGTGGCCACCGCCAACGGCGTTGAGAAGCTGCCACCGGAGCTGCTGCGCAAGGGCCGTTTCGATGAGATCTTCATGCTCGATCTGCCCAGCAGCGATGAGCGCCACAGCATTCTTGAGCTTCATCTGGAACGGAGACGACCGGGGCTGAAGCTTCCCCTGGACACGGTGGTGAGCCGCAGTGAGGGCTTCTCAGGTGCCGAGCTGGAGCAGACCGTGATCGAAGCGATGCACCTGGCCTTCGCCGACAACCGTGAGTTGACGGAGCCTGATCTGATTGGAGCGGCCTCCCAGCTCATCCCCCTCTCCCGCACCGCCAGCGAACAGCTCGAGCGGCTGAAGCAGTGGGCTGCCGGCGGCCGCGCCCGCCCCGCCTCTGTTGCTGCAGGTAACGAAGCCTGACGCGGCGTAACGAACACCCGCCTTGAGTAAGGCGCTGGCCGGCGCGCTCCCTACGGTCCCATCAACAGCAGGACCAACGTGGAGAGCCGCAACGACATCGCCACTCAGCTCTGCGTGGCCTGCCTGGGTGCCGGCGTGATCACGACCATGGCCGTCGCCCAGGGGCAAAGCCCCCTCACCGCCCTTGGCATCACCCTGTTCTCGGGCATCGCAGCGGTGATGGTCGGCCAGGTGCTCTGAAACGGACTGCCATAGGCTGCCGGCGCTGACGCCCCTGAAACCGTGCTCGATCAGCGCCTTGTGCGTGACAACCCCGAAACGATCGCCCAGCAACTGGGGCGTCGAGGTAAGGCTGTTGATCTCACCCAACTGCAGTTGATTGCCCAGCAGCAGCGCGATCTGGAGCAACAACGCAGCAACCTGCAGGCGGAAGGAAACCGGATCGGCAAGGAAGTCGGCCAACGCATCAAGTCGGGCGCTGATCCCAAGGGCGACGAGGTCGCCGAACTCCGCCAACAGGGCAATGCCATCAAGCAGAAGGTGGCGGTGCTGGAGGAGGAGGAAAAGCAGCTCTCCAGTGAGCTCAAGCAGCAGCTGCTGGGTTTCCCCAACCTCCCTTCAGAGGCCTGCCCTGATGGGCGCAGTGAAGACGACAACGTCGAAGTGCGTCGCTGGGGAACCCCCCGGGTTGATGACAGCCTCGACGAGCACTGGCAGATCGCTGAGCGGTTACAGCTGTTCGACACCGAACGCTCCGTCCGCATCGCGCAGAGCCGTTTTGTCACGCTGATGGGCCAAGGGGCACGGCTGGAGCGGGGCCTGATCAATTTCATGCTCGACCTCCACACGAGCAAGGGCTACCGCGAGGTGCTGCCCCCTGTGCTGGTGAACAGCGCCAGCCTCACCGGATCGGGACAACTGCCTAAGTTCGCCGAGGAAAGCTTCCGTTGCGCAGAGGACGACCTCTGGCTGACACCGACCGCTGAGGTGCCCGTGACCTCCCTGCACCGGGACGAAATCATCCCGGCAGATCAACTGCCCCTTCGCTACGCCGCCTACAGCCCCTGCTTCCGCCGTGAGGCCGGCAGCTACGGCCGCGACACCCGTGGCCTGATCCGCCTGCACCAATTCAACAAGGTGGAGCTGTACTGGTTTGTGCACCCCGATCACTCCGAAGAGGCGCACCAACAGATCACGGCGGATGCAGAGGCCGTGCTTCAGGCGCTGGAGCTGCCCTATCGGGTCTTGGACCTCTGCACCGCCGACCTCGGCTTTTCCGCCCGCCGGACCTACGACCTCGAGGTGTGGCTGCCGGGGGCGGGGGCTTACCGGGAAATCTCCAGTTGCAGCGTCTGTGGCGATTTCCAGGCGCGACGGTCCTCCATCCGCACCAAGGAAGGCAAGGCCACAAAATTGGTGCACACCCTGAATGGAAGTGGCCTGGCCGTCGGCAGGACCATGGCGGCCCTGTTGGAGAACGGCCAGCAGCCCGACGGCAGCGTCCTGCTGCCCAAAGCGCTGGTGCCCTACGTCGGCCGCGAGCGACTCCAGCCAGAATGATCCGACCGGACTCCTGACGGACATATGAACGTGTTGGCCGCCCTTCTGGTGCTCGCCCTGCTGATCGTGGTGCATGAGGCCGGCCACTTCCTCGCTGCCACGCTCCAGGGCATCCGCGTCAGCGGTTTTTCCATCGGCTTTGGCCCAGCCCTGATCAAGCGGCAACGGCGTGGGGTGACCTACGCCCTGCGGCTGCTGCCCCTGGGTGGTTTCGTCGTCTTCCCTGACGACGATGAGGAGAGCACGGTCCCCGCTGATGATCCGGATCTGCTGCGCAACCGGCCGATCCCCCAGCAGGCCTTGGTGGTGGCTGCAGGCGTGTTGGCCAACCTGGCCTTGGCACTGGTGGTGCTGTTCGCTCAAGCGGCGTTTGTCGGCGTGCCCGCCGCGCCTGATCCAGGGGTCCTCGTGGTTCAGGTGCAACCAGGTGGTGCTGCCGCCCGCTCCGGGCTTCGGGCCGGTGACCAAATCCTCAGCCTGAATGACCAACCCCTCGCAGCAGGACAACGGGGCGTTGCCGCGATGGTGCGGGATGTGAAAGCAGCACCCGAGCAACCCATTTGTGTGGAGCGAAAGCGGGGCGACGCGACCTCCACCGTTGAACTGATCCCCGACGATCAACAGGGCACAGGAAAAATCGGCGCCCAGCTGCAGGCCAACATCAGTGGGGAGATGCGCCCCGTGCGCAATCCCGGTGAACTGGTGCTCACCACAGGCTCGCAATTCAGCCAAATGCTGGAGCAAACCGTGCGTGGCTACGCCGGCCTCCTGACCAACTTCCGAGCCACGGCAGGCCAGGTGAGTGGTCCCGTGAAGATCGTTGAGATGGGCGCTCAGCTCAGCCAGCAGGGGGGATCCGGGTTGGTGCTCTTCTCAGCCCTGATCTCCATCAATCTGGCGGTGCTCAATTCGCTGCCGCTGCCGCTGCTTGATGGCTGGCAAATGATGATGCTCGCGATTCAGTCTGTTCGTGGTCGTCCGGTGTCCGAACGGATCCAAATGGCCTTCGTGCAATCCGGTTTTCTTTTGTTGGTGGGGCTCACGCTTGTGCTGATCGTGCGTGACACCAGCCAGCTGCCGGTGGTCCAGCAATTGATGGGTCGGTAGGAGGGTGATGGCGCCCATGTATCGTTAACGATTCGTTCACTCGCTGCCCTCAGCTGCATGGCCAAGAAGTCGATGATCGCTCGCGATGTGAAGCGCAAGAAAACGGTTGAGCGCTATGCGGCCAAGCGCGCAGCACTGATGGCAGCCTTCAACGCAGCCGAAGATCCGATGGATCGCCTGGAAATCCATCGCAAGATTCAGGCTCTGCCTCGCAACAGCGCACGCATCCGTGTGCGCAACCGCTGCTGGGCCACCGGCAAGCCCCGCGGCGTTTATCGCGATTTCGGTCTTTGCCGTAACCAGCTGCGTGAGCGCGCCCACAAAGGAGAGCTGCCCGGCGTGGTCAAGTCCAGCTGGTGATCAGCTTTTGGCCATGGCGTCGTGAGGGGAGGATTCGCCTCCCCTTTCTTGTGAAGAGCAGCCATGAAATGTCAGAATTGAGATTGACAAAAGGACATAAGACGTCGTGCAAGGACAAACCCAGTCGATCTCTTTTGACGGACGCGAGATTCGACTGACCACCGGGCGCTTCGCCCCTCAGGCGGGAGGATCCGTCTTGGTGGAGTGTGGCGACACCGCCGTGCTTGTGACCGCAACCCGTTCAGGCGGCCGAGAAGGCATTGATTTCCTGCCGCTGATCTGCGACTACGAGGAGCGGCTTTATGCAGCTGGCCGCATTCCCGGCAGCTACATGCGTCGTGAGAGCCGCCCACCTGAACGCGCCACGCTCACGGCCCGGCTGATTGACCGCCCGATGCGGCCACTGTTCCCCAGCTGGCTGCGAGACGACCTGCAGGTGGTGGCCACCTGCCTGTCCCTTGATGAGCGGGTCCCCGCTGATGTTCTTGCGGTGACGGGCGCATCGATTGCCACGCTGCTGGCGGGCATCCCCTTCAACGGCCCGATGGCCGCCGTGCGGGTGGGTCTGCTCGGGGATGACTTCGTGCTCAACCCGAGTTATCGGGAGATCGAACGGGGTGATCTGGACCTGGTGGTCGCCGGCACCCCTGACGGCGTGGTGATGGTTGAGGCCGGCGCCAACCAGCTACCCGAGCAGGACGTTATCGAGGCGATTGATTTCGGCTACGAAGCGATCTGCGAACTGATCAAGGCACAGGAACAGCTGCTGAAGGATCTGGGCATCACCCAGGTGAAGCCGGAGAAGCCGGACGAAGACAGCACCGTTCCTGCCTATCTCGAGAAGCAGTGCACCAAGGCGATCAGCGCTGTCCTCAGCAAATTTGATCAGAGCAAGGACGAGCGGGACACAGCCCTGGAAACCGTGAAGGGCGAGGTGTCCGAGACCATCGCAGGTCTCAAGGAAGACCACGCCGTTCGCCAAGCCCTGTCAAGCAGCCCGAAACTGCTCGGTAACAGCTTCAAGGCGCTGACCAAGAAGTTGATGCGTCAGCAGATTCTCAAAGACGGCAAGCGTGTGGATGGACGCGGCCTCGACGAGGTTCGCCAGATCAGCGCCATGGCCGGCGTCCTGCCGCGCCGAGTGCATGGTTCTGGTCTGTTCCAGCGCGGACTCACCCAGGTGCTCTCCACCGCAACCCTGGGCACCCCCAGCGATGCCCAGGAGATGGACGATCTCCATCCCAATACCGAGAAGCTGTACCTGCACCACTACAACTTCCCTCCCTACTCCGTCGGTGAAACGCGGCCGATGCGCTCTCCCGGTCGTCGTGAGATTGGCCATGGCGCCCTGGCCGAACGAGCCATTCTTCCGGTGCTTCCCGAGAAGGACTCCTTCCCCTACGTGGTGCGTGTGGTGAGCGAAGTGCTCAGCTCCAATGGCTCCACCTCGATGGGTTCCGTCTGCGGCAGCACCCTGTCGCTGATGGATGCCGGTGTGCCTCTGAAGGCTCCGGTGAGTGGCGCAGCCATGGGTCTGATCAAAGAAGGCGATGAGGTGCGGATCCTCACCGACATCCAGGGCATCGAGGACTTCCTCGGCGACATGGATTTCAAGGTGGCCGGCAGCGAGAAGGGCATCACAGCCCTGCAGATGGACATGAAGATCACCGGACTCTCGGTGAAGACGGTGGCCGAAGCCGTCAACCAGGCACGTCCGGCACGGCTCCACATCCTCGAGAAGATGCTCGAGGCGATCGACACCCCTCGGGACAACCTGTCTCCCCATGCCCCACGTCTGCTCAGCTTCCGGATTGATCCTGAGCTAATCGGAACCGTGATTGGCCCCGGTGGACGCACGATCAAGGGCATCACCGAGCGCACCAACACCAAGATCGACATCGAAGACGGCGGCATCGTGACCATCGCCTCCCACGATGGTGCTGCGGCTGAAGAAGCCCAGAAGATCATCGAAGGCCTGACCCGCAAGGTGAACGAGGGCGAGGTGTTCTCCGGTTCGATCACCCGGATCATCCCGATCGGCGCCTTCGTGGAGATCCTCCCGGGCAAGGAAGGCATGATCCACATCTCGCAGCTCTCCGAAGCTCGCGTCGAGAAGGTCGAAGACGTGGTGAAGGTGGGCGACGAAGTGACCGTGCGGGTGCGCGAAATCGACAACCGCGGCCGCATCAACCTCACCCTGCGGGGCGTGCCCCAGGCCGGCGATGCCGCCGAAGTGGAGCCTCAACCCACCCCGGTGGCACCGCTCAGCTGATCAGGACTCAGACCTGAAAGCCGGGATCGATCTCAGCCATGGCCCGCGTCGCACGCTCTCCGAGCTCGGCGTGGGCTTTTCCATGGCTGGCGATCAGACAGCCGGCCTGACGCACATCGCCAGTGTTGTACGTGAGGTCGGCCTGATCGGCATGGGTGAAACGACCACCGGCCGCCAGCAGAACCGCCTCCGGAGCAGCCATGTCCCAATCCTTGGGAGCGCTCTTACCGGAGAGGGAAACGTAGAGGTCGGTTTCACCTCTCAGGATCGTGGCCACCTTGAAGCCAACGCTGCCCACGGCTTTAGAACCGCCGAGATTGAGGGCATCAATGAGCTTGACCAAACGGTCATCGCGGTGGCTGCGGCTGGCCACCAGGATCAGATCTGAAACCTCAGTTCTGTCGCTGAAGCGAACCGGCGACCGCTCACCCTGACGGTCTTCACACCAGGCACCCTCACCAACGATGCCGATCCAAAGTTCATCGGCTTCCGGCAGGAGCACAACACCGATCACCGGCCGCTTGTCGCGCACCAGGGCCAGATGAACGGCGTATTCGCCTGTGCCCTGCAGGAAATCCTTGGTGCCATCCAGGGGATCGAGAATCCACAGCCACTCCGCCGGCAGCGGTTGGCCTTCCGTGAGCTGCTGCTTGGCGGTCTCCTCACTGAGCAGCGTCCAGTCAGCCTTGGGGAACGCGGCGGACAGTCCATCCAGCAACCACGTGTTCACGGCCAGATCAGCCGCAGACACAGGACCCTCTCCTCCTTCATCAACACTCAACGCCTTGGGAAAACCATGCGGGGGCTGCTCGCCGCGGGCATAGGCACGCAGGATGTCGGCGGCTCCCCAACTGAGGCGACGCAATTCCGTCAGCAGAACCTCCTGGTTCACGCCAGCGGGGAGGACAGCAGAGCTGGGCATCATGATCAAGAGAGGCGCTCGCCATTGTGATGCAGCGGGATGAACCAAGCGGCGGCAGCCTTTATCTGGTGGGCACTCCCATTGGCCATCTAGGGGACCTGTCACCACGCGCCCGCGACTTGCTCCGCAGCGTGGATGTGATCGCCTGTGAAGACACCCGGCACAGCGGACAGCTGCTCAGCAGCCTTGGAGCGGGCGGCCGCAAGCTGTCCTTTCATCAGCACAACACCCGCACCCGCGTGCCCCAACTGCTGGATCTGCTGGCGGAGGGTCAAAGCCTGGCGGTGATCAGTGATGCCGGGCTGCCGGGCATCAGCGACCCCGGTGAAGAGCTGGTGGCCGCCGCGCACCAGGCCGGCCATCCCGTGATCTGCATCCCTGGCCCCTGCGCCGCCACCACTGCTCTGGTGAGCAGCGGCCTGCCCAGCGGACGCTTCTGCTTCGAAGGATTTCTGCCGGCCAAAGGCAAGGAACGGCGGGCCCGCCTTGAAGCCATCAGCCATGAACCACGCACAACGGTGCTGTACGAAGCGCCGCACCGCCTGATCACTTTGCTCGAGGAACTCCAGCACCACTGCGGAGGAGACCGTCCTCTGCAGGTGGCACGGGAACTGACCAAACGCCATGAAGAGCAGGTGGGGGCGACGGTGGATCGTGCCCTGCTGCACTTTCAGCAGCACCCTCCCCAAGGGGAATGCACGGTTGTGCTGGGGGGAGCACCGTCGCAGAACGCGGAAGACCCCAACGACGAGGATCTGCTCAGGCAGCTGCAGGCGTTGCAGGACGAAGGTGCAAGCTCGAGCGATGCTGCACGGCAACTGGCCCAGACCACGGGGCTGTCCAGACGACGCCTGTATGCCCTGTTGCACCAGGGCACGTCAAACTGAGGCCGTCGACGGTTGTGCTGTGTTGATTCGCCTGCGTCTTCTGCTGATCAGCTTTGGCGGTGGTCTGCTGCTGCTGGTGCTGCTCTGCCTTGGAGCCCAGAACCTTCAGGATCGCCACACGCTCCAACTCGGCGGGCAGCGCTCAGTGCCTCTTCCCACGGGTTTTCTCGTGGGAATGGCAATGGTGATCGGCGTGATCAGCGGCGGAACCGCAACGGCCGTTTTGCTTCCCGATCAACGCGATCGCTTCGATTGAGAGCAATCAGGCAAGAGCAATCAGCTGCGGTGCTCAGGCATCCAGCGCAATCAAGGTTCCGTCCAACACCAGTCGTGTAATTCCCCGGGCCAGCAGGTAACTGCTGGTGCGCTGAAAGACAGCCGTATCAGGAACCTTGATCACCCGCTGACTCCGTCCGCACTGGCGCTTGGCCGCGCGGGGGCTGGCAAACAGGCACAACCCTTGACGTTCCTGCTCGGCATCGTCGAGGGGGCCCAACTCGGGGAACTCCTTGAGGGGGCGCGCATCCAGCTCGACCACTTTGTCGACCAGCATGTAGGCGCTGTCCGGCAGCAGGTCGACACTGAACGGTTGGGCTTGATTCAGAGGGCGATCACTGAGATTTCCCACCCCAAGCAGGGGAACAAGCTCTGTGAACGTTTCAACGCTGCCGTTGTCATCGTCTTCGGCGAGCTCCTCCTCAGAGTCTTCGCCGAAGTCATCGGCGTCATCCAGGGCCAGGCTGCTGTCGTCTTCCTTAAGGGAGTCAACCTCTGGTTCTTCCGGCTGAGTGACGGTTGGCGGAGGAGGGGTGGCCAGCCCTTTTTGCCTGCTGGCCTTCAGCGCGGCATAAGCATCAGCTGGCAACAGTGCTTTCACCGTGCGACTCACGGTGTTGGGACTGCAGCCAAAGGTCTCAGCCAAAGCAGCTGTTGACTCGCCGGCCTTGTAACGACCGACCAGATCCTGCTTCTCGCTGTCGCTGAGACGACGCGGGGCCATGGATGCCGATCAAGAGCCCATCACCTTAGGCGGCGCAAGGCTTCTAAATCCAGCCGGCCTTGAAGCAGCCTGCCAAAATGTGGACGCTTGCTCCCTTAGCTCAGCTGGATAGAGCAACTGCCTTCTAAGCAGTCGGTCGATGGTTCGAATCCATCAGGGGGCGTCAGTTACAGCAAGGGATCTCGGGATTTCCGGGGTCCCTTTTTTGTTGCGTGCAGGGATTTGCGCTCACCTTGCACTCACCCGGCTTTTCCTGTAGACCTACTGCATTCGCACTCACTTACATGGCAGGGAAGGCCAAACAACCCTCATGGGTGCTCCGTTTACGGGGTGCCTGCCCCAAGGGTTGGTCCGTTCGAAATATGCGCGGCAAGGTTTATCTGCGCGTGACCTCCGGTGCTGCTGGAGCCGACGCAACCTGCGTCACCCTGCCGATGGCATGGGCTGCAGACACCGTTTCGGAAACGGTCCAGCTGATCACTGAGCTCCACCAACTGGTGGGTGGCGGCTACGACCTCCGCGATGCCCTGGGCCGGATCAATCAACCCGCCGCGGCCCCCAGGCCTTCATCCCCCAGCCGATGGCCGGTGCTGCTCGAGAAATTCCACGCTGATCTGAAGCTGACCAGCGGGCTGCAGGCCTCCACCTGGAAGGACAATTACGCGCCGTTCCTCGAGCTTGCTGTCGAGCTGCTGGGGGGAGCGGCTGCACCGGTGAACGCCCGTGAACTGCTGGGGCAGGTGGTGAGCCGATGGGAAGACAAACCCCGCCGAAGGGAGATTGCGGTCACGGCCGTGCGGAAGTTCCTCGAGTTCGGTGTGGAGGTACATGGCCTCCCAGCCGAAAGCTGGACCGTGACGGCACGGGTGGCCAAAGAGATGAAGGGCAAAAAAGCGAGACGCCGCACCGTGGCGACCCTCACCGATCTCGAGATCCTGCGATTGATCGACACCCTCCCCGACGATGTCCGCTGCAGTCGGTGGAAGAACGCCCTGCGGTTAATGGCCCTCTATGGGCTGAGGCCTGAAGAGCTGAGCCATCTGGTTTCACGCGAGCACCCCAGCACTGCGGAGCCGACTGTTTATTGCACCTATGAAAAGGTCTGCGGTTCCACCAAAACCGAGCCGCGGTGGCTGATGCCGCTGCCGCTGAAGGATCACATCGGTGAGCAGGTGGATTGGAACCTGGCGGGGGCCATGGCGATCGGGCAGCTCGAGCTTCCACCCCTCAGCGATAAATATGCGGTGCGGACTTTCCTCGAGCGCCAACCGTTCTGGCTCGAGCTCAAAGCGAAATACGACAAGACGGGTGAATGGCTGCGGCCCTATTCGTTCCGCAATGCGTATTCACTGCGGGCACACCGTTTGGGTCATCGCAATGACGTGATCTGCATGGCGATGGGTCACAGCCTGAGCACCCACGAAAACAGCTACGAATGGGCTCGGAGTGAATCAGTGCTGGAGCACGTTTAACTCCCCGTACACCAAATGTGGTGCAAGCAATGTCAGGCAAACGCTTGCAATGGTGTGCGGGCTGTGTCATTTTGTTCCCATCAGTTGTCGGTGACCGTCTTCGGACCCTCCCGGCCTTTGCCTGAACCCCTGGGATGGCTTCCAGCGGGAAATCGGAACTGTGACCAGCCGCTATCTCTGTTCTTTCGAGACAGCCTTGTCACGTCGTAAACGCCCAGTGCGCCTCCCCAAGGGGGCGGATTATTCCTCCTCCCTCGTCATGGAAATGATCGAGGCTGATGCTGCTGTGGGTTTCGATATTCCGGTCCCCGATGGTTGCAACTTCGTTGAGGTCTCAATGCCCTCAGCGGTGATGCGTGCTTATCAACAGGCCCGACAGGCACACCCAAACGCCGCCAATCTTCCGCCGATGCGGATCGTTGAGCGCGGGACGTTGGAGCACCTCAACGCCACCCTCCGCGGCGGTGTGGTGTACGTCAAAGAAGATCCCCGACACGGATAGCGGCAGGTCGGCCACATCCCTTTGATGTGACCGCACGATGTCTGACACCACCTGGCTCCTCACGGGCCCGATGGCCAATGAGCTCGGCATTTCTGTCCGAACCATTCACCACTGGCGAGCTTCTGAACAGTCCCCCTGGCAGGAGGGCCGCCATTACCAACGCCGCACACCGGCGGAAAAATCACCCTGGATCTGGGACCGCGATCTAACAATCAAGGCCTGGCAAGAGGCACGCAAATCCGTTGGAGGTGCTGCGTGATGACCTCCACCGATATGGATCCCCAGACCGCAGTTGTCATGGAGTTAATCCGTGGCCTGTTGGATCTCAGCCGCATGGCAGATCAAAACCGCACCTCTGCAGATCACAAGCGGGCGGTAATCGGTGCATTGCCCTGCATCACCGGGAATCTCGATGCCTTGTTTGGCCCGGACCTGATTGATGCCGTCTTCGAGCAGGAGGAAATCAAATGACCACCAAAAACGAAGCGCCTTATGGGCGCATGTCCTGGGGGATTAACTCCAGCGACTCCGCTGCCAATGAGGCCTGGCGGGAACGGATGGATCATGCCGCCAAGGTGATGAACCGGGCTTCCGATGTCTTTTATGCGGAAGCAGGCCATGACCTGGACACTCCTTATCAATCGCATCCCACCCACGTTCAGCTGGCCGCGGCAGCGGTTGCTGATCAGATGGCTGGCCAGGGATTGCACCCGCTCCACGATTCATTTGCGTGGTCCGTCTACGGCAGCAGCCAAGACGAAATGCGCGACCTCCAGAACACCCTCACCTCAGAGGAATGGCAGGAGGTTGATGACCTGGCACGGGAGACCTTGGCCCAGCAGATGGTTGCAGTCCTGCTGCACAAGGCGCTGAACGACAACAGCAACATCCCACTGGCTGACTTCATCGTTGAAGCGCTGGCACATACCAGCAGCGGCGAACTGGAGGAGCTGGTCAAGTTGGCCACCCGCACCCATCGCAGCAGGGAGGTGCGCCAATGATCACGCCAACTATCTGTCAGGTGGCGGTGGGCATGGCCACCACCAGCCTGGTGCTGCAGCTCGCCGCGGCGATGCGCGGTAGCCGTCCGACTGAAGAGGCCTCCCACCAGATGGTGGGCGCTACCCCCGTTCCGGCACCGGTGCTCACCGAACGGCCGTCCCTGAAACTCAGCCGCCAGGAATTGCTGCAGCACGCTCGAGCCCTCGGAGTGAAAAACGCTCGGTGGCGCAACGCCGCCCGGAAGACCGATCTGGTGATCGCCATCCGCGAGCACAACGAAAACCGGGAGGCCGCCTGATGCCGCTCCCGCAAATCCTCGACACCGGTGATGGCGTGACCATCGACCGGGATCTAGCCCTCGAGGCCACGCACCACATCCTCATCGCGATGAAGTTGGTGCTGGAGCTGCCCACCCTCCGGGATGAGCTCCATCTGGATCTGGCTGATCAGCACGTCAGCGAGATTCTCGGCGGTGATCACTGGCGGCCGATCGCTCATGAGCTGGTGAATGCCGCGCTCGAGCAGGAGGCCTCCAATGGCTGAGCAATCACTCCGGAGTCGGCTCTCCAACTCAACCGGTTCCGAGCGCAACTACGCCGAGGCCTTGGCCTGGGGCGCGAGATACGAGGGATTCAGAAGCGCATGGTTCAGCAGCTGCGGCCGCTGGGCTGATGCCGATGACGCCCTGGCCCGCCAATCCCGGTTCGAGCGGGAATACCGCGATGAAACAGGGGAGGAGCTCTATGGCCATTGAATCCATCGACAACGTGCTCGAGCAGCTGGTGCTTAACGGCGGCTCGAAGATCGACTGGAAAGACGGCGAATCACGCGCTGTCGGTGATGGCCAGTGGTCGATTCACGATCGACAAGATCACCAGCTGTTTGATGGCCATCTCCATCCAAGTGTCATCACTCGGATGCAGGAGTTAAGTCTCATCGTCCAGTGGCCGGACCCGCCGACAGAGCCTGATCCACAGGCTGAGTTGCTTGCCATTTTCGATCCCGTCTCCAGACGGATCGAGGCCATGGAGGTGTGGGACATGGACACCTGCACTGTCCTGCTCACGCTGTTGTTCTGGCCCGGGTTGGAATCAGCCCGAAAGCTGGTCATCGCAACGATGACCCAGTGGCAGCAGGCCATCAACAACGGATGGTTCGATGGCATTTAGACAGCAGCATTTGCCCTTGATTGGCCCCTCACCAGGGGCCTTTTTTTATTGGCAAAGCGCAGAAATCAATCAGCACCTCTTATCAAAAGGAATGAATCTCCCGACATAAGTCTGCAAGGTATTGCAGGGCCTTGCAGAGACCGGAAGAGATGACAATTTGCCGCAGCTAGTTTGAACGAGTTCGACAATCTCTTCGTTTCCAGTGACTCTTTCCGCACCAAAACTTCAAGGGAAAGGACACAGAAAATCTGGCATCACCATCTCGATGGAACCTTCCCAGCGCGACTTTCTAGAGGCTTATCGCCGGCAGCAGGGTCTGCGTTCTATCGCCGAAGCCGTCCGTGAACTCATTCACATCGGCTCCATGGCTGTCACTGATTCCAACAGCAACGCCTGAGCAAAAAAACGGCCCGCGGCACCACCCACGGACCAAATCAGCCAGCACAATGACTAACACTCGAACCTTAACTGAACCGCTGCGGGGGGCGAACACCTTCCAGCAGAAACATCTCTCTGCTCTGGCAAATGACCTTTGCAGTCAAGTCGCCAAAGATTGCTGGTCAGATAAACATCGTGACCTCTCTTTAGAGGTCATCGATCGCTTGATTGACCGTTACCCCGATCCAGTACCGATTTGGGTCCACCGGGCTGTTGATCAACTCCTCCTCGTGATGGAGGCCCAGGGCTGATGGAACATCAGATCGACCTCGCAGCTGCCCGTCACTTCCTTGCACTGATCGGGAAGAACGGTGATGCACGGTTCCGCGCCTTTGCCCACAAATCAGCACCACCAGAGCGGAAGAAATCCAGCGCCCGCAAATTTGGCCGCGATAAAGATGCGCTGCTGCAGGCCCATGAAGCAGGCCTCGACATCTATGTCGTCATCAACTCCGGTGGAGACACCAAGAGCTCGATCACCCATTGCGTTGGGTACTTCGCCGAATTTGACGGCATGGAGGAGGCCGAGCAGCACGACATCCTGTTCAAACAGGATTTGATGCCGGAGCCGTCCGTGGTGGTGCGCACCGGTGGAAGCTCCCTGCACGCCTACTGGCTGCTGTCAGAACCGCTCACTGACACCGCGCAATGGCAGGCCGACATGAAACGGCTGGCTGCTCACCTCGGCAGCGATCCATCCATCAATGACCCATCACGGGTCATGCGCCTGCCTGGCTGTTGGTACATGGACGGTGAGGGCAAACCCGTCGCCCAGGTCGAGATCATTCACGAGTCAGCCGCCCGGTACACGCGCGACGACATCGTTCGCCGTCTGCCAGAACCAGAACCCTCCACCACAACACCCGCTGCCGATGCGGTGAGGGAGCCCTCCAGCGACCGAACCGCTTCCCGTGCTCTGGATTTGCTCCGTCGAATTCCATCCCGCACTCCTGGATCCAACACCCGCCCGCAATATCTGAAGCTCCTCTGGGCACTGGCTCACATCCTTGGCCCTGAGCGTGCCGGTGCCGCCATGGCGATGCACAGCACCGAATGGGCTGCTGAGGAAGACCTCGTCGATAAGGCCAAGGAAGCCAACGGCGAAGTTCACGATGGCTCGTTCTTCGAGCTTGCCCGTGAGGTCTGGGGCATCGAGGGTTATGGCACCGACTGGATCAAGGAACAGCTTCAGGAATGCCTGGCTGAATCACTCAGCCCCGGACAGATGGCCGTGGAAGTTGCACGCATCGCCGCTGAAGCCGAAGTACACGGCGCAGCAGTTGAAAAGATCCTGGCGGGATTAACTGCCGACCAAACCGAAGCCGAAGCAGCAGAGGACATCACTGCTGTGATCTCTCAGGCCGATGCGGCCGCGGCCCAGGTGGAAACCATCCGGCTGGAGCAATACCTGCCCGCCGACATCACCGGTGCGCTCCACACCTTCAAGCAGGGCATCCCATATCAAGACCTGACGCTGCTGTTCGCACAGCTGGTCATGGCCAGCAGCTGCCTGAAGCTCGGCACCCGCATTAATGGCAACCCCTTCACTGATTGGGAGGTGCCGCTGAACCTCTACGGCATCGATGTCGGCCCATCCGGTGCCAAGAAATCACCGCTGGTAAAAGCCATCTTCACCAAGCCGTCTGAGGAGATTCGCGATCAGCTCAGCCGCGTCAATACCGATCGCTTCGAGGCATGGGAAGAGGAGTGCAAAACCAAGAAGCAGAACAAGCCGCTGCGCCCCACCGCGCTGCTCCACACAACCAACGACTACACCGCTGAGGCGTTGTCAGATCAGTTGGCTGCCCATGAAGGCAACGGCATGGCGTTGCTGGTGCTCAGGGACGAGGTGGCGGCCCTGTTTGATTCCTTCGGGAAGTACAGGCAAGGCGGCAAAGGCACCGGTGGCGATGAACAACAGCTGCTCGAAATCTTTGATGGCGAAGGGTTTAACTCCATTCGCTGCAGCAAGGGCCGCACTTACAACCGCTGTCACGTCAGCCTCTACGGCGGCATTCAGGACGACGTTCTGCGAAGGCTGATTGCCTCTGGTGATGCCAACGGCAAATGGGCCCGCTGCATCTTTGTTCCCCTGCCAGAGATGACTTATCAGCTACCCACCGTGACTCCTGAGGGGCGGCAGCAGCGACGTGATGCAGAGCGCACCCTCAAGAGCATTGCCACCGCTCTATGGCAGGAAGCGCCACGCACCTATGAGCTCGATGACGAGGGAATCAATCTGCTCAGCCAATACGACCACCTCTGCCAACAGGAACGGAACGAGGCCACCCTCAACGCGGTGAAGGCACTGAAGAACAAGTCACCGGGCAAGGCACTGCGGATCGCAGGGCTGCTGCACATCCTTCACTGCCAACAAAACGGGCAATTCCTGATTGATGTGCCGGTGGCGCGGCTCAGTGAAGCAATCCTTCTGGTCAACACCCTCGATAACTGGACCGCTGCCTTCCATGCCACTGCGCAGCTCGAGAAACACGCAGCGGATGCCATCAACGATCGGCAGAGAATCCTCCGCCGGATTCATGAAGTCGCCGGCAGATCGAAGGGGCCCGTTTCCTGGAAAGTCATCCGCCAGGGATTGAAAGGCGCTGAGAAAAAAGGCATCACCGCAGCCCTAGCGAAGGTGATGCTGCAACAGCTCCATGACATGGCCATCGGTCAGCTCGGTGAAGGCAAGCGCGGGGGGATTACTTATCAAGCTCTCGCCCCATTTCCTGATTAGGGAGGACTTCCTCGGTCCCCCCTTCAGGTCCCCCCTTACCTATCAGTGACACAAAGGGTTTTCAGAGATAAAGAAAGAGGGGACTCTATCTCTTCTATATCTACAAATACTCTCTGAATTCTTATTTACAAGGGGGTCTGGTCCCCCGTCCCCCCTTTAAGGCACAACCACAGTGAGTGACTGGGATCTATGGGAGGACAAATAGGGGGACTAAAGGGGGGATTTTGGGGAGCTAATCTTGTTGGTATGGGACAAACAGATAACAAACAGACTCGGTCTCGCCTTCGCAAATCGGAGGCAAAAGATCAGCGGAATATCGCTATCTACGAAGCCCACATGAAGGGCAACTCTGTCCGGACCATTCAGGAAGAGTTCTCCATTAAGTCAACGCAGACAGTCCATCTCGCCATCAGCAAAGGCAAAGAGTTGGTGATTGAACGCGGCATTGATCTGGAAGAACGCCGCATCTCTATTGATCAGCTGTTCTCCAACACCCTTGGCCACCTCGCCGGTGAAGTTGCACGGCAAGCCGATGAAGGTCGCATCGTTGAGATCGAACGCAATGACGGTTCAAAGGAGATCAGGCGCACCCGTGGCATCGACCCCCGCACTGCCGAAGCATTGGCCCGATCAGCTGACAGGTGGGCGCAATTCCTGGGCGTGACCGACCGTGCTGCAGAGGTGAGCAATCAGGCCACGGTGATCAACCTGAGCGCACCTGCTGATGGGGCGTCATTTGCAGACCGGTGGTCCAGCAACAGCGAGCCAGAAACCGTTGATGTCAACGCAGTGTCAACAGAAGTCGATTCAGGACTACAGAAGTCAATAGCAGCAGGGATGGGTGACCTGACCCAGACGGCTGACCCGCGTCAAAAGGAGTTGTTCTGATGAACGGCTTCATCCAGGGGCCAGGCCATCTCCTCCAGCTGATGCGTGCTGAACGTCGGGCCCCTAAGTACCGCCGCTGGCTGCAGCATCAGTGGCACCGCTTGGCCTTGAAGTGGATTCGTGGTGGCAGGGCTCAGCTGATGCGGCTTGCCCTCTGGGGCATTCCCACAACGGCATGGGCAGTGCCCATTGCCCTGATGCCTGATCGCTTCGTGGTGCGTCTGGCCGTGAACAGCTTTGACGTTGAGGACCCGGACGAATCGCAGCTCACCGCCTTGCAGGAGACGTTGTTGGAGTGGTGCCCCCACTCCCCTGCTGCAGTGCAGGTCGCGGTGGGGATTCAGCAAGAGAAGCGTGAAACCCAGCTGCGGCAATTCACAGAACTGGCCCGCCACATCCAGGCAGCAGAAGAAATCCTCGACAGCGAAGAGTCATGACCACAGCACCGGCACCAGCACCCGCCGCACCAGGGCCCGAAATCAAGGACCCGACCCTCACCCAGCAGTTGATGCTGGACGCGCCATTCGGGGATGACCTGTGCATCATCTCGGCCCGTGGCACCGGCAAAAGCTGGGGAATTGCCATGGTGCTGGCCAGGGATGCAGCCCACTTCAAAAGCAAGTTCGCGGCACTGGTCACACGCCAAACCTTCCAAGGTTTGACCGAATTACAGGGATTGCTCTGGCGGTATTTCACCCAGGCATTCCCAGGCACCACCTACAGCAGCAGTGATCTCACATTCAGGCTGGGGGGCAAGGACATGCCCTATGGCCGTGTGGAGCTGGCCTATGTGGGCAGCGGCCCCAGCGAACAAGTCAAGGCACTGGCCAGGTTGCAGGGCCGTTCATTCGTGCTGGCGGTCCACGACGAGGTTGGTGCGCACTTTGATTCCAGCTTTATCGACACGGCCGCGGCCACATTGCGTGGCCCTGCTGGAGTGCCGACACGGACGCTCCTTTTGGGCAACCCTGGTGGCCCTGCCCACCCTTGGCTGCAAGCCCGATATGGGATTCCAGCGGGCTATCCCGAACCGGGCAAGGCATCGCGGTTCTTCAGTGAAGACCTAGGCAAGCACTGCATTTTTGCCTCGTTCACGGCTGCCTCGAATCAGCACATTGATCTCGATCAGTACCTGCGAAACATCCGTGTTGCCGCTGCGGATGACCCTGCCCTGCTGGATGCGTGGCTGCATGGGCGGTTGGACGTTGATATTGCGGGTGCGTTCTTCGGCAGCAGTTTTGCCATCCGGCGATCACTGCGGGACGTGAAGCCAGGGGGGTTGAGGCCTGATCAGTTGCGGAAGGCGTTCGTCTGCATGGACTGGGGCTGCAGCGCCCCGACGGTTGCTTACTTGTGCCTGCCCGATCCGGAGGGAGCACCGAAGGGCAGCATCCATTTGTTGGATGAGTTCTATGTCGCGGCTTCTACTGCTGGGGGGCAGCGGGACTGGACCCGTGGCACTTACCTGAGCAACGCTGAACAGGCGGTGGAAATCATTGAGTGGTTGAGCCGTTGGGGGTTGAGGCCAGGGACCACGAAGGTGGTGGCTGATGACGCGGTGTTCAACGCCACGGGCAGTGATCGCGGTTCTACCGCTGGGGACTTCAAAGCTGCTGGGTGTCCGCTGTTGCGGGCCGGGAAGATGAATCAACGGGAGGCCAATGGGTTGGCGTTGGTGCGCACGATGCTGCAAGCAGCGGGGCGTGATGCGGAGACGCCATGGCTGCTGTGGACGAGGGCATGTGAGGGGTTAATGGCTACTTGGCCGACGCTGCCAAGGCATCCACGGGATGTGGAGAAGATCGCTGACGGTTGCGCGAATCACAGCCTGGATGCGGCGAGATATGGGGTGCAGTGGTGGCGGGCTAAGTGGAAGACAGGGACGAAGAACGGGCCTCATCCATTGATGTGGAGCAACTGATGGAACTGCAGAAGGGTGATGTGGTGCGGTTGGCGCAAAGCGTGACGATGGCGGAGTTTGGCTTGGCGTTATGTGATGACGACGGGGCGGGATTAGAGATTGATGGCGTGGTTGTTCAGACAGCGCCGCACATGGTGAATGTGCGCATCAGGCGGTTGATGGGATCCAGCAGCATTTGCGGCCCTACAGAGGGCAGTGTGAGCCGCTGGGTGAGGCGTCATGAAGTGCTGGAGGTGATTGAAGGTGAACCACACTTATGGCCGAATGCAGCTGGGCTGAAGGCTGTGAGTGATAAGCGTGAGGGGAAGGTGAAGCGTCAGCCTGAACCGGTGTTTTGGACGGTTGGCGTTGACGAGATTCCGGGCGACTAACCAGATGGGGGATGAAGCCCGGCTAACAAATCCCTCGGATGGGGGAGGTGGTTTCTGGCTGGAACGGCGATACTATGTTCAAAGGTCGAAGACTTCACAACACACAGGAATCAGATGACTTTTGTCTATGATCCGTCCAATTTCAATAGCAGCGGTATAGATTGGATTATTGGAAACACAGTAGAATACAACGACGGGCAAAATATTGACTTTAGCAGTGATATTTTACGAGATCAAGGCGTGGAATGGTTGAGAGAATTTAACGGCAGCGGAATTTCTTGGATTATTGGAAACACAGTAGAATACAACGACGGGCAAAATATTGACTTTAGCAGCGATATTCTTAATGAATATGGCGTAGACAGACTTAATGCTTATAATTCAAGTGGTATAGATTGGATAATCGGAAACACAGTAAAATACAGCGATGGGCAAAGCATTGATTTCGGTAGCGATTTGATGAGAGGGGTTCTTGAAAATATTTCGATTGATGCGACTACCCCAGAACCAACACCAGCACCTATTCCAACTCCAACGCCAGAACCAACTCCTGTACCTGTACCAACACCTACGCCAGAACCAACTCCTGTACCTGTACCAACACCTACGCCAGAACCAACTCCTGTACCTGTACCAACACCTACGCCAGAACCAACTCCTGTACCCGTACCAACACCTACGCCAGAACCAGTTCCAGCACCAACAAATGATGGAAATGCGACTTTCGAAATTTTTTCTGTCAGCGGTAATTTTAGTGCAAGGAATACACTAATTGCACGACAAAAACTTTCCGACCCAGATGGAGATGGATCCTTTATACATTCATGGCAAGTATCAGCCGAAGGAATTAATAGTTGGTCGACAATTGGAGGAGGATCTTTTTTTTACATTACTAGTAAGGAAGAAGGCAAAAAAATTCGCCTACTTACCACATATACTGATGGAGATGGTTTCGATGAATCATTCACTACTACAGCTATTTCAATTCCTGCATCTCCAGAGCCTGCGCCAGAACCAACTCCTGCTCCTGTACCAACACCTACGCCAGAACCAACCCCTGCTCCAGCCCCTACACCCTCACCAACTCCAGAGCCCCCAAAGGGCTTCAGTAGATTGGACGGATATGGGCAGGTTGATGCAAAAAAAGCATTTGAATTTCTACTGGATATTGATCTACCAGGCGCCAGCGATCTTGGGGGCATCCATTGGCCGTTGGATATGATCAACGTCCCTGAAATTTGGAGTGGCGCAGGGGGATTTAGTGGAGCCACCGGAAAGGGTGTGACAGTGGCGGTTATAGATACTGGAGTTGACTTAGATAACCCTGAATTTAAGAGGCGAATCGTCAGAGGTTATGATTTTGTTGACGACGATAGGAAAGCCGATGATCCGGATGGGCACGGGACTCATGTAGCGGGAACTATTGCTGGAGCCAATGATGGCAAAGGGGTCACAGGAGTAGCTTATGAAGCAAAAATTATGCCTGTACGTGTTCTAGCGGAAGACGGTGGATATACATCAGATATTATTGCTGGTATTTATTGGGCTGTTGATAATGGCGCAGATGTGATCAATATGTCACTGGGTGGATCTTGGCCTGACCGTGCATATTTAGATTCTATAGAGTACGCGAGTGACAAAGGCGTAGTGGTTGTTATGGCTTCAGGTAATGAGTATGCATCTTCTCCTGCCTATCCTGCTGCTTATGCTACCCATGCAGGAATAGCTGTTGGAGCGGTTAATAAGAAGGGAAAGATGGCATCTTTTTCTAATGAAGCTGGGCGCAAAAAACTTGATTATATAACAGCGCCAGGGGTTGATATTTACTCTTCAATGCCAGGTGGGAAGTATACCAAATTTGAGGGAACCTCCATGGCTTCTCCACATGTTGCTGGGGTTGCGGCTTTGCTCAAAGAGGCAGATAAGGGTCTGTCTGCGAGTCAGATTGAGAACCTTTTGACTTACTCCGCAGGTAACGGCAGAAAAGGATCAATCTTGAAGTCAGAGGTGCCGAAAGCAATTCCGCTTGGTAATGATGTCATAACAAAGGCAAACTACAGAACATTCGATAGAAGCGAGTTTGAGAATCCGTTGATCATAAATTTCGCCGGAAATAAGAAAAAGAGGAAAAAAAGCTTCCAGAAATTCAATAAAAAAATTGCTAAGGGTAGGGGAGCCTTCTCGCTTGTAGAAGAGCTTGAAATCATCGAATCTACGAAGTATGAGATGGGTTCAATCAATCTTGAGTTTAGCTTTAAAGACGACCCTTATAAAACTATCAAGAAACTGCTACAGGGGAAAAGCGTTGACTATCTCCAAGTGGATCAAGTCTTTGATTTGACTTAATCGCCGACGAAGTCCCGTCAGCAATAGCGGGGCTTGTAAGTGTCATATCGCCTCAGGCTCTTCCATTGAAGACAGCCAAAGAACATCAATAAAACATGGCCTGTGTTTCTTGGCTTCCAATGCAATGACTGACGAGAGGATGGATAGAGCGGATATCCCTTGACTCCTTTAGTGGATTCGGAGTTAAGATTGTGAAGATCTGACCTTCTGTAAGACTAAATATGTCCGAATTCGCCGCCAGCTTTGGCGGGACTGTCCTTGTAGCGGGGGCCTTCCTTAAACATGCAAAAACCCTACGGAGCAGCCCCTTAGCCCCGCGGTAGAGGTTGCCGTAAGCGGACTTAAGACTGCGAGGTCACAATGAGGGCATGAAAAGACTCCTTGCCCTCATCCCTTGCTTGACCCTGGCGGCCTGCGGAGGTGCTGCCGACATTTCTGGGGATGAGCCGTTCCAGATCACATGCACATGGACTCGCGGAGATAAATCCGGAGACGAAACATGGTTCATCGACCCGAAACTTGATATCGCGATCAACGAATATGTATTTGACGGAAAAGAAGAGGAGGTTGAGTACGCAGTACGCAAGGTGACACCGAGAAAGATCGTCTTAGACGATGACTGGGTGCAAGCAATTAACGAGGACGGCTCCTATGGCGATTGGTCAAGAGACGAGATCTCCATAGACCGAGGCACAGGCGAAATGACGTTCAAGACATTTGGACTGAAGAAAGGTTTGACGGCCTATCCAACCGTGGCCGCGGGATGGAAAGGGGAAGAAAAAGAGCTTGCCTTCGGATACGACTGCCAAAAGCCGACTCGCAAATAATTGTCGCAACAGGAATTACCGCAAGCCACACTGACGGCATGAAACGACTCCTCCTGCTCCTGCCGCTGCTGCTCAGCGCCTGCGGAACTCCAGTGGATTACCTCAGGTGCGATGCCATGTTTCGCGCAAAGGCGCGCGTTGAGGCGCGGCTCAGAGATGTCGCCTCTGATCCTGTTGCTTCAGCGGATCTTGTGAAGGTGACAGATGATTTGAAGGCAGAGGGCTGCTTCTGATCAGCGCCGGTAGTAGTGAGTCGGATGACCTCGAAAGCCCTTCTGGTCAGCGCCCAAGGCCATCATTCGATTCAGCGCCGTAATGGCACCGACTGCCGCTGAAAACTGACCTGCATTTTCTGCCTTGCGGGCGATGCGCTCGAGTCGTCCAACCTGCTGGAAAAGCAAGTCCCGCTGGTCGATCTTCTCAGAGCCGTAACAAGCATCCAACCAGTCCTTGTGAGCCGCAGCGACGACATCACGGGCGTTTCGGCGGCCGCACCCCCATGTTTCGGCCACAAGGGACGCAAGCTCGCTGAAACCGACGCCCTGGTCGATCTTTTTCATCGCCCATTCGAGGCGCTGCTTCTTCTGCGACTTAGTGACTCTCGTGTGGGTCATGGCTACCTACAGGGCAAGTGACTGAAGGGTCTGGGCGTGCTGTTTCTTCTTTGGTTGGTGGCGTCGGTGGTTATTGGCTTTGTCTGCTCCGTTGCTGGATCCAACAAAGGCGTGGGCGGGATCCGTTGGTTCGTTTTGGCCCTGTTGATTGGACCGTTTGCGCTGCTTGCAGTTGCAGCAATGCCCGATCTCAAAACCCGGCGAATCCTTCGCCTGATTGCTGAACAACAAGGGGGCAGCCTGACCGAAGACGGAGAGGAAACGAGCGCCGTTGATAGGGCCAACGAAATCCTCAAAAAGAAGCGGGGCTACTGAAGTCACAGCAGGCCAGCTCCGATGAACGCCTCCTCGACTTCAGCCAAGGCGGCAGGGTCTGGCGGATTTGGAAAGGCTGGAGGGCCCATGGCTTGATGGTCTGGCCACCGGTGATCCCGAAGTGGCGGCCACCACGGTGCGCCTGCTGCTGGCCCACCTGGCCTGGAACAGCAAGCGACTGCTGGGGGCGATGGTGCTGGATCGCTTGGACGCCGAATCGTTGTCAACGCGGGCCGAATCCCCAGATCGTTGTCAACGCCTTGTCAACGGACTGGATTCAGCCATCTAAAGCCACCACCAAGAACGACTGGCCTGCAATCGTTCAGGGCGAATCAGAAAGCATCAAAGCCAGTTCCTTGGTGGTGATCTTGGTCATGGCTTCTCAGCAGTAGCGGTCATGAACTGCCTGAGCAGTTGGGTCTTCAGCAATCGGTCGCCAGCCGTATTCGTAGACGTAGTTGGCGTCGCCGTTGCGGTCGAAGTCCTTATTTGCGCAGCTCAGGGTGTAGTCGAATTGGAGGGTCTTAGAGCCGCCACCTCCGTAGGTGTAGACGCCGCCAATTGCAGCGCCCATGCCGATGGTGTTGTGCAGCGTGGTGGTGCCCGTGAACTTGATCGTTTGCCCCTTCTTCACCACTGACTCCTCTTGGTAGGAGTACAGCGGCTGTCGCTTGGGCTCAACCTCAACTGTTGCCGTGTCACCAGCAGGAGCGGCGACAAGGAAAGCAGCACCGACTGCGAGGGCAGCAGATGCGCCGGCTGCAATTCGTGCCGCAGTCTTGGTGAAGAGGGGGTTAGCCATGGGCGAGAACCTCTTGGGTATGTCTCAGTAATACTCAGACCTACTAACAGCTGTCAATACCTGGTCATACCCCGGATATATCGTTAGGTTGAGCCCACCGCCCTAGAAGCGCCGCAGATGCCAGACGCAGCCCCGCTTAAAGCCATTTCCCTCAAGCTCGAACCTGAGTTACTAGATCGCATCAAATCTGAGGCCGCAGCACGCGGCACCAACGTCTCCGCCTACATCCGTGGCTGCGTTCTCAGCTGCCTGCCAGGGGCCTCAGCAGATGGCTCCCTCACCGATCAAATCCAGACGCTGGACCCCCGCGCCAAAGGCGTGATCAAGGACGTCCTGAAGCGCCTCGATGCCCTAGAGAAAGAGGTCTTTGCTGGCTAATGAAAGGCCGCCAAACTGATTGCTGTGCGCTTCCCCAGCTGATGCCCGCAGCCCAGATCCCGTGCGTGGAAATGGTGGCCCTGATGGCCCTGTCGGATCTGGAACAGCTGTAGAGGCCTTGGCTGGAGCTCATGCAATCGAAAGATCCGGAATCAGTGGCGATGGCCTTCCGCTTGGTGCTGGCCCACCTGACGCAAACCAGCAAGCGATTGCAGATGGCTAATGTGATCCAGACCACTGAGGAGCACCTGGCGGGTGATGGAGCAACTGCCTTGGAGGCAGTCCGTCATCAGCGACTGCAAGGTGCTGCAGAGTCCTGAAGGGAGATTGCAAGAAAGTGAGCGCACTGCACTCACTTTTGCGTGAAATCACGCTTGCAACGGATTGCAACCGCTTACACAGATCTGCGAAAAACCAGTCCCTGACTAGAAAAGTCCCATCAACACTGGGCTTTAAAACTGCCTTCTAAGCAGTCGGTCGATGGTTCGAATCCATCAGGGGGCGCTAGACACACCAATGGCTCTCAGCGAAAGCCGAGAGCCAATTTTTGCTACAAATCACTTTTGGTAATCCAAAGCCTTAACGGCGATGGACTTCATGAGCAGGAGAACCCAGTCCACAAAGGTGATTTAGCTCGCGAACAGCAGCAACACTTGCGCCGGCATTCCCTTTTGGAAAACCCTGCGCAGCCGCTGCTTGAAGCCAGTGAATCGGCAGCGCCAACAGCTGCATGTGTCAATCCCAACTTGATCAACGTTGTGGCGGATGGACTCCCAGGCTCTTTTCAGCAAGCGATACGCGGTTCTAGTTGAAACACCCCATTCCTCGGACGCAAAGCCAACACAGATACTGTTGCTACTGCCAACAAGGATCATTCCCTGAGGGGCAGAAACGCATTTTTTATTGTTTCGTTGGTTGCTTTGCCCATGGCCAGTCGAGTTCAACGCGCAGCAGGTAGTTGGTGAAGATTTCGCGCTGAGGGAAGTGAATCAGCGTCATCCGCAACGGGATCAGGTCACACGCTCCGTTAACAAAGGAGCCGTCATCAACCATTGATTCTGTAATCTCCACAAACGCTGCAGCTCAGAACTGATCATTCAGGAATGTTTCAAGCAGCCACCAGCCAGAACAGTAGCTTGCTTAAGTGAAAATGTTCTGGCTGCCTGATGGCAGGCAAAGAAGAACAAAACTACTTAGGCGGAAATCAAACTAAACCTTTTACTAATAGAATAGACTCTTACGTGAAGCACAAAAGCAAGAAAGATGGATAGGTGATGCACAGGGGAAATATTTATACTCGATACAGAGCCGGGCGATATTCAGTCAATGACAACATGCGCTAGGTATTGAACCAGTAGATAGGCATCTCACACAATCTCAACAATGATGTCTTCACAACATCCGATTTTTATCAACACCATGAGCAAGTACAAAAGCCACCAGGCGAGCGGTGACAGTGCAAGCAACTCAACTTTTTTGGGTAGATGCCTGCTGCTACTCACCACCCATGCCCAGCAGAGTTGCTAGGACTGCATCATCCAGTTCCACATCATTGAATGCACCAGCTTGATTCATATCATCAAGAGCAGCGCCGAGTTCTTTTTTTTCGAACTTGTAGCCCTCTCTCTTGTTTACCTGGATAATGTTCTTCAGTCCTTTTTTGCCATCAATCAATGTTTTGCCATAAAGCTTGGAGACCTTAGTGTCAGACAACTCGTCCTGCAGTGCCGTGATCTGATCCTTGATGTCGTCACCTGTGATGGCATCACCCTTGTGAGCTGAAAGCCCCTCAAGTTCTGAGCATTCAGTTCCGGCTTGCCCTTGAAATTGGCAAGCAATCCACTCTTCTTCTTGTTACCCCTACCCTTCTTCTCACCGTTGGAATTCAAATAGAGCTTGCCTTTTCTTTCGTCGTAGACCACATCCGCATCGCTCTTCATGAGCTGCTTCAGCTCCTTCTTGCTGTGAGCAATGGCAAAGCTTCCTTCAAAGGAACCCAGCTCATCCACCGAATAAATCGAATCACCATGGTGGTCCTTCACCTTGCTGACCTTGCCGATCGGCAGTTCCAGGCTGAATCCGTTGGATGGCATGAGAGGGCAGCAACTAAGGAGTAGCACCCGTTTTAGCTCGCTTCTGGCGACCAGCCCGCTTCCATTTGCGTTCAGCAGCGCGGAACGATGTGGGTCACCAAGTCAGCGCTGACCCAGTTGATGACGCCGATATCGACATCAGCCACCTGAAACAGGGTGGGCACCCTCGGGGTCCTAGCACCGCCATCGACCCAGATCACGTCCTACGTCCACCAGTCCTTCCCGTATTCAACGATCACGGTGATGGCCGCACGGATGGGATAAAGAATGCAGGAATTGAGAACAAGAAAAAGCCCTCTGGCCGAAAGCCACCTCGCCGTTGAGCGGCAACAGACTGATCTAACCCGAAAGACCTAAATGGCGTTGACCCGTGAGGTGTCGCTGCAAACGCTGACTGTGCTGGATCAAGCCGAGTCGGATATCGATCGACTGATGGGGGCAGGCCAGCCTGATCAGGTGGCGGCAGCTTTCAGGTTTCTGTTGCGTTTGCTGGCCAGCAGCTCATCACGGCTGAAGGTGGGAAGGGTGCTGGATCAGCACGACACGACAGTGGAAACCGCGCCTAAATCCGTATCCAACTCAGCTCATTTGGTGCCCACCCCCGAGATCAGCTAAGAGGACATGTTTTGGGTAAAAAACAGGAAAATACAGTCTCGGCTAGCTACTTTTTGACTTCTAAGAATACTGAAAATAGCTCGAATCAATCCAACATTTTAAACAAAACCGATCAGTAGATTTGCTCTCGAGATTTCTCGGGAGCCCTTGTTTCCTACCGCGCAAGGAAGAGGCTTCGTCAAGGTCTTCTTCGATGTGGTTACTGTTGGTGCTGATCACAACGAGATCGCAGCGCTCGATCAAATCGCCAAGGGTGTTGGCTACCAGTTCACCGCCGATACGATGGGCAACCATCTCCAGGACGGTCTCCACGTGTAAGTCGTCCATCGACGTAATTGTGCCTCTGAGAAAAGCCCCGAGGAGTTCCGTGTAGGGCGCGGGGCCAGCAGCAGGAGCCTTTCAACGTTCTGCAGGGCGGGCTTATACGCCAGCGGCACGGGATAAAGCCCCATGCTAAGGATCCCCAGCTAGCCGTTCGACAGCTCCTGTAATCTCTGGCGAATCGCGCCAGCGTCAGGCTTGGATCGAAGAAAGAGTGCGCATGCTGGCAAGACTAAACAGAATTTCTTCTTTTCCTATGAGGGGGGCTCGCTGAAAGCATGAAGTCAGATTGATCATGGGGTCTACAAAACTGAGGATTCGTAAATAACTGGAAGGTTATTAGGGTTGGATTGATTCATCCTGCTGGGTATCGACCTTGCTACTGATACAGAAATATGGCGGGCTGGCATTTCTTCCATTGCTTATATTGCAGGAATCTTTTAAACTAGGTCTTAATTTGCCTTACGCCTGCGTACTTTAGGATCACCACTACCTCTTTTTCATTCATTACGAATATGCTCAATTTTACCTATAGCTTGCTAAATTGAATTAGTTGCTTTATACCAATGGGGCGGTATTCCTGGTCGAACCGAAGGTTGAAGCTAAAAGCATCCTTAAAAAAGCTGAATCTTTCAGGATCGCGCAAGCATGAGAAAATTCTAGGCAACCGTAAACGCAATGTCTTGAGTGGAGGCAAGGGCGACGATATTATTAATGGGCGTGGTGGAAAAGATATTCTCACAGGTGGCCCAGGTGCTGATTTTTTTGTCATCAGCCAGGGCCAAGATCAAATTACCGATTTCAATCCTTCCGAGGGTGATCAGATCGTTCACCGAGGATACGATCAGATTATTCGCCTCCCTGTTAACGGTGGCACCTTGATTACCACTTTAGATCGAAAAGTGAGTACATTTGTTGCTTCTATAAAGCCAGATCAGATTGCCCTTCAATCGCAGCAGCGCCTCAAGCCAACTTATAAGGCAGTTTTTGAAGGCGGGGCCTCTGTTCGTCTTGAATCAGCTGAATCTGAATTCCAGCAATCCCTTGGAATGATGCAGCGTGAGGCACTTCCGAAACGAAGAGGAATGATGTTTCCCCAGCGAAAAGCACAGAGAAAGTCAGTCTATATGTTTAATTGCCTAGCCCCCTTGGATATTCTCTTTTTGAATGATGGCGAAATTGTTGATCTATCTGCGAAGACGCCGATCTGCATAAGTCCCGACTCTGATGACTGCCCCCTTTACAAATCAAGCCGGCCGTTTGACAATTGGATTGAACTGCGAAGTGGTTCCATTGGCCGATTCGGATTGACCATTGGAAGTCAGGTTGATTTGATTGCACTTTGATGACCATTCTTACTTTTATCATTAGCTCATCAACTTTGCCACTGCGATATTTGAATGAACGTTTTTATTGAGCAGCTCAATCTCCCTATCGAGGAAGATTGGCGCTGCTTTCTTTCGTCTGAGCAGAGTTCTTATCTAATCCAGCCCCCGTTTACTGATGCAGGACAAGAAGCGAGCTTGTTAGCTTGGGGAGTCACAATTGACAAAGAAATATCTGGAACTGGTCGTTATAAATGTGGCATGCTTGTTGGTAAGTTGATTAAGTCTATTGAGGACGATCAAACATCGTTTGTTCTAAGCATCGTCAGCATTGTGTTTACTGCTCCAAAAGTGGCCTCTCTTTTGGGCCCACTACTGTTGCAGCATGTTGTGGAATTTGCATCAGATCAAAGCTGGGCTAGTGTTCATATTTGTTGCCCTAAAAAAGGTCAATATGGAGAATTTGTGCGCCAGCTCATTGCTTCTGATACTTCTTGGTCTCGAACGCCTGGAAAAGTCGTTGTGCGAATTTCGGATGTCGAGCGTGTTGGGCCACTATTGTCGCGACTTGAGAAAGCAGTTGAGCGCAAGAAAGGATTTGCTCGGTGGACCATTGAGCCTTATGACTCAAGTGATATGGAACTGTGGAAGAATCGTATTACCTTTTCAAAGGCTCATCAGCTTGGTGTGCCCTGGGATCCGGATGATGACTCTTACGATTGGGAACCCTCACTTTTGTACAGTCGCATCCTGAAAAGTGAGGGTGAAATTATTGGTTGGCTGATCTGTCACTTTCTTTCTAACGATACTCTTCGTTATGGAAAACTTTGGGTGGATCCTGGTTGGGAACAATCTGGAGCTCCTTTGGCCATGCTCTGTGATGTGATGCGTTCTGCTCATTTTCAAGCAACGTCTTCAACAAATGAAGGTCACGCGGTGGGACACCCGATCCGTTCCGGATGTTTGATCTCGCATCCCACCAATCGCAACCTTCATCGCTTGGTGACAAGTAAATTCAAGCCCGTCTGCGATTCATGGACTGAGCTCGAAAATTACAGTTATTATTTTTAATACTTATCTAATCTAATCACGGCAAAACATTACCCTGTTGTTTATGTCTGAAGATTTTTATTGAGCCATTTTTTCAAGCAAAGCAAATCCTGAGGAGGGCTCACTGAAGCAAGCTTAAGAAAGAATTTGAAAGGCAAGCACCACAGCTGTTCTGTTTAAAATTGAAGCGAGGAAATTGATCAACATGAAAAAATCTAAATCTAGGAAAATTAAGGTGGGGTCACTTGAAGATTTTAAGAAAAAAACAGTATCAAACTCAGTCGACAATTTGTCTGCTGTTGACGTTTACTTCAGGGTAAAGGGGCGTGATCTTCTTTATTGCGATGTGTATGCATATCCAAAGGGCCGTCCCTATGGTGACTTTAATGATGATATAGGGTTGGAAATTATTCGTTTAAATGGCAAGAAAAAGTCTGAAGAATTGATCATTGAATCAGACCTTAGAGGTGGTTCATGGGAAAATGCTTTTACTATTTTGCCTAAGGGTAAATACATTGCAAGAGTCAGTCATAAGCAAAACTTAGACGGCAAAAAAAAAGCTACTCGTTTTAACTTAGAACTTGATTCCAAATCATTTAAGGAAACATCAGTAGTCCCAAATGATCCTTTGTTCCCCAATCAGTGGCACCTGCTAAATATAGGTCAATCGGGAGGTCGGCAAGGTGCAGATACTAAAGCCGTTGAAGCGTGGAAAAATCGAACCGATGCGTCGAATGTCGTTGTTGCCGTAATCGATGGAGGAGTTGATGTCGATCATCCAGATCTTGACGATAATTTATGGATCAACAAGAAAGAGAAACCAAATAATGGAATTGATGATGATAAAAATGGTTATATCGATGATGTTCATGGATGGAATTTTGTCAAGAAAACCCCTGACCCACATAAAGACATGCATGGAACGCATGTAGCAGGAATTATTGGTGCGGAAGGCGATAACAAGATTGGAGTCAGTGGCATTGCCTGGGACACTCAACTGATGACGCTTGATGTTTTCGATAAAGGTAAAACATATTCAGACGATAACTTGATTGAAGCGGTTGAATATGCTATTGACAACGGTGCAGATATTATTAACATGTCGCTAGGATATACAATCCCCCATGCTTCGCTTGATTTATATAAAAGAGCAAAGCCGGAGATGTATAAACGTTATTTAAATGTTTTTTCTAGAGCCATAAAAAATGGAGTAACAATCGTCGCTGCTGCTGGAAATGATGACGCAGAAGATAATTCAAACTTAAGCCTCCCTTCAGCGTTTAGTTCTGAAATTGATGGCTTTATCTCTGTAGCGGCTGTTGATCACAGTCAATTCATAACTGACTATTCGAACTATGGAGGAGAAATTACGATTGCTGCACCAGGTGGGTCAACGGACAGTAAAAAGTCAATGGTATTTAGTACACTTCCCCTTGCTGATCAGCTTTATGGGGGTATGCCAGGTACAAGCATGGCCGCTCCGGTTGTCTCGGGTGCAGTCGCACTGGTGCTTGCAGAAAATAAAAAGCTAACACCTTCTGGAATTGAGGCTCTGTTGAAGCACGCAGCTTATAAAGAAACGTTCTTGAAGGGTTATGTACAATCTGGCAATCTTTTAGATCTTGATAAATCGCTTCAGAAGGCAAAAGGATTTAAACCGAAGCGTGTGAAAAACAAAAACCAGGATGGCTCACAACTCATAACAGGTCAAAAACTTTCTGTACCGTATGATGAATTAGCTTATACTAACATTGCAGAAAGGCTCTGGAAAAATAGCGGAAAAGACAAAGTCATATCTTATCGATTTTCGAACAAAAAAACATCTTCTAACAGCACTTTGCTGTCACCCTGCCAGAAAAGATTTATCACTAAGTTGTTAGAGAAAATAGATAATAACACATCCTTGTTGTTCAAGGAGGCAAAAAGAAAGAAATCTGACTTTATCATTGGCGCCCAAAATAGTAAAAGTGGCGAATTGTCGCTTTCTGAAACGAGTAAGGGGATTTCATTCTCTTGGCCCTTTGACAGCAATCCCAAGTGTAAGAAGCCGATAAGTTCTTGGGATAAAAGAGCTGTCACCCAAGACCTCGGCTGGGCCCTTGGTCTTCAAACCCTGGATGAAAAGTCAGAATTCAAATACACCTTCACCGATTCAGCTATGGCATGGGATTATGAAAATGATTTTAATGGTTTTACGTCAACTGACTATGCTGTGATCAATCAGGTTTGGAGCTCATTTTAGCCCTTGAATGTCATTTTTAAAAATTCTTACAAATGATGCATAGAGCTTCAGGCGAATCAAATACTGTTAGCTAATTAGAATTAGCCCTCAATTGATTAACTCATGATTGACTTGAGAGATTGATTATAGCGAAATAGAAAGACAATAGTTTGCCCTATAGCGCGACTCCATTTCTTTTTTATAATTACTACTAGGTATATCTTTGACAATGGCTTTTCGTACAAAATGGCTTGTTGCTCCAAAGAATCAACGTCACCTCGATAAGCTTGTTAGCGGGTCTGGCGAGATTCCTTACTTCATACGCCGTAAGGCTTTTAATGGCATCTTGGAGACTGAATATGGAAATACTTTCACCTATAAAATCAAAGGGTCTGCACAGAGCAATAAAATCAGGAAGTGGATCAAAAAGTTAGTTGTTCATTTGGATTCCACTTTAGACGTAGACTTTATAGAGGTTAAGGCTGCTTCTGATGCTCGTATTCAGTTTCTAGCGGCCAAACACGTAAGTAAGCCATGGGATAAAGATACGACTGGTGAAAGTATTTGGAATCCTAGGGGAGATATTGATTCATCTGGTCTGGCGAGGGTTTTAGTTAAAAGGCAGCGGAACCGATCAAATCAAATGGCAGCAATTACGCATGATTTGGGTCATTCGTTAGGATTGAAGCATCCAAAACAAAAGCCATAAAGCCCGGAATTCAGTACAGCAAGTACAATCATGTCTTACAATGAAGCTTGGAATCCTGGCTTTGTCTATAAAGAATTTACCATTAATGACCTGAATGCATTAGCAAGCCTTTGGGGTATAGAAAGTGATCAATCAACTCTTCTCGCTACGCGAGTCCCCTTCCCCATTGGGGAGGATTACGACTCCCCAGATTTGAAGAATGATTTTTCTATGACCACGAAACTTCCAGTCGAATTTTCGACCAAAGGAGATGATTACTTGTTGGCTAATGAGATCAATGCGAATCTCTATGGTGCAGGTGGTGATGACACGATCATTGGTTCAAAGGGTCGGGACACTCTGGGTGGTGGGCCCGGTAATGATGTGCTCGATGGCGGTCCAGGAAAAGATATGCTTTATGGGCACAAGGGTAGAGATCACTTCGTGATCAGTGAAGGAGAAGGAAAAGATAAAATCCATTTTTTTGAACAAGACATTGATATTATTCACGTCAAGCATTCTGGAGGGAGGCTTGCTTTGGCAGAAGTCAAACGTGAATTATCGATTTTGCTGGACGGGAACCATCTCGCAACGATAAAGAATGTTGAGTTTGATTTTGGACCATGCCCCGAAAAGTTGGCTGTGATTGACAACCAGTTCATTGCGTAACAAATGCAAAGCTTTTACATTTGAGCGCTGCGACTTATTTTTTTGATTAATCTTCTCATCACTCTTTTCATGGAGAAGAGCTGAGGTATTGGGATTTTATTTGTTACCAATATAAATTATAGAAACCTCCGGATTGGTTCACCTCTAGGTGATAGAGGTTGAGAGCGGAGCGAGCAAAAACCACGCCTTGCGAGCGGGGATAGTGAACTCAAATCAACATCCAGCTAGCTGCGATGCCTGCTGATTGCCACCCTGTCCCATCAGAGTTGCTAAGGCTGCATCATCCAGTTCCACATCATTGAATGCACCAGCTTGATTCATATCATCAAGAGCAGCGCCGAGTTCTTTTTTATCGAACTTGTAACCCTCTTTCTTGCCTGTCTTGACGATGCTCTTGAGACCCTTCTTCGGGTTAATTAATGTCTTGCCATAGATTTTAGACATCTTGTCGTCACCCAACTCATCGCTAAGTGCCGTGATCTGATCCTTGATGTCGTCACCTGTGATGGCATCACCCTTGTGAGCTGAAAGCCCCTCAAAGTTCTGAGCATTCAGTTCCGGCTTGCCCTTGAAATTGGCAAGCAATCCACTCTTCTTCTTGTTGCCCCAACCCTTCTTCTCACCGTTGGAATTCAAATACAGCTTGCCTTTTCTTTCGTCGTAGACCACATCCGCATCGCTCTTCATGAGCTGCTTCAGTTCCTTCTTGCTGTGAGCAATGGCAAAGCTTCCTTCAAAGGAACCCAGCTCATCCACCGAATAAATCGAATCACCATGGTGGTCCTTCACCTTGCTGACCTTGCCGATCGGCAGTTCCAGGCTGAATCCGTTGGATGGCATCAGAGGGCAGGAGTAGCACCCGTTTTAGCTCGCTTCTGGCGACCAGCCCGCTTCCATTTGCGTTCAGCAGCGCGGAACGATGTGGGTCACCAAATCAGCGCTGACCCAGTTGATGACGCCGGTATCGACATCAGCCACCTGAAACAGGGTGGACACTTTCGGGTTGCTGGTCAGCAGCTCGTCATGGCTAGGGGTGAGATTGGTTATGGATCAACACGACGCACTGACTGCAAGACGGCCGGTCACAGGACACGAAAAAATGGACAAACCCGCTCATTCCTTGTCCACATCTGCCCTTTTCTCGTCTATCCCCGAAAGCCCCTAAGGGAAAAAACCCTTGGTATCACGAGCAAAAGCGCTGCCACGACTGGCCACTTTTCTACCTGCTAAACAGTCGGTCGATGGTTTGAAACCATCAGGGGGTGTCAACAGCGAAGCCAATCAAATCAAAACACCTTGGAATGGTTCATACGGGTAATGGCCCCCCCTGATTTTTGGAGGGCATCGATCCCATCAGACGATCAGCTGTAAGCCTTGGCAATCAAGGGGCCAGCTTGCTCATCTGACAGCACTGGGGTGACCTCCCAGTCAAGGCACTCGGCCCACCCCGCGGCGTGCTCGTAACAGGCATCGGCGTTGTCTGCCTCCAGGTGAATCCAGCCCTCAACAGAGCCCGGTGCGTGCCAACGCTTCCAGGACTTGCACTCAGGGAAAGGCGCACCCGTTGCCAGGAACTTCTTAGCAGCGATTTCGTGGTAGCCGGTCTTGAACGACCAGTGCATCAAAAAGGTCATGGAAAGTGTTGAAGCGAGCGAACATTCCCACAGGCCAAACAGCTTGTCTGTGAGGGCAAACATGGCGGGATGGAACGCTTCAATCCCTTCCCTCAATCGTCATCAGCAGTCGTCTTGCATCCAGCGTCATGCGCGGTTACATGGGAGCCATGCAGCCACATGGCGGAATGCCGGAGCTTCTCAAGCGTCAGATTGACCGCCTGGAAATCGCCATTGACCTCTCGACGGACTGGCTTGAAATTCAATACCTGATGGTTGAGCTCGATCAGCTCAAGGCTCTGTATGAGGAGGCGGAATCAGAGGCTGCGTAAGCGGGTTCAGCAACACGTCAGGCCAGCTTGTTCGGCGTTCTTGATCCAACCATGCCAGCGTGGGGAATCACTGACGTTCCATGGCATGAATAACGAGCAGCAGGCGGAACTCGAGCGCCTCGAACGTGTGCTTGCGGTGGCCAAGCGGAACGGGAACGAGCTGTTCATTCAGAACATTGAACGGGAGATCGCTGCCGTTCAGCGGGGTGAAAACTCCCCCCTCATCGAGGAATACCTCACAGCGGAAGAGCGGGAATCAAGGGGCGTCGACAACCAGCCCGAAGCTTGAAACCAACTGAAAGGCACGCCATCCCAACAATCGATCGTTCAGGCCCTCAAGGCAATGCGCCTTAATGCTGATGACTTTGTGCCCGGAAGGCACAAAACTATGGGCATCGAGATCGGAGGAGCCCATGACGGACGACACTCCACCCCAGCAGAACGAAGAAGCAGACTGACTTTCTGGCCCCTGCTCCAACAGTCTCAACAATGACCTGGGTTGGTCCTTTGGTGGGCACGCAATGGTCCGCCACACCAATCGACGCTCCACTTGCACCGTCTCAGGTGCCCTCGGAGAAAACGACCCAACACTCGAGTCCATGGCCCCAGGGCGCCTAGAGCCAGACGCTTCGACCCTTTCTTTCTCTAGCTGAATTGATGAGTTGAACGATGCACAAACGAGCGAGTTAGGCCGTCTTTCCACCGGGAAGGGCGGCCTAACTCTTTGGCTGATCAACCATGAAACAACACCAGCCTGATCTCATCTCGTGATCAGGTTTGAACAGTTAACGAAAGAGCCATGCCGGCAAGCATCAAGCGTCTGCATCCTCCACATCGGCCCCAGAACCAACACCTTCAGCCGCAGGATCCTGACTAGGCTGCCGACTTCATCTCAATGACTGTCGCTGATACCAGCCTTCCTGGCGAGACTCCAGTGGCTGATACTGCCTTCTCTCTAGCAGTTGAAGGTCTTACTGAGCCAACAAAAAATCAGTCAATCAACCACAAAAGACGCACAAACAAATATCTAAAACAAACATTCCAGGAGTGATTGCAAATCACGACCCGAGAGCAACCAATATCACAAACAAACAAAAGAACCAAGGCCATCATATAACCCAAAGGAGAAATTCTTGCTATCAAAAATGCAAACCACACTAAAGAGAAATATCGAATCGGGATACTTCATCTTTGGCCTCCACAGCCAACATGGAAACAAGAAGCAAATATGCCCAAAGACTTCGATCCGGACGAAGAAAATTCCATCCTTTTAGACAATGAGAACTTTGGCGCTTGAGAGGCGATTACGGTGCCGGCGGCCTTTAAAAGATAAAAAACAAAAAGGCTTCAAAAGAAATATACTTATTTCTCATACGATTCACGTATATGCAGGCAAAAAACCTTAGCAAGTCCACCAACGACGAAACCAGAGACTTCACACGAACACCCCGATCAAATATTGTCATTTTACAACATTTCTAGACAATAGCTCAAAGCATATGTATAATGGCAAGACAACGCAGCCCTTTAGATGTCCAAAAAAGCTAAAATCAAAAATATTTTTGATAATTATGGGCCTATAAAAGGAAATCTCTCGAGCGGTCAAATCACTGATGACCAAAAGCCTACTCTCTCAGGCACCTTATCCAAATCTCTTGGCAAAAAGGAAGATCTATACATTTATTCTGGAAATGAATTTATTGGCGAGGCTAAAACCAAGGGCAAAAAGTGGAATTTCACGCCAAAATCCAAGCTGGAGTCAGATCAGACCCACATCTTCAAGGCAGTTATCAGCAAGAAGGATAAATTAGTCAAAGCATCTAGCTCTAACTCCTACACAACAACCTTAGACAATACAAAACCCGCTTTGCTCATAAGCAATGACATAGATGGTGTAGCCAAAGGAGACATTGTTTTTGAGCTTGAATTTTCCGAAAATGTCAATCTCTCGAAAAAAGATATTAAATTAAAGGGCGGAAAAGGTGGCGAGTTCACTGGAGCTGATTCTTTTTATGAATACGTAGTTTCGCCCAAAAAGAATAAAAAAGGCAATATAACCCTTTCCATCGAGAAGAAAGCCTTTTCAGATGAAGCCGGCAATACGAATGCCAAGAATTATTCATTCAAACAAGCCTATGATACGAGAAAAATTGACACTACACCCCCAACTTTTGTGATTTCCAGCAATGCCAAGGGTATTACCAATAAAGATATAACTTTAAGTTTTGTTTTTTCTGAGAAAGTTAAAGATTTCACAAAAAAAGATGTAAAAGTCTCTAACGGTGACAAATCCAAATTCAAGGGCTCTGGCGACAGTTATTCACTTGTCGTTTCACCAGATAATAACTCTGAAGGAGATATTATTATTAAGACCAAGGCTGGAATAGTTTCCGATTTGGCCGGTAACAAAAATACTGAGGCCCAAAAGTTTATCCAGAAGTATGACACCAAAGCTCCAACTCTTAAAATCTCCAGCAAAGAAGCTGGAGACGGAAGCGATGACGTAAAGTTTAAATTTAACTTTTCCGAAAAGGTTGACGGATTCAAGTCTAAAGATCTGAAAGTCTCTGGCGGCAAGAAAGGTAAATTCTCTGGCTCTGGAGCCAGTTATTCATTGATTGTTTCTCCAGATCAAAATTCTAAGAGTAGTATCAAGATTAAAACGAAAGCTGGAATGGTTTCAGATTTAGTAGGCAACCAAAATTCCAAAGGTCAAAAAATTGAACACGCCTACGATACGCGTATTCAACCGATTGCTAAAAACTTCGTTTCTCCACTTGAAGCGCAAGCGGAAGACACCATTGTTAAAAACCTTAATTTTGGAGATATCTACTCTGAACTTGTTAAAGCGAAAGATTTCCCCGCGGGATCTTTTACATCTGACAACTTTAAAATAAAGAATGTTTCTATTGACGGAAGTGAAAATTTGTCTGCTTCCAAAGCTGGTATTACGGTGGACAAAAATGGTTCCATCAAAATCGATACAACAGTTGATGCTTATCAGTACTTGAACGACGGGGAAGTAGTTGATGTGGTGACTAAATTTATTGTCACTGCCAACAATGGATTGTCTGATACGGGCGAAGTTACATTCAAGGTCGAGGGTGTTGATGAGGTTGAGCCAGGTACTCGTAAGCCAGGGTTGGCCAAGAATTTTGTTTCTAAAAACCCACCTCAATTAGAAGATACAGTAGTTAAAGGTCTTAATTTTGGGGATATTTATTCAGAACTTGTAAGGGCTAAGTCTTATCCCAAAGGCACCTTCACTTCAGATAGTTTTGAAATCAAGAGTGTTTCTATAGATGAAGGACAAAAATTGTCTGCTGCTGAAGCCGGAATCACAGTTAACAAGAGCGGCTCAATCAAGATTGATACAAATGTCAATGCTTATCAAAGCTTGAATGATAATGACTTAGTGAATGTTGTTGCAACATTCAAGGTCATTGACAACAATGACCAATTCGATCTTGGTACAGTAACCTTCCAAGTTCTAGGGGTGACAGACTAACTAGATTAAAGACTAAATAAATTCAAAACGCCTTATAACTGACCCAAATCAGCTATCAGGCGATTTTGACATATTTTATGAACTAAAAATGAACCAAGTAGCGCTAATTTTTACATTATATCTTAATTCCCCAACGAAGACATGAATATCAGCAAGCCTTTTTATTAAATGTCCATGCTTGCCAATCAAGTCAACTAAAAGCTCAGACAACTCCCAATGGACCACCCATAGCACAACACTAGTTGTATTGTCTATTCACTGGATGATTTAAATTCTTGGCATAAACTCGATAAGCAATTTATAACGTTGTTAATCTAAGGCAACTCTTCTACTTCAATTCAAAAATCGTCCAAACAGCACTAACAGGTACACCATTCGAATTCCAAAACATAAAATAAAACATACAGCCATTGGATTTATAATTTAATTTCTATAGAGCCTCTTTAATTGGTTTTCTGTATATAAAACTTATATTGTAACTTAATCATGCTTCAAGCACTAATTCATTGAAATAATGCATCCAAAGACTGAGATTACGACTCTTGATAAGGTGAAATTAAACACTTGGGAAATATAATTTTTCCTTAACTGAAATAGCCTGGATTTCAAGAACTCATGGTAAATCTTGATGCAAACAGAATGGAAACAAGCTCTTCAGTCAGAACATCGAACGGGAAATCAGCGCCGTTCAACGGGGTGAACACTCCCCCCTCATCGAGAAATACCTCACAGAGGAAGAACAGGCATCAAGAGACGTCGACAACAAGTCTGAGGACTGACCAGATCGCATGCTCACGGCTCCACGTGAGATCAAGACCAGGCTTAAGGAGACGAACAGGCACGCCATCCCAACAATCGATCGTTCAGGCCCTCAAGGCAATGCGCCTTAATGCTGATGACTTTGTGCCCGGAAGGCACAAAACTATGGGCATCGAGATCGGAGGAGCCCATGACGGACGACACTCCACCCCAGCAGAACGAAGAAGCAGACTGACTTTCTGGCCCCTGCTCCAACAGTCTCAACAATGACCTGGGTTGGTCCTTTGGTGGGCACGCAATGGTCCGCCACACCAATCGACGCTCCACTTGCACCGTCTCAGGTGCCCTCGGAGAAAACGACCCAACACTCGAGTCCATGGCCCCAGGGCGCCTAGAGCCAGACGCTTCGACCCTTTCTTTCTCTAGCTGAATTGATGAGTTGAACGATGCACAAACGAGCGAGTTAGGCCGTCTTTCCACCGGGAAGGGCGGCCTAACTCTTTGGCTGATCAACCATGAAACAATACCAGCCTGATCTCATCTCGTGATCAGGTTTGAACAGTTAACGAAAGAGCCATGCCGGCAAGCATCAAGCGTCTGCATCCTCCACATCGGCCCCAGAACCAACACCTTCAGCCGCAGGATCCTGCCCAGGCCTCCAACCACTCTCCCAGATTTCACGTGTCTTGAGGTTCAACTCATCGCGAGACAGTCTCCATAGCGTGAGACATTTCTGCAAATCATCACGAATGTCATTGGCTCCAGGAAAATCAGCATATCGAGAAAATAACGCAGCAATCGTTGTCAACTGCTGCGGGCCTGGTTCACCCTCATGACCCAACACAGCATCGATTTGATCGCGATCGATGGCGTAAAGCGGATGGGTTTGCTGCGTGTCGTCGGTCATTAACCAATGATGCCTGAACTATTGAGTAGCAACTGTTCAGAGCACTACAAGCGTGACCAACATCAACAGCATGATAAGAGCAACCTACGATAGCAACATCACCGTTGCAGGCCTAGGATCCATGGAGTGTAAGGCCCGAGCTCCACAACGGCGGCATCGACTCCAACGCGGTATAGACATCACCTCAATTCTTGATTCGTTGGAAAGAATGAGGTTTGGAGACGTCCAAGAGGGCCCAATTTAGGACTCACAAGAGAACGAAAAAAAAGTAAGGACAATATTGCTGACGATTAGTCGAGATCCCAGCACTCAGACCCACGACTGGTGAGCAAGCAGACAACGTGCTTCTCCTCGCTGATCAGGCGATACGTGTGCCCATCAGCATCACTACGGGCTCGGGCATGCCAGAAGGCATTGTCTTTGGAAGCGTGTTCGGCACGATTAGACCAGCCATCAACTGTTAGCTCTTGAACAGCAAACATGCGCCTGACTCGAACTGATCAAATGCTCGAGGAGCACGCACGTTCTGTGCAGGATCAACAGAAACTCGTTGGGATCGCTTGATCAGCTGTTGTAATCAGCGCAAAGCCGAGATTTTGTCGACACTTGAACCAACTTCCTCAATAGAAAGACGCTCAGCTGAGGCGTCATTTTGAAGACGAAAGAGAAAGCCATTCACCCAAGCTGTCTCTTTATTGTTGACCTCATGGCCACGGTCAACGAATTCGGGCTGCTGCTGGAACAGATGCAGGAGAATGGTCAGAACATCCTGCGGCGAAAGATTTTCTGGGTCAATCGATGGCAGTTGATCCCTTACATCCAAATACGACATTGACCCGGTGGTCGCAACATCAAAAGCCACAGTTGACTTGCAGGCATGATCAGTCCATCCAAACAAAAAGCCCCACCGAAGTGGGGCTTCATCCCTTGAATGAAATAGGGATCAGAGCCAATTGGCACGCATGGCCTCGTAGGTCACTCCTCGGTATTTCAACTGAGTTGGAGCAACCTTCTCTTTCGCCAGCTTGACGGGAGAGAGATGTGCAGAGGTGTAGTCGCTGGATTCAGATCCGCGAGCCACGGCCTTTTTGGAGCTGTTGCGGAGCTGCACGCGCAGCTCACGCTCCTTCAGAAGCTGAAGAGCATTCATGGTGTTCCTCGTAGAAAGCTCAGGCCCCGTTCCATGCCCTGAGTCGAACTGCGCTTCGCTGTGTAGCGAAGTGAACGTTTGTAGCGATTGCTACAGACTAAATATAGGGCACCCAAGTCAAGTTGCGTTGTTCATCCCGTTACAGCCAGAAGCAATTAAATCAAGTTCAACCGCAAAAGCTGCGCCAATGCGAGCGAATTGTGGTCGTCTTCGTTGGTCGTTCTCAATTCAAGGTTGAAAAAGAGCGCTGATGGCTCCTGAACAAAAGGGCCTGCATGCCACGTTCCCGGATGGAGCTTAAAGGCTTCACCGGCCTGAAACTTGATCAGAGCGATCGAGGATGCGGGGGGCGGACAGCCGGAATCCGTGGAAGGGGCCATGGCCAGCCACCAGGGCTGGGCATCGGCAGATCCCAGACACTGACTCACGCGATGGTGCCGCGTCATCGACTTGAGCACAGGAGGCCGGCGGCGGATCCGCATCACGTAAAAGCGCGGTTGACCGTCTGCAGCGAAATACAGATCTGCATCCGCTGAACCGAACAATGCAGGATCGCTCTGCGGACGCAACAAGGTGCCACAGCGCTCCAGCCAAGGCGAGTCCGATGCAATCGGCGTCAGGCTCTGGGTTTCCTCATGATCCATCCCGTCAGGATATGAAAACCAGCCCATGCACCCGCGCAACAAATGGTGCCTTCGGCCACTGACGGCAGGGTCGGAACTCCCTATCACCTGACAAAGGTGAACCGATCATGCTGACTACCTCGACACGCTTGAAACTGCAAAACATCTGCAGCCGCCTGGCGCAGGGTGAGTTCGTGTCACTCCAGGAACGCGTCTACCTTCAAAAATTTGCCGAACGCGATCGCAGCGTGAGCACGTGGGTGAGCAGAGCGCAACGCTTTCAACGGGAAGGCACACAACAAGGCCTCGACGGCTTGATGGCCGATCTCGACCTGGGGCGACGTCATCCAGACGACCCTGAACATCCAGAAGATGATCTCGGCGACTGGTTCAGCAATGCTTCGCCGTGGCTGCGTCGCGACTGACGCGCCTTAGCTGGGATCGTCGAGGGGGCCGAAATGGTTGACGGCAACAGCCTGCAACGTCCTCAACGATTCCAGAACAGCCAGGCGTTGCTGAGCCTGAGCAAGCATCGGTTTGCCATGGGGGACGCATGATTCGATCAGAGATGCCGCCTCAGAGGCTTCAGCCTTGACCCATCCCGTGCATCGCTCAAGGCGGGTGGTGAGATCACCATCACGCAATGCGCCCGAGTAGTTCGGCCCCGCGAAAACCTCGAGAAGTGTCGCCAGCGCATCCCTGGCATGCTCCCGGTTCACCGTCATAGGGCTTGTGGAATACGGGACCACACTGGCAGCCCAGGCACAAAAAAGCCGCCTCATATGGGCGGCCGGGTGATGGGGATATCCACAGCTTACCCGAACGAACCAGTGATTGCAGGCCTTTTGAAGAAATGGCGACAACACAGACTGCCAAGGTTTTCCACCTTCCTGTGGACAAGCTGCCGCCAAGCGGTGTTTTGTGAAATTCAATCCACCACATCTGGTGGATCAGCTGCACAAACTTGACGAGAAGCACTACACTTACCGAAAAGCCGGGTGATGGGGATTACTTGGCTTATTCCTCCGTTTAACGGAGGTTTTTTTATGCCTTCTGCCACGACAAGGCAGCCCTGTCTGCAGAGCTCACATGGCCAAGGAGCATGTCCATGCAGAAGAGGCAAGCCACATCTGCACAACTTTGTTCACGGATCTGACTCATCTCAGTGAACTGAAGAGACTGATTCAGGTCTGATGACTCAGGCGATTGAAATCAAACCAATAACTTTGTCAGGCAAGACTCAGATCCACGCCAAAGGCTCCTTGCAGCAACACAACATCTCGACCGGATGCGTGCCCTGAACGGATTGCTGCTGCTAGCGATTGCTCTGAGCGTGCTCCCGACTTAAGCAGGCGCTCTTGAGCTGGGTCCTTGTGAACCGGCAAAAGCGATGAAGATCATCGATACCAACCTGGGACAAGGAAAAACGCTTCAGCAAGCCATGCAGATGATGATCAAAGCCAAAGTATTCGACGGATAGAAAGCATGAATCACCTTCATCAACGAGACCTCGATGATCATGCGAAATTCATACCCAAAGGCCTTTAAGTCACTTTGGTTGAATTAGGCATTTATGGAGTATGCATCCCTAGATATCACTAAAGTCACCAAATATGAGATCCTTCTTCAAGGATATTGAAGATAACCCTAACAACTTGAGGACAGGCGAAGCAGCATACTCAACAACAAGATGACGTCCGACTCTTTCAAGTGAAAGATCCATCTTCGGAACTTCAAATACAAGCTGATCAACGCCCACTCGGAAGTCTTTTACCTTGGCAAACGACCCAGGATTAGTGTCAATCCAGAACTGATCATGTCCACGACCACCTATTAAAATATCTCGGCCGCCGATACCACCATATAGAACATCATCGCCTTTTCGACCACACAATCGATTCGATGCCACGTTCCCAAGCAAACGATCATCCGCCGCACCACCGGTGGCATTTTCAATGATACAAAGACCAGCTGGATCCTCAGGTGTCATGCCATCCCAATCATGAGCAATCGTAAAACCACCGAAAACTCCTTCTACCGAACTGATATGACCACCAGCATTTTCACTTTGATCAAGCGTGGCATTACGTAAATCAATTGTAACAGGGGATTTAGCTCGGCTTCCATCAATTCGATCCTTACCTCCGCCATCCCAGATTGCTCGCCAACCTGTTCCCTCTTTATTAGAAGTAGGCAAGCGATAAACATTGGAACCAATTTTAAAATCTGTATTCACTCCGTAAAGCCACTGCAATGCAGCAATATCTAGCGCACCAAGAGACTTCAGGAATCCATGGTCTTGGATCGCTCGAGGCACGTAACCGTTACGAGCTCCTTTATCAACATAGCTGAGTTGGGTGAAAGGATGGGCATTTTGGTTGTAGGTGCCTTTATCACGATATTCATTGGACCAGCGCTTCAAACCGGGAAAGCGAGGTTGCCCCAACAAACCCCTTTCGTGGGGATGCTTTAAGCCAATGGCATGACACAGTTCGTGCAGAAATGTAATTCCGTAAAAGCTTCCCCTCACAATGGAATGCTTTACTTTGCCATCAGGAAACTCATACATGGAGCGATTGATGGCAACCAGTCCTTCATCAGAGTCACTTCCTGGGGTGTAGGCGAAACCATAACTATCATCCGCATTTTTATTATCGAGTGTGTAGAACCAGATTTCAACCTGATCATCAGCATCATCTCCCCGATCAATAAAGCGTAGGCCAGAGACACTTTCGATGTCGTGGATGCCATCAAGGATCAGCTGACGCTCTTGTTGACTCCAACCCAAACTTGGATAACCACCAAACGTCCCTCTAGGAGCATCTTGAGTGTTGCTGATGAAGGTGTAACCAATGGCAGGACGATCGCTGTTTGTTCCCCAGCGGTAGCCGTCCGTGAGGCCATCAATCCAAATATTCCCTGAGGGCTTGACCTTGATCGCGTGCTGATAGGTCACAAGCGAGCAGATCAATCATGCACTCGACAAGCCAGTCTAAAACCGCTTGAAGCCCATCAACTAATGTCTTTTCATTCTCAGGCAATTCTTAAGATCAGTGCGAGATGATGTCGGATTACCTTCGATCTTCAGGCTGGGGCAACGCTGAGCGGACAGACCAGACATCATCGAGTCAGGATCTCGGCCCATCATGCAAACCCCACGACGGATCAACGATCCCGCCAATAGCCTCGCCGTGGTGGTCGCCGTCGTTCTCAGCGCGCTGCTGTTGTTGGGGCAGGCTCTGTTCATCGTTCCGGCCGGCAAGGTTGCCGTGGTCACCACCTTGGGCAAGGTGAGCGGAGGTTCGAGACTCCCGGGCCTCAATCTCAAGGTGCCGTTCATTCAATCGGTGTATCCCTTTGATGTGCGCACCCAGGTCAAACCGGAGGAATTTGCCACCCTCACCAAAGACCTCCAGGTGATCGAAGCCACCGCAACCGTGAAATATGCCGTTCGCCCCAACGAAGCCGGACGGATCTACAGAACGATCGCCGGCAACGATCGCGAGATCTACCCCCGCATCATTCAGCCGTCATTGCTGAAAGCCCTGAAATCGGTCTTCTCCCAATACGAGCTAGTCACCATTGCCACCGAATGGAACGACATCTCCGCCCTGGTGGAGCGCACGGTCGCCGAAGAGCTCGACAAATTTGATTACGTGGAAGTGCGGGGGCTCGACCTCACAGGCCTGCAAATCGCCGAGGAATATCGCGCTGCAATTGAACAGAAACAGATCGCAGAGCAGCAACTGCTCCGCGCCCAGACCGAAGTGAAGATCGCTGAGCAGGAAGCCCTGCGCTACGACACCCTCAACCGCAGCCTCGACGATCAGGTGCTCTACAAACTTTTCCTCGACAAATGGGATGGGCAAACGGAGGTGGTACCGGCCCTTCCGGGCAGCAACGCCAGCACACCTCCAGTAATTGTGGGGCGACGCAGCTGAACCAACGCCAGCCGTGGTTGTTGATCAACAATCGCTTCTCGAAGACAAAGATCGTCTCGAAGAACTGCGCCGCAGTTACGACGGCGAAGCACGGCTGAACGAGTCCTTCATCGTTCTGACGGTTGGCGCCAGCCTGATCGCCAGCCTGGGTCTGGACTGCGATGCAACTCGCGGTACCAGCCCCCCTCTGGATGGGGCTTTAAGCCGTGGTGCTGGATCAGGGTTTGCATTTTTCTCATGGATGTACAGCGCGTCGTCTCATCCGTTTTGGTTGCCTCTTAACCCGGCTCGTCCACAGGACTGTTTAGTAAACGCCGACAAGCAAAAGCGGTGTGTTCTTGTGATGTCGAAGTTGCCTCGCTCCCACACTGCTGATTCGAAGTAGAGCGTTGCCGAGGTTCAGATCACACTGAGTTGTGCAGTGAGAATCTCAGATGGCTCTTCTCTGTTGATGGTTGATTGGAGCTCAATTCTGAAAGCACAACAAAAAGCCCCCTCCGAGGAGGGGGCTTTCCGATTCAGTTGATCTGAATCGTTTTTGCTGTTCCAAAAGGAACAGGTTGATTCCAGATCAACCGATGGCAGGAGCCTGCAGAGCCACAGGAGTGGACTCAGCAGCAGCCAGGTCGAGGGGGAAGTTGTGAGCGTTGCGCTCGTGCATCACTTCCATGCCGAGGCCGGCACGGTTCAGCACATCAGCCCAGGTGTTCAGGACGCGGCCCTGACCATCAAGGATGGACTGGTTGAAGTTGAAGCCGTTCAGGTTGAAGGCCATGGTTGACACGCCGAGGGCGGTGAACCAGATGCCGACAACAGGCCAGGCAGCCAGGAAGAAGTGAAGGCTACGGCTGTTGTTGAAGGAGGCGTATTGGAAGATCAGGCGACCGAAGTAACCGTGGGCAGCCACGATGTTGTAGGTCTCTTCCTCTTGGCCGAACTTGTAGCCATAGTTCTGAGACTCGCTCTCGGTGGTTTCACGCACCAGGGAGGAGGTCACCAGGGAGCCGTGCATGGCGGAGAACAGGCTGCCGCCGAAAACACCTGCGACGCCCAGCATGTGGAAGGGGTGCATCAGGATGTTGTGCTCGGCCTGGAACACCAACATGTAGTTGAAGGTGCCAGAGATGCCCAGGGGCATTGCGTCAGAGAAGGAACCCTGACCGAAGGGGTAAACCAGGAAGACAGCGGAGGCTGCAGCGACAGGTGCGCTGTAGGCAACGCAGATCCAGGGGCGCATGCCCAGGCGGTAGGAGAGTTCCCACTCACGACCCATGTAGGCGTAGATGCCGATGAGGAAGTGGAAAACAACCAGCTGGAAGGGGCCGCCGTTGTACAGCCACTCATCGAGGGAAGCAGCTTCCCAGATGGGGTAGAAGTGCAGGCCGATGGCGTTGCTGGAAGGAACAACAGCACCAGAGATGATGTTGTTGCCGTAGATCAGGGAGCCAGCGACGGGCTCACGGATGCCATCGATGTCGACCGGAGGAGCGGCGACGAAAGCGATGACGAAACAGATGGTGGCAGCCAGCAGTGTGGGGATCATCAGCACACCGAACCAACCGACATACAGACGGTTGTTGGTGGAGGTGACCCACTCACAGAAGGCCTGCCAGCTGGAAGCGCCGGAGCGCTGCTGGAGGGTGGTGGTCATGAGAACGGAAAGAAATGTTCCCGAAGGAACGGTTTAAGGAAGGGCAGGAAAGCCCTGCCTGATCGGGAGTGTAAAGGAAGTTTGCGCTGTGTGTCCACAGATTGCGAAACCAACGCCTAAGAGCCCAGGCGAGGAAAGCGATGCTTTCGAAAGACTTAAGATTCATGAGACTCATCAAGGCGCTATTGGTTCTGATCCGCTGGATGCAAGCCGGCCATCGCTTGGAGGAAACCGTTCCTCTGAGCCAGGCCCGCCACAGGCGACTGGAGCTGGAGGCTCAAGGTGCCACCGTGTATTGGAGTGAACGTCTGGCCCAGGGCCAGTTCTGTTGAGAGGCTGGGGCCAATCAGCACAGGCCCATGCAGCGTTTGATTCCCCTGATTTGTCTTGGGCTGACCTCGGTTGGTCTCACCAGCTGTGGACTGGTGAGCTCAAGCGGCGACCAACCAAACGCAAGCGCTTCGATCAAAAAGCTGGAACAACGCATCAACCAGCTGGAGCAGGAGCTGCAACAAATCAAGTCGCCCGGCGGCGATGCCGACAGCAAAACCCCGGCTGGTCCGCTGCGATCCCTCACCCTGCGGATCGGCACCGAGGACGACCGATTGCGGATGTACTGGGCCGATGGTCAGACGAGCAATCTGATCTGCTCTCAAGAAGGGAAAGGTGTTTGGGCCTGCGGTTAGGCCGCAGAGAGCAGCTGCTGCAAGGCCGGCAGCCAGGTGGGCTGCAGGGGCCACACCTCCCGGCGCGTGAGGGAGAAAGCAATGCTTTTCTCCGCGTAGGCCGCTTCATTCACAAACACCGGAATCTCCCCCTCAACCCACGCTTCACCACGATCGGTGCCATCCGCAGCACGGAACATCGCCTGGGTTGAGCTGATGTCCTGCCAATCGCGGCCCTGCAGTTTGGGATGCACAAGGGCCTGAGGCTCTCCGTTCTCCGCCTTCGGAAGATCCAGACTCCCCAGGTGACGGTGCACCACCAGAGCATCCGGCAGCCGGGCCAAGCCCTGATGTGCCTGATCCAAGGCCCTCAGGCAGGTTTCCAAGCCAAGACGGGTCTGTTCAACGACCCGGGCATTGAGCAGACCTTGCGGCACAGGGCCCACCTCGATCACCAGGCCGCAGGGCCAGGATTCAACAAGGAAGCCGGTCTGCTGAGCATCGGCTTCGTGCAGATAAATCGGCAGGCCGAGCGCTCCCTGCACCAAAGCCGCGAGGGCGAGATCAGCGGGACGCCGGCCGTACACCACCAGGGAATTGCCCATGGCCGCTGTGGTGCTGTGCAGATCGATGGCCACGGCACAAGGCTGCTCGCCGGTCGGGCCGTGCAAGCGCAGGAGTTCTCCAGCACGCTGAAACTCCAAGCCGGGGGCCCCCTGCTCCAACTGTTCCGGGAGGAAGCAGCGGTTGAGGTCACGATCGACGTAACGGCAGCGAAGGCGCAACGCTTCCGGGTTGCCGATCACCTTCTGCACCGCCAAGCCAGCAACTTTGATCAGATCAGGGTTGGCCTGCCACTGCTGCAGCAACCAAGGGGCATTGACCTCATTGCCGTGGGTGCCGGCCACCACTAGAACGCCACAGCTGCTCATGGACCACAGCGAACCAAGTTCTGACTGAAGCACGAGTCACAGCGAGGATGAAAGCGATCCAAACCGCGCCATGTCGATCCCACCTGTTGTGGTCACGGCCGCCCGTCGCAGTTGGCGATGGCAATGGCAACGGCTCATGGGTGGGCTGGGCCCAGCCGATGCGGCCGGCAATTACACCCGCCCAAGCAGCGATCCGCTCAGCCCGCCGGCTTTAAACCCCGAAGACCTGCTCCAGCGCAGCGCAGACCAACGGCCAATCCTGGTGATCGGGCGCAGCTGCCCCTGGGCCCACCGCACCTGGCTGGTGCATCAGCTGCGCCATCTGCACAACAGCCTCACCCTCGTGATGGCACGGGCGGATCACAACGCTGGACGCTGGGCCCTCGATCCAGCCTGGGAGGGGTGCAAAACGCTGCTGGAGTTGTATCAGCACTGCGGCGCCCCCCCCAGCTACCGGGCCACCGTGCCTGTGCTGGTGGATCCCAAGACGCGCACCCTGCTGGGCAATGACAGTGCACCACTGGTGGAGCTGTTGAACCGCTGGCCCCATCAAGACGCTGTTGTGGACCTGGCACAGGCGGAAGCCACCGACAGGATCCAGGCCTGGCAGCAGCGGCTGCAACCGGCCATCAACGATGGGGTGTACCGCTGCGGTTTCGCCCGCAACCAAGCTGCCTACGACCGCGCTGAAGCCGATCTCTTCGCTGCCCTCGATGCGGTGGAGCAGAGCCTCGAAACCAATGGTCCATGGCTGTGCGGCACGGAGCTGACCCTGGCGGACGTGCGCTTATTCCCCACCTTGATCCGCTGGGAACTGGTCTATGCGCCCCTGTTCGGCTGCACTCGGCAACCGCTCTGGCACTACCCACACCTCTGGGCATGGCGACAACGCTTTTACGCCTTGCCAGGCGTGGCAGACACCTGCGACGGCAACGCCTGGCGACACGACTACTTCGGTGCCCTGTTCCCCCTCAATCCCGGCGGCATCGTTCCAGCCGGTCCTGACCTGAGCACACTGGTGAACAGCACGGCGGCGTCGGGATGACCAGCGCAGATCCAACCTTTGAAGGTGTCTACGGCCCTTACTCGATCACCGCTGCCGATCGCCAGGAGGTGCGTTCCTATCGGATCGCCCTGTTGATCACAGGCCTCAGCCTGGCTACAGGAGTGCTGCAGTGGTGGCAGACCGATAGCCCCTGGGCATGGCTCTGGGTGCTGCCGATGGCCACGGCCCTGGGCCTGGCACTGCGCTGGATTCACATTTATCTCCGTCCCTTGCACCGCGCCCTTCAACTGTTCTGGCTCATTGGTTGCATCGGTTGGGGGGCCCTGCTGCTGCAGGCCGGCCCCACCGAAGCGCTTGCCGCCCTCCGGGACCAGCCGCTGTGGATCCTGGCCATCGGGCCGCTGTTTGCCGCCTTGGCGGGCATCGGCTTCAAGGAGTTTTTCTGCTTCCAACGGCCCGAAGCCATCGGCCTCACCTTGCTGTTACCGGCAGCGCTGCTGGGGCATCTGGTGGGTCTGATCAATGGCCCCCTCTGCCTGGCTCTACTGGAAAGTGCAGCATTGCTGCTGGTGTTGCTGGCCCTGCGCAAATTCGGCATGGAGGCAGCAGCGGATGTGGGCGACAAGAGCGTGTTTGCTTATCTGGACGGTCAACTGCCCGCTGGCACGCCGTGAGTCTGATCAGCCTGGTGGGTGCGGCCAAGGATTTCGGCATCCGCACCCTCTTTTCCGATCTCGATCTCCACATCGGTGAAGGGGAACGGCTCGGGCTAATCGGTCCCAATGGAGCCGGCAAATCCACGCTCTTGAAGGTGCTGGCGGGGAAAGAGCCACTCGCTGAGGGGGAACGGCGCTGCTCACCCCGGCTTCGGGTGGAGCTGGTGGGTCAGGAGAGCCGGATCACTCCGGGGCTCACGGTGCTGGAGCAGGTGCTGGAGGGCTGTGGTGCCAAACGGGATCTGCTGGTGCGCTTCAGCGCCCTCAGCGACGCCATCGCGGCAGAGCCCAGCAATGAAGCACTCATGGCGGAGCTGGGTCAGCTCAGCCAACGGATGGATGAAGAGGACGCCTGGAGCCTGGAGCAGCAATGCCGGGAAGTGCTGCAGAAACTGGGCATCAGCGATCTCCAGCGCCCGGTCGACGACCTCTCCGGCGGATACCGCAAACGGGTGGGTCTGGCATCAGCCCTGGTGGCCTGCCCCGATGTGCTGCTGCTGGATGAGCCCACCAACCATCTCGATGCCGCTGCCGTGGAATGGCTGCAGAGCTGGCTGGATCGCTATCCCGGGGCTCTGGTGCTGGTCACCCATGACCGCTACGTGCTCGATCGGGTGACGCGACGGATGGTGGAGGTGGACCGAGGCCAGGCCCGCACCTATCAGGGGAACTACAGCACCTTTCTGCAGCACAAAGCGGAAGAAGAGGCCTCTGAAGCGGCCTCAGCGGCCAAGTTCAAAAGCGTGCTTCGCCGCGAATTGGCCTGGCTACGCCAGGGCCCCAAGGCGCGCAGCACCAAACAGAAGGCGCGACTGCAACGCATCGAAGCGATGCGCGAGCAGAAACCCAATCAGGCCAAAGCCAAGTTGGAGATGACCGGCATCAGCCGGCGCATCGGCAAACAGGTGATTGAAGCGGAAGCCGTTGGGGTCACAGCCGATGGCAGCGGGGGCGGTCGCCCACTCCTCGATGGCTTCAGCTATAGCTTCAGCCCTGAAGACCGGATCGGCATCATCGGCCCCAACGGCAGCGGCAAATCCACCCTGCTTGATCTCATCGCCGGACGGCGCGAGCCAACCCAGGGCAGCCTGCTGCTTGGGGAGACCGTTCACATCGGTTACCTGGACCAGCACACCGAAGACTTCAACAAAGGCAAAGGGCTCGATCGCAAAGTGATCGAGTTCGTGGAAGAAGCCGCCAGCCGGATCGATCTGGGCGGTGAACAGGTCACCGCATCCCAGCTTCTGGAACGCTTTTTGTTTCCACCAGCCCAGCAGCACAGCCCCTTGGCCAAGCTCTCGGGAGGCGAGCGCCGCCGCCTCACCCTCTGCCGGATGCTGATCCAGGCGCCCAACGTGTTGCTGTTGGACGAACCCACCAATGATCTGGATGTTCAGACCCTCAGCGTCCTGGAGGATTTTCTTGAGGACTTCCGAGGTTGCGTGATCGTTGTTTCCCACGACCGTTACTTCCTCGATCGCACGGTTGATCGTCTGTTCTGTTTCGACCAAGGACGGCTTAATCGCTTTGAAGGGAACTACAGCGCGTTTCTGGAGCAGCAACGCCAGGAGGAACGCAGCCAAAGCCAGGCGAGCAAACCCTCCACACCCAAACCAGAGAGCAGCCGCAAGACCAAGCGCGACGGCCCGCGGCGGCGAAACTTCAAGGAAAACAAGGAGCTTGCGGCGCTTGATCAACAGCTGCCTGAACTGGAGCTGAAGAAAGAGGAGCTGGAACAGCAGATGACCCGGGAAGGCGCTGACATGGCCAAGCTGAGTCTCGATCTGGCTGAGATCATCAACCGCATTGAACAAGCGGAAGAACGCTGGCTGGAACTCAGTGAATTGGCGCCCTGATCAACGATCTGTAGCCGTGGTTGTAACCACGGCTACAACCACTTCAAATCAACGTTGTCGGATGGTCATGGGGTGGGATTCCACCACTCCAAAACCGATGAATCGCCGTAAGGTGCTGCCAGGCCACGGTCTGAATTCATGAAGTCCATCGACGAACACATCCAGAAGGATCAATCCGAAATCGAAGCTGCCAAAGCAGCTGGAGACGAGGCCAAGGTTCGTCACCTCACCGATGAGCTGAAGTCGCTGGAGGAATACAAGGAACACCACCCCGGCGACAGCCACGACCCCACGTCGCTCGAGCTGCATTGCGAGGCCAATCCCGATGCCGAGGAGTGCCGCGTCTACGACGACTGATTCAACCAGCGACGTAAATCCAACGAGGGCTCAGTAGTCCTCGTTGTAGTCGGAGGGGCTACCGGTCAGGCTGCAGACGACAGCCTCCTCCTTACGCATTGCCTTCACTTCAGCGATCGGGCGTCCCATGCGTTGAAGCACAGCAACATCTTCTTTTGTTTGGCACCGGGCGATCACGTCGCCCTTGTTGTCCAGACAGGTGTAAAAGTTCATGTCATGGGAGAGACATTCCCGTTATGGCTCCCCCGCGATCAGGCCACAAGCATCGGTGTGGCTGATCGCATGAAGATTCTCTGGAGCATCAGCTCACACTCCGAGCTCGGCCCAGGTTTCTGCCAGCAACTGATCGAGGTTGGTTCCCATGGCGGCTGAAATGCACAGCACGGGACGACCACTCGCCGCTTCAAGGTCTTGTCGCAACCTGGGGAGATCTTCTTCTGTCACCAACTCCTGTTTGTTGATCACCAACAGACGTGGCCGATCAACCAGACCATGGCCATAGGCCTCCAGCTCCTGCTGGACGACGTTCAGGTCAGCCACGGGATCCTCGGATCCTGCGTCCACGAGATGGATCAGCAGACGGGTGCGTTCGATATGACGCAGAAAGTCGTGGCCAAGACCAGCGCCCTGGGCGGCCCCCTCAATCAAGCCTGGAATATCCGCGAACACGGTTCCATCTCCACTGGGGCGGCGCACCACACCAAGGTTGGGAACCAAGGTGGTGAAAGGGTAATCGGCAATCTTGGGTCGCGCTGCCGAGAGCACGGCGATCAAGGTGCTCTTGCCGGCATTGGGAAGACCAATGATGCCCACCTCAGCCAGCAACTTGAGTTCCAGCTGCAGGGGCCATTCCTCACCCTCACGGCCCTCGGTGAATTTCTCCGGAGCGCGGTTGCGATTGCTCAGGTAATGGGCGTTGCCCAAACCACCTCGCCCACCGAAGGCAACGGTGAGACGCTCACCCGGAGTGGTGAGATCTCCCAGAAGAATGCCGGTGCGCAGATGGCGTACCTCCGTGCCGCAAGGCACCTTGATCACCAGGTCTTTCCCTGATGCACCGGTGCATTTGTTCGGACCACCGCGTCGCCCATCGTCAGCGGCGAACAGGCGTTTGTACTTGAAATCGAGCAGGGTTTGCAGGTTGCTATCGGCCTCGAGAACCACTGGAGCCCCACACCCGCCGTCACCTCCGGAGGGGCCTCCAGCGGGCACATACTTTTCACGGCGAAATGCAGCGATGCCATCGCCGCCGCGCCCGCCTCGGACCGTGATCCGTGCCTGATCGATGAACTGCACGGTGCTGCCGGCTCAATCCAATCGTTAACCCTAAGATTCAGCCGCTGCAGCTCTGTCTTTGGCCGGCGTCCGTTTCGAAGACCTCAGCAAGACCTTCCCAGGACGCGGCGGCGGTGATCCCGTTGAGGTGATTCGTCAGTTGAGTCTGACGATCAACGATGGCGAGTTTTTGGTGCTGGTCGGTCCCTCGGGGTGCGGCAAAAGCACCTTGCTGCGACTGCTCGCTGGTCTCGACAGCCCCACCAGCGGAGAAATCAGAATCGGGGCCCGGCCCATCAGCGATGTGCCGCCAGCGCGCCGCAACGTCGCCATGGTGTTCCAGAGCTATGCGCTCTACCCGCATCTCAGCGTGCGGGACAACCTCAGCTTCGGACTGCGCAGAAGCCAAGCGAGATCAACCGTCCAGCGCATCCAAGATCAAGCCTTTCGAGCCACGCGCGCCTTACGCAAACCACTGAGGGTGCGGTCGGTCAGAGAAGAACGAATCGAAGCCCGGGTGAACACCGTTGCCAGATCTCTGGAACTCACGGAATTGCTCGATCGAAGGCCAAAGGAACTGTCCGGCGGACAGAAACAACGGGTCGCCCTCGGACGCGCCATGGCGCGCAATCCCGAGGTGTTTTTGATGGATGAACCGCTGAGCAATCTCGACGCCAAACTCAGAACGAGCACGCGCCAAAGAATCGTCGAGCTGCAGCGAGAACTGGGAACAACGACGGTTTATGTGACCCACGACCAGGTGGAAGCGATGACCATGGGGGACCGCATCGCTGTGTTGAACCAGGGGCGCCTGCAGCAACTCGGGACCCCCATGGAGTTGTACAGATGGCCCTCCAACATCTTCGTGGCCCAGTTCATTGGCAGCCCAGCGATGAGCCTTTTGCCCGTCACGGTGGGACCCAATGCAACTCTGATTCTGGGGAACAAGCGCATTCAGGTTGAAGGCGCAATGGTTGAGCCTTTACTTCAACGAGAAGGCCAACACCTCACCGCAGGATTGAGGCCTGAACACTGGCATCTGGCACCGGCAACGAACCGGAATCTCCAAGCCGAGGTAAGCCATTGCGAGCGTCTGGGCAATGAGCAGATCCTCACCTGCCGGCTCCTGGATGGTGATCAACTTATCCAGGTCAGAGCTTCAACGGAGATCAACATCACTGCCGGCGATGCCATCCACCTCGACCCTGACCCCACAGGCTGGCGGTTGTTTGATGCGGATGGTGAAGCGATCCGTTAGCCACTGAAGCTCCTGAACCAGCTCAACGCACCCAGACAACGCTGCAGCCCGGTCCGCCGTCCCCCTGCTTGGCATCGGTCACCCGTTCCACATAGGGCACCGTGTCCAGCCAGGCGCGCAGGCCGCGCTTGAGCTTGCCCGTGCCGATGCCGTGGATCACCCAAACCGGCCCATTGGCACTGCGCAAGCATTCCTCAACCGCCGCTTCGGCCTCATGCACCCGCATGCCACGCACATCAAGGGTGTTGCGACTGGTGCGCACCTGTGCACCGCCGCCTCCTACGGAACGGGCTTGCACCTTCACCACCGGCTTTGGAGGCGGCTCCGGCTTACGCCCATCCAGGCTTTCCACCGCCGCCAGATCCACCGTGGTGCGCATCACCCCACAACGAACCGTCAGCTGAAGGCCGTCATCAGTGATGGCCAACACATCTGCAGCCTTGCCGAGGGCAAGCAAGCGCACGCGATCCCCCACAGACGGACGCCAACCCGGCTTGGGTGCACGCCGTTCAGGGGTTGGGCGGTGATGGTCTTCCAAGCTGCGTAACCGTTGCCCAGCCTTTCGCGCGGTTTCCCCATCCGCGCGCTCATCCCGCAGACGGCGAATCAGCGTGCGAACTTCTTTCTGGCCCTGACGGATCGACTGCTCCAAGCGTTGACGGCCCTGCTCCTGGCGTTGCGCGGTCTGCTGCTTTTGCTTCTGCCAGCGCTGCAGCAACTCCTCGTGCAGCAGCTCCGTGCGTGCCAGGAGTGCTGCAGCGTCTTCTGCCGCGGCCTGCTGGCGCTGCCGTTGCTCCTCCAAGCCACGGATCACACTGTTCACCTCACCATCACCCCCTGGGGCCAACAGCTGCTGGGCCTGGTGAAGCACATCCGAATCGAGCCCAAGGCGCGTCGCAATTGCCAGTGCATTGCTGCGTCCTGGAATTCCCCACAGCAATTCATAGGTGGGGGACAAGGTCTCAGGATTGAACGCCACAGAGGCATTCTCAAAACGGGCGTCGTCGTATTTGAGGGCCTTGAGTTCACCGAAGTGGGTGGTGGCAATCGTGAGCCGAGCCCGATCCGCAAGAGCCTTGAGCAGAGCCGTGGCCAGGGCCGTTCCCTCGCTGGGATCCGTTCCAGCACCCACCTCATCCAGGAGCACCAGGGCTGGAGAAGCACCGCGCTGCAGCGCCTCAAGAATGCGCCCGATCCGCTTCACATGACCACTGAAGGTGGACAAGCTCTGCTGGAGGGACTGCTCATCTCCGATGTCCGCCAGCACCTGGGCACACCAGGGCAGGGAAGGTTGCCCCGAACAGGGCAAAAGCATGCCGGCGCGCGCCATCAGTGCAGCGAGACCGATGCTTTTCAGGGTGACCGTTTTGCCACCGGTGTTCGGGCCGGTGATGGCCACCACCCGCAGCTGTGGCGACACCTCCACCGAAATCGGAACCACCGCAGGTCCATCCGCCCGTTTGTGCTGCCAGACCAACAGCGGGTGCCGCAGCCCTTGAAGGCTGAAGGGGGCCTCTTCATCCAAATCAAGCTGCGGCGCCACGCCGCCTAGCCAGCGGCCGTAGCGCCCGCGGGCCAGCGCCAGATCCAGCGTTCGCAGCACGACCACCACTTGATCGAGGGCGGCTGCTTCCTCCGCCACCAGACGGCTCAGCTCCGCCAACACCTTGCGTTCTTCATCCCGGATGCGGGACTCCAGCTCCACCAGCTTGTTGCCCATCGTGAGCACCGAGCGGGGTTCCACAAACAGGGTGCTGCCGGAGGCCGAACTGTCGTGCACCTGACCCTGCACCTGGCTCACCGCACCGGCCTTCACCGCCAGAACAGGACGCCCATGACGCTCGGCGATCACACTGTCCTGCAGGGATGGGGCCAGGCGCCGCAGCAGCTCCTGAAGTTTGTCGCGACGTTCCTGGCGCAGACCGTTCCATTGATGCCGAAGCGCCGACAACGCCGAGCTGGCGCGATCAGCGACGCGGCCGCCCTCTTCGAGCGCGAATTTGAGCCGCTGCTCCAACTCCGGCAGCGTCACCATCGTTTCAATCAACGCGGTGCACACCGGGCGCAGCTCGGGATCGTCGATCTGACGGCGCAGCCGACGGGCCGCTGCCAAAGTTTCCGCCACGGCCAGCAGCTCTTCACCGGAGGCCACACCTCCCTTGCTGCAGCGCAGCACAACGGGCTCGAGATTCCGCACACCGCGGAAGCTGAGCCCCCCCTCCGTGAGGTCATCGAGCACCGCCATTTCAACCGTCTGGGCAAGGCGCTGTTTCGATTCCTCCAGGCTGGCGGGCAGCGGTTGAACCCGGGCTGCATCACGACCCATGCCGGTGCTGGCAAAGCCGCTGAGATGGTCACAGACCCGATGCCACTCCAGCAGTTCAAGGGTTTCCTGCTGAGCCCGGTCCGCCCCTTGACTCAAGTCAGCTGCAGTTGGAGGGGATGCCACCGGGGGGTTCATAAAGCATTTCGAGCCAGTTGCCTTCAGGGTCTTTCAAATAAAAAGACGCCGTGCCGTCGCGGTGGTCATGGACGGCACCAACGTGCACACCCTGCGCCTTGAGACGGTCGTGAATCACATCAACCTCCGCACGATCGCGGAAATGGAAGGCGAAATGTGGGCCAGCGGCTTTGTAATCCGGGCCTAACAAGGCGAGTCCATCGCGACCTTCCCCGGCTTCCAGATAGCACCAGTCGTTGGCACGCCAGACCAGACGCATGCCCAGATCGGTGTAGAAGGCAACAGCCCGATCGACGTTCTCAACACGGATCGCAACGTGACCGAGACGATCCACACCTTTGGGTTGATCGGCTGTTGCCATCGGATCAAGCCTCCTTCAACCAAGCCGCTGCATCGCAGGCGTGGTACGTGAGGATCAGATCAGCACCGGCGCGCTTGAAGCTCAGCAACGTCTCCAGCACAACGGCTTTTTCATCGATCCAGCCCCGCTCGGCCGCGGCCTTCACCATCGAATACTCACCACTCACGTTGTAGGCAGCGATGGGGAGTTCCGACTCTTCGCGCAGTCGGTGGATGATGTCGAGATAGGCCAAACCAGGCTTCACCATCATGATGTCGGCGCCCTCCTGCTCATCGAGCTGGGCTTCGGTGATGGCTTCCCGAGCATTGGCGGGATCCATCTGATAGGTGTCTTTGTTTTTGGGGATCGGCTTGCTGCCGGCGGCACGGGGAGCGGAATCAAGGGCCTCACGGAAGGGGCCGTAGTACGCGGAGGAGTACTTCGCCGTGTAGCTGATGATGCCCACATGTTCGAAGCCTTCGTCGTCGAGGGCTTCCCTGATGGCACCGACCCGGCCGTCCATCATGTCGCTGGGACCGATCAGATCAGCGCCCGCTTCAGCCTGCACAACGGCCTGCTTGCAGAGCAGTTCAATCGTTTCATCGTTGAGGACCACGCCGTCCTCGCTGACGATCCCGTCATGACCATCGCAGGAATAGGGATCCAGGGCGACGTCGGTCATGATCGCCATCTCGGGGATGGCTTCCTTGATCTGGCGGATCGCCCGTGGAATCAGGCCATTGGCGTTGAAGCACTCAGCCCCGTCTTCGGTCTTCAGTCCCTCAGACACCTTGGGGAAAAGAACGATGCAACGCACCCCAAGGTCGTAGGCACGCTGCACTTCGCCGGTGAGGGCCGCGAGGCTCCAACGGCTGGCACCAGGCATGGCACCGATCGGCTCTACCTCAGCGCCTTCATGCACAAAGAGGGGATAGATGAAGTCTGCAGCCGAGAGGCTGTGCTCACGCACCATGGCGCGTAGGGCGGGCGTACGCCGAAGACGACGGGGGCGGTAGGTGAGCTCCATCAGACCCAAACACAAGGTGTGATCGTAAGGGTCACCCGATCAGAGGGCCGCCGAACGAAGCCACTCTTGACGTGGATGGTCCGTGCGCTTGGCACGCAGTTGCTCCAACAACCGACGCTCCTCCTCACTCCACGAGGCAGGCATGGCCAGCGTCAGCGTGAGCAGGAGGTCGCCGCGACCGGTCTTCGACGGCCAGCCTTTGCCCTTCAGCCGCAGAATGCGGCCCGGGGCGGTGCCAGCCGGAATGCTCACCTGGGCCTCACCATCAGGGGTCATCACCGAAACCATGCCTCCAAGGGCCAGTTCATCGAGGCTGACGGGGAGATCGGCCCGCAGCTGATCCGACTCCAGGCGCCAGATCGGGTGGTCCTGAATCTTGAGGTTGAGATAGAGATCGCCCCGACGTCCGGTTCCCGGTTGCAGGTTGCCCTTGCCCTTCAACCGCAGCCGCGAGCCGTTCTTCACCCCAGCGGGAATGCGCACCTGAACGCGCTCATTGTTCACCGAGAGGCTGCGTTCACCACCGCGAAAGGCCTCCGAAAAGGTCACATTCACCGATGCTTCGGCATCGAGATTCACCGGAGGGCGTGAAGCCTGGCCACCACGCGGGAAACCACCCCCTGCGAATCCCCCGCCGGGAAATCCGCCCCCAGGGAAACCACCGCCCTGGAAGCCACCGCCGGCCGGTCCACCGAAACGGCCCAACAGGTCGTTGATGAAATCATCGAAATTGCCGTAGCGACCGAAGTCGACATCCATCCCGGGTGCGGCTCCCCCGCCCATGCCACCGGCCTGGTTCCAGTACTGGCCGAATTGCTCATAACGCCGCCGCTTCTCGGGGTCGGAGAGCACTTCGTAGGCCTCACTGATTTCCTTGAACCGCGCTTCAGCCTGGGCATCACCAGGGTTGACGTCAGGGTGGTATTGGCGCGCCAGGCTGCGAAAGGCTTTCTTGATGGCATTGGCATCGGCGCTGCGATCAACACCGAGCACCTGGAAATAGTCCTTGTATCCGCTGCCTGCCATACCCATCCAGTGGTAATCCCAGTTTCACCGCAACAGGGCTTGCGTTGTTGCTTCCGCATGGAGGGAAGCCCGAACGCCTGAATGCGACCTAGCTTCAGGCCAACCACTGCATCAGCATGAGGAGCATGGCTTCATCCCTGCTGGCATCCGTGCTGGTCGCAGCTGGCGGAGCTGTTGGTGGCCCGCCTGGTTCGGCCGCTCCCTGGGCCAGCACGCTCGGAGAGCCCCTGCACGACTCAAGCCACCAGGCCCTCGAACTGACGAAGCATCTGAAGGCGATGGGGGCCAAGTTTTATGGCGCCTGGACCTGCCCGGCCTGCTTCAAGCAGATGAACCTGTTCGGCAAACAGGCCGGAGAGGACGTGACCTATGTGGAATGCCGCAAGCCGAAGCAGCTTCCGGAGCAAGCCGAAGCCTGCAACGCCGCAGAGATCCGGGCTTATCCCACCTGGGTTCTCCCCGATGGGCGCCGAAAAGTGGGAGTTCAGTCCCTGGAAGCCCTTAGCCGCTGGAGTGGTCTGAACTGAGATGGCACTGATTCACGGCCTGCATCAACGCAACATCCGAGGCGACCTTCTCGGAGGATTGACGGCCGCCGTGGTCGCGCTGCCCCTTGCCCTGGCCTTCGGCAATGCCGCACTGGGGCCGGGAGGCGCCATCTACGGCCTGTATGGCGCCATCGTGACCGGATTCCTGGCGGCCTTGCTCGGGGGAACTCCCGCCCAGGTGAGCGGACCCACCGGGCCCATGAGCGTCACCGTGGCAGGGATCGTCTCCAGCCTTGCCGCCATCGGCATTGGTCGTGATCTCAATGCCGGCGAGATGCTGCCGTTGGTGATGGCCGCTGTGGTGATCGGTGGTGTGTTCGAAACCCTGCTCGGGGTATTGCGGCTGGGGCGCTTCATCACCCTGGTGCCCTACTCGGTGGTCTCCGGCTTCATGTCGGGAATCGGTTTCATCATCCTTGTGCTGCAACTTGGACCCTTCATCGGGGTGAGCACCGGGGGCGGCGTGGTTGCGTCCCTGAGTTCGCTAATCGATGCCCCGAGCTGGAATCCAGCCGCGCTCGCCGTTGGATTGATGACACTCGCTGTGGTGTTTCTGACCCCCCTGCGAATCCGCCAATGGGTGCCAACGCCTCTGCTGGCGCTGCTGATTGTGACGCCGTTGTCGCTGCTGCTGTTCAACGACAACCGACTGCTGGAGCTGGGCCTTGAACCCATCGCCCGGATCGGAGCCATCCCGGAGGGGGGCTTGCAACTGGTGGTTCCCGATTTCAGTCAGCACCTACCGGAGTTGGTGAAAGCCGGCATGGTTCTCGCCCTGCTCGGGGCGATCGACTCGTTGCTCACCTCCCTGGTGGCCGACAACATCACCCAGACCAACCACGACTCCAACCGTGAGCTGATCGGCCAGGGCATCGCCAACACCGCGGCCGGGTTTCTCTCCGGCCTTCCCGGTGCCGGAGCCACCATGCGAACGGTGATCAACATCAAATCCGGAGGTCAGACGCCCTGGTCGGGCATGACCCATTCCCTGGTGCTGCTGCTTGTGCTGCTGGGGGCAGGCCCCCTTGCGGCACAGATCCCCACGGCGCTGCTGGCGGGAATCCTGATCAAAGTCGGCCTCGACATCATCGACTGGGGCTTTCTGCTTCGCGCCCATCGCCTGTCGGCGAAAACAGCCGCGCTGATGTACGCCGTGCTGTTGATGACGGTGTTCTGGGATCTGATCTGGGGCGTTTTGGTCGGGATGTTCGTGGCCAACCTGTTGACCGTTGATGCGATCACGCGGTCACAACTGGAAGGGATGGAAGAGGACAACCCCTCCGATGCCACGGATGCACTGCACGCCAATCTTTCCCCGGAGGAGGAAGCCCTGATCCTGCGCTGCGGCAAGGCCTTGATGCTGTTTCGTCTGCGCGGCCCTCTGAGTTTTGGCGCCGCCAAAGGCATCAGTGCCCGAATGGGATTGATCCAGAGCTACAGGGTTCTGATCCTTGACCTCACTGATGTGTCCCGCATCGGTGTCACCGCAACCCTCGCCATCGAACGCATGGTGGAGGAAGCACGATCAGCGGGCCGCACCCTGTTCATCGCCGGAGCCAACCACAGCCTCGAACAACGGCTGCGCCAATTTGGCGTGGAGGGGGTGCTTCGGCCATCCAGGCTGGAGGCCTTGCAGGAGGCGGCTCAGCTGATCTGACTGCTGATCTGTTGGGCATCCACACCACAGGAATGCATCCGCACGTCTTCAGGGCCTTCTAACTCCCCTTCCAGCGCCTTCACTTCGGCCAGGGCCAGCACTTCGAGGCGCTCAACGATCAGCTCCCGCGGATAGCGCTGCTCACACAACACCCAATACAGACCGAAGTGGCGGGCTTCACTCGCCAACAGATCGCTGTAAAGCTCCCTCAACTGAGGATCCGGGCTGTGCTCCGCCAGCAGTGCCATGCGCTCATGGCTGCGGGCTTCGATCAGACCCGCCACCAGAAAGGAGTCGAGCATTCTCTGCGGCTCACCTTTACGGATCTGCCGGGCCAGATCAGCGCCATAGCCCGGGGAAGGCAGCGGTTCCAGGTAGCGCCCACGGGCCTTGATCAACGCCAGCACCTGCTCAAAGTGCTCCAGCTCTTCCCGCGCCAGAGGGCTGAGGGCTTCACCCAGACCCGGTTCGCAGAGGTAGCGGAACATCATCTGCACCGCAGCCCCGGCAGCCTTGCGTTCGCAGTGGGCGTGATCGATCAGCACCTCCATCGGCCTGGCGTTGGCCTGCTCCACCCAGCTCCAGCTGGTGGGCGCAGCCAACCAGCGGATCGACGCCACTGTCTTTGACGGAACTGTCTTGGTGGGAGCTGTCTTGGAGGAAACAGTTTGTGCTGGAGCAGTGCTGGTCATGCGTTCCGGCGCAGATGGCTGAGCAATCCGCTCAAGGCAAGGCTGTAGCTAGCGGGTCCGAAGCCGCAGATCACACCCACAGCGCGCTCAGCCAGAAACGAGTGATGGCGGAACTTTTCCCGGGCATGGGTGTTGCTGAGATGCAATTCCACATAGGGGATCGCGACACCAACCAGGGCATCACGGATGGCGATGGACGTGTGGGTGTAGGCCCCGGCGTTGATCAAGATTCCATCGCATCGGCCCATGGCCTGGTGAATCCGGTCCACCAGGGCACCTTCGAAATTGCTTTGAAAGCAGTCCAGCTGCACTGATTCCTGCTCCGCCTCCCGGGTCAGCGCCGCTTCGATGTCCGCCAGGGAGGAATGGCCATAGATCCCAGGCTCACGCTGGCCCAAAAGGTTCAGATTCGGACCGTTCAGCAGCAGAACGTGCATGGCTGGAGATCGGTTCAGCTCGGCAGATCGTATCGAGATCGTGGGGAAGGACACACCGACTGGTAAGTTCTTGCGGTGTGGTTCGGGTCGGTGCCCGAGTGGTTAATGGGGGCGGACTGTAAATCCGCTGGCTCTGCCTACGTTGGTTCAAATCCAACCCGGCCCATCCCCACATGCCCTTGTAGCTCAGCGGTAGAGCACTCCCTTGGTAAGGGAGAGGTCTCGAGTTCAAGTCTCGACAAGGGCTTTCTTGCTCCCCAAGGCACCGGGGGAGAGGGGTGAAGACCCCAGAACAGCCGCCGATTGCGGGCTGATGCTTTGGTTGTCAACAAGCCCCAGCGTCCATACGAGGGATTGTCCCGACTCGATGGTTAGGGGCACAGGGGTGGAGCGACTGCGGTTGATCACGACCCGCAGGCCATCCGCAACGCCCTCCAGCACGTCAGCCCCTGGGGCTGACCAGCGCAGACCATCCCTGCGCAAGACCCCATGGGCAGAGCGGAGTGCTGCGAGGGACTGGATGAATGGGCGTAGATCAGCACTCCAGGGAACGTCCCAGGGATAGGCCTCACGGCAGGCCGGCCCAGGACCGCTGGAGGGGCCCGGTTCAGGACCACCCGCCAGGGCAGCTTCAGTGCCGTAATAAATGCACGGCGCTCCCGGATGGAGGAAGAGCAGCAGCAGGGCCAACTTCAGGGCCGCAACGTCGTTGTTGAGGCTGTGAAGTGCACGGGGCACATCATGGCTATCGAGCAGATTCATCTGGGCCCTGTTCACCACCTCCCGGTAGGAACGCGTTGTGGTCGTCCAGATGGTCAACAAAGCCTGCCCATCCAGGGGGTCGAGGGGATAGTCGGAATTGCGGTAGTCCTGCCGCAACGCTTCAGCGGCGGCCCAGCAAAGGCTGCTCCATCCCAACCGGTAATTCATCACGCCATCGAAGTGGTCGCCCTTCAGCCAGGGGGTCGCATCACCCCACACCTCGCCAACAATCCAGGTCTCCGGGTTGGTGGCCCGCACCATCTGCCGGAACTCAACCCAGAAGTCGGCCGGCACCTCGGCAGGGACGTCGAGACGCCAGCCGTCAATCCCCTGCTCGAGCCAGTGACGGCCCACCGCCAGCAGATGCTCCCGAACCCCAGGATTGGCATGGTTGAACTTGGGTAGATCCGGCAAGGCCCACCAGCCGTCGTAACCACAGTCCTCGCCAGGGGCGGGATAGGGCTGCAGGGGCCAACGGTGCACATGGAACCAATCCCGGTACGGCGAATCCGCACCGTTTTCCACCACGTGATGAAAGGCCCAAAAGCCGCGGCCGCAGTGGTTGAACACCCCATCCAGCACCAACTTCATGCCGCGCCGATGCACAGCATCGATCAGGTCCCTGAGTGCTGCATTGCCCCCCAGCAGGGGATCCACCTCGAAGTAGTCGTAGGCGTGATAGCGATGGTTGGCGGCTGAACTGAAAATCGGCGTGAGGTAAAGGCAGGTGATGCCCATGCCTTGAAGCTCATCCAGGGCATCGATCACGCCATAGAGATCCCCGCCCTGGAATCCCTCCTCGCAAGGGTCGGAACCCCATGGCTTCAAGGCGAGATGGCTCTGAGCCTCGACCCGCCCACTGCGCCGGAAACGATCGGGAAAGATCTGATAGATCACCGCATCCGCCACCCAGGCGGGGGGATCGCAAAACGGCGTGGTCGCTGCCAAAACCTTTGCAGTCAGCCATCTCCTGGCTAGCAGGAGAGAAAGACATTGGCCATGGCTGAGCAGGCTCTCCTTCTTGCCCTCGATCAGGGCACCAGCAGCTCCAGAGCCGCTCTGTTCAGCAGCTCCGGAGATCTGGTGCTCAGCGCCAGTGCACCGCTGCCGATTTCCTACCCCGCCGATGGATGGGTGGAACAGGACCCGATCGAGATCTGGACCAGCCAGCGGCAGGCCCTGGTGCAGCTCGATTCGAAGCTCAGTGAGGGGCAGCGCAAGGCAGTGGTGAGCTGCGGCATCACCAACCAACGGGAAACCACCGTGCTCTGGCGCCGCAGCAATGGCCTCCCCTGTGGCCCGGCCCTCGTCTGGCAGGACGGCCGCACCGCCGCCATCTGCGACGCCTGGAAGCAGCAGGGACTGGAGCAGGAGTGGTGCCGGCGCACGGGCTTGTTGCTCGACCCCTACTTCAGTGCCAGCAAGATCCGCTGGATGCTCGACCACTACGACGACGCCAAGGCTGCCGCGGCCAGCGATGACCTCTGTTTCGGCACGGTGGAAAGCTGGCTGCTCTGGCAACTCACCGGCGGCCAGCGCCACGGCAGTGACATGAGCAATGCCAGCCGAACGCTGCTGATGGACCTGGAGCAGCAGCGCTGGGTGGATGAGTTCCGAGAGCCCACAGGGCTCCCCGCCAGCGCTCTGCCCGAACTGCTGCCCTGCCGCGGAGAATTCGGGCGCATGGCTGCGGACCTTCCCTTTGCAGGCTTGCCGATCCAGGCCATGCTCGGCGACCAGCAGGCCGCCACCCTGGGCCAGCTCTGTCTGCAGCCCGGAGAAGGGAAGTGCACCTACGGCACGGGGGCTTTTCTGGTGATCAACACCGGCGATGTCGTCCGCCGCTCAGATGCAGGGCTGCTCAGCACCCTCGGCTGGACGGATGCCGCTGGAACACCCAGCTTTTGTCTTGAGGGAAGTCTGTTCAACGCCGGCACCGTCATCCAGTGGCTCCGGGATGGGCTGCAGATCATTGATCAAGCCCCCCAGGTGAATGAACTGGCGCGCTCGGTGCCGGATTCAGGGGGGGTGATGCTCGTGCCCGCCTTCACCGGCTGGGGGACACCGCACTGGGATCCCCAGGCACGCGGTGTTCTGGTGGGCCTCACCCGTGATAGCGGACGCGGTCACATCGCCCGCGCTGCACTTGAGGGGATCGCCCTGTCGGTAGCGACATTGGTGGAGCTTGCCGAACAGGCCCTCGGGAGCGGCTTGGGTGAACTGGCGGTGGATGGTGGCGCCGCGGCCTCCGATCCTCTGCTGCAGGCGCAGGCGGATTGCACCGGTCTGACGGTGCGGCGACCCGCCAGCCTCGAGAGCACGGCCCGGGGGGTGGCGCTGTTCGCAGGCCTCCAGGCGGGGGTGATCAGCGACCTGGAGCAGCTCGCAACCGCAAGGAGGGACGGAGCGGAATTGTTCCACCCGCAGATAGATGCATCCCAGCGTGACCGCTGGCGCACACGCTGGCAAGACGCCGTCTCCAGAAGCCTGGGGTGGCATGGCTGATCACCAGGTGGACCTGCTGGTCATCGGCGCCGGTGCCAGCGGTGCCAGCGTGGCCTATGAGGCAACACGACGGGGGCTGAGCGTGGCCCTGCTCGAGGCCGGAGACATCGGCGGTGGCACCAGTTGCCGCAGCACGAAGCTGCTCCATGGCGGGGTGCGCTACCTGGAGCTGGCCTTTAAAACTCTGGACCTGGCCCAGCTGAGGCTGGTGCGGGAAGCCCTGCTCGAACGGAGCCACTGGTTGACCCAGGCACCGTTCCTGGCCCAACGACTCGAGCTGGCCCTGCCCACACAACAGATCTGGGGACAGGCCTACTACCGACTTGGTCTGGGGATGTACGACGCCCTGGCCGGTCAGCAAAGCATCGGGCACAGCCGACTGCTGTCCCAGCGGCAGATGCGTCAGGCCCTGCCTCTGCTGAAGCCGTGTCAAGGCGGCGTGGCCTACAGCGACGGGCAGTTCGACGATGCACGCCTCAACCTGCTGTTGGCCCTCACCGCCGAACAACGGGGGGCAACCCTGCGCACCCGTTGCCGGGTGGTGGAGATGGAGACCGACGGCACGGGCCAGCTCAAGGCCGCCATCAGTGAATCCGCCACAGGCCAACGGGAACGCTGGTGCGCCTCAGCATTTGTGAATGCCACGGGCATCCGGGCGGATGAGATCCGCCAGATGGCGGAGGCTGATGCTCCCCCAAGGCTGCTCACCAGCCGTGGGGCCCACATCGTGCTGGAGCAGAACCTCTGCCCGGGAGGGCTTGGGCTTCTGGTGCCATCCACCGCGGATGGACGCGTGCTGTTCATGCTGCCCTTCCACGGCCGCACCCTGGTGGGGACGACGGATGAAGCCTGCACCAAGGAGAACGCCACATCCCCTTCTCCAGAGGAGGAGGCCTACCTGCTCAACTACGTGCGTGATTGGTTTCCCCAGCTCCAGCATCCGCAGGTGAGCAGCCGATGGGCGGGGGGACGGCCGCTGCTGAAGCCAGCGGACCAGGCCATGGACAGCAGCCGTGTGGTGCGGGAGCACGAGGTGGAAACCCTGGCCTGCGGCCTGGTGAGCGTGATGGGGGGCAAATGGACCACCTGCCGGCCGATGGCTGAAGACACCCTGACCGCGGTGGAACGCCAGCTAGGGAAGGCGCTGCCCACCCCTGAAGCAATGCCCTTGCGGGGTGCAGCGGAGTCGCTGGAAGCCACCCAGGACGGGCTCCGCCTTCAGAAACAACAACTCGAAGCCCTGCTTCCCGACACCGCCCTCAAAGCCTCACAAGTCGCCCACCTCCAAAGCACCTATGGCTTGGAGGCAGTGGCCTTAATCGAGCCCGCGGAGCCCAGCCGACGCGAACCCCTCAGCCCGGTGATCCCCCTCTGCAGCGCAGAACTGGACCATTCGATTCAGCGGGAACATGCGCGAAGCAGCAGCGATGTGCTGGCCCGCCGCTGCCGTCTGGCCATGGTGGATTTGAACGAGGCCGAACGATTGAGGCCTCAGGTGGAGGAGCTGCTGAATCAGGCGGGCGTGGCTGCGGGCTCCACTTCTCCGATCAACCACCAGTTGAATCCATAGGGCGGAAGGTTCACGAACCACTCCGCCGCCGCGGGCGGGAATTCACAGCCCCACATCACCTCACGGGTGCGCTGACCAGCCCACTCCGAAAGATCCAGACTGAGCGAGGCTCCGGCTGCGGTGACATTGGCGGCCACGAGCACCGTCATCGCCTCGGTGCAGCGGAGGTACACCAGCACTCCGGGGTGGGGGCTGTACAACAACCGGAAGCTTCCATGCCGCAGAGCTGGCAGCAGCCGGCGGCAGGTGAGCATGCGCCGGTGCCAATTCAGCAGCGACCCCGGCAGCTGCTTCTGCACCTCCACATTCACCACGCGGTAGTCGTAACCGGGAGCGGTGATCGGTGGCAGCACCAACAGCGGATCGGGGGCCGTGGAGAAGCCACCGTTGCGGGCCGGCGTCCAGGCCATCGGCGTGCGGTTTGGATCACGGTCCCGCAGACCGGGCCAGTCGCCCATGCCCAGTTCATCGCCGTAATACAGGCAGGGCATCCCTGGAAGGCTGTAGAGGAGCCCATGCAGCAACCGGTTGGAGCGTGGATCGCCATTGAGAAGAGGAGCCAGGCGTCGGTTGATGCCCCAGTTCAACCAATGCCCCTGTCCCTGGGGCAGGCCCACCCGGATGGTCTGAATCACCTCATCGCTGATGAGATGGCCATCCCCCAACCAAAGTTCATCGTGATTGCGCAGGGGCAGGGCCCAGCGAGCACCAGATACCGCCTGCTCGGCTTGCATCAGACACTCCCCGAGCTGCTGGGTGCGGCCACTGGCAATGGCGGCAAACAGATGGGCGGTGAGCACGAAGTTGAACGCTCCATGCAGTTCGTCATCCGACAGGTATGGAGCGGCCTCCTCCACCGGCTGAATCGCCTCTCCCAGCAAGAGCACATCACGGCCATGGGCATCCACCCGCTCCCGCAATCGCTTGAGGAAGGCGTGGGTCTCCAGCAACCCCTCGCAGCGGGTGCCCTCTGACTCGAACAGGAACGGAACCGCATCCAAACGGAACCCGTCAACGCCGCGATCCAGCCAGAAGTCGACCACCTCCAGCATCGTGTCCTGCACCCAGGGATTCTCGTAATTGAGATCGGGTTGATGACGCAGAAAACGGTGCAGGTAGTACTGCTCGGCAACCGGATCCCACTCCCAGTTGGAAGCCTCGAAGTGCCGGAACAGAACCGGTGCCTCGGCGTAGCGCTTGGGGTCGTCGCTCCAGACGTACACATCCCGTTCAGGACTGCCCTTGGGAGCCCAGCGGGCCCGCTGGAACCAGGGATGCAGATCACTGGTGTGGTTCAGCACCAGGTCCAAAATCACGCGCATGCCCTGGCTGTGGGCCGCCGTGAGGAACCGATGGAAGGAGGAGAGATCCCCCAGGTCTGGATGGATTCCGGTGAAATCGGTGATGTCGTAGCCCCCGTCCCGCAGGGGGGAGGGATAGATCGGAGTCAGCCAGAGGGTGTTGACCCCCAGCCAGCGCAGATAGGGCAACCGCGCCGCAAGCCCCTTGAAATCACCGGTGCCATCGCCATTCCCATCGGAATAGCTGCGAACGATCAGCTGGTAGATGACCGTCCCTGACCACCACGGAAGCGCTGGGGTCATCCCCCGGTTGCAGATTCACCACTGCTAGACCCGACTGGCCTGATCGTCAGCCCTGTGGCCCTCACCCAAACGCAACTGAGCCGGATGAAGGAGCTCGTGGGAGCTGGGCTGACCCGTCCCTTGGCCTGGCGTCGAGAGCAATTGCAACGGCTCTCCGCCCTGGTGGAGGAGCACGAATCGGAGGTGCTCGAGGCCCTCGCCGCCGACCTCGGCAAACCACCCACCGAAGCCTTTTTTGAGCTGGTGGCCCTGCGACAGGAGCTCAATCTCACTGGGCGGCAGCTGGAGCGGTGGATGCGCCCGCGCCGCGTGGCTGTCCCTCTCTCACTGCGCCCCGGCCAGGCCAAGGTTGTGCCGGAACCACTCGGGTGCGTTCTGGTGATCGGACCTTGGAACTATCCCTTTCAACTGACGCTGCGGCCCTTGATCAGTGCCCTGGCTGCTGGCAACACGGCCGTGCTCAAGCCTTCAGAACACGCCAGTGCCATCGCAGATCTGATTGCACGGCTGATCCCTCAGCACTTCGAGCCTGATGTGGTGCAGGTGGTGCAGGGAGATGGTGCCGTCGCAGCCAACCTAGTGGCCATGCCCTTCGACCACATCTTTTTCACCGGTGGCGGCAGCATCGGCCGAAAGGTACTTGAGGGGGCCGCTGCCCACCTCACACCGGTGACCCTGGAACTGGGGGGCAAGAGCCCCGCCATCGTTCTTGAGGGGGCTGACCTCACGGTGGGAGCGCGTCGTTTGATCTGGGGCAAGGGGATCAATGCCGGCCAGACCTGCATCGCTCCAGACCATCTACTGGTGCCACCCGCGCTGCATTCACCGCTGCTGAAGGCGATGGAGGAGGCCCGAACGGAGATGTATGGCTCCGATCCCCTCATCTCGAATCAGCTGGGGCAGATCATCAATGAACGCCAGTTCAATCGGCTGGAGCAGCTGCTGGAGTCCGCCAGAGCGGATTGGCGCATCCTGATCGGAGGTGAAATCAGCCGGGAGCAGCGGCGCATCGCCCCCACCGTGATTCGTGTGGATGACCGCAATGATCCGCTGATGGCCGAGGAACTGTTCGGACCTCTCCTGCCCGTGCTGGTGCTGGACGACCTCACCACAGCCCTTCAGGAGATCCGCCAGGGCCCCAAACCGCTGGCGCTGTACTTGTTCGGCGGTAGTGAAGCCCAGCAACAGCAGGTGCTCACCACCACCAGCTCAGGCGGGGTCTGCCTGAACGATGTTGTGATGCAGGCCGGGGTGCCACAACTGCCCTTCGGCGGCGTCGGCGCCAGCGGGATGGGCAGCTACCACGGCCAAAGCGGCTTCGACACGTTCAGCCACCACAAGGCGGTGCTCAAGCGCCCCTTCCGTTTTGATTTCAAGCTGCGCTACCCGCCCTACAAGGTGGATCTCAACCTGCTGAAGCGGCTGGCGGGATAAGGCCCACGCATCACCAGCACATCCCTTCTGCAGCAGGTGCTCTGGGGGGCTGGCGCTTTACCTCAGGCACCGTATGTTGCGGGCATCTGCCGGAGACGAATGCGCCGTACCGCTCTTGCCGCCCTGCTGCTGACGGCCTGGTTCCCCCTGTCAGCCACGGCTGCCTCGGTGACGGTGCGGTCCGGCGAAACACTTTCCGATATCGCTAACCGCTATGGGGTGAGCGTCGGCACGCTGATGCGGATGAATGGGATCCGCAATCCAGACCTTGTTCAAGCCGGGAGCCGCCTGCAGGTGCCAGGCCCCACCGTGACGGCAGGAACGGGCCGCCATCGCGTCAACAGCGGGGAAACCCTCAGCAGCATTGCCAGCCGATACCAGGTCCGCAGTCGCGACCTGATGGCCCTCAACAACCTGCGCAATGCCAACCACGTTGAGGTCGGCCAGACCCTGCGACTTCCCAGCAATGCCGTGATGCCCCGTCCGGCATTCAAGCCGGTGGCTGTAACCCCGATCCCGGGAGCCACGGAACACACCGTTGCCAAAGGGCAGACCCTCACGCAGATCGCCAAGGCCTACAAGCTGCCGGTGGCCAGCCTGATCAGCATCAACCAGCTGAGTGACCCCAACAAAGTGGAGGTGGGCACGCGCCTCTACCTGACCGATCCCTCCTTCCAGACCGCCATCACCACCCAGGCGCAGCCGGCAACAACGAAACCGGTTCAAGCCAAGGCCAAGCCCGTCCAAACCAAGGCAGTCCAAACCAAGGCAGTGCAAACGAAACCGGTTCAGGCCAAAAAACCGGTGGTCAAGGCCAAGCCGGTCGAGGCCGCCAAGCCCAAGCAGACCCATGCCAAATCGGCTGACTGGCGCACCTATGGCCCGCTCCAGGTGGACTGGGGCAACTGGCAAGCCATGGGTGGCAGTCAAGTGGTGCCCACCCTCAATGCCCAAGGGCAGGCGCTTTATCTGGCCGTGAACTGTTCCGCCAAGAAGATCAATGCCACCGGTGCCGATGGGAGCTGGAAAACCTGGGAAGCACCGAAGAGCCGCTTCGAAAAAGACCTGGTGAAGGACCGTTGTCAGCTCAAGGCCTGATCTGAATCAGGCGGCGTAATCGAGCGGCCAGGGGGAATCCAGGAATCTCCGGCCGCTTTCGCGGAGATAGAGCCGCTGAGCACCGTCGTTGCTTTCCTGGATCAACTCCTCTTGAACGAGCCGACGGGCCAACCAGGTCCAGCGGTCATGGCGTCCGGGTTCATGCAGAGCCAGGTGCTCTCCGAGGCGACGCATTTCCGTGCCGTCCTGCTCGGCCAAATGGGCCAGGAGCGTTTCCACCTGAGCTGACCAGTCGCGTCGTTTGGGGGAGTCCAAGCAGCGATCGCAGCGACCACAGGGACCCACCAACTCACCGACGGCCAGCAGCAATGCCTGTTCACGGCACATTTCACCCTCAGCGACGGCCTCCATGCGACGCAGCTGCTGCTGTGCCAGGTCTAGGCGGCGACGGTCCTCCAAGGCATCGCTGCCCCGGGCCGAAGCCCGCATAGCCCAGCCCAGGCTGGTGCGATCACCCGGCGAAAACAGCACATGGCAATGGGCCGGATTGCCGTCTCTGCCGGCGCGGCCCGATTCCTGCAGATAGCCCTCAGGTGTGGCCGGCAGATCGAGATGAAGCACCAGGCCCACATCGCCACGGTCAACGCCCATACCGAAAGCCACCGTGGCCACCAGGACGGGCCGCTCGTGCTCAAGAAACAGCTTCAGAGCCTGCTGGCGGGTCTCCGGATCCAGACCGGCGTGATAAGGAGTAGCGGCAACCCCTTGGTCAGTCAGGCGTTCCGCCCACTGCTCCACCGAACGACGGGTGCGGGCATAGATCAGCGCAGCACCACGGGACATTTCCAGTGCCTCCAACACTTGCGGCATGGGGTCCCTGGGGCGCCGCTGCATCGTGTAGTGGAGGTTGTCCCGGCGGGCCGAACTCACCTGCACGAGCGGGCGACGCAGATCCAGTAGGCGAATGATGTCGGCCCGCACCCTTGGGGCTGCCGTCGCGCTGAGGGCCAGCATCGGCACTCCCGGGCAGAGGCTGCGGATCTGACCCAGGCGGCGGTAATCGGGGCGGAAGTCATGCCCCCAGGCACTGATGCAATGGGCTTCATCCACCGCCAGGGCCACCAATCGGCCCTCCGTGGCATGACGTTCCAGCATCAGCCGGGTCTGCTCACCCTGAAGTCGTTCCGGCGCGATGTAGAGCAGACGCAGCGTGGCGTCCTGCAGTTGCTCCAAGGCCTGCTGTCTTCGAGCTGGCTCGAGTCCGGCATGCAGGCAGGCCGCAGCGATACCCCGTCGCTGCAGGGCCATCACCTGGTCCTCCATCAGCGCCACCAACGGTGAGATCACCACCACCAGGCCCTCGCGCACCAGGGCCGGCAGCTGATAGCAGAGCGATTTACCTCCACCGGTGGGCAGCACCGCCAGTGCGTCCCGGCCAGCCAGCACTGCATCCACCACGGGCCGTTGCCCGGGGCGGAAGCGATCCCAGCCGAAGTGGGTCTGCAGTGCACGCTCGAGCGAAGCCAGAACACACCAGATGTGGAGACTTCAGATTATCGAGCACAAGATCTGGAGTCAGGCCAGCGGCGGGGGATCCAATTGATCGGGGGACTCCTCCACCAGCTGGAGCCGCACCCGCTTGCCGCCCGCGAGCTCTCCCAACGACACCCGCAGGGTTGCACCGCTGAGGGTCTGCAGGGCGTTCAGCACATCGCGCAGATAGGGCGTGCTGCTTCCGCTCTCAACCCAGAGCCGCTCCTGAAGCCCCCCCAAGCGCCGCCAGGAGGTGTGCAGCTTCAGCACCGCCGACTCAAGGGCCTGGGCCTGGCCCACCGCATCAGCCAGCAGGCCGAGGGCATCCAGGCGCTGGGCCTCCTGCATGGCACGGTCCAGGTCCAGTTCCCCCTGCTGGAAAGCCCGCACGGCAACACCCGACTCGGTTGCCTTGGTGATCCAGCGCGCTGTGCTGGTGACGTCCTTGATCCGATCGAGTTCGGGCTCATCGCGGAGCACCTTGCGCAGATCTTCCTGCTGCGGCTCAGGAAGCTTGGCCAATTCCCGCACCAGAGGGGCCACCGCACGGGGTGGCAGCAGGTTCTCCTGGGTGCGCTGACGAATTTCCTCCGGCAACAAAGGGCTGGTAGCCGCCGTGAATTCATCCGTGAGACGGCGCACCTGCTTGCGGGTAATTTCCTGACCTTCGTTGGCGGCTTCGGAAATCATCAGCTGCACCTCAGGAACCGCCTGAGCGGTTTCCATGAAGGCCCGCTTGGAGAACAGATTGACGCTGCTCTCCTCCAGGGTGCCGTCGCTGAGCATGCTGTCGGCGGATTCCGCCAACTGAATCAAGCCATAGGCGCGCGTCTTGCTGATTTCTTGCTCCCGCAGCCACTGCAGAAAACCTGCGCCCCGGCCTTCACCGCCGCGCTTTTCCTTGTCGCGCACCGCGCGGAGGATGCGACCACGCCAGATTTCCGTCTGGAGGTCAAAGCGGTCGCAAACGGCCCAGGCCTGTTCCAGGCGGGCCAGAAATTCCATCGTGCTGATGTCGTCCTGCTCCGGGTCCGGCAAATCCAGCTGAAGCAGCGACGGATCTGGATCAAGGGCGATGGAACTGGTCAAAGGGACGCCGACGACGAAGGGACGACATTCTGTGACGCAGCGGTCATCAACATCCATTCCACGAGATACGCTCCGATTGCATTTCCTTATGCCCAGCGATGGCGATCACCCGCGGCGCCAAGGTGCGCATCAAGCGTCCTGAGTCCTACTGGTTCAACGAAGTTGGCACCGTTGCCTCCATCGACACCTCGGGAATCCGCTACCCCGTTGTCGTTCGCTTCGAAAAGGTCAACTACAGCGGCCTGCAGGGCGTTGACGGTGGCATCAACACCAACAATTTCGCCGAAGCGGAACTCGAGCCGGCCTGAGGCCGTTGCCTGAACTCCCTGAAGTCGAGACGGTCCGTCGGGGACTGGCAGACCGTCTTGTGGACTTCAAAATTGCGCAGGTTGAAGTCTGCAGACCAAGGGCCATTGCCAGCCCTGGAGGTCCTGATGATTTTGTTGCTGGCCTCTGCGGAATGACGGTGGGGCAGTGGCAGCGCAGAGGGAAATATCTGATGGCAGCCCTGGAGCCCGAAGGCGGTGTTTGGGGTGTGCATCTGCGCATGACCGGGCAATTCCAATGGCATGAGCAGCCCTCAGAACCGTGCAAACACACCCGTGTTCGCTTCTGGAACTCAAAAGAGCAGGAGTTGCGCTTTGTGGATGTGCGCAGCTTCGGAGAAATGTGGTGGGTTCCTCCGGGCCAGCCGATGGAAGAGGTCATCACAGGCTTAACGCGACTCGGCCCTGAACCCTTCAGCACCGACTTCTCCGCCAGTTATTTGAAGCAGAAACTCAAGGGCAGCAGCCGACCGATCAAAACAGCGCTGTTGGATCAAGCCCTGGTGGCTGGAGCTGGCAACATCTACGCGGATGAATCCCTTTTCGCATCAGGCATCGCCCCTTTCACGCCCGCAGGGCAGCTGGAGCTCAAACAACTGGAGAGGTTGCGGGATGCCCTGGTGAATGTTCTCACCATCAGCATTGGAGCCGGTGGCACCACCTTCAGTGATTTCCGCGATCTCGAGGGGGTGAATGGCAACTACGGCGGCCAGGCCTGGGTCTACCGACGTGGAGGAGAACCCTGCCGCAGCTGTGGGACGCCCATTCAAAGGGAGAAGCTGTCGGGCCGAAGCACCCACTGGTGCCCGACCTGTCAAAGCTGATTGGGCAGCGGAAGCGCAGAGAGAACCTCCCGATAGGGAGGACGAAGCACGCCGAATTCGGTGATGAAACCCGTCACCAGATGAGCTGGAGTGATGTCGAAGGCGGGGTTCCAGGCCTGGGCCCCAGGAGCCGCGACCTCCACTCCCTTTGCGTGGGTGATCTCCTCTGCATCGCGTTGCTCAATCGTGATCGCGTCCCCATCAATCGTCGCTCGATCAATGCTGCTGCCAGGGGCGCAGACATAAAAGGGAATGCCGTGGGCTCGGGCCACAAGCGCCAGGTTGTAGGTGCCGATCTTGTTGGCAACATCGCCGTTAGCAGCAACACGATCACAGCCCACCATCACGGCGTCCACCTCCCCCCGACGCATCAGCAAACCACTGGCACCATCGACGATCACGGTGCAAGGCACACCAAGACAGCCCAACTCCCAGGCAGAAAGAGCAGCCCCTTGCAAGCGGGGACGCGTTTCATCCAGCCAGGCATGGCGAAGCATGCTACGGGCATAGGCGGCTGCGATCACACCAAGGGCGGTTCCCACCCCTCCCGTTGCAATCGCACCGGTGTGGCAATGGTGCAAGACCCGAGATCCCTGATTCAGCAGGGAAACGCCGTGATCCACCAGCCGCTGCGTCAGCAAACGATCCTCGCTCTGAATCGCATCGGCCACAGCGGCGAGTGCTTCAACATCAACCAAGCCTGAGGAGGCAATGGCCGCTCGCATCCGGTTAAGAGCCCAGCCAAGGTTGACGGCGGTGGGCCGTGATGCACGTAAGCCTCGGATGGCAGTGAACAGATCGTCACCGGAGCGTGCAGCCAGCACAACCCCCCAGGCCGCCGCTATGCCAATGGCAGGTGCACCGCGCACAGCCATGGAGGAAATCGCCTCAGCAACCTCCTGCCATCGGTGCAATTGCATGAAGACCACAGCACCGGGAAGTTGTCGCTGGTCCAGCAACTCCAGATGATCACCGCTCCAGCGGGAACTGGGGGGAAGCGTCAATGCACGTCGGCCTCTGTGTCCTGTATAGAAGACGAAGGGATCAGCGGATTGTGAGCGCAAACCATACCCAGCGCGAACGATTGACTGAGGTGATGCAAGGCATCCACCGACGCGGCTGGTGCGATGGCACCGGAGGGAACTTCAGCATGGTGTTGCAGCATCAGCCCCTGCAGTTGCTCATGGCACCCAGTGGTGTGGACAAGGGGCAGGTACCTGCCGATCAGCTGATTGTTGTGGATGAGCAAGGCAAGGTTTTAACGGGCAAGGGAAAAGCCAGTGCCGAAACAGCGCTGCATCTGCGCATTGTTGAAGCGACCCAAGCAGGAGCTGTACTGCACACCCATTCCGTCCCCGGAACAGTGTTGTCCCGCCATTACGAAAACACAGGGGGGATTGCCTTGGAGGGCTGGGAAATGCTGAAAGGCCTGGTCGGCATCAAAACCCACGCCAGCAGCATCACCATCCCTGTGATCAGCAACAGTCAGTCGATGCATGAGCTGGGCGAAGCCGTCGCACCCTTTTTGGAAACCTCGCCCTGCGGATTTCTCGTGGCGGGGCATGGCCTTTACGCGTGGGGGGCTGACCTGGATGCGAGCAAACGACACCTGGAGATCCTGGAATTTCTCTTGAAGGTGAGATTGACCCAAATGCAAATTGGAGATCAATGATGAATCAACAACATCTTCTGCTCGACATCGAGGGAACAACATGCCCAGTGAGCTTTGTCAGCGACGTTTTGTTCCCCTTCGCCAAGCAAGAACTGAGCCACTACATCAAACAACACTGGCACAAAAACCCTCACAACAAGTCCATCCAAGCGGCCAAGAAGGAATGGCTGGACGACCAATCTCACGAGAGCATCCAAATCAAACAGCAGGCAACGAAGGGTGAAACCGAGGAGATAGACGCGTTGATTCAATACCTCAAACACTTGATTGGCATCGACAAGAAGTCGACAGCACTCAAAGACCTACAGGGAAAAATCTGGGAATACGGATACAATAACGGAGATCTCAAATCTCAACTATTTCCAGAAACGGCTGAATGCCTACGGGAATGGCGCGAGCAAGGAATAACCTTATCCGTCTATTCATCGGGCAGCATTCAAGCTCAAAAACTGCTTTACAGGCACAGCCCTGCCGGTGACCTTGAAAAACTTTTCAGCCACTGGTTTGACACCCATACAGGCCCTAAAAAATCTACGAAGAGCTACACAACAATCGCCAAGCAGCTCCAAAGCTCGCCCAACAAGATTTGGTTCGTGAGTGACAACGGAGCTGAATGCGATTCCGCGCGTTCGGCAGGAATGCACACCCTCTTCAGCCTTCGCGAAGGGAATCCTGACCGGGACCCACGGGATCACACAGTGGTTCAATCACTCCGCGAAGTAAGTGCTCACCTAACAGCAGAAAAATAGCCAACAAAAAAGCCACCTCAAGGAGAGGTGGCTTCTTCGCGGGTGATGATGGTGATCGCTACAGCAATCAGCACATCATCAACCTATTTGGAGAATGTTTTACCTGGCATCGAGCTATTTTCTCAGGGGGCTACCCCCCAAATATCGTCGCCGCTGATGCGTTTCACAACCGAGTTCGGGATGGATCGGAGTGGGACCACACCGCCATGGACACCAGGATAGATGAACATTCTCAAGGGATGAACCCTGAGAACTGCATAGGATCTGCAGCGAATGCTGCACGTCTGAATCAAACAAAGAAATGAGTCTTCAGGCAAGAACCAAAATGTTGGTCAAGCCCTCGGTCTATTAGTACTCCTCTGCTGCATCCATTACTGGACTTCCACATAGAGCCTATCAACGGGTGTTCTTCCCGTGACCTTACTGGGTTACCCCATGGGAACACTCATCTTGAGGTGGGCTTCCCACTTAGATGCTTTCAGCGGTTATCCACTCCGCACATGGCTACCCAGCGTTTACCGTTGGCACGATAACTGGTACACCAGAGGTGCGTTCCTCCCGGTCCTCTCGTACTAGGGAGAAATCCTCTCAATGTTCCTGCGCGTACACCGGATATGGACCGAACTGTCTCACGACGTTCTGAACCCAGCTCGCGTACCGCTTTAATGGGCGAACAGCCCAACCCTTGGGACCGACTTCAGCCCCAGGTTGCGATGAGCCGACATCGAGGTGCCAAACCTCCCCGTCGATGTGAACTCTTGGGGGAGATCAGCCTGTTATCCCTAGAGTAACTTTTATCCGTTGAGCGACGGCCCTTCCACTCAGAACCGTCGGATCACTAAAACCGACTTTCGTCCCTGTTCGACTTGTAGGTCTCACAGTCAAGCTTCCTTCTGCTTTTGCACTCGTCAGCTGATTTCCAACCAGCCTGAGGAAACCTTTGTGCGCCTCCGTTACCTTTTAGGAGGCGACCGCCCCAGTCAAACTGCCCACCTGATACTGTCCGCTCCCCGGATAACGGGTGAACGTTAGAACCCTAGCTCTGAAAGAGTGGTATCTCACCAGTGACTAACTCATAGCCGCAACCATGAGATCAACGTCTCCCACCTATCCTGCGCATTCAGAGCCCGGGCACAATACCAAGCTACAGTAAAGCTTCATAGGGTCTTTCTGTCCAGGTGTACGTAGTCCGCATCTTCACAGACAATTCTATTTCGCCGAGCCTCTCTCCGAGACAGCGCCCTGATCGTTACGCCTTTCGTGCGGGTCGGAACTTACCCGACAAGGAATTTCGCTACCTTAGGACCGTTATAGTTACGGCCGCCGTTCACCGGGGCTTCAGTCGCCAGCTTCGCTTACGCTGACCGGCTTCCTTAACCTTCCGGCACTGGGCAGGCGTCAGCCCCCATACATCGTCTTGCGACTTAGCGGAGACCTGTGTTTTTGGTAAACAGTCGCCAGGGCCTCTTCACTGCGACCACCTTGCGGTGGCACCCCTTCTCCCGAAGTTACGGGGCCATTTTGCCGAGTTCCTTAGAGAGAGTTACCTCGCGCACCTCGGTATTCTCTACCACCCCACCTGTGTCGGTTTCGGGTACTGGCAGTCATGCCTTAACGGGTATAGAGCTTTTCTTGGAAGCTTGACGTCACCAACTTCGCTGCCGTAGCAGCTCGTACTCACGCCTCAGCTCGGAACGTTTTCACCGCTCCTCAACGCCTCGAACGCTTGAACCAGTAACCAACATCTGGCTTGGCTAGCCTTCTCCGTCCCTCTTCCCAAAACATGACCGGTACAGGAATGTTGACCTGTTATCCATCGACTACGCCTTTCGGCCTCGCCTTAGGTCCAGACTAACCCTCCGCGGACGAGCCTGCCGGAGGAACCCTTAGGGTTTCGGTGCATGGGATTCTCACCCATGTTTTCGCTACTCAAGCCGACATTCTCACTTCTATGCAGTCCACGCCCGCTCACGCTAACGCTTCGCCCCACATAGAACGCTCCCCTACCATAAAAATCCGCAGCTTCGGTACAACACTTAGCCCCGTTCATTTTCGGCGCAGGATCGCTCGACCAGTGAGCTATTACGCACTCCTTTGAGGATGGCTGCTTCTAGGCAAACCTCCTGGTTGTCTATGCAATCCCACCTCCTTTATCACTTAGTGTTGATTTGGGGACCTTAGCTGGCGGTCTGGGCTGTTTCCCTCTCGACCATGGAGCTTATCCCCCACAGTCTGACTGCCTCGCTACACACAGGGTATTCAGAGTTCATCTCGATTTGGTACCGCTCTCGCAGCCCGCACCGAAATGGTGGCTTTACCCCCCTGCTGGAGCACGAGACGCTACGCCTCAACGTATTTCGGGGAGAACCAGCTAGCTCCGGGTTCGATTGGCATTTCACCCCTAACCACAGCTCATCCGCTGACTTTTCAACGTCAGTCGGTTCGGACCTCCACTTGGTATCACCCAAGCTTCATCCTGGCCATGGTTAGATCACCCGGGTTCGGGTCTATAAACACTGACAAACGCCCTATTCAGACTCGCTTTCGCTATGGCTCCACCATTTCCGGTTTAACCCGCCAGTGCCTATAAGTCGCCGGCTCATTCTTCAACAGGCACACGGTCACCCTATAAGTAGGGCTCCCATTGCTTGTAGGCTCACGGTTTCATGTTCTATTTCACTCCCCTCCCGGGGTTCTTTTCACCTTTCCCTCGCGGTACTGTTTCGCTATCGGTCACACAGTAGTACTTAGCCTTACGAGGTGGTCCTCGCGGATTCACACGGAATTTCACGTGCTCCGTGCTACTCGGGATACAGCTAGCTCAGTTCAGTTTTCGGTTACGGGGCTTTCACCCTCTGTGGCGTGCCATTCAAGCACTTCTCCTAACTTCCCTGATACACGTTGCTGTCCCACAACCCCGATACTCGAAAGTATCGGTTTAGGCTCTTCCCCGTTCGCTCGCCGCTACTTAGGGAGTCGTTTTTACTTTCCTTTCCTCCAGCTACTAAGATGTTTCAGTTCGCTGGGTTGGCTCGTGCCAGCCTATGGATTCAGCTGGCCGTATTAAGGGTTGCCCCATTCGGAAATTCCCGGATCAAAGCGTGCTTCCAGCTCCCCGAGACTTATCGCAGGTAACCACGTCCTTCATCGCCTCTGTGTGCCAAGGTATCCGCCGTGAGCCCTTTGTAGCTTGACCAATTAACCTCCTGAACGCTTACCGCCGTTGAAAGCAGATTCTCAAGTTTTTATTGCTAAAAACAAGATCAAACTCTGATTGGCTCGACACCAATCAAAGAACGCTCAAGAGTCTCGGCTCTTGCTCAAAAGAATTTTCATTGTTCTAGATCCAATCTCCCTTTCAGAAGATCAGATTCAAAACAATGCATCTGTAAGATGCTTTGTTTTTTCCAGACTCACCTATGCAGTTGTCAAGGTTCTGCTAGAACTTCAAATCAAATTATCAATTGCTTGATCATTTGATCTGAGCCCAGCATCTTATCAACCAAATTCAAGGCATCAACCTAAAACTTGGAATGACAGGAAGCTGGGGTCATCCAGCGGACACATCTAAATCACACTCCAATCGAGCTCAACTCCAAAAAAATTGGAGATGGGAATCAAGTTCGGTCAGTGGAGGTTAGGAGACTCGAACTCCTGACATCCTGCTTGCAAAGCAGGCGCTCTACCAACTGAGCTAAACCCCCAACACCGAATGGGCCATCCTGGACTTGAACCAGGGACCTCACCCTTATCAGGGGTGCGCTCTAACCACCTGAGCTAATGGCCCAGGAGTCTCATCCCTTTTGGGGTGTGACCTAGACAAAGTTTAGGAACTGAAAATCTCCATCAAGCAATCAACATTGCTGCTGATCCTTGACTTCAAAGCTGAGGTACCGATCGACCTAAGGTGACAGGATTTCGGCCTAAGAATAAAAGTACTCAGGCATCAAAATCATTGTGTTGTCTCCCTGTTAGGAGGTGATCCATCCGCACCTTCCGGTACGGATACCTTGTTACGACTTCACCCCAGTCATCAGCCCCACCTTCGACGTCCTCCTCCACAAGGGTTGGAGTAACGGCTTCGGGCGTGGCCAACTTCCATGGTGTGACGGGCGGTGTGTACAAGGCCCGGGAACGTATTCACCGCAGTATGCTGACCTGCGATTACTAGCGATTCCGCCTTCACGTAGGCGAGTTGCAGCCTACGATCTGAACTGAGCCACGGTTTATGGGATTTGCTTGTCCTCGCGAACTTGCTGCCCTTTGTCCGTAGCATTGTAGTACGTGTGTAGCCCAGGATGTAAGGGGCATGATGACTTGACGTCATCCACACCTTCCTCCGGTTTATCACCGGCAGTCTCTCTAGAGTGCCCAACTAAATGCTGGCAACTAAAGACGTGGGTTGCGCTCGTTGCGGGACTTAACCCAACATCTCACGACACGAGCTGACGACAGCCATGCACCACCTGTCACTGCGTTCCCGAAGGCACTCTCCTGTTTCCAAGAGATTCGCAGGATGTCAAACCCTGGTAAGGTTCTTCGCGTTGCATCGAATTAAACCACATACTCCACCGCTTGTGCGGGCCCCCGTCAATTCCTTTGAGTTTCACACTTGCGTGCGTACTCCCCAGGCGGAACACTTAACGCGTTGGCTACGACACCGAGGGGGTCGATTCCCCCGACACCTAGTGTTCATCGTTTACGGCCAGGACTACAGGGGTATCTAATCCCTTTCGCTCCCCTGGCTTTCGTCCATGAGCGTCAGTGATGGCCCAGCAGAGCGCCTTCGCCACTGGTGTTCTTCCCGATATCTACGCATTTCACCGCTACACCGGGAATTCCCTCTGCCCCTACCACACTCAAGCCCAACAGTTTCCACTGCCATGATGGAGTTAAGCTCCACTTTTTAACAGCAGACTTGAAGGGCCGCCTGCGGACGCTTTACGCCCAATAATTCCGGATAACGCTTGCCACTCCCGTATTACCGCGGCTGCTGGCACGGAATTAGCCGTGGCTTATTCATCAAGTACCGTCAGATCTTCTTCCTTGATAAAAGAGGTTTACAGCCCAGAGGCCTTCATCCCTCACGCGGCGTTGCTCCGTCAGGCTTTCGCCCATTGCGGAAAATTCCCCACTGCTGCCTCCCGTAGGAGTCTGGGCCGTGTCTCAGTCCCAGTGTGGCTGATCATCCTCTCAGACCAGCTACTGATCGATGCCTTGGTGAGCCATTACCTACACCAACTAGCTAATCAGACGCGAGCTCATCCTCAGGCGAAATTCATTTCACCTCGCGGCATATGGGGTATTAGCAGCCGTTTCCAGCTGTTGTCCCCCTCCTGAGGGCAGATTCTCACGCGTTACTCACCCGTCCGCCACTAACCCGAAGGTTCGTTCGACTTGCATGTGTTAAGCACGCCGCCAGCGTTCATCCTGAGCCAGGATCAAACTCTCCGTTGTAGATCATTTCCTCTTAGACGTTTTCACGTCCTCAAAATGATTTGCGTCACCCATTACTCAGTAAAACTGGCAACAGTTGAGGCCTCCTTTCGCTGACACAAAAGGGTTCTTAAGAGTGCATCTCTAGATTTCTCTGTCAATGACTTTCCGGGATCTCAGATCCGGTTGTTGCTCCACAATTCGCACACCGGCAACAAGAGAGCTCGTGAAAACCCTCCCGTTGCAGCGAATTGCTTCTTCGCAACGAAATATTTTGACGGGACCTCACACCTTTATCGCAATATCATTCGGTTCCTCACCTCACCTTGCGGTTCGGCTCAGAACCAAACGCGATAAAAGCGTCAGTTCCTAAACTTTTCAATTGTCCAGGTGCGACCAAACGTCTCTTCACTCCCTCTCAGGAGATCGGTTGGCTGGTCATCGCGGCCTCTCGCGACCGCTTGATGAACTTACAACACCGTGGGATCGCTCCCTCTGGTCTCGTAAGTCGCCTCAGACACATCAAGGCTTTCGCCTCAAGCGCTTCGGCCTGCACAGCAGCCTCTCAGCTCCCGCGCAAGACAAAACACTAACACCACCCACTCCGCTCGCGCAATGCCAATTCCTCAGCGCTGGACCAAAGCCTCCCCCCAGGGAAGGAAACGCGCCAGATGAGCCCATGAACCGGCCGCCAACATCGGGAATCCACGGTCAGCCACGTCTTCTCCAGGAGAGAGCTGTGCTGGATCCGCATCCAACCAACGAATCGGACAACCCAATTCATCCAGCACCAACCAAGCCGCCGCCAGATCCCAGATCTTGGGCGTGGCTTCCAGTGAAGCGATGGTCTGCCCCACTGCAACGCTCACCAAATTGAGGCTGGCGACACCAAGCAGACGGATCTTCCCAGGAAAACGCTGATCAGGTTTGCGTTGCAGCACACGAATCGAGCGGCTGCAAAGGGAGACGCAAGCACTGGTGGCCAGGGCTCGGGTCTCCGAAGTGAGCGGCTGATTGTTTCGAGTTGCTCCGCGGCCCCGCAAGGCGACAAAGCGTTGGTTCAGCGCTGGCACATCCAGGAAAACCTCACTGGGACGGCCATCGACAAAACGGGCCACGGAAATGGCCCAATAGGGGATGCCCGCCGCAAAGTTGGTGGTCCCATCGAGGGGATCCACCACCCAATAGGCCCGGGTGTTTGGGACTGTTTTCGATCCTTCTTCACTAAGGACACCCTCACCAGGGGCGATGCTGGCCAAACCCTCCACCAGAGCGGCATCACTCCAGCGATCACAGTCAGTGATCAAGGAGCCATCGGGCTTCACGTCAGAACCGATCTGACCAAAGTCCTGCAGCTGACGAGCGCGAATGCGATCCAGCAACAGATGAACAGCGCCCAGTTGATCGTCACTGAGCACCGAGGTCACCACAGAGGCTGAACAGGACTGCCCTCAGTTTGATCGACCGACGAACCATCGGTTGCCAACGACGGGCAAGCGGTCTTCAGCGGCGTGGGCTCAATTGGAATCAGTGGTTGATCAAGTTCCGGCTTGGTAGATGGCAGTGAAACCGCATTGCAGGCAACCAAGGCATCCAGACCTGTACGGCGCTGCAGCAGCGCCAAATTGGTGTTGTAGCTGTTGATCGCGCGTGCATATTTCAGCTCTGCCTGGGTGACATCACGCTGGTTGTTCACCACTTCCCTCTGCACGCCAACGCCCGCCTGAACCCTCAGCTGGGAGAGACGCAGAGATTCTTTTGATGAAAGAACTTCGATCGCTGTGGTTTCGATGCTCTGAATGGCAGCTCTTAGGCCGAAAAAGCTCTGCTCCACCTCGTAGCGGATCTGGTCTCGAAGATCGGCGAAATCAAAGCGGCTCTGCTCAGCGGCCTGCTTGGAGCGCCGGTATTCAGCACGAGCTCGACCACCATCAAACAAGCGCCAGCTCGCCCTCAGGGCCGTGCTGTTCTCCACGCCATAGGTGTAGTCACCCATGTCGATGTCACTGATGGATGGCTGACCGCTCTGCCCTTCCGACCGGGACGCCGAGGTGGAGTTGACAAAGCTCAGGACAGGTTGCACTGCTGCCAAAGATGCATTGGCCTGACTGTTGTTGATCGAAATATCGAGAATCAGTTGATCGAGCTCTTCGCGGTAGTTGTAGGCGGCAACAATGCTTTCCTGCAGTGATGGCTCCCACAGGCCCAAGGGTCGAGCGGGCGTCGCAGCCGTCGGAGTGACGTCCTGAGGAAGGTCCAGCACCCGGGCAAGGTTGCGACGCTGGTCGTTCTGATCGCGAAGATTGGTCGTCAGGGTGTCGCGGTCACGCGCGAGTTGCGTCTCCGCCTCGAGAACATCCAACTTGGTGTTCACCCCCGCATTGAAACGCGCCCGCGCGTCTCGGTAACTCACCAATGAAGCTTTGACAGAGTCCTGGCCAATGCGTACACCCGCATCAGCCCGCTGCAGGTCGAAGTAGGCCCTCTGCGCTTCCAAACGAAGATCACGAAGTGCGATCAGGTAGGCGTCACCGGCGCGCTCGAAACGATCCCGAGCTGCTGCGATCTGAGGAACCCGGGCAGGATTGATCAGATCCCAACTCACCTGCAGGCTGACGTTGGCGCGCCACTCACGGCCATAGCGCTCGTTGTAACCATCGCGGGTGACTGGACGGGTGATCTCCTCACCTGTGATCGGATTGATCTGACCCGTTGGCCTCTGGACAATCCGATCGGGAACGAAATCTGGATTTCGGTAGGAGTACGACTTGAAGTATTCAGGAAGTCCGCTGGCCGAAAGGTCAACAGTGGGGTACCAGGCGGCGATGGCTGCACGCAGCGCGGATTTGGCCTGATCCACCCGACTGGCCGCTGCTTTGAGCTGAGGGCTATTGACCTCTGCCAGCTGAAGGGCTTCTTCGAGGGTGAGGGGACGCAGCTCATGGATACGCACCTGAGATGGTGCATCAGGGAGAGCCAGGCTTGGGGGAGCCGCCAAAGGAAGAAGCGGAGGCGGCAGCGCATCAAGCGCAGGAGAGATCACAGACGGATCAGCCTTGGGACGGGCACCCTTCGAGTCGATCGCATTCGGCAGCGTGGCCTGATCAATCAAGGCCGACTCAACTTGAACGGTGTCTTTGCTGAGCGCAGGGGGAACACCGGAAGAGACAACGCCCGCTACGAGACAAATACCCGCGGTGATCCGGCGCACAGCAATCAAGGAATTTCACGGAGCTTAGGGACTTTTTCCTATGGCACCCAAAACTGAGTCCACGACGTCAGCCGCCCCATGCACGATCTTAATGGGGACAGGCAACTGCGCGGCCAGGGATTCCAGGGTCATGTCATCCAGAAAAACGGGCTCCCCTTGCCGCAACATCACCGATGGCAGCAGCAGCTCATCGCCCAGCTCTCGGCCCTGCAGGCCAGTGAGCAGATCCTGTCCCGTCAGTAATCCAGTCACCACTTGCTCCTGCCCCCAATAGGGACTCGGCAACCCGATCAGATGAAACTCAACGCCATCAACAGCATTGAGCCGTTCAGCCACGGGCTGCAAAGCCTGGGCCACGATCTGACCAACCACCCAGCTGCAACGCCGGGGCTCAGAGACCGCAGTGGGCAAATCGTCAGTCGCTGCATCCAAGGATTCAAGGAAAGCGCGGATGCTGCCCACGCCGTTTTCCTGCTGCGGCAGATCCTCGTAGTTGTCCCGGGGCGGCAAGGGCAACCCCGCCACCAGGTACCACTCATCGGAAAGCCAGGCAAAACGGGTGCCCAAAACCTCCTGAAAGTGCTGCTGCATGGGTTCCACCTGAGCAATCACCCTGCGGGCGCATTCCGGATCCACAGGAACCAAGCCGTCATCCGCCGGCCTGAAGCGGGTGAGCCCCACCGGCACCACCGCCGCAGACAGCACCGCCGGCCAGGGGCCAGCTGCGAAGGAGGCGAGGTCGTTCAGCGTTCTCTCAAGAGCAGGGCCGTCGTTCAGCCCCGGACAAACCACCACCTGAGCATGGATCTGCAAATCACGCTGGTCAAACCAGGCAAGCTGGTCCATCACCTGGGCAGCACGCGGATTGACCAGCAATCGTGAGCGCAGCTCGGGATCCGTGGTATGCACCGACACAAACAAAGGTGACAAGCGCTGCTCCTCAATCCGCTGCCAGTCGGCCTCACCCAGGTTGGTGAGCGTCAGATAGGAGCCATAGAGAAAACTCAGCCGGTAATCGTCGTCTTTGAGATAAAGGCTGTCGCGCCGCCCCGGGGGCTGCTGATCGATGAAACAGAACGGACAGTTGTTGTTGCACTGACGCAAGCCATCAAACAGAGCCTCGGTGAAGGCCAGCCCAAGGCCGTCATCGGCATCTTTTTCCAGCTCTACCCGATGCAGCTCACCCTTGGCATCACGCACCTCAAGGCAGAGCTCCTCCTCCACGCACAGGTAGCGGTAATCGATCAGATCGCGCGGGCGAATGCCATTGATGCTGAGCAACTGATCGCCCGGCTCAAAACCCAGCTCCTCCCCGATCGAGCCGGACTCCACTGACGCCACCACCGCGGGCTGCGGTTGACGACCACTGCTGCTTGGATCCAGGGCTGCCACGGCAACCCCGGCAGATGGCTCATTCCACACAAGCCGGCTTCATCTGAACTCAGTGTGCGCCGTGGATGCCCCACCAGACCAGTAAAAGCAGACCGAACAGCAGCCGGTAGGCGACAAAAAGCCAGGTGCTGTTGCGCTGCAAGAACTTCAGCAACCAATCGATCGCCAGCCACGACACCACTGCAGCCGAACTAATGCCCACCAGCAACGGCAGGGGACCGTTGCCAGGGCTGGCGGCCAAAGCATCCTTGAGCTCTACCAAACCCGCGATGGTGATGGCGGGAATGCCCAAAAGGAAGGAAAAGCGGGCCGCATCAGCACGCTGCCAACCGTCGAACAGGGCCGCCGTGAGGGTGCTGCCGGAACGCGACACCCCCGGAAGCAAGGCAAGCGCCTGGGCCAGGCCCACCAGAAGGCCGTCTCGGCCTGAAACCAGTTGAAGCTGCTTGCGTCGAGCACCGACCTGTTCGGCCAGTGCCAGCAACAGCGCCATCAGAATGGAGACGATGGCAATTGAGGGAAGGCTGCGCAGCGGTGACTGTTCGTAGCCCTGAGACCAGGCGAATTTGATCCCCAAACCGATGACCAAGATCGGCAGGGTGCCCACCACCATGGCGAACCCGAGACGCGCCTCGGGTTCCCGCCACTGGCCATAGCGAAAAGCGCGGCTGACACCCCGCAGAACCTGGCTGAGATCAGTGCGGAAGTAGGCAATCACAGCAACGATGCTGCCCAGCTGAATGGCGGCGGTCACGGAAACACCCGGATCACCCCAACCCAGGAGCTCAGGAACCACCTTCAAATGAGCAGTGCTGCTGATCGGCAGGAATTCAGTGAGTCCTTGGACCACCCCAAGCACCAGATCACGCCAGCAGGCCTCAACCAGGGTGAGGGATGCAGAGGGGTCCGCCATCAACGAATGAGTGTCGTTTTGACGGTATCCCCGGCGGGCGAAGCGGGCATGTCGGCCGCGTCACTTGGAGATGTCTTCTAAGGTTCCGTGACTTTCTTCACAAAGGACATTTGATCGGCGGCACCTGGCAAACATCAGCCCCCGCTAGGTCGTGGTCCTTTCCCATGGCCCGCATCGCCGCGGCCATGGTGGTGCTGCCGGTGTTCCTGCAAGCCCCCTGGGTAAGGCTGAATCCGTTCTCAGCCACCGTTTTCACCGGAGTTCTGGTTGCAGCCGGCCTGGTGATGCATCAGAGCCGCTCCCAGACAACATCTGACCTGGGTTCCCTACTGGTGGGTTTCAGCGGCAGCTGGCTCGCGGGGTGCATTTTCTGGGGTTGGCTGCGGGCCCATCCCGTTCTTCATCTGCCTGTGGAAGCCTTCGCCCTGCCCGTGGCCTTGGGCGGCCTGCAGGGGCGCTGGCGCTTGGCGGCAACGTTTTATTTGTCGTCCCTGGTGGGCACAGCTTGCACCGACCTGGCCATGGCAGCCACCGGCGTGATGCAGTTCTGGCCCGCAGTGGTGACAGCCCCCCTCGATCAAGCGCCACTGCTGCTGCATCAAGCGGGGACGCATCTGCTTGAGCCCCTACCTTTTATCACCCTGGTGTTTTCAGCCGTCCTTGTGCTGTCGGCTGGGCGGCGCCTGAGCAAGAACAACAGCGGTTTCACCGGTGATCCTAGGTCCATGGCTGCTGCTGTCTTGATCACAACCCTTTGGGTGGATGGCTTGTTCCTGCTCTCGGCCTTGCTGCAGCCCGGGCTCAGTGGCCTGATCGAGTGAAACGAACTGCAAAAGCTGCACCGATTCCGGGGCTTCAAGGGCGCAACGACTTGTAGTCTTCCGAAGCCGGCACAGCCGGTCGACCCGTTCTGACCCCTGATCGAGAGTTGAGATGAAGCGGCTTCTGAGCTGGCTGACCGGCGCACTGGTGATGGCGAGCCTGATGGCAGGCCTCGTGCTGCCGAGCAGCGTCTATGCCGACGACGACCTTCGCAACAAGTATTCCGGCAATGAGATCCGCAACATCGCGGACGACAAAATTGCGGCACGGGACGGCAAGGTGGATTTGAACAACTCCTCCGTGCGTCGTTTCCAGCAGTTCCCCGGGATGTACCCGACCATGGCTGGCAAGATCGTTCTGGGTGGCCCTTACGACAGCGTTGATGACGTGCTGTCTCTTGACCTCACCGAACGTCAGCAGGAGCTGTTCGCAAAGTACCGCGACAACTTCACCGTCACCCCTCCCTCCATCGCTCTTAACGAAGGTGACGACCGCATCAATGACGGCCAATACCGTTAAGACCTACAGCCCGTCACACTGGTTGTGACTGCCCGAACCGCCGGACCACCGGCGGTTTTTTTGTCCCTGTGATGGCCCTGCCCCGCTGCTCTGACCCCATCCCCTCAGGTCCCTGGGACGTGGTGGTGATCGGTGCCGGGGCCGCTGGCTTGATGACCTGCCTTGATCTGCCGCCGGAGCTCAAGGTGTTGCTGCTCAACCGCAACACGGGGCGGCGTTCCTCCAGCCGCTGGGCCCAGGGGGGCATCGCCGCGGTGACCCGCAAGGAGGACAGCGCCGAAAGCCATGCGGAGGACACCGTTCTGGCTGGAGCGGGCCTTTGCGATGGTGATGCGGTGCGGCTGTTGGTGCAGGAGGCGCCGCATTGCGTGGAGCGCCTCGGGCAGCTGGGGATGGCCTTCGACCGGGATCAGGACGGTCTGGCGACGACCCTGGAAGCAGCCCACAGTCACAGACGCGTGCTGCATGTGCAGGACCGCACGGGGCGAGCACTGGTGGATGTGCTGCGGGATCGTGTCGAGCAACGGCCTGGGCTACTGCATCGCCGGGGCGTTCGCGTAACGCAGCTGCTGGTGCGCCATGGGCGCTGTTGCGGCGTGCAGGTGCTGGATGGGGCGCATCTTCACGGAATCGAAGCTCGCGCCGTGGTGCTGGCCAGCGGCGGCGGGGGCCATCTGTTTGCTAATACCACCAATCCAGCCCAGGCCTGCGGTGAAGGCATCGCCCTCGCCTGGCAGGCGGGTGCAGCCGTGGAAGATCTGGAATTTGTTCAGTTCCATCCAACGGCCATCCGGCTGGATGACGCCCCCTGCTTTCTGATCTCCGAAGCCGTTCGCGGAGAGGGCGGGGTGCTGGTGGATTCCCTAGGGGGCAGCCCTGTGGCCCACCTGCCCCAACGCGACCTCTCACCGCGGGACCAGGTGAGCCGAGCCTTGATGCAGGCCATGCAGCGGCAGCGGGTGAAACAGATGTGGCTCGACTTCGCCGCCATCCCGCGCGACCAGGCGGAGCGACGCTTCCCAACGATCCTGGACCGCTGCGACGAACTCGGACTGAATCCATTGGAACGGCCAATCCCCGTGGCACCAGCCGCCCATTACTGGATGGGAGGGGTGGCCACGGACCTGCAGGCCGCCACCACGCTGCCCGGGCTCTATGCCGTGGGGGAAGTGGCCTGTACAGGCCTGCATGGCGCGAACCGACTGGCCAGCAACTCCCTGATGGAATGCCTGGTGTTCGCCCATCGCCTCAAAGAGATCGAGCTCGGCCCCGTCCCAACGGCCCTCGGCAGCAGCACAACGCAACCGCTTGACTTGGACCTCAACGGCAGCAGCAGTTCGCAGTTGATCGACGCCATCGAGCAGCTGCGGCAACTCTGCTGGCGACGGGCGGGGGTGGAGCGATCCGCCGCTGGACTGCGCCAGGCCCTCGGCAACGTGAAAGCTCACGAACAAGAGCTGGAGCAGCAGGCGCTGCTCCAGGCCCTGCTACGGGACGACCCCTGTGCTCCCAGGCTGTTGGCTGAAAGCAGCCGACGCGATCTGAACCTGTTGCTGGATCTCCACCACAGGTTGCTGACCAGCCATCTGATGCTGGAAGCCTGCCTATTTCGAGGAGAAAGCCGGGGAGGCCACTACCGCAGTGATGCTCCTGCACCGCTACCGCAATGGCGGCAGCATTCCCGGCAACAACGGCAGCGGGGGATCTTCACCCGTGCCGTCCGGGACTAAGGAGCATCTCTTTTTCAGAAGTCGGTGTCGCCCTCATAGCCGCTGAGTTCAGCCAGTGTGTCGAGCCCTTTCACCCCGGAATCGATGCTGCCGTTGATCTCCCAGCTGGGGAAACCCTCCAATCCTTTGCTGCGGCACAGGTCGGACTGGTTGTTCTCACCATCCGGCGCACACTCCACCACGTTCAACTGATCCGAGGCCTGCTTGCCGAACAGCTCCTTCTGTTCGTGGCAGTGGGGGCACCAGTAGGCGGAGTACATCACAGCTCCGCTGCTGGTGAGGTGCTCAGCCAAGGAGATCGAAGCTGGCGTGCTCACGGTGGTGACAAGCGGTGCGACGCCTGATCCATTGGCCACGGCCTCGGGCCGATTCGGATCCACCACGGACGCCCAGATCAAGCCCCCTAGCAGCACCGCCAAGGCCAGGAGCACGCCGCGGAAGAGCAGCTGCCCGAGTTCATCCCAGCCGCCACCGACGATGGAGAGAACCAACAACGCCAAAGAGAGCCCGGCGGAGAGGACGCAGAAGAAACAGAAGGCCTGAATCTTGAGCAGCATCACCCCCAGCAGCACGCCGCTGAAGACGGCCATCCCCAGGGACACGGTGAACAGGCCCCACCAGGTGCGTCGGGACAGATCGCTCTTGTTCTCCTGCAAGCCGGGCAAAAGAGGCAGCAGGGCCATCAGCAGCACGGCGCCGTAGGCCAGCACCCCCACCAACGACAGAGGAATCCCGGCAAAGACTGTTCCCCAGGCACTGTTGAGCACCTTGTCGCAACCGTCGGCCCCCATCGGACAGGTGAGGTTGCCAAGCAAACCCCAGCGCTTGAGGGTGATCGAACCGGTATCGATCAACCCCGCGGTGGCCAGCACCGCCATGGCGATGCGGGCCCATTTGGCGCCGGAATCCTGGCGGCGACGGCTGACGAGACGGGTGGTGCCCATCCTTGATCTTCAAGTAATCGGATTCTGTCAGTTCCGGCGTGATCAGGCCGCTTCGTAGGGTGATCTTTGGCCTGACGGCGACGTGATGAAAAGCACCCCGACGAAACCGACGGTCGCCTTCGCCCACCTGGGCTGCGAGAAGAATCGGGTGGACACCGAACACATGGTGGGGCTGCTGGCGGAAGCGGGCTACGGCGTCAGCACCGATGAACGGGATGCTGCCGTGGTGGTGGTGAACACCTGCAGCTTCATCCAGGACGCCCGCGAAGAATCGGTGCGCACCCTGGTGGGACTGGCGGAACAGGGCAAGGAATTGATCATCGCGGGATGCCTGGCCCAACATTTCCAGGAGGAGTTGCTGGAATCGATCCCCGAGGCCAAAGCCATCGTGGGAACCGGCGACTACCAGCACATCGTGGATGTGTTGCAGCGGGTGGAAGCGGGGGAGCGGGTGAACCAGGTGAGCGCCGTTCCCACCTTTGTCGGTGACGAACACCTGCCACGCCAACGCACCACCGACCAGGCGGTGGCCTTCCTCAAGGTGGCCGAGGGCTGCGACTACCGCTGCGCCTTCTGCATCATTCCGAAACTGCGAGGTGATCAGCGCAGTCGACCGATCGAATCCATCGTGGCAGAAGCCCACCAACTGGCGGAACAGGGGGTGCAGGAGCTGATCCTGATCAGCCAGATCACCACCAACTACGGCCTCGACCTCTACGGCAAACCCAAGCTGGCGGAACTGCTACGAGCCCTTGGCGACGTGGAGATCCCCTGGATCCGGGTGCATTACGCCTATCCCACCGGGCTGACCCCTGATGTTCTGGCGGCCTACCGGGAGGTGCCCAATGTGGTGCCTTATCTGGATCTGCCGTTGCAGCACAGCCATCCGGAGGTGCTGCGGGCGATGAACCGCCCCTGGCAGGCGGATGTGAACGACCGCCTGCTGGATCAGATCCGCGACCAACTCCCCGATGCGGTGCTGCGCACCACGTTGATCGTGGGGTTCCCCGGCGAAACCGAAGAGCACTTCCAGCACCTGATGGGCTTCCTCGAGCGCCAACGCTTCGATCATGTTGGTGTGTTCACCTTCTCTCCGGAGGACGGCACAGCAGCGGCGGACCTGCCCGATCGCGTCGATCCCGAGGTGGCCCAAGCCCGCAAGGATGCCCTGATGGCTCTGCAACAACCCATTTCGGAGGAACGCAACAGCCGCTGGGTGGGGCGCACTGTTGACGTGCTGATCGAACAGCACAACCCGCAAACCGGCGAGATGATCGGGCGCTGCGCCCGCTTTGCGCCCGAAGTGGATGGTGAAGTGCGGGTGCAACCCGGCGCCGATGGTCAACAGGCCGCGCCGGGCAGCCTGGTGCCGGTGGAGATCACCGGGGCTGACATCTACGACCTCAGCGGGAGGATTGTTGGTGCCCGCGCCATGGTGGCCGCAGCGAAACGCCAGGGTTGACCCTTCTCAAACTGCGGGCCGAGCAGCAACGCCAGCTTTTTCTGATCGCCTCCGGCGTGAGCACGGCGGGTTCGTTCGCCGGCATCACCGCCAAGGGCTGGATTCTGATGAAAGGGGGCGTGGACCCCTTCGTGCTGGCGTTGAACTTCGCCGCTCTTTCACTTCCAACCTTGCTGGTGAGTGGTCCAGCGGGGGTGCGCACCGACCGGGTGGGCTGTGAACGGGTGCTTGTGCAGGCGCAATGGGCACTGCTGACTGCCTCTGGCCTGGGGGCCCTGGCGATTCCCCTGTTGGAGGGCACAGCCCAGGTGCTGCTGCTGCTCTGCAGCACCCTGCTGGTGGGCATCGCCGGTGCCTATGAGTTGACGGCACGCAACAAGTACTGCTCGATCCTGGTGGAGCGGCCGGAACAGCTTGCGGGCTACCTCACCAGCTTTTCGGTGGTCTTCAACGTGGGCAAGCTGGTCGGCCCCCCAATCGGCGGGTTGTTGTTGGCGGCCACTGGCCCGGCCTGGGCTCTGGGCATTGATGCGGCCAGCTATCTGCTGCCAATCGCCAGTGTGATGTTCTTGCTCAACCCGAATCGGGATCGGGAAGTGCGCAGCAGCATTGGTCAAGACGCCAGCCTGCTTAATGCCTGGCGCCACTGCGGTAGCACCCTTCAAGGGGTGCTCAGCTTCACCGCTGTGCTGTGTCTGATCGGGTTCTATCACCCGGGACTGGCCCCGTTGATCGCCTTCGATCAACTGGGGCCCAATCCCACAGATCTGGGGCTGTTCACCAGCGTGCTGGCGGGCGGCAGCATTGTGGGAGGGCTAGTGCTGCAACGCAACAGCCAGCGTTTCTGCCGGCGACCTTTCCTCACTCTCGGGGGGTTTGGCTTGATTACCGCAGTGGCCCAGCTGGGAATGGCCTGTACTCCAGGGCCTGTGTTAAGTCTGGCCATGGCCTTTTTGATCGGCGCTGGCACCGCCGGGCTGCTGAGCAGCTGCAACCTGATCAGTCAGATCGGATCACCACAAGTGATGCGTGGCCGGATGGCTGGGCTCAGCCAGATCGCCTTCTTGGGCGGAGGCGGGCTCAGTGGATTAATCGTTGCCCTGATGGTGATGTTCACCAATCTCTCCACTGCTTTCAGCGTCACGGGGGGCCTCAGCGCAGCTGTGGCTGTGCTCTGGATACGAAAGCGAGGAGCGAAAACGTTGGAACCGCTTAGATGAGCTTGATTCCCTTCAGCAGCTTGGTGAGCACAAAAGCCGTCACCAGACCGGAACCAACAAGGCCGAGATAGATGCCGACGCCCATGTGCAAGTACGGAGGTGACCACCATTAGATCAGACACCGGCCTGAGTTCAGGCCATTGCGCTTAGGGTTTGTTAACAGCTGATACCGACTGAAAGGTATCTCCAGCCGGGCTGACCGGACGTCCATCCACCAACGCCCGAAGCCATGCGCACGCTTTTCGTTTATCCCGAGTTCCCGAAGACCTTCTGGAGTTACGAAAAGATTCTCGAGCTGGTGAATCGCAAAGTGCTGCTGCCTCCCCTGGGGTTGGTCACCGTGGCGGCACTTCTCCCCCAGGAGTGGCAGATGAAGCTAGTGGACCGGAACGTGCGGGAGGTGACTGACGAGGAGTGGAACTGGGCCGAGCTGGTGATCATTTCGGGAATGATCGTCCAGAAGGACGACATGGCTATGCAGATCAGCAAGGCCAAGCAGAGAGGTCTTCCTGTAGCCGTTGGTGGCCCCTTCGCAAGCTCCACACCGGATGCACCGGAACTGGATCTGGCGGACTTCAAGATCCTTGATGAAGGGGAAATCACCCTGCCGATGTTCCTGGATGCCCTGGAACGGGGAGAAACCGGTGGTCGCTTCACCGCCGAAGGAGACAAGCCAGACGTCACCGCCACCCCGATTCCACGCTTCGATCTGCTGCAACTCGAGGCCTACGACTCGATGAGCGTGCAGTTCTCACGGGGCTGCCCCTTCAACTGCGAGTTCTGCGACATCATCGTTCTCTACGGCCGCAAGCCCCGCACCAAGACCCCCGAACAGCTGGTGGCAGAGCTGCAATATCTGCACGACCTGGGCTGGCGGCGCTCGATCTTTCTGGTGGACGACAACTTCATCGGCAACAAGCGCAACGCCAAGTTGCTGCTGCCGCAGATCCGCACCTGGCAGGAGGAGAGGGGCTACCCCTTCAGCTTCTCCACTGAAGCCTCCGTTGATCTGGCCGACGACGAGGAAATGATGCGGATGATGCACGACGCGCGCTTCGAAAGCGTCTTTCTGGGCATCGAAACCCCGGACGAAGCGAGTTTGGAAACGGCTCGCAAAGTGCAGAACACGCGCAACCCACTGGATGCCGCCGTGGATCGGATCACCGCCAACGGAATCCGCGTGATGGCGGGTTTCATCATCGGTTTCGACGGCGAGAAGGATGGCGCAGGCCACCGCATCGTGGACTTTGTGACCCGCACCGGTATCCCCGCCGCGATGATGGGCATGTTGCAGGCCCTGCCCAAAACAGCCCTTTGGGCACGGCTAGAGCGGGAAGGCCGCTTGATTCAGGGAGAAGACGCTGCCAAGGGTGTGAACCAGACCAACCTGCTCAACTTCAAACCCACCCGACCGATCCGCGACATTGCCAATGAGTACGTGGACGCGTTCTGCGCGCTGTACGAACCCAACGCCTACATGGACCGGGTTTACAGCTATTACCTGAAGATGGGCGCACCCCGCTGGAAAGCCGCGGCCAAACTGCCCAGCCTGGTGGACCTCAAGGCGCTGAGCATCGTGGTGTGGCGGCAGGGCATCAAGCGCAACACCCGCACCCGTTTCTGGCGTTACCTGCTCGGCATGGCACGCAACAATCCTGCCCTGCTTGAACAGTTCCTATCGGTGCTGGCCCACAACGAGCACTTCCTCGAATACCGCTCGATCGTTCAGCAGGAAATCCGCGAACAGCTGGAATCGCTGCCCCCAGAAGAACCCACAGCAGCCAAAGAACTGCAGCCGGCCTGATCCTCAGTCCTGCACATAGACCGTGCCGTCACGCAGGCACTGCTCAGCCTTCTGCAACTCCCGCCCCAAATAAAGGGCATGGTCGAGGCGACTGACCGGGTGTGGGACTTCCCCTTCCGTGAGCTGGATGCCCAGCTGTTTGGCCGTACTGCCGCGATAAACCGCTGAAGGGCGCCGAGGAGCATTGCCCCCGTCGCAGCGCAACACCTCACCGGTCTCGGAATCTCGGGCCAACCCCTTGTCATCGATGGTGTTGCCGTAGTGCTCAAGCACCAATTCGGCCGCATCACGATCCAGTTTGATCAAGAAATAGCCACTGGGATCCAGAGCGATGAACCGCTGGGACAGGCGCTGATCAAGAGCATCCATTGCCGCAGCGGTGGATGCCGGTGCTTCTGGGGTTGTGGTCATGACTTCAACCTACAAAGCCAAGGCCGGAGGTTCTGCTTTGAAGGGCAGCTCCGCATTGATCGCCTCGATCTCCTCAAGCATCAAGCCATTCACCTTGGGCAACCAGGCACGGATCAACTGATCCATCTGGGGCTGATACCAGCGGTGCAGGCTGGCGTGGGGACGGGCCACAAAGCCTCGCCGGCGTTTATGGCTGCCACCGGCTCCAGGGTCAAAGCTGACGATGCCGTTGGCCAAGGCCCATTCGATCGGAGCGTAGTAACAGACTTCGAAGTGAAGACAATCGATCTCCTCGTGGCTGCCCCAGTAGCGGCCCCAGAGCTGCCGGCCGTCCTGCACGCACATCGACATCGCCACCGGATCGCGCGGGTCACCTCGATGGGCAGAAAAAAGCACCAGCTGATCGCGGTGCAGCCGCGCCAACGCTTCAAAGAAGCCCTCTTCCAGGTACTTGCTGCCCCACGGTCCCCAGCGAGCACAGTGCTGCTCGTAGAAGCGATGCATGGATTGCAACAGCGGCAGATCCAGCTGATCGCCGCTGAGGGGTGTCACGGTGATCCCGGCCTTGGCCACAGCCTTGCGTTCCCGCTTGATGTTGCGGCGCTGGTTGGCATTGAAACCCTTGAGGTAATCCTCAAACGTCTGGTCGTCGCCGCGGCTCCACAGGCTCTGCTGGTTCAGCCAGGCGGCACAGCCGGCGGCCTCCGCCAGGGGCCGCCACTGCGGATCCACGTAGAGGAAATTGCAGCTAAGGATGCCGTTCTGTTCGCAGAAGCGATCGATCGCTCGCAGCAACTCCCGGGTGAGCAGAGCTTCATCTTCTCCAGATCGCACATGGAAGCGGTAACCCAGCACTGGGCTGACCGGACTCATGCCCAGGAGCTTGGGGTAATAGCGGAGCCCCAGATCCGCCGCCAGACGGGCAAAGGTCTGGTCGAACACAAACTCGCCATAGCTGTGGCCCTTGAGAAACAGCGGAGCCACCGCAATCGGGATGTCATTACGCCAGAGGGCCAGATGCAGGGGCTGCCAGCCCTGCTCGGGGATGATGCTTCCGGAGCTTTCCAAGGCCTCCAGCCAACTCCAGCGGTAGAAGGGGATCGCGGCGTCTCCAACCAGGCTGTTCCACTGCTGCTCCGGTATTTCTTTGATGGAGCGATGCCAGCGGGCGATCAAAGACGACATTCAGGCGGTGCCGCTAGCCAACACCGCCCGACCTTAACGAGGCGTTCGGCTCGGCCGATCAGGCCAGGGGATCAGCAGCGGGCGTCATCAGGGTGATCATTCGGCCGGTGTAATCCACCTCAATGTCATCGGCATCAACGCCTTTGATCACCGCTTTAACGTCATCACCCTTGATGATCCACACGTTCTTGCCGCGCTGCTCCTTACGCGTGTTGGCGCAACCACAGAACTGGATCCGATCACCCACCTCAAAATCCATGATCTTGACGTGGCCCTCACCGCCGTCTTCGGTCACGAACAGATCCTTCCCCTTGCCCCCCCAGGCTTTATCCATACCGATGCCGGTGGTGATCACATCGTCACCCTTCCCGCCGTAAACCTTGTCATTGCCTTCAAAGGTGGTGAGCACGTCATCACCTTTGAGGCCCCAGAAAATATCTTTTCCGGATGTCCCCGTCAGTTTGTCAACGCGCTTCGTGCCGCGTTTTTTGTTCTTTTTGCCCATGGGAAAGGGAATAAATCGCTCGTTGATGCTGGGAATTTAGGAGAAAACACCTATCCATCCATCCCCCAAATGGAGGAGAACACCACACTCAGCAAGATCTCAGTGACGTTGGCGGCGGTAACGCACCAGCAACTCTTCACCCCCCAGCGGTTCTGCCCCCGTCAACGTCCAGGCGCCGCGTTCGCTCAACGTCAGAGGCAGGGCTGCCGACGTCGACGGCAGCCAACTGTTCTCTCCCCCCAACAGGGCCGGCACCAGGGTGAGTTGCAGCTCATCCACCGCATCAGCCATCAACAGATTCGAGGCCAAGGCGGCCCCCCCCAACAGCACCAACCGCGCAACACCAGCATCAGCCAGGGATTGCAACCGCTGCGACCAGTTGTTCCCCAATGGCAACCAGCGCTCAAACCCCTGATGCGGTGCATTGGGGGCCAGCAGCCAACGCTGCAACGGTTGCTGAAAGAAGCGCCAATCCGCTGGAAATTCATGGCTGTTGCTCACCACCACCGCCGTTGGCTGTTGGGGTCTGCCGGCCTCAGCCCGTTGCTTCAGCAGCTGCTGATCACGAATCAAACACGTGCACCGGTGAGCCCGGAGCGTGCCGGCACCGATCAAGCAGGCATCCGCCCAGGCCAATGCCTGCTCCAGGGCACGACGGTCACCCTCACCCCCCAGCTGGGCAGCACCCCCTACCGGCGGTGCCAAGCGACCATCAAGGCTGATGGCCAGCACCAACCGCACGAAAGGGCGTGATGGGGCAGGGCGTTGGGGCATCAAGCCGTCGATCAGACGGCAGCCACGGCATCAAGAGCAGCTGGGGACATCTCCAGTTGCGGTGCTTCGGCGTAAACCTCGGCCGCATTGTTCGGGCTCTCCTGCAGTCGCACCTTGTGCAGGCTGGCGCCGATGGCCTTGATCGGACTGGAAAGACGATCAGCGATGTGCAGGGCAATGTTCTCAGCCGTGGGCACGCACTCCTCAAAGAAGGGGACGTCCTTGTTGAGGAAGGTGTGGTCGAAGGGCTCGACCACCAGATCATCCACGAGGCGCTGCAAGGCAGACAGGTCACAGACCATGCCGGTGCGGGGATCGATCTGACCACGCACGGTCACGTCCACCAAATAGTTGTGGCCATGGCCATGGGGACGTGCGCACTTGCCGTAGATCGCTTCGTTCTCTTCCTGACTGAGTTCCGGACGGGCCAGTCGGTGAGCGGCGGCGAAGTGGGTGCGGATGGTGAGGAAGGCGTCCATGGGATGTCCGAGATAGTCGGCCCAAAGGCCCGGTTGTTCGTAGAGGCGCAGCGCCGTGATCGGCAGATGAGGGCTGAGGCGCTGCCAGATCACCCGCACCAGGGCCTCGGTGGTGGGGAGACAACCTTCAGGGGTGGCAACGTCAAATTCCGGCCAGGCCTCATTGAGGAAGCGGAAGTCGAGCTGGCCCGTCACCTCGTTGCGGATGGCGTGCTTCACCTCCGAGAGGTTGAGCACCATGCCGTCGGCGTCCAGACCACCAGCCATGGAGACAATCAACTCGTAGTTGTGCCCATGGCCAGGAGCCAAAGCGCAGGGCCCGAAACGGGCGGCATTGTCATCGGCAGACAGTTCTGGCAGCCAATAGCGATGGCTGGCACTGAAACAGGCCCTCCGGGTGATGACACAACCACGACCTTGGCCGTGCCGTGCTTGTGACTTCGTTTCAGTCATGTGACGTTCCGGCCGCGGTGCATCCTAATGAGCTATTGCCGTTTCCGAGTCATGGCGGATTCCACCCCCACCCTCAAGCAGCGTCTTGCCGGGCGCAGCCTCTATTTGGTGGGAATGATGGGCAGCGGCAAGACGAGCACGGGCCGCCCCCTGGCCGAACGCCTGGGCTACGGCTTTGTGGATGCCGATGCCGTGATCGAACAGGCGGCGGGCTGCAGCATCCCGGACATCTTCGATCGGGATGGCGAAGCGGGCTTCCGCAGCCTGGAAAGCCAGGTGCTCAGTGCGATCAGTCAGCGCCACTCGCTGGTGGTGGCCACAGGTGGCGGTGTGGTGACCCAGCCGGAGAACTGGGGAATGCTCCACAGCGGCATCGTGATCTGGCTCGATGTGGTGCCCGATCAGTTGCTGCAGCGGCTGAACGCTGACAGCACTGTGCGCCCGTTGCTGCAAACCGCCAATCCAGAGGCGGCTCTAAACGCGCTGTTGAACGAGCGTCGTCCCCTCTATGCCGAGGCCGATCTGACGGTGGTGATCAACGACGAAACCCCAGAGGCCGTGGCCGACGGAATCCTGCAACTTGTGCCAAGCCTGCTGAAGGATCCGACCCAACGCCGAACCGACTGAATCTCAAGCGGTGGGCGGCTCCAACCGCACCGCAAACCACTGCAAGGTCACCCCGGGGCTGATCTCCAGATCACAGGCCGTATCGATCAACCGCTGCGCCGCTGCATCGACATCCGGTTGATCTGCCAGATCGGCCGGCAACTGATCGAGGCTGCGCAACCAACCGCTCAGCCATGTCAACGTGTCGGCAGCGCTGAGCAGCTGCTCCGGCTTGCCGGGCTCCAGCACCACATAGTCATCAAGGGCACGGATCAGGGGATCAGACATGGAACGGCGGTTGTGGATGCTGCTGATCAGCCTCACCATCCTGCTCAGTGGCGGCCCCGCCTGGGCCCAGACAGGTCTTGAGCAGCGGTTGAACAGTTGGCCCGACTGGAGCCTGCCAGCACCGTTGCCGCGGCCCTCAAATCGGGACGACCTGATTTACCCCGACTGGTTTGCCGGGCTTTGGCAGGTGGAGAGCATTGATCTCGATGCCCCCGACGATCCACCGCTGCTGCATCAAGCACGGTTTCAAGCCGACCGGCGCGGTCGACTTGTCGGCGATCGCAGCTTCAACGCCACAGCCATCGGTCGTGCCCTGCTTGGCGAGCAACTGCTGAAGGTGGAAGAAGACCCCGACTCCGCCAACCGCCAGATTGCCCGACTCAAGGGAGATCTCTATCTCGAGACCACGGTGACGGGCCGCCGCCAGGAGAGCCCGAGCACCGAAATCTTCCTGGCCGATGAATTGGTGCTGCAGATCCTGCATGCGCCCGGGCCGCCGAGGCTGAGCAGGATCGAAACCCTGAGCCGTTATCACCGCTGCGGCAAGGACATCTGCGCCGAGCAATGGCAAGGGCGCTACGCCTCGCCGGGCGAGAGCCTGCGGGATCAGGCCATCGCCCAGCACCACTACCAACTGCGCTTCACACCTCTTCCAGAGTCCGCTCCATCAATTTGAGTTCGATCTGGTCGCGCCACTGGAACAAGGGCTGCAGCTTGGGGTGATCGCTCAGCCCAGGCACACCTTTGCCGGCCAGGGCTGCTCCCGCCGAGGAGGGGAAGCGCAGCAACGACAACTGAGCGGCAACGGCGATGTCGGCACTGGTCATGCTGTCCCCAACCAACCAGGGGCTGGCCTGCACGGATGTGGCCAACTGCTCCAGGCTGGCCAGCAGCTCGGTGCGCTCCTTCTGGTTGACCAGTTCAGTGATGTTGCTCACCCAACCGCCAGGGATCACGCCCATCACCGAACGCACGGGGTCGGGCAGATCGTCGGGCAACAGGGCCACCCGTAGCTCAGGATCCAGTGCCGCGGCCTGCACCAGAGAGGAGCGGCCCGCCATGGCCAGGGTAGTGTCGGCCCAGTCCTCCAGCAGATGCACCTGGGCGGCCTGACGCGGATCGGCGGGAATCAAGGCAGGGTCTGGCTCCCGCTGATCCAGATGCAGTGCAATGGCGCTGGAGTCGGCGATGACCTGATCACCATCCACCAACACGGGAACCTGCCGTTGGCCGGACAGCCGGAACACGGCCACCTGGCCGACACCGGGGGTCACCTCCACGGTGCGGAAACTCAGCCCCTTGGCCTGCAACACCATCCGCACCTTGAGACAAAACGCGGAATGGCGGAATTGATGCAGCTCCAACATGTCCAAAACAGCCATGGGCCCGGCAGAGTAGCCAGCAGATTTGCAAGCACGCCAGAACCATGCGGGAGTTTTTCCTCAACGTCTCCCGTTATCCCCGTTACTTGATCGCCTTCACCCTCGGGGTGATGAACTCCGTCGCCGAACCCCTGGCCGCACGCCGGAGCAATCCCGTCACGGCCGTGGCCTTGATCGGCGCCTTGATCAGCGGTGGAATCAGCCTCACCTTGGTGCTGCGTGCCATGGTGAATTCAGCACCGATGGCGTGATGGCACAGGGGCGTCGAGTGGAGCGGGTGGCCGCCCTGATCCGCAAAGAAGTCAGCGAACTGATGATCAACGGCATCCGTGATGAACGGGTGCACCAGGGCATGGTGAGCATCACCGAAGTGGAGGTATCCGGCGATCTGCAGCACTGCAAGATCTTCGTGAGCGTGTTTGGGGAAGCTCAAGAACGCGACCAGGTGCTCGAGGGGCTCCAGGCCGCCAGCGGCTTCCTGCGGGGGGAACTGGGACGGCGGCTGCAAATGCGCCGCGCCCCCGAGGTGGTGTTCCAACTTGATCGGGGCCTGGAACGCGGCACCTCCGTGCTGGGCTTGCTGAATCGCCTGGAGGACGAACGGCAACAGCGGGGCGACATCCCACCGGGCAGTGATGAACAGCCCGGCGACTGACAACCAAGAGGCAAACAGCCTGCGGCGCCAGGTGGCGGAACTTCTGGTGGTGCGGGGCAGTGGCCATCTCAGCGATCCGCAGCGCCGCTACCCCCAGTGGGAACTCCCCAACAGCGAACTGCAGCGGCTGCTGCAGGAGGGAGTCGGCGGCGTGATCCTGCTGGGGGGCAGTGCCGTGGAGCTGCAGCAGCGCACCCAGCAGCTGCAGGGATGGAGTGAGCAGCGGTTGCTGTTCTGCGCCGACGTGGAGGAGGGCGTGAGCCAGCGCTTCGAGGGGGCCAGCTGGCTGGTGCCGCCCCTGGCTCTCGGACGCCTCTACCAGGACAACCCAGAGCTGGCCTTGGCGTTGAGTGAACGCTACGGCCGCTGCACCGCCGAGCAGGCCCGCCGCTGCGGTCTGAACTGGGTGCTGGGGCCGGTGTGCGACGTCAACAACAACCCCGCCAACCCGGTGATCAATGTGCGGGCCTGGGGGGAGGATCCGGACAGTGCCGCTGCCCTGGCCGTGGCCTTCCTGCGGGGCCTGAAGCAAGCGGGTGTTCTCGGTTGTGCGAAGCACTTCCCCGGCCACGGCGACACCGCCAGCGACTCCCATCTGGACCTGCCGGTGCTGCCCCACAGCCGCGAACGGCTGGAGCAGATCGAACTGCCGCCCTTTCAGGCCGCCATCGCCGCCGGTGTGGACAGCGTGATGACGGCCCACCTGGTGCTGCCGGAGCTGGACCCGCAGCAGCCCGCGACGCTCTCCAAAGCCGTGCTCACCGATCTGTTGCGGCGGCAGATGGGCTTCAACGGGTTGGTGGTGACCGATGCCCTGGTGATGGAGGCGATCAGCGCAAGACACGGCGCCGCCGAAGCGGCTGTGCTGGCCTTTGAAGCCGGGGCCGACCTTATCCTGATGCCGGCGGATGCCGATGCCGCTATTGCGGGGCTCTGCGAGGGCTTCAGCAGCGGACGGCTGCCCCTCAAGCGCTTGGAGGAGAGCCGCCAACGCCGCGCCGATGCCCTGGCTTCGATTCCCCCCGGTGCAGCGGCCAGTCCGATCGTCACCGCAGCCGACCGGGCCCTGGAGACAGAGCTGGTGCACCACAGCATCAGCATCCGTGGTGGAGCGGTTCAGGCGACCACGGGCATCAACCTGGTGCGCGTGGATGCCCTGCTCCCCAGCGCAGCGGCCCTGAGCGGCTGGGCCCCGGCCCTGCGCATCCCGGAAACCCAGGGGTTTCGCTCGGTGGTGCTGCATGGTGAGGGGCTCTCGCCCTGGAGCGGCCAAGCGGATGCCCCGCTAGCGCTGGAGCGATTGGGTGATGGGCCGGTACTGCTGCAACTGTTCCTGCGGGGCAACCCCTTCCGCGCCGGGCGGGACGCCCGGGAGCCCTGGGCCGCAGCCATCCAACAACTGGTGGGCCTCAACCGCCTGGCCGGGGTGGTGATCTATGGCAGCCCCTACCTCTGGGAGAGCCTGCAGGCCGTCCTGCCCAGCGGCTGCCCTGCCGCCTATTCCGCCGGCCAGATGCAGGAGGCCCAGCGCCAGGTGCTCACCGGGCTGTTCCCCAAAGCTTCAGCAGCGGGCGGCGGCGGTGCCTTCACCGACTGACCACAGCCAACCAAACGCGACAGCCAACCGCATCTAACCTCGCGCCAACCTCCAGCCGGCCGGCCATGCTCAGCCTCTCGATGATCGTGCGCGATGAAGAAGCGCGCCTCGGGGAGTGTCTGCGCTCCGTGCAGGGCTTTGCCGACGAGCTGGTGGTGGTGGACACCGGCTCCACCGATGCCACGGTCGCCATTGCCGAGGCCGCCGGCGCCCGGGTGGAGCGGATCAGCTGGCCCGGGGACTTCGCACCGGCCCGCAACCAGGCCCTGGAGTTTCTCAACGGCGACTGGGTGCTGGTGTTGGACGCCGATGAACAGCTGCGCCCCGAGGCCATCACGGCCCTGAAGGCATTGATGGCCCAGCCCGATGTGCTGGTGATCAACCTGCTGCGCTACGAGGTGGGAGCCGCCATGGCCCCCTATTCCAGCGTCAGTCGCCTGTTCCGCCGCCACCCCTCCATCCAGTGGAGCCGGCCGTATCACTCGATGATCGACGACAGCGTTCGCGCCCTGCTGGAGACGGAACCGCAATGGCGCATCGCTGATTGCAGTGAGCCGGCGATCCTCCACGACGGCTACCGCCCGGACCTGCTGGCGGGCAGCGACAAAGCGGATCGGCTGCGGCAGGCCATGGAAGACGACCTGCGAGACCGCCCCGGTGATCCCTACGCCAGCGCCAAGCTGGGCGGACTGCTGATCAGCGAGGGCAAGACCGACCAAGCCATCGCACTGCTGCAGACAGGCCTCCAGCAGTGCGATGGGGCCAGTGCCGAACGCTATGAGCTGCTGCTGCACCTGGGCCTCGCACTAACCCCCAGTGATCCCGACAAGGCCCTGCACTGCTACCGGCAAGCCCTGGAGATTCCCCTGGACACCCGCGTGAGTCTGGGCGCGCGGCTCAACCTGGCGGCCCGACTGATGGACCAGGGCGACCTGGAGGAAGCCATCAACCTCACCCAAACCGCGGCCCAACGGGCGCCCGAGGTTGCCCTGGCCTGGTACAACCTCGGTCTGATGCAACGGCGACGCGGCGACCTCGCCGCGGCCCTCGAGGCCTATGGGCGCGCTCTCGCCCTGGATCCCAACAACGCCGCCTGCCACCAGAACAACGCTGTAGCCCAGTTGCTGGGCGGCAACATCGACGCCGCCCGCAGCAGCTTCATCCGCGCCATCAGCCTGCTGCAGGCCCAAGGGGACACCGATGCGGCAAACCAGCTGCGGGAGCAGGTGCAGGGGATCGTGAAGCTGGACGGGGAGGCGGTCGCTTGAGCCATCCCTTGCAGGGCCGCACGGTGATCGTCACCCGCGCGGCCGACCAACAGGGGGCCGCACGCCAGCTGCTGGAGCAACGGGGCGCAACGGTGCTCGACTTACCAGCTCTGGTGATCGGCCCCCCAGACCACTGGGGCCCCCTGGATGACGCACTTGAAGAGCTGGACAGCTTTCACTGGCTGGTGTTCTCCAGTGCCAATGGCGTGCAGGCCGTGGAACAGCGGCTGCAACGCCTTGGCCGTTGCCTGGCCAGACGCCCCGCCAGTCTCAAGATTGCCGCGGTGGGCCGCAAAACGGCGCAGGTGCTGGACGACCTTGGGGCGGCCGCTGATTTCGTGCCCCCAAGCTTCGTGGCCGACAGCTTGATCGATCACTTCCCGGTGTCGGGCTGGGGCCTCAAGATGCTGTTGCCACGGGTGCAGAGCGGTGGTCGCACCGTGCTGGCGGATGCCTTTGGAGAGGCCGGGGTGCGGGTGGTGGAGGTGGCGGCCTATGAGTCCGGCTGCCCCTCAGCGATGCCGGAGCAGACAGCCACAGCCCTTGAGCAAGGCAGCGTGGATGCCATCGCCTTCAGCAGCGGCAAGACAGCGGAGCACACCGCGCAGCTGCTGGAACAGCGCTTCGGCCCAGCCTGGGCTGAACGGTTGGAGGGGGTGAAGCTGGTTTCAATCGGCCCCCAGACCAGTCGCAGCTGCCGCCAATGCTTCGGCCGGGTGGATGCTGAGGCCGACCCCCACGATCTCGAAGGGTTAGCCGAAGCCTGCGCTCAGGCGATGCAGAAGGGATCCTGAGGTTCATCGTTCAGCGCGAAGCGAATGCAACCGCGCTCCACATAAATACTGAGCACCGACCATCCAGGCGGCAGCAGCAGCAGAGCGTCAGCACCGCAGCGGCCATCTGCGCCTGCACAGATCACACCAGTGCCGTTGGGGGTGGTCACGATGGCTCGTTTCTGATCTCCCACCAACAAAACGCCAGTCAGGGCAAGGCCAGTTGTGGGGTCCTGAGCATCCGCAGCCTCCACACCAACAAGAGGAGCAAAGGGATCCGCCCGGCCGCCGGGGGCAGCCTGCTGCACCTCCTCAGCCGAAGGCAGAGGGGTCAGGCCAATCGGCGGGGCCTGAACCGCTGAGGTTTCCGGAAGCGGCTCAGGTTTCACTGGAACCGATGGCAGCGCCGTGGCCGTTGGCGTTTTGCCACCACAGCCCCCCACGACCACCAACACGGCAACGGAGGCAAGCCAATGCTTAGCCGCCTGCTTCCACCAGGTCACGGAAACGGTCAAGATTCGCCTGAAGCTCCTTGGTCACGATGCCCCCCAGGATGCTGGGTTCCATAAGCGGTGCCAAGACCCTCGGCAATTCGTAGGTCACGCTCAACTTGACCACAGTGCGGTCGTCGGCTTCGGGATAAAAGCGAACGGCACCCTTGGTGGGCAGGCCACCCACTGATTCCCAGTGCAGTTGCTGGGCTTCAACCCGCTGGGTGATCCGGGCCTTCCAGCTGAAGCGAAAGCCCTGTGCCGCCAAAGTCCAATCGGTGAGATCAGGGTCGTCGAGTGGTTTGACCGACTCAATCCAGCGCATCCAACGGGGCATCGCTTCGAGATCACTCCAGACCTCCCAGACCTTGGCGGCCGGGGCCTGCACCTCGGAGGTGACCGTGTGTTCGAGCCAGCGTCCCATCAGGCCACCGCCGCGTTGGTGGCCAGCTTCACCGGCTGATCGAGGATGGCCGCCGCCGCCAGATGACCGCTCATCGTGGCCCCCTCCATCGAATCGATGTAGTCCTGGCGGGTGTAGCTGCCGGCCAGGAAGAAATTACGGATCGGCGTGCGCTGCTCCGGGCGGTAGGGCTCCATGCCAGGGGCTTCGCGGTACAACGATTGCGCCAGTTTCACAACGTTGCTCCAGGTGAGCTTGAGATTGCGGGCCGAGGGGAACAGCTCGCGCACCTGACGGTCGGTGTGGGCAACAATCTCATCCACCGACTTGGGAATCCAGGGATCACCAGGGGTGAGCACGCATTGGAGCAGGGAGCCCTCTCCCTCCTTGCGGTAATCCTCCGGACTGGCCAGGGCCAGATCGGCAAAACAGCTGAAATCGGCATCAGCCGTGTACAGCAGGTTGTTGAGCCCCGTGGGTGTCGCCACATCCCGGCGCTGGGCTTCCTGGGCATCTCCCAGCTCTGTCACCCAGCCGTCGTAGCGGAGCTGAACGGTGGCCACGGGTACAGCCTCCAGCTGATGAATCGCCTTGAACTGGGGGTAACGGTTCCAGGCCTCGGGCAGCAGTTTCTGAATCCCGGGCACGTCACAAGCGGCCAGGTAGGCGTCTGCCTCAACACGAATGTCTCCTTCGGGCGTTCCCAGCTGCAGGCCAGTGATCTCAGGGGTGTCACCCTCGCTGTAGTCCACCTGCTTCACCCGATGGCGCAGATGCAACTTGCCTCCACGCTGCTGGATGTAGTCGAGGATCGGACCCGTGAGCCAGCGATGGGGTGATCCCTTCAGCAGATTGAGCTTGGAGGCTTCCGTCTTGGCCGCAAACATCATGAAGATCGTAAGCATGCAGCGGGCGGAGATGGCCTCGCAGTCGATGAAGCCCAGGGCATAGGCAATGGGATTCCACATCCGCCGGATGCTTTCGGGGCTGCCGCCATGGCCCACAAACCAGTCCTGGAAACTGACGGAGTCGAGGGCTCGGATGGTGCGCATCGCCCCCTCGTAATCCACCAGACCCCGCACGATCGGACTCGTGCCCAGGGCCAGGGCATTGCGCAGCTTGTCGATCCAGCTGAGCTGCGGTGTGGTGAAGAACGCCTTGAGGCCGTTGAAGGGTGCGCCGATGGGGAAGCGAAAATCCAGCTCCCGCAGATCGCCCCCCTTGTTCACGAACAGGTGCGTGTGCTGCTTGGGCAGAAGGTTCTCGAACGCTCCCACCTTGCGCATCAGAGCGAAGAGGTTGGCGTAATTGAAGAAGAAGACGTGCAACCCCATCTCGATGTGGTTACCGCCCTCATCCACCCAGCTGCCCACCTTGCCGCCCATGAAGGGACGGGCTTCGTAGAGATTCACCTCATGGCCCGCATCCACGAGGTCCACTGCAGCGGAGAGGCCGGCGAGGCCGGAACCAACGATCGCGACCCGCACAAGATCTGGTCAACTAAGGCGACTCTATGTATGAGCGTTCATAGAGTGAGAGCAAGAGCCTGCGTTGACCATGACTTCCACCCCAGATACCGCGCCGGCCCATACCGCCAAAGACGGCAAGGGCATCCTGATCACTGAACCGGCGATGCAGCAGCTCGCCAAGCTGTGTGGTGAACAGGGTGAGAACCAGGTGCTGCGCGTCGGGGTGCGGTCTGGGGGCTGCAGCGGCATGAGCTACACGATGGATTTCGTGCCCGCCTCAGACACCCTCGACGATGACGAGACCTACGAGTACATGGCGGCTGATGGTCAGAGCTTCCGGGTGATCTGTGATCCCAAAAGCCTGCTCTACATCTACGGAATGCAGCTGGACTTCAGCACTGCTCTGATCGGTGGTGGCTTCAACTTCACCAACCCCAACGCCAGCCAGACCTGTGGCTGCGGCAGTTCCTTCGCCGTGTGAGCGAAGCCACGTGGGAGTCTGAGGTGAGATCACTGCCCTCTCCCCGTTGATGGAGACTTCCCAGGACAGCCTGTTTGAGCAGGCCATGGCCCGATATCAGGCCGGCGCAGCAGCAGAAGAGGTGCTCCCTGATTTCGCCCGCATCGTTGAAGCCGCTCCTCGCCAATCGGCGGGCTGGACCTGCCTCGCCTGGCTGCAGCTGCTTTGCGACCAACCGGAGGAGGCGCTGCGGTCGGCACGTTTCGCCGTGAGACTCAACGGCCAAGACCCCCAGGCCAGGATCAACCTGAGCCTGGCCTTGCTGGAAACCCAATCCAAAGGTGTGCGTGACCACATCCAGGTGGTCCAGCAGGTGATGACCCTGGCCCCAGAGGTGTCTGGCGAACTCAAGGCCTCGATCGCCGACGGGCTTGAGCGCAAACCCGGCTGGAAGGCCCTCGAGAAAGTGAAAGCCTGGCTTGAGCTCTGATCACAACGGACGCTCTGCATGACAGCCACTGCATGACAGCCACTGCATGACAGCCACTGCCTGACAAACCCTGCATGACAGCCACCTGGACCATCACCCGTCTGCCGTCCCAGGTTCGCGTGCGGCCTCCATCGGATCGTTCGGCCCAATTGCGGCAGGAACGCCTGGCCAGCGAAGCGCGGCGGTTGCAACTGGCCAGGCACGCCAACGGCATACCGGATCCGAGCACCTGGATGTGGTGATGGGCAGCCCGGCAATGGCACGCATCCTGATGCTGAGCAATGGCCACGGTGAAGACCTCTCCGGCGCCCTGCTAGCCCAGGAGCTTCAGCAGCAGGGCCACAACGTGCAAGCTCTTCCGCTGGTGGGGCTTGGCAGCGCATACCAAAAAGCCGGGGTGCCACTGCTGGGACGCAGCCATGAATTCAGCACCGGCGGCATCGGCTACACCAGCCTTCGCGGCCGCCTCACCGAGATCGCCCAAGGGCAAGTGCTGTATTTGCTCCGACGCCTGGTGCGTCTGATGCGGTACCGGCGTCGCTTTGATCTGATCCTGGTGGTGGGAGATGTGATCCCTGTGATCGCGGCATGGCTCAGCCAACGGCCTGTGGCGACCTACCTGGTGGCCTACTCCAGCCACTACGAAGGGACGCTGCGCCTGCCCTGGCCCTGCGCTGCTCTGTTGAAAAGCCGCCGCTTCAAAGCGGTGTACAGCCGCGATCAACGCACCGCCGAGGACCTCAGCAGACAACTGCAACGGCCGGTGACCTTCCTGGGCAATCCGTTCATGGATTCGGTGCTCACAGCGGCCACCCCGCCGCCCAGCAGCACGCCACGCATCGGTCTGCTGCCCGGCAGCCGCCGACCGGAACTGGAACAGAACCTTCAGCTGTTGCTGCGGCTGATCGAGCTGCTGCCCAACACAGTTCGCTGCAACGTCGATCTGGCCTTGGTGCCCAGCCTCGATGACGACAGCTTGCGGCGGCTGAGCGAACGAAGCGGTTGGCACTTGAAAAACGGCGTGCTGGAGCGTGAGGGGGCCTGGGGGATCAACGTTCGCCGCGGGGCCTTCCGTGCCGTGCTGCAGCACAGCGATCTGGTGATCGGCATGGCAGGTACCGCCATCGAGCAAGCCGTTGGCCTGGCCAAACCGGTGCTGCAGCTGCCGGGCCAGGGGCCTCAATTCACAGCAGCATTCGCCGAGGCCCAACGGCGCCTGCTGGGCCCCACGGTGTTCTGTGCCGACGGAGAGAGTGGCAGCCGTGAGGCCTTGGAGGGAACAGCAGAGCTGGCCATGGCTCTGCTGGATCGTGCGCGACAGGATCCTGACTTGCAACAGCAATGCCAAGAGGAGGCCAAATCGCGCCTCGGGAAAGCTGGTGGAGGCCCGAGAATGGCGGCAGCCATTTGCGCACTGCTTGCATGAGTGCCCCGCCAGAACCGGCCTGGAAACGCTGGCTCGACCGCCTGCTGATGGTGAATGTGCTGATGGTGTTTATCGGCGCAGGGGTCTTTGCCGTTGCCGTGGTGCAACAGGGCCAAGGCCATGACTGGCTGATGGACCAGGTTCAGCTGCTGTGGCAACCCCTGTTCGCCCCAGCCATCAGCCTGTTGATCATGGCCGCGCTGGTGAGTGGCATCTTCAGCTGGTGGCAGCGGCGAGTGCTGAAGCCAGATCGGGGTAGCGGAAGCTGAAGTTCAGAGCATCAAGCCGCTCCGAGGCAACCTGCTGGCCCTCCAACACCACCTTGGCGCCGTCCCCCAGAAGCACCTGAAGCACTGGAGCGGGCACCGGCAACAAACTCGGACGGCCCAGGCTGCGCCCCAGCTGCTTGCAGAAGGCCGTCATCGAGACGGGCTCAGGAGCCACGGCATTGATCACGCCACTCCAGCTCTCGTCCGTGAGGGATTGAAGGATCAGGGCGCAGAGGTCAGTGCGGTGGATCCAGCTCATCCATTGCCGGCCACTGCCGATCGGACCGCCAAACCCTGTGCGGAACACCGGAAGCATTTTTCCGAGTGCACCGCCGTCGGCCGCCAGCACAATGCCGATCCGCAGGGTGACCTGCCGTACAGCGGAAGGCACCGCCCCAGCCGCCGCTTCCCAGCGCTCACACAAGCTCGCAAGGAAGTCGTCACCAGGGGTGCTCGATTCAAGAAAACGCTTGTCCAGGCTGGAGCCGTAGAAGCCGATGGCTGAGGCATTCACCAGCAGCTTCGGTGGCGTTGCACAGGCCTCGATCGCCTTCACCAACTGAGAGGTCGTTTCCAGACGGCTGGTTTCGAGCAGCTGCCGGTGGGTCGGGGTCCAACGCTTTTCGGCAATCGGTTCCCCCGCCAGGTTGACCACTGCATCGGCCTGATTCAGGGCGTCCAACAGGCCGGCGTCGGTCCAGGTGCTGCTGCTGGCAGGGTCGAACTGCATCCAGATCAGTCGCCCATCCGCCCGTTCAGCGTCGTAGCCGCGGGCCAACCGGCGGCTCACCACTGTGAGCTGGTGCCCGGCCTGAAGCAGGAGCGGCAGGAGCTCACGGCCAACAAAACCTGTGCAGCCAAACAGCAGCAGACGCATGAAAGCGGGGGTGGTGCGGCTGGGAGGCTAAGGGGGTTCGTGGGCGATTGGTTTTAGCCTGGTGCCATCACCGTCCCCTGTCATGGCCGAATCCGACGCCGCTGCCCCCGCCAAGGCCAAGCCTGCTGCGCTGCGCAAAGGTGCCTTGGTCAAGGTGAACAGAGCCGCCTACAGCTCCAGCCTTGAGGCTGGAGCCAGCGATCCCACAGCACCCGACTACATCTTTGAAGGTCCCGGCGAGCTGCTGGTGGTGAAAGGGGACTACGGCCAGGTGCGCTGGAACCGTCCGGTGCCCGATGTTTGGCTGCGGATGGATCAACTGGAAGCCTGCTCCTGATCCTGATCTTGGTTGGAGGCAGGCTCCAGAGCCTCCTCCACGGCTGTGACGGCCGCTGGAATTGATGTGATGGCGGCGGGGATGCGCCAAACAGCACCAGAGAGCACCCCGCTGAGATCCCCCAGCGCCGCCAGGACAGGATTCGAAACGCTGGCCCCATCAGCAGCGGCGGCGGCCTGCCAGGGGTTCCACCCCGCCAGGTTGACCACACTGCGGTAGGCCACTGGCCAGGGGTTATCGGGCAACAGCCGTTGCAGCGCCTCAAACTGCTCCGCTGCCTGCGCCGGGCGGTTGTCCAGCACCGCCAGCAGCGCAAGGGTCCAACGCGGTTTCACGGCCTCGGGATCCTGCGCCAAGGCCGCCAAGGCCTCAGAACGCACCGGCTCCCGGTAGCTGAAATGGCCATCGAGCATGTGCTCCTGCCCCACCGCAGCGAACACCGGGTCCAGCCCCACCGGCCCTGCCGCCAGGCCAGCGGCAAGGTCGGGGAAGCGCTCCGCAAAAGAGGGGCCTGCAATCGGGTGCGTCGCGCGGCGGCGCCAGAGGGAATAACTCCCCCCCTTGGGGCGCTCAAATTGATGCACCGGCTCGAACACACCGCTGCTGCGCACGGCTTGATCCAGCTTTCGCGCCGCTTTGCGCACCGATCCCTGGTTCCCTTCCGCCAACACCACCCATTCCGTCCGTGCCAGCACAGGCCCACGGTCCTGGTGGCTGCCCCCCAGCTGCCGGCCAACGGTCTGCCCCCCGTGGCGACGGCCGTAGAAGCTGACGTTGTGCTGGTTGAGATCGGAGGTGCTGGGCACCACGATCAACGTGGCAGGAGGCCTGCTGGGATCCGCACCACCGGCGGCTTCCACCAGCGCCTCCACCGGGCCACGGGGCCGGTCTTCCAAGCGATGCAGCTGATGGGCCCAGCCCGCTGGCACACAGGCCAGCAGCCCAGCACCGAACAGGGGCCACACCAGCCTGGAACGCCTGGCCTCGAACCAATGGCCCCATTGCCACCAGCCTCGGGCCAGGAGCAACAGCAAGGAGGGGAGCAGGGGAGCGATGTAGCGGTCGCCTTTGTTGGGGCTCAGCGTGGTGAGCACCCAGGCCGCCACCAGATTGATCAGGAGCCAGCGCCAGGACCAGGCGTGGTCCATGGAGGGCTGCCGGCGCTGCCAGCACCAAAGCAGCAGCCCGGACAAGCCCACCACCAGAAGCACCATGCCGAGCTGCTCCGGCAACAGGCGCGGGTACCACAGCCAACTGGCCAGGCTGAACACGCCGGGATCGCCTTCCCGGGCTGCCGACTCGAACACGGCCCGGTTGGTGCCCCCGAGGCTGGTGATCCAGTTGTGACGCAACCAGGGACCGATCAGGACCGCCGTGAGCAGGGGCAGCAGCAGAGCCTGACGCAGCCAAGGGCCACCCCGTTGCAACGCGATTCCCGCAGCCCAGAGTCCCGCAGGAACAAGCACAAGCAGGGCGCTTTGCTTCACCAGCACCGCAGCGATGGCTGCCAGGGTGCAACCCCAGGCCTGCCCCCAGCGGCCACCGGTCTTGGGATCGCACCAGACCCCGAGACGCCAGATCGCCAGGCTGCAACTGGCCACCAGGGCCATCTCCAGCACGTAATCCGTACGCAGATCCAAAAAGGCCGGCGTCAATGCCGCCAACAGGCAGGCGATCAAGGCCAGGCCATCCCCTTGCAGCCGCCGCCCCCAACCCGCCATCACCACCAGGAGCAACCCGTGCCAGAGACTCAGGCTCCAAGCCGCTTGCTCCGGGGCATCACCACTCAGGGCCATCACGCTGCCGTTCACCAGCGAGGCCAGGGGCGGAATCTTCGGAGACAGATCCAGCAGCGCCTGCCAACCCTGCCACCCGCCACCGGGAAGCAAGCCCAAGGCGCGGCCATGGTCCATGGCGCTGTTGAGGTAATCAGCCTGATCCCAGGCGGGGACGCCGGTCTGGAGCGTCCACCAGAGCCGATCCACCAGGGTGGAGAGCACCCAGATCAGGGCAACCGAAGCCCAGAAACGCCAGCGCTGCTTCACACGATCTCCAAGCGACGCCGTTCATCCTGGAGCCGCTTGCGGCGCTGTTTGGCGTCCCGCAGCATCTCGCGACCATCGTGGAGATATCCATCCACGTATCCCATGGTGTATCGCTCCAGTTCGGCCAGAGCGTCTTCCACTTCCGAAAGACAGTGATAGAGGCTCAGCCCGAAGCCACGGGCTGAGGCCGGCGTGGGCAACGACTGAAACAGTTGCTTGACCTTGTCCATCCGGCGTCCGCTCGCCTCGAGATAGCTGCAGAACGCCTCCATCAGCTCGTCGTCGTAGGGGTCAGCTGACAGTGCCTTGAGTTGCTTGGGGAAGGGATTGATCACCTCACCGAGCATGCGGTCGATCGGCGCATAAACCCGCCGCAGCCACTCCACCAGGGCATCATCCGCGGCCACCGCACGGTCGTGGGCACGGCTGGCCCGGCGCAGGTCCGTCGGCGATACCGCTCGCCCCGGCTGGGGCCGCGTGCGATCAAAGGCCTTACGGCGCTCGGCATCCCCGAGAACTTCCCAGGCGGCATTGAGGGCCAGCATCTGCTGGTCGTCGCCACCGGCATCGGGATGGTGCTGCTTCACCAGCTGGCGGTAGGCCGCCTTGATCTCAGCGTTGCTGGCGGTGCTGCTGACACCGAGCACGGCGTAGGGGTCGCTCACAGCTGACCATCCCTGCGGGCGGGAAGCTGCGAAGCAGCACTGAACATCGGGGTGGAGAGATAGCGCTCGCCATAACTAGCCAGCATCACCACCAGGCGTTTGCCCGCCATGGCGGGGGCTTGGCCCACTCGAAGGGCAGCGGCCATGGCCGCGCCACTGCTGATGCCGCAGAGCAGACCCTCCTCCCGAGCCAGACGCCGGCCCACCTGCATGGCTTCCTCATCGCTCACCGTGAGGATCGAATCAATCCGATCGAGTTCCAGCACCGCAGGAACAAAACCAGCTCCAATCCCCTGGATGCGATGAGCCCCCGGGGGCTTTCCAGACAGCACAGCACTGGCCTCGGGCTCAACCGCAATCACCTGAAGCTGCGGCTGGCGTTGTTTCAAAAGACGGGCACAGCCGGTGATGGTGCCGCCGGTGCCCACCCCCGCCACAAAGGCATCGATCTGGCCGTCGGTATCGCACCAAATCTCTTCAGCCGTGGTGCGTTCATGCACGGCTGGATTGGCGGGGTTATCGAACTGCTGAAGCAGGTAGGCGTTGGGAATCTCATCCACCAACTCCTTGGCCAGCGCGATGGCCCCATTCATGCCCTGGGCACCGTCCGTGAGCTGCAACTCGGCGCCGTAGGCCCGCAGCATCGCGCGACGCTCCGTGCTCATGGTGTCCGGCATGGTGAGGATCAGCCGGTACCCCCGGGCCGCCGCCACCATGGCCAGGGCGATCCCGGTGTTGCCGCTGGTGGGCTCCACCAGCACCGTTCGCCCGGGAATGATCGTGCCGGCCTGCTCCGCCTCCAGCACCATGGCGCTGGCGATGCGGTCCTTCACCGAGGCGGATGGATTGAAGCTCTCCAACTTGGCGAGGATCTCGGCCTGACAGCCGCAGGCCTGGGGCAATCGGTTCAGCCGCACGAGGGGCGTGCCACCGATCAAGGCCGTGATGTCAGGAGCAATGCTCATGGCTGCAGCTTGCCCGCAGAACGACCATAAAAAAAGCCCTCCGCACGGGGGGGCTTGGGATGTGTGTGTGAGGAAGGTTGTTCTGAAGGCCCAACCGAAGTCGGGCCAAGGAATCAGAACTTGAAGGTGGTCTGAACCAGGCCACCGAAGACGCCGAGGGACTTGTAGTCGCCGTTGACGTTCTGGGTGTCGTCACCGAAGGGACGGCTCAGCCAGTAGATGGCTGGGGTGATCTGGATGTTGTCAGTCACCTGGAAGCTGTACCAGAGCTCCATGGCGTAACCGCCGTCAGCCACGAAGTCGTCGTTGCTGTCGTTGTCGACATCAAAAACGAACTGGGGCTGACCCACGGCGTAACCCAGAGCGTTGCCTTCCATGAAGACATCGTTCCAGGTCAGACCCACCATCCAGCTGGCCATGGCCCGCTTGGTGGTGTTGTCATCCCAATCGTCGTTGCCGTTCAGGTAGGACGCACCGACACCAGCGCTGATGGAGGGCATCCAACCGGACTCCTCAGGACGCCAGAAGCCGTGGAAAGACCAGCTGTGGCTGTCGGCGTTGGTGCGCTCCATGATGTCCTGCTCTTCGCCGTCGGCATCAATGAAGGTGCCGGTGGCAACATCGCAAGGGGTGCCGAACTTGCCGCCAGCAGCGAACTCAGTAGCGGTGCGGAACTTGGCACCACACTGGCCGTAGCGATAACCGGCGGCCAAGCCCCACTGCTTGTTGCCGTAGGCAATCTGAGTGGTGATGTTGCCTTCGGAGTTGTCGGTCATGAAGCCACCCGTGTTGGGGTTGCTGTCGTTGGCCTCACCCGAATCGGCAACGTAGTTCGCAGCCACGGTGAAGTAGGGGTTGCCCTTCTCCACTTGCTTCTTGTTGCTGTAGATGGCGCCGAAACCACCGCCAGTCTCCTTGTTCCAGACGCCGGGGGTGCCCAGGGAACCACCGAAGAAATCAAGGACCTTGCTGCCGCCCTTGGCATAGGCACTGGCTTTGTAGCCCATCATCTCAGTGTTCCGGGTCAGAGGACCGGCCTGGATGGTGAAGCTGTCGCCGAGGGGGAAGCGGTAGTAGATGCGATCAATCTCGACGATGTTGCCGCCGGGGGCAGCGGTGTCGAGCTTGTTCAGGGAGACGCCGTTGCCGTCCCACACACTGCTGTCGCCCATGTTGCCCGCGCGCAGACGGGTGTAGAGCAGATCCTTGCCGCTGAAGGAGGTCTTCAGGCCAAGACGCAGGTCGTAGCTGAAGGAGAAGGCGCCGTACTCAGCGTTGTAGGCAGCGCGGGCACCCTTCTCGCCACCGGTGTTGTAGTTGTCACCTTTGGCGCGCGTCGCACCAGCCACCCAGACGGTTTTGGCCTTGAGCTTGGTGGTGGTGGAGAACTGGGTTGCTTCCAGTTCGCCCACGCGGGCCTCGAGGCCGTCAACGCGACCCTTGAGGATGGCCAGCTCGGTTTCGAATTCCTTGAGCAGGCGACGCAGCTCGTCGGTCACTTCAGTGATCCGGTCGAGGCAAGCGTTCAGCAGGGCAGCCGCTTCGTAGCGGGTCATGGCCCGGTTGCCACGGAAGGTGCCGTTGGGGTAACCGGCGACGCAGCCGTAGGTCTCCACCAGGTTGGCCAGAGCCTGGTAGGCCCAGTCGGTGGGGTAAACGTCAGAGAACTGGGTGACGCTGGTGACCTGATCAAGGCTGTTGCCACTGGCAGTAGCCGCGTAATCAGAAACGCCGTTGATATTCAGCTCGGCGGCATTGGCACCACTGGCGATCAGGCCAAGGGCAGCAGGAGCCACCAGCAGTTGCTGGAAAAGCTTCATTTTGGGTTCTCACACCAAGAGAAATTGCCGGCAAAACATGCCAGCGGCCCAACGCTATTGCCACGAAGTCGCCATGTCGGTAACAGCAACCCAAGGGTTGTTTATGTATCGGTTAAGACCATCCAACCGAGCGTAATTAACCAAAAAAAAGCCCCCCACCGAGGTGGAGAGCTGCAGGATCTGAAGAGGACGAGACCCCAGAAGGGGCCTCAAACCAAGGATCAGAACTTGAACTGGGTCTTGATCAGACCGCTCATGGCGCTCATGCCATCGGAATCCTGGGAAGGGTCGGGCTTCGCCAGGTAGGTGATGGCAGGAGTCACGCTGATGTTGTCGGTGACCTGGAACTTGTAGAAGAATTCCCAGGCGTAGCCGGCACCGTCACCATCGGTGTCGAAGGTGGGCTGACCCACAGCCATACCCAGGGAGTTGCCGTCGATGAAGGCATCAGCCCACTCGAGGCCCACATACCAGGAGGCGCTCTCCTCATCATCGCCATCAGCGTCGGCGTAGGTCATGCCCACACCGGTGCTGACGGAAGGAATCCAGCCGGACTCTTCAGGCATCCACCAGGCGCTCAGTCCCCAGGAGTTGGTCTGCTCACCCATGCCAGAGATGGCGACACCAGCAGGGTTGGCGTTGCCTTCGTAAAGCTTCTCGGAAAGGCCAGAAGCCTTGGTGTAGGCAGCAGCGATACCCCAGTTCTCAGGCGCATAAGCGATCTGAGTGGTGGCACTGAAGTCAGCAGCGTCGGTGCCGATACCGCCGCCGGTGAGGTTGCCATCTTTGTCAACACAGGTTGTGCTGTTGGGGCAGCTGCTGTTGCCGTTGGTGGACAGGTAGCTGGTAGAAATGCTGAATTCGTCAGACGTCCAATACACACCAGCACCAGCGCCAAGGGCCAGGTTGTAAGCACCAGGGGCACCGGCGTAGGTGAAGAAGTCATACGTCATGGCAGCGGGATAAGCGCTGGGCCAGACGGGCAGCATGTCGTCCATACGGACGCGAGGGCCACCAACCACGGTGAAGTTTTCACCGACGGGGAAGCTGTAGTACAGGCGGGCAATCTTGACGACGTTCTTTGAGTCGAAGCCGTACTCCTGAGAGAACAGACCGCCATAGACGTTGCTCATGTTGCCTGAACGCAGGCGGGTGTAGAGCAGGTCCTTACCGGTGAAGGAGGTCTCCAGGTTCAGCGCCAGGTTGTAGCTGAAGGAAGTGCCACCGTTCTCGGCTTCAAAAGCATCACTGCCTTCGCCGTGAGCCTTAACTGCGCCGAAAGCCCAGTCAGCCTTGGCTTTCAGCTTGGTGGTGGTGGAGAACTGGGTTGCTTCCAGTTCGCCGACGCGGGCCTCGAGGCCATCAACGCGACCCTTGAGGATGGCCAGTTCGGTTTCGAATTCCTTGAGCAGGCGACGCAGCTCGTCGGTCACTTCGGTGATCCGGTCGAGGCAAGCGTTGAGCAGGGCAGCCGCTTCATAGCGGGTCATGGCCCGGTTGCCACGGAAGGTGCCGTTGGGGTAACCGGCGACGCAGCCGTAGGTCTCCACCAGATTGGCCAGAGCCTGATAGGCCCAGTCGGTGGGGTAGACGTCAGAGAATTGGGTGACGCTGGTGACCTGATCAGCGGAAGCCGCGTAATCAGAAACGCCGTTGATGTTCAGCTCGGCGGCATTGGCGCCGGAGGCCAGAAGGCCAAGGGCGGCAGGTGCCACCAGCAATTGCTGGAAAAGCTTCATTGGATTCCTCACACAGGAAATAGGCGCAACTACGCCATTTCCGGATTTTGAGGGCTGCTCATCGGCCCACCAACGCCACGTGTGCCGGTCCTTACATCGACATGTATCAGTAGATACCGTTGCAGGCGCAAGGCGCGCCCCCAAACAAACGATGCCCCCGCCCGGACATCCGGACGGGGGCTCTCGCCGGGTCCGCTTTTGCCGCGGAACCGGATGATCAGTTAGAAGGCGCCGTTCAGCCGGCGTTCTCCGCGATCAGCAGACCCTGAATCAAACAACTGGAAATCATGGACACCTCCTCCTGAAGGATTGTGAATGCCGGCAACGCCTTCGGAGTTGTGGGCACCTCCCGAAGGAAGCACTCACCTCTCCACGCCGCTGCATCCTGAACACCCGGACCATACTCAGTTTTTGATGTGAAGAGGGGCCCCATGCGCTCCGGCTCAGCTCCTGACGCAGCACCCTGGATCGCATTGGTGGCGCTCGGCAGTGCCGCTGCCGTGCTGGCCCTGATCGGCCTCGGCGATCTCCCCTTGCGGGACTTCGATGAAGCCACCGTGGCCCGGGTGGCCCTCGAACTTCGCCACGGCCTCGGGGAAGCCCCATTGCTGCCCACCCTCTGGGACCAGCCTTACCTCAACAAGGCACCTGGTCTGCACAGCCTGATCGCCCTCGTGATCGGTGCCACGACACAGCACAACCAGCTCCCTTCGGAGTGGACGATCCGTCTGGCTCCGGCCTTGCTGTCGTGCCTGGTGGTGCCACTGGGGGGCTGGCTGCAATGGGTGCTGCGACCGGGAGATCGCTCCAGCGCCCTCGCCACCAGCGTGATTCTGATGACGCTGTTGCCGGTGGCCCGGCACGGACGTCTGGCCATGCTGGATGGCACGCAACTGACAGCCATGGCTCTGCTTTGGCTGGCCCTGCTGCAGCTCAACGGCAGCCGAACCAGCGCACTCTGGGGGGGCGTCGCCGGCCTGATGGCCAGCGCCATGCTGCTGCTCAAAGCCCCGCTGTTGGTGCCCGCGGCGGTGGCCGCCGGATTGGCGCTGGCCTGGGGCCAGGAATGGAGACGCTGGAACAACAGGTCTGCAGCCCTGCTCGGGATGCTGCTGGGCCTGACGCCGGGGATCGGCTGGCATCTCTGGCATGCCCACATCCGTGGGAGCGAAGCGCTCTGGCTGTGGGGCGGAGATGGTGCCGGGCGGGTTCTTCTGGATGCTGGCGAAGGCAGTGATCTGGGCTGGCGGGTCCCGATGATCGAAGTGCTGGAGGGGGGCTGGCCCTGGCTGCCGCTGCTGCCCTTCGCCCTGGTCTGGGCCTGGCGATGGCGTCAGAGCCGCTGGAGCCGTTGGTCGCTGGCCTGTCTGATCACCCTGGGCGGGGCCATTCTTCCGCTGCGCACCCAGCTCCCCTGGTACAGCCATCCGCTCTGGCTGCCCATTGCTCTTCTTTGTGCTCCGCTGCTGGCCTTGCTGGTGGAGCGCCCCTCTTCTTCGTCGAATTCACCTGGCAACCCACAGCCCCCCTGGCGCTGGTTGCTGATGCAGCTTCCTTTGTTCTGGAGCGGGCTCGGACTGCTGCTCCTACTGCTTTGGCTGAGCAGCTTCAGCAGCATAGGCAGCAGCCTTGGGCCCTACCGCGACCTGGCGGTTGTGCTGGGCCTCGGCTGGAGTGGCGGCGGATGGTGGCTGCGCTCTGGCGCACCACAGCGACGACGCCTGGGGGTGATCAGCCTCAGCTGCGGCAATGTGGCAGCGCTGGCTCTGCTGTTTCACTCCCCCCTGTGGTTGTGGGAGCTCAACGAAACCTGGCCCGTGCAACCGGTGGCAGCCCTGGCCAGAGCCAACCCTGGAGGCGAGATCAGGCTGAAGGGTTACGACGAACGCCCCAGCCTCAACTGGTATGCCGAACAACGCATTCAGCGCTTCAAAGGTGGCCCAGGCCGCCGTCTCAGCGACAAGCTGCAGAAGGACTGCATCACCGAAGGCCAAGCGGGGCGATGGACTCTGGCCAACTGTCGGTAGCCTGAGCTCGACTGGAGCGCACTGTGTCGTCCACCGCGGAACGTGAAGGACCGACAAGCCACAGCGGCCTATCCATCGTGCTGCCCACATTCAATGAAGGTGGTTCCATCCGCCAGGTGATCGAATCCCTGCTGCACCTGGGGACGGATCATCCGCTCGAAATCCTGATCGTCGATGACGATTCCCGCGATGGCACCCCAGATCTGGTTCGCGCCCTGGCCCGCCAGGACTCCAGGATCCGGATCATCCAACGGGTGGGACGCTCCGGACTGGCCAGCGCCATCAAGGAAGGCCTGATCGCAGCCCTCTATCCCACTGCTGTTGTGATGGACAGCGATGGCCAGCACGAACCTGCGTCCGTTGGCGAGGCCGTGCAGCTGCTGAATCGCGAGGGACTGGACCTGGTGGCGGGGAGCCGCTTCCTCGACCACTCCGAAATCCGAGGCCTCAGCGATCGACGCACCGATGGCTCCACCCTCGCCAACAGTCTGGCCCGTTGGAGTCTTCCAAAGTCATACCGGCACCTGAGCGATTGCATGAGCGGCTTCATCGTGCTGCGCCTCAACCGCTGCCTGCCGCTGGTGCGTCAGGTGGACGTGAATGGTTTCAAATTCTTCTACGAACTTCTGGCCATCAGTCGCGGCCGCCTGCAGGTGGGAGAAATTCCGCTGCGTTTTCAGCCAAGGCTGCATGGCAGTTCCAAGCTCGATCTCGCCGTCCTCTGGGACTTCGTGGTGTCCCTGATTCACACCGCAACCCTGCGGCTGCTGCCGCGTCGGGCCATCAGCTTCGGGCTTGTGGGCGCCTCAGGCGTGGTGGTGCAATTGCTGTCCACAGCACTGCTGATGAGCCTGTTCAACCTGGCGTTTCAGCAGGCGCTTCCTGTGGCCGTGATCACAGCCGCAAGCTCGAACTATCTGGTGAACAACGCCCTCACCTTCCGCGACCGACGCCAGAGCGGACGGCAATTGATCCGAGGGTTGCTGAAATTCCTGCTGGTGGCTTCCCTGCCGGCCCTTGCCAACGTTGGCCTGGCCACCAGTTTCTACACCCTGATCCAGGCCCATACGCTCTGGGCCCAGTTGGCGGGCATTGTTGTCGTCTACGTCTGGAACTATGCGGCGTCATCCCGCTTTGTCTGGAACCACCCCTAGGCCGGCCTGGCTGCCCATCGGTCTGGGAAGCCTGCTGCGGCTGGTGCAGATCTGGATGCCGGTGCTGGGGGTTCACAGCTGGCGGCAAGCCGACACCGCGGCCATGGCAAGGCATTTCAGCCTGGCGGGCACACCGATCTGGCTGCCGCAGGTCGACTGGGGCGGTGCGAGTGCCGGCTTTGTGGAGTCGGAATTTCCCCTCTACCCCTTTTTGGTGAGCCGCCTCTACGGCCTGATCGGCGTGCACGAGTGGCTGGGCCGCGGTCTGTCGGTGCTCTGCAGCGCCTTGACCATCTGGCTGGTGATGCGCCTGGGCCGGCGATGGTTCAACACCGAAGCCGGTTGGTGGGCAGGCCTGGCCTTTGCCATCGCACCTTTGGGGGTGTATTTCGGGCGCGCCTTTCAGGCCGAAGCCCTGTTGCTGCTCTGTGCCGCAGGGGCCCTGGAGAGCCTGAGCCTCTGGCGTGAGCGACGCTTGCCCTGGGCCCTGGCCCTGAGCTGGGTGTGCTTCACCAGCGCTGGTCTGATCAAGGTGATTCCACTGCTCTGGTTGGGGCTGCCCCTGCTGATGGTGCAGCTCAGCTCCAACACTCAAGGCCAGGCCCCACCCCTTCAGACCTTGACCGGACGCATGCTTCGTCAGCTGGGGCGTCCGGGCTTCTGGCTCTACATCGGCACCAGCCTGATGGCGATCGCCGGTTGGTACTGGCATTCCCATCAACTGGGACAGACCAGTGGTCTGAGCTTCGGGTTCTGGGGGTCGGGAGCCGATCGCAGCAGCATCAGTCTTCTGCTGGACCTCAACGGCTGGATCAACCTGCTGCTGCGGGTGAGCCTGCGGCTCCTGGCGCTGGTGGGAGTGCCGTTCCTGCTGATCGGCCTCAGGGCGAGCTGGCGCAGCTGCGGAGGACAGACCGCGATCAGCGGCTTGGTGGGGGTGCTGCTCTGCACAATCGCCACCATGCGCTCGAGCACGATTCACGAGTACTACCAGCTGCCGCTGCTGCTGTTCAGTTCCCCACTGATCGGCTTGGGCTGGCAGACCTGGCACCAGCGGCGGCCCCGCTGGCAGCCTCGGCTGTTGCTGAGCCTTGCCCTAGTGGTGAGCCTCACGGTGCTTTCCCTGGATTACTGGGCGGTGGAGCATCGCCAGCGAGAGGCGTGGATGCCCTTGGCCCTCACCATCCGCAGGGATCTGCCCAGCGACGCGCGGATTGTGAGTGTCACCAGCACCGATCCCACCCTGCTCAACCTGGCCCGCCGTCAAGGCTGGCTGATCTCCAGCAAACAACTGACGCCGGAGCGACTGCAGCAGTGGAAACAAGCTGGAGCCAGCCATCTGGCCGGCAGCTTCGTGTGGGACAAGACCTACCGGCCGATGCCGCAGCGGCGGCAACAGCTCCTGCGGGAGATGGTGGAGGCAAGCCCCCATGCCTGGATGGACTCACGCAGCCAGACCTATCTGATCCCGATCGATGACCTCCAGCCCCGGCGCTGACTCCCGGCCATCGCAGCCGCGGGGCTGTCCTCCGCGACTGCTGGCGCTTTGCGCAGGGCTGGGCCTGCTGCTCTGGGGCGTTGCAGCGGCACGCCATGGCCTGCTGCAAAGCAATGCCTACGACCTGGGGCTGTTTGACCAGTGGGCCTGGCTGATCGGATCGGGAGCGGCACCGATTTCCTCGATGGAGCAGGTGCATGTGCTGGCCGACCACGGGGCCTGGATGCTCTATCTGGCGGGCGCGGCCTATCGGATCCTGCCCAGCGTGCATTGGCTCCTGGCCAGTCAGGCCCTGGCCCTGAGTTGCACCGCACTGCCGGTTTGGTGGCTGGCGGAGCAGGCGGGTCTGACCCGACGACGCTGCTGGCTGGCCTGCGGCCTCTGGTGGCTACAGCCGGTGGTGTTCAACGCCGCACTGTTTGATTTCCACCCCGAAACCTGGGTGATGCCGGCCTTCGCTTTGGCCCTCTGGGCCGAGCGCAACGGCCGCTCCCGGCTCTGGTTTGGCTTGCTGCTGCTGATGCTGGGCTGCCGCGATGGCTTGATGCTGATCACAGCAGGTATGGCCATCGATCTTGCGTGCCGGCGGCGTTGGCGGTGGAGCCTGGCGGCGGGGGCTCTCAGCATCGGCTGGCTGCTGATGCTCAGCCGTTGGCTCTATCCACTACTCAGGGATGGCGAAGGCCCCAAGGCTGCAACGCGGATGTTCAACCATTTGAGCGGCGATCCGCTCCCGGTTCTCAGTGGCCTGGATTGGGCCGGAGGAGCGGAATATCTGCTGCTGCTTTGCCTGCCCTGCATCGCCCTGTGGCGGCGGGCCTCCCTCAGCACGCTGCTGATCGGGCTGCCGTTGGTGCTGGTGAATCTGATCTCCGCATCCGCCAGCTACCGCACCCTGGTGCATCACTACAGCCTGCCCCTGGCGTTGGTGGCCGTGGTGGCCTGCATTGATGCCCTGCGGGGGCAACCCCAACCCCAGCGGGGCTTTCCCTGGATGCTGTGCTGGGCCATGGTCTGTTGGCTGGCGCTGGCCAAGCCCTGGTTCTTCTCCGGGCCCTACCTGAGCCGAGTGCCCCAGCTGCAAGGGGTCAATGAGGCCCGAGCGCTGATCCAACCGCAAGACGCCGTGCTCACCACCAGTTACCTGGTGCCACAGCTAAGCCAGCGCAGCAGCATCGGCTTCCCCAAGAACAAGCAGAGTCCAACCCACAAGGCTGGGCCTTGGAACGTGCTGCTGCTCAATCCCAATGACCCGGGCTGGGGATCAAGCCGCAAGGTGCAGAAGAAGTTACTTACCCAAGCCAGGGACAGGAACTGGAGCTGTCGGAACTGGCCGTCGGGTCTGGAGCTGTGTCGTGCACCTGGCGCTGCAGAACAACAGCCCCGCCGTGGCAATGCACCAAGCGATAGTCGCCCGACGCTTTGAGCTTCCGCAGTTCCCGCTGAATGCGCTGCTGTTTGTTGCGGGATCCCTTGAACACTGGAGCCAACGGCGAGTAATAGCCGGGCAGGGCCACCACCCAATCCACCGGTTGAACGCGTCCCTGACGATCGCGGTACTGAACATGCCGAGGGAAACGAATCGCAGCCTCTCGCTGGGCCAACAACGGCAGCAAAGGCGTATCGGCAGCCACGCTGGCATCCGCTGGAATCAGCGCCACAGCCTGTGAAGCCGCCTCGCGGCGGTTCAGCATTTGCTGAGGAGACACATAGGCCCACGGAGAAAAGCTGTCGGGGATCACGGCCGAAAGGGTGCGGTGGGGGTTCCCCACCAGCGTGAGCACCAGGCCAAGCGACAGGGCCGCGGTCCAACAACGGCGCAGCCAGGGCTTCGACCAGCCCTCCGGATGACGTTGCCACCAGAGCACAGCACCGAGATAAAGGCCGGGCACCAGAGCCAGCACGTAGCGCAGGGTGACGGACAAGGCCGATCGCCCTTGGGAGAGCAAGGCGATCAACAGCGGGGCCAGCATCAGCAAAGCGGCATCCACCGAGAACAGGGGCACCAGCACCAGCGGCAGGCTCAACGCCAGCACAAAGCCGAGGGTTGCCCCCGGCGGCGATACCAGCGCCTCGATCAACGCCAAAGGCTGGCGCAGCATGGCCCAAAGCACAGCAACTGTTCCCCCCGATGGGTCATCCACCAGATGGCCGAACTTCTCCTTCAAAAAGCGATCCGACAACGAGGAGTCCACCATCGGTTGAATCCAACCGGTGACCAGCACGACCCAGGCGAAGGACACGAGCATCAGCAAGGCCCCGGTGATGCGTTGGTCGGGACGGCGCACCAGGGCCCAGAGCCCAAGGGAAAACAACAGCAAGCCACTGTCTTCTCGCACCAACAGCAACAGAGCGCCAAACAGCCACACCCGCCAATGGCAGCCGTCGAGGAGACCTCCCACCACGAGAAAGGCCAACAGGGGCAGCCAAACCAGATCGTGAAAGTTCTCGAGAGCCGGGCCAATCACCGCACCACTGAGGAAGTAGGCGAGGGTGATCCGTTCAGCCAGGGGCCGCGGAAGGCGGGAGTCAGCCAATCGCCACAGCACCAGACCTGCGGCAGTGAGCAGGCCCACCTGAAGCAACGGCAGCGCCCACATCCCGAACCCAGCCACCAGGGGGGCCATCAGCACGGTCAAGACATTGGCGTGCTGCCCCAGGTGCAAGTAATCGATGGACGGGAGACCATCTCCGACCACCACCGCCCCCGACAACACCGATGAGAGGCTGCTTTCAAAGGGGCGACCCTGCGCTGTCGCCCAGAGCTCCTGCAGAAACAGGGCTTGGTCGTAGGTGGCGCTGAGGCTGAACAGCCGCCAGGCCTGAAGCCCAAAACAGATCAGGGCAAACAGACCCGCCATGGCCAACACCTTGTGTGGCCACCGGGTTGTGGAGGGCGCATCTATGCCGCTGGGTCGACGCATGCAGCCGTCCTTGAAGGATTTTGGGCAGGTTACGGAGCGTGCTGCACGGGGCCAAGCAGCACGCGCGTGCGCAACAACAACAGATAAATGGAGGCGTAGAGCACCAGCTCACCCCACTCCTGATCCCGATTGAGGATCAGCTCGGAGCAGGTGCGCGTCGCAATGCAGAACGCCAGTGCAGAAACCGCCAGAAACAACGGCCAGCTGTAGACCGCGGGAGTGAGGGCCCGAACCACGGGCGCCATCGATTCAGAAGAATTTGTGGTGAGCGCTCGCATCCAGCGCGGCGCCAGAACCACAACAGCCAAAACCCCAAGGGTCGCCAGGAAGGTGCCCACATCCAATCGATCCTGAAACCAATCGATGTTGTGCAGGGTGGTCTCGTTCTGCGCGTTGATCTCGTTCAACAAGGGCGGGGTCCGCCAACTGAAGATCACCTGGCCCCAGGCGAGCTCCTCCATCAACACCAGGGCCAGACATGCCGCGCCGCCCTGGAACAGCCGCCCGGGTCGGCCTTCCTGCAAACGAGCATTCAAGTCGGAGCCGATCAACCAGGCCGTCCGGCTGGCGAGCACCAGCACCAGCACCTGGCTCCACTCCACCAGGCCACCCTCGCCAAACACCAGATTTTTGTAGGCGTCACGGTCCGGCGAGCCGGTCTTCAAGCCGACAACCAGCAGAAGAACAAACAACAGCAGACCCCACACCGCACGGGTGCGGCCCTGATGGGCTGATGGATCGGCAACCGACAGCAATCGCAACAGCCCCTGGGAACGGGTTGCCCAGACCGCCAGTCCTGTGCTGACCCCCGCCACAAAACCCCAACCGAGATCAGGGTTTGAACCGCCAGAGACAGACATCACCAGCTGCACGGCCACCATCAACAGCGACGCACCCGCCACCACCAGGAACAATGCAGCGATGGCTGTTTTGAGGGCGCGACCCCGTGTGTAGATCACAGCCACCAAGCCATCCCTTGCATAAAGCGCAGGTTAAGCAGAGGTTTAGAACCGAACTCTGAGACCGGGGTTCACCCTCCGCACAAGCCAACCGTGATTGAGCAACCCACTGCAGCGGATCCAGGCCAGATCGGAATCATTCCGCTGACGCCACGATCGATCCGAAAGCTGCTGATGGCCATCACCGCAGGGCTCTTGCTGGCCCACAGCATCGTGCAAGTGGGCATTTACGGCTTCGGGGCGGAGAAGCATTGGCTGGACAGCCTCAACATGGACCGCGAACTCAACCTGCCCACCCTGTTCAGCAGCGCGCTGTTGCTGATGGCGGCCCTGTTGATGCAACGACTGGGGCAGAGCAGCGATCGCATCGCTGCCCGGGACTGGAGTTTACTGTCGAAAATTTTCATCTTTCTGGCACTCGACGAAGCCCTTCAGATCCACGAGATCCTGATCATTCCAGGGCTCAGGCACCAGGTGCACCCCGCCCTGGCATCCACCTGGGTGGTGCCTTACGCCATGCTCGCCCTTATTCTGCTGTGGCGCTTTCGCCGCTTCCTCGGCTCAATCTCCCGAGCAACGGCATCACGGTTGCTGCGATCAGGGGCCGTCTACATCGGCGGTGCCATCGGCATGGAGATGATCGGCAGCTTTGCCGTTCGATCGAATCTGATCCGACTGCATAGCCCCTGGTATGGCGCCATTACAGGCCTGGAGGAAGCGTTGGAACTGCTTGGCATCGTTCTGCTCATCGATGCACTGTTGCGAGCGCTGCTCGATCAACGCAGCGGCCTCGATCTCACGTTGCGTCTGGGACCTGATTCAGACAGCAACTGAACCAAAAAAAACCGCCCGGTTGGGCGGTTAGAAGGAACCATCGAACTTGCGATCAGAGGGCGTTGCCGCGGGGCAGAACCTCTTCAGGGAAGACGAAGTTTTCGTGCGGCTGGTCAGCCGGTGCCATCCAGGCACGCAGACCTTCATTCAGAAGGATGTTCTTGGTGTAGAAGGTCTCGAATTCGGGATCTTCTGCAGCTCGGATTTCCTGTGACACGAAGTCATAGGCGCGCAGGTTGAGGGCCAGGCCGATGATGCCGATGGAGCTGGTCCACAGGCCCATCACAGGCACGAACAACATGAAGAAGTGCAGCCAGCGCTTGTTGGAGAAGGCGATACCGAAGATCTGACTCCAGAAGCGGTTGGCGGTGACCATGGAATAGGTCTCTTCTTCCTGGGTGGGCTCGAACGCCTTGAAGGTGTTGGCCTGCTCACCGTCCTCAAACAGGGTGTTTTCCACGGTGGCGCCGTGAATGGCGCAGAGGAGTGCACCGCCGAGGATGCCGGCGACGCCCATCATGTGGAAGGGGTTCAGGGTCCAGTTGTGGAAGCCCTGGAGGAAGAGGAGGAAGCGGAAGATCGCAGCCACACCGAAGGAGGGCGCGAAGAACCAGCTGCTCTGGCCGAGGGGGTACATCAGGAAGACGCTGACGAACACCGCAATCGGACCGGAGAAGGCGATGGCGTTGTAAGGGCGGATGCCCACCAGACGAGCGATTTCGAACTGACGGAGCATGAAGCCGATCAGTGCGAAGGCGCCGTGCAGGGCCACGAAGGCCCAGAGGCCGCCGAGCTGACACCAGCGAACGAAGTCGCCCTGGGCTTCAGGGCCCCAGAGCAGCAGCAGGCTGTGACCCATCGCATCAGCGGGGGTGGACACAGCGGCGGTCAGGAAGTTGCAACCTTCCAAGTACGAGGAGGCAATGCCGTGGGTGTACCAGGAGGTGACAAAGGTGGTGCCTGTCAGCCAGCCACCGATGGCCAGGTAGGCCGTTGGGAGAAGAAGGATGCCGGACCAGCCGACAAAAACGAAGCGGTCGCGCTTGAGCCAGTCATCGAGGACGTCAAACCATCCCCGCTGTGGCGCGCGTCCTACAGCGATCGTCATGAGAGGTGCTTCATGATCCGTTACACGGATGAGCCTAGGGGGTGATCACCGAAATGGGGCGGCTCCCCGCACCCTTTTCGAGGGGATGAGTAGAAATGCGCATTTTTGGACCGACGGGATGCCGGTCCCTCCGCGAAGATGACGCATCGCTTCTTTCCAACGCTGTGTACGTCATCGAACTGGCCCTGCGCATGAGTCCTGTCCCGGTGTCTGTTCAGCGCAAGGAGCATGCAGATGCCGATGCGCTGTATCAGCAGATCCACCAGGCCCTCGAGAACGGCCAACCGCGGCTGCTGGAGCTCACCTGCGAGAAAGTGGAAGGCAAGAAAGTAACGCTGCTGGTCAGTGAGGTTCTTGCCGTTCAGCTTTATGAGAAAGCTGCGGCAGCGGGTGGCAGCAAGCGTCCCGGCTTTTCCTTTGATTCCTGACACCTCAACCGCCGAGCTGAACGTTGAGGCCGTCAGCCACCGCTGGCCGAACGGCCAGCAGGCCCTCAACCGTTGCAACCTGGTCATTCCTGGCCCAGGCCTCTGGATGCTGGTGGGCAGCAACGGCAGCGGCAAAAGCACCCTGTTCCGCCTGATTTCAGGACTGCTCGAACCCCAGAGCGGACGCATCGCCTGCCGCAGCAAAACGGCCCTCGTGTTTCAGAACCCAGACCATCAGCTGCTGCTCCCCAGTTGCGGCAGCGATCTGCTGCTGGGCATGGACCCTGAAGGGCCCCAGCAGCACCGCCTGAGCACCGTGCGCGGCCTGCTGAGCCAGCTTGGCCTCGCCCAACTGGAGAGACGGCCGATTCACAGCCTCAGCGGCGGCCAGAAACAACGCCTGGCCATTGCCGGAGCCCTAGCCAGTGACGCCGGGCTCCTGCTGCTGGATGAACCGACCGCCCTGCTCGATCCCAGCAGCCAAGCAACCGTGCTGACCACCGTGCAACGGCTTTGCAAAGACCCCGTGAAGCCGATCACAGCGCTGTGGATCACCCACAGGCTTGGGGAATTGGCCTTCGCCGATGGCGCCGCTCGCATGCAGGACGGTCGGATTGGACCATGGACCCGAGGCACAGAACTGCAACGGCGCTTGCAGTTGGGCACATTCGAGGGGTAAGTTCTTCGGGTCTCATTCCTCGGTAGCTCAGCGGTAGAGCGGTCGACTGTTAATCGATTGGTCGCAGGTTCGAATCCCGCCCGGGGAGCTTTCAAGCCACAGCTCACGCTGTGGCTTTTTTATTGACGAAAAGAGGAATTTCGTGACGGGTGATTGCCCGAAGCGGAAGACTTCCTAAACAGACACTGGCGGAAGACAAGCAAAAAAACCTCCAGATTGCTGTTCCTGCAATCGATCTGCGACAACCAAGCCCCTAACGGTCTCTTTGCTGAAAATCTGCAGACACTTGAAAAGCTTGAGAGAATCCGTTCAGCGTTAATCCCTACAGACAAGCGCTCGTTATTTCTCCAGCCGAATTGCCGCCGAACCGATGAAGCCCTGCATCCTGCTAATCGAAGATGACCAGGACATGCGCGACCTGGTCAGCGGCCATTTGGAGCACAGCGGCTTCGACGTGCAGCGCGCCGACGATGGCATCAAAGGTCAGGCCCTCGCGCTGCAATACACCCCGGATCTGATCCTGCTGGATTTGATGCTGCCCAAAGTGGATGGCCTCACCCTGTGTCAGCGCCTGCGGCGCGACGACCGCACCGCTGGGATTCCGATCCTGATGCTGACGGCTCTCGGCGGCACCAAAGACAAGGTGAGCGGTTTCAATTCCGGAGCCGACGATTACCTGACCAAACCGTTCGACCTGGAGGAACTTCAGGTGAGGGTCAAAGCCCTGCTGCGTCGCAGTGACCGAGCTCCTGCTGGGACCACCAACCACAACGAGATCCTCAGCTACGGGCCTCTCACCCTTGTACCCGAGCGCTTTGAAGCCATCTGGTTTGATCAACCCGTGCGACTCACACACCTGGAGTTCGAACTTCTCCATTGCCTGCTGCAGCGTCACGGGCAGACCGTGGCCCCCTCTTTGATCCTCAAGGAAGTGTGGGGCTACGAGCCCGATGACGACATCGAAACCATTCGCGTACACGTCAGGCACCTGCGCACCAAGCTGGAGCCCGATCCGCGCAAGCCACGCTTCATCAAGACGGTGTACGGAGCCGGCTACTGTCTGGAACTGCCCACCAGCGCTCAGATGGATGGCCTGGAGGACGTGGTGGCCATGGCCCGCGAAGAGCGCAAGCAGCAAGGTGATCGAGCCTCGGCCTGATCGCCTTCGAGCACCTAGGAGACGGATGGCGTGAGGTCGAGCAGCGCCACCTCCCAGGCCAATCGCGGCTGAACGAACGAGAGCAGCTGGCCGCGCAGCGTGTCCAGGCGCTTGAGACTTGAGGCGGAACTGCCGGAGCGCCAAAGCCGGTGCTGCCACCAGCCAATCAACCAGAGCTGCTGCTCGCCATCGAGGGCTTCGCAGAGATCGCGTGCCAATGCCAGCGCCTCCATTGGAGTGCTGGGGAGAGAATCAAGGCGCTGAACCAACGCCTCGGGCAGACCAGCCAGGCTGCGGCGATGGTCGATCAGAGCGCCTGGAGACCCGGCAGCCAAGGCCAGAAGTTCCGGAGCATCCTGAGCTGTAGCGCCGGTGCGCTCGAGCACCTGAGCCATGGCCTCGGGGTTGAGCCGAATGAAACGGATCAACTGACAGCGGGAGCGAATTGTGCTGAGCAACCGCTCGGGGGCTGAGGTCAACAGAATCAGCACCCCATGGCCGGGTTCCTCCAGCGTTTTCAACAGGGCATTGGCCGCAGCTTCCGCCATCGCCTCAGCAGCCTCAATCACAACCATCCCGCGCTTCGCCTCCACCGGCTGCCGGGCCAGACAGCGTCCGATGTCGCGGATCTGCTCCAAGCGCAACTGGGGCGGAGTGCGGCGGCTGAGCCCCGCCTCCTCAGCTTCGGCGCGGGTCAGCAAACGGCCCTGATGCTGATAGGTGGGTTCCACCCAGAGCAGATCGGGGTGATTGCGTTCCAGCAGGCGTCGGCGTTCCCGGGCCGAGGGCTGACCGTCGGCCAGCAGTCCCTCCAGAAAACGCACCGCCGCCAACTGACGACCCACCCCTTCAGGGCCGGCAAAGAGATAAGCCGGGGCCACACGGTCCTGGGCCAGGGCCGCCGAAAGCAGATCAACGGCACGGGGCTGGCCGATCAGATCCTCAAACAGCGCGCTCAAGCCAAATGCTCCTGAAGCTGACGTTCCAGAGCAGCACGAACGGCGCTGGCTGACTGATCTGCAGCGACGGTGCACCAGGAACGCTGCTGGGCCAACTGGGCAAAACCCTGTGACACCCGCTCCAGGAATGCGGCTCCCTCGGCTTCGATGCGGTCCTCCTTGTCCCCGAGACGGCGCCGCAGGCTCTCTTGAACGGAAAGGCGCAGCCAGAGGGTGAGATCGGGCTGGAGCCCCGTGGTGGCGATCTGTTCGAGCCGCTGAATCAAGTCCCGATCCAGACCCCGCCCATAGCCCTGATAGGCGAGGGTCGATCCCGCGAAACGATCGCTGATCACCCAGTCACCACGCTCCAGCGCAGGACGGATCAACGTTTCAACATGCTGCGCCCGATCGGCGGCGTAAAGCAGCAGTTCAGCGGTGGGAGCTGGTGCCACCTGGTCTGCCGTGTGCAGCAGGAGTTCACGGATTGAGCGGCCCAGGGGAGTGCCTCCGGGCTCACGGGTGCAGACCACAGCAGCACCCTTCGGCATCAGACCGCTTTTGGGCAACCACTCGACCAGATGCTGGATCTGCGTGGTCTTGCCGCAGCCATCGATGCCCTCCAGAACAATGAAGCGACCTGTCATGGCAAGCGAAGAGCCAGGGCGTTGAGCACCACAGTGATCGAACTTAGGGCCATCAACAGCGCCGCCAACGGGGGCGACAGCAGCACCCCATGGCTGGGGAGCAAGGCACCGGCGGCCACCGGAAGAACAATCAGGTTGTAACCGAAGGCCCAGAACAGGTTCTGCCGCACCTTCACCAGGGTGCGGCGCGCCAGGCTGAGGGCTTCGGGCAGGTTGTCGAGCCGATCGCCGAGCAACACCAGACCAGCGGAGTCCTGCGCGATCTGGGTTCCAGTGCCAATGGCAATCCCAAGATCAGCCGCGGCCAGGGCCGGCGCATCGTTGATGCCGTCGCCCACCATGGCCACCCGCTCGGCCTGCCGCAGCTGCTCGAGGCGCTGCAGCTTCTGCTCCGGCAGCATCTGCCAGCCCAGATCCTTGGCGGCAAAGCCCAGCTGCTGACCAAGGCGCTGCACAGCCGCCTGCCGGTCACCACTGAACACCGAAAGCGCCAGACCGTGAGAACGCAGGCGTTGCAACGCCGGGGCAACATCCGGGCGCAGCTGATCCTCGATCTGCACCAGGCCCACCAGGACAGCTCCCACAGCAACAGCCACCACCGAGCCTTCAGCGGTAGAGAGCCAGTCCTGGGCAGCGGGGGCGATGGCAACACCCTGCTCCTCCAACCAGTCGGGCTTGCCAGCACGCACCTGAGCCGATGCACCGTCCACGTGGCCCTCCAGGCCCTGGCCGGAGATGGTGCGAACGTCCTCGCAGTCCAGAAGCGCGAGCTCCCGGCGCTGGGCCTCCTGCAGCAGGGCGTAGGCCAAGGGATGGCGGCTGCTTTGCTCCAGGCTGGCCGCGAGCTGCAACAAATGATCCGGGTCATCCCCGTACACATCGGTCACGAGGGGGCGCCCCAAGGTGAGGGTGCCGGTCTTGTCGAAGACCACATGGTCCAAACCGGCGGCTGTTTCGATCACATCACCACCGCGGAACAGCCAGCCGCGCCGTGCTGCCAAGCCGGTGGCCACCGTGATCACAGTGGGGGTCGCCAGACCCAGGGCACAGGGACAGGCGACCACCAGCACGGCAATTGACAGTTGCAGGGCCAGACCCATCGGGGTGCTGGCTCCACTGCCCAAGCCGCCGTGATGCATCCCATGGCCATGGTCCATCCCATGGGACATCGCATGGGTCATGGGCATCCCAGGGGCTGACGCCTGCAGAACCTCAGGCCAGTGCTGGGCACCAAACAACCACCAGAACAGAAACGTGGCGAGGGCCAGGCCGATCACGCCATAGCAAAAACGGCCTGCCACACGATCGGCCAGGCCCTGGATGGGGGCCCGACGGGCCTGGGCCTGCTCCACCAGACGAATGATCCGGGCCAGGGCGGTTTCGGCACCGACACGGGTGACCTTCAAAACCAGGGTTGACTCCAGATTGAGGCTGCCGGAGGACAAATCCGTGCCGGGCTCCGCCTGCAGTGGCAAGGGCTCACCGGTGAGGCTGGACACATCAACGGCCGAGGCCCCCTCAAGCACCACCCCATCCACTGGAATGCGGTCACCGGCCAGCAACTGCACGGTTTCACCGGGCCTGAGAGCGCCAACGCGCACCTCACGAATCTCCCCGTCGCTCAACAGCAGGCGCGCCGTGTCCGGCTGGAGCTCAGCCAGCTGCTGCAGGGCCTGACCGGTCCGGAAACGGGCCCGTTCCTCGAGGAAACGTCCCAGCAGGACGAACCCCAGCAACATCACCGGTTCATTGAAAAAGCAGGGCCAACCCACCTGGGGCCAAACCAAGGCCACCAGGCTGGCCACATAGGCACTGCTCACCCCCAGGCCCACGAGGGAATCCATGCTGGGGGCCCCTGCGCGAGCGGCCGCAACACCACCCACCAGGATCGGACGGCCCGGCCCCAGCAGAGCCACCGTTGCAAGCGTGGCGTGAAAAGGCAGGCTGCCGATCAAGGGAAGCGACAGGTGACCGGCCTCGCTGACATGCCCCAGCACCGACAGCAACAGCAGCACCAGGGCCACCATCAGCTGTCGCCATTGCTGCCACCAGCCCGGCAGCGCCTGCCCGGCAGCCACCGCTCCGATCGGGGCATCCAGGGAACGCTCCTTGGCCGGAAAGCCTCTGTCTGCCAGGGCTTTCAAGACACCATCCACATCACTCTCACCGGCAGTGAGATCGAGCCAGGCCGAGCGGCTGACCAGATTCACATCGGCGCGCTGAACACCGGGCTGATCCAGCAGGGTGGTTTCCACAGCGCGGACGCAACCGCCGCATTTCATCCCTTCCACATCCAGGACGACGGTCTGAACCGAAGGGCTCACAGGTGTTTACGCAACAGGGATCTTTACGAGCAGGCTAGGTCGGGCTCTGGTCCCGTCAGGATGGGGGTCCGTCCGCCGGAGCGCCGTGCCCCGCAGCAACCGCAACGACAACTTCATTGACAAGAGCTTCACGGTGATGGCGGACCTGATCGTCAAGCTGTTGCCGATCAATGCCCGCTCCAAGGAGGCCTACGTCTATTACCGGGATGGCCTCTCCGCCCAGAACGATGGCGACTACGCCGAAGCGCTGGAGAACTACGAGGAGGCCCTGAAGCTCGAGGAGAACTCCACCGACCGGAGCGAAACCCTCAAGAACATGGCCATCATCTACATGTCCAACGGCGAGGAGGAGCGGGCGATCGAGACCTACCGCAAGGCGCTCGAGGAAAACCCGAACCAGCCCTCCTGCCTGAAGAACATGGGGCTGATTTACGAGAAATGGGGCCGCATCGCCGAGGAAGGCGGTGAGCAGGACGCAGCGGATCGCTGGTTCGACCAGGCCGCTGACGTCTGGACCCAGGCCGTGCGCCTCAATCCCGGCGGTTATCTGGACATCGAGAACTGGCTGAAGTCCACGGGCCGCAGCAACGTCGACGTCTACTTCTGAATCAGTCCTGGTCGGGCTGCACGGCATCACCGAGCGCCAGCACCAGTGCCTCGGTGACGCTGTCGGCCTCAAGAAGAGCGAGATCCAAACCAGAAGCCAGATCGCCCAGGCCACTGCCCCGGGGGACGACGGCCCGCTGAAACCCGATCCTAGCCGCTTCCTGGAGCCGAAGCTCCAGCTGACCCACAGGGCGCAACTGCCCCCCCAAACCAAGCTCACCGATCAACACCGTGCCCGCAGGCAGGGTGAGATCTCTGAAACTGGCCACCACCGCTGCAGCGACCCCCAGATCCGCCGCCGGCTCCTCCACCTCCAGGCCACCGGCAACGGCCAGATAGCAGTCGAATCGGGAGAGCGGCAGTCCCATGTGCTTCTCCAGCACCGCAAGGATCTGGTGCAGACGGTTGGTGCCGATCCCTGTCGCCGTGCGTCGCGGACTGGCATAGCTGGTGACGTTCACCAAGGCCTGCAGATCCACCACCAAAGAGCGCGTGCCCTCACAGGCCACGATCGTGGCGACACCGGAGGCGCGGGCATCGCTGAGGAACAGCTCACTGGGGTTGCCCACCTCGGCCAGGCCACCGCTTTGCATCTCAAACAAACCCAACTCATGGGTGGCACCGAAGCGGTTCTTGACGGCCCGCAGCAGGCGATGACTGGCGAAGCGGTCTCCCTCGAAGGTGAGCACCGCATCCACGAGGTGTTCCAACACCTTCGGGCCGGCCAACATGCCTTCTTTGGTGACGTGCCCCACCAACAACAACGAGATGTTCTGGCGTTTCGCCAGCCGTTGCAGGGCAGCTGCACATTCACGCACCTGACCGACGGACCCCGGCGCACTGGTGAGGTTGGCGTCATGCAACGCCTGAATGCTGTCGATGATCGCCACAGCAGGGCGCAAGGCCTCCAGCTCCTCCAGCACCAGTTCCAGATCGGTTTCGGCCAGCAACTGCAGCTCCGATGCCCCCCCGGCAAGCCGCTGCCAGCGCAGCTTCACCTGCTGCGCTGATTCCTCAGCGCTCACATAGAGCACTGATGCACCGGCCGCCATGGCCGAGGCGCTCTGCAGCAGCAATGTGCTCTTGCCGATACCCGGATCGCCTCCCACCAGCACCAGCGAACCGGGCACCAAACCACCACCCAGAACGCGGTCAAATTCCGCCGACCCGGTCGCCAGCCGCTGCAGCGGCTGATCCTCCAGCGAGGCCATGGCCGTGGACCGTCGCGGGGCAGCGGCCTGCTCCGGATCCGGAGCACTGCGGCGGCGACGGCCATCGTCGGCGGGCTGGGATTGCTCCACCAGCGAATTCCAGCTGCCGCACTCCGGGCAACGGCCGAAAAACTGTCGGGCACGGGCTCCACAGACCTGACAGATGAAAACAGCGGTGGATTTGGGCACTGCGAACTGTGAAGAAAGTTGCCGTTGAATGAACGGAGCAGGGGGCTGCCCTTTTATTTGTGGCGAGAAGTGACTAACGCCTCGGTGCCCATGACGGCCACGGCTCCCACCAAGGAAACGATCCTCGTGGTCGACGACGAGGCATCGATCCGACGGATCCTGGAAACCCGTCTATCCATGATTGGGTACAACGTCGTGACTGCCTGCGACGGCACGGAAGCTCTGGAATTGTTCCCCACCTGCATGCCAGACCTGGTGGTGCTGGACGTGATGATGCCAAAGCTGGACGGCTATGGCGTCTGCCAGGAGCTGCGCAAGGAATCCGACGTTCCCATCGTGATGCTGACGGCCCTCGGCGACGTGGCTGACCGCATCACCGGGCTTGAGCTCGGTGCCGATGACTATGTGGTGAAGCCCTTCAGCCCGAAGGAGCTTGAAGCCCGCATCCGCTGCGTGCTGCGCCGGGTGGAGAAAGAGCAGGTGGCGGGCATTCCCAACTCCGGCGTGATCCAGGTCAGCGACCTGCGCATCGACACCAACAAACGCCAGGTGTTCCGCGGCGATGAACGCATCCGCTTAACGGGGATGGAATTCAGCCTGTTGGAACTGCTGGTGAGCCGTTCCGGCGAACCGTTCAACCGCGGCGAGATCCTCAAAGAGGTGTGGGGCTACACCCCGGAGCGCCATGTGGACACCCGGGTGGTGGATGTTCATATCTCCCGTCTGCGCTCCAAATTGGAGGATGATCCTGCCAATCCCGAGTTGATCCTCACAGCTCGGGGCACCGGCTACCTGTTCCAGCGCATCGTCGATTCCGTTGCCTCCGAAGGACCCTGATCCCACCCCGGCTCCTCAGCCGCGGCATAAAACAAACCGTCCTCGGGCGATCCGTCGCCTGGTGATTTGGTATCGGCGCAACGCCGCCGTCACAACCATCGTTGATGGTGCTGCCAGCTCAGCAACGGCCGCGGGTTCGATGGCCGGCAACGTGGCGGAAACCGTGGTCTCCGGAGCAGGCACGGTGGCCAGCACCGTGCTCCAACCGCTGGGGTTCGATCCCCTGCGCTGGCTGCAAGGGGGCACCGATACCGATGAGATCGACGATGCGGAGCGCCTCTGGGTGGCCGTCGATGGCATGGGTGGTGACCATGCGCCGGGGCCGATCCTGGAGGGATGCCTGGACGCCATTGACCGGCTGCCGCTGAAGATCCGCTTCGTGGGGGAGATCGACCGGGTGATGGCTGACGCCAACAGCCTTGGCCTACGCGAAGCCTTGGAGAGTGCGCGGGCAGCAGGACATCTGGACCTGGTGGCCAGTGGGCCCTCCATCGGCATGGATGACGAAGCCACGGCGGTGCGGCGCAAACGGGACGCCAGCATCAATGTGGCCATGGACCTCGTGAAGAAAGGCAAGGCCGAGGCGGTTTACTCCGCCGGTAATTCCGGTGCGGTGATGGCCTCAGCGATTTTTCGGCTGGGACGGCTCAAGGGCATCGACCGTCCTGCCATCGGCGCCCTGTTCCCCACAAAAGATCCCAGCAAGCCGGTGTTGGTGCTCGATGTGGGCGCCAACATGGACTGCAAGCCCACTTACTTGCACCAGTTCGCTCTGCTGGGGAACATCTACAGCCGGGATGTGCTGCAGGTGAAACGCCCACGCATTGGCCTGCTGAACATCGGCGAAGAGGAGTGCAAGGGGAACGATCTCTCCCTGAAGACCCACGAATTGCTGCGGGACGAATCCAGGCTCCACTTCGCCGGCAACTGCGAAGGCCGGGATGTGCTTTCGGGCGACTTCGATGTGGTGGTCTGCGATGGATTCACCGGCAATGTGCTGCTCAAGTTCCTCGAGTCCGTCGGCAGTGTTCTGTTGGGGGTGCTGCGGGCGGAGTTGCCCCGGGGACGTCGCGGCAAGGTTGGCTCAGCGTTCTTGCGCAGCAACCTGAAGCGCATCAAGAAGCGGCTTGACCATGCCGAGCACGGTGGCGCTCTATTGCTTGGCGTGAACGGCATTTCCGTGATCGGCCACGGCAGCAGCAAAGCCCTCTCCGTGGTCAGTGCCCTGCGCATTGCCCACTCCGCAGCCAGCCATGGGGTGATGGAGGATCTCGCCACGCTGCAACAAAGTTGTGATTGACTGACGCGACGTCAATCAACCTCCGCCTTGGTCGAGCCGCTCAGCACAACCAGCGGAGTGTTGTTCCGAGGATCTGGCAGCGCGACGCCCAGCCGCTCGATCAGCAACGCTGAGCTTGGCCAGCGGGTTGAGACGAGTGACGAATGGATCCGCAGTCGCACCGGCATTGCCGCGCGACGGGTGGTCAACAGCGACGAATCCCTGGCGGAACTGAGCGGACTGGCGGCGGAACGGGCCTTGGAGATGGCCGGTTGGTCGGCAGACAGCCTCGATCTCATCCTGTTGGCCACCTCCACCCCGGACGACCTGTTCGGTTCGGCTCCACGGCTGCAGGCGCGCCTCGGCGCCACCCATGCCGCGGCCTTTGATCTCACCGCTGCCTGCAGCGGCTTTCTCTTCGCCGTTGTGACCGCCGCCCAGTACCTGCGCAGTGGGGCAATGCGCCGCATTCTCGTGGTGGGGGCCGATCAACTCAGCCGCTGGGTTAACTGGGACGATCGACGCTCCTGCGTTCTCTTCGGTGATGCGGCTGGTGCCGTGGTGCTGGAAGCTTCAGAGAGCGGTCAGGACGATCTCGACGGATTCCTGTTGCGCTCCGATGGCAGCCGCGGCGAAGTGCTCCAGCTGCCCCAGGTGAACCAGCGCCGGCCCCTGGTGGGGGACGCCAGCCATCAATGCGGCGGCTTCAGCCCCATCCAGATGAACGGTCAGGAGGTCTACAAATTCGCGGTGCGCGAGGTGCCGGCGATTCTCGAGAAGCTGCTTGCACAGGGTGGTGTCACCGCAGATTCCCTGGATTGGCTGCTGCTGCATCAAGCCAACCAGCGCATCCTTGATGCCGTGGCGGATCGCTTCTCGGTGCCCTCCGAAAAAGTGCTCAGCAACCTGGCCAACTACGGCAACACCTCGGCAGCCACCATTCCCCTGATGCTGGATGAAGCCGTGCGGGATGGCCGCATCCAACCCGGCCATCGCATCGCCAGCAGTGGATTCGGAGCGGGATTGAGCTGGGGTGCAGCCCTCTTCCGCTGGAGCGGGCCCGCCTAATCTCCGGCACGGTCTGCAGAACACAGCAATGGCGATCGCCTGGGTCTTTCCCGGTCAGGGCTCTCAAAAAGTGGGCATGGCAGAAGCGCTGCTCAGCATCGAAGGCAGCCGCGAGCGTTTCGCCATGGCCTCCGAGCTGCTGGGGCGTGATCTGCTGGCGATCTGCCAAGGGGAATGCGGCGGTGGTGATGGCCCGGATGACCTCAACGACACCCGCAACACCCAGCCCGCCCTGTTCGTGATCGAATCGGTACTGGCCGACAACCTTCAGCAGCAGGGCCGCGAGCCCGCGCTGGTGGCCGGCCACAGCCTGGGCGAGCTGGTTGCTCTGTACAGCGCAGGAGTGTTTGGGCTGGAGACCGGTCTGCAGCTGATGAAAACCCGCTCAGAACTGATGGCGAACGCCGGGGGCGGCGCCATGACGGCCGTGATCGGCTTCGATCGCGCTCAACTGGACGATCTGGTGGCCGCCACGGACGGCGTCAGCATCGCCAACGACAACAGCGATGCGCAGGTGGTGATCTCTGGCTCTCCAGAGGCCGTGGAACGCGTGAGTGGAGCCCTGAAATGCAAGCGCGCCATCCCTCTGGCCGTCTCCGGAGCCTTCCACTCCCCGTTCATGGCGGAGGCGGCTGAGCGCTTCGCCGCCGAGCTGGACAACGTGCCCTTCCTGGATGCCCGCGTTCCGGTGCTCAGCAACAGCGCCGCCAGCGCCAGCACCAGTGCAGACGAGCTCAAACAGCGCCTGAAGCAGCAAATGACCACCGGCGTGCGCTGGCGCGAAACCATGGCGGTCATGACCGACAGCGGCGTGGACACCCTGGTGGAAATCGGTCCGGGCAACGTGCTCAGCGGCCTGGCCAAACGCAGCATGAGCGGGGTCACCACCGCCCAGATCTCCGGAGCTGGAGACCTCGGACAGTGAGTCAGTCCAGCCTCATCCGCACCCCCAAGCCGAGCCTCACCTACCGGCTGGTCAGCAGCCTGCTGGTGTTCCCGGTCTTCCGCTTGCTGTTCCGCGGATCGACCTCCGGGAACAACCGAGTGCCCATGCAAGGGCCCCTTGTGGTGGTGGCCAACCATGGCTCGCACCTGGACCCGCCCCTCCTGGGCCATGCCCTGGGGCGCCCCGTGGCCTTCATGGCCAAGGCGGAACTGTTCAACATTCCGCTCCTGGGGCGCTTGATCCGGGCCTGTGGTGCTTACCCCGTGCGGCGGGGTGCCAGCGATCGCGAAGCGATCCGCACCGCAACGGCTCGACTCGAAGAAGGCTGGGCAACGGGGGTGTTTCTGGACGGCACCCGACAGAACGACGGCCGGATCAACAACCCACTCCCCGGAGCGGCCCTGCTTGCGGCTCGCACGGGAGCCCCGCTGCTGCCGGTGGCCATCTGCAACAGCCACCGCGCCTTGGGCAGCGGGCGCAGCTGGCCGCGCCTTGTGCCGATTCAGCTGCGCATCGGCGACCCCATTCCAGCCCCGGCCAATCGCCGCAGGCCTGATCTGGATGCCACCACCGCTCTGCTGCAGGAACGCATCAACGCTCTGCTGGATCAGGGGCCGCTGCATCCCTGAGGTCGCGACCGGTCATCACCCACGCCACCGCACGAAGCCAATCACTCCATTGCTTGAGGCGCCCCTCTTGGGCGCAGTCTTCGCGGCAGGCCACGGGAACGCCGGTGAGCTGAATTCCGCGGCTGCCGGCCACCACCTGGCCCACCGCCATGGAGCGGGGCAGGTGGTCTTCACTGGTCACCAGCAGCACGTGGCGAACGCCATCCGCCTGCAGCTCATCCACCACCGACGTGAAGTTGCTGAGGGTGTCACGGGCCCGGTAATCCAGGGTGACGCGGTCGGGATTGAAGCGCTCCTCACTGAGCATCCATTCGGCGTACTCACGGTTGCTGCCGCCGCTCACCAGCAGGGGCAGGTCGAGCTGACGGGCCAACCGGGCACCCAGTCGTTCCCGGTCCACATCCCCACCGAGCACCAGCACCAGCTGCGGCGGGCTGCGATCCAACAGAGCCCGCCGATAGGGCGACAACGGGCCAGGCCCCAACAGCCAGACCATCAGACCAGCTCCCAGTAGCAGCCCGGTACGCACACCCGCCATCAGACCTGTCCAACAGGGGAGGTGGGGTAGATCGGCAGAACCTCAGCCCAGGGCATCGCTGCCCCGGCAGCATGGCTGCGCTGCAGCAGCTTCAGCAACTGCGCCACATCCGCCTCCACATCAAGCTGCACCTCAACAGTGGGCTGGGGTGATGCCCCCTGCGGCAGCAGGGTCGGCAGGCTGAGTTCATGCACCTGCCCAGCCGTGATCTGGTATTCGCCACCCACCACCCCCCGCCGGGGCAACTCCTGGGTGATCCAGAACGGTTCCCCCTGCATGGCTTTTGGCAATTGCACCTCCAGACGTGGGGCCATCAGGGCATAACTGCTCACCCCCAGCAGGGGGCAATCCAGCTGTTGCGCCAGGGTGCGGGCCATCACCACCGTGAGGCGGGTGCCGGTGAAGCCACCGGGTCCCGTCGCCACAGCAAGGCCCTGCAACTGGGGCCAACGCTCAGGCGGGAGGAGCTCCTGAACCCGCGAAATCAAGCTGTTGGACAGGCCCCGGCCATCAGGATGGACCTGCACCAGAGGCTCTGCCCCGGGCTGCTGGGGATCCAGCAGTGCCATGCCGAAGAAGTCAGAACAGCTGTGCAGGGCGAGCAGCAGCGGCAGAGCCGTCATCGGGGCAGCTCCTGTCCAGGACGACAACGCTGCCACCGTCCTGGATCCGCCTTGAAGCTGGAGCAGGACCGCACATCCCATTCAATCCCGGCCTGGCCATCGGGGAGATCCATTACCGAAACGTGAATGCGAGGCGCGTCTGGCTCAAAATCCGGGGTCTGGGCCAGATGCGGAACACCATGCTGACGCTCAACTGCGTGATAGGCCTGACAACGGTCGACCCAACTGCAATCCACGCAGATGCACATGCCTCCCGAGGCCGTTCACTCTCCCCATTCTGATGGCCCAAGGCCCCGGCGACGCATTGCTTGACCAGCTGCGCGAGCGACTGGCGCCAGACCAGTGGCCTCTCCCCCTGGCACGGCTTCCGGAGGGCACGGCGCTGGTGGGTGGCGCCGTGCGGGATGGCTTGCTGGACCGTCTCCAGGAGCAGCCGGATCTGGACCTGGTGGTCCCATCGGATGCCATCGCCCTGACCAAGGCCCTGGCCCAGGAGCTCCATGGCACGTGTGTGGTGCTCGACGCGGAACGGAGCATTGCTCGGCTGGTGCTTGGGGGCTGGACGGTCGACATCGCCCGACAGGACGGAGACCGCATCGAAGACGACCTCTGGCGGCGCGACTACCGGCTCAATGCCATCGCCGTGTCTCTCCAGCCCTGGGGAGAGCTGTGGGACCCCACAGGAGGACTGAGCGACCTCCAGCAGGGGTGCCTGACCGCCGTCTCGGAAGCCAACCTCATCGACGATCCTCTGCGGTTGCTGCGGGGATTAAGGCTGATGGCGGAAATCCCTCTCACCATCTCCAGCCAGACCATGGCGTGGATTGAGCGCCACGCCGCACGGCTTCCAGAAGCGGCACCGGAGCGAATCCTGGCGGAGCTGCAGCGCCTGGTGCGGGGCGAACACGCTGACGCCGCGATGGCAGCCCTCACAAGCCTGCCGTTGCTGCATCCCTGGGCGGCCGGAGGGCAACCTCCCACGCCCGGCAACATCTATGGCCTGACCAGCGAGGAAGCAGCAGCAGCAGTGCCCTTGGCGCGACTGACGGCCCTGGTCAGCGATGAGGGGCTCAGCCAACTCCGCGCCAGTCGCGCGCTGCGCCAGCGCTGCAAACGGCTGCGGAGCTGGCAGCACCGCACCGGCCAGACCCCGGACGCGCTACCCGAGAGCGATCGACTGCAATTGCACGAAGAGCTGGAGGGGGATCTCCCCGCCCTGGCCCTGCAACTGCCCATGCTCGAAAAAGAAATCTGGCTGCGTCGATGGCGCAACGCCGAGGACCCTCTGTTCCACCCCAGAACCCCGGTCGACGGCAATGGCCTGCTCACGGCCCTGGAGATCGAACCCGGCCCCCGTCTCGGACGCCTGCTGCTTCATCTGAAGCTTGAACATGCCTTTGGACGCATCAAGACCCCAAGCGAGGCACTGAAGGAGGCCCAACATTTCTTGACCCGTGAAAGCGAGGCTCTGTGATTAACTTTGCTGGTGTCAATGATGACGGTCAGACACCGACAGATCGCATTTCCTTTCCTTCATGAGCATCCGCCTGTACATCGGCAACCTGCCGCAGACCTTTGAAGAACAGGAGCTGGTGGCTCTGCTCAAGACGGTGGGAGAAGGGATTCGGTTCAAGTCGGTTCTCGACCGCGAAACCGGTGCATGCCGCGGTTTCGGCTTCGCCAACGTGGACGATCCGAAGCTGGCTGACGCCGTGATCGAAGCGCTGAATGGCAAGGAGTTCGGCGGCAGCGCTCTGCGCGTCGAGCGCTCCGAGCGTCGCGACAACAATGCTGGTGGCAACCGTCGTGGGGCCCCCAACGCAGCCGGTCAGCCTCAAGTGGCCCGCAAGGCGGTGAACAAAGTGGTTCACTCCGATGCGAAGAACGAGGGCGCTCCCGACCCCCGCTGGGCCGGCGAGCTGTCCAAGCTTAAGGATCTCTTGCTTGGCCAACCAGAAGACGGCGGTTTGATCCCGTCACCGATCTGATTGAGGGAAACAGCCGATCAACACCAGCCCCTGCCGGTCTGACCGTCGGGGGTTTTTAGCGTGACTGAGCCAACAGGAATGAACGGGGCAGATCAAGCAGCTTGTTGACCTTGGCCACGTAGGCACGGTGATTGAACACGTCGTAATCGACCCGCTCGATTTCATCCAGGATGCCGCGGTAGAGCCGAAGCGACGTCCACACCGGCCAGCGCGCATCGGCAGACAGCCAACGGACTCCTGCCTCGGAGCGAGCAAACCAATCGCGAGCCCGCTCCAGCTGGAAGCGCATCAACGCACGCCAGGCGTTGTTGAGGGTTCCGGCCATCAACTCCTCCTCGGAATAACCGAACCGCTCGAGATCTTCCTGGGGCAGATAGATACGGCCACGGCCCCGGTCTTCCCCCACATCCCGAAGGATGTTGGTGAGTTGGTTGGCGATCCCAAGGGCGACAGCGGCATCGGAGGTGTCGGGACAGTCGCTCCAGGGGGCTGAGGTGTAGGCCTGGTCGACACCCATCACCCCCTGGGTCATCAGGCCAACGGTGCCTGCCACGCGATAGCAATAGAGTTTGAGGTCTTCAAAGCGGGGGTAGCGGGTCCAGGTGAGGTCCATCCGCTGGCCCTCAATCATGTCGAGGTAAGGCTGAATGCCCTGGGGAAAGCGCTCCAGGGTGTCCACCATCACCGCATCGAGGTCGTCCTCCACCCGGCCATCAAAGAGAGCACGGGTCTTCTCCTCCCAGCGGTCGAGCCGCTCTGCAAGTTCTTCGACCGGACGCGCTTGGGCCTCCGGGCTGTCCATCAATTCATCGGTGCGCCGGCACCACACATAAATCGCCCAGATGGCACGCCGCTTCTCCGGAGGGAGAAGCAAGGTGCCGATATAGAACGTCTTGGCCCACTCGGCGGTCTCCCGACGGCAGGCCTCAAAGGCTGCGTCGAGATCCGGGGAGGCGAGGGGCATGGCTCAGGCCGTCACAGGCTCACTGGAAGAGGTCGATGATGCCAGCTGGCCTGTCTTGCGGTCCACCGCACCGGCACAGAGCTTGCCACTGAGCACAGCACCCTCCATCGAGGCGAGATAGCGCTGCATGGTGTAGTCGCCCGCAAGGAAGAAGTTCTCGATCGGGGTGGTTTGATCCGGGCGCAGCTCCTGGCAACCGGGAGTCGTCTTGTAAACGGACAACGGCGTCTTCACGACCTTGTATTTGCGCAGGGTGGCGGGGTTATCGCCACTGAAGTGCATCGGGAACAGCTTCTTGAGCTCACCCATGGTGGCATCGATGATCTCCTCGTCGGGACGGCCGATCCAGTCTTTGGCGGGAGCAAAGACCAGCTCAAGCATCGACTTATCGGGGTCTTCGTACTCCCGGCAGGTGATGCTCATGTCGGCGTACACGCTGAGCAGGGGGGAGCGGCTGAACAGCAGATGGTCGATGTCGGTGAGCTTGCGATCGAACCAGAGGTGCAGGTTGATCACGGGGACACCCCGGAGGCCATCCAACTTCTGGAACACCTCCATCTGCTTCCAGGGCTCAGGCAGCAGCATCTTGAAAGGATCCACCGGCAAGGCACTGACATAGGCATCAGCGGTGAGATCGAAGCTCTCCTTGCCCTTCACGCCACCGATGTGGAAGGCCGCCACCGACCCATCGGCATTGAGCTTGATCTCACGCAGGGGGCTGTCGAGGTGCACTTCACCACCCAGTGACTCGATGTGCTCGACCACCGGCTGGCAGAGGCGCTCCGGCGGTGCGCCATCCAGGAACGCCATCTTGGAGCCGTTCTTCTCCTGCAGGAAGCGATTGAGCGCTGTGAGCACAACCGTGGCAGAAATTTCATCGGGATCGATGAAATTCAGGGCCTTGCTCATGGCCAAGAACACCTCATCGTTCACCCGCTCTGGGATGTTGTGGACCCGCAGCCACTCGGTCCAGGAGTATTTGTCGCACTCCTCGACGTACCCCTGACCCCGGAGCATCGCAGGCACAAGGCCCAGGCCGAAGCTGATTTTCTCAGGCCAGCTCAGCATGTCGTTGTTGCCCAGGATCGCCGCCACACCATTGACCGGTGCCGGCAGATCGGGGAAATCAAAGCGGCTGTAGGTGCCGGGTTCGTCCTGCTGGTTGAAGATCATCGAATGGCTCTTCCACTGCAGCCGGTCTTCGATGTTCAGCTCCTTGAACAGCTGCAGCATGTTCGGGTAGGCCCCGAAGAAGATGTGCAGGCCGGTCTCGTACCAGTCGCCGTCCTCGTCTTTCCAGGCCGCCACCTTGCCGCCCAGCACATCACGGGCTTCAACCACGATGGGGGTGTGGCCGGCATCTGCCAGGTATTTGGCACAGGAGAGTCCAGCAAGACCAGCTCCGGCAATAGCGACGCGCATGCGGCCGTCTCGAAAGTGAAACCAACCTTAAAAGGGCTTGACCCCCGTTCGCTTCTTAAAGTCGTGTCAGCTTTCCCGTGGGCGCGTCTTGGCTGACACCCTTCTCAAGTGCACCACCCGCCACGTGCGCCTGTTCACAGCAGCACTTCAAGAGGAGGATCTGGTTCCTTCGGATGACCAGCTGACCTTGGATCTGGATCCCGACAACGAATTTCTCTGGGATGCCGCCAGCCTCGCCAAGGTGCAGGGACGCTTCAAGGAACTGGTGGATGCCGCGGCCGGCGGCGAACTGAGTGACTACACCCTGCGCCGCATCGGCACAGACCTGGAGGGATTCATCCGGCAACTGCTCCAGGCCGGAGAACTCAGCTACAACCCAGATGGCCGCGTGCAGAACTTCTCCATGGGCCTGCCCCGCACCCCTGAACTGTTGTGACCGGCTCGCGCTACGACCGCGGCGGCCGCCGACCGCGGGACAGCCGCTACGACCGCGTTGAGCGTGACCGCTATGACGCTCCGCCCCGGGGCGGATACGGCCGTCCTCCCGGCCCCCCACCAGGAGGTGGAGGGGGCCAAGGCGGCTTTCAATTCAGCACCCTCACCGTGGCCGTCCTGGCAGGGGTTCTCGTGGTGGGGATCGGCATCGGCAGCGCTGTCACCAGCACCACCACGGGCGACCAGGGGAACATCGCCAGCTCCCAGCAACTGGACATGGCCGTTCCCGACCCGGAGTTCTGCCGCCAGTGGGGGGCGAGCGCCTTCGTCATGGACATCGAGATGTACACGACGCTCAACCCCTCCAGCAGCTTTGTGACCCAGCCGACCCTGCAACCGGGTTGTGTGATCCGTCGGGAGAACTGGTCGGTGCTGCGCAAGGAGGGAGCCATCACCGCCGAGCAGGAGCGTGAGTGCAAACAGCGGATGAACACCTTTGCCTACATCGGCTCCGTTCGGGACAAGCCCGTGGTGCGCTGCGTCTACCAAACCGACATCAGTGAGAACAAATTCCTCACCCGAGGTGTGGCAGATGACGCTGTGGGCGTCACACCAGAGGCCGATCAGTTCTAAACCAGTGCTCCCCGATCGCTTCAGGCACGACCTTCGCTGCCTGGCGAATCGGGCTGTCAGCACTGGCAAAGACGGGCAGAACGTCATTACGGAAGGCCACCGAAGCACGTGAGCAGTAGCGGGCGGGGTGGGTGATCAGCTTGAGCTGGCGCCGCACCTGCAGATCAGCCACCTGGGGCCGATGAATCGTGCCCGCCATTAACTCCCGCTCGATCGACACCACGGGAACAAAGGCGGCGCCCAGGCCCGCCTGAACGGCATTTTTGATGGCTTCCAGCGAATTCAGCTCCATATCGATGCGGAGGCGCTGCACATCCAGGCCGGAACGCGCCAGAAGCTGGTCGACCATCTTCCGGGTGGTGGATTGCGCATCGAGGCAGACAAAGCCCAGGCGATAGAGGTCTTCCTTGGTGAGTTCAGCCAGCCGGGCCAGGGGGTGCTTCACCGGCAGCACCAGCGCCAGCTCATCACTGGCGTAGGGCACCACCTGCAGCAGTTCATTGAGTTCCGCCGGCAATTCACCACCGATGATCGCCAGGTCGATCTGACCGTTGGCCACACTCCAGCCCGTGCGGCGGGTGCTGTGGACCTGGAGCTGCACGGACACGTCAGGATATTTCTGGCGGAACAGGCCGATCATCCGAGGCATCAGATAGGTGCCGGTGGTCTGACTTGCCCCCACGATCAGGGATCCACCTTTGAGGTTGTGGAGATCATCCAGGGCCCGACAGGCTTCGTGGCACTGGCTCAGGATCCGGTCGCAGTAACTCAGCAGCAGATGGCCAGCCTCAGTGAGCTGCGCCTTGCGCCCGCCGCGATCAAACAGCGACACCTCCAGCTGCTTCTCCAGGTTCTGGATCTGAAGGCTGACGGCGGGCTGGGTGACGTAAAGACTGTCGGCGGCTTTCTTGAAGCTGCCCTCACTGACAATCGCGCGAAGGATCCGCAGCTGGTCGAGGGTGAACGGCAGATCGGCCACCGCGGAACACCCGGAGGAACACCAGAAATTTAGGACCGCCACGTCCGCCAGCCAGAATCACGCCCTTCCAACGCAGCCGCCATGGCCTCCACCCACCACAGCAGCGTCGTGATGCTGGTGCTGCTGATCCTGTTTGCGGTGATTCACAGCGGTGGAGCTGCCCTGCGCAGCCGGGCTGAGGACGTGATCGGAGCGAGGGCCTGGCGCCTGATCTTCGCGGCAGCCAGCATTCCCTCGGCCGTGGTGGTGATCGGCTGGTTCCTGGCCCATCGCTACGACGGGGTGCGGCTGTGGAATCTCCAGGGCGTGCCTGGGGTGATTCCGATCGTGTGGATCGGAACCGCCATCAGCTTTCTCTTCCTTTATCCAGCCACCTACAACCTGCTGGAGATCCCGGCGGTGCTGAAACCACAGGTGCGTCTTTATGCCACGGGAATCATCCGCATCAGCCGCCATCCCCAGGCCATCGGGCAAATTCTCTGGTGCCTCACCCACGCCCTCTGGATCGGCAGCAGTTTCATGTTGGTGACCTGCGTGGGCCTGATCGGCCATCACCTCTTCGCCGTCTGGCATGGCGACCGGCGCCTGAAGACCCGCTTCGGTGAGGCCTTTGATGAGCTCAAGGCCAGAACCTCGATCGTGCCGTTCGCTGCCGTTCTGGACGGACGCCAGCAGCTGCAGTGGCAGGAATTTGTCCGCCCCGCGCAACTGGGCATCGCCATTGCCGTCGGCGTGTTCTGGTGGGCCCACCGCTTCATTCCGACGGCTGCCGAGTTGATGCGCAATTCAGCACTCCAGAACCTGCTGGGCTGAGCTGCCTACACTCGTTTAAACCTGCTTTTTGCGGATGCCCTCGGCCGAGGAACTCGCCTGGCTCATTCCCGTTCTGCCCCTGTTCGGCGCCGTGCTGACCGGGCTGGGATTGATCAGCTTCAACCGCACGATCAACCGGTTGCGCAAACCCGTTGCGCTGCTGTTGATCTCCTGTGTTGGTGCAGCTGCGGCCCTCAGCTACAGCATCCTGTTCAACCAGCTCAATGGCGCCCCGCCCGTTGAACACCTGTTCGTCTGGGCCAGTGCCGGCAGCTTCGTTCTGCCGATGGGCTACGTGGTGGATCCACTCGGGGCGGTGATGCTGGCGCTGGTCACCACCATCGCCCTGCTGGTGTTGGTGTATTCCCACGGCTACATGGCCCACGACAAGGGCTATGTGCGCTTCTTCACCTACTTGGCGCTGTTCAGCAGCTCCATGCTGGGGCTGATCATCAGCCCCAATCTCCTCGAGATCTACGTCTTCTGGGAGCTGGTGGGCATGTGCTCCTATCTGCTGGTGGGCTTCTGGTACGACCGTGATGGCGCCGCCCACGCTGCCCAGAAAGCCTTTGTGGTGAACCGGGTGGGTGACTTCGGCCTGCTGCTGGGCATCCTTGGTCTGTTCTGGGCCACCGGCAGCTTCGATTTCCAGGGAATCGCCGATGGCTTGCAGAACGGCCTGGCCGCCGGAACGGTGGCGCCATGGGCCGCGCTGCTGCTCTGCCTGCTGGTGTTCATGGGTCCGATGGCCAAGTCGGCCCAGTTCCCTCTCCACGTTTGGCTGCCCGATGCCATGGAGGGCCCGACGCCGATTTCAGCGCTGATTCACGCCGCCACGATGGTGGCCGCAGGGGTGTTCCTGGTCGCCCGCCTCGATCCCCTCTACGCCCAGTTCCCCGTCGTTCAAACCGTGATCGCCGTCGTTGGCACGATCACCTGCTTCCTGGGGGCCTCCATTGCCCTAACCCAGATGGATCTTAAGAAGGGTCTGGCCTACAGCACCGTCTCCCAGCTCGGTTACATGATGCTGGCGATGGGTTGCGGCGCCCCGGTCGCCGGCATCTTCCACCTGGTGACCCACGCCTTTTTCAAGGCGATGTTGTTCCTGGGATCAGGCTCCGTCATCCACGCCATGGAGGAGGTGGTGGGCCACGAGCCCGTTCTTGCCCAGGACATGCGCCTGATGGGCGGCCTGCGCAAAAAGATGCCCGTCACCTCGATCACCTTCTTCATCGGCTGCATCGCCATCAGTGGCATTCCGCCCCTGGCCGGCTTTTGGAGCAAGGACGAAATTCTTGGTCAGGCCTTCAACAGCTACCCACTGCTCTGGGTGGTGGGCTTCCTGACAGCAGGGATGACGGCCTTTTACATGTTCCGCCTCTATTTCCTCACCTTTGAAGGGGAGTTCCGCGGCAACGACACCGCCATGCAGGCCCAGCTGCTGAGCGCGGCCGGAAAGGATCCTTCCGAGCACCACGCCCATGGCGGCAGCGTGCATGAATCGGCCTGGCCGATGGCGGCCCCCTTGGCGGTGCTAGCGGTGCCTTCTGTGCTGATCGGCCTGCTTGGCACTCCCTGGAACAGCCGATTCGCAGGCCTTCTCAATCCCGAAGAAGCCCTCGAGATGGCCGAACATTTCAGTTGGGGAGAATTCCTTCCGCTGGCGGGCGCCTCCGTGGCCATCTCAGTTGCCGGCATCAGCCTGGCCGTTCTGGCCTATGCCCTGCGTCGGATTGATCTGGGGCAGCTGGTGGCAGGTCGCTTCCCGGCGGTGAATGCCTTCCTCGCCAACAAGTGGTACCTCGATGTGTTGAACGAGAAGCTGTTCGTTCGGGGCAGCCGCAAACTGGCGCGCGAGGTGCTCGAGGTGGATGCCAAGGTGGTGGATGGCGTGGTCAACCTCACCGGACTGCTCACCTTGGGCAGCGGCGAAGGTCTCAAATATCTGGAGACCGGACGGGCCCAGTTCTATGCCCTGATCGTGTTTGCCGGCGTGATCGGCTTGGTGGTGCTGTTTGGCGTGATCGGCGGACCAATCGCTTAAGGCCTAACGCCCATGTGTGTCATCGCCTATCGAGGTGATGACACAGCGGCCATGATTTCTACGATCCAACCAGTAAGGATCGGATTGACAGCGTGTTCGAATTCGCAGTCGCCGGGGTGAGTGAGCCGGTGCAGGCAACCGTTCCATGGCTGAGCCTGTCGATCCTGGTGCCGATTGTGGGTGCCCTGCTGGTTCCGTTGGTTCCAGACAAAGGCGAGGGCAAGCAGGTGCGCTGGTACGCCCTGATCGTGACGCTGATCACCTTCCTGATCACCGTTGCGGCCTACCTCACCGGCTATGACCCCAACCTGAGTGGTCTGCAGCTGTCCGAACGGGTGAGCTGGCTGCCGGATCTTGGCCTCACCTGGGCGGTGGGAGCCGACGGGCTCTCGATGCCGTTGATCCTGCTCACCAGCTTCATCACCAGCCTGGCCTGCCTGGCGGCATGGCCGGTGAGTTTCAAGCCTCGGCTGTTTTATTTCCTGCTGCTGGCCATGGACGGCGGCCAGATCGCCGTCTTCGCCGTGCAGGACATGCTGCTGTTCTTCCTGGCCTGGGAGCTGGAACTGATTCCTGTTTATCTGCTGCTGGCTATCTGGGGCGGCAAGAAACGCCAGTACGCCGCAACCAAATTCATCCTCTACACCGCCGGCAGCTCCCTGTTCATCCTGTTGGCCGCCCTGGCCATGGGCTTCTTCGGCGGCGGCACCCCCAGTTTTGAGTACACCGCTCTTGCAGCCAAAGACTTCGGCACGGGCTTTCAACTGCTCTGCTACGCCGGGCTGCTGATCGCCTTCGGCGTGAAGCTGCCGATCGTGCCCCTGCACACCTGGCTGCCGGATGCCCACGGCGAAGCAACGGCACCGGTGCACATGCTGTTGGCCGGCATCCTGCTGAAAATGGGCGGCTATGCCCTGCTGCGCTTCAACTGTGAACTGCTGCCAGCGGCCCACTCCCAGTTCGCCCCACTGCTGATCGTGCTGGGGGTGGTGAACATCATTTACGCCGCCCTCACCTCCTTCGCCCAGCGCAACCTCAAGCGAAAGATCGCCTACAGCTCGATCAGCCACATGGGCTTCGTGCTGATCGGCGTGGGCAGCTTCAGTGCCCTGGGCACCAGTGGCGCCATGCTGCAGATGATCAGCCACGGCTTGATTGGCGCCAGCCTGTTCTTCCTCGTGGGTGCCACCTACGACCGCACCCACACGCTTCAGCTGGATGAGATGGGAGGCATTGGCCAGAAGATGCGCATCATGTTCGCGCTCTGGACGGTGTGTGCCCTCGCCTCCCTGGCCCTGCCTGGCATGAGCGGGTTCGTGAGCGAACTGATGGTGTTCGCTGGCTTCGCCACGGATGAGGCCTACACCCTGCCCTTCCGCGTGGTGATCTGCGGGCTGGCCGCCGTCGGGGTGATCCTTACACCGATCTATCTGCTCTCGATGCTTCGCGAGATCTTCTTCGGCAAGGAGAAAGAGGAGCTGGTGTCCCACACCAACCTGGTGGATGCGGAGCCACGCGAGGTGTACATCATCGGCTGCCTGCTGGTGCCGATCATCGGAATCGGGCTGTACCCCAAGCTGATGACCGACAGCTACCGCAGCTCGATCGAAGCCCTGGTGAACCGAGACCTGGGTGCGATTGAACAGGTGATCTCACCAACGGCCCCCTTGATTCGAGGGCAGGCTCCCGTTCCAGCGATCATTCAGGCCCCCGCCGTGGGCGCGTCATAAATCACGTGTCGATTCCGATTCATTCCCACCCAACCGTCCGTAAGTTCCAGGGGAACGCTCCTCTGCCATGCGTCAGATCAACTTCGGCCTGATCTTCAGCTTCGGCCTGATCACGGTGTTCTTCACCCTGGCGAACACCAGCCCCACGACGGTTCATGTGTTGCCCGGGGTCGAGTACACCCTGCCTTTGGCAGGACTGCTGCTGCTGGCAGCGGGGTTGGGAGCCGTGTCGGCCTGGTTCTTCGCGGCCTGGACCGGCATGCTCAACAACGTTGAACAGTTCAGCAAGGCGAACGAATACGAAGCACAGCAGGTGCGGATCCAGGAACTGGAGACCGACCTCAGCCGCTACCGCTCCACCGTTGAAACCCAGCTGGGACTCCTGCCTGCCACCACCGTCAGCGCGACCAGTGCTGAGAGCGACGACAGCGACAAGGCGGAGGTCACCGACGCCAGCAGTGCGGCCTGAGGCAGCACTGGCGACACCGGTTGAGGACCGATACCTTGCCGGAAAAGGGTGAATTGACTTGCTCCAGGTGGCCCCCAACGACGGCGCTGATGCTGGAGCCCGCCTTGCGATTCGGCTGCTGCAGGATGCAGCGGAGCGAGGGGATCTGGATCCCTGGGATGTGGATGTGATCGCCGTCATCGACGGCTTTCTGGATCAACTCCGGCAACGCATCGAGGTTCCCGGGCAGGTGGCGGCCGCCCTGGCCGGACGGGGCGGCAGCTACGAGCGGGACCTAGCCGACAGCAGCGAAGCCTTTCTGGCCGCCTCGGTGTTGGTGGGACTCAAAGCGGAGATGCTCGAGACCAGCATGCTGCCGCCACCGCCCGAAGTCGAAGATCACTTCGACGCCGACTTCGATGAGCAAGGTTGGCTGGATCCGGCCTTTGATCTGCCCCGACGGCCGGAACGTCATCTGCAGCGGCGGCCCGTGGCGCCACCGCCATTGCGTCGCCCCGTCACCCTCGGGGAGCTGATCGAACAGCTGGAAACCATTGCCGAGCAACTGGAATCAGACGAACTCGAGGCACGCCGCCGCAAACGCCAAAAGCGCTACAGCAACCGTGAAGCCATCGCCCAGGTGGCCGGACTGGCCCACCGCGAAAAGCTGCCGGAAACAACCGCAGCACTGGGGGTGTTTCTGAACGGTTGGGAGACCGCCCTGGACTGGGTGGGCTTCGATCAACTGGTGGATCAGTGGGAGGTGGACGCCGCCGCGGACTTGGACCGTGACCGGGTGGGGGTGTTCTGGGCCCTGCTGTTTCTCTCCTCCCAGGGCCGGGTTGAGCTGGAGCAGGAGGGTTGGCTCCACGGACCGCTGCGGCTGAAATTCATCCCCGCGAGTGGCACTGCAACGCAACTGCCGATCCGCAGCCTTCAGGTGCCAGATCCGCCGCCGACCCGGACTGTCGTTGCGGCCTAAGACCCGGTCTATGGTCACTACCTTGTATTGACCCGACCAAACGCCAATGAAGGCGATGATTCTGGCGGCTGGTAAGGGGACGCGGGTCCAACCGATCACCCATGTGATCCCCAAGCCGATGATTCCGATCTTGCAGAAGCCGGTGATGGAATTTCTGCTGGAACTGCTCAAGGAGCACGGTTTCACCGAAGTGATGGTGAACGTCTCCCACCTGGCCGAAGAAATTGAAAATTACTTCCGGGATGGCCAGCGTTTCGGGGTTGAAATTGCCTACAGCTTTGAAGGACGGATTGAAGACGGCGAACTGATCGGGAGTGCCCTGGGATCTGCTGGCGGACTCAAAAAAATCCAGGATTTCCAGCACTTCTTCGACGACACCTTCGTGGTGCTCTGCGGCGATGCGCTGATCGACCTCGATCTCAGCGAAGCGGTACGGCTGCACCGGGAGAAGGGTGCGATCGCCAGCCTTGTCACCAAACGGGTCCCCAAGGATCAGGTGAGCAGCTACGGCGTTGTGGTCACCGATGATCAGAACCGAATTTCAAGCTTCCAGGAAAAGCCCAGCGTCGACGAAGCCCTCAGCGACACGATCAATACCGGCATCTACATCTTCGAGCCGGAGATCTTTGAACACATCCCTTCGGGTCAGTCCTTCGACATCGGCTCGGATCTGTTCCCGAAACTGGCCGAGCTCGGTGCACCCTTCTATGCCATCCCGATGGATTTCGAATGGGTGGATATCGGCAAGGTTCCCGACTACTGGCAAGCCATCCGCAGCGTATTGATGGGTGACGTTCGTCAGGTGGGCATCCCCGGCAAGGAGGTGCGCCCCGGGGTTTACACCGGTCTGAATGTGGCCGCCAATTGGGACAAGATCAACGTCACCGGCCCGGTCTACGTGGGCGGCATGACCAAGATCGAAGATGGCGCAACGATCGTTGGGCCCACCATGATCGGCCCCAGCTGCCACATCTGTGAGGGCGCCACGGTCGACAACTCGATCATTTTCGACTACTCGCGCATCGGCCCCGGCGTGCAGCTGCTCGAGAAGCTGGTCTTCGGCCGCTACTGCGTGGGCAAGGACGGTGATCACTTCGATCTGCAAGAAGCCTCGCTCGACTGGCTGATCACCGATGCCCGTCGTCAGGACCTGGTGGAGCCTTCCCCACAGCAGAAAGCCATGGCGGAGCTGCTGGGCACCGACCTCACCCAGGCAGCGAGCTGAGTCCGGCGCGATCCAGGATCAACGGGATGCGCTCCTCGGCCTTGATTGCCATCAGGTGCACGCCACGAACGATGCCGAGATAGCGCTGCACCTGTTCAGCGGCGATGGCCACACCCTCCATGGTGGGATTCTCGGCACACTCCAGCCGATGGATCAACGCATCGGGGATGCAGGCTCCCGGCACAACGCGGTTGATAAACTGGGCATTCTTGGCTGACTTCAGCAGAAACACCCCAGCGAGAACGGGCAGACCCAGGGGGCCGGCCAGTTCGTGCTGGAAGCGCTCGAGCGCTTCAGGGTCCATCACCATCTGAGTTTGAACAAAGCGGGCTCCCGCCGCCTGCTTGCGCTGCAACCGGCGCTGGAGACCACTCCAGCTCCTCGATTGCGGGTCGGCAGCACACCCGGCAAACAGCGCGGTTGCCCCATCAGGCAAGGCGCCCTGCACGGGATCCACACCCCGATTGAGGGCGTCCACCTGCTGCAGAAGCTTCACCGACTCGAACTCATTCACCGGCCGAGCATCCGCTTGATCGCCCGCCCGCACTGGATCACCTGTAAGACACAACAGGTTGCGGATGCCCAAGGCATGGGCCCCGAGCAGGTCTGCCTGGAGGGCGATGCGATTGCGGTCCCGGCAGGCCATCTGCAACACCGGCTCGAGACCGGCCTCAAGCAGCAACTTGCAGGAGGCCAGGCTGCTCATCCGCATCACGGCCCGACTGCCGTCGGTCACATTCACCGCATGAACACGGCCTTGCAGCGATGCGGCCATGGCCAGCATGTGGGAGGAGTCGGCTCCGCGGGGAGGCATCACCTCGGCCGTGAGCACCTGATCCCCGGCCTCAATTGCGCGCTGCAGCGCCGTGCTCAAATCTCGTTCCATTTCACCGGCCCACTATGCAGGATCAGACCGGCCGTCCGGACTAGCATGATCCCAACGGTGGTCGCCCATGTCCTCCCTCGACGGTACCGATCCTCTGGAGATCTCCCTCTCTGCCAGGGAGATCGAGATCATCGAGCTCGTGGCCGAAGGGCTGACCAATCAGGAAATCGCTGACCGTCTCACCATCAGCAAACGAACGGTGGACAACCATGTGAGCAACGTGTTCACCAAAACCGGTTCGAAGAACCGGGTGGCACTGCTCAATTGGGCCATGGACAACGGCAAAATTTGCCGGGACGGCTTCAACTGTTGCGTCCTTCCAGAACACGATCCCCCCTCAGCCTGATCGTGGAGCTAACAGGCTCCGGCAGGCTTTGCAGGGAGGTGGGCCCCACAGGGATCTGAAACAGCGTGGCGTATTCCAGGCAGGCCTCCACGCTGGATCCTGCGAAGCGAAGCATTCCAGTTGTGTCGTACAGACCCACCACTGGAAGGAGCCACCAATCAGAATTCCTCAAAGCTAAAGGAAATCTGAAGACAAATCCAGTCCGGCCTTAGGGCCAGCCAAAACCTCGACGCTGCTCCTCGGGCCAGGACTGAACCGGATGCTGGGCCAGCACCGCATTGCTCCAGCGGGATTCCCCGGTGATCTCCTCGCCGCACCAGGGCGGAATCCGGAGCTCCGCTTGGGCCGATGCCAGCTCCACCTCCGCCAGCACCAAGGGGGCGTTCTCTCCCTGGAAACAATCCACCACCCAGTCACCACCAGGGCAATCCAGCGCGTAGCGAACTTTGTCCAGGCGGTGCGGCGCCAGATCCCAGAGGGCTTCGGCGTCCGCCACGGGAATCGGGTATTCGAACTCGTGGCGCACCAGACCAACGGCATCAGCCGCCGCCTTCAGGGTGAGCCAGGCCTGATCCGATCCGCGCAGGCGCATCCGCACCGTCACACCGTCGGCACTAGCGGCCAGATAACCCTGACGCAGCGGCTGTGCGGGACCGGCACTGCTGCGCCAGGCGTCCGACCGCACCAGAAAGCGCCGTTCAATCTCAAGGGCCATGGCTCAATTCTGCGAGGGCTGCGCCGCGTGCAGGCTTCCCGCCCAGTGCAGCTTGTGGGAGAGGGTGCGGTAATACGACGGGCTTTGATTCAGCAACACCATCAGGGCATGGTGGCGCGCCTGCTGAACGACACAGCACTCCCCGGGCTCCAGCACCGTGCAGCCCACACCGTCCTTCCACAGCTTGATGCGGTGATCTCCAGCCCCCAGGGGCCAGATCGCCAACCTGGCCCGGGGCGGCACCACCAGCGTTCGGCTGGAGAGGCTCATCGGGCAGATCGGGGCAACGATGATGGCATCGATGCCGGGGTGAAGGATCGGTCCCCCTGCCGCTAGGGCGTACCCGGTGGACCCCGTGGGCGTGGAGAGAATCAGACCATCACCACGCACCTGGTCGATCACTTCCCCATCGATCTCGAGCTCCAGGGTGCAGGTGGGCGAGATTTCATCGCGGTAGGCCCGCAGGTAGAAGTCGTTGAAGGCCCAGTGGTGCTCTTCATCGTCTTCGAGATCCGGCTGCTGCAACGGCCCCGGCGAAGCCGCTCGGTCTTCAGCGGAGCGGCGATCCACCATCGCCTGAAGCATCATGCGCCGTTCGATCGCGAACTGATCGTCCTGAAGGCGTTGCCAGATCTGATCGCCGCGCAACACACGCCGATCATGGGTGAGAAAACCCAGATGACCTCCCACATTGATGCTGAGGATCGGGATGTCATGCACCGCCAGATGGCGGGCAGCCCCCAGTACCGTTCCATCCCCCCCCAGCACCAAAGCCAGGTCGGGCAACGACTCCTCAACAGCAAGCAGGCCAGGGAAAGGATTCACCCGCGGCCCTGACATCGCCGTGACCACATGGGAGCCAAGGGCTTTCAGCTCCTTGGCACATTGACGGGCTTCACGCTGGGCAGGCTGGCTGTCGGCCCGATAGATCACCCAGACCTGATCGAGACGCATGACCCAGGTGTGCGGGAGTTACCAGCGCAGCAGATTGAACTGCTCCATATCGACGGTAACGCGATTGCGATAAAGCGACAGCAGGATCGCCAGACCGACAGCTGCCTCGGCGGCAGCCACCGTGATCACAAACACAGCGAAGACCTGGCCGCGAATCAGATCACCATCCACGAAGGATGAGAAGGCCATCAGATTGATGTTCACGGCATTGAGCATCAGCTCAATGCTCATCAGCACGCGCACCGCATTGCGGCTGTTGATCAAACCCCAGACGCCGATGCAGAAGAGCATCGCGGCCACCAGGAGGTAGGCCTGCAGGGAGGGAAGCGTGGCAAGGAAATCGCTCATCAGTCCGCTCGATTCATCAGCAGGGGAGTACGGGCCTTCTCAATCAGGCCTTGATCGGCATCCTCACCGGTGACCACATCGGTGGCCAGCACATCACGACGGGCCAAGACGATGGCGCCGATCATGGCCATCAGCAGCAGCACCGATGCCACCTCGAAGGGCAAGAGGTAATCGGTGAACAGGTGTTCACCGATGCGGGCCGTGGCTTCCTCACCCACGGCGGCAGGACCGGGCAGCGACCAGGGGGTGGTAACAACAACACGAACCAGCAACGCGAGCAGACCGGCGCAAACGCCGGCTGACACCACACGGCGCGTGGTGAGATTGGCGATGGCCTTGAGATCTTCCCGCTTATTGACGAGCATGATTGCGAACAGGATCAACACGTTGATCGCGCCCACATACACCAGGATCTGGGCCATGGCCACGAAACTGGCGTTCAGCAGCAGGTAAAGCCCTGCAACGGCGGTGAACACCCCGCCCAGCAGGAAGGCGGAATAGACGATGTTGCTTAGCAGCACCACACCCAGGGCGCCGATCACCACAACGGCGGACAGCACCAGAAAACAGATCAGCTCGGTGGTTGTCGCGATGGTCATGCGTCGCCCTCCTTGGCCTCACTGGAGGATTGTCCCTCATTCTTGGCAGAGGACTTGGCAGGAGGGGTGAGGGTCTCCAACACCTGAGACGGCAGCTGACCAGCCCGGGGACGATCGGCGGCAACACCATGGGGATCCATCTCGCCCGCTGGCAGATAGGCGAGTTCCCTAAGGGGAACAACGGAGGGGTCGGTGGTGACGCTGGTGGGAAGGCGTCCGAGGGCCACGTTGTCGTAGTTGAGGCTGTGGCGATCAAAAGCCGCCAGCTCGTACTCCTCCGTCATCGAGAGGCAGTTGGTGGGGCAGTACTCGACGCAATTTCCACAGAAAATGCAGACGCCGAAGTCAATGGAGTAGTTGCGCAGCTCCTTCTTCTTCGTTGCCTTGTTCATCACCCAATCGACCACCGGAAGGTTGATCGGGCAGACCCGCACGCACACCTCACAGGCGATGCACTTGTCGAACTCGTAGTGAATCCGGCCCCGATAACGCTCGGAAGGAATGAGCTTCTCGTAGGGGTACTGCACCGTGACCGGACGGCGCTGCATGTGGTCGAAGGTGACCGAAAAGCCTTGGGCCAGATTCCGGGCTGCATCGACTGCATCCCGGGTGTAATCACCGACCTGTTTGAGAAAGCCGAACATGGTCTGAAGGGGAGAGAACGAAGCGGAGCCGGGAGCGAGGAAATCCTAAGTAGGAAAACCTAGCCGCCGAATGCAACGGGGAATGCGAGCTTGAGGGCTGCTGTCACCAGAAGGTTCACCAAGGACAGGGGCAGCAGGAACTTCCAGCCGAGATCGAGCAGCTGGTCAATTCGCACGCGGGGGGTGGTCCAGCGCAGCAAGATCGCCACGAACACCAGCAGATAGGCCTTGAGCACCGTCATCACGATGCCAACGGTGCCCGTGATCACCTGCACCACGGGGGCATCGATGGGCTGGTTCAACCAGCCGGCCAGCCACTCCACAGGAATCGGGAAGCCCCAACCACCGAGATACAGAACGCTGACCAGGACGGCCGAGAGCACCAGGTTGATGTAACCCGCCAGGTAGAAGAGAGCAAACTTCATGCCCGCGTACTCGGTCTGATAGCCGGCGACCAGCTCTTCCTCAGCCTCGGGAAGGTCGAAGGGCAGCCGCTCACACTCGGCCAGGGCACAGATCCAGAAAATCAGGAAGCCCACTGGCTGGCGCCAGATGTTCCAGCTCAAGATGCCGGCACCGGTCTGCTGACCCACGATGTCGACCGTGCTCAGCGAGTTGGTCATCATCACGATGGCCAGCACCGCCAGAGCCAGGGGAATCTCGTAGCTGATCGATTGAGCCGCGGCCCGCAGCCCACCGAGCAGCGAGTACTTGTTGTTGGAGGCATAGCCGCTCATCAGCAAGCCGATCGGCTGGATGCTGCTGAAGGCGATCCAGAGGAAGATCCCCACGCCCACATTGCTGATCAGCAGGTTCTGGCCGAAAGGAATGATCAGCCAGGAAATGATCACCGGCACCACTACCAGTACCGGGCCGAGGATGAACAGCAGGCTGTCGGCCCGCGCCGGGATGATGTCTTCCTTGACGAGCAGCTTGAGGCCGTCGGCCAAGGGCTGAAGCACGCCCAGGGCACCGGCGTACTCCGGACCGATTCGCTGCTGGACAGCGGCAGAAATCTTGCGTTCCAGCCACACCGAAACCAGCACACCCACCACTGCAGCCACCAGAACCAGCAGCATCGGCAGCGGCAGCCAAAGCAGCCTCGCCACCTCCGGGGAGAAGCCAAACCCTTGCAGGGCCTGGCTAAAGCTCAATTCCAGGTCCAGTCCCGGACTCACCATGGTGTCGACGGAAGTGGGTGCAACTTAGGCGGCCGGAGCCGAGACGCGCTCCTCAATGGGCATCCAGGAGCGTGGCTGGGATCCGGAGTAGATCTGCGAAGGCCGGAAAATCCGGTTCGCCCCGAGCTGCTCCCGCCAATGGGCCAGCCAGCCGGCAACCCTGGCGATGGCGAAGACCGGCGTGAACAGATCCCTGGGGATGCCGAGCTTGCGGTACACCAGGCCCGAATAGAAATCGACGTTGGGATAGATGCCTTTGGGACCGAGACGGGACGCTGCTTCTGCTTCGATCGCCCGGGCCACGTCGTAGAGGTCGTCATGGCCGAAGCTGGCGAACATCTCCTCCACCAGGGCCTGCAGGATCACGGCACGGGGATCCTTCACCTTGTATTCCCGGTGGCCGAAGCCCATGATTTTGCGCTTGGCCGCGATGGCTTCATCCAGGAAAGCGCCAGCGTTCTCGGGACTGCCCACCTGCTCAAGCATGGCGAGGACATCTTCATTGGCGCCGCCATGGAGTGGGCCCGCCAGGGTGCCCACGGCTGAAGCCACCACAGCGTAGGGGTCGGTGAGGGTGCTGGCGGTGACCCGGGCACTGAAGGTGCTGGCGTTGAGGCTGTGCTCGGCATGGAGCATCAGGCAACGATCAAAGATCCGCGCCGCCAGGGGATCCGGCTCACGTTCGGTGAGCATGTAGAGGAAATTGGCGGAGTAGGCCAGATCGTCCCGGGGCTGGATTGGGTCCTGGCCTTTGCGGATCAGCTGAAAGGCCGCCACCATCGTGGGGATCTTGGCGATAAGCCGCACCACCGCGTCATAGATGTACTGCGGGTCGTCGATCGCCCGGCGCGAATAGAACAGCCCCAGGGAAGCGGCACTGGACTGCAGCGCGTCCATCGGGTGGCCGCTGGCCGGGAAGCACTTCATCATGTCCCGCACCCGGAAGCTGACCCGCCGGTGCATCTGCACCGCGTGCTCAAACTCCGCCAGCTGGTCGCGGCTGGGCAGCTCTCCCCAGATCAGCAGGTAAGCCGTTTCCAGAAAACTGCTGTTGGCCGCCAGATCCTGCATCGGATAGCCGCGGTAGGTGAGCAGCCCTTGCTCTCCATCGATGTCGCAGATCGCCGACTGGGTGGCCGGCACGCCATCCAGGCCTGGACGCAGTTCGATCCCGGTCCGCGCATGGCGCAGGTCGCCTGTCTGCTGCTGGGCCACCGCCTGATTGCCTCTAACAGCAACTTAAATCGTCAATCAACAGTGCTGGCCGAAGCAAGGCCTTCAACTGCCACCGGCCCGCGGAACGACGCAGCTGAATCACGCCGGCTTTCTTCAGCACCAGGGCACCCGGGGCACACCCGAGAAGACCACAGGCCAGATCACCAAGATCCGGCTCATGACCAACCAAGCCAAGCCGTTGATCAAAGGCGGTCACCAGCATGTTGAGGTCCCCTCCCGGCTGGAGCCGCTCATCCACCGCGAGTTCAGAAGCGAGCCCTGCCTCCAACGCCAGTTCCGCCGTTTGCAGAGCCCGGCGATAAGGGCTGGACAGCAAGCGATCCAACCGCAGCCCTCGTTGCACCAGGGCCGCCATCACCCGCTGGGTTCGCTGACGGCCAGCGGCGGTCAGGGGTCGATCCGGATGGTCCTGGCCCGCATGGCGGGGTTCGGCGATGCCATGCCGTAACAGAACCAGTTCAGCCGAGTTCGAGCCGGGCATGCAAGGGAATCTCGGTACCAGCCTGCTCCTGACGATCAACGTCCACAGCCACCGCAAGGCCGCGGACCTGATCCTGAAGCGGCCGCCCCGCCATCACCTGCAGCAGGGCCCAGGGCCGCCATTGCCCCAACAGTGCGCGGGCCGGCTCATCCGCCAGCAGAAGGGCCTGCGCGGGCTGGGAGGACGCTGTGAGCTCCTTCCACTGGTTCAAGCGAGGCTGGAGGGCACGCCCGTTCTGGCGCTGCGAAAGAGCCATCAAGGACTCCCCCCACCAGTTCAACGCAGACGAGCGAACCTGAGCCACGGCCAATTGAGCGTCCACCCCCGGCTGGCGTCCCCGCTGGCGCACCAGCCGCGTCCACACGCTCAACACCTCGCCATCGCCGTCCAGCTCAGAACGGGTCAATCCCTGCTCCTGCAGACGCGCATCCACCGCATCCCTGGCGGGGCTTTGCGGCCGGGTGGCCAGCAGCCAGCCCTCGGGTTGGTCCTGCCAGAGGAGAGGGCCGTCATCAGCCCCAACAACCGCATCGGCCGCAGGCTGGTCCGCCAAGCGCTGCGCTAGCAACGGAGCGAACCATTGGGCCAACGGATGGCTTTCGCTGGGATCCAACAAACGGGCTGGACTCTGAAGCTGAGCCAGCCAGCGGGCATGGCCACCAGCCGAAGCAGTCAGATCCGTGAGCCCAGGCCATGGGTCGGTGCCCAGGGCTTGCCGGAACCCGAGGCGCCCATCCAACGCCAGGGTTGAACCCTCTGGTCGCAGTGATGCCACGAGTCCGCTCAGATCGTCCCTTTGGGCCACCAGCTGCGGAAGCTGCAGCCAATGCTCAAGGGCATGGGGAGATGCCGTGAGCAGAGCCACGCCTTCGCCGAGCTCAGCCACCTGACGTTGCAGGCGTTGATCCCCCAGCTGATGCTGATCCGGAAGCTGGGAGACATCAAGGGCCTGCTCCAGCACACCACGGCCCGAAGCCACGAGCAGCAGATCGTCGTCAATTAAGGCGGTAGCCAGGGGTTGGGGGTCATGCCCCACCAACGCCCCCTGGCCACTGATCACACCGATACCGCGGTAGCTGCTGATCTGCAGGTCGGTGCCCGCCAGGCTGCGGGTCTGCCAGAACCGTTGCAGAAAGCGCCGGGCGCCGTCGTCATCCCGACTGGTCAAAGCCAACACCCAACCGGTGTTGGAATCCCCATCGGTGAGGGTGAGACTGACCTCCTCACCAAGCCAAGGCGCCAGCTCAAGATCAAATTGGAGACCCGCCAAGGCAAAGACGCCTTCGCGCCACTGCCGGGCGCCATCACGGGCATCGCGGCGTTGGGAGGCAGGGGCAACGGCCTGGGCATAGGCCGGCAACCGTCCTGGATCGGCCAACCAATGGAGGGACAAGTCAGCATCCCGGGGCACAAAACGGGCCGCCCGAGGCAGATGCAACGGCTGCTCTGCCAACTGCAGGGGGCTCTGGCGGTTCATGGTCCAGAGCAGGCCAGCGGCCAGCAAAATCAGCGACAACAGCACAGCGCCGGCAGCGCTGAGGAAGGGGCGGGCCTTCATGGGCCGGCGGTCTCGGATCGCCTCATCTTTGTCCATCACCGCAGAATGGCGCCATGGGCCAATCCCAACAACCACAACCAATCCAAGCCTCTGAACTGCAGCAATGGCTGCAAAGCGAGCGACCTTCACCGCAACTGGTGGATGTGCGCGAGGAGGCTGAGCTCGCGATCGCTGCCTTCCCGGGTGCGGTGCTGCACCGCCCCCTGAGCCAATCCAATGCATGGCTTGGAACACTGCAGGACGACCTCAACCCCGCTCAACCCGTCGTGGTGGTCTGCCATGCCGGCGTGCGCAGCTACCACTTCGGCCTGTGGCTGCTGGACCAGCCCTGGGGCCTTGAGGTGTGGAACCTTGAGGGAGGCATTGATGCCTGGAGCCTTCAGGCGGATCCCAGCGTTCCCCGCTACTGATGAGCAAGCCCCTGTCCCTTCGGCAAGAACAGGTGCTTCAGGCGACGGTGCACCACTACGTCGACACGATGGAGCCGGTGGGCAGCCGCACCCTGGTGCAACGCTTCGGAATCCCCGCCAGCTCCGCCACCGTTCGCTCCGCCATGGGGGCGCTTGAGCGCCGGGGACTGCTGCATCAACCCCACACCTCCGCCGGACGCGTTCCCAGTCCGATGGGATACCGGCACTACGTGGACGCGTTGCTGCCGGAACCCGGCATCGCCGTTCAACACCTGGAACGGGAGCTCACCGGCCTGAGTCTTCGTTGGGCCGGTTTGGACGACCTGCTGATGCATCTGGCCCGGCGGCTGACGGATTTCACCGGTCTGATGAGCCTGATCACCCAACCGCAGCAGGAGAACCAGCAACTGGAGACGATCCGTTTGGTGCCCAGCGGTGATCGACTGCTGGTGATGCTGGTGGAAGCCAATGGCCGCGCCAGCCACCTCAACCTGCGTCTGCCCCACGGGGCTGAAGCCGAACTCACCGCGATGGAACGCTGGGCGTCGGCCCAGCTCGAGGAGGGCGACCTGAACTGGGACGCACTGCCCAGGCAGCTGCAACGCAGCGGCACTGTGCTTCGCAACGCCCTTGAGCAGCCCACCCCCGCCAATTCCACACAGGTGGTGGTGCATGGCCTCTCCAGGCTGGTGAGTGAACCGGAATTTGAAAGCACCTCCAGCCTTCGGCCGCTGCTGGAACTGATCGATGACCAACCTGCCACTTTGATCAGCCGTGGTGAATCCGCACGGGTGTGGATCGGGGACGAACATCCGCAGCCGGCCCTGGAGGCCTGTGCCGTGGTTCAGGCGCCCTACCGCTGCAAGGAGGGGCTTGGCCATGTGGCCCTGGTGGGGCCGATGCGGATGGCCTATGCCACGGCTCACGCTGCCGTGCAGCGGGTGGCCCGCCACCTGGAATTGCTGCTGGCCTGAGGTCCGCTTCTTAGAGCTGATCCCCCAGCTTCTCCGCCACGGTGTTGACGTCCTTGTCGCCGCGGCCGGAGCAGTTGATCACCACTTCCGTTCCATCGGCAAGGGTGGGGCAGAGCTGCTCAAGCCAGGCGAAGGCGTGGGCGGTTTCCAGGGCCGGAATGATGCCCTCCAGCTCACTCACCAGGCGCAGGGCATCGAGGGCCTGTTGGTCCGTGACGGCGGCGTACTCAGCACGCCCGATCTCCCGCAGGTAGCTGTGCTCCGGCCCCACTCCGGGGTAATCGAGACCTGCACTGATGGAGTGGGCCTCCATCACCTGACCGTCGCCGTCCTGCAGCAGCAGGCTCATGGCGCCGTGCAGCACACCGGCTCGGCCCTCGGTGATCGTCGCGGCGTGGCGACCGCTGGCCACACCATCACCGGCGGCCTCAACACCGATCAGCCGCACAGACGTGTCCTGAACAAAGGGATGGAACAGGCCCATGGCATTGGAGCCACCGCCAACGCAGGCCATCAGCACGTCGGGCAGCCGGCCGAAGGCGTCCTGACACTGCTGTTTGGACTCTTCACCGATCACGGCATGGAAGTCCCGCACCAACATCGGGTACGGGTGCGGACCAGCAACAGATCCAAGGATGTAGTGGGTGGTCTCGACGTTGGTCACCCAGTCGCGGATCGCCTCACTGGTGGCGTCCTTGAGGGTGGCGGTGCCGGCCGTCACCGGTTGCACCGTGGCGCCCAGCAGGCGCATGCGGAAGACGTTTAGAGCCTGACGACGCATGTCTTCCGCGCCCATGTAGATCACGCACTCCAGGCCAAAGCGGGCACAGACCGTGGCCGTGGCGACGCCGTGCTGCCCCGCACCGGTCTCGGCAATGATCCGCTTCTTGCCCATGCGCAGGGCCAGCAGGGCCTGCCCCAGGGCGTTGTTGATCTTGTGGGCACCGGTGTGGTTCAGGTCTTCCCGCTTGAGCCAGATGCGGGGGCCACCGTCGGCGCGGCGGTAGTGGGCGGTGAGACGCTCGGCCTCATACAACGGTGTCGCGCGCCCTACGTAGTTCTTAAGCAGGCGGTTGAGCTCAGCGGTGAAGGCGGAATCGTTCCAGGCCTGAGCCGCCGCTTGCTCCAGTTCCGCCAGGGCCGGCATCAGGGTCTCGGGCACGTACTGGCCACCGAACCGTCCAAAGCGGCCATGGGCACCGGGGCGCACCGCTGGCTGCAGGCTGGAGGGATCCGGAGTACTGGCGTTGGGCAGGGTGCTGGTCACGGATCCACGGCGGAGCGTCGGCTCAGCGTAAGCAGGCGGTCACGCCATGGGGCGCCGCATGGGCGGTCATCGACAATGCAACCCGGTTGCGACGGGTGGATGCCGAAGGGAGGCTGGCAAGAATTCAGCAGTGCCGAGGGCCTGCAGCGACCGAGCGGCCCTGCGGCGGAGCCCACAACCAAGGCGCAGCAAATGGTGCGGGTGCAGCCCACCCGTGGTGGCAAAGGGGGCAAAACCGTGACGGTGATCCGGGGCCTGGAGCTGGATACTGCGGGCTTCAAGGTGCTGCTGAAGAAGCTCAAAACACGCATCGGCAGTGGCGGGACCGCCAAGGACGGCGTGATCGAACTGCAAGGAGATCAGGTGGATCTGGCGCTCGAGCTGCTCAGCAAGGAGGGATATCGGCCGAAACGCGCTGGAAGGTAGGGAATAATGGCCGTCAGTTCATGCTGAGGCCATGACCACAAGCCAGACATACGGAGAACTCACCAACAAGGGTGCGTCCACCAACATCGCCTGGCATGAGGCCTCCGTGGGCCGCGACGAGCGTGCAAAGCAACGCGGACACCGCAGCGTCATCCTCTGGTTCACCGGACTATCCGGCTCCGGCAAGAGCACCCTGGCCAATGCCGTGAACGCAGCGCTGTTTGAGCGAGGTCTTGCCACCTACGTGCTGGATGGCGACAACATCCGCCATGGTCTATGCAAAGACCTGGGCTTCTCCGATGCCGACCGTGAAGAAAACATACGCCGCATTGGAGAAGTGGCCAAACTTTTCCTGGATTCAGGTGTGATCGTTCTGACAGCCTTTGTCTCCCCCTTCCGTGCCGACCGGGACAAGGCCCGGGACTTGGTGGATGACGGTGACTTCCTCGAGGTGTTCTGTGCCGCTGATCTCGAGGTTTGCGAATCCCGTGACCCCAAAGGTCTTTATGCTAAGGCACGGGCAGGCCAGATCAAAGAATTCACAGGCATTTCCAGCCCCTACGAAGCACCGGAGAATCCAGAGTTAAAGATCGATACAGGCAAGCAAGAGCTGGCTGATTCTGTAGAGCTCGTCATCAAAGCATTACAACAAAAAAACATAATTTCGCAAACATAATCCAATTACAGGCAATTTATCCAACTTTCACAAACAAGCTGCGTTGAACTTCAAACATAACAATCCAATAACACACTCAATCAAAGCACCCCTTTAACACGTTACGACCGCAAGTCCTCAACCTTCGCCTTGTTAAAATTATGGCATTTTTAACTTCAATCCAACGAACAAATCATTAATCATTTTCTTTAAGCAATCGCATCTGAACTGCTAATCCAATGACTTACCGCGAACCCAAGCACAGCAGCGAACCTCAAGCGAAGGAGAAACAAAAACCAATAAACATTACTGGGCCAAGGAATAAATGTTAATCAGCATTAAAAAAAAATTTGTATTTTTCTCTAATCCAAAGTGCGGGACGACTTCGATTGAAGCAGGACTGTCTCCGCTTTGTGAAATAAGCATTAATGGCACGCGAGATGGGAAGCACCTAAAACCTTCAGATTTCACAAGCTGGGAAACGCTGCTCAGGCAATATCATTCTTGCGAAAAACTACTTAAGATTTGCACCACACGCCACCCAATCGAAAAACTAATTAGCTGGTATACATATCGCTCTAGACCTGAACTTAAAATAAAAAATTCGAAAAGATACCTTGGTAACACCGACTTCTCAGAATGGTGCCGCCAAGAAATGAAAAAAGACCATGATGAGTGGTTTTTTCAGTCAAGTAAAGACAAGTTAGACGTCGACATAGTCGTCCCAATTAAATATATCCACAAGCTTGAGAAGCTTTTCTCCAATCTATTTTGCAAAAACATTAAATTTCCATCAAAAAATGCATCTCCGAAACGAAAAGATTTATTTTCAACATCAGAACTTTACAAACTAGCAGAAAGAGAATTAAAATATGCTCACCCAAGCTTCCATCATCGAATTAAAATGCATCATCAAATCGAAGCTATCTGCAGTAAATCCAACGCCTTGGAAGATATTAATTTCAACAAAGAACTCTTTAGCCAATCCCTTTAAAATACATCCATTCACAACTAATGCTCGAAAAAAATCACTCAGATCTTCCACAATTTATCTGCATTGGCGCTCAAAAAGCGGGAACAACATGGCTGGCTGATGCGCTAGCCTCACACCCAGATCTTTGGAACCCAGGAATTAAGGAAATTCATTTTTTCGATCGCTTATCAATTGAGACCAATAGCTTAAACAAGAAATCCGCAACAAGACTATTAACAAAACTACGTCAAATGCATGCTCAGGGGCACAAAGAAATTCCGAAAGAATTGGTCGCACGAAGTAAAGAGATATTTTCGTTGGATGATTACCGCACCCTTTTCAGCAATCGCCCTTCTGGACGCCTTTCATGGGAAATTACACCAGCGTATGCATCTATGCCAGAAGCCAATGTTCAGTACATGACTAATTTACTACCAGAATGCAAATACTTATTTATCATAAGAAGCCCATACGAGCGTGCTGTGAGCCAGTGGAGAATGGCAATTAGCAGAAAATTCAAGGAGATCGCTGTCGACGAGGCTCGACTTACTAAAGAATTTGATAATTGGATCAAAAATGATACATTAAATCGCGGCAATTATTCAGACATAATACAAACATACTCCAAACACGTTGATTTAGAGAAGTATTTTCTCTTTTTGCCTTTTGGTGAGCTTAAAGCGAACCCAAAAAGCTTTCTCAGTAAGATCTATAACTATTTAGGGGTTAGCGAATACTACCCCAAAGAGCCAAACAAGGCATCGCACATAACTCAAAAATATATTCTTAGTGATTATATGCACGAGAAACTTCAGCAGCTAACAGAGAAGCAAAATGATTTCATCAAAGTCTTTTTTGGAGAAACATTTGCGCAAGACTGCAGATAATGATAACATCTGTAAAGTTATGCGGTTAAATTGATTTCACTTATTTGCGTAGGCTCCCAAAAAGCTGGAACACGATGGCTGGCTGACATGATATTTCAGCATCCAAATGTTTTTCAACCAGGCATTAAAGAGCTGCACTTCTTTGACAAATTAAAAGATCCAATCAACGATTCATCTGAATTACTATCGATTAAACTTAATGCGCAGCGCATCCGAACATTTAAAAATAGACTAAAAAAAAATCAGATCAACTTCGCAACAATTGTCGCTCGTAAAATAATAACGTCTGGGCTATTTGATATCTCAGATTACAAAAAAATACTAACTCATGGCAATGAGTCCGGCAAAATAGGAGTTGATATTACTCCAGCTTATGGGGCGATGCCCCTACAAAATATTCGCTACATGCATGGCGCAATGAAGTCGTCTAAATTTATCTACATAATACGAAACCCATTGGAAAGAGCTATTAGCGGTTACAGGCATTCCGCTGAGATAGCTTTAAAAAAAGGTAAGAGATTTGATTCTCAAACAGCTATAGCCGAAGCTATTAATAAATCCAAATACTCTTCTCACATTAAAAACTATGATAGCGTTTTTGAGCCTCACAGCAATTTACTATATCTTTCGTTTAACCACCTGAAAGCACAACCTCTAGAATTACTCAAAAAGGTAGAAAATTTTTTAGACTTAGCGCCCTTTGAAGGATACAAATCATTCGACAAACCATCACACATTACCAAAAAGATTTCTTTAGACGAAACAACCCTAAATGTATTTAGAAATGAGCTCGACGTCGAAGAGAAATTTCTAGAAAATCGTTTTGGTCCTGGATTTATTTAAATCTCGGTGATTTCAAATTACAGATAAAGCACTCTTTATAAATATAGCTGGCATTACAATTTTTCACACATGTGCTCCACTTAGTCTAAGAAAAAAGTCACGATACGTGCCCAAAGAAAACCAAGATATGTATATAGCATTCTGAAACAAGGCCACAATGCATCGTCGTACATGAAATCAAAAGGCACATGGGCAGGAAGCCCTAAAAAATATTGTACTTAGCAATTAATGTTTTCCTCGCTGCATCCGCAAAGATGTTGAACAATTTACCAGGAGCGCCGCCAACAGCATTCGTGGTAAATGTTTCTATAACGAAGCGACACAGCAAAAGAATCCAGAAGCAACTGGCTACTACAGAGTAAATTGACAAAATAAAATTATATCTTTTAGATTACAATTAACACCAAGTCGATTCGGTAAAAGTTCTTAATTCCTACAATTTAAAGCGCTCTAGGTAAAGGGGGGAGTTTCCGGCGACCTGAGTTCGCCGTCGCCAGACTTAGCGGCATCCGCCAGGGTTTTGATGCAGCTGGCCACCGGCACCGCTAACAGCAGGCCCAGCAGATCCCCCACGCCATAGAGAGCGCCCACCCGGGCCCCAATGGGCAAGGCGATCAGCAACCAGGCCGGTTGCAACCCCACGATGCTGCCCATCAGCCGCGGTTGGATCACCTGATCCACGATCTGACCGACCACAATCGCCGCGGCCAGCAACTCAAGGCCTGTGCGGGGGTCCTGAACCGCCAGCACCGCACTCACCGAGACGATCGACACGGCACTGGCATAGGGCACCAGGGTGGTGAAGCCGATCAGCACGGCGAACAAGACGCTGTAGGGAATGTTCAGGGCAGTGAACACCAGAAGCTGACCACCACTGAGGATCAGCGCCAACACCACCTGACCGGCGAAATAGCCCCGAAAGGTGCGCTCGAGGGTCGTCTGCACCAGATCCCGCCAACGGTCGGGCAGCCAGCGGGCCAGACCATCGACGATCGGATCCGCCCCAAGCAGCAGGAAGACCGCCAGCACCAGCACGATCACCACATTGATCGTGGTGCCCACCGTGGCGCCCAGCAGGCCCAACAGGCGTTGGCTCAACTGCGTCGCCAGACGGCTGAACTGGGCCACCAGATCACTGCTGAGGTCCGCGAAATCAGCCGGCAGGCCATGGTCCAGCGCCCAGAGCTGACCCCGATCGATCCACTGCTCCGCCGCCGTGAGCAGAGACGGCGAGGCACTGAGCAATTGGCTGAGCTGTTCGATCAGCAGCGGCACCAGGGCCACAGCCGCCCAGACCAGAAGCCCCAGGGTCACCAGGACCACGCTGACGATGGCCCAGGCGCGGGGAAGACCCCGTTGCGCGAGCCAGCGGCAGGGCAGGTCCAACAAAAAGGCGATTAAAGCCGCGGTGAGGAACAGCCCGGGGAATGGGGCGAACTGCACCAGCAAAAGCTTCAGCACAAAGGCGTTCAAGCCCAGCACTGGCAGCAGAAGACCAAGCCGCAACCAGGCCGGCCAGGACGTCATCGAGGCGATGACGCGAATCGATCAGTGCTGCTCAAGGGCGGCCAGCTTGGAGGCGGAACTGACGTAATGGCACCAAAAACTGAGCCAGGCGGCAATCCCAAGGAACTTGAATCCCTCCTCAAAGATCTGCACCGTCTCATAGGAATTCGGCCACAGCCCCTGGAGGGCATCGGTCAGAACCGACAGGCCCAACAACACCACGGACACCAGAAAGGTGTCGCCACCGAAGCGCCGCAGGGGACCACGGAAGCGGAACAACAGCAACCCGGTGAAGAAGGCGTAGGTGATGTAAAGGAACGCCTCACCGAGGTAGCGGTCATGCACCAGAAACATGTCGTCGAGGCAGAGCCAAAGCGAGAAACCACCCCCACAGAAGGCGAATTGACGGTTCAGAACGGAGCCTTGGATCTGCCGGGTGGACGCCGCAAACAAAGCAATGGCCGCCGCCGCCATCCAGAGCAGGTAGCCCACGCTGGAAAGGAAACCTTCCCCGAGAGGGGCCTTGCAGGACTGGGCCAAGTCCTTCAGCACCAGCTTGGCGCTGATGCCCTCAGCTCCGCTCCAGACCAGGGCAACCGCATAGACGATGGCCGCCGGCACCACCGCCCAAAGCAGCGTGGATCGCAGGGTGGAACGAACGGGAACACTCATGAAGTCATCTGGGAGAGGTAATCCGTGCTGCCCAGATCAACCAGGCGCGCATCCTTGGCGACCACAGCATCGTGGAGGCTGCTGCGGTAATCCTCAAGTTTCCGGGCCAAGTCAGCGTCGGCCACCGAAAGGATCTGCGCCGCCAGCAAACCGGCATTGAGGCCCCCACCGATGGCGACGGTGGCCACAGGAATCCCCCCCGGCATCTGCACGATCGAGTGGAGGGAATCAACCCCGGACAGGGCCCGGCTTTTCACCGGAACGCCGATCACAGGCAGCGTGGTGAGGGCGGCCACCATGCCGGGGAGATGGGCCGCCCCGCCGGCGCCGGCGACGATCACCCCAAAGCCCTGACTCCGGGCCGATTGAGCGAAGTTCACCATCTCCAAGGGGGTGCGATGGGCCGAGAGCACCCGAACCTCCACATCCACCCCCAACTCGCGCAGGATGGCGGCGGCGGGTTCCATGGTGGGCAGGTCAGAGTCACTGCCCATCACAACGGCAACACGGGGGAGCACTGGCGGCACAACGCAGAGGGGCAAGACTGCCATCGTCTCCCCCCATGGCTGCAGAAGCCAGTGTTGCGTTGATGCACCGGATCACCAACGTTCGACTGCCGGGTCCCCTGCCGGGGGACGGAGACCAGCGCTACGCCATCGACCTGAACGAGCAGGGGCTGATCTGCAGCATCGAGGCGATGGGCACCGAGGCGCAACAAGTGGCGCAACAAGAGACTCAAGAAACCGATGCGGACTGGAACGGCAACTGGCTCAGCCCCCGGGGTGTGGACCTGCAGATCAACGGCGGGCTGGGGCTGGCCTTCCCGGAGCTGAGCGAGAGCGATCTGCCCCGGCTGGAGCAACTCCTCGAGCTGCTGTGGCGCGATGGGGTCGAAGCCATCGCGCCGACCCTGGTGACCTGCGGCATCGCGCCGCTGCGCCAGGCCCTGGCCGTGCTGCGGCAAGCGCGGGACCTGCACCGACCAGGCCGTTGCCGGCTACTGGGGGCCCATCTGGAGGGCCCCTTTCTGGCCGAAGCCCGCCGCGGTGCCCATCCCCGTGAACACCTGGCCAGCCCCAGCCTGGAGGCTCTCGAGGAACGAATCGGTGGGTTCGAAACGGAGATTGCCCTGGTAACCCTGGCCCCCGAACTGGAGGGAGCCGCTGCGGTGATCGGGCGACTGCGGAAGCTGGGCATCAGCGTGGCCCTCGGCCACAGCGCCGCCACGGCCGAACAGGCCAGCACCGGTTTCGATCAGGGTGTGGCCATGCTCACCCACTCCTTCAATGCCATGCCGGGCTTGCACCACCGGGCACCGGGCCCTCTTGGGGAAGCCTGCAGGCGCGGAGGGGTGGCCCTGGGGCTGATCGCCGATGGCGTGCACGTGCACCCCACGATGGCGGTGCTGTTGCAACGGCTGGCACCGGAGCAGACGGTGCTGGTGAGCGATGCGCTGGCCCCCTACGGCCTGGCCGACGGGGAGCACCGCTGGGACGAGCGGGTGCTGCTGGTGGAGAACGGCACCTGCCGCCTCGATGACGGCACCCTGGCGGGGGTGACCCTGCCGCAACTGGAGGGGGTGAAACGGCTGGCCCGCTGGAGTGACGCCCCCGGTGCTGCGATCTGGAGCGCCACGGTGGCACCGCGGCGGGTGATCGGCGATGCAACGGGGTGGATGGATGCCCTGATGGGACGGCCACTGACGCAACTGCTGCGCTGGCAGCTGAAGGAGGGTGAGCTGCACTGGGCCTGCGCTGCTTAGGATCCCGCCGACGCAAACCCTTCCGCCATGGCCCCCGATCAGCTGCTGGAGCAGAAACAGGCCGAGAAAAAGGAAGTGAAGGGCTACTTCGAAACCACGGGTTTCGACCGCTGGAACCGCATCTACAGCGACAGCGATGACGTGAACAAGGTGCAGCGCAACATCCGCATCGGTCACCAGAAGACCGTGGATGAGGTGCTGACCTGGATCAAGGAGAGCGGTGAACTCAGCCAGGCGAGCTTCTGCGACGCGGGCTGCGGTGTTGGCAGCCTGAGCCTGCCGCTGGCGGCGATGGGGGCCGGTTCCATCAGCGCCAGCGACATTTCCGAGGCCATGGCCCAGGAAGCCGAGCGCCGGGCCCGCGAAGCCGGCCTCGACATGGCCAAGCTGAATTTCTTCGCCAGCGACCTGGAAAGCCTGAGCGGCTCCTTTCACACGGTGTGCTGCCTGGATGTGTTCATCCACTACCCCCAGCAACCGGCCGAGGAGATGGTGAAGCACCTCTGCAGCCTCACTGAAGAGCGGCTGATCGTGAGCTTTGCGCCCTACACCCCGCTGCTGGCGCTGTTGAAGGGCATCGGCCAGCTTTTCCCCGGCCCCAGCAAAACCACCCGGGCCTACACCCTCAAGGAAGACGGCATCGTGAAGGCAGCGGAAGGCAGCGGCTTCAAGCTGGTGCGCCGCAGCCTGAACAAGGCCCCCTTCTACTTCTCGCGTTTGATCGAGTTCCGCAAGGCATGATCTCCCTCACTCGGGGGATCCACCAGGAGGTTGAGCTTCCTCAAGTGAGGGAGACCCGAAAGCCGCCAGGCATGCAGCCGATAGCCCCCATCACCGGGCGTTGCGGTGGCTGAAATCTCGCGGTCGGGCAGATACAGCGTATCCCCCAGCAATGGGCTGCCCAGCTGCGCCAGATGAATGCGGATCTGGTGGGGCCTGCCGGTGGTGATCGTCACCTGCAGGCGATCGCCCTCTGCAGTGCGCTCCAACAGCTGCAGCTCAGAGTGGGCGGAAAGCCGTTTGCGGATCGGCGCACCGTCGAACGGTTCCGGCCCCCAGATCCAGCCCAAGAGTGGATGCGGCCGTTCCACCACGTCACTGCTCAGCGTCAAACACTGCCCCAACTCCAACCCCGGCACCCGCTGGCTCCAGGCCTGATACACCTTGCGGCAACCGCCGTCGGGCCGGAACTGCTTCGACCAAAGGGCACGGGTCTGCGGCGTGCGGGCACACACCTGCAAACCGGAGGTGAACCGCCCCAGGCGATGCACCGGCCGGGCACCGGTGGGTTCAAGCAAGGCCGTGAGCGTGTGGCGCAGGAAGCCACCACCGGACATCACCGGCAAACCGGAAGGCTTGTTGATCACCAACAGGTCGCCGTCGTCGTGGATCGTCTCCCATTGATCGGGGATCGCCTGCTCCAGCCAGGGCGGACGCCGCCAACAGAGGGCCTCACCGCCCTGCAAGGCTCGATCACTGGTGAGCAGCGCTCCGTTCCAATCCAGCTCACCAGCGGCGATCCGCTGCTGCCACAACACAGCATCAGAGTGGCGGTAGCGATCCGCCAGCCATTCGCTCACCAAGATGCCGGCAGCGGACCGCGGCACCCGGTCGCGGTAGGTCCAACCGTTGTTGAACGCCGCCTCGCGCCAACCAGCTTTCAAGTCACCAGACGGTGCTCCAGGGCATAGCGCACCAATTCCGTGCGGCTGGAGGTACCCGTCTTGTTGAACAACCGGCTCACGTACTTCTCCACGTTGCGGATCGACGTCTCCAGTTGCCGGGCAATCTCCTTGTTCATCAATCCTTCCGCCACCAGCTGCAGCACACTCGCCTCCCGCGGCGTGAAGCTGTGCACCACTGGCTCGGTGGAGGGCAACGCTTCGGCCTGGGCCAGCAGCGAACGGATCTCGGTGATCTGCTTGGCCATCTGGCCCATATCGGTATCCGCAAAGCGCGCTGCCTCCTGCAGCAGCCGTTGCTGGCGCTGGGCCACGTTGCGCACCCGCGCCACCAGCTCATCGGGATCGAACGGCTTGGGGATGTAGTCATCCACCCCGGCCAGATAGCCCTGGGTGCGGTCCGCCGTCATGCCCTTGGCGGTGAGGAAAATCACCGGGGTGCCGCCAAGCCGTTCATCGGCGCGCAACTTCTGCAGCAGGCCATAGCCATCGAGCCGCGGCATCATCACGTCGCTGATCACCACATCGGGCAGCATCTGCTGCGCCTTGGCGAAGCCTTCCTCCCCGTCCACCGCGGTGGTCACCTCAAAGCCTTCGTCTTCCAGGTAGGCCTGCACCGCCGTGCGCAGACCGGGCTCGTCGTCCACCAGCAACAGACGCGGGGCGGGCGCCGCGGCCTCTGCGGATTCAGCGGTGGGGGTGGGCGCGTCGCTCATGGCTGGAATCGCTCTGGCCGCAATGTATGGAGAGCACGCTCAACGGGCCAGTGCGGGTAACTGCTCCTGCTGTTCGGGAATCAGGGTGGAAAAGCCCAGATCCAGGGCCTTCTGACGCAACGTGGCAGGGTCGGTTCCCGCCACCTCCGGCACGCAGGCTGCCCACCACACCAAGTGATCTTCCCGGTTCACGTCCGTGATCGGACCGCCGGGGTTGAGGGTGCGCACGTAAACCGTCGACGGCGTGCGTTTCACCCGCAAGGGCTTCTCAGGGGAGCAATTGACGCTCTCCACGTAGACGTTGAGATCCGACGCCGACTCCTCCCACAGGCTGTAGCTGCGGGTATCGGGATTGGACGAGGCTGGTTTCACCGAGTAAATCCCGATCGACAGGGTGCCGACGGGGGCCGGACGTTCGATCAGCACCTTGAGATCGGCTGGCCGCGATCGCCGCATCTGTTCCAGCACCTGCTCACGATCAAAACCGCCGACAGGCTGCGTCCAGATCAGCCCGCCCAAGCCCAGCAGAGCCATCGGCAATCGCAGACCCATGCCTGTGCTGTTCGCAATGCAGCACCATGATCGCAACATCTGCCTGCACCGTCCTGAGCGGCTCAGCTCTCGCCTTTGATTTCCAGGCCACCACCCCCTGTGCGGCTGAGGTGGTGGAGGCGATGGCGCCCTTCTGGAGTGCGGACTGGGGCAATCCCTCCAGCCGCCAACATCGGCTCGGCCTCAGCGCCTCAGCCGCGGTGAACGTGGCGCGGCGCCAGCTGGCGGAGGCGGTGGGGGTGATGCCGGAACGGCTGGTGTTCACCAGTGGCGCCACCGAAGCCAACAACCTGGCGCTGCTGGGCCATGCCCGCGCCCTGGGGAGAGGCCATCTGATCAGCGTGGCCACCGAACACCACGCCGTGCTCGATCCGCTCCAGCAACTGAAAAGGGAAGGTTTCAGCGTCACCCTTCTGGCACCCGGCCCCGATGGACTGATCAGCCCCGAGCAGCTGGAGGAGGCGATCACCCCCGAAACACGGCTGGTGAGCGTGATGGCAGCCAACAACGAAATCGGCGTGCTCCAGCCGCTCGAGCCGCTGGGGGCCCTCTGCCGAGCCCACGGCATCACCCTGCACAGCGATGGGGCCCAGGCCTTCGGGACGCTGCCGCTGAACCCTGATGCCCTGGGGGTTGACCTGCTCAGCCTCAGTGCCCACAAGCTCTACGGCCCCAAGGGCATCGGCGCCCTGGTGCTGCGGGAGGGCATCGCGATCGAACCGCTGCAATGGGGGGGCGGCCAGGAAGCGGGGCTCCGGGCCGGCACCCTGCCCAGCGCCTTGATCGTGGGCTTTGCCGCCGCCGCCCAGCTCGCCCTGCAAGAGCAGGATCAGCGCAACAGCCGCCTGAAGCACCTGCGCGATCAGCTCTGGGATGGCCTGCAGCAGCGCCTCCCAGGCGTGCTGCTCAATGGGGCCCTGCAGCCGCGCCTGCCCCACAACCTCAACATCAGCCTGCCCGGGGTGAACGGCAGCCGCCTGCACCGGGCCCTACGCCCGCACCTCGCCTGCAGCAGTGGCTCGGCCTGCAGCAACGGTGCCCCGTCCCACGTGCTGCAAGCAATCGGCCGCTCACGAGCTGAAGCCGAAGCCTCCCTCCGGCTGAGCCTGGGGCGCCAGACCACAGCCCGCGACGTGGAGCAGGCCATCACTGCGATCACCGACGCCGCAGCTGCCGCCGGGTTCCTCAGCGATCGCTAAGCAGGGGCCAAACGCTGGGCCAGCCGCCATTTGGCACTGCGGCTGCGGGGGTTGGCCTCCTCCTCCTGCTCGGTGGCCACCACCGGCTTGCGGGTGATCCGCTGCAGGCGCTCATCACGAAGGAAGGCGGTCTTGACGCGGCGGTCTTCCAGGGAATGAAAACTGATGATCCCCAGCAGACCCTTGGGCTCCAGCCAGTCGGGGGCTTGCTGCAGCAGGCGATCGAGCACCCCCAACTCATCGTTCACCGCAATCCGCAGGGCCTGAAAGGTGCGGGTGGCGGGATGAATCCGCCCCCGCCGCGCCTTGGGGGGATAACAACCGGCCACGGCGTAGGCCAAGGCCGCGGTGCCCTCATAGGAGCCCTTGTCCTTGAGGTCCGCTTTGATCCGCCGGGCGATGCGGCGGGAGAGCCGCTCCTCCCCGTAGCCATAGATCAGATCCGCAAGCTCGTTCTCCTCCAGGCGATCGATCAGCTCAGCCGCAGTCTCCCCCTCACCGCCGGCATTCATCCGCATGTCCAAGGGACCATCCAGGCGAAAACTGAAGCCCCGCTCCGCCACATCCAGCTGCGGGCTGCTCACCCCCAGATCCGCCAGCACCATCACGGCGGGCTCGGGCGGCACATAGTCGGCAAAGTTGGTGGCCACGATCGAGACGCGATCACCGAAGGGGGCCAGACGCTCCGCCGCCGCGGCCCGTGCCGTGGCGTCCTGGTCCAGTCCGATCAGGCGCAGGCCGGGATGCTGTTCCAGCAACAGGGCGCTGTGGCCGCCGCCCCCAAGGGTGGCGTCGATCAACAGGCCATCCGGACGGGGGATCTGCCGGGCCGCATCCAGCACCGCATCGGCCAGCACGGGCACATGGCTGAAGGGGGGCACAAGCCACAGGCGAAGACTCCTTAAGATCTACTCATCGATCGGACCACCGCTCCCATGACGCAGCTGGAAACGCGCACGGAGCCCATGGTGGTGAACTTCGGGCCCCACCACCCCTCCATGCACGGGGTGTTGCGGCTTGTGGTCACCCTTGATGGTGAGGACGTGGTCGACTGCGAACCGGTGATCGGTTACCTCCATCGCGGCATGGAGAAGATCGCCGAGAACCGCACGAACGTGATGTTCGTGCCTTACGTGAGCCGCATGGACTATGCGGCGGGGATGTTCTACGAGGCGATCGTGGTGAACGCCCCGGAAAAACTGGCGAACATCCCGGTGCCCAAGCGGGCGAGCTACATCCGGGTGCTGATGCTGGAACTCAACCGCATCGCCAACCACCTGCTCTGGCTTGGACCCTTCCTGGCGGACGTGGGGGCCCAGACTCCGTTCTTCTACATCTTCCGCGAGCGGGAGATGATCTACGACCTCTGGGAAGCCGCCACCGGCCAGAGGCTGATCAACAACAACTATTTCCGCATCGGCGGCGTCGCCGCTGATCTGCCCTGGGGATGGCTGGAGAAATGCCGTGATTTCTGTGACTGGTTCGGCCCCAAGATCGATGAATACGAAAAGCTGATCACCAACAACCCGATTTTCCGGCGCCGGATTGAAGGGTTGGGAACGATCGAGAAGGAGGACGCCATCAACTGGAGCCTCTCCGGACCGATGCTGCGCGCTTCCGGCGTGCCCTGGGATCTCCGCAAGGTGGATCACTACGAGTGCTACGACGACTTCGACTGGCAGGTGGCCTGGGAAAAGGAAGGCGACTGCTACGCCCGCTATCGCGTGCGCATCGAAGAAATGCGCCAGTCGCTCAAGATCCTGCGCCAAGCCTGCGACATGATCCCCGGCGGCCCCACAGAAAACCTCGAGGCCAAGCGCCTCAATGAAGGCAAGGGCAGCGACGCTGCGGGTTTCGACTTCCAGTACGTGGCCAAGAAGGTGGCGCCCACCTTCAAGATCCCCAACGGCGAGCTCTACACCCGTTTGGAGTCAGGCAAGGGCGAGATAGGCGTGTTCATCCAGGGCAACAACGACGTCACCCCCTGGCGCTTCAAGATCCGTGCTGCCGACAGCAACAACCTGCAGATCCTTCCCCACATCCTCAAGGGACACAAGGTGGCCGACATCATGGCCATCCTCGGTTCCATCGACGTGATCATGGGATCGGTGGATCGCTGATCTCTGAACCGGTTTCTGCGGCGGTTGCAACGCGCGGGCTATCTGCTGCCCGCAACCGTGACCGGTGCGTTATGGCTGAAGGGCTTGCATCCAGGGATACCCGGCCTCAGCTGCCCGCTTCGCGCCCTCACCGGCGTGCCCTGCCCCACCTGCTTTCTGACCCGAGCAACAAGCACAGCACTCACTGGTGATCTGGGCGGATCGCTGCAATGGCATCTGTTTGGCCCCATTGCCGCCCTTGGGATGGTGTTCTGGAGTGTGCTGGCGCTCCAGCAACGGCGTCTCATCCCCAGAGGTCTTCCCCTCTGGCCCCTGCCGTTGGTGGCTGGAGGGTTGATCAGCTACTGGCTGCTGCGCCTGAGCACCAACAGCTGGCCCAGCGGCTGAGCGATCAGCGCAACAGTCCGCGCTGATAGGCGACGTTCTGAAGGAAGAAGCTGGCCATGGGAATCACCACAAAGCCCCCCAGACCGCAGGTCGCCAGGGCCAGCAGCCCCACAACGATGCCCGTCAAAACCTCAAGCCCCACAAAGCTCAAGCCGTTTTCCGAGCGATACACCACCTGAAACGACTGGGAGAAGGCTTCACCGATGCCCATGTCGGTGACGAAGATGCGATTCACGAACACCGGCGTCACCAACGCCACGGCAATCCCGGGAAGGATGCAAAGCAGAAAGCCGATGGTGGTGACCAGCGAAAAGAACAGCCCCGCCAGCACATAACGCCACCAACGGCCGGTGAGCAGCTGAGCCGCCGTTGAAATCGTCACCACCTCACCGCGCTCGTAATAGAGGGCAGGAACGGCCACCAACAGCACCGACAACAAGCTGGCGAGGATGGAGAAAGGCAACTGAACCAATTGGGCGAGCACCGCTCCGAGCCCCAATGCCGCATCGCTGCTGCCGATGATTGACGACACAGCTACGATGATCAGGCCATAGGCCAGAACAGCCAGCAGCGACAGCACGATCGAGCCCACCCAGCTCACCAGCACCACAGGGATGTGCTGCAGGAAGGCCTGCCAGGCCTTCTGAATTGACGGAGGCTCGAAGGCGATCGGCGCGGCCATGGTTCGGGCGGGATTTCTGTCAGGGTGACAGTCGGCACCGGCTTGAACAACACATCGCCATGACCTCTGCCCCCTGGCTGGAGCTGAGCCGAACCGTGCGCTTCAGCGACACCGACGCCGCCGGCGTGATGCACTTTCAGCAGCTGCTGGGCTGGTGCCACCAGGCCTGGGAGGAAAGCCTGGAACGCTTTGGCCTGCCGGCGGGGACCATTTTCCCCGGAGGCCGAGAGGGAACACCAGGCATTGCGCTGCCAATCGTGCACTGCGACGCTGAATTCCGCGCCCCATTGCAGATGGGAGATGTGGTGTTGATTCAGCTTGAGCCCAAACGCCTGGATCGTGGCAGCTTCGAGGTGGTGAGTCGTTACCTGCTGGGCGAAAACGAGGTCGCCCGGGGGTGCCTGCGTCATGTGGCCATTGATGCCGCCAGTCGGCGCCGGTGTCCACTACCGGATGGGCTAGAGCGCTGGCTGGAGGAGTCAGGCCTAGGCCAGATCAACCCTCTTTAAAGCCAGGAAGACACATATAGCCGCCACGGCAAAAGCCGTGGCGGTCGCCAGCCAAAAAATCGCAAACTTGACGACTTAGGCCAAAAGATCAACACCAGGAAGAAGCAGATCACTGACATTGTCCAAAGGATCGATCAAACGATTTGAACGCCTGGGATCAAACGACAGCGCCTCACGTTGCTGAACGGACAGGGCATCAACGAAATCATCAGCCTTCTTGATCTGCTTATTGCTCAGACCAGCCAATTGGTCGTCGGTCAATGCCTTGACCTGCCGGCGGCTGAAGCCGTCCAAGGTTTTCGGCTTCAGACCAGAGATGGCATCTGCATCGAGGGACTTGATCTTTCCGGGCTTGAAGGCAGAGATTTCAGCGACACTCAACGTTTTCAGCTGTCCACGGGTCAGGCCGGTAACTGCATCCTTGCTGAGCTTGGCCAGCTGAACGGTTTCCAAGCCCTTGAAGGTTTTCTTCGAAAGCTGATTCATCTGCTCAGAGGTGAAGCCCTTCACTGCCTTCGGTGTCAGTTCAGAGACCTGAGACTTCGACAAACCAGCCACAGCATCCGAAGACAACTGCTTGACCTGCTTGGGGTGGAGTGCAGCTACCGCGTCATCGGAGAGTTCAGCAACCTGCTCAGAGGTGAAGCCCTGCATCGCCGAAGGCGACAGATCATTCACCTGATCTGCAGTCAGCTCACTAACAGCGTCGGCGGTGAGGCTAGAAATGTCATCCGCAGCCAAGTCAGAAACATCAGCCGGCAGCTCCGGCTCAATCGTCAGATCAATTTGTTGTCTGGTGGTGCCACCGGCGTCATCGGTCACGGTGACGGTGAAGGCATCGCTGCCGTTGAAATTGGCGGTTGGTGTGTAAGACCAGACGCCGGTTTCAGCATTGATGGAGGCGGTGCCGTTGCTTGGCACGTCACCGGATTCAATCGAGAAATACTCGGTGTCGGTGAGGCCTTCTGCATCCGTTGCAGAGAGCGTTCCGGTGATGGGATCACCGTCCTCTTCTCCGGTGCCGGTGGTACCGCCGGTGATCGTGGCTGCATCATCAACGGCGCTAACCGTCAGATCAATTTGTTGTCTGGTGGTGCCACCGGCGTCATCGGTCACGGTGACGGTGAAGGCATCGCTGCCGTTGAAATTGGCGGTTGGTGTGTAAGACCAGACGCCGGTTTCAGCATTGATGGAGGCGGTGCCGTTGCTTGGCACGTCACCGGATTCAATCGAGAAATACTCGGTGTCGGTGAGGCCTTCTGCATCCGTTGCAGAGAGCGTTCCGGTGATGGGATCACCGTCTTCTTTTCCGGTGCCGGTGGTACCGCCGGTGATCGTGGCTGCATCATCAACGGCGCTAACCGTCAGATCAATTTGTTGTCTGGTGGTGCCACCGGCGTCATCGGTCACGGTGACGGTGAAGGCATCGCTGCCGTTGAAATTGGCGGTTGGTGTGTAAGACCAGACGCCGGTTTCAGCATTGATGGAGGCGGTGCCGTTGCTTGGCACGTCACCGGATTCAATCGAGAAATACTCGGTGTCGGTGAGGCCTTCTGCATCCGTTGCAGAGAGCGTTCCGGTGATGGGATCACCGTCTTCTTTTCCGGTGCCGGTGGTACCGCCGGTGATCGTGGCTGCATCATCAACGGCGCTAACCGTCAGATCAATTTGTTGTCTGGTGGTGCCACCGGCGTCATCGGTCACGGTGACGGTGAAGGCATCGCTGCCGTTGAAATTGGCGGTTGGTGTGTAAGACCAGACGCCGGTTTCAGCATTGATGGAGGCGGTGCCGTTGCTTGGCACGTCACCGGATTCAATCGAGAAATACTCGGTGTCGGTGAGGCCTTCTGCATCCGTTGCAGAGAGCGTTCCGGTGATGGGATCACCGTCTTCTTTTCCGGTGCCGGTGGTACCGCCGGTGATCGTGGCTGCATCATCAACGGCGCTAACCGTCAGATCAATTTGTTGTCTGGTGGTGCCACCGGCGTCATCGGTCACGGTGACGGTGAAGGCATCGCTGCCGTTGAAATTGGCGGTTGGTGTGTAAGACCAGACGCCGGTTTCAGCATTGATGGAGGCGGTGCCGTTGCTTGGCACGTCACCGGATTCAATCGAGAAATACTCGGTGTCGGTGAGGCCTTCTGCATCCGTTGCAGAGAGCGTTCCGGTGATGGGATCACCGTCTTCTTTTCCGGTGCCGGTGGTACCGCCGGTGATCGTGGCTGCATCATCAACGGCGCTAACCGTCAGATCAATTTGTTGTCTGGTGGTGCCACCGGCGTCATCGGTCACGGTGACGGTGAAGGCATCGCTGCCGTTGAAATTGGCGGTTGGTGTGTAAGACCAGACGCCGGTTTCAGCATTGATGGAGGCGGTGCCGTTGCTTGGCACGTCACCGGATTCAATCGAGAAATACTCGGTGTCGGTGAGGCCTTCTGCATCCGTTGCAGAGAGCGTTCCGGTGATGGGATCACCGTCTTCTTTTCCGGTGCCGGTGGTACCGCCGGTGATCGTGGCTGCATCATCAACGGCGCTAACCGTCAGATCAATTTGTTGTCTGGTGGTGCCACCGGCGTCATCGGTCACGGTGACGGTGAAGGCATCGCTGCCGTTGAAATTGGCGGTTGGTGTGTAAGACCAGACGCCGGTTTCAGCATTGATGGAGGCGGTGCCGTTGCTTGGCACGTCACCGGATTCAATCGAGAAATACTCGGTGTCGGTGAGGCCTTCTGCATCCGTTGCAGAGAGCGTTCCGGTGATGGGATCACCGTCTTCTTTTCCGGTGCCGGTGGTACCGCCGGTGATCGTGGCTGCATCATCAACGGCGCTAACCGTCAGATCAATTTGTTGTCTGGTGGTGCCACCGGCGTCATCGGTCACGGTGACGGTGAAGGCATCGCTGCCGTTGAAATTGGCGGTTGGTGTGTAAGACCAGACGCCGGTTTCAGCATTGATGGAGGCGGTGCCGTTGCTTGGCACGTCACCGGATTCAATCGAGAAATACTCGGTGTCGGTGAGGCCTTCTGCATCCGTTGCAGAGAGCGTTCCGGTGATGGGATCACCGTCTTCTTTTCCGGTGCCGGTGGTACCGCCGGTGATCGTGGCTGCATCATCAACGGCGCTAACCGTCAGATCAATTTGTTGTCTGGTGGTGCCACCGGCGTCATCGGTCACGGTGACGGTGAAGGCATCGCTGCCGTTGAAATTGGCGGTTGGTGTGTAAGACCAGACGCCGGTTTCAGCATTGATGGAGGCGGTGCCGTTGCTTGGCACGTCACCGGATTCAATCGAGAAATACTCGGTGTCGGTGAGGCCTTCTGCATCCGTTGCAGAGAGCGTTCCGGTGATGGGATCACCGTCTTCTTTTCCGGTGCCGGTGGTACCGCCGGTGATCGTGGCTGCATCATCAACGGCGCTAACCGTCAGATCAATTTGTTGTCTGGTGGTGCCACCGGCGTCATCGGTCACGGTGACGGTGAAGGCATCGCTGCCGTTGAAATTGGCGGTTGGTGTGTAAGACCAGACGCCGGTTTCAGCATTGATGGAGGCGGTGCCGTTGCTTGGCACGTCACCGGATTCAATCGAGAAATACTCGGTGTCGGTGAGGCCTTCTGCATCCGTTGCAGAGAGCGTTCCGGTGATGGGATCACCGTCTTCTTTTCCGGTGCCGGTGGTACCGCCGGTGATCGTGGCTGCATCATCAACGGCGCTAACCGTCAGATCAATTTGTTGTCTGGTGGTGCCACCGGCGTCATCGGTCACGGTGACGGTGAAGGCATCGCTGCCGTTGAAATTGGCGGTTGGTGTGTAAGACCAGACGCCGGTTTCAGCATTGATGGAGGCGGTGCCGTTGCTTGGCACGTCACCGGATTCAATCGAGAAATACTCGGTGTCGGTGAGGCCTTCTGCATCCGTTGCAGAGAGCGTTCCGGTGATGGGATCACCGTCTTCTTTTCCGGTGCCGGTGGTACCGCCGGTGATCGTGGCTGCATCATCAACGGCGCTAACCGTCAGATCAATTTGTTGTCTGGTGGTGCCACCGGCGTCATCGGTCACGGTGACGGTGAAGGCATCGCTGCCGTTGAAATTGGCGGTTGGTGTGTAAGACCAGACGCCGGTTTCAGCATTGATGGAGGCGGTGCCGTTGCTTGGCACGTCACCGGATTCAATCGAGAAATACTCGGTGTCGGTGAGGCCTTCTGCATCCGTTGCAGAGAGCGTTCCGGTGATGGGATCACCGTCTTCTTTTCCGGTGCCGGTGGTACCGCCGGTGATCGTGGCTGCATCATCAACGGCGCTAACCGTCAGATCAATTTGTTGTCTGGTGGTGCCACCGGCGTCATCGGTCACGGTGACGGTGAAGGCATCGCTGCCGTTGAAATTGGCGGTTGGTGTGTAAGACCAGACGCCGGTTTCAGCATTGATGGAGGCGGTGCCGTTGCTTGGCACGTCACCGGATTCAATCGAGAAATACTCGGTGTCGGTGAGGCCTTCTGCATCCGTTGCAGAGAGCGTTCCGGTGATGGGATCACCGTCTTCTTTTCCGGTGCCGGTGGTACCGCCGGTGATCGTGGCTGCATCATCAACGGCGCTAACCGTCAGATCAATTTGTTGTCTGGTGGTGCCACCGGCGTCATCGGTCACGGTGACGGTGAAGGCATCGCTGCCGTTGAAATTGGCGGTTGGTGTGTAAGACCAGACGCCGGTTTCAGCATTGATGGAGGCGGTGCCGTTGCTTGGCACGTCACCGGATTCAATCGAGAAATACTCGGTGTCGGTGAGGCCTTCTGCATCCGTTGCAGAGAGCGTTCCGGTGATGGGATCACCGTCTTCTTTTCCGGTGCCGGTGGTACCGCCGGTGATCGTGGCTGCATCATCAACGGCGCTAACCGTCAGATCAATTTGTTGTCTGGTGGTGCCACCGGCGTCATCGGTCACGGTGACGGTGAAGGCATCGCTGCCGTTGAAATTGGCGGTTGGTGTGTAAGACCAGACGCCGGTTTCAGCATTGATGGAGGCGGTACCGTTACTTGGCACGTCACCGGATTCAATCGAGAAATACTCGGTGTCGGTGAGGCCTTCCGCATCCGTTGCAGAGAGCGTTCCGGTGATGGGATCACCGTCCTCTTCTCCGGTGCCGGTGGTACCGCCGGTGATCGTGGCTGCATTATCAACAGCTTTTGAGGCCTTTGCCGCTATGAACCCAGGCGTCCGAATTGTGCCTAGATCATCACTCTCATCGTTCTTGCCGTTATCCCTTACGTAGAGGGTCAACGTGCGGTCAGTTTCATCCCACTGAGCGCCTTCTCCAGTAGCCGAGTCGTACTCGAGATTCGAGAACTCACCTGAGACGGGGTCTTTGGCGAGGTATGTGGGATCAGAGCCAACATCCTCAGGAAGAACCCAAGAGATTGACTGAATCTTGCCGAATTTCGCCTCATTGGTGACAGTGATTCGAGTATCCAAAACACCAGTCACCGCCTCGTATTCATCAGAGGATGCCTGAGAGGCTTTCCCAGCCTTAGAAGACGTTGACAGCCCAGAGTCACGAACGGCTTTTGCCAAAACTGGCCCGTCGACAGACTGAATCTGCTTAACAGTGAGATCCACATTGCCTGTGGCACCAAACCCAGTCGGCGCGAACACAGACAACGGATCGCCAGTGCCATCTGCGGCTTTCACTGAAAGGATATCGGAGGCCGATGAGTTCTGGAACTTATCAACAACCTCCTGACTGACATCGCCGCCCACTACATCAGCGAAAGTATCGGATGCAGAAGACGTGGAGCCCTGGGATACAACACCATCGCCAGTCACGTCTTGAGACCAGATCGTCTCGTCCAGCTCAAGCTCGGTGCGATAGACCACGGTATCCGGATCGAACACACCAGCGTCCGTGACATCAAAGACGAGATAAGTAACGTCTTCATCAGACTCAAATACAACCGTCTCTTTGACAACCAACTTGTACACATCTCCAGATTTCTGGACCGCCAATGCCTTGAGGGAGATGGACAGGGTGTCAGTCAATTGGTCGTCAATGTCGACAACGACGGGCGATCCATCTGCATAAGTGACAGCAAAGGAGGCATCCTCCCCATCCTTAATAAAGAGGGAGCCATCAGAGGCTTGGCGCAATTTGGCTCCGGCTGTATCAGTCGCAATGGCTGCTGTGGAAATGTTATTGGGGTCATACACAACACCATCACCATCCAGGTCAACCTGGAACTGATCTTCAACGGTGAGGTAATTGAAGAAAGGAACCTCAGTTGCCCAGTCAACCTTCATGGTCTCCTGGTCAACATTCACAGCCCAATACTCCTTCACCGGATGATCCGAGCCCTCCTGTTTCAAATCCTCAAAGAGCAGCTTGTAGTAAGACACCGCTGACTCTCCAGAGCCAATCGTGACATCCTTAACTGCAACCGGACTCGTGGTGAACGTGATGTCGGAATAGCCCCAAGAGTCAGTCGCCGGATAGGCATCGCCAAACTCCGTCAATACAGCGGACTTCGTGGTAGCTCCAGCTGGCTGAACATAGAGATAATTGTCGGGATCCACGTAAAGCTTGGATCCAACATTGTCTGATTCGACAGCGGTGAAGAGAAGGTTGGCGCCACTCCAGATTTCGCCGTCACCATCAAGATCCTCGTTCAAGTCACCCTCGTGACGCTTGATTGCACCCCAAGAGGCTGAGCTCCAATCCAATTTTCCATCCGTGGAGATGATGAAGGTTTCCCAGAATGTGGAGGTTTCTTTTGTAACCTGATTGGTCTCTTCGTATTTGACAGCCAACTTGTAGGAGCCGATGGCCGTTTCCTCGTCGTCAAGCAGACCCTCTACTGCAAAAGCAGAGGATGTGCGGGTGTACCCCCCCCAGGTTTCGCTCCAATCAAATGCAACAGGACCATTCTCATCCTCAATCAGAATCGGGTTATCGGTCCCACGCTTGATATAAAGCGATCCCTCATCATCAATGGCGAGGGCTGCTCCACGAGCACCAGAAGAGCTGGTATCGGTCGCGACATTCTGCGTGCTAATCGATCCACTGTCCACGACACCATTGCCGTTGAGATCCTGATTCAGGACTGCCTCAAGAAGACGGGAACCTTTCGAGAATGAACCACTATCCCAATCGAGATACCAATCACTCTCACCAGGTGTTGCCTCCTTAATCTTGAATGTTTCCCAGAAAGTCTGAGGATCTTCATCCCCAAATTGACTGGAAATCTTGATTCCCAAGAGGAAATTCGTATTACCGTGAGAATCCTCGAAAGACTCCACTGCATAGGCGCTTACACTCTCTTGATGGATGTAATCGTCATAACCCCAGTTTTCCTGCCAATCGAACCACGGAGTACCACCCCATGCATCCACCACTTCCATCACGACATCATCGTCGGTAGTTGAGGTATCTTTATCATTAACAATAAACAGAGATTGACCGAGGGTTTTGAGCAAATCACCGGTCGAGTCCGTGGATACCGCAACGAGCTGGGATGCGTCCAAACCAATTGCATTATCTCCATCAAGATCCTGCGCGAAGAGCTTTTCTTTACCCTTAATCCCATTGGTATGAATCCTCAGCTCCTCGTCAACAACCCCAGAGGGCTTGACATATTCAATCTCCCAGTTGATATTCTCAACAGATTCTGTGCCGGATAAATCCATAAATGTGTTCTTCACCGCCACGACATAACCGTCGTAGGCCTCACCATCACTACCAGTGAATGAAAGTGCCTCAGCCGCAACCGGCTCACGAGTAAAGGAGTAATCGCCCCATTCCTCATCACCACTCAGGTCAATCCAGCCACCCCACTCATGGGTAATGCCAAGCGTCGTGCCACCATCCTTGATGTAGTAGCGGTCACCCTCAGCATTGGAAAAGAGGCGTCCTGTCGAAACCTCAAGATCTGATTCGACAACAATCAGAGAGTCAAGGTTCACTCCCTGAGAACCATCCTGATCGAGATCATCCTTGAATAAAGTCGTCTCAAGAAGAGAAATATCATCCATCCATTGCGTATCGTCCCAAGTGAGCACACCGCTCTCGGAAACGTTCAAGACCTCCCAGGACACATTCGATCGCCCATCCTGTGTATCAACATGCTTAACAGCGAGCGAGAAAGTCAGATCCGCGTTCTGCTCTACAGCAACAGCCGTTGAAACATGCGACCCACCCCAGTAATTGTAGGAGTGATCGAATGAGGGGAAACCACCATACTCATCCTTGATCGAAATTACAATTTCACCATTCTCATCGACAATATAGAGATATTTGTCCTGATCTTTTTTGAGGCGATAACCACTCTTGTCCAGCTCGGCATAGTCCAGAGTCGAGGGGTCAGTACCTGTGCTGTTATCACCATTCAAATCCTCTCCAAAGAAGTCCTCAAAACCAGCAATGGACTGAGTCCAGATCGTCTTTTCCCAATTAATTCGACCAGCAGAGTCAATCGCATACACCTGCCAATTCACATCAGTCTGAAGTTCGCCGTCGCCCCAGTAATCAGTCCAAGAATTTGTTTGCTTAACAGCAAGCTGATAAAAATCATCGGTATCGACGCTAGTTCCATTATCGTTAAGCTCGGCAGCAAGGGCTATTGATTGATAACCGCCATCATCCCAGCTAGCATTATCTTCAATCCAGGGGTCTTGAACAGCGATCTGCTCTGATCCATTGACGATATAAAGCTGACCATCCGCTTCACCGATGCGGACACCCTCTTCACCAGAAGAATCAGTATCCCTGTAAGTGATGTTGACTTTCCCTGTCTTATCGCCATCACCATTCATATCCTGGCCAAACGTGGGCTCCCAGGAAATAATCGAGAAGGTGCGCGTTGTTTCAGAGGAGTCAATAACACCATCCAAGGAAATCTTATAGATCTCCCACTCAATGCGCTCTTCCAGTGTCAGCTCATTATTCTCACCATAGTAGGCATACACATCATGGATCTTGACAGCAAGCTGATAATAATCATCGGCCAATGATCCACCATCGACCTTGACAACGGCATATGGAACGATATTGAAACTTCCGTACTCTCCCCAACTATCAGAGACAACCATTGACGGGGTGGCACCATTTTCATCCACCACATCGATGACGGACGGATTATCCTCTCCATCCCAGAGATGAACAGTTCCAGCAGCGGAAACCTTGATTTGATCAGCAATCGTATCTGTTTCAATGGATGTCAGGGCACCAAGTGCCACTCCCTTTTCACCATCACCATCGAGGTCTTGCTTGAAGATATTCTCGTACCCAGCAATGGACTCCGTATGAACCGGAACCTGGCTCCAGTCGATTCTTGCCTCAGAATCAAGATTTAAGACTTCCCAGAAGACCATCGAATTTGAATCTTCTTTCTGCGTCAACTCACCCTGTAGATCTGGATATGTCGGATCAGATGGGTCTGGATAGTCTCCGTCATCTGTCAGATTGAAATCACTAAAGGTGTCTTCGTGCTTAATCGCCAGCACATATCCACCAGTTTTGGTCTTCTCGACAGCGACCACAGTTGAAGAGTGTGATCCTCCTTCCCAAACGTCTTCCCACTCCAGATGGGGCTCCCAACCACCTTGATCGAGAATCTGTTTACGATCAGCCTTGGAGCCACCCTCATCAACGATAAACAACGAGCCGGTTACCGAATCTTTCCAAAGCTCAGAACCGACAGTATCAGTGTCAGCTTTAAAGATATGATCTTCATTGACACCCACGTTTTTATCGCCATCGAGGTCAACCTTGAAAATATCCTCATAATTGGCGATATTGGCATTCCAAACAGCACTATCCCATTTAAACGAACCATCCGCATCAACGGTATAAACAACCCACTGCTGATCTACATAGGTCTCCCCAGCGTAGGTATTGGTCCATTTCTCTAGAATGGCCAGATAATACTTTCCATCATCCTCAGAGAACTCGACCTGGTAGGGCTCCTGCGACCATGAGCTGTATTCGTCTTCATGTCCGTTATCAAACATGACACTTCCACCCCATTCATCAGAGAGCTTCAGGGGTTCAGTGCCATCCTGAAGAATGAAGAGTTGACCTTGGTCGTTTCTTGCCAACAAGTCACCGGTTGAGTCAGCCTCGACTGTGGTCAGGTCATCGGTTGAGATACCTGTACTGCCGTCACGGTTGAGATCCTCACCAAACAACTTCTCACGGTCAGAGATGTCTTGGGTCCACATTGCAGTCGACCAGTCCAACTGACCTTGTGCGGAGACGTTGATCAACTCCCACTCGACACGGCCACCATATTGGTGCATGACCGCGAGCAAATATCCATCATCCTGGGCAACAACGGCATAGGCCATCTTGAGATCGTCCTCGCCCCACTCTTCATAGAGATGCGCGGCATAACCACCTTCTTCGGTAATCAGAATAGGAGTTGTCTTCCCATCAGGAATAATGTAAACAGAATTTTGGGCGTCTCTAAAGAGCTTGTCGCCAACCTGCTGAAATTCGGCGGGCTCTTCGGATCGCAGCTCTATCAGCGAAGATGTCGTGACACCAATGTCGTTATTTTTGTCGATATCCTCGTTGAATTCCTCTTCGTAGCTAGCAATATTGACATTCCAGCGAATCGACTCAGGATCAATCACGCCCGAAGAAGACAAGTCAGCAATGACCCATTCGTCGAATTGCTTATCCTCACCGGTTTCCCAATCATATCCATACCAAAGATCCCTGATCGCCATGCGATAACCGGAACCTGTCTTGGTGATCGCAGCCGGCATATATTCTCTGTCACCATACTCATCTACATAAAAGATTCCGTCAGCATAATCACGCCCTTGTTCCGTGATCAAGATGGGAGTGTTTGAAGAATCATTTTCAGGGAGAATAAAGACATGCCCCTCTTCATCTCGATAAAGAGCATCATTATTGAGCTCATCGATTACAAGATCACTGAAGTCTCCGCCGACCACAGCAAACTTGGCGAACATCGTGCTGTGGGTCGTACAGAAGCCAGTGATATTCTGAGTGTTGAAAGGGGTTGCCAGGTCTGAGAAGGAAAGCTCGAGCGTCTGATCGCCGGTGATTCCAGTTGTGATCGAGCCATCACCAGACAGATTGATATTGCGTGATGAATTCTGACCCTTTCCTTTGTCACTCAAGAAGAATGGATGGGAGGTGGCACCATCAACTCGCTTGAAGCTGTAAGTCTCATTAATATCAAGAATCAACAAATCAAGTGGAGTAGAACCAGCTGAGTCCTTATAAAAGGTATAAAAAGGCTCTGTATTGGAGCCAGATCCAACAAAAATATCAACACCATCCCCGTGCTCATCTTCTATATCTCCTTCTCCTTCATCTGAAACAAGCTCATCCCCGAACTGAACCACAAGATTATCTATGCTGAAAATATCTCGGCGACTAGCATTATCCTCTGAATCGAATTCTTCACGCAGATGAATCGTATCAATTGGATATTCATCCTGCTCATCCAGGGCGAAGGCAATGTATTCAACAACTGCCTGACTTAGATCATCTGGCTCCATTGTTGGCTGTGAATAAATCAAGTCTCCATTTGTATTCCAGACATCGAGATAAACATCGCGCTTAATCTCACGACCCATCAGGTAAAAACCAAAGGCCGTCACCGGATTGGAGAATGCATCCCCTGATCCGGCTTTTGTACCTGAGAAGTGAATCTTGAGACCACCCTCACTTTGCTCACTGGGCAACACTTCTAAAAACTGATCACGTGCACCACCAGCCACAAGATCAGTACCGAAGGTCATGTTGATGCCGCGGTCAATGTTGGAACCGCTGTTCAGACGAGCCAGATCTGGCTCATCAGGGCCACCGCTATGACCAATATTCTCAAGATTGAAGTGGATGCGGTTGCCATTGAATGCACCACCATCTGCATGGATGTATTCAATCGTGCCTTCTGCACTGCCGTCGCTGTGACTTCCCCCAGATGTTGATGGCATGAGTGTCGTGCGGCCATCGGCTCCTGTTGCAGCAGGACTCAATGAGCTATAGGGAGTTGATGTACCAGCTAAATATTGATGATCATCGGAAGTGAACGCACTGGAGGTATACGAACCATTGACATCCAGCCAGCCATTATCGGCTTCAAAGGTAATGACGGTTGGAGACGACATACGTCCCGTAAACTCATCTTCTAGCTGGAAGGAATAGTAGTAATCGTCGATATCAATATTCGAGGCAAACTTCGAGCGCTCGATGAAGTCATAATCGGACTCAAATCCGGGATGATCAATCCAATTGGATTCGTCAATCACCTCATCATCCACCTCTTCTTCATCACCAAAACCAGAAGAACTTACAATGAAGTCATAATCACTAATGCTCTCAGTCTTATAAAGACTGGCCGCACCAACAAGCTGCAGAGAAGCATTAGAATTCTCATCAAAAATGAACAAGGAGTCCCCAGTTATAGAGACCCAGGGATTCATCTCATCAAAATCAATAGCGATATCATCGTTATCACCAGTGGAACTCGGATCAAAGTCATTGATGATATTTGATCCAGAATCAAAGGCAAAGGTGTCGCCGCCATCACCACCGGTGTATACATCATCACCTGCTCCGCCATACAACGTATCGGCACCATCTCCACCGAGCATGGTGTCATTGCCATCTTCACCCTCGAGGAAGTTGGCATATTCATTGCCTTGAAGGCGATCATTCAAAAAGGAACCGATGGCATTTTCGATCACAGCCTCACTGGCATCCCCGCCAAATCCAGCCAGGGTGAGGCTGTCAAACGCAATGGTGTATCCCTTGGTTTCATCATTGATCTTGGAAAGGAAGCCACCACCTCCAGCCTCATTTTTCAAAGTGGCGTTGCGAAGATCAATAACAACAGAGCTTGAGGAATCCGAGGCATCAATGGTGTCATCACCGCCAGCATCCCAAATACTGCGATAACCATTCAATTCATATTCATTCAGGGCGTATACCGTGTCGCCAAGATTCGTTTTGTGATTAGGACCATAGAGATACTGAACAGCCGCAATATCAATGGGACCTAGATTTTCGAGATAACCATAATGAGATTGAGAACCAGACGATACGTAATCTGCCTGTCCGTTAGCGTCCGTGGCTGTGAGATATGACGTTGTATCGTTGTAGGTCATCACTGACCATGGCGTGGAGTTGTTATCAAAATCCCCACCCGACGAAGAGGCGCCCTCACTGACTCCAGGGAAGAGAGAACTCTCATAGCCATTCCAGCCGAATGGTCCACCGTTATGGGGGTGAGCTAGACCCATGGCATGGCCCAACTCGTGGATATAGGTCAGGTAGTAATACGAGCCAGGCTGAGCAGCGGAACCATCAGCATCAGCCCCATATTCAGCACTGAAAACAACGACATCGCTGACAGCTGTCGGCCCATCATCTCCAGGAAAATCGGCAACTCCGAGATAACCGGTATCCTCCGAAGTAACTCCCCAGGCGATCGTCGTATAACTCGAACGCGTGCTGGACTGGTCAAACAGCAATTGCGCAACATCTGAAAATGCCTCCATCGAGGCATTAATGCCAACAAGCTCTCCAGAATTTGGCGTATCTGCCTCAAAGGTTGTTCCAGCAGCAGAGATCTCATCCCCATCCTGCGAGATATAATAGGTAATAACCGTAGGGAGAAAATCAGTCTGCGCATAATCATCAGGATCTGCGTTTCCCCACTTTGCATTCAACAAGAGCCCGTTAATTAACGGACTATCCATGTCGTATAGCGGATCAAAAAGAATCTCATAGGGATCGATCGACCCATCTTGAATGTTGTAAGCAGCTGGAAAGAGATCGGTTCTAGCCCCTCTGGAAATCTCCAACGGCACACCAACCGGATCGGAATTCACCCCATATTCAGAAGCTTCTTCTTCCCGTCCATTCACACCACCCAGCACACCACTGGCACAGCAATACAGACATCCACAACGAGCAGCCACCTCATGGCTCAGAGGCGATCTCTCGAGGACGTGATCTGCAAAGTCATTGTCTTGAAACAATGCGTTAAGGGATTGGGTGCCCATAAACACAACTTGAACCCATTAAGCAAATCCTATGAAGAATCCACCAATCCGACCGATAGAAAACATTTGTTTTCATTGCATTATTGCTACTCAGGTCGGTCATAGAAACCCAAACCTGCCAGTACTCAAGCGTGGTCTTGGCCCTCTACGAGAAGCCAGTTCAGCCAGCGCTTTCGCTCCCACTTCCCGATCGCACTGCACGACAACTCAGGGCATCGCAACCAACGTTTGGGACGTTCAGCGCATACCCAAGACATCGTCAGTTGTTGCAGTGACGCAATCAATGCAGGATCTGAACTGCCCACCAGAGCGACCAGGCACTCACCCCACTCCAGATCTGGCTCAGCCAGCATCAAGATGGGAACTGACGGAAGTTGATGCCTCGCCAAACTCTGCTGCAGCCGAGCTTCCAATTGCTCAGGAAAAACGGTTTCACCACCAGAGTGCAAAGCGCCATCCAAACGACCCAGCACCGTCAGCTCCGGCTTTAGTGACGCTGCATCTCCAGAGCGCCACCAGCCCTCAGCATCTGTCAAAGACTTCAATCGCGAGGGATCATCCGAGGACCAACGGCCGACGGCCAACCGTGCAGAGCGCACAAACAGCGCTTGATCGTCACCCAAGCGGAGCTCCACATCGCTGAGGGCACGTCCGCAACCCGACTCCCCGGCCAGAAACTGCTCCGGCGTCTGCGACGCCACCATGGCCGCCGTTTCGGTGGCGCCATAACTGGGAGCCAAGCGCAGGTCATGGGAACGAGCCTGATCAGCCAACGCATCCGGCAACGCTGCTCCGCCCACCCAGATCACGGAACAAGCCTGCAACCAGGCCAACCCTGCAGCATCGGCCATCAACCGATTCAATTGGGTGGGCACCAGTGACACCACAGCAGGGGCATGGCCCCAATCAGGCAAGGCCTCGCAGACCTGCAGTAAGTCGGCAGGAGACTTCATCAACGACGACGACAACGGCAGATGCCGCGCCCCCCAGCAACGGCTGCGCCACCAGGGCATCAGACCGCTGACGTGATGCAGCGGCAGCGGGTTGAGCAGGAATGTCTCAGAAGGATCCAGTCCAATCCCTTGCAACCAAGAGGCGGTGGCGGCGGCGGATCGATCCAGATGGCTCCAGGGCTGAAGACAGACCTGACGCCCACCACTGCTGCCACCGCTGGAGACCAGCACTCCATCCCCCTGCGGCAGGAGCGACTCCGGCACCATCGGCTGGGGTGGGCCAGACGGCGACAGCGGCAACCAGCCTCCCCGATCCAGACCCCGCAGAAGAGTGTCGACGTCAATCGCCATTACACCGCCGCGGCCCAGACCTGCTCTGGATCGTTGGAGAATATCGACCCCGCTGGCGTCCAACCGGGGGCCAGGCCCGGTGCCGCCGGCGTCGGCCCCTGGGCCTGAAGCCCGGCCAGGTGCTCCAACCAGCGCCGACCGACGCCGGTTTCAAACGCCGTGCTCAGCATCCGTTGGGGCATCCCCGCCTGCAGCTCCCGCAACAGCAGGCGGGGATCGCCCTCCAACGCGGGCCGCCGCACCTGCCAGCCGCTCCAGCTGAGACGCAACTCCGGGTGCTGGTCAAGCGATTCATCGAGGGCCACCGGCCCCAGCGCCGCCAACTGATTCAGGCCGACTTGATCCTGCACTGCCAGCGGTTGCTCCAACCAGTCCAGGCGCGGGTCATCGCTCAACCGCTGCATCCAGGCCTCAGCCGTACTGCGGTCCCAGCCGCCGTTGGCATCCAGACGCAGCCGGGCCGTGGGCGGCAGCCGCTGGAGCAGCTGCTCGAGCAGCTGACGCTCCAGCCCATCCGGCAGCGTGGCCACCTTCCACTTAAAGGTGCAGCGCTCCAGGCCACCCATCGATGCCGCAGCAACCTCCAGGGCCGAAAGCATCGCCTCGCCAGCCGGCAGCAACAGCGCCGGGGCAGGAGCCTTCAGCCAGCCCTGGGGCGCAGCAGCGCCCACCACACCCTGCAGCTCCGCCAAGGCCGCCCCAAGGCCAAAACCCACCGGCCCCGGGGCCTCCCGCAACACAGCCTCCAGCTGAGCCTCAGGAAGCTCGTCCGGCAGCGCTGCGAGAGCCTGCTCGCAGGCCATGAACTGCTGCGGCTGCAGCGGAGCCACTTCGCCCCAGCCCACGCCCCCCTGATCGTCATCCAGCCGCAGCAACCAGCCACAACGCTCCCGCAGCTCGCCGGCTGCGGTGCGCAGCGGCTGCAGCAGGGCAAAGCGGAAGCGGCGACGCTGCAGCCGGAGCGTCATCCGCCCGTCCAGACGCGCGCCAGAGCCAAGCCCGCACTCAGCCCCAGACCATTCCAGCCCTGGAAGCGCAGGGCCAGAAACTTGCTGCCGCTGATCAGCTCCGGCCTGTTGTGGTGGCGCTGGAGCAGACGCATCAGCTGCACACCGGCAGGAAGGCCGAGAGCGCTCAACAACACCGTCGGAGGCCAGTCCCCGTGCAGCACCGGCACCCACTCCAACGCCAGCGTCAAGGCCACAAACCAGGGCACCAAGGCTGCCGCCCGGGCCGTGCCCAGACGCACCACCGGCGAGCGTTTGCCATGGGCGGCGTCCTCCTCCACCTGATGGAAGTGGGAGCAGAACAACACCAGGGTGGTCGCCAGGGCAGGACCTGCCCCCAAAATCCAGGCCGTGCCCCAAGGGGTCGATCCTGCCCCCCGGGGCTGCAGCACCACGAGGGCCGCTGCGGTGGCAAACGGTCCAAAGGCCAGCCAGCACAGGGGCTCACCCAGGCCGCGGTAGCCCAGGCGGAACGGCGGGCCCTGATACACGTAACCCAGGCCGCAGCAGACCAACACCAGGGCCAGCACGGCCCCGCTGCTGTTCCAGGCCAAACCGGCCATCAGCAGCAAGCCCAGCACCAGCGCAGCGGTCGCCCCCTGGGCGACACGGTCCCGGCGGCCGGTGAGGTTCACCACGGAATGGGGTTTACCGGTGGCATCCACACCCGTGGCCGCGTCAAAAACATCGTTGCTGAGGTTTTCCCAAAGCAACAGCAGGATGGCCGCCAGCACAAAGCCCCCCAACTGCAGCCAGCGCAGGGAGCCCGCCACCCCGAACTGCCATCCAGCCGCCAACAGCACAGGCATCACGGCAACGGAATACATCGGCCACTTGATCGCTGCCTTCCACAAACGGCGCCGATCGGCGTAACGGGATGCGACAGCCTGCGGCTCAGACATGGACAGGACCCGTTCCCGCAGGGCGAAGACCCATACATTTGAGCAGTAACCCTGGCCGGAAACGCCGCGGATGTCGGCTGATTGTTGTTTCAGCACCCTCCTCTCCGCTGCCCAGCGGGGATGGTTGGCCTGTGACGGCGATGAAGCGCTGCTCAGCCTGGCCCTGCCGATCGAAGGGATCGACCCGCTTCTGGCCTTGCCGCAGCTGGCGGAGCAGGAAAGCCTGCAGGTGCTGTGGGACAGCGCGCCGGGCCTCTGCCTGGCTGCCGCCGGGCCCTGCCAGGAACTGGAGCTGGCCGGCAGCCGTCGCTTTGAGCAGGCCCAGCGCTTCGCCGACCTCTGCCTCAGCCGGCTGCACGACACGGCAACGGACAGCCCAGCCCATGCGCGACCTCGGGTGCTGCTGCGCTTCCGCTTCTTTGACCAGGTGAGTGAGCGCCGCCGCAGTGAAGCGGTGGTGCCATCGGTGCAGGCCGTGCTGCCCCGCTGGCAACTCAGCCGTCAGGGACGCCGCGGCTGGCTGCGGCTGAATGGGGTCGTGAGCAGTGCAGCGGACTGCCGCGAGCTGGCGGAACAGCTTTGGCTCAAGCACGAACAACTGCTCAAGGCGCCAGCCACGCCACCCCCCCTCAAGCCCCAGGCGCTGGTGGCGGCAACGGAACCGGAAACCTGGCGGCAGCGCTACGCCGCAGCCCTCACCCGCGGCATTGATCTGGTCAACAGCGGCGAGCTGCACAAACTAGTGCTGGCGGTGCGGCACCGCATCGTTCTGGCCGACACCTTCAACCCCCTGCCGCTGTTGAAACGGCTGCGGCGGCAACAGGCCGGCAGCTGCCGCTTCCTCTGGCAGCGCCATGCCGGGGATGCCTTCTTTGGTGCATCGCCGGAACGACTGCTCAGCCTGCGCGCCGGTTGGCTGCGCAGTGATGCCCTGGCCGGCACGGCGGGGCAGGGAGATTCCGGAGCGCAGCTGCTGCGCTCCGATAAAGACCGCCGTGAACACGAGTTGGTGGTTGAAACCATCACCGACCAACTGCGCCGCAACGGACTGAGCCCCCGCCGCCGCCGCCAACCCCAACTGGCCCGTCACGGCAACCTCACCCACCTGCACACCCCGATCACGGCCGAAACCCAGGGTCAGCCCGTGCTCGCACTGGCTGAACAGCTGCACCCCACCCCTGCCGTTGCCGGGTTGCCGCGACGCGACGCGATGGCCTGGTTGCGCACCCTCGAACCGTTTGAACGGGGCAGTTACGCAGCGCCGATTGGCTGGATCGACAGCGCCGGAGATGCGGAACTGCGGGTGGCGATCCGCTGCGGTCATGCCCGCGGCTGCGAGCTGGACCTCACCGCCGGCGCTGGCCTGGTGCGAGGGTCCGTTGCCGAGCGGGAGCTGCAGGAAGTGGGGCTGAAGCTGGCCGTGCTGGCAGACCAGCTGGAACTTCAGACCAGCGCGCGCAACCGCTCGATCGTCTGATCAGCCAACGGCTGGCTCATCAGCCGCTCCACTTCCCGCACCCCGGTGGGGCTGGTGACGTTGATTTCGCTGAGCATGCCGCAGATCACGTCAATGCCAACGAAGAACAACCCCTCCGCCCGCAGCGCCGGGGCCAGGGCAGCGCAGATCTGACGTTCCCGCTCAGTGAGTTCCGTGGCCTCCGCCTGACCACCCACGGCCAAGTTGCTGCGGAACTCCCCCGCTGACGGGCGACGATTGATCGCCCCCAGGGGATCGCCGTCCACCAGCAGGATGCGCTTGTCACCCTCGCTCACGGACGGCAGAAAGGCCTGAGCCATCACCGGCAGGCTTTCCTGCTCTGTCACCAACTCCAGCAGAGCCTTCAAGCCCGGCGACTGGCCGTTGACCCGAATCACCCCCAGGCCGGCACGGCCCCCCAAGGGTTTGAGCACGATCTCCTGCTGCTCCTGGGCAAACAACAGCAATTCAGACACCCGCCCCGCCACCAGCGTGGGAGCCATCCAACGGCTGAAGCGCAAGGCCCCCAGCTTTTCGTTCCAGCTGCGCAGGGCACTGGGGCGATTGAGCACCCGCACCCCAGCTCTCTCCGCGACCTCCAGCAGATGGGTGGCGTACAGATACGCCTCATCAACCGGCGGGTCCTTGCGCATCCAGATCACATCAAACCCAGCCAGGGCCTGACGTTCAGCCACCCCAACCGTGATCCAGGGCTCCGGCGTCACCGGCAGGGCGATCGCGAGGGGTTCATCGCCCCGTGCAATCAGATCGGAGGGCGTGCAGGCCCACACTTCATCGCCGGCGCGATGGGCGGCCTGCATCAGCGCAGCAGAGGAATCCTTGGCTGGATTGATCTGCCCCAGCGGATCCAGAACGAACAGCTGGCGCATCGATCAGGCCTTCAGCAGCGCATCGAGCTCACCGGCGCGATCCAAGGCATGGAGGTCGTCACAACCACCGATGTGGCAATCGTCGATGTACACCTGCGGAACACTGCGGCGACCATCGCCCCGCGCCGCCATGGCATCCCGGGCAGGCTCATCCCCATCCACGCTGTGTTCGATGTAGCTCACCCCTTTGCGATCCAGGAGCCCCTTGGCGCGGACGCAGAACGGGCAGGTTTGCCAGGTGTAGATCTCAACCTTGGCCATTGCGTTGGTGATGCCAGTGGTCGGATCCTATGCAGCTACTGCGCTGATAGCGTCAGAGGCTGATCAGGACCGAGTCCTTGCTGGATCTCACCGACTTCAAACGCGATCTCTCCGAGCTCACTGACCGCCTGGGCAATGCCCAGGACTGTCTTTGACGTCCCTGCACTGAACGCAAGGCAACAGGATCTCGAACAACTCGCGGCCCAGCCCGATTTCTGGGATGACCAGCAGAACGCCCAGAAGCAGATGCGGCGTCTGGATGAGGTGAAGGCCCAGCTGTCTCAGCTGGCCGGATGGCGCGGTGCGGTCGATGACGCCCAGGCCACCCTTGAGCTCTACGAACTGGAGCCCGATGAGGACCTGCTCCAGGAAGCTCAGAACGGGCTAAACCAGTTGCGCCAAGGGCTGGACCGCTGGGAACTGGAGCGCCTGCTCAGCGGCGAATACGACAAAGAGGGTGCCGTGCTCAGCATCAATGCGGGGGCCGGCGGAACAGACGCCCAGGACTGGGCCCAGATGCTGCTGCGGATGTACACCCGCTGGGCGGAAGACCACGGCATGAAGGTGACCGTGGATGAACTCTCCGAAGGGGAGGAAGCCGGGATCAAGAGCTGCACGATCGAGATCGAAGGGCGCTACGCATACGGCTACCTGCGCAACGAAAAAGGCACCCATCGCCTGGTGCGCATCTCACCGTTCAACGCCAATGACAAGCGCCAGACCAGCTTTGCTGGTGTGGAGGTGATGCCCAAGATCGAGGAGGAGGTCAAGCTCGATATTCCTGAAAAGGACCTGGAGATCACCACCAGCCGCTCGGGCGGCGCGGGTGGTCAGAACGTGAACAAGGTGGAAACGGCTGTGCGCATCCTGCACATCCCAACCGGGCTGTTTGTGCGCTGCACCCAGGAGCGCTCCCAGCTCCAGAACAAGGAGAAAGCGATGGCGTTGCTGATGGCCAAGCTGCTGGTGATCGCCCAGGAGCAACGGGCGGCCGAAATCGCCGACATCCGCGGCGACATCGTTGAAGCGGCCTGGGGCAACCAGATCCGCAACTACGTTTTTCAGCCGTACCAAATGGTGAAAGACCTGCGCACCAATGAAGAAACCAACGATGTGCAAGCGGTGATGGATGGGGCCCTCGACCCCTTCATCGACGCTTCTTTGCGCCAGGGTGTCGACAGTCCCGGCGCCGATGCCGATTCCTGATCCCATGGCCAGCGAGAGCACCCCACCGCCGAGCTTCGTCAAACAGGCCATGCGCAACATGGTGCGCAAGGGCAGCAAGAGCCTGTTTCACTTCGGCCTCACCGCCATGGGCTTCCTCGGCTTCATCACCCTCGTGGCTTGGCTGGGGCGACCGACCCTGCCGGGGTAGGCATGGAGCTCGACCTCGCACTGGATCGGGAGGGGGTGACGCTGCAACCCTCCGACGGCACCGATCTGCTCGATGAAACGGCCTGGCTCCAGCAGTTGGAACGTTGGCTGAACAGCATCTGCGGGGATTCCAGCCTCGACTGCCCAACCCTGGTGCGTGCAGCGGAAGAGCTCAGCCTGGGGCTGCGTTTCACCGATGATGCCGATATCGCGGATTTGAACAGCGCCTGGCGCCAGAAAACAGGCCCCACGGACGTGTTGTCGTTTGCCGCCCTCGACGACACAGGCGACTGGATGGAAGGCCCCAGCATCGAACTGGGAGACATCATCGTCTCCCTGGAGACCGCCCGGCGTCAGGCCCAGGAGCAGGGGCACAGCCTGCAGCGGGAATTGCGCTGGCTGGTGAGCCATGGCCTACTGCACCTGCTGGGCTGGGACCATCCCGATGACGAGACCCTTGCCGCAATGCTGGCCCTGCAGGAGAGGCTTCTTGGGGATGGGTGGCCTGGACAACCCGGGTAGGCTTCGAAAAGCGGGCGTGTGCCCTGCGGAGTCTGAGTTCCGTTCCGATGACCACTGAATCGCCCCGGACACCCTCCGCAGACGCAGCTTCAGAGGAGGTGGCCATGGTGCCCAATGCCATGCGACGACGGGGCAGCTGGCGCATCGCCGGTGATCTGCCCTCGAGTTTTCGCTACGCGGCTCAGGGCCTCGGCTACGCCTTCCTCACCCAGCGCAACTTCCGCATCCATGTGGTGACGGGGCTGGTGGTGTTTGGCCTGGCCACCTGGCTGCAACTGGATCTGATCCGCCTGGCCGTGCTGGTGCTTACGGTGGCTGCCGTTCTCGTGTTGGAGCTGCTGAACACAGCGATGGAAGCGGTGGTGGATCTGGCCATTGGCCGGCGCTACCACCCCTTGGCCCGCATCGCCAAAGACTGTGCTGCTGCCGCCGTGCTGACGGCAGCCATCAGCTCTTTGCTGATCGCTCTGTTTCTCCTGCTTCCACCGCTCCTGCTCCGCCTGGGGCTCTGACTCCCGATTCGCAGATGCTGCTGGTCATCGACAACTACGACAGCTTCACCTTCAACCTGGTGCAGTACTTCGGTGAGCTCGCCGCTCAGCATCCGGTGGCAGCCGATCTTCAGGTGCATCGCAACGACGCCATCAGCCTTGAGCAGATCCGTGCCCTGAAGCCCGACGCGATCCTGCTCTCCCCAGGCCCAGGCGACCCAGATCAATCGGGCGTCTGCCTCGACATCCTCAAAGAGCTTTCCGCAACGGTGCCCACCCTGGGGGTATGCCTGGGCCATCAGGCCATCGCCCAGGTGTACGGCGGCCGGGTGGTGCGTGCCCAGCAGCAGATGCACGGTAAGACCTCACCCGTCCTCCACAAGGGCGACGGTGTGTTTACGGGACTGCCCCAACCGCTGACGGCCACCCGCTACCACTCCCTGATCGCCGAACGCGACACCCTGCCGGACTGCCTCGAGGTGACCGCTTGGCTCGAGGACGGCACAATCATGGGCCTGCGGCACCGGGAACATCAGCACCTGCAGGGGGTGCAGTTCCACCCCGAGAGCGTGCTCACCGATCAAGGCCACCAACTGCTGGCCAATTTCCTGCGGGAAGCTGAGGGATAACGCTGTTAGCGTCCGAAACACGTCCAGCCCAACCCATGTCCGTCCTGCGTTCCGCCGTGACCGCCGCTGCAGGCCTGGCAGTTGGCCTCACATCGCCGGCCTTGGCGGGTGGTGGAGTGTCGATCAGCAGCTATGGGCAGCGGTCCCTGCTGATCCAGGGGGGCGGGCAGTCGGTTCTGCTCAACCCTTACAAGGCCGTGGGTTGTGCTGCAGGGCTACCTGAACCTCGGCTGACGGCCGGCGTTGTTCTGGCCAACTCCGAACTCGCCGATGAAGGAGCCCGCGACGTGGCCGGTGGCCGTTTTCTGGCCCAACCCGGGTCATATCGCATCGGCGGGCTTAGCCTTGAGGGCTTTGCCAATCCCCACGACCGCGTGGGCGGACGCCGCTTTGGCAACGCCACCCTCTGGCGCTGGCAGCAAGGGGGCCTCAGCTTTGCCCATCTCGGTGCCACCGCTGGAGAGCTAACAGCTGCCGACAAGGTGCTGTTGGGCAACCCCGATGTGCTGATCATCGGTGTTGGTGGCGGCAGCAAGATCTACAACGCCGAAGAGGCTGCGGCGGTGGCGAAGCAGTTGAACCCCAAACGCGTCATCCCGGTGCAGTACGTCAACGGCGAAGCACCTGATGGCTGTGATCAAGAGGGTGTGCAGTCCTTCCTCGACGCCATGGGCGGCACCGCCGTGCGCCGGGTGGGCCGGTCGCAAACCCTGCCGGGCCGCCTCGACGACACCACCGTGATCACAGTGATGCAGTAATCAGTGCATTCAGCTGATCTCTGTCCCAGCCCGCCAACACAGCCAATAACAAAACCACCCTGGCTTTCTGGGGATTGAGGCTGCCTGAGGGCAGCAGCCCGAGCCGTTCATCCTCGGAATGCTGGTGCACGGGTCCAGACCCGCAACGGTTGGCCCGCAACATCAACGGCCGCTTCCCTGGCCAAGCCTCAAGCGCCGAACGCTCAGCCGCTGACAACTGGCCGGCGCCCGTCCCTGTGAACACCAGGCCCTCAACGCCGGCGTTGAGGCAAGCGCTGAGCAGGAGCGGCTCGGGCTCCACACACCCGTAAACGATCGGCACTTGGGGCCATTGCTCCGGCAAATCGAGCCCAGCAAAGGGCACCTGCCGGGGTCCACTCGCCATGGGCAGATGAACGCCAACGTCATCCACCCAGCCCAAGGGCCCGCGACCGGGACTGGCGAACGCCCCCACCCCCTGGGCGGCCAGCTTGGTGACCCACTGGGCGGCATGGATCTGACCATCCATCACCACCAGCACGCCCTGACCGCGCACTTCTGGGCTTGAGGCCACCTGCACCGCCTGCAACAAATTGAGGGGGCCATCGGCACTGAGGGCCGTGGCCGGCCGCATCGCCCCCACCAGCACCACCGGCCGGGGATCATCGATCAACAGCTGCAGCAACCAGGCGGTTTCCTCCAGCGTGTTGGTGCCATGAGTGATCACCACTCCAGCCAGCTCAGGGTCTGCCGCAAAAGCAGCACGAATGCGCGCCACCAGCGCGCGCCAATGGGCAAACAACAGGTCGGCGCTGTCGACATTGGCCACCTGCTCAACGCTGATCCTCGCCAGGCCTTGCAGCTGCGGCACCGCCGCCAACAGGGCATCACCCCCGAGCACGCCCGCGGTGTAGTTGTTCAGCGTTGCACTGTTCTCCGCACAGCCGGCAATGGTGCCGCCGGTGGCCAGCAGCAGCAGACGCTTCATCGCTCCAGGGGGAGGAACGCCTCCATGAAGCGCTGCATCTGGCTGGTGGTGCCGATGCTCACCCGGAAGCAGCCATCGATCAAGGGCTTGCCTGCCATCGAACGCACCAGGATTCCCGCTTCGCGCAGCGTCACATCCACCTCCGCCACCGGGCGCTGGGGCCAGATCAGCAGATAGTTGCCGCCATCGCAGTGGTGCTTCACGCCAGCTTCCCGCAGCGCCTGCAGGGTCCAATCGCGGGCCCGCAGCACCTCAGCCACGTAGGCATCCACATACGACTGATCGGCCAAGGCGGCAAAGGCCGCGGCCACGGCCACGCTGTTGACGTCGTAGGGTCCCGTGACGCGACTCACCCGATCCACCACATCGGCATGGCCGATGGCAAAGCCAATCCGCAAACCCGCCAAACCAGCTGTTTTGGCCAGGGAGCGGAACACCAGCAGGTTCGGTGTGGCCGTGAAATCTGCGCGCGGCAGCACGCTGTCGCCGGTGAAGGCTTCATAGAGCTCATCCACCACCACCAAGGTGCCCGGGGCTGAGGCCGCCAAGGCGATCACCTGATCGGCTGGCAAGCGCGTGCCAGTGGGGTTGTTGGGGTTACAGATCAACAGCAACCGCGGTGCTCGAGCCGCCAACGCCTCCTGAATGGCCGCCAGCGGAAAATCGAACGTCTCCCCTTCGTAGGGAATCGCCTCGATCGTCATGCCCTGCATCCCAGCGCAGGGGCTGTAGTAACCGAAGGTGGGCGCTGTGGTGAGCAACGTCTCACCAGCATTGCCATAGGCCTGAAACACCGCATGGATGGCGGCATCCACCCCGTTGAACAGGCCCACCTGATCAGGCTGTAATCCCGGGCGGCAGCCCGTTTCCACCAGGCTCTGGAGCAACGCCTCCCGCAGGCCGTCGTACTCCGGGTACACGGCGATCTCTTCGGTGCTGAAATTGCGCAAGGCCTGTGCCACCAAAGGGCTGGGGCCAATCGTGTTCTCGTTGAAATCCAGCCGCAGCATCTGGCGGCGGCCCTCCAACGGCGCGCTGTAGGCCTTGAGCTGCTCCACAGCGGCGCGGGCAGGGGGCGGAGCTGGGGATTTGTCAAGAGACATCAGCAAACCATTGAAGAGTGCAGGCCTCGAGGCGCAAAAAGGTTGAAACCATTCAGCGGAAATGGCCCAGACAAAAGGCCCAGGTCAAGTCTGCCTAAAATAGTCAACAGAGATACGTGACGGCCACGAAGGTCACAATCACAACCAGAAACGGTCACCAGCCAAATCAGCTAAATATTTCGGAACAAAACAACCATGAGAAAGCTAATAATTCACGTTGGACCCGGAAAATGTGGGTCATCAAGCATACAAGAACACTTCAAATCCAATGAGCGAGATTACTCCCTGCAAAGCACATCTTTTCTTAAATTAAATGCAAATTGGATAGGCAAAGTACACAAAAGCAATAATTTTCCCGAAGAAAGGCCAGAAACCAATCGAGTCAAAAACAGTGCCGCAAGACACCAAACCCTAATCCTCAGCCATGAATACTTATTCCAAAAACCAAGAGCGGTATCCACGATTTGCAAAAAACTCGAGCAATATTTTCAAGACATAATCATTATTGGATACTCGCGAAGACAGTCCGAACATATTAAATCTTCTTTTAACCAATGGATCTTCAGGTCAAAAAAAAGACTTCTTGAATCCTACAATTGCCTCAAAGAACACGGGATTAACCCAACTTTGTTTACCAGCCTCGAACGATACTTAATCGCAGGCGCACTTACAGATTTTCAAAGCACAAGACAACTTTCAGGCGATTTAATTCTTAATTGGCACAAAAGATACAGCCGCTTAGATGAATTGACTAAAAATACCAATACCACCGTCAAGTGCGGCGTCATACCCATACCACAAACAGCCAAACCTAATTCTTTAATAAAAGACTTTCACTTGAAAGCCGACCTTCAACCAATAAACTCGAGAAAACATCAACAAGAGACCCAGGCCAACCCACAATTCAACCAAACACTAGTGGAGGCTGTCAGCAACTTTCAGCTCCTCAATGAAACCAAGCTTGTAGAACCTCACAAAAAAAACAAAGAGCTAGCAGCCATTTCGCAAGCCTTGACGACTAACAACAAAAATAAAACCACATTCGAAATGCAGCTCGAATCCTACATAGACTCATTTTTTTGGAATTCAAATATAAAATTCTGCGATAAATACGATTTACCTACCGAGTCTTTCGAACCAAAAGAAATCCTCACCCAATCGACCATCCGATACTTGGTAGAAAACGAACAAATAGAGCGCCAACACAATCCCGAAATCCTTATCGAGACTTACCAAGCGATGAATGCCGAGCTCGCTCAAGCATGCATGAAGCTGATTGAGTCGCAGACTTAATTACATGCGGTCCAGGGTGGCGATGCCCAGCAGTCCGAGCCCCAGTCTGAGGGTGTCGGCCGTCAAACGGCAGAGGGCGAGGCGGGATGCCAGCGCTTCAGGATCGGCCTTGAGCACCGGCACCTGGTCGTAGAAACGGTTGAACACCTGGCTGAGCTCGAACAGATAGCTGCACAAGCGGTTGGGCAGCAGCTCCTCCTCCACCTCAGCAATCACGGCATCGAACTTGAGCAGCTCCCGCACCAGGGCCCACTCCTGGGGCTCGCTGAACTGCAGTTGGGCATTGGTGGCCGCAAGGTCGCCCCCCTTGCGGGCGATACCGGCGATGCGCACCACGGCATAGAGGAGATAGGGCGCCGTGTTGCCCTGCAGCGCCAGCATCCGATCGAAGGAGAACTGGTAATTGGTGATCCGGTTCTGGCTGAGGTCGGCGTATTTCACCGCCGCCAAACCCACGGTGCCCGCCACATGCTGGATGAACTCCTCCGACTCGCTGCGCTCCTCCTCCTTCAGGCGTGAACGCAGATCGGTTTCGGCACGCTCGACGGCTTCATCGAGCAGATCCCGCAGACGCACGGTGTCTCCCGCACGGGTTTTGAGCTTCTTGCCGTCTTCCCCCTGCACGAGGCCAAAGGGCACATGCTCGAGGCGCGCACCGTCCGGGATCCAGCCGGCCCGTTTGGCCACCTGGAACACCCCGGCGAAATGGTTCGCCTGGCCGGCATCGGTGACATACACCACCCGGCGGGCACCATCCCCCTCAGGAGCCGCTCCAAAGCGGTAGCGGATCGCCGCCAGATCAGTGGTGGCGTAGTTGAAGCCGCCGTCGCTCTTCTGCACGATCACCGGCAGGGGCTTGCCGTCCTTGCCCTGCACGCCCTCAAGGAACACACACTGGGCACCGTCATCGGTGACCAGCAGCTCAGCGGCCTTCAGGCCATCAATCACCGCTGGCAGGAAGGGGTTGTAGAACGATTCCCCGCGTTCGCTGAGGCGGATGTCGAGCCGGTCGTAGATCTTCTGAAACTCGCGCCGCGACTGGTCGCAGAGGAGGCCCCAGGCCTTGAGCGACACCGGATCGCCCCCCTGCAGCTTCACCACCTCCTCGCGGGAGGTGGACTGGAAGGCTTCATCATCATCGAAGCGCTTCTTGGCCTCGCGGTAGAAAGCCACCAGGTCTCCCAGATCCACCGCATCGGCGGTGTCCAGGGCTTCCGGCGCCACCTGCTTGAGGTGGGTGATGAGCATGCCGAACTGGGTGCCCCAGTCGCCCACATGATTGAGGCGCAGCACCGGATGGCCGCGGAACTCGAGCACCCGCGCCAGGGAGTCGCCAATGATCGTGGAGCGCAGATGCCCCACATGCATCTCCTTAGCGATGTTGGGGCTGGAAAAATCCACCACCACCGGCGCCGGGTTCTCCACCGCCGGCACGCCGAGACGCTCGTCCCCCAGCCGTGCCGACACCTCCGCCGCCAGCCGCTCCGGGCGGATCGTGAGGTTGATGAAGCCCGGCCCGGCGATCTGCGGCTCCAGGCAGAGGTCGGTGAAGGCAGGATCAGCCTGCAGCTGCTCCACGATCGCCGTGGCGATCTGCCGAGGAGCCTGCTTCAAGGGCTTGGCCAGGGGCAGCGCGCCATTGGCCTGGAAGTCGCCGAATTCCGGCTTGCTGGCAGGGGCCAGTTGGGGGTCCAGCCCCGCATCGACCTCCGGGAAGGCCCGTTGCATCGCCGCCCGCAGCTGGGCATCCAGGGACTGGGACAGGCTGAGCATGGGCAGTGCGTGGCCGGGGGAATCCGGCTCTGATCATCCCTCTTCAGGTGAAACGCATGCTCAAGTCGAGCCAGCGGCTGCGGGTGACCGGCGCGCTGGTGGAGATCAGATCAATGCCGGTGGCGGCGTAGGCCTGCAACTGCTCGGGCTGAATGCCGGAGGCCTCCAGCACCACCACCCCGGTGCTGCAGTCCCGCAGGCGCGGTACCAGCTGCATGAGCTGCTCAGGGCTGAATTCATCCAGCAGCACCCCATTGGCACCCGCCTGCACCGCCTCCAATGCCTGGGCCTCCGTCTCCGCTTCCACAATCACGGCCGCGGGCCAGGGGGCCTGCTCACGCACAGCCGTGATGGCCGCTGTGATGCCCCCCGCCCAGGCGATGTGGTTCTCCTTGAGCATGGCCGCGTCGTCCAGCCCCATGCGGTGGTTGATGCCGCCGCCGCAACGCACCGCGTATTTCTCCAGCAGACGAAGCCCAGGGGTGGTCTTGCGGGTGTCGGCCAGACGCACGCCGGTGCCCTCAAGCTGGGCCACCAATCCAGCGGTGGCGGTGGCAATGCCCGAAAGGCGCATGGCCAGGTTCAAGGCGGTGCGTTCCCCCGCCACCAAGGCCGCTGCGGGCCCCTGCAGCTCCAGCAGGCAGTCCCCGGCCTCGACGGCGTCACCGTCCTGCCGCAGCAGGCGAAGGCTCACCCCGGGATCCAGATGCTGAAACAAGCGCTGCACCAACGGCCCACCGCAGAACCGTCCCGGCTGTTTGGCGACCCAATGGGCCTGACCCTGCTGACCCTGCAAGGCAGCCGCCGTCAGATCACCGCGGCCGATGTCTTCCGCCAGCCAGGCCTCCAATGCAGCGGTGAGTGCCGGGGATTGCCAGTCCAAACCGTTTGAGACATCCGCTGAACCTATTTTCCGATGCAGAAGCGCGAAAACACCCGATCCAGCACCGCTTCGGTGAGCTCTTCTCCGGTGATCTCCCCCAGCGCGCGGATCGCCTCCCGCAGATCGATGGTCCAGAAGTCCCATGGGAGCTGCTGGGCCGCCACCTCCTGGCTGCGTGCCAGGGCCTCGGCCGCCCGGGCCGCCAGATCGCGTTGGCGTTGGTTGAGCGCCACCAACATGCCGTCGGTCCCCGCTGCCCCGCAACGCTCCAGCAGGGCCTGCACCAGGTCGGCCTCCCCCGTGCCCTCCAAGGCCGACAAATGAACATCCACCGGCTGGGGGAAGGTCCCCGCTGGAAGGTCCGCCTTGTTGGCCACCAGGATCCTGGGGATCTGCTTGGGGATGCGCGCCAGCAAGGCTGCGTCTTCGGCGGTCCAGCCCGCATGGCCGTCGAGCACCAACAGCACCACATCCGCCGTGGCCAGCGCTTCCTCGCTGCGGGCAATCCCCAGCTGCTCCACCGCGTCATCAGTGCTGCGGATGCCGGCGGTGTCGAGCAGGGTGATCGGCACCCCCTCCAACACGATCTCGCTCTCCAGCAGATCTCTGGTGGTGCCCGGCAGATCGGTCACGATCGCCCGCTCGCGGCGGCTGAGCCGATTGAGCAGGGAACTTTTTCCCACGTTGGGGCGACCCACCAGGGCGACCCGCAGGCCCTGGCGCAGGGCATCGCCCCGCTCGCCATCGCGCACCAGCTGTTGCAGCTCCAGACGCACGGCTTGCAGTTGCTGCAGCAGGGCCTCGCCATCGAGGGGCGGCAGGTCCTCCTCGAAATCCACCCGAGCCTCCAGTTCGGTGAGCTGATCGAGCAGCCGTTCCCGCAGCGCCGTGATCTGGGCCTGAATGCCGCCATCAAGGCCCGCCATCGCCAACTCGGCCGCCCGGCGGCTGCGGGCCGCCACCAGCTCACTCACCGCCTCGGCACGGGTGAGATCGAGCCTGCCGTTGAGCACGGCCCGCTGGCTGAACTCACCCGGCTGGGCCCGCCGCACTCCCGGCTGCCGCAGCACCTGTTCGAGCACCCGCTGCACGGCGATCACCCCGCCATGGCAGTGGATCTCCACCACGTCCTCACCGGTGAAGCTGCGGGGCCCGCGCATCAGCAACAGCAGCACCTCATCGAGACGGCGGCCCTCGCCATCAATCACATGGCCATACACCACCCGGTGCGATCCCCACTCCTGTCGGCCCGGGCAGTGCACCACGCTGCGCCCCGTCGCTTCCGCAGCCGGCCCGGAGAGACGAATCACGGCGATGCCGCCCTGCCCTGGGGCCACGGCGGTGGCCACGGCCGCAATCGTGTCGGTGTTGGGCACAGCAGTCGCCGCTGGTGATCCATACCTAGGATCCGGCCGATTTCTGCTGGGTTCATGCGCCGGTTGCTGCGCCTCAGTCGCATCCGGATGCGCCGCGGGGTCCTCTGGTTGTGGAGACAGGAAGGCACCCCAGGCCAACGGGCCCGTGGACTGGCCGCTGGCGTGTTCTGCGGCTGCTACCCCTTCTTCGGGCTGCAGATCTTCCTCAGTGTGGGTGTGGCCAGCGTGGTGCGTGGCAACCACCTGCTCGCCGCCGCAGGAACCCTGGTGAGCAATCCCCTCACCTATCTGCCCCTTTACTGGTTCAACTATCTGGTGGGCTGCCGGCTGCTGGGCCCAGGCCAAGGCGGGATCAACCTTTCGGAGCTCAATCGCAGCAGCCTGTGGGCCCAGGGGTGGGAGTTCAGCCAGCGCATCCTGCTGGGCTCCACCGTTGTGGGGATGGTGTTGGCCATCGCCAGCGGCTGGATGGCCTACCGCCTGTTTCTGCAGCGTGAAGCCCGTGCCGTCGTGAGCCGAGGCAGCTAGCTCGTGCCCACCCGGGCAATCCCGATCACATCCGCCATTGAGCGGATCTGGTCCATTGTGCGGCTGAGCTGATCGGCACCCTCCAGCTCAACCCTCAGATCAATGCGGGCCGGCTTGCCAGCGGCAGTGGTCACCCGGGCATCACTGACGTTGATGGCCCCATCGGAGAGACGCAGCAGGATGTCTTTGAGGATGCCGACGCGATCGATCACCTCGATCCGCAACTGCACCGGGAAGCGCTGTTTCTCTTGTTCGGCATGGGCGGTGTTCCAGCGCACGGGGAGCCGCCGTTCCCGCGGGATGGCCTCCACGTTGGAGCAGTCCTGCCGGTGAATGGTGATGCCGTGATTGCCGAGGGCCACCGTGCCCACGATCAACTCACCCGGCAGCGGACTGCAGCAGCCACCGAGGCGGTAGTCCAAGCCCTCCAGCCCAAGAATCGCCCCTTCTCCTCCGGAACGATCCGACGCCAAATCCCTCGATGGCAGCAGTGCCGCGGCCACGTCTTCGTTGCTGGGTGGGGCCTGCTGCTGTTCCGCCAGCAGACGCATCTCCTCCCGCAAACGGTTGAGCGCCTGCTGCAGCGTGACGTCTCCAAATCCCAGTGAGGCCAGGAGGTCTTCGGTGGTGGGCACATTGCAGCGCTGGGCCACCCGCTGCATCGCTTCACTGTTGAGCAGGGCATCGAAGCCATCACGGCCCAGCTCCCGCTCCAGCAGATCCTTGCCCCGTTCAATCGTTTCGTCACGGTGGCTGCGCTTGTACCACTGGCGAATGCGGTTGCGTGCCGTCGGCGTGGCGACGAAATTCAGCCAATCGAGGCTGGGATGAGCCGTTTTGCTGGTGAGCACCTGAACGAAATCACCGTTCTGCAGCGGCGTTGCCAACGGACACAGCCGATCGTTGATGCGAACGCCATGGCAGTGGTTGCCCACCTCGGAGTGGATGCGGTAAGCGAAGTCGACTGCGGTTGCCCCCTTGCGCAAACCGAGCACATCACCCTTCGGGGTGAACACAAACACCTCTTCGTCGAAGAGGTCTTCCTTGATCGAGGACAGGTAATCGTTGTGGTCGTCGTTGCCGCCTTCCTGCTGCCAATCCACCAGCTGCCGCAGCCAGTTGAACCGCTCCGCATCACTGCTGCTGCTGGCCGGTGAGCCGCCTTCCTTGTATTTCCAGTGGGCCGCAATCCCGAATTCGGCCACATGGTGCATCTCCAGCGTGCGGATCTGCACTTCGATCGGGCGATGCCGACCGATCACCGCCGTGTGCAGGGATTGATAGCCGTTGGGTTTCGGCAACCCGATGTAGTCCTTGAAGCGGCCGGGAATCGGGCGGAAGGTGTCGTGAACCACCGCGAGGGCCCGGTAGCAGCTCTCGACATTGGGGGTGAGGATCCGCAACGCCGCCACGTCGTAGATCTCGTGGAACTCCTTCTGCTGGCGCTGCATCTTGCTCCAGATGCCAAACAGATGTTTGGGGCGACCACTCACCTCGCAGTGCTCTAGGCCGGCCCGTTCCAGCCGCTCGTTCAGCAGCCCTACCGTGACGCCTAGCCGTTGCTCCCGCTCGCTGCGCTTGGTGGCCACCTCCTCCTGAATCTCCCGGAAGGCCTCCGGTTCCAGCAATTTGAAGGCCAGATCCTCAAGCTCCCACTTGAAGCGGCCGATCCCGAGGCGGTTGGCCAGGGGGGCATAGATCTCGCGGGTTTCGCGGGCGATCCGCTGGCGTTTCTCCTCCTTCAACGCACCCAGGGTGCGCATGTTGTGCAAGCGGTCGGCCAACTTCACCAACACCACTCGGATGTCGCTGGCCATCGCCAGGAACATCCGGCGCAGATTCTCCGCCTGAGCTTCCGTGCGGTCGTTGAAGTGGATGCCGCCGAGCTTGGTGACCCCCTCCACCAGTTCACGCACCTCGCAACCGAAGTGCAGTTCGATCTGATCGGGGGTGACGTCGGTGTCTTCGACCACGTCGTGGAGGAAGCCCGCGGCGATCACCGGAGCGCTGGCGCCGATATCCCGCAACAGATCAGCCACCGCCACCGGATGGACGATGTAGGGGTCTCCACTGGCGCGGAACTGGCCTTCATGGAGCTGAAAGCCGAAATCAAAGGCCGACACCAGCAGGGCCTCGGCATCGGTGGGGCAGCTCTGGCCAATGCCGGGCGGCACATTGTCGATGCACTCCCGCAACCAATCGGGGAGAGCGATGCCGTAATCGTCCGGATGACGAATCGGATGGCGCCGGACTTCGGGCAACGCGCAGCCCACCGAGGCCGAACCCGTGCTGGTTCGGGGCTCTTTGGGTGTGGAGGCAGCGTTGAGCATCCGACCCATCGGGTCAATCCATGGTATTCAGTGCAGGACCCCCTGTCGCTCCCGCAGCACTGTTCATGGGCCGGCCTGTTCTGGAACTCGAACAGCTGCGGTTGCGCTATCCCGGCAGCGACTCCTGGACGCTGGATGGGCTGAATCTGAGCCTCGAGCCGGGAGAGACCCTGGCCTTGGTGGGATCTTCGGGCTGCGGCAAAAGCACCGTGGCACGGGCTGTGATGCAGCTGCTGCCCCAGGGAACGCTCTGTGAAGGACGGCTGGCCTTAACCGGCCAGGATCCACGCCAGCTCAGGCGACAGCAATTGAGGCAGCTGCGTGGTGAAGCCGTGGGACTGGTTTTCCAGGACCCAATGACGCGGATGAATCCACTGATGAGCGTGGGCGGCCATCTGATCGACACCCTCAAAGCCCACCGACCTCAAACCAGTGCCGCGGCCCACCGAGAACGGGCCCGCGAACTGCTGGAGCGGGTGGGCATCGGGGCCAACCGCTTCCGCGCCTACCCCCATGAGCTCAGCGGTGGCATGCGACAGCGCCTGGCCATTGCCTTGGCGATTGCCCTGGAACCACCGCTGCTCATCGCCGACGAACCCACCACCAGCCTCGATGTGGCGATAGCAGGGCAGGTGATGGCGGAGCTCAGCGGCCTCTGCCAGGAACTGGGCAGTGCCTTGTTGCTGATCAGCCACGACATGGCCATGGCCGCCCGCTGGTGCGACCGCATGGCGATGCTCGATGGCGGACGCAAAGTGGAAGACGGCCCCAGCCATCAGCTGCTCACACGGCCGCAGTCGCCGGTGGGGCAACGGCTGGTGACCTCCGCCCAAGCCCGGGAAGGCGGACGGTCGCCGGCCCGGCCCGACAACAGCAGCGTGCTGCGGGTGGAAGAGATGCGCTGCTGGCATGCCCTGGGGGGAATGCCATGGTCTCCCCTTTGGCTGAAGGCGGTGGATGGTGTGAGCTTCGAGCTCCGGGCCGGGGAAAGCCTCGGGGTGGTGGGGGCTTCCGGCTGCGGGAAAAGCACCCTCTGCAGGGCCCTAATGGGGCTCAATTCCATCCGCGGCGGCCGGGTCAACCTGCTGGGTGAAGACCTGCTGAGCCTGCGTGGAGAAGCGCTTCGGACAGCCCGACGGTCCCTCCAAATGGTGTTTCAGGACCCTCTGGCCTGCCTGAATCCGGCCCTGCAGGTGGCTGATGCCATCGCCGATCCCTTGCTGATCCATGGTCTCTGCTCCAAAGCGGCAGCCCGTGAGCAAGCCCGACGGCTGCTGGAACAGGTCGGCCTCACTCCGGCCGAGCAGTTTCAACATCGCCTGCCGAAGCAACTTTCCGGCGGACAGCAGCAGAGGGTGGCGATCGCCCGTGCATTGGCCTTGAAGCCCAAGGTGCTGATCTGCGATGAGAGCGTCAGCATGCTCGATGCGGAAGTGCAGGCCGATGTGCTCGCGCTGCTGCGGAATCTGCAGCAGGAGCTGGGGCTGGCGATCGTGTTCATCACCCACGACCTCTCGGTGGCCAGTGGTTTCTGCCACCGGGTGATGGTGCTGGACCAAGGGAAAGTGGTGGAAGAGGGGCCAGGGGATCGAATCTTCAGCGCACCTCAGGCGCCGATTAGCAAGACCCTCGTGGAGGCTTGTCCAAGGCTGCCCCGTTGAGCTCAGGCGGCTTTCGGCAGATCAACCACGATCAGGTGCCGGCGCAGGGAGGGAGGAAGCACCTCACGGCGCACGGAACGGATTAGCGAAGAAACCCAAGTTCTGCGGCAACACACCCGGATGACCATCGATGGGGCTGTGAATTTTTCGCCATCAAAAGGCGTATTCAGGGCTTGTCCAGTGCGCCCAAAACCCTTGGTCAACATTCACTGAGCCCATAAGTGAATCGGCCCTAGCCCGACCCGGAACGCCGTCGCAACACCCCCAGCAACTTCTCCATCACCGGAGGCAAGGGGGCTTCGAACACCATTCGCTCGCGGGTAATCGGATGGTCGAGCCCCAGCTGAACGGCATGCAAGGCCTGGCCAGGTAGCTCGATCGGCAGCTTGCGACAGCGGCTGTAGGTGGGGTCACCCACCACAGGGTGGTTCATGTGGGCGCAATGGACGCGGATCTGATGGGTCCGTCCGGTGTCGAGCTTGAAACGCAGCAGAGAGTAGTCGCCGAGACGCTCCACCAGGGTCCAGTGGGTGCAGGCGTAACGGCCGTTTTCGCTGCTCACCACCGCGTACTTCTTGCGATCCGCCGGATGACGGCCAATGGCGCCGACGATCGTGCCGGAATCGCCGGCGGGCACGCCATGGACGACGGCGAAATATTCGCGGGACGCGATCCGTTTCTGGATCTGCACCTGCAACCGCACCAGGGCCTCCTGGCTCTTGGCAATCACGATGCAGCCGGTGGTGTCCTTATCAAGACGGTGCACGATCCCGGGCCGCAGCTTGCCGCTGATGCCGGGCAGGTCCGGGCAGTGGTGCAACAGGCCGTTCACCAGGGTGCCGTCCTTGTTGCCCGGCGCCGGATGCACCGTCAGCCCGGCCGGCTTGTTGAGCACGATCAGATGGTCGTCCTCAAACAACACATCCAGATCCATCGGCTCCGGCTTTAGGTATGGCAGCGGTTCCGGTGGCGGCATCCACAGCTGCACCTCATCACCCTGGCGCAGGGGTGTTTTGGCTTTGCCGGTCTTGCCGTTGACGCGCACATAGCCCGCATCGATGAACTTCTGAATCCGGGCGCGGCTCTGCTCCGTTCGCTGGCTCACCAGCCAGCGGTCCAGCCGCATCGGCAACGGCTTGGGATAGGCCAGCGTCAGCAGCTCGCCCTCCCCTTCGCCAAAGCGATCCGTGAAGGTCTCCTCCGGCAGCGGAGGACGTTTCCACTGCGGACTCATGCCGGCAGCTCCAGGGCGATGCTGCCGAGGGCGGATTTGCGGAAATCATCCAGCAACCGCTGGGCCATGCGCGCTGTCTCACCGGAGGTGTGGCGGGCCGCTGCGGCATCCAACCAAAGGGCGGGGTCGGCTGTTTCACCGCTCAAGGGAATGCCATAACGCTCCTTCAGCAGCGGAATCGTCACCCCAGCCGCAGCCTGGGATTCCACATCCAGCAGCAACTGCAAAAAGGCCTGAGCCACCAGCTCACCGTCGTAGGCGGCCTGGCCGATGTCGTCGCAAAGGGCGAGCCGCAGGGCCGCCTGCTGATCATCGAGCCGAGGGGGCAGCACGCCAGGGGCATCCAAAAGATCAAGGTCTTGCCCCAGACGCACCCAGCGCAGGGTTCGCGTCACCCCGGCCCGCCGTGCGCTGGCCACCACCTTCTGCCGCACCAGACGGTTGATCAACGCCGACTTGCCCACGTTGGGGAACCCCAAGGTGAGAGCCCGCACCGGCCTGGGCCGCATGCCCCGGTTGCGGCGGCGTTCATTGAGCTGGTCGCCGGCACGGATCGCGGCCTGCTGCACCTGCTTCACGCCGGTGCCGGCCTTGGCATCACACCAAACCGTCCGCTGCCCCTGGGCCTTGAACCAGGCCTCCCAGGCCTCCTTGGCCGCCGCAGTGACCATGTCGCGACGGTTGATCACCAACAGATGCTGTTTGCCCTTCAACCAGCGGTTGAGGTGGGGGTGGCCCGTGGCCAGAGGAATGCGGGCATCACGCACCTCGATCACCAGATCCACCTTGTCGAGATGGCGTTTGAGCTGCTGCTCCGCCTTGGCGATGTGGCCGGGGTACCACTGGATCGTTGGGGTGCTCACGAACGCAAACGCACAGAACAGACGGCCAGCCGGAACAAATTCACTTTGAACGCGCTGGCGCTATCGCCATTCACACGGGTTAATCTCACCCCGTTTTCTTACCGCACGACACAACCCTATGGCGAAGCGTTCCCTGGCCAGCCTCAACGCCGGCGACCTGAGCGGCAAACGCGTTCTCGTGCGGGTTGACTTCAACGTGCCCCTGAACGATGCCGGTGCGATCACCGACGACACCCGCATCCGCGCCGCCCTGCCCACGATCAACGACCTGATCAGCAAGGGCGCCAAGGTGATCCTTTCCGCTCACTTCGGCCGTCCTAAGGGCCAGGTGAATGACGCCATGCGCCTCACCCCCGTGGCCGCTCGCCTGAGCGAACTGCTGGGCAAGCCCGTGGCCAAGACCGACAGCTGCATCGGCCCCGATGCCGAAGCCAAGGTGGGCGCCATGGCCAATGGCGATGTGGTGCTGCTGGAGAACGTCCGCTTCTTCGCTGAAGAAGAAAAGAACGAAGCCGGTTTTGCTGAGAAGCTCGCAGGCCTGGCTGAGGTTTACGTGAACGACGCCTTCGGCGCCGCCCACCGCGCCCACGCCTCCACCGAAGGCGTGACCAAGTTCCTCAAGCCCTCCGTCGCTGGCTTCCTGATGGAGAAGGAGCTTCAGTACCTGCAGGGTGCTGTGGATGAGCCCAAGCGTCCCCTCGCTGCCATCGTCGGCGGCTCCAAGGTGAGCTCCAAGATCGGCGTGCTCGACACCCTGATCGACAAGTGCGACAAGGTGCTGATCGGCGGCGGCATGATCTTTACCTTCTACAAGGCACGCGGCCTCTCGGTGGGCAAGAGCCTGGTGGAAGAGGACAAGCTGGAACTGGCCAAGGAGCTGGAAGCCAAGGCCAAGGCCAAGGGCGTGCAGCTGCTGCTGCCCACCGACGTGGTACTGGCCGACAACTTCGCCCCCGACGCCAACAGCCAGACGGCTGACATCAACGCCATCCCCGACGGCTGGATGGGCCTCGACATTGGCCCCGACTCGATCAAGGTGTTCCAGCAGGCCCTGGCCGACTGTCAAACCGTGATCTGGAACGGCCCCATGGGCGTGTTCGAGTTCGACAAGTTCGCTGCCGGCACCAACGCCATTGCCACCACCCTGGCCGACCTGAGCGGCAAGGGCTGCTGCACGATCATCGGTGGCGGTGACTCTGTGGCAGCCGTGGAGAAGGCTGGCCTGGCCGAGAAGATGTCGCACATCTCCACCGGCGGCGGTGCCAGCCTCGAACTGCTGGAAGGCAAGGTGCTGCCCGGTGTGGCTGCCCTCGACGCCGCCTGATCAGCGGCTTAGGCCTGGAGCTTCCGGCCTTTGGCATCGTGCTTTTTACCGGTGCGCGCCGGAAGCCCCAACTGATTCCGAACCTTGTTCATGTAAGCCCGGTAGTCCTTTTTGAGGGACTTCCGGGCTTTTTTCATCTCCCGACGGCACGCCTTCAGCGCATCTGCAGATGCTGCCGTGTCGATGCAGCGCTGCTGTCTCTGCAGGAGATCCAAACGACGCTGGTAGTTGTCCTTGGCCCAGGTCTTGCGGGCTTGGAACAAAACCTGACTTTGCTCAGGGGAGAGATCCCCGCCCGCCGCTGCCAAGGGGGCCATGGTGATCACCGGTGCCGCCAATACAGCAGCCAGGGCAAGAGGAGCGGTGGAGGTGCGCATGGATGAAGCCTTCGTGATGGATTCATGGTGGCAACATCCAACGGTCAGGATCTAAGTGGAGTGCCATAAGTCATGACCAGATGTGACTTGAGCCTCGGCTTCGTGGGGCTGGGGGCGCTTGGCTTACCCATGGCGGTCAACCTTCAGCGCGCAGGCGTTTCGCTACGGGTGCACACCCGAAGCCGTGGAGCCGAAACCGACCCACAGCTCGCGGGCGCCAGACCCTGCGACAACCCAGCCACAACAGCGGAGAACGTTGACGTTCTGCTGCTTTGCGTCAGTGATGACAACGCTGTGCACGACGTGCTGTTTGGCCGAGACGGTGCCGCTGAGCAGCTCCAACCCGGCAGCATCGTGATCGACTGCTCCACCATCAGCCCCAAGGGAGCACAACAGGCCGCTGCCCAGCTGAAACAGAACGGAGTGCATTACCTCGATGCCCCCGTCACCGGCGGCACCGAAGGAGCACGCGCGGGCAGCCTCACCGTGTTGGTTGGCGGCGATGCCGCCGTGCTGGAGAAAGTACGCCCACTGCTGGAGGTGATCGGCGGTTCGATTCACCACATCGGTCCGGTTGGGCGAGGCCAGCAAGCCAAAGCGGTGAACCAAGTGCTAGTGGCCGGCAGCTACGCGGCGGTGGCTGAAGCGATCGCGCTGGGGCAACGGCTGGAGCTGCCCATGCCACAGGTGATCGACGCCCTCAAAAGCGGCGCGGCCGGCTCCTGGGCCCTCAACCATCGCAGCGAGGCCATGCTCCAGGGTCACTATCCCCTTGGCTTCAAGCTGAGCCTCCACCACAAGGATCTCTGCATTGCCCTTGAGACAGCGAACAGCGTCGAACTCGACATGCCCATCACCGCTCTGGTGGAACAGCTGGAAACAGACCTCATCCAGCAGGGATATGGCGATGACGACGTCTCAGCGCTGCATCGCTGGAACGCAGCGATGGAAGAGGCCTAAAGGCTGCTCACCACCCGAACCCGCTTGGTTGCCGTCACCACACCATCAGGGTGCACCAACATCAAGGCCCAGGTTTGCGAACCGGGAGTCTGCGGAGCTTGCACGCTCTTGAACAAGCCACCCCCGCCCATCGGTGCCAAGGGCAAGTTGGGCCGCAGCTGATCCTCAACTTGCTGCTGGGTGAGATCAATCAAGCCTGCAGCCACCAAGGCCTGATCCAAGGGCTCGTCGACAATCAAATCAATGTCGTAACGGCTGCCGGTGAGAACGATGTCAGGGATGCCCAGAGTGATCGCCAAGGGGCGCTGACCACTCCGCAGCAACGATTCATGGGAGACCAACTCCTGGTCCACGATGCGGCCATCGCTCAGGCGAATCGCAATCCGTTCCTTTGCTTCCAGCTGGTAGCGCAGCCCCTCCGACTCAGCCTCACCATCGACCTGCAACAACAAGGTTTGGCGTCCATCGTCCTGGGGAGCGGCTGGTTCAACACTCCAGGTGACCCCAGGAAAATCCTTGCGGAAGCGTTGATAACGCTGAACGAGCACAGGCTGCAGCTCGGAGATCGCAACGGCGTCGAACGCTGATGCAGCATCGGCGTTCAAAACGGTTTCCAAACGTTGGCTGAAGGCCTCCAGCTCGGAATGTCTGCGCTCTACTTCTGCCAGAGCGTGGAAAGGTGAACCCAACAAGGCCAGGGCAGACACGAGCGTGACGCCAAGGAGAGAACGCACGGGCCGGACCGCAGTAGTCCAATTAAGTTAAGTCGAGTCATCGGAGACGTCCGCGGCCATGACTCGGCTCCTGATCGCCGCCAGCGGAACCGGTGGTCATCTCTTCCCGGCCCTCGCCGTTGCAGAAGTGGTCGAAGCGAGTGGCCCCGTGCGCTGGTTGGGGGTGCCTGACCGGCTGGAAACGAGCCTGGTGCCTGAACGCTTCGGTTTGATCACGGTGAAGGCGGGTGGCCTTCAGGGCCGTGGACTCAAAAAACTCATGCAGCTGTTCCGACTGGTTTTGGCCAGCATCAGCGTGCGACGGGTGATCCAGCGCGAATCGATCGAAGCGGTGTTCACCACAGGGGGCTACATCGCTGCCCCCGCCATCCTGGCGGCACGCTGGTGCGGCATTCCCGTGGTGCTGCACGAGTCGAATGCCATTCCCGGCCGCGTCACGCGCCTGCTGGGCCGCCTCTGCAGTGCCGTTGCCATTGGCCTACCCGCTGCCGCCCAAAGCATCCCCGGCAGCCAGCCGATCGTCACCGGCACCCCAGTGCGCGCCGCTTTTCTCACACCACAACCGCTCCCGGCATGGGTGCCCCGGGGCGACGGGCCACTCCTGGTGGTGATGGGCGGAAGTCAGGGCGCTGTTGGGCTCAACAAGATGGTGCGCTCGATTTTGCCCAAGCTTCTCAACCAGGGATGCCGGGTGGTGCATCTCACTGGGGGAAATGATCCTGAGATCAACCAGCTGCAGCATCCCAACTTGGCCGAACGCCGCTTCAGCGACGACATCCCTGGGTTGTTGCAACATGCCGACCTGGCCATCAGCCGAGCTGGCGCCGGAAGCCTCAGCGAACTCGCCGTCTGCGGAACTCCCAGCGTGCTCGTGCCTTTCCCCCAGGCCGCCGATCGCCATCAGGATGCCAATGCCGCCTGTGCAGCGTCATTTGGCGCGGCTGTGATCGTGCATCAACACGATCCTGATCAACCCGTCCTCGCCACGACCATCCAACGGCTACTTGGAGCGCGCTTAGGCCAGCCCGACGCCGATCCCCAACTGCTCCCGCAGATGCAACAGGGCATGGCAGAACTGGCTGAACGCGACGCCGATCAGCAGCTAGCCAACTTGATTCAGCAACTCAAGCGCTGAAGCTGCTTAAGCGCCCGAACAATGCGGCGGTTGTTGCGAGGCGATTGCAAGCCAATGCGCAACCACGCCTCGCCAAGCCCGGCAAAGGATCGACAATCCCTAAGCAGGATTCGATGATCCTGCTCCAAAGCTTCCCGCAGCGGCACCAAAGAGCGGCGTCCTGAAATCAGCAGAAAATTGGCCGCCGAGGGCATCGGCGTGATTTCTGGAACACGCGCCAATTCACCTTGCATCCATGCGCCTTCCGTCGCCGTCCAACGTTGGACACGAGCGCACCAACGTTCGTAGCGCCCAGGCCTCCCCAGCCACTGTTCCGTCAGTGCCGCAGCGATGCCATTCACCGGCCAGGGGTCCCGCCACGCCTTCCAACGCTTCAGGCGATCAGGCTGCGCAATGGCATAACCAACGCGCAACCCTGCCACTCCAAACAACTTGGTGAGGCTGCGGATCACAACGAGATTCGAGTATTGAGCCACCAAGGCGATCATCGATTGCTGCTCTGCCTCCGGCACCAAGGGGAGAAAGGCTTCATCGCAGATCACCAAGGCATGGCGATCGAGCATCGCTTCAAGAGAGGCACGGCTCCAGAGCTGCCCGGTGGGGTTGTGGGGATTGCAAATCCACACCACAGAACCCTCAAGCCGAGGGTGGTGGAGCGGGCCAGCGTGCTCCCAAGAGAGCACCAATGGCGTCTCCAGCCAGGACGCATCCCAACACTGCAGGGCCCGCCGGTAATCAGCAAAACCGGGGGCAAGCAATCCACTTACCCCAACAGCGGCGGCATCACGCGCTGCCCAGGTGAACAGCTCGGCAGCACCATTGCCCGGCAGCACCCAATCAGGAGACAGCCCGTGGATTGCAGCGATGGCCTGCCGCAGGGACGCCTGGTCTCGATCGGGGTAATCACGAAGGGAAGCCACCGTCAAACGGGGGCAACGGGGCGTCCAAGGAGCCAGTGAGGCACTGGCATCAAGCAACTGCGATGGCCGACAGCCCAGCACATCCGCGACCGCTTGCCGGTTGCCGCCATGGCGCAGGTCGACGCCCATCCCGACTCCCGTTACAACGCAATGACATCACCAGCGTGACCCACGGCCAATGCCAGTCCCACTGTTGCTGCTGACAGTGCTGCTCGGAGCCCCGGTCTCCGCCCGCGCGGACGATTTGATCATGTTGCTAGAGGCACGGGCATGCCCGAACTGCACGCTGGCCGATGCCGATCTGGTGCATGCGGACCTGCGCGATGCAAACCTCAAAGCAGCTGATCTGCGACGGGCCAATCTCAGCAGAGCCCGCTTGGATGGGGCGGATCTCCGCGATGCAGATCTTCGCTTCAGCAGCCTGAAAGGGGCATCGCTGCGGGGCAGCGACCTCCGGGGCGCACGGCTGGATGGCACGGATCTACGACAGGCAGATCTCAGTAGAGCCTTGATCAAGCCTGGTGCCCTCGACCGCAGCCACTGGCTGGGCGCCATGGGCATCATCCAAGGCCAACGCAGCCCTGCGTCCCTGCACAACGCAGGTGTGGATGAAGCCAACGCCGGTCGCTGGCCGCAGGCCGAACGTCTGTTTGGGAAAGCCATTCAGGCGGACCCAGAGCAAGCCATGAGCTGGATTGCAAGGGGACTCAGCCGCGGCCAGCAAGGCAATGAAGTCAAGGCGGCTCAGGATTTGCTGCATGCAGCGGATCTGCTCGATCGCCAAGGCGCCCCGGAACAGAGCGAACAAATACGCCAAGCCGTCGCCAAGCCAAGCTCAATGCTGTGAGTTGAGGCAGCTCACCAAGAGCAGGCAGTGGCACACAACGCTTCCCACTGTCTTGATGCTATCGACGATGAGCCGCTTGAATCACTCCCTCTCAGAGACATTTAAGGGTGGAACATTGAGCAGGAGAGATGGCTTTAGAGCAACAGATTCAGTCCTGCCAGGGCAAGCCACTTCCTGAAGCCTCAGCGATGTTGCGCAGGCCATGGCGGTCCAACTGCTGCAGCAGTCCGTCCAGAATCCGCGGCACCAGATCCGGGCCCTGAAAGATCCAGCCGGTGTAGAGCTGCACCAGAGAAGCCCCTGCGGTAATGCGCTCCCAGGCGACTTGCGGAGCATCAATCCCGCCGACACCAATCAACGGCAGCGCTGGGCCAGCACTGGCCCGCAAGCGGCGGATCACCTCCTGGGCCCGCTGACGCAAGGGGGCACCACTGAGGCCACCGGCTTCCTCCGCCAGAGTGCGTCCGGTCTGCGGCAACCGCCGTTGCTCCAGGCCCAGCCGATTGAGACTGGTGTTGACCGCGATCACACCGGCCAGACCCTCTTCAAAGGCCAATCGGGCCACCGCATCAATCGATTCATCGTCCAAATCCGGCGCGATCTTGACCAACAAAGGCGGGCAAGCCGGCAGCCGTCGCAGCCGCTCCACCAGCCGCCGCAACTGGGCTGTGTCCTGCAGATCCCGTAGCCCAGGGGTGTTGGGGGAACTCACGTTGATCACCGCATAGTCCGCCAAAGGAGACAACAACTCCAGGGAAGCCGCGTAGTCGTCCGGGGCCTGCTCCAGGGCCGTGATCTTGGATTTGCCCACATTGATCCCCAGCACCGCTGGCCGCCGGCCGGGCGGATCCAGACGTTGACGCTCCAGCGTTTTCAACAGAGCCTTGGCCCCATCGTTGTTGAATCCCATCCGGTTCAATGCGGCCTGCTCCTCCGCCAAACGGAACAGGCGTGGTTTGGGGTTGCCCGGCTGGCCATGCCAGGTGACCGTGCCCACTTCGGCGAAGCCAAAGCCGAAGCGATCCCAGATACCAGCCGCCACACCGTTCTTGTCGAACCCCGCCGCTAAACCCACCGGGTTGGGGAAGCGACAGCCAAACAACACTTGTTCGAGGCGCAGATCACGCCGTTGCAGGTCCGCCGCAACACCATCCAGCACCGTGGAGACCCCGGGCCAACGGCGCCGCAGGCTGGCCTGACCCAGGACCGTGAGGGCAGTGCGCGACAGCTGTTCCGCATCCAGGCCGTCGTCCCGCGACAGCACCGGGCCAAGCCAACGCTGATAAAAGGCACCGCTGCTGAGCGGTCCGGCCGAAGAGGACGGCGACATGCTCTGGCTCAGGACTGTTCTGATCCTGCCTCGCGACGCTCCAGGATCCAGCGCCCCTCCGCCTGGGGCTCGACGGTCCAATCCCTCCAGATCCAACTCTCCCGCTTGGTTTCCAGCTGTTTGAGCGGCTTTTCCACCAATTGCGCCAGCTCCAGCAGCGAGAGGCTGTAGCCACCCTGTGCCAAGCGATCGGCCAGCTCCAAGCGCGACAACAGCTGCAGCAGAGGCTTGGGGGCCACCTCAGATGGGGCTTCTGGTGCGGTCTTGGAGGAGGGCAGCCCCGTCGATCCCTGCTTGAGAGCCAAGTTGGGCTGGGCGTTGTGGGAGAACGCCACGGCGATGCGATCCACCCGTTCGTTGTCTGGATCACCGCTGTGGCCTTTGACATAGCGCAGGGGGACATCGTCCAGCCGGGCGGCATCCAAGGCCTTCCAGAGGTCCTGGTTGAGCACGGGCTTGCCCGCAGCCGTTTTCCAGCCTTTGCGCTTCCAGCCTTTGATCCAGGAGCCCAGGCCATCAATCAGATATTTGCTATCGGTGCGCAGGGTGAGATCCGGATGACGGGGCAGCTGCTCAAGCCGTTGCAACACCTCCAACGCCGCCTGCAGTTCCATGCGGTTGTTGGTGGTGTCGGGCGCATGGCCACCGAATTCCTCGACACTGCCGTCTTCGAAACGCAACAACGCACCCCAACCTCCCGGACCTGGATTACCGCTGCAGGCACCATCCGTCGCTGCAGCCACGACCCTTCCCCGTCCTTCCGCCATTGATCAGTCCCAACACTGTTCGGTACAACACGGTTTCTGGCGTCACCGTGGATGAGCCGAACCTACCTGCAGGCTGCCGGTCTGACTGCCGTGGGGTTCCTGGCCGCCGGTCTGTCGCAGGAGAGCAGAGCACGGACCTTGTTTGACAGCGCTGCTGTACCGCAGAAGCACTTCGCTGTGCTGGCCCAACCCATCGGCAGAACCCAGTGGAAACTGCTGGTGCTGGAACAGATCAAAACCCAACCGCGCTGCTGGAGGGCACGCCAGGACGGACTGGTGGAGCCCAGCCTGAATCGCTTCAACTTCAGCGGCATCTGCAAGCGCTACCTGGACAGCAATGGCTACTCGCTACGCAGCGGTGGCCAAGACCTTGGAACGCGCTTTCGCTTCCGGCTCAAGCCATCCGGCACATCGCTGAGGCTCGAAGCCCTCGACCCCCAGCAACGGGCACCACTTCTGGTGGGTCAGGCCGCGATACCAGCTCGCCGCGATCCCAACGGGTTTGTGGCTCTGCAGCTGGAGCCGGGCTGGGCCTTGGAACGCCGGGTTTATCAGGGTCGGCAGCTGAACCACCTGTACTTCGCGCATCAAGCCCCGGTGAACCGGCTGCTTGCGCTTGCCAGCAGCCGCGGCCAGCGTTCGGGCTTTCAGCGGTTGGGAGCGCAGATGCCGCCGATCGCACCCCCGCCGCTGCCCACGGCACGAGCAACACGGCGGCAAACCACACACCAACGCACCACACGCCTGGCCAGGAATGCCCCGATCCGACTGCAGGTGATTCCCTATCGCCGCTGAGGACCAACCGTCACAGTGCCAGTTGAGAGGGCGACCAGACAGGGGCTGACAATAGATTCCCCACCCTTAATTTGAATTTGTGTGAGGAGTGCTGAACGCCTCTTCAGGGTCGAAACAAGGACAGACTCCTGAACGTGTTCCTCTCAATAAAGGCTCCGCCTTTGGCGGGGCTTTTTTGTTGACCACAGAAATCCACAAAAAAACCGGCCCTCGAAAGGACCGGTTACTGAACAACACAGGGGGAGAGGGGCAAGCCCTCTCCCAAGGCGATCACTTGAGGGTGACCTTGCCGCCTGCTTCTTCGATGGCCTTCTTGGCAGCCTCGGCGTCTTCCTTGGAGACACCTTCCTTGACGGCCTTGGGAGCAGCCTCGACCAGAGCCTTGGCGTCGCCCAGACCCAGACCGGTGGCCTCACGGACGGCCTTGAGGACCTTGATCTTGGCGGAGGCGTCGAAGCCTTCGAGGATCACGTCGAATTCGGTCTTCTCTTCAGCGGCATCGCCACCGCCACCAGCAGCGCCAGGGGCAGCCATCACAACACCAGCAGATGCTGCGGCGGACACACCGAAGGCCTCTTCGATCTGCTTGACCAGCTCGGAAGCTTCAAGCAGGGAGAGGGATTTCAGCGATTCGAGAATTTCGTCGGTTTTTGCAGACATGGTTTTGAAAGGGGAAGCAACAGATCAATGAACAGTGGTCTCGGCAAGTCCGAATCAGCCTTCGCCGCCTTCGGCGTGCTGCTTGAGTGCCCTGGCCATACCAGAGGGAACCTCGTTGATGCCCACAGCGACCTTCGTGGCCACGGCGTTGATGGCACCGGCGATCTGAGCCATGAGCTGCTCCTTGGAGGGGAGATCGGCAATGGCTTTGATCTCGTCCTGAGACAGGAGCTTGCCTTCGAAAAGGCCGCCCTTGGTCTCGGACTTCTTGAGTTCCTTCTGGAAGGTCTGAACGGCCTTCACACCGGCACCAACATCGCCCTTCACCAGGACGAAGGCGTTGGTTCCGGTCAGCAGGGAATCGAGGCTGGCCCAGTTGCTGTCACCATCAATGGCACGGCGCATCAAGGTGTTTTTGGTCACCTTGCAAACGCTGTCGCTGGCCTGCAGGCGATCCCGCAGGTCAGACATTTCTTTGATGGACAGGCCCTTGAAATCAAGGACAAGTGCCAGTTCGGCGTCGGCGAGGAGCTCTTTGAGCTCTCCGACGATCTGCTGCTTGTTCTCCAGCGTGCGGCCCATAGGGATTGGATCGGATCAAAGGAACAAGCTGGGCACGCGGCCGATCGAGTCTTCGAAAGGAAGACGAGGCCGCGTGCCGATCCAATCCCGAATGGGACAAAACCGTGTCGCGTCTGCCTCGGCAGGGATTACATCAACGGGAATGACTGACGTCATGCCCAGGGACATCCTGCTGTCTCTGGCCGGGCGCGTGCCCGATTTGGCTTTCGCCAATCGTTGAGTGTAGAGGAGAGCCGGATCAGCTCCCCTGCTCGATGTCCTGCAGAGCAGAGAAATCGACTTCAACGGAAGGACCCATGGTGGAGGTCACATACAGGGACTTCCAGTAACGGCCCTTAGCACCGCTGGGCTTGTTGCGGTCGATGGTTTCCTGCAGGGTCTTGAGGTTCTGCAGCAGGGCATCGGCACTGAAGCTGGCCTTGCCGAAGCGGACGTGAACGATGCCGGTGCGGTCGGCACGGAATTCCAGTTTGCCGGCCTTGAATTCCTTGATCGCAGCCTCGAGGTCCGTAGTGACGGTGCCGGCCTTGGGGTTGGGCATCAAGCCACGGGGGCCGAGAACCCGACCCAGTTTGGCCACCTTGGGCATCATGTCGGGGGTGGCAATCAACAGGTCGAAATCCATTTCGCCCTTGCTGATGCTTTCCACCAGGTCTTCTTCACCGGCGAGTTCAGCACCGGCGGCTTTGGCTTCAGCCACCTTCTCACCGCGGGTCACCACAGCGATGCGCACGGTCTGACCGGTGCCGTTGGGCAGAGCCACGGTGGTGCGCAGCTGCTGGTCGGTGTACTTCGGATCGATGCCGAGGCGCACATGGGCCTCCATCGTCTCGTCGAATTTCGCGTTGGCGTTGTCCTTGACCAGGGCAATCGCCTCGAGGGGTGCGTAGGCACGGTCCTCGATCTTGCCGGCCAGGCTGGCCAGGCGCTTGGAGATTTTGGGCATGTTCAGAGTTGGGGTTCAGACGACATCAGGGATGCCTCCCCCGAATGGGTTGGAGAAGCGATGCAGCGACGTCAGTCGCTGATGGAAACGCCCATGTTGCGGGCGGTGCCTTCGATGATCCGCATGGCGGACTCAACGCTGGTGCAGTTGAGGTCAGGGAGTTTGGTCTTGGCGATCTCTTCGAGCTGAGCTCGAGTGATCGATCCAACACTTCCCTTGGCGGACTCACCGGATCCCTTTTGGATCTTTGCGGCCTTGGTGATCAGCACCGACGCCGGAGGCGTTTTGGTGATGAAGGTGAAGCTGCGGTCTTCGAAGACCGAGATCTCCACCGGAATCACATAACCGGCTTTGTCCTGCGTCCGAGCGTTGTACTCCTTGCAGAACATCATGATGTTCACACCGTGCTGACCGAGGGCAGGGCCCACCGGCGGCGCGGGGTTGGCTTTGCCGGCGTCTAGGGCCAGCTTGATCACAGCTACGACTTTCTTGGCCATCGGCTGGGGGGTTTGGACAGCTGCGGATCACCAGACCCTCGGGTCGGGTGCGGCGGAATGGTTGCCCACTCCCAAGGCCGCCCTCCGCAGGGAGACGGCCGCCGCCAGGTCAGTTCTGTTTACTGATCTGAGAGAACTCCAGTTCCACCGGGGTCTCGCGACCAAAGATGGAGAGCAGGGCCTTGAGCTTGTTGCGCTCGCCAGACACCTCGATCACCTCGCCCTGGAAGTCCTTGAACGGACCAGCAGTCACCAGGATCTGATCGCCTTCGGTGAGATCCACCTTGACAACGGTCTTCTTCTCGGCAGCGCGCTTGAAGATGCGATCCACCTCAGAACGGCTGAGGGGTCGCGGCTTGATGTGACCGCGGGCCTTACCGGTGGCGCGCCGATCTTCAGCCCCGACGAAATTGATCACGTTCGGGGTGCTCCGCACCGCCATCATCGTGTCCTCATCCAGCACCATCCGAACCAGCACATAACCGGGGAACACCTTCTCCTCGGTGGACTGACGGGTGCCGTCCTTCTTCAGCTTGACGGCAGGGGTCTGGGGGATCTCGATTTCGAGAATTCGGTTGCTCACCCCGAGGGTGACGGCCCGCTGCTCCAGGGTGGCCTTGACCTTCTTCTCGCAGCTGGAGGCCACCTGAACGGCGTACCAACGGGCGATGGCCGTGTTGGCGACAGCCGCCGCAGGCAAGGTGCCGTTTTCCCCCTCATTCGGGGCCGGCAGATCAAGCACCTCAGGGGCGTCCGGTGTGGTCAGGTCGTCTGGCACGGCGAGAAAGGTGATATCGAGTCAGCGGAACACCTGGGACGAAGCCCACCCAAAGAAACGACTGACAGCCGCGATGGTGGCGGCCGAAAGGCTGACCATCAGGATCACAGCGATGGATTCGCTGAACAGTTGCTGGCGGCTGGGCCAGACCACGAGTTTCAGCTCATCAACCGTGTCCGCCAGAAAACCACCGGATTTGGTGGAATCGGCAGCGGCTTTTGAGCCGTCGGAAGTGGTGGTGTCCTCAGAGATGGGGCTGGTCACGGGGATGGGACCGGAAGTTGACAACGGTGCCGGTAGGCACTTCGCCAAACAGACACCCTACCGGATGCCCTCAAACCCCCACCGGATCGAACACCAGGGCATCGGTGCCGGCCTCCCCCAGCCTCACCGTCACGCCACTGGCTCCGACAAAGCGCTCCTCAAGCAGCAGTGTGGAGAGCGGATTTTCCAGCTGGCGGCGCAGCACCCGACGCAGCGGCCGCGCCCCGTACTCCGGTTCATGGCCCTGACGGGCCATGGCCTCAGCGACGGCGTCATCCACGAGCAGGGCCAGGCCCTGCTCAGCCAACAGAGCAGCGAGATCCTTCAGTTGCAACTGCACAATCCGCACCAGATCGGAGACCTCCAACGGCCGGAAACGAATCACCTCATCGATGCGGTTGAGGAATTCAGGCCGGAACTGGCTGGAGAGCGCTGCATCCACCTGCTGTTGCAGGGCTGACTCATCCGTGGATCCCGAGCGGGCATCTTCGAGGATCGCCGGGCTGGCCAGATTGCTGGTCATCACGACCACGGTGTGGCGGAAATCAACGGTGCGGCCCTGGGAATCGGTGAGCCGGCCGTCATCCAGCACCTGCAGCAGCAGGTTGAACACATCGGGATGGGCCTTCTCCACTTCATCGAGAAGCAGCACCGCATAGGGCCGGCGGCGCACGGCCTCCGTGAGTTGCCCCCCTTCCTCGTAACCGACATAACCCGGAGGAGCACCGATTAGCCGAGCCACGGCGTTCCGCTCCATGAACTCACTCATGTCGAGGCGAACCAGCGCCTCCTCTTCGTCGAACAACGACCCCGCCAGCGCCTTCGCCAGCTCGGTCTTACCGACGCCAGTCGGCCCCAGGAACAGGAAAGAACCCACCGGTCGACGGGGATCCTTCATGCCGGCCCTGGCCCGGCGGATGGCAGCAGCAACGGCCGTCACCGCCTCGCCCTGACCAATCACCCGTTCAGCGAGATGGGCGTCGAGATCCAGGAGTTTGCGCCGCTCGCCCGCCAACAGCCGCTGCACGGGGATTCCGGTCCAACGGGCCACCAGATCCGCAATGTCACCGGCCTCCACCTGCTCACGCAGCAGGGCCGTTCCGGCGGACTGGGCCTCCGCCTGGGATGCCTCCAGTTCATCCCGGCGCTGCTGCACCCGATGCAGCTGGTCGTACTGGAGGCGGGCCGCTTCCTCAAGGTCACCATCCCGCTCGGCCTCAGCGATGGCATGGCGCAGGTCTTCGTCCTGCTGGAGCAGCTGGCCGAGTTCCTCGAGCTGACCTCGCTCCTCCTGCCAGCGCCGCCGCAGATCGTCCAGTCGCGTGGACACTTCGAGCCGGTTGCGCTGGAGCTGAATCCGCTCCGCTTCAGGCGCCTGCTCTGCGGCGAGCAGGGCCAGTTCAACGCGGCGTAGATCCGCCTCGGCCTCCTCCACCACCTGCGGCTTGGAGGTCACCTCCATCTTCAGTTGTGCGGCCGCCTCGTCGATCAGATCAATGGCTTTGTCCGGCAGGCAGCGGTCGCTGATGTAGCGGTCGGCGAGACGGTTGGCGGTCTGAATGGCCTCATCGGTGATGCTGACGCCGTGGTGGAGCTCGTAGCGCTCCTTCAAGCCGCGCAGGATTTCGAGGCTGAGTTCCAGATCCGGCTCCCGGATCACCACCTGCTGGAAGCGGCGGTTGAGGGCCGGATCTTTTTCCACCGTGAGCCGGTAATCCTCCGGCGTGGTCGCACCGATGCAGCGCAGGTCTCCTCGGGCCAGGGCTGGTTTCAACAGACTGCCGGCATCGGTGCTGCTGCGATCACTGCCGACAACGGTGTGCAGCTCATCGATGAACAACACCACCCCGGAATCGGAACCACTCACCTCCTCGAGCACTGAGCGCAGGCGTTCCTCGAATTGACCACGGAACTTGGCACCGGCGATCAAGGCCCCTAAATCCAGCGCCACCAGCCGCAGACCCTGCAGCGACTCCGGAACTTCTCCTGCCACGATCCGCTGCGCCAGCAGCTCCGCAATCGCTGTTTTGCCAACACCGGGTTCACCGATGAGCACCGGATTGTTCTTGCTCCGGCGCGAGAGCACCTTGATCAGGTTGCGAATTTCAGAATCACGACCGATCACCGGATCCAGGCTGCCTGCTTCCGCCTCTTCGGTGAGATCCCGCCCATAGGACTCCAAGGCCGTGGGGGACTCCTGCAAGGGGGCCTCAGGGGCAGGCGACTGAGGGGTGACAGGGGCGACAGGCTCCGGGTCGCGCAGCACACGGGAGGAGGAGGGAACGCGCGCCACCCGTTCACGACGGGGCGCTTCCTGCTGCACCTCCGGCTGAGACCGCGGCATAGACCGCTCCTGAGGTGGAACGGAAGCCCCAGTAACCCGTTGGTCCATGCCGCGTTGGATCAGCTGCTCTAGGGCATCGGCCGACAAACCAAAGCCGGCGAACAGATCAGCGCCGATCCGCGGATCGGCACCAATGGCCATCAGCACTTCCGGCAGATCGATGACATCACCATTCCAGCGCCGACGGATGGCATCAGCCGAATCGAGCAGCTGTTCCAGGTCATCACCGATGAAGAGCTCTGCGCCTCGCCCGGAGGGCTGATCAGCCAGCACATCCTCCAAGCGATCCAAGAGCGCATCGATGGGGAGGGGCAAGCGCTCCACCAGGCGGCGGCAGGAGGGATCGGTGAACAGCACCTGGATCAGGTGCTCCACATCCAACTGCTCATGGCGCCAGCGACGGGCAACGTCCTGACCACTGAGCAGCAGATCCCAGGCCGCGTCGCTGAAGCGCTCCGGCTCATGGGTGAGGCTGCCGTTCAACGCTGGCGATGAAGTCATCCGGTTCTTCAGGCGTGGGCTTTGGAGGACATCTCGATCAATTCCACCTTGTAGCCATCCGGATCCTCCACAAAGGCGATGACGGTGGTTCCGTGCTTCATCGGACCAGGTTCCCGCACCACGCGACCACCCTTATCGGCAATGCCGGCGCAGGTGCTGTGGATGTCCTCCACCCCCAGCGCGATGTGGCCGTAGGCATCACCCAGCGTGTAGCTGTCGGTGTCCCAGTTGTGGGTGAGCTCGAGGACCGTGTGGTCGCTCTCCGACCCATAGCCAACAAACGCCAGGGTGAAGCGGCCGCTGGGGTAATCCTTTCGACGCAGAAGCTGCATGCCCAGGACCTCGGTGTAGAAGCCCAGAGACCGCTCCAGATCAGCGACCCGGAGCATGGTGTGAAGCATCCGCATGGGTGAGCGTCGTGCAGCGTGAACCTGCCGTCATTCTGGCCAGGTATGACCCGTCACAACACGAGAGAGAGGGGCGACCCATAAGATCCCCGGGTTAAGCGTCCGTCCCAACGTGATCGATTCCCTCGACCTCGTCATCGACACCATCGTGGCCCGAGAGGTGCTCGATTCCCGCGGCAACCCCACGGTTGAAGCCGAGGTGCTGCTCGAAGGAGGTGCCATGGGACGGGCCATCGTTCCCAGTGGTGCCAGCACCGGTGCCCACGAAGCCCACGAATTGCGTGACGGCGGCGATCGCTACATGGGCAAGGGTGTGGGCCAGGCCGTGAACCACATCGAAGAGCGAATCGCACCGGCCCTCTGCGGCCTTTCCGCCCTGGATCAGGCGGCTGTGGACGCCGCGATGCTGGAGCTGGACGGAAGCGACAACAAATCCAACCTGGGAGCCAACGCGATCCTTGCGGTGAGCATGGCCACCGCCCGCGCTGCTGCCAACGGGCTGGGGATTCCCCTCTACCGCTACCTCGGCGGCCCGATGGCCAACCTGCTACCGGTGCCGTTGATGAACGTGATCAACGGTGGCGCCCATGCCGCGAACAGCCTGGACTTCCAGGAATTCATGCTGGTGCCCCACGGGGCTCCGAGCTTCCGTGAAGCCCTGCGGATGGGCACCGAGGTGTTCCACACCCTCAAGAAACTGCTCAGCGACAAGGGCATGAGCACCGCCGTGGGCGACGAAGGCGGCTTCGCACCAGATCTGGGCAATGTGGAAGCCGGCGAAATCCTGGTGGAAGCGATCAGCAAGGCGGGCTACAAGCCCGGCGAACAGATCTCCCTGGCCCTGGACGTGGCCAGCACCGAATTCTTCGAGAACGGCCGTTATGCCTTCGATGGCGGCAGCTACACCAGCGCCGAGATGGTGGGCCAACTCGAGCAACTGGTGGAGAAATTCCCGATCGTTTCGATCGAAGACGGCCTGGCGGAAGACGATTGGGATGGCTGGAAGCTGCTGACCGAACGGCTCGGTGGCAAGGTGCAGCTGGTGGGTGACGACCTGTTCGTGACCAACACCAAGCGTCTTCAACAGGGCATCGACAGCGCTACGGCCAACTCGATCCTGATCAAGGTGAACCAGATCGGTTCGCTCACCGAAACCCTCCAGGCCATCGACCTGGCAGGCCGCTCCGGCTACACCAGCGTGATCAGCCACCGCAGTGGCGAAACCGAAGACACCACCATCGCCGACCTCTCCGTTGCCACCCGCGCCGGACAGATCAAGACCGGCTCCCTCAGCCGCAGCGAGCGGGTCGCCAAGTACAACCAGCTGCTTCGCATCGAAGACGAGCTGGGCAGCCAGGCCGTCTACGCCGGTGCTGTGGGCCAAGGCCCCCGCGGCAAAGCCTGATCCCAGGCCTCCGACGAACGTTCAACGGTTGGAACCGGGCAACTGCTCCAACCGTTGATCACGACGGATCTTGACCTGCATTCGGAACCAGCCCAAGCCCACCGGCAAGGCAGCAGCAGCCGGAAGAAGTGACCAGAGCGGGCGGGCACTGGCACCCACAACCGCGGTGGCCAAAGCCAGGCATCCGAGCAACACCGATTGGCCGATCGATTGCTGAGCCAGGGCCATCCGACGGAACTGACGATCCGATTCGCCCAGCCGCACCTGGAGCTGAAGATCCCCCTGCTCCAGGCGTTCCAGACTTTCATCCAAGCGCCGCGGGAAGGCCGCAGCGCGGCTGCTGAAGGCCCCGACCTGACGGCCGAGTTCGTTGAACAGATCGTTGCTGCCGGAGCCGCTGGAGGTCATGAGTGGAAGGAGATAAGGCTTGGCGATCGCCACCAAACTAAAAGCGGGATCAAGGCTGCGGCCAACACCCTCGAAGGTGGACAACGCCCGCATCACGAAGATCAGCTCAACCGGCAGACGAAAGGGCTGGCCATAAACCAGGTCGTAGAGATCGCCGGAGAGTTTGTCGATCACGTTGGCCGTGAACGGTGGGGTGAGGGCCTCCTGCAGCATCAGCCGCACGAGACGGCGCACCGGACCCACATCAATGCCGCCAGAGATCACTCCGGCCGCCTGCAACTCCTCCACCAATGCAGCTGAATCCCTCGCAGCAGCGGCGCGAACCATCGCTCCCAGACGTCGACGCAAGCCGTCCGACAACAACCCCATCATCCCGAAGTCGTAGTAGATGAGTGCGCCATCACTGGCGACGGCGAGGTTGCCGGGATGCGGATCGGCATGGAAGAAACCAAACCGCACCAACTGCTTGAGATAACTGGCTGCACCCACCTCAGCCACAGCGGCCGGATCAACACCGGCTTCGATCAACGCCTCACGGTCATTGACCTTGATACCGGGCAGGTAGTCGAGGCACAGCACACGGCGCGTGCTCAACTCCCAGATCACACCAGGGATCCTGATGCGTTCGTCATCCAGAAATTGCTGACGAAAACGAGCGGCGTACTGCGCCTCAACGCGGAAATCGAGCTCACGCAGCAGCACACGTCGACATTCCCGTGCCATCGCCGGCCAATCGCGACCACGCCCCCAGCTGGGATTGCGTTGCAGCACAGCTGCCACCTGCTGCATCACCTCCAGATCAAGGCGAAACAGGCGATCGAGCCCAGGGCGCTGCACCTTGAGCACCACCTGGCGGCCACTGCGCAGGCTGGCGCGATGCACCTGAGCAAGCGAGGCTGCGCCCAGAGGCTCGGGATCGAGGTCGATCACCTCGGCACAGCGCGGACCCAGCTCTCGCTCGAGCACGGTCTGCACCTGATCAAAACTGAAGGCCGGAACGCTGTCCTGCAGTGCTGCCAGTTCAGCCACCCAGCCCGCGGGGAGAATGTCTGGGCGGGCGGAGAGCAGTTGCCCCAGCTTGATGAAAGCGGAACCCAGAGACAGCAACTCAGCCGTCAACCAACGGGCTCGCTGTTGCTGGCGGCGCGCACGACGCTCGGCGGTGACACCACCGCGGTAGGTCCAGGACTGGCCATCCCACCAAAGCAACAGCAGCAGCGTCAGGACAGCGCGCCAGATGCGGAGCGCTCGCAGCAGTCCCAGCATCAGGGACGCGCCTCGATCGCTTGGCTCAGATCAGCCACCGTGGCCCGAAGACGATCGATGACCTCTTGAGGGTTGTGCGACGGTTCCGACGTCGACTCCCCATCTGTGCTCACCGTGGCCTGATCACCCCGTTCAATCCGTTCCGCTTCGGCACGCACCTCGTCTTGAAACAGATCCCATTCCTGGCGCAGCCGTTGCGGGGCGTCTTGCGCCAGCACCGCCAACTCCGCTGCAGCGTCCGCAAAGCCGTGACCAAGGCGCGCACTGATGCGGTTCACCGTGGCACGAATCAAGGCCTCAGACGAGCCCATGGACCGATTGCAGACAGCTTCAACTGTGGCAGATCCAACCGGAGATCAGGGCTGAGGCGGAGTTACGGGCTCAATGACTTCGAAAAAGGCTTCCGCGCCAGGAGGCAGCACAAAAGGTTCTGGCTCAGCCATCAGCACCGGTGAATCACCGTCTGGAACAACCACAGCAGGCATCGCCTCGATGGACTCCTCAGGAAGCGCCAGGGAGTCGGCATTGCTGTCATCAAGCTCCGGTTCACGCTCCTGGGCTGAGGAGGGGGCCGGGCCGTCATCTTCCTCAAGCCCGGGGGCAATGGTTTGAGGGTCCGACCAGGCGGGGGCTGCCCAGACCGGGGGTTCGGGCGTCTGCACCGCCACAGCGGGTTTGGGCGTCTCCTTGACCGCTGGCTGGGCGGGGCGGCTTGCAGCCTCGGCAGCTTCTAGGGCTGTGACATCCACTTGCAGGGATGAATCGTCGTCACTGAACCGAGCCCGCATCTCATGCAGGGAATCCCCTGGAAACGCGAGCGGCGTGAAAGCCTCAGGAACAGGGTCCTCAGCATTGGTCTGCAGCGTCAGCACCCGCTCGGTGATGCCGTAACCAAGGGCGAAACAACAACCAGCCACCAAGGGCCCCACCCAGAAACGTGCCTTGGCCTCAACGGGAGCGTCAGGGGAGCTGGGATGGTCCACGGATGGAGCTGACGAAGACTCGGATTGTGGCAGGGATCCAGAACAGAAGCTTTAAGTGGCACAGTCGCCATGTTGCGCATGTGCCCCAAAAACCACTAACCACAGGCGGATCAGTGTCTAAAAAAGGGAAGCAGGTGGCGTTATTGCTGCGATACTGAGTACTGAGTTAACCGGCACAAAGCCACTAAAGACAAAGATCAGCCACCATTAAGCAGCTCAAAAACGTCCAAAAGATCAGCAGACGATGAGCCAGTCAAAACCACATCAAGCAAATTTCAGGCAGCAATGCTGCTAAAGAAGAATATTCATAATAAAGTAAAATAGATCCTACCAACCAAAAGAAAGCCGATGAGATATATATTTTTGATTAGCCCTCTAAATTCGGGAACTACCGTAGCAAGTCAATACATAGCCGAGAAAATAGATAATTGCTTTTTACCGAGCCATGGAAACAACGAAGGATTAAGAATTCCAGAAGTCTGGTCATCCATCAACCAAAAGGAGAGGTGGAATCCAGACATCCCTATGAATTACAAAGTCGCAAAAGAAATTTGGCCAAGACTAGCAATAGAGCACCAGTGCAATACTTTTCTCGAAGCAAGTCCACCTAATTTATGCCATGTCAAGCAAATTAACAGTGATTTTAAAAATCCATTTTTTATATTTTGGATGAGCAATCCATACCTCCATATCGGTTCGTATGTCAATCGATATGCACTGAAAGAAAAGATTTTTAATTTCAATCATGCTATCAAGCTAGCAACTCGACGATGGATCAAGCTCGCATTAATACAGCAAAAAAATCTATCGCTATTTCCCGAATCACCATATATTTCCTATGAGAGCTTTTGCAACGATCCAGAACAAGCACTAACCCCAATCCAAGAGCGAAAATTGGAGATGAATCAGAATATCCCGAATATTCCCGGCAAATCAAATACGAAAATTACTGAAATCATAAATATGACACCAAAATATATCACTTTTTTGGGCATTAAAGGATTGCAGCTGATCCAAGAAGAACTCACAGATTATTTAGAACTGATGAACTACTTTGACTATGAAATACATACTACCAAAACAGCTAATCTGGCTGTTAGCTCAAATATACTTCTAGCTTCAGAGGGAATCCAAGAAAAAATCAAATGGCTTCAAGCATCCAACAAATTAGCACAAAATGAAACAAAGTAATCTCGTCGTTATACAGACTGACCAGCAGGCTCAATGGACAGTTTCTGCATATCAAGAGCAAAGTCAATTACTCACTCCCCAAATAGACTCAATTTCTCGAAATGGCTTTTTGTGTAGTAATTTTTTCGCGAACTGTAATCCATGTACTCCATCGAGAGGTACATTTTTGACAGGTTTATACCCTCACTCTCACGGAGCAACATGCAATAATCATTCAATAAGCCAAAATAAAAAAACTTTTGCACACGCCTTAAAACAAAATGGATACGAAACACATTACATAGGAAAATATCACCTAGATGGGAACAGGCGACCTGGCTGGGTACATAAGTCAAGGCGCATGGGATTCGCCAATAATTTGCTGATGTTTAATCGCGGACACTTCAAAGAAGTCCATGAGATTACTGACAAGAAGAATCCCTTTACACAGCATGATCAACCAAATATGTTTGAGACCATCGGAGATGAGACAAGCTACATGACAGACTGGCTTACAAATAAAGCAATTGATATATTAAAAAGAAAACGAAATAAACCATTCTGTCTCATGATCAGTTATCCGGATCCACATCCACCGTATAAAACACGAGAGCCATACGAATCAATGTATGCCAAGAAGGAAATGAGACTCCCCGAAACATTCAGAAAAAGACACGACTCCTTAAGAGAGTGGCTGAAAAACGGAGAGGCATATCCAATCAATGACGAAAATGCATACAAACAGAAAAAAGCAAGTTATTTGGGCATGGTAAAACTAATTGACCTCAACGTCGGGAAACTCCTACATCAATTAGATGCTTCAGGAGAACTAGAAAATACATTAATAGTTTTTACCAGTGATCACGGAGACTACATGGGGGAACACGGCTTAATGGGCAAAACTGGTATGCATGAGTGCGCTTATAAGGTACCTCTCTTGATCTCATTCCCAGCAAAAATTAGTGGGACAAAGAACATAGATTTTTTGTGGAGCACAATCGATTTTGCTCCTACAATATTAGACCTGCTTGAGATTGATACGGGAATAAAGTTTGAAGGCAAGAGCTACGCGGAAGAATTATTCTCAGCAACAAAGCTTGACAATTTTGTTTACATCGAAGATTCAAGCACAGATCCTCAAAATCATGGCAGAGTTGGCATTGCGACCGATAGCTACTGGTATGCCATAAATAGTGAAGGGGCAGAGCTTTTATACGACAGAAAAAAAGATACATCGCAGAGCACTGATTTAAGTCAAGACGAACTTCTTAAAAATAAGAAAGCCAAACTACTCGAAGCTTTAATCAATCATCACAAAGAATTAAAATCTCCACACAGAGAATGGCTCGACAAACTTTCAAAAAAATACTGCAGAATCTAGTTTTAATTTAAATGCCTTCATTTAGACTAGGTCGCGTCTTCAGAGAATTCCAATTCTTCTCGAGGAGATATAGTCAGAAGTGCGAGACATAACTATTCGCATATTTTGCAACAGATTAAATAAACTGCTTAAAAACCGCTATTGCAACATTATTAATTTAAGTCGTGTAGTCGGCGTTGATGCGCACGTACTGATCCGACAGGTCACATCCCCAGGCCTGACCACAGCCAGAACCATGCCCCAGGCCGAGGCGAATCGGAACATGCTCCTGCCGCAGAACTTTGCTGGCTGCAGCGCGATCAAAGGCCACGGGTTGACCGGCCGCCATCAACTGATGCGGACCAATCCAAAGAGCAACCGCATCCGGATCGAAAGACACTCCGGAGCGACCTGCTGCCGCCACGATCCGCCCCCAATTGGGATCCCGGCCATGGACAGCAGTCTTCACCAAGGACGAGCCACAGATCGTGCGCGCCACCTGCAAGGCCGCAGCCTCATCAACGGCACCCTCCACCTGCACTTCGATTAAGCAAGTCGCCCCTTCGCCATCTCGGGCAATGGCCTGGGCCAGCTGCTGCATCGCCTGGGTGAGGCCTTGTTCCAAAAGGGCATGGTGTTGTTGGGCCAGCGGTGGGCCTGCCGCAAAGGCCAGCACGGTGTCGTTGGTGCTGGTGTCTCCATCAACGGTGATGGCGTTGAAGGAACGCTGCACCGCACGCTGCACCATCCCCTGCCAAACGCCGGCATCGACCCCGGCATCGCAACTGAAGAAGCCGAGCATCGTGGCCATGTCGGGGTGAATCATTCCCGAGCCTTTGGACATCCCTCCAATGCGCACCCGGCGCCCCTCCAGTTCCAGTTCAAGCGCCACCTGCTTGTCCACCAGATCAGTGGTGAGGATGGCGTTGGCCGCTGCATCACCACCGGCGTCATCCAAGGCCTCCACCAAAGGAGCCAACCCAGCCAGAAGAGTGGACATCGGAATTGGCACGCCGATCACACCGGTGGAGCAGATCAACACCGATTCCGCATCGACGCCGAGCTGATCGGCAAGCACCTGGGTGGCACGCTGGCTGTCGACCAAGCCGCGGTCTCCGGTACAGGCATTGGCCTGACCGGAGTTGATCAACACGGCACGGGCCTGGCCGGCAGTACTGATGAGGCGATCACGGCAGAGATCAACACAGGCCGCCCGCACCACGGAGGTGGTGAAGGTGCCCGTACAAACCGCCGCCTCCGGGGCCAGAACCAATGCCAGATCAGGTTTGCCCGAGGGCTTCAGGCCGGCAACGATGCCGGCCGCCTGGAACCCATTCGGTGCCGTCACACCGCCCTGGATCGGTTGCCAAGAAGAAGCCATCGCCACTACTGATCCGCCGCGAGACACTGGATGCATCCTGCTCCGACACCATGGCGCCTGGCGAGCCGTTCTCGCAACGACGCATCGGACTCACAGGCGGGATTGCCAGCGGCAAGAGCAGCGTGGGTCATTGGTTGGCGCAGCAAGGTCTGCCGGTGTTGGATGCAGATCAATTCGCCCGAGAGGCCCTCGAGCCCGATAGCCAAGCCACAAGAACCGTGCTGCAGCGGTACGGCTCCAGTGTTCAGATCAAGGGAGGAACGGCCATCAATCGAGCTGCCCTGGGCCGCATCGTGTTCCAGGACCCTGATGAGCGGCGGTGGCTCGAGCAACTGATTCACCCGATCGTGCGGGAGCGCTTCGACCAAGAACTCAGCCTCCATGCCAAGACACCAGCCGTGGTGCTGATGATTCCGCTGTTGTTCGAAGCGGGCCTGGAGTCGCTCTGCAGCGAAATCTGGCTGGTCGACTGCGATGAATCCCAGCAACTCAAGCGCTTGATCGCGCGTGACGGGCTAAGCCCTGAAGCTGCACAAGCCCGCATCGCCGCCCAATGGCCCCTGAACCGAAAACGCGGCTTGGCAGATCACGTGCTTGCCAATCGAGGCCAACCTGGTGGATGGAGACCTCAAGCAAGAGCATTTTTGACGAAAGTCCCCGCTGGCTAGCAATATCAAATCTCACCTTACTTAAATGCAGGGATGAGTTCCAGGGACAAAAATCAATTTACATGTATTGACGTAGAATTGAAGGATCTCAACTAAAATAAAAAGGTGACTCGGACAGCAGCAAACCTCCCACGGTTGATTATTGCAGTACGGAAGAACTATAAAACATTATCATTTAACTTGCGGTGCTTTTTGCATTCTTCCACTCAGTCCCGAAAAAATACATATGACTGCAATCAAGACGCCGAGCAACTTAAAAAGGCACTCGATTATATCCATAGAAATCCGAATTTTTTGCCAGCATATACAAGAGCATGTGAACTAATGCTCACTCTAGGACATTACCATCAAGCCTACAAACTCTCTAAAAGAGCCCTAAAAATCAAATTTGTCAAAAAATTAAACAATATTAACAGGGCATCCCAGGAGTGGCTGACCAACAATCATGGAGCAGAAAGCTATGATTTTCTTTGCGAGAAAGCTCTGAAAAAAAATAATTTAAAGCTAGCCTATTGCATTTCTAAAAAAGGTGCCAAGCACTTCCCTGACGACGACAAATTCAAAGCCCATCTCAATAAAATTAGAGAATTTTACGCTAAAAAACGAGACTTAGAAAATGCCCTACAAGTAACATTGACTATTCATCAACATTACCCCAATACTGAAGCAACATTTTGGAACTTATGTAAATACCAAATGGCGTTAGACAGAAAAACAGATGCGTTATCAACAGCCGATCAATTTCTAGCAAAATTCCCTACAAGTCTTAGGGCTCTGAAAACAATTTGCCACATAACATATAAAAACAACGACCCAAGGAACTGCATAAAGCATGCCAAAAAACTAGCTGAAATCCACCCAACTCAACATGTAGGCCATGAGTATTTGTTTAAAATTTTCTGGTCGCTGGGCAAAAGCAAAAAAGCACTTGTTTCACTTTCAAATGGCCTTAAATACACTCAAAAAAATTCGCAACTCCTGCAACTGGCATGCAACATAGACCTTTCATCTAAGCACAAAAGAGAATCCATAGAAATCCTAGAAAGGCTGATTCAAACAGATCCATTTAACGATAAATACCATAACAGAAAACTTAGATTATTACTATCACATGGATCAGTGTCGGCTGCAAAAAATCACGCCGGATGGCTTTTGATCCAGAAAAAACGCAACAGCAACTATATATTCAAGAACAACGGCCAAGGAAAAGAATTGGACATATTCACAAAAAACATACTCTCAGCAAGTAAAAGCCCACTTTATCCTCACTGGATTTTTTCTTATAAAACTTTCCATCACACAAAGAAAAACATGCCGGTATTTACTCACCAAGCATTCCAATACTGGAGCCAAGGAGATCCTCCAAAGCAAATACGTCGATTAACTGACGAGTGGAATTATGAATTGAACAAAATTGGCTTGAATAATATTTTACTTTTTGATCACAATACAGCGCTAGCCTGGATCTCGGAGAATACTCCTGAATTCATAGAGCCATTCAGGTCTGCATTTCACTATGCCGTAGAGGCGGATATATTCAGAATTGCATATGCAACAAAAAATGATTGCATATGGATTGATGCCGATATGGTTATTTCCAAGTCAGTATCGGGGACACTTGCTCAAAGAATTTTATCCGCTGATACTACCCTATATATAAGAGAGAGAGAGCCGGGCCTTTCCAATGGCTTTTTTGCAACAAAAAAATCATCACCTTTTTTCATGGAAATAATGAATAAGATGAAAAATTACTCATTTAGCGGCAAAACTCCGTCAAAAGACCTAGTCCTCGAAACATTTGGGACGTCTCGCTACACAGATACTCTCGCGGCACTTATGGAAAAATACGCAAATCACGAGAAATCCTACAACCCCAAAAATCCTTGCTTGAATTTTAATAATTGGAAAATTAATTTTGTCAACAAGGCGACGTTTGGGCGGTCAAAACCTTCAGAAGGCCTAGATTACTTTAAAACAAGGGAAAACTGGAACAATTTCGTTGGTGAGTTTGAAAAACAGAAAGGTTAGCCATAATTACCTCACTGAGTATATCCGAGTTTCCACAACACTCGAATCAACCCTTCTGATTGCCCCCTCAACATATATTTTGATTCAAGAGCTGAATCAAAACAGCGACACTTCGCGTTCTAGATGCAACTCCGACAGCTTTAATTGATCAGCCATTCCTCCCGAAGTCGGCACGGAACCACTTGGTGATCACCCATTTGTGGCCCACCTCCACCGGCAAGGCCTCATGCAGCGTGAAGGGGTTGGGAGTGCCATCAGCCTGGAGGTTGTTCCAGGCCAACGCCATGCCTGGCACCGGCGAAAAGGAGCGGCCCAGGCGGCGGAACAACGTCTCTCCACCCCGCTCCACAGGGTTGAGATAAACCATGACCGTCCAGGTGCGTTGACCGCCACTGTCGGTGTGGGTGGGGTATTCCTCCGTCCCCGGAGTAAACCAATCCGTGTGTTCCTTGAAGTATTCGCCGGGGTCGTAGCGCTGCCCCTGAATCGGTTCCGAGAGGCGCGGGTCCACGCCGAACAAGGCTGCAAAGCGCTGATCAAGGCTCGCCGCCAGCTGGGGATGGTTTTGGCGCAAATGACAGGTGCGACTGGTGCGGTAGTCGCTGCTGCCGCGGGTCACCGTTGACGGCTGCAATGACGCGTTGATGGCGTCGATCACCTGCTCGCATTCCTCGTGGCTGAGCAGCCCTGGCAGCTCATAGACCTGGGCCAGCGACGTATCCAACCGCCAGGCGCGAGGCCGGTGCTCTGGCCGGGTGAGGGGGGACTCGAACCAGGCGAGCCAATCGGGCGATGGTGGGTTCGTGGTTGTAAGCCCAAGGGACGACGAATCGAGAACTGCCGCAATCGCTTCTTGCGCAAACCCCTGGTCGAGGGCCCGCTGCATCAAGCCTTCAGGATCACAGCCGCGATCCCGGTTCCGCAGCAGCCACTCCTTCCAGGCGTCGGGAATGGCTGCCGCTCCGCTCATCAACCCTTGAGCTTCTTGCTCAGAATCTGGTTGGCGAGCTTGGGATCCGCCTTGCCACCGGTCTTCTTCATCAACTGTCCGACGAAGAAGCCCTGCAGCTTGGTCTTGCCGCCACGGAAGGCCTCCACCTCATCGGGGTGGGCCCCCAACAGCTCATCAACGATGGCTTCGATCGCCGCCGGATCGCTGATCATGCCGAGGCCGCGCTCGTCGACGATTGCCTTGGGGGAGCCGCCTTTCTCAAGCAGCTCAGGAAGGATCTCCTTGGCGATCTTGCCGCTGATCTTGCCGCCATCGATCAGTTGCACCATCTCGGCCAACTGCTCAGGCCGGAAGGGCAGTTCGGTGAAGCTGAGCCGGTTGCTGTTCACATGGGCGGCGATGTCGCCGGTGATCCAGTTCGCCGCAAGCTTGGCGTCAGCGCCAGCACCCACAACGGCCTCGAAATAGTCGGCCATCGGCCGCTCATCGGTGAGCACCCGAGCGTCGTACTGGGAGAGACCCAGCTCATCGGCGTAGCGATGCCGCTTGGCCGCCGGCAGCTCCGGCAATTCAGCGCGCCAGGACTCCCGCTGATCCGCGCTCACCTCAATCGGGCCGAGGTCAGGATCCGGGAAATAGCGGTAATCGCTGGCGCCTTCCTTGCTGCGCATGCTCTTGGTGAGCTGCTTGCCCTCATCCCAGAGGCGGGTCTCCTGAACGATCGGCTCACCGGTCTCGTAGGCCTTGATCTGACGCTTGATCTCGTACTCGCAGGCCTTTTGGATGGCCGAGAACGAGTTCATGTTCTTGATCTCCACCTTCGTTCCGAAGGGCGCATCCGGCCCCCGGCGCACGGAGATGTTGACGTCACAACGCAGGGATCCCTCCTGCATGTTGCCGTCGCTCACCCCCAGATACCGCATGATCCGACGGATCTCCGAGGCGTATTCGGCCGCTTCACGGCCGGTGCGCAGGTCCGGCTTGCTGACGATCTCGGCCAGGGCCACACCGGCCCGGTTGTAGTCCACGAGCGAATGGGTGGAACCCGCCAGGCGGTCGCTGCCGGCATGCACCAGCTTGCCGGCGTCCTCCTCCATGTGCAGACGCTCGATGCCGATGGTCTTCAGGTAAGTGTCCTTGCCTTTTTCAGCGACCTCCACCTCGATCCAGCCCTCCTCGGCGATCGGCTGGTCGTACTGGGAGATCTGATAGTTCTTCGGGAGATCGGGGTAGAAGTACTGCTTGCGGTCGAACTTGCTGTGTTCAGCGATGTTGAGGTTCAGCGCCATCGCTGCCTTCACCGCATACTCGAGCACCTTCTGGTTCAGCACCGGCAGGGTGCCGGGCAGACCGCACACCACCGGGTCGATGTGGGTGTTGGGGTCATCACCAAAGGTGGTGGACGCAGCCGTGAAAATTTTGCTGTCCGTTCCCAGCTGCACGTGGGTCTCGAGACCGATCACGGCCTCCCAGGCCGGTTGGGTTGCTGCGTCGGCCATGCGCCCGTGATGTGAAGCAGATTCGGAGATCCTATGGAATCAGGCTGAGGCTGATCAGGATGAGGGTCGTTGCCTGGCCAGCATGGATCCTGCACTGGGGGAGCAAACACCAATCAACCGCAGGCTGCGGAATTTGCTGCAGACCCATTTGAAGCAGCTCGAACCCGAACTCCTGCACCCTGAAACCAATGCCGTCTTGATTGAACAAGGAGACCTGGCCGACTCGCTTCTGCTGTTGCAACAAGGCCGCCTGACCATCGAAATCCATCAAAGTGGGAATCCTTCCCGAACCATTGCAGTAGTGGGGGAAGGAGCCGTTCTCGGGGAAATGGCCCTGTTTGGAATTGGAGAGACCCGCCACAGCGCGCGTGTTCGGGTGATGGATGCAGGCACAGAACTCCTCAGGTTTTCGCGAGAAGCACTGCAAAGCTCGATTCTTTTTGATGCCGAACTCGCTGCCGAAATGCTGCTCATCAGCAGTGAGCGCTGCCGCAACAGCAACCTGATGATCAATCTATTGCTGGACGGCATTGACGCCACAACCCGAGGAGATGCCTCGGCACTGGCAAGCATTTGCAGCGAACTACGCCAAGGGCCTGACAGCATGGAACAGGCGGCCAATCATCTGGAGCATTTGCTGAAGGTCGCAGCACCACCACGCCTGGAGACTTAAACCAGCCATGACCCCTGCACAAACACCAGCAACACTCGTGCTGGGGGGTGGCTTGATGGGCCTCGCCGTTGCTCACCAACTGGCCCGTCAAAACCAAACGGTTCTGGTGATCAGTCGCCGCCGCAGTGAAGCTGCAGGCTTTGTAGCTGCAGGAATGCTGGCACCGCATGCCGAAGGCCTAAGCGGCAAGTTGTTGAAGCTGGGCCAAGCCAGTCTCGAGCGAATCCCTCGCTGGGTCGCACAAATTGAAGGTGACAGCGGGCTGGGCTGCGGCCTGCGCAACAGCGGCATCGTGGTGCCGTTCCGAACGGCGACCGAGCGGGACGCTTACCCAACCGCAAGCCTTGGGAAAACCTTGGACCGCACCGGGCTGGAGCGGGAAATCCCAGGCTTGGGGCCGGAGTGGAGCACAGGATTGCTGTTCGAGCAGGACGGCCAGATTGACAACCGCAGGCAATTGATGCGGGCCCTGGAGCGCGCCTGTGTATCTCTGGGCGTGAAGTTCATGGAAGGGGCGGAGGTGCTCGACCTGGCACGGGATTCCGCTGGACAGCTCTGCAGCATCCATTTGCGCAGCGCCGAAGGGGAACAGCAGCAACTGAGCTGCCGGCAGGCGGTGCTCTGCAGTGGCGCTTGGAGCCAACAACTGGTCCCGCAACTGCCCGTTTTCCCCGTGAAAGGCCAGATGCTGTCGCTGCAGGGTCCGCGGGAGGCACTCAAACGGGTGATCTTCGGCCCCGGCACCTATCTGGTGCCACGCGAGGACGGATTGATCGTAGTGGGGGCCACCAGCGAACGGGACGCCGGATTTGCTGAAGGCCTCACGCCAGATGGCCAGAAACAATTGCAGACGGGCATCGCCAGCCTGCTGCCAACAGCGGCCAACTGGCCTCCCATGGAGCGTTGGTGGGGGTTTCGCCCCTGCACGCCGGACGAGGGCCCCTTACTCGGCCCTGGTCCGCTGCAGGGCCTGTGGCTGGCCTGCGGCCATCACCGCAATGGCGTTCTCCTTGCCGCCATCACGGCTGAGCTCACGGCCGGAGCTGTTAGGGGGAAAAAGATGAATCGCCAGATGGCCGGCTTACTTCAAGCGTTCAGCTGGAGCAGATTTGGATAGGAGCCATATGGCTGTTACTGGGGAGACCCCATCAATGTGATCCCAGCCCAATAAAAAGGATTTTCAAGACCATTCAAAGCCCGACGTTGCTGCGTTGATGTGAGCTCCGTCAGCAGTGGTTGATCATCAGGGCCGAGCAATTGGTCATCCATCAGTCGAACCTGACCCCGCAGGAAAGCCTGACGGGTCAACTGCATGGCATTGGCCTTGGGGACACCTTGATTGAGATAGCGATACATCAACACGAAGTAGGCCGATGTCGCCACATCATCGACATACCAAAGCGTCCCCATAGCACTGCGGGCACCCGCCTGCAGTGCAAGACCACTAAAACCCAATTCAGCATCAGCATCACCCAGAGCTGTTCGACAGGCACTAAACACAACCAGATCCAATGGAACACCCTTGCGCTTTCGACGCAACTGGGCCAACTCCTTCATCGAAATGGGTCCTGCACCCGAATACAACTTCGACGATTCTGGCCCACCAGGCTTGAATTCAGCATGGGTTGCCACGTGGAGTTGGTTGTAACGGGATTCGCCACCCTTATTCAAAAGGGAGTCCAAGGTGAACTCCTGATTGAGAAATTGATCTTTCTTCTGTGGATCTCCAACTCGGAGAATTTCCTGGGGAACTAAGGGCAATTCAGCCAAGCCTTTGAACTCTGATGCACCAAAGGCAAGCATCCTGTCCTGGCTGCCAGAGAGCGTCTCAAAATCCATCAAGGCAAGAGATGGAGTGATCGCAAAGGCATAACGATCGCCAAAGAAGCGTTGACCATCATTCAATGCCGCAAAGGGAACTGCTTGCAGACCACGGTCGGCAGAAATCAGCAAAGTCGTGATCTTCTCCCTATGAAGGGCCTCAGAAAGACCACCAAACATCAGCTCATAGAGTTGACGGGATGGCGCCAAGGGGTCCTCAACATGAAGGGACTCAAGACGCGACAACTGCTGATACAGCTGAGCAAGCAGCTGTCGAAAGTCCGCAATGGACAACTCAGCACGGACCCCTTCAACCTCGCCCGAAACGGGGATCAAGGTGAGATCGAGAAAGGCATCGGTTTGATCCGACGTCGTGCGGCCTTCGGCGGAGGTGAAGCGAACATGCAACACCGCTGGGTTGTAGCTGTTGGCATCAAAATCAGCCCTCTGAGCCTGGGCGGGTGCCCATCCGCAACTGACGGACATGCAAGCAACCATTAACCAACGTCGCCATGGTCTGGCCTGCGTAAATCCTTGAAGATTGATCGGGCCCATGGAAAAAAAGCAGATGTCAACAAAGAAATCGGTCACCGCATTGGCGGCATGACCAACGTGGACCCTATGGATTGGCCACCTGTTGTCTGAGCCGTTGGAGGAAGCCGGAGATGGATTGCACACTGGGTGTCGAGCGTCCTGACAACTCAGGCAGGTTCAGGCCCTGGACGGCCCGTTGCGTGGAGACGGCATCACCGTTCTGCAGATTGCGCGTGGCTTGCTCAATACTGACCCGGGTGACGACAACAGCAGGGGATCGCGGTTGATCCGAATCAGCAGTGGACGTATCCGACGCATCGTCTCCATCGCCAGAGATATCTGCCTCGCCATCTTCAGCACCGTCGCTGCCGTTGCCGTCAGCCTGGGTCTCCTGAGTGTCAACACCGGTCTCTGTTGATGAATCGGATGATGAATCCGTGGAGGACTCTGTTGTCACAGACTTCGTTTCGATAACAGAAGACGCCTCCCCGCCTCCATCACCAGCAATGGTCGCAGACCTCGTCGCGACAACAGAAGACGCCTCCCCGCCTCCATCACCAGCAGTGGCCGCAGCAGGAACAACCGAAGAAAGGGCGTCATCGCCGGAACTTGTCATCGAGAACGACGTCTCCATGTTCAGTTCAACGGCAACACCGTCGGCAGAAATGCTGGCGGGAATCGAGGACGACGACCCAGAAGCGGTCGTCACTTCGGACTCAGAACTGGCGCCAGAGCCGGTGTCATATGAGGCAGCCGGGGAAGGTGTGGATGCAGCATCAGCATCCGGGGTCGCCACCGTGGTGATGCTCGGATCACCCACGCGCTGAAAAACCGCCTCAGCCGTGTCTTCATCCACGAACGACTCCCCGGGGGTTGCGGGATTGTCTTCATCCACGAACGACTCCCCGGGGGTTGCGGGATTGTCATCGTTCACGGTAAATCTCCCCCCGGGATATTCTTTTCCACCGAACCGCAGCCCAACTCCACCTCTTGGAGAAATCTGATCTCCAAGAATTTCAATAAAACCTGTACCTGAATCAATCTCTAGTTCGTGCTGAGTAGCAAAACCATCGGCTTTATTTTCAGGAACACCAGAGCGACCTCTCATAACAATATCTCCTCCACCAGAATCAATCAAAATCAAGTCACCCTCTTGATCCCACACGCTTCCAATACTAATCCCAGACTGCAAAAACGTTCCACCCGAAACACCATGGGGGGGGCATAACTGCCGTTCCTACATAGGCATAACCATCAGGAAAACCATCACGATCTAAATCACCCCCACCAGCCAAAACAATTTTTCCGCCTGAAGATGTAAGACGCAAGCCCTCACCCAAGTGAATGTAGTGTTCTCCATCGCCCGAATCAACATCACCTGTGTTTGACCACAAAACAATATCGCCGCCAGCAGAATTAAGCTCCACATCGCTAGAAACTATAATCGAGCCTTTCGATTTAGCAGCAATACCCAGCGAACCAGAGGTCGAAATAATATCATCTTGGATGTAGATGTCACCTCCGGCCTCCAACGTAAGAGTTACATCACTTGACCCCACTTTTTTTTCAAAGGGAAATACCAGGAAAATATCGTTAGGTGCTTCTTGAGTAACTAAATTACCAGCACTACTTCTATAAACGCCAGTAGAAATTGTAACATTACTACCAAGCTCCAAAGCCTTTAAGAGCGGTAGAGCACCTTCACGGGTAATCCAGTACTCATAAGGATCTTGCAACCACAAACCAGGTTTTCCATCCAACGCATGAGCCCGCACATCTAAATCACTTGACAGGGATAACAGCAATCCAGATGTTTCAATCCGACCACCATTTCCACCCTTAACACCACCAATAGACAACAATGAACCCGATACATCAGTCAAGGATTCGGCGTGATCAATGTCACTCCACACAACAATTTCACCACCATCACCAATCCTTGTGGATGAGGCGTCTATTACCACGTCGGCGCCCACAGTAGTCGTCGTGGCCTGGCGAACAGACGCATCACCGTTCTGCCAACTTCCACCTACCTGAATCGCACCACCGCCATTTGCTCCGGTGGCGCTCAACCGGGTGGTGCCGCCCAAATCAACGGATTCCCCCGTCAAGGTGAGCGAGCCGCCGACGGTGTCAGAAGAGTCCAGCGACACGGTGCTGGAGCGAACGGTCAAGGCGTCATCGATCGCATCGACGTACAGCGATTCATCGATGAACACATCGATACCATCGAGGTAGATTCCCGCTCGACTTACACCACCGGCAGCATCCGACTCCGGGTCGACAACCAAGCCAAGCGAGCCTTGCAGTGGCTGCCCAGTCAAGCCAGAGAGTTCGGAGGCATTGCTACGAAATACATCAAAACCTCTATTACCGAAACGCAATGTGTTCGCCGTACTCAGAGTCAAATTGGGAACATTAACGAAGCTGGCACCCTGTCCAAGATGAATTCCGCCTGGAGACAACCAGTACAAATTGGCCGAGGAATTCAGCTCAATTGATTTATCGATAAATGAGCCTTGAGCGGATGTGACACCAACAATGAGATTTTTCTTTCCAATTACATCAAACTCGACGCTCTTGATTTCTCCTCGGGTATCAAATCGCCTGAAACGTTGAAAAAGATTTTTTCCGGCCGCGGTTCCACCACTGATTTTGCAAATTCCAGAACGACATGATCCACTCGTTTTGCCATTTACTTTGGTAAACAGACCTTTCTTTCCAGCCGCCTTGATCTCCGCACTGGCCTCGGGAACAGACCCAGTCAGCAGACCCAAACCTAGTACAAGACCTGCGACTAGGCGAACCACAGCCGTCGAAGAATTCATGACCTTATCTGTGCCGATACTACTATTTACTATCTAACCGTAGCGCATTATTCTGTATAGACCAGAAATTTGTATCCCAGCTCACAAAACGCATAAGAAGTTATGGATTTTGGCTCTAGCGCGATGCTTTTATTGGCACAATTAATTGCCCCACCTCTACAACCCGGGCCAGTACGTCTGCCCAACAGTACTGTTGAACAACGAAAACCACCCGGAGATGATCCTGTCTTCGAGCAACCAAACAACGATAACAGCGGCTTAGACTCAAATGGAAGCGAATCCAATCTGAAGCTAAAGAAAACGGCTTGGACACCCAATGTTGTCGGAGATGCTTTCTTCACTGACGAGCAACTTTCGACCATCCTCAAAACTTGCCGCCAAGAAACAGAAGCCGAAACCCTTAACAACTGTGCAGCAAAGCTGACAGCGCAATTGTTAAGCGAGGGGTATATTAATAGCCGAGTTTATGTTCTACAAGAGCCTCAGCCCGGCGCTCTTGAGGTGGTGCTGGGACGGATCAGTGAAGTCAAAGTCACCAGCACAGACCCAGCCCTGAAGGACAAAGCTGAACAGGAACTGAGTGGACTGATTGGTGAGGTTCTCCACCTGCCTTCCCTGGAGAGCGCCCTTGTGGGGCTGCGCAAGCTCGGATTTGGTCAGATCAGTGGTGGCATGCAACGCCTGGGCAGTGACCCGTCCCGTGCCGCGATCCAACTCACGGTGGAGCCGGCGCCACCATCTGCGCTACAAGGGGACATCGCCTTGGGCAACAACGGCAACATCGGCAGTGGTGAGTGGAGAAGCAGCGCCACCCTGCTCAAACAGGATCTGATGAAACAGGGCGATCTTGCCCTGGTCTATTTCGAACTGGATGCCGATGGCCAGCTGGAACTGGGCACCGGGATCGCCTCCCTGACCTATCGCTATCCCCTCAACGACACCCTCTCATTAACAGGATCGATCGGCTACAGCTACCGACGCTTCGTTGAATTCAAGCGGCCGGCCTTTGACTTCAACTTCCGCACCACCCAGGGGCTTCTGCAGCTGGAGCAGGAGATCACGAACAACGATGCCTGGCGCTGGACGGCAGCGGCCGCCATCAGCGTCAACCGGACCTCAAGTTTCGAAGGCGACGACAGCATCCCGCTGGTGCTAGGTGGCGGACCGGATGGCTACCTCAAGAGCGGAAATCTCAAACTCAGCACCAACATCGGTCACCAACGGGAGCGTTCCAGTTGGAACGCCAACCTCTATTTCCTGCAGGGCCTGGCCGGGGTGACGAAGGGAAGCCATCGCCACAACCTCAATCTCCAGGGCACCGACATCGGCGAAGCCCGCGCCATCGGTGGGCTGCTGGATGTGTCCTGGCTGATCACACCGAAGCTTGTCTGGACCGGACGGGCCGCAGGACAACACGCCTTTGCTCCGTTGCCCAGCAGCATGACCTTCAGCCTGGGCAGTGACGTCGGCCTGCGTGGTCTACCGGGAAGTCTGGTGAGCGGAGACAGCGGCTGGCTGGCCAGCACCGAACTGGTCTGGACCGCCTGGGAAAAGGACAAGCAAGCGCTGCAACTGGTGCCCTTCATCGGGATGGGCGGCATCCACACCGAAGTGCTCGGCGTCACGCTCGACGACAGCATCGGCTCCGGAGGCCTGCTCGGCCGTTACGTCAACGGCCGCTGGCAATTTGAACTCGGCTGGGTTGACACCTTCAACAGCGATGACAACCCAGGGCTCTGGAACAACTGGACCCTCGGGCACGGTTTGCACACCAAGGTCCGTTACACCTTCTGATCAACCGAGGAGGATCAGTCCTCGACGCGCCAGGTCTGATCCGACGGCGTCCAGTCGTTGAGCTCCTCGGGGCTGAACCACAGACCGATCTCAAAGGCTGCGGTTTCAGGGGCATCCGATCCGTGGATGACGTTGCGGCCGATGTTCACGGCCAGGTCGCCGCGAATGGTGCCGGGCTCTGCCTCGAGCGGCTTGGTCGCGCCGATCAGCTTTCGGGCACTGGCAATCACGCCGTCGCCTTCCCAGACCATCGCCACCACAGGACCGGAGGTGATGAAATCAACAAGACCAGCGAAGAAGGGGCGCTCCTTGTGCACGCCGTAGTGCTGCTCAGCCAGGGCACGGCTAGGGGTGATCTGCTTTAGGCCGACCAACTTGAACCCCTTGCGCTCAAAGCGGCCCAGGATCTCGCCCACGAGTCCCCGCTGCACGCCATCGGGCTTGATCGCAACGAAAGAACGTTCAGCAGCCATGAAAAAAGCATCAATGTGCGGCCATCGTCTGCGGCCAACCCGCCGCTTGGCAAGCACGACCGGAATCACTGCCCCTACATTTCAACCAATTCAAAACGATGGGGTCATGGTTCTGGCCGAAACCGATCGGTCCTGGTCCATGGCCCGCAGTGCCGAGCTGTACGGCCTGGACCGTTGGGGCGACCCCTACTTCTCGATCAATTCACGGGGCCATGTGGTGGTGCAGCCCCGCGGCGATCGGGGTGGATCGCTCGATCTCGTGGAGCTGGTGAAAGGCCTGGCTGCACGGGACCTGAACCCACCGCTGCTGATCCGCTTCGACGACATTCTCGAAGACCGTCTCGAGCGACTGCATGCCGCCTTTGACCGAGCCATCGCTCTCTACGACTACGACGGTCGCTACCAGGGGGTGTTTCCGATCAAGTGCAACCAGCAACGCCATGTGGTGGAGCAGCTGGTGGACAGTGGACAGCGCTGGAGTTTCGGCCTGGAGGCCGGCAGCAAGGCGGAACTGCTGATTGCCCTGTCGCTGATGCAGGACCAGCAGGCGCTGCTGATCTGCAATGGCTACAAGGACCGTCGCTACATCGAGACGGCCATCCTGGCCAGGCGTCTCGGCCACCAACCTGTGGTGGTGATTGAGCAGGCCGACGAGATCCAGCGGATCATCGATGCCAGCCAGGCCCTGGGCGCATCCCCGTTCATCGGCATTCGCGCCAAGCTCTCGAGCCGCAGCACCGGCCGCTGGGGCAGTTCCGTGGGCAGCCGCGCCAAGTTCGGCCTGGACCTAACCGAGATGCTGCAGACCATTGAGGCCCTCAAGCAGGCCGGTCTGCTGCAGGACCTGCGCCTGTTGCATTTCCACATCGGCAGTCAGATCAATGACATCGCCGTGCTGAAGGACGCCCTTCAGGAAGCCGGTCAGATCTACGTGGAACTCACCCGCCTGGGAGCCCCGATGGGATTCCTCGACGTGGGTGGAGGCCTGGGCATCGATTACGACGGCAGCCGCACCGCCAGCGCCGCGTCCACCAACTACTCGCTGCAGAACTACGCCAACGACGTCGTCGCCACCATTCGCGAATGCTGCGTCCCACTGGGCGTCCCCGTCCCCACCTTGGTGAGTGAAAGCGGCCGGGCCCTGGCCAGCCACTTTTCCGTGTTGGTGTTCAACGTGCTCGGCTGCGGTCGCGCTCCCGAGGGAGAACCCGCCCAGGAGTCCGATGAACCGCTGCCGGTGGCCAATCTGCGCGAAACCCTGCAACGCATCCGAGGACTGGACGCGCCGGACCCCTCCTTGCTGCAGGAGGCCTGGAATGACGCGATCAAATTCCGGGAGGATGCCCTGTCGGCATTCCGGCTGGGGTACATCCGGCTGAACCAGCGTGCAATGGCGGAACAGCTGAGCTGGACCTGCGCCAAGGAAATCAGTGCTCGCCTGCCCAACAACGAACCGATCCACGAGGATCTGCGCGGCCTGCAGCGTGCGCTGGCCTGGACCTATTACGCCAACCTCTCGATCTTCCGTTCCGCACCCGACACCTGGGCGATCGATCAGCTGTTTCCCGTGATGCCGATCCATCGCCTCGATGAATGCCCCAGCGAGCTTGGGCAGTTCGCCGACCTCACCTGTGACTCCGACGGCAAGTTGTCCCGGTTCATCGACGGTGGAACCGAGAAAGCCCTGCTCGAATTGCATGCCCTCAACGATGGAGAGCCCTACTGGATCGGCATGTTCCTGGGGGGTGCTTACCAGGAGGTGATGGGCAATCTCCACAACCTCTTCGGCAGCACCAACGCGGTGCATGTGCGTCTCAACCCCCGCGGCAACGGCTACCTGCTCGATCACGTGGTGCGGGGTCACACCAACGCCGATGTGCTCGAAGAGATGCAGCACAACCCCGACCTGATGCTGGAACGGCTGCGGCAGGCCTCGGAAACGGCGATCCAACGCGGAACGTTGCAGATCGAAGACGCCAGGCTGCTAATGAACCATCTCAAGGCCAGTCTGGATCAGACCACCTATCTCGAGGGATGAAGCGCATTCGCCAGCTGGTCCAGACCGCTGGGCCCTATCTGGCCGCCGTGGTGGTATTGGTTCTGCTGCGCAGCACCGGCCTGGCCCAGACCATTGATCTGGTGCTGTACGACCTGATCACCAGCCAGAGGGCTGAAGGGTCCGGACAGGACACGCCAATCACCTTGGTGGGGATCGAAGAAAGTGACATTCAACGCTTCGGATGGCCGATCGACGACGGTCTGTTCTGCGACGCCTTCGATGCTCTGAATGCCGCTGGCGTCGCCGCCATCGGGTTTGACATCTACCGAGACAAGGGGGTCGGCCCCAATCAGCAATGCCTGCGGGATCGCTTCCACGATGAACCCACCCTGGTCTCGATCTTCAACGTGGCGTCGGATATCGGACCCGTACCTGGGACTCCGAGCGAGCGCCAGTCGTACAACGACATGAGCCTCGATGGAGACGGGGTGGTGCGCCGCGATCTGGTGCACGTCACCGGACAGGATGACGCCACAGTCTCCTTTCCACTCCGGGTGCTGGAGGTGGCCACAGGCGACAGCTCCTTGCGTACGGCGATGAATGAGGGACGTCACCAGGACGCCTGGCTGAGTGCCGATGGTGGTGGTTACCACAACGAAATTGAGGCGGGCCTGGGTCTGCAGCGCCTGCTGCGCTTTCGCGAGCCTGGGAGTTATTCGAGCTATTCACTCGCTGATGTCTTGGATGGCACGGTGCCGGAGACCATGCTCCAGGACCGAATCGTCCTGATCGGCAGCACCGCTCCATCGCTGAGGGATCTGTTCGAAGTGCCCCACACCCGCTTCGAACGCGGCGAGACCCTGTTCACCATTTCCGGGGTGGAGGTCCATGCCAACCGGCTGGCCGCCCTGATCGATATGCGCAACGGAACGCTTTACAAGGGCGGGATCATGCCGGGATGGGGCAACCTGCTGCTGGTGATCGGATTCGCCACCAGCGGCCTGCTGCTCGGCGAACGAATCCCGAAGCAACGGGTCAGCATCCTCGTGGTGGTGCTCCTAGCCGGAGGGGCCGCTGGGGGGCTGGCCCTACTGCTTTGGAACCACATCTGGGTGGGCATAGCCATGCCCCTGTCGGGTCTGCTGACCGTCAGTGGGGCGGCCTGGCTGCGCCGGGGTGTGGAAAGTCAGCAACATTCCCAGCAGATCCGCCAACTGCTCGGCCAGACAACCTCACCCGCTGTAGCCCAGCAACTCTGGGAACAGCGCGATGCCCTGCTGAGCGAGGGACGCTTCATGGGTCAGCAGCTGCCGATCACCTCACTATTCACCGACACGGCATCCTTCACCAGCGTGTCGGAGGGACTGAGCCCACGGGAGTTGATGGAATGGCTCAACCGGGGGATGGAGGTCTGTGTGCCAGCCGTGACCAACCGGGCCGGGATGGTGAACAAGTTCACGGGCGACGGCATGCTCGCCGTGTTCGGCATCCCCCTTCCCAGTGATCCCTCAACCGAAGCGCAGGCCGCCGTCGAAGCGGCCTGCGAGATCAAAGACGGCCTGGAACGACTGAACAAAGCATTGATTGCCGAGGGGGCTCCCACCATGCGAGTACGCATGGGCATCCACTCCGGCGAGGCTCTGGTGGGCTCGATGGGCAGTGCCGAGCGGATCGAATACGCGGTCATCGGCGATGCCGTGAACTGCGCGTCGCGCCTGGAGAGCTATGACAAGAATCGCCATGAGGGTGTGCTTCGCGTCCTCCTCTCCAGCGCCACACTTGAGCTGCTACCCCACGAGTTCCGCGACACCCTTGTCCTCGAGCACTGGGGTCCAATTCAGGTCAAAGGACGTAATGAACCCCTGGATGTAAGTGAATTGAAATTCGAGCGAATGAACGCGTCTGCATAACCGAATTCATAATGAAGGGTTCAGAACGGGCAACGCACTGGTAGCTGCTCAGGCCATTCCTCAGTGACCAGATCACCCAATCCAAATTGTGCCAGGGTTTGAGTGGCGGGGACATTGCCACCGCACTTGGCACGCAGCGACGTCAGAGCTTTTTGAACTGGATGATCTACGGGCTCAACGTCTGGCAGAAGCAAGCTGAGTACAGGAGGAAAGGCTGGCTGAGTGAAAGCGAGAGGGTCTTGCACGCTGTCAACGCCATTACCGGTTTCACAGTTGAAAGTTGATTCCCAGATGGTGGGAACGGCGATGGCAGCTCCGCTGATGAGGGTCAGATTGGCTGAGGCCGCCCGCAAAGTACGGGTGGTTGCGGATCCAACACCTTCTGGCAGAAAACTCAGCTCTAGGCTGACAGGATTAGCAGTAGGGCCTTGAACAAGCCCAAGGATGCCTGTCGCTCCAGGGGCAAACACACTGTTCTCCGGAACCAGGTGAACCAAAATTCGCGCATTGCACTCACCGCGAGTTCCTCCTCCAACCCGGCGGCCAGGGAAGGTACTGCGATTGCTGGAATAGACCTCTTTGCAGAGCACATCACCAAAGATGAGTGCCAACAAGATCATCATGGTTCCAGCTACGCCGGAGAAGACACGGGGAACCATCGCCATACCAAGATTCCAGAGAAACCCGCAATAGCAGGAAAAAATCAAGCATTACTCTACTCAAGCAGGCTGTAGATATTTGCGAAATCTAAGGACCTTCCCATCAACTCACCAACCCATGCATGGATGAGAAAGCAACTCCTGAATCAGCTGTGCCGAATCAAGCTTGTTGAGATCACCATCCGACGATAAGTACAACTTCATCCATCGCGCAATCTCTCAGAATTCTCGAGACTGTCAACTTACCAAGTTTTGCGACCAAAACAGCCTCGTTAATTGGCAATACAAGATGCCAGACACCTGTATTGTCGGGAGGAGAGCTCAAGCGATAGTGCAATAGCATGCAACGCAAAGCGGGCCCCTTGCAATCAAATTGATTTTCCCCGACGAGTGTACCGCCACTTCAATCCCACCAGAGCATTAGAGCCGAAGTTGGTTTAGGCCGAAGGGAAGTAAAAACGGAGACCAAAGCGCACTTCCACATCACAATCGCCTAATCCACGTGAAGACTCGCCACCCAATCGCTATCCAGGCCTGAAAAGCCAGGACTTGTGTGTGAATAGCACAGCCCAAAAACCAAAAAGCCTTTAGGGTTTGTTATCGCTAGTTAGCCCCATGGATCACAACGCCCTGGTCAACGCCCTGCAAAGCAAGGGCAATCTCCAGCACTCCTTCAAGACTGCTGAAATTGAGCAAATGGCTGCCCACATGTCGATCGAAACGATCGAGAAGGAGGCCATCATCATGCAGAAGGGAGAGCCCGCCGATTCGATGATTTTCATCATCGATGGATTAGTTCAGATCCTTGATAGTGATCGCCAGCTGGCCTTGCTAAGTACAGGCGATTTCCTGGGAGAAAGCCTTTTCTCAGAAGAGGCGACCCGTACGGCCAATGTGCAGGCGGTGGAACCGGCGACCGTCGGCCGGCTCACGATTCACGACTTTCACCACTTCCTTCAAGACAGCCAAGCTCTTGCCATCCGGTTTCGTCAGTACTTTCAAGCCATAGGGAGCGCCAGAGCGCAACAAGTGGCCGCAGAAAACTATGTCGACAGCAAGAAATATCTAGCCCTGATCGCTCACAACAACATGAAGGAGGGTTTGATGGAATTCTGCGATATGCATTCAGACAAACTCGAAAAATTCCCACTGATCGCAACGGGCACGACTGGCAGCATGCTGTACAAGAAAACAGGTCTTTGTCTGAGTCGGAAGGTCGCCTCAGGCCCCCTTGGCGGTGATCAAGCCGTCGGCACGCTCATCTCGACCAAGAACATCTGTGGCGTGATCTTCTTCCGAGATCCTCTGTCGTCTCACCCACACCATGCCGACATCGAAGCCCTTGGCCGCCTATGCGATGTCTACCAGATTCCCTTCGCCACAAATCCTCAAAGCGGAGAAGCGATTCTCGACTACCTGCTCTCGGGCAAAGCCGAGCGAGAGCTCATCCCCAATCATGTTCTGAAGGCGTATGTCCAGGGGCAGAAGAAAGTCGTCGAAGCAGGCTGATCAACTAGCGGCCTGAAAACACCGGTCAATTGGGATGGAGCCCAACCAAGCCATACACGGCAACGGGCTGGGGCCATCCCTTGACAGCATGCAATCCCAGTTCGTCAACAACCACAAGATCCGCAATGAGATCACGAACCTCTCCGCTGATCAGGATTGGGTAGTCGGGAAACTGTCGCGTCAGGGACTCCAGGCGGCTGGCCAGATTCACAGCGGCGCCGATCACTGTGTATTCCAAACGATCTTTTGAGCCGAGATTGCCGGCGATCACCTCGCCGCAGTGAATGCCCATGCCCTGCCGCAACGGCTCAAGGCCTTCCTCTTGCAGCTGGCGATTCAGGTCATCAAGGTTGGCCTGCATGGCGAGAGCAGCTCGCACGGCCGCCAGGGCCTCCAGGCGGTCCCCTCGATGCACAGGAACGCCAAATTCAGCCATCAGCGCATCACCGATGAATTTGTCCAGCAGCCCCTGCTCGGCCAGGACCGGAGCTGCAATCGCCTCGAAGTAACGATTCAACAGGCCAAACAGAGCCTCGGCTTCCATCACATTGCTGCGAGCCGTGAAGCCAACCAGGTCCGTGAACAAGACCACACAACGCTCACGACGTCCCCCCAGGCGTGTCCAGCTGTCGGAGCTGGAGCGCAACATGTCGCGCATGAGGTTCGGCGACACCCGCCGGGACAGAACCGAATGCAGAAATCGTCGCTGGACGCTTTCCCGCTGGAACTGAGCGGCGGTGCGCAAGGCTCCCGCCAGCATTGGCATCAGCATCAAGGCTGCTCCAGGCAACCAAAGGCCGGCGCACCAGGCGAGCACCGTTGAACCCATCGCAAGCAGGGTGGACGCGGCAGTGGTCATCGCCGTTCCCAGAGCTGTTGAGGGCAATGAGAGGCGCCAGCAACACAGCAGCGCCCAGCCAGCCAACACAGCCAGCAGCACCGAATGATCCAGCCCGCGGAATCCACGGTCGTTCTGCAATCCGGCAATGGCAGAGAGCAGCACCTCCGAACCGCTCTGCTGGCCGAAGGGCGTCTCCAGCTGATCACCGAGGGAGGGAGCCGTTGAGCCGATCACAACGACCTTGTCCCGCCAGGTGTTCTCCGCCTGACTCCCCACCGCCCAAGCGGGGATCACCGGCAACTGGCCACTGGGCCCCAAGAAATTGATCCCATCGTCCCCAGATCGGGTCGACACAGCGGCCGCCAAATGCGCCATCGGACGAGGGTGAGGCCGGGTGAACGGCGCCAGCATCTGCGCAAGCCGTTCCGCACCTGGAACGGACTGAACCATGCCAAAGGCATCGAGGGAAAAAGCGGACAAGCCCACGGGGAAGCTCTGATCCCATGGCCGTCGCAATTGCACCTGCTCAAACCCTTCCCATTGCTGGCGAACCAGAGACGCACTGAGCAGAACCCTGTCCTGCCATGGCTTCAACGCATCATGAAAGCCCCGGTCATCAGCGGGGCCGAAACTGCTGGGCCCCGCGTGAACGATGTTGAACACAACGCGGCGGGCCCCCTTGCGCAGCACCTCCCGAGCCAATGCAGCCTGTTCTGCCCGCGGCCAGGGCCAGGGCCCGAACGCGGAGAGTTGCGGATCCAGCGACGCCTCGTCGATCCCGAGCAGCACAACATCATCCGGAGCTGGAATCGGACCGCGCCACTGAAAAAGCAACTGCCGGGCTGTTGCATCGGCGCGCCCCAGAACCGGCGCCAACACAACAGGCAACAACAGAGAACAACGCCAGACAACGGCGAACAGAAAGCGGCGCCGCGAGCTGCTCAAGGGTTGGGAGCTGTCAGTCCCAGTTCACGCTCGATCACGGGCAGGGTCTCCAGAGTCCTGGAAAAGCCATTGATCAAAGGACTCGTCTCCAGCCGGCGTTGGGCATCATCCATCGGAATGGACTGCGGCGGATCCCAGATCAGCAACCTGGACGAAGCCGTGTCCAAGGCAGACAGCCCGTCCTGCAGCCCATCCAAACGGTCGCTGAGACGAGCCATCTGACCCTGCAGCGCGAGCACAAGCTGCTGACCGCTGGTCAGGGTGAAACGTTGCCCACTGCGGGTTTCGACGGTGACGGTGCCCTCCCAGCTGAAGACCTTGAAGTGTTCATCGGTGTATTCGATGAACACCGTTGTTCCCTGAATCGAAGCGGTCGCCAGTCGCGTCTTGATCCGGAAGGGGTTCAGCGGTGAAGCCCCTGGCTGGATCCAGCCAATGATGGATCCTTTGAGCAGTTCAACGCCGGACGAGCCCAAGCGCAGCTGCGCATCACCGCCCATACGGAATTGACGGCCATTGCCCAGCAGCACCTGCATGCGACCCGGCTGATTGGTCCGCAGCAATGTGTTGTTCGTCAGGGCTTGGCCGGCGCGGGCATTGACCTCCGACGCACCAGGCAACTGAACAAATGCAGGGCCTGCGGGGACGTCTTCAATACGCGGTTGAACGGCATGGGAGGGCTGAAGCCACACTGCGCTGCACAGCAGCAACATCCCGCCCGCCTGAAGCAAACCCGCCTGTCTGATCACGTGAGGCAACTGTTTCGCCAAGGCTGGCAGCACGAACGTCGGGCGACCACCAGGCAACGAAAAGCACACCAACCGCTCTACATCACGTTGCCGAAGCAGGAGGCCATTGCCAGATTGAGTCGGATCCGTGGAAGTACCGGGCGTGGCATACGAGAGCGTTCTTCAGAATCCGAAAAATTTTGACTTCCAGGTTCAACAACTTGGACCAGGAGAACACGCCAACCCAAGCACCCATGAGGTCTTCGTCGACGACGGCGAAAGAATTGCTTTTTCCAGCCAGATCAAGAACCTCCAGCAGCAATTTGCAGACAAACTACCGCCGCCAGCCTTTGAAAAAGCTGGAGCCAGAAAAACAATCTTTCACAATCCAGCATCAACACGGGCAGCGATCATCACCTGTGGAGGCCTCTGCCCAGGCCTGAACAATGTGATCAAGGGGCTCGTCAATGTACTGGAGGAGAGCTATGGCGTGGAGAATATCTTCGGCATTCGCTATGGATACAAAGGCCTGACCTCCCAATCGCAGCATTCACCAATCCAGCTGACATCGTTCAGCGTTGACCAGATTCACAAACAAGGGGGCACGATTCTCGGCTCATCGCGGGGAAACCAGGACCCCGAAGAAATGGTCGACCAACTTCAAGCCAGGGAGATCAACATCCTGTTCTGCATCGGAGGCGACGGAACCCTCAAAGGCGCACAGGCGATTGCCGATGCAGCAAACCGCCGCGGCGCAAAAATAAGCGTCATCGGAGTGCCGAAGACAATTGACAACGACCTGGGATTTATTGAGAAAACCTTTGGCTTCGAAACCTCCGTCCAGATCGCAGCCGACATCATCACTTCAGCCCATACCGAAGCCGAAGGAGCCGAAAATGGAATCGGGATTGTCAAATTAATGGGACGAGACTCGGGCTTCATCACGGCCACTGCATCCCTGGCCAATTCAGTCGTTGATTTCTGCCTGATCCCCGAAACGTCATTCCAATTTGACGGCCCAGATGGAATCAATCAAGCCATCCAAACGAGGCTTGCACAAAATAATCACGCGGTGATTGTCGTCGCCGAAGGGGCTGGTCAAGATCTTTTCACCAACAAACAGACCAGAATAGACGCCTCAGGAAACATACTCAAAGACGATATCGGAGAGCTGCTGAAGACAAAACTATCCACACACTTCAGCGAGAGAAACATCCCCATCAGCATCAAGTACCTGGACCCGAGCTACCACATCCGTAGCGTCGCAGCCAATGCATCGGATGCAGTTTTCTGCTATCTCCTTGCCGAATATGCTGTTCATGCTGGAATGAGCGGCAAAACAAATCTGGTGATCGGCTACTGGAATAATTTCTTCACCCACGTACCAATTCATCTCGCGACCAAAGAGCGACGCATGGTGGAACTTGACAGCGCCCTCTGGCGAGGCGTTGTGAGTGCAACGCAACAAGATCCACTACAGCGCGGACTCAAGGCACCCTGTACCCAAGCCTCTTGAGCTGAGGCTCACACGTTCCATAACATCAGTTCACCATGTCTGCAGCACTGCAATGGTTCCTGGTGCTAGCAGCGCTGCTCGCAGGATTACTGAGCCAGCAGCTCTGCCGACGGCTTCACATCCCATCCGTTCCCTGGCGGCATCTCTGGATTGCACTGATTGCCAAAGCGACTGCTCAAACCACGGAAACCCTGGGCATTCCGCACCTTCCTGGACTGGACATCGATGTCTTAGTCAGCATTTTCGTAGCGGTTGCCATCAGCCGCTCCATCGTCTGGCTGGTGCTTGAGCTGCTGCCAAAACTGCGGCTCCTGCCGTCAAGCCCAAAAATTCTGCGTGACCTGCTGTTCATCATGGGCAGCGGCTTACTGGTTGCGCTAACGCTGCAGGAACAATCCAGCATCGACCTTGTTGGACTGGTAACAACATCAGCCGTGCTCACGGCCGTTTTAGGACTAGCTGCTCAGGACCCGCTCAAGGACCTTGTGGGTGGGCTGAGCCTCCAACTCGAACGCGTGATTCGCGAAGGCGATTGGATTGAAATCGAGGGGCAGATCGGACGCGTGGCCTCCATCAGCTGGAGGGACACAGAACTCAACTGCCTCTACGGCTCAAGGCTGACCTTGCCGCACGCAAGCACCAACTCCAAAAGCATCCGTAATTTCACCAGCAATGGCGCCTACGCCACCCCGATTCAGATAGGCCTGGATTACAGCATGCCGCCGCATATCGCCAAAGCGATGATGCAGCAAATTTCAAGGCATCACCCTCTGGTGCTGAACGATCCCGCTTGTGTTGTGCGCGTCAAATCATTCGCGGAGAGCTCAGTCAACTACGAATGGCTCAACTGGATCGATGATTACGGCAAAATTCGCACTATCCGTAGCGACCTGCAGGAACAACTTTGGTATGCCCTCCAGCGGGAGGGATTCAGCTTCCCCTTCAGCGTTCGCGACGTGCGACTGAGCAAACCCACACCAGAGCAACGAACAAAAGCACAGAAAAGCAAAGCTCAACTGCAAGATTCCACGGTCGAACTGCTGCAGAACAATCACCTCTTTTCCATCCTCTCGAACGATCAGCTCACCAGACTCATCCAAACAAGCTCAATCTGTTCCTACGGCCCTGGTGAAATCATTGCCGTCGAACATGAAACAGGAGACTCCCTGTTCATGCTGATTCAGGGACAGGTGTCGATCATTAAATCCAATTCAAAGCAACAAGTCACCGAAATTGCCACCCTGCAAAGCGGCGACATCTGCGGCGAGATGACTGTGTTCACCGATGCGCCTCGCAGTGCAACGATTCGAAGCCAGAGTCAATCCGACATTCTTGAGATTCATCGACAAGCCATTGCAGAACTGATCGAAGCAGAGCCCGTGCTCTTTGACCGATTCAGCCAACTCATCAGTGAACGTCAATCCAGGCTCGAGGACTTCGAACTTCAGAAACAGACGACCCCAGCATCTCGCCGCGATGCAGTGACATTGATGAAAGAACTGTTCAGACAGTTACTCACTTGATGCCCTGCAAGGCTTCTTCGAGCTGAGCTCGGGCCAGAGCCAGAGCAGCAGGCAGGGCAGCACCATCACGACCACCGGCCTGGGCCAGGTTCGGGCGTCCACCACCGCCACCACCACACAGTTTGGCGATGCCGCCGATGAACTTGCCAGCCTGAAGCTTGGCGGCGATCACCTGCTGGCCGAAGGCCGCCACCAAGATCACCTTGCCCATGTCACCGGGATCCGGCAGACCGCCGATCACCACGGCCGCACCATCCCCCAGCTGATCCGCCAGGCTCTGGGCTGCACCCTGCAAACCAGCGCCATCCACGCCGTCGAGGCGTTCCACCAGCAGTTGGAAGTCGCCCACGGCCTCGGCCTTAGCGGCCAGAGCGCCGGCCTTCGCCACCGCCAGTTCCGCCTGAGCCGCGGCCAGCGCCTTGCCGGTGGCCTTGAGCTCCTCCTGCAGGGACGCCACACGATCCACGATCTCGGCCGGCTGAGCCTTGAAGCGATCCCCGAGCTGCTTCACCACTGCATCGCGCTCATTCAGATAGGCGAGCACAGCCGGACCAGCGACGGCTTCAATCCGGCGGATACCAGCCGCAACGCCACTTTCCGCCACGATCTTGAACAGGCCGATCTCAGCGGTGTTGGCCACGTGGGTGCCGCCGCAGAGCTCCATCGACACACCGGGCACGTCGACCACCCGCACCACATCGGCGTACTTCTCACCGAACATCGCCACGGCACCAGCCGCCTTGGCCTGCTCGATCGCCATCTCCTGCACCTGCAGCGCATGGGCCTCATTGATCCAACCGTTGATCAGGGTTTCAACCTGCTGCAACTGATCCGCCGTCACCGCCGTGGGGCAGTGGAAGTCGAAGCGCAGGCGATCGAAATCCACCAGTGATCCGGCCTGGCCGATGCCTGGATCCACCACCTGCTTGAGCGCTGCTTGCAGGAGGTGGGTGGCCGTGTGATTGGCCTGGGCCCGACGCCGGCAGGCACGGTCCACCTGGGCCTTCACGGTGTCGCCCAAGGCGAGCTCGCCGCGTTCCACCCGCCCGGCATGGACGAAGACATCGCGGCTGCGGCTCACGGACTCAATCCGAACAATCAGATCGCTGCCCGCAAGCACGCCGCGATCGCCCACCTGACCGCCGCCTTCGCCATAGAACGGCGTGGTGTCGAGCACCACCTGAACCGCATCACCCGCCTTGGCGGTGCTGGCTGGTTCACCGTTCACCACCAACGCCTGCACACAGGAGGCGTGATCGAGGGCCTCATAGCCCTCGAAACAGGTGGCCGCCTGATCCGCCACCACCTGGTCGATCGCATCCTGCAGGGTGAGGTCGATGCTCACCGCGGCCGCCTTGGCCCGCTGGCGCTGTTCCTCCATCGCCGCCTCGAAGCCATCGAGGTCAACGGCCAGGCCCTGCTCCTCGGCGATCTCCTGGGTGAGCTCCAGCGGGAAGCCATAGGTGTCGTACAGCTCAAAGGCCTGGGCACCGCTGATCTGGGTGGGCTTGGAGGCCAGCACCTCCGCCAGCAACTTCTCGCCGCGCTCGAGGGTCTCGAGGAAGCGTGCTTCCTCCCGCTGGAGTTCGGAAAGGATCACCTCCTGGCGCTCGATCACGCTGGGGTGTGCACCCTTCAAAAGGGCAATCGCCGCCTCGCCCATCGTGACGAGGAAGGGTTTGTCGATGCCCAACAGGCGGCCATGGCGCACCACCCGGCGCAGCAGGCGCCGCAAGATGTAGCCGCGGCCCAGGTTGCTGGCGGTGACGCCATCGCAGATCAGCTGCGTCACCGCACGGCTGTGATCACCGATCACCTTCAACGACGTCTTGCCCTTGTCGTTGAGCTGGTGGTAATCGACCCCCGCCAGATCCGCGGCCGCTTGGATCAGCGGAAAGATCAGATCGGTTTCGTAGTTGTTGGGAACCTTCTGCAGGATCTGGGCCATCCGCTCAAGGCCCATCCCGGTGTCGATGTTGCGGTTGGCCAGCGGCGTGAGGGTGCCCTCCGCGTCGCGGTTGTACTGCATGAACACCAAGTTGTAGAACTCGATGAAACGGTCGTCGTCCTCGAGATCGATGCCCTCATCCCCGAGCTCGGGTTTGAAGTCGTAATAGATCTCCGAGCAGGGGCCACAGGGGCCGGTGGGGCCGGAGGCCCAGAAGTTGTCGGCCTCATCCATGCGGATGATCCGCTTGGGGTTCACCCCCACCACATCGCGCCAGATCTGCTCAGCTTCGTCGTCTTCCCGGAAGACGCTCACCACCAGGTTCTTGGGGTCGATGCCGTAAACGCCGGTGCTGAGCTCCCAGGCCCACTCAATCGCCTGCTGCTTGAAGTAATCCCCAAACGAGAAGTTGCCGAGCATCTCGAAAAAGGTGTGATGCCGGGCCGTGCGCCCCACGTTCTCGATGTCGTTGGTGCGGATGCACTTCTGCGAACTGGTGGCCCGGGGCGCGGGGCGCTCCTGCTGGCCCAGAAAAACCGGCTTGAACGGCAGCATTCCCGCAATGGTGAGCAGCACCGTTGGGTCGTCGGGAATCAACGAGGCGCTGGCCATCCGCTTGTGGCCGCGCTCGGCGTAGAAGTTGAGAAAGGCCTCACGGATCTCCTCCCCACTGCGCGGTGCAGACGCTGCAGAAGACGACGATGCGGCGGCAACCATGACAGGAAAGGGGGATCCTGCCGTCATGATCGCCTTTGAACCGCCGGCGCCCGTGGCCGTTCCACCCAGTGATCCCGAGATTCGCCAGCGACTTCGGCTGCAGTCGATCGGTTGGGCGCTGGCTGCTGGCATCAGCGCAGGGCTGCTGAGCTTGCCCTGGGGTCTGGAAGCTGCAGTGCGTTCGGGCGGTTGCGGCCTCTTTTACGGCCTGCTGGCGTTCCACCTGCAACGGGTGGACCCTGATGACGGGCATTTGCAGGCGGGTCTGGTGGGGGCGGTCTGCGGATTGCGCAGCCTCGGCATGCCCCTACCCCTTGACAACTGGCAGGTCGATGGCCTGGCATCATTACTACTGGAGCTCTTTCAGGCCTGGCTGCCGTTGATCGGCAGTGCTCTCCTGCTCCACGGCACCCTCCGCTTCCTGCCCGCGTCGCGGCCATGAGCCTGCTGCACGCCACCTGGCTTCCCGCCATCCGCACCTCCAGCAGTTCCGGTCAACCGGCACTGCTCGTTTGGGCTGACACCTGGCGGGTGGCCACACCGGAAGGCCCAGGCCTCACCCCGGCGCTGCACCCCTTCACCCTCAGCCATGACGACCTCAGGGCCTGGCTGAGCGAACGCGACCTTTTGCCGGGCGGCTGCATTGATGCCACGGCCTGTCTCACCCTGCCGAGCCGGACGGTCAAGCCGCGCAAAAGCCGCAGCAAAAAAGACGAGCCAACGCCGGAACCACCGGCTTGGACCGGGCTGCCGATGCAGGCCGGCGAACCGATCCCCAAGCAAACCGAATGGTGGCCCTGGCAGGTGCAAGGGCTCGCGGTGGAACCATCGGCTGCCACGGAGTGGCTGTCCCGATTGCCCCTCTCCGGCACCAATCCAGACCTGGCTGACGAACTGCGCTGGTGGAGCCATCTGCAGCGCTGGGCCCTGAGCCTGGTGGCCCGGGGCCGCTGGATTCCCCAGATGGAGCTCAGCAAAGGCGAGGGCTATCCCCATCGGGCCCGTTGGGTGCCCTTGCTCAACCGGGAAGAAGACCGACGCCGACTGGAGGATCTGGCGGCCAGCCTGCCCCTGGTGGCCACCTGCGCCTTGCCCTGGCGTGAACCCCTGGGGCGCCGCAGCAACCGCACCACCCGGTTGCGACCGGAGGCCATGCGGGCCGCCAACCCTGTGGCCAGCTGCCGGCCCCGCAGCGGACGCCTGCGGGTGGCGACGCTGCTGGAAGACCTGGTGGACGCGCAGCTGCGCAAGGACTTTGAACCATCCACTGATGGACTCGATCCCCTACTGACCCTCTGGCAGGAGGCCCTGGGGTCGGAGACCGGAGTGATCGAGATCGGTGATGAAGAGGCCGAACGCCTGGCCACCGCCAGTCATCACTGGAGGGAAGGCATCGCCGGCGGTTTTGCTGCGGCCCGCACCTGCCTTGAACTGCACACCCCACCGGATGGGGAGGATCTCTGGGAGCTGCGCTTCGGATTGCAGGCGGAAGCCGACCCCAGCCTGAAGCTCCCGGCCGCCGCGGCCTGGGCGGCTGGTGCGGAACCGCTACAGCTTGGAGAAATCCGGGTGGACCAACCGGGTGAAGTGCTGCTGGAAGGTATGGGTCGCGCCCTGAGCGTGTTTCCGGCCATTGAGCGGGGTCTGGAGAGCGCCACACCTGAAACGATGCAGCTCACCCCGGCCGAGGCCTTCGTGCTGGTGCGCACGGCCGCCCGGCAGCTACGGGATGCCGGCGTGGGGGTGGAGCTGCCGCCCAGCCTCTCCGGTGGCCTGGCCAGCCGACTGGGCCTCTCGATCAAAGCGGAACTGCCCGAACGCTCGAGCGGTTTCACGTTGGGTGAGTGTCTGGACTGGGAGTGGGATCTGATGATCGGCGGGGTCACGCTCACCCTGCGGGAACTGGAGCGCCTGAGCGGCAAGCGCAGCCCTCTGGTGCGCCACAAGGGTGCCTGGATCGAACTGCGGCCCAACGACCTCAAAAATGCCGAACGCTTCTGCGGGGCAAAACCTGAACTGAGCCTCGACGACGCGTTGCGGCTGACGGGGACGGAAGGGGAACTGTTGATGCGGATGCCGGTGCACCGCTTCGACGCCGGCCCACGGCTGCAATCGGTGCTGGAGCAATACCACCAGCAGAAGGCCCCCGACCCCTTGCCGGCCCCGGAAGGATTCAGCGGTCAGCTGCGGCCCTATCAGGAGCGGGGCCTCGGCTGGCTCGCCTTCCTGCACCGCTTCGATCAAGGGGCCTGCCTGGCTGACGACATGGGCTTGGGCAAAACCATTCAGTTGCTGGCGTTTCTGCAGCACCTCAAAGCGGAGCAGGAACTGAAACGCCCGGTGCTGCTGGTGGCCCCCACCTCGGTGCTCACCAACTGGCGACGGGAGGCGGAATCGTTCACCCCGGAGTTGACGGTCACCGAGCATTACGGCCCCCGCCGCCCCTCCACACCGGCTGAACTCAAGAAAGCGTTGAAGGAGGTGGATCTGGTGCTCACAAGCTACGGGCTGCTGCAGCGGGACAGCGAACTGCTGGAAACCCAGGACTGGCAGGGGGTGGTGATTGACGAAGCCCAGGCGATCAAGAACCCTGGCGCCAAGCAGAGCCAAGCCGCCCGGGATCTGGCCCGCACCGGCCGCAGCAAGAGCAACCGCTTCCGCATCGCACTCACCGGCACCCCCGTGGAGAACCGGGTGAGCGAGCTGTGGGCCTTGATGGACTTCCTCAACCCCAAGGTGCTGGGGGAAGAGGACTTCTTCCGCCAGCGCTACCGGATGCCGATCGAGCGGTATGGCGACATGTCGTCCCTGCGGGACCTGAAAGGCCGCGTGGGTCCGTTCATCCTGCGCCGGCTGAAAACCGACAAAACGATCATTTCCGATCTGCCGGAGAAGGTGGAGCTGAGCGAATGGGTGGGGTTGAGCAAGGAACAGAAATCCCTGTACAGCAAGACCGTGGAAGACACCCTCGATGCCATTGCCCGGGCGCCGCGCGGGCAGCGCCACGGGCAGGTGCTGGCCCTGCTCACCCGGCTGAAACAGATCTGCAACCATCCCGCCCTGGCCCTGAGCGAAGGAGCCGTGGACGATGGCTTCCTGGGCCGTTCGGCCAAGCTGCAGCGGCTTGAGGAAATCCTCGATGAGGTGATCGAAGCGGGCGATCGGGCCCTGCTGTTCACCCAGTTCGCCGAATGGGGGCATCTGCTGCAGGCCTGGATGCAGCAGCGCTGGAAATCGGAAGTTCCCTTCCTGCACGGCGGCACCCGCAAGAGCGAGCGCCAGGCGATGGTGGATCGCTTCCAGGAGGATCCCCGCGGTCCGCAGCTGTTCCTGCTCTCGTTGAAAGCAGGTGGTGTGGGCCTCAACCTCACACGGGCCAGCCACGTGTTCCACATCGACCGCTGGTGGAACCCGGCCGTGGAAAACCAGGCCACCGACCGGGCCTATCGGATCGGCCAGACCAACCGGGTGATGGTGCACAAATTCATCACCAGCGGCTCGGTAGAGGAAAAGATCGATCGCATGATCCGCGAGAAATCACGCCTGGCCGAAGATGTGATCGGCTCCGGCGAAGATTGGCTGGGAAGCCTCGGTGGCGATCAATTGCGCGATCTCGTTTCTTTGGAGGACACCTGACCATGACCCTCAGCAACGGCAGCAGCAACGGCATCACCGCCATTGGCGACGACGGCCTGGGCCAACAGCCTTGGTGGGTCGAGCAGTGGATGGAGCTGATCAACGGCTACCGCTTCAAGAAACGGTTGGAGCGGGCCTGGGGCTACGCCCGAGAAGGCCATGTGACCTCGATCCGCTTCGAAGGCCGCCGTGTGCATGCACGCGTCCAGGGCACCGATGAAGCGCCGTACAAGGTGAAGCTGTGGCTGGACGTGCTCAACGATGAGGACTGGGGCTATGTGCTGGAAGCCCTAGCCCAGAAAGCACGCTGGTCGGCCCAATTGCTGGCGGGGATCATGCCCTCCGACATCGAACGGGCCTTCGCCGCCAGCGGCAAGCGCCTGTTCCCGTTCAAGCTGCAGGAGGTGCGCAGCGAATGCAGCTGCCCCGACAAAGCCAACCCCTGCAAACACATCAGCGCGGTGTATTTCCTGATGGGGGATCGCTTCAGTGAAGATCCCTTCGTGCTGTTCCAACTGCGGGGCCGCAACCGGGCCCGACTGCTGGAAGACCTGGCGGAATACCGACGCAAAGCCCTCGCGGACTTAGCCCAACAAGCGAAGGAAAAAACAAACAGCAACTCCGCCAGTAAAGCCACTCCTTTACCCCCCCATGCAGCCGTTCAAGACCCGGCTCTGTGGTGGCGCTACAACCGCAGCCTCGATGGCGACCTGGTGGTGATCACCCCAGCCATGGATGGCGACACGGGCCTCGATGCTGCCGGAGAACTGCCGCTGGCCGAAGACCCACGCTTCGCCGATGCGCGCAGCACCTTCTTGAACAACCTCAAGGCCCATGGTCAGGCCAGTGCCCAGAAGGCGATGCTGCAGGCCATGGCAGCCGGGAGCTGACGCGGAGCAAAGCCATGGCCCGTGAAGCCGCCTGGCTCACCGCCAACAAACAAGCACTCGCCGCAGTGCTGCTGCAATCGCATCAACGGGCCTTCAGCAGGCCGCTGATCGCTTCCGCTCAACCAGGCCAGCCGAAGCGGCTGCTGTGCCAGAACCTGTTTGCCTGCGGCTTTCCGGTGCTGGCTCACGGCAGGGAGCAGGATCCCGAGCTCAGTTACGCCAACGCTGCAGCCCTGCAGCTGTGGGACAGCCGCTGGGATGAGCTGATCGGCATGCCCTCACGGCTTACCGCCCCGGACAGCGAACGGGCGGAACGCAGCAGCGCACTGGGCCAGGCCAAACGCCTCGATGCAGTGCAGAACTATCGCGGCATTCGCATCAGCCGCAAAGGACGGCGATTCATGATCAACAAGGCCCGGATCTGGACCCTGTGGGATGCGGAAGAGCGGGTCTGCGGCCAGGCGGCCTGTTTCAGCGACTGGTGGTGGCTTTAAGGAGATTCGGTTTCAACACCATCCCTGTGGTGCCAGCCGAACCTGGTGGTACAGACCGAATCAAAACGGACGGTTCTCACGCTTCTGGTTCTCATCCAAGCGGCGCAGATTGTGATGGCGGGCGATCAACCCAGTCCGCAGATGTTCATTCTTCGGAGCCACCATCATGCTGACCCTGCGCCAATCCCCCTTTGATCTATTCGAGCGTCTCGAACAACAACTGGCCACCGCTGAGCGCGTTCCCAACGCCGAAATCCGCGAAACCGAGACCAGCTACACCGTGCAACTGGAACTGCCCGGGGTGGACCGCGACTCCATCGACGTCAAGGCCACCGATCGCAACCTGGTGATCAGCGCCGAACGCCCAGCCACAGGCAGCGATGACAGCAACGCACCGCTGCTGAGCGAATTCCGCAGCGGCACCTGGAGCCGCAGCTTCCGTTTCCCCCACAGCCTCGATCGCGACCAGCTCAAGGCCAGCTATCGGGACGGCATTCTTGAAATCAACGCCGGCAAAGCGGTGAAACACACCAGCGTTTCGGTGAAGGTGGAGAGCTGATCAGGTCCTGAATCAGAACCTGAGCACTGAAAGCCTTGGGCTGGACAAGCCCAACACACCAAGACAAGAAGAACGGAAGCCCAACCCCTGCCCACGGCAGGGGTTTTTTGTTGAAGCATGGGTGGAATCAGCCGCCGAGGCCGAGGAAGAAGCGGCCGATGAACAGCAAGCTGAAGCCACTGAAAAACAGCAGACCGAACCAGCAGAAGGCCTGGGTCAAGCGGCCATAGCGGTGCTCAGCCGGCACCAGGCTGCTGTTGATCGTGTCCATGGCCATCCAGGCGAACAGAGGAGCGGTGAGGAAGCTGCCGGTCATCGCCCCGAAGACGAAATCCTTCACGCCGATTCCGCCGCTCTTGGCCACCACCAGCGCCAGCACAGCGGCCAAGAAATGCACGATCACCCAGATGTCGAAGCGACGCTGCATGGGCCCCGGCTCTGAATCCCCACTGTCGTGATGACGCAGCAAGCCCTGGATCGCCGCAATGCTGCGGGGGTAGGCATCGAGGCAGGTGAGGGTGGTGCTGAACATGGCGGAAAAGGCCGCGGGGATGATCACCCAGGCCGCCCAACCACCCATGGCGGCGGTGTAGAGCTTGATCAGCTTCTGGGCGAAGGACACGCCACTGCCGGCGAGCATTCCGTCACCGCTGCCGTACATCGTGTAAGCGCCCAAGATCACGAAGAACATCGCCGTCACCACGGTGACGCCATAGCCGAGGTTGAAATCGAACTCGGCCTCCTTTGGCGTTGCGGTGTGCTCGGTGTCGCGCGCACGGGAGAACATCCACAACGACGGCCACACGCACATCTCCACCGGTCCGGGCATCCAGCCCATCAGGGGAATCAGGAAGGCCAGGTTGGCCAGGGTCCAGGGGCTGGGATCGGTGCTGACCCAACTGGCCGCCACATCGCCGACGGGGCCGCGGATCAGCAGTGATGCAGCCGCCACCCCCGAGCAGGGTGAGCAGCACCACCAACAGCTTGGAGAGACGGTCGAGCGCCCGGTAATGCCCCAGCAGCAGCACCAGGCCACTCACCGCCAGCACGGCGATGGACAGTCCGTAGGGGTCCAACCCCGCCAGGAGAGGGATGTTGGTGAGCAGCAGCCCCGCCACAAAACTCACCGCCGCGATGGTGAAGGTGCCGGTGACCAGGCTCACCACCAGGTACAGCGGCAGGTAGAGGGGATTGCGTTTCTGGAACCCCTCCAGCAGCGACAGTCCGGTGGCCGCGGTGAAGCGGGTGCCCACGCGCAGGAACGGGTACTTGATCAGATTGGTGAGCAAGATCAGACCCACCAGCGCAAAGCCGAATCGGGCTCCCGCCGTGGTGGACGACATCAAATGGGATCCACCAATGCAGGCACCGGCCAAGAGGATCCCGGGTCCAATGCTGCGTCGCAGCGTCGATGACGCCATCACAAGGTTGCAGTTGATACCAGTCTCCGCCGCTTTGCCCCGCTGAATCTCCGTAGAGTCGACTTCCGTCACGGTCGGTTTCATGGTCGTTGCTCCCGCTGCTCCGAAACTGTCGCTGCAGTGCGAGGCCATCGCCGCCGACACCACCACGATCCGCTCCCTCGACTGGGACCGCAGCCGCTTCGACATTGAATTCGGCCTGCGCAACGGCACCACCTACAACGCCTTCCTGGTGCGGGGGGAACGCACCGCCCTGATCGACACCAGCCACGCCAAGTTCCGCGACACCTGGATCCCCCTGCTCAAGCAGCAGATCGATCCAACTGCGATCGATGTGTTGATCGTGAGCCACACCGAACCCGACCACTCCGGGTTGATCGGTGACCTGATCGACCTCAATCCCGAGATTGAAATCGTGGGGTCAAAGGTGGCCCTGCAGTTCCTCAAGGACCAGGTGCACAGGCCGTTCAAATCCCGTGCGGTGAAGTCGGGCGAGGAATTGGATCTCGGCACCAATCCCGACAGCGGCATCCAGCACCGCTTCGAATTCCTCAGTGCTCCGAACCTGCACTGGCCGGACACGATCTTTTCCTTCGATCACGGCACAGGCATCCTCTACACCTGCGACGCCTTCGGTCTGCATTACTGCTCTGACGACGTCTTCGACGCCGACCCCGGCGCCATCGCCCCTGATTTCCGCTTCTACTACGACTGCCTGATGGGCCCGAATGCCCGCAGCGTGCTGCAGGCCCTCAAGCGCATGGATGGCCTGCCGGAGATCAACACCATCGCGGTGGGCCACGGACCGCTGTTGCGGCATCACCTCAGCCACTGGATCAGCGACTACCGCGAGTGGAGCGGCCAGCGCAGCAAAGGCGAGAGCTATGCCGCCGTCTGTTACCTGAGCCAATACGGCTTCTCCGATCGGATCAGCCAGGCCATTGCCCACGGCATCGGCAAGGCGGATGCCCAGGTGCAGCTGGTGGACCTGCGGGCCACCGATCCCCAGGAACTCACCGCCCTGGTGGGCGATGCCAAAGCTGTTGTGGTGCCGACCTGGCCCGCGGAACCGGAACCGGATCTCCAGGCCTCGATCGGAACCCTGCTGGCGGCCCTGCATCCCAAACAGCTGGTGGGGGTGTACGACGCCTTCGGCGGCAACGATGAACCGATCGACGCCGTCGCCGATCAACTGCGCAGCCAGGGGCAGAAGCAAGCCTTCAGCCCATTGCGGATCAAACAGCTGCCCCAGGGCAGCGACTACCAACGCTGTGAGGAGTCCGGCACTGACCTCGGCCAGCTGCTGACCAAAGAAAAGACGATCGCGGCGATGAAAAGCCTCGATGGCGACCTCGACAAGGCCCTGGGTCGCATCAGCGGTGGCCTTTATGTGGTGACCGCCAGCCAGGGGGAGGGCGAATCGCAACGCCGCAGCGCCATGGTGGCCAGCTGGGTGAGCCAGGCCAGCTTCACCCCACCGGGCCTCACCATCGCCGTCGCCAAAGACCGGGCGATCGAAGCCCTGATGCAAGTGGGCGACCGCTTCGTGCTGAATGTTCTACGGCAGAACAATCACCAACAACTGATGCGCCATTTCCTCAAGCGCTTCCCCCCCGGTGCCGATCGTTTCGCTGGGGTGAACGTGCTGGAGGGAACCGCCGATGGCGGCCCGGTGCTCGCTGATGCCCTGGCCTTTCTGGGCTGCCGGGTGGAGCAACGGATGGAAGGCCCTGATCACTGGATCATCTATGCCGTAGTGGAGCAGGGCAACGTGGCTGATGCCGAGGCCAGCACCGCGGTGCATCACCGCAAGGTGGGCAACCACTACTGAGCCTGCAGCTGATCCAGAGCATCCAAAAGGTTGCTCAGCAAGGCGCCCACGTGCTGGCTTCTCCGCCATTCACGACGGTTGAGCCAAGGGTCTGAGCAACGCCGCCACCAACCCTGCTCCGCCGGCTGGCAGAGCGTGACACCACGGTGATGAGGCGCCAGAAACACCGCGGCGGTCAGGAGGTTGGTGCCGAAGCCCAGCAGCTGCCAAGGTCCACTCGCTTCAGACGACCATCTGGTCGACAGCCGCACCTCCAGAGGGTCTGTCGAGCCGAGCACCTGGAGCGGAGCATCGGGACGCAACGAAGCCAACAGCCGTTCGATCAAGCCATGGTGTGATTCGTTCTTGGGATGGGCTTGCACCCTCAACGGTGCAGCCGCGGGCAGGTGGCGCCAGGCCGAACGAACGGCACGCCTTACATAGGAACCGTTCTCAATCACCGGCGCCTGGCGCCAACCCAGCGATCGCCCCATCAGGCGCCAGCGAAAGCGCCAGGTCTGCAGTTTGAGGTATGGCAAACAGAGCATCAGCCCTGGCGCAGGGGTGCCATTGGTGGAAGGGGAGTCGGCGAATGCCACGCGACATGTGGCGCAGAGCTCGAGCAAACAACGCAGCCGACCTGGATCGACAGGCTGATTTAACGGAATCAGGGGATCCTGTCGGACCACAGCTTGGCCATCAGCACAGTGCAATCGCCGCAACATCCATTGGCGTTCCCGACGCCCACTCCGTGAATACAGCCGCGTCTCAACCCCAATCGATTCCCCCAACTCCACCACCTCTGACGCCTGATAGGTGCGGAGCATCCGCTGGCCTTCGCGATCGTCCAAGCGCGGCAGCACCAACAGGCTGCAGGCCCTGGGCTCCGGCTCAGTGAACGCGCTGTCTCCGGCGATGAACCGGCAGTCATGCCCATCCTCAGCCGCAAGATCCAGGAGCAGCGGCTGGAAGGCCTTGGCCGAATGGCTGAGGTCGTCGCGATAGAGCGAAACGACCTCCAGCCGGGTGCCCCGGATCCCTCTCCAGCGCAGATAGGCCAGTGCCGACAGGGTGGTGATCAGCTGGGAGGAGAGAACAACAACGCTCTGCGCCACAGCCCTTCTGCTCCCATCAACAACGCGCCTACATTCAACTGGCTTCGAAGATGAGCGTGACCAGCACCGCAACCACGCGTCGCACGATCCAGCTGCCGATCGACGATGGGGTCGTTGGTCTGCGCGGTCTCAGCCCTCAACGGCACCGCTTCGAACTGGAATACGCCCTGGAGCGGGGCAGCACCTCCAACAGTGTGTTGTTTGAGGCCGGTGATGGCGCCCCTGCCGTACTGGTCCACCCACCGGGGGTGGCCTACAGCGCGGCCTTTCTGCCGGTGCTTGCCGAAGCCCTGCCCAGCAGCGACGCACCGCTGCTGGTGGTGGTGGGCCACGTCAACCCCAACCGCGTTGCCCTGCTGCGGGATCTGGCGGAGGCCTACGCCGGCCTGGAACTGGTCGTCTCCAACCCCGGCGCCAAGTTGATCGAGGAGCTGTGGAGCCAACGCAAGCCAGCCCCTCCCGGTGAGGCAAACGAGCAACCACCACTGCCCGAGCTGCCGCCCCTGCGGGTGATCCGCCAGGAGCAAACGCTTCGGCTCAGCCATCAGCGCAGCCTGATGCTGCTGCCGGCCCCAACCCCCCGCTGGCCGGGCGGATTGCTGGCCTTCGAGGAAAGCCTGGGCCTGCTGATGAGCGACAAGTTCTTCAGTGCCCACCTCTGCACGGACAGCTGGGCCGAAAGCAACCGCAGCAGCACCGAAGAAGAACGCCGGCACTTCTACGACTGCCTGATGGCCCCCATGGCCCGTCAGGTGGATGCCCTGGTGGAACGGCTCGAAGAACTCGACATCCGCACCATTGCGCCGGGCCATGGCCCGGCCATCGAAGCCAGTTGGCGCAGCCTGCTGAATGATTACCGCCGCTGGGGCGAAGGCCAGCAGAACGCCAGCCTGACAGTGGCTTTGCTGTTTGCCAGCGCCTACGGCAACACCGCAGCCATTGCCGATGCCCTGGCCCGCGGGGTCAGCCGCACCGGCATCCGGGTGAACAGCTTGAACTGCGAATTCACCCCCGCCGATGAACTGGTGAGCACGATCCAGCAGGCCAATGCCGTGTTGATCGGATCACCCACCCTGGGGGGCCATGCCCCCACACCGATCGTCTCGGCCCTGGGAACCCTGTTAGCGGAGGGGGATCGCAGCAAGCCCGTGGGGGTGTTCGGCAGCTTCGGCTGGAGCGGCGAGGCCGTGGACCTGCTGGAAACGAAGCTGCGGGATGGCGGCTTCAGCTTTGGTTTCGAGCCGATCCGGGTGAAGTTCAGTCCGGATGCCGCCCGGGTAAAGGAGCTGGAGGAAACCGGCACCCGTTTCGCCCGCCAGCTGCTGCAGAGCCAGAAACGGGCGCAACGGCGCAGTGCGGGGGGCTTGAGCGAAAGCCGCAGCGATCCAGCGGTGCTGGCCCTGGGCCGTGTGATCGGCTCCCTCTGCGTGCTCACCACCCGCAAAGCGGATCTGAGCGGCGCCATGGTGGCCAGCTGGGTGAGCCAGGCCAGCTTCAATCCCCCCGGCATCACCGTGGCCGTGGCCAAGGACCGTGCCGTGGAAGCGCTGCTGCACAAGGGCGATCGCTTTGCGTTGAACGTGCTGGCCGAAGGCCGCGAAACCGCCCTGATGAAGCAGTTCCTGCAACCGTTCGAACCCGGTGCCGATCGCTTTGCCGGGCTGGAGCTGGACACCAGCCCCGCCGAACAGCCCTTGCTGCCGGATGCTCTGGCCTGGCTGGACGGCAAGGTGAGCCAGCGGATGGAATGCGGCGACCACTGGCTGATCTATGCCGAAGTTGATCACGGCGGAGTGCTGGATGCGGAGGGCAGCACCGCGGTGCACCAACGCCGCAGCGGCGCCAACTACTGAGCTGACGGCCTGAGCCGGCAAACCGAACTTCCCACTAACTCATACTCACTATGAGTTAGAGCTAGGCTGATGGAACGATCCCCGGCGCCATCGATGGACATCTCCAAGCCTTCCACCCACGCCAACCTCGAGGCCGCTTTCGGTGGCGAGAGCATGGCCAACCGCAAATACCTGTTCTTTTCAGAGGTGGCCAAACAACTGGGCCACAAGAACCTGGCCAAGTTGTTTCGTGACACCGCAGCGCAGGAAACGGAACACGCCTTTGCCCACTTCCGCCTGCTGCACCCTGAGTTGGTGGTGAGCGATCCCGAGCAGCTCAGCGAAAACGAGAAGCAGGCCATCCTGAGCCGCTGCCTGGAGCTGGCGATTGAAGGCGAGACCTACGAGTACACAACGATGTATCCGGAGTTCGCCGCCCAGGCCCGGCAGGACCGGGACAGCGGAGCCGCAGCGGAGTTCGCCGAGCAAAGCAGCGAATCCAAGGAGCATGCCGGCCTGTTCCGCACCGCCGCCAAGAACTTCGGCCTGCTGACCCCGATCGAGCAGCATCACGCCGAAACCTATGGCGTTGCCCTCGAGGCCCTGCAAGGCAAGGGCACGGCAGGCCAGGCCGATCAACCGATGCCGGGCAAGTGGATCTGCAAGGTGTGCTCGATGATCTACGACCCCGCCGAGGGGGATCCGGATTCCGGCATCGCCGCAGGAACGCCGTTTGAGGCGATTCCCGACGATTGGCACTGCCCGATCTGCGGCGCCCGCAAAGCCAGCTTCGTTCCTTACCGCGAAGCTGAGTTGAAAGCGGCCTGACGCCCTTGCACGATTCGATCAAAAGCCTTCGTCTCCATGCCCTCTGATCTCATCGTTCTGACAGCGAGCAATGGCGAGAACTGCAAGCTGGCGGAACGCTTCGTGCAGGCCGCCTCAGCTCAGAACGCCAGCGCCCAACTGATCGATCTCACGCAGCTCAACCTGCCCCTGTTCACGCCGCGGGTCCAGGCCGCAGGGGCGGGTCCTGACCTTGTCGCCCTGCACGACCAGCTGCACCAAACACCGCGCTGGGTGATCTGCGCCCCGGAATACAACGGGTCGATTCCGCCGTCGCTCACCAATGCCATTGCCTGGCTCTCGGTGACCGACGACGACTTCCGGTCCCTGTTCAACGGGCGGCCGATCGCCATGGCCACCTTCTCCGGCGGTGGCGGCATGGAACTACTGGTGTCGCTGCGCATCCAGCTCACCCACCTCGGGGCCCAGGTGCTGGGGCGTCAGCTGCTGAGCAACCACGCCAAACCAGCCGAGGACGACAGCATCAACGACCTGGTGCAGCGGCTTCTGCAGATGCAACCCCTCCAACTCTGAGCGCCTCGATGTCCCGGATGGCACCGCCAACAGGTCAACACGCCACCATGTCAACCGTGATCCTGCGACCCGCAGACCAGCGCTTTCACAGCCAACTGGACTGGCTCGATTCCTGGCACAGCTTCAGCTTCGGCAGCCATCAGGATCCGAACTGGATGGGCTTCGGCCCCCTGCGGGTGATCAACGACGACACCATTGCTGCAGGCCAGGGGTTCGGCATGCATCCCCACCGCGACATGGAAATCATCACAGTGATGGTGGAGGGGGCCCTGACCCATGCCGACTCGATGGGCAACAGCGCGGTGCTGCACGCCGGCGAGGTGCAGCGGATGAGTGCCGGCAGCGGCATCGTGCACAGCGAGATCAATCAAACCGGCGAGCCCTGCAGGCTGCTGCAGATTTGGATTGAGCCAGCACAGCTGGGCATCCAGCCCGCCTACGAGCAGAAACCCTTCGCCATCGGCGAGGGCTGGACGCCCCTGATTGAGCCGGACGCCACCGGCGAAGCGATGGCCATTGAACGTCATGTGCGCCTCTGGCGTGCCCAGCCAGGATGCCAACAACCCTTGCCATTGCCCGCCGCCAAGGAGCGGTGGCTCTGGCTTCAGGTGATTGATGGGGAGCTGACGCTCAACAGTGAGGGCTCCCCGAAGCAGTCGCTACAGCGAGGCGATGGGGTGGGCCTGATCCAAGAGGCAGCAACACAAAGCGAGCTGATCGGTCTCAATGAACACACCGACGTGCTGCTGTTTGCCCTGGCGTGAAGCAATCCGGAAAAGATCTGGTGCAAGTGCGAGACACCAGATCTTGCGCCCTGAAATGACGGAGTCACTTCCAAACAATCCCTAGAGCGATGGGATTCATGAACGGCCAGGAGGCCTCGGTTCGGTACCGCGGCTTTCTTTTAATGCCTCAAACCAACCGCAGCTGGCTGGTGAGGCCGGAACGCAGCCCAATGCGATTGCTGCCCTTCCGCACACCAACCTGCTCACTGGCCGACGTCAAAGCCCTGCTGGACTGGCGTCTGGCCCAGGAAGAAGCGGAGATCGGCGTGGCCTGAACTCAGGCCGCTGCCGGCGGTGGAGTGGGATCGCCCACCGGTTGAAAAGGAATCACCAAGGTGGCCCAGTGATCGGGCCGCTCGGGGCGGCTGCGACGGGAACGGCGCGTGCCAAAGGGAACCCGAATCACATTGGTTCCTTCAATTGACAAGGTATGGCCACGATTGAAGGCCGATTCCAGACCCTCAGGAAGTTGAGGAAGGGCAGGCCCTTCAACGCTGCTGAGCGCAGATTTCTTGTTGTTGTCCCGATCCATGGTGTCCCCCGACAGACGAATCAGTTGTCGAACAGTTTGACCGAACTCGCAAGGGCGATGAACGGAATCAAACCAATTTTTCCACTTTCAGTGAAAATTTACACGCTCTGAACCCCTTGCACCAGGGCTTCAAGCCGCCACAGCCACCGCTTCCACCGACGGACAAGTGCACACCAGGTTGCGATCACCAAAGGCGTTATCAATCCGTGCCACAGCGGGCCAGATCTTGCTCTCCTGCTGCCCCTCCATCGGGAAGGCGGCCTGCTGACGGCTGTAGGGACGATCCCAGTCATCCGCTGTGACGGCCGCCAGGGTGTGGGGAGCACGCTTGAGCGGGTTGTTCTGAGGGTCGCTGGTGCCGGTTTCAATGGCGCGAATCTCCTCGCGGATCGCCACCAGGGCATCGGCGAAACGATCCAACTCCGCCAGGCTTTCGCTTTCGGTGGGCTCCACCATCACCGTGCCAGCCACCGGCCAGCTGACGGTGGGCGCATGGAAGCCGTAATCCATCAAACGCTTGGCGATGTCATCCACATCGATCCCCGCATCCCGCTTGAGCGGGCGCAGATCGAGGATGCATTCATGGGCCACCCGGCCGGTGCTGCCCCGAAACAGCACGGGGTACGAGGCATCGAGCCGATGGGCCAGGTAGTTGGCCGACAACAGCGCCACGGCACTGGCCTGCCTTAGGGCCTCCGCCCCCATCATCCGCAGGTACATCCAGCTGATCGGCAGGATGCTGGCGCTGCCGAGCGCAGCTGCGGACACCGGACCGATGGCCGATGCGGCGCCGGCCTGCAAGGGGTGCCCCGGCAAGAAGGGCGCCAGATGCGCCGCTACACCAATGGGCCCCACGCCTGGGCCACCGCCCCCATGGGGAATGCAGAAGGTCTTGTGCAGGTTGAGGTGGCAGACATCGGCACCGAAAGCACCAGGACGGCACAGCCCCACCTGGGCATTGAAGTTGGCCCCATCGAGGTACACCTGGCCGCCGTGCCGATGCACCACCGAGCAAATCTCACGGATGCCGGTTTCAAACACGCCGTGGGTGGAGGGGTAGGTGACCATCAGCGCCGCCAGCCGATCGGCGTGCTCGGCCGCCTTCGCCGCCAGATCCTGCTGATCAATGTTGCCCTCGTCATCACAGGCGACGGCCACCACCTTGAGGCCGGCCATCACGGCACTGGCGGGGTTGGTGCCGTGGGCGCTGGTGGGGATCAGACAGATGTCGCGATGGGCTTCATCGCGGGAGCGGTGCCAGGCGCGAATCACCAGCAGCCCGGCATATTCCCCCTGGGAACCGGCATTGGGCTGCAACGACACGGCGGCAAAGCCCGTCAGAGCGGCCAACCATTGCTCCAGATCTTCGGCCAGACGGCGATAGCCCTGGGCCTGATCGGCTGGGGCAAAGGGATGCAAGGCCGCAAACGCAGGCCAGCTCACCGGCTGCAGCTCAGCGGCGGCGTTGAGCTTCATGGTGCAGCTGCCCAACGGAATCATCCCGTGCACCAGCGAGAGATCACGGCTCACCAACCGCTGGATGTAGCGCAACAGCTCTGATTCGCTGCGGTACTGATGGAAAACCGACTGGCTCAGCCAGGGCTGGCTGCGCTGCGGCAGGGAGAGGGACGGGGGCTGCTCAGCCTCGAGTGCCGGGGTGGCCTGACCGCAGGCCTCCGCCAGTAGGGCGAGCAGGGCTTGCAGCTCCTGTTGATCCGAGAGCTCATCGAGGCTGATACCAAATCCGGTGGCATCAGCCGGTGCTGCACCATCGGGCAGCACCCGCAGATTGAAACCAGCAGCGGCGGCAGCGCGGTGCACAGCCGGTGCCAACGCACAGTGCACGGTGACGGTGTCGAAGCGGTCGGCCAGCTCCAGCGGATAACCAAGGACCCGCAGGCCCTGCTCCAACTGGCTGCGCAGGCCAGCGATGCGCTGGGCGATGGCCTGCAGACCATCAGGGCCATGGTGCACCGCATAAAATGAGGCCATCACGGCCAGCAGCACCTGGGCCGTGCAGATGTTGCTGGTGGCCTTGTCGCGACGGATGTGCTGCTCACGGGTTTGCAGCGCCAAGCGCAGGGCCGAACGGCCTTCCGCATCCTTGGACTGCCCCACAAGACGGCCCGGGATCTGGCGCTTGTAGGCCTCAACGGTGGAGAAGAAGGCGGCGTGAGGACCACCAAATCCCATCGGCACCCCCAGGCGTTGGGCGCTGCCCACGGCAATGTCGGCCCCGAGGGATCCCACGGGAGCCATAAGGGTCTGCGCCAGGGGGTCGATCGCCACGGTGACAAAGGCACCGGCGGCATGGGCCGCTTCGATCACGGCGGTTGGATCCCAGAGGCATCCATCGGCGCCGGGCAACTGCAGCAGAACACCAAACACCGAGGCATCGATCGGCGCTGTGGCCGGGTCGATCCGCTCAAGGCTGATGCCGAGGGGTTCGGCGCGGGTCTGCAGCACCGCCCAGGTCTGAGGCAGCACATTGGCGTCGACCAGGAACCGTGTCGCCTCAGGGCGACGGCACACCCCGAAGCTGAGGCTCATCGCCTCGGCGGCAGCGGTGGCTTCATCAAGCAGCGACGCATTGGCGATCGGCAAGCCCGTGAGCTCACTGATCAGGGTTTGAAAGTTGAGCAGGGCCTCCAGACGACCCTGGGCGATTTCCGCCTGGTAGGGGGTGTAGGCGGTGTACCAGGCCGGATTCTCAAAAACGTGGCGCTGGATCAGGGCCGGGGTTGCCGTGCCGTAGTAACCCAGCCCGATCAGGGAGCGACGCAGCGTGTTGGTTTCACTCAACTGCTTCAGCTGCTGGAGGGCCTCCGCCTCCCCGCAACCCTCGGGCAATGCCTCAACCGGCGGCTTGGGATCCAAGATGTCGGCGGGCACGACATCAGCAATGAACTCCTGCAGATCGCTGTAGCCCAGGGCATTGAGCATGCGGAGTTGTTCCGCCTCACTCGGGCCGATGTGCCGCTGCGCAAAAGGAGAAGTCAACGTCGAATGCACAGCCCACCAGACGATCGTAAGAGCGAAGCCCCGGCGCTGATGAGAGCCAGCGTTGATGTCAGCCGGCGTTGACCTTGGCGCCGTAGGCCTCGGCGGTCATCAGGCTGTCGAGCTCGGAGGGATCCGACGGACGCAGCACCAGCAGCCAGCCCTCACCGTGGGGATCGTTCTGCAGTTCCTCCGGACTGGCCAGCACCGCTTCATTGCGTTGCACCACCTCACCGGCAATCGGTGCGTACATGTCTTCAACGGCCTTCACCGACTCCACCGAGCCAAAGCTGGTGCCCTTCGCCAGGCTGGCGCCCACATCCGGGAGATCCACGAACACGATGTCGCCCAGCTGATCAACGGCGAAGGCACTAATGCCCACCCGCACCAGCTCGCCATCGGCATTGGCGTACTCGTGGCTGTCGGCGAAGCGAAAAGAGTCGGGGAACGCGAACGCCATCGAGGCAGTTTCAGGTGGTCCCAGTCTGCGGGAGATTGATCAGTCCTGCCGCATTGAGGTCACACAACGCACGGGAGAGGGCCAGGCGGATGTGGGCGCGATGGGTGCCGCCCTGCACATAAAGGTTGAACGGTTCCCGCAGCGGCGCATCGGCCGAAAATTCACTGGTGGAACCGTCGATGAAGGTCCCCCCGGCCATCACCAGATCCGAGGCATAGCCCGGCATCGAGGCCGGCACTGGATCGAGGTAGGCCCCGATCGGCGACATCGCCTGGAAGGCACGGCACACCACCTTGAGGGCATCGGGACTGCCCAGCCGCACCGCCTGAATCAAATCGCTGCGCACGGCCCCGGGCGCTGGATTGACGGGGAAGCCCAGCCGCTCAAACACCCCCGCCACCAGATCGGCACCAATCAAGGCCTCCGACACCATCTGCGGTGCCAGGAACAGCCCCTGGAGCACCAGCCGCTGCAGGTCAAATCCAGTGCCGCCCTCACTGCCGATGCCAGGCGCCGTGAGCCGGCAGCAGGCCTGCTCCACCAGATCGGCCCGTCCAGCGATGTAGCCGCCGGTGGGGGCGATGGTGCCGCCGAGGTTCTTGATCAAGGATCCAGCGATCAGATCCGCCCCAACCGCCGTCGGTTCCTGCTCCTGCACCAACTCGCCGTAACAGTTGTCGACAAAGACAACGCAGTCGGGCTGGCGGGCATGGATGCGCTCACACAGCCCGGCGATCTGCTCAACCGTGACCGACGGACGCCAGCTGTAGCCGCAGCTGCGCTGGATCAGCACCATCCGGCAGGGCTGCTCCAGGGCCTGGTTCAAGGCCGTCTCATCCACCGCCCCATCCGGCTGCAGATCGATTTCGTCGTAGGCAACCCCGAATTCCGCCAGGGAACCCTGGCCCTTGCCGCGCAGACCGATCACCTCCTCAAGGGTGTCGTAGGGACGACCCGTGATCGAAAGCAGACGATCCCCGGGCCGCAACACGCCGAACAACGCGGCGGCGATGGCGTGGGTGCCGCTGACGAATTGCAGGCGCACCGCGGCGGCTTCGGCCCCCAGCACCCGGGCAAAAACCCGATCCACCACCTCACGCCCCTGATCCCCGTGGCCGTAACCGGTGAGCGACGCAAAGTGCTGGGTGCCAACGCGCTCCGCCGCCAGGGCCTCCAACACGCGCTGCAGGCGTTGCTCCACCGCCGCCGTCCTTGCTGCAGCCAGGTCGGCCTGCTCCCGCGCCACCGCGTTGATCAGGTCCTCTGCAAACGCACTGATCACCACTTGCCTGACGGATGTCATGCCTTCCTAAACCCTGGTCAACGCCAGACTTCACACCCTGGGAGGCCGCTGCGGTGCGCCAACTCCTTTAGATTTCTGTGACTAACGGCACCATCCGCTCCCTGGTTTTCCTGTCTGAGCGGCTTTGTCAATCCAAGGAGAATCCGCTTGGTTTCCTCGCAAACAGCTGACACCCGCGAGCTTCGGCAGCGGGCCGCGGTGATGGCACCGCGTGATCCCCTGCCCGCGCGTCAGCGCAAATTCAAGATGGGAACCACCAGCTTCATGCTGGTGATGCATGTGCTCGCCACCGTGGCGCTGCTGCCGCGCTTCTGGAGCTGGCAGGGCGTTGTGGCCTTCGGCGTTCTCTATTGGATGACGGTGCTGGGCGTCACCCTGGGCCTGCACCGTCTGGTGGCGCACCGCAGCCTGGTGGTGCCGGTATGGGTTGAGCGCATCCTGGTGCTGATGGGCACCCTGGCCTGCCAGAGCGGCCCGATCGAATGGGTGGGTCTGCACCGCCATCACCACCGTTTTTCAGATCAACCCACGGATCACCACGACGCTGGCCGTGGCCTGTGGTGGGCCCACAGCGAATGGATGCTGCACGACATCCCGGCCCTGAAGGAACTCGACCGCTACGCCGGCGACCTGCAGTGCGACCCCTTCTACCGCTGGCTCGACCGCTGGTTCCTGCTGTTGCAGATCCCCCTAGGCCTTGGGCTCTACTGGTTCGGTGAAGCCGCCCAGGTTCACGGCGGTGGCCTTGGCCTGGTGCTGTGGGCCATTCCTCTGCGCCTCGTGGTCGTGTACCACGTGACTTGGCTGGTGAACTCCGCCACCCACGCCTTCGGCTACCGCAATTTCGATTGCCCCGACCTCTCCCGCAACTGCTGGTGGGTGGCACTGCTCTCCTTTGGGGAGGGTTGGCACAACAATCACCACGCCCATCCGGCGAGTGCACGCCACGGTTTGCGCTGGTTCGAGTTCGATCTCACCTGGCAGCACGTGCGCCTGCTCAAGCGCCTCGGACTGGCCAGCCGGATCCGCACGGCCCGCTACGTCCCCGGAGCCTCCTGAGGCTCAAAGCAACCTTCAACAACCGGCCACGTCGTAACGTGGTCGATCGCACCCGTCTCCATCCTTCATACCGGTCCCATGCCTAAGCGTGTACAAGTCGTTCTGAATGAGGACGTCCTCAGCCTCGGCAAGGACGGAGACCTGGTGGAAGTGGCTCCGGGTTACGCCCGTAACTTCCTGCTGCCCTTCGGCAAAGCTGTGCCCCTCACCCCTGCGGTGATGAAGCAGGTGGAGCACCGCCGGGCCAAGGAGGCTGAGCGTCAAGCCGCCCTGAAGCAGGAAGCCCTCGACTTCAAGACCGCCCTCTCCACCATTGGTCGCTTCACAGTTAAGAAGCAGACCGGTCAAGACAATGTGCTGTTCGGCACCGTCACCAACGGTGACGTGGCTGAAGCCATCGAAACCGCCACCAAGAAGGAGATCGACCGCCGCGACATCGTGGTGCCTGAGATCCACCGCACCGGCAAGTACACCGTTACGGTGAAGCTGCACAGCGAAGTCACCGCTGAAATCAACCTGGAAGTGGTCGGCTACTGATCGCTGTTAATTGACACTCAACCGGCTCATTCGAGCCAGAGTGTGATCCCTTCGCTTCACGCCCTGCCGCCATGGTGAGCGTCCCCCTGCCAGAGAACAACGATGGGGGACGCCGTGGTTTTGGCAAAGGCCGCGACGATGAGCCCAATTTCGAGGCTCTGCCCGATTCGCTTCCGCCCCAGAACCTGGAGGCGGAGGAAGCGGTGCTGGGCGGCATCCTGCTGGATCCCGATGCGATCGGGCGTGTGGCCGATGTGCTGCAGCCGGAGGCGTTTTATCTGAACGCCCACCGGGAGATCTTCCGCACCGCCCTGATGCTGCACGGCCAGGGCAAGCCGACGGATCTCACCGCCATGAGCGCCTGGCTGGCCGACACCGGCGCCCTGGAGAAGGTGGGCGGTAACAATCGACTGGTGGAGTTGGTGGAGCGGGTGCCGTCCACCGCCTCGATCGAGCAAGTGGCCCGGCTGGTGATGGACAAGTTCCTGCGCCGCCAGCTGATCCGCTCCGGCAACGAAGTGATCCAGCTGGGCTTTGATCAGAGCCTGCCGATGGAGCAGGTGCTGGACCAGGCAGAACAGAAGATCTTTGCCATCAGCCAGGAGAAACCCTCCAAGGGGCTCACCCCCACCGCCGAAATCCTCACCCAGACCTTTGAGGAAATCGAAAGCCGCTCGCTGGGCACCTCGGTGGCTGGCATCCCGGTGAATTTCTACGACCTGGATGCGATGACCCAGGGCCTGCAGCGCAGCGACCTGATCATCGTGGCGGGCCGGCCGGCCATGGGCAAAACCTCGATCGTGCTGAACCTGGCCAAAAACGTGGCCCAGCTGCACGACCTGCCGGTGTGTCTGTTCTCCCTGGAGATGAGCAAGGAGCAGCTCACCTACCGCCTGCTCTCGATGGAGGTGGGCATCGAAGCGGGCCGCCTGCGCACCGGCCGCCTGCAGCAGGAGGAATGGCCGCTGCTGGGCCAGGGCATCAACAGCCTGGGGCAATTACCGATCTTCATCGATGACAAACCCAACTCCGGTGTGCTGGAGATGCGCTCGCTCTGCCGGCGGCTGATGGCCGAACAGGGCAAGGAGCTGGGGCTAGTGATGATCGACTACCTGCAGCTGATGGAAGGATCAGGCTCCGACAACCGGGTGCAGGAGCTGTCGCGCATCACCCGGGGCCTGAAACAAATGGCGCGGGAACTGAACGTGCCGGTGATTGCCCTCTCCCAGCTGAGCCGGGGTGTGGAGGCACGCACCAACAAACGACCGATGCTGAGCGACCTGCGGGAATCGGGCTCGATCGAGCAGGACGCCGACCTGGTGCTGATGATCTACCGCGACGAGTACTACAACCCGGAAACTCCCGACCGCGGCATCACCGAGGTGATCGTGACCAAGCACCGCAACGGTCCGGTGGGCACAGTGAAGCTGCTGTTCGAGCCGCAGTACACCCGCTTCCGCAACCTGGCGGCCTGAAGCGCATTACGTTTCGCTATGCTCTTCTCAGGACGTGAGTCAGCGCCATGGCGAAGCAGAGCGTGACGGTGCGCGTGGAGCCAGAACTGGTGCGCTGGTTTCGGGAAGAGGCTCACATCCCCCTCGGCGAAGCCGTCAACCAAGCCCTACGGGGACTGCAACAGCGGCTGCTCAGCGAGCAACTCCATCAACGCGTCGACCGCGAACTGTCCGAAGGCGAAGCACTGGTGAGCGAAGCAGATCTGAGCTATTGGGATCAGCTCAGCGATGCCTGAGACCTCACACCAGTTTGAGCCTGGCAGCGTGTTGATCCGACGGGCTGACCGCGAGGGTGGCGATGGAAAACTCCGCCCTTGCATGGTGATCTCCAGTTCTGAGAGAGGGCGAGACGCAAAAGCAGAGACCGTACTCGTCGTGCCGCTCACCTCGGACACCGATGGCAAACAGCGATTACCGATGCCGGTGATCACACCGGATCCGAGCAATGGACTGGTACAGCGCTCTGCCGCGATGTGCGGACGCGTCAGCTGCATCCGCAAGGCACGCCTCGATCAACAAATCGGCACCGTTCATGCACAGCAGCTACGCCGCGTGCGCCTGGGAGTGGCAGCGGTGATCGGCCTCACTGATCTGTTGACAACCCAGAAACTTCCGATCGGGACACCACCGAAGTGATCGTGAGCAAGCACTGCTGCCAAACAGCCTGAGGCAACTCCGTCATGTGGATCGGTCGAATTCTGCTGGTTGGTGTTGCCTCGTCATATGTCGCCCGGTGGGTTCTGAGCCCACAAAGGCATCGGAATTACGTTGCAGGTTGGCTGAAGGCACTGCGCAAAACCACCTGTTGGCTGCCACCTTGGCGCCATCGGGTGCGCCGCTTTGGGCGACGCATCTTTGTCGCAACCCTCAGCCGATCCAATCGAAAAGACCGGATCCGGCCCTTTCATTGATCACTTCGGGAATAAAACCTGCCACTGGGTGCGGATCGTCCAATCGCCGAGAAGCTCTTCCCCAGCAACCGTCGGCTTGACGGCGTTGTAGTAGCCCTCCACTGAAATCTGCATCGGCTGCTTCGCCAACTTGAAGGCATAACCAAGCCCGCCACCCACCGGAACAGTCCAGCCCTCACCCTCCGGATGGGTCCAATCGGAGGACATGATCGGCGATGAGGTGAAAAACCAGTTCTTGCTGAATTGGTAGCGGATCAAAGGCTGGGCAATGAAGCGATGGACCTCATCACGCTGAGGATTACCGGCAACAGACCAGATGTTGCGCATCCGGGCACCCACAGTCCAAGGCCCCCGGTGGTAATAGCCGAGAAGTGCCGGTCCCACAGACAACTTGCCGCTGTCTGTGGGACCATCACCAGCGGGAATAACGAGCGAAGGCCCCAGACCAATGGTCCAATCCGGACCCAGGTTGGGAACAAAGAAAGCCGTCGGGCTGACATCCGACAAACCCGGGCGGTAGCGCTGGTTCCAACCAAGAACCAGAGGCTCACCAAGGGGCGTCAAGTCAAGCTCCGGCGACGCTGAAGGCGCCGATACGAAGCGAAAAATCGTCCGGGTCAGAACCGTCCAATCCTCATTCAGACGGAACGGGAAGATGGGCTGGAGCTTGAGAACGTTGAGGGTTCGATCGAGATCTGCATCTGGATCAACCGAGCCCGGCGCCCATTGACTATTGGGGGTGACATTCCATTCCAGCCACAGCCGAGACGTTGATGTGATCGGATTCGGCTGCGCAACAGCCGCCTCAGCGATCAACAACGATGCTGCGAGGCCACTGAGACAAGAACGCACGGCCATGAAACGACAATCGCTGCAATTAAAGCGATGCCAGTGTTTCAAAGCAGACGGGCGCTACCACTGCCAGCACTGACGTTCCGGCCTTGACGGGGCGAAATTGCGTACGAATCGGCTCAGCCCAGGGGAACGTTCATCACCTGGGCAGCAACAGTGATGCCATCTCATGGATGATTCGGTGAAGCAGATCGACAGCAGCTTCTCCAGCTGTCAGAGATTGCAGGACCTGTTCGGGCCGCTCTCTCCCGATCTCGTCGCCCTGCAGATGACCCGTGGACCTTTGCAGGGGCGGCTGCGCAGCTTTCACCTCGGTGCGCTTCGCTTCAATCTGCTGGAAACCAACCAAAGCCTGTTTCTCAGCGGAACCCGGCGGCCGAAACCCTGCACTGTGGCCATCCCTCTGGACGAGTTTCAGGCGACATCGCCTTACAGGGCGCAAGGCATTCCTGTGAAATGGCCAAGCCTGATGGGATACAACCGCCACCTCACCGACTTTGATCTGAAGCTGCCTGCCGGGGCCCGACTGGCAACAATCGTGATTAGCAAGGAAGTGCTGCTGGAGCAGCTGGAGCGCCGAGGGGAAAGCCAGAACACCCTGGAACGCTGGGAAGGCACCAATCAACTGGAACTGCTACCGGAATGGCAACAACGCTTGCGAGATCAACTCCACCAGCTGATTCAAGGCAGTGAACGGGGATGGAATCCCGAAGACCCCGATCAACTGATCGACAGCGTGATTCGCTGCTTTGAAGAGCCCCAGGCACGGACAAAGCCCGTCGCTAAACGGGAAACACGGCATGAGGCTGCCATCGACCTGCTGCACTGGTGCGCCAGAAACCCGATGACGCCCATCACCGTTGAAGAGCTCAGCGCCGAGCTGTTCCAATCGAGGACATCACTGTTCAAAGGATCCAAGGAACATTTCGAGCAGACACCACTTGAACTGCAACGGTCCATCCGTATGGATCGCGTCAGACAACTACTGCTTGATCCTGAGCGTCGCGCCTGCCTCGGCATTGAGGGTGTCGGCGACAGCGCTGCATCAATGGGCTTCGCCAGCCGCAGCCATTTCGCTCGGCGGTATCAGGAGATGTATGGAGAACAGCCTCAAGAGACAATCAGCCAAGGCCTGAGGAACGTGCCATAACAACCAACCAGTCATCGCGTACGAATGGGCTCATACCCATGAACGATTGGGCTCAACGCCCTCTTTAGGGGAGGAGCGGGATTCTCAAAACTTCTAAGAGAGAAGTTATGCACGTCTCCCGATGAGCTGGACTACCAAAGAGAGTGAAATACTGCAGGCAGCCGTCGCAAACTGGTGGGCGCTGCTTGGGCGATGGGCCACGACAGGGCTACTGAGCTGGGCAGCAGAGCAGGTCTGGAGCAACAGTGCGGATCTCGATGCCATCAGGCTGCTGGAAGAACGCACAACACAAGGAGACACAGGTTGGGTGCCACTCGTGGCAGCAAGCCAACTTGCAGCAGCAGAACCGAGCCGAGCGACCTACCAACGTGAATCACAAAAAATTGTCGTTAATGGCGCATGGCTGCAACAGGCCAGCGAGACTGAAGTCAACATAGAACTCACAAAAGAGCTGGGCAGATATCTCTCGGAACTCGACGCTGAACCTGAATCACGCAAAGCAATAGAAAACACTAGAGATTCACTCACAGGCAGCAAAGATCAACAGCAAGACATAGAGAAAGAGATAGAATTCTTCAGCAATTTAGTGGCAAGCGCAAAGAAATATCAGCTAACAGACGCAGAAAATGAAGCAAAAAGCGGAAAGATTATCAAAGGATCAGGGGATCCACTGGAGGCCAATAACAGTAGCGACATCAACACCCACAGGCCACTCACCTCAGCACTAGCAGATTATCTGTATCAGCAAACATCGTCAGACTCCGCCTCAAGTGAGCAAAAAGACGATTTTGCAGCTACAGCGCTGGACAACAGTGCTCAAATCACGACACATATTGCGGAGGTCGGATCTCTAGCCAAAGCCATCGGGCAATCCCCCCTCAAATTAAAGCCCCTCACCTATATCGGCAACAACGAAGCAACCAGAACCGGACGGTATGGCAGCACCAGTGATGCAGCCTATGTTCCCTGGAGGAATGGGGACAGCAAAGACAATGGCTATATCAGCAAGTTAACGCACTCTGGCGAACTGCAATGGCGCAAACAGATTGCAGATGTCACCAACATCATCACAGCGACCGATGAGGACGAGAACGTCTACACCGCATGGAGTCGCAGCAAAGATTACACACCAGAGTCTCGAGGCTCGTTCATCGGCAAACTCAATCCAGACAATGGCGAGCTGCTCTGGACAACGAAATTAGACACCCATAATTACATCATTCAAGACCTTCATGCCGTTGGAGAAACGTTGTATGGAGTTGGTCACTACAAACACACCCAGAGGCCAGTGCTACTGGCTGTCAATCGCACCGATGGCAAACTGCTGTGGCTCAAGGAGGAACCAGCAAGCGATTCAGCACAATTCACTGATATCCAGAGTGATGGAACTCACCTCTATATCAGCAGCACGTCCGCGAATAAAATATCGGGCACGATTCACAAATACACGCTCGATGGAGACGTTGCTGATCAATGGCAGGGGTCAGATCGCCCAGACCTGAAGCGGACTGGCACACAAGATCGATACTCGGTCATTGTTGGCAATCAACTGATCTCAGTCGGCACGACCGGCGCAGAGATGCCTCACTACGACGTGCAATGGAGACTGGTCAGCAGAAATCTTGAAACAGGTGAAATCAACTGGAGGAAGCAGTGGGGTGGTCTACAGGTGGAGAAGGATGTTGATGGGATCATTGCGTTCAAAGGGAAAATTTATATTCTGACCCGTAGGGGCCCTGCGTCGCGCTGGAACAATGGCCTACCAGGCGGGGGGGGGCGGGACACCGGTTCGGGGGTCCGCAACAATGGAGTGATTCAAGAGGTCAGCCTCGATGGGGAACTCGGCCGGCAACTGTTTTACGAAATTCCACAAAGCCGAAAAGCTTCGCACTTGTCAAGCGATGGTGAGAGGCTCTATCTCGTCAGCGGCAAGGTTGTAGACAAGAACTCAGTCGCTCACCTCACCACATCAGAGAACCATCAAAACGATGCCTACGATGAAATTGGAATCAACCAATCGTTTGAAGTCAGGGGTCGTGCGAAAGATAATTATGGATCCGAACTCAGCGGTTATCTCACACCCAAGGAAGACGGGGAATACGTCTTTTATCTTGCGTCAGACGACTATTCGGAACTCTGGCTCAGCAGTGATGACAGTCAAGATAACCTAAAACGCATTACAAAGTTAGACGGGTTCTCTGCTTTTCGCGACTACAGCAAGGCAGCGTCGGCAAGCATTCAGCTGAAAGCTGGCCAGCGCTATGCGATTAAAGCGCTGCACAAAGAAGGCGTTGGCGCCTCCCATCTGTCTGTGGCCTGGAGACCGGCCAGTGAGTCAGCCCCTACCAAGGGCGCGGAACCGATTGGATCGGACTACCTCAGCTACGATCTGGGCGATAACAACAACACCGATATCGAACAAAGCCAGGGGCAAGGCCTTGTGGCGAAATACTATGAGAATGTAATAGGAGGGAACAGTGCAGCGTATCAACAAATTATCACTGGCAATGAAACAATAGATTCAACAGACCAACCGAGCAGCACAGAAAATACAGCACCAACGATTGAGCTGAAAGGTGATCAAACCATCACGATCAATCAACATAGTGAGTGGGTCGAACCACATTGGACAGCAAGTGATGCAGACGGCGACGAGCTCAATGTCAGCGTTACAACGCCAAAACCGATTGACACCAGTGTTCCAGGAACATACGAAATTACCTATACGGTTGAAGATTCAGGCGGTCTGCAAAACAGCGCGACGCGAACTATTGAAGTCCTCGCACCACGTGAAGGCAACGACTATTACGTGGCGCTCGATGGATCAGACGACAACGACGGAAGCATTGATCAACCCTTTGCAACTTTAAATTACGCGACGACCTTTCTAAAAGGCGGCGACACGCTTCACGTCAGAGGAGGAACGTACTACGAACGATTCTATATCGATGGATTGGCAAACAAAAACCTAAACAAATGGAACGATCGACACAATCCAGTCACGATCAAAGCCTATGAGGGTGAAACGGTAGTCCTCTCAGGAGCACCACCCGTCAGCACAACATGGGTGAAAGATGGCAACCGCTGGAAAACCAATGTCTGGGAAGGATCTGATGATCTCGGCACCAATAAGCGCAATATCTCGCGGTTGTTCCTTGACGACAAATTACTGACTGGAGCTCGCTACCCCAATCTGGAAAAAGACTGGGATCAACCTGACCATAACTTCTTCCACACAGGGGTACAAGCGCATCCAAACCCTGAAGCAGGTGAAGGGGTTAAAACCATTCCTGGGCTGGAAAATGTTGATGGCAGCATAAAAGGTGCCGCCTTTTATGACTATTACTCGGGCGCCAAAAAGGTCCTCGAGCATGAGGCAGGATCAGCCAACATCACCGCCCCGGGCGCTGGCAATGGCTGGCTAACGGGGGCATTGCCACTGCTTGATGCCGATCGTGAGTGGTTTTTTGACAAAGAAACAGGCGATCTGTATTTACAACTGCCTGCGGGGATGAATCCCAATGAGCAAAGAATACTAGCTCGAACCGATCGGCATGGCATTGGCCGAATGGACGGCGGCTTAGCTGTGGCGAATGCCGGAGCTTTGGTGTTTGATGGAATCAACTTATTCGCGACACCCTTCACATTTAATGCCTCGAGAAATATAACATTTAAAAACGCAAAGCTTCTGCACAATGACTACACAGATTTATATCTGGGCGGGACAAATTTTGGCCACGGGAACTTGATATGGTCAAGTCATGGCTTGAAATTTATCAACAATGAAGTCGCCTACAACTACAGGCCAGCCTTTAATATGGGCAAAAGAGGATGGGAGTGGGGGGGCTGGTGGCCAACACACATTCTGTTTGAAAATAATTATATGCACGATGGTCAGATATACGCTTCGCACAATGGCGGCCCTTTTAGTTGGCGCACAGATCATATGACCGCCGTTCACAATACGCTTGATAACTACGGGTTTGGCGGCTTAGGGCGAATCGCCAGCGGTAGCCATCTCGAACTGAACTATGTCAATAATGCCAACTATGGCTGGGACACAGCTGGCATTCAAATGAACCAAAGTATTGACAGCGTGAATGTCCAGCGCAATTGGATCTTCAATACCAAAAGAAACGGCATCCGCAGCGATGGTCACCCAGGAGGCATCGGAAAAATTGTCACCCACAACGTTGTCATGGGCAACGGAACGGGCATCAAGCTGAAAGGTGATCAACATAAAGTACACCACAACCTTGGCTTCCTCAATGGGGCTGATATTGGAATGTGGCAATCAAAATTCTATGGATACACTCGAGCGACGGACAGCACAATTCAAGACCTGGTTAAAGCTGAAAAATATCAAAACAATGCTTACGACAACATCAAGGTTACCGAAGGCTTTGAAATCAAGAATTACGGACGATCCCTATGGGGAGGAGAACTGAGTGGATTCCTCACGCCAAAACAGGATGGAGACTATGTTTTCTATCTGGCAGCAGACGATGAAGCAGAACTATGGCTGAGCACGGATGACAACACTGAGAACCTCGCACTGATTGCAGATCGCAGGCAAAAAAGCGGCTACAGAAAGTACACCGCTGGCTGGGACGATTCAGAGTCGCTTGACCAACCAGGACGTTCATTAAGCATCAGCCTCAAGGCAGGACAACGCTATGCCATCAAGGCCTTGATCAGAGACGGAGTTGAGAGTCACAGAAATCAACGATCCAATCATCTTTCGGTCGCGTGGAGGTTTGACAATGAAGCAGCACCCGTTGATGGTGCAGAACCGATTGCAAATGAATATTTAAGCTACGACCTTGGAAATGATCTCAACCACACTTTACCAATCCGAGGTGATGGGCTGACCGCCAAGTATTTTCATGATCTCTTCGATACTTACATCCCTTCACGATCAAATGCTACAGAAAGCCGTCTGGGATCACGGGCCTTCGGAGGACCTGAGCGGCAAGGAAACTATCTGTCTGTTGCTCATAACAATGCAATTAATGGAGGATTTGCTGGACATCCGATCCAAGATCCAGAGGATCGCAGCAATATCTCCACAAGGGGCAGCCGTCAGACAGACATCAGAGATGAACTGCGGGATGTCAATAATCTCGATTTTCGGCCCAAAAGCGGGTCTAGCTTGATTGATTCGGGCATTGAAATCGAAGGGATTCATACACCCATCGCAGGGATTACCGATGGTGTGGTCGGAAGTGCAGCAGATGCAGGTGCCTATGAGTATGGCGATAGCCACTACTGGATAGCGGGCCATCAAACCGACAAAGCTCGATTCCCAATTGGAGCAACAGATCAAACCACCACGGCTCAGCCTGATCTGGATCTGATCTGGATGGAAGGGCTCGATTCCGTCAGCAATCGGGTTTATTTTGGAGAAGATCCGGAGCAACTTGAGTTTAAAGTTGAGCAGGATGGGAATATTTTTGACCCCACCCCAGAAGACGGCGAGCTGCTCGAGGCAGGTAAAACCTATTACTGGAGAATCGACACCAGAACACAAGACGAAACGATTATCGAAGGGGATACGTGGTCATTCACAGTTGACAATCGCGTCAAAGATGTTGAGATCGAAGCGGTACTTGTTGACTATCAACCGGATGTTGACAACCAAGGATACAGGAAAAACATGGGCGGCGTAACCAAACCAGAACTGCCCGCTCCTAAGTACGACTATTACATCAGCAAGTATGAAATCACCAACAGCCAATATGCCGCATTCCTGAATGAGACTGCTGGTCACAACACCAATGATGGTGGTGCATGGCACAGCTCGATGCAAATCAAGCGGGAGGCGTCACCTGGCGGATTGGGGGGGTTTATCTACACCCCGATTGAAGGCAAAGAAAACCACCCTGTCACCCATGTAACTTGGAGCAATGCTGCGATCTTTACCAACTGGCTGAGTGGTGATGCTGGTGCTATTTACGGTTTTCTTGGAAGCAATAAATACTACAACAGCCGTTATAACGGACCAAGCAACGCCTCGGCATGGGGGCATGGAGCGGTGTCTTTGCCAAAGCTAGAGGAATTTTACAAGGCCTCTATCTACAATCGGAAAGACAATAAACATGAACTGTATTCAACAGGCGGAAATTCGATCACACTGGAGCAAGCCAATTTTCAAGGTGAAGATGGTGCAGGCGTTGGTGAAACCACAGCAGTCGGCAGCTATGCGCACCCAAGTAATTTTGGCACCTACGATCAAACAGGCAACGTCGCCGAGTGGACCGATCACAAGCGGCATAAGTTAGGGGGGAGTTATGTTTCAACAACAACTGACGGCACCCTTGGCTATCGAAGCGATTTAAATGGCCATTGGGGAAACAGATTTCCAAACATAGGCTTTCGCGTTGTCAGCCGCACTGCAAACGAGCGAGACAAAGACAATAACGGGCAAAGCGAGTTTTACATCACCAAATTCGAGGACCAGGACAATCGTGCACCAGAGTTTAATAATCCTTTTGGCAAACTTGATGATGTAGAGCTCGAACAGACTGACCAGCTGCTGAACAGTGAAGACGACACATGGAGACTGAAATCTGCAACGCTTTATCAGCCCTACAGCTTCAACATCAGAGACAGTATTTTTGAGCCACAGGGTTATAACTTCTGGTTCCAATTGCTAGAGGGACCCGAATGGTTAAAGCTCAGTGAAGACGGCGAATTCACAGGAACGCCAACAGAAGAGGAGCATCTCGGCAGATTCAATATCAGCTACAGGGTTGAAAGTGCTTCCAATCTGTTTTCAACAACTACCGAACCGATAGAGCTGGTTGTTGAGCCAGCAGTTGATGCCAGCACTGGTGATGACGTGATCCAAACGACTTTTGGGTCGTCCGTTGTCTTTGCTCTTGCAGGCGATGATGTCGTCCAAGGAAGCGAGCAGGATGAAATCTTTGATGGCGGTAGAGGCGATGACACAATGGATGGTGGAGAAGGGCAAGATATTGCCAAATACAGTGGTAAGAAATCAGATTATTCCTTAAAGATCCTGGAGAATGGAGCTGTTGAAATCAAGGATTTACGGGAGATAGTCCTTGATCCTAAAGAGATTCCCACGGTTGAACAGCTGAAGAGCTCCGACAAATACCAGAACAACGCCTTTGACGAGGCCAAGATCGTCAATCAATTTGAGTTCCAGAAGTATGGAGACGACTATGGCGCCGAGCTCAGCGGCTATCTCACACCGAAGGAGGATGGTTACTACATCTTTTATCTATCCGCTGATGATCATGCCGAACTCTGGCTGAGCACTGATGCAGAAAAAGAAAACTTGGCTCTCATCGCCAAGCGCAACATGTTTAGTAATTTCAGGCGATACACCCAACAATCAGGGGATTATTCCGGTCGCTCCCATGTGGTTGAACTCAAGGCAGGTGAACGTTATGCGATCAAAGCCCTGATGACGGAGGCAGGAGGTGGCGATCATCTCTCCGTCACCTGGGGACTAGCGAGTGATCCTGCACCGAGCCATGGCGCTGAACCCATCGCTGCAGAATTCCTGAGTTACGACTTGGGAGACGAGGTGATAGCAGACATTCCACAAAGCCAAGGTGAAGGTCTGGTTATCAAATACTTTAAGAATCTACGCGAAAGATACAATCCGGACGGGGTTGATCAGCTGATGAATATTGAGCATCTTGAATTTGCTGATGGCAAACAACCGATAGCTGATGCAATTGCACTGGCCAATGCAGAGCCACTCAGCCATCAATTCCTCAGCTCGTTTGGAACATCAACCAACGAAAATGAAAATACCAGCTTTGCTTTCAGGCCTAGTGCGACACAAGATCTGATCATTCTCCCATGGAATGACAAGATCAACCCGAACTCCGTCGAAGAACTCACTCAATCAGAGGCATATAAAAATGGCGACTACTACGTCAGAATTGGAGAAAAGTTTGAAACCCATCGTTGGAGAAACAACAATTATGGCGCAGAGGTAACAGGCTTTATCACGCCAACACAAACTGGGAACTATACCTTTTATCTTGCTGCTGATGATCATGGTGAACTCTGGCTCAGCAGTGATGACAGCCAAGAGAACCTGGAGCTGATTGTCAGGCGGGATAAGGCGACGACATTTCGCGACTACAGCAAGGCACACTCAGGGAGCATTCAGCTGCAGGCTGGTCAGCGCTATGCCATTAAAGGGCTGATGAAAGAAGACGGTGGAGATGATCACTTCTCCGTCGCCTGGGCCATGGAAGGTGACGATGCACCTGCCAATGGCGCAGAACCAATCAGTGGCGATGTGTTGAGTTACGACCTCGGTGATTCCTACGTTCAGGCCGACGGTGAACCTCCGCAAACAGGTCAGGGACTGGCGATCAAATATTTTGATGGTCTACCAACTAGTGGCGACAGGGCAAAAATTCGAGCCATCAACTTTGAAGGAGAGTTGGTTTGGGAAAAACAGCTGAGCGATGCAAGCCAGATCACAACGGCAACGGATTCAGCGGGCCATATTTACGCGGCATGGCAGAGACAAGGATCAAAACCATGGATGATTGGCAAATTCGATGCCAACGGTGATCTCCTTTGGGAAAAGGAACTGGAGCAAAATAATCACACCGTCAGATCCATGGTTGTGAATGGTGACACCATCTACACAGCCGGCCAGGAAGGGAGGTATACAGGCCTCATTTATTCGCTTAATGCCAATGATGGGTCGATCAACTGGACAAAGACACAGTCTCTTCCGATCTCAGCCTTTAACGATATCTTGACCGACGGAAATGCAGTCTATGTAGTCGGCACAGGGATAGACCACCCGGAGAGTTCACATAGCCACTCCTATGCGTATAAATACGATTTTGATGGCAACCAGATCTGGGAAAGCAAGTGGCATCCCAAAACAAGTTCCAGCCACGTTTCCAGATCACGGTGGGCAAGGGAATACAGCGCAACCATCTTTGAGAATCAACTCATCTCCGTCGGCACGGCCTACGTCAATACTCCAGACACAAACTGGCTTAACTATCCCGTCAGCCGTGATCTGGAAACAGGAGAAATCCTGTGGCACAAACACTTGCGTGACATCGATAACACTTGGAAGAGCGGACTGAACTACGACATTGTCAGCCACAATGGATTCGCATACATCATTAGCAATAACGGGTCACAAACAACCATTTCTGAAATGGTGAAGGATGGCTCACTGGGCAGGTATTTAACACTCGACAACACGCACGCCAATAATTTTGTTGTCGCCAACAATGAACTCCATCTCTTTGGCCGCACTAGCTTGAACACGGGTGTTGCAGAGAACCAAGGCGGAGACGACCTGTTCCTGGCAAAGATTGACCCTGGCTTTGACGTAGAGGTGCCATTCAGTGGCATCAGCATCATTCCAACCGCACCTCTCGATAGCGAAGGAAACCTGCAAACTTCAGAGGATGGTTCCTTCACATCGTTCAAAGTCAAGCTGAATCAAGCACCTCTGACTGATGAGGATGTTGTTGTCACTCTCACGGGATTAGACCCAACAGAAGGCAAATTATCGAAAACCCTACCTTCCGCTGGGCTAAATACCCTTGGCATCAGTCGACGCAGCTTTACACCGACAGATATCAATCAGCAAGAATCCAGCCTCGACAATGCAACGCTGATATTCAACAGAACCAACTGGGACATTGGTCAGGATGTCTTTATTGCTGGGGTTGCAGACGACGGCTACGACAACGACGCGACCTACTCCATCAGGGCAACAGCCTCAAAGACTGGTGGATACCAAGGCACGGAAGATGACGAGATCTCTATCGTCAATAAAAATATTGACGCAGACACCACATCTCCCACTTTCTCCTCTGCCGCTACATCCACCGACGGCACAAAGATCATCCTCACCTACAACGAAACCCTCTCCTCTACAACAGCAGCCGCTTCCGCCTTCACCGTCACAACAGGCGGCAGCGACAATCCCGTCACCGCTGTTGCCATCTCCGGTTCCACCGTTGAACTAACGCTCACCAATGCGGTCAAAAACGACGACAGCGTCACCGTTGCCTACAGCGATCCATCCGGATCCAACGACAGCAATGCCATACAAGACCCAACAGGCAATGACGCCGCATCACTGAACACCACCGCAGTCACCAACAACTCAACCGTTACCCAAGAATTCAAAGACGCCAACAACGACGGCCTCGTCGATGACCTCTCCAATTACCACATCTTCAGCAACGGTGAGGCCATTGCCCTCAGTCGCAGCGGCGAAACCTATTCCGATGCTTCCACCACGGCCTGGGATGCCGTTGCTGCTACCTCCAATGGCTCCGGCTTCCAGGTCCTCCTCGATGGTGCCTCCTCCTACGAGGGCAAGTTCTACGTCTGGGACACCAACGCCTCTGGCGTCGTCACCAAAGGCTCAGGCTGGAAAACAGCCGCTCAAGCCACACAACTTGGCTGGGAATCCAAGTTCAAAACAGACCTCAACAGCAACGGATTAGTAGACGACCTCTCCAACTACCACATCTTCAGCAACGGTGAGGCCATTGCCCTCAGTCGCAGCGGCGAAACCTATTCCGATGCTTCCACCACGGCCTGGGATGCCGTTGCTGCTACCTCCAATGGCTCCGGCTTCCAGGTCCTCCTCGATGGTGTCTCCTCCTACGAGGGCAAGTTCTACGTCTGGGACACCAACGCCTCTGGCGTCGTCACCAAAGGCTCAGGCTGGAAAACAGCCGCTCAAGCTATTGAAAATGAATGGGATTCACTGTTTTCACTTCCAACAGATTTTTTCTAAATCGGCATTGTGCGCAACTAGCTGATCAAAAACAATGCTTGCAACATCAAGCCTTGTAAATCCTTGGATCTGGACACATTAAAGGCGATTCACCGTTTCAAGCAGAATCCAAAACCAAGCCATAAGAGCCAGTTAAACAATGAATAACACTGCAGGACTTCAGGCAGCTTAATGCCATCGAACCAGATTTTCAAGCCTCTAACTAAAAAGCAAACCTTGACCTAAAAATTACTGGATCTCGATGCAGCAATATTATCCAAGACAGGGCCAACGATGATGTTATATTTGGGAGATCTGGCGACGACATCCTCAAAAAAAGCCCAGGAAATAATCTGCTTAAAAATATCATGGATCCTGGCTTACCTCTTGGCGTGAAAGGTGATTCCACCATCAAAGGTGGACGCGGCGCGGATCGCATTCATTTTTCAAGCGGACAGGATCAAATCCTGGACTTCAGACCCCAGCGGGGTGATCGACTCATTAGCAATGACCAATTCTCATTTGAAGCAACCGAATTCGACGGAAATCTCATCCTCACTGACAGCGATAACAAAACCCAAATCAACCTCTACAACATCAGTCTGGACGCTGTGCTTGCTATTCAACCCGAACTTTTCTCCTGACCATTCCATCCGTCGATGACGACGGATAATGAAGCCATGAGCTTCAGCGCCGCCCCCACCGAATCCTTCGACGTGATCGTGGTCGGCGGCGGCCATGCCGGCTGTGAATCAGCGATCACCGCTGCCCGGCTGGGCCTGAACACCGCCCTGTTCAGCCTCAATCTCGATCGCATCGCCTGGCAGCCCTGCAACCCGGCCGTTGGCGGCCCCGCCAAAAGCCAGCTCGTCCATGAAGTGGATGCCCTTGGTGGGGTGATCGGCCGCCTGGCCGATGCCACCGCCATCCAGAAGCGCATCCTCAACGCCAGCCGCGGCCCGGCAGTGTGGGCCCTGCGCGCCCAGACCGACAAGCGCCTCTATTCCCGCCAGATGCTGCAGCTGCTGCAGCACACCCCCAACCTCGCCCTGCGCGAAGCGATGGTGACCGGCCTGGAAACCAGCGGTGAAGGCGACCAGCAACGCATCAGCGGCATCCGCACCTATTTCGGCAGCGTCTACGGCGCTGAAGCGGTGATCCTCACCGCCGGCACCTTCCTGGGCGGCCGCATCTGGGTGGGACATCAATCGATGGCCGCCGGCCGCGCCGGAGAGCAGGCCGCCGAAGGGCTCACCGAAGCGTTGCAGCAACTGGGCTTCCAGACCGACCGGCTCAAAACCGGCACCCCCGCCCGGGTGGACCGGCGCAGCATCGCCCTCGATCAGCTGGAGGAGCAGCCCAGCGATGCGGCCGATCGCTTCTTCTCCTTCGACCCCTCCGCCTGGGTGAGTGGTGAGCAGATGAGCTGCCACATCACCCGCACCACCGCTGCAACCCATCAGCTGATCCGCGACAACCTTCACCTCACCGCCATCTACGGCGGTGTGATCGACAGCAAGGGCCCGCGCTACTGCCCCTCGATCGAAGACAAGATCGTTCGCTTTGCAGACAAGGACAGCCACCAGATCTTCCTCGAGCCGGAGGGGCGCGACACGCCGGAGATCTATGTGCAGGGCTTCTCCACCGGCCTGCCCGAACCGATCCAGCTGCAACTGCTGCGCAGCCTGCCGGGCCTGGAGCACGCCGTGATGCTGCGACCGGCCTACTCCGTGGATTACGACTATCTGCCCGCCACCCAGCTCAAGCCCTCCCTGGAAACCAAGCGGGTGCGCGGCCTGTTCAGCGCCGGCCAGCTCAATGGCACCACGGGCTATGAGGAAGCCGCCGCCCAGGGCCTGGTGGCCGGCGTCAACGCCGCCCGGCTGATCGGCGGCCAGGAGCCGGTGCACTTCCCCCGCGAAGGCAGCTACATCGGCACGATGATCGACGATCTGGTGAGCAAAGACCTGCGCGAGCCCTACCGGGTGCTCACCAGCCGCAGCGAATACCGCCTGATCCTGCGGGGTGACAACGCCGACCGCCGACTGACGCCATTGGGCCGTGAACTGGGCCTGATCGACGACCGCCGCTGGCAGCTGTTCGAAGACAAGCTCCAGGCGATGGAGGGCGAAAAGCAGCGGCTGGAAACCGTGCGGCTCAAGGTGAGCGATCCGGTGGCGCCGGCGGTGGAAGAAGAAACCGGTGCAGCGATCAAAGGCTCGATCACCCTGGCCGACCTGCTGCGCCGGCCCGGCATGCACGCCGCCGATCTGGTGCGCCATGGCCTGGCCGATGCCGATCTGCCCTTGCCTGTACGCGAAGGCGCCGAGATCGACATCAAATACAGCGGCTACCTGCAACGGCAGCAGCAGCAGATCGATCAGGTGAAACGCCAGAGCCAGCGCAAGCTGCCGGCCGACCTCAACTACGCCGGCATCAGCACTCTTTCCAACGAAGCCCGCGAAAAGCTCACGGCGATTCAACCCAGCACCCTGGGGCAGGCCAGCCGCATCCCCGGCGTCAGCAAAGCCGACATCACCGCCCTGCTGATGTGGCTGGAACTGCAGCAAAGGGAACGCCAACCCCTCGCCCCCACCGCAGAAGCTCGATAGCGTTGGACTCCTGAAACCTCTGCAGTGTCAGCCCGGGTTCCCACCTCACGTGCCTATTGGAACCTGAGTGCTGAGCAGGTGATGGACCACGTGTTCGACCGCGAGACGGTCACCACTCCAAGCCAGCCGCACCTGGTGCCGGTGGATGTGGCTGTGCACGAACCAACAACCCAACCAAGCGAACCCAGCGAGCGCCGCTCCCCCTCCACCTGGCTGCTGCCGCTGATCAGTGGCATCGCCGTTACCGGGGTGATCTGCAGTGCCTGGTTGGTGAGCAGCCTGCAACGCTCCCGCCTGGAGCTGGAACGACAGCAAAACGCCGCCCTGATCGAGCAGCTGCGCGAGCAAGTGGCTGCCCAAGAAAGCCGGGCAGAAGAGACAGCAACACCCGAGGACGCGTCGTTAGCCATCCAAAGCCTCGAACCGCTGCCCTTGCCGATCCAACAGCCACCGATCCAACAACCCCTGACGGTTGAGCCCCTGGGCAGCGATCAGGCATTGGAGCCGATGGGACCGATCCCGCAAATCACCGGTGTGGTGAAGGGCCCCCGTGGCAGCAGTTCCGCCATTTTTCAACTGGGGCAGGGATCGGTGTCCGCCGGCATCGGTGAAGCGATCGGCAGCAGTGGCTGGGTGCTCAGCGAGGTCACCGACAGCGGTGCCGTGATCAGCCGCAACGGCCAACGCCAAACCCTCTCGGTAGGAGGACTGTTCTGAACCCCGCCCCCCGTCTTCACCCATCCCCGCACCAGCTCTGGCAAGCCCACACCGATGCGGTGCTCTCAGCGGAGGGGCCGCGTCAACTGCCCGGCCCCTGGCGGCTGATGCTGCTGGGCGATGGCAGCCCAACCCGCCACCTGCGCCTGCTCACCGGTTCGCCCGTTGCCGTGGATCTGATCGCCATGGAGGCCGACCAGACCGACCACCCCGGGGCACCGGAGGAGGTGAAGGAATTGATGGCGCCACTGCTGCGCCGCCAAGTGTGGCTCACCTGCGGCGGCACCCCGCTGGCCTGGGCCGAGAGCTGGTGGAACCAGGCCGAAGCGGATTGGCACCTTCGAGACCGCAACCAGCCGATCTGGAAAAGCCTCACCGAAGGGCGTTCCGAGCTGTTCCGTGAGGTGGATGGCTTGGCACTGGTGGAGGGGGACTGGCTCGACCAGACCTTTGGCCATCGCGGCCCCTACTGGAGCCGCCATTACCGCTTCTTCCGCCAGGGCAAAGCCCTCACCGTGATTCGCGAAGTGTTCAGCCCGCAACTCGAAACCTGGCTCGGACCCACGCTGCGCCAGGAGTTTCAACAAAATTCATGAACAAACCTGCGGGTTTGTTGGGATTTGCTCTTGACAACTTGCCATTGGGTGTGCTCACAGGAAGATGTGGCCAATTCGGCTCACCGTGTCATGGCTGCCACCACCTCCTGGCTCAGCCTCACCGACCTCGGTCGGATCTACGGCATTTCGGCGATTCATTGCGGCAAGACCCTCGAACATCAAGGCTGGCGTGACAGGCGGGGCCGCCCCACCCAAAGCGCCCTCGACGCCAAAGCCGCCATGCAGACCGGCCCCCATGGCCAGGGACGCACCGTGCTCTGGAACCGCACGGTCTGCAGCCAGCTGCTGGAACAGAAGGGCTATGAACCGATGAGCCGAAGCCTGCAAGTGGAGCAGTGGACCCAACTGCTGGAAGCGCTGCAGGTGGGATCCCCATCGATCACCGCCACAGCGGACCAGATGGCCGAAGAGATGCCCGGAGAGCTGCTCGAGGATGTGAACCACCAACTCGCTGCACGGGGCTGCCGCTACCGGGTCAGCCCACGCTCATTGCACGCGAGGCATTAGTCGATCCGGCGGCGGCTGGAGCGGGGCAAGGCCCGGCGGGAGCCTGCTGGGTTGGGCGCGGCTTCGGGCTCTGGACGGGCTGCCGGCTGGGCAGAGCGCGACCAGCGCTGCACCCGGAAGCTGTCGTCCTCTGGCCACTCGCCAGGATCAACGTTGAACTCCTGAGCCACAGGTGGCGTTGATGGGGGCGCTGGAGCCTGCGCTGCTGCTCCGCGGCGACTGCGGCGTGAGATCGCCTCAAGGGGGCGACGGGCAGAACGCATCGAACGTGCAGGCTCTGGCCGGCCACGGCCAGCCTCTTGCCAGGGCTCCTGCCAGTCGTCGTCCTCTTCCAGCAGCCACTCAACTTTTTCGCCGACCCAGCGGCCCACCGAATCGAGATCCAAACCGGAGCGCCGCACTCCGGGCCGTTGTCCGGGTCGCCGACCGGACACCCCATCAACAAGCTGACGGCCGGTTTCCAAGAACTGGTCGAGACGGCGATCCCGCTGATCACGGAACCGGTCCAACCGATCGAAGCGCTCCTCCATGTCCTGACGTTACCGACGGCGTCGACGCAACCACTGTTCCCGCCGCAATCCCAGCAACACAATCACCACACCGCCGCACTCCAGAGACAGCCAGAACACCTCCATCTAGCCCTCCGCCTCCACATAACTGAGCACGCAGCTGGCATCCCAGCGGCCGTGGAAATGCTCGACGCAACAGGCCCGGCAGGCGGCATTGCGTGTGCGCCTTCTGCAGGGGGTGCGGCGGCCGCAACGGGGACAGACCGCCAGCCAGCGGGGCGGCCGGGGCGGCACCGGATAGCTGTGGCGGATGCTCACCTGAAACCGGCTCTGGGCCGCATTGATGGCGGCCATCCGGGCCCGGAACAGCGGACCATGGCTTTCGCGGCGACGCTGCACCAGATCCACCCAGGCGTGGATCATCTCGTGGCAAAGCGTGCTTTCCGTGGCGATCTGGGGCAACGGCTCGAGCACCGGCCGCGACAACACAATTTCGCTGCCGCGGCCCTCACCCACCCCAGGGCCACGGCGGTAGAACCCCGCCGTGCGGCTCATCCGCCCATCGCTCCAGCGCACCGCCGTCAGCGGCTGGCCCCCATCCACCAAAGCACCGCCGAAATGCTCCCGGTTGAGGCGGTGAAACAACGGCAGCAGCGGCTGCAAAGGCACAGAACGGGGGGAGGAGATCCGAATCAGCGCCATCTTGCCGTGGTCAGTCAGACTCGGCCCTGCTTTGAGAGCTGGTGATGGAACTGGGACTGGTGCGTGAGATCGGCAGCAAAGCTCTGCTGGCCGGGGGTCTCACCCTGCTGGGCTACTGGATCTACAACGCCGTGAAGCTGGTGCTCGACGCCCGCGGCATCAACCCCCTGATCAAGCAGTTCTTCACCCAGGTGGCTGCCGGCCGCATTGATGGTGCCTACCTGCTCACCACCAAGGCCTACCGCCAGCACGTGAGCCGCCAGCAGTTCATCCGCTTCCTCGCGGGCCTCAAGCTGAACAAGTTCCGCAACCTCAAGTCCGGCCGCCCCCGCGTGCAGGAAGGCAACTTGATCCTCACCGTGAAGTTGAAGTCTGAAGGCGACGAAGAACTGCCCCTCGACTTCACCTTCACCAAGGTGGACGACAACTGGCGCATTGCCCGCATCAACCAGGTCAATGGCTGATCCGCACGAGCGGGCCGCGGAACTGCGGCACCTGCTCAACCGTGCCGGCCACGCTTATTACGTTCTCGATGCACCCGAAATGGAGGACACGGTCTACGACCGCCTCTATCGCGAGCTGCTGGAGCTGGAACAGAACGATCCGGGCCTACAACGGCCCGACAGCCCCACCCAGCGGGTGGGCGGAGCTCCGGCAGAAGGATTCACCAGCGTTCAGCACCGCGTTGGCATGCTCAGCCTCGACAACGCCTTCAACCGCGACGACCTGCAGGCCTGGCACGAGCGGCTGCTCAAGGTGCTGGACCGTCCCAATGACACCCGCCTGCCCCTGGTGGGGGAATTGAAAATTGACGGCAACGCCTTGGCTCTGAGCTACCGCAACGGGGTGTTGGAGCGGGCCGCCACCCGGGGCGATGGCAGCCGTGGTGAAGAAATCACCGCCAACGTGCGCACGATCAGCTCGATTCCGCTGCGGCTGCAGATCGAGAACCCACCGGAATGGGTGGAAGTGCGAGGCGAGGCCTTCATCCCCGATGCCACCTTCGCGGCGATCAATGCCGAACGGGAGCAACGGGGCGAAGCGCTGTTCGCCAACCCCCGCAACGCCTGCGCCGGCACCCTGCGCCAACTGGATCCGAAGGTGGTGGCCGCCCGCCGGCTCGACTTCTTCGCCTACACCCTGCACCTGCCGGGTGACGCCCAACCCCCCGGCCAATGGGCAGCTCTTGAGTGGCTGAACAGGGCCGGTTTCCGCGTGAACCCGAACCGGGAGCTCTGCGGAGACCTGGCTGCCATCCAGCGCTTCTGCGACCACTGGGAGCAAGGTCGCCATGACCTCGACTATGCCACCGACGGCGTAGTGGTGAAGCTGGACGACCTTCAGCTGCAGGACGAAGCCGGCTTCACCCAGAAGGCCCCGCGCTGGGCCATCGCCCTCAAATACCCAGCCGAAGAAGCCCCCACCCGTCTGCTCCGCGTTGGTGCTCAGGTGGGCCGCACCGGTGCCATCACCCCCGTGGCTGAATTCGAAGCAGTCGCCCTGGCCGGCACCAGCGTCAGCCGCGCCACCCTCCACAACGCCGATCGGATCGCTGAACTCGATCTGCACCTGGGCGACACCATCGTGGTGCGCAAAGCCGGGGAGATCATTCCCGAAGTGGTGCGGGTGCTAGCGGAGCTCAGGCCCAGCGACGCCACCCCGGTGCAGCTGCCGCAGCACTGTCCCGAATGTGGCTCCAACCTGGTGCGGGAGGGCGATGAAGCCGCCACCCGTTGCGTGAACAGCAGCTGCCCGGCGATTCTGCGGGGTGGCCTGCGGCACTGGGTGAGCAAAGGCGCCCTGGATGTGGATGGGCTCGGCAGCAAGTTGATCGAACAGCTGGTGGACCGCGGCCTGGTGGGCTCGCTGGCGGATCTCTACCGCCTGGATGCGGCCCTGCTCGCCAGCCTGGATCGGATGGGCGACAAGTCGGCCACCAACCTGGTGGAGGCCCTGGAGGCCTCCAAACAGCAGCCGTGGCACCGCCAGCTCTACGGCCTTGGCATCCGCCACATCGGCGAGGTCAACGCCAAAGCGCTCGCGGCCGCTTTCTTCAGCATCCACAGCCTGGCGGCAGCAGCGCTGGAGGCCCCGGAGCAGATCGCCGAACTGCATGGCATCGGCCCGGAAATCAGCGCCAGCCTGGGCCAATGGCTGCGCACCCCCGCCAACCAACAGCTGCTGCAGGACTTGCGCAGCGTTGGGCTCTCCCTGGAGGCGAGTGCCTCCGAACAGCAGGCCGCCAGCCAAGCCGGAGCTGACGCCGACGGCGTGCTGCAGGGCAAAACCCTGGTGCTCACGGGCACACTCCCCAACCTCAGCCGCAGCGAGGCCAAAGCGCTGATCGAAGCGGCCGGCGGCAAAGTGAGCGGCAGCGTCAGCAAGAAGACTGACTATCTGGTGGCGGGCGAAGCCGCCGGCAGCAAACTGACCAAAGCCGCAAGCCTCGGGGTGACGGTGCTCAGCGAAGCCGACCTCACCGCCCTGCTGCAGCCATGAACCCATCCACCCCTGCCCTGCACCGCTGGATCAAGACCGACTGTGGCCGGGCCAAGTTGGCTGAGCTTCAGCAGCGCACTGGCCCGATTGCTCGCGCTCGCCTGGCCTGGTTCATCCTGATCGCTGCCCTGCGGGACTGGCGTCTGCCCAATCCCGATCAGAGCGACGTCTCCACATCCTGAAGCGCACGGCGAGCCGCTCGGCTCACCAACCAGACCACGGCCAGCGTGGCAAGCACCCCCACCAGCCGCAGCGCCCAGGTGCCGGCATCGGCCTCACCCCCCAGCACCTCACCGAAACGGGCCACATCGCCGGCCAAGGCCCCCAAACCGCAGAACAGCACCGTGCCGGGGAGGATGCCGATCAAGCCAATGCTGTAGTCCCGCAGGCTCACCTCACTGAGGCCGTAGGCCAGGTTGAGCAGCGAGAAGGGAAAGGCGGGCGAGAGGCGGGTCAGCAACACCAACTTCAGGCCCTCCTTGCTCACGGCCCGCTCCACCGCCTGCAGCTTGGGGAACTGCTCCAAACGGCGCCGAGCCCAGTCGCGCAGCACCGAACGCCCCAGCAGAAACACCACCACCGCCCCGAGGCAGGCCCCAACAAACACCAGGCCACTGCCAAGCCAGGTGCCATAGAGCACCCCGGCCAGCATCGACGCCCAAACCCCCGGCAGCAGCAGCGTCACCCAGAGGGCATACAGCGGCATGAACAGCAGCGCCCCAGCGGGGGAGCGCAGCAGCTCCAACACATGCGGCAGCCATTGCTGAACCAAGGAGATCAAGCGGAATCACCCACGCATGGCCTGGAGCATTGCACTAACTCGATGCTGAGGTGTAGAAGCGCAGGGCAAAGAGCCAGAAGGCCCGCGCCGCCGCAAAGAACAGCACCGCCAGAGCCAAGCCCGCCATCAGCATTGGTGCGGCGGCCTCACCCAAAAGCACCTGGGCCGGAACCGTGGTGAGGAAGGCCACCGGCAGCACCAGGGTGAACAACAGGCGCAGGGCAGGCGGGTAGGCGTTGAGGGGATAACGGCCGGAGGCCAGCAGGGCCCGCAACACCTCAGTGGCATTCCAGGTTTTGACGAACCAGATGCTGGTGGCAGCGATCAGAAACCACAGCGAATAGAGAATCAAGCCACCGGCCAGCAGCATCACCAGAACGGTGAAGAGAGAAGACAGGCTGAACACCACATCGGCCTGATGGCTGCCCCATGCCAGAAGCCCAAGCCCCAGGCCGATCTCCGGCAGCCCCGCTGGCGAAAGCGTGCGCAGCGACAACCAGAACTGGCTGTCGATCGGTTTGAGCAGCACGAAATCCAGGGTGCCCTCACGCACATGGGTGACGATCGCCCCGAGGTTCGGGCGCAACCAGGTGGTGGCCATGCCATCGAACACCGTGTAAAGCCCCTGCACCATCAGGGCCTGGGCCCAGCTCCAGCCCCCCAACGTCTGATCCGGGCCATAGAACAGCGAGAGCAGGAACAGGCTGCCGCTCAGGCTCATCGCCACCGCCAACAGCTCGATTAGCACGTTGGCCTGATACTCCAGCTGCACGGCCACGGCCGTGCCCCAGAAACGACGCAGGGTTCGCCAGTAGCGCCCCATCAGGCCCCCATGGCGCTGTAGCGCCGCACGCCGGCCCGCCAGAGCAGCAGCACCAGTGGCAACAGCAGAGCAATCCAGGCCAGTTGCGCCCCAAAGCCCGCCAACAAATCCACCGGTTGGCCCGCCAGCACCCGGGCCGGGAAATCGATCAGATACGGAAATGGCGTCCACTGGGCCAGAGCCCGCACCGCCGGCGGGAAGGCCGTGAGCGGTGCCAGCAGACCGGACAGGAACAGGAAGGGAATGAACTGGAGCCGCTCCAGGGCACTGGCCTTCTCACTCCAGAAGCAGAGGGCCGCAATCAGGCTCTGAAACAGAAAGGCGATGGCGAAGGCCATCCAGGTGGCCAGCCAGGCCAGCAGGAAGCCCCCCAACGACGGCAACCAGAAAGCCTGGGGCCGCACCACAAAAAACACCGCCGCAATCAGGGCCGCGAAGGGCAGACGGGTGAGCTGCTCGCCGAGGTGGGCTGCCACATAACGCCAAAGCGGATGCAGCGGCTGCAGCAGGTAGGGCGAGAGCCGGCCCAGCAGGGCGTCTTCCTCGAAGGCATAGACCACCCACACCACCGAGAACTGGCGCACCAGAAAGGCGCTGAGGAAATAGCGATCCAAGGCCACACCATCCAGCCCCAGCCCCGAGCGCGCGTCGCTGCCGCTCCAGACGCTGAGCATGATGAACGGCAGCACCCCGGACAAAGCCCAGAGCGCGATCTCGGCGCGGTACTCGAGCATGTGGGCGTACTGGGAGCCCAGCAGCACCCGGATGATCCGCCGGTTCAGCCCGAAGATCCGCATCAAACGCGCCCCTGCCGGAACAACCCACCGATCAGCTCTTCGATCGGTGGATCGGTCACATCCAGATCACGCACGGGGAAGCGATCCAGCAGTTGCGCCACCACGGCGGTGAGCTGATCGCGAGGCACCAGCAACCGCACATCACAGCCCTCCAACTGCTCCAGGCGCCCCAACCCCGCCAAGGCATCGGCTGAAACGGGCGCCTCCAACTCGAGCCGCACCTCCCGCTCCGGTGCCAATTGATCTGCCAGCACTTCAAGGGGGCCGTCGTGGAACAACCGCCCCTGGTGGATCAGAAGCACCCGGGGACACAACGCCGTGATGTCAGCCATGTAGTGACTGGTGAGCAGCACCGTTGCCCCCGTGCGGCGGTTGTACTCGGCCAGGAACTGCCGCACCCGGGCCTGGGCATTCACATCCAACCCCAGGGTCGGTTCATCGAGGAACAACACCTCCGGCTCGTGCAGCAGCGCCGCCAACAGTTCGGCCTTCATCCGCTGGCCCAAGGAAAGCTTGCGCACCGGCCGGGTGAGTTCCTCCCCCAGCTCCAGCAGATCGGCCAGCTCCTTGATCCTCCGCCGGGCCACAACATCGGGAATGCCGTAGACCGCCGCATTCACCCGCAGTGAATCCATCGGCGGCAGGTCCCAGAGCAGTTGCTGCTTCTGCCCCATGACCAGGGTGATCCGGCGCAGAAACTCCGCCTGACGGCGCTGGGGCCGGTGCCCCGCCACCTGCACCTCGCCGGCGCTGGAGTGGATCAAGCCGCAGAGCATCTTCAAGGTGGTGGTCTTGCCAGCCCCGTTGGCACCGAGAAAACCCACCATCTCCCCGGGCTCAATCCGGAAGGAAACGTCCTGCACCGCGGTGACGTCCCGAGTGCGGCGGCGGATGAAATGACGCAGGGTGCCTGCCAAGCCGGGCTGCTTCTCAGCAACCCGGTAGATCTTGCTCAGTCCCTCAACCTGAATCACCGAATCAGCTCAGATCCGCCAGACGCTTGCGGGCCAGATCGGCCTGAGCCTGCTTCTCGTCCAGGTTGGCCTGGCATTCCGCCACCACCTCCGGCGGGGCCTTGTCAGCGAAGTTGGGATTTCCAAGCCGGCCCGCCAGGCCCTTGATCTCCTTCTCCGCCTTGGCGATGTCTTTCTCGAGGCGCCCTTTCAACGCATCGAGATCCACAAGGCCTTCGATCGGCAGCAGCACCTGCAACTCACCGCTCACCCCCGCCAGGGCCTTGGCCACCGGATCCGCATCGGCCTCCGCCGGCGCCATCACCGCCACCGACTCCGCCCGCGTCAACGCTTTGATGTCGGCCGTGCCCTTGGTGAGCACAGCCGCCAGCTCGCCACGGCCGGTGACGAAGCGCACCGGGACTGACTGAGAAGGCTTGAGTCCCGCCACCGCCCGCAGGTTGCGCACCACACGAATGGCACCGATGAGTTCAGCGAAGGAGGCTTCAAGGCCATCGTTGAGGGCCGCTTCATCCACAGCCGGCCAAGGCTGCAGGGCCAGGAAGGTGGTCTCCGGCTCGCTGGTGACGCTGTGCCAAAGCTCCTCGGTGAGGTGGGGCATCAGCGGATGCAGCATCAGATGCATCTGGCTGATCACCTTGGCCAGCACCTGCTTGGCCACCCGCTGATCAGCCAGGGCCTCAGCTGAAGGGTTCTCACCGGGATTGAGCCGGCGCTTGCTCAGCTCCAGATACCAGTCGCAGACGTCGTTCCAGGCGAACTCGTAAAGCCCCTTGGCCGCTTCACCGAGGCCGTAGCTGCTGTATCGCTCAGCCGTCTCACGGTTCACCCGGGCCAAGCGGGAGAGGATCCAGCGATCGGCCAGCTGCAGGGCTGCGGGGTCGGGATCCCCGAGTTGGGCCGGCGTTTCGCCGCCCAGGTTCATCAGGGCGAAACGGGTGGCGTTCCAGAGCTTGTTGGCGAAGTTGCGCGAGGCCTCCACCGTGGCGGAGGTGTCCTTTTTGCGGTCGTAATCCAGGCGAATGTCCTGACCCGCACCAGCCACTTCCCGGACCAAGGCGAAACGCAGGGCATCGGTGCCATAGCGGTCGATCAGCAGCAGCGGATCGATGCCATTGCCGGCGCTCTTGCTCATCTTGCGGTTCTGCTCATCCCGCACCAGGCCGTGGATGTAGACGTCCTGGAAGGGCATCTCGCCGGTGAAGGCGCCGGCCATCATCGTCATCCGGGCCACCCAGAAAAAGATGATGTCGAAGCCCGTCACCAGGGTGCTGGTGGGGTACCAGCGCTGCAGGTCGGCGCTGTCGGCATCGGGCCAACCCAGGGTGGAGAAGGGCCAGAGGCCACTGGAAAACCAGGTGTCGAGCACGTCTTCGTCCTGCTCGATCTCCGCCGCCGCGCCGTACTCCGCCTTGGCCTTCTCCAGAGCTTCAGCTTCGTTGCAAGCCACCACATAGGGCGTGGTGTCGGTGTACTTGCCGCCGGTCTCGCTGATCACGAACCAGGCGGGAATGCGATGGCCCCACCAGAGCTGGCGGCTTATGCACCAGTCGCGGATGTCGGTGAGCCAGTCGCGATAAACCTTCTCCCAGCGCTCGGGGATGAAGCGGGGGTCCTGCTTCTCGAGGGCCTCACGGCAGCGGGCCGCCAGGGGCTCGGTTTTGACAAACCACTGGGTGGAGAGCAGCGGCTCCACCGGCACCTTGCCGCGATCGGAATAAGGAACGCTGTGGCGGTAGTCCTCCACCTTCACCAGCAGACCCAGTTCCTCCAGGCCAGCCACCACAGCCTTGCGGGCCTCAAAGCGATCCAGCCCCTCGAACTGGCCGGCCTCCTTGTTCATGGTGCCGTTCTTGCGCATCACCGTGATCTGGGGCAGACCATGGCGCTGGCCGATAGCGAAATCGTTGGGGTCGTGGGCCGGCGTCACCTTGACGCAACCGGTGCCGAACTCCTTCTCCACGTGGTCGTCGGCCACGATCGGAATCTCCCTCCCCACGAACGGCAGGGTGAGGGTCTGGCCCACCAGGTGGGCGTAGCGCTCGTCGGTGGGGTTCACCGCCACCGCCGTGTCGCCCAGCATCGTTTCGGGACGGGTGGTGGCCACCTCCATGTGGCCGTCGCCGCTGCTGAGCGGATAGCGGAAATGCCAGAGGTGGCCGTCCACCTCCTTCATCTCCACCTCCAGATCGCTCACCGCCGAACCGGAGGCGGGGCACCAATTCACCAGATATTCGCCGCGATAGATCAGCCCCTGCTCGTGAAGCCGCACGAAGGCCTCTTTCACCGCCTCACTCAGGCCCTCATCAAGGGTGAAGCGCTGGCGTTTCCAATCCACGGAATACCCCAACCGCCGCAGCTGGCCCACGATGCGGCCACCGCTTTCGGCTTTCCATTGCCATGCCCGCTCCAGGAACGCCTCACGGCCGAGGTCGTGGCGGGTCTTGCCCTCCTCTTTGAGCTGCTTCTCGAGGATCGTCTGCACCGCGATCGAAGCGTGATCGGTGCCGGGCAGGCAGAGCACGTTTTTCCCCGCCAGGCGCTGGTAGCGCACGATCGTGTCGATCAGGGCCGTGTTGAAGGCATGGCCCATGTGCAGGCTGCCGGTGACGTTCGGCGGCGGGATCACCACCGAGAACGGTTCACCGGGGGCCTTCGGGTCGGGATGGAAGGCTCCCTGGTCGTCCCAGGCCTGCTGCCAACGGGCCTCCGTGCCAACCGGATCGTAGGTCTTGGCCAGTTCGGGCACGGAAAGCTCAGCGGTTCAGCAGGACATGCTCGCAAAGCCCTGTCCGCAATGGCCAACGTCCCTAGCATCGGCCTATTGATGCGATGGCATGGTCGCGATCCGGATCCAGCATCTGGCCCTGGGCATCGCACTCGCCGTGACCAGCGCAGGCTGCAGCTCCTGGAGGCCACCGGTGGTGTTGAAGGTGGCGCGCACGATCAACAACGCAGAAACCATTTCCAGCAAGGACTACGAACGGCTGCGGGAGGTGACCGAAGAAGCCGTCGATCACATCAGAAGCGTGGATCCCCACATCCGCCCGCAACTGACCCTGTCGGCCCGGAAAAACTTCGTTGATGAAATCGCCGATCAAACCCGCAGCGGTTTTGGCCCGGATCTGCTGATCACCGATAGCGACACAGCCCTTGAGCTGTACAGGCGCAAGTTGGTGGATCCGATTGAACTTTCACCCGAAGATCGCGCCGACACACCGAGCTATCTGTTCGACCTCGTCACCGCCAGGGATGGACAACTGGTGGGCCGCCCGGTGAACCAGTTCGTGCAGCTGGCCTGCTTCAACAAGGAGCGCTTGAGCTCCCCTCCTCAGACCCTGAAGGAGATGGAACAAGTAAGCGAAGGCAGCACCTTCGGCATGGCGCTGCAGCTGAAAGATCTGTTCTGGAGCGCTGAATCCTTTGATGCTGGCGAAGCAATGGAAGCCGCCCTCGCCCAGCTCCCGCCGGATGCTGAGCGACAAGCCAACGTGACCAGCTGGTTGCACTGGTTGAAAAACGCCAGCTATCAGCAGAACATTCGCTTCCTCAATGATCAGCGCAGCCTGCGCGATGCCTTGGTGGCTGGAGATCTGGATTGGATCACCTGCTGGAGCAGCAGCCTGCGGGAGTTGAGAGAAAAAATGAACGGGAAGCTTGCTCTCGCCCCGCTCCCCAAAGGTCCATCCACCAAGCTCAAAGCCGCCACCAAACTTCAAGTGTGGTCCCTGGGGCGCAACTCCAGCCCCAAGCAGCGGGGAAAGGCTCTGGTGATGATCGATTTCATCACCAAACCCTGGGCGCAAAAGACCTATGCCCTGGCCGGACGCAATTCACTGCCGGTGAATCGCAAAGCCGCAAAAATCGTGGCCGCAAAAATCCCAGGAGGCACTGAAGCCCTGGTGACGTACGCAGAGCAGTCGCTGAAGGAAAACGCCGCCAAGGGGCAATCAAAAGCTCGGGTGTTCCGTGATCCGGAGCGTTACGACACCATCTCGAACGCCCTGCTCGACACCATCTACGACGTCAGTTCCCCTGAGAAGGCAAGCCAAACCATCCTTAAAAGTTTGCGGGAGAGCGGCTCATGATCACGGAGATCACGTCTGAAGCCACCACCTGGCTGGGCTATCTGCAACGCGGTTCCGTGCTCATCCAGGTGGGGTTGTTCGTTGCCGCCCTTAGCAGCGAATCCCGGGTCAAGCGCAAACTCAGCAGCCCCCTGATCGTCAGCCTGACCCATCTGATCGTGCCGGCGGCGCTCCTGATCAGCGCCAGCGTGTTGACCCTGGCTGGCATCACAGCGGGCTTTCTGCAGTACCTGGCGCTGCTCTGGGTGCTGTGGCGCTGCGTGGAACCCACCAAGCAGCTGATCCACCAACGCTTCCCCAAAGTGCCCGTGGAAGAAATCGATAAATCGTTCTTCCGGCCTGTGCTGCTGGTGATGTCGATCCTCACCTTTGCCCAGATGCTGGGCAGCCGGGAATCGTTGTCGCTGATATCCCTTGGTGACGTGTTCGGAGTGACACTCACCATCGGCAAATTGTTCACCGCCCTGGTGATCGTTTACCTGGTGATCGCCCTGGCCAGCCGGCCTGCGGCCTTCGCCGCCTGGCTGGGGGGAAGCTTCTTCGGCATCAAACCCCAGGGCCGCAAGGCGCTGGAAGTGATTCTTCGCTACTCGGTGATCGGCGTCGGCGTGATGGGAGTCGCGTACTACATCGGCATCAACGGCACCGCCCTGGTGGCCGTGGCCGGGGGCCTCTCGGTGGGCATCGGCTTCGGCATCAAGGAGATCATCTCCAACTTCATCAGCAGCCTCTGGCTGTTGTTCGAAGGATCGGTGCGCCCCGGCGAAATCCTGATGATCAACGGCGACCCCTGCACCGTGCGCAAGCTGGGACTGCGGGCCACCCAGTTGCGCCGCGGCCGCGATGGAGCGGAACTGCTGATTCCCAACCAGAACTTCTTCACCCAGGAGGCGGAGTCGTACACCGCGGAGGAAACCTCACGCCGCGACGCGGTGGTGGTGGGAGCGGCTTATCACCATGAACCCAGTCAGGTGATCGCAGTCCTTGAGGAGGTGGCCCGTCAGCACGAAAAGGTGCTGCAATACCCACCACCACAGGCGTTCACGGTGGATTTCGCCGATTCATCGATCAACTACAAGCTGCTCTTCTGGGTGCGCAATCCCCTGGAAGCCTTCGCTGTGGGCAGCGATCTGCGGCAAGGCATCTGGACGGCGTTCGACAAGAACGGCATCGGCATTCCCTTCCCGCAGCGGCAGGTGTATCCGATGGAATGGCCCCCCTCCAAGGAACAAACCCACCGGATCGGCAGCCCCACCAATCAGCTCCAGGCCGAAGCAGACAGCGATCCTGCCAACGACTCAGCTGGCGAGACGCCGTAGGTAGTCCTCCTGGCGTCCGGCGTTGATCCAACCGGTGGCGATCAACTTGCTGGCGCTCTCGTTCACCCGACCACGGTGAATGTGGGACGGACCAGCCGGAAAGATCACCAACTTGCCCCGCTCCGCCGGTTCGTGGTGGTCCTGCCAGTGGAACTCGGTGCCAGCCTCATCCACGTCGTTGCAATAGAGAATCCAGGCCAGCACCCGGTGCACCGGTTCGGTGGCCTCATCGCTGATGGTCCAATCGCAGTGCCATCGCTTGAACCCTTCCCCCGGGGCGTAGTGCTGGAGGTTGAAGATCGGATTCACAAACAGGCTCTGCTGCGGGCAGCACTGCCGGAACAACGCCCGCTCCTGCAGATAGCGCTCCAAGCCGGCCGTCACCCCCCGCAGGATCAGTTGCGAGAGGGCAAAGGATTCGGGTTCCGAGCGATCAATCGCCACCAGGCTGATGTCGGTGCTCTGTTTCGCCGGTTCCCCCTCACCCTCGGGCCCGAAGGCCACGCCAGGCCGCTGTAAGTCGACCCGGCGCTCAAAGAACTCACGCACCGCATCGGCCACCGAGGCGTAACCGGGATTGCTGTAGCGCCCGATCAGGTTCATGCCGCGGCCTCCAGGCGAGGAATCGCCACCACAGCATCGAGCTGCTGCCAACGCGCCCGGTCAGCCACCACATGGCCCTGCAACTGCACCTGTTCGATCACCGTGCCAGCGCGCTCAAGATCAAGGGGAACACCCGGGCCCATCGGCAGTACCAGCACCTGCTGCTCCGCCGGATCGGCCATCACCTGAAGATCGAGGGCCTCCAGCTCCCGCTCAAAGAACACCCGCCGCATCCGGGTGGTGAGGCTTGGCCCAAGCGCCTCGACGAACCGGGCCATGCCGGCTTCATCCCCGGAGCTGCCGCAATTCAGCGACAACCAGATCAGCAGCTTCACCCAACTTTCCGCCGTCCACAGGGGTTGGAAGCTCTCCCGGTGCTGCCGCACTAGCTCAGCGATTGCAAAATCAAACAGCGTGGCCTGCAGGCCAGTGGCATCAGCGGAATCCATGCTGTTCATCCTCTCCTGCAAAAGGTCAGACTGGGGTGACTGGCTATTCGCACCATGGCCCTGGACCTGAACGATCCCGAACTCGAGTTCTCCGATCTGGTCTACGCCTACCAGAGCTGGGTGATGGCGGTGATCAATGACGAAAAGCTGGACAGCGACGACAAGCTGCTCACCGACGACATCGCCGAGGACGCCCTCAACTCAATGCGCTTCCTGCCGGGCGAGGTAACCAACGCCATCGAAACCAGCCTGGCCCGCGTCTACGACGTGGACGCCGACGAACTGGCCGAGCTGCTCTTCCCTGAGGACTGAGCCCAGGCTCAGATGACGCGATGGGTTGGTCCGCGGCTGACATCCCGAACCAGCAGGGCCGTATCGCCCTGATCACTGGAGCCAACAGCGGCCTGGGCCTGGAAACAGCGCGCGCCTTGAAACGCTGCGGGGCCACCGTGGTGTTGGCGTGCCGCAGCCCCCGCAAAGCCGAGAGGGCCAAGCAGGAGTTGCTGCAGGAGCGCGATGGGGGAGCGGTGGATCTGGTGGACCTGGATCTGGCGGACCTGACCAGCGTGGAAGAGGCGGCAGCCACCTTTGGCGAACGCTACGGCTGCCTTGATCTGCTGATCAACAACGCTGGCGTGATGGCACCGCCGCGCCGCACCACCGCCCAGGGGCATGAACTGCAGTTCGGTGTGAATCACCTGGGGCACATGGCCCTGACCCAGGCCCTGCTGCCACTGATGCAGAACCGGCTCGACCCCCGCGTGGTGACGGTGACCTCCGGAGCGCAGTACTTCGGCAAGATCCGCTGGGACGACCCCAGTTGGAGCAAGGGCTACGACCGCTATGCGGCCTATGGCCAAAGCAAACTCGCCAACGTGATGTTTGCCCTTGAGCTGGATGCACGCCTGCGCGAGCAGGGCAGCCCCATCCGCTCCCTGGCCGCCCATCCCGGCATCGCGCGCACGGAATTGCAGCCCACCGCAATCGCCAGCGTCGGCAACCGCTTCGAGGCTCTGGCCTACCGGCTGATGGATCCCCTGTTCCAAAGCGCCGGCATGGGTGCCCTCCCCCAACTGCATGCCGCCACCGCCGCGACGGCACAGGGTGGCGAGCACTACGGCCCTGAACAGTTCGGTGGCTTACGGGGTGCACCGGCGCTCTGCCGTGTGGCGCCGGCAGCGAATCAACCCACCGAACGGCAGCGGCTCTGGAGCTTGAGCGAGCAGCTGATCGGTGGCTGAATCCCACGCTGTGATGTTGAGTGGCTGCTGGTTGGTCGCCCTTTGAAACCATGGCCACTCGCCGCCCTACCACCCAGATCAATGCCCGCCAGAAGGTCTTGCTGGCGAACCTGCAGGCCTGTGGTGATGAGATGAGCGGTCAGCAGCTGCACCGCAGCCTGGAGCCCGACCAAGCCATGGGCCTGGCCACGGTGTATCGCAATCTGCGTCAGCTGCAGCAACGGGGCCTGGTGCGCTGCCGCCACCTGCCCAATGGGGAAGCGCTCTACGCGCCGCTGGAGCGGGATCGCCACCACCTCACCTGCGTCGATTGCGGCAAGACCCAGGCGCTCGACCACTGCCCGATTCACGACCTGGAGGTGCCCGAAGACGGTCGCAAGGGCTTCGATCTCCTGTTCCACACGCTTGAATTCTTTGGTCTCTGCAGCGACTGCCGCGAGCGGCAGCAAAGCCCCTCATGACCCTGGCCGCCACCTACTACGGAGCCAATGGCTGGATGCTCGAATTCGACGATCTCCGCGTTCTGGTGGATCCCTGGCTGCGCGGCAGCCTGAGTTTCCCCCCAGGGGATTGGCTGCTGAAGGGGGAGCTGCCCTGTGAACGCAAGGCCCCCGAAAAGCTGAACCTGCTGTTGCTCACCCAGGGGCTCGCGGACCATGCCCATCCGGAAACTCTGGCGCTCCTCCCCAAGGACCTGCCCGTCATTGGATCGGTGGCTGCAGCACGGGTGGTGGATCGCCTGGGCTTCACCAGCGTGAAAGCCCTCTCCCCCGGAGAGAGCACCAACCATCAGGGCCTGCAGGTGCGGGCCAGCGCCGGTGCACCGGTGCCGATGGTGGAAAACGGTTATCTGCTCGAGCATCCGGCCGGATCGCTCTATCTGGAACCCCACGGTTTTCTCGATCCAGCGCTGGAGCCGCAACCGCTGGATGCCGTGATCACGCCGATGGTGGATCTAGGCCTTCCAGCGCTTGGGGCGTTTGTCAAAGGCTGCTCCGTGGTGCCGCAACTGGTGGAACGCTTCCAACCGAGCACGGTGCTCGCCAGCACCTCCGGCGGCGACGTGCGCTTTGGCGGTGCCTTGAGTCGGGCCCTACAAACGAAAGGATCCGTGGCCAGCACTGGAGCCCAGCTACCCGCCAACAGCCGCTGGACCGACCCAACACCCGGAGAACGCCTGCTGCTGAAAAACTGATTTTTCGGATTAAGCTTTGTAACAACAGCTTGAGTTCGATGAAATCTCCGCAAGCCAACGATTCCTGGTTCCAAGGCGTCGCTGCCCGCGACATCCACATGGAGCAGCTCAAAAAGGCCGAACGCTTCAACGGCCGTGCCGCCATGGTCGGCATCGTGATCGGAATCATTACCGAGGGGCTCACCGGTGCCGGCATCGTTCACCAGATCGGGCTGGGTCCCCTGGTGGATGGCTATGCCGCCTGCCGCACCCAATTCCTGCCCTTCTGCTTCTGATTCGGAAGGGGGACCACCCCCCCGATGACGAGAATGGTGCGATTCACGTTCGAATCGAATGGCTGCTGACAAGGAACTGCTGAAGGAAGTGGCCCTGGAGCTGTGGAACACCACCAAAAAGCTTCGTCCCGGCCTGCCCAAAGCGCCTCGCGCCCAGCTGGTCTTAAAAGCCCTGCTCACCATCGGTGACATGAGCGATCAGCTGGAAGCCGCCATGGTGCTTGGAGTGATTGAGGCGCAGGAACCCGACGATGAGCCCGGGCAGGGAGAAGCGGCGGGCGAAGACAAGACGGTGTCTGAAACCGATGCCAAGACCGAGCGGGAGACCCCCAGGGTTGTGCGCAAGCGCTCCAGCAGCCGCTGATCAAGACTTCCAAATGACAAACCACCCATCCCGCTCCCTCCCTGGGGATGGGTCAAGCTCTTGAAAGCGCTTCGGCGAGACGGCTTAACGCTGCAGAGCAACCACAGCCGCAGCAGCAGCAAGGGCCACGATTCCAGCCATCCAGATGCTGCCTTGGCGTTCCAACAACCACGCAGCGTTGCGAGAGATCGACAACCTGCCAGTTGCCAACAGCGCAGTGAACCCCACGAGCAGAAACACGGGAACCACAAGCGCCAAGACCAACTGCATCACAAAGTGCCTTTGAGGCCTACCTTCCAATGATGATGTGGTGGCCAATCGAGCTACTTCTCTACGTCCGCACCACAGCCTGAATCTTGACTCTGTTGATCGTCACGGCCGGTTTCATTGGTCTGCTTTGGCTCACGCAAAGCTTGATCAGACGTGGCATGGATGACGGCAGCAACAGCTGAGGCGCCTTCGTTCCGCTGAAGGGACGAACCTCGTCAGCGATGCCTGGGCTCCCCTGGGGCCTGCTCGGCTTCCGCCTTCAGGAAACGGCGATGCTGAGATGAGGCATAGCCGCTGAGGTCAATTCCGCTGGCATTGCTGCCAGCCTTTCGCCACTCCCTCGGGGGAGTGCTGGATCTTCTGTTCATGGAAGCGAGTTATCGGTTCTCGCGCAGTGGGCCTTCAATCAGGCTCTTTGGCGTCGCTCCAGCTTTGCACACCCAACCGTCCGACGCACCGAGCGGATGAGTAATTGCAGCTACGGCAAGCCATTCGAATCGGACCGATACTCCGCCCAACGGCAAACGGCTTGTGACTCCTGAAGAGCAGTACGTGCAATGCATGGATGCTGCCTACGCCGCTGCTGACAGGGAGACCTGCGTGAAAATCATGCGAAGGGCAGAAGGCGTCCTGCGCGGTGAATTCAGCGCCCAGCCAACAAGCGATGGTCCTGGAGAGCAAGCGCTGGCGAACTGAAGCAAAACCTCAGGAAACGCAGTGCTGCACTGCATTTTGAAATGGGTGATACTGGGATCGAACCAGTGACAATCTCCTTGTAAGGGAGAACGTCAAACGGTACGGCCAAAACGATCAGAGATCGAAATCACTGGCCAGAAGCCTGATCCAAAGCGGTATCACAAGGATTGAGCCACAAGCGTGCTCCGCCCTGTCGTTGCGTGTCACGACCAGTTGGAGCACACTTTGGAGCACGCACACGGATTTGGAGCACGCCACCGAAATGGGCCGCAGCTCACAGGCTTGGGAAGCAGCAATGCGGGCGACCAATAAGGCCGCGAACGGGCGGAACTGGACGATCCGGCAGCTGAAGGGGCGGATGCAGCTCACGATGAAGCTGGAGGACGGCTCAAAGCCCTCTGTCCTCACGGAGATCCCCTGGCAGCCCGACAAGGCCACCGAGATCCTCAACGCGGTTCAGGAGATCAGATCCTTCGTCGAGACGGGCGAAAGCATCCAGGAGGCCAACCAGAAGCGCCTCAAGGCCCTGGGCAAGGAGAGCGGCAAGGCTCCGGCGCTCAGAAAGTTCGACTGGTCGGCTGCCGCCGATGCCTTCCTCGAAAGCATGGAAGGACGACGGGGCGGGACCCTCGCTGACCTCAAGATCCGAGTGCGGCGGTTCAAGCTCACCCTCAAGAACAAGCCAGCGCCAACGGACGGCCCCTCCCTGATGCGGGCCTTCGCGAAACTATTTTTCGACGAGCTTTACCCTCCCGACCACAAAAGAGCTGGCCAGCTGAAGATGCCCCCGGGCGGGGACGGGCGGCGCAGAAACTTGCAAGACGTGGCCCGTATCCTGGATTACGGCGTCGAGGAGATGGGCGCCCCGGAAAGATGGAGGCCGCTCTCAACAAAGAAAAGAAAGGCCCTCGTCGGGGCGCCAGTCACTACAACTGAAAACTCCAAGGAGACCATCCCGTTACTACCGGAAGATTTCGAGGCATTGCTAGACAACCTCGAAGCAGATAGCCAACACGAAATGTGGCTTGCTGTTGGATTGATTGGATTTTATGGATTGCGTGAAAGTGAACTTGCCATAATGAGGCTTGATGACAACGGGAACCTTTATATAGGCGGACAAGTTAAGCGCGGCCTCAAAGAGATTGAGACGGGCGATCAGAAGGGCGAGCGGCTTGTCAAACCCTTAGAAATCAAGGGCAGAGCGGGTTTAGGCAAGAAGATGGCAACGCTCTGGAACAACGGCCATGGCCTCTACAAACTACCCGAGGCCGTCCTGACTCAGATCGATCAGGTTGAAGATTTGAACGGATTTAAGGCCGTTGGAGCCGCCTTTGCCCAAAAACTTAGGCGCTATAGATACTGGAAGATTCTGACCAAAAAGATCCCGGGCTTGAAGGTAAATGCGCTGCGACACGGTTGGGCATGGCGTGCTCATAAATATTCTGAAAGACCGCTACATTATTCTCAAGCGGCGAAGTTAATGGGACACACAACTCGCGTGCATTTGAAGTATTACTCGGCCTGGGTAAACGATCAGGAGCTGGAACAAGCAACCGAAAGGTTCAATCAAGCGGTCGAATCTGTTGCGATCTGACGCGACGTGTCTTATAAAAGTTTCAACCAGTTCCCGCCACCGGCCTTCGGGTTCAGCGTCACGGACTGGAACGATCAGGCTCCGGCCTGACCGATGCTCACGATCATTCCCTTCGGGGCCGCTTGCTTACCGATGCAAGCGCGGGTCGTCATTCACCGGCGACGGTGACATGCAGTGCGCAGCATGAGGGTGTGCGCTCCCAGAAAGGGCCCAGAGGTGGGCAGCAGGTTCAGCCCCGACGGTGTGGTCACAGGGGGGCTCTGCACCAAGACCTTTCTGTGCCCATGCAATGCCTTGGCTGAAGACCCGCCCAATGGCGGACGCTGCTGGATGCAGCGAAAGAACCCTCAAGCGGAACATGGATGTCCGCGGCGGCTGCCTGAATCTCGGCGAGCACTATCGCCACGGTCCCTCCGCCAACTCCTCTTATCTCTGGCGAGCTGATCTTGTGATCGAAGCCCTGAGCCACCGCGGAATGGTGGCCGCCGAGGGCCGCAAGCTTCTCCTTGAACTCACTGCGTCGGAGCAAAAAAATTGACCGACGCCACAATCTGCAGCGCCGGTCGAGGTCCGTGCAATGACCCGACTTTAGGCGAGTTCCTCCAATTCCGGGAGATGGTTCAGCCCCCGCAAAGCAAGTCAAGGACTGAGTTCCTCGGAACACCTGTTCCGGCGCGTGCTCCAAGCCGTGCTCCAAACCCCGAAACGCCAAGCATCACCAATCCCGCGGCTCCGTCTCGGCAAGCGTTTCAAGCCCCCTGCAACGCCAAGCGTCACCTTCCGACTCGGACCGTCACTTTTACCGTTTCACCCCCATGGCTACCAACTACGACAAATTCATCATTCACCCCGCCTACGCCGACGGGCACGACTGGGATGAGTTCATCAAGGCCCTAGAGAGGGCTGGCCTCGAGAAAAGCGGACATCCAAAAATATGTTGAAGTCAGATCCTTCATGCCCGAACAACACTCTGCCAGTCAAAAGATGAAGGCCCATTCGACATCGTCACAATGGAGCTGACTTGGATCGGGGACGGAACAGACGGACCGTTCAAAAAGGACCGCCATTACATCAAATCGATTTGTTCAACTTGCGGTCGCGGCATGGTGGCGGCGACGAAAGTAATTACTGCGTGCGGGGCCAAAGACGACGGGAGTCCGCATCACGCTCATATCTCTACCGCGTCGTCACAGCATCGTTAAGGACCGATTCCTGGTGACCTGTCCCGTGTGCGGGAAAGATTTCCGCCCGAAGCGCAGCACGGCTCGGTTCTGCTCCACCACCTGCCGGGTGAAGAGTCACAGGATCAGTTTGTTCGAGCCAGAAAGTCGATATTCAGACAATAGTGAAATCCTCAGCACCTAATTCAGGAGCACCTTGAAGTTTGGCAAATAGACCACCATCTCCCCATCCCTTTTGCTTGCCATTCTCATTGAAGTAAAGAAGACCCTTCTTCTCGTCATATACAAAATCAACACCTGACTTTGATGCTTGCTTGGCTTTCTTTTTCTTGGAAACGTTCTTCATCGTGATTACCTCACCAAGATTGAAGACATTTTTATCCAAAAGAATGGAATCACCTTCCTCAGGATCGAAGTCGGCAATTTTATCGAAATTCTTGCTTCCAAATCCACCAACTTTATTAAAGACGAAACGATCGGCACCTCCCCCCCCTACCAGAATATCTTTGCCAGTACCGCCATCCAATTCATCATTACCTGCCAGACCATTGAGGCGGTCGTTACCTCCTTTTCCTTTGATCAGATCTGAAAATTCACTGCCATCCAACTCATCTTTTTTCTTTGTACCTTCGATTGGTGCTGTCACAACAACCTCAATGGCCTGCACCGTCGTGCCGCCTAGGTCATCCGTGATGGTCACCAGAAATCCGTCCGATCCAGAGTAATCTTCGTTTGATGTGTATGTCCAGCGCCCGTTTGTGGGATCGATGTTGGCAGTGCCATTGAGGGCGGCGAACTTGTCTTTGATTGAGTAGATGGATTCACCAGTTAATCCATCCTTGTCTTTCGCCTTGAGGCGCCCAGAAATCTGAAAACCTGTGGGTGAAGAGGCACGTTTTTCGCCTTTGACTTTGGCTCTTACTGAATATTGATCAGATTGAATCGTGTAAGACTGTTCAGCTGACGTATCATCTAAAGATGATATGGCGGTCAGAAACAATGTTGTTGGAGCTTCGAGGGATTGTAGCAACGTTAGTTCAATATTTCCATCGTCATTAATCTGTGCATTAATAGATCCTAGATCGTCACTGTCCAGATCAAAAAACATCAGTTGACTGTCACGCTCGATCTCTCTGGCGTTTGAAATTAGATAAAAATAAGGCTGGTAAAGCTCATCTCTCCAGAGGGGTAAATTAGTGAAAGCAGGATTGATGTCGGTGGCAGGAATGGTTTCACCCTGCCCAATGACATCACCCACCTCTAGGCCAGATCCCAGAACTTCGCCGAAAACTGTAAATCCACCGTTCTGCTGGTCGAGATTAGAGCTGTTGTCATTGAGGTTGATGAACCATTGGCTCGTGGCGCTGTCCGGATCGCCACCGATCTTGGCCATGGCCACAGTACCGCGAACATTGCTGTTTCCAGGTTCATTTTCAAGAGGACCGAGAGATTCAATGGGCGAGACAACTCCGTCATTGACGGCAAATCCTCCGCCTTGAATTATGAAATCAGGAACAGCACGATGAATAATTGAGCCGTTGTAAAGTCCTCGCTCAACATAGTCTAGGAAATTTCTGGCAGTCTTTTTTGTTTGTCGCTCTGCTAGCCCAGCTTGATCGTAAAGCTCGAAATAGAGAGAGGGGATTCCGGAGGGGCCCGCGAATTGAAGTTCAACAACGCTACCTTCGATGTCGGGGAGATCGAAAATAGTGTCAGGATCTAAAGTTATGGATTTCTCTCGGGATAAAGTTAGCTTCTGCTGGCTCGGAAGCAATGTAACAATAGACCTTAAATCGGAAGCAGAGGTATCATCTAGCATTGAAGACAAAGAACTTGTAAATAAATCAATTCCCCCCTGCATCGGCCGATGAGAACTGCAGTAATAAAGCAGACCCTCAATATCTCCGGCAGAGTCAGTAAATTCAATCTTAAAAGACTGATCCCCAGTAATGCCAGCTGACGGGCCTCCGTCGCCCGTAATCAGGATTGCATCAGAGGATGTTTGCTTATAGCCGGTGTCTGAAATGAAGAAGGGGTGTGAAGTTTCCTCGTTCAGGCGATAGAAGGTATAACTCTTGCTCGTATCGAAGGTAGGCTCAGAGAGTTCCTGGCTGCCGCTTGAGTCGGTATAGAAATGATAATAAGGAGTCTCAAGGCCAGCAGCAGAGATCCACAGATCAATGTTTTCTACTGTCATTGAGATCGAAGTAGACAATCATTCAGCCGGAGTTTAGTCCTTCTCGTTGCAATAAAGAATTTGAAAGCGTAAGAACTCTGAATCCACCTACGGGTGGAAACACTGGCCAAAAGCCAAGTCACAACGATTGATCAGCCTGCGTATTGCTCGGTGATCAGCAGTGATGGGGATTGGATGGATGCCACGCCTAAGCGGCAGCGCGTTTCAACGGCGTACGCCATGGCCACGATGGCTGTTGTAGCCAACGCCGGTCATGTGATCGAGCTGGCGGATGGCACTCACCACTGCACCAGGGTTGTTCTGCTTCATCGCCTGTCCAGCGGCAGCCATCAGCGTTTGGATTGACCAGCTCAGCAGCTCTTTGCGATCGATGCCGGATTCATCCACATCGTCCTTGATCTGCGCCCACGCCTTCTTCAGCAGCCGGTAGCCCTGCGCTCTGGAGACCCCCCACGTCTGTCTCGCATGAGCAAGACAAGCGGTGTTGGGCTCGCCGTTCAGGATCATTCCCTGGAGCTGGTCGACTCGCTCGGCGGACTCTGCTGAGGTGGCTCTTGCCATTGCCCATCAAACAGTGAAAGGCGCTGGGAAATCCAGCTTTTGAAGCAACGATAGGTCGGTTTGGAGCACGATTTGGAGCACACCTAGCCAACAATCAAGAAAATGGCCTCACCGTCGAAAGCGATGAGACCAATGCTGGTGGGCTATTTGGAGGAATGGGCGATACTGGGATCGAACCAGTGACAATCTCCTTGTAAGGGAGGTGCTCTACCGCTGAGCTAATCGCCCCACCGGGCAGATTCTGCCCTAACGCGTCAGCTTGGGGGCGCACGACAGCCCCGAAGAGTTGGCAACGGGTCGCCGCCACGATCAGAGCATCTGGGTCATGAGTCTCCCGCTCGGCATCGCTGTGGGCTTGGCGCTGGGATGGGCTGCAGCCTTGATCGCAGCCGCCAGCTGCCTGGCTGGCGGTTTATGGCTGTCCCCAGACCTCGATACCCGCTCCAATGCGCTGCGGCGCTGGGGAGCCCTCGGCTTTCTCTGGTGGCCCTACCGCCTGCTGATTCCCCATCGCTCGCTCTGGTCCCATGGTCCGCTGCTGGGAACAACCGCGCGCCTGGCGGTGCTGCTCACCTGGTGCCTGATCGTGAGCATGGCGGTTCCAGCACTCTCACCAGCGGTGCTGCTGACGACGCTCCAGCAACTGATGCATCAGCACCCACGGGAGTTCATCGCTCTGCTTGTGGGTTTGGAGGGCAGTGCCTGGATCCACCTGATCCTCGATGGCGACCCCTGGCCCCAGGAATGGTCGAAGAAACGACAGCGATGAGAAGGTGGGCGTTGCCCCAGTTGTTGCCCCGGCATGGCCAATGCTCCTTCTGACGCCATCCAGCGACTGATCGATGTTGTGGCCCAACTCAGGGATCCAACAACGGGCTGTCCCTGGGATCTGGAGCAGACCCATGCCTCGCTGGTGCCCTACGTGCTGGAAGAAGCCCATGAAGTGGCCGATGCGATCCGCCAGGGCAGCGATGCCGAGATGAAGGAAGAGCTGGGGGATCTGCTGCTGCAGGTGGTGCTGCATGCCCAGATCGCTCGGGAGCAGCAGCGCTTTGATTTGGATGCGATTGCCGACAGCATCAGCGACAAACTGATCCGCCGTCACCCCCATGTGTTCGGCGATGCCGTCGCCAGCACCAGTGACGAGGTGCGACACAGCTGGGAGGCCATCAAGCTCCAGGAGCAGGCCGAGGCCCTGGCGGGCTCCTCCAGCCCCCTCAGCGACCGGCTCAGAACCAAGGTGCGGGGCCTGCCGGCCCTGGCCGGGGCCATGACCATCTCCAAGAAAGCGGCCAAAGCCGGCTTCGAGTGGGATGACATGGCCGGCGTCTGGGAAAAGGTCCATGAGGAGCTGGACGAACTCAAGGAGGCGGTGGCCAACGGCGACAAAGGTCATGCCCAGGAGGAACTGGGCGATCTGCTGTTCACCCTGGTGAATGTGGCCCGTTGGTGCAGCATCGAACCCGAGGAGGGTCTCGCCGGCACGAATCAACGCTTCCTCGACCGCTTCTCCCGCGTTGAAGCTGCCCTGGAAGGGGATCTGCAGGGCCGCAGCATCAACGAATTGGAAGCCCTCTGGAAACAGGCCAAAGCGGCGATCCGAGCAGAACACTCGCCCACCTCTGGATCCGATTAGTCGTCCAGGGAGGGACGACTGCGCCGTTGACGCTTGAGGTCACCACGCTTTTTCTTCGTGTCCAAGCGCCGCTTCACGGCACCACGACCCGGCCGGGTGGCCTTTCGGGCACGCGGTGCTGGCTGCAAGCCCTCCCGCAGCAGCTCCCCCATGCGATGCAGAGCCTTCTGTCGGTTCTGCCATTGGGAGCGTTCTTCTGCGACCACAACCCGTAGGCAGCCCTCCACCAAACGGGTCTGGAAGTGCTCCAACAATCGGGCGCGGCGAAATGGACCCAGACAGGAACAGTTCGCTAGATCCAGAAGCAATTCCACACGGGAATCGGTGGTGTTAACCCCCTGCCCGCCGGGGCCGGATGAGCGGCTGAACCGCCAGCGCAGCTCCCTGGACGGAATGGTCAACCGCTCGTTCACCACCAGGTCTTGCACCAGCCATCTCCTGGCTCAAGAACAACAGGATGTTCCCACCAGGTTGATGCTTCGAAGAGGGAGCACCTGCACCAACACTGACCCCTACCGATAAAACAAAAGCCTTGATCTGAAGAAAAAGGCTTTGGAGCTGCCCTCTTCCACAGCAGCTCCCCAACTAAGCACATTCAACCTCCACATCTTGCGTTCGTCAATCCCAAGAGCACCACATCTGGTGTTTGGGAACAGCCCCACCGGGTCCTTAGCTGGAGAGATGCCCACCGCAGCCCATGAGCAGCTGGATTGACGAAGAACACCGCGGCGTCCGCTATGGATTGAAGGGAGAGGTGCTGGTCGAGGAGACCAGTCCGTTCCAGCGGATCAGCGTGATTCGCAGTGAGCGCTACGGGCGGGGGCTACTCCTGGATGGCTGTTGGATGACAGCGGAACAGCAGGAACGCCACTACCACGAGGCCTTGGTGCACCCAGCCCTATGCAGCGCCAGCTCGATCGAGCGGATTCTTGTGATCGGAGGCGGGGACGGCGGCACCGCGCGGGAATGCCTGCGCCACTCAGGCGTCCAGCGGCTGGACATGGTGGAGATTGACGGGCGTGTGGTGGAACTCAGCCGGGAACACCTTCCCGACATCGGCGGATCCGCCTGGTCTGATCCGCGGTTCCAGCTCACGGTGGGCGATGGCATCGCCTGGGCCGCTGAGGCTGAGGACCAGAGCTATGACGTTGTCTTGGTGGATGGCTCTGATCCCGCCGGACCCGCCGAAGGCCTGTTCAACCGCGCCTTCTTTGAAAACTGCCGACGGCTGCTGAAGCCCGGGGGCGTGTTCGGCACGCAGAGCGAATCTCCAGAAGCCTTCCGCGATGTCCACATCGCCATGGTGCGCCTGTTACGCGAGGTGTTTGACCATGCCGACCCGCTCTATGGCTGGGTGCCGATGTACCCCAGCGGCTGGTGGAGCTGGACCTTCGCTGCGATGGCAACACCCCGTTACCGCACTCCAGACCCAGAGCGCAGCGAGGCCATCGCCGCAGGCTGCGAGATCTGGTCCCCGCGTTGGCAGAGAGGTGCCATGGACGCCATTCCGGCCTTCGTCGAACGGGAGCTGCAGCCATGACCGCACAACCGCCGAGTGGGCTTTTCGACAGTTTGTTTGACAGCGACGGGACCATTTTCATGGGATCCCGTCGCAACCCTGCCGACTGCCGCGTTGGTCTGTTTGGTGTGCCGTATGACGGCACCACCTCCTTTCGCCCTGGCACCCGCTTCGGCCCCGCCGCCATCCGAGAGGTGAGCGCTGGCCTGGAGACCTATTGCCCGCAACTCAACCTGGATCTGGAGGATCTCGACTTTGCCGATCTTGGTGCCGTTGAGATTCCCTTCGGCAACCCTGAGCCCGTTCTCACCAAGGTGAAGCAAGCAACCGAAGCCGTGCTCAGCCTGGGGCTCAGGCCCCTGATGCTGGGCGGGGAGCATTCGATCAGCTCAGGTGCCGTGGAGGCTGTGGCACAACGCCACCCCGACCTGGTGCTGGTGCAGCTGGATGCCCATGCCGACCTCAGGGACAGCTGGCTGGGGGCCCGCCACAGCCATGCCTGCGCCATGCGCCGCTGCTTGGAGGTTCTTCCCAGCCAGACGCTGTTTCAACTCGCGATCCGCAGTGGCACGCGGGAGGAATTCAGCGAACTGCACGAGAGCGGCCGGCTGATGCCCAGCGTCGACGCCCTTCAACAGGCCCTCGCTCCCTTGCAGGGGAAACCCATCTATCTCACCGTCGATCTGGACTGGTTTGACCCCGCCGTTCTGCCTGGGACCGGCACACCGGAACCCGGTGGTTACCACTGGTCTGACTTCGCCAGCCTGATCGGGGTGCTTCGAGAGCATCACCTGGTGGCGGCCGATGTGGTGGAACTGGCCCCACAACTCGACACCAGTGGCATCAGCTCCGTGCTGGCCGCCAAGGTGACCCGCAGCCTGCTGCTGCTCCTGGGTGGCGATCAATAGAAGTGACGGGCATCAGCCCGCTGCTGCCGCAAACGGCTGTGCTGCTTGCTGAGCAATTGCAGCACCAGCGTTGGATGCCGATGGATGAGCGCCAGAAAATTGGAGCGGCTCAGGCGGAACAACGAAACAGGCGTCACCGCTGTGGCATCACGGCTGTGGCACTCGGCGCCATCCACCAGATCCTCATAGAAAAACAATTCACCGGAACCAAAGCGAATGCGGTTCAACGGACCACTGCTCAGTTCCATCCATCCCCGTTCAATCACATGGATGAACTGCACCGACTCCCCTACACGGAACACGGTTGTGCCGGTGGGAAGCGTCAAGCGTTCCACCTCAGGCTGTTCCTGGATCAGCTCCAAGGGAGTCAGCGGAGCTGATGCAGACAACGGCAACAACGTTGGATGAATGGAAGTATCCCGTGATCGACCGTTAGAGGCCATCACCAATGGCGGAGACATGGATGGATCCAGGCTCACGTCAAGCTGCGATCCAGCTCCAGCTGACGCTCTCCAACACCGCTGCTCTGCAGAGCCGGAAGCTTGGGGGAACGGGGGGTCCAGTGGTGACAGACCATCAGATCTGCAATCTCGGCATGGACCTCCAACCGGCGCAGACGGCACCACCCCTTAGCACCTGCCGGCAGGGTGCAGTACTGACAACTGCGACAGCAGGAGCTGGCGGCCAAACAAGCGCTCCGGAAACGCGCTCAAGCTAGTGACGGTCTACGAAACGGACCATGGACAGGGGCAAATTTCCGGGTTCCCTTCCGGATCGTGAAGCCCTCCATAAGAATGCGCTTCTCATCGGCCGCCCCCATGTCCCTGCAGCGCACTCCCCTGTTCGAGTCCTGCCGCAGCGCCGGGGGCCGCATGGTGCCGTTTGCAGGCTGGGAGATGCCGGTTCAGTTCAGCGGCCTGATCCAGGAGCACAAGGCCGTTCGCGAACGGGTCGGCATGTTCGATATTTCCCACATGGGAGTGCTGCGCCTCGAAGGTGCCAATCCCAAGGATGCGCTGCAAAAGCTGATCCCCAGCGACCTGCACCGCATCGGTCCCGGCGAAGCCTGCTACTCGGTTCTGCTGAACGAGCGCGGCGGCATTCGCGACGACCTCATCGTTTACGACTGCGGTGCCATTGATGCCGAACGGGGTGCGCTGGTGCTGGTGATCAATGCCGCCTGCGCCGACAGCGACACCGCCTGGATCCGTGAACAGATGGAGCCCGCTGGCCTGACGGTGACCGACATCAAAAAGGACGGAGTGCTGCTCGCTCTGCAGGGCCCTGAGGCCATGGGTTTGCTGCAGGAGCTGAGCGGCGAAGACCTCAGCGGCTTGCCCCGCTTCGGCCACCGGATGCTCAACCTCGAGGGCCTGAGCCAACCAGTGTTCAGTGCTCGCACGGGCTACACCGGCGAAGACGGTGCCGAGCTGCTGCTCAACGCCGACGACGGACAGAAGCTCTGGCAGCGTTTGCTGGATCGCGGTGTCACCCCCTGCGGCCTGGGGGCACGGGACACCTTGCGGCTGGAGGCCGCCATGCACCTCTACGGCCAGGACATAAACGACACAACCAACCCCTTCGAGGCGGGGTTGGGTTGGCTCGTGCACCTGGAAATGCCCATGGATTTTGTGGGCCGACAGGCACTGGAGCAGGCGGTGGAATCCGGCCCCACCAAGCGCCTGGTCGGCCTCAAGCTTCAGGGTCGTGCCATCGCCCGCCACGACTACCCCGTTATCCACAACGGAGAAATGGTGGGCATCGTCACCAGCGGCACCTGGTCCCCCACCCTGGAAGAAGCGATCGCCCTGGCCTACGTGCCCCCGTCCCTCGCCAAGCTCGGCACCGAACTGAGCGTTGAGATCCGCGGCAAGGCCCAGCCGGCAATGGTCGTTCGCAAGCCCTTCTACAAACGTGCCTGAAGCTCACCGCTGCTGTGGGAAACTCGCTCTTCTCCAGTTGAGACATCCCATGCGCAGCAACGGTTGCGGCGACCTGCGCGAACAGAACATCGATCAGCAGGTGCAACTGTGCGGCTGGGTGGATCGACGCCGTGATCACGGCGGGGTGATTTTCATCGACCTGCGGGACCGCAGCGGCACGGTGCAGATCACGGTGGACCCGGATCTGGGCGCCGACGCCTTCGCCGTCGCCGAGCATCTGCGCAGCGAAACCGTGCTGCAGGTTGAGGGGAAAGTGCGGGCCCGGCCTGGCGAATCGCTGAACGACAAGCTGGCCACGGGGGCTGTGGAAGTGCTCGCCAGCGGCATCACCGTGCTGAACAGCGTGAAAGGCAACCTGCCCTTCCCCGTGTCAGTGCACGACGAGGAGAACACCCGCGAAGAACTGCGGCTGCGCCACCGCTATCTGGATCTGCGCCGCAAGCGCATGAACGACAACCTGCGGCTGCGGGCCCAGACCATCCAGGCCGCCCGTCGCTTCCTGGAGGACGCAGGCTTCATCGAGGTGGAGACCCCGGTTCTGACCCGCTCCACCCCGGAAGGCGCCCGCGATTACGTGCTGCCCAGCCGGGTCTGCGGCGGCGAATGGTTCGCCCTGCCCCAGTCCCCCCAGTTGTTCAAGCAGCTGCTGATGGTGGGCGGCATCGAGCGGTACTACCAGGTGGCCCGCTGTTTCCGCGACGAAGACCTGCGGGCCGACCGCCAGCCGGAATTCACCCAGCTGGACATCGAGATGAGCTTCATGGATCAGGAGCAGATCCTGGAGCTGAACGAATCACTGATCTGCGCCATCTGGAAGGCCGTGAAGGGCATCGAACTACCGCGCCCCTTCCCGCGCATGACCTGGCATGACGCCATGGACCGATACGGCACCGACCGGCCTGACACCCGTTACGGCATGGAGCTCACCAACGTGAGCGACATCGTGAAGGACATGGGCTTCAAGGTGTTCAGCGGTGCCGTGAAGTCCGGCGGCGCGGTGAAGTGCATCGCGGTCCCCGGCGGCAACGATGCGGTGAGCAACGTTCGGATCAAGCCGGGCGGCGATGTGTTCAGCGAGGCCCAGAAAGCCGGTGCCGGTGGCCTGGCCTTCATCCGGGTGCGCGACGGCGGTGAGATCGACACGATCGGCGCCATCAAGGACAACCTCAGCGATGAGCAGAAGCAGGAACTGCTCAGCCGCACCGGCGCTGAACCTGGCACCCTGCTGCTGTTCGGTGCCGGCGACACCGCCACGGTGAACAAAGCCTTGGATCGCGTGCGCCAGTACCTGGCCAAGGAGCTGGGCATGGTCAAGGCCGACCGTGACAACGACCAGTGGAACTTCCTCTGGGTGGTGGACTTCCCGATGTTCGAGTTCAACAGCGAAGAGAACCGTTACGAGGCTCTGCACCACCCCTTCTGCGCCCCCAATGCGGAGGATCTCGGCAGCGATGCGTCGAAGTGGGCCGAAACCCTGCCCGGAGCCCGGGCCCAGGCCTACGACCTTGTGCTCAATGGCCTTGAGCTCGGCGGTGGCTCCCTGCGCATCCATGACTCCGCCCTGCAGCGCCAGGTGTTGCAAACGGTTGGGTTGCCCCTCGAGGAGGCCCAGGAGCAGTTCGGCTTCCTGATTGACGCTCTCGATGTGGGCGCACCGCCCCACGGCGGTCTGGCCTTCGGCGTGGACCGGATGGTGATGCTGCTGGCCGGCGAGGAGTCCATCCGCGACACCATCGCCTTCCCCAAGACCCAACAGGCCCGCTGTCTGATGACCAGTGCCCCAGGGGGCGTGGCCGACAAGCAGCTGGAAGAGCTGCATGTGGCCAGCACATGGGTGGAGCCCAGCGACGAGGACGTCTGAGTAGCGCCGACTCAGCTCCGGCAGTGCACCTTCAGCAGCAAAGCGCCGATCTCTGGATCGTCTTGATTGGCGTAGGCCTCTTCCTCAAGCCGACGATCGCTGCTGCTAAGGCCCGCATAGACCTGTCCTTCAAGGTGCCGCAACGCTTGCCGATCGATGCGTGGGGACAACCCCAACGGTTTGGGAAAACTGCGAATCGACCCTCCAGCGCAGCTTTGTGCTGTGTGGATGGCTTCATGGTTAAGAACGCGTCGAAACGCTTGGGTTCCCCTGCCTACGACGGAGTGACTAATCCGCATTTCGCCACGTCGTGGATTCCACTCACCTGACGCACCAAGGCGATTCGGTTCTGCGATCACCACAGTGACGCCATATCGATTCAACGCGGCCAAGAGGTTCTTGATTGACGCAACGTCGCTTGCGTAATCCGGTGGAGAACGCAACAAGGCTTGAATGTCTTGCAAAGACAACTCCGGAGCACCGGGCCTTTTCCGGTAGGTGTATTCCTAACGGCCTTGGTCATTCACAACCAATCGCGGCTGCCACTGGCGGTCGTTCTGGGCAAGCACGTCCAGCACCAAACGTTGATTCGCGACACCGATTTCCAAAAAATCCGGCAAGCCAGCCAGCTGGATCGGAGCGGATGCAACTCCAGCCGCAAGGGGCTCGACGGTTGGAGGTTTCTGAACCTGCTGACGCAGAACAAGCCAAGTTCCCGTCAGGAGAGCCAGAACGATCAGTCGCTGACCCAGTCCGGACGACGGACTTGGCATGCCCACGATGACTCCAAGCGTTGTGATGCCCAGCTTCCCAGAAACGAATGGCATGACCGAGCGGTTTGCCTAGATCCCGAAGGGAATCAGCGCATTTGTCGCACCGCGGTCAACGGCGAGGAACCCTGAAGTTGGACTTCACCAAGGCCAGCTTTTGCCCAGCAAGCCCCGACGGACCGGGGGGACCCGTGAGCGCCGCAGCAGCGGCACCACGGATCTACTGCGGCTTTATCTCCAGGACATCGGCCGGGTCGACCTGCTCACCAATGAGGAGGAGGTCACCCTGGCCCGCTTGGTTCAGCGCCGCGAAACACTGCTGCTCCAGCAACGGGAGCTGGCTGAGAGCGATGCCGCCATCGGTGAACTGCACCGTCTCGAAGAACTGCAACGCCGCGAAGCCAACCAGCACAGCCACTGGCCAACCAAGCAGGAATGGGCCCGGGCGGCAGGCCTGCACTTGCCCGAGTTGCAGCAGCGGATTGACCTGGGCTATCAGGCCTGGGCGGAACAGGCCCAGCTTGAGGCCAAAGATCTGAAGCTGGCCCTCCGCAACGGGCGGCGAGCCAAAGACCACATGATTCAGGCCAACCTGCGCCTGGTGGTGGCGGTGGCCAAAAAGTACCAGCAGCGGGGCATGGAAATCCTGGACCTGGTCCAGGAAGGAACGCTCGGGCTGGAGCGGGCCGTGGAAAAGTTCGACCCCACCCGTGGTTTCCGCTTCAGCACCTACGCCTACTGGTGGATCCGCCAAGGCATCACCCGGGCCATCGCCACCCAGAGCCGCACGATCCGTTTGCCCGTTCACGTCACCGAAAAACTGAACCGGATCAAACGGGTCCAGCAGGAGATTGCGAGCAACGAAGGGCGCATTGCCTCGATCGCGGATCTCGCGCGCGAGCTGGGCATCAGCGAAGACACCGTGCGCCAGACCCTGGCCCGGGTGCCCCGCTCAGTGTCTCTAGACACCCGCGTCGGCCGCGAACAGGACACCCAGCTCGGAGATCTGATCGAAGACGGCCATGCCACCCCCGAGCAGACCCTCACCCACGACGAACTCCACAACGACCTGGAGCATCTCTTGGATGAACTCACCAGTCGCGAGGCTGCTGTCCTGCGCCGGCGCTTCGGCTTGGAGGACGACACTCCCCAGACCCTGGCCCAGATCGGGGAAGAGCTGAAACTGTCACGGGAACGCGTTCGTCAGATTGAAACCCGCGCCCTACTCAAGCTGAGGCAACCCCAACGACGCAGCAAGATCAGGGATTACATCCAGGGCCTGGATTCTTGACACCGATCCCCCCCTGGAGCCCATGACCGACGCCAGGTAATTTGAAGAGTCGCCCGGCAGGTCATGGCCAAATTCGTCTTCATCACCGGTGGTGTGGTGTCCAGCATTGGCAAGGGGATCGTGGCGGCAAGCCTCGGCCGGCTGCTGAAGTCGCGGGGATACAACGTTTCGATTCTCAAGCTGGATCCCTACCTGAATGTGGATCCCGGGACGATGAGCCCGTTCCAACATGGGGAAGTCTTCGTCACCGAAGACGGCGCCGAAACCGATCTCGACCTGGGCCATTACGAGCGCTTCACCGACACGGCGATGTCACGCCTGAACAGCGTGACCACCGGCTCGATCTACCAATCGGTGATCAACAAGGAACGCCGCGGCGACTACAACGGTGGCACCGTCCAGGTGATTCCCCACATCACCGGCGAAATCCGCGAGCGCATCCACAGGGTTGCCTCCAACAGCAACGCCGATGTGGTGATCACCGAAATCGGTGGCACCGTCGGTGACATCGAATCACTGCCTTTCCTCGAAGCCATTCGCGAATTCCGCGAGGACGTGGGCCGCAACGATTTGGCCTACATCCACGTCACCCTGCTGCCCTTCATCGGCACCTCCGGCGAACTCAAAACCAAGCCAACCCAGCACTCGGTCAAGGAACTTCGTTCTATCGGCATCCAGCCTGATGTGCTCGTCTGCCGCAGTGATCGCGACATCAGCGACGATCTCAAACGCAAAATCGGCGGCTTCTGCGGTGTGCCCACCCGCGCCGTGATTCCTTCCTTGGATGCCGACAGCATCTATGCCGTGCCGCTGATCCTCGAGCAGGAGGGTCTGTGCCGTGAAGTTCTGGACGTGCTGAACCTGACCGACCATGACAGCGACATGGCGGCATGGGAACAACTGGTCAACAAGCTGCGCAATCCCGGCCCGTCGGTGAAGGTTGCCCTGGTGGGCAAGTACGTGCAGCTGAACGACGCCTATCTCTCCGTCGTCGAAGCGTTGCAGCATGCCTGCATCGCCCAGGATGCCTCCCTCGACCTGCACTGGGTCTGCGCCGAACAGATTGAAGCCGACGGCGCCGATGCACTCCTGCGCGGAATGGACGCCGTGGTCGTGCCCGGTGGCTTCGGCAACCGTGGGGTCGATGGAAAGATTGCAGCGATTCGCTGGGCCCGGGAACAACGGGTGCCCTTCCTTGGGCTCTGCCTTGGAATGCAAACCGCTGTGATCGAGTGGGCTCGCAACCAGGCCGGCCTCACCGAGGCCACCAGTGCTGAATTGAACGAGAACACGCCCCATCCTGTGATTCACCTGCTGCCGGAACAGCAGGACGTGGTCGACCTCGGCGGCACGATGCGCCTGGGGGTCTACCCCTGCAGGATTGCGCCGGGGACCCTCGCCCAAAGACTTTACGGAGATGAGGTGGTCTACGAACGCCACCGCCACCGCTACGAATTCAACAACTCCTATCGCAATCTGTTCCTAGAATCCGGTTACGTGGTGAGCGGCACGTCCCCGGACGGACGCCTGGTGGAGTTGATCGAACTGAAAGGGCATCCGTTCTTCACGGCCTGCCAGTACCACCCCGAATTCCTCTCCCGGCCTGGACAACCCCATCCGTTGTTCCGGGGATTGATCGAAGCAGCCCAACAACGCCTTCCCGATTCACCGGCTCAGGCATTGCGTCAAAAAGGGGACATTGCGATCCCATGAACCGCGTCGATGGCTGACTCCCAGCGTCTCCCGGTGGTGGAAACATTCCATTCCCTGCAGGGAGAGGGCCACCATGCCGGACGCAGTGCATTTTTCATTCGACTCGCGGGCTGCACCGTGGGCTGTCCCTGGTGCGACACCAAGCACTCATGGCCGGCCCAAGGGCACCCTGAGCAGCCCGTCGATGCCTTGGCTGATGCCGCCCGGATGGCTGCTGAAGCCGGGGCCAGCTTCGTTGTAATCACCGGTGGAGAACCGTTGCATCACGATCTACAGCCCCTCACCCAGACCCTCGATGCGCGATGCGGTCTCCCCCTGCATCTGGAAACCAGCGGTGTGGATCCGCTGAGCGGACGCTTCGACTGGATCACCCTCTCGCCGAAACGCCACCGCCCCCCACGGCAAGAGCTTCTGCAGGCCTGCCATGAGCTGAAAGTTGTGGTTCATGGCCCGGAAGACATCAGCTTCGCTGCAGCAATGGCGTCCCAGTGCGAGGACAACACAGAGCGGCTGCTGCAGCCGGGCTGGGAGAGCAGTATCGGAGAAGCCCTGGCAGTGGAGCATGTGCGTCAACACTCCCGTTGGCGCCTCAGCCTGCAGAGCCACAAATGGCTCGGAATCCGCTGAACAATGCCGTTAAGGGCAGGGTCCGCTCCACTACGTTGAGGTTGAACAGAATTTGATCGCCTGAGCCATGACCTCAGTGGCCGTTCTGGGCACAGGCCTCCTCGGAACGGCGATCGCAACGCGATTGCTGGAGCAGGGTCTCAACGTCCACGTCTGGAACCGCGACCCCTCCCGCATCGTCTCGCTCGTGGAGAAAGGTGCAACAGCGATCGACGATCTGAGGCAAGCCGCGCAAAACGACCGAGTCTTGATCACCGTCTTGCGTGATGGGGCTGCCACTGCATCCGTGATCGGCATGGTTGGGGCGTTGTCAGGCTCAACGGTGATCCCTATGGGGACCATGGGAGTGGAGGAGAGTCGCAAGCTCGCCACGCAGGTTGCAAACCAGGGAGGGCAGTACCTGGAAGCTCCAGTGCTCGGCAGCAAACCCCAGGCCCTCAATGGCACCCTGCTGGTGATGACTGGCGGCGAAGCGCAGGTCTTCGAAGCACAACAGCCAGTTCTCGCCCACCTCTGCCAGGACCCCCTGCTCGTGGGACCGGTTGGTAGCGGCGCTGCCACCAAGCTGGCTCTCAATCAGATGATCGCCAGCCTCACCCACAGCTTCTCGCTCTCCCTGCAACTGATTCAGCGGGCCGGCGTTCCAGTGGAAACGTTCATGGCCATCCTGCGGCCGTCAGCGCTCTACGCCCCCACCTTCGACAAGAAGCTGCAGCGGATGCTGTATCACAGCTACGCCGATCCCAACTTCAGCACCGCCCTGCTGCGCAAAGACCTGCACCTGTTCCTGGAGGAAGCGACAACGGCTGGGCTCCAGGATCAGGGGTTGAGCGGTTTGCTGACACTGCTTGAACAAGCCAAGGGCACCGAGCTGGATGAGCGGGACTACTGCGCCCTGCACGAACTCACGGTTCTGAGATGAGTCAACGCACTGCCATCGCGCTTCTCTCCGGAGGTTTGGATTCCGCCACCGCTGCGGCCCTTGCCCTTGAGCAGGGCGACCGCGTCATCGGCCTGTCCTTTGACTACGGCCAGCGCCATCGCCGCGAATTGGACGCCGCCGCTGCCGTTGCTGAGCAGCTTGGCTTGGCAGAGCATCACTGCATCAGCGTGAATCTGGCCATCTGGGGGGGCTCAGCCCTCACCGACGCCAGCATCTCGATCCCCACCGATGGCGTGGAGGAAGGCCGCATTCCGCCCACCTACGTGCCCGGGCGTAACACCGTGTTCATCTCCATTGGCCTCAGCCTGGCGGAGGCTCGCGGAGCCGAGAGGTTGGTGCTGGGCGTGAATGCTGTCGATTACTCGGGGTATCCCGACTGCCGGCCCGACTACCTCAACGCTTTTCAGACCCTGGCCGACCTGGCCAGCAAAGCCGGTCGGGAGGGCCATGGCGCCCAACTCTGGGCACCGCTTGTGCAGTGGAGCAAGGTACGCATCGTTGAAGAAGCCCTTCGCCTGGGTGTTCCGATCGCAACAACCTGGAGCTGTTACAGCGGCGGCACGCACCCCTGTGGCGTCTGCGATAGCTGCCGGATCCGTGATGCAGCGCTCCGCGAAGCAGGCCGGCCTGACCTCTGCAGTTCAACAGCGGCATGATCCGCCCACAACGGCTTGAACTGCCCTGGCAAGAGCCCCAAGCGCTCGCGCACCAACTGGCCCATGCCTATGGCGAGGAAGGCCTGGTCTGGCTGGATGGCGACGGCAGCAACCTTGGCCGATGGGCCACCCTGGCGGTGGCGCCCCAGGAGATCGTCTGCTGCCGTGGTCTCCCTGACGAGCCAGGAGCCAGCAATCCCTTCGAGGCACTGCGGGGGCTTGCCCCAGGGCATTGGTGCGGCTGGCTGAGCTACGAAGCCGCCGCCTGGGTGGAACCGGGAAACCCCTGGGCCAGCGATGGCATGGCCACGCTTTGGATCGCCCGCCACGATCCAGTGCTTCGCTTTGATCTCCAAAAGCGCAGGCTGTGGATCGAAGCCAGCAGCACGGCTGCTCTGGACCGCCTCACCCAACAGCTGGCCTCCAGCCCTGAGCAGCCCAAAGACGAGCCCCCATCAATCCCCCTAACGGCCTGGCATCACCACACCACACCCGAGCAGTACGCCGCAGGAGTGCGGCGCATCCGTGAGCTGATCGCTGCAGGTGATCTCTTCCAAGCCAATCTCACGGCCTGTTGCAGCACAGCCTGGCCCCAGGGAGGCAGTGCCCTCGAGCTGTTTCTCACCCTGAGGCAGGCCTGTCCTGCCCCCTTTGCAGGGCTGATCATCAGCGACCAGAACGAGGCGTTGCTGTCATCGTCCCCGGAGCGTTTTCTGCAGGTGAGTGCTGATGGAGCCGTACAAACCCGGCCGATCAAAGGCACCAGGCCGCGCCATGGCGACCCCGAACAGGATGCAAATCTCGCCGCGGAACTCGTGTGCAGCGACAAGGACCGCGCCGAGAACGTGATGATCGTCGACCTGCTGCGTAACGACCTCGGTCGTGCCTGCCAGCCGGGTTCGATTCAGGTTCCCCAACTGGTAGGTCTCGAAAGTTATGCATCTGTGCATCACCTCACCTCAGTCGTGGAGGGACAACTTCAGGCCGGATTGAGCTGGGTCGATCTTCTGGAAGCCAGTTGGCCTGGGGGGTCAATCAGCGGGGCGCCGAAACTGCGGGCCTGCCAACGTCTGCATAAGCTCGAACCCACCAGCCGAGGGCCTTACTGCGGATCACTGCTGCGGGTCGACTGGGACGGCAGCTTCGACAGCAACATCTTGATCCGATCCTTACTACGCCAAGGCGACACCCTGCGAGCCCATGCCGGCTGCGGAATCGTCGCCGACTCGGATCCCCTTGGCGAAGCAGAGGAGTTGATGTGGAAACTTCAGCCCTTGCTGGAGGCGCTGACATGACCACCGCTGACATGACCACCTCAGTCGCCTGGATCGACGGCCAGTGGGGAACAGCAGCAAGCCTTCAGCTTCCCCTCGACGACCGCGCCCTGCTCCTGGCCGATGGCCTTTTTGAAACCGTGCTAATCCGCAACGGTGCGCCGCAGCTCCTGCAGGAGCACCTGCAGCGCTGGAGCGACAGTGCAGCTCTGCTGGGCATGGACCCGCCACCGCAGCGGGACGCGCTGGAGCCCCTGATTGAAGGCGCGATTCAACGCAGCAAGCTGAGCGAAGCTGATGGAGCCCTGCGCCTCAACTGGAGCCGGGGCAGCACACCTCAGCGCGGAATCGGGCTGCCGGCCCCAGGGCACCACCGCTTTTGGCTCACCCTCCAGGCCTGCACACCAACATTTTCAACCATCACCACCATCACCAGTCGCCATGAGCGCCGCAATGCCTCCAGCCGCTTGAGCCGTTGCAAGACCTTTGCCTACGGGCAATCGATCCAGGCCCGCAGGGAGGCCCAGGAGCAAGGGGCCGACGACGCTCTGCTCTTGAACACGGCTGGAGCCCTGTGCTGCGGAACGGCGGGCAATGTGCTGGTGCTGCGTCGCGGACAGTGGCTGACACCACCTCTCAGCAGCGGCTGCCTCCCGGGGGTGATGCGGGGCCGTGCACTCGCCCGAGGCATCGCGGTGGAAACCGAGCTGGCGGCCGCGTTCGATGCCGACGATCAGGCCGTTCTGATCAACAGCCTCAGCTGTCGACCGATCGCGTCCCACAACGGTCAACCCATGGCGGCAACCACTGCCGCAGTGGAGCTCTGGCAAGCCTTGCTGGATTGAACCAGAGGCCAGCGATGGCCTAGATCCGGAGAATCCGGCGCACAGCCTCGTTCCAACCGTTGGCATGGGGGGCTGCCGCCAGCTGGAAACGCCCGGCAGCGATCCCGGAACGCAACTCGGGATGGGGGCCATCGGGCCCGGGAACAACGACAGCGATGTCAGCTACCTCGAGCAACGGCAGATCGTTGGGGGAATCCCCCAAGGCCAAGACCTGCACCTGCTCAGCACCCAGATGTCGCTTCAGGGTGGCCAAAGCCTTGCCTTTACTGATGTCCGGGCCCAGCAGGTGACCCATGCGGTTGCCCTGCACCACCGTCAGGCCCATCCGCTGCACCAGGGCCTCAAGCCGAAGGCGTCCCTCCGCCGAGGGCGGAACAAAAGGCACGCTGCAACAGCGCCGCTGGGCCTGGCTTAAGGCTTCGCCGCCAAGCCCCAACAAGCGCTGCCCTTCCGCCTCACTGAGTTCATCCAATGGACGCAGGGGCTCACCCAACTCGGCCTGAAGACGCTGCAACTGAGGTTTCAGCGCCGTCCAATCCGGACCCAACGCCAGCTCCCAGGGCATCCCGTCAGGGGTTTCACCGTGCACGGCACCACCGTTTTCAACGATGTACGGGTCATGAAGCCCCGCCTCAGCGCGAAAGCCGCGCACTTCCTCGGCCGTTTTGCTGGTGCAGGGAATTACCGGAATCCGGTGCTGTTGCAGCTCACGGATCAGATCCTTGGCCGGCGACCAGTCGTAGCTGTGGTCCAGCAACGTGCCGTCGAGATCGGTCACCACCCACCACGCCGGCTCAACACTCGCGGTCATGGCTGAACCAACCAATGCACCGCATAAGGCTCCAGCGAATGCAACTGATGTGGTGCGAACACATGACCGCTCAGGCAATCGGCCCAGGGCTGGTTCAGATCACCACCCAAGCGACCAAGGCGCAAGCTCAGCCGTGCTGCCGTCATGTTGTGAACGGCCACCAGCGTTTCCCCACCGCGGGAGCGCTGCAGGATAACGCGATCACTGCGATCCGCACTCAGCACCGTCATCGGGGCATCCGGGTGCAAGGCCGGATGAACAGCCCGTTCTGCCAGAGCCCGCCGCAACACCGGCAGCAGCCCGGAGACATCTGAATCGGGATCCGCCAGGCGGCGCTCCAGGGCCTGGGCCGTGAACTGGGGCCGATTCAGATCCCGGCGATGGCCCGTGCGACGAAAGCGGGTCAGATCATTGGGAGCCGCCAGCAACGCCGGCAGATAGAAAGCGGGGACCCCTGGCAAGACCATGATCAACAGTTGGGTGAGCAAGAAGCGCTCCCGTTGGAGATAGGTGGGATCAATCCCCCCATCCGCCATGGCACTCCACCAGCTGATGTTGATTTCGTAGGGAACTTCGTCGCCGGAACTCAGCATCCTGTGGCTGACCAGTCCACCCCGTTGCTCACAGCCGATCAACAGCTGCAGTAAGCGCTTCTGGGGCATCAGGCCCTCCAACGGCCGTAAACCGATGCCGTCATGACAGGCGGTGAAATTGAGCAACCCCGTTTGCAGCGGCAAGTCGGGCCAACGACTCAGCCAGGCATTGAGCAGATCAGCCCGACCACTGACGCTGGCCTCAAGCAGCAGAGGCGGCAGGGGGAAATTGTAAGCGAGATGCGCTTCATCACCGCTTCTCAGATAGGAGAGGTTTTCTTGCTCCGGAACATTGGTCTCAGTGACCACAACGCCATCGGGTCCCACCTGATCGAGGAGCAGCCGCAGCACCCGAACCAGTTGATGGGCCTGCGGCAGGTGAATGCATGAGGTGTGGGGTTCCTTCCAGACAAAACCCACGGCATCCAGACGGATCCAACGCACCCCATGCCGGGCCATGCGTTGCATCAGCCGGGCAAAGCCCAGCAGCACCTCCGCACTGCGCCAATTGAGATCCACCTGATCCGGTCCAAAGGTGGTCCAGACCTGACGGGCACCAACGGGGCCCCTCAATTGCGTGAACAGATTGGAACTGCGCGGACGAACAACATCCGCCCAGCAGGGATCAGGGGCTGCCTCGAGCACACAGGAGCGGCCGGGCTGCTCATCCCGCATGAACTGCTGCACCCAGGGGTGAGAAGCCGACACATGATTCAGAACCAGATCGGCCATCAGCCGTCGGCCCTGGGCCAGGGCGGCGAGATCACGCCAATCCCCGAAACGCGGCTCGAGCGTGGTGTGGCTGGCCACCGCAAAACCGCCGTCACTGGTGGATTGCAGGAACGGCAGCACATGAATCACCGCTGCGAAGGGCTGCAGATGGCGATTCACAAACGTCTTCAACGCCTGAAGCCCAGGAAAACCCTGCTCACCAATGGTGTCGGCGTAGGTGATCAAGACCACATCGCCACCGTCCCAGCGATCGATGTGTTTTGCCGTATCGCCATCTCCTGACGATTGGCTCAAGATCTGCAGCAATTGCGACGACAACTCCTTGCCATCCCCGGAAGAATCGTTGGGGTACAGATCGCCAAGCAGGGTCCGCAGCGTCTCGTCGCGCGGGGGCTGCATCACCTTCCTCCTCCAGATCTTTCAGGTATGGGGCAGGACTCTGACCTCTGTTGTTGCATCGAACACCACATGGATTTTCAGCAGGGCCTGATCAGCACCGTCCATGACTACAGCTTGGGCAATCTCGATGCGGTTGCCTTCAACCGGGAGCTGAGTCAGCGACCCACAACCCTGCTGATCCCCTGCCTGATGGAGGAATTCAGCCGCCCGGCCCTCGGCCTGATTCGCGACACACTTTCGAGCCTGAAGGGACTCAACGAACTGGTGGTGGCATTGGCGGCCACGAGCGCCGAAGACGTCAAAGCGGCGGAAAAATTTTTTGAAGGGATGCCCTTCCCCGTGCGGGTGCACTGGACCAACGGCCCCGCCGTGCGGGAGTTGCTCGAATCCGTCGGTGAACTGGGGCTCGACGTGACCGGACCACCAGGCAAGGGCTGGGCCGTATGGCAGGGATTAGGGGTGGCATGCCAGAACGCTGAGGTGGTTGGGCTGTTCGATGCCGACATCAGAACCTTTGGATCGGCCTATCCAGAGCGCATGCTCCGCCCCCTGCTGGATCGTTCCCACGGCATTGCCTACGTGAAGGCGTTCTACAGCCGCCTTTCCCTCGAGACCCAAGCGCTTCAGGGCCGAGCCACTCGTTTGTTTGTTGGCCCATTGCTGGCCAGCCTGGAGCAGATTTTCGGGCCTCTGCCCTACCTGTCGTACCTGCAATCCTTCCGCTATCCCCTGGCTGGTGAATTCGCCTTCACCACCGATCTGGCGATGAATCTGCGCATCCCGTCGGACTGGGGACTGGAGGTAGGCCTGCTATCTGAGGTGTATCGCCATGTGGCCCCCAGCCGCATCGCTCAGGTGGATCTGGGGTTGTTCGACCACAAACACAAGGAGCTGGGCCAACAACCCAGCGAAGGCCTGCAGCGCATGGCAGGCGAAATTTTCGGCACGGTGCTGCGCGGCCTGATGGAACACGAAGGCTGCATGATGTCGATGGATCAACTGCCAACACTTGAAGTGCTGTACCGGCGGGTTGGCGAGGATCGCGTGAGGCAGTTCGGCCTTGATTCAGCCATCAACCGATTGCCTTACGACCGCCATGGCGAAGAACTGGCGGTTCAAAACTTCGCCGGCCTGCTGCGACCCGGCCTGGCCAAACTGATGCAGGCGCCGATCGCCCATCAGCTGCCGAGCTGGTCGCGACTGCGCAGTTGCAATTCAGCTCTTCAAGCTGATCTGGCCGCAGCAGGACAGGCAGATCGCACATCCTTGAAACGCCCGAATCACAATCCGCAACGCATCACCTCTGAGCTCGCTGCTTGAAGCCAACGCATTGAGCCTCAGCCCAGCTGCTCCCGCTGTCGCGTGATCCAAACTGTTTCAGCGCGCTGGGAATGCCACGCCTGAAGCAATTGCTTGGCCAACACCTGCAGCTGCTGTGGATCGATTGTTGATTCGATCGCGCGATTCATCCGCTCAACATCGAATTGCTGAGAAACACTCAAACCGATCGCTTTCTCCATTCTGCAATCCCCATGATCAACAAAGCAATCATGCAAAGAAGCGACGAAAAAGAATTGTTTCAGCTGAAACGAAAGAGCCACTCTGTGCGATCTTCAAAACGCTAAGGGCGCTTACTTGTCAAAGCCCAGAGCAACATCGTGACGGTTGATACACAATCGACCGACTCTGTATCAACTCATCTGTATCAAATCTAAAGGCGTGCTGATTCGGTGACCAATCAAACACTCCTCTTGTCTTAAGACCACGAGATTGGCATCATTCGAGATGCTCAAGATGATTGAGTGTGTTTACCAGAACGACACCAGCCGAATGGTGATCGTGAAATGCATTGGTGCCGAGCACTTCTACCGAGAGAAGGTGGTGATGCCCACAGAGGTCTTTTGGTTCGAAGCCCCCGAGGATGCACGCCTGGAAATCTGGAAAATGTCGATGACAGGGCAGATGCTGCACGTGCGTGCCGACGTGAGCGATTACGCCATGAATGAAGAGCCTGCAAAAGAATCCATCTGGGCCAGTTGAACTGACCCAGAAAGAGCCATCACGAGCGAAGCTCTACACGCTCAGGAACTGATCAACAACAGTCTGGCTGAGTTCACTGGTTGAGCCACTGGAAACAATGCCGCCCCGTTGCATGGCGTAGTAGCGATCAGCCTGGCGAACGAAGTGGAGATGTTGCTCCACCAGCAACACCCCGATCCCGGTGTCGGCGATGATCCGCCGAACAGCCGCTTCAATATCCTGAACAATGTTGGGCTGAATACCCTCCGTGGGCTCATCCAACAGCAGCAACTTCGGCTTGCCAAGCAACGCACGGGCGATGGCCAATTGTTGTTGCTGACCCCCACTCAAATCGCCGCCCTTACGCGGTAGAAACTCCTGAAGGATCGGAAACAGCTCATATACAAATGGATCAATGTGGCGATGCCGGGCCAATCCACCCGGCAACGCCTCCATTCCCAAAAGCAAGTTTTCTTCCACCGTGAGCTGGGGGATGATCTCGCGACCTTGCGGCACATAACCAATCCCGGCCCGAGCCCGCTGATGCGGTGCCTGACGATCCAATTGAGCACCGTCGAACGCCATGGTTCCGGAGCGGGGGCGCAACAGACCGATCAGCGATTTCAACAGGGTGGTTTTACCCACACCATTGCGGCCGATCAGACAAACCATCTCCCCCGATTTCACGCTGAGATCAACATCCCGAAGAATGTGACTTTCGCCGTAAAAGGTGTTGAGGCCTTGAATCTCCAGCAGGTTCGTCATTGGTTCTCCTCCTCAGTGGTGCCGAGATAAACCTCAATCACCCGGGGATCAGCCTGCACTTGATCCATCGTTCCCTCACAGAGGACATGGCCCTGGTGCAGCACCGTCACCGGACTTTCAAGCCGTCGTATGAATTCCATGTCGTGCTCAATCACCAGCACGGTGTGATCCCCGGCCAACGACTTGAGCAGATCCGCCGTCAGATCGGTCTCCTCATCCGTGAGCCCAGCCACCGGCTCATCCACCAGCAACAGGTCGGGATCCTGACCCACAAGCATGGCGATCTCAAGCCACTGCTTCTGGCCGTGGGACAACGCCCCAGCAGCCCAATCGGCACGGTTCTGCAGATTGACGATGCTCATCAGGTGATGAACACGATCGCGCTGCTCCCCATTCAGGCCCCCCACGAGCAATGACCAAGGCTGCTTCGGCTGGCTCACCGCCAGAGCCAAGTTCTCCTGAACGCTGAGCTTCTCAAAAACACGAGGGCTCTGAAACTTGCGGCCAATGCCAAAGCGCGCAATGCGGTGCTCGCGCGTTCCCACCAAAGAGCGTCCTTTGAACACCACATCCCCTTCAGTGGGAGCGGTCTTGCCAGTGATCACATCCAGGAACGTGGTCTTACCGGCGCCATTCGGGCCGATCACGGCACGCAGCTCCCCAGGCTGAAGGCTGAGGTTGAGATCACGCAGAGCCAAAAAGCCATCAAAACTGACGGTGATTTGGCGCAACTCCAACAAAGCCGTACTCATGACTGAACCTCTTCCTGACCTTCAAGATCGAGACGCGGATAGGTCTCACTCCGACGGGCAATGCCGAATCGGTTGAGCCAATTGCGAGGGCCATCGCCTCGGAACCAACCAATGACGCCCTCAGGCAAGGCCGTCACCACGAGGATGAACAGGCCCCCTTGGATGAACAGCCAACTTTGGGGGAGAGCTTCGCTCACCAAACTCTTGGCGTAGTTGATGGCCACAGCGCCGAGGATGGCTCCCACGAGCGTGCCTCGACCCCCCACCGCAACCCAGATCACCATCTCAATCGAGAAGGGAACGGTCATGTACTGCGGCGAAACGATGCCCGACTGAACGGTGTAAAGCGCACCACCGATGCCTGCCAAACCACCAGCGATGGCGAAGACGATCGTCTTGAACAGGGTTGGGTTGTAACCGGCAAAGCGCAGCCGGGGTTCGTCATCGCGAATGGCGATCAACACGTCTCCAAACCGGCCCCGCACCACCCACCGCAGAAACAGCCAGGCCAGGATCACCACCACAGAGGTCAACCAGAAGAATCCCCGCTGCATCTCCGGGGAACCCACCATCTGGCCGAACAGCTGGGTAACATCGGTTTTAAGGCCGTTGGTGCCGTTGATCAGCTTCTGCTGGCCGTTGAAGAAATTGAAGAAAACAAGCAAAGCCGCCTGGGTGAGGATCGAGAAATAAACCCCCTTGATCCGGTTACGGAACACCAGGTTGCCGAGCACGGCAGCCAGCACAGCTGGAACCAGCCAGATCGCCACCAAGGTGAACAGTGGGGAATGGAACGGCTCCCAGAAGGCGGGCAACCGATCCACGCCATACAGGCTGAAGAACTCGGGAATGCCGTTGGGCAGATCACCCGAGCTGTTTAGCTGCAGGTACATCGCCACGGCGTAACCGCCGAGGGCAAAAAAGATGCCCTGGCCCAGGCTGAGCAAACCGGTGAAGCCCCAGATCAAGTCGATACCGAGGGCAACGATCGCCAAAGAGAGGAACCGACCCAACAGATTCAGCCGAAACACCGGCAGAACAGCAGGCGCGGCAACGATGGCCGCAACGATCACCACCCAAAGGATGATCAAGGGCCAACGGCGTTGTTGAAAGGCTTGAAACATCAGATCAGGCCTCCACCATGCGTCCTTTTTGCGGGAACAGACCCGCGGGACGGAATTGAAGGAACACCACGATCAGAGCGAACACCATCACCTGGGCCATGCTCGTGGTGGCGAAGAAATCAACAGCACCAGCCAGGGGGGCCGGCATGTCAGGCCAGATCGTCAGCAGACGTCCAGCACCGATCAGGTCGGTGAGCAGGCCAATGGCAAAGGACGCGAGCACGGTGCCCAACAGGTTTCCGACGCCACCGAGCACCACCACCATGAAGCAGCCCACGATGTAGGACCCGCCCACGTTGGGGCCCACCGAACCCAACAGGGAAACAGCAACCCCCGCCACACCGGCCAAACCGGAGCCGATGCCAAAGGTGAGCACATCAACGGTGTCGGTGGGGATGCCAAGGCAATCACTCATCGAACGGTTCTGGGTCACAGCACGAATGCGCATGCCCCAAACGCTTTTGTTGAGGAACCACGTCACCCCAACCACCGCAACGATCGTGATAACGATGATCACCAGGCGCGGCACAGGAAAGGTGATATCCATGAATTCGATGCCGCCACGCATCCATTTGGGTGCCGTCACATCCACATTGCGGGAGGTGGCCCTGGCAATGCGGCTGATTTGTGAGGCCAGGCCACCGGCCAGCAGCACACCGCCCAGGGCTGAAACAGCCCAACTCCCCGCACGCACCAAACGAGCTCGAGGCCCCGAAAGAAGCGAGGAGGGAAGCAGCAGCGGCAGGCCAAAGCCCAGCACCAACGCCAGGATCAGGCCGGCGGCGTGGGCCAGAGCAACACTCCGCACGAACTGCTGAAGAATCAAGCTGACGCCCCAGGTCGCGAGCAGGGTCTCCAGCGGGTTGCCGTAGAGCCGGCGAATCACGGTGCGTTCCAGCAGGATGCCGACCACACCGCTGACGATGAAAGCCAGGGGAAGCGCCACCAGCACGTAGGCGTTGTAAACCGGCTGCAGCGCAGGCAGCTTGAAGATCAGCTGCACCACGTAGGTGGTGTAGGCCCCAAGCATGATCAGCTCACCATGGGCGAGGTTGATCACGCCCATGAGGCCGAAGACAATGGCCAGTCCGAGGGCGGCCATCAGCAGCACCGAGCCGATGGCAACACCGTTGAACAGGCTTTCGAGAAGCAGTTGCACGGACGTGTGAAACGAAGCGTTCAATGAAACGACGAAAGGAGGAGCCCGTCACCGGGCTCCTCCCTGAAGAGCAATCATGCTGTGATCAGAAGATCAGAGCTTGTACTTCTCACCCTTGGAGTCGTCGGTCCAGTCGCAAGCGAAGCCCTTGGAGCTGGGCTCGAACTGGTTCCAGGCCTGAGGAGCCACGGGGCCATCGGTGGATTCGAGGATCTCGAACTGACCGTCAGCAGTGATCTGGCCGATGCGCACGGTCTGGGAGAGGTGGTGGTTGGGCATCACCTTCACAGGTCCCTGAGGCGCGTCGAACTCGATGCCGACCAGGGCCTCACGCACCTTGTCGTCGTCGAAGCTGTTGGCCTTCTCGACAGCCTTCTTCCACAGGTAGACCATGTTGTAGGCCGACTCCTGAGGGTCAGCGACCTGGCGGTCGGCGCCGTACTTGGCCTTGAAGTCAGCAGCGAACTTCTTGGATGCCGGTGTGTCGATCGACATCATGTAGTTCCAAGCGCCGTAGTGGCCCTCAAGGAACTCAGAACCGATGGTGCTGATCTCCTCTTCCGCGATGGAGTAGCTCATCACGTAGTAGCCGTTATCGGGGGTGATGCCGGCGTCCTGGATCTGCTTGAAGAAGGCGACGTTCTGGTCACCATTCAGGGTGTTGATGATCACACCACCGTCAGGCAGGGCCTTCTTGATCTTGGCGATGATCGGAGCAACTTCGGTGTTGCCCAGAGGCAGGTAGTCCTCACCGACCACTTCGCCACCCAGGGACTTGAGCTGTTCCTTGGTGATGGTGTTGGAGGTGCGGGGGAAGACGTAGTCCGAACCCACGAGGAAGAAGGGCTTGCCAGCGGCAGGCGACTTTTCATACATGAACTTGGTGGCAGGCTCCGACTGCTGGTTCGGAGTGGCACCGGTGTAGAAGATGTTGTTGGAACACTCCTGACCCTCGTACTGAATCGGGTAGTAGAGGAAAGCGTTCTTCGACTCGTACACAGGCAGCATCGCCTTGCGGCTGGCGGAGGTCCAGCCACCGAAGACCACGGGCACCTGGTCCTGGTCGATCAGCTTCTTGGACTTCTCAGCAAAGGTGGGCCAATCGGAGGCACCGTCCTCGACGATGTACTCGATCTTGTACTTCTTGCCATCAACTTCAACGCCACCGGCGGCGTTGATCTCATCGATCGCCATTTTCTCGGTGTCCACCAGGGTGGACTCGGAGATGGCCATGGTGCCGGTCAGCGAGTGCAGGATGCCGACGGTGACGCTGTCGTCGTAGTCAACGTTGGCAGCCTTGTCACCGCCACCGCATGCGGTCACGGCAAGGCCTAGCGATGCCGCGGCCATGCCGGCGAACAGGCGCTTGGAGAGAGGGGTGCTCATGGAATGAGAGGGCACTTAAAAGCTTGGACGCGCGAAACGCCCTGAAATTCGACCATCGCTACAGGTGGGGATTTGAAACGTAACAACGGGAACACTTTTGGCCCCAAAAGCTTGTGTTTTCATGATTTTGGTAGCTGTTGCAACAGGAACTCCACCACCTGCTCCAGGCCTTCACCACTGTGGAGATTGGTGAAACACCAGGGCCGGTCTCCCCGCATCCGCCGGGTGTCCTCTTCCATCACCCCAAGGTCGGCACCGACCTGGGGAGCCAGGTCAATTTTGTTGATCACCAGCAGATCGGAGCGGGTGATGCCAGGCCCTCCCTTGCGGGGGATCTTGTCGCCGGCCGCCACATCGATCACGTAGATGCAGAGATCCACCAGTTCCGGACTGAAGCTCGCCGCCAGGTTGTCGCCACCGCTCTCGACCAGAACAAGATCGAGATTGGGAAACTGCGTCTCCAGCTCCGCCACGGCAGCTCTGTTGATCGAGCAGTCTTCGCGGATCGCCGTGTGAGGGCAACCACCGGTCTCCACGCCACGAATCCGCTCTGGATCCAAGGCACCAGCACGGGTGAGGAACTGGGCATCCTCCTGGGTGTAGATGTCGTTGGTGACCACCGCGAGCTGCAGGTTGTCGCGCAAGCGGCGACAAAGCGCCTCCACCAGTGCGGTCTTGCCGGATCCCACAGGACCCGCCACCCCCAGGCGCAGTTTGCTGCTCATCAGCTTCGAAACAGGCGTGAATACAGCTCAGCATGGGCAAGCTGAGCCATGCCCGCACCCACACCGCTGCTCCAGAGCTGCTGCGGATCGGCCGCCTGGAGCAGCTGCGCTTGGGAGGCAATCAGCGGCAGCAGCCGCTGTTGCAGCACCTGCGCTCGGGAGGGTCCCAACGGCAGCAGCCGCACCGAGGCACTGAGCTGATTGGCAACCCAGCCGTAGAGGTATCCCTCCACCATGTCTCCCGCTGGAACCGACAAGCCCACAGCAGCCCAGGCCCAGGCCGCTGGCCAGCTCAGGGCCACCGGCTCAGGAAGCTCGTATCCCATATCGGACATCAACTGCAGCAGCGACATCCCCATCTGACGCTGCTGGGCTCGCAGCTCCGCGGCTTCGCGAGTAGCCAACAGCCAACCATCCAGATCGATCAGGCGCGCCTTGGCCGCCACATCGGCCTGGGTGGACCACCCCACCAAAGCCTCCGCCAGAGGCATTAATGCCGCGGCTTCCAGCCGCACCGCGCCCCGTTGCAGTTCGGCCTCCAACCAAGCCTGGATCGCCTGCTCATCGGCGATGGATCCCGCCTGAATCAACACCTCCAGCCCCTCGGAATAGCTGAAGGCGCCAACGGGCAGGGCCGGGCTGACCAGTTGCAGCAATGCCAGAGAAGTCATCCGTGCTGATGGCCTCCGTAGGCACCGCCTTCGGGGGCAAACGGCTGCAGACAGCGGCTGACCGTTAGTCCACGCCCTTCCAGCATCGTGGCGAGAACGGAATCCTCCGGCAGCAACAGCTCCTTCTCATGCAGCTCCAGGGCGACATGGCGATTGCCCAGGTGATAAGCCGCCTGCAACAGCTCCAAAGGATGCGCCCCCTGCACCCGCAGCAACGCTTCAGGCGCTGCTGTCACCTCCACAACAGTCGAACCAGACTGATCCCCCAGCAGATCACCAGGCTGGAGAGAACCCTCCCGGGGCAACTGCAGCAGCACCGGACGACCGCAGGAGGTGGTACGACGGCCCCGCAGCACCGTGCGCTCTTCGGCCGTTAACGGCAACTGCAGGGTGGCCGTGGCACTGCTGTTCTGCAGGCGCTGCTCCAGCACGACCACCGCATCCGTCACCAGCAGCTCCTCTCCAGTTCCACAAGGAAAGCGTGCCGATCAATCAGCAGCGCTTTGGTGTGCATTGCTACAGAGTTGAAGCCGGTGGCGGCGGAGCGTGAGGCCATGCAACGTCTTGATCCCTGGCACGGCCGCTGCGACCTGCAGTTTCATGCCACCAATGGCAGCACCAAACACCAGGGGGGCTGCACGGCTCCGTTCAAGCTGCTTCGCAGTGAACGCGGCGATGACGGACGCTGCGAGCTGCCGGTGCTGCACACCGCCGGAGGCCTGGTGGGCGGCGATCAACTCAGCCTGGACTTCAAGCTTGAGGCCAACAGCCGCGGCCTGATCACCAGCGTGGCGGCGCAGAAGGTTTACGGATCGATCGGCCGCAGCCGCCTGCAACCCGAGGGCTGCTTTGCCCATCAACAGGTGCGCTGCTCACTGGCCAGCGGCAGTGACTTCGAATGGCTGCCGCAGGAACTGGTGCTGTACGCCGATGCCCTGTTCGAGCAGCAGCTGACGGTGACCCTGCCCCAGGACGCCTCCTTTCTCAGCGCAGAGATCGTGCGCTTGGGCCGAACCGCCGCCGGCGAAACCCTGCAGCAGGGACGATGGCGCTCGAGCCTCACCATTCAGCGCCTCGCAGGCAACCGCTCAACCTGGGAGCTGGCGGATCGGGTGGAGCTCGGCGGCGCCAGCCTGGATAGCCCGCATGGGCTGGGAGGCGCCCCAGTATTCGGAACACTGGTGTGGGCCGCACCGATGGCCATGGGTGCCGAAACAACAGCAACACTGCTGGAGGGAGCGCGGGCCGACCGCGAAGGCCTGACGGGCACAATGCGCTGCAGCGCCCTGAATCAGGGACTGATCGCCCGCTATTCCGGCGAGTCGAGCCGTGATGCCCGCTTCTGGTTCAGCCGGATCTGGGAGCGAACGCGAACGATCCGGGGGCTGACAGGGCCTCGCATCCCCAGGGCCTGGCCCCTGCAGGAACAGCCTCTGCGCCGACAAACGTCCACTGTGAACGCTTTCAAGGCTGCAGCGGAGACACACTGAAGAGGACCGAGCTTCGCTATGCATCTCAGTCCCCAGGAAAAGGACAAGCTCCTGATCGTGACCGCGGCACTACTTGCTGAGCGGCGCTTGAACCGTGGCCTGAAGCTCAACCACCCCGAAGCGGTGGCCTGGCTCAGTTTTCTGGTGCTGGAAGGTGCCCGTGACGGCAAGAGCGTGGCGGAGCTGATGCAGGAAGGCACCACCTGGCTGCGTCAGGACCAGGTGATGGAAGGCGTGCCCGAACTCGTCCATGAGGTGCAGATCGAGGCCGTCTTTCCCGATGGCACCAAGCTCGTCACCCTGCACGACCCGATTCGCTGAGGCAGAACCCATGGCACCTCTCATCCCAGGCGAACTGCTCCCCGAACCGGGTGAACTGGAGCTGAATGCAGGCCGACCCGTCACCACGCTGAGCGTCTCCAACAGCGGCGACCGGCCGGTGCAGGTGGGCTCCCATTTCCATTTCGCCGAAGCCAATGCCGCCCTGCAGTTCGACCGGGCCGCAGCCCGCGGTCAACGGCTCGACATCCCCGCCGGCACCGCCATCCGCTTCGAACCCGGCGACAGCCGCGACGTGAACCTGATTCCCTTCGCCGGTGCGCGACGCGTCATCGGCTTCAACGGCCAGATCAACGGACCCCTCGACGCCTGACCCATGCCCTACCGCATCTCCCGCCAGGCCTACGCCGAGACCTACGGACCCACCACCGGCGACCGGATTCGCCTGGCCGACACCGATCTGATTCTGGAAGTCGAGAAGGACTACACCGTCTACGGCGATGAGGTGAAGTTCGGCGGCGGCAAGGTGATCCGCGACGGCATGGGCCAATCCCAGACCCCTCGAGCCGAGGGCGCCGTCGACACGGTGATCACCAATGCCCTGATCCTCGACTGGTGGGGCATCGTCAAAGCGGATGTCGGCCTCAAGGACGGCCGCATCGTTGGCATCGGCAAAGCCGGCAACCCCGACACCCAGGAAGGTGTGACGATCGTGGTGGGCCCAGGCACGGAAGCCATCGCCGGGGAGGGCCACATCCTCACCGCGGGAGGGATCGACACCCACATCCACTTCATCTGCCCCCAGCAGATCGAAACGGCCCTGGCCAGCGGCGTGACCACCCTGATGGGCGGCGGGACTGGACCGGCCACCGGCACCAATGCCACCACCTGCACCCCCGGCGCCTTCCACATCGGACGGATGCTCCAGGCCGCTGAAGGCCTGCCGGTGAACCTGGGCTTCTTCGGCAAAGGCAACGCCAGCACCCCGGAAGCGCTGGAAGAACAGGTGCGCGCCGGCGCCTGCGGCCTGAAGCTGCACGAAGACTGGGGCACCACGCCCGCCACCATCGATGCCTGCCTTTCGGTGGCCGATCGGATGGATGTGCAGGTGTGCATCCACACCGACACCTTGAACGAAGCCGGCTTCGTGGAAGACACGATCGCCGCCATCAAGGGACGCACCATCCACACCTTCCACACCGAAGGCGCCGGCGGCGGCCATGCCCCGGACATTATCAAGATCTGCGGCGAGGCCAACGTGCTGCCGAGCAGCACCAATCCCACCCGGCCCTACACCCGCAACACGCTCGAGGAGCACCTCGACATGCTGATGGTGTGCCACCACCTCGATCCGAAGATCCCCGAGGACGTGGCCTTCGCCGAATCGCGGATCCGGCGCGAAACGATCGCCGCCGAAGACATCCTTCACGACCTGGGCGCGTTCTCGATCATCGCCAGCGACTCCCAGGCCATGGGCCGCGTGGGCGAGGTGATCACCCGCACCTTCCAGACCGCCCACAAGATGAAGGTGCAGCGCGGTGCATTGCCGGAAGACTCGGCTCGCAACGACAACCACCGGCTCAAGCGCTACATCGCCAAAGTGACGATCAACCCGGCGTTGGCCCACGGCATCAGCAGCGAAGTGGGGTCGATCGAAACCGGCAAGCTCGCCGATTTGGTGCTGTGGAAGCCAGGCTTCTTTGGCATTCGCCCGGAACTGGTGGTGAAGGGCGGTTCGATCGTCTGGGCCCAGATGGGCGATGCCAACGCCTCGATTCCCACCCCCGGCCCGGTGCACGGCCGGCCGATGTTCGGCGCCTTCGGCAAGGCCCTCGCGCCCAGTTGTCTCACCTTCGTGAGCGAAGCGGCAATGGATGCCGACATCCAACGCCAGCTCGGGCTGGAGCGCACCTGCATGGCGGTGAAGGAGACCCGCAGCGTGGGCAAGAGCGCCCTCAAGCTGAATTCAGCGTTGCCCAAGGTGAGCGTGGACCCACAGACCTATGAGGTGTTCGCCGACGGTGAACTGCTCACCTGCGAGCCCGCCGAGGTGCTGCCCCTGGCCCAGCGCTACCTACTGCTTTGAGCCCCTCGCTGCTGGTGGTCCAACACGTGGACCACGAAGACGCCGCACTGGTGGGAGAACTAGCGCGGCAGCGGGGCCTGACACTCGAGATCCTGAGGCCCGACCGGGGGGACCCACTGCCGGACCCCAGGGCGTGTGCCAACAGCATCGCCCTTGTGCTCGGTGGCCCGATGAGCGTGAACGACCGCGAGCAACCAGGCATGGACTGGTTGCAGCAGGAACTGGACTGGTTGAGGGCCTGGCACCAGCAACGCCGACCGGTGCTGGGCATCTGCCTGGGGGCGCAGCTCTTGGCTGTGGCTGCAGGGGGGACCGTGCAACCGCTGCAGGTGGGAGCACCACCGCAGCAGCTAAAGGAACTGGGGCTCGGCGCGATTCACTGGGTCGCGGATCCCAGTGATGAGGCCCTGCTCAAGGGGCAACCAAGCAGCAGCCTGGTGCTGCATTGGCATGGTGATCGCATCCACCTCCCGGCTGATGCAACCCTGCTGGGTTCTTCACTGCATTGCGCCGAACAGGTGTTTCGGATCGGAGCCCACGCCATTGGCCTGCAATGCCACCTCGAGATCGACGGTGAAGCGCTTGAACGCTGGATCGCCAACGACCACGACTACGTGGTGAACGCCCTTGGAGCTGAAGGGCACGATCGCCTGAGCCAGGACTGGCGCAGGCTGGGCACCACGCTTCAGGAACAAGGCCGAAACTTCTTCAGTGCTGCGCTCAATCAACTGATTGAGATCAGCCAGACCCACTAATTCCTACGGACAAAAATAAACAAAACCAAAAACTTTTCTGAAGAGGTATCAACCTGAACACCACTTCGGCATTTGCAAGGGCTTCAATATTTCTGTAGCAACAGCTACCGATCGTTCACTTCGCATCGCGCGAAGCGCAGTTCGCCTCAGGCCATGGAACGGGGACCTGAGCTTGCTTCGAGGACCATCCAATGACCACCCTTCTCTATCGCGGGCATCAATACCAGCAAAACAACGCCACTCAGGGCAAGCCTGGGGTACAGCTGGTTTACCGCCGCAACGTGTATCAAGCCCGCCAGATCAACAACCACAGCACTCCGGTGCAGCTCGTGTACCGCGGCGTGCGCTACACCCGCTAGGCCAACTTCTCAATCCGTAGCAACTCGAACATTCCAGTTCCGAGGATTGAGGCGTAATAGATCCAGCTTCAGCCAAGACGTTGGATCTCATCACCTCTCGCCTCGACCAGGGCCTCGTGCAAGTGAGTCCCTCCAGCGTGCATGGCGTGTTCTGGCTGCAAACCCACTTTCCGTCTCAGGAATGGGATGCCCTGCTGTCTGGGCAAGCCGCCTTTGGCATGGATTGCATCGATGACCTGATCACCGACGCACGTCAGGCCGGCCTGAATGTGGAGTGGGAAGCATCCGTCCCCAGCTGAGCACTTCTGAATTCCCCAGAAGCCCTGCACACGGCTGCGTTGCAGGGCTTTTTTAATGGCTTATCGACTCTGAATACTCAAGCCACCAAGCGGTTGAGCATCGGCAATTCCGACAGCTCATCCCTCCACTCCTGGGCCCAGAGGGCCTGACTGCGCTCATACACCTCCATCAACTGCTCCACGGCGCAGTCGTGGAAATCAACACGCAGATCCAACAGCGGAAAAGCAGCTTCACCACTCACCTGCACCGCTGCTGAGGTGCAGAACGGAGAGCGATGGTCACCGCCCGCCGCTTCCCCGGCCTGCAGAGCCATCATCAGACGGCGGCCCAGTTTCAAGCTGGGGTCGCTGGTGAGAAAGGCCTGTTCCATCGCCGCCAACACACCCTCATCCACCAAGCAATTGCCGGCAACAGACAGATCACGCTGATGGCGATGCCCTGCCCAAGGGCCGCAATCCTGCCCCGTCCAACAGGCCGTGCGACCGTCCAGGTCGATCAGGTGAAACTGACGCCGGTCTCGGTGCTGGTCATCCGCCAGCAAGCTGGCCAGAACGCTCTCGGCATCGGAACTCTGCTCAAGGCGCTCAAGACCACAAATCCCCAGATACGGATTGGTGTGGGCCTGGGTGGCGACGGCACCTACACCGGCGCGGATGTGGGGCACGGTGGATCCAACGGCCAGGTGACAGGTGGCCACAGCCACGCCAAAGCGACCGTTGCTGGGGTCCCGGGCCAGGATCGAAAAGGTCACGGCAGCTGACGGTCGAGCCGCAGCAACGTTTCCAGCAGCACTGCGGTGCCCGCCCAGCACTGCTCGTCACTGGTGAACTCTGCAGCGGAATGACTCAGGCCGCCCCGACTGGGCACAAAAATCATGCCCATCGGCCAACGGCGGCCAACCTCCTGGGCATCGTGGCTGGCGCGGCTGGGGAGATGGCTGTGGGACAAGCCGAGATCGGCTGCGGCCTCAGCGATCGTGGCCATCACCACAGGGTCAGCAGGGGTGGGATCAACGCTGAACTGGGGGTCCACCGCAATCGGGCAGCCGGTTTCAACACCGATGCGTTCCACATGCTGCATTAACTCCTCAACCAACTGTTCGAGAACGGTGGGATCCACATCCCTGAGGTCAACGGTCAGGGCGACAGCGCCGGGGACAACATTGGCGGCATTGGGCCAAACCTCTAGTCGACCCACCGTCGCCACCGGATCTCCGGGATGACGGGAGGCCATGGCCTCGACGGCAAGAACAAGACGCGAGGCCGCCACGAGGGCGTCCTGCCGCAACCCCATTGGTGTGGTGCCGGCGTGATTGGCCTGGCCCCTCACATTGATGCTGAACCGACGCTGACCAACAACACCCTCCACAACACCGATGGCATCGCCGCGTTGCTCGAGCACGCCACCCTGCTCAACATGCAACTCCAGGAAAGCGGCATAGGCCTCATCGGAGCGGCGAGCCGAGGCCAGGGAGGGCCAATGGCCGCCGATGCGCGCCATGTTGTCCTGAATCGGCTGACCATTACTGGTGGCATAACTCTCCGGGTCATCGGAGGCCGTGCCCGCCAAGCCCTTGCAGCCCACCATGGTCGACTCCTCGTCGGCAAAGGCGATCAACTCGATGCCATGCCGCAGGCGCAGGCCCTGGTCTTGAAGAGCGCGGCAGGCTTCCAGACCGGCCAATACCCCCAGGGCCCCATCAAAACGTCCGCCAGTGGGAACCGTATCGAGGTGCGATCCGGTCACCAGGGCAGGACAGTGGGGATCGAGGCCCTCGAGGCGTCCGATCAAGTTGCCAGCGGCGTCAACACGCACCTGCATGCCGAGCTGCTTCATCCAGTGGGCCAGCAACTCACGGCCCTGCACATCCTCCGGCGAGAACCCGCGTCGACAAACGCTGCCATCGGGCTTGGCACCAATGCTGGCCAGCTGCTCAATCGTTGCCACCAAACGATCACGGTTTGGTCGCGCTGCAATCTTGGCTGGCTCAACCCGCGATGCAGGGGTGGTCGGAGAAGCCGAGATGAGCGTTGGCAATGCCGTGACCTTTAGTTCAAACGAACCGACACCTTCGCCTGAACGGACCGATCGGCCTGTAGCTAGCGCAACGATTTAATCCTGACCAAAGAATTCAAACGGGCATCAGCACACGCCAGCCCAGGCGGTCCGCCTCCCGGCGGGCCAGGGCTGGCACGTCTTCCGCCACAAACATGCGGTGCAACATCTGCACGCCCAGCAGGTGATTGATCACCGCATCCATCTGCACACGCTCCGCGTCGGTGGTGGCCGGATCCTCGTGACGGGCAAACAAGGCACGCACGCCGGCTTTGCTCAACAAACCAGCGGCATCGATCGCCTCATCACTGAGGTAGTCGTCGGCGAGCTGCTTCATCTGCTCCCACTTCTCGGGCTCCGTGTGGGCTGGCGGTGCCATGAAGGCGAACTTCTCACGCCGGTACAACACCTCCGGCAACAGGCCGGCCATGGCTTCCCGCAGCACGTATTTCTCGGTTTTCCCCTTGATCCGCAGCTCAGGCGGCACCTGAACCGCAACAGCGGCCAAATGGTGATCGAGGAAGGCGGGTCGCGCCTCCATGGAATTGGCCATGTCGACCCGGTCGCCACCCCAGGTGAGGATCTGGCCCTCCAGCATGGTCTTGATCCAGACGTACTGGGCCTTATCCAGGGCATGGCGCCCGTCCAGTTGATCCGCATCCAGCTGCGCGGCAATCGCCTTGCCCGGGGAGTAATCCTTCAGGGCGGCGGCATGGGTCTCCGCCAGAAGTTCCGGCACCAAGGGCGCACAGGCCAGCCAGGGCTGCAGGCAACTGGGGGTGAAGCCAACCACCGCATCAAGATCGGGGTCATCCACCTGGTTTTCAGCCAGCATCGCCCCTTTCACCAGGGCATTGGACTGCTGCAACAGGCTTTCCCAGCTGGCGCGCTCCTCCTGCGGCAGGTCATCAAGACCGTGGAGGAACATGTCGCGGCGAAAGGCCGGATAGCCGCCGAACAGCTCATCTGAGCCTTCGCCAGTCATCACAACCTTGTAATCCACGTCGTTGACGTGGCGGCTCATCAAGAACTTGGCCACCGCCAGGGTGTTGTAGATCGTTCGCTCGGCATGCCAGATGGTGCGCTCCATGTGGCCATAGAGCTCCTGACCCGAGAGACGCATCAGATCCTGCTCAGCACCGGTGGCCTCGGCCATCTCCCGAGCAATCGGCGACTCGTCGTAACGGGCGTCGTCAAAGCCGATCGTGAACGCCTTCACCGGTGCCTGGCTCACGGCTGAGGCCAAGCCAAGGATCGAACAGCTGTCAATGCCGCCGGAGAGGTAACAACCCACCGGCACATCAGCCACCATGCGCAGCTCAACGGCCTCCAGCAAGGCCGCACGAACGGCAGCGATATGGTCGGCTTCGGTTCGCTTGGGGTCTCGCTCGTCCTTCCGCGGAAAGTCGACGTCCCAGTAGGTGGACTCCGACACTTCCAGATGGCCATTCACCCGTTGCACCTTGAGCACATGGCCGGGCTTCACCTGATGCACCCCGGCGAAGGCTGTGGTGCCGGGAACCATGGTCTGCATCAACTGGTGGAACAGACCCTCCGAGGTGAAGCGTCGCTCCACCGCCGGATGGGCGAACAGCACCTTCAATTCGGAACCGAACACCAGACCCTCAGGCGTCATCGCCCAGTACTGCGGTTTGATGCCGAAGCGATCCCGCACCAAGTAAAGGCAGTCTTCGGACCGATCAAACAAGGCGAAGGCGAACTCACCGCGCAACAGGGGCAGGGTCGCCTCAAGGCCCTGGCGTTGATACAGCCGCAGCAGGATCTCGGAATCGCTCTTGCTGCTGAAGCGCACGCCCTGGGCGGTGAGGTCAGCCCTGATCCGCTGGAAGTCGTAGAACTCACCGTTGTGGGCCATCAGCACCTCACCGTCATCGGTGAGGAAGGGCTGCCGGGCCCGTGACTCATTCAGGTCAATGATCGAAAGGCGGGCATGGCAGAAGCCGACGCCGGCCTGATCGAGCACCTCAACCCCGAAGCCATCGGGCCCGCGATGGGCCTGAATCGCCGCCATGTTGACCAGCAGCTGGCGATCCACCGTCTGCTGACGGTCGGCATTGAAAACACCTCCGATTCCGCACATCAGCTCACCTCAGATCACATCCATCACGCGTTCGGCCCGATCCACCATGCAGGTGAGCAGGGCCATCCGCAGGAACACAGCTCCCCTGGCCTGGCTGAAATACCAGTTGTGAGGCGTGTCATCCATGCAAGTGCTCAGTTCCGCCCCCCGCGCCAAGGGATGGAGCACGATCGCTTCCGGTTTGAACGGCATGTCGCGGGTGAGGCGGAATCCCCCGCCGTGTACTTCATAGGAGTCGCCGACCCAGGCAATGGCATTGATGTAAACGACATCCAAGTCGGGCACTTCATCCTGAAGATCCGTGCTGGAGCGCACCTTCATGCCACAAGCTTCAAGCTCCTCCAACTGTCCTGGGTCGAACAGCGGCTGATCCGGCTCCAACTCGGGGGCGTGAATGACCACCACCTCGTCCACGGTCTGCGGGAATTTGGCCAGGATCCTCAACAGGGAGCGAACCGTTCGCATCCGCGAAGGGATTCCGACAATCCCAATGCGAATCCGATCAGCGGGTGCCACTTCAGCTTCAGCAAGCTTGGGGCGCCACTTGAAGATCGTGTACAGATCGGCCATCGCCTGGGTGGGATGCTCATCGATCCCATTTCCAGCGTTGATGATCGGGATCCGAAGGGTGGACGTCATCGCGTAAACGGCACCGGGATCGCTGTCCCGAAGCACCACACAATCGCCATAGTTGTTGAACATATGGGCGACATCTTCGAGAGACTCGCCCTTGGCGATCCCTGTGGTGGCCCTGTCGGTGATGTTGATGGAAGTACCGCCGAGTCGGTGCCAAGCACTGTCAAAAGACAGCCGCGTGCGCGTGCTCGGTTCGTAAAACGCGTTGATCAGAATCTTTCCGGTAAGCGGCGTGTTGTGCCGGCAATAGCGATCTGGATTGCTCTCAAATTTCGCCGCCAAGCGAAACACCTGCAACAAGACCTCGGGGCGGAACGGTTGGATCGACACCACGTGCTGATCCACCAGATCCTTCAAAGGCTCAGAGTCTTCAGCAATCGCAGCCAGCAGCTCCTGGGGTTGGTTCTGCCCGTAGACATCGGGCCCCATCGGCTCAAACCGAATCTGAACCGAAGACGCGTCCACAACTGCTGTTTTGGCCTGTGCCATAGCGGAATCGGATCAACACTCTGTTTGCCAAACCGAGTGCTAAAGCCAGGAACTACATCTTTCACCGGTAACAACAACCACACTGCTGCGTCCACGAAGAAGCAGCTTCTTAAGCAAAGATCCGGAAAGGATTGTGCTGGGGTGGACGGCTAAAGGAGACATCACCAAACCCGGCCATTGCGCCACTCCACCCACCAGATCAGCAGCAGCACGAGCACCGACAGGACCAGGGCGAACTGACTGGCCACCAGCAGAGTCTGAAAGCCCGACAGACCAACGAGGCCGGCGATTAAAGGAAGCGTTTGGATCATCCCTCCTCCTGCAGCAAGGTGAAGTCGAAGCGTTCTGGCCAGAACCGACTGCCCATCAGCATCACAACCGCCGACACGGCCGCCGAAAACACAGCAGCGCAATAAGGCGCGATCAGCACATAGGCGAGCAGGCCCACAACGCTGCCGGCAAGCATGGCCGCAATGGCAGCCGTGCGGTTGGCCGTGCGCCAGTACAAACCGCAGGCCACCGGCCAAACCGTGGAGGCCACCAGGGCACCAGTGAAGAACAGCACCGACGCCAGCGAATCCAGCCGCGGCCAGGACAGCGCCAGAGTGACGACGGCCAGCCCCACCACCATCAGCCGCGCCGCCTGCTTGAGCTGAAGGTCGCTGGCCTGGGGCCGCAACAGGCGGAAGTACACATCCTCCGCCAACAGATCGGCGGTGGATGCCAGCAACGAATCCAGGGTGGAGGTGAGCGAAGCAAACACCACCACAAACACCAAAGCCGCGCCACCGGCCCCGAGCAGATCGGCTGCCATCACAGGGAACACCATGTTCACCTGCTCGAGGGGCAGCTCACGGGCCAGGGCCACGAGGCCAATGGAGCCCGTCACCATCGGCACGCTCATCCAGGCGATGCCCCCCAAAACAAAAGAGGTCATCACCACCGAGCGCCGGCTGGCGAACACCCGGGACCACCAGATGTTGTTGTGAAACACTTCGCCCATCGAAAAGAGGGCGGAATTCCAGGCGATCAACAAGCCCGCCGGCAGCAGCAGATCAAGCCGATCGGGATGCCGGGCCACCAAAGAGGCATGCACCTCAGGCATCGGGAATTGACGGAAGGCAAGCACCGCCACCACCGCCAGCAACACCATGATCAACAGCGACTGGATGAAATCGGTGCCAATCACGGCCCGCATCCCACCGAACAGGGTGTAGGCGGTGGCAACACCAATCACCACCACCATTCCCACGTGGTAATCGAAGCCTGAAAGCGCCTGCAGCAGCAGGCCAGCACCCATCGCCTGGGTCATCAGAAAGCCCAGGGTGTAAATCGCGGTGATCACCATGAACACCCACCAGGCCAGACGCCCGTAGCGCAGGCGAATGAAGTCGCCGCTGGTGCGCCCGTTGGGCATCAACTGCTTGATTCGCGAAGCCAGGGGGGCGAACAGAATCAGGCCAAGCCCGGCCAGGGCATAGCTGAACATTCCCCAGAGGCCGGTTTTGTAGCCGAATTCAGGGGCGAGCAGGGTGGTGTTGCCGGTGACCCAGGAGGCCATCAACGTGGCCGTACTCAGGGCCAGCCCGATGTTGCGCCCCGCCAGCATGTAGTCGTCGGCATTGCCTTGACCGCGCCGGCCCCAGGCAATCCCCAGCGCCACCCAGAGCACAGAGAACAGCACCACCAACGCCCAGGCGATCCCGGGCTGAAGGAAGGGAACCGAGTCAGCGGACATCCGTCGACCCCCTGCGATTCCAATACAGGTGTCCGCGCAGAATCATCACCACCGTCGCCGCAGTCACAACGGCACCAAGGGCAAAGATCAGTCGCGCCCAGAGCAATTCATCCAAGGCGAAGAGCGTTTGAACTCCAGAAACAGGTAAGCAAAAGAGGCGTCCCAGCTCCAGCTGTCGCCTTCGATTTCGGTGCCTTCGGATACCCAAACATCAGGCGGTCAGCGTCCGATCGCCCGAAATTGCGGAATGTGTAGCAACCACCACCCGAAGGGGGTTGGGGCGACGCCTTGGATGACATTCACCCACGCGATTGGAATGTTCACCGACTACAAACCCACGGTCGGCTTCGACGAATATTTCTGCAATGAAACAGCAAGGCCGCGTGACGATCTGGCCACGCTGCTCACATCACTGGGGCAGCTGGGATTGCCCGAGCTCAACCGCAGCCATGCCTCGGCTAGCCAGCTGCTGCGTCGCCTCGGCGCCACCTTTCGCCTCAACGATTCCGGCCTCAAAGGCAGCGAACGGATTCTCCCCTTCGATCCCTTGCCCCGGCTTATCAGCCGCAGCGACTGGATCACCCTGGATCGGGGACTGCTGCAACGCCTGGAAGCCATCGACTGGTTTCTCGCCGACATCTATGGCCCCCAGCAGATCCTCAATGATGGAGTGATCCCGCGGGAAGACGTTGAAAGTTCCTCCGGCTGGCGACCTCAGATGCAGGGCATCAGCCTGCCGCTCAACCGCTGGTGCCACATCTCCGGGCTCGACCTGATCCGCGATGGCAGTGGCACCTGGCGTGTCCTGGAAGACAACCTGCGTTGTCCATCGGGGGTGGCCTATTTCCTCGAGAACCGTCGGGTGATGAAACGGTTGTTCCCTGGCCTGTTCGAAGGCCGTGCCGTTCAACCGATCGACGCCTATCCATCCCATCTGCTGCGCACCCTTCAAGACCTGGCGCCCTGGAGTGACACCCCCCGCGTGGCAATCCTGACGCCAGGGGTGTTCAACAGCGCCTATTTCGAGCACAGCTATCTGGCCCAGCAGATGGGCATTGCACTGGTAGAAGGGCGCGACCTGGTGTGCGAAGACGGCCGGGTGTGGATGCGCAGCACCAACGGCCTCAAGCCTGTGGATGTGATTTACCGCCGGATCGACGACGATTTTCTCGATCCCACTGTGTTCCGCCACGACTCGATGCTGGGGGTGCCGGGCCTGATCGACGTGCTGCGGCAAGGACGGGTCGCCATCGCCAACGCCCCGGGCACCGGCGTCGCCGACGACAAGCTGATCTACGCCCACGTGCCGGCGATGATCCGCTACTACCTCGATGAGGAGCCGATCATCGAGAACGTTCCCACCTATCTCTGCGCCCGACCGGACGACCGGCGCTACGTGCTCGAACACCTCGAGCAATTGGTAGTGAAGTCGGTGGCGGAAGCCGGGGGCTATGGAATGCTGATCGGACCCCAGGCCAGCCGATCGGAGCTGGCGGACTTCGACACGAAGATCCGTGCGAATCCCCGCAACTTCATTGCGCAGCCCACGCTGCAACTCTCCACCGTGCCATCCCTCAGTGACGGTGAGCTCTACCCCTGCCACGTTGATCTGCGCCCCTACGTGCTGCGCGGCGCAAGCAGCTGGGTGAGTCCAGGGGGGCTGACGCGCGTGGCACTCAAGCGGGGCTCCCTGGTGGTGAATTCGTCCCAGGGCGGCGGCTGTAAGGACACCTGGATCGTCGACGACCAACGGATGGCGGCACGGCACCCCCAGGAGGCGGTGCCGTGCTGAGCCGCGTTGCCGATTCGCTCTACTGGATCAACCGCTATCTGGAACGGGCCGAAAACATCTCGCGCTTTCTGGAAGTGAGTGAGGCGATGGCGCTGGACTGTCCTCCGGGCAGCGCCGAACCTTGGCTGCCGCTGGTGGAGGTGACGGGGGATCGCCACCGCTTCGATACGACCTATCCCGATGCCACGCCCAAACAGGTGGTGCGCTTCCTGCTGCAGGACCGCAGCAATCCCAACAGCATCGTGAGCTGCATTGCGGTGGCACGGGAGAACGCACGGCAGATCAGGGATGTGATCACCACGGAGATGTGGGAGCAGATCAACGATCTGCACTGGAGCCTTCAAGACGACGAAGACATCTGGCGCGAACCGGTGCAGGAACAACTGCGGATCATCCGCCGCGGCTGCCAGCTCGTGTACGGGATCACCGACACCACCCTGAGCCGCGATCTGAGCTGGCTGTTCAGTCAGCTGGGTCGTCTGATCGAACGGGCCGACAAAACCTCCCGCATCCTCGACGTCAAATACTTCCTGCTGCTGCCTTCCCCTGAAGAGGTGGGCGGCGTGCTGGATGAACTGCAGTGGATCACCCTGCTGCGCACAGCGGGCGCTTATCAGATGTATCGCCACAGCGTGCAACAAGCGATCAGCCCTGCAGCGGTGGCACGCTTTTTGCTGCTGGACCCCATCTTTCCTCGCTCGGTGCGGTACTGCCTCCAGGGCATCAGCGACACCTTGCAACAGATCCAGCAGCTCCCTAACCAAGACACGCCGGATGACCTCGACTGTTTGCGCGGTCAGCTCCTTGCCCGGTGGAGCTATGTGCGGATCGACAACCTGATCGAAGCCGGTCTGCATGAAGCCATTGATCAGCTGCAGCAAGACCTCAACCAACTCCACCACCTGATCCAGACCCGCTACTTCACCAGCGCGGACCTCCATTCCATCCCCACCGATCCCGCATGCGCGCTCTCATCATTCACCGCCTGACGTATCGGTATGAAGCCCCGGTGTTCCTCGGGGAACATCGCCTTTGTCTGAGGCCTCGGGGGCAGGGATTCCAGACCCTGCTGGAGCATCAACTCAGCGTGTTGCCGGAACCGGAGCAACGTCGGGATCTGGTGGCCGCCAGCGGCGATGAAATCCAACGGCTCCGCTTTCTCGGCAGCACCGATGAACTCGTCTTTGAGGCCCGCAGCCTGGTGGAGACCCGGCCAGCACCCCCTCTGGAGAGCTGCTTCAACGGACTCGAACCACCCCTGCCCTACCCGCAAGGCCAACTCAACAGCGATCTGCAGGGGGCACTGGAAGGCTGGTTGCCCAACGGCCAACACGAACCCTCGGCCATCGAGCTCACCCAGGAAGCCCTGATGGGCAGCAACCAGCAGACCCTGGCCTTTCTGAAGCAACTGATTGAACTGATTCAAGAGCGGGTGAAATACACCCAACGCCATGTGGGACCCGCCTGGCCGGCGGGCCGAACCCTGCGGGAGCGGATCGGCTCCTGCCGTGATCTGGCCATGCTGATGGTGGCCTGTTGCCGCGTGGTGGGTCTTCCGGCCCGCTTTGTGAGCGGCTATCAACTGCAGCAACCTCCCCCGAAGGAGTACGACCTGCATGCCTGGGCGGAGGTTTACCTGCCGGGAGCGGGCTGGCGGGGCTTTGACCCCAGTGCCGGGATGGAAGTCAACGAGCGCTATGTGGTGCTGGCCACCTCCTCCAAACCGGAACTCACCGCGGCCGTGAGCGGCAGCTTCAGCGGCCCCCCTGGAACCAACAGTGAACTGAACTGGCAGATTCAGATCAGAGAGGACGCCTCCGCAACGGAAACCCCCTCACGCAACCTGGTTCAGGCCGCCTGAAGCAACGGCTCCACCCCATGCAACTGGGGCTTCGGCGCCGAGCTGTGGGTGGCTGCCATCAAGGCCGGGATCTCGGCGCTGTTGTAGACGCGGAATTCCCTCACCAGAGAAGCGCCCTCCTCACGAACCGCCTGGTTCAGAACGACGGAACCATCGGGATCGGAGATCGAGCGGTGGAAAGTGCCAGGCGGGATGCGAAGGATGTCACCACCGCTCTCGAGCCGAACGATGTGGAACGGCTGCTCCCAGGCCAGGTTCACCAGGAAGAAGGTTCTGCCGCCGCTTGCCGCAAGCAGATTGTCTTCCTGATGGGGATGCAGATAGAACTGCCAGGCTCCGCTCTCCGGATCGTTGGGGGGCGACACGGCCGGGCCGCTGTGAATCACCAGGTCGCGCGCGTTCGAGGTGTTCACGGTGACGTCGAAAAAACGAACCGACGGGGTGTCGCGGAAGCGCTCGTAAGCCAGCAGTTCAAACATGTCGATGGATCCTGAGGGATCCTTCAGCTGCCCCGTTGTACCGGGGGCATCACGCAAAAACGGTGACGATCACGACGGTTCAGCCCCCCAAATACGCCATTTCCGCATGGGTTGACGCAACGGCGGCTGGATCACGCTCCTCGCTGTAGCGGTCTTGGCGTCGCTGCCAGAGCTGGCGCATGGCCTGCTCAAGCTGAGGCTCTGAGGCGAGCGCGGGCTTGAGATCGGTGCCTTCAGCAGAAAACAGGCAGGTGAACGCCTGCCCATCAGCGGTGACACGCAAGCGGTTGCAATCCCCGCAGAACGGCTCACTGATGGAGGCAATCACACCGATGGTTCCAGCACCATCGCGGTAGTGCCAACGCCGGGCCGTCCCACCCCGCGGGCGACCCAAAGGCTCCAGGGGCCAACGGGCATGAATGTGCTCCACCATCTGCGCCGCCGGCAGCACCTGATCCAGCGTCCACTGGTTGCGGTTGCCCACATCCATGTATTCGATCAAACGCAGCTCCATCCCCTGCTGCCGGGCCAAACCGGCCAAGGGCAACAGCTGATCGTCATTGATCCCCCGTTGGATCACGGCATTGAGCTTGAGCTCGCCGCATGAGGGATCAAAGCCAGCGGCGCAGGCCGCCGCGATGCCGTCCTGCACCTGGCGCACCAGGCGGTCTCCAGCCACGGCACCACCCTGGAGACCAGCCATGCGCGCCGCTGCCTCCCCTTCCGCCGCATCCAGGCTGATGGTGATTCGATCCAGCCCTGCGGCACGCAACGCCCCCGCCATCGGTTCCGACAACAGCACCCCGTTGCTGGTGAGCGCCACGGTCTTCAAACCAGCGATCGGATCCGAACGATCCCGCCTGGCCTGGGCCACCGCCTCCAACAACGGCAACAAGCGCCGGCTCAACAACGGCTCTCCACCGGTGAGCCGCAGCGTCTGTGCCCCCAGGCGCGCGGCCACACGAATCACGCGCATCTGCTGCTCCAGCGTGAGCAGGCCAGGGGGCTCCTCCAGATCCGGACAGCAGTACGGACAGGCGAGATTGCAACGGGCCGTGAGCGACAACCGCAACACCCCGATGGGCCGGTTGAGGCGGTCTGCAAGCGGCAGCGACGTGCTCATCCCTCCAACGCTGCCAGATCTGCAGGGCAGTTGGCATTCACCAACGCCTCTGCAGGCAAGCGCACCGCCTGATGGGGAACGCAGGTCAACCAATCCATCCAGCGCAACTCTCCGCGTTGCAGTTGCTGATCAAGGCAGGAGCGGAAAGGAGAACCGGAGGGGATCACCGCCAGCAACGGCTGCAGCCGTTGCCCGTCATGGGCCACCGCTGCTTGATCCGGGGCACGATTCCAAGCTGCGATGAGTTGCTGGACAACGGCGGTGTGCAAACGGGGCATGTCCACCGGCAGAACCAACAAAGCCTCCCCAGGCCGAGACGGCAACAGCCTGGCCAGCGCCTGCAGAGGGCCATTCCAGGGAGGGGGCTCCAGCAGCACGGAACATCCCGGCCGGTGGGCCAGAAGCTCTGCGTGGGCGGGATGACGACTCAACACCTGCACCGGATGACCGAGCGGCAACAGCTGGTCGACCAGGGCCGTGAGCCAAACACCACCCGAGGGATGCGGCAGAAGGGCCTTGTCACGCCCCATGCGACGGCTGCTTCCGCCACTGAGCACACAAACCCGCAAGCCTTGGTTCACATCGCCGACCAACAATCTGCACCAGCGGAGTCCAAGAACGCACAAAAGTTGCAACCGCTACCAAATCGCTGCGGCACAAGATCACCTGATCTGATCAATCAGCCCCATTGATGTTTGCTTGGCAACACAAAAACACAAATCGGTAACCAATCTGACCAAACAAGGGGTCGGCGAATTGATTAACTGCGCGGGTCAAACGGATTCTCTTTTCGACCGTTTTGCCATCCCCGGGCACCTTTCCTTTTGAAGCCCGAGGTTCCCTCTCTTCTCCTCAATGCTTGGCGACCTTTGGTCGTTCCAGGGCAGGTACCGAACCCTTCACCTGACCTGGATCGCCTTCTTCCTGACCTTCGTGGTCTGGTTCAACCTGGCCCCTCTGGCCACCACCGTGAAAGCGGACCTCGGTCTGACCGTTGGTCAGATCCGCACCGTGGCCATCTGCAACGTGGCCCTCACCATTCCGGCGCGCGTGCTGATCGGCATGCTGCTGGACAAATTCGGACCCCGGATCACCTACTCCTCGATCCTGGTGTTCTCGGCGATTCCCTGCCTGCTGTTTGCCTCCGCTCAGGACTTCAACCAGCTGGTGGTGGCCCGTCTGCTGCTCTCCATCGTTGGCGCCGGCTTCGTGATCGGCATCCGCATGGTGGCCGAGTGGTTCCCGCCCAAGGAAATCGGCCTGGCTGAAGGCATCTACGGCGGTTGGGGCAACTTCGGATCCGCCTTCTCCGCCCTCTCCATGGTGGCCCTCGCTGGCTTCCTCTCCTTCTCCGGCGGCTTCGAACTGCCCACCGGCGCTGTTCTGAACTGGCGCGGTGCCATCGCTCTGACCGGCATCGTCTCCGCCGTCTACGGCCTCTTCTACTTCTTCAACGTCACCGACACCCCCCCGGCAAGACGTATCAGCGCCCTGAGAAAACTGCAGGTCTGGAAGTCACCTCCATGCGCGACTTCTGGGGTCTGCTGGGCATGAACGTGCCCTTCGCAGCCATCCTCTGCGTGCTCTGCTGGCGCCTGTCCAAGGTGGGCTTCCTCACCGCAAGCACCTACCCCCTGGCCCTCGGTGCCGTTGCCGTCTGGTTTGCCTTCCAGACCTGGGGAATCATCCGCACCAACCGCGACCTGATCCTCGGCAACAAGGTTTATCCCAAGGAAGACCGCTACGAGTTCCGCCAGGTGGCGATCCTCGAGCTCACCTACATCGTGAACTTCGGCTCCGAACTGGCCGTGGTTTCGATGCTGCCCACCTTCTTTGAAACCACCTTCGATCTGCCGAAGGCCACCGCCGGAATCCTGGCGTCCTGCTTCGCTTTCGTGAACCTGGTCGCCCGCCCTGCTGGCGGTCTGATCTCCGACAGCGTCGGCAGCCGCAAGAACACCATGGGCTTCCTCACCGCCGGTCTCGGCGTGGGCTACCTGGTGATGAGCATGATCAAGCCGGGTACCTTCACCGGCACCACCGGCATCGCCGTTGCCGTGGTGATCACCATGCTCGCCTCCTTCTTTGTGCAGTCCGGTGAAGGCGCCACCTTCGCGCTGGTGCCCCTGGTCAAGCGTCGCGTCACCGGTCAGGTGGCCGGCCTGGTGGGTGCCTACGGCAACGTTGGTGCTGTGACCTACCTGACCATCTTCAGCCTCCTACCGATGTGGATGGGCGGCGGCGGCGAACCCACCCCCGAGGTGATCGCGGCTTCCAACAGTGCCTTCTTCCAGATCCTGGGTGTGGCCGGTCTGATCGTGGCCTTCTTCTGCTTCTTCTTCCTGAAGGAGCCCAAGGGGTCCTTCGCAGACCTGCACGAAGGCGAAACCGCCTGATCCATCAACCTCCGCAGCACTTTGTCGCTGCACAACGACCCGGAGCTTCGGCTCCGGGTTTTGTTCTTTTTTTGGTTCCTGCATGACCAACTCACCCCGCAGTGTGCGCAGCCAGTGCCCCTACTGCGGCGTTGGTTGTGGCCTGGAGCTCTTGCCTCCTGCCGTGAAGGGTGAGGCCGTGAAGCGGGATGCTGAGGGCAACCCGATGTGGACCGCCCGCGGCGACCGCGAACACCCCTCCAGCCTTGGCCAGGTCTGCATCAAGGGCGCCACCATCGGCGAAACCCTGGCCCCAGGCCGCCTGCGCCAACCCCTGTTCCGCCAGACCCTTGAGGACGACTTCGCGCCGATCAGCTGGGACAACGCCCTCAACAAAATCACCGGCCAGATCCAAGCGAGCGTGGCCCGGCGCGGCAACGCCGATGGCATTGCCATGTATGGCTCCGGTCAATTCCACACCGAGGATTACTACCTCGCCCAGAAACTGCTGAAAGGCGCCCTGGGCACCAACAATTTCGACGCCAACTCACGGCTGTGCATGAGCTCAGCGGTGGCGGGCTACACCCGCAGCCTGGGCTCCGATGGTCCCCCCTGCAGCTATGAGGACCTCGACCACTGCACAGTGGCGTTTCTGATCGGCACCAACACGGCCGAATGCCACCCGGTGCTGTTCCAGCGGCTGCTGAAGCGAAAACGCAAAAACCCCGGCAGCGTGAAGATCGTGGTGGTGGATCCACGCCGCACCGACACCGCCAAAGCCGCCGATATCCACTTGCCGATTGCACCGGGCAGCGACCTGGCCCTGCTGCACGGCATTGCCCACCTGGTGCTGCGCGAAAACGGCCAGGATCCGGCCTTCATCGACGACCACACCGAGAATTACGACGCCTTTTTTGACGTCGCCGCCCGCTGGACCCCAAGACGGGTGGCCCTGTTCTGCAACATCCCCGAAAAACGCCTGCGGGAAGTGGCGGCTCTGTTCCACCGGCGCGAGAAGGTGCTCAGCCTCTGGTCGATGGGGGTGAACCAACGCCGTGAAGGAACGGCCGTGGTGCAGGGGCTGATCAATCTGCATCTGCTCACCGGCCAGATCGGCAAGCAAGGAGCGGGCCCGTTTTCCCTCACCGGCCAACCCAACGCCATGGGTGGACGCGAAGCCGGAGGCCTGGCCCACCTGCTGCCGGGCTACCGCCTTGTGGCCAACGCCGAACACCGCGCGGAAGTGGAGCAGGCCTGGCAACTGCCGGCAGGACGAATCAACGCCAAGCCCGGATTGGCGGCCTGGCAGCAGATCGAAGCCATGGAACAGGAGGCGCTGGATCTGTGGTGGGTGGCCGCCACCAACCCCCTGGTGAGCCTCCCGGATCTCGACCGGGTGAAGTCAGCCATGCAGAAGTGCCCGCTGGTGGTGGTGAGCGAGGCCTACGCCGACTCGGAAACGTCCCACTACGCCCATCTGCTGTTGCCCGCAGCCCAGTGGAGCGAGAAGGCCGGCGCCATGACCAATTCCGAACGGCGGGTCACCTACTGCCCGGCCTACCGGCGTCGTTTCGGCGAGAGCCGTCCCGACTGGGAGGTGTTTGCCGAGGTGGGCCGGCGCCTGGGTTACAGCGAGCAGTTCAACTTCGAATCAGCAGCTGAGGTGTACGCCGAATTCACGGCTCTCACCCAGGGCAGGCTTTGCGATGTGAGCGGCCTCAGCCATGAACTTCTGGAAGGCGAAGGACCGCAGCAATGGCCCTATCCCAGCGGCAGCACCCCCACCACAGAAGCCAAACGCCTCTACGAAGACCATCAATTCGCCACCCCCAACAAACGCGCCCGCTTCAGCACCGATCAACCGCTGGGACTGGCGGAACCCCCCTGCGACACCTATCCGCTGGTGCTGACGGTGGGCCGCTACCTGGGCCAGTGGCACACGATGACCCGCACCGGCAAGGTGGAACGGCTGATGAAACAGCATCCCGAGCCGCTGCTGGAGATTCACCCCGGTGACGCGCAGGACTTGAAACTGCGCAACGGTGAACTGGCGGCGATCAGCTCACGCCGCGGCCACCTCACCGCCACGGTGAAAGTCACCGATCGCATCCGGCGTGGATCGGTCTTCCTGCCGATGCACTGGGGATTCACCCAGGAGAAGGCCTGCGAAGCCAACACCCTCATGCACGACGAGGCCTGCCCTGTGTCAAAGCAGCCTGAACTCAAGGCCTGCGCAGTGATCGTGGCTCCCGCCGTCTCGGTGGTGAAGCCCGTTGAACAGCAGAAAGGGCGGTTGGAGGCCCTGCGCCGGCTGCTCACACCAGCACTTCGCTGAAGGCTGCCTCAAGGTTGTGGTGGTCGTGCCCAGGCCGGGCCAACTTGCACAAGGCAAAGCGATCCAGCTCACTGAGCCGGGTCCACTGCTCCAGGGTCAGCACCACGCCCCGCACTGTGGCCGCCTCCTGCACCACAGCGGGCAGCTCCGCCTGCTGTTGCCAAGGGGCACCACTCACCGGAGGCAGATCCTTGGCCATTCCATCGGCCATGGAGCGCGTGCAATCGCGCAGGTGTTGGCGCAGATGCTCGAGAGCATCGGCGGCATCCGGCCAATCCACCAGGGCTTGACGTTGCTCCTGGGAAAGCTCAAGCCAGTGGTTGAGCTTTAACTTCACCCCACACAGATCCAATTTGCGTCGCACACACAAAGGGATGCAGCGCCAGTTGCCGATGAAGTCCTGTTCAAAGGCAAAGCAATGGCTGGCGGAATCACAACGGCTTGACATCAACCAAAGCCTTGATCGGTGTCAATGATGACAACGGAAGTCCACGAAAACAGAGATGTTTATATCGATACAAATCTCGGCCTGTGCGCTTCGCCCTCTCCCTCGGAATGCTGCTGGGAATGTCCCATGGATGGGTCACGGCTGAAGCACTCCAACAGCAACCCATGCAGGGCTTTGATTCCATAGAAACTGTTAATTCCGCTACACAATTCAAACCGTTTAGTAGTCGTCCACACCAATTTTTTCCATACTGAAGCTCTGTTCAAAGAGTTTCTGCCGTGACCAGCAGCATCTCGTCCGCTTCCGGCCGCAGCCCGATCACCCTGGCCGCCGGTTTCCTGGGTGCCTTCATCGTTGGTTCCCTCGCCGTACAGCTGGTGCGCAGCCAGACAGCCTCCGTTCAGGCTGGTGCCGCTGCAGTGGAACCGGTGATCGCCGGTCCTGCTGCTCTCTGGGCTCCCTTGGCCGAGCGCGACATCGCCAGTGCCACCGCAGGCGCGACAGCCCAACCAACTGCTGCCATCCAGCCCGCTGTTGAGCCTGTTGTGGGCTCCGAAGCCACCCTCTGGGCTCCCTTCGGCGAGCGCTGATCGCAGGGCCCAAATAAAACAGCCCAGATCGCACGTCCCACCAGCCGGCCCGCATAAGGTGCCGGCATGGGGATTCAGCGCCGTCACTTCCTACAGCGAACGGGCGGCCTGGCCTTGGCCGCCCTGATCCAAGCGCGCCCCGTTGAGGCAGCAGAGAAGGGGTTCTGCATCCCGAATGATCCACTCGAGGCCCTGATGGCGGGAAACCGCCGGTTTGCCAAGGCCTGGCGCCTGGCCGAGCAAAACAACGGAACGACGCCCCGAACGGCGGGCGCTAACCCGCGCTGCTTCAACTCCCCCAGGGCGTTGGCCACCAACCAACATCCCTGGGCCACCGTGCTCACCTGCTCTGATTCACGGGTGTCGCCGAGCTGGGTGTTCGACACCACGCCTGGCGAGCTGTTCGTGATCCGCAACGCCGGCAACACCGCATTCACCGAAGCCATTGCCTCGGTTGAATACAGCGTCAGCGTTCTCAAGACGCCACTGCTGATGGTGATGGGACACAGTGGCTGCGGAGCCGTGACGGCGGCGATGGACACCAACCCGCTGACCCCCTCCCTGGACCGACTGATCCAACCCATCCGGGAGAACATCAACGGCAGCAGCGATATCGAGGACGCCGTGAAGCGCAACGCCCTCGCCAGCGCCTCCACCTTGATTCAACGCAGCGCCGTTCTGGCTGAAGCCAAAGCCAGCGGTGCGCTGAAACTGGTGGTGGGTTGTTTCCAACTCAATAGCGGTGTTGTGAGCTTGATCGAATGACGCAAGACCTGAGTCACCTGAACCAGCAAGGCGAGGTTCACATGGTGGACGTGGGGGACCGGCCGACCAGCCACCGCGAAGCCCATGCCCGTGGCGCCATTCGCATGGACGCCTCAACCCTCGGCCTGATCCAGCGGGGCGAGACACCGAAAGGAGATCTGCTGGCGGTCGCCCGGGTGGCAGCGATCCAGGCCGCCAAACGCACCTGGGAGCTGATTCCCCTGTGCCATCCGCTGCCACTCAGTGGCATGGATGTGTCGATCGACGCCGACGCCTCCCTGCCTGGCCTGGTGGTCCACTGCCGTTGCCGCACCACAGGTCAGACCGGGGTGGAAATGGAGGCGATGACGGCCGTATCCGTGGGGCTACTGACCCTTTACGACATGCTCAAGGCGGTTGATCCAGCCATGACGATCGAGGCGATCCAGCTGGAGTTCAAAGAAGGAGGGCGGAACGGTGTCTGGAAACGCTGAGCCCTACGGACGCGAAGGGCTACCTCTGGAAGAGGCACGTCGACGGGTTCTGGCGGCGCTTCAGCCGATCACAGCCAGCAACACAGTGCCGCTGCAGCAAGCCCTCGGCAGGGTGAGCGCTGCGGATGTGCTGGCCAGCGCGGCCGTTCCGGGATTCCGGGCTTCGATCATGGACGGCTACGCCCTGGGGCAGAGCCACCAGCCCAAACCTGGGGACACCTGGCAGCTGAAGGGACGCTCCGCCGCCGGCCAGCCCTTCAACGGGACCCTGGCCAACGGCGATGCGATCCGCATCCTCACCGGCGCTCCACTGCCGGACGGTGCCGGCTGGGTGCTGCCCCAGGAGCTGATCAGCGTGGAAGGCACCAGCGTCCAGCTGGTGAAAGAGGCGTCGGATCGTGCCTGGATTCGCCCCGAGGATGAGGAATGCCGACCGGGGGACCTGCTGCTGGCCGCTGGACAGCGCCTCGGTGCCGCCGATCTCGCACGCCTTGCCAGCTGCGGCATCGCCGACCTAACCGTTGCGCAGCAACCCCGCATCGGACTGCTGATCAGCGGGGACGAGCTGGTGCCACCCGGCACAGCGCGGCAACCCGGTGCCATCTGGGAGAGCAACGGCACGCTTCTGGAGACGATGCTCCGGGCCCTCGGGCAATCGGTGACCAAGCGACGGGTGGTGGCCGATCAACCCGACGCCCTGCGCCAGGCCCTGCTGGATCTGGCCCATGACTGCGACGTGGTGGTGAGCACCGGCGGTGTCTCCGCTGGCGACACCGATTGGATCCGACCACTGGTGGCTGAGCTGGGTGCCGTGGACTTCTGGAAACTGTTCCTACGCCCGGGGCGCCCCTTCGCCTTCGGCAGCATCGGCGAAGGCGTGCCATTTTTCGGTCTGCCGGGCAATCCCGTGGCGGCGGCGGTCACCGCCCTGCAACTGCTCTGGCCCGCCCTGCAGGTTCTGGAGGGCCAGAGCGAACCGGAACTGTTCCCCCGGGTGATGGTGGAACTGGCCGACCCGTTGTCCCGCCGACCGGGACGACCGGAATTGGCTCGGGCCCGCCTCGACACCAACGCCGCAGGAACGCTGCTGGCACGGGTGGATGGCTCGCAGGCCTCGTCCAGGATCGGTTCCCTGCAACAGGCCGATCTGCTGCTGGAACTGCCAGCGGAAGCAGGCCCGCTCGAAAGCGGCACCCGTCTCTGGGCCCAGCTGATTCGTCAGCGGATTTTCTGAGCCGGATCAGGCTGAAAGCAGCGGCGCTCCCAGGCCATGAGCTGGCCCGATGAATCGAAATGGATGCTGATCTGCTGAAACAGGTCAGCGCCGAGACGGCCACCGATCTCGAGGCTGAAGGGCGCACTGGGGAGCTCACTGGGCACCGAGAACACCAGGCCGTCGGGCATCACCGCTGAGCAGACGTTATGCAACAGCTGGCTTGGATCGAACACCAGCGAAGCGGCGTCCTCCGCCTGGCCGTTCACCCCCGCCTGCGGCTTGAGCATCTGCCGCTCGCCACTCCATCCCTGCAGCGGCGCCAGCAGGGCCTCGGGTGTCCCGCATGCGGGACGGTCGGGTTCGGGATCGGTGCTGTTCAAGCAACGGAAACCAACCGCCCCAACACGCTGCAAACGCCAGCCGCCGTCAAGCGGTTCCCAGAGCAGCACCAGCATCGAGCGGGAACGACCGCAGAACAGGTTGATCTCATGGCCGAAGCGGGGACGCTCGGCATCCAACCCCCGGCTGGACTGACCGCCCGCCCCGGGGAACTGCCAGCAGCCTCCGCCGGCGTTGTAGGTGGCCCGGCTGATGGGATAGGTGGCCTTACCCCCGGGGGCAAAGGCCAGACCCGATCCATCCCACACCCCGTGGTCGTCATCGGAAAAGGAAATCGCGTAGGTGGTGGGGTCGATCCGACGAGTCGGATGCTGCAGATCCAGCCGACCGCTGCCGTCCCGCTCAAACCAAGAACCACAGCCCTGCCAATGGCCCGAGAAATTGCGGCGGTTGAGGGTCCATTGATCAGTCATGTCCGTGACGGCATGGAACGGTCGATCTCCTTAGGGTCGCGCCAACAGCCATCTCGGCCATGGACCTGACGATCGTTGGCTGCGGCTACGTGGGACTCGCTCTGGCGGAGCGGCTGCAACCAAGACGCCCCCAGCTGAAGCTGACGCTGACCACCACCACCAGCGCACGGCTGGAGCAACTCAGCTCCCTGGCCGATCGGGTGGAGCTGTGCGACGCCACAGACCCCGTGCAATTGCGGAACGCCCTGCGGCAGAGCAGCAGCGCCGTGTTCTGCCTCGGGCCTAAGGGAGATCGCCAGGTGGATGCCAACGGCTACCGCCGCACCTTCGTCGACAGCTTCCATTGCCTGAAGTCGCTGTTGCCACAACTGCCGAAACTGCGGCAGATCGTCTACACGGGCAGTTGCTCGGTGTACGGCGATGCCGCGGGGGACTGGGTGGATGAGCAAACGCCTCCCGCGCCAGGCCGCGGCCATGGCGATGTTTTGCTGGAAAGCGAACGACTGCTCAGCGGCATCAGCGGCCTGCGGGTGTGCATCCTGCGCCTCGGGGCGCTCTATGGCCCTGGCCGCGATCTCAACCGACGCCTGCGCGGGCTCGCCGGACTGGAACGCCCTGGCAGCGGCTCTACCTACAGCAACTGGCTGCATGTGGCGGATGCTGCCGGTGCCCTGGAAGCAGCTCTCGATGCTGAATGGGCCGGCCTGGTGAATGTGGTCAACGACGAGCCGATTCGGCTGCGGGACCTAGTGGGGCGCAGCCTGCAGCGCCAGGGCCTGGCGCCCGTGCGCTGGCTTGGGCAGGACGAACCGGGCTCAGGGGGCCGGCGGATCCGCAACAACCGGCTCAAACAGCTGGGCTACCAGCTGCAGCACCCACGCCTTGATCAGAGTGGCGTGTTGGCCTCCAACCAGGTGCCCTGACCAGCGCACCACTCCCGCTTCCAGAACGGGGCCTGGTGCTTGAGTTGCTCCAACAAGGCGGCGGCGCAGCGCTGCGCCGCCCCACGACGATCGGCCTGCACCGCCACCAGCACGATCGGCTCACCGGGGGCGAGCTTGCCCACCCGATGCAGCACCAAAATCGGCCCCGTCCGGTGCTCCTGCTGCAGGCGCTGCGCCATGGCCGTGATCTGACGTTCGCAAAGGCCGGGGAAGTGCTCCAGCTCAAGTGCCTCCAGAGGCCGGCCATCCATCGTGGAGGGACGCACCCGACCAATGAAGATCGCCGCGGCCGCGGCATCCCCGCTCCAAAGCGCCAGTTGCTGCCAAGGATCAAAGGGATCCGGGCACACCTCCACACGGCAATCGGTCACGCTTCACCCCCCCGTGAACGGTGGAAGAAAGGCCAGCTCATCACCGGCCTGCAACGGCTGATCGGCACCGACCAACTCCTGGTTCACCGCAATGCTGATGCCCTCCAGCGGACCAAGATCCAGCTGATTCCAGACCTCACGAGCCGTCGAGACGCTTGGTGTGAAGGGAAGGGAACGATCGGCCCAACCGGCGCGTTCTCGCAGGGAAGCGAACAGCAGCACCTTCAGCACCGCGTCCATTGCAGCTGGAGTGGTTCTAGCGTCCGAGGGCTCCGCCGCTGTGCCATGGGCCTCTCCATCGCCCTGCTCACCATCTCCGACACACGCACCCTGGCGGACGACAGCAGCGGAGATCAGCTGCAGCGCAGCCTTGAAGACGCGGGGCATCGCCTTCAGGAGCGACAACTCTGCCCGGATGATCGCTATCAAATCCGCCGTGAACTGAGCCGCTGGATCGCCGATCCTGCGGTTGATGTGGTGATCACCAGCGGCGGAACCGGGCTCACCGGCCGCGATGGCACCCCCGAAGCGGTGGCACCGCTGCTGGACAAAACCATCGAAGGATTCGGTGAACTGTTCCGTGTGCTCTCCTTCGAGAGCATCGGCACCAGCACCCTGCAAAGCCGCTGCCTGGCCGGCGTGGCCAACGGCACATTCGTGTTTGTGCTGCCGGGATCTCTGGATGCGGTGACCACCGCTTGGAACCGGCTCATCCGGGCTCAACTCGATGCCGACACCCGACCGTGCAACCTGGCCCAGCTCCGGGCTCGCTTGAAGGAATAGAGCGGAATCAAACGGAGCCGTTCAGAACGGAATCGGCATCGTGACCGCTGCCGGTGTTGGCATGCAGGCTTCAACCTGCTGATCAATCACCTCACCCACCACAACGATCGAGGGTGATTTGAAGGCTTCGGCTCGGCATTGGTCGGCAACGTCAACCAAGGTGGCTTTGAGGCAGCGTTGCCCCGCCACCGTGCCCTGCTGGATCACCGCCACGGGGGTAGTCGCAGCCAAACCACCCGCCATCAGCTCCTCTGCGATCCGAGGCAGGTTGTGCAGCCCCATGTAGATCACCAATCCGTCACTGGCCGCAGCCAGGGCACGCCAATCCACGGAAGGACGGCGCTTGTCGATTTCCTCATGACCGGTGACGAAGGTCACCGATGACCCCGCCCGCCGGTGGGTGACGGGAATTCCGGCGTAGGCAGGGGCAGCAATGCCAGCGGTGACACCAGGCACCACCTGAACAGGAATGTTTCGCTCCGCCAGGTAAGCGGCTTCTTCCCCTCCACGACCAAACAGGAAGGGATCACCCCCCTTCAAGCGCACCACGGTGCTGTGCTTCTGGGCCATTTCAACCAGCACGGCATTGGTGCTGGGTTGGGGCACCGAATGATGTCCGCGACGCTTGCCGACAAAACGACGTTCGCAGGTTGCCGGCACAAGATCCAGCACTTCCTCGGGCACCAGCGAGTCGTACACCAGGGCATCGCACTGGCTCAGCAGCCGATGCGCCTTCAGCGTGAGCAACTCGGGATCACCGGGACCGGCTCCCACCAGATAAACGGTTCCGGTTTGTTCAGCGGTGGTCACGGCAGAGAAACAAGCAGATCGATCAGGGCCTGACGGGTGGGGGGATGCTCCAGCAGAGGAGGCAATCCACCAGCTTCGCTCAACGCATCCGTCATGCGGTTTGGCGCGAGGGTTAATGGAAGTGGCCAAGCCCTGGGGTGGCGCTGCTGGAACGCTGGCCAGGCATCAAAGGGAACCAACGGCAAAGCCAGGCGAGACGCCAGCATCGCGAGGAAGCGATCCGCCACCCCCGGGCGCAGGGGATGGTGCACCAGCACGGCATCAGCACGATCAGACGACGGCAGTGCTGAGAGCACAGCGTTCCACCACGTGGTCCAAGAGCCCAGAAAGGGCAGCAACCGCACACTGGCTCCGGATCCACGAAGCCTGCTGCGAATCGCCGGCACATCCGTGCGGGCGTGCGCCCCAGGCAGCAGTAGCAACGGAACGATCCAAGAGGATTGGGGAAGCGCCGATACGGGTTGTTCAGCCGTCAGCACCTCCAACTGCACGGGCGCTGAGCGCCGCTGAGCCAGAAGGTCCGGCAGAGAAGCCAGACACTCAGGAACAACACCGCCACTGCGGCCATGCACCACCAGATGCAACCCTTGCCGCCCCCCATCGGAAGCATCATTCCGTAGCAATGGCCACGGATTGATGACCATGCCGGCTGATGTCATCGGGTTGTTGTGAACGTTGGATGAGTCATGGCGCCCCGCCGTCGTTTTGATCGTGCCCCATTGGACAGCCGCTCCTACCGGGAGCCGCTGGACGGACGGATGGAGCGGTACGACTCCCGAGACGACAGGTACGACGCCCGGGACGACCGGTACGACAGGTACAACTGGGGATACGAGCCCAGGGAGGCCCGTTACGACCGGCATGACCGGTACGACCGAAGCTTCGACCGCCCCGCTGGACCCTCCGAACTCGACCAAGACTTCGCTGCGATGAAGCGGGTTTGGCAGATGCTCCGGGCCGGAGCGGTACGCATGGTTGGCGAAATCGGACGCCAATACTGAGGCAGAAACAAGTTGCCTTTTACGGCCTCGCGGGAACCGTCAGATGTAGCCGGTTTTACAAATCCGAGAGGACAAAGCCCCTGGAATGGATCAACACCAAAAGTGTTCCATTTGTTACGGACCAGGGTTGCCGTCGCAGTGTTTATTCAGTCAACCCAACGCTCCCCTTCGTTTTGAAGCGTTGTCGGTCTTCGGGCCATCTCGATTGATTCGCGCCTCGTCTTTGAGCAATCAATCCGCCCACTCGTTAATCGACTTATGACCCTTAGCTCTCCCTCCAGGCCATATCTGGATGGCAAGAAGCTCAACAAGATCGAGCAGAACAAGGCGGCCAAAGATGGCCTGTTGGTCGGCAGCGAAATCGAAAAGTTTGCCGAGCTCGGCTGGGAGCAGGTGGATGAAACCGACCTTCAATTGCGTTTGAAGTGGTACGGCATGTTCTGGCGTCCGAAAACGCCAGGCAAATTCATGCTGCGCCTGCGGGTGCCCAATGGTGTGCTGACGGCCGATCAACTGCGGGTGGTTGGCTCCATCGTTGAGCGCTACGGCGAGAACGGCAGCTGCGACATCACCACCCGTCAGAACCTGCAACTGCGGGGAGTGCTGCTGGGAGACCTGCCGGAAATTCTCAAGCGTCTGAAGGAAGCCGGCCTCAGCACGATCCAATCCGGCTTCGACAACCCCCGCAACGTCACCGGCAACCCCATCGCCGGCATTGATCCCAACGAGATCGTCGACACGCGTCCTTACACCACCGAGCTGCAGAACTTCCTCACCAACAACTGCCAGGGCAACCCTGAATATTCGAACCTGCCCCGCAAGTGGAACACCGCCGTTGCCGGTGCGAAGGACAACTTCCTCCTGCACAACGACATCGTTTTCCACCCCGTGGAACGGGACGGGGTGATGGGATTTGGCGTCTGGATCGGCGGTGTTCTGTCATCGCAGATGAACGCCTATGCCGTTCCCCTGAACGCCTGGGTGAAGCCAGAGGAAATCTGCAAGATGACCGATGCCGTGATCCGGCTCTGGCGCGACAACGGTGAGCGCGACAAGCGCCCCAAAGGCCGCTTCCGCCTCTACCTGGATCAGGTGGGCCACGACGTGTTCCGCAGCCAGGTGGAAGAACTCTTCGGTCCGTTGACCCCAGACCCGGGCTCTGTTTTCAACACCACGCCCCGCTCCCATTACGGCTTCCATCCCCAGAAACAGGAAGGTCTCTCCTACGCCGGACTGCACGTTCCGGTGGGTCGCCTGACCGCCCAGGATCTGCAGGATCTGGCAACCGCAAGCCTCAGCTACGGCAGTGGTGAGGTGCGTCTTACCGAAGATCAGAACGTCATCCTCGTTGGCCTTCCCAACGACAAACTCGACGCCCTGAAGGCAGACGCCCTAGTGCAACGCTTCCCGCTGGAGCCCGGTCACATCTCCGCAGGAACGGTGTCCTGCACCGGCAACACCTACTGCGGATTCGCCCTCACTAACACCAAAGACCAAGCGCTCGAAGCAGCCAAGGAACTCGACCATGAGCTCAATCTTCCTGAAGAGCTGAAGATCCACTGGACCGGCTGCCCCAACACCTGCGGCCAGGCCTACATGGGTGCCATCGGCCTCACCGGCACCAAGGCCAAAAACAGTGAAGGCGTGATGGGAGAGGGCTACACGATGACCATCGGTGGGTCCCAAGGCGCCAACCCGAGCATCGGCGAAATCCACCGCAAGGCCATCCCCGCCGATGAGATCAAGGCCGCTCTCAAAGAGGTGTTGATCGAGAAGTTCGGGGCCACCCCGAAGGCCTGATCGCAGCGGTTGCCGTGACGCTTCCTTTTGAAGTCACGGCTCCCCGCATCGACCACTTCCCCTCACCGTCATGGCCAACCGCAACGACGTGTTCTCTCGTTTCGTCAACTGGCTCAGCGCCAGTGGTCGCGATGGAGCCGCCATCAACCGTCAGGGCGGAAGCCCTGATCTGTTCTCCCGCCTGATGAACCGCATCAGCGGCTGACATCAAAACCTTCGTCCAACTCTCAATCTCATCTGATGGACTACGTCCTTCCCAATGAGCTTGTCGACGGCATGATTGCCGCCGGCGGCAAAAAATCAACGGTCAGCGTGAAGAACCTGCTGATCCGTGGCTTTTACTCCGGGGCCATCCTTGGCCTGGCGGTGATCCTGGCCCTCACCGTGGGCATCACCGTCAAAGCCCCCTTCGTGGGCTCGCTGCTGTTCCCCTTCGGCTTCGCCAGCATCGTGCTGTTCGGCATGGAACTGGTGACCGGCAACTTCGCCCTGCTGCCGATGGCCACATGGGCTGGTAAGAGCACCTGGGGTGCCACGTTCCGCAACTGGGTCTGGGTGTGGATCGGCAACTGGATCGGCACCGCCGTTGTGGCCGTGATCATGGCCATCAGCCTCACCAGCGGCACCATGGATGGCGCTGGTGAGGCTGATGGCCCGCCGATCTGGGATGCCGTGGCCCAGAAGATCATGGCCCTCAATCAAATCAACGTTGAGAAGAAGTACGAGGCCCTGGGAAGCATGGGATTCTTCCTCGCCTTCCTGCGCGGACTCGTTGCCAACTGGTTGGTTTGCCTGGGCGTGACCATGGCTCTGGTGAGCAAAAGCGTTCCCGGCAAGATCCTGGCCTGCTGGCTTCCGATCACCGCCTTCCAATCGATGGGCATGGAGCACATCGTGGTGAACCAGTTCCTGCACACCGCTGGCCCAATCCTCGGTTCAGGCGTTCCCTTCACCAAGGTGATCTTCTGGAACTTCCTGCCAGTCACCCTCGGCAACATCGTGGGCGGCATGGTGTTCATCGGCATGCTCTTCTACAGCACCCATCGCACCCCGATGGAGAACGTGCTGCCCACCGAGCACGATGAAAAGCTGGAGCGTGAGCTCGCTGCTGAACTGGGTGCCCGCTGATCCATCCATGAACGACGAAGCCGTTCTCTGGGAACGGCTCGCCCGATCTCGACGCGCTCCGTTGGAGCCCGCTTGGCTGGGGGAGGTCTACTCTCCCAGCCTTTCTGTTGATCTGAGGCGAGCCCTCTGCGAAAAACTTGGCATGCAGGCCGAGCGTGGCTGGCCCGTGATCCAAGACCTCCTCGCCAACCACGGAGTTCTTCCCGACTTGGTGATGGCGGCAGGGCTGTGCCACCAGAGCGAAGCCCGCGATTGGTTGTTGGCTCAACTCGAGCAAACCTCGGACAATGAAGCCGCCAACCTGATGGTGGTGCAGGCTCTCGCCTGTTGGGGCGCCGAAGTACCCGAATCAGTGGTGGTGAATTGCCTACATCACCCGGGCCAACTGCACCGACTTGCCGGCCTGCAACTGCTCAGCTTCCGGTCCCACTGCCTGGACGACGGTGAACTGCTGCAGTTCTGCCAAGAGGTTTTGAATGATTTTCGCGATCCAGTCGTTGTGGCAGCCATTCGGGTTCTGCAACGCCGCGATGGCGTGTTAATCAGCGAAAAGCTTGCAGAGCTTTGTGAAAACGGTTCCCTGCCTGTTGCCGAAGCCGCCTTCCGCGCGCTCGGTTGCATTGCCACACCTGCCAGTCAGCGCTACCTGCTGGAGTTGAGCCAGGAGCTGAATGACGACGTTCGGCGGAAAATGGCCAGCACCCAACTGAGCCAACAATTCCGCCAATAAAAAAGCCCCGCTGTTGCGGGGCTTGGTGACTGACTTCAATCAAGACACTTGGTTGTTTACCACTTTTTGTAAGGCAGGAACTTGCCGCACATGGTGATTTTGACGCGATCACCTTTGGGATCCTCCACTTTGTCGACATCAAGCGTGAAGTCGATCGCGCTCATGATGCCGTCACCAAAATGCTCCTGGATCACATCCTTCAGGGGCATGCCATAGACCTGCATGATCTCGTAGAAGCGATAGATCAAGGGATCAGTTGGGATCACCGGATCGAGGCTTCCCTTGGTGGGGAACTCCTGCAAAGCAGCGGTGATGGCCGGATCAAGGGAGAGCAGCTCAGCCAGCTTTTCAGCCTCTTCCTTGGAGGCCGTGGCTTGTCCATAGAACAAGGAAGCAATCCAGACCTCATCAAGGCCCATGGCCGCCTCCAAATCGGCAAAGCTCATGCCTTTGGCTTTCTTGGCAGCCATCAAGGCAGCAGTAACAGTCATGATTGAACGAAAAAATGTTGTGGCCGCTTCAAAAACAGCATTCCAGGCAGGAACGTCTCAGCAGCTTGGAAACTGTTGCGCATACGCTGACTGAACAATGAAACATCAGCTACAAAACAACAGCCTTTTTTGAAGCAACAAGCACAGCCAGAAGGCCAATGATGAGTGTGAGATTATTCCTATTGAAGACATTTAAAATGAGTCAATTTTTCCAATCCATGGCGACCCTGCTTCAGACACAATTTTTGCCACCAACCACCGCTCCCCAGCTGATCCTGGAGCGGCTCTACTACGCCGAAGGACGCCACCACCCGCAGCATCCACGCCACGGCAGCTTCGAGGGGTTATCCCGACTGAGCAAGCCGTGAGCTTTCGTAGCAATTGCTACCCCTGCTGGGTCAGTCGCTCCTGAAGACTGAACTCAGCCTGAGGCCGGACCTTTGACGAGCACAGTTCTCTCCGGCCGCGACCGCTTCAAGCAGCACCTGCGCAAGGTGGGAAGCGGTGAACACACCAGCAAAGGCATGAGTCGCGAGGAAGCGGCTGATGCCATGGAGCTGATGCTGCAGGGCGAAGCGACCCCGGCACAGATCGGCGCCTTCCTGATTGCCCATCGCATCCGACGGCCCGAACCCCAGGAACTCACGGGGATGCTCGACACCTACCGAGCCCATGGCCCGGTGCTGCAATCCACCGCTGGCAGTCGAGCACCGCTGTGTTTCGGGATGCCCTACGACGGACGCACGCGCACAGCGCCGATTTACCCGCTCACCGCGCTGGTGCTGCTGGCCTGTGATCAGCCAGTGGTTCTGCAGGGCGGTGACCGGATGCCGATCAAATACGGCGTCACCGCTGTTGATCTGTTCCGCCTTCTCGATCTCGACCTCACAGGTCTGCCGATCAGCGCCGTTGCCGACGGGTTCCAGCAGAACGGTTTCGCCCTGATTCACCAGCCGGATCACTTCCCGATCGCGGAAACCCTGATCGGCTACCGCGAAGAACTGGGCAAGCGTCCCCCGGTTGCCAGCCTGGAACTGCTCTGGACACCCCACGAGGGCGACCACCTCCTGGTGAGTGGCTTTGTCCACCCACCAACAGAAGCCCGCGCCTGGGAAGCCCTCAAGCAAGCCGGCGAAACCGATATTCTCACCGTGAAGGGGTTGGAAGGAGGCACCGACCTGCCCATCGGACGCGCCTGCATCACAGCCCGGGTGCGGAACGGCAAGGCGGAACGATTGATCCTGCACCCCCGTGACCATGGCTGTCACGACGCCGACGTGGAATGGGCTGACGACAACACCTGGGCCGATCAGGCACGCAACGCCCTGCGGAACAAAGGCCCTCTCTGCGACGCCCTGCGCTGGAACGCCGGCACCTATCTGTGGTTCGCCGGCTGCAGTGAATCCCTGGAACAGGGCATTCAACGGGCAGCATCCGTTCTGCAGACGGGTCAGGCCCAATCCATGCTCGATCAACTCTGCACTTGGCGGAGCAGCTTGACCATCCGATAGCGCTCGAACGGAACGCCTCCGATCAGGATCGTTTCCGGCGCCTCCACCACCCAGCCACGGCGCTCCAGCAACGGTCGGCTGAACTGGCTGGCCTCCGTTCGGAATTGTTGGACGCCGGACTCCAGGGCATCCCCTTCGACCTGGTTCAGAAGGGCACTGCCATGCCCCCGCCTCGAGGCACAACCACGGCAATAGAGCAGCGAGAGACGATCGTCGGGATGGCGGATCGCAAAGGCCGAACCATCGGTGGTGAGCCATCCCGAGCCCTCCCGAAAACTCGCATCGAGCACGCCGGGCAACCAGGCCAAAGCCGCCCAGGCCCTGACTTGTTCCTCTGAATAAAGGAGGGGAGCCTGCGATTCGATCGCATCGGCATAGATCTCCCGCAACAGCGGTTGATCCTCCGGAGCGATCGGACGCAAAGCCATGGCAGCCGCCTGTGGGAATGTGAGTCTCTCCTGCGTGGCAGCAAGCTTGCAGCGTCCTCGGATTCCCACACTGCTCAGCGCGTTTCTCACGCTGCTCAACGACCGGCTCAGCGAAAGCATTGTTTTTCCGCTGTTGCCCTTTCTCCTGGCCCAGTTCGCCCCAGACGGACGCACCCTGGGGCTGTTGGCGGGAAGCTATGCCCTGGCTCAGTTCCTGGTCACTCCCTTGATCGGGGCGCTCAGTGATCGCTACGGCCGCCGCCCCGTGATCAGCATCTGCGTCGCAGGATCCGTGGTGGGGCTCGGCCTTTTTGCGGTGACGGTTTCACTGCCTTGGCCCAGCCAAAGCCTGCTACCCCTGCTGTTGCTGTTCGCAGCACGAATCATTGACGGCATCAGTGGAGGTACGGCGGCAACAGCCAGCGCCGTGCTCGCTGACATCACTCCTCCCGACAAGCGAGCCCGTGCCTTCGGCTTGATCGGCGTGGCCTTTGGATTGGGTTTCATCCTTGGCCCCTTCGTTGGCGGGCAACTGGCTCGAGTGGCGGTGTCGCTTCCCGTTTGGGTGGCCACAGGCTTCGCTGCACTCAACCTCTTGGTGGTGCTCAATCTGCTGCCGGAAACCCATCCCCAGGAGTCCCGCAAAAACCTGCCCAGAAAACGCGACCTCAATCCGTTTGCACGGCTGAGCCAGGTGCTGATGAACCCCAGCGTGGGGCGACTGTGCGGAGCTTTTTTCCTCTTCTTCCTGGCCTTCAACGGCTTCACCGCCATCCTGGTGCTCTATTTCAAGCAGCGCTTCGGCTGGGGCCCTGAGCTCGCCACCACCGCCTTCCTTGTGGTGGGGGTGGTCGCCACCGTGGTGCAAGGAGGGCTGATCGGGCCGCTGGTGAAACGGTTTGGTGAATGGCGTCTGACCTTGCTGGGCCTGGGCCTGGTGATCATTGGATGCCTGCTGATCCCCAGCGTCGGCGCATCCGATCGGGCCGGTGCGATCTTCACCGCCGTCGGCATCCTGGCCCTGGGCACCGGCTTGGTCACACCAAGCCTGCGCAGCCTGGTGTCACGGCGCCTGGGTCGGGAGGGGCAAGGCAGCGCCCTCGGCAGCCTTCAGGCCCTGCAGAGTTTGGGCAGTTTTCTCGGCCCCCCCTTGGCGGGATTGAGCTACGACCTGCTGGGTCCAGTGAGCCCGTTTGCGGCTGCAGCAACCGTGCTGGTGATCGTGATCGGCCTGGTGGCCGGCAGTCCTCTGCCGGACATCTCAGACACACAACCAAGCCAGTCCTGATTGCTACGTTTCGGCTAACGACACCAGCGCCGAGCCGTTCAGCCCATGTGCGCAGCAGCCTTAGCCCCGGAGCACTACATCAACCGGGAGCTGAGCTGGATCGCCTTCAACAAGAGAGTGCTGGCCCAGGCCCTGGATCCGCGCACACCTCTGCTCGATCAAGCCAAGTTCAGCGCCATCTTCAGCAACAACCTCGACGAATTCTTCATGGTTCGCGTGGCGTCACTGAAGTCTCAGGTGGAGGCGGGCGTCAGCAAGCCAAGTGAGGATGGCAAATCGCCGTTGGAGCAGCTGCTGGCGATCCGAGAACGGCTGATTCCCCTGCTGCGAGAGCAACAGGTGCATTACCGCCAGCACCTGAGGCCGAAGCTGCTGGAACACAGGGTTGAGCTGCTCGATTACAAACAGCTGAACGACGACCAACGCCAGTGGGTTGACGACACCTTTCAGACCTCAGTGTTTCCGGTGCTCACCCCCCTGGCGGTGGACCCGGCCCATCCGTTCCCCTTCGTCAGCAACCTGAGCCTCAACGTTGCGGCCGTGGTTGTTGATCCGGAAACAGGGCAACGGCAATTTGCCCGGGTGAAAGTTCCCCAGAAAAATCTGCCTCGCTTCATCGCCATCCCCTCGAATCTGAGCGGCCAGGAGCACAAACCGGTTCACACCGCCATCGCCCTCGAGCAGGTGATCGCCTTCAACCTGAAGGAGCTGTTCCCTGGAATGACGATCGAGGGGCACTACTTCTTCCGCGTGACGCGGGATGCGGATCTGGAGCTGAGGGATCTGGAAGCCGATGACCTGATGCTGGCCCTGGAACAGGGACTGCGAAAGCGACGCATGGGCGGTGAGGTTGTCCGCCTCGAGGTGCCCAACGAAATGCCTCAGGACGTGGTGGAGATGCTGATGACAGGACTCAGCGTTGAAGAGGAAGACCTCTATGTGATCGATGGCCCTCTGGGCCTGGACGACCTGCTCAGCCTGACCGCACTACCGCTGCCGAAACTCAAGAGCCAAAGCCACGGAGGCCAGACACCAACGGTGCTAGCCCGCAGTCAGCAGCACTTGCTGGATGAGGGAGCAATCAAGCCGGATGAGTTCAGATCGATCTTCTCGGTGATTCGCCGTCAGGACATCCTTCTGCACCATCCCTACGACCTCTTCTCAACAACCGTCGAAGAGTTCATCAACCAGGCAGCGGACGATCCCCAGGTGATGGGCATCAAGATGACGCTCTACCGCACCTCCAAAGACTCGCCGATCATCGCTGCACTGATCCGTGCCGCCGAAAACGGCAAGCAGGTGATGGCACTGGTGGAATTGAAGGCACGATTTGACGAAGACAACAACATCCAATGGGCCCGGCACCTGGAGCAGTCCGGAGTGCATGTGGTCTACGGGGTGCTGGGGCTGAAAACCCACACCAAGATTGTCCTGGTGGTGCGCAAGGAGAAGGACAAGCTGCAGAGCTATATGCACATCGGCACGGGCAACTACAACTCCAAAACCTCCAAGCTCTACACCGACCTAGGCCTGCTCACCGCCAACCAGGAGCTGGGTCAAGACCTGGTGGAACTGTTCAATTACCTCACCGGTTTTTCCAAGCAGCAAAGTTTTCGTCGCCTGCTCGTGGCCCCCGTCACCCTGCGGAAAGGCATGGAGCTGTTGATCCGCCGCGAAATTGAACATGCCCAGCAGGGCCGAGAGGCCGTGATCCGAGCCAAGATGAATTCCCTGGTGGACCCAACGATCATTGCGCTTCTTTATGAAGCCTCCCAAACCGGAGTGACGATCGAATTGATCATTCGCGGGATGTGCAGCCTCTATCCCGGTTGTGAAGGACTGAGTGAAAACATTCGGGTGATCAGCATCATCGGCCCGTTCCTGGAACACTCGAGAATCTTTTCATTCGCTAACGGCGGCTCACCGGAGGTGTACATCGGTAGTGCCGACTGGATGAGCCGCAACCTCGACCGCCGCATTGAAGCAGTCACACCGATCGAAGACCCCGAGCATCGCCAGAAACTGGAACGCCTGCTGCAGCTGTACTTGAATGACAACCAGGCTGCCTGGGACATGCAGAGCGACGGCACATTTGTGCAGCGCAAACCCGAAAACGACACCTCGGAACGCAATTCCCAGATTCAATTGATCAAGGAATGGAGCAACGGCATCCAATCCTTGTGATTCTTTTGGTTTTCAAAGGGATTGCGTCTGTGACATCCGATACAACATTCCTTCAAAAACAAACTTGAAGCCTGCACGATCACAGCCAAACCAGTTGTTTTGAAAGCCCAAAGATTCAGCTCCTGAAATTCTTTCGATTCGAAACAGTCAACACTGTTGCCTGGTGCTAAATTCGGCCCAAATTCATCAGGAGACCAGGGTGATGGGGATCCCTCTGGAATCTTCCGGCACGACAAAACAGTCGCGCCGGAAGGAACCTGCGTTGCCGTCCACCGGACGTCGACCTTCAACTCGACAAGGAGGGCGGCTTGCCACCGACTCCATCGGTTTTTATCTGAGCAGCATCGGACGTATCCCCTTGCTTACGGCAGCTGAAGAAATCGAACTTGCACACCATGTGCAGGCGATGAAGCAACTTCAGGAGCTACCGGAAGAGGAGCTGACCTCCCGGCATCGCCACAAGATCCGCATGGGCAAACGGGCCCGCGACAGGATGATGGCCGCCAACCTCCGCCTCGTGGTGAGCGTGGCGAAGAAATATCAGAACCAGGGCCTGGAGCTGCTCGATCTGGTTCAGGAAGGTGCCATCGGCCTGGAGCGAGCGGTCGACAAGTTCGACCCCGCCATGGGCTACAAATTTTCCACCTATGCCTACTGGTGGATTCGCCAAGGCATGACGCGGGCCATCGACAACAGCGCCCGCACCATTCGCCTGCCGATCCACATCAGCGAAAAGCTCTCCAAGATGCGTCGCATCTCCCGGGAGCTGTCCCACCGCTTCGGTCGTCAACCGAATCGGCTGGAGTTGGCGAGTGCCATGGGCATCGAGCCCCGGGAACTGGAGGATCTGATCTCCCAGAGCGCACCCTGTGCATCCCTGGATGCCCATGCCCGTGGCGAGGAAGATCGCAGCACCCTGGGTGAACTGATCCCGGATCCCAACGGTGAAGAACCGATGGAGGGGATGGATCGCAGCATCCAGAAGGAACATCTGGGGGGCTGGCTCTCGCAGTTGAACGAGCGCGAACAGAAGATTCTGAAGTTGCGGTTCGGCCTTGGTGGTGAAGAGCCTCTGACCCTTGCCGAGATCGGTCGTCAGATCAATGTTTCGCGTGAGCGCGTCCGACAGCTGGAGGCCAAAGCGATACTTAAGCTGCGCGCCATGACCAACCACCAACAAGCCGCCTAAGCCACTTGCTTCCCATCACCGGACCCATCGCCATCCTGCTCTGGATGGCGATGGTGGTAGCAGGCGCCGTGTTGTGCCGCCGGCTTCGGCCGAACCAACGGGAACTGAGCCGAAAAATTGTGCACATCGGAACCGGAGCCGTGGTTCCTTTGGCCTGGTTCTTTGAAATTCCCTTCGTTGTTGCCCTGCCTGTTGCGGCGGTGATCACCGTTGTGACGACGATCAACCACCAATGGCGCTTCATCCCCTCCGTTGAGGATGTTGATCGCAACAGCTACGGCACCATCGCCTACGGCATCGCAATCACAACGCTGCTTCTGCTGTTCTGGCCAACCCGAGCCGATGCGGTGTCCGCCGGGGTTCTCGTGATGGCCCTGGGGGATGGGCTTGCAGGGTTGATCGGCCGCAACGTCGCGTCCCCGAAGTGGGTTCTGTTTGGTCAGACCAAATCAAGCGTCGGCACGATGACCATGGCCGTTGTCTCAGGCCTGGTGCTGATCGGCCTGGCGCGATGGTCGGGGGTGGACCTGTCCCTGCCAGCAGCCCTTGGCATGGTGGCCATGGCAACCGGTTTGGAGCAGCTCAGCTGGCGCGGTCTCGACAACCTCAGCGTTCCCCTCAGCGTGGGGGTGCTGTGGAGTCAACTGGTGGTTTGAACCAAGACGTTGATGCTCAGGCGGTAACTGTCTGTTTGCGACTGGCCACAGCCGCGGCCAGATCCTCCAACAGGGTTTCGGTGGTCTCGAGGCTGATGCAGGCATCCGTGACGCTCTGGCCATAGGTCAACTGCGTCAGGTCTGCGTTGAGCTTCTGATTGCCTTCCACCAGATGGCTCTCGATCATCACGCCCATCACGTGATTGGAGCCCCCACGCAACTGCTCGGCAACGCTGGCCAGCACCTCCGCCTGTCGGCGGAAGTCTTTGTTGCTGTTGGCATGGCTGCAATCCACCATCAGACGATCCTGCAGACCGGCTTTGCTCAACTCGGCTGCGGCTTCCTGCACAGCTTCCAAGTGGTAATTGCTGCCCTGGCTGCCGCCGCGCAGCACGAGGTGGCCGTAGGGATTGCCCGTGGTGCTGACGATCGAGGCATGACCATCGCGATTGATGCCGAGGAAGTGATGCGGCTTGGCCGCCGCCTGCATGGCATTGATCGCGATGGTGGCGCTGCCGTTGGTGCTGTTCTTGTAGCCGATCGGCATCGACAACCCTGAGGCCATTTCGCGGTGGGTCTGACTTTCCGTCGTCCTGGCACCGATCGCGGTCCAGCTGATCAAATCAGCGATGTACTGCGGGACCACCGGATCGAGCAGTTCCGTTGCAGCAGGCATCCCCTCCCGGGCGAGATCCAACAGCAGTCCCCGGGCCCGGCGCAGGCCGGTGTTGATGTCGTAGGAGTCGTCGAGATGGGGGTCATTGATCAGTCCCTTCCAACCAACCGTGGTGCGAGGCTTCTCGAAATACACTCGCATCACCACCTCGAGCTGATCCTTCAGGCGCTCGCGGATCGGAGCCAGGCGCTGGGCATACTCCCGGGCAGCCTTGACGTCATGAACAGAGCAGGGGCCCACCACCACCAGCAGACGCTGATCACAGCCACTGAGGATCTCTTGAATACGCCGGCGGGCTGACGCCACGGTCTCGAGCGCCGCCGCGTCCATGGGCAGCTCCTGATGCAACACAGCAGGGGCTACCAAGGGACGTGTCTCCACCACATGCAAATCGGAGGTGGTGGCCATGACTGGACGCGAGACTCCGACCAAGGCTACGCACCCCGCTCACTGGCAACAGACACGGTCCGGAAGAATGGTGGTCATCCCTAAACAGAGATCTCCATGCTGAGCGCTTACCGCGAGCTGGCCGCCGCCCGGGAAGCCAAGGGCGTTCCCGCTCTTCCGCTCAACGCGGAGCAAACCCAGGGACTGACCGAATTGCTGCAGAACCCTCCCGCCGGCGAGGAGGAGTTCCTGCTGCACCTGCTCAGCGAGCGGATCCCACCGGGTGTGGATGAAGCGGCTTATGTGAAGGCCACCTGGCTCAGTGCCGTGGCTCAGGGAGACGCCAAAAGCCCCCTGGTGTCACCACTGGAGGCCACCCGGCTGCTGGGAACGATGGTGGGGGGATACAACGTCGCCGCCCTGATCGAGCTGCTGAAGCACTCCGACGCTGCACTGGCTGGCTGTGCTGCTGAGGGACTCAGCCGAACGCTGCTCGTCTACGACGCCTTCAACGAAGTGATGGATCTGGCGGCGGACAACCGCTTCGCCAAGCAAGTTGTGGACAGCTGGGCCGCAGCCGAGTGGTTCACCGCCAAGCCCGAACTGGCCGAGAGCATCACCGTGACGGTGTTCAAGGTTGAAGGCGAAACCAACACGGACGATCTGTCACCGGCCACCCACGCCACCACCCGGCCGGACATCCCCGTCCATGCCCTGGCGATGCTCGAGACCCGCGATCCGGAGGGCCTGAAGACCATCGCGAGCCTGAAAGAGAAAGGCCATCCCGTGGCCTATGTCGGTGATGTGGTGGGAACCGGCAGCTCCCGCAAGAGCGCCATCAATTCGGTGCTCTGGCACACCGGCAATGACATTCCCCATGTGCCCAACAAACGGGCAGGCGGTGTGATCCTCGGCGGCAAGATCGCCCCGATCTTTTTCAACACCGCTGAAGACTCCGGTGCCCTGCCGATCGAATGCGATGTCACCGACCTGAACACCGGTGATGTGATCACCATTCGCCCCCACGCCGGCACGATCGAACGGGACGGCAAGGTGGTGAGTCGGTTCGAGCTGAAGCCCACCACGATCAGCGACGAGGTGCAGGCCGGCGGTCGCATCCCTCTGATGATCGGTCGCGCCCTCACCGACAAGGTGCGCGCCAAGCTTGGCCTCACCCCTTCGGATCTGTTCATCCGCCCCTCAGCCCCGGCAGACACTGGCAAGGGCTTCACCTTGGCGCAGAAGATGGTGGGCAAGGCCTGTGGTCTTGCAGGCGTCCGACCCGGCACCAGCTGCGAACCGCTGATGACCACCGTCGGCTCTCAGGACACCACCGGCCCGATGACGCGGGACGAGATGAAGGAACTGGCCTGCCTGGGCTTCTCCTCCGACCTGGTGATGCAGAGCTTCTGCCACACCGCCGCCTATCCGAAGCCGGTGGATCTGCAGACCCAGAACGAACTGCCCGACTTCTTCGCCCAGCGCGGTGGCGTGGCCCTTCGGCCCGGTGACGGCATCATCCACAGCTGGCTGAACCGGATGCTTCTGCCCGACACCGTCGGCACCGGCGGCGACAGCCACACCCGCTTCCCCCTCGGCATTTCCTTCCCAGGCGGCTCTGGGGTGGTGGCCTTTGCAGCCGCCATCGGCGCCATGCCACTGGACATGCCTGAATCGGTGCTGGTGCGCTTCAGCGGGTCCCTGCAACCGGGCGTCACGCTCCGGGACGTGGTGAACGCCATCCCCTGGGTGGCCATCCAGCGGGGACTGCTCACCGTTGAAAAGGCCAACAAGAAGAACCTGTTCAACGGCCGGATCATGGAGATCGAAGGTCTGCCCGACCTGAAGCTGGAACAAGCCTTCGAACTCACCGATGCCAGCGCCGAACGCTCCTGCGCCGGCTGCACGATCAAGCTCTCCGAAGACACGGTGAGCGAATACCTGCGCAGCAACGTGGCGCTGCTGAAAAACATGATTGCCCGCGGCTACAGCGACGCCCGCACCCTGGCCCGCCGGATCAAGGAGATGGAGGCCTGGCTGGCGAATCCCCAGCTGATGAGTGCTGACGCAGATGCGGAGTACGCGGAAGTGCTGGAGATCAACCTCGACGAGCTCACCGAACCGGTGGTGGCCTGCCCCAACGATCCCGACAACGTGAAGCTGCTCAGCGAGGTGGCTGGTGACCCAGTGCAGGAGGTGTTCATCGGCTCCTGCATGACCAACATCGGCCACTACCGCGCCGCGGCAAAGGTGCTGGAAGGGGCCGGCCAGAACACGGCGCGCCTGTGGGTCTGTCCCCCAACGCGGATGGACGAAGAGACCCTCAAAGGGGAGGGCTACTACGCCACCTTCGAAGCCGCCGGGTCCCGCATGGAGATGCCGGGTTGCTCCCTCTGCATGGGCAACCAGGCCCGCGTTGAAGACAACACCACCGTGTTCTCCACCAGCACCCGCAACTTCAACAACCGCCTTGGCAAGGGTGCTCAGGTGTACCTGGGCAGCGCCGAACTGGCCGCCGTCTGCGCCCAGCTGGGACGCATTCCCACCCCGGAGGAATACCGCAGCATTGCGGCCGAGAAGATCGATCCCCTCTCCGATGAGCTCTACCGCTACCTGAACTTCGATCAAATCAGCGGCTTTGAAGACCAGGGGCGCGTCGTCAGTGCTGACGACGAAGCAACCGTTCTGGCTCAGGCCTGATCCCGGACCACCTCATCTGTGCCATCCCTAAGCGAACCCAAACAACGACGCCACCTCCTGGGCTCCAGCCGGAGCATCAGGAGGTTGTTGGAACGCCGCTGGCTGGTGGTGGTTCTGGCTCTGGCGCTCACGGGCCTTGGGGCTGCCATCACCGGCCTGCTGTTCACCAGCGGCATCAACCTGCTGCGGGATTGGCGGCTCGACCTGCTCGATGAATTTCCAGCCTGGGTGGTGCTCCCCGCCCTCGGCGCCATCGGCGGCATGGTCTCGGCCTGGTTGATCACCAACCTGTCTCCGGCCGCTGGCGGAGCCGGGATCACCCACATCATGGGCTTCCTGCGCCACCGGTCAGTTCCCATGGGGCTTCGGGTGGGCCTGGTGAAACTGGTGGCCGGCATCATTGCCATCGGCTCGGGTTTCCCCCTGGGCCCGGAAGGCCCCGCCGTTCAGATGGGCGGCTCCGTGGCCTGGCAGATGTCCCGCTGGCTGCGGGCACCGGTGGCCTTTCGCCGGGTGATAGTGGCCGCAGGTGGTGGTGCCGGTATTGCCGCCGTGTTCAGTGCTCCCATCGGTGGATTCATCTACGCGATCGAGGAGCTGCTCCACTCCGCCAGGCCCGTGGTGCTGCTGCTGGTGATCATCACCACCTTCTCGGCCGACACCCTGGCGGATGTGCTGGGCTTTCTCGGCCTCAACCCCGGGGGCGGCGGGCTCAACAGCACCATCGGGTTTCAACTGGAACGGGAATACACCCCCCTGGTGCGCTTCCTGCCGGTGGATCTGCTGTATCTGGTGGCTCTAGGTGTGGTGATCGGTGTGCTGGCGGAGCTTTACACCCGCTACGTGCTCACCATGCAGCGGCAGGGCAACCGTTGGTTCGGAGACCGTCTGATCCTGCGCATGACCGTGAGCGGGCTCGTGCTGGGCTGCGTCTATGCAGCCCTGCCGGATGCCTTCCATAACCCCAGCGAACTGAAGCACCTGATTGGAGCCGGCAAGGCCGATATCAGCCTGGCCCTCGCCAGCTTTGTGGTGCTCTTCTTCAGCACCGGTCTGGCGGCGGGCTCAGGAGCGCCAGGGGGACTGTTCATGCCGATGCTGACGCTGGGAGGGGCCATTGGCCTGGCCGGTGGATCCGGCGTTGAAGCCCTCACCGGCCATGTGCCCACCACCTATGTGTTCGCGGGCATGGGCGCCTTCGTGGCCGGCTGTTCCCGCACGCCGATCTCGGCGATGTTCCTGGCCTTTGCCCTCACCAAGGATCTGCTGATCCTCAAACCGATCCTGGTGGCCTGTCTCACCAGCTTCGTGATCGCCCGACTGTTCCACCCCCACTCGATCTACGAACGTCAGATGGGCATGGAACTCGACGCTGAAGATCGGATGGCCATGAAGCTCAACCGGTACAGACGGCCGTTCACACCGCCAACCCCGCCATCAGGCCCAACAGGAGGCCCCAGCTGAACCAGGAAACGCTGCTGTTCGATCCGGCCAGGCCGGACCCCGATGCCCTGAAGGCCGTGCTGGCCTTTCCCAGCACCTATTCCGTGGGGATCACCAGCCTCGGCTATCAGATCGTCTGGGCGACGCTTGCGCAGCGATCGGATGTGGACGTGCGCCGGCTGTTCACGGATCAGGGTGATGCGATGCCACGCCACATCGATCTATTCGGGCTCTCCCTGAGCTGGGAACTGGATGGACCGGTGCTGCCGGAACTGCTGCAGAACCAGCGGATTCCGGTCTGGGCCCTGGAGCGAGGAGATGAGGACCCGATCGTGTTCGGCGGCGGACCGGTGCTCACGGCCAACCCCGAGCCGCTGGCTCCGTTTTTTGATGCCGTGCTGCTCGGTGACGGTGAACTGCTGCTGCCCGCCTTCATCGATGCGCTGCAGAACTGCCGAAAGGCACCGCGAGCGGAGCGGCTGCAACAGCTGGCTCAGGTGCCGGGGGTGTACGTGCCGTCGCTCTATGCCCCGCAGTACGACTCTGACGGGGAGCTGATGGGCGTGGAACCGATCGATCCAGCAGTTCCAGCCCAGGTGGAAAAACAGACCTGGCGCGGCAACACCCTGAGTCACTCAACGGTGGTCACCCCCGAGGCTGCCTGGCCCGACATCCACATGGTGGAGGTGGTGCGCAGTTGTCCTGAACTGTGCAGGTTCTGTCTGGCCAGCTACCTGACGCTGCCCTTCCGGACACCGTCGTTGGATGACGGCCTGATCCCGGCCGTGGAGAAAGGTCTTCAAGCCACCAAACGCCTTGGGCTACTGGGGGCCTCCGTCACCCAGCATCCCCAGTTCGCCGATCTCCTGCACTGGCTGGATCAAGACCGTTTCGATGGCACCCGCGTCAGCGTCAGCTCGGTGAGGGCAGCCACCGTGACCCCTGAGTTGGGTCGGATCCTGGCCAAACGGGGCAGCCGCTCCCTCACCATCGCCATCGAAAGCGGCAGTGAGCGGATGCGCGAGGTGGTGAACAAAAAACTCACCACGGAGGCCATCCATGAAGCGGCTCGCCATGCCAAACAGGGCGGCCTCACGGGTCTCAAGCTCTACGGAATGGTGGGCCTGCCGACGGAATCGGATGACGACGTCGAAGCAACGGCGGATCTGCTGCTGGCACTCAAAAAAGGAACCCCTGGACTGCGCTTCACCCTTGGGGTGAGCACCTTTGTGCCCAAAGCCCAGACCCCCTTCCAGTGGCAGGGCGTCCGACCGGAAGCCGAGAAGCGCCTCAAACGTCTGGCCAAACGGTTGAAACCGAAGGGGATCGAATTCCGCCCGGAGAGCTATGGCTGGAGCGTGATTCAGGCCCTGCTCTCCCGCAGCGATCGTCGCCTGGCGCCGGTGATCGCTGCCGTTGGAGAGGGCCGCGAAAGCATGGGCGGCTGGAAGAAGACCTACCGGGCTGCCCTCAATGGGGAACTCGAGCCGCTGCCAGGCCCAGCCCTACCGCCACCGCCGCCCTGGAGCACGGTGATCCAGGAACCATGGGAGGCCTCAACAACCCTCCCCTGGACCCACCTCAGGGGGCCCCTGGCTCCGGCGACGCTGCGGGAGCATCACGATCAGGCCTTGGCAATGGAGTCTGTTCCCGCTCCTGATTGAAGGCAGCCAAACCGGCCAACAGGGTCCAGCCCAGGATGTTGAGCCGACTGTCGAACAACGGCAGGTCGGTGGCATGCATCGCCACCAGCACCAGCGTGGCGGCCCACCAGGCCCGTTCCATGGGTGCTTTCTGCAGGATTCCACGCCGCAGAGCCACCACCAGTAACAGCAACACCGTTCCGACGATCAACAGCATCACCGGAAGGCCATGGCTGATCGCCAACTCCAGGGGGAGATTGTGGGAATGGCCATGCCAACGCTTGGCCGCATAGATCGGGTACAGCACACTGAAAGCAGCAGCCCCCCAGCCCAGCCAAGGACGGGCGGCAACCAACTCCAAGGCATACCCCCACTGCCCCAGACGGGTGTGTTTCCAGGCAGTGGGCCCTCCTCGTTCCAGGAGTCGATCAAGAATCGGTTCGGGTATTAAGGCCATCGCCAATTGGCGCCATCCGGACGGGACACCGGGCAGCAACACCAACACCAACGGCGAGGCCAGGAGCAGCAGCAGGGGGAACAACCAGACCCACTGCATGGGCCCCATCACAAAGGGAACCGACAAGGCCAGCGCTCCCATGGCATTGCGCGACTGAGTGAGCACAACCGCAACAACCGTTGAAAGCGTGAGCACCAGGGCAGCACCGCGCCGCCACCAACCATCCGGCCGCAGCACAGCCGCCAGCATCAACGGCCAGACCACCCCGAGCCAGGCACCTGCGATGTTGGCGTAATCAAACAGGGCCGAGAGTCGTCCCTGCGGCTCACCACCGGGCGCGACGAACCAGATGATGGCGCCACCTCCAAGTTGCCAGGGTCCCTGCCAACCCAGAAACATTTGCCCAAGGCCGGTGAGCAGCACCGGCAAGGTGCCGGCCACCAGCATCCAAGCGGCCTGACGGCGCTGCTGTTCGCTGGCCAGATGGGGCTGAAAAGCCCAGAAGGCCCAAAACAAAGGCAACCAATTGCCCAGCCCAGCCCAACCCAGCGCCCCTGTTTCCGCCCCCAACGCCCCCACCAGCATCAACACAGCCGCAACCAGAAACGGCTGGGTCCAGCGGGCCTGCCAAACAGGCCGATCCCTGCCCCGACTGCCGCTGACACAAGCCACAAAGAGACAGATGCCCGAGAGCAGAGCACTGGAGGGGAGCAGAAACAGGCCAAGCCGGAAAGCCTGACCGCCACGATCAGAGGTCATGCAAAAACAGCCGTACGGCCGCGATAGACCATCACCTGACGGCGCAGATGCAAGCGAAGGGCGCGCGCCAAGGCAAGGCGTTCCGTGTCACGGCCCTTGCGGATCAGATCCTCCACTTCGTCCCGATGGCTGACGGAAACGGTGGTTTGCTCAATGATCGGGCCGTCATCCAGATCTTCGGTGACGTAGTGGGCTGTAGCGCCGATGAGCTTGACCCCACGGTCCCAGGCCCGGTGGTACGGCTGAGCACCCTTGAACGCTGGCAGAAACGAATGGTGGATGTTGATCACCTGGGGGAAACACTCAAGGAAATCACTGCTCAGCACCTGCATGTATTTGGCCAGCACCGCAAGTTCAACCTTGTTCTTTTCAAGCAGCTCCAGGATCCGCTGCTCCGCTTCCGCTTTGGTGTCCCGACTGACGGGAACACAAATAAACGGAATCTCAAAGGATGCACACAGGGGTTCCAGATCCGGATGGTTGGCGATGACGAGGGGAACCTGCATCGGCAGCTCCCCGCTTTGAACCCGCCAGAGCAAGTCCTGCAGGCAGTGGCTCTGCTTGCTGGCAAAAATCGCCACACGGGGATACTCGTCTGAGAAGTGGAGCTGCGCTTCGCCACCAAGCCGCTGTCCCAGAGCCTGAGCCGCTTCAGGAAGCACATCGCGGGGAATGCCGAATCCCTGGAGCTGCCACTCAATCCGGCTGAGAAACACCCCAGCTCCCGCATCCGTGTGGTGATCGGCATGGCGAATGCTGCCGCCGTTGGCCGCCACCCAACCCGCCAATTCACTGACCAGACCCGGCCGATCGGGGCAGATCATCTGAAGGATGACCGTGGCGTCACTCACAACAACGCTTTGAAAAACAAAATTCTCCCGCGCAGGAGGGGCTGGTTAGAGTCTCAGGGAATTTTCGATCACCATGCTGAAGGCTCTGAGCCGCCTTGCCGCGTTCTGCCTCTGCGTCGCTTTGAGCCTGGGTCTGATGGCCCCGGCTGCTGCCAATGCTGCCGGCATCAGTCCTGACGACCTGGGCGTGATCCGCCGCCAGGCCGCAGCCTTTGAAGACGCAAAGTCCCGTCTGCCTGATCTGGCACGGCTGGTGAGTGAAAAGGATTGGGTGTTCACCCGCAACCTTCTGCATGGCCCCATGCAAGAAGTGAGCCGGGAAATGCTTTACATCAATCAGCGCCTCGACAAGAGCGAGCGCAAGGAAGCCACCAAGGTGGCCCGCTCCCTGAAAGAAGCTCTGGCTGATCTGGATGAAGCAGCACGCCTGCAGGACTTCAGCCGTCTGCAGAAGTCCTACAGCGCCGTGGCTGCCGGATTTGATGCCTACAGCGATCTGATCCCCGCTGAGGCCTTCAACTGAGCCGCTCCATTGGAGTGATTGGTGCCGGGGCCATCGGCCTCGGCACCGCTTGGCATCTGGCCCAGCGAGGGCACGATGTTTCTGTTTACGACCCTCGCCTGAACCAGTCCGTTGATCGCGAGGGATCAGCAAACGATTTGAGTGGAACCTCTGCATCCCTCGGGGTGTTGATGGGCCACGTGTTTCGCCGCAGAAGCGGGCGGGGCTGGAGGCTGCGCCGCCGGAGCATGGAGCTTTGGCCGCAGTGGATCGACAAGCTGCAGGCTCACCAGCCAGATCTCAAAATCCATCCAGGCCTGCTGCAAATCGCCGAGGACGAACGAGCGAATGAGCGGATGGAAGCACTGGCCGCCCAGCGCGTTGACCTGGGCCTGCAGATGGTCACCAACGCCGACCTGGCAGCGATCTGGCCGACAGCCAATCACGGTGGCCTGCACTCGCGCCACGACGGTCGCGTGGATCCCCTGCTGCTGCAACTGGCCCTGCGACAGGCGCTGGCAGGGCAAAGCGTGGAGCTGAATGCCACGGCGGTGATCCGTCTGGAGCGCAACGACAACCACTGGCGTGTGCATCGCGCCGATGGAGACAGCACCGTTCACAACCTTGTGGTGCTCTGCACAGCCCTGAGATCGGACGTCTTGCTGGAACCGCTGGGTCAGGCCCGACCGATGACACCGGTGTTGGGCCAGGCCCTGTCACTGGAGCTGACAACGGGTCCGACATCGTGGAGCAACTGGCCCTCGGTGCTGGTGGATCAGGGCTTCAATCTGATTCCAACCGCACCCGGGCGATTGCTGCTCGGGGCCACCGTGGAACCGGGCGATCACGCTTCGGAGGATCCTCTAAGCCTGATGCGCAACCTGAATGAGCGGGCACCGGAGTGGCTGCGCTCAGCCACGGTGGTTGGCCATTGGAGTGGCCTGCGAGCCAGGCCCGTGGATCGCCCGGCCCCTCTGCTGGAGGAGCTGGAACCAGGGTTGATCCTCGCAAGTGGGCACTATCGCAACGGCGTTCTGCTCACACCTGGCACCGCCGAGTGGGTCGCCGGTGAACTCGAGCAGAGATCACTTGAGCAGGCATAAAAAAAGGGCCCCGCAGGGCCCTAGTGCGTTGGTGAATCAACAGATCACTTGGTCTCGGTGAACTCCGCGTCGATGACGTCATCACTGGCATCGCCACCACCGGCGTTAGCTCCGGCACTGGCGTCAGCACCAGGCGCACCAGCACCAGCTGCAGCCCCTTCCTGCTGATAAACGGAAGCGCCCACGGTGTAGAGCTCCTGCTGCAGTTCCTCCAGCAGGGTCTTCATCGCGTCGTAGTCGTCCTTCTCGGTGGCTTCCTTGAGCTTGAGGCGCTTCTCCTCCAGCTTCGCCTTGGCGTCTGCATCAACCTTGTCACCCAGTTCGCCCATCTGCTTTTCAGCCTGGTAGACGAGGGTTTCGGCCTGGTTCTTGAGATCGATCTTTTCGCGCTTCTCCTTGTCAGCGCTGGCGTTGGCCTCGGCGTCCTTGACCATCTTGTCGACCTCGGAATCCGAGAGGGTCGACGCACCGGTGATCGAGATGGACTGCTCCTTGCCGCTGCCCTTGTCCTTGGCGGTGACGCTCAGGATGCCGTTGGCGTCGATGTCGAAGGTCACTTCGATCTGAGGCACGCCCCGGGGAGCCGGGGGAATGCCATCGAGACGGAAGGTGCCAAGCGACTTGTTGTCAGATGCCATCTCGCGCTCACCCTGGAGCACGTGGATTTCCACGTTGGTCTGACCATCCACAGCCGTGGAGTAGGTCTCAGTCTTCTTGGTGGGAACCGTGGTGTTGCGGGTGATCATCTTGGTCATCACACCGCCGAGGGTTTCCACACCCAGGGAGAGGGGCGTAACGTCAAGCAGAAGGATGTCCTTCACCTCGCCAGCCAGCACACCGCCCTGAATGGCAGCACCGACAGCCACCACCTCATCGGGGTTCACCGTCTGGTTGGGGTCTTTGCCGGTGATGCGCTTCACCAGTTCGAGCACGGCCGGGATGCGGGTGGAACCACCCACCATCACGATCTCGTCCAGCTCGCCGGAGGAGAGCTTGGCGTCCTTGAGCGCCTGCTCCACAGGCATGGCGCAGCGGTCGATCAGCTTGGAGGCCAGTTCCTCGAACTTGGCGCGGGTGAGGGTGAGATCCAGGTGCTTGGGGCCCTCAGGCGTGGCCGTGATGAACGGCAGATTGATCTCGCTCTGGGTGGCGTTGGACAGCTCAACCTTGGCTTTTTCAGCGGCTTCGGTGAGGCGTTGCAGGGCCTGCTTGTCCTGACGCAGATCGATGCCTTCATTGGATTTGAAGGTCTCGGCCAGGTGATCAACGATCACCTTGTCGAAGTCATCACCACCGAGGTGCGTGTCACCAGCGGTGGACAACACCTCAAACACGCCATCGCCAACTTCCAGAACGGACACGTCGAAGGTGCCGCCACCCAGGTCGAAGACCAGGATGCGTTCGTTGCTCTTCTTGTCGAGGCCGTAGGCCAGAGCCGCAGCGGTGGGCTCGTTGATGATGCGAAGCACCTCAAGGCCAGCGATCTTGCCGGCGTCCTTGGTGGCCTGGCGCTGGGAGTCGTTGAAGTAGGCGGGAACGGTGATCACCGCTTGGCTGACGGTTTCACCGAGATACTTACCGGCGTCCTCGGCCAGCTTGCGCAGCACCTGGGCGGAAACCTCTTCAGGCGCGAATTGCTTGTCGAGAACCGGGCACTTCACCTTCACGTTGGAGCCGGCCTTTTCGACGCCGTAGCTCACCTCTTTCGATTCCTCGTTCACCTCATCAACCCGACGGCCGATGAAACGCTTGACGGAATAGAAGGTGTTATCCGGGTTCATCACCGCCTGACGTTTGGCGATCTGACCCACCAGCTGATCCTGGTTCTTGGTGTAAGCAACCACGGAGGGCGTGGTGCGGAAGCCCTCGGCGTTCGCGATCACGGTGGGCTTTCCGCCCTCCATCACGGAAACACAGCTGTTCGTGGTGCCAAGGTCAATGCCGACAACCTTGCCCATCGGTGCCCACCTCCAGAAATAGTGATTTGAATGGGCTCATCCTCCACAGCAGACCCGGTGACAGGCGAGGTGTGGTTCCCGAACAGGCAGGCTGGTGGAGCAATCCGGCCCTGGCAATGATCAACGGCGACACCAGCCTTGTGGGCCTGCTTGGCAATCCAGTGCGCCACTCGCTTTCGCCGGTGATGCAGAACGCCGCCATCGGAAGCATGGGGCTCAACTGGCGCTACCTGGCCCTGCCCTGCAGAAGCGAAAACCTTGATCAAGTGTTGAAGGGTCTCAGGGCCGTGGGCTGCCAGGGCCTCAACGTCACCATCCCCCACAAACAAGCCATCGCCGAGCTCTGCGAAGAGCTGAGCCCACTGGCGAAACGGCTCGGTGCCGTCAACACCCTGATTCCGGGAGCGGGCGGTGGCTGGTTCGGCACCAACACCGATGTGGAGGGCTTTCTGGCACCCCTTGGTGCCAACGACGCCTGGGCCGGACGCCATGCCGTGGTGATCGGCTGCGGCGGATCAGCTCGAGCCGTGGTCGCCGGTCTGCAGACCCTGAACCTCAGCAGCATCACCGTTGTGGGACGGCGCAGCGAAGCACTGCAAGCCTTCATCACTGATCTGCAGCAGAGCCACGCCCCCCTGACGGCCTGTCTCGACAGCGCTGTTCAGCTCAACGAGAGCGTGGCTCAAGCGGCTCTCGTGGTGAACACCACCCCGGTGGGCATGGCCCAGCACGGTGACCCCGAGGCGATGCCACTGGGGGCCGAGCTCTGGACAAGCCTGAACGGAGAAGCGGTGTTGTACGACCTGATCTACACACCAAGGCCCACCAGCTGGCTCGCCGCTGGGCAACAACGGGGTCACCGCTGCATCGATGGTCTCGAGATGCTGGTGCAGCAGGGCGCTGCCTCGCTGCGGCTCTGGAGTGGACGTGACGACGTTCCTGTCGCGGCGATGCGCAGCGCCGCCGCCACTGCTCTTGCGACCTAAGGTCCCAACAATCCCTAGCTCCACCGTGCAGATTCCCCTCTGGCAGCGGCTGCTTGCACCGCTGGTGTACCTGCTCCCCTGGAGTGACGCCATTCCCTTTGGCCTCGGGGCTGACGGTGTGTTCAACCAGATCCCGTTGCTGAGGCTGCTGATCGTTCCTGCAGTGCCGCTAATCCAATTGGATCGTGGGGTTCCCTTCGGTGGCCTGCTGCTGTTCTTCGTGCTGTTTCTTGCGGTGGTGCGGAATCCGGCCGTTCCCTACTTCCTGCGCTTCAACACCCTGCAGGCCCTGCTCACCGACATCGTCATCGTTGTGCTGAGCTTCGCGTTTGGGATCCTTCTCCAACCGATTGCCGGAGGCAGCCTGCTGCTCAGCACCCTGTCCAGCACGGTTGTGGTGGCGGTGCTGGCGATCCTTCTGTTCGCCCTGGTGGAGTGCTGGCGCGGTCGCGAACCGGATCTGCCCGGCATCAGCCAGGCCGTACGCATGCAGCTCTACTGAAGCTTCGGGGGCACGCCAGGGGATATGGTGTGGGATCCGTCGCTCACTTCGGTGAGCCTGATGCCCCTTCGGTGCTGCCCATGACGCACGATCCGTATTACGAAACCATGTACATCCTTCGTCCGGACATTCCGGAGGAGGAAGTTGAAAGCCATCTCACCAAGTACCGCGACATGCTCGTGGAAGCTGGTGCCGACGTGCTGGACAACCAGATGCGTGGCAAGCGCCGTCTGGCCTATCCGATTGCGAAGCACAAGGAAGGCATTTACGTGCAACTGAGCCACAACGGCGATGGCCAGCACGTTGCTGTTCTCGAGAAGGCCATGCGCCTTAGTGAGGATGTCATCCGCTACCTGACCGTGAAGCAGGAAGGTCCCCTTCCCGCACCTCGGGTGATGCCTGGCAGCGAAGCTGCTCAACAGCAGCAAGCCGAAGCAGCTGCATCAGCTGACTGATCAGCATTGTTGGATTCGTGGGTGGGCGATACCGTCCGCCCATGGATTCGAAACACGACCACCCTCAACCAACCGAACCTGTTTGGAACGAGCGTCATGGCGACGCTGAAGTCATTCGGTTGCTGAAACTAAGAATTTCAGAGCTCGAGGGCGAGATCGAGGCCTACAACAAACTTTTGGCCAAACTGCCGGACGTCTTTGAACGCCGTTTCCAACAGCGACTTGAGCCGTTGATGGAGCGTTATCAACTGCTGGCTGAACAGGTTGATCAAGACCAAATCGAACGATCTCAGCCAGCCCTGCCTGGAAGCTCAGAACCGGACAACGTTGTGCGTTTTCCGGGCCTGAGGCTTCTCAACTTCCTGCAGAAGCGGCAGCGCTCAGCTTGAACGGCGCTGGGATGCTGACCAGAGTCGGGTCGGCAGACCCCAGACGTAGATGAAGCCCTCCGCAGCGCGGTGATCGAACTGATCCTCACTGCCGTAGGACGCCATTTCGGGGACGTACAGGCTGCTGTCTGCTGAGCCGCGGCCGGTGACCGTGGCCGTTCCTTTGTGCAGCCGGAGACGAACGACACCATTGACGGTGGTCTGGGTGCGGTCCATGAAGCCGTCCAGAGCATCCTTGAGAGGGCCAAACCAAAGGCCCTGGTAGACGAGATCGGCCCACTGCATTTCCAATTGCCGCTTGCTACGCAGCACATCGGCGGCCAGGGTCAGGCTTTCCAGTTCCTGGTGGGCCTGGATCAACAGCAAAAGGCCGGGCGTTTCGTAGATCTCCCGGGATTTGATCCCCACCACGCGGTTCTCGATCATGTCGAGACGGCCAATGCCATGGGTGCCCGCCAGACGGTTGGCTTCACGGATCAGGGCCACCGGGTCCAGCTGCTGACCGTTGATCGCCACAGGATTGCCTGCTTCAAAAGCAATCTCGATCTCTTCAGAGGCATCCGGAGCAGCCTCCACCGATCGCGTCATCGCAAACACCTCCTCCGGAGGAGCCACCATCGGGTCTTCAAGGGGTCCGGCCTCAATGCTGCGGCCCAGCAGATTGAGATCGATCGAGTAGGGCGACTTCTTGCTTACCGGTGCGGGCAGACCAAAGCGTTCGCCGTAAGCGATGGTCTCCTCACGGCTCATGCCCCACTCACGGGCTGGGGTGAGCACCTTGAGGTCCGGTGCCAACGCAGCAATGGCCACATCGAAACGCACCTGATCGTTGCCCTTGCCTGTGCATCCATGGGCGACAGCATCGGCACCCACTTCCCGGGCCACCTCCACCAGGCGCTTCGCGATCAGAGGCCTCGCCAAGGCCGTGGAGAGGGGGTAACGGCCTTCGTAGAGGGCGTTGGCACGAATCGCCGGAAAGGCGAAATCCTTGATGAAAGGCTCGATCAGATCTCCTACCAGCGACTGACTGGCACCGGCATCCAGCGCTTTCTGACGAATCGGCTCCAGCTCATCGCCCTGGCCGAGATCAGCGGCAAAGGTGATCACATCCTCAACACCCCATTCCTGCTTGAGGTATGGGATGCAGACACTGGTATCAACTCCCCCGGAATAGGCGAGTACCACCTTCTTGGCGCGGCCCATCAATGGGTCTCCTGATCACAATCATCTGATTCTCTCGTCTCGCCGGCCGCCACCTGTGGAGAAGCCACAAGCAACCATGCAGCCAACACCGCAGCCGGGACAAAGACCAGCAGCAGCGCCAGAGTCCAGGAGGTCTGCAACGGTTCAGGCCGCTGCAAACCCCACCAATGCAGACCAGAACTGATGATCAGGGCCAGACCCCACAGAAGAACGAGCAGCGCAGATTTGTTCAGTGGAGGGTCAAAAACAGCACATGGTCTATCTTGGTTGATTGGCCCGCGTCCCTCCCTGCATGAGTGCTCTGGTTGATTTAAACGCCCTGGACAGCGTCAACCCGTCCCTCACCCGCTACGGGCGCCGCGACCCGGCACCCGTGCTGCCCCTGCGTGAGGAGCCTGACCTTCTGTCTTGGCTGGAAACCAGCGGCCGTCTCGTTGCCGACGAAGAATCCGGTTCACCTGAAGTGAGCACCGTCGAAGAGGAGGAACTCTCCGCGCTCATGGGTGAGAAAGAGGATTACAACAAGGACGACGAGCAAAACGAGGAGCAGTGGGAGGACTGATGTCCCCCCAAGCACTGACTGGTCGCCACTGAGCGACTCACCTAGGGTCCCAGCGATCAGTCCAGTGCAGCTTTGCAATCCACGGATTTGAACCACCGTCCTTGGTGGGAGAACGGCTCATTGAGTGCCAGCTTGCTGATGCTGGTGGTCTTGATGACCAGCTTTGCAGCCGACAAGTGGATCACCAATGCACAACTGAGCCTGCCGCTCTTGATTTCAGCGGTCTGCGCAACAGCGACTGCAGCCTTGGGAATTCCCCTTCTGCGGTGCTTGAAGATGGGGCAGTTCATCCGTGATGAAGGCCCCAAAGCCCATCAGAGCAAGGCTGGAACGCCAACGATGGGGGGCCTTCTGGTGGTTCCCGTCGGGGTCATTCTCGGGAGCCTGATCACACGGGACGCCGTGGCGTCACAACAACTGCTCTGCTTGGCAGCCCTGACCCTGGCGTTCATGCTGATCGGCGGCATCGATGACTGGAGCAGCCTCACCAAACACACCAATGCTGGCCTGACGGCGCGAGGAAAATTGCTGCTGCAAGCCATGGCAGCCGCAGCCTTTCTGGCCATCGCTGCCTGGCAGGGCTGGATCAGCAGCAGCATTGCCCTGCCCTTTGGCCTTGAACTGCCCTTAGGGCTTCTGATCTGGCCGCTGGGGCTGTTTGTGGTTCTGGCGGAGAGCAACGCCACCAACCTCACCGATGGCCTGGATGGCTTGGCTAGCGGCTGCGGAGCACTGGTGTTTACCGGTCTGGCACTTCAACTAATGCTCCGGGGAGACAACGGAGATCCCGCCTTGGCTGGCTTCTGCATGACCATGACCGGGGCATGGCTTGGGTTTCTGGTGCACAACCGAAACCCGGCTCGGGCCTTCATGGGCGACACGGGATCCCTGGCGATGGGAGCCGCCCTCAGCGGTGTGGCTCTGTTGTCCAACAGCCTCTGGCCCCTGCTGGTGATGGGAGGCGTCTTCGTCGCGGAATCCCTCTCCGTGATCATCCAGGTTTGGGTGTTCAAGGCCACAAAAGGCCCTGATGGTCAGGGGCGACGCGTGTTCCGCATGGCGCCGCTGCATCACCACTTTGAGCTGGGCGGCACCGATGAGCGAAGCGTAGTGCCCGCGTTCTGGCTGGTCACAGCAGGGCTTGTCCTCCTCGGACTGGTGCTGCGTCCCTAAGCGCCGATCGTTTGATCCAATCCCGAGGACCATCATTGAAGTGAGCTGAAGGATGCAGTTGCTTCAGATCGACAACGAAATTGAACTTGGTTGCGTAGCGCAGAAAGTCAATACCTTCTTAAAAATGGCCCTGATACAGAAAAGAATGACCGACATTTTCAAGCTTTTTGAGTGACCACATCACTGTGTCTCTTTGAATGGAGGCCTAAACGGCATAGCCGGTAGTCGGGGGATTGTTGATATCCCCTAAAGTCCTGTTTTCAGGTGGCAAGGCAGGATGACCTACTTCACCTGGCGTGAATCCGGTCTCACAGCTGACTGCTCAAGCCTCGAGGCGATGGCTGCCCGTTTTGAGGAGTCAGCGAGTTTGATGCGGCGCATGTCAAGCGAAGGGTTCCAACTGGAACGCGAGGGGACGGAGCAGCGCATCACGCATCCCGATCCCACCGTGTTTGAAGCCTGGGGTTTCGTCAGCGAAGAATCGCCGGTCCGCCAACTCACGCTGATCCCCGATCTTCAGAACTAATGGACAACCTGCTTGCCAAAACCGCTGAGCTGCTCGCCAGCGCCGCTGCAGATCCTGATCGGGTTCTGCGGTGGGTGCTGATCTATTTCGGTGTGTCGTCGCTTGGATTCATGGGCGTGTGGCTGATCGGCGAAGTGCGCCGTCAGAGCAGCACCGATTCGAATTGAGCCCTCAGCGGCTCGCTTCCACCGAGCGCTGACGCCATTGAGGGGTTTGCTCCATCGATTTCAGCTGCTCTGCACTGGGGCTCTCAAGCACGTCCAGGAGATGCAGGGGTTCTGCTTCGAAATGCAGGTGAGGCCCGGTCGACCAACGGCCCGTGTTGCCGCAAAGACCAATGATCTGGCCGCGGTCATAGGAGCCTGCTGGGGCACCAGCGTTGAGATGGCTGTAACGCGTCTTGATCCCTGCCCCGGCCAGATGAAACGTCCATCCGTGGGTGGCTGTCCAGCGACTCCGACCGACCCCATCATGGGCGGCACGCACCGGGCGACCCACACGACAGGAGATGTCCAAGGCTGGATGGTCCTGTTCGACGCCCTGGGTCACCACACCCGACATCGGCACAAGCAACGCGGCAAACAGACCCAGCAAGCAATCAAAACGAGAATTGGAAGAGAATCTTAAGACAAGAACCCTTCCGGCAGAGAAAAGACAGCATTCCCGTTTTTCGTTAACGCTCTCTTAAAAGGAAAAAAACCCTGTGGTTCTGGGCCACTGCGCCAACGGTCTGGCGACGGTTCGAAGGCAAATCAACTGCAGCTCATGCGCAGAGCACTTCTGTTCACCGGTGCCGGCCTGATGGTCGCCGCTGCTGGCCTCCCCAGCTTCGCCGCCCCCAAACAAACCGCCCGCACCGTCACCAACGGTTTCGTTCGCTCCAACGTGCTGTTGCCCATCGGTGGCAAAAAGGCCGTCTCCAATCCCGTTCCTCAGGATCTGAGCGATCTCTCCGGTTGGACCCGCGAAGAACTCGAGGTGGGTCTGGAGAAGCAATACGACGTTGACGTTGCTGACGTCACTCGCTTCCTCTACTCAGAAGAAGGCGAGGCCTTCCTCAAGGAGAGCATCAACGGCAACTATCACCCGTACTACAGCCAGCAAAACGATCTGCAGGCCGTTCGCAGCTCCATCATTCTCGATGCTGAAGATGGCAAGCTCTCCAGCTACGGAATGATGGCCAAGCTGCCGACCGACCAGCGCCTGCAAGGTGCCATGAAGGTCTGCAATGCCGAAGTGCAAGGTGATTTCCACAAGGACACCTCGCTGCTCAGCTGGTACATGAACACCCCGGCCTGCATCCAGGCGTACACCGCCAAGGCCGAAGAGCCCGCCCCTGCTGCTCCCGTTCAGGGACTCTGGTGATCTAAAGGCAGAACGACAAAATACGTCCACCAAGCCCTGGGTTAACCCAGGGCTTTTTTCATGCCTCCTTTTTTGTGCCTTGGTGTGTCACGACACAACCATCAAGGCAGGACCACCACCGGAGTCCCCACATCCACAAGGTCAAAGACCCTGCGGATGTGTTCGTCATAAAGGCGAACGCATCCATGCGAAACGGCCCGTCCAACGGTCCAACGGTGGGGCGTGCCATGCAGGCCGACGTGGGAACAGCCACGGACCTGCACCACCTTCTCGCCATCCCAACCACCGGGATTGGAGCAGTCCTGATAAAAAGCAATCCAGCGCGATCCCAGGGGGTTGCGGCCTCCGGGGGGTACAACGACACCGGTACCGGGATGCCGCCAGACGGGATCCACCGCTTTGAACAGCACCCGATGCTCGCCGAGAGGCGTTTCCCAGCCTTGTGTGCCGACAGCAGCGGGCACACGCAAACGAAGCTGTCCCTGCTCCAGAAGGATCAGTTGACGGCTGGAACGATGCAGCACCAGCTGTTTGTTGGAACGACTACGAACAGCAGTGGGCAGCAAGGCCAGTGCCTCCGCATCACTGAGCCAGGGGGCAACCGGTGGAATCGGATCCGCAGGCCTGGCCTGAACAGGCTCGAGCTGGAGACAGGCTCCAGCAAGAACCGCCAACAACGTCGCCCGAAGCACTGGACTCAATCAAGAACACATCCTTGACCTAGCGGGAGATCGAGCGCTCCACCCCAGGCTGCGGAAAGTCTCAGGACTTGCGTTGATTGATGATGCAGGCAGGCCGTTCGTAGATCACCATGCCATCGTTTCCACGCACCGTGATGCTGCTGGGCAGCGGGGAGCTGGGCAAGGAAGTGGCCATTGCTGCCCAACGGCTTGGCTGCAGGGTGATCGCCTGCGATCGCTATGCCGCTGCCCCCGCCATGCAGGTGGCGGACGTGGCCGAAGTGCTGCCGATGACCGATGCCGATGCCTTGCTGGAGGTGGTCAGGCGCCACAAACCCGACGTGGTGATCCCGGAGATCGAAGCACTCGCCGTGCATGCCCTGGCGGAACTCGAACAAGAGGGGATCACCGTGATTCCCACGGCCCGCGCTACGGCCGTCACGATGAACCGAGACCGCATCCGCGACCTGGCAGCCGACGAACTCGGTCTCCGCACCGCCCGGTTCGCCTATGCCTCCAGTGCTGAAGAACTCACAGCAGTGGCGGAACCACTGGGCTGGCCCGTCGTGGTGAAACCGGTGATGAGTTCCTCCGGCAAAGGCCAGAGCGTGGTGACCTGTGCAGACGATCTGCCCAAGGCCTGGGAGGCCGCCATGGCCGGTGCACGGGGTACCTCAACCCAGGTGATCGTGGAGGAATTTCTCCATTTCGATCTGGAGATCACCCTGCTCACCATCCGTCAGCGCAATGGCGAAACCCTGTTCTGTGCGCCGATCGGCCACGAACAAGAAGGAGGGGACTATCAATGCAGCTGGCAGCCGGCTCAACTCAGCGACCAACAACTGCGTCAGGCCCAGGCCATGGCCAAAACCGTCACCGACAACCTGGGCGGTGCCGGTCTCTTCGGGGTGGAATTTTTCCTCTGTGGCGATGAGGTGATTTTTTCTGAACTGTCGCCCCGGCCGCACGACACAGGCCTGGTGACCCTGATCAGCCAGAACCTGAGCGAGTTCGAACTGCACCTGCGCGCTGTTCTCGGTCTGCCGATCCCCACCATCACGGCAGCTGATGCGGCCGCCAGCCGCGTGATCCTGGCCCAAACGAACATGGACTCCGTGGCTTTTGAAGGGGTCGAACAAGCGCTCACGGAAGCTGACACCCAAGTGCTGCTGTTCGGCAAGCCCACAGCCCGCCCCGGTCGACGCATGGGTGTAGCCCTGGCAAGGGGGAGAAATCGGAAGGAAGCACAGGCCAAGACCGATAGGGCAGCCGCCTGTGTGACCGTGATTCCAGGATCAACGGCTGCCTGAAAATCGGTAGTGGGTTAAGCCATCCAGCACGGCTCCAACACTGGGGCGTTTCGAGACGTACACCCGCTGCTGGGTCCGTTGCCCCAGCAGGCAGGGATCGTGATCCGCAGGAACCACCGTGGCGGGCAAACCATCCAGCAACTCTCCATCCCCCTGCTGACTGGCCACCACCAGAACCTGCTGCAGAGGGAGCTGCCAAGACTGGGCCAGAAAACGGATGGCCTCACTGCGGGACGCGCGCTGGGGAAGAACATCCAGGAACCAATGGCAACGGAGCTGGGGTTCCGCCTGCAGACCATGGCGGCGCAGGCACTGACGGGCCAAACCAATCAGGCCGCGGTTGGAAGCACGCAACAGGTAGCTGACCTTGAAGGGACTCTGATGATCCGGGTCCTGAAGCTGAAGGTGTTCCTGGAGTTGACCCATCGCTGCGAGCACAGCCTCGCGATCCCAGGCTTGGCTGATGCGCTTCGCCCACACGGGATCTTCCGCGCGATCCGAACTGTGGTGAATCTCGGTTCCAGCCCTGCAGATCCAGGCCTTGGGGTCGGGAAGATGCAACTCCTGGTAGCGCTGACGCGCCTGATCCAGCGACCGCCCCGTGAGGATCACCAAGCCTGTCGAAACGGCGAAGGGTTCGGCCTGAAGCCGATCGCGCAGATGCGCCAGGGAGCGTTCCTCCGGCAGCTCCAAGCAGCAGTCGAGATCCAGCGCCAACAACCTGGAGACGGGGCTGGGCCGCCGCACCACCGACATCCCACGCACAGGTGACACGCGGACTTTCTGCTGCATCAGGGCGAGGTACTGACACACATGGGCATCCCAGCTGAAGTGCCGACTGATGGCCTCAACCCCGTTGTCACTCCAACGGCGCCAACGGGAGCGATCACTTCCGGCCAATTCCAGGGCCTCCTGAAGTGCCCCGGGATCGGTGACGTCTGCCAGAAGACCGTTGTCGCAACGGTGTTGGATGTCACGTGGACCGCCATCGTCGGTGGCCACCATCGGCAAACCACAGGCCGCGGCCTCCAGAAGGGTGAGTCCGAAGGGTTCGGTCAACGCCGGGTTCACAAACAGCCCCCCACGTCGCGCCGCCCAGCGATAAAGGGCAGGAATCTGGGCACGACTGTGTTGTTTGGGATAGGCCACCTGGCCATAGAGATCAAAGCGATCCACCAGATCGAACACCTGCTGGAGCACATCGCGCTGCTGCTTCTCGAGCTCACGCGGGTCATCCCGACAGCCCAGCACAAGCAACAGGTTGTGACGCTGCCGCAGCACCGGCGACTGACCAAAGGCTTCCACCAGAGCGGGAATGTTCTTGCGCCGCACCGCACGGGAAATCGCCAGCAGTGGCGGACGATCCGGCTCCCTGAGGAAAGGCTGCAACAGGCTTTGCAACGCGGAGCATTCCTGGGATGAACCGTGGGGATGGAACCGGGAAGCATCAACTCCAGGGGGCACCACCGCCGCCTGATCCGCCTGAAAGTGGCCGTAGCGGCAGTACTGCTGATCCGCCTCTTGACGGGTGCTGGTGATCACCAGATCCGCCTGAGCCAAGGCCCGCTCTTCGGCGTCAATGCGCCGGCTGATGGCATAGGTCTGCTCAAGTTGAGAGCGATCCAAGCCACCGGCCAGAAGACGACGCTGTTTCTCCCGGCCGAGGGAATGACCCGTGAAAACAAGCGGAATCCCCAACCGCTGACTGACGAGAGCACCCACCAGACCGGCATCGGCGTAATGGGCATGAATCCAATCGACCCTCTGACCGGGCTGGCTCAGATGTTCCACCAGCTGATCAGCCAGCTCCTCAAGATGGGGCCAAAGCAACTCCTTGCGCAGATACCGCTTGGGACCGAAGGGAAAGCGCAGGATGCGGGCCCCTGGAGCAATGGCTTCGACCCGTTGGCTGTAATCGAGATCGACCCGACGATCCTGAATCAGGCGGGTGACCACATCAACCTGCTCAACCTCCGCCCGCTGCGCCAGGCTGCGCACGAGCTCCAGCACATACAACGTCTGACCACCGGTATCAGCATCACGTCCCAGTTCGAGCTCATGGGAACGGAACAGACCGTGAAGGTGCAGATGCAACAACCGGATCCCCATTCGCTCCACTCACAAACAACAACGGGACGCAGATTCGGTGCCGTTGTTTTTTTCTTTAGAGGCGGAAGAAGGCGTAAAAAATGAAAAAAACCTTAGAAGACCAACCAATCAAACCGAATAAAAAAGCCGAGTCACCCTGTCCTGCAAAGGATCTGGGCCCAAGTGATAACAGTCATGCCCTAGGCTTGATGTAACAAGCCAGCAACGTCAGAGGCGGTCGCTGACATCGACAAGGCTGCCCTGCTCGTCACCCCAACCACCAGCAGAGAAGTTGACGGCGCCATCCACCTCGAGCTGCTCGTTGATCCAGCCAAGGATGACCGGCCCAACCTGTGCCGGGGACGGCTCACCGCGAAAACTGCGAAGGCTGAAGTGGTCTGCCCCCTGCACCAACACCAAGCGGTGACCCAAGCGCGCGGCCTTGCTCTCACGCATCGGAGCGATCGCTTCCGGACCCGAAGGCACCACCCAATCGCGGGTACCGCTAATCAGCAGCATCTTGGCCGGACGGCTCTCCAGGCGACTGCCGTCGAACAACAAACGCAAGGGCGGACTGACGGCCACAACAGCCTTGACCCTTGGATCAGCAACAGCGGCTTGGTTCACCCCCGACAGCCAACTGCACTGCAGCACCCAACTGATGTTTCGCTCCGAATCCTTAAGGTCGTTGCAACGGGCTTTGAGTCTGGAATCAACAGGAACCCCACCGGCCAGCTGGAGCGTGGTGGTGGCTCCCCAGGAGTGACCCACCACCGCAACGGCGTTGGTGTTCAACGTGGCGCCTGGCAGAAGACGCCCTGAACTGACCGCATCCAACAAAGCGGACACATCAAGGGGCCGAAGCCGCAACTCTTCAGGTCCAGGCGGCGGCGCATCACCGGCGAGCATCGCCTTCTGCTGATTGAAATCACTGCCAGGGTGGTCTGGCAGCAGCACGGTGTAGCCATGGGCAGCCAGCACCTCACCCCACTCTTCAAACGACTCCGGATCGTCCCAGAGCCCGTGGGACATCACAACCAAACGACCATTCCCAGGAGCCGCAGGCTGAAGCATGAGAACCCGCATGGGTTTGGGCCGATGGGGCACAGGCACCTGAACAACTTCACGGGACCAGGTGAGCCGCAATGGCTCCCGCAGAACGGCCGTCACGGATGCAGCCTCAACGGAACGGGCCAGGGCAACCCCCTCCTCAAGATTGGTTTTAAGCCGGTTGGCCACCTCAGCGAGGCGGGATAAATCGATCGACGCCTGCTCTCCCGGCAACTCCCTCAAAAAGCCAAGAATGTTGGGTTGCCCCCGGCGTTCAGCGCGAATCAGGGCTTCGGTCAGCATCCTCCCGCTGTCGTCCAGCTCAACCCCCTCCAGATCCACAACCTGAGTCGCCGCATGGAGGGCCTGCTCCAGCAGCGGCTGACCGGTCGATCGCGCCAGCAATGCCTTGGTCTCCAGGGGCAGTGGCGTAAGGAACACCTGGCGCAGCAGCGGCAACAACTTGCCTCCACTGGCCAATTCCAGATCCTGCAGATCCGGACTGGCCTGAATCAGTTGTTCAGCCGACTCACCGTCGGCGAAGTTGATCGTGATCTCCGTTTCCAGAAACGGAAGACGCAACACGAACCGCTCCAAAGCTGAAGCGGGAGCCCCACCAAGCGCCAGTGACATGCCAAACGCCAGAGCCGCCAGGTGGGTGCGAAGTCGGGCCATCAAGCCGCCAGGGAAACGGGGAGTTCTGGTGGATGCTGCTCCAAAACTCGAGCAAGGTAGCGGCCGGTATGACTGGTGGGGTGCTGGGCGACCTCTTCTGGAGTGCCGGTAACCAGGATCTCGCCACCTTTGTCACCGCCCTCAGGGCCGAGATCAATAATCCAGTCGCTGCAGCGGATCACGTCAAGATTGTGCTCGATGCAGATGATCGAATTGCCCTTGTCCACCAACCGCTGCATCACATCCATCAGCTTGTGCACGTCATAGAAGCTGAGGCCGGTGGTGGGCTCATCAATCAGATAAAGAGTCTTGCCAGTGGCCCGCCGTGACAGCTCCGTCGCCAGCTTCACCCGCTGGGCCTCACCCCCCGAAAGGGTTGGCGCCGGCTGGCCGAGCTTCACGTAGCCCAGGCCCACATCCACCAAAGTGCGCAAGCGATCAGCCGCCTGAGGGATGGCATCAAACACCTCAGCGGCCTGCTCCACCGTCATCTGCAGCACATCCGCGATGGTGTAGCCCTTGTATTTCACCTGCAGGGTTTCGCGGTTGAAGCGGGCGCCCTTGCAGACGTCGCACTGGACGTACACATCCGGCAGGAAGTTCATCTCAATCACGTTCACGCCCTGGCCACGGCAAGCCTCACAGCGGCCACCCTTCACGTTGAAGCTGAATTGCCCCACCTGGTAACCGCGGGCCTTGGCCTCCACCGTGGCGGCAAACACCTGACGGATCGGATCAAAGGCACCCGTGTAGGTGGCTGGATTGGAGCGGGGCGTGCGTCCAATCGGGCTCTGGTCGATGACGATTACCTTGTCGATCGACTTCAACCCCCGCAACTCCCCCAGACCCTGCGGAAAGGGCACCTTCAGACCCAGGCCGTTCTCCAGGGCGGGATGCAGAAGCTCATTCACCAGGGTGCTCTTGCCGCTGCCGCTCACACCGGTCACGGACACCAACCGGCCCAAGGGGAACTCAACCGAAACGTTCTTGAGGTTGTTGCGGTTGCAATCGATCAACTTGAGTGAGCGCGAACCGCTCTCGCGGCGTTCGGCCGGCGTTGGAATCGAGCGACGGCCACTCAGGTAAGCGCCGGTGAGGGATTCACTGCTGGCCACGAGGTCATCGAAACTTCCCTCCGCAACGATGTGGCCCCCATGGACGCCAGCACCAGGGCCGATGTCCACCACGTGATCGGCAGCACGGATGGTGTCTTCATCGTGTTCCACCACCACCAGAGTGTTTCCGAGATCCCGGAGCCGCACCAAGGTGTTCAGGAGACGGTCGTTGTCCCGCTGATGCAAACCAATGCTCGGCTCATCCAGCACGTACAGCACCCCGGTGAGACCAGCACCGATCTGAGTCGCCAGGCGGATGCGCTGGGCTTCACCACCGGAGAGCGTCATCGCCGGTCGGTCCAGGCTCAGATAGTCGAGACCAACATCAAGCAGGAATTTCAAACGAAGGCGGATTTCCCTGAGCACCAGATCACCGATCTGGATTTGACGGGCATTCAGCAAAGGCTCTGAACCCTCATGAGCCCCCACACCCATCAGTTTTTCGATCCGTTCCAGGGTCTGACCGACGCTGACGGCCGTGAGTTCTGGAATCCGATACGGCCCCACCTTCACCGCCAGGGCCTCGGGACGAAGCCGCTGACCGGCACAGCTGGCACAGGGCACCAACTCCAGATATTTCTCCAGCTTCTGGCGCTGGGACTCGCCACTGGCATCACGGAGCTGCCGCTCGAGGATCGGAAGAATGCCTTCGAAGGGTCGGGTGTATCCGCCTTTGCCTTTGCGGTAACGGCTGTCGGCCTGGATCAGAATCGGTTCGCGGCTCCCATTAATCAGCACATCCCGCTGCTCATCCGTGAGCTCATTCCATGGGGTCTTGATCTCGAAGCCGAAGGCCTCACCCACCGAATACAGCAACGAGAAGTAGTAGCTGTTGTCCTTCTCGGCCCAGGGAGCGACTGCGGAATACACCGGCTGCGTTGGGTCCGGAATCACCCGGTCCACGGTGAATTTGCGCAGATGGCCAATGCCATGGCAGGCCTCACAGGCGCCGTAAGGGCTGTTGAACGAAAACAGCCGCGGCGACAGCTCCTCCATCACAGCGCCATGAACAGGGCAGGCGAAGTTCTCGGAGTAGAGACGCTCCCGTTCAACGCCGTCGGGAAGCTCCTCCCCTTTCTTGGGAACCACCTCCACCAAGGCCAGACCATCGCCGCGTTTGAGGGCCGTGCGCAATGAATCGGTCAGCCGTTCCTGGATCCCCTCACGGGCCACAAGACGATCGACCACCACCTCAATGTTGTGGGTGTGGTTCTTGTCGAGCTCGATGTTGTCGGCCAGCTCGCGCACCTCACCGTTAATGCGCACCCGGGCGAAACCTTCGGCCGCCAAACCACTGATCAACTTGGTGTGGGTGCCCTTCTTGCCGCGCACCACCGGCGCCAACAGCTGATAGCGGGTTCCCTCCGGTAGCAGAAGGATCTGATCGACCATTTCGTCGATGCTCTGTGGCTTGATCGAACGGCCACACTTGGGGCAGTGGGGCTCTCCGGCGCGGCCGAACAGCAGACGGAGATAGTCCTGAATCTCCGTGACCGTGCCCACCGTGGAGCGCGGGTTGTGACTGGTGGATTTCTGATCAATCGAAATCGCCGGAGACAGGCCCTCGATGGCATCGACGTCGGGCTTATCCACCTGCCCCAGAAACTGGCGGGCATAGGCCGACAGACTTTCGACGTAGCGGCGCTGTCCCTCGGCAAAGATCGTGTCGAAGGCAAGTGAACTCTTGCCGCTGCCACTCACTCCGGTGAAGACCACCAGCTTGTTGCGGGGGATGGTGACGTCGACGTTCTTGAGGTTGTGCTGCCGCGCACCCCTCACTCGAATCACATCGTCCTGAGTCGCCAGCGGGCCAGCTGATTCAGCGATCTTGGCAGCAGCTCGCGCCATCAGGACCCGTTGGAAAGCTCAAGATCTTAGGAAGAACTCAAGCCTTCAAGCTGTTCGCTGGTCCAGCAGGCTCGCTGCATATGCATCGGCTTGATCGCCACCAGCGAGGTCTGCCAGCTCCTGGCGGCGTTCCTGAGTGTCCCGCAGTCGGGACACTCGCGAATGGGTAATGCCGTCTTCCACATGCTTGCTCACTCGGAAATGGTGATCGGCCACTGCCGCCACGAGCGGTTGGTGGGTGATGCAGAACACCTGACGCTGACGGGCCAGAGTCTGAAGCAAATCGGCCATGGCTCCACTGACGCGTCCACTGACGCCAGCATCGATTTCATCGAACAGCAGCGTGCTGGAGCCATCCACCGCGGCAAGGGTGGTCTTGAGCGCGAGCAGAAAACGGGACATCTCACCGCCGGACGCCACCTCCGTTAGCGGTGCCATCGGTTGGCCGGGATTGGCGGAGAACAAGAATTGAACAGCGTCCGCCCCATGCTCAGCCGGATCACAGGGGGTGAGATCAACCTTGAAACGCACGTTGGCCAGACCCATAGGTGGCAACAGCTTCAGCAACGAGGCCTCTAAGGCCTCCGCCGCCTTAAACCGCTCGCGACGCAGGGCCGCATTGGCCTGATCACGCGTCTGGCGACGGACGGTTTCGGCCTGTTGCAGGCGAGCGAGATCCGCCGCGAAGCCTTCCGATCCCAAACGATGAAGCAGCTCGTCGCGCCGCTGAATCAAACCGGCCAGATCAAAGCCGTAGCGGCGTTGCAAGCGTTTTAAAACCGACAGACGGTCCTGAATCCGCTCCAGCTGGTCTGGATCGCTCTCCAGCGCCAGACCGTATTGATCGAGGGAGCGCAACAAACCGTCCACACCAGCCTCGAGATCCAGCGCCTGATCCCGCAGGGGCTCAAGCGAACCATCCAGCTGCGCCATGGCCTGCAACTCCTGGATGCACGCCGCGAAATGATCCTGCAGGGAAGGCGCCTGATCCACGCCGTCCCGGAGACGCCCAAACAGCAAGGCCAAACCCTCCAGCAGCCTCACACCATGGACGAGGCGGTCTTGATCCTGTTCCAGCCGCTGCTGCTCGTCGGGGTCGTCGAGATCGGCAGCTTGCAGCTGCTCCAACTGCTCTTCCTGTTCAGCCTGCTCCTGTTCGGAGCGCTGCTGCTCCTGCTCAAGTGCAGTCAGGGCATCTGCAGCCTGGCGCCATTCGGTCCAGGCATCAGCCACCTGAACTTTGAGCTCAGCCAATGCAGATCCACCGAGACGATCAAGCCAGAGCCGTTGCTGCCCCGCCCGCGACAACAACTGGGTCTGTCCCTGAACCGTGAGATCAATCAACAACGGCCTGAGCTCAAGCAACTGCTGACGGTTCACCGTGCTGCCATTCAGCCGACAGCGACTGGAGTAACGATCACCCTCCTGCCGTTTCCATTCGCGGCTGATCAAAAGCTCCTCTTCGGGATCAAACTCCGCCGCGATCAACCACTGCTCGAGGGCTGGGTTGAGTTGAAACGCAGCCTCGATCCTGGCGCGATCCGAACCCGTCCTCAGCAGACGAATGCCGCTGGAACCCTGCGCTCCACCCAGTACCGCATCGAGGGCATCAAGAAGGATCGATTTACCGGCACCGGTCTCACCGGTGAGCACCGTGAAACCCGAGCTGAACTCCAGTTCAAGACTCTCAATCAGAGCGATGTTCTGCAGCAGCAGACCGGTGAGCACGTCCAGCCCTGTGATGATGCCGACCGTAGCGGCAGCTTGGTTCGTTTAGAAGGGGTGTCGGACATCCCGATGAATTGATGGCGCAGGAGCTCGGGGATTTCATCGAAGCCGCGGGGTTGCTCGAGTACGACCCCGCCGCCATCACACGTATCTATGCCGGCCATCCCCAACGGCTGATCCGCCGGCTCTGGCAAACCCTCGTACCCATCGGCCTATTGCTGCTGGGCGTCGCCTTCGACTGGATCTTCCAGTTGCTGAAGGATGAGGAACGGGCCCGGGCTCGAGCTCGCGAATGCGCTGAGCTTCTCGTGGATCTTGGTCCCGCCTTCATCAAGGCCGGCCAGGCCCTCTCCACCCGACCGGACATCGTCCCCCCGCTGCTGCTGGAGGAACTGGCCCAGCTCCAGGACCAACTGCCCGGCTTCGACAGCGGCCTGGCCATGGCCTGCATCGAGGAGGACCTGGGCGCACCGGTGGATGACATTTTCGAGCAGCTGGACCGGGAACCGATCTCAGCCGCCTCCTTGGGTCAGGTGCACAAGGGAACCCTCAAGGGTGGCGCAAGGGTGGCGGTGAAGGTGCAGCGCCCGGGGCTACGCGAACAGATCACCCTTGATCTGTACATCGTGCGCAACATCGCCGCCTGGTTGAACAGCAACATCGGATTGATCCGCAGCGACCTCGTCGCCCTGATCGATGAACTGGGGCGACGGGTGTTCGAGGAGATGGATTACCTCAACGAGGCCTCGAACGCTGAGACCTTCGCTGAACTGCATCAACACAACCCTCGCATCGCTGTTCCGACGATCTATCGCAACGCCACCAGCCGCCGGGTGCTGACGATGGAGTGGATCGACGGCGTCAAGCTCACCAACCTTGATGCGGTTCGCGAGCTCGGTGTGGACCCGGACGACATGGTGGAAGTGGGCGTGAACTGCAGCCTTCAACAGTTGCTGGAGCATGGCTTCTTCCATGCCGACCCCCACCCCGGCAATCTCCTGGCTCTGGAGGACGGTCGCCTCTGTTATCTGGACTTCGGGATGATGAGCGAAGTGAGCCGCGAGTCACGCACCGGCTTGATTCAGGCGGTGGTTCATCTTGTGAACCGAAACTTCGGGAAGCTCTCCAAAGATTTCGTCACCCTGGGATTCCTAGCGGAAGACGTGAACCTGGAACCGATTGTTCCCGCCTTTGAGAAGGTCTTCAGCCAGGCCCTGGAGGCCGGCGTCAACCGCATGGATTTCAAAGCGGTCACCGACGACATGTCCGGTGTGATGTACAAATTCCCCTTCCGGGTGCCGCCTTACTACGCCCTGATCATTCGATCACTGGTCACCCTGGAGGGCATCGCCCTCAGTGTTGATCCGAACTTCAAGATCCTCGGTGCTGCCTACCCCTACTTCGCCAGGCGGCTGATGGAGGATCCCGATCCCCAGTTGCGTCAGAGCCTTAAGGAGATGCTGTTCGACGGGGACGCCTTCCGTTGGACCCGTCTGGAAAATCTGGTGTCCAGTGCTGCAAGTCAAGCCCAGCTGGATCTGGAAGCCTTGCTCGATCAACTGCTCGACTTCCTGTTCTCACCCAAGGCAGGATTGCTTCGAGATCAACTGGTGACCGCCACAGTTGATCGGCTGGATGCTCTGGGTTGGTCAACGATGCAACGCCTGGGTCGACGCCTCCCCAAACGACTGCAACCCTCCGCCCTTGGCCAGACACCTCCTGGGCTCTCCGATCCACTGATGCAATTGGAGCCGGTGCGGGAGTTAATCCAGGTGTTGCAATCGTTGCCGGGATTCACACCCGACCTTCTCCTGCGTCGCATGCCGAGAGTGCTCAATGAACCAGACACCCGGCGCATGGGGTTCAAGGTGGCTCAGGGGCTGGCCGAACGGGGAGTTGTCCGCCTGGTGCGGGTCGCCGCTGGAGTTCCGGCCTAACTTCCGGCCAACACCTTCAGCGTGATGCTCCCCAAGCCCTTCACCCGTACCTCCCTGCTGGGCATGGCAGCGGGAGTTGGAATCGCTTGGAGCAGTGCCATGCAACCCCTGCAGGCCGCGACGGACGTGGCACTGGTGAGTGGTGCCTTTCGCCGCTCTATTCCCGTCAAGGAAATTGAACACCTGGCCGAAACCGGTGAAGCCATCGGCTTGCTGGGTGATCTGCTTGAACTGTCCAAACAGGACCCTCAGGAGGTTTCGCAGATGCTCAATCAGAGCCTCGAGCTTCCCCTGGTGCTCACAAGCCGTCTGATCAACACACGGATCGGTGAGGCCATCCTGCGTCGTGTCGCACGCATCATTTATCCGATCTACACACCGGAAGTTGAGGTGAGTGTTCCAGCGATCCGTGCCGGAGTAATCAGTGGATTACAGAGCGAAGATGGCCTCACGGCAGTGAGCTTTTTGAAGGGCTACCCCAATGCCTTCATGGCGGTGAATCTTCCCGCTCTGTTCGGGGTGATCGAAAAAGCGGAATCCATCGCCGGTCTGGTGCAATTTTTCTCCGACTCTCCCTTGGACGGATTGAAAGAAGCGCAACCCTGACCAAGCCCTGATCGGACGCCGCCTAGATTCCGGAAATCCCCCCATCCCAGCCGGTGTCCCTGTTTCAGAACCTCCGTCGGCGTTTCACTGCCACCCCTGTGATGCAGGACTGGCCTGGACTGATCGAGGCCTATCGCAGCTGGCTTCCGGTCAGCGATGCGACCCCGGTGATCAGCCTGCGTGAGGGCGCCACCCCTCTGATCCCCGTTCCATCAGTTGCGGAACAGATCGGCAAGGGCGTGAAGGTGTTCGTGAAGTACGACGGCCTGAACCCCACAGGGTCCTTCAAGGACCGGGGCATGACCATGGCCATCAGCAAAGCCAAGGAAGCCGGTTGTGAAGCGGTGATTTGTGCCAGCACGGGCAACACCAGTGCTGCTGCTGCGGCCTATGCCAGGCGGGGTGGGATGCGTGCCTTCGTCTTGATCCCGGACGGCTATGTCGCCCAGGGAAAACTGGCTCAGGCTCTGGTGTACGGAGCTGAGGTCTTGGCGATTCGCGGCAACTTTGACCGCGCCCTCGACATCGTTCGCGAAGCAGCAGAGAAGTATCCCGTCACCCTCGTGAACTCGGTGAATCCCTACAGGCTGCAGGGCCAGAAAACTGCTGCCTTCGAAATCGTGGATGCCCTCGGTGATGCACCCGACTGGCTGTGCATTCCAATGGGCAACGCCGGAAACATCACCGCCTATTGGATGGGTTTTCAGGAATATCAACAGGCCGGCCGGAGCCGGAGCCTGCCCCGAATGATGGGATTCCAAGCCAGCGGATCCGCCCCTCTGGTGAACAACACCACGGTGACGGACCCCGAAACCATCGCCACCGCCATCCGCATTGGCAACCCGGTCAACCGAGCCAAAGCTCTGGCAGCACGCGAAGCCAGTAATGGCGCGTTCCTGGATGTGACCGACGCGGAGATCATCGCGGCCTACAAGCTTCTAGGCGGCCATGAGGGAATCTTCTGTGAACCCGCCAGTGCTGCCTCTGTGGCAGGCCTGCTCAAACGCAAAGATGAAGTGCCAGCCGGCGCCACGGTGGTCTGCGTTCTGACCGGCAACGGCCTCAAGGATCCCGACTGCGCCATCAGCAACAACGACGCCGCCTTCCACACCGACCTCAATCCTGATCTGGGCACCGTCGCCAGTGTGATGGGCTTCTGACACACCGCCTTGCATCAACGCACTTCTGCCCCCTTCAGGGGGCTTTTTTATGGCCGTAAGACCAAACCAACCGACAAAGCGGCTGCGGAAGACGCCCGAAAACCATGCCAACACGCTGTGGAAAACAAGCGAGAACTATCCACCCGTTTGTCGCGCGGGTTTTCCACCGGCTGTGAAGAGGTGGAAAACAAAGCCTCACTCCCCATCCTGTGAAAAATTCTCCTCAGCCCTGGCTCATCGAAAACTGTGATGAGCACTGGGTT